>CAWALB010000001.1:0-332799 GCA_963782795.1 uncultured Actinomycetes bacterium
GAAGCGCCGTGGTCGGTCAGAGCGGAGATACTGCGTAGGCGATGTCGCAGGAGAACGCCGAAGGCTGAACGAGACCGACGATGTTCAGGGCATCGCTCGATGAAGAGATCGCAGTCGAGATCGAGCGGCCTTGCGAGGACGTATGGGCGTTCGTATCGGACGCCGAACTCCTGCCGGAATGGCTTGAGGAGTTCGAGTCGGTCGTGAAGGAATCGGATGCGCCGGTCGGCAGGGGAACCGTCTTTCGCTACACGCTTTCGCCAGGACACCGGTCGGCCACGATTGAGATCGTTGATTGGCAACCTAGGCGTCGGTTCGCCTGGGACGGTCCACCGCTTCGATCTCGTGGTGGTGGCTTCCGACCACGTGGCTTCTGTGAGGTCGCCGCTATCGGCGAGAGCCGCACCCGCCTTGTGAGCCGCTACCAGCCGGAACTGACAGGCCCGCTCGCTTTGATGCGCCCGATTCTGAAGCGGTGGCTGCGCAAACAGCGGACCGCGGACACGGAACGCCTCAAGCAGTTGCTGGAATCGAACCGGGGCGAGTAGGTTCCGAACATGTCGCAGGAGAACGTGGAGGTCGTGCGCCGCATCGTTGAGGATGCCATTGCAGGCAGGTGGGAGGAATCGGCGCAGCAACTCGGGCCGGACGTCGAGTGGCATGGCACGGTCGGTGGGCTCACCGAGGGCACCGTCTGGCGTGGGCCTGAGGAGATCAGGAGGCTCTTCGAGCAGGAGGGCGCCGAGGCCTGGGAGGAGCGCCGACTGGAGGCAGAGGAGTTCATCGACGCGGGTGACTGCGTCGTCGTGCTCGTGCACGAGTTTCGGCGCGGGAAAGGCAGCGGGGTGGAGATGGAGACTGACACCGCGGTCGTCTACGAGGTCCGCGACGGGCGTGTAGTCCGCGCCCAGGGCTACATGGACCGAGGTAAAGCCCTCGAAGCCGCCGGGCTGCGGGAGTAGGCGATGTCGCAGGAGAACGTCGAGACAGTGCGCCGTATGTACGACGCTTTTCAGGGCGGGGATGCCGAAGCCGCACTCGGTCATTTCTCCTCCGACGTACTGGTCGATGCGTCCAAAGCCCGACCCGATGTCGGCGTTGGGAGGGGACGTGAGCAAGTGAATGTGCTCGTCGCCAGTTGGCTGGCTGCCTGGGATGAATGGGGTGAGGAGATCGAGGAGACGCGTGACCTGGGTGGCCGCGTTCTCGTCGTTAGCCTCCAGCGCGGACGTAGCAAAGGGACCGGGATTGAAGTGGAGACCCGGTACTCCCTTCTCTATGAGGTTCACGGGAACAAGATCACCAGCATGCGCATGTACGGCAGCCGCGCAGAGGCCCTCGAAGCCGCCGGGCTGCGGGAGTAGCGCACGCTTCTGCTTTGCGCGAAAAGCAGAAGTCACGCGGGGAGTCGCACCCGCTCGACGATGCGTGCGTCGTAGCGAGAGACGAATCGGGCCACCTATCGGATTTCAGGGGGACGCACGGATCGAGCCTCTCCCGGGCGTTCCCTCGGTTTTCGGAATCGGGCCAGCTATTCCGGTATTCCGAATACCGAGGAATCCAAGGGAAGGCCGCGGAGAGCCTCGAAGACGTATGCCCGTCAGTCGCCAGGCAGCGGCGGGGTCCGCACGAGTCGGTAGGGATGCCACCTTTGTCTGACCCCCCGCATGGATCAGACTGGCTGTGGTGAGCGAGTCTGAGCGCAATGTCGAGATCGACCGCGGAGGATCTGGCGGCCGCCGTCCGCGCGGAGGGTATCCGTGACCCCAGGCTGCTGGCGGCGATCCGGGACGTGCCGCGCGCGACGTTCGCGCCGCCGGCCCTCGCCGATCGTGCCTATCTCGATGAGCCGCTGCCGATCGGACACGACCAGGTGACGACTCAGCCGTCCCTGGTAGCTCGGATGGTTGAGGCACTCGAGCTCAGCGGGCGAGAGCGTGTCCTCGAGATCGGTACTGGTTTCGGCTGGCAGACGGCTCTGCTGGCGCGGCTCGCCGCATTCGTCTGGAGCGTCGAGCGCTGGCCCGACCTGGCCGATGAGGCGCGGGTTCGGCGCGCGCGGCACGGCACCGACAACGTCGATGTCGTGGTCGGGGACGGCACGGAGGGGCTCCGCGCCCACGCGCCCTTCGACGCGATCATCGTCTGCGCGGCCTTCACCTCCCTCCCCGAGGCCCTCGCCGCGCAGCTGGCCGACGGCGCCCGGCTCGTGCAGCCGCTCGGCCCGGGCGGTGACGAGGAGGTGGTCATGTTCGGCAAGGCGGGATCGCGGCCGAGCGGCGGCGGATGCTCACACGGGCCCACTTTGTTCGTCTCCGCGGGCGACACGGCTTCGAGTCGTGAGGCTCGCCCTCGCCGGGGACACGATGCTCGGGCGAAAGGTCGCCGAGCGCCTTCGCGGAGCCGGGTTCAAATCGCTCTTTGCCCCCGAGGTCGTCGAGGCCGCCCGCACCGCGGATCTCATGATCGTCAACCTTGAGTGCTGCATCTCCGAGCGAGGCGCGCCAGCTCCCGATCGCTTCTTTCACTTCCGCGCCCCGCCGGCGGCGGCGGAGACGCTCGCGCATCTCGGGGTTGATTGCGTCACGCTCGCCAACAACCACGCGCTGGACTACGGGCCGGAGGCGCTCCGCGACACCATCGAACATCTGGACGCGGCCGGGATCCGCTCGGTCGGCGCGGGAATCAGCCACGACCGGGCCCGCGCCCCGCTCGCGCTCGAGGCGAACGGCGAGCGCCTGGTGGTCATCGCCTGCTCCGACCATCCCGCGGAGTACGGCGCTGGACCGGACCGTCCAGGGATCGCCTTCGCGGACCTGTGGAGGGAAGAGGTGCCGCAGTGGATGCTGGAGCCGTTGCGGGGCGGCGGCTCGCAACCTGTTCTCGTCTGCCCGCATTGAGGCCCGAACATGGCCACGGAGCCGGTTCCACATGTCCGCCGCGCCCGCCGAGGCGCTTCGGCGGGCGGGAGCGACGCTGATCGCTGGCCACTCTGCCCATGTGTTCCACGGTGTTGCCGGAAACGCACTGTTCGACCTCGGCGACTTCGTCGACGACTACCGGGTCGATCCGACCCTGTGCAACGACCTGGGGCTGCTCTGGTTCGTCGAGCTGGACGCCGGACATGTCGTCGGTATCGAGGCATTGCCGCTAAAGCTGGATTACTGCCACACCCGGGTTGCGCTGGGCGATGATCGGGCTTGGATCACGCGTCGCCTCCTCGACGCCTGCGCGGAACTCGGCACTCGGGTGGAGGTCCACGCGGGTCGCCTCGTCATCGACGATTAGCGCGTATCGAGAAATCCGACGGAATGACTCCGTGGCCTCGGGGACGTACGCCGGTCAATCTCCGGGATCCGGAGGTTCTGCCTGAGCCGCTGGTGGTGGTGTCGACACCGCCGCCGGGATCCCCCGCTCGCCGTCCGTGCCCCTGACTCGACTTATGGGATCACCGGGTAACACGATGGGAGCACGGTGGTAGCAACGTGGGAGCGGCGTTGGCACCGGCGTGTCACTCGCTAGGAATCGGAGAGAACTTTTCGCGGCCCGCACGGGGATCATGCGAGGCGGGGGAGGCTCAGGGACGCCTGGAAAGCCTTCCTGGCCGTCGCCGCGGGTTCGGACAATCAGACCGGTGCCGAAGGTCGCCGGTTCACATCCGGCCGCCCCGATAATGCGACAGCGCGCTACGGATGCGGGCGGTCGCTTTACGCGCGATCACGATCGGCAGTGGCCGTCTGGGAGATGCGCGATATACCTCTCCCGTGCGCTGGCTGCGAGAGCATGCGCTCCTCGTTGTCGCTGTGTTGGGCACCGCGGCGCTCATGGCCATCGCCGTGCTGGCGGTGACGGGATCGGTGCTCTCGCGTGTGCACGAGATCGAGGGCGAGCGCGGTGGGACGCTGACCGTCGTCTCGTTCGAGGGCTCGCCGGACCTCGATCCCGCCCGCATCAACGATGTCTACGGAACGATGATCGCGCGCGCGGTGGACCGCACGCCCTACACGTTCCGGCCCGACCGAGAGGGGCCCCAGCCCGACCTCGCGGAGGGGACTCCCGAGATCTCGGACGACAGCCGGCAGGTGACGGTCACGATCCGCTCCGGCGTCCATTTCTCGCCACCAGTGAAACGCGAGGTGACCGCGCGCGATGTGGCCTATGGCATCGCCCGGGGCTTCCTTCCCGGGGTCGATTCGCCGTCCGCCCAGCTTTACTTCGCGGACGTAAAGGGTGTGGCCGCCGTGGCGGCCGGCCGCAGGACGATCCCGTCGGGGCTGCGGACCCCGGACGACCACACACTGGAGATCCGCCTTAGCGCACCCACCGGCCGGCTGGTGGCCGAGGCCCTGACGCTCCCGCTGGCGGCGCCGGTCCCGCCCGAGTACGCCCGTCGCTTCGACCGCCTCCCGCGCTCGACCTACGGGCGACATCAGGTGTTCACAGGCCCGTACCGGATCGCAAGCAGCCGGAGCGGTCTGCTGCCGGCCGCTAACGCTCCGCGGATCACGCTCGAGCGCAATCCCAGCTGGGACCCGGCGGAGGACTTCCGCCCGGCGTTTCTCCACCGGATCGTGCTCGATCAGCGCTCGCCCGGAGCCGCGGCGCTCGCGCGCCGTGTGCTCGACGGCCGCGCAGCGGTGAACGGCAACGCGCCGGCGCGCGCCGACCTCCTCCGGGCGCTGCGAACGCGTCGGGCCCAAGTCTCCCTACCCCCGGCCGGCGAGATCACGTTCATCGCGCTGAACACGCGGCTCCCCCCTTTCAACGACCCTGACGTGCGTCGCGCGGTGTCGGCAGCGATCGACCGAGACGCCCTTCGCGGTGCCCTTGGCGGCGCGGTGGTGGGCGAGGTCGCGACCCACTGGATCCCACCGGGAGTCCCCGGGTTCGAGGAGGCGGGAGGTTCGGCGGGGCCCGGTGTGGACTTCCTCGCCTCCCGCCGAGGAAACCTGGCGCTGGCGCGCCGCTATCTCCGCCGAGCCGGCTACGGTCGGGGGCGGATCACCGGTCTCCCCGTGCTCAAGCTCGTCGCCCGCCGCGACGCCTCAGGGACGGCGTTCGCCGCCGCGACCCGGAAAGCACTCACGGCGCTCGGACTGCGCAGCCGCGTGCACTTCCTCGCCTTCGGGCCGTTCATCCGGGCATGCTCGCGCGCTCCCCGCGTGGCTGCCTGCCTGGACTACCGGTGGCAGCGCGATGTCGACGACGCCGCCTCGGTGCTCCCTCCGCTGTTCGGCCGCCAGGGGCTTCGGGCCGGTACCAATGCGTCGCGGCTGTCCAAGCCTTCGCTGGAGCGGCTGATGGACGAGGCGGCGACGACAACCGGTGACGCGGACCGAGCCGAGCGGTGGGCCGACGCCGACCGGCGAGTGACAGAGCTGGCGCCCGGCGTGCCGATCGTCTGGAACCGCGAGCCGAACCTGCGCTCCGCGGACGTCAAGGGCGTGCTGGATCCTGACCTCGCTGCCTGGGACCTCAGCTTCACCTCGCTGCGGGCGCCATGAGCGACGCGCCGCCGACGGGGGGCCCGCTGCGGTTCGCCGCGACTCTGCTCGCCCGCCAGCGCGGGGCGGTGGCGCTGCTGGTGTTGCTGAACGTCGGGATCATCGCGATGACGCTGGTCACGCCGGTGTTGACGGGATTAGCGGTCGAGCGGATAGACGCAGGCGACCTCTCCGGGACCGATGGCGCGTTCGCAGCCGCGCTGGGGATCGCGCTGGCGGGGTTGCTTGCGGCGACTTTCTCCGCCGCCGCCGGAGTGGTCAACAGTCGGGTCTCCGCGGCAACCGAGACCGACCTGCGGTCGCGGCTCTACCGCCACTTCCAGGTCGTCGACCCGCGGGTGCTGGACTCTCGGCCGACCGGCGACCTCGTCTCGCTCGCCAGCACCGAACTGCTCCCGATCGCGCAGTTCGTCGGGAACCGGCTCTCCCGCGGCCTTCAGGGCGTCGTCACGATGGTGCTCGCCGGCGTGATCATGGTCTGGCTTCAACCGCTGCTCGCACTACTCGCGCTCGCGCCGCTGCCAGTCGGCGTGGTGATCCTGGCCACCTATACACACCGGGCCAGGCCGAAGCTGCTCGAGGCCCGTCGCGCGATGGGAGCGCTCACGACGTCGCTGCAGGAGACGATCGCCGGGACGGCGACCGTGCGCGCCTACGCACGCGAGGCCGGGCAGCGCGAGCACTTCGCCCGCGCCGCCGAGCGGGTGTTGGACGCCTCACTGGCCGTCAACAGAATGGGCGCTCGCTCGCTGACGGCGGTCGACATGCTCCCGCTCGTAGGTTCGGCGGCGGTGGTGATCGTAGGTGGGCGCCTGGCCATCTCCGGTGATCTCTCGGTCGTCGACTTCTCGGTCTTCTACACGTACGTCGTGATGCTGGTTCCCTCGGTGCAGGCGGTCGGCCTGACGCTTGGACAGGCCCAGCCGGCGTTCGCAAGCCTGAGGCGCGTGCTCGAGGCGTTGCGAGAACCGGTGCAGCGCTCCCCCGACGAACCGTCCCTGCCGGTCGCACCGGCTGGGGTGCAGATGCGCGGCGTGCGGGCCGACACTCCCGGCGGCGATCCGATTCTCGATGGAGTCAACCTCGACGTCCCAGCCGGCAGGACGGTCGCGGTGCTGGGGACGACCGGGTCCGGCAAGTCCACGCTGCTCGCCCTCGTCAACCGCCTGCGCGACGCCAGCGGCGGGAGCATCGAGGTCGCCGGGGCGCCGGTCGGCGAGGTCGAGATCGGATCGCTCCGGCGCGCCGTCGGGACCGCGACGGATGACAACTTCATATTCTCGGGCACGCTCAGGGAGAACATTGCCTACGCGC
The DNA here is from genome assembly GCA_963782795.1 of uncultured Actinomycetes bacterium. Taxonomy (GTDB): domain Bacteria; phylum Actinomycetota; class Thermoleophilia; order Solirubrobacterales; family 70-9; genus AC-56. Next base: position 6,819 of record CAWALB010000001.1, read on the forward strand.
GGCCAGACGCTTCGCTCGCGGACGTGGAGGCAGCCGCGCGCGCGGCGCAGGCCCACGAGTTCATCGCCGCCTTGCCGGACGGGTACGACACGATCCTCGGGGATCGCGGGGTTGGCCTGTCGGGAGGCCAGCGGCAACGGGTCGCGCTGGCGCGGGCGCTGCTGGCAGGGCCGGCCGTCCTGCTGCTCGACAACGCCACCGGCAACCTCGACGCGCTGACCGAGGCCGCCGTCCTCGAGGAGCTGAGCAGCCCGCGCGCCGCCGCGCCGCCCACTCGGATCGTGGTCGGCTATCGGCCCGCGGTCTTGCGCCGCGCCGACGAGGTGCTGGTGCTCGAGGCCGGCCGGATCGTCGAGCGCGGCACGCATGACGCGCTACTTCGTTCGAGCGCCCGCTATCGAGCGCTCGTCGGCGTCGATGCCGCCGGCAATCCAGAGCGGAGCGCGCGGTGAGCGCCACTTCCGAAGGCGCGGCCGCCCACGGCCGGATCGCGTTGCTGCGCTCGCTGCTCGACCCCTACCGCCGCCGGGTGGTGGCCGCCATGACCGCGACGGTGCTCGGCACGGCGGCCAAGCTGGTCCCGCCGTACCTCGCCGGCCGCGTCGTCGACGACGTAATCCTGACCGGGTCGACGCGGACGCTCGTCCTGATCGCGATCGCACTCGTCGTCGCGCTCGCCGTCGCATGGCTGGCCCAGACGGCGGAGACGTGGCTCGTGGGCGACGTCGGTCAGCGGGCGCTGATGGACCTGCGCTTCCGGCTGGTCGAACATCTCCAGAGGGTGTCGATGCGCTACTACGACCGGGCGAGCGCGGGGCGCGTGATGTCGAGGGTCACCAACGACGTGGAGGCGCTCAACAACGTCGTGACCGGAGGATTGAACCAGCTCGTCTCGAACGCGCTGCTGGTGGTCGGGACGATCGTCGTCCTGCTCGTGCTCGACTGGCGGATGTCTTTGGTCGCGGCGTTCGTCTTCCCGCTCGTCGTCATCGTGGCGGCCTCGTTTCAGAGCGTGGCGGGGCCTGCGTGGCGGAAGGCCAGCGACGCGCTCGCGCAGGTCACGACGTACATGGCGGAAGGTCTGTCCGGACGCGCCGTCGTGCGCGCGTTCGGGCAGGAAGAGCGCCACCTGGCCGAGTTCGAGCGCCACAACGAGGAGACCCAGAGGCGGGTGTTGCATTCGAACTCACTCTGGCGCACGATCCGTCCGCTCGTCGAGCTCATCATTGCGGTCACCGTCGCCGCGGTCCTCGTCTACGGCGCGCGTGAGGCCGTGGGCGGCGCCCTCGAGGTGGGCCTGATCGTCTCCTTCACCGCCTACCTGCGCCAGGCGCTCGCCCCGCTCCCGCAGCTGACCGCGCTGGCGGGCGACTTCCAGCAGGCGGCGACCGCGCTCGAGAAGCTCGACGAGATCCTCGCCGAGCCCCCAGACCCCGGCCAGCTCCCAGGCCGCCGTCCGGCGCCCGCCCTTCGCGGCGAGCTGGCCTTCGAGGACGTCCGGTTCGCCTACGACGACGAGCGCTGGATCATCCACGACGTCAACGTCAGCATCGAGGCCGGTCAGGCCGTGGCGGTCATCGGCCGCTCGGGCTCGGGCAAGAGCACGCTGATCAAGCTCGCGCTCGGGTTCTACGGACCGCAGCGCGGGTGCATACGCTACGACGGCGTCGACCTCGCCCAGCTCGATCTCGGAAGCCTGCGGCGCCAGGTCGCGCTGGTCAGCCAGGAGCCGTTCCTGTTCGCCGGCACCGTGGCCCACAACATCGGCTGGGCGAGGCCCGGCGCGAGTATTGACGACGTGCGGGCCGCCGCCGAAGCCGTCGACGCGCTCGAGGTGTTCGAGCGCCTGCCCAACGGTCTGCGCACGGAGGTCGGCGAGCGCGGCGAGCGACTCTCCGGCGGCCAGCGCCAGCTCGTTTCGCTCGCGCGGGCGATAATCGTCGAGCCCCGCATCCTCGTGCTCGACGAGGCGACGTCGAGCATCGACGTCGCCACAGAGGCGCGCGTCCAGCGCGGCCTCGCGCGGCTGCTGGTCGGCCGCACCTCGCTGGTCGTCGCTCACCGGCTGAGCACGATCCGAGGCGCCGCCCGAGTTGTGGTGCTCGACGCCGGCCGCGTCGTCGAACAAGGCTCACCCACGGAGCTGCGCGCAGCCGGCGGCTACTACACGCAGCTCGAGGCCGAGTCTGAGCGCGTTGCCTGACCAATCTCCGTTCGCGACCGACTTGGACTGCTTTCGCGTGGAAGGCGAAATGAGTGTCGCTTCTCGCGCAAAGCGAGAGCCCTAGCAACTCACGGCGGGGCCGGTTAGGGTAAGCGCAGATCTGGGTGGATGATCAGGAGCAGATCACGGAAGACACCGTCGCCCGCGTGTCGGGGCATCGCACCTCGTCGCCGCCTCGGGCGAGCGGGCGGCACCGGTGGCCGCTCGCGGTTCTCGTCACGGCACTGATCGCGGTGGCGGGAATATCGGCCTCGGCGCAGGCGAGGACCACAGCTGACCCCAGCCCCGGTGTGGCGGGGATCGAGCGCAGCCCGGCATTCACCGGGGTCGCCGCGTCGTTCCTCACGCACCCGCAGCCCGTGCGGGGCACCGACGGACGCTTCCACATCGCGTATGAGCTCATATTGACGGACACGACGCAGTTCGCGCTCGACGTCAAGCGGGTCGAGGTTCGCGATGCCAGAACCCGCCGGCTCCTGCTCTCGCTTAACGGACGTGCACTGTCCTCAAGGATGAATTCGGTCGCCGGCGCGACGACGGGAGTCAAGCCACCCACCACGACACTGCTCGCCCCCTCCGGCTCAGCGGTCGTCTGGCTCGACGTCCGCGTGCGACGGAGGGCGGACCTGCCGAGCGTCCTCGACCATCGCGTCGTGAGCTCCACCCGCCCCCCACCGGGCGAGCAATCGATACGGTTTTCAAGCCGAATCGGTCGCCTCTCGCTGCGGGCCCGAGAGCCGGTGGAGCTGAGTCCGCCCGCGCGCGGCGGCATTTGGGTGGCGGATGAGGGGTGCTGCGACAAAGACACCCATCATCGTCGCGGCCTGCTCGTCGCGAACGGCAACGAGGTCGTCCCGCAACGCTTCGCGATCGATTGGATGAGGCTCGATCGGCGCCACCGGGCCTGGGTCGGCGATCCCGCCCGTTTGTCCAGCTACCTCAGCTACGGTCAGCCCTTGATCGCCGCGGCTCCTGGAAAGGTGGTGCTCGCCCACGACGGCCGCCCGAACCAACCGCCGCCGAACAATCCAACCCCACCGTCGGTCCCAGAGCTTCCCGGCAATCAGGTGATTCTGCGCGTCGGGCCGGGGATCTACCTGCTCTACGCGCATATGGTGCCGGGCTCGGTCCGAGTCCACGTCGGCGAGCGCGTTCGCCGTGGCCAGATGCTGGGACGGCTCGGTAACAGTGGCAACTCGGCGACGCCGCACCTCCATCTTCAGGTCCAGATTACGCGCAGCTTCCTCAGCGACGGCCTGCCGTTCGTGTTCAGGCGCTTCCGACTCCTGGGCCAGATCACCGAGAAGTTCTCAGACGAGACCCTCGGCCTGCGGCCCACCGGAAAGCTGCCCTTCGCCCGGGCTCGTCGGCCGGGTCCACGCCGCAACGAGATGCCGCTTTCGCAGAACGTCGTGCGATTTCCAAACGCCAGATAGTCGACGGGGCGGGCGGGCGATAAGGCTAATGAGGGCGCTCATGAACGCGACCGGGCTGGCCTGGCTCTCGCCTCTGACGCGATAGCCCAGATCGACAGGAAGGTCCTTCGGGCTGCGGGTGTAGCTCGCACTTCTGCTTTGCGCGAAAAGCAGAGTCAGGCACGGAGGTGCACTCGCTCGACTATCCGTGGGTGGTAGCGAGAGACGAATCGGGCCACCTATCGGATTTCAGGGAGACGCACGAATCGCTGCTGCCTTCACGCGGAGGGAGAAGCCGAAGCAGTGCTGAGATCCGGGGTGCCCGGTGGGTGCCAAGTGACCGTGATGTCCGCACCCTGGTCCTGCGGAGTCTTCACTTCGACCTTCTCAAGGAGGAGCCGGAACACCCACGTGTCGTTCACCTCGGGGAGAAGCACGCCGGTGAGTCTCGCGAGACGTTCTGCGAGGTGAAGAGTGTGTCGAGGACAGGCTTGGCGAAGTTGTCGAGGTCGAAGGCCGGTCTAGCCAGATCCTCTGGAGTCATTCGGAAGATCACCTCGACGGTGAACTTGGTTCCCAAGGGCGGCGAAGTGAATGGGGCCTGCGGATAGGTGGCCTTCACGGCGTCGCGTATGGCCTCCCTCCAGCTGATGGACTTGACGCGCGCTGGGTGTCCACGCACCTGAATCCGCCACGGGTTCGGGTAATCATCGCGACTGGTCGAGGGTTCCGGATACATATGGATTGGCTGAGCGTAAACACAGAACCGCGGCTTCGTAAACGGCTGCTGCTCTGGACGCACAGCCCTAGCCGTCCGTAATCGTCAGGAACTACCGCTCGGCGCGACAAGCGGAAGCTAGGCCCGGAGCCGAACGCGCTCGACTATCCGTGGGTGGTAGCGAGAGACGAATCGGGCCACCGATCGGATTTCAGGGAGACGCACTGAAACCGCTCCCGCCTTCACGCGATCGCAGCCCTCCCTGCGAGACGCCTCCTGCTCGTCCCAATCAGCGACGAGATTCGCCACGAAGGTGGCTGCTGCTCGCCAGGGAACGCGACACGGTGTTGCGGTCCATGTTCATCCGCCCTGGGGCCGCCCCATCGCGCAGACCGCGGGGACCGGGCGCAGGTCCTCGACCAGCACCCTGTCGACGGAGAATCCGCCCTCGCGTAGCCGGTCGGCCAGCTCGTTCCCGAGGTCCCGGGCTCGCTCCGGCGCGGAGTGGCGCGCGTCCCAGAAGATGTAGACGGCCCCATCCCGGGCGAGGTGCTCGCGGACGGCACCGAGCGCCGCCTCCGGCTGCTGCCAGAAGGGAGCGACGTTGAAGGCGAAGACCTTGTCGAAGCGCCGATCGCCGAGGTCCGCGTCCTCCAGCGCGATGGCCTCGAGCACAGCCCTGCCCGCGTCGACGTGCTCGCGGTTCCTCCGCGTGGCCATCTCGATCATCTTGGGCGAGCGGTCGATCGCGGTGATCGTTCCCGTCGTCAGCCTCTCGCAGACCAGGGAGACCGCGACGCCGTGGCCGCAGCCGACCTCGAGCAGGCGGTCGGCCGGGCGGACCTCCAGAGTGTCGACCGCCCAGACGAACCGCTCCGATGCCTTGCCCGCCATGCCCCAGCAATAGCATCACGCGCCCGTGAAGCCCATGCTGATCTACTCGATGAGCGTCTCGGTGGACGGCTTTATCGCCGACCGCGAGGGCGCGTTCGGGTGGCGGTCCCTAGCGAGGAGCAGTTTCGTTTCCACCTCGCGCAGACACGCGAGCTCGGCGGCTTTCTGTTGCGGCCGCAGGCTCTACGAGACGATGCTGGTGTGGGAGACGGATCCGTCGATGCGCGACAACGAGCTCGACGCCGCGTTCGCCGACGTCTGGTGCGCGATCCCGAAGGTCGTCTTCAGCCGCACGCTCGACAGCGTCCAGGGCAACGCCCGGCTCGCCGAGGCGTCGGTGGCCGAGGAGGCCGCTGCGGCGCTCGACGCGACCGACAAGGACGTCGGGATCGGCGGCGCCGGCCTGGCCGCGGCGGCGATCGAGCTCGGCCTCGTCGACGAGCTGCGCATGTTCCGCTATCCGGTCGTCGTCGGTGGCGGCACGCCCTTCCTGCCGCCGGTCACCGAAGACATCCCGCTGGAGCTGATCGAGACCAGGACGGTCGGCTCACGGGTGATCTACGAGCGCTACGGGCGCGCCCGCGATGAGTCGGACTGACACTGCCGTCCGAGTCATCGGCGCCTCGCCGGACCGGGTGTTCGCCGCGCTGACCGACCCCGACGCGTTTGCCGGGCCCGCTTAGGGAGGCCCAAACGGGACACCGGTCGCCACTTCCGCTCAGATACACAATGCGAGCGCCCAGCTCGCCGCCCGTCGCGCGCCTGGTTTGGACGAGACGCGAGCGTCTGAAATCGGTTCGGCGCGCTGCTCCTCTGCGCGAAAAGCAGCAGTCAGGCCGCGAGCCGCACTCGCTCCACTATCCGTGCGTCGTAGCGAGAGACGAATCGGGCCACCTATCGGATTTCAGGGAGACGCACACTTTGCCGAGGCACTAGCCTGGTCCCGATCGCCTCGCTCCTGAGTCGTTATACGTCCCGCTGGCTGCCGACGACGGATCGGGCATAAGACACGGCCGTTTTGGGATCCGCGACTCGCGACTCATCCCCGCCGAGGAGGCGCGCCATTGTCGCGATCGGCGTCGGCGCGGTGACGATCGACTCGGCGCTGCTCGGGCTGATCGCCCCGCTGTTACCGGAGATCGAGGCGCGCACGGGCGCCGGCGACGCCGCGCTCGGACTCGCGCTCGCGGCCTACGCGGTCCCGATCGCGGTGCTCTCACTGCCGCTTGGGCGCGCCGCCGATGCCGTAGGCCGTCGCGCCCTGCTGGTCGCCGGGCTCTTGATCCTTGCCATCGGCTCGGTCCTGGTGGCGATCTCCGACTCGATCGGCATGCTGATGGCCGCTCGTGCCGTTCAGGGGGTCGGCTCCGCGGCGAGCTCGATCTCGGCCCTGGCGCTGGTCTCCGACACGGCGCCACCGGGGCACCGCGGCGAGGCGCTCGGGGTTGCCCTCGGCGCAACCAGCGCCGGCTCGATCGCCGGCCCGGCGCTCGGCGGCGTGACCGCCCAGCTGTTCTCGTTCGAGGCCCCGTTCCTGATCCTTTGCGGCCTCGCACTCGCACTGCTGGTGGCGGCGCTCGCCGTCCTCCCTCACGAGGGAGCTCGGACCACCTCGGCCGTGCCCGCGCTCCCGGCGATCATCCGCTCCACGCGGTCGGGGGTCGGCGCATGGGCGGCGGCGATCATGTTCGGCGGTGCCTGCTCGCTCGGCCTCGTCGAGGTGGTGGCGCCGCTCGACCTCAACGCCCGCCTCGGCCTCTCGAGCTCGGCGATCGGCCTCCTGTTCGCCGCCTCGATCGCGGTCGACGCGGCGCTGTCACCCCTGGGTGGCCGCTGGGGAGATCGGCGCGGCCGCCGCAGCCCCGCGGTCACCGGCCTCGCAGTGACCGCCGCCTCGATGCTGGCGCTCGGGGTCCTGCCCGGAGTCAGCGGCACCGCGGTCGCACTCGGCATCTACGGCGCCGGGTTCAGTCTCATGATGGCGGCATCGGTGCCGTGGCTCGACGAGGCATTCCCCGGCCGCGAGCGGGGGCTCGCCTACGGGGTCCTGAACCTGGTCTACGCGGCCGGCTACGCAATCGGCCCGATCCTGGGCGGGCTCTTGCTGCAGTGGGGGACGCGGATCTCGCCTACGGCCTGGCTGCTGTGGCGCTCGCCGTCGGCGCGCTCGGGCTCACGATCCGCAGCCGCGGACTCGCCGCGATGACCCGCGTCACCAGGAAGTCCGAGGCCACGCCCGAGCCGGAGCGCTGCCGACGTTGATCGCATGAGCAGCAGTCACGCGCGGAGGCGCACGCGCTCGACGATTCGCGGGTAGTAGCGAGAGACGAATCGGGCCACGTATCCGATTTCAGGGAGACGCACGACAGGACCCTTGCTTGATACGAGAGCAGAAGCCACGACCCTCCTGGACTCCTCGCGGCGCCATTAGATTGCCAGCGTGATCCTGATCCTCGCGATCCTGGTCTCGGCCTTGTTTCTCTCTTGGCCTTGGAACCTGGTGGTGGTGCTCTGCGGGGCGATCCTGGAGGTAGGTGAGGTCACCTGGGGGCTCCGACTTGCACACCGGTGGCGGCCGAAGACAGGCGCCGAGACGATGGTCGGCCAAACGGCTGTGGTCACAGTGGCGTGTCGGCCAAGCGGCCAAGTCCGGCTGCATGGAGAGCTGTGGGAGGCGACTTGCGTGGCGGGCGCCGACGTGGGAGAGGCTGTGCGCGTCACAGCTCTTCACGATCTGACTCTCGTCGCCGAGACGACACCGACCGGCCGTGACCAGGCCGCCTCCACGACTGCGGATTGAGCGTGCTCATGCTTGCGGTCCCTTCAGACCAGGCCCGTCGACGCCCTGGGCGCCCGAGCAGAGCGCGCCCCGTTCAGCCCGATTCCCGTCGAACCCGCGGCACCGCTCGGCCTCCGGCACGTCGCCCGCGATTTGCAAGGTTCCTTCGTGCCGAGCTAAGCCTTGGGGACCCCCGGAAGGAAGAAATTCCGCAAGCGGGCGAGGTCGGGGTGGCGTTCCGCCTCGGCCATCGCCTCATAGACGGCAGCGCGGTCCAGCTCCGCCTGGATGTTGGCCCTGTAGCGACGGATCCTGGCCGCGCTATCTGCGGTGCACGTTTGCTGGTCGGATGGATTGCTCGGTCGAGGGCATCTACAGAGATTGGCGCACTTGGCGTCGATTTGATCGCCATCGTCGATGAGCGGTCCGGCGTCGAGGGAATCACCGGGTCGCGACGGGGGATTGAACGTTAGGCTCGCTTTAGAACACGCTCTTAGCGTGAGTGTGAGATGAGCGATCAGAAGGCACGTGAGTTCGTGGAGATGCTGGCCGTCCCGGAACCCACCGCGCCCCCGCCCTGCCCCGTCTGCGGATACAGCCATCCGCTCGAGATTCGGTGCGGGTTCGGGAATCGAGATGGCCAGCGGGAATAGGTAGGTCAGCGGCCGTCAACACTCGCAGCTTGCGATCTTGGGCGGCCTCGTTTACTCCCGAGCGCCTTTCGACGCAGCATTTCGCCGCGCCCGCCCCGCACATGTCTCCGAGGCTCTCCGCAGCCTTCCTCGCGTCCGGACAATCGGACCGGTGCCGGAGTATTCGGAGATATCGAGGAATCCACGGAAACGGCTCCCGTGGCCTCGGAGACATATGCCGGAGAGCGCCGGCGATCGTGCTGGGCATTGGGGTGGAATGAGCATGTATCGATACGGCCGCTCGAAGCACCGCGCGCCCGGAATAGAGGCTGTAGCCGCCCTAGCCGCCGAAGGAGATGCCACCCGACGCCAGCGGCTCAAAGGCCGCGAGAGAGGAACGTCTCCGCAACCCCGACCGAGAGCGCGGCGGCTAGAGAGAGGTAGGTTGCGCCGACGAGCAGCCTGGTCCGGGTCGGGATCGCGTAGTAGCTGCGGCCCTCGGGCGTCGCGCGAACCTTCCACCGCCTCCAACTCTCCATGCCGCCGAAGATCAGGATCAGGAAGAGGATCGGGCTCGGGTAGAAGATCGTCAGCGCGATCAGCCCCGCGAGACCGACGAGCCAGACCGCCGGGCTCAGCGCCGCCATCGCCCGGCCGCCGTCGAGCGGCACCACCGGCAGCAGGTTGAAGAGGTTAAGGACGAAACCGATGTAGGCGAGCGCCCGCCAGAAATCGCTGCCGGTCAGAAGCCAGATGGCGAGCGGGACGAGCGAGGCGAGCGTCCCCAGGATCGGGCCGGCGAGCCCGACGCGGGCCTCGGCGGCCGCGTCCTTGCCCATCGACTTCGCCGAGATCACCGCACCGAGGAAGGGGATGAACATCGGCGCCGAGGCCTTGATCCCCTCGCGCCGGAGCTGGATCACGTGGCCGATCTCGTGCAGGAGCAAGAGAAGGACGAATCCGAGCGCGAACGGGAGGCCGAAGAAGAGCCCGTAGGCGGCGATCGAGACCAGCATCGAGCCGAAGGTGGCGAGGAGCTTCAGCTTCGGAAGCAGGAAGATGAGCGCCTTCGCCTTCGCCAGAAGGACGCCGAGCGCCGCGAGGGCGCTGGCGATCCGCTTGCGAAATCCGGCGCGCCCGGAGCCCGGTTGGATCGGCTCGTAGCGTTCAGGGGTGGGGTTCGGCGGCGGGAGCGCCGGCTGAGGGCGCTCGCTGAAGCTCTCGGGCATGGTCAGATTGTCCGTCGCTTCATTAAATGTGGCCTTGTGGCTCCGTTGGGCCGCTAGGCGCACTCGCTCGACTGTTTGTGCGTCGTAGCGAGAGACGAATCGGGCCCCCCGCTACTCAAGACCCCGGCGGCCATGGCGCATCCGACCGATCATGTCGGGCGCAGGTCCCAGCGTCGACACCGAGCCGTCCGCGACCGAGAAGGTCCTCGAGGATTGCCTCTAAGTCTGCGGCGATCATTAGGTGACCCTCACCGCGACGAAGCTGTAGTCGCGCTCCATGGATAGAGCGAACCAGTAGCTCTCCCCAGGCCACCGGGATCGAGCGGTCGCAATCGCCTTGCCACACCGTTGTGGGCACGGTGATCGACGCCAAGTCCACGCCCCAGGGGCGCATCGCCACCCGCAGATCCTCGACCAGCCCACCCGTCCCCTGGCGAACGGCCTCGGCCGCCATCGCTGCGCCGCGCTCGACTATGCGCGGGTCATCGTTAAGCACTGCGCGGTCGGCCGGGGCAGCCTCGTCGTGGCCGGGAGGCGAAGCGCCCACAGGGGCAAACGACCAACAAACGCCTGGACCGCGAGGACCCCGCGTGCGATCGCCGGGCGGTCGCGGGCCAATCTCCACTGGAGTGGGCGTCCCAGCTCGGCGAACGCACCCGGGCGATCGAGCGGCGCGATCGAACCGACCAGCGCCATCGACCGGACTCGGTCGCCGAGCCGCTCGGCGCATCCGCACGCGTAAGCGCCGCCCACGGAGTAGCCGAGCAGGCTGAAGCGCTCGACCCCGATCGCATCACCCAGCTCACCGACGTCGTCGGCCCAGTCGGCGACGCTCCGCCCTGGCTTCGGGCTCGAGAGCCCGATCCCCGGCCGGTCGACGGTGATCAACCGCACGCCCAGGCGCGCGGGCACGCCGTCGTCCCACACCGGCACACGGCAGCCCGGGTTGCCGTGGCATTCGATCACGGGCGATCCGTTCGGGTTACCCCACTCCGCGTAGGCAAGGGTGCGGCCGTCGCCGAGCTGGACGGTCCGGGCCGGCTTCACGCCGGCGGGGCTTCGCCCTCGAGCTCGGCGAGGAAGCGCGCGTCCTCGGGGCTCATGCCGGCGATCTCCTCGCCGTCCCAGCAGATGCCGTCGGCCATCGCCACGAAGATCTGCTTTCGCTCCCGCCACCCGAGCCTGGCGTGGTGGCCGAAGGCCAGGAACGAGTACATGGTCGGCAGGGCGTCGCGCCAGCCCTGGTCGGAACCCTTGACGCGGAGCAGGTCGGCGATGCCTGCAGGGAGCTTGCTCGGGGGCTCACTGAAGAGCTGTCCGACCACGGCGAGGCTCAGCTTCGTCTCGCGTCCCGGGTCGACCATGGTGAGCGGGGCGTCGGGGTCGAGCAGACCGCGCTCGAGCTCCTCGGCGCTCATCAACAGGACGCCATCGGTGGCGCGCGGGTTGCACTCGATCAGCATCGGCCCGTCCGGCGAGTCGACGAAGTCGAGAGACATCTGGCCGGTGTAGTCGAGCTCGGCGCCGAGCCGCGTGGCGACCTCGAGTGACGGCTCGCCGTCGACTGATAGGAACTGGATGCCGGTGCTGTGCTGCCACTGGCGCGGCGCTCGGTAGGCGCAGTGCGCGGTCACCCGACCCCCGTGGAGGGTGCTGTAGGTGCAGTGCATCGGCCCCTCGACGAACTCCTGCACGAGCCACGGCGAGCTCTCGCTTGGGTGGCAGTCGGAGGCCTCGAGCTTCCCGGCCAGCGGGCCGGTGTTGGTGAGGAGCGATACCCCGCCGCGCGAGAAGGCGGCCCGCGCGAAGTAGCTCGGGAAGCGCTCGATCGCCTCGCGCAGCTCGGCGTCGCTTCGCGCGACCACGGTCGCGGGGGTGGGCAGCCCGAGCTTCTCGGCGAGCTGGGTGAAGCGATCCTTGTCGTGGAGGCGGGCGAGAGTCTTGAACGGCGCCGTGTAGAGGGTCGTGAGCTCCGACAGCTCGGCGTGGCGGGTCGCCAGGTAGAAGGCCTCCTCGAACGCGGGCACCACGAGCTCGATCTCGTTCTCGCGCACGATCCGCTCGACGTCGGCGATGAACGTCTCGGTCTCGGCGCTCGCGGCGGCGGTCACGAAGTGCCCCGCGAGGTAGCGCGAGTGGCTGCCGGGCGCGACCTCGTAGCTGTCGGAGGCATTCACGTCGTGGCCGCGCGCGGCCAGCTTTCGCACCATGTCGAGCGCGAACGGCAGCCGGGAGCTCGTGATCAGGATCCTCATCGCGCCACAGTCTCCACTATCCAGAGGGATCGCTCGGAGATCGTCCCTAGAAGGTGCCACGCTATGTCAAGTTCGTGAAGCGTTCCCGAATGAGGGCTCGCCGAGGTGGCGGCCTCCGCTTTGCGCGAAAAGCAGAAGTCAGGCAGGGAGCCGTAGTCGCTCGACGATCCGTGCGTCGTACCGAGAGACATATCGGGCCCCCGCTACTACATGAAGCCCCCGCTAACGCGGGGGTTTCATGCTTCTCGGTCCCTGACCAGGACCTCGATGCGGGCACCAATCGGGCACCAATCGTCCGACCACGGGCACTGTGGGGCCGTGCGACGGCCCGCCCGTCCGAGGGTCCCGCACCCCGATTCTTTGAGAGCGGATCGCCCTTCAAGGTCCCTGAGTAGAGCTGGCAAGAACGCCCTGCCGTTGTGCAAAACCGTACAGCGTACGGTATACTGAACGCATCATGCAGCTTCTACAGTCGCATGGGTTCGTTACCGCGTTCGAGATCTGCGGGAGCGTCAGGGCGCATCTGTGAGGGGCCTCGCTCGTCGAGCGGGCATCTCCGCGTCCACGCTCTCGCAGACCGAGCGCGGCCTTTCCGCGCCCACGCTTCCGTTCGCCGAGCGCATCGCTGCATGTCTCGACAGTTCGGTCGGCGAACTCCTACTTGAAGACGACGAAAGGACGGACCACGATGTTGGTGGCAACACGGTCGTTCACGCACAACGGTGAGCAGATCAAGGCCGGGCGTACGCGGATCGCGCCCGATCACGAGTGGGCGCACAAGTTTCGTAGTGCGTTCGCGCCTGATCCTGATGGACCTCCGAGCGAGGGCGATGTCCGCTACACGAAGAGCAGGGCGCATGTACGAGAGTCGCGAAGCGCGCGGGCAGCGACGCGCCCGCCCAAGCGCTCGCGCATGCCGCTCGAGGCGGAGATCGCGGTGCGCGACCGGACCCTCGCTGGGTTTGGCGACAAGGGCCGGATCGAGAGCGCGAGCGGCCGCCGGAGCCGCGAGTTCTGGGAGGCGACGGACGGATATCTCAATCGCCTGGATCCGGCCCGGGTTGAGCGCTGGCATCGCGAGGAGCGCGAGGCCGAGGAGCATCGCCAGAACGTCCAGGCGATTGCCCGGTTGGCGCGTGCCGAGCTTGATGCCGCCTGCGAGGGCTGGCGCGAGTGGTCAGCACCGCTCAACTAGAGGAGCGCGAGCGACACGCTCGCCATGAGGCCGGGCACGTGGCGATGGCGATCATCCTTGGCCACGAGGTGCGCGGCGTCACCTTGGATCCGCCAGTCAGTGACATCGCCTTTACCGCGCCGGTCGACGAGGGCGACATTGAGAAGGCGCTCGAGGCCCTGGCGATCCTCTACGCGGGCGCGCTCGCTGACGGCCATCCCCACCTCGAGGGGATCGCCCGAGCGTTGGGCGACGAGGATGGCGACGAGGGCATGGCGGTCTCAATTGCGATGGCGACCGTCCCGAGCCACCACGTCCGATCGCTGCTCGAGGCCGGCCGCGAGCGAGCCCGGGCAATGATCGAGCGCCCCGACTTCGGAGAACTACATGAGCGGATCGCCGACGCGTTGCTTGCACGTGGCTCGCTCGACGCCGCGGACATCACCGACTTACGAAAGGAAATGAGCAATGGCAATCAGAAAACGTAAGGACGATCTCGAGGGGGCTTTACCCGGAGTCGAGTCCTTCGGGCTTGTGGGAAGTCCTCGAAGGTTTTGTCTGCGACGTCGACGGCACCGTGTACGCATGTCGCGCAGGTGAGCTCTTCCGCGACGATCATGTGCTGGTCCGGAGGTTTCGCGACGCCTTTTTCGTTCCCGTCGGGTTGGACACTCCGACAAAAAACGTGATCCGACAGCGGCGCCAGTCGCGGCCGCGGCACTGAAGCGAAGTTCTGTAGCCAGGGAACCAACCGAGCGCCGTCGGAGGTCTTGGGCAGTGAGCAAGACAGCCCAAAACCCACCGCCGTCGACTTCGGCGACGCTCGGACGGCGAACCGTAGCGCCATCGGGAACCCCTGCCATCCGTAGAGAGTGCGGATTTGTGGGCGAAGGACCGGACTTAGTCGGTGATGCAGTTCCGCCAGTCCGGCCAGACGCGGTCGAGGAGGAGGACCGCAAGCGATCCACTCTCGGTCCGACCGAGTTCGAATTCCAGCCAATTGCCCGTGACCTGAACGGGTATGCCACGCGCTCGCAGCTGGGCCACCGCCTCTTGTGCCCTCCAGAGGCAGTCCGAGGAGACCCTACGACGCCACTTCTGCGCCAATGCTCCAGCCTCCTCCTGTCTCCCTACCGTCGCGAACACTTATGCCCACCAGGCCCGAACCTCCCACTCCTCATCGTGCACCACACACGCCCCGGCGAAAGGGCCGAGTGGTCCAAACTTCGGCCCTAGCCTTAGACGATGAGTTAAGGGAGAGGGGGGGCCGGAAGCCATCGTGAACCGGGGCGAAGGTGACAGGCGTCCGAGCACCGCGCGAAAAAAACCTGTGAAAACGGCTTGAACAAGCGATTTTGCGACTCTTGGCCCGGAAACTGACCCGTAGCAGAACAGAAGGAGAAGGCGGCTTCGAGCGTTTCTGCCGCGGGGGGCGCTCGTAGAGGCGGCGCCCCCCCGCCGCCTTGTCCCGATCTGCACCGCCGACCGCGCGGGCGATGGCGGCGGCCCCGCTTCTTGCGGCGGTGATGGCGGAAGCGATCGGTGTCGTCCTCCGCCGGGCGGCAGGTGCCACCCGGCTAACGAGCAAGCAGGCGCCGCGCCAGTCCGTTTATGAGGAGCGGTGCTTGGCGGCATAAGGATCCGAGATTGCAACGCTAAGGAGTCCACGGGCCTGCGCGATCGCGTCCGCTCGATCTACGAGCGGTGGCGCAAGCGCGAGGAGTTGGGAAAGGACCGCGAGCATCCAGTGTGGGTCACGGTGCCTGCCCCGTACCGGGTCTGCACCTCGACCGCCGCCGCTCGCCAGCGCCTCGACGAGGCCCGCCGGGACATGGACTGCGCCTACGCGATCTGCGAGGCCGACCCGAAGTCGGAGATCGCCCGCGAGCGGTTCCAGGCCGCGTTCCGGCGGCTGCATTGGCAGCTCGCGGTCGTCGAGGAATGGTCGTGAGCGCCGTGGGCCACGAGCTGCCGCCGGGCGGTATGTCCGCATGGTCCCGGTTTGGTACCGACCGCTTAGGTTCTACGCGTCCGCATCGTCCTCGGTCGGTTAGGGTTGCGCGTCAAGCGAGAGATAGGGGAAGACTTGAATTCGAAGAGGTTTGCCGTAACTGTCCTGGCCGTCGCCGCGTGCGGCGCGCTCGTGTTCGCTGGGTCCGCGCTGGCCGCTGACGCTCCGACAAAGGTCACGATCCAGGCCGAGCAGGGCGGCTTCTTCGGCTATGTGCACACGAAGAACTCGGCCGCGTCGCAGTGCGAAGCGAACCGCAAGGTGGTCCTCTACCAGCAGACGGGCTCGAGCCAGCGGCCCCGCCTGGACACCAAGATCGGCTCCGACATCGCGCAGCCGAACGGGCCCGACGGACAGTGGTTCGTGAACACCAACAAGTCGGGCAAGTTCTACGCCAAGGCCCTCCCCAAGACGGGGTGCTTGGTCGGTTTCAGCCCGACCGTGCATTCCCAGTAGGTCAGTCACCCCGCCCAGCCTGGAGTTGCGGACGGGCCACCGGGGGTCGTGGTCTGCCCCGTCTGCCTCGATATCTACCGTTCGTGGAGGCGGGGCGGTGGCTGGGAGGGGCCGGGCGCGCCTCCATAACGGTCCTTACTAGCCGATCCAACCGGTAGATTTCTAGGTGCATCGGGACTTGGCGGTACCGATCATCTCGGCGAGCGGCCCCTCTTCCGGGGGCCGTTTCGCGTTGGGTGGTTCTTTGCGCCGACTGCGACCTTAGACTCGGTTGCCGAAGTTGAGATGACCACCGCCGAGCAGATATCCGATGGATTCCTCGCCGCCTGACGACCAGGTCGACCGCGCTGCGAGTCTGTGCCGCATCGTTTCGAAGACGATGGCGGTCGTGGCAGCGGCGCAATCCACGCAGGAGCAGCAGTCTCCGCGACGCCCGTCGGCCCTGCAGCCAGGGAGATCCGTGGCGGTAGCGGGCGAGCCAATTTGGCCGTTGACCGCGATGCAGCCCGCTCCCTGGGCTAACGCCGAGCCGACCGATGGACTCAGGCGCAAGCAGCTCCGCGGCGAAGCGGCGGGGCTGACGAGCTGGAGGAGGGCGAAGTGTGGAAGCTGTGGCCGCAACCGAGCCGCGCGTCGAAGATTGTTTGGATGGGTGAGGGTCCCGAACGTAGACGGCGCCCCTCAGCCCGTATACCGAAACCCAGAGATCCGTGGTACCAGCCGTGGTACCAACCTGAGCGAAACTCCGGTCACCTCAGAGCAGTTGAGGGCGCTTGACAGAGCCATACGGCACCGGGCGGAACGACTGCACGCGATCTCATAACCCGGAGGTCGTGGGTTCAAATCCCTCGGAACTTCGAGGAAACGGCTGGCTGGGTCGCTACCGCGCCGCGAGAACGCTGATCAGGGTGCGAACCGCGCGATCCCCGATTGCGCCGCCGTCGGGAAGCCCGTGAACGATCCACCGGCCCAGACCGAGCCGTCCGGCCCAACGGCGATGTCCGAAACGAGTTGGAACACGCCCCCGTAGGGCTCGACGGGCGATGGGTTCCAGGGCGTCGCCTGGCCGGTGGTCGCGTCGAGCGCCGCGAGGTCCTTGCGCGGCTGACCGCCGATCGAGGTGAAGAAACCGCCGGCGTAGACGGTGTGGCCGGAGACCGCGAGCGCATTGACGTAGGTGGGCTGGGGGCTGCTTGCGCGCGGGTCCCAGCTCGTCGCCTTGCCGGTGGTCGCGTCGAGGGCGGCAATGGCATTTCGTGCCTTCCCGCCGATCCTGGTGAAGGAGCCTCCGGCGTAGACAATCCGACCGGCGACATCGAGGGCGTCGATCGAGTCGTAGACGCTCGTCGGATTCGGGTTCCAGCCGGTGGCGTTGCCGGTGGTGGCGTCGAGGGCTGCGATCCCGTTTCGCGGCTTGCCGCCGATCGACGTGAAGTCACCGCCGGCGTAGACGGTCTTGGCGGAGCTCGCCAGGGCGCCGACGGTGCCGATTCCGTAGGCGCCGTCGCCGAGGGCGTTCGGGTTCCAGCTCGTCGCGTCACCCGTGGTCGCGTCGAGGGCGGCGATGCTGTTGCGCGGCTTGCCGCCGATCGCCGTGAAGTAGCCGCCGACGTAGACGGTGTCGCCGGACACCGCGAGCGCCCAGACGGCCGGGGCGCCAGGGCTAACCGTGGGGTGCGGGTCCCAGCTCCTCGGCTTGCCGGTGGTGGCGTCGATCGCCGCGATGTCGGGACGCGAGCGACCGCCGATCTTGCTGAAGTCGCCACCCACGTAGACCGTGTTTCCCGACGCGGCGAGGGCTTCGACGACGCCGTTGCCGCCCCACACGCTGCCCGGGTTCCAGCTCGTCGGAGCGCCGGTCTTCGGATCGAGCGCGGCTAGGCCGTTGCGGGTGCGGATGTCGCCGACCGAGTTGAAGGCGCCGCCGGCGTAGACGGTGCGGCCGGAGCGCGCGATCGCGTAGCCGTAGCCGTTGGTGCGCGGGTTCCAGCCCGTCGCCTTGCCGGTCACCGCGTCGACGGCGGCGAGGTTGGTGCGGGGCTGGCCGCCGATTGACCTGAAGTCGCCGGCGGCGTAGACGGTGGAGCCGGAGACGGCTAGGGCGTCGACGTGACCGGTGGCATATGGAGCGCGGGCGTCAGGGTTCCACAACGTCGCCTGGCCGCTCGTGATGTCGAGCGCGGCGATGCGGTTTCGCCGCTGGCCGCCGATCGAGGTGAAGATGCCGCCGGCGTAGACCGTCTGCCCGGAGACCCGGAGGGCGTTGACCGGGTAGTTGGGGTTCGGGTCCCAGCCCGTCGCCTGGCCGGTGGTCGCGTCGAGGGCGGCGATGCCACTCCGCGGCTGGCCGCCGATCGAGTCGAACTTGCCGCCGGCGTAGACGGTGGAGCCGGAGACCGCGAGGGCGGTGACGGGGGGCGTGTGGGGGAAGTAGCCGCTGCGCGCGCTTGCCTGTGGGTCCCAGCTCGTCGCCCTCCCGGTCCCCGCGTCGAGCGCGGCGATGTTCTCGCGCGGCTGGCCGCCGATCGAGGCGAAGTCGCCGCCGGCGTAGACGGTAGAGCCGGAGACCCGAAGGGCGTCGACGGTCCCGCTCGCTTGCGGATTCCAGCCCGTCGCCCTGCCGGTGGTGGCGTCGAGGGCGGCGATGCTGCTGCGCTGCCGGCCGCCGATCGAGTCGAAGTTACCGCCGACGTAGAGGGTCCTTCCCGAGAGCGCGAGCGCGTCGACACTGCGGTTCCGGCCACCGCTCGGGGGCCCGGGGTCGAAGCGCGGGTCGACCTTGCCGCCGGCGAGGATGTGGGCGAGCGCGGTGCGGGGCAGGCCACCGACGTGGGAGAAGTTGCCGCCGATGTAGAAGCCACCGGAGCCGTCGGGAACCACCGCCTTTACGATCCGCTCGCCGCCGGCGACCTGGGGCAGGCCGGTGGACTTGCCCGTCGAGGCGTCGAGCCCGACCCCGGGGCCGGTGCGGGGGCCGACGCTGCTGAACCTGCCGCCGATGTAGGTCGCTCGGTTGGTCGGGACGACCGCGTTCACGGTTCCGTCGGTGACGAAGGTCCGGCTCGGCGTGGAGCTGACCCCCGCACGCGCGAGGTCCGGCGTCAGGCATAGAACAAGGGGGGCGAGAACCGACAGCGGGAGGGCGAGAACCGACAGCGGGCCGAGGAGGGCGCGGAGCGAGGCCACCCCACGCTTTCCGCATCCGGAAGCGAGGAGCGGCAACCGGTCTTCCCTGCTCATGCTGAACATTCTCAACCCAATTCCTTCGCTACGTTCACCCACGATGGAGCGTAGGCGCGGCGGGGACGGTTCGCATCGGGGATTTCGGGCAGACCCGGTGCGGGGAACTACCCCGGGGAAGCGTGCGGGCTCCCGGCGCTCTCGCCGAGCACCGCCCGCGCCCTGTCCCACTTACCGTCTTCGCGCTGGCAGGCCGCAACTTCGAGCCGGGCGGGCTGTTAGGCGCTCGTGCCGGCGATGACACCGGCAGGGACGGCGGGGCGCTCTCGAAGCGCCAAAACCTAGCCGGCGCTGTTGAAGCGCCCCCCGTCGTTACTCGCCCGCTTCGGGGGGCCGGCGGGAGTTCTGTACCTCCGTTCCCCCCGTGCGCCGGGGCGCAACGTTGCGCCGGCGTCAGCGCGGATCCCGCCGTGACCGCTCGGTTCGCCGGAGCACCGAACACGTCTGACCTGTACACGCAGGGTGGTCGCTGCCCCGCCACCGGCCTGCTCATAAAGAACGCCCAAGACCCGAGCTGGCAGCCGCTCCCATAAGCCGGACGGCGCCTCGCTCCCGCAGTGCAACAACGTCGGAACCACTTCTGCTTTGCGCGAAAAGCAGAAGCGCCGCTAACGACTGTCGCTTTCACGCGAAAGCAGAAGTGAGGCCTCGAAGAACGCTCCGTGGGCGTCGTTCAAGCCGAAGCTTCACTAGGTCGATATGTCCTCTAGTACTCCGAGCGGTACCTGCTCGGGCGATGCGATCGAAGCTCCCAGGGGAGGGCGAATGAAGAAGCTCAGTTTGCGTCCCAGTCCGGCGATGATCGTCGCCTGCGTGGCGCTGTTCGTAGCACTCGGCGGCACGGCCTTGGCGAGCGTGATCATCAGTTCCAACAGCCAGGTCGCAAGGAACACAATCTCAGGGCACAACCCGCCAAGCGGCAACCACGCCAACATCATCGGCGACTCGATCTCCGGGGGAGACCTTTCCCCGGCACTGATGTCTTCGCTAAGACTCCACTGCCCTTCCGGGCTCTATCGGGCCGCAGACCTCTGCTTTGACCCTAACCCGCGGTCCGACCTCACCATGGCGAATGCGCTCAAGACATGTGCCTTGGCTCAAATGCGGCTTCCAAGCGCGGGCGAGTTGGCTCTCGTCTTCGACCACGTAGGCGCTCCGCAGATCCCTGAGTGGGTGGATACGGAGGCCGCCAGCGTCACTAACCAACAGCTTCATTTCTGGGGAACAACGCTCGAGCAGGATGCTTCTCGCGTGCTGAGCTTCGGCGCTCTAGGGCCTGCCCAAGCGGCACCCTTCCGCTGCGTCACTTCCGCGGCTAACTGACTGACGGTCACGTGATGACGGGGACGTGAAAGGCATCCATGCGAGAAACGAATCGGGCCACCGATCGGATTTCGGGGAGACGCACGCATCGCGCTTCTGCTTTCACGCGAAAGCAGAAGTCTCTAATCCCGCAGCCCCGATGGGGTTATCGCTCCGGCACGTAGTGCGTAACCATGAGCAGGATCGCCTCGATCATTGTCGCTGCCGCGAATACCAAGGTTGCGATTCCGGTACCAGCGATCCCCGATGCGAGGGTGACCGCAGACAGCAGATAGACCAAGACTCGATCCCACGACTTGTGGAGGTAGATCCGGCCACTGGAAATCGGGGTGCCAGCTGCACTGCTCACGAGCAGGATCGCTAGCGCGAACGCGGCGAGCAACGTGTTCTGACTGAACCCGAGGACCACCGCTGCGGCAGCCAGTGCCGCGCCGACCATGTACTCGACGGCGACGTGGCCAGCGAAGCTCAACCGATGTGCTCGTCCCAGGCGGGCAACTAGATGTCCGGGAGACGCTTGCCAATTCATCTTCTGATCCCCCCGGTTAGGGTTCTCCGAGTCGAGCGCTCAGTCGCGCGTCTGACGCGCTGGCGCGCGCGAGCGACCGGCAGTCGATACGGCGGTCGCATCGTCGCGCGGTCGCGCCGCTCAGACCACACGGCGGCGCGGACGCCGAGCGCATACTCACCGCGCTTGGCCGCCATCGCGGCGATGGCCTCCAGCGGCTGCGTCTCATGTCCGACCAGGAGGAGCGTCAGGGCGATCGCCGCGGTCGCGTTGATGACCAGTGCAAGGGTCATTGCCTACTCCTTTTCTGAAAGACACTCGCCCCGAGTGTGACCCGGAGCCGGCAACGTTCTGGCCAAGTCGAGGAAAAGACTTGGCAACAAGACGGTCGCTCAGGGTGCTGAGCAAGAACGGCGGCATGGGGGTGCTCTACCTGGGCGACAACTCAGTCACCCAAGACCCTTGGCCCCCGGCAGTCCAAGACTCCTGCTTTCACGCGAAAGCAGAAGCGAGCGGGACAACCTGGCGCGCTCTTCTCATTGTGCGAATGGGCGGGGTGGTGTCCGCGGTGTCTCGGAGGGGTATGGGGAACCTTGCCCTGATGAAGACGAACGAAATCCCCAATGCCACTCTCAACAACGGCGTCGAGATGCCAGTGCTCGGCTTCGGCGTCTACCAGATCCCCGACGAGCACACCGAGCAAGCCGTCTCCGACGCACTGGCCGTCGGCTACCGGCTCCTCGACACCGCCGCTTCATATGGAAACGAGGAAGCTGTCGGTCGGGCCATTGCCAACAGCGGCATCGACCGCAGTGAGCTCTTCGTCACAACGAAGCTTTGGATCCAAAGCGGCCCAGGAGAGGAGAAGGCCAAGCGCGCCTTTGAGGCATCGCTCAAACGGCTCGGCCTCGACTATCTGGACCTCTATTTGATCCACCAACCCCTCGGCGACTACTACGGCTACTGGCGGGCGATGCAGGAGCTAAACCGAGAGGGTCTCGCCAAGGCGATTGGAGTCGCGAACTTCTATCCAGACAGACTCGTGGATCTGATCGACCACAACGACGTGACGCCAGCGGTCAACCAGATTGAGACGCATCCGTTCTTCCAGCGCGCCGCCTACCAAGACCTCATGCGCGAACGCAGGGTGCAGATCGAGTCCTGGGCCCCATTCGCCGAGGGCCAGAACAACCTGTTCTCAGACCCGACACTCAGCGAGATCGGTGCCACGCATGGCAAGTCGGTTGCCCAGGTCGTCCTGCGTTGGCTCGTCCAGAGGGACGTCATCGTCATTCCCAAGTCCGTCAGGGCCGAGCGAATGCGAGAGAACATGGATGTCTTCGACTTCGAGCTCAGTGAGGCGCAGATGGCGAAGATCGCGGAATTCGACACTGGCGCGACACTCTTCTTCGACCATCATGACCCCGAGAAGGTCAGTTGGCTCAACGGTCGTCGGGACGACTGAGCCAAGGGGGCGGGACCTACTAGTTTTCGCTTCTGCTTTGCGCGAAAAGCAGAAGCGGAGGCTGACACGTCGAAGGCAGAAGTCGCGGACAGGAATAGGCCCACCGCCCGCGGCGCCCCGATGAGGCCTGGTTCGTGTGCTACTTTCGCGCGCGGGCACGAATGACCAAGGAGGGTCTGATGCTTGGTGGGATTGAGGGCAAAGCCGAGACCGGCCGGTGGCGTCGCTGCGTTGTTGTGACGGCGACGGCACTTGTGGGCCTCAGCATCACCGCCGGCGCCCAGGCTGCCTCGCACTATGGGCTGGCACCGGTTCATATGGCGCGGAACGCCGGGATCAAGGGTCGATACATCGTTGTGCTCAAAGGCGCTTTGCCGGATCAGCCAACTAAGCGATCTGAAAGAAAGGCCAGGGCCGAGGCTAAGAGGGTCGCGGCCTCGGTGAACGCAAAGCCCCTCTTCGTGTACGAGGCGGACATCAAGGGCTTTGCGGCGCATCTGACTCGCGCGCAGGTTCGCCAACTAAGGAAGTCCCCCCGAGTGAAGTACGTCGACCAGGATGCTCGCGTAGAGGAAACGGATACGCAGAGCAACGCTCCGTGGGATCTTGATCGGATCGACCAGCGGTCCCTACCTCTCGATTCGACCTATCAGTATTCGTCGACGGGTACCGGTGTCCACGCGTACATAATCGATTCAGGGATACAGGCCGACCATCCGGATTTCGGCTCCCGGGCGTCCTTCGGCGTCAATACGGTCGACAACAGGAATACGGACTGCAACGGGCACGGCACGCATGTCGCGGGGATCGTCGGGGGCACGACGTACGGGGTGGCCAAAGCCGTGAAGCTCGTCGATGTGAAGGTCCTCAGCTGTTCCGGATCCGGAGCCTGGTCAGGCGTGATCGAGGGTGTGAATTGGGTCATGGAGCATCATGTTGCCGACAAGTCCGTGGCGAACATGTCGCTCGGCGGGGGAAAGGTTCAGGCAGTAGATGATGCCGTGAACCACCTGGTCGAATCGGGAGTGTTCGTAAGCGCCGCGGCGGGCAATAACAATGGCCCTGCGTGTAACTTCTCCCCGGCGAGCACGCCCGCCGTGTTCACGGTCGCAGCAAGTGACTCGATGGACCGCAAAGCGTCGTACTCGAATCACGGCCCGTGCGTTGATGCGTTTGCACCCGGGTCCCAAGTCCCCAGCGACTGGATCGGGAGCACGACGAACACGATCAGCGGTACCTCGATGGCCGCGCCGGTGGTCGCCGGAATTGCGGCGCTGCATCTCTCCGATCATCCGAGTACACCCGCGGCCACCAGCACTTGGATCGTGGATCACGCCACAACCGGCGTGATCCAAAACGTCCCGTCTAACACGGTGAATCGCCTCGTTTACAAGGCTGGCCTCTAGGGAGCGTCCGTCGCCTCGATGACGATCCGGCGGTCAAGGCGGACGCAATTGTTCTTGGGCTGTGAAGCGAGATCGATCCACATCGTGCTGGCCACTTTCACGCGCGAAGCCGTACTCGCTCGACTATTCGTGCGTCGTAGGACAAACGAATCGGGCCCCCGCTACGCAACGAAGCCCCTGCTAACGCGGGGGTTTCGTTTGACTTAATCTCCGATCGGATTGGCCCAGGGCCCAATGAGGGCCCATGCTGCGGCGGTTGCCCGAAAGGCGACCCTTAATTTCGCGCCGGGCTCCAGACCACGGTGCGGCACTGACGCACCCCAGCGCCCGTCCTAGCGCTCGGGGCGGGCATTGATCCGCGCCACGCTCTGAGGGTAGGAGTCAAGTCGTAGCGACGCTTCGCCGTGACCTTGAGGACGCGGATCGGCGCCTCTTCACGCGAAGGCAGCAGCCGGAGTGGTCGGCTTGTGACCCGCGTTGGGAACGCGGGCATCAATTCGGGCATCAATCTGAAAGCAAACGACGCC
Organism: uncultured Actinomycetes bacterium; assembly: GCA_963782795.1. Taxonomy (GTDB): domain Bacteria; phylum Actinomycetota; class Thermoleophilia; order Solirubrobacterales; family 70-9; genus AC-56. Next base: position 31,075 of record CAWALB010000001.1, read on the forward strand.
AAGACTCAGGGCAGGACGCCGTGCCTGAGGACGCCTAGCGGCCGCCGAGACCAACGCGCGCTGTCGATCCCATAACCCGGAGGTCGTGGGTTCAAATCCCACCCCCGCTATGGACAGGAAGACCCGCTCGGGCGGGGTTTTCTATTTCAGCGCCCGTTTCGCCTTGACGCATCAGATCGGGCCCCAGCCAGGGGACCGTAGGATTGCGACCGTGCCGTTCACGCGCAGGAACCTCAAGGAGGACCTGGAGGACGTCGGGTCCAGGTTCGACGGCGCGCCGGACCTGGAGTTCCGCCTGGCGACCGAGGCGCTCGAGCTCGAGCAATCCGGCCTGGGCTACCAGCGCGTCCCGCCCGGCTATCGCTTTCCGTACGGCCACACGCACAAGACGCAGGAGGAGGTGTACGTGGTCCTGCGCGGGAGTGGGCGGATGAAGCTCGACGACGAGATCGTCGAGCTCAAGGAGTGGGACGCCGTGCGCGTCCCGCCCGGTACGTGGCGAGGCTACGAGGCCGGGCCTGACGGCCTCGAGATCGTCGTCATCGGCGCTCCCAATCTCGGCGAGGCTCGGCGTGAAGACGTCGAGGGCCAGCGCGACTGGTGGGCTGACTAGCGCCACTGGCACGCGACAGCCGGCCCTTCGTCATAGAGACGACCTGTTAGTTCCTTCCGACTGAGTCGAACCGGTGAGCGTTGATGCGCATTGACCCGCGGGCACCTCTGCTTTCACGCGACGGCTCGAGAGAAGGATTGACCACGTATATCGGGGTGAATCCGACTCTCGAAGGGCCGGACGCCCGCGGAGGATCGGAGCTAGCGCTCGGGCTGACCTACTTGCGGCCGTCATCTCGCTCCAAAGCGCTTCTGCTGTGCGCGAAAAGCAGCTGTCAGGCCGCGAGCGGCGCGTGTGGTCGCCCGGGCACGCGGTCGATCTTCGTCAGGGCTGGCTGAACTTCTCGATCCGGTTATCGCTCGTGTCGGCGACGTAGACGTGGCCGTGGGAGTCGACCGCGACGCCTCTCGGATACCTGAACTGGCCTGCGCCGGTGCCGAAGGTCCCCCAGCTCTCGAGCAAGTCCCCGGCCGCGTCGAACTTGTCGATTCGGTGGTTGTAGGTGTCGGCCACGTAGACGTGGTTGTGGAGGTCGAGCGCGACGGCGTTCGGCTGATTGAGATCGCCATGGCCGGAGCCCTTGCCGCCCCAGGCGCGGACGAACTCGCCATCGGCCGTGAACTTCTCAATCCGGTCGTTGCCGGTGTCGGCGACATAGACGTGGCCGTGGGCGTCGACCGCGACGCCGAGGGGTCGCTCGAACTCACCCTCGCTCCGTCCCTCACTGCCCCACGCGCGGACGAACTCGCCATCAGCCGTGAACTTCTGGATCTGGTCGTGGCCGGTGTCGGCGACGTAGACGTGGCCGTGGTCGTCGACAGCCACCCCGTTGGGCGTGTCGAGCTGGCCTTCGCGCGAGCCGTCGTTGCCCCAGGAACGTACGAACTCTCCGCTTGCGGTGAACTTCTGGATCCGGTCGTTGAAGATGTCGGCCACGTAGACGTGATTGTGGTCGTCCACCGCCACGCCGTTGACGTAGCGGAACTCCCCGTGCTTGGTGCCATTGCTCCCCCAGGTTTCGCGGAATCCGCCGTCGCCGCTGAATTTCTGGATCCGGTTGTTCTGCTCATCGGCCACATACACGTGGCCGTGGGAGTCCACCGCGACGCCGCGCGGTGAGAAGAACTCCCCGTGCCCGGCACCCCGCGTGCCCCAACTGGCGACGAACGTGGCGGCTGCCGCGACGCCGAGCGACGCGACGAGCACCGCGAGGCTGCCCGCCACGACAAGGGCGAGGCGGCTTGGCCCAGTTGCCTTCCTGGCGATGGCCGTGATCTTAGGCACGACGCGATCCTATGCGGGGCCGACCGCGTACAGGCGCCATTCGCCCGGGATGCCCTTGAGCTGGTGGGTGCCGCGATCGGAGAACTCGATTCCGGAGCCCGCCACCAGGTCGCGGACCGTGGAGGAGACGACGACCTCACCGGGCTCGGCATGGGAAGCGACTCGGGCGCCGGTGTGGACGGCGATCCCAACGACCTTGTTGTCCACCACCTCGCACTCGCCGGTGTGAAGACCGGCGCGGACCTCGAGGTCGAGCTCGCCCATCGCCTCGACGATCGCGCATGCGCAGCGGATGGCGCGAGCGGGACCGTCGAACGTGGCCAGGAACCCGTCGCCGGCGCTGTCCACCTCCCGTCCGCGGTGGCGCGCGAGCTCGCGCCGGACGATCGCCTGATGGCGCCGTAGGAGCTCACGCCAGGCGCGATCGCCGATCTCGGCGGCCTTTCCAGTCGAGCCGCCGATGTCGGTGAAGAGGACCGTGGCGAGGACGCGGTCAGTTTCCGCCTCGTCCCAGCCGCCGGACTCCCAGAGCTCCCGAAGGAAGCTGTCGGTGGCCTCACCCACGCGGTCGGCGCCGCTGAGCGCGAGGTGCCCGATGCCCTCCTGGACGACGAAACGGGCGCCCGGAATCCGGTCTGCGAGGTACCTGCCCGCCTCGACCGGCACGAGCCGGTCCTCGGCGCCGTGCAGGACGAGCGTAGGAACCCGCACCAGCGGCAGCACGTGGCGGATGTCGAGGTCCTTGTTCATCCGCAGGAGCGCCTCGAGCATCCCGGGGCTGGCGCCGAAGCGCAGATAGTCGAGGAAGGCGTCGGCCTCCTCCGCCGAGAACTCGCCGAGCTGGTTGGTGGACTCGAGCGCCTCCGCCCGAGGGCCATAGATTCGAAGCTGCTCGGCGACGCGGTGCTCATACGCATCCTCGGTGAGGCCCCAGGGGTAGTCGGGCGCCCACAGCGTCCGCGCCCAGGCGCTCCGCAGGACGAGCGCGGCGGTTCGCTCCGGATAGGTCGCGGCGAAGAGCACCGCCATCGCCGCCCCCTCGGACAGGCCAAAGAGCGCCGCGCGGGGTGAGCCGACCGCATCCATGACGGCCCGCACGTCGTCCATACGTGTCTCCAGGGTCGGGGCGCCGCTCACCGGGTCCGACATGCCGGTGCCCCGCTTGTCGAACTTGATCAAGCGACGGCTCTCGATCGTGGTGTCGAAGGCGTCACCGAAGCCGGGCAGCTTCCAGGCGAGTTCGACATGGGTGACATAGCCGGGCACGAAGACCTCGTCGTACGGCCCGTCGCCTGTCACCTGGTAGGCGATGTTGACGCGGCCGCTCCGGGCGTAACGGGTCTCCCTCTCCACGCCGGGGATTGTCGCGCTTACGCGCACATTGGCGGCCGGAGGCGGTTGGTATCGTGCGCGCCGCGTGGCAGGGAGTCGCCGGTCGCGAGGGCCATGGACGAGTGGGTAAGCACGGAGACGGCGCACATCGCGGCGCGGTTCGAGCGCGATCTAGCCGCGCTCGTTGCGGTGTCCTCACCCAGCGGCGACGCCGCGGCATTCGAGGAGTGCGCGGCGGTCGCGATCGCACTCGCCCCGGAGGAGGCCTCGGTCGAGCGACCGGCTTGCTCATCGCCGGATCACGCGCCTGACTTGCTGCTGCGGGTCACCGGCAGCGGCGGCGCTCGGGTCCTGCTGCTCGGCCACCTCGACACGGTGCACGCGCACCAGAGCCATCGGGCGCTCGAACGGGCCGGCGACAGATGGGTCGGATCCGGCTCGGTCGACATGAAGGGCGGCGACGTGCTTGCACTCGCCGTGCTCAGGGTGCTCGCGGCTCGTCGCGCCGACTTCGCTGAGGTGGCGCTTCTGCTCGTGGGCGACGAGGAGTGGCGGACGTCGCCGTTCGTCCACGTAGAGCGGTTCGCCGGGTGGGACGCGTGCCTGTGCTTCGAGGCGGGCCAGCTCGCCGACGGGGAGGAGGGGGTGGTGGTGAAGCGGAAGGGCGCCGGGACGATCCGGGTCGCGGCGACCGGGCGCGCCGCGCATTCCGGGTCGGCCCCCGATGCCGGCGCCAACGCGCTCCTCGCGCTGACCGCGGCCGCCGAGGCCGTGGCGGCGCGACACGATCCCGCGGGGCCGGATCGACTCACGGCCGTGCCGACGGTGATCCGGAGCGGCGACGCGTTCAACGTCGTCCCGGATGCCGGCGAGCTGCTGTGCGACGTGCGGGCGGACTCCCTGGATGCGATCGACGCGGTCTTGGACGCCATCCCCGGCGAGGTCGGGGGTGCGCGGCTCGAGGCCGAGCTGCTGCGCCGGTGGCCGCCGATGGACTCGCGCGAGGCGACCGCCGGGTTGCTGGCCCGCGCGGCCGACGCGGCCGGGCGGCGAATCCTGGCCGGTGGCCGCGGCGGCGCCAGCGACGCAAGCCATTTCGCGCCGGCCATCGCACTCACCGTCGACGGGCTGGGACCGCGGGGCGGCGCGGCACACAACCCGGAGGAGCACGTGTTCGTCGATTCCGTGGAGCCGCGCGCCGAGTTGGCGCTGGCGATGGCGCTCGCAGCGCTCGCCGGCTAGTGCGAGGCGGGTCTCACGTTTCGGGGCCGGCCGCCGTTTCATCTGCGACGGTCCGCGATCGAGAGGATGTTCCGACATGACCAACACGAAACTCCGGTGGACGATCTATGAGAGCCCGATCGGGCCCCTCACCCTGCTCGCCGGCGCTGGCGGGCTCCGGGGCCTGAGCTTCCCCGGACGTGGGCGGCCGCCCGCCGGCGCGGCGCAGCGACCGATGCCGGCGGTCACGGATCAGCTCGAGGCCTACTTCGCCGGTGAGCTTCAGGGCTTCGAGCTGGAGCTCGAGCTCGACGGCACCCCGCTCCAGCGGGCCGTATGGCGGGAGCTCGCCGAGATCCCGTACGGGACGACGACCAGCTACGGCGAGCTCGCCGCGCGGGTCGACGCGTCGCTGTACCGCTCGGACGTAGCGCCGTACCACCGAGCCAGAGCGGTCGGGGCCGCCAACGGGCGCAATCCGGTGGCGATCATCGTCCCGTGCCATCGGGTGATCGGCGCCGACGGCTCGCTCACCGGCTATGGCGGTGGCCTCCAGCGAAAGCAGGCGCTCCTGGATCTCGAGCGTGGGGTCGTGGGCGGCACGGGGCCCGACCCCACCTGGGCGACCCGCCAGACCTCGCTGCTCTAGCTCGCCCACGGCGGGTTAGGATGGTGACGATCGAGTCCTGCGCCAGGACGGCGCGGCAGGCAGGAGGGATCCATGGATCGAATACGCACACGTCGAGTGGCCGCGCTGGCCGCTGTCGCCGGGATGATCGTCTCGGGGCGACGGCACAGGCGTCGGGTGCCGCCGGCGGGGACGCCAAGCGGGCGCAGACGCCTCGTCCGCCTCACCTCCCGCAGAACTTCCGCGGGCAGGGCGAGTGGATCGTTCGGGATCTCGGCATCACGGTGCCCTTCAGCTGGCGGGGCAACGACGGCAACAGCCGGATGGTCGCCGGCGGCCCCGACTACCCGATCTGGTTCACCAACGTGATCTGGCACAACGCGCTCTACACGCTCACCTACAAGTGGCCGAACGTCACCAGCCATCCCTGCGACCGGATCCCGGGATTCTTCAACCTCCATCTCCTGAACCAGGGCTTCAAGAACGCGCGCTTCGTCGGGCGCGAGATCCTGCAGGGACATCCGAACCGCCACGTCAATCACTGGCGCGCCGGCGTGGTCTTCCCCCAGTTGCCGCCGGGGAACTTCCCGCGGATCGGACTCGCGCTGGGCGACATCTACGTCGATCAGGACAACCGCGGCACCTTCTGGCAGGTGCTTCAGTTCGGCGTCCAGAACCTCTACGACCCCGCGCTGGACGAGTGGCTCAGGATGGACACATTCCGCCACAAGCCGGGGAGGGTTGGGCTTCCCGGGCGTTGCCCGGCGCCGGGCTAGCGCCGGGGCGATGAGTTTCTGAGCTGTACCTGGTCTCATGTCGTGACCACCCGACGGAGGAGGCGAGATGGCTGACCACAGGACCGGAACGCGCGAGGAGTGGCAGGCGGCCCGCGACGAGCTCGCGAAGCTCGAGGCGGAGCAGGCCGAGCGCAACGAGGAGATCAAGAAGAAGCGGCGCGAGCTTCCCTGGGTGCCGGTGGAGAAGGAGTACGTCTTCGACACCGCGGAGGGGAAGAAGAGCCTCGCCGACCTGTTCGAAGGGCGCTCGAAGCTCCTGGCCTACAACGTCATGTTCGGGCCGGACTACACGAACGGAGCGTGCCCGGGATGCACGAACCTCGCCGACGAGCTCAGTGGGTCCGCCGTCCACATGAACCACCGCGACGTGACGCTGATGTGCTTCTCACGCGCGCCGATCGACCGGCTCACGCCCTACAAGGAGCGGATGGGCTGGGAGTTCCCGTACGTGTCGACCTACGACACCGACTTCCCCTGGGACTTCGGCCTCGCAATGACCGAGGAGCAGGCGGAGCAGATACCCGAGGTCAAGGAGATGATCGACAACCCGCCCGACTGGCTGGTGGACTGGTCGAAGCAGGTCGGCGCCGAGCTGAAGGACGGGATTCGCGAGGGCCCCGGCTGGATCGCCTTCGCCCGCGAGAACGGGACCGTGTACCACACGTACACGGTCATGGCACCCGATCCGTTCGTCGCGCCCTACCACTCCTTCCTGCTCGCCCGGGCGCCCGATCCCCCTGAGCAGGACTTCAGGGCCTGGCGCAAGGACGAGTACCCGGACTAGGGCGAGGACTCGCTTTTATGGGATCGCAGGCAGTCGTCGTCCAACCCGGCGAGGGGCACGTGGTCGGCAACGTGGAATTCCTGGCGCGCACCGCCGACACGCCGCGGTTCAACTTCTCGATCATCGAGATCGTGGCCGGGCGTGAGCTCGAGGCCCACGTGCACACCGAAGAGGACGACGCCTTCTACATCCTGCAGGGGGAGATGACCTTCGTGCTCGAGGAGGGCGAGGTGAAGGCCGGGCCCGGCGCGTTCGTCCTCGTGCCTCCGGGTGTGGAGCACGCGTTCCGCAACGACGGGGACTCACCGGTGCGAATGCTGAACCTCCACGCCCCTGGCGGCTTCGACCGCCGCATCGGCCTCACCGACTGAGGCATTCGACATGGCATTCCGGGCGAGCTGAGCCGGGCGCGCGAAGATCATCGAGTCGTCCACCGGGCCTCGCTTCAGCATGCGGACGTCGCGGAAATAGCTCTGGTGCAGCCGCCACGGCAGCGACGGGCCCTGCCTGGGGAGCCTGTCCATCGCGCGATCGACGTAGCCTGACTTGAGGTCGATGAGCGGCTCGGTGGGAAGCGAGGGGTCGGGCCCCTGCGGCGTGCACATGGCGTAGCCGTGGCGGTCCATGTAGTCGAGCAGCCGACAGACGTGCTGCGCGACGAGGTCGCACTTGAGCGTCCAGGAGGCGTTCGTGTAGCCGAGCGACATCGCCATGTTCGGAACGCCGCTCAGCATCATCCCCTTGTAGGCGACGCGCTCGGAGAACTCGACCTCCTCTCCGTCGACCGCCACGTCCATGCCGCCCAGGAGCAGCAGGTGGAATCCCGTCGCGGTGACGATGACGTCGGCCTCGAGCTCGCCTCCCGACTCGAGAGCGATTCCCTGCTCCGTGAAGCTCTTGACCCGGTCAGTGACAATCGACGCGCGGCCGCTCGAGATCGCTTCGAACATGTCGCCGTCGGGCACGAGGCACAGTCGCTGGTCCCATGGCTCGTAGGTGGGGTTGAAGTGCGTGTCGACGTCGTAGCCGTCCGGCAGCTGCTCGGCGACCATCCTGCGCACGAGCTTCCGCGCGAACCTCGGCCACCGGCGCGCGACGTTGAAGGCCAGCATCTGCCGCAGGACGTTCCTCCAGCGCACGATCGCGTAGGCGGCCCTGGCACCCAGGCGGCGGCGCAGGGACTCGGCGAAGTCGTCCCGTCCCGGGAGCGAGACCACATAGCTCGGCGACCGCTGGAGCATGGTGACGTGGGCCGCGCGCTCGGACATCGAGGGCAGCAGCGTGACGGCGGTCGCCCCGCTGCCGATGACGACCACGCGCTTGCCGTCGTAGTCGAGGTCCTCGGGCCAGAACTGCGGATGGACGATCTCGCCGCGGAAGCGGTCCATGCCCTCGAAGTCGGGGGTGTAGCCCTCGTCGTAGCGGTAGTAGCCCGTGCAGGCGAAGAGGAAGTCGCAGGTGAGCGTCAGGGGCTCGGTTGTGTCGGTCCGCTCGGCGTGCACTGTCCAGCGAGCGTCCGGCGTCGACCACTCGGCCCGCACGACGCGGTGGCCGAAGCGGATCTTCTCCTCCACGCCGTAGTCGCGCGCCGTCTCGTGGATGTAGCGCCAGATCGCCGGGCCGTCCGCGATCGCCTCGGCCTGGGTCCACGGGCGGAACGAGTAGCCGAGCGTGAACATGTCCGAGTCCGATCTGATCCCCGGATAGCGGAAGAGGTCCCAGGTCCCGCCCATGTCCTCGCGCGACTCCAGGATCGTGAAGGACTTGCCGGGCAGGTTCCGCCGCAGGTGGCAGCCCGCGCCGATGCCCGAGAGACCGGCGCCCACGATCAGGACGTCGACGTGCTCGGTTTGAGTCGCCGCTCCGGTACTCACCATGACAAGGGTATGGGGGCGGACCGCCGACGTGGTGTGGAGGTCGTCACGCTGCGCGAACTGAGGCGCCTCAGCGAAGGATCTCGATCAGCAGGACCCAGGCGTTGGCGACGGCCCCGACGATCGCGAACACGATGCCCGCGACCACCCAGTAGAGGCCGCCACCGGTCTCGGCGAGCAGGCTAGCGCCGGCAACGATCACCGGGAGGGTCGCCGCAAGGGCCAGGATCAGCCGCGATATGAGCCAGGACGGCGGGTGCGATCCACCGGGAAGGCTTCGCCTCGCCAGGCGAACGATCACGATCCCGAACCCGAGGCCGAGCGCCAGGACTTCGGCGCCCAGCGCGGTCGTGCTCTGGCCCGGTATCAGCCCGACGATCGAGACCAGGACCACACTGAGCAGCATCAGCACCGTCTCGAGCGCACGCTCCGGAAGCCCCTCGAACTTCAGGATGCGGTCGACGTTGATCGAGACGGCGACGAAGACGAGCCCGGCAAGTGCGGCCGACGCGCCGGCGGTCGCGACGAACAGGTCCGTCCATTCGCTTGCGTCATAAGCGGTCAGACGGCCTGATATAGCGGATCAACCGGCGCACCGGCAGACGGGCCTCCCTACGATCGCGTGCTTGCCAGTCACCGGCTCCCAGCTTCCCAGCCCCCTGCGAGTGATCGCGGGCGCTCTCGCGGCCGCCTCGATCGCGGCATTGCTCGCGCTGGTCGGGGCATCACCTGCCGCCGCCGCGGCGCCGTGCACCGGGGCGCCCGCCGGCGGCGACTGGCCCTCCTACGGGCACGACGCGGCGAACACGCGCAACCAGCCGGCCGAGAACACGCTGACGCCTGGCGTGGTCCCGGGGCTGGCGCCCAAGTGGGTGTTCTCGACCTCAACGACGGGCGACGCGTCCTCGTTTCAGAGCACGCCGGTGGTCGCCGGAGGCTGCGTGTTCGCCGGCTCGACCGGCGGCGTCGCGTACGCGGTCGACGCCGCGACCGGCAAGCCCGTCTGGCAGCGGCAGCTCGACGCGCCCACCCCCGGCCTCGGCGGCGCGCTCGTGGGCGCCCCCGCCGTGAGCGGCAAGGCCGTGATCTACCTCGTCAGCGAGACCGACGCGCCCTACACGATCGCGCTCGACCGATCGACCGGCCAGGTCCTGTGGCGGAGCGCTCCGGTAACGACGGAGCCCGGCAGCTACACGAACGCGAGCACGGTGGTCGCCGGCGGTGTGGTGTTCATGGGCTACTCGCCTCCCGAGGGAGACTCGACCAGCCAGGGCGACTTCGCCCTGCTGGACGCCGCGACCGGCCGGATCCTCAAGGTGACCCCCACGATTCCGCCCGCGGACCAGGCGAAGGGCTACGCCGGCGGCGGCCTTTGGTCGACGCCCGCCTACGACCCCGCGACGGGCTACGCCTACATCGGCGCCGGCAACCCCAACAGCAAGCAGATGGAGCACCCGAACACGAACGCGATCCTCAAGATCGATGTCAAGCGGGGGCGGGCGACGTTCGGTCAGATCGTCGCCTCCTACAAGGGCAACGTGGACCAGTACGACGAGGTTCTGCAGGAGGCGAGCCACACGCCGGTCTGCGCGGCGTCGGACCAGCCAGGCGTGCCGTACCCGGTGGACGACCCAGCGTGCGGCCAACTGGACCTCGACTTCGGGGCGGCCCCGAACCTCTTCCGGGACAGCCAGGGCCACCTCCTCGTCGGCGACCTGCAGAAGTCCGGCGTTTACCACACCGCCCACGCCAGCACCATGAAGCCCGCCTGGACCGCGCTCGGCGGCGCGTCGTGCCAGGCCTGCAACGCGGCGTCGACCGCCTTCGACGGGCACTCGATCATCGGCGTCTTCACGCCGGGCGGCACGATGGACGCCATGTCGCGCGACGACGGCGCGATCGCCTGGCGGGCGCCGATCGGGGACGGCCTCCACTACCAGGGGACCAGCACGGCGGACGGAGTCGCCTACACGCTCGACGGCAACGGGTTCTTCGACGCGTTCGACGCCGCGACAGGCGAGCCGCTGCTGCACCGGCCGATGGCGGCCGACACCGGCGCGCCGATGGCACAGCTCACGAGCAGCGGCGTCGCGATCGCCCAGCACACGGTCTTCGTCGCCGCCACCGGGACCGGCAACGAGGGCTACGTGATCGCATACGGTGCCCCCGCGGGCTAGCGCGTATGAACACAACCGAATAGAGTCGTCGATCGATGGCGAAGGAACCTCGTTCACTCCGTGGCAAGGTCGTTGGGATCACCGGCGGCGCGCGCGGGATCGGCAAGGCCACGGCCAAGGCGCTGGCGCGCGAGGGCGCGGTCATCGCGATCGGCGACCTCGATGCGGAGCTCGCCAGGGCGACCGCCTCTGAGCTGGGCGAGGGGTCCGTCGGGCTCGAACTCGACGTCACCCGCCGCGACTCGTTCGAGAACTTCCTCGATCAGGTTTCCGAGCGTCTCGGCCCGCTCGACGTGATCATCAACAACGCGGGAATCATGCCGATCGGCCCGTTCGCCGAGGAGGACGACGCGACCGCGAAGCGGATGATCGACATCAACCTCCACGGCGTCATCTACGGCACCAAGCTGGCGATCCCGCCGATGGTCCAGCGCCGCACCGGGCACATCGTCAACATCGCCTCCCAGGCCGGGAAGGCGGGCATCCCCGGCGGCGCGACCTACTGCGCCACCAAGCACGCCGTCGTTGGCCTGAGCGAGGCGGTGCGCGCCGAGCTGCGGGGGACCGGGGTCGAGGTCTCCGTCGTCATGCCGGCCGTCGTCAACACCGAGCTCGGCTCGGGCCTACCGGACACGCCCGGCGTGAAGAAGCTCGAGCCCGAGGACGTCGCCAACGAGATCGTCAGCGCCTTGAAGTTCCCGAAGTTCGACGTCTGGGTGCCCCGGTCGAGCGCCGCCATCAGCACGGTCATGCAGCTCCTGCCGCGCAGGGGCCGTGAGGCCATCGGCCGCCTGCTGAACGTGGACAAGGTGCTCGCCGAGCCGGACAAGGGCGCCCGCGCCGCCTATGAGGAGCGGGCTGCCCGCTCGGAGCCGGGCCTTGAGCCCGGCGAGGGCGAGAGCGGATCGGGCAAAAAGCGCACGAAGTCCGCCGCGCGCCGCTAGCCCCCGGGATCGGGCCCTCGTGACGGATCCCGACCTACCGATCGAGGGAACCACGGAGGTCGCGGTTTCGGCCGAGCGGATGTGGGAGACGTTCGCCGACGTCCGCCACTGGCCGGATTGGAACCCGTGCATGTGGTGGGCTCGGGTCGGCGGGGGAGAGCTGCGCGAGGGCGCGACCCTCTATTGGGCCTTCAACCCCATCCGGCCCCGCTACCTCTACAAGATGCCCGCCATGGCCCGGATCGCCGAGTGCGAGGTGGGGCGCAGGGTGGCCTGGGAGGTCTCAATGCCCGGCTTCCACGCCCTCCATCGCTACTCGATCGAGCCGGTCGAGGAGGATCGCTGCCGCTTCGGCTCGTGGGAGGTGGCGGAGGGAGCCATGTACCGGGGCCTGCGCCGTTTCTGGCTTGCCCACTTCCGGTTCGTCTGCCGGGCTTCGCTCGCGGGCGCCCGGAATCTGGCCGACTGACGGACCACCTGCCGCGGCCTCGGTCCGCGGGGGTACGATCGGACCGTGCCCGATCACCTCTACTTCACCGACTCCGACGAGGCCAACGCGCTGATCGCGTCGGACCCGATGGCGCTGCTGATCGGCTTCGCGCTCGACCAGCAGGTTCCGGTCCAGAAGGCGTTCTCCGGGCCGCTTGTCCTGAAGGAGCGCCTGGGCACGCTCGACGTCGACGAGCTCGCCGCGGCCGACCTCGAGCCGATCTTCCGCGAGAAGCCGGCGATCCACCGCTTCCCGGGCTCGATGGCGGAGCGCGTTCACGCCCTCGCGGTCCACGTCCGCGACCGCTACGACGGCGACGCGGCCCGCGTGTGGACCGACGCTGCTGACGCCGATGCGCTGCGCGCGAACATCGCCGACCTCCCGGGCTTCGGCGAGATGAAGGTCAAGGCGCTCGGCGCGGTCCTCGCCAAGCGCTTCGACGTCGCCGTCGCAAAGGGCCTCGTGCCGCCGCATCCCACCCTCGGCGACGTCGGGTCGCCCCAGGAGCTCGCCGACTACCAGGCCGCCAAGCGCGCGCACAAAGCCGAGTGGTCCAAGGCTCGGGTCTCGGCCTAGTCCGAGACCGCCCAGGAGAACTTGGCGTTCACCTGGGTCTCCGGGTGCTGTGACGTGCCGGTGTCCTCGAAGCCGAAGGTGACCTTGTCCGGCCGCGAGGACTGTGGGATCTCGAACACGACCCAGCCGTCTCCGCACCCGTCGCGCACCGTCTCGAACGAGTCGTCGTAGTTCTGCTCGGGGTATTTCAGCTTCGCGTCGTCACCGGAGCTGGTGTCGAGGCCGAAGTCGTACGGGCCGATCGCGCCGCCGTGGTCGCTGCACACCTTGACCTGAGCGCCGACCAGCTTCGAGCCGGGACTCGGCTGCGACAGGCCGGTGACGTCGTTCTCGGGCACGGGAACCTTGGTGTCCACCTGCTCGACCGTCGCCTGAAGCCCCTTGGCGCTGAGCTCGTCGCCGACCTGGCCGGACTTCTCGGTCGTTCCGCAGCCGCTCGCGCCGATCGCGATCGCGATCAGCGAGCCAACGGCGATGAGCGGCGGCCGGGCATCCATGCCTGGCCGATCACGCTATCCGATGCCCCAGGGACCGGCTTACGGCAGGTCGAAGCGCTCGACGGCGCAACCATCCTTGCGAGCCGGATGGTAGCTCTTGAATCGAGCCGACGCTCCAGTTCCCGAAGCGGCGCGATCGGGGCGGCTCGCGACTAGCATCGCGTCCCGATGGCTGGGATGGGGCGGATCATCAGCGGGTCGCCGAGGCGGGTGGCTGCCTGCGCGATCCTCGCTGCCGCCGGCCTCTGGACCGCCCTCCCGGCCGTCGCCAGCGCGGGGACGATCACGGTCCACACGAGCCGTGGCGGTACGTGTCGCATCCATACGGTTGCCTCGCGCGCCGGGACCCAGGTCACCTACGGCGCCAGGGTGAAGCAGTGCCAGACCAAGTTCGGCGTGCGCTACGCCGTCAGCCGCGGGACCCTCTATGACGAGGACAACGGAAACCAGCCGGTTCCCACGGGCTACCTCGGCCGCAAGAAGGGCCACCTCCCGTACGGGCACCAGCGAACCGTCTCCAGCACGATCCCGGCCGACACCTACCGCACCCGGGTCGACATCTCGATCGTCCTCAAGACGCGCCGCGATCCGAGCACCCGCCGCGTGGAACGCTGGACCCACAGCGACAAGCACTGCCGGGTGACGAGCACCAGGCGGGGCGGCGACACGCTGGGCTGCGAGATCAGCGACAACCTGCCGGCCCCATAACGGCGTCGCTAGCGAGCCAGGCGCACGACGAGAGGCAGCACGACGCGCTGGACCGCCGGCGGGGGCGAGCACATCACGGTCTCGTCGCGGAAGCGGTAGGCGAACTTCGCGATCCACATCGCGCCCTTCCAGCTCGTCGGCAGGTTCCGGGCGCTGAAGAGGCCCTCCTCGGCCGCCTTCGACGCCTCGGTGAGGAACTCCTCCAGCCGGCCGCCGGGAATGACCTTGCTCTTGGCGTAGAGCGGGCTGCCGCTCTCGTTCTTCAGCTCGTGCCGCACGTTCGGGGCAACGCGGACGGGGCCGTCCTCGGGCCGCAAGTCGCGCCAGGTTCCGGCGAGCTTCACGCGTGCTGTGCCCTCGACGACCTCCCAGTACTCCTCGAGGGAGGGGTGGAAGTGCTCGGGCAGGTGCCCGCCGTCCTCGAACCAGGTGTGGACCCAGATGTGGCCGTCGCCCGGCTCGAACGCGTAGGCGACGTGGTGGATCGGATCGTGGACCTTCTGGAGTCGGGCCGTGCCGTCGTTGGTCGCCGTGGTGGTCGTCGTGGTCATCGCGCTACCTCCGCCGTCGCTTGCCTCCTCGATCGCCACAAGTTACCACTTAAGTTACTCTTCAGTAACCATGGCCCCGGTCGAGGAGCGAGTGCGCCGCCGCCTGCCCGTCGCCGAGCGGCGGGAGCTGATCGTCGAGGCCGCCGGGCGGCTCTTCGGCGAGCGGGGGTACGACGGCACGCGCCTGGACGACATCGCAGCGGCGGCCGGGGTGACGAAGCCGATCCTGTACCGGCACTTCGACTCCAAGCGGGACCTCTACCTGGCACTCCTCGCGCGCCACCGGGAGGACCTCCCGAGCTTCCTCGATGCGATCCCGGAGGTGGGGTCGCCGCGGGAGCGTCTTCGCGTGGTGATGGAGGTGTGGCTCACGTACGTCGAGGAGCACGCCTACGCGTGGCGGATGCTCTTTCGCGATACCGGCGGCGGCCCGGAGATCGACGCGTTTCGGGGGGATGTCCAGGCCCGTGCCCGGGAGGTCCTCGTCAGCATGATTCGGTGGTTGGGGGGCGGCAGCATCCCGGACGGCGAGCTGGAGCCGCTTGCCGAGCTCCTGCGTAGTGGCATGGCCTCGCTCGTCCTTTGGTGGATGGACAACCCCGGTGTTCCCCGCAGGGCCTTGGTTGATGCGATGACCCGCGTATGGTCAGGCCTTCTCGCCACGGGCTCCCCCGAAGACTGAGGCAGGTTTACGATGACGGCGCTGTGGCGTTGCGCGTGGTGGGAGCCGGACTCGGGCGTACCGGGACGAACTCGCTGAAGCTTGCGCTCGAGCGCCTTCTCGGCGGCCGCTGCTACCACATGAGCGAGTGCATGGAGCGCCCCGGCGACGCCGCCGTCTGGCACGCGGCGATTCGGGGCGAGAGCGTGGACTGGGATGCGCTCCTCGCCGACTTCGACGCTACCGTCGACTGGCCCGCGTGCGCGTTCTGGCGGGAGCTCAGCGCCGCCAACCCCGAGGCGGTCGTGTTGCTCTCGGTACGAGAGTCACCGGAGGCCTGGTGGGAGAGCATGGAGAAGACGATCGTGTCCACTCTCAGCCAGCCGGTGCCCGCGGACGATGAGGACTGGGTGAAGCGACGTGCGATGACGCTGGACCTTATGGGTTCGTTTACGCCGGACTGGAAGCATCGTGAGGCCGCCATCGCCGCGTACGAGGCTCACAACACCGAGGTTCGCCGGACGGCGCCTGCCGGGCGCTTGGTGGAATGGGGGCCGGGCGACGGCTGGGAGCCCCTATGCGAGATGCTGGGGGTTGCGGTGCCCGAAGAGCCGTTTCCCCACGTGAACAAGACGGCCGAGTTCCGCCAGTCCCAGGGTCTCGAGGATTGAGCCCGGCACTCAGACAACACTGGAAAGGACCACCATGCACGTTGCCGAGTTCACTCTTCACCCCAAGCCGGGCCACTTCGATCAGGTCGCCGAGATCTACTCGCAGTTCGCCGCCGAGTTCCTGAGCGACCATCCGGCGCTCGAGACCGTCTTGATCCTCGGCGACGAGGCCGCCGGCGTCGTGCGCGGCATCGGCGTATTCGCCGATCGCGACTCCGCGGACGCCGTCAACAGCGATCCCGAGTTCGCCTCCTTCAACGATGCGGTCACGCCGCTCCTGGCGGAGGCTTCGGAGCGGGTGGAGCTCAACCTGCTCCATCTCTACACGAAGTAGCCGGCAACTCGATCGCCGGAGGGCGAGCCGCATGCGACCAATCCGTACTGCCGCGAGCGCGGCCCTGCTCACCGTGCTCGCAGCCCTGGTGGCCGGATGCGGCGGAGGCGGGAGCGATGAGAGTGCCCCCAGCTATTCGGTGCCCCATCTGAAGCTGAGCGACCTGCATCCGTGCCGGCACGTCCAGCACCCCACCCGCATGCGCTGCGGGAACATCCGGCTCCCGTTCGAGCGACAGGACCTCTCGCTGGGCAAGACCAAGATCGCGTTCGCCGTCCGGCCGCGGGACGAGACGAGCCGGCCGTCCGAGGGGGCGATCTTCGCCGTCGAGGGTGGCCCGGGATATGGCAGCTCCCGAACGGCGGGCAGCTACAGGAAGCTGTTCGGGCCGCTCCTGAAGCACAGGGAGCTGGTGACCGTCGACATGCGCGGTACCGGGGACTCGGATGCGCTCGACTGCCCGGGCCTGCAGCGCGGGAGCGCCCCGGATTGGATCGCGTTCCCCAACTGCGCCCGCAAGCTCGGCCCGCGCTTCGGCTCCTACCGGACCTCGGCGGCAGCCGACGACATCAACGACGTGCGCCGGGCGCTGGGCTACGGCAAGATCACGCTGTACGGCGACTCGTACGGCACGTTCCTCTCCCAGTCGTACGCCTACAGGCATCCCGACACGCTGAACGCGCTCGTGTTGGACTCGGCGTATCCCGTGCAGGGCGAGAGCGCCTGGTACCCGAGCATCATCTCGACCGGGGTCCGCTCGATGTCGATCTCCTGCCGGCGTTCGCCGAAGTGCTCTGGCAGCGCGAGGAAGCGACTAGCGAAGCTGGTGCACTTCCTCCGGGACAACAACCGGGGCGTGGGGCCCTTGGTCGACGCGCTGGGCGGCGCTGGATACAACCCACCCGCGACCTACCTGCGGATCGATCGTGCGGGCACCGACCTCCGCCACGGCCACGCGCTGCCGTGGAAGCGCCTGATCGCCGAGGCGAAGTTGGGCCACGGCCACGTCGAGCACTACTCGGCGATGGACGAGGAGGTCGTGAGCTGCAACGACTACCCGCTGCTGTGGCCGAAGGACGCCTCGGAGGCACAGCGCCGGACGGACCTCGAGCACGCGACCCGCACATACGACAACCCGGCGCTGAAGCCGTTCTCGGCGACCGACGTCGGCCTCTCCTCGAGCACGCTCTACCAGTACTGCCTCGCGGCGCCCCGTCCATCGTCCCTCTACCAACCGCCGGTGTCTCCGGGGGAGAAGCCCACCACGGCACCGGTGCTGGTGGTCTCAGGCGAGCTCGACAACGTGACGACTCCCTACGAGGGCACGCTGACGGCGAAGGAGTTTCCGCACTCGAGCCACTACATCGCCACGGGCGCCGGCCACGTCGCCGATCTCTACACGCCGCGACACTCGAAGGCGGGCATGAAGACACGCCACTTCCTGCACCACGTCTACAACCACGGCGGTTGAGTCGGCCCGAGCTCGACATCCGGCGCATGGAGCCGGCCGACCTCGAGCTCGCGCTCGAGTGGGCGGCGGGGGAGGGGTGGAACCCGGGCCGCCGTGACGCGCTCGCCTTCCGGGAGGCGGATCCCCAGGGCCTCCTGATGGGCTTCCTGGAGGGTCAACCGGTCGCCGCGATCGCCTGTCCCCGCTACGACGAGAGCTTCGGCTTCGTGGGCCTCTACCTGGTCCGCTCCGACATGCGCGGCCGCGGTCACGGCATCAGCGTGTGGCGCGCCGGCCACGATCGCTTCGGCGAACGGACGTCGGGGCTCGACGCGGTCGAGGCCCAGGTCTCGAACTACGAGCGCTCGGGGTACCGCGTCGAGGGCCACACCCAGCGGTACATGGGCCGGGGACCGGCTGGGCGGCCCGCCGCGGAGCTGGCGGGGATCGATGACGTGTCGTGGGAGGAGCTCCTGGCGATCGACGCCCGGGCGTTTCCGGCCTCGCGCGAGCCGTTTCTCAGGGCGTGGACGGCGCAGCCGGACGTTCGCGCCCTGGCGCTGGTTCGCGACGACGCCGTGGCGGGCTTTGGCGTGATCCGGCCGTGCCGGGAAGGCCACAAGGTCGGGCCGCTCTTCGCCGGCGACCTCGCCGGGGCCGATGCGATCCTCGACGGGCTGATCGCGGAGCTCGCGCCCGAGCATCCGTGGTGGATCGACGCCCCGGACACGCATCCGGCGGCGGTTGAACTGGCGCGCGAGCGCGGGCTCGAGCCGGTATTCAGAACCGCCCGGATGTACCGCGGCGAGCCGCCGGCGTACGAGCGCGACCTCGTCTTCGGCGTCACGACGCTCGAGCTCGGATAAACCGGCCGCGGGCTCCGGCGCCCTCAGATCCGCACCTGCTCGCCGACGATCACGGTGCGGTTCTCGGACAGGCGGAAGTACTCGATCGGGCTCGCGGCGTTGTGCCAGAGCGCCAGGAACAGTCCCTTGCGCAACCCCCGCAACCCTGGAGCTCTCGTCCGCACGAGGACGGTCCGGGAAACGAAATAGGAGGCCTCGTCGAGGTCGATCTTGCCCTCCAGGAGGCCCCCCTCGTCGGCTAGGCGGAGCGTCGCGGGGATGTCGATCTCGTCGTGGTAGCCGAGGCGGGCGGTGATCAGACAGATGCCGTCCGCCGGATCGCCGAGTTCGTCCGCCTCCAGCCGCTCCGGCTCGGGCACGTGCGGGACCCGTTCGATCGCGATCGTCATTACGACCACGTCCTCGTGCAGTACGTGGTTGTGCTCGAGGTTTGCCCGGAGCGCCAGCGGAGCCATTTGCACGTCGGCGTTCAGGTAAACGCCGGTGCCGGGAACCCGCGGGATCGGCGGCTTCTTGTCCCGGACCTTCGCGATGAAGTCCGCGAGGCTGCCCTCCTTCTCGCTGCGCTTCCGAACGACGATCTCCCTCCCGCGGCGCCAGGTGACCATGACGAGGAAGACGCCCGCGGCGATCACGAGCGGGACCCACCCGCCGTGGAGGACCTTGGTGAGCGTGGAGGCGAAGAACGCCACCTCGAAGGTCAGGAACACGACCGCGCCGAGGGCGACGAGGGCCCGGCGGGTCCGCCAGAGCAGATGCGCCACCGCCAGGAACAGGATGGTGTTGAGGACGAACGTCCCGGTCACGGCCACGCCGTATGCCGACCCGAGCGCCGTCGACGAGCCGAAGCCGACGACCAAGGCGATGACGGCGGCGAACAGCAGCCAATTGACCCCGGGCGCGTAGATCCTCCCCTCGTGACGCCGGGAGGTGTGGCGGATGGTCATCCGTGGGAGGAAGCCGAGCTGCATCGCCTGACGCGTGACGCTGAACGCCCCTGAGATCACCGCCTGCGAGGCGATCACCGTGGCGACGGTCGCGAGGATCACCATCGGCAGCTGCGCCCACTGAGGCGAGAGGAGGTAGAAGGGGTTGCTGACCGCACTGGGGGTTGACAGGAGCAGTGCCGCCTGGCCCAGGTAGTTGAGGACCAGGGCGGGGAAGACGACGAAGAACCAGGCGCGGCGGATCGGCGAGCGGCCGAACTGGCCCATGTCTGCATAGAGGGCTTCGGCGCCGGTGACCGTGAGCACCACCGACCCGAGCGCGATGAACGCGATGCCCGGATGGTTGACGAAGAACTCGACCCCGTAGCTCGGCAGCAGCGCTTTTGTGACCTCGGGGTGGGGGACGATCTTCCCGATGCCGAGGATGGCGATCACCACGAACCAGAGCACCATGACCGGGCCGAAGAGCCTCCCGACCAGTCCGGTCCCGAAGCGCTGAATTGCGAACAGCGCCACGAGCACCGCGACCGTGATCGGCACGACGAGGTGGCCGATGCTCGGCGTGGCGACCTTCAGCCCCTCGACGGCCGAGAGCACGGAGATGGCCGGCGTGATCACGCCGTCGCCGTAGAACAGCGACGCGCCAAGGATCCCGAGCGTGATCAGCACGAACTTGGCCCGCGCCGTCTTGAACTTGGCGCCCTGAAGGAGCGCCGTCAGGGCCATGATCCCGCCCTCGCCGCCGTTGTCGGCGCGCATCACGAAGGTGACGTACTTGAGCGAGACCTCGATCGTGATCGTCCAGAAGACGAGGGAGACGACGCCGTAGACGTCCGCCGACGTCGTCTGCACCGCGTGGTTGTCGGCCGTGAACACCGTCTGCAGCGCGTAGAGGGGGCTCGTGCCGATGTCGCCGAACACGACCCCGAGGGCTCCGAGGGCGAGCGCCGCCAGGCCGGTTCGCGCCGCCGATCCACCTCGATCCCCGCTGGGCTTGGTTTCGGCGGGGGCGCGCTCCTCGGGCACGAGCGCAGGCTACCCGCAGCCTCTCCCGCCACGGGTGTCACGCTTCGGATGCGGTATGTGACGGGTACCGCGTTTCTTTACATCAAAACGTGGTACATAGACATATGTAATGTTCGCCGAATGGGAGTTTCATGGCTGAGCGCGGTGCCGCGCCAAAGGTTCCAGTGCTCCAGCGGAAGGCGCTGAATGCTGCGCGCTTCCTCTTCACCCCGCTGCTTCCGGACGACTATTTGGAGCTGATCAATCCGCTCTGGTCCACCCGCGAGCTCCGCGGCCGGATCGAGCGCATCGAGCGCGAGACGCCGGACGCCGTCACGGTCCTGATCCGCCCTGGATACGAGTGGCCGGGGCACAAGCCCGGGCAGTACACGCGCGTCGGGGTCGTGGTCGACGGCGTCTTTCACTGGCGCGCCTACTCGCTCACCTCGGAGCCCGGACGTCCCGACGGGTTGATCAGCATCACGCCCAAGCTGGTCGACTCCGGAAAGGTCTCGCCCTACCTCGTCAAGCAGGCCAGGCCCGGGGACGTCCTCCGCCTCGGCGGCGTGGAGGGCAGCTTCGTGATGTCGGACCCGGCTCCGGAGAAGGCGCTGTTCCTCAGCGCCGGCAGCGGCATCACCCCGATCATGAGCATGCTTCGCGACATCGACCGGCGCAGGGCGGCCACGGATTGCGTCCACGTCCACTCGTCCCGGACCGCGGAGGGGGTCATCTTCGGCGAGCAGCTCGAGCGCCTCGAGGCCCGCAACGACCGCTACCGGGTGACGCTGCGACTGACCGGCGAGGAGAAGCGCATCAAGCCCAAGGACCTCGACGACCTCTGCCCCGACTGGCGCGAGCGCGAGGCCTTCCTCTCAGGCCCCGGGGACCTGCTCGATGCCATGGCCGAGCACTGGGAGCGGGAGGGGGACAGCGACCTCCTTCACATGGAGCGGTTCCAGCCGAAGCTCGCCCTCCACGACGAGGGCGAGGGCGGGCGGATCACGTTCGCCGCGAGCGGGTGCGAGACGAGGGCGGAGGGAGGCAAGCCCATCCTCGTCGCCGGGGAGGAGGCCGGCCTCGACCTCCAGTTCGGCTGCCGCGAGGGGATCTGCCACACGTGCATAGGAAAACTTTGCTCCGGCCAGGTTCGGGACCTGAGAAACGGGAAGGTCTACGGACAGGACGGAGAGATGGTCCGCATCTGTATCAGCGCCCCCGAGGGGGATGTCGAGATCGACCTATGACCACCGAGGAGGACGACAACGTGAGCACGACCGAGATCGAGAGCCCGCTCGCCCACCTGACGCCCGA
Organism: uncultured Actinomycetes bacterium; assembly: GCA_963782795.1. Lineage (GTDB taxonomy): Bacteria > Actinomycetota > Thermoleophilia > Solirubrobacterales > 70-9 > AC-56. The sequence continues at coordinate 52,799 of CAWALB010000001.1, forward strand.
GCAGATCGACGAGCTCGAGAAGGAGTTCAACGCCATCCACGACGAGGTGTTCTCCGAGCTCGGCGATCGCGACCGGCGCTACATCGAGAGCATGATCGAGATGCACCGGCGCCTCGGCGTGATGGGCCGGGCGTTCCTGGTCGGCTCCCGCTTCAAGCCGGCCTGGCTTGCCGGGACCGCCACGCTCTCGCTGGCGAAGATCCTGGAGAACATGGAGATCGGCCACAACGTTCTGCACGGCCAGTGGGACTGGATGAACGACCCCCAGATCCACTCGTCCACGTGGGACTGGGATACGGCGTCGACCTCGGAGGCGTGGAAGCACTCGCACAACTACATCCACCACACCTACACGAACATCCGCGGCAAGGACAAGGACCTCGGCTACGAGATCATGCGGATCGACCCGCACCAGAAGTGGCATCCGGTCTACCTCCTCCAGCCGCTTTACAACCTCGCGCTCATGGCCTTCTTCGAGTGGGGGGTCGCCGTCCACGACCTGGACATCGAGGCCATCCGCTCCGGGGAGAAGTCCAAGAAGCAGGTCGTCTCCGATCTCAAGGGAATTTGGGGCAAGGCCCGCCTGCAGATCGCCAAGGACTACGTCGCGTGGCCGCTGATCAGCGCACTCGCCAACGCGGCGGTCGAGGGTGCCCTGGCGGCCCGCCGCCCGAGTTCCCGCAGGGAGCGGCTGCGCAGAAGGACGCGAGGCGTCGTCGCCCGCGCCCGCCGGCGCGGACGCGGACCTGGACGCGACGTCCTCGGCGACGTCGCTCTCGCCGCGTTCGAGGGCGGCCGGAAGTCGTTCAAGTCCACCCTGTGGGCGAACTTCACCGCCAACATCGTCCGCAACGTGTGGGCCCACGCGATCATCTTCTGCGGCCACTTCCCGGACCAGACGTACACGTTCAGCCAGGAGGAGGCCGCCGACGAGACGCGGGGCGCCTGGTACGTGCGCCAGCTAGTCGGCGCGGCCAACATCGAGGGCAGCCCGCTGTTCCACGTGATCAGCGGCAACCTCGGCTACCAGGTGGAGCACCACCTGTACCCCGACATGCCCAGCACGCGCTACGCGGAGATCGCGCCGCGCGTCAAGGAGATCTGCGAACGCTACGACCTCCCGTACAACTCCGGCCCGTTCTGGCAGCAGGTGGGGATGGTGAACCGCACCATCGTGCGCCTCGCCTTCCCGGGCGGGGGGCCGCGGCCCAAGCCCGGGCCCTACCACGGCGACGACGGCGCCGCCGTCGACGCGTCGTCCAACGGCCACGCCGCCGCGTCGAACGGCCGGCCCGCGGAGCCGGAGCCGGCGGCCAGCGCCCGTTAGCCGGTCGTTGCGGTCGACGGCTCCGGAGAGGGCTGGTCGCGGAGCACGACGAAGCCAAGGGCGGCGATCACGAGGCCGATCACTGTCGCGATCCCGCGTTCGTCCACTGCCTGGAACGCGGCCTGGCCGAGGGCGTGGGACAGGACCACGATGTAGACCGTGATCGCGGTGGTGAAGAGGGCGTACTCGATCGCGAGCAGGGCGAACGAGCAGGCCGCCGCGATCGTGAGGATGGCCGCGTTGACGACCGGGTCACGGCCGATGAGCTCCGCGATGGCGGTTGCCAGCACCAGGCCCGCAAACGTGCCCACGGCGCGCATCGCGATCCGCTCGTAGGTATCGCCAGGCGTCGCCTTCAAGACGAACAGGACCGTGAGCGGGATCCAGTACCCGTGCGGGCCGAGGTCGATGACCTGATACGCGGCCACACGCCGACCCCCAGGCCGATCCCCCAGCGCAGCGCATGGCGGAGGCTCGGCGAGCGCAGATCGATGCAACCCGCGACCTTCCTTGCAGCCTCACGCGCTCCGGCCATCGGCCGCGGCCACTCGGTCCCTGGCTCCCGGATGGACAACACCAGCCAGAGGAGGGCTTGGCCGAGTGCCCCGACGGTGGCGATGATGAAGGCGTCCGGGGCGTCATGCGGATGAAGACCGAACCCCTGCGCCAGGAGCAGCGCCAGCGTGCCACCATGCCGGCGATCGACAGTCGCAGCGAGACCGCGACCGTCAATCCCGCAAGCGACGCGAAGAGGGTCATCGTGAGCACCGCGAGCCAGCCCGGCGAGCTGGTCAGCGCGCCCAGGGCGCCTGCCGCGCCGATCAGGGGCGCCGTAAAGAGCTGCCAGGTGAACCGGGTTCGGGCCGGGGCCTCGAATGCCAGGAAGCCGGCGAGCAATGCGCCGGTCGAAAGGCCGCCGGCGATCGGCGAATCCAGCTGCAGGTCGATGAGGATCGCGACCCCGACGGGAAGGGCGACGAGCAGGCCGCGCCGCAGCGCCGGCAGCGGAGCGTCCCGCAGCTCCCAGTTCCCTGGAATGAGAGGCATAGCCAAACCTATGCGCTCGGGGCGGGGCGATCCCGCCAGACGGCGAAGGCGAGCAGGGCAATGGCGACTCCGATCACGGTCGCGATGGCGCGCTCGTCGACTGCACTGACGGCGGACTCGCCCATGGCGTGAGACAGCGTGACGATGTAGGTGGTGATCGCGAACGTGAACAGCGCGTACTCGATCAGCAGCATGGCGTAGGCGAAGGCGGCCGCGATCGTGAGGATCGCGGTGTTGGCGAGGGCGTTCTCGCCGACCAGCGCCGCGAGGCCGGTGGCGAAGCCGAGCCCGAGGAAGGTGCCGGCGATTCGCATCTCGATCCGCTCGTCCGTCTCGATGCGGCCCGGCTTGAGGACGAAGATCACCGTGAGTGGGATCCAGTAACCGTGCTTGCCCAGGTGGACCACGTGGTAGGCGGCTACCGCGAGGGCCAGAGCGCCGCCCGCCCGGATCGCGTGGCGGAGGCTCGGCGAGCTCAGATGCAGATTGGCCCTGATCGTGGCGAGTGCGTCCCGCGCCCCGTCGATCAGATTCGGGCGCTCGAGCGAGCCCTGGATCAGGGCGACGATCAGCGACAGGGTGGCCTGCGCCAAGGCGCCCACGGCCACGAGCACGAGGATCTGCGCCGTGTCGTGGATCTCCAGCGACAGCCCCTGCGCGATGAGGAAGGCGAGGACCACGTTCAGGGCGGCGATCGCCAGCCGCCGGGACACGGCAACGGAGAGCGCGGCAACCCCCGCGAACACCGCCATGCTGGGGACGGCCACCGCCGCCGAGTGCCCGGTAATCGCGCCGAGGGCCGCGGCGATCCCGATCAGCGGCGCGACCCCGAGCTGCCACCAGAATCGGGTGCGGGCCGGCGCCTCGAAGGCGACGAAGCCCGTGATCGACGCGCCGATGGTGACGGCGCCGGCCACCGGCGTCTTCAGCTCGAGCTCGATCAGGGCGGCGATCCCGACCGGCACCGCGATCAGGAACCCGCGGCGAATCGACGGCGCCGCAGCGTCCTGAAACCGCCAGCTCTCCGGGATCAGCGCGATGTGCGCAACGTATTCGCTCGGGAGGCGGCGGTCAGCTCACACGACGATGGGCATGTAGGGGGAGCCGGGGATAACTCACCACTCGCGCGGCCCACGGAGGCTGCTTGGTGACTTGACGTCTGTATGCGAGGTCAAGTGACCAATCGTTCGCCGCCGGGCCGGCGAGTGTGCAGTTATCCCGCCGCGCAGAGCCGACCCGACTGCCCTACTTGCACAGATCGCAGGACCTGAACGCGTCGGGCTCCGCCAGCGGAACCTCCACGTAAGAGGCGGCGCCGGCGTTCCGCTGCACCTGGTAGACGCCTCCGGCCAGCTTCGTGGCCTGGGCGGGGTTCGGGAGGAGGTGGGGACTGTCGGAGGTGGTGATCGTCAGGCGGAGCCGGTGTCCCTGCGCGAGCTCGGCGACGGTCGGGAAGATCTCGATGTCGTAGCGGGTCACCTTGCCCGGGGTCACCGGCTTCACCGAGCTCTTGGTGTACGGGTGATAGGGCATGGTGGGGTTCCCGTCGGGAGCTCGCCACGTGCGCCCTCGGTCGACGTCGCGGAACGAACCAAGGAGTGCACCGGACGTCAGGGGCGTGGAGGTGCCATCGGGTGAGACGTCCTCGAGCGTCGCGACGAGCTCCGTCTCGGGCCTCGTCGAGGTGGCGTAGAGGCGCGCGGCGATGGGGCCGTCCAGGACCTTCGAGCTGTCGAAGGGCGCGGTCGTGTAGGTGAGCGCCCCGGGCCCCGCCTGCAGAGTCCGATCGTCCTGCGTGCAACGGTCCTCGGGAGCCTGCGCAGTCTCGAGGGCGAACGCGAGCGCGCCCATGCTCCATTGCTCGGTGCCGCGCGAGCATGGGCTCGTCGCCCCCAGGAAGGCGACCGGGTCGGCGCCGTTGGCGTCGTTCGGGGGATCGGGCGTCAGCGTGCCGTCGTTCGTCGATGGAGCGTGGCTGCCGCTCGGGCCGGACCCGAGGTAGAGGGGACGCGCATGGCCCTCGGGGAAGGGATAGCGCTTCGCGTCCACCCACCGGTTCGCGCCGAGCTCGTACGCATGGATCGGATTCCGCACCGACATGATTCCCGTGTTCCGGCCCTCGAGCCAGTGGTCGAACCATGCGAGCTCGATCGGGTAGATGTTGATTCCGGCGCCCGCATCCAGGTGGTACCAGGGGCCGAAGAGCAGCTGGTAGCGGGGGGTGGGCTTCTGGTCGGGGCGCATCGGAGCGTCGGCGTCGCGTCCGGCGTAGAGGTTCTGGAGGCCGGAGTAGTTCATCGGCCCGCCGCGCTGGAAGAGGTCGAACCACCCACCGACCATGAATGCCGGGATCCGGTGGTCTGTGAGCGTGTCGAGCATGGAGCGAGGGCTCCGCTTCCGCCAGTAGTCGCCCGCGTACGCCTGGTCCCCGCCGGTGAGCACGCTGATCACCTGCATGGCGCTATAGGAGAGGAGGCTCGGGGCGTGCTCGGACTCGACTCGAATCAGGTCCGCGAGGTTCGTGGGGTTCTCGATCGCCGGGTTGACGAGGTGGAGGCCGCCGAAGATCGTGAAGACGACGAGCAGGTCGAACTCGCCGTCGGCGATGCCGCCCATGAACGCGGTGTCCCGGTAGATGTCGTTGGCCGCGACGATGGGGAAGAGGGCCTTAAAAGGCGAGTTGGGCCCGAGGTGCTCGGCCGTGAGGAACTCGTTGATGCCCATGTAGGAGGGCCCGTAGAGCCCGACATGCCCGTTGGCGTGCGGAAGGTCCGCCGCCCAGCGCACGAGCGCTGCGCCGTCGCGGCCCTGCACCGGATCGAAGAGGCCGAAGGTCCCGTGGGAGTCACCCGTGCCTCGGACGTCGGCGACGACGTCGATGTAGCCCCGCTTGATCATGTAGGGGATCGGCCCCGCCTCGGTGGCCGCCTGGGGCCCGGCATCCTGGCCGCTGCCCGCCCCGACCGCGTCCTTGCCGTACGGCGTCTGCACCATGATCACAGGGAACTGGCCGTCGGCAGGCCCGCGCGTCGAGGGGTCGGTCGGGTAGTAGACGTTCGCGCGCAGGACGGTGCCGTCCTCCATCTGGACCGGGACGTTCTTGCGCTCGCCCATGCCGTAGCGCTCGGGCCCGGGCTTCCAGGCCAGGGCGGGCGCCGAGAGCAGCGCGAGCGCGGCGGAGATCCCCAGAAGCGCTGCTACTGCTGTGACGGCGCGGCGCCGGGCCATTGCGTCAGCCGCTTGCGTTGAGCCACGAGGAGAACGAGCCACTGGTCCAGCCGCCGCCGGACCCGGTGGGAGCGGCCCCGAGGGGCTCGCCCCCGTAGACGACCCTGCCGTCGGGCTGCTGGTAGGTCTGCCACGGGATCGTGCCCTGCTGCGAGACGCCGCGCTTGCTCCAGTCGCAGACGCCCGTTGGGAACGCGCTCTGAAGCGCCGCCCACTGCGCGGCGGTGAAGTCGATCGGGTAGTAGTCGCTGCGCCGAAGCGGCTTCAGCTGGCAACGATTCTGGTCGGTGGCGATGCTCTCCCCGGCCACGGTGGCGGGGGTGCCGAAGCGCGTCTGCGCCTCCTTCAGCTTGCAGACCGGGCCGACGCCGGGCACCGCGACCTTCTCCACGCCCGGGATCGAGGAGCACTGGTCGTGGACGTCCGTGGGGCGATCCGCCGAGACCTTGGTCGAGAGCGGCAGGTCGCGCTTGTCCCGCTCGACCGCCGAGAGCCAACGGTCCATCGCCTTCAGGCCCTGGGTCGTGTAGCGGGGGTCGCCGATCAGCGGCGTCTGCCCGAACCAGATCACCTGGTTGCGCGGCAGTTGCCCCTCCTCCTGCTCGAGCCGGGCGCGGATGGCCCATGACCGGTATGCGTCGTGGAACGCGCCCGGGTCCGGCCCGCGCAGGTCGATGATGGCCGTCCTCGTGAGGTTGTTGGTCTCGTTGACGCCGCCGCTGCGGTACACGTTTCGCAGCGCGGGCTGGGTGGCGTCGCTGCGCTCCGGGATCGGGTTCAGGTCGATGTCGGCGCCGCCGATCTTCGAGTTCAGGTCAACGAACTGCGCCGGGCTGATGTCGCCCTTCTCGAGCGCCGCGAGCCCGAACTGGACGCCGACGTCGCCGATCGGCAGCCCGGCGAACCCATGCCCGACTGCCTGCTCGGCTGGCGTCCACACGCTCTGGGGGCGCGGGCCCATGACGTTGACCATGTAGTCGGCGAGCGTGCACCTGACGCCGTCCGGATTGGTCTGGGCGTTGTAGTCGTCGGCAGCCGCGACGCCCGGGCAGCCGTCGGACGGGTCGGCGAGCGAGGTCCAGTAGACCGTGTCGAAGACGATCGCGTTCACGTGGTTGGGGTGGCCCTCGACCGCCGCTATCTGCGTCGGGGTCCACGCGATGCCCGTCCCCCACTTGGTCGGGTCCTCGAAGTAACCGCGGTCGAAGTGGTATGCGGCGAGCTGCTGGCCGGTCGACCACGAGTCGGGGAACGAGCACTGCGGCAGGATGCCCTGGTAGATCCCCGGGTAGGCGTTCGCGACCTGCTGCTGCACGAGCGAGCCGCCGGAGCATCCCGTCCCGATCGTGTAGCGCAGCGAGCCGTAGGACTCGATCAGGTGCTCCTTGGCCATCACGAGGGACTCGGCCTCAGTGGCGAGGTTGCAGTTGTGGCCTGCGTTGTCGAGGGCGGTCGACATGACCGCGAACCCCATGCCCAGCGCGGTCGTCGGGCTGGAGGTGGCTCCGCCGCTGCCAACCGCCACGGTGTCGCTCGTGACGCTCGGCGCATCCGCGCTCTGGTGGTCGATCCCGCAGCTCGCGCCGTGTGTGATCAGAAGCTTGTGGTTGAACTGCGGCTGCGGGTTCCAGGCCGTCCAGGGCTTGCCCGGTTCATAGAGCGCCGCGATCTTGTACTGGTCGCGGTCCTGGTAGCCGGTCTCGACCCGAACGATGAACGGGACGGTCTTGCCCGTCTGCGTGGTCGTCTTGGCGACGTCCGAGGGTGGGTTGCTCGGGTCGTATGGATGCATCCCGCCGTCGACGAACGACTTGTACTCGTATTCGTAGGTCGCAGGGGCCCTGCAGTTGGGGTCCTTGGAGCCGTTCTGACACACCCACGGCTGAACCTGCGGCCCGGAGAAGACCGGGCCGCCATTCGGGTGGTTGCGAATCGCGACGTGATCCGAATCCGTCCCGGGTGCGCTTGCGGAGAGCACGTTGCCGCCGAGACGCAATCCCTTGAGCTCGCCCTCGTAGCTCCCGTCCGCTCGCATCGCGAACTCGTCGCTGACGTTCGAGCCGTTCAGCTTCATCGTGACCCGGAGGGCTGGACGCCCTTCGGGAGGTCCACGGCTACCAGGGCGTCGCCGCCCGAGACCAGGTCAGCCCGGTTCGAGACGACGTGGATCGCGAGTGCGTCAGGCCCCGCGGCGGCTGCTCCCGTTGGAAGGGCGCACGCGGCGACGAGCAGGCATAGGGCCAGCGCTCCCAGGGCGCGAACAAGGGTGTGCCTCCGGTCCTCCACGATCGCGATGGCGGACCGTAGCGGCGGGTGGCTGCGCATGCGCCGGTTCGGGGCGCTTTACGTGCGGCTCAGACCGGGGTACCAGGATCTTCACGTGATCTTCGCTCGCGCGGCCAAAACGGGAGTACCCTGGTCTCGGAGGAATTTGGACCGCATGAACTCTTCGCACGGCCCCGAGATCAGCGCCTGGAGTGGCGGGATCTGCCTGCTTCTGGGCCTGGCGACCATCACCCACGGTTCCGAGCAGGCCGGGCTCCTCCTGGTGGGGGGAGCGGTGCTGCTCTTCATCTGGGCTGCATTCCTCGGACGCGCGGGAGGCTGAGCTGATGTCCGAGGACCAGGGCCTCTCCGCCGTCGGCGGCGGATCAGTCGAACTCAGCTCCGGCATCCGTGGCCGGCCCGCCACGGCCATCAAGCCGTGCGAGCACGAGACGCTGGACCGAATCATCACGGGACTCGTCACCGTCGTGCCGATCCTGCTCCTGGGCCTGGCCGCATGGCAGGCCTGGAGCGAGACCCTCCGCTGGAGCGACCTCGCCGTGCTCGGCCTCCTCTACGTCCTCACCGCGCTCGGCATCACGGTCGGCTTCCACCGCCTCCTGACGCACCGGAGCTTCGCAACCAGCCCGTGGCTTCGCGGCGTGTTCGCCGCCCTCGGCTCGGCGGCGATCGAGGGCCCGGCGATCTCCTGGGTCGCGGACCACCGCAAGCATCACGCCTGCTCGGACCGAGAGGGCGACCCGCATAGCCCCCACGTCGGCCACGGCGACGGCCTGTTCGGGTCCCTGCGGGGGCTCTACCACGCGCACGTCGGCTGGCTCTTCATCCACACCCAGCGCGGCTCGCAGGAGCGGTTCGCGCCGGATCTCCTCGCCGATCCGGTGGTCCGATTCATCGACCGGACCTTCATCCTGTGGGCGCTCGTCGGGCTCGCGATCCCGTTCGGCCTCGGCGTGGCCATTGGAGGAACCGTCGCGGCCGGCTTGACCGCGCTGCTCTGGGGCGGCGCGGTCCGCGTGTTCGTCCTCCATCACGTCACCTACAGCGTGAACTCCCTGTGCCACATGTTCGGTCGCCGGCCATACGACACCAAGGACGAGTCGCGCAACCTCGCGTGGCTCGCTCTGCCCACGTTCGGCGAGGCATGGCACAACAACCATCACGCGTTTCCGACCTCCGCAGCGCACGGGCTGGGCAGGTGGCAGATCGACCCATCGGCCCTGCTGATCGCCGCGCTGGAGAAGCTCGGGTTGGCCTGGGACGTCGTCAGACCGACGCCCGCGCGAAAAGCCGCTAAGGCATCGCCCGGGGTCTAGTCGGCGCCCGCAACGACCGAGGGCCCACCCCCGGAGCGGGAGCAGGCCCTCGATACGAGATCTTTGGGGGGGCTAGAGCGCCTGGACGCTCACCGCGCGCGGGCCCTTCGGGCCGGCCTCGGACTCGAACGAGACCTTGGCGCCCTCGGCGAGGGTCCGGAAGCCCTCCGAGTTGATCGCGCTCTGATGCACGAACAGGTCGGAGGAGCCGTCATCGGGAGTGATGAATCCAAACCCCTTCTCGTCGCTGAACCACTTCACTGTGCCAGTTGGCATCTTGATCCTTCCATCGGTTTGTGCCGCGACCGTGGAGGCCATGAAGCCAACAACGAGAGCGCTAACACGATTTCCGGGCTATGCCCGGTTCCAATACGGCCGGAAAGGTAGCAAGCTCGCCCGCGGGGTAAAGGGCCCGTGCACCCGGCCGCATCGAGGAACCAGCACTAGGTCAGGTCGTCCTCGGCGAGCTGGACGTAGAACGTCCGAGTCATCTCGGGCTCGATCACCTCGTCGATGCGACTCCTGCGCCGCAGCTGCTCGCCGGCGACCTCGCCGAGGTGATCGTCGTCGGGCGTCTGGGCGGCCTCCGATCGCTCCTCGCCCGAGGCCTCGAGGCCGACCTGCGCCAGGAGCCCCTCGGCCTGCTCGGCGCTGATGTCCGAGAAGCCGATCGTGACGACCTCGCGGGGATCGTCCATCCGCTGGGCTGTGACGACCCGCGTGGGCCAGCCGAAGCCCTTCTCCGGCAGCCAGGCCTCGCGGAAGTCCTCGTAGGTCTTGCCCTCGCGAAGGCGGCGGACGAGGATCGAGACGATCACGACGCCGACCCTACCCGACGCTCACGGCGCTACGATCGCGCCATGCGCAGGGCGCATTGGGCGTGGACGCTCGCAGCGGCGGCGTCGACCCTGGTGGCCGGACTGGTTGCGGCACCGACCGTGCTCGCGGCGAGCCCTGGGCCGGCGCTCGCCGTCAACGGCGGCGCCGACCACCACGCGATCAGTCCCTACATCTACGGGATGAACTTCGCGAGCCCCGGCCTCGCCAACCAGCTCGATCTTCCTGTCGACCGTTGGGGCGGGAACACGACCGACACCTACAACTGGAGGATCGGCTCGTCCAACACGGGCAACGACTACTACTACGAGAACATCCCGGACTGCTTCGACGCGCCCACCTACACCTGCGACGACGGTCCGAAGTTCGGCTACCAGCAGTTCGTCCAGAAGGACCGGTCGATCGGCGCTCAAAGCCTGATGACGCTGCCGATGATGGGCTGGGTGGCGAAGGACGGCAAGCCCAACCACCCGTTCACCTGCGGCTTTCCGAAGACGGTCTTCTCGACCCAGGACTCGTTCGATCCGTACGACAAGAATTGTGGGAACGGGCTCCGGGGCGGAAATCCGCTTGCCAGTAACCCGAGCCGAGACGGCATGAAGATCGGTCCGTCCTTCGACGGCGACTGGGTCAAGAAGCTCAAGAGCCTCTATGGCTCCGCGGCGGGCGGCGGCGTCCGCTTCTACGAGCTGGGCAACGAGCCGGGGCTCTGGAACAGCACCCACCGCGACATGCACCCCGCGCCGGAGACCTACGACGAGCTGTGGCAGAAGACGCGCGACTACGGGGCGGCCGTACGGGCCGCGGACCCGACCGCAAAGGTCCTCGGGTTCTCGGAGTGGGGGTGGCCCAACTACTTCTGCAGCGCGGCCGACCACATCGACAGCGGCTGCTTCGCCAGCTCCCCCGACCGCAAGCAGCACGGCGGGACACGGATCGTCGAGTGGCTGCTGCGGAAGCTGCGCGCCTACCAGCAGGCGCACGGCACGCGGCTCGTCGACTACCTCGATCTCCACTACTACGCGCAGGGCGGCAGCACGACCGACGTCACGCGCTCGCTCTGGGACCCGACCTACACCGACCCGAGCTGGATCGACAGCAAGATCCAGCTCCTGCCCCGCATGAAGCAGTGGGTCGCCCGCGACTACCCCGGCACCAAGACCTCGCTCAGCGAATACAACCTCTCGGTCGGCGACTCGACGACCAACGCCCTCATAGAGGCCGACACGCTCGGGATCTTCGCGCGCGAGGGACTGGACCTGGCGACGTTCTGGCCGATGCCGAACGACGGGTCGTTGCTGGACGACGCATTTCGGATGTACCGCGACTACAACGGCCACGGGGCCAAGTTCGGCAACACCTGGGTCCGCTCGACGAGCGCCAACCAGGCCAAGGTGGCCGTCTACGGCGCACGGCGCTCGAGCGACGGCGCCTACACGATCCTCGTGATCAACAAGACCGACACGGCGCTCCAGAGCAATCTGTCGCTGTCCGGGATCTCACCCTCCGGCAAGGCCCAGGTCTGGAGGTGGACCGGCGGCTCGATCGACCGGATGAGCGATCGCACCGTTCCGGCGGCTGGGTTCAGCGCGAGCTACCCGGGCCAGTCGCTGACCCTGTACGCCATCCGCTCCTAGGAGCTCTCCGACGCCCCAGCGGCCTCGGCGATCTCCCCGATCGTCTGGCGCTCGGGGTCGCTCACCCCGTCTCCGTCCCCCTCGCGGTGGGCCTCGGCGACCCGGTTCGCGAGGCCCATCATGAAGCGGCGGTAGTCACTCAGCTCCTCCGGAGTCGCCTTCTGCTCAAGCAGGGCGACAGCGTCCCGAATGTGCTGGAGGAGGTTGGCCCGCAGCTCCTCCTGGGAGGAAGCGCGCTCACGATCCACCTTGGGCTTCTCGGAGACGATGTCGTCGAGCAGCTCGCTCGCACCGTGTTGCTTGCGGGCCTCCGTGTAGGCCTTGCCCATCGAGAAGGTCTCGCGAAACATGCCGCCTTTGTCGGCTTGGACGACGAGCATCCCGGCGCTTGTCGGCGCCTGGCGCAGAAGCGTCCACTCCTCGTCGGTGAAGTCGGCCTTGGTCGTCATCTGCTCGTCTCCTCTATCGATGGATGGCGGCGTAGCTTCGCACTCCGGGGCGTCGGGCGACGGATTCAGTACCCCGGCGCCGCCAGAGCCGCCGCCGGAAAAATGCTTACTCGGCGTCGCGCTCCCGAGCCGCCCGGTCCGCGGCAGGTTCGATAAGCGCCGTCGGTCGCCCGCCGATGGCGTCGCGGAAGCGGTCCTTGAAGCGGTCGATGCGGCGGTTGCCGTAGCGCGCCTCCGCGCGGGCCTGCTTCTCCGGGTTGCGCTCCCGGTAGTACCGCTTCGCCCACGGGGAGTTCGGCTTCGCCAGCCGGAAGCAGGCCCACCAGGCCAATGGCGGGACTAACAGACCCGCCATTCCGTGTAACAGCCGGAACTTCGAGAACGAGACCAGAATGAACGCGATGTCGATCACGAGGATCGCGATCCCGGCGGCGAGGAGGCCCGGAGAGTCCGTGTCGAAGCTCGCGGAGAAGGCACCGGTCAGCACCAGGGCGACGAACGCGATCGCGACGATCGCGGCGTCCACAGACTGGCGTCCCTCGTCGGACCAGTAGACGTCCTCCAGATGCACCCAGAGGGCGAACTCGTCGAACGTCAGCCCGGCGCCGATGCCGAATGCCGCCGCAGCGAGCTCGATCCACGGCGACTGCGACTCGTCGAGCGCGAAGCCCATCGTGCCGCCGACCAGCATCAGCACGATGCCGAAGACGAGGTGATGGATGTGAAGGCCGCCCTCGGTCTCAACGCTGCCGGGCCACCACGGCACCTTGGGGCTGCGCATGAGGCGGGCACTCGTGCGGATGAAGAGGAACGAGATCAGGAACGAGCCGAACAGGATCAGGACGCTCGTCCGGACCGCTTCACCCCCGCCGCTGAACCCGAGGTCGATCGTCATCGCGCTGATCTTGCCATGGCAGGCGCTCAGGCGCTCGCATCGGCGGTAGGGTGCTGGCCCCGATGGCAGGGTCCCCGCGCCGATACAGGCCGTTCGCCCTCGCGTTGATCGCTTGCGGGATCCTCGCCGCCGGCGGGGCGATCGGCTACGCCGTGGCGAGCTCGTCGAGCCCGCCCACCGCGAAGCGCACGGCTCTGGCGCGGACGCTCAAGCCGCGCGGCGCCCCCGGCCGAACCCTTGGCCTCTCGCGTGTCGTGATCCCCCCGGGCGGCGTCATCCCGCTGCATCACCACGAGGGGACGCAGGTCGCGTGGGTGCGCTCCGGGGTTCTGACGTACCACGTCAAGACGGGATCGGTGAAGGTCCGGCGCGGAGATGCCGACGAGCACCCGCGCGTGATCAAGAAGATCACCGCAGGGCACACGGCGAGGATCCACCCCGGTCAGTGGATCGTCGAGCAGCCCTGGGTGCACCACCGCGCGGCCAATCACGGCAAGGAGAAGATCGTGATCTTCCTCTCGACGCTGCTCAAGCACGGCGCGCCGCCGTCGACGCCGGGCTGAGCGGCGCGTCGACACTCGCCGTGCGTCAGGCCAGGGGCGCCTGAAGCACGAGCACCGTGGTCCGGTCCCCGCTCAGGTACTCACCGGGCTCGACCTCGCTCGCCTCGAGCCGCTCGACCGGGACGGCCACCGCATCCAGAAACTTCTCCGGCCCCTCGACGAAATCGGCCGCCTCGGTCCCGTAGTGCATCGGGATCGCCACGTGCGGCCGTAGCTCGGCGACGATCCCCGCCGCCTGCAAGCCGTCGATCGTCGGGCCTCCGCCAATGGGAAGGAACAGGACGTCCACCTCGCCGATCGCCTCGCGCTGCTCCGGCCGCAGCCCCGTCTGGCCGAAGTCGCCGAAGTGGCAGCAGCGCACGCCGTCGATGTCGAAGCAGAAGATGGTGTTCGGGCCTCGCTGCGTCCCCGCCTTCGGATCGTGCTCCGACGCGATCCCGACGACCGTCCCCAGACGGGAGTCGAAGGTCCCGGCTCCCGCCCTGAGGACCTCCGGATCACCGCCGATCACGTCGACCGCGTTGTGGTCCATGTGCTCGTGAGTCACGAGCACCACGTCCGCCTCGATGCCCTCCAGGGGCGGGTAGTCGAACTTGATCGGGCGATCCGCAGGAAACTCGCCGTAAGGGTCGATCGCGACCGTGTTCGCCTCCCCGGTGAGGAGAAAGGTCGCGTGTCCCAGCCATCTGATTCGCATGAGCTCTCCTAGCCGCTAAACTGATTCTTACGTGAACGTAAGAATAGCTCACATCGGCGATCGGCTGAGCCGCATGCAGCGCTTCCGTCCGGGTGTTCACGCCGGGCATGCCCACTACAAGTGGTGGGCGCTCTCGTGTACCAGCCTCGGGATGCTGCTGGCGACGGTCAACTCGGGCACGCTCATCATCGCCCTGCCCGATCTGGAGCGCTCGCTCGGCACCACGCTGCTCCAGCTCGTGTGGGTGATCCTCGCCTACATGATCGCCTCGACCGTGCTGGTGCTGACCGCCGGCCGGCTGTCGGACCTCTTCGGTCGCAAGCAGGCCTATGTGGGCGGCTTCGTCGTCTTCGCGCTGGCGTCGCTGGGCGCTGGCTTCTCGGCCAACGGGACCGAGCTGATCCTGTGGCGCATCCTCCAGGGAGTGGGCGCCGCGTTCCTGTTCGCCAATGCGGCCGCCCTAGTAACCGATGCCTTCCCCAAGGACGAGCTGGGCCTCGCCATGGGGACGAACACCATGGTCGCCGCCATCGGCCTCGTACTTGGCCCAGTGCTGGGTGGGGCTCTGGTCGCCATCTCGTGGCAGTGGGTCTTCTGGTTCAACGTGCCGCTCGCGCTGCTGGGCGCCCTGTGGGGCGGGCTCGTCCTGCGCGAGCTCGCCAAGCGGGATCCGGTGCGCGGGCTCGATCTGGCCGGCACCGCCGTCTTCGTGGCAGGCCTCACGGGTCTCGTGTTTGGGCTCTCGAAAGGCGGGATCTCAGGTTGGAACGAGCCACTCGTGATCTGGTCGCTCGTCGCAGCCGCGGTGCTCCTGCCGGCCTTCGTCCTGATCGAGCTCCGCGGGCGGGCGCCGATGCTCGACCTCTCGATCTTTCAGAACCGCATGTTCTCCGCGGCGGCCGCAGCGGCGTTCATCAACGGCCTCTCACGCTTCGCGCTCCTCTTCCTCTTCGTCTTCTACTTCCAGGGGGTCGAGGGCGACGACCCGATCGTCGCGGGCATCAAGATCACCCCGATGGCGATCGGCATGCTGATCGCCTCGCCGCTTGCGGGCATCTACGCGGATCGCCACGGCTCGCGCGGCCTCGCGGCCCTCGGGATGGTCGTCAGCGGCGTGGCGCTCGCGCTGATGACGACCCTCTCGGTCTCGACGCCGTACTGGGAGACGTCGCTCTGGCTGCTGCTCGTGGGGATCGGCTCGGGCATGTTCAACTCGCCGAACACCGCCGCGATGATGGGCACCGTCCCACAGCATCGCCGCGGGATCGCGGCGGGCGCGCGGATGATGCTTCAGAACACGGGAGCCGTGATCTCGATCGCGTTCGTCCTGGCGATCGTCACGGCGGCGGTCCCGAAGGACGTCCTGTTCCAGATTTTCTCCGGGCTCGCCAGCGGGCTCTCGCAGGCAACCCTCGATCCCTTCATCCAGAACATGCACACCGCCCTCTGGGTCCTCGCCGCGACGTCGTTCGTCGGCGCGGGCGTCTCGCTCCTTCGCCCGCGCCACTCGCCGGGCGAGGAGTCCGTCACGCGCTCCGAGGTCGGCAGCGCGACCGCGCAGGAGTCCGCATGAGCGCGCGGGACGACCGCAACGAGACCCTTCGCATCGGGGACGTCGCCCGCCTCACGGGCACAACCCCGCGGACGATTCGCTACTACGAGGAGATCGGCCTGCTGCTCGGGGCCGAGGGTAGGGCGCGCGGCGCCCACCGCACCTACCGGGAGGAGGACGTCGAGCGTCTCCAGGAGGTGCTGCGGCTCAAGGACCTGCTCGGTCTCCCGCTCGAGGAGTTGACGGAGCTGATGGCGGCCGAGGAGGCCCGTGCGGCGCTGCGGCGGGAATGGCGCAGCGGGGTGGAGGATCCGGTCCGGCAGCGCCAGATCCTGGAGGAGTCGCTTTCCTACATCGACCGCCAGCTGGCGCTCGTTCGCCGCCGCCGCGACGAGATCGCGAAGCTCGAGGAGGACCTGGCCGCCCGCAAGCGGCGCGTCCGCGACCGCCTCCGCAACCTGAACGGGCTTAAGACAGACATAGGCTCGCGCTCGTAGTCTCCGGCCGGTGAGCGAAGCACATGCGGTCCGCTGGTGGTCCGTCCGGCCCGCCAAGAGCCGCAAGCCCGCGACCTATACATGCCCGTTCTGCGGCCAGTACCTGCCCGCGATCAGCGAGCACATGCTGGTGCTGCCGGAGGGCGACGCGGGACGCCGTCGCCACGCGCACACGGCGTGCGCGCTCGCGGCGCGCAAGGCCGGCCGGCTGCCGTCGCGGGACGAATGGCTCACCGCCCTGAAGGCGACCTCTGCGGCCGCAGCGCCCACGAACGGCGCGGCGGCGGGCGAGGAGGGCGCGGAGACCAACGGCTTCGCCATCGCCTCGATGTTCCTCGGCATCATCTGGCTCTTCGGGATCGGCTCGATCGTCGCGATCATCCTCGGCTACGCGGGGATGAAGCAGATCGACGCCTCCGGCGGCCATCAGAGTGGTCGCGCGATCGCCATCGCCGGCATCGTCATCGGCATCGTCGGGCTCGCGAGCATGGGGATCCTCGTCGGCTTCCTCGTCTCGAGCTCCCACAACACCCCGCTCATACCTGGCCCGAATTCCTGAGGTGTTCACAATGGGTACGCGTCCGGTCAGGGCGCGAGGATTGGAGTTGCCCTGGATGGGGCATGAGCGACAACGTCTTCCGATGCTGAACGTCGAGACGAGCAACGAAGCGCATGATGCGATCCGGGCTCTGGTCCGGCGGTTCGACCCGGACGCGATCGACGTGCCCGGTGGCTCGGCGCGAATCCGTCTCGAGGCCACCGGCGACGCATGGGACGTCCTCGTCCGCGACGGGTCGGCCGAGCTCGAGCCCGCGGAGCGCAGGATCGGGGCCGACTGCCTGCTGAGCGCGGAACCCGAGGCGTGGGTCGAGATCGCGAGCGACGTGCGCGGCGGCATGCAGGCCTTCCGCGAGGGCCGGCTTCAGGTGCGCCGGAACCTCCACCTGGGCGTGGGGTTCCTGGCGGCCACCAGCGGCATGACCGATCCGGCGCGGCTTCGCTTCGACTCCGTGCGGACCAAGAAGGCACGCATCTCCATCCTTCGTGCCGGCGCCGGCGAGCCGGTGATCTGTGTCCACGGGCTCGGCGGGACCAAGGCGTCCTTCCTGCCGACGGTGGCCGCGCTGGCCGACCGCCACCGCGTCATCGCGCTCGACCTCCCGGGATTCGGCGAGTCGGACAAGCCGATCGCCGCAGCGTACGACGCGCCGTACTTCGCCCGCTCGGTCACCGGCCTGATGGATGCGCTGGAGATCGACTCGGCGC
Organism: uncultured Actinomycetes bacterium; assembly: GCA_963782795.1. Taxonomy (GTDB): domain Bacteria; phylum Actinomycetota; class Thermoleophilia; order Solirubrobacterales; family 70-9; genus AC-56. Next base: position 70,396 of record CAWALB010000001.1, read on the forward strand.
ATATCGTCGGCAACAGCCTCGGGGGCCGCGTTGCGATCGAGATGGGCCTGCTCGATCGCGAGCGGGTCAGGAGCCTCGTGCTGCTGAGCCCGGCGCTGGCATGGCTTCGGGACCGACCCTGGAAATGGCTTCTGCAGCTTCCGCTGCCGAGGCTGGGGTTGATCCAACCCACTCCCCGCTTCGTCACCGAGCCGATCGTCCGGCGGCTCATCCCGGGCGCCAACGACGGCTGGGTCGCGGCCGGCGTCGACGAGTTCCTGCGCTGCTACCTCACCCCCCGCGGGCGCACGGCCTTCTACGAGGCCGCCAGGAACATCTACATGGACGAGCCCAACGGCGACGACGGGTTCTGGCCCCGGCTAGGGGGCCTCGAGTGCGACACGATGTTCGTCTGGGGACGCCAGGACACGCTGGTGCCGCTGGCGTTCCGCAAACACGTCGAGCGGGCGCTGCCGCGGGTGCGTCACGTCGAGCTCGACTGCGGCCACGTCCCGCAGCTCGAGCTGCCCCGCGAGACGCACGCCGCGATCCGGGATTTCGTGCCGGCGTCGCGGTAGCGAATAGGTTTCGTCGATCGACCTACCGCGCACGATCGCCGACTTCGAGGAGCGCGCAGCCGGCGTCCTGGATGCCGGCCCGTACGGCTACTACGCGGGCGGCGCCGGGGACGAGCTGACTCTCGCCCGCAACGTCGAGGCCTGGCGGGCGATCGATATCCGCCCGCGTGTGCTGGTGGACGTGTCGGACCGCGATCCGTCGACGACCGTGCTCGGCCGCTCGAGACCTCACCCGGTCATCGTCGCGCCGACCGCGGTTCACCGTCTGGCTCATCCGGAGGGAGAGGAGGCGACCGCCCGCGGCGCCGCGGGCGCGAATGCGATCTTCTGCCTCTCCTCTCTGGCGACCGCCAGCCCGCCCGAGGTCGCGGCCGCAGCGCCCGAGGGCGAGCGCTGGTTCCAGCTCTACGTCTTCCGCGACCGCGGCCTGTCCCGCGAGCTGCTCGCCCAGGCCACCGACAACGGGTACGAGGCGATCGTGATCACGGTGGATCTGCCCGTGCTTGGGGTCCGGGAGCGCGACATCCGCACCCAGTACGTGATCCCCGACGACATCGCCGCCGTGAGCCCGGCCGCGAAGGACCGGGGCCAGCCCCTCAGCATGCTCCAGATCGGGGATCTGATCGACCCGAGCCTGACCTGGGCAGACGTGGAGGAGTTCGCGTCGGACTGCGGCCTCCCGGTGCTGGTGAAGGGAGTTCTCACGCCCGAGGACGCGCGCCTTGCCGCTGCGCACGGGGTCGCCGGCGTCGTGGTCTCGAACCACGGCGGCCGCCAGCTCGACACCGTGCCGGCGGGCGCGGAAGCGCTCCCGGCGATCGTCGAGGCGGTGGGGGATCAGGTCGACGTGCTCGTCGACGGTGGCATCCGGCGAGGGACCGACGTGCTCAAGGCCCTGGCTCTCGGCGCGCGTGCGGTGATGGTTGGACGGCCGGTCATCTGGGGCCTCGCCGTGGGCGGCGAGGACGGGGTTCGCTCGGTGCTCGAGCTCATCCTGGGCGAATTCGACGTCGCGCTCGCGCTCGCGGGGGTCCCGCGTGCGTCAACGATCGACTCGGCCTGCGTCGAGAGGCGCGGCAGCGGCTAGACCGAAACCGGCGCTAGACCTTCTGCACGTTGCTCGCGCGAGGGCCCTTGTCGCTTGGCTCGGCCTCGTACGAGACCTTGGCGCCTTCGTCCAGCGATTTGTAGCCGTCGCCGACGATCGAGCTGTGATGCACGAACACGTCCTGCGACCCGTCGTCGGGCGTGATGAACCCGAAGCCCTTCTCATCGCTGAACCACTTGACGGTTCCGGTCGACATTGCGCGCGGCAACCTACCAGTCGGCGCGGATCGGTGCGCTGGCGATTGGAAGGATCGCCGAACCGAGCGCTGACGGCGCCGGTAGGGTCAGACCGTGGAGCGCAGAGGAGCTTCGGTACCGCCGGGGACGACGAGGCCCAGCCGATTTCTCCCCACCCTCCATTACGAGCTCCTCGTCTGCGGGCTCCGGGGCCACGCACTGCTTGGCACTGAAGTCACGGAGATCACCGAGGCGGACGCGCTCGTCGTGCGGGACGACGGCGATCTGCGCTGGCACCGCTGCGTCCGCTGCGACAGCTGGCTGCCGCTCGAGCCTCCGTCGAATCCCGCCCGGCGCCGCATGCCCCCGCTCCAGGAGATCGAGCTGCCGCTCCGCGGGAAGGCGCTGCGGGACAAGATCGTGCTCCGGGTGATCGCCGTCGACCGCGCGTTTCACTTCCTGATCCTGGCGATCCTGGCCGTCGCCGTCTTCCTGATCGCGTCGCACGAGCAGCAGCTCCGCGATGACTTCTACAGGGTGCTCGCTGACATCCAGGGCGGGGTGGGAGGGGGTCCGCTGCAGACGGACCATCACGGCCTCATCGGCCGGCTGGACGAGCTCTTCTCGCTGAACAAGGGCACGCTCCAGCTCGTCGGCGCCGGGCTGGCGGGCCTCGCCGTGATCGAGGGCGTGGAGGCGGTCGGCCTCTGGTACCAGCGGCGCTGGGCCGAGTACCTGACGTTGATCGTCACAACCCTCCTCATCCCGCTCGAGATCTACGAGCTCACGGCCACGGTCTCGTGGTTCAAGGTGGTGGCGTTGATCGTCAACCTCGCGATCGTGATCTACCTGCTGGTGGCGAAGCGGCTGTTCGGGATCCGCGGCGGGTACGCAGTCGAGGTGGAGGAGCGGCGCCACTCGACGGGATGGGAGGCCCTGGAGCGCACCGCGCCCGCGGCCTCCCCCTCATCCCAGGTCGAGCGCGTCGGCTAGGGCGGCGCGGCCGTCCTTGAGGACCGGCTCGCCGTGCGAGACGAGAACGCTCTCGATCGGGAGATCGAGCAGCGGCCGCAGGCGCGCGGCGAGATCGGCCAGGGTGATTCCGCTTGAGAGGTAGCGAAGCCACGACTCCGGGCAAACCCGCAGCCCGCCGCCGGCTGCTCCCATGATTCGATCGCCGGGAACGAGGGCACCGGCGGCCGGGATCCAGAACATCGTCTCGCCGGCGCCGCCGATCGGGACGGACTCGACACCCGCCGGGAGCTCGGGCTTCGCGCGCGAGGTGCTCGCCGAGTAGCGGCGCGCGAGCTCGTCGCGGCTTCGCCGGTGGAACTTGATCGTGGTGAGGATCGCCACCGGTAGCCCGCGGCCTCGGACGTGGGCGTCGAGCTCATCGACGAAGCCGTCGTCTCCAGCCGGGAGCAGCGGGTCGATCAGCACGGTGGCGTCCTCGCCGTCGTAGAGCACCGATCCCACCTCCTCCGGCCAGTCCGCGGGGCTCTCGGGCTTCGCGTCCCGCACGAACTCGGGGTGGAGGGCGGTCCAGCGCCACAGCCCGGAACCCAGCTCGCGAAGCCCGCTCACCGGCGAAGCGTATGCGGCCGCGTCCGCGCCTCAGAGAGACATGGAACAATGTGACATCGATTGATGTAAGGTTCCGCGCATGGAAGCTAAGACGGCGCAAGAGGCAGCAAGGCAAGCCACGGAAGCGAACGGAGCGGGACAGGGAGAGGCTCAATTCAACCTCGAGCTGAGTCAGGACCAGAAGGACATCCGAGAGTGGGTGCACGGCTTCGCGGAGGGGGTGGTGCGCCCGGCCGCGCACGAATGGGACGAGCGCGAGGAGACGCCCTGGCCCGTGATCCAGGAGGCCGCGAAGATCGGCCTCTACGGCTTCGAGGGGCTCGCGCAGTTCTGGATGGACACCACCGGCCTGACGATGCCGATCGTCAACGAGGAGCTCTTCTGGGGAGACGCCGGAATCGGCATGGCGATCATGGGCACCACGCTCGCGGTTGCCGCGATCTACGCCTCCGGGACGCCTGACCAGCTCGCAGAGTGGGTCCCGCAGTGCTACGGCACCCCCGACGACCCGAAGGTCGGTGCCTTCTGCTCGTCGGAGCCCGACGCGGGCTCCGACGTGTCGGCGATCCGGACCACCGCCCGCTACGACGAGGCCAGCGACGAGTGGGTCCTGAACGGCCAGAAGGCCTGGGCGACCAACGGCGGCATCGCGGCGGTCCACGTGATCATCGCGAGCGTCGACCGCGAGCTGGGCTCCCGCGGACATGCGGGCTTCGTCGTGCCTCCGGGGACCAAGGGGCTCGAGCAGGGCTCCAAGGTGAAGAAGCACGGGCTTCGCGCCTCGCACACCGCCGACGTGCACCTGGACGACTGCCGGGTTCCCGGGTCGTGCCTGCTCGGTGGCAAGGAGAAGCTCGACGAGCGCCTCGCCCGCGCCCGCGAGGGCACGAGCTCACGCGGCCAGGCGGCGATGAAGACCTTCGAGGTGTCGCGGCCCACGGTCGGCTCGCAGGCAGTCGGGATCGCCCGCGCCGCGTATGAGTACGCGCTCGACTACGCCAAGGAGCGCGAGCAGTTCGGGCGCCCCATCGTCGAGAACCAGGCGATCGCGTTCGCGCTCGCCGACATGAAGATGGAGATCGACGCGGCGCGCCTGCTTGTCTGGCGCGCGGCATGGATGGGCCGGACTGGGAAGGACTTCGACAACGCCGAGGGCTCGATGTCCAAGCTCAAGGCCGGCGAGGTCGCCGTGTGGGCGACCGAGCGGGCGATCCAGATCCTCGGCGGCAACGGCTACACACGCGAGTACCCCGTGGAGCGGATGCACCGCGACGCGAAGATCTACACGATCTTCGAGGGCACATCGGAGATCCAGCGACTCGTGATCTCCCGCGCGATCTCGGGCGCTCGCATCAAGTAGGAGGACAAACCGGAATGAGCGACAACGGGGCTACGGAGTCGATCGACACGTCGGCGGTCGAGCCGGAGGAGTTCGCACGGACGATCGGGCAGACGCCCGACGACCAGCTCGCCCAGGCGATGCAGGGCTCGATGCGCGATCAGATCATCGGCGAGATCTTCAAGCGCATGGAGGAGCACTACCGCGGCGGCGGCCAGTCGGCGGTGATCCACTGGAAGATCACGGGGCGGCCCGACGGCGGCGAGGACGTCTGGGAGGCGGTCGTCGCCGACGGCACGTGCTCCACGAGCTCCTCGCCGGAGTCGGAGCCGCGCGTCACCCTGAAGCTGGACGGGGTCAACTTCCTGAAACTCGTCTCCGGCAACGCCAGCGGGCCGATGATGTTCATGAGTGGCAAGCTCAAGATCGAGGGCGACCTGATGTTCTCCGCCCAGATCCAGTCGATGTTCACGATCCCGGACGGGTCGTAGCGCCACCTCACGCGGCGCGGTGAGTCGCCGCTTATGCTGGCTGGGCACATGCCCGATGGATCGCGCGGCGCCGTCCTCGTCACCGGTAGCTCGACCGGGATCGGCAGGGCGTGCGTCTTGGAGCTCGATCGGCTCGGGTTCAGCGTCTTCGCTGGGGTGCGGAAGGAGGCTGACGCCGAGGCCCTGCGGGCTGCCGGGTCCGATCGGCTGCAGCCGCTGATTCTTGACGTCACCGACTCCGATCAGATCGCTGCGGCCACCCAGCGCGTTGCCGAGGAGAGCGCCGCGGGGCTTGCCGGATTGGTCAACAACGCCGGGGTAGGGGTCGGGGGGCCGCTCGAGCTGATTCCGATCGACGACTTCCGCCAGCAGATCGAGGTCAACCTGATCGGGCAGATCGCGGTCACGCAGGCGTTTCTGCCGGCCCTGCGCAAGGCGCGGGGGCGGGTGGTCTTCCTCAGCTCGATCGGCGGCCTGAACGCGAACCCGTACATGTCGCCGTACCACGCGTCGAAGTTCGGCATCGAGGGTGTGGGAGACGCGCTGCGACAGGAGATGCGGCAGTTCGGCGTGGAGGTCTCGCTCGTCGAGCCCGGCTCGGTCGCGACGCCGATCTGGGACAAGGGCAAGGACAGCGCCGACGCCATCAAGGACCGTCTCACGCCGGAGGACGACCGGCTCTACGGCGAGAAGGTGGCTCGGATGGGCACGGCGCTGGAGAAGATCGGCGCCCGTGGGGTGCCACCGGAGAAGGTCGCGGAGGCCATCGGCCACGCCCTGACGGCCAAGCGGCCGAAGACCAGGTACCTCGTGGGCGCCGACGCCCGTATGACCCTGCTGATGCGCAGGCTCCTCCCCGACCGCCTTCGCGACCGCATCATTGCTCGCGCGGCGGGGCTCTAGCTCGGACAGGCGTCCAGATCCGGGACGAGACCGTTCAGCCTGCGCCGGCTCGGGCCGAAGAGAGGGGTGCACATCCAAAGTCTGCGGGGTACCCAACGTGACCCCGGGGGCACCTCCCATGCGGAAGCGGGACGCCGGGCGAGCGTCCCGCTTCTCTTTTGAGAATCAGCAACGGCACCTGCCAGTTTCGGGCTAAAGCCCCTCACATCACACCCGCGTTAAACGCGCACGGATGCCACGAGCTCGCGTATCCGGGAGGCGACGAGGTCCGGCCGTGAGATCGGCCCCTCCTCGTCGGCGGTCTCCTCGACCTGAGCGTCGGGTGTGACACGAGCCATGATCTCCCGTCGTTCCGCCAAGGGCGGTAGCCACGTCCCGGCTACTCCGTCCGAGGAGAAGATCCGCAGGCGGCCACCGAGGGCCGCTGCGGCCGCCCTCGGGTCGTCCGCGGCCCAGGCGCGCACCCGTGCCACCGCCGCGTCCTGCGGGCAGTACGAGATCTGGGAGCTGATCCGCTCACGGAGCTCGTCCTCGGACATCTGGGCGTTCGTGGAGCTGAACACGGTGCGAAGGGCGCCCCGGTAGTCGCGTTCGAGCATCTCGAGGAACGCGGTGACGACGCCCTCGGAGGAGAGCATCGCCTCGCTTCCCTCGAAGTCACCCAGGGAGAACGGCCCCGCGCCGAACGCCACCACCGTGGCGATCAGGTCTCCTCTCCGCGCGGCGACGTGGGTGGCGGCGTTGCAGCCGTTGGCGACGGCGATCACGACCGTCGCCGCGCCGACGTGCTCGAGCACCGCCTCGAGGTCCGCGGAGTCGGTCTCGACGTCGTACGGGCCGTCGTGGCTCGATTCGCCCGTCCCCCGGGCATCCCAGGTGACGATGCGGTGGTCGTGCGAGAGGTCCGAGAGGAAGGCCTCGTACACGCCGGGCTGCCCTGACCAGTAAGGGACGAGCAGCACGGTTGGGCCTTCGCCACGAATTCGGTAGTGGAGCCGGGCGCCTCCGGGTCGCTCGATCGCGGGCATGCGGCGTCAGGTGGTGGCGGCGCGCGCCTTCGACGTGATCCGGCGCACGACGCTTCCAAACAGATCGGGTCGGCTGACGATGCCGTCGGCCACCTCCTCGACGTGCGCCTCGGGGAAGAGGCGATTCGAGATCCGGCGAGCCTCCTCGCCGGCCGGAAACCAGCCGCCGCTCATGGTCTCGGAGTAGAGGATCCAAAGCCGGTCGCCCATCTCCCGGCCTTCGTCCGTCGCGTCGTCATCCGTCCAGGCGCGCCAGCGGGCGACGACGGTGTCCTGCGGCTGGTAGGAGACCTGGGCTTTCACCCGCTCCCTAACCTCGTCCTCGGACATCTGGGGATTGGCCGCCGTCACCACGGACCGGAGGGCGCCGCGGTAGTCCGTCTCGCCCATGCTCATGAACGCGTCCACCACCGAGTCGGATGCGACCATCGCCTCCGAGCCCTCCAGGCGGGTGCGTCCCGCCGGTGTCCCGCCGGGGAGGACGAGCGCATCGATGAGGTCCGGTCGCCGCGCCGCCACCCGGGCGGCGCGGTGCACCGCGTCGGTGAGGGTGATCACGACCGCCGGCCCGCCCGCCTCCTGGATCACGGCCTCGAGGTCGTCGGCCCCGGTCTCCATGTCGAACGGGCCGGTGCGGGTGGATTGGCCCGCGCCGCGGTCGTCGAAGCGGACGACACGGTGATCAACCACGAGCTCGGCCTCGAGCGGGTCGTACACGGACGGGTGGGAGTTGGCGTACGGAGCCAGAACCACAAGTGGGCCGGACCCTCGCTCCTCCCAGTGGATCTTCACGCCCCCCGGACGCTCCAGATGCATGGGGGAATGTTAGGCAGGGATGAGGTCGCGCGCGAGCGACGCCAGGTGGTCGACCCCGTACTCCTCGGCTGCGGTGGCGGCCGCCTCAAGCGCGCGCCGGGACTCCTCGGGGTCGGCGTCGCGGAGCCGGCGGCCGCGGAGGTACTCGCAGCGCGCCGCGTCGAGCGGCCGTCCCAGCTCCTGCCACGCGACCTGCGCCTCGGTGAGAGCAGCGCTCGCCGCGGCTGCGTCCTCGGCCGCGGCACCCCGCGCTTCGAGGCTGGCGGCCTTCCCAACCGGGTAGCGCAGCCGGTCCGCGAGGCGCTCCGCCTCGTCGGCGGCTTCGCGTGCCGCTTCGAGCCGGCCGGCGAGCGCCAGGTTCACCGCCCGGGCGGAGATCGCCTCGATCGACTGCGCCACGAGGCCCGCGCGCTCGCACAGATCGAGCGCCTTGGCGATCTCCGTGTCCGCGTCGGCGTGATCGCCGCGCTGCCGGAGCGCCGCGGAGAGCCAGTAGAGGGACTGGAACGCCACCTCCGAGCGGCCCACCTGCTCGGCCAGTTCGGCTGCGCGGCGGAGCTGCTTGGCGGCCGCGTCGAAGTCGCCCTCGCGCCAGCGGAGCATCCCTCGCATCATGTAGGGGAAGCAGAGCTTTCCGGTCAGGCCCTCGCGTTCGGCAAGGCTCCCGGACGCCTCGGCCTCGCGGGCCACGACATCCCAACTGCCGCTGTGAGCAGCGAGCTGGGCGAGCGCCGCGTGCAGCTCCACCTTCGAGGGCAGGTCGCCCGTCTGCTCGGCGAGCTCGAGCGCCTCCTGGTAGGCGGTGCCGGCGCCCTCGTAGTCGGCCTCGGAGACCTCGAGGTGGTACCCGAGGGTCAGTAGGGCGCGGACCGCCTCGGCGGGATCGGACTCGCGGGCCAGCTCCACGGAGCGCTCAAGGTTCTGACGCGCCCGCTCGGAGTCGCCGATCCGCCCGAACACCCGGCCGAAGATCCCGTGCGCGCGACTGGCGGCGGCCGCCTCGCCGAGGCGCTCTGCCAGCCGCAGGGCCTTCTCGGATGCGTAGATGGCGAGCATGTTGTCGCCGGTGTGCATGTAGAGCGATGCCGCCTCCTCGTAGAGCCGGACGAGCTCGAGGCACGCCGGGCCGTCCTTCAGGAGGTCGATGCCCTTCTGGTAGTGCTCGATCGAGCCCTCGCGGTCTCCCTTATGCCAAAGCGCGGCGCCGATCTTGCGGTGCAGGTCGCCGACCCGAGCGAGGTCCTCCTGCCGCCGGTGGTAGTCGAGGCATTCCTCCCAAAGCTCGGTCGCCTGGTCGACCCGGCCCATCCGCAGGGCCACGTCGCCGAGCTTCTCGGCGATCCGTGCTCGCAGTTCCGGATCCGCCTCGTCGGTGTCCCGGTCAACCGACAGCGCCGTCTCGTAGTGCCCGAGCGCCTCCTGGTTCGAGTACAGCGCCGCGGCGGCGTCGCCGGCCGCCTCGAGTGCCACCAGCGCCTTGTCGTTGATCTGCTGGAGCTCGGCGCCGACGACGTCGGCGTCCGCGCCGAGCGCCGCCGCGCGCCCGTAGTGGTCCGCGACCATCGCGACCACACCCTCGGACCGGTCGGCCGCCCGGTCCTGGATGAAGGCCGCGACCTGCGCGTGCTTCCGCGCACGGACCGCCTTGGGGAGGGTGGAATAGGCGACGTCTCGGATGAGGACGTGCTTGAAGATGTATTCGTGCTCGCCGGCGAGCCGGCTTCCCGGGCTTGAGACCACGAGGTCCTTCTCCTCGAGCGCTGCGAGCGCGTCGGAGAGGTCGATGCCCTCCTCGTCCTCGAGCCCGGTGAGCGAGCCGTCCCAGAAGGTCTGGCCGACGACCGATGCGTGTTGGAGCACCCGCCGCTCCGGGGCCGAGAGCGAGTCGAGGCGGGCAGCCAACACCGCGTGAACGGACTCGGGCAGGGTCTGGACGTCCTGCGACCCTTCCTCGCGGATGCGGTTGATCATCTCCTCCACGAACAGGGGGTTGCCCGCGGACCGCTCGGCGACCTGCGGGACGAGGTCCGAGTTGCCGTTGGCGGCGCTGCCGTTGCCGTTCGGGAGCAGGGCGCTCACGAGCTCGCGCGTCTCGTCCGGCGTCAGCGGCTCGAGCGCGATCGTGGTGTAGTTGCGCCGGCCGCCGCCCCAGCCCGGGCGGCGCTCGAGCAGCTCGTCGCGTGCCAGGCAGACGATCAGGACCGGGCCACGAATCCAGCGGGCCATGTAGTCGATGAGGTCGAGCATTCCCTCGTCCGCCCAGTGGATGTCCTCGATCGCGATCACCACGGGCCAGCGGCGACTCGCGGCCTCGACGAGCGAGCGGACCGCGGAGAACAGCCGGTCGCGCGTCTGCTGCGGATCCTCGGCGTCGTGAACCCCGGTCGTTCCGCTTGCGACGTCGGCGGGGGGCTCGATCCCGAGCGGCCGGGCGATGGTGGCCGCGATGCGCTCGGCGGGCTCGTCGGTGTCGAGCTTGTCACCGATGCCCTCGATCCCGTTGAGCAGCTTGGCCCACGCCAGCTGTGAGTCGTCGGTGTCGACGATCTCGAACTGGCCGCGGATGATCTCGCCGAGCGCCCAGTACGCCAGCCCGGCGCCGTAGGCCGGGCAGTGCCCGACCCGGAACGCGGCCTGCTGCTCGCGGTCGGCGAGCTGCGTGGCGAACTCCCGCAGGAGGCGCGTCTTGCCCACCCCCGCCTGGCCGATGACCGTGACGAGGTTGGGGCGACCCTCGCGGACGACGCGGTCGAAGAGGGAGACCAGGAGGGAGGACTCGTCCTCGCGCCCGATCAGGGGCGCGCCGGCGCGGGTGCCGCGAGCCGCGGTCCCGGAGACGAGGAGCCGCACGGCCTCCCACGCGGGCACCGGCTCCGACTTCCCCTTGAGGGTCAGGGGCTCGAGCTCCTCGTACTCAATCGGGCCGCGGGTCAGGCGATGCGTCGTCTTGCCGACGGTGACGCTCCCGGGCCTGGCGGCCGACTGGAGCCGCGAGGCGACGTTGACGACGTCGCCGATCACGGTGTAGCCGTCACCGACCTGGCCGGCGAGGACCTCGCCCGAGTTGATCCCCACGCGAAGCTCGAAGATCGAGCCGGTGGCGGCCTCGATGTCCGTGTTGATCTCCTCCATTGCGGCCTGCATCGCGAGGCCGGCGCGAACGGCCCGCTCGGGGTCGTCCTCGTGGGCGACGGGAGCGCCGAACACGGCCATGACGTTGTCGCCGATGTACTTGTCCACCGTCCCGCCGTAGCGCACGACCTCCTGGCCGAGCCGGCGAAGCGCTCGGTCGACGAATGACTTCACCGCCTCCGGGTCGAGCCGCTCCGCGACGGCCGTGTAGCCGGACAGGTCCGCGAACAGCACCGTCGCCTTGCGCCGCTCCTCGGGAAGTGAGCCACCGCCGGGCCCCCAGCCGCCGGTCGCGGCGGAGATCTGGCCGCCAAAGAGGCCCGCGCCCTGGCCGCCCGGCTGTGCGGGCGGCTGGGGTGGGGCGGAGGGGGCCGAAGGCGCGGCGCTGGCGGCCGCGCCCGCACCGCTCAAAGAGGTGCCGCACTCGATACAGAACTTGGCGCCGGGCGGGCTCTCCGCCCCGCAGCTGGGGCACTTCGCGGCGAGCTGCGTTCCGCAGGACATGCAGAAGTGCGCGCCCGAGGGATTCTCGGTGCCGCAGTTCGGGCAAGCCTCTCCAGCCACGTCACGAACGATACGTGGCGCCCGTGCCCATTACGTGAGATTCGTCACGCGCTGCAAGCGAGTCGGCGAACGCCGCCTACTCGATCGGAATGTCCTGCACGCGTGGGCCCGGGTCCGGCTCGGAGTCGAGGCGCTCCAGGTAGCTGTCGATCAGGGCGCGCGTGGTCACGAGGGCCTCGCGCTGCACCGATTGCCACTGGTCACGGAGCTCGGGTGGCGCCGTCGCGCGCAGGACGTCGGCCGTGCGGCAGATCGGGCACCACTCGACGCACTCGAACGAGTGCGCGGGCTCCGAGTCAGACCGGCTCGGGCGCTCGCGAGGCGTCTCGCCGAAGGGGTTGTGGCTCTGCTCTGGGCGATCGATCATCCTCGAAGCTCACCTCCAGCGAGCCCCCCTCGAGCTTGGCACCGCTGGGGCGGCGGCGCGCCAGGGCGGAGGGCAGGATGATAGTTCGCTTTTCGTGGCCCACGGTCACGACGAGCTCGGGGCCCACCTTCTTCAGGCTCACGTCCCCGCGCTCCGCGAATGGCATTCGTAGCCGGAGGACCGTGCGGCCGTTCTCGCTGGCGATGTCGTGGGCCAGCTCGGTATGGAGGACGGCCTCGGGGCGGTGCTCGGCGAACAGCTCTCCCGCCAGGCGGTCGAGCATGCGCTCGCCGATCACCTCCTCGTCGAAGTAGCGGGCGGTGAGCACCGGGACCGGGGCGAAGCCGCCCTCGACCAGGCGGAGGTGCTCCTGCTGGCGCTCCCGCCAGCCGCCGAAGTACCCGTCGACGTCGTCTGGGAAGACTCGGTTCACGATCACGGCGTCCGTGAGGTAGCCGTAGAGGTTGAGGTAGGTGAACGTGCGCTGGGCCTCGACGATCACCATCCGGTCGGGGTTCATGACCAACCGGATGGACGCCGTGGCGCGATCCCGGAGGATCTCGTTCATCGCGATGAGGTTCTCGACCAGGCGGTGGACGTCGGCGAAGACCTCCTGGCTCGGCAGCTCCAAGTCCAGCAGGGTGCGCGCCCAGGGCCGCGCCGCGGCGACCATGCGCCGCTCCCACGGGAAGACCTTCTCCAGCCACCAGCGGGCGATCTCGGGGAAGGAGAGGAGACGGAGCGTCTCTCCGGTCGGCGCGCAGTCGACGATCACCGCGTCGAACTCGCCCGAGTCGTGGTGGCGCTTGATCTGGAGCAGGCTGAAGAGCTCGTCCATCCCGGGCGGCACCGTCAGCTCCTCCGCCGCGACGTCCATCACGCCGCGGTCGGCGATCACCTGTCCCAGCCACTTCTGCACGGCGCCCCAGTGGACCTCCATCTCGCGCTGCGCCTGGACCTCCTGACCCCACAGCCGCTCGCAGACGGGAGTCGGCTCGGCCCCCAGCGGCACATCCAGCGAATCGGAGAGGCTGTGCGCCGGGTCCGTCGACAGGACGACGGTTCGCAGGCCGGCGGCCGCGCAGCGCCGGGCCGTGGCGGCGGCGACGCTGGTCTTGCCGACGCCGCCCTTGCCCGTGTAAAGGATGATTCGGGGCGCCTCCACGAACGGCTGAGACTATCGGCACCACGCGCTTCGAAAGCCGAACCCTTTAGGCCCGTCCTGTACCCTGCCCGGCTCACGGAAGCACGAGACCAGGGGGATTTTCACTTGACGCGCATCCGAACCGCAGTCGCCGTGCTGGCGATCGCACTGCCCATCATCGCCATCGTCGCCGGCTGTGGAGGCGGGAGCAGCAGCAGCAGCGAGGACCCACAGCAGGTCCTTGACCAGACCTTCAACAACCCGACCAAGATCACCAGCGGCAAGCTCGACCTGAGCATCGACGGATCCGCAGAGGGACAGCAGTCGGGGAACTTCTCCGCCACCATCAGCGGGCCGTTCCAGACGGACCCCAGCAACAAGACTGCGTTCCCGCAGCTCGACCTCGCGGTGAGCGTCAGCGGGTCGCAGGGTGGGCCGAGCATCAGCTTCGACGGCTCCCTGATCGCGACCAAGGACAACGCCTACGTCGAGTACCAGAACCAGGCTTACGAGGTGGGCACGGCGGCCTTCCAGCAGTTCGCGGCGGCATACGCAAAGGCGGCGAAGCAGAACCAGGCGAACGGGTCGTCGTCGACCGGCTTCAGCCAGTTTGGGATCGACCCGAAGACCTGGCTCACGAACGTGAGCAACGAGGGCACGACCGACATCGACGGCACCAACACGATTCACATCCACGGGGACGCGGACGTGAGCAAGATCGTCACGGACCTGCAGAAGGTCTCCCAGCAGACCAGCGGCGCCACCCAGCAGATCAGCCCCGATCAGCTCAAGCAGCTGACGGACGCGGTGCAGACCGCTTCGATCGACGTCTACTCGGGCGCCGACGATCACCTGCTCCGCAAGCTGGCCGTCTCGCTGTCGATCGTCCCGCCCTCGAGCACGGGATCGTCGGTCTCGAAGATCAATGTCAACTTCTCGATCACGCTCAGCGACGTCAACCAGGCGCAGACGATCACGGGGCCATCCAACGCCAAGCCGATCGCCGATCTCCTGAGCCAGCTCGGGATTCCGGGCCTGGGCCTGCCGGGCGTCGGCGGCACGGGCGGGTTCAGCATTCCGGGCGGCGGCAGCAGTTCGGGCGCCGGGAGCAGCAGCTCCTCGTACCAGAACTGCGTCGCCCAGGCGAAGTCGCAGGCCGACATCCAGAAGTGTCTGCAGCAGCTGTAGCGGCCGCTTAAGCCGAGACCGGCTGCACGTCGAAGTTGCGCGCGTAGAGCTCGCCCACCCGGGCGAGCTCTTCCGCATTCAGGTCCGGCACGTCGGTCGCGCCCGCGTACTCGCGCAGCTCGGCTTCGTTGGTGATCGTGGGGATCACGACGGTCATCTGCGGCTGCGCGAGGATGAACCGGAGGGCGGCCTGCGCCATGGTCCGACCCGACTCCGCGCCGCACAGGAAGCGGATCCTGTCGATCTTCTGTAGGCCCTCGACCAGCCACTCATGAGGCCGGTGGCGTCGGTGGTCGCCGGGGCCGAAGGTCGTGTCCGGAGTCAGGTTGTCGTCGAGTAGCCCTGAGGAGGTCGGTACCCGCGCTATGACGCCGACGCCATGCTCGGCAGCGGCAGTCATCAGGTCTCGCCCGGGATCCTGCTCGAGCAGGTTGTAGACGGTCTGGACGGAGGCGATGTCGCGGGTGGCGATGGCCTCGAGGCCCTCGTCGCGCCAGCCGATCGCGGGGCCGAGGGCGACGCCGTAGTGGCGGATCTTGCCCTCGGACTGCAGGTCCTCCAGCGTCGCGAAGCAGTCGTCCGTGTCGATCGCGTCCATGCGCGGGTTGTGCAGCTGGTAGAGCTCGACGCGATCGGTGCCGAGGCGGCGCAGGCTCCCCTCCAGCGCCTCGCGGACGAAGGCGCCGTCCCAGCGCTGCGGTCGCTCTCCCTCGGAGTGCTGCTGGCGATCGGAGTCGAGGACGTAGCCGAACTTGGTCGAGAGCTGGATCTCGTCACGGTGTGGAGCCAGCACCCGCCCGACGAGCTCCTCGTTGGCGCCCTGCCCGTAGGCGTCGCCGGTCTCGAAGAAGGTGATCCCCATGTCGAGGGCCAACTCGATCAGGCGCTCGCCGGAGGACTCGCTCACGTCGCCCCACCACGTGGAGCCGAGGGCCCACGTGCCGAAGCCGATCTCCGATGCCTTCAGGTCCGTGTCGCCGAAGCGTCGTGTCCTCACGCGAGCTGAGTCTAGACAGTGGTTTCGGGCGCGTCATTGCGGGAGGGGGGACTCCCGATGGCGGCGAATAGGCTGGACGGATGCCGGAGGTCGAACACCGAACGCCGCCACTCGACTCGAAGTTCTTCCTGGGCTCGCAGGGTTGGCCCTACCTGCTCGTGCCGTTCATCGCGATCGCGATCGTGCTCGAGATCGCGGGCGCAAACGACGTGCTGATCTTCGTCTGCTCAGCCCTGGGAATCATCCCGACCGCGGCGCTCATGGGGCGCGCGACGGAAGAGCTCGCGGCGCGGTCGGGCCCCGGAATCGGCGGTCTCCTGAACGTCACCTTCGGCAACGCGCCGGAGCTGATCATCGCCCTGTTCGCGCTTGCAAACGGGCTCCACGAGCTCGTCAAGGCGACGCTAATCGGCTCGATCCTTGGAAATGTCCTCCTTGTGCTCGGGGCTTCGATGCTGGTCGGCGGCTGGGGCCGCGACAAGCAGCGGTTCAGCGCGACCAGCGCCAGCGCCCAGTCGGCGATGCTCCTGGCAGCCGCGGCCGCCTTCACGATGCCGGCGATCTTCCAGCTGGTACACGGCGACGGGCTGCCCGCCGTCGGTGTCATGAGGCCGTTGTTCGACCATCCCGTCGAAGTGCTCTCCGGTCTGATCGCTGGGGTGCTGATTCTCATCTACGTGGCCGGGCTTTTCTTCTCGCTCAAGACCCACCGGGACATCTTCAACCCCGACTACGAGCACGAGGGGAGCTGGGGCTGGTCCACGCGGAGGTCGGTCCTGATGCTGGCGATCGCCGGCGTCGCGGTGGGCGGGATGTCGGACATCCTGGTCCACTCGGTGACGGCGGCGTCCGAGTCCCTCGGCCTGTCCGAGTTCTTCATCGGGGCCATCGTCGTGGCCATCGTGGGCAATGCCGCAGAGCACTGGGTGGCGGTGCTCGTGGCGCGCAAGGACAAGATGGACCTCTCGATCAACATCGCCATCGGCTCCAGCGCCCAGGTGGCGCTGTTCGTGACCCCGGTCCTCGTTCTCGCCGGGTTCTTCATCGGCCCGAGCCCGCTCCCGCTCGTGTTCAACGGCTACGAGATCGGGGCACTCCTGCTCGCGGCCGTGATCGCGAGCTACGTCGCCCACGAGGGCGAGTCGACCTGGTTCGAAGGCGTGCAGCTCCTCGGCGTCTACGTCGTGATGGCGCTCGTTTTCGCCTTCGCCTGACCCCGAGTCGATCAGGCAGCCAGCGCGCCGAGCGCCTCCAGCACCACGTCGTCGTGCGTCTTCGGCGAGACCTTGGGGAAGACCTTCGCGATCCGCCCGTCACCGTCGATGATGAACGTCGCCCGCTGCACGCCCATGTAGGTCTTCCCGTACATGCTCTTCTCGCCCCACGTGCCGTAGGCGTCGGCGACGGTGTGGTCCTCGTCGGCGAGCAGCGTGAAGCCGAGGTCGTACTTGTCGGCGAACTTGCCAACGGCGGTGACCGGATCGGGCGAGATCCCGATCACGCGGGCATCGATCTCGTCGTAGTCGGACGCGTGGTCGCGAATGCCGCACGCCTGAGTGGTACAGCCGGGGGTATCGGCACGCGGATAGAAGTAGAGGACCACCGTCTGCCCACGGAGGTCCGACAGCGTGACGGGGTCCCCGCCCTGGTCGGGAAGCGTGAAGTCGGGCGCTTGGTCGCCTTCTGCGAGCAACGCGCGTCAGTCGGCCGGCCAGAAGTCCGTGTCGGTCTTCTCGGTCTCGCCCGAGTCGCCGCGCGCCGTGGGCGAGACGATGATCAGCTCGGCCTCGTCGGGGCCGTCGTTGTGGACCGAGCGGAATGCTTCGGTGCCGACGCGCACCGCGGTGCCCGGGCCGGCCTCGAAGACGTCGTCGCCGACCTTGAATTGGAGCGTGCCGCGGGCGACGAAGTAGATCTCCTCCTGGTCCTTGTGGCGATGCCCGTAGGAGCCCTTGCCGCCGGTGTCCGGGGGCATCACCCGCCAGGTGAACGCGACCGCCGAGCATCCCAGAGCGTCCGTGTACGAGCGCATCTCGCCGAAGCCTGGGTACTCGCCCATCCAGTCCGTGGCGTCCTCGCGGGAGGTGATCGAGTAGTCGGCCATCAGTCCTCCCGTCCGGGCTCCTCTGCTTCCGCCTCCTCCTCGTCGGGATCGTCGGCCTGCTCGACCGCGGTCTCGGTGAGGGTGTCGGGGGTCGCGCCGCGGTAGTGCGTCTGAAACTCCTCGAGCGTCGCGCCGAGGCCGTCCTCGTCGACCGGGACCTCGTCGGAGATCCGCACCCAGTCGGAGCCCTCGTAGGCCTCCATGTTGAAGATCTCCTGGTCGATGGAGGTCGAGTCGTCGACGACCACCACGATCTCGGTCTGCGGGTTGAAGTAGGTGCCCGGCCGCAGGAGCATGTCGTCGACTTCGATGATCCGTGTCTTGAGATCCGCCATCGAGCGCGATCCTATCTCGACAACCCCAATAAACGGCACCAGCATGTTTCGGAGCCTGAAGGCTCCTCATTACTGACCTAGGTTCTCCAGTTCACGTAGCTGGCGCTCGACCTCCTGCTCGACGTCAAGCGGCTCCTTGCCCTGGCGAAGGCGGCGCTCGTTGCGGGCGACGACGAGCTGCCGGACCTCCAGCGCAAGCTGTGGATCCGTCCCCGTCGGCATCGCCGGGCCCTCGCTGAGCAGCCGGTTCAACTCCGAGTTGACGTCGACCGGCTTCTCACCCCGTGTGCGCTGGCGGTAGGCCTTCGCCTCGAGCAGCTGCCGGATCTCGTCCTCCCGGGCGGCGGGCCCGCCCTCCGGGTCGCTGTCGGTGATCTTCGATGGCAGGTCGCTCTCGTACTCGACCGAGAACTGTCCCTTGCCCACCTGGTCCAGCGCGTTCTTGGCGCCCAGGACGAAGGTGAGCAGCGCGATCGGGATCGTCGTGAAGACGATGATCAAGATCACATCACCGGTGCTCAGGCTGAGCGCGATTCGGAGCACGCACCCCAGGTTAAGACCGCTTGGGATGCGGCGCAAGGCCGCCGATGGAACCGTCTGGCCCTCGAGCCGAGTTCGGTATCCTGGGTTGTGCATTTGGTTGACTGACCAGTCAATCGGCAGGTCACGCAACCGTCTCTTCCTGCGCAATCAAAAGGAGTTTTCAGCCTTGGTTGACTTCACGCTGACGGACGAGCAGAAGGATCTCCGCGAGTTGGCCCACAACTTCGCCGAGAAGGAGATTCGCCCCGTGGCCTGGGACTACGACCGCGACGGGACGTGGCCCCAGGAGATCATCAACAAGGCCTGGGAGGTGGGCCTGATGAACGTCCACGTCGACGAGGCCTACGGCGGCCCCGGGCTTGACCACCTCTCTGGCTGCCTTATCGAGGAGGAGCTCGGCTGGGGCTGCTCGGGCATCGGGACCACCCTGATGGCCAACGGACTCGCGTCTGCGCCCCTCTTCATCGGTGGCTCGGAGGAGGTCAAGCAGAAGTACCTCACAATGCTGACCGAGGAGCCCAAGCTCGCCTCGTTCTGCCTCACCGAGCCGGACGCGGGCTCCGATGTCTCCGGCATGCGGACCACCGCCGTCCGGAAGGGCGACAAGTACGTCATCAACGGCTCCAAGTGCTTCATCACCAACGGCGGCTACGCCGACTGGTACACGGTCTACGCGAAGACCGACAAGGATGCCGGCCACCGCGGGATCTCCGCGTTCGTCGTCCCCAAGGACGACACGGTCACCGTCGACAAGAAGGAGGACAAGCTCGGACAGCGTGCCTCCAACACCGCGACGATCACCTTCAACGAGACCGAGGTCCCCGCTGAGAACCTGCTCGGCGAGGAGAACCACGGGTTCAAGCTCGCGATGCAGACGCTGGACTTCACGCGTCCGGGTGTCGCGGGCCTCGCGGTCGGCATCGCTCGCGCCGCATTCGAGTTCGCCTGCGAGTACTCCAAGGAGCGTGTCCAGTTCGGCGTTCCGATCGCCATGCACCAGGCGGTCGCGTTCATGATCGCCGACATGGCGACCAAGGTCGAGGCCGGGCGTCTGCTCACCTGGAAGTCGGCGGTGCTCCTCGACCAGGGGCAGCGCAACACGCTGGTCGCCTCGCATGCGAAGCGGTTTGCCGCGGACAGCGCGATGGAGGTCACCATTGACGCCGTCCAGGTGTACGGCGGTTACGGCTTCATCAAGGAGTACCCGGTCGAGAAGCTGATGCGCGACGCGAAGATCATGCAGCTGTACGAGGGCACGTCGCAGATCCAGCGGCTGGTCATCGCACGCGAGGTCCTGATGCCCCGCAACATCGACGCTCCGGAGCCGGAGACCACCAAGCAGGACACCGAGGTGGCCGCCGCGCAGTCCGAGCAGGCCCCGGCGACCGCCGAGGTCGCCTAGCCGAGCGGTTGAAGCGCCGGCGCGCCGGCTAGGCGCGCCGGTTGGGGCTGACGGCGATCATCAGGCCGATCGTCGTCAGCACGATTACGCCGAGGACGAGGCCCTGGGCCCACCCGTTGATGCCCCATGCGACCGCGTAGACGAGCGCGGCCAGCAGCAGCACGGCGAGCGCCATGAAGGCCAGCACCGGCTTGCGGTTCGTCACCCGTAGGCTCCGGTCGGGGCTGGACAGATCGTGTCGCTCGTACTGCGCCCGGTCCTGGACGTTCATATTCGCCATCTCATCGCCCTCCTTGTAGGCCTCGATCCAATCTACACCCGTTTGCGGGCGGATGGAAGTGCGGATCATCACACGTGGGGGCGCCGACCCACCCGTGAACCGTATAGTCGCCGGGCATGGCCGACGAGCGTGAGAAGGGCTCGCCGCCCGGTTCGCGCCGGCTGGCCGAGGCGGCACGAGCGGCCCGGACGCGCGGTAGCTCGGAGACGCGCCAGGCGGGGCGGCGAAGCGGCGGCGCGATGGACGTCTTCGGCGGGGAGATCCGGCGGAGGGACCTGTTCCCGCTGCTCGTCCTGCACCTGATCGAGCGCGAGCCCGCCTACGGCAACCGGCTGATCGAGGAGATCGAGGACATCACGAACGGCGTGATCTCGGTGAATCCCAACACGATCTATCCGCTGCTCCGGGACCTCGAGGCGCGCGGGCTGATCGAGGGCCAGTGGGAGCACCCCGACCGTCGCACCCGGCGCTTCTACTCGATCACGGCCGCGGGCCGGAAGGAGTA
This sequence comes from uncultured Actinomycetes bacterium, assembly GCA_963782795.1. GTDB lineage: Bacteria > Actinomycetota > Thermoleophilia > Solirubrobacterales > 70-9 > AC-56. Next base: position 90,959 of record CAWALB010000001.1, read on the forward strand.
CCAGCGCCTGGTCCAGGAGGTCGAGCCGTTCCTCGACTCGGTGATTAAGTCGGTGACCCTGATCAAGCGCGAGATCTACAGCGACCCCGCCGCGGGCGAGGACGGATGAACGGCGTCGCGGCCTCGGTCGCCGTGAAGGCGTCGCTCGCGGAGGTCTGGGACTTCTACTTCGACCCTGCGGGGTGGCCCGCCTGGGTGGATGGCTTCGCCCGCGTCGAATCCGACATGGGTTACCCGGAGACCGGCGGAACCCTGCGCTGGAGCTCGACCCCGGCGGGACGCGGGACGGTCACCGAGCGGGTCGTCGAGCACGAGCCACGCAGTCGCCACCGCGTGGAGTACGAGGACCCGGAAACGACCGGTCAGCTCACCGTCACCTTCGCCATCGAGGGCGAGGGGACCGTCGTGACCCAGGAGCTCGACTACCGGCTGCGCGACCGCGGCGTGTTCGCGAAGCTGACCGACCGCCTCTTCATCCGCTCGCAGATGCGCGGCTCACTGAGCCGCTCGCTCGCTCGGCTGAGGCTTGAGGTGGAGGAAGTGGCTGCCGGAACCCGACCCTGAGGGGTCATATAGCCTTCCCGCGCTCAACAGACCACTAACAGCACCAGCAAGTTTCGGGGCTGAAGCCCCTCACCTACACACCCCTGGAGGATCGGAAACCGATGTTCGTGTTCAAGGCCGCAGTGCTCGGCGCCGGAACGATGGGCGGCGAGATCGCGCAGGTGATCGCGTCCGCCGACGTCCCGGTCGTGATGAAGGACGTCAAGCAGGAGTTCATCGACGCGGGCCTGAACAAGGCGCGCGAGGTGACCGAGGGCCAGCTCGCCAGCCTCGTGAAGAAGGAGAAGCTGACGCAGGGGCAGGCCGACGAGCGTCGCGAGGAGATCCTCGGGCGGATCACGGGCACCACCGAGTACGACGGCTTCGGCGACGCCGACTTCGTCATCGAGGCCGTCCCTGAGCGGATGGAGATCAAGCAGGCCGTCTTTGCCGAGCTCGATGAGGTCACTCCCGGGCACGCGATCCTGGCCTCGAACACCTCGGCGCTCTCGATCTCCGAGATCGGCTCGGCGACCACGCGTCCCGATCAGGTCGTCGGCTTTCACTTCTTCTATCCCGCGTCGGTGATGCGGCTGATCGAGGTCGTCGAAGGGGAGTTCACCTCCGAGGAGACCAGCCAGACGGCGTCCAACTTCGCGATGCAGATCCGCAAGGCCCCGATCCGGTGCGGCGAGGAGCCGGGGTTCGTCGTCAACCGGGTCCTGAACTCGGCTGCCTCGGAGATCTGGCGCTACAAGGACGAGAGCGGCCGTTCGGCCGAGGAGATCGACAAGGAGATCGCCGACGCGAAGGTCACTCCGATGGGTCCGTTCTTCCTCGCCGACCTCCTCGGGCTCGACACCGTCCTGCACGTCGCCGAGCACCTGCACGCGAGCTACGGCGACCGCTTCTACGTCCAGCCGGAGATGAAGGAGTTGGTGGAGGCCGGCAATCTCGGCCAGAAGACCGGCCAGGGCTACTACACACACGGAGGCTGAGATGGAGGCCGCAACCGCTGAGATGACCGTCGTCGACCGCTTTCAGCTGAAGGCGTTCGTCGAGGCCGCGATGCTCGTCGACGAGGGGGTCGCGACCACCAAGGACGTCGACCTCGGCCTGATGATGGGCGCCGGGATACTGCCCGGCCCGCTCGCCCGCGCCGACGAGGCAGGGCTGGACGAGATGCTCGACCGCCTCGAGCTCGCCCAGCGCGAATGGGGCGACGGCTTCGCGCCACCGCTCCTGCTTCGCCGACTCGTGAACCAGGGCCGCCTGGGCAAGAAGACCGGCCAGGGGTTCTTCTTCTACCCGCAGCCCGATGACGGCTTCGACCAGAAGGAGACCGTCCTCCTCGAGACGCGGGACGAGGTCGCGATCATCTGGCTGAACCGGCCGCCCACGAACCCGATCTCGCCGCAGATGATCCGGGACCTCACGGCGGTCTGGGACGAGATCGAGTCGCGCGACGAGATCCACTCCGCCGTGATCGCATCGTCCAACTTCGCGGTCTTCTCCGCGGGCGCGGACATCAAGGAGTTCACGAAGATGACCGACCCGGCCGCGGGCAAGGACCTTCTGGACTCGGGCCACGGCCTGCTCCGTCGCATGGAGCAGTCCGCGACGGTGACGATCGCGGCGGTGAACTCGCTGGCGCTGGGCGGCGGCTGCGAGGTCTCGATGGGCTGCGACTTCCGGATCGCCGCGGAATCGGCCAGCTTCGGCCAGCCCGAGATCAACCTCGGGATCATCCCCGGCTTCGGCGGCACCCAGCGGCTTGCCCGGCTGGTGGGCGAGGGCAAGGCCCTCGAGATGAACCTGCTGGGCGAGCCGATCACCGCGGCGCAGGCGTATGAGATCGGCCTCGCGAACGAGGTGGTCCTCGACCACGAGCTGTTCGACACGGCGCTCTCCTGGGCTCGCAAGCTGGGTGGCCAGGCGCCGGTGGCGGTCGAGCAGATCAAGAACGTCTCGGCGAAGGGCGACCTTGACGAGGGCATCGAGGCCGAGAAGGGCGGCTTCGCGACCGCCTTCTCGTCCGAGGACGCCCGCGAGGGAATCTCGGCGTTCCTGGGCAAGCGCAAGCCTAAGTGGCAGGGCAAGTAACCAGCGCCGCGGAGGAGCTCGCCGGCCTGATCGCGGCGAGCAACCGGGTCGTCGCGCTCACCGGAGCCGGCGTGTCCGTGCCCTCCGGGATCCCCGACTTCCGGACGCCCGGGAAGGGGCTGTGGGCGAAGGTCGATCCGATGGCGGTGGCGACCATCGACGCCTTCCATGGCGACACCAAGCGCTTCTGGGACTTCTACCGGCCCCGCTTTCACGACCTGGCCGACAAGGACCCGAACCCGGCGCACACAGTGCTGGCCGAGCTCGAACGCCGGGGCCAGCTCGATGCGGTGATCACCCAGAACATCGATCGGCTTCATCGCAAGGCCGGATCGGAGGACGTGATCGAGGTCCACGGCTCGATCGCCACGGCCAGCTGCACGAGCTGCGGCGAGAGCTACCCGCTGGAGGAGGTGGAGTCGCTGTTCGATGCGGACGGGGTCGCGACCTGCAGAGGCTGCGCCGGCAAGGTCAAGCCGGACGTCGTCCTGTTCGGTGAGCTCCTGCCCGCCGACGCCATGGCGCGGGCGGAGCAGCTCTGCTCTTCCGCGGACCTGCTGCTCTGCATCGGCTCCTCGCTCGAGGTCCACCCGGTGGCCGGCCTGCCCGGGCTGACGCTGGCGCACGGCGGGCGGATCGCGATCATCACGAGAAGCTCGACCCCGTACGACTCCGACGCCAGCGTGCGGCTCGACGGCGACGTGGCCGAGGACCTGCAGGCCGTGCTCGCGGGCCTCGACGGCTGAGCGCTATTCCCTGAGCGCCTGACGACGACGCAGGACGCGCTGGCAGATGCTGAGCGTCTCCGCCAGTCGGTCCACCTCGTCGGCCGACGGGTCCCCGTGGAGGGCGGCGGCGGCGGCCTCGCCGGTCGACTCACGGCGCGCCCGAAGCGTGGCGAGGTCCTCCTCCTGCCCCGGGCCGGCACGGTCCGGGACCTCTGCGAGCAGCGCGTCGAGCCCGTGGCTCAGCTGGAGGGCGGCCTCGCGGGGCCGGTCCTGGTCGAGGTCGGCGCGCGCCCGGAGCAGCAGCGTCTCGCAGACGTCGATCGGCTCGCGGCCGGAGAGCAGCTCGGCCAGACGCTCCTGGGGCCGCAGCGCATCGGCGCGGCGGCGGCGGCGCTCAGGCGAGGCAACCGTGAACGCCTCGGTCCACCTGCCGTCGGCGAGCTCTTGGCCCGTTCCGACGCCGACCCGCACCACGATGGGGGTGAGTCTCCCGATCTCGTGGCCGTAGGGGTCCTGGCTGGCGATGCGGTGAGCGCGCACCACCCGGTTGACCTCCCGAAGCCCCTCGGTCACCGCCTCCTCGGTGGCGGCCGGGTCGGCTCGCAGGGCAGCGAGCTCCGTCTCGAACTCGCTCGCGTCCAGCGAGCGCGCCGGGATCACGGTCAGGCGGGTGATCGGGACCTCCCGGGGAGCCTCTCCCGGATCCGCGGGCTGAGGACGTCGCCGCTTCCTGGGTGGCCGCCTCCCGGCGGGCGGGGCCCCCATCGTCTGGACGACGAGGACCGTGTCGTCTGCGTCCGGGTCGCCGCCGGCGGGCCGGAGGAGATAGCGCCCGTCGTCCAGCCCGAGGCGTCCGGGGACGTCGAGCTGGACGAAGCGAAAGCAGGACGCGTCGGTCGCGCTCATTGCGACCTCAGCCTAGTCGCGGGCGATGAATCGGTCGCGCGGCGGCCTAGTCGCCGCGACTGCCCTTGCCGCCGGACTTCTTGCCGCCGTTTTGCTTGTGGGCCGGCAGCGAGTACTTCGACGGCGAGGTCGGGACCTTCGGGTTCTGGATGTGAGCGATGCGCCCGATGAGCTTCTTCCACTGGTCGGGCTTGAGCAGCGACTCGAACTGCTTGCCCGTATTGCCGCCCGATGGGGCGGTGCCTGCCGGGTAGTAGCCCACGTGGACGTGGTCCCAGTGGTCCGGGAGCGGGAAGCTGATCGGCCCGGGCAGGTCCTCGAGCGAGATGATCTGGTGCGGCTGCATGGTGCCCTGGAGCTTCAAGAGGCTCTTGATCAGCGAGTCGGCGAGGGTCCCCGGCCCCTGGTGGTGCGCGACAGGCACGCCGTTGATCGCGGCGATGTCCATGGCGTCTCCGGTCGAGTGCTCGCTGACGTTGCCCGACGTGGTCATGAGGCTGTGACCGCACTTGAGCGAGGTGATCGTGAGACGGAAGCCGTTGTCCGCCAGGTACTCCATCGCGGCGAGGATCCGCGCGTCGATCTGGCCGGTGCGGATGTCGTTGCGACCGCAGGCGTAGATGGAGAGCCTCGGATCGGCGAGGACCTTCTGCTGGAGCTGGGTCTTGGGAAGGAGGAGGTCCTGGGTGACGTTGCTCGTCCCCGCGCCCTCGGTGAACGGGTTCTTCCCGGCGGCGCGGTAGATCGCGGTCTCCTCGAGGAGCTTCCACCCGTCCAGGATCGGCTTCGGGTCGATCTTCGGGGAGTGCTTGCCGGCGGGCCGGATCGAGAAGTTCAGGTGGGGTGCCAGCGACGTGGTCTTGCCGATGCGGCCAAGGACGGTGCCGGCGACCACCTTCGATCCCTTCTGAAGTGGGCGCAGCTGCATGGAGTCCGGGTTGAAGTGCATGACGTGGCCGACGTACGACTTGAAGGTCGAGTAGCCGGGCATCCGCTGCGCCAGCAGATGGTCGAGCTGGCCGGTGACGTTGGCGTGGTGCGCGTTGTGCGGGCGCTGCGGCAGCGCGTAGAGGCGGCGGCGGTCCTGCGTGTTGACGGGACCGCCGGTGTCGGACATGGCCTTCAGCCTCAGGATCTGCGCGTTCGCGGGGACCTTCTTCGCGGGCGCCGACTTCTTCGAGGCGCTCGGCGCCTTCTTGGACTTCGGCGTGCTGCTCTTTGCTGCGGCGTCCGGCTTCGCAACCGAGTCGGAGGCGAGCTTGCCGTTCTTACTCACCCCGAGCGGCTTGCCCTTGGTGGCGGGCTCGTTGGGCGCCTTGTCGTTGGGGGTGACGAGCTTGAAGTCCGAGGCCGACAGCTTGCGCTTCTTCGGCACCGGATAAGCCTTGGCGACGTGGCCGAGCTGCGCGTAGGTGAAGCGGTTGCCGTAGTTGTCCTGGAGGACGATGTAGTTGCCGAGCTGCTTGCTGTGGCCGACCTTCGTGATCGTTCCGTCGTTGACCGCGACCACCGGCGCACCCTGGCGCGAGTAGATGTTGATCCCTTGACGTGAGGTTGAGCCTTGGACTACGTCGGCGACGTTGCCGGTGCCCTTCCCGGGCTTCGCGTCCTTGGCCGCCTTGCCGGTGGAAATCTCATCGGCGTACTTGGCCTTGGCGGCGACCGGGAAGCGATCCCCCTGGGTGAGGCCGGTGACCGAGCCGACGAGGTCGGCGGGAAGCTTGCCGTACTGCTGCGCGTAGAGCATCACCTCGTCCACGTACCAGGTGGCGTGGTTGTAGGCGAAGATCGAGCGCCGCAGGTCGGTGTCGCCGCCGGCGGCCTTCAGATAGCGGGCGGCGGCACAGATCGCGTCGACGGGGTTGTACGGGTCCTTGCGGCCGTCGCCGTTGGCGTCGATCCCGTAGGCCTTCCACGTGGACGGCATGAACTGCATCCAGCCGACGGCGCCGGCGGTGGAGACGTTGAGGTTGGTGCCGAACGCGGTCTCGATCTTGTTGATGGAGGCGAGCACCTCCCACGGGATCCCGTACTGCGTGCCGCAGGCCTGGTAGATCGGCAACAGGAAGGGCGGGATCTCAAACTGGCTGATGAGGAAGCTCGGGACGCCGAGGGGAGCCGGCGTGGGGCTCGCGATGGAAAGCGTTGGATTCGACTTCGTCGGCACGCCGTTGGACTTGACCGGCGGCGGGGGCTTGGGGGAGGTGTGGGAGGCAGAGGTGCCGCCGTTGCTGTGCTGGTGGTGATGGCGGTTGTTGTTGCCGCCGTGGCCGTGATTGCCGGGCCGTCCGCCGGAGCCGCCGTGGCCGCCCGGGCCGGCGGCGCCGCCGCTGCCGGTCGCGCCGGTGGCCCCGGTCGTGCCGGTGGGGCCGGTCGTGCCGGTGGCGCCGGTCGTGCCGGTGGCGCCGGTCGTGCCGGTGGCGCCGGTGGTTCCAGTGGTGCCGGTGGAGCCGGTCGATCCGGTGCTGCCCGTGGACCCGCCGGTGGTCCCGGTCGCCGGGTCGGACTCGTCGTTGTCCAGCGGGCCGGAGCAGCCCGGGTCGGCCATGTCGACGAGGCCGTCGCCGTCATCGTCCTTGCCGTTGGAGCACGCGGGGAGAGCGTTTACAGGCGGCAGGTTCTGCCCGCCGGGGAGGTTGACGGATACGCCGGTCTTGGATGAGTCGAGAAGCCCGCCACTCGCAATGCCGGTGCTGGCGACCACGACGGCGCCGAGAACACCAAGGGCGAGTGTCAGCAGTAGCTTCCTTCCCATTCCCATTTCCATTCCTATTCCCCGTCCTTCGCGCCCGGCGGGGAGAATGCCTCCTCGCGGCTCCGCCAAACCAGCCTGCTCAGGACCGTGAGAACGCTAACTGTTGTGGGGGCGGTTTGCAATGCTCGACCAGGCGTGACAAGTAAATCTCAGCTCTACGCTACCCGCATTGGACCCGGGCAGCCCGCTGGTTACTGAATCGGCAGTCGGACCGCCCCTCTTGAAGCGTTACATTGCGCCACCAATGCGCGGCAACAGCGACAGGCGACGGAGGCCTCTCCGTGACTGACGATCCTAGACGTGAGGAGGGCATTCGCGCGCGCGGCGAGGAGGCGCTGAGCGATCTCGCCCAGGCGCTGTTGGACAATCCAATCTTCGGCCAGGCGGTGTCCACGGCGATCGGCGCGGGCGAACGGGCCGCTCATGCACAGCGCTCGGCCATGGGGGCGCTCAACATCCCCGCCGCGACCGACTTCGAGCGCCTGGAGCAGCGGATGCGGTCGCTGTCGACGAGGCTCGAGGCGGTCGAGGACCAACTCGACGACGCGCTCGACGAGCTTGCCGCGCTGCGTCGGAGGGTCGCGGTCGCGGAGGCCCAGGACACGGACGACCAGACCGGCGCACGGGAACGCTCAGAGGCGTAGCGGGCCGTGGCGGCGCAGTCCCGCAGGCAGCCGGAGCGCGGCGTGGCCGACGCGCTCCGAGCCGCGATCGACCGCACCCTCTCGGTGGCGGGGACGCCGGCGCGCGCCGGTACTCCCGGAATCAGTCGCGAGCGGGCGACGCAGCTGCTCGACGAGGTCGCGAAGCTGGGGCGCGACGCGCGCGAGGAGCTCGCGCGGCGGGGGCAGGGCGCGCGTGACGAGCTGACGCGGCGGGGCCAGGACGCCGGCGCCGAGCTCGCCCGCCGGGGTCAGGGCGCCGCCGAGGACATGGCACAGCGGCTGGAGGCGTTCGAGCGCCGGCTTGCGGAGCTGGAGGATGCCCTTCGCAGGCCGGCCCGTGAGACTAAACCTAAGGCTGAGGATTAATGGCCGGTCGGAGGGTGGTCATCGTCGGAGTGGCGAGCCACTGGGGGAAGGAGCTCGCTCGCCGCCTTGCGCGCGACCCGTCGGTCGACTATCTCGCCGGCATCGACATCGAGCCGCCCGCGGCGGACCTCGAGCGCACGGACTTCATCGAGGCCGACATCCGCAGCCCACTGCTCTCTCGGCTACTGCCCTCCACCGAGGCAGACACGGTCGTCCACTGCGGGATCCTCTGGTACCCCGAGTCGGGCCGACCGGCGCGTGTCCTCCACGACGTCAACGTCATCGGCACGCTTCAGCTCCTGGCCGCCTGCGAGCGGACCCCGACCCTCGAGCGGCTGATCGTCCGCGGGTCCGCGGCCATCTACGGCTGCGAGGGGGCGACGCCGTACTTCTTCACCGAGGACATGGCAAGGACGCTTCCCCTCCGCACGCGCTTCCAGCGTGACGTCTCGGAGCTGGAGGCGTACGTGGACAACTTCGCCCGCCGCCACCCGGCGCTCGTGTGCTGCACCCTGCGCTGCCAGCCCGAGATCGGGCCGGAGCTTGACACGCCGCTCATCCGATACCTGGGCCTCCCAGCGGTGCCGACCCAGCTCGGCTGGGACCCGCGGCTCCAGTTCCTCCACGCCGACGACGCCCACGGCGCGTTGGAGGCGGCGACCCGGGCCCCGGTCCGCGGCCCGGTCAACGTCGCCCCGTCGGGCTCGATCTCGTTGAGCCACATCCTGCGTCTCGTCCGGCGCCCCGCTCTCCCGATCCCCCATCCGCTCTTCGGTCCCACGCTCGAGCGGCTGGGCAAGCGCCTCGGGGCCGGCCCGCTCTACGGAGACGGGGTCCGCCTGCTTCGGTTCGGGCGGGGGGTCGACAACCGGCGCCTGCGGACCGAGATCTCCTTCGAGCCGCGCTTCGACGCGGAGGGCGCGATCCGGGACTTCGCGGCGAAGTCAGCGGGGCGCCGGGTGGGCCCCGCCCTGCATCCGGGGGACCTCGCCGGACGGCTTTCCGGGGCGCTCAGATGAGCACCCGGACGGAGGCGCAGACGGGGCCGGAGCACCCCCCGGCCGAGGCATTCGCGGACTTCCTGCGCCGGATGCGGACCGGCATCGAGGACGGCCTCGACCCGATGAGCGCCGCGAATCGTGCGGTCGACGAGCTCCCGAAGCGCCTCAGCGACGTCGTCCAACTGCTCGCTCGCCGGGTGAGCGGCGAGTACCACGAGGACGAGTGGGGCTTCGACGAGGAGTTCGCGGAGGCCGTCTACCCGCTGTTCGAGTTCCTGTACGAGGTCTGGTGGCGGGTGGAGCCTGACGGCGTCATGAACGTCCCCGCCCACGGACGGGCGCTCCTCGTCTCCAACCACGCCGGCGCGCTGTTTCCCTTCGACGCGTCGATGATCCTGCTGTCGATCATGAAGCAGCACCCGCTGCCGCGGTGGGCCCGCTTCCTGGTGCTCGATTGGGCTTTCGTGCTTCCGTTCATCTCGGCGTTCATGCGCAGGGTCGGCGGGGTGCCGGCAAGCCGGCACAACGCTGCACGGCTCCTCGAGCAGGACGAGCTGGTGATGGTCTTCCCCGAGGGCGCCAAGGGAACCGGCAAGCAGTTCTCCGAGCGGTACCGCCTGCAGCGCTTCGGGCGCGGCGGCTTCGTCGAGGTGGCGCTGCGGACCGGGGCTCCGATCGTGCCGGTCGCCGTCGTCGGGTCGGAGGAGATCTACCCGAAGCTCGCCGATGCCCGGCCGCTTGCGCGGGCGCTGGACGCTCCCTTCGTCCCGGTGACCCCGACCTTCCCGTGGCTCGGGCCGCTTGGGCTGGTTCCGCTGCCGTCGAAGTGGCGGATCGAGTTCTGCGAGCCAATCGACCTGTCGGACCACGGCCCGGACGCCGCCGAGGACCGCCGCCTCCTGTTCGAGGTGACCGAGCAGGTAAGGGAGACGATCCAGGCCAAGCTCTACGAGAATCTGGTCAAGCGCCGATCGGCGTTCGTCGGTCCCTTGTAGCGATAGCCTCCAGCGCGGCATGGGCACAGGGACCCGGACTCGCAAGTCGCGCGCCGCCGCCGCGGAGTTCGAGCACCTGCTCGACGACGTCCTCACGGAGACGGACGCGGACGATCATGCCGGCCCGCTACTGCGCGCGGCCGGGCTGCGCATCCGGTTCGAGTTCCCCGATCTCCCGCTGACCCTCAGCCTCGCCGCGACCGAGGAGGGCAGCCACCACCTGACCTGGAAGTTCTCGGACGACACCAAGTGGAAGCCGAAGCTCAGGCTCGAGATGGACTCCAAGGTCGCGAACGCCTACCTCCAGGGAAAGGAGAGCCTGGCGATCGCGATCGCCCGCGGCCGCGTGAAGGCCAGCGGCGACACCCGCTCTGCGCTCATCTACATCCCGGCGCTCCGGCTCCTCGTCTCCTCCTATAGGAAGCTGGTGACGCAGGAGCACCCGCACCTGGTGCTCGATTAGGCAGCCCGTTGACGCCGGGTCCGCCGAGGGGCGCCTGATGCCGGGCGACCTTTGAAAGGATCGGCCCCCGATGCCGGACGATCACATCTCTCTGAGCGAGGCCTCGGAGCTCGCCGGGGTCTCTCCCACCACGCTTCAGCGCTGGGTGAAGGCCGGGGTGATCCCGGTAAAGGGCGGCCGGTGGACGACCGCCGCGGCGGCGCAGGCGCGGGTCGTGAGCCGGCTCCGCGAGCGCGGCCATTCCCTCGCCGAGCTGCGACGGGCGGTCCGCGAGGGTCGTTTGGCCTTCGGCTACGTCGAGGACCTCTTCCCGGGCCGGGAGCGCAACCTCACCCGCGGCGAGGCCGCCGACAGGACCGATCTGGAGGAGGCGCTCATCGAGCGGATGATGTCGCTCCTGGGAACTCCGACCGCGCTGGAGGGGACGCTCAACGATCAGGACGTCGTCGCGATGGAGCACATCGGCGAGGTGCTCAAGGCGGGCTTTCCGCTCGTCGCCCTCCTGCAGCTCATCCGCGTCTACGCGCAGTCGATTCGCAAGATCGCGGAGGCGGAGGTGCGGCTGTTCCATCTATATGTCCACGAGCCGCTCATCCGGCAGGGTGTCGACGCTCTCCAGATGGCTGAGGAGATGGAGGGGCTGGCACGCGACCTGCTCCCGATCACCTCGCCGCTGATGGAGTACATCCACCAGCGTTATCTGCGCTTCTACATCGAGCAGGACGTCGTCGGCCACATGGAGACCGAGCTCGCGGGGCAGAAGCAGCTCGGCCGGGTGCAGATGGCGTTCTGCTTCGTCGACCTGACCGGGTTCACCCGCTACACCGAGGAGGAGGGCGACGACGAGGCCTTCGACCTCGTGGAGAGGTTCGTCGAGACGGTGGAGGCGACGCTCCCGTCCGAGGCCCTGGTCGTGAAGACGATCGGCGACGAGGTGATGATCGTCTCGCCGGACCCGGCCACTCTCACCGAGTGGGCGGTCGGCTTCCTCGGCCTGTTCAGCGAGCGGCCGCAGCCGCGGGTCGGGGTTCACTACGGCCGCGCCGTCTACCGCGACGGCGACTACTTCGGGAGCGAGGTGAATCTGGCCCACCGGGTGGTTGCCCGCGCGCTTGGCGGCGAGGTGATGGTGACGACCGCCGTCGCCGACGCGCTCGGCAACTCCGGCTATCTGGAGTTCGACCCGATCGGCGGCGTCGAGCTCAAGGGCTTCCCCGAGCCCATCGAGCTCTTCGTCGCCCGCGCCAGGGAGCGCGACGGCCCTCTGAACGACTAGTCGCCGCTTGCGGCCGACCGCCTCCTTAAGATCGCGGCATGGGTGTGCGTGAGGAGGCCCTGGAGCGCCTGGTCGAGGCGGTGCGCCGAAGTGGCCTGATCGAGCCGGTCTCCTCCGGGGTCGTGCTCGTCTCGGGCGGGCCCGACTCGGCCTGCGCCGCCGCCGGCGTGGCCCGGGCGATCGGGCCGGAGAACGTCCACGCGCTGCACGTCAACTACGGGCTCCGGGACACCGCCGTCCGCGACGAGCGGGTCGCACGCGACCTCTGCTCGCTGCTGCGGGTGGACCTCCACATCGAGCGCCCGACGTCGCTCCAGGGAAACCTCCAGGCCGCCGCCCGGGACTTTCGCTACTCGGCCGCCGAGCGGCTCCGCGCCCGCGCCGGCGGCAACTGGATCGCAACAGGCCACAGCCGGACCGACCTTGCGGAGACGATGGTCTACCGCCTCGCTGTCTCGCCGGGAGCCCGAAGCCTCCGCTGCCTGCCGCCCCAGAGCGGGCGGGTGGTCCGCCCGCTGCTCGACTTGGAGCGCGCGGAGCTGCGCCGGCTCGCCACCGCTGCGGGCCTGCCGTTCGCCGACGACGAGACGAACCTCGACCCCGCGTTCGCGCGTAACCGCATCCGCTCCGAGATCCTGCCGGTGCTTCGGGACCTGAGCGACGCCGCCGAGCGGAACATCGCCGAGACCCAGGCGGAGCTCGCAGAGGAGGCCCACCTGCTCGAACGGGTCGTCCTCCAAGCGCTCGAGGCCGCGGGAGCGGGCGCCGGCGCGGTCGCGATCCGGGCGGAGGCGCTGGCAGGCTCCGAGCCGGCGCTCCGGCGGCTGGCCCTGCGCGCCCTCGCGGAGCGAGCCACGGGCCGCGCGGTGCCGCTCGGGCGCCGCCGGGCTGCCCAGATCATGCGCCTGGCGATGATGCCGGAGGGCGGCGAGGTCGACCTCGGCCTCGGCGTGCGCGCGATCTGCGAGCAGGGGCTGATTCGCTTCGAGACCTCGATGGAGGCCGACGCCGCCCCCGCCCCGGCTCCGCTGCGAGTCCCGGGGAGCTGCCGCTTCGGGCAGTGGGAGGTTCGCGCCGAGCTTCGCGCCGGGCCGCTCCAGCCCGCCGGCCCCGACCTGGCGACCCTCGACGCGGAAGCGCTCGGCGACGAGCTGGTGGTCCGCACGTGGCGCGATGGCGATCGGATGCGGCCACTCGGCATGGACGGCACCAAGAGCCTGCAGGACCTGTTCACAGATCGCGGCGTTCCGCGTTCACTCCGTCACCGCCTCCCGGTGGTGACTGCGGCCGGGCGGGTCGTGTGGGTCGCCGGGGTGGCGGTGTCCGAGGACTTCCGGCTCGTTCCGGAGGCCCGCGAGGTGGCAGTGCTCACCGCGCGGGTGCTGGACTGAGCCGGTCCCCTCAGGGCCGCCGCAAAACGTAGACTCACGCGCCCATGGACGACCCCGCGATCGGCGAGACGCTCGTCACCCCGGACGAGCTCCAGCGCCGGGTGAAGGAGCTGGCGGGGGAGATCAGCCAGGACTACGAGAGGCGGGACCTCGTGATGATCGGGATCCTGAAGGGCGCGGTGCTGTTTCTCGGTGATCTGATGCGGTTTCTGAGCATTCCGTGCGAGATCGACTTCATGGCGGTCTCGAGCTACGGCTCGGAGACGGACTTGTCGGGAGTGGTTCGGATCCTCAAGGACCTCGACGCGTCGATCGAGGGGCGCGATGTGCTGATCGTCGAGGACATCATCGACTCGGGGCTCACCCTCCAGTACCTGCAGAGGAGCCTGAAGGCCCGCAACCCCGCCTCCCTCGAGGTCTGCTCGCTGCTCACGAAGCCGGATCGGCGCCGGGTCGACCTGCCGATCCGCTACATCGGATTCGAGATCCCGAACCGGTTCGTGATCGGATACGGGCTGGACTACGCACAGATGTACAGAAACCTCGACTACGTCGCGGTCCTGGCGGAGACAGACCAGCCTGATCCGCGCCCTTAGACGGGGCTCAGGCACCCTGGTACGCTGAATCGACGTTTGCGGGGCTGTTCAAAACCCTTTCGATCATGCGCGAGATCCACGAGCTTTACGGCACCGACGCCAGGCAGGCGGAGCTGCGTTCCGGGCGGGTGATCTGACGTGAGGCGATTCTTCCGGAGCGCGGCATTCCCGATCCTGATCGTGATCGTGCTCGCGTTCTTCGCGCAGCGGCTGATCAGCGGCCCAAGCTCGGACACGACGCCGACCTACGACCAGTTCATCCAGCAGGTCAAGAACCAGCCATCGCAGATCAGCACGGTGACGGTCGACCAGAAGTCGAGCTCGCTGAGCTGGGAACTCCAGGACGGCAAGACCTACTCCACCGGCTACCCGAACACGGGGAACGGCCTGACCCAGTTGACCCACCTCCTGGGCAAGCAGGACATCACCACGAAGGTCGAGGGCACAGGCGGCTCGAGCTTCCTCTCGATCCTCACCTACATCCTCCCGTTCCTCCTCTTCTTCGGGTTCTGGATCTTCCTCATGAACCAGATGCAGGGCGGCGGCTCGCGCGTGATGAGCTTCGGCAAGTCGAGGGCGAAGCGCATGTCGGTCGACGCCCCCAAGATCACCTTCCGGGACGTCGCCGGGGTCGACGAGGCCGTTCAGGAGCTGCACGAGATCAAGGAGTTCCTCGAGAACCCCAAGCGCTTCCAGGCGCTCGGCGCCCGCATCCCGAAGGGCGTGCTCCTCTACGGGCCACCCGGCACCGGCAAGACGCTGCTCGCAAGGGCGGTCGCCGGTGAGGCCGGCGTGCCGTTCTTCTCGATCTCCGGCTCAGACTTCGTGGAGATGTTCGTCGGGGTCGGCGCCAGCCGCGTCCGCGACCTCTTCGAGCAGGCCAAGCAGAACTCCCCCTGCATCATCTTCATGGACGAGATCGACGCCGTCGGCCGCCACCGTGGCGCCGGCATGGGCGGCGGCCACGACGAGCGCGAGCAGACCCTGAACCAGCTCCTCGTCGAGATGGACGGCTTCGAGATGAAGGACAACATCATCCTCATCGCCGCCACCAACCGACCCGACATCCTCGACCCGGCGTTGCTGCGGCCCGGACGCTTCGACCGCCAGATCGTGGTCGACAGGCCCGACCGCAAGGGGCGCAAGCGGATCCTCGAGGTCCACACCCGCGGCAAGCCGCTCGCCAAGCAGATCGATCTCGACACGCTCGCCGGCCAGACGCCGGGCTTCACCGGCGCCGACCTCGCGAATCTGATCAACGAGGCGGCTCTGCTTACCGCGCGCTCCAACAAGCGCGAGATCACGATGCACGAGCTCGAGGAGGGGATCATGCGCGTGATCGCCGGCCCCGAGAAGAAGAGCCGGGTGATGTCGGAGAAGGAGCGCCTCGTGACCGCCTACCACGAGCTCGGGCACGCCATCGTCGGCCACCTGCTCCCCAACACCGACCCGGTGCACAAGATCTCGATCATCAGCCGCGGCCAGGCACTGGGATACACGATCTCCCTGCCGACCGAGGACAAATTCCTCACCACTCGCGCGGAGCTCACGGACACGATGGCGATGACGCTGGGCGGCCGCGCCGCAGAGGAGATCATCTTCAGCGAGATCACCACCGGCGCCTCCAACGACCTGGAGAAGGTCACCGAGACCGCGAAGCAGATGGTCATGCGCTTCGGCATGTCCGAGCGCCTCGGCCCCCGCGTGTTCGGTCACGATCGTTCGCAGCCGTTCCTGGGCCGCGAGTTCTCCTCCGAGCCGGACTACTCCGACGAGATCGCGCGCGAGATCGACGACGAGATCCGCCGCATCGTGGAGGAGGCCCACCAGACCGCCAAGGACATCCTGGTCCAGCGCCGGCGGGCGCTGGACACGATCTCCAAGATCCTGCTCGCGCGCGAGACGATCGACGCCGAGCAGTTCGCGAAGCTGCTCGACGGCGCCCCCGAGGACGAGGTGTTCGGCGCCGAGGACGAGGAGACCAGCGTTCCCGATCAGCCCGAGGCGGAGGCCGAGAAGTCGGCCAGCCGCGAGGGCCCGCGCCCGATGCCGCACCCTCGCCCGGGCCTTGCCGGCGGCACCGCCGAGATGCACGCCGACGATCCGAACCAGCGGTCCTAGCCGCGGCGTGAGCTCAAGGGCAACCCGGGCCGTCTGTGGCTCGGGGTCGGCGTCGCGACCACGCTCGCGCTCATGGCCGGCAATCTGATCCGAGCGCAGTAGCCGAAGGGGATACTGCGACACCAGTGATACGGCACCTGCCTCTGCCGGCGCCCTACGGCGCCGGCCCAACACAACCGGTCCGCCTGATGGGCATCGTGAACGTGACCCCCGATTCATTCTCGGACGGGGGGCGGTTCCTCGCGCCTGATCGTGCAATCGCCCACGCCCGCGAACTGGTGGGCGACGGGGCGGAGCTGTTGGACGTCGGCGGGGAGTCCACGCGCCCCGGGGCCCGCGAGGTGAGCGCGGAAGTGGAGCTCTCGCGCGTCGCACCAGTGGTCGCCGGACTCGAGGACGTGGACGCGGCGATCTCGATCGACACCTCGAAGGCCGCTGTCGCCGGGGCCGCCCTCGATGCCGGCGCCGAGATGGTCAACGACGTGACCGCGCTACGACACGACCCCGCGCTCGCCGGCCTGTGCGCCGAGCGGGAGTGCGGCGTGATCCTGATGCACATGCAGGGGACTCCACGCACGATGCAGGAGAACCCGACCTACGACGACGTCGTCGACGACGTGAAGGCATTCCTGGCCGAGCGGATCGAGTTCGCGGTGGGGGAGGGCATCTCCGAGGAGCGCATATGGGTCGATCCTGGGATCGGATTCGGCAAGACCGCGGCCCACAACGTCGAGCTCCTGCGCCGGCTCGGCGAGCTGCGGGAGCTCGGGCGGCCGCTCGTCGTCGGGACGTCGCGCAAGCGCTTCATCGGCGAGCTCACCGGACGCGACGTGGACGATCGCCTTGGCGGCACGATCGCCAGCAACGTGATGGCGATCAGGGCCGGCGCAGACGTCCTGCGGGTACACGACGTCGCCGAGACGAGACAGGCGGTGCTGGTGGCCGGGTCGATCCTCGACGCGGCCTCGGCCTAGCCGGGCACCGGCGGCGCGCAGGGGCGCTGGTACCGTCAAACCCATGAACGGCACATGCCACTGCCGGCGCCGTACGGCGCCGGCCTAGGAAACACCGTGGAGGCAGACCGGAGCCCGAGCCCATCAGTCGACGTCGAGATCCGCGGGCTGTCGATCTTCACGCACCACGGGGTGACCGAGGCGGAGCAGGAGATCGGACAGCGCCTCGAGATCGACGTCAGCTTCGACGTCCCGGACTGCGACGCCGTGCTCACCGATCGCCTCGAGGACACGGTCGATTACGCCGAGGTGTGCGACATCGTCGCGCTCGGCGCCACCGAGCGCAGCTACAAGACGCTCGAGCGGCTCTGCCACGTGATCGCGGAGCGGCTGATGGAGCGGTTCGCATGCGAGTCGGTTCGCGTGCGGGCGGCGAAACCGGAGCCCCCACTGCCGATCGCGGTGGAGCAGGTCGCCGTGGAGGTGGTCCACGTCCGTGAGGACGCCGAGGTCGGGGCAGAGGACGACGACGGCGAGTGAGCCCGCGTGTCGGGTACCTGGGGCTGGGCTCGAACGTCGGCGATCGCGCGTCCCATCTGCGGGCGGCGATCGCAGGGCTGCGCGACCAGGGGGTGGAGGTTGACGGGATCTCCTCGACCTATGAGACCGAGCCGGTCGGCGAGGTGCTCGACCAGCCGGACTTCCTGAACGCGGCGGTCCGCATCCGCACCGAGCTCGAGCCCAAGGAGCTGCTCGACCTCTGCAAGGCGATCGAGGTGGAGCAGGGGCGCGTGCTGGGGGGCCGGCGACATGGCCCACGCCCGCTGGACGTGGACGTACTCATGCTCGGCGACGTCGAGCTCGAGACTGAGCGGCTGACCCTGCCGCACCCCGAGGTCACGAGTCGGCGGTTCGTGCTCGCACCGCTCCTGGAGCTCGACCCGGACCTCAGCCTGCCCGATGGCACACGGTTGGAGGAGGCGCTCGAGGGCCTCGGACCGGGCCAGCGAGTCAGCCGGGTCGGCGCTCTGGATTGACGGACCGCCGGGTCAGGCGCTCGCCGGCGCCTGCTCCGCTTCGCGAAGCGGAGCCAGCCAGGCCGGCGGCAGCACCGGGGGCGCCTTGCCCGGGAAGTCGGGGACCGCGCGCATGGCCAGCTCGCCCGCCGGTCGGGAGGCGATCGCGGGCTGAAGATCGTCGAGCGTCATCGCGAGGCGAAGGCTTGCGCCGATCTGGACGTCTGCGGCGTTGGGTGAATCGGAGCCGAGCACGCCCTCGGCGATCCAGTCGTCGATCCGCTTGAGCCAGCCGGGCAGGGAGGCGAGGTCGTGGCGGACCGCCTCGTTGTCGGCGCTGTTCATGAGGCTTGCCGCCGCTACGATCGGGCCCCCGGTCTTCACGGCGAGGCTGATCGGAATGCCGAGCTTCGCGCCCTCCGCATAGCTCGCCATCGGAGCCCTGTTTCGCTTGAGGGCATTCCAGAGGATCCGGCGGATGGCCGGCTGCAGGACCTCCTCGCCCCAGCGCTCGGCGTCCTCCACGGCCACTTTTTGCTCCGGCTCGGCCGGATAGAGCGGGGGGTCGGGCCGGACCCTGTCCAGCTCCCGGGCGATGTCCCGCGAGCCGGTGAGCTTGCGACCGTCGATCGCGAGTGAGGGCACCGTGTTCGAGGGGAACCGCAGGAATCGAAGCGCGCCGCGCGAGATCACCGGCATGAGGTCGACGCGCTTGTAAGGGATCCCCTTCAGCTCGAGCATGCGCCGCGCGGCCATCGCCGGGTGCGAGCCGGGGATTACGTAGAGCTTCGCGTCGGGCTGGGCGCCGGCCATCGCGCGCTCATCGTAATGGCCTGGATAATCCCCGGCGTGCTCCTCGCCGCCGACGTAGGAAATACGCAGAGTCACATGGGCCTGTTCGAGGGCGACGAGCTCGTCCAGCATTGGCGGTTCGCCACCCAGGTGGAGGCGACGGCGGACGAGCTCGCGGTCGGCGTGTCGACGCTGCTCGCGCTTCGGGGGCTCGAGGTGGGGACCGTGGACGGAACGATCGTCTCGTCGGTGGTGCCGCAGCTCACCCCGGAGTACCAGTGGATGAGCGAGCGCTACCTGCAGGGCGAGTGCCTGGTCCTGGGGCCAGGTGTGAAGACCGGCATGCCGATCCAGCTCGACAACCCGCGCGAGCTCGGTGCCGACCGGCTCGCCAACGCCGTCGCCGCATACGAGCTCCTCGGCGGCCCGTGCGCCGTCGCTGACTTCGGCACCGCGATCACGTTCGACGTGGTCTCGGAGGCCGGTGAGTATCTCGGTGGCGTGATCGGGCCCGGCGTCGAGATCTCCATGGAGGCACTCGCCCAGCGCACCGCCAAGCTCCCGCCGATCGAGCTGGGGGAGCCGCCCAGCGAGGCCGGCGGCGTCATCGGCCGGAGCACTCACGCGAGTCTGCTTTCCGGCATCACCTACGGATTCGCGGGCGCCGTCGACGCGATCGCGCGCCGGATCCAGCGCGAGCTCGGCTCCGACGTGCGGTTTGTGGCCACCGGGGGGCACGCCGCCGCGATCATCCCGTTCTGCGAGCTAATCGACGAGGTGGACGATCTGCTCACCCTCACGGGCCTACGCTTGATCTGGGAGCGAAACCTCTGATGCAGCCGCCGCTCACGACGCCGTTTCGGATCGGCGACATCGACGTCGCCAACCGGGTGCTGCTCGCGCCACTCGCCGGGATCGGCAACTGGTTCGTCCGCCTGCAGGCGCGGCGTCACGGCGCGGGGCTTGCCGTCTCGGAGATGGTCTCCAGCTTCGGGCTCCACTACCGCAACGAACGCACGATGACCGAGCTGCTGCGGATCCATCCGTCGGAGCACCCCGTCTCGATCCAGCTGTTCGGCTACGACCCCGAGGTGATGGCGTCGGGGGCGGCGATCGCAGCCGCGGCGGGCGCCGACCTCATCGACATCAACATGGGGTGCCCGGTCCGGAAGGTCCGCAAGGTGGGGGCCGGCGCGGAGCTCCTCCGGCAGCCCGACCTTGCTCTCGCCCTTGCCCGGGCGGCGGCCGACGGCTCGGGGCGGCCGGTCACGGTGAAGCTGCGCTCCGGAATCGACCCCGGCGACCGGTCCGGAGTCGAGCTCGCGGTTCGCTTGGTCGAAGAGGCCGGCGTCGCGGCGATCGCGCTTCACCCGCGAAGCGCCGCGGTGCAGCACAAGGGTGATCCCGACTACGGGCTCGTGCGTGAGGTCGTCGAGCGACTCGACGGCTCGGAGGCCAAGGTGATCGTCTCAGGCGGGCTCGCCACGGCGCCAGACGCGCGCCGCGCGTATCGCGAGTCGGGAGCGGACGCGGTGATGATCGCGCGCGGTGCGCTCGGCAACCCGTGGATCTTTCAGGAGCTCACCGGCCACCGGGTGGCAGAGCCGAGCGACGACGAGATCGTGAGTGAGCTGCTGTGGACCATGGAGCGAGCGGAGCGGCACATGGGCGAGCGCCGCGCCGCGCGCTACGCGCGCAAGTTCTACCCCTGGTACCTGGAGCGTCTCGGCATCAGGGGGGCAGAGGCGAATGCCCTGCAACGGACGGAGACCCTGGATGAGGCGCGTACGCTCGTGACCGGCCTCCTGCGCGGCCGCGAGTTCGCCGCTCAGGCCCTTTAGGCCGGCGAAACCGCCCCGCTATAATCGCCCGCCTGCCCGACCTGCGAGCGCACTGATTGCGCCGCGTTCGGGCCTTTGTTTCGTCGGAAGCGGGGGGCGCAGCGATGCGTCCCTCATGAACAGACAGGGGATGAGGTTTCAGCACCGTGGCTCGTGAATCACTGATCACCCAGGAGGGTCTGGAGAAGCTCCGCACCGAGCTGACCGATTTGACCACCGTCAAACGCCGTGAGGTCGCCGCTCGCATCAAGGAGGCACGCGAGTTCGGGGACATCATGGAGAACTCCGAGTACGACGATGCCAAGAACGAGCAGGCGCTGCTCGAGCGGCGTATCTCCCAGCTCGAGGATCGGCTCCGCCGGGCGACCGTCGTCGACGAGAAGCAGCTCGACACCGACACCGTCGGCGTCGGCGTGCAGGTACACGTCAAGGACCAGAAGTCGGGCGACTCGAAGAAGTTCCAGATCGTCGGGTCGGCGGAGGCCAACCTGGCCGAGAGCAAGCTCTCCAACGAGTCGCCGATCGGCAAGGCCCTCGTCGGCCACAAGCGCGGCGACGTGGTCACCGTCGAGGTGCCCCGCGGCCCCAGGCGCAAGCTCAAGATCACCAAGATCGAAGCCGCATAGACTCGCTCGCCCGATGGGCGAGTCCGACGAGACAGAGCGCTCCGAGTCGCAGCTGCTCGCCGAGCGGCGGGCCAAGCTCGCGCGCCTGCGCGAGTCCGGGGTCGAGCCGTTCCCGCACGCCTTCGAGGGGCGGACCGACATCGCAGTGGTCCGGGCCGCTCACGAGGGGCTCGCCCCGGGCGAGGAGACCGACGACCGCTACCGCGTCGCCGGGCGCGTCGCCGCCCGGCGGGGCCACGGCAAGGCCGCGTTCTTCGACCTCGTCGACGGCTCGGGCCGGCTCCAGCTGCATGCCCGGGAGGACGTCCTCGGAGCGGAAGCCTTCGAGGCCCTGGTGAGCGTGGACCTCGGCGACATCATCGGCGCCGAGGGGATCGTGTTCGCGACCAAGCGCGGCGAACTCTCGCTGCGTGTCGAGTCCTGGGCCCTGCTGGCCAAGAGCCTGCGCCCACCGCCCGACAAGTTCCACGGGTTGGAAGACGTGGAGGTGCGCTACCGCCACCGCGAGCTCGACCTGATCGCCAACCCCGACGTGCGCGAGCTGTTCACCAAGCGGGCGCAGGTCGTCACCGCGGTCCGCGAGTGGCTCGACGCGCGCGGCTTCGTCGAGGTCGAGACGCCGGTGCTCCAGCCGCTCTACGGTGGCGCCCTCGCGCGGCCCTTCACCACCCATCACAACGCGCTCGACCGCGACCTCTACCTCCGGATCGCGACGGAGCTCTATCTCAAGCGGCTCATCGTGGGCGGGGTCGACCGCGTGTATGAGCTCGGCAAGGACTTCCGCAACGAGGGTATCTCGCCAAAGCACAACCCCGAATTCACGATGCTCGAGTGGTACGAGGCCTATGCGGACTACATGGACGAGGCCGAGCGCCTGGAGCAGCTCGTCGCCTCGGTCGCGGAGTCGGCCTTCGGCGGAACGAAGGTCGAGCGGGACGGTGACGAGATCGACCTCAGCCCGCCGTGGCAGCGGATCACCCTGCGCGACGCGGTCAAGGACCGCACCGGGCTGGACCTCGCGGAGCATCCGAGCCGTGAGGAGCTGGCCGCCGCCCTTGGCCGCGAGCCGGAGCCCGAGGAGGGCTGGGGCAAGCTCGTGGACGGGGTTCTGTCGAAGCTGGTCGAGCCGACCCTGATCCAGCCGACGTTCATCCTCGACTACCCGGTGGAGCTCTCGCCCTTCGCGAAGATCCACCGATCCGACGAGGGCTTCGTTGAGCGGTGGGAGGCGTTCGTCGGCGGGGTTGAGATCGCGAACGCGTTCACCGAGCTCAACGACCCCGACGAGCAGCGCCGCCGCTTCGAGCAGCAGGCGGAGGAGTTTCGCCGCGGCGACGAGGACGCCCAGCCGTTCGACGAGGCCTTTGTCGAGGCGCTCGAGCAGGGCATGCCGCCGACCGGCGGCGTGGGCCTCGGAATCGACCGGCTGGTGATGATCCTGGCGGGTGCGCGGAACCTGCGCGAGGTCGTGCTGTTCCCCGCGATGCGGACCTAGGGCGCCGGCGGCTGCGCCACCCCGCGACTCGGCGGGCAAGACGTAGGGCAGACCCCGGTGGGGCCTGCCCTATTTGCCGCCGTTGGCTCGCGCCGCTACTACGCCCCGAGGATCGCGCCGACGAGGTCCGGCTTGAACGGCTCGGTTCCAGGCACGAGGTTCACTCCCGAGAAGGAGCTGTTCGCGTGCAGGTAGGCGATCTCCTTGGCGATGTCGCCGACGCCGTTGGAACCGGCGGCCGGGGCGAGCTGCAGCGTGGACAGGATGCCGATCGCCTGGCCGGAGTCGTTCATGAACCCGCTTCCGGAGTCGCCCGGAATGCCCGGGGTCACCGTGAACACGTTGTGGCTCCAGCCGTTGCCCTGGTTCTGGATCAGGACTCCCTGCTTCGGGCTCAGCTTCGTGACGCCGCCGCGAAGCTCCGAGTTCCCGTAGGAGTAGACCTTGTCACCGAGGCTGCCGACCGTGCCGACGCCCGTTGGGCCCCCGTAGCCGGGAACCGACGGGTTCACGTTCGCGACGTCGGACGGGTCGAGCTTGATCAGCGCCAGGTCGTTGTACGCGCAGGTGTCGGCGTTGCTCTCGCCGTTCGCCTGCATCGTGGCCCACGAGTTGTAGACCATGGTCCCGGGCTTGCTCGCGCCGGTGACGTCGACCTGCGTGCCGACCGGCAATGTGCCGCTCGTGCAGCCGTCGGTGGCGGTGTTCCCGCCGGTGCCCGAGCAGTGGGCCGCCTGGCCGATGTAGGTGTTGGTGCCGTCGCTGAAGACGAAGTTCGACGTGCACTGCGCGCCGTTGGTGAAGGTCTGGACGCCGGGGTGGATCGTCGCGGACGCCGCCGGCGCCCAGGCCGAGGCGACGGCGGGGACGAGTAGTGCAAGCGCCAGCGCGCCGATCGAGCACGAAAGCGCAATGAGCTTTCTCAACGTTGCCTCCTCAGTTGAAGTGAATCCCTACGGCGGCAATGCCGCCTAACGACACCTGCTACTACGGCGACGAAGTCGCCGCCCACCATGTCCCCCGTTCCCTCTTGTGCGGGATCCATGCGTGGGTGCCGAAACGTTAGGGAGATGACTCTGCGCATGCGCCGGTTCGTCCGGCTTGCGCCGCGGCGGCGCCCGTGGTCGAATACGAGGCGTGCCCGGCAACGAGTTCGCGCCCGAGAAGACGCCTGAGCTCGCGGAGGCAGACCGGAAGGGAGATCCCTACCTCGTCTACCGCGACGCGCACGAGCGGCAGTGCGTGCTGTCGCTGTCAGACACGTGGGAGCGGATCACGATCGGTCGCGGCATGAGTGCCGATGTCGCGCTCACGTGGGACCAGGACGTGTCCCGCGTGCACGCCGAGCTGGTGCGGCTCGCCGACGACTGGACCGTGACCGACGACGGCCTCTCGCGGAACGGGACGTTCGTCAACGACCGGCGCGTCGAGGGTCGCCGGCGCCTCATGGACGGTGATCTCCTGAAGTGCGGGGAGACGCTCCTGCTGTTCGTTTCGCCGTTCCAGGCCGCGGACCAGACGAGGGCCGCGCGGACGCTTCAATGACCGCTGGATCGGGCCTCACCGCGACGCCATTTCGCAATTAGCGCGGTTACTTTCGGCCACGCCTGAGACATGCCTGAGCACGCAGGGGCCGCCGATATACTCGAATCTCGGCGTAAACGACAACCGGAGGTCTAATCCGTCGGCACCGCTCAGCCGAAACATTGGATGGGACTCCGGCACTCATGCGTCCCCGTTTGAGCCGCCGGAGACGACCAATGCGTAGGCCATACTTGGGAGGACCGCAAGGTCGCCCTCTAGCCTGAGAGGCGGAAAGAGAACAAGGCAGAAACAGTGTTCGAGAGATTCACAGAGAGAGCCAGGCAGGTCGTCGTCCTCGCGCAGGAGGAGGCGCGCACTCTCAAGCACAACTACATCGGCACCGAGCACATCCTGCTCGGGCTGCTGCGCGAGGAGGAGGGCCTCGCCGCTCGCGTTCTCGAATCCCTTGACATCACCGTCGAGCGCGTCCGTGCCCAGGTGGTGCGGATCGTCGGCTCCGGTGAGGAGGTCACCTCCGGTCAGATTCCATTTACGCCGCGCGCCAAGAAGGTCCTCGAGCTGGCCCTTCGCGAGGCGCTGTCGCTCGGCCACAACTACATCGGCACCGAGCACATCCTGCTTGGCCTGGTCCGCGAGAACGAGGGCGTCGCCGCGCGCATCCTGCTCGACTTCGACGCCGACTCCGAGAAGATCCGCAACGAGGTCATCCGGATGCTGTCCGGCCCGGGGGGCCGCCGTCAGGGCGCCGGCACCGGTGCGAGCGGTGAGGGCAAGAAGTCCTCGAAGCTGCTCGACCAGTTCGGCCGCAACCTCACCAAGCTGGCCGCGGAGTCCAAGCTCGACCCGGTGATCGGCCGCGAGACCGAGATCGAGCGGATCATGCAGATCCTCTCCCGGCGCACCAAGAACAACCCCGTGCTCGTCGGCGAGCCCGGCGTCGGCAAGACCGCCATCGTCGAGGGACTCGCGTCCCGCATCACCAAGGGCGAGGTCCCGGAGCTGCTGAAGAACAAGCAGATCTACACGCTCGACCTGGCGGCTCTGGTCGCGGGCTCCAAGTACCGCGGTGAGTTCGAGGAGCGCCTCAAGAAGGTGATGAAGGAGATCACCCAGCGCGGCGACATCGTGCTGTTCATCGACGAGCTCCACAACCTGGTCGGCGCGGGTGCCGCCGAGGGCGCGATCGACGCCGCTTCGATCCTGAAGCCGGCGCTGGCCCGCGGCGAGATCCAGACGATCGGCGCGACGACAATGGACGAGTACCGCAAGTACCTGGAGCGCGACTCCGCGCTCGAGCGGCGGTTCCAG
This sequence comes from uncultured Actinomycetes bacterium, assembly GCA_963782795.1. Classification (GTDB taxonomy): domain Bacteria; phylum Actinomycetota; class Thermoleophilia; order Solirubrobacterales; family 70-9; genus AC-56. Next base: position 116,444 of record CAWALB010000001.1, read on the forward strand.
CAGATCAAGGTCGACCAGCCGTCGATCCCCGACAGCGTGCAGATCCTCGAGGGGCTGCGGGAGCGCTACGAGGAGCACCACCGCGTCCAGATCACCGACGAGGCGCTGGCGGCGGCCGCCGAGCTCGCGGACCGCTACATCTCCGACCGCTTCCTGCCGGACAAGGCCATCGACCTGATCGACGAGGCCGCGTCGCGGATGCGCATCAAGTCGATGTCGCAGCCGCCCGTGTACCGAGATCTCGAGGAGGAGATCGAGGAGACCCGGCGCTCAAAGGAGGCTGCTATCGAGGCGCAGGAGTTCGAGAAGGCCGCGAACCTCCGCGACTCCGAGCGGCAGCTCACCAACCGCAAGCGCGAGCTCGAGGACCAGTGGGCGGCGGGCGAGGGCGGCGAGCGCCCGGAGGTCGGCGAGGAGGAGATCGCCGACATCGTCTCGATGTGGACCGGCATCCCCGTCTTCAAGCTCACGGAGGCCGAGACCAAGAAGCTCCTGCGCATGGAGGACGAGCTCCACAAGCGGGTCATCGGGCAGGAGCCGGCGATCACGGCCGTCTCCAAGGCCATCCGCCGCTCCCGCGCGGGCATCAAGGACCCCAAGCGGCCCGCCGGCTCGTTCATCTTCCTCGGCCCGTCCGGGGTCGGCAAGACCGAGCTGGCTCGCACGCTCGCCGAGTTCCTGTTCGGCGACGAGGACTCGATGGTGCGCATCGACATGTCCGAGTACATGGAGAAGCACGCCGTCTCGCGCCTCGTGGGGTCGCCGCCTGGGTACGTCGGCTACGACGAGGGCGGGCAGCTCACCGAGGCCGTGCGGCGCAAGCCCTACTCGGTGCTGCTCCTCGACGAGATCGAGAAGGCCCACCCAGACGTCTTCAACATCCTGCTCCAGATCCTGGAGGACGGGCGTCTAACCGATGCTCAGGGCCGCACAGTGGACTTCCGCAACGCGATCGTGATCATGACGTCGAACATCGGCGCCAAGGACATCGCGCGGAACGTCTCCTTCGGCTTTGGCGCCTCGAACGAGACCGGCGCCACCTACGAGGAGATGAAGGGCCGGATCATGGGCGAGCTCAAGAAGGTGTTCCGCCCGGAGTTCCTGAACCGCATCGACGAGGTCATCGTCTTCCACAAGCTCAGCCGCGACGAGATCAAGGTCATCATCGACCTGATGATCGGCCGCGTTCGCGCGCAGGTCGCCGAGCACGAGCTGCAGCTGGAGCTCGACGATCCCGCAAAGGAGCTGTTGGTCGACAAGGGCTGGGACCCGGCAATGGGCGCACGCCCGCTGCGGCGGGCCATCCAGCGCTACATCGAGGATCCGCTCGCCGACGAGGTGCTGCGCACCGGTGACATCGTCCCCGGCACGACAGTGCTGGTCGAGCGCGACCCGTCCGGTGACGAGGAGGACCGCCCGCTGAAGATGAAGCTCGTGAAGCCGAAGAAGCGCCCGCCGGCCAAGAAGCGCGAGCCCGTCGGGGTCGGCGCGAAGTCCGGAGAGGGCGAGGACGGCGGTTCCGCCCCGGCCCACGACAACGGCGGCGACACCCCGCCGGAGGGCTCGGCGGCCGAGCAGAGCGACGGCGCCGCCGCCGCCGGCGAAGCAACCGAGACCGAGTAAGCCCTCCTTCTTAGGCCGGGACCGCCGCCGAGTTCAGGACGGCGTCCAGGAGGCCCGGAAACCGCTGCTCCAGGTCGTCGCGGCGCAGGGTGTTGTACTTGGCCGTGCCCTCGGTGCGCTGCTCGATGATCCCCGCCTCGCGCAGCACCCGGAAGTGGTGGGTGGCCGTCGACTTGGAGACGTCGAGGCCGAACGTCCCGCACGGCCGAGGCTCGGGGTGCTCGGCCAGCATCCGAACGATGCGAAGCCGCTGAGGGTCGCTGAGTGCGTGAAGGACGGCCGCCAGCTCCATGTCGTCCCGAGTGGGGTGTTCAAGCGCCATAAACCGAGTATACGACGATCGTCGTACTAGCTGAAAGAGGATCGAGCGCCTTCCCGCCTGGGTGGGTCTACCCTGGAGACATGAGCACGCGCCCGGTCGAGAACGCTGAACGAGTCGTCACGGCCGAGGACATCGAGCGTGCCGGCCGGCTCATCGCGGGCGAGGTGCGCGAGACCCCCGTCCTTCCGGCGGGGGAGCTTTCCCGCCTTGTCGGTGGCGAGGTGGTCATGAAGGCCGAGTGCCTCCAGCTCACGGGCTCGTTCAAGGTCCGGGGGGCGTTCAACAAGATGAGCGGCCTCGGCAAGGAGGAGCGCGACGCCGGAATGGTGGCCGCGAGCGCGGGCAATCACGCGCAGGCCGTCGCGCTGGCGGCCGACCGCCTCGGCAGCCACGCCGACCTGTTCATGCCGGCCGAGTCACCCCTCGCGAAGGTCTCTGCTGTCCGCGGGTACGGGGGAGACGTGCACTTCGTGGACGGCTCCTACGAGGAGGCGGCCGATGCCGCGCGGGAGTTCGCGGAGGCTGAGCACGGGACGCTCATCCCCCCGTTCGACGATGCGGCGATCGTCGCGGGTCAGGGATCGGTGGGCCTCGAGATCGCGCGCCAGGCTCCCACCACGCGGCTCGTCGTCGTGCCCCTCGGAGGCGGCGGCCTTGCCTCGGGCATCGCGATCGCGATCAAGGCAAAGCTTCAGGGCGTCCGCGTCGTCGGCGTTCAGGCGGAAGCGTGCTCGCCGTACGTCGATTCGCTCACCACTACCCGCCGCCCCATCGGGGAGCGGTCCGCGAGCACGATCTGCGACGGCATCGCGGTGAAGAGGCCGGGCGAGCTCACCCTGCCGCTGGTCGAGCGGTACCTCGACGAGATCGTCACGGTCTCCGACGACGAGGTTGCCCAGGCGATGGTCCTCCTGCTGGAGCGCTCGAAGCTGGTGGTTGAGGGCGCCGGGGCGGTGGGGGTCGCCGCGCTCTTGGCCGGCAAGGTCTCGCCTGCCTCCGAGGGCGAGACCTGCGCAGTCCTCTCCGGAGGCAACGTCGACGCCTCCCGGCTCGCTGAGTGCATCCGCCTAGGCGAAACGGCGGCGGGCCGGCGCCTCGTGGTCTGGACGGTGGTCCCCGACCGGCCCGGGGCGCTCGCGGCGCTCCTCCGGATCGTCGCTGAGCACGGCGCCAACGTCGTCGACGTCGAGCACATTCGCGAGGGCGTCGAGCTCCACGTGCGCGAGACGGCGATCGAGCTCGTGCTGCAGACCGACGGGTCCCGGCACGGCGAGCTGATCCTGGACGCGATCCGGGCGGAGGGATTCGCCGCGAGACCGGAGCGCTAGCCGTCGGCCTGGCCCTCGATTTACTTCACGACCACCGCAACGTTCGCATCGCCGAACACGGTGGTGGATTCGGCTTGTCCGCGAAGAAGTTGGAGCAGGCACGCTCGACTCCGGGAGCACGTCCCATCCGTAGTCGTCCAGGACCATCGCGCCGCCGGGCGTGAGCCGGGGATAGACAAGCTCCAGACTCGTGAGGATCGACTGGTAGAGGTCGCCGTCCACGAGCGCCGCAGCAGATCACCGGGCGTGTTCGGGGCCGAGGTCCTCGAAGAACTCCTCGCGGATGCTCGGGGACGGGACCCGGGCCCGCTCCAGGTTGCGGTCGAACTCCGCCCGTCCGACCGCGAGGGTGCCGGGCGCCAGGTCCGGCCACTCGGGGCCCTCGTCGCCGAGAACCGCCTCGATCTGCTCGGAGGTCAGCATCGCCGAGATGACCTCCGTCGACCGTATGAGCTCCGCGATCCGAGAGTCGCTGGGGGTCCGAGCTTCCATGCGAGCGGTGTTTTACCGAGAATGCCCAGCATGAGCTCTTCCACACCCGCCTGATGGGTTCGAGCCTCGAAGACCTGCGTGAGCGGTTGGCCGAAATCAACGATCTCGGGCGCGCCCGCGCCCTGCTCGGATGGGACGAGCGAACACAGATGCCGCCGGCTGGTGCCGAGGTCCGCGCCGAGCAGGTGGCCACGTTGGCTCGGATCCGTCACGAGCTGCTGATCTCCGACGAGCTCGGCCGCCTGATCGAAGGCGCCGCGAGCGAGACCGAGAGCCTGCCCTACGACTCCGACGACGCGAGCCTGGTGAGAGTCGCGCGCCGCGGATGGGACAAGGCGCGGCGGGTGCCCGCCGACCTGCGCGCGGAGCTCACCCGCGCCGCGTCGCTCGCCGAGCACGCCTGGGCCGAGGCGCGCGCCGACTCCGACTTCGCGGCCTTCCTTCCGCACCTGCAGAAGAACGTCGAGCTGCGGCGTCGCTACGCCGAGTGCTTCGAGGGTTTCGACGGCTTCGCCCACGAGTTCGATCCGCTGCTCGACGACTTCGAGCCCGGTATGACGACGCCGGAGATGGCCGCCGTGCTGGACGAGCTTCGGGACGGGATCCGGCCGCTCATCGCAGCTGTGGCCGAGAGCGGGAAGGACATCGACGATTCCTGCCTTCACGGCGACTTCCCGGTGGACGCGCAGGAGACCCTGGCGCGCGAAGTCGTGACCGAGCTACCACTGCAGGAGGGTGCCTGGCGGCTCGATCAGACGGTGCACCCGTTCGCCACGGCGATCTCGCCGGCAGACCTCCGCATCACGACCCGGTTCGAACCCGAGTACATCGGGACTGCGGTCTGGGCCGTGATCCACGAGAGCGGCCACGCTATGTACGAGAACGGGGTCCCGAGGGAGCTCTGGCGCTCGCCGCTTGCGAGCCCGTCGTCGCTCGGCTTCCACGAGTCGCAGAGCCGGCTCTGGGAGAACTGGGTGGGGAGGGGTAGGCCGTACCTGGGGCACCTGATGCCGCGGCTTCGAGAGCTGTTCCCCGCGCGGCTAGGCGAGGTGGAGCTCGACACGCTCTACCGCGCGGCGAACAAGATCGAGCCGTCGCTGATTCGGGTCGAGGCGGACCAGGTGACGTACAACCTCCACATCATCCTGCGCTTCGAGCTCGAGCTGGGGATCTTCGACGGGTCGATCGATCTGGAGGACCTGCCGGAGGCTTGGAACTCAAAAGTGCGCGAATACCTGGGGATTTCCGTCCCGGACGACGCGCAGGGCGTGCTCCAGGACGTCCACTGGGCCGGCGGGATGTTCGGGTACTTCCCCACCTACTCGCTGGGCAACGTGGTCGCGGGTCAGCTCTGGGACCGGATCACCGCGGAGCTGCCCGACGTCGAGGAGCAGATCGGGAGGGGTGAGCTGACCGGATTGCGAGAGTGGCTAAGAGAGAACCTGCACCGCCACGGCAACAAGTTCATGCCCAAGGAGCTGATCGAAAAGGTGGTCGGCGGGCCGATCGACGTTGCGCCGTACGTGCGGCAGCTTCACGAGCGGGCCGCGCAGATCTACGACCTCTGACCCCAACAGCCGAGGTTGTCGGATTCGTAGCGATATATCCAACAAATCCGACAATCGGGGTCGCGCGAGGGGCGCGGTGGCGTCGGGTGGGGTGCCTAATCTCAGAGCATGCCCTCCGGTGCCCACTTCGTCTGCCAGGAGTGCGGCCACTCCGCGCTCGCTTGGACCGGCCGCTGCCCAGGCTGCGGCGAGTGGAACACGCTGGTCGAGGCCAAGCGCCCGACATCCGGCGGGAGCCGCCGAGGTGGCTCCAAGAGCGCCGTGGCGTCTGCCCCCCGCCCAGTGCCGCTGCGCGAGGTCAAGGCACCGAAGGCAGACCGCCTGCTGACGGGCATCGCCGAGCTCGACCGTGTGCTCGGCGGCGGGCTGGTCCCCGGCTCGGTCGTGCTCCTCGGCGGCTCGCCCGGCATCGGCAAGTCCACGCTCACGGGCATGGCGCTCGGCAACCTCACCGCTCGCGGAGCCAATGTTCTCTATGTGTCCGGGGAGGAGTCGCCGGCGCAGCTTCGGCTGCGCGCGGAGCGGCTGGGTGGGGACGCGCTGTCGGTCCCGGCCCTGGCGGAGACCTCCGTCGAGTCGGTGGTGGCCGCCCTGGAGGCCGAGCAGCCGGCCGTCTGTGTGATCGACTCCGTGCAGACGCTCCACTCGGAGGGAATGACCGGAGCGCCTGGCTCGGTGGGGCAGGTAAGGGAGGCCGCAGGCGCGATCACCGAGGTTGGCAAGCGACTCGGCACAGCCGTTGTGCTCGTCGGCCACGTGACCAAGGATGGCAGCGTTGCCGGGCCGCGGGTCCTCGAGCACCTGGTGGACTGCGTTCTGCTGTTCGAGGGCGAGCGCGAGCGGAGCTACCGCACCCTGAGGGCACTCAAGAACCGGTTCGGCGCCACCAGTGAGGTGGGCGTGTTCGAGATGCGCTCGGGCGGCCTGGTCGAGGTCGCCGATCCATCGGCGCGGTTCGTGGGCGAGGCCTCCGACGCCCCAGGCTCCTGCGTCCTCTGCGCGATGGAGGGCACCCGCCCGCTCCTGGTCGAGGTCCAGGCCCTGGTGGCACCCACCGAGATCGTGCCCCCGCGACGCGTGGCGACCGGGATCGACCGCAACCGCCTGGCGATGGTGCTCGCGGTCCTCTCCCGCCACGGGGGGCCCTCGCTGGCGTCCGCCGATGTCTTCGTCAACGTCGCCGGCGGCGTGCGGGTGGACGAGCCGGGCGCCGATCTGGCCGTGGCGACGGCGCTCGCGTCGGCTCACCGCGGCGAGACCCTCGCCGACCCCAAGGGGTGCCCGCTGGCGTGCTTCGGCGAGGTTGGCCTCACCGGGGAGTTGCGCTTCGTCTCGCATCCCGAGCGGCGGATCGCCGAGGCGCTCAAATTCGGCCTCAGCCCCGTCCTTGGCCCGCAGGCAGGCGAGCGCGTCGAGGGCCTGGCCGCGCACGCAACGCTGCGTTCCGCATTGCGGGCCACGGCCGCCCGGCGGTCGCCCACGGCCATGGCTGCCTGATCTTCAAGCACTGCCTGGCGGCGCCGGGTGGGCCGGACCGCGGCTTGACAATGCCCAATCCGACCTGTCCACTTGGAATTCGGCTACCCACGCGTCTTAAGACCTATTTGGCATCATTGATCAACGATGGCGTCGAGTGTGGGAGACGAGCTACATGAACTCGAGGCTCGTCTCGACCCCCGGCTTCTCCAGTCGCTCGACATGGTCGCGCCTGGTACGCCGCTGCGAGAGGGCATCGACAACATCATCCATGCCCGCACCGGCGGCCTGATCCTGATCGCCGAGCCGGAGGACGTTTCGTACCTGTTCAGCGGCGGAATCAGGCTCGAGATCGACTACACGCCGGCGCTCCTCTACCAGGTGGCGAAGATGGACGGGGCCATCGTCCTCGACCCGCGGGCGACCAGGATCCACTGGGCGAACGTCCAGCTGATGCCGGATCCGACGATCCTCTCGATGGAGACGGGAACCCGGCACCGCACGGCCGAGCGTGTCTCGAAGCAGACGAAGGCGCTTGTGATCGCAATCTCCCAGCGGCGGGACGTGGTCTCGCTCTACGTCGAGGGGTTGAAGTACATCCTCCAGGAGATCCCCCAGGTGCTCTCCAAGGCCAACCAGGGGCTCGCCACGCTCGAGAAGTACCGCTCCCGCCTGGACCAGGTCTCGGCCCGGCTGACGGGCCTCGAGCTGCTGGGGGGTTGCACGCTCCACGACGTGCTCTCGACCGTCCAGCGAGCCGAGCTCGTGTCCAGGATGGGTGCCGAGGTCGAGCGCTACATCATCGAGCTGGGGACCGAGGGTCGCCTGATCGAGATGCAGCTCGAGGAGACGGTGGTCGGCGTGATGGCCGAGCGCGTGGCGCTCGTCCGCGACTACAGCGTGGTCGACTCCGACGAGCGCGTCGAGAGCATCCTGCAGGAGCTGGCGTTGGTGCCGCACCAGGAGCTGCTCGACTTCGGGTGCCTCGCCGAGCTCCTCGGCTACGACCGCAAGACCAGCACGATCGACGTCACGGTGTCCCCACGCGGCTACCGGGCGCTCTCCCGCATCCCAAGGCTTCCTCGCCTGGTCGTCCAGAGGGTCGTCCAGACCTTCGGCGACCTCGACGCGATTGTCAACGCGACCGAAGACGAGCTGGCCGCGATCGATGGCGTCGGGCCAGCCCGTGCGAGGGAGATTCGAGAGGGACTTCGCAGCTTGCAAGAGGTCGACTTCGTCGACCGTTATCCATAAACGACGGCCGCTGCCCGGCCGTCCCTAAGTAAGGAGGACGACATTCCAGAGCTAGCTACTGCGGATGATGCAATCGAGGACGTCGAGGACGAGCTCGGCCCCGTCGAGTGCACTTTCGAGGAAGGCGACAACGTCGTCTACCCGCACCACGGGGCCGGAGTCGTGATCAAGAAGGAGACCAAGGATCTCCTGGGTGAGAAGCGGGACTACCTGACCATCAAGATTCTGCACAACGACATGACGGTCATGGTTCCCTGTGAGAACGCCCACCAAGCGGGACTGCGACGGGTGATCGCGGGCGAAGAGGTCGAGAAGGTGATCAAGGTTCTGACCGGCGAGGTCTCCGACATGCCGAAGAACTGGAATCGCCGCTTCAAGTACAACCGCGAGAAGATCAAGACGGGAGACGTCTTCGAGCTGGCCGAGGTTGTCCGCAACCTCGCCATTCGCGAGTGGGAGAAGGGCCTCTCCACCGGGGAGAAGCAGATGTACACCCGGGCGAAGAAGATCCTCGCCTCGGAGTTCATGTACGCGCTCGGCAAGGACGAGGACGGCGCCGAGGCCTATCTGGACGAGCTGCTGGAGGAGCGCTTCGGCGCCAAGGCGTCTGCCTGACGAACCAGCAGCATCAGCCGTCATTGCGGCCGCCGGCTCCGGCGAGAGGCTCGGAGCCGGCGGTCCGAAGGCCTTCGTACAGCTTGGGGGACGAGCGCTCCTCCACTGGTCTCTCGGCGCCTTCGCGGACGCGAGGAGCGTCGGAGCCGTGGTCGTGGCGGTCCCGGCCGGATCCGAGGGTCGCGTGCCCGATGAGGCCGTGGCGGTCGCCGGCGGGACGAGCCGGTCCGAATCGGTCGCGGCCGGCCTGCAGCGAGTCGAGTCCGAGCTCGTCGCCGTGCACGACGCTGCCAGGCCGCTCGTCACGCCCGAGCTGATAGACGAGCTGGTCGCGAAACTCTTGGACCGCCCGGACGCCGCGGCCGTGATCGCGGCGGCGCCGATCACGGACACCGTCAAGCGCTCCGCGGAGCAACGCCCCGGCGATGCCTACGACGTGGCCGAGACCATGAATCGCGATGAGCTGTGGGCTGTGCAGACCCCTCAGGTCTTCCGCACGGCGGCCCTTCGCGAGGCCCTGGACACCGACCCGGAGCGCATCGCGGCCGCCACCGACGACGCGATGCTCGTGGAGCAGGCGGGCGGCAGGGTCCTGCTGTACCCGTCCTCGCCCGAGAACCTCAAGGTGACGACGCCGTTGGACCTACGGATCGCGGAGCTTCTAATCGCCGAACGCTACGACGGTTGACGTGCCGGGTACGGTGAGCCGTGATGCACAGGGTGGGCTTCACGGTCGCGTCGGTGTTCGCCATCGCCGCTGTCTTCTTTGGGGGCCAAGCGCTCGGGGGCGAAACCTCCAAGGGCTCGAAGGTGGCGCTGGCACGTGGCAGCTTCGCCCACCACACCTGGTCCTTCGCGGTGCGCGGCCAACACCATCACGACTGCTACATCTTGTGGCTCGCCGGCGATGGGGTGGCGGGCGGGGGTGCTACGTGCGAACCGGACCGCCAGCGACAGCCACTGTTCCGCCCGCTCACGAGCAGCAGCGATGACAAGGCGACGGTGGAGGTGGTAGCCACGAGAAATCGGGTGCGCAGCATGAGGCTCAGGATCGGGCATCCTCGCTCCAGTCGACCCGCGGAGTGGATTCGCGTGCGGAACAAACGCATGACGCGCCGCCAAGCTCACAAGTCGGGCGTCGCCCGAGACTTCCGGTTCGCCGTCCTGCACTCGCGCGGCAACCTCTGCGTGAAGCAGTTCGTCCTCTTCAACAGCGACGGCGACCGCATCGAAAAGCAGCGCGTGCCCTGCGAGTTCTGAGCGCCTCCGGGGCTCAGTGAACCGTGCCGTAGGTCTTGTTCCCCAGGTAGCGGCGGCCGCACTTCGGGCACTTGCGAAGGAGGATCTGGCCGCTCTGACCGCACTGCTTGCAGGTGCGTTTCGGTGGGGCGACGATGTGGCTCGGCATGCGGCGATCGTAGCCGCCGCGGTGTGATCTCGCTCACGGCAGCCGCCTTGACATCTCCTTATCATCGGGCTGGAGCGGGACGCGTATAACGGACCGGATCCCAGGAGGCTTGGATGGAGTCCTGGACGCGGCGCGTCATCCAGAATCGCAAGAAGATCATCGCCGCCTGGCTCGTGCTGTTGGTCGTGGGCGGCTACGGGGCGGCGAACGTCGGCAAGCTCCTCTCCAACCGGTTCAGCGTGCCGGGATCGGACGCCGAAAAGGGCCTCAACCTCCTGCAGGACCGGTTCGACGAGCGGGGAGACGGCGCGTTCACGCTGATCTTCCAGGCGGACAAGCCGATCGCGGGCACCCCGGCGTTCAAGCGCGAGGCCGAGGCCGCGGCGCAGAAGGCGGCCACGGTGGTCGACGGCGCGAACGCGGGCCCGGTGCTGCCCGCGTCCAGCACGACCGCGTACGTCCAGATCACGACTCCGCTAGAGAACGCCGACGCTGCTGACAAGACAACCGCCGTTCGCGCGGCGACGCCGACCATTCCGGGGGTGACGACCTACCTCTCCGGCTATCCGGCGATCAACCACGACACCCAGGGCATCTACAACAACGATCTCGCCAAGGGCGAGTCGATCGCCATCCCGATCGCGATCATCGTCCTCGCGTTCATGTTCGGGACGCTCGTGGCGATCGGCGTGCCATTTGCTTTTGCCGCTGTGACGATCCCGTCGACCCTCGGCGCGGTCTGGATCTTCGCCCACTTCATGGACATGGCGGTCTACGTGACGAACATCGTCACGCTGATCGGCTTCGCGATCGCAATCGACTACTCGATGCTCGTTGTCTTCCGTTACCGGGAGGAGTTAGCCCACACGGAGGACCCACACGAGGCGCTGGTGACGACGATGAAGACGGCGGGGCGGGCGACGCTGTTCTCCGGTGGGACGGTTGCGATCGGCCTCGCGCTGCTCGTCTTCATGCCGCTGCCGTTCATGCAGTCGATGGGCGTCGGCGGGCTGCTCGTGCCGTTGTTCTCCATCGCGGCCTCGGCTACTTTCCTCCCCGCGCTGCTCGCGGTCCTCGGCCGCAAGATCAACCGCTTCCGGGTCGTCCCGCGCCGCATCCTGGAGAACCGCGCGGAGGGCCTCCCCGGCTTCTGGACCCACCTGTCGAAGTCGATCATGCGCCACCCGATCGCCTATCTCGTGTGCGCCGGCGGCCTGATGGTCGCGCTCGCGATCCCCGCCCTTCAGCTCCACCTGACCGGCGGCGACAACCGCGGCACTCCGAACACCACCGAGGCGACAAGGGGCCTGGCGATCCTGGACCAGACGCTCGGCCCGGGCGCCCTGGCACCGAACCAGATCGCCATCGACACCAACAGGCCCGGGGGCGCCACCGCGCCGGCGACCCAGGCGGCGGAGCGGCGGCTGGTCGCGCAGCTCCGCAGAGATCCGCAGGTCGACCCGAAGACCATCCAGGCTCCGGTGCTTCTGGGCGGCGGGGCGGCGGGGCTCGCGGCCGCCCAGAAGGCGCATCTGATCGATCAGGACAACCAGGTGATCCAGATCCGAGCGGCCGCGCGCGGCGACGCCGGCACGCCCCAGGCGATGGACCTCGTCCACCGGATCCGCGACACCTACATCCCGAATGCGAAGTTCGGAAGCGGCACCACGGTTCTGCTGACGGGTGCGCCCGCTTTCGGCGTGGACTTCATCGACCGCGCCTACAGCGCGTTCCCGTGGCTGGTCCTCGCGGTGCTCGCCCTTTCCTACCTGCTCCTGCTGCGGGCGTTCCGCTCGATCTTCCTGCCGGTCAAGGCGGTGATCCTGAACGTGCTGTCGGTGAGCGCGACGTACGGCGTCCTTGTGCTCGTGTTCGAGAAGGGCGTGCACTCGGCCATCGGGTTACAGGGCTTGCCGCAGGTGGAGGCGTGGATACCGATATTCCTGTTCGCGATGCTCTTCGGCCTGTCGATGGACTACGAGGTCTTCCTGCTCTCGCGGATGCGCGAGGAGTGGGACGAGCACCACGACAACGAGCGCGCGGTGTCCCACGGCCTCGAGATGACCGGCCGGATCATCACCGCCGCCGCGATCATCATGATCGCGGCGTTCTCGGGCTTCACCGCAGGGTCGTTCGTCGGCCTGCAGCAGTTCGGCCTGGGGCTCTCGGTGGCGATCTTCCTCGACGCGACTATCGTGCGGTCTGTGATGGTGCCGGCGGCGATGAAGATCATGGGCGAATGGAACTGGTACCTGCCCGACCGCGTCCGGCGCGCGCTCCGGCTCCGTCCGTCCAAGCCCGTGACCGAGACGGGCCGAGGCTACTAGCGGGCTCGATGCCTCCGGTGTCCGAGTCCGCTGACGCCGAGGCGACCGACGCGACCCGGCGCACGCACCTCGCCAACGAGCGCACGTATCTGGCCTGGTGGCGGACCGGCCTCACGGCGCTGGCCGTCAGCCTCGCGGTCGGGCGGATAGTTCCGGAGCTGATCAGCGGGACCTCCTGGCCGTACGTCGCCCTGGGCGCCGGCTATGCCGTGCTCGGGATTGTCTTCATCGTCTACGCCGAGCAGCGCCGGCGGACCGTCAGCGATGCGGTCAGCCGAGGCGAGTGGGCCGAGCTCCAGTCGGGCTTTCTGGGCCTCATTGCGGCATTCGGCGTCGTTCTTGCGGTCGGGACGCTTGGCGTGGTCCTCGCACAGCCGTAGAGCGGGCCACCGGCCCCAGCGACTTACTCGAGCAGCGATTCCACGTCCGCCCAGGCCACGCGCATGTCCACGCGCGCGCCGCGGAAGGGCACACCCTCGGCCTTGAGCAGGCGGCGCTGGCGGTCGCCCTTGGCCAGCGAGCCGTCCGCCCGCACGATCCGCTGCCAGGGAACGGTGGGGTCGGAGCACGCAGACATGACCATGCCCGCGAATCGCGGGGCGCCGGGGCACAGGTCGCCGTAGGTGGTGACGAAGCCCTCGGGCACGGACCGGGCACGCCGCAGGACCTCACGCGCCCTGGGTGAGTCCTTCAGCGCGTCAGCAGCACCCATACGAGCGCGATCGCGAAGCCGATCTGGCCGAAGGCGAGCGCCGTGCCGAAGTTCGCCGCGCCAAGGGCGGCCGCGATCGCGCTCACAGCCGCGAACGCGCCGAGCATGACGGCCAGGTCGCGAAGGGTTCTATGCAATGTCGGGAGTCTTATACGGCCTGGTAGCTCGGGACCACGATCCGCAGGTGGACCATGCGGTGGTTAGCGTACAGACGACATGCTGACCGACTACCACGTGCATCTGCGGCCCGACGACCTCGATGCGGGGGCCGGCGATTACTTCACCGCGGCGAACGTCGACCGCTACCTGGCGGCGGCCGAGGAGGCTGGAATCGAGGAGCTCGGGGTCTCCGAGCACGTGTACCGCTTCCAGCAGGCGCTCGACGTCTGGGACCACCCGTTCTGGGTCGAGAACGCCCGCGACGACCTGGACGCGTACCGAGACTTCGTGCGGACCACACCGCTGCGGCTCGGCCTGGAGATGGACTACGTCCCCGGCCGAGAGGACCGGATCGCGAACCTCCTCGACGCGCGGGACTTCGACTACGTGATCGGCTCCGTCCACTTCATCGGCGATCGAGCGGTCGACCACCCGGGATGGGACGCATGGGAGGGCGGCAGCCATCCGGATGCGGTCTGGCGCCGGTATTTCGAGACCCTCGCGGAGGCTGCGCGCAGTGGTCTGTTCGACATCCTCGCTCACCCCGACCTGGTCAAGGTCTGGGGGCGCGGCCGCCCGCTGCCGGACCGCGACCCGCGCTTCTACTACGAGCCGGCGGTCGAGGCCATCGGCGAAGCCGGAGTCGCCGTCGAGGTGTCGACTGCGGGCCTGCGAAAGCCCGTGGGCGAGCTCTACCCGTCGCCCGCGTTCGCGGCGATGTGCATCGACGCGGGTGCGGCGTTCAGCCTCTCCTCGGACGCTCACGCCCCCGAGGACGTCGGCTCCGGGTACGAGCAGGCGCTCGAGGCGATGAACGAGTGGGGCGTTCGCGAGATCGCCGTCTTCGACGGGCGCGAGCGCCGGCTCGAGTCGCTCGGCCGCAGCGAGGTGGCCGCAAGGGGGGACTCGTCCCGATGAGCATCCAGGTGGGGATCGGGTACGACGTCCATCCATTCGAGGCCGGGCGGCGGCTGGTTCTCGGCGGCGTCGAGATCGCGCACGAGCGCGGCCTCGGTGGCCACTCAGACGCCGACGTGCTGACGCATGCGATCACCGACGCGATCATGGGCGCGGGCGGCCTGGGCGATCTGGGGACGCTCTTCCCGCCCGAGGAGGAGCAATGGCGCGACGCGGACTCGATCGACCTGCTGACGGTGGTGATGGGCCAGCTCGGCGGACGGGTGGTGAATGTCGACGCCACGCTGGTCTGCGAGGAGCCGAAGATCGCCCCGCACCGGGTCGAGATGGAGCGGATTCTGGGTGAGGCTCTCTCGGCCCGGGTGAACGTCAAGGCCACGACGAACGAGGGCCTCGGCTGGATCGGGCGGGGCGAGGGGATCGCCTGCGTCGCTGTGGCGCTGGTGGACCTCGAATGAGCGCCGGTTCCCGATTGTGCCGGTACGAAGCGGGCAAATAGAGTTAGCGAAGTGGTCCGCTCGCTCGCGTCCAAGCTTTCACCCCACTCCGTGACAGGCCCAATCGATCAAATCAGCCGCAGGATCAAGCTCGGACCCCTTGGGGCCCTGCGGGAGGTCCCGTTCAACGTCAAGGTGCTGGCTGAGGCCGGTGTGATCCGGCCGGTACGGCCCGACAAGCTCGCGGCGATGGCCGTGCTGCTTTCGCGCTGGGGCGCTTCGCCCGCGGCCGGGATCGCCGGGGCCGCCGTCAACCACCCTGACGAGCCGATGATCGAGGACGAGCTCGGGGCCCTCACCTTCGCCGAGGTGCAGGCGCGCTCGAACGCCATCGCCCGCGGGCTCGCGGCGGGCGGCGTCAGCGAGGGGGATGGCGTCGCGATCATGTGTCGCAACCACCGTGGCTTCATCGAGGCGACTCTCGCCGCTTCCAAGCTCGGCGCGAACGCCCTCTACATGAACACCGCGTTCTCCGGGCCGCAGCTCGCCGACGTGATCGAGCGCGAGAAGCCCGAGGCGCTCGTGTACGACGAGGAGTTCAGCGAGCTGCTCTCGAAGGCCAGTGAGGCCGGCAGTCAGATTGGCCTCAGTCGCTACGTCGCGTGGAGCGAGGACAGGGACTCGAGCGACAAGGAGGATCCGACGCTCGCCGAGCTGATCGACCGGAACAGCGACGAGGATCTCGACCCGCCCGATGAGTCGAGCCGGTTCGTGATCCTCACCTCCGGGACGACGGGGACGCCGAAGGGGGCCCAGCGCGCTCAGCCGGACACGCTCAGCCCGCTGGCGGCGCTGTTCTCCAAAATCCCTCTGCACGCTCGCGAGAAGACGATGATCGCGGCGCCGCTCTTCCATTCCTGGGGCTTCGCCCACTTCGTGCTCGGGCTCGCGCTGAACTCGACCTACGTCCTGCGTCGAAAGTTCGACCCGGAGGAGATCCTGAAGGCGACGCAGGAGAGCGGGGCCACGGCGCTGATCGTCGTGCCGGTGATGATGCAGCGGATCATGGAGCTCCCAGAGGAGACGCTTGACAAGTACAGGCTCCCGAACCTGCGGGTCACGGGGGCGAGCGGCTCGGTCCTCCCGGGCGAGCTCGCCAACAAGTGGATGGACCGCTTCGGCGAGAACGTCTACAACCTCTACGGGTCGACCGAGGTCGCCTGGGCCACGATCGCGACGCCGGAGGACCTTCGCGCCGCCCCGGGGACCGCGGGCAGGCCTCCCCGTGGGACCGTGGTCCGGATCGTGGACGAGGAGGGAAACGACGTCGAGACGGGCAAGACCGGCCGGGTGTTCGTCGGCAACGAGATGGCCTTCGAGGGGTACACGGGCGGCGGCGGCAAGGACGAGCTCGGCGGCCTGCTCTCGTCCGGGGATGTCGGCCACTTCGACGAGGAGGGGCGGCTCTTCATCGACGGCCGCGACGACGAGATGATCGTCTCGGGTGGCGAGAACGTGTTCCCGCGCGAGGTCGAGGACCTGCTGGCCGACCACGACAAGGTCAAGGAGGTCGCCGTGATCGGCGTCGACGACGAGCAATTCGGCCAGCGCCTGAAGGCGTTCGTGGTCCTTCGCGACGGCGGGGAGCTGAGCGAGGACGAAGTCAAGGGCTACGTCAAGTCCAACCTCGCCCGCTACAAGGTCCCGCGCGAGGTCGAGTTCCTCGACTCCCTGCCGCGCAACGCGACCGGCAAGGTCCTGAAGCGCGAACTCGCCTGAGCGTCAGGGGGCGGCGCCCGCCCGGTCGCGCCGGCGGGCCGCTGCTTCGGCGCGCAGCTGCTCGTGCTCGACCTGGCGCTTGAGCTGCTGCAGCGAGCGCCTGAGGTGGCCGCCGAGCTGTGGCGCCGCGAAGAGCTCGGCGATCCAGCCGGGGATGCCTGAGCCGGCGACGCCGTAGGCGAAGCGCAGCTCGACCCTGGTGCGCCCGTCGGGGAGGCGGCGGAGACGCCAGCGGCCGCGCTGGTCGACGCCGAGGACCGAGCTCCACGCCATGTCGCGCTCCTGGCTCCACTCCACGATCTCGATCAGTCCGCCCACCTCTGCCGAACCCACGCGGATCAGCATCCGGTACCGGGCGCCGAGGCCCGAGCGCTGCTCGCCCTCGACCTCCCAGCGGGTGATGCCGGACATGAAGTGCAGGTAGTTCGACGGCTCGGCGAGGTAGTCCCACACGAGCTTCGGCGGCGCCGAGATGACGATCGACTCGTTGAGCCGCATCAGCCGATCACGGGGAAACGCCGCTCCGCGGCGAGAGTGTCGAGGGTCTCCTGCATGACCCGGGTGACGTAGTCGTAGACCTCGTTCAGGTCCGGCTCGTCGCCGAACTGCTCGCGGACGTCGATGGGTTCGAGCACCTCGACGGTGATCTTGGCGGGCAGCGGTACGTGGCCGAAGAAGTCGCCGATGTTGAGGCCCCAAGGCACCGCGAGCGAGATCGGCAGGACCTTGAGCCGCAGCAGCCGGTCCACGCCCAGAAGCTGCGCGAGCCAGGCGCCGCGGCTGAGGAAGAGCGCCGTCTCCTGCCCGCCGATCGCAACCACCGGGACGATCGGCACGTCGGCGTCGAGCGCGAGGCGGATGAATCCCTTCCTGCCGGCGAAGTCGACCTTGTTGCGATCGCGGGTCGGACGATGGACCTCCCAGTCGCCACCCGGATAGACGAGCAGCGCGGCCCCGGACTCGAGCGCGGTCCGGGCGTTCTCGGGTGAGGCCGCGACGGTCCCTCCGCTTCGCAGCAGGCGGGCGAACGGCGAGGCCATGACGAGGTTGTGCGCGAGCTGGTGGAACGCCCGCTCGACCCCGAAGTAGGTGGAGAAGGCGAGGGTGAAGATGAAGGTGTCGGGCGTCATGTTGCCGCCCGAGTGGTTGCCGACCATCAGCACCGGCCCCTCCTCGGGGATGTTGCCGAGGTTGCGGACCTCGCCCCGGAACCAGAAGCTGGCGATGAGCCAGAGCATTGGGAGCTGCTCCCGCAGGTGGTCGGGGTCGCGATCATCGAGATCAGCGGTCAGGCGCTCGCTCACCTCGCGCGCCGCGCGGCTCGCGGCGTCTGCGCTCGCCTGCTGGCCGGCTTGCGCCAGCGCGCCCGCAAACCGGCGCCCGGAGCGCACGAGCTCCCCGCCGGCGCGGGCGAGCCCGCCGCCGACGCGACCAACGTCCCCGAGCGAGCCGAGGCGGCCGCGCAGCGCGCCGTCGGCGCCCCCGCCGTTCTGCTTCGCGCGCTCGGATACCGTCTGCTCGTCGGCCATGGCGGCCGATTCTAGGGGGCCGCCGGACTCCGGTTACGCTCTGGTCGTGGAGGGGACCGCTCGAGGGAGGGTGGCTCGGCTGGTGGCTGGCATTGCCATCCTCGCTGTCGTTGTGGGCGCGGGCGTGTGGCTCCTCGCCGACTCGGGCCAGGCCGGCCCCAACCTCGGCGACAAGCTCGTGGACGGTCAGGCGCTGGAGGCATGTCTCCGCGATGCTCCACGGCCGGCCGCCGAGGAGGAGGTCGTGAACGGCTGCCTCGAGCGGGCCGCGACGGTGACGCCGACCGGCTAGGCCGCGCGGCGCGAGCGAGCCGCGGCGCTGCCGGCGATGTGGGCCCTGATCAACGCGTTGGTTCGGTCGGCGAGCTCCACCTGCGGCACGTGGCCGCATTCCGGCAGGATCACCTGACGGGCCGACGGGACGGCCCGGCCCACGTGGCGGGAGAAGCCGGCCGGCACGAGCCGATCGCCGTCGCCCCAGACGAAGAGGGCCGGAGGGCGCAGCGTGCCGAGCCTCGTCCACAGCCCGCTGCCGCCGTGCGGTGCGTCGAGGTAGATATTGCGCAGCGCGGCGAAGAACGCGATCCGAGCCGAGCGGGACCGGTAGGTGCGGCAGAACTCGTCGACCGCGACATCGGCGGCCGCCGGGTCCAGGCGCTCCGGCCGTGCGAATAGCCCCCACAAGTAGGCGCGGACGCTCGCGGCGCGCATCGGGTGCGGGATGGCGGCAAGCTCGGGCCGTACGAGCTTCACGAGCGGAACGAGCTGACGGCGCTTGCGGAAGGCGAGTGCCGGCGCGAGGAGGCTGACCGTGATGGTCCGGTCCGGGTCGGCGAGCGCCACCTCGAGCGCGATCCGGCCGCCCATCGAGTTGCCCACCAGGTGGGCACGCTGAAGTCCCACGGCGTCCATGTACCCCAGCACCGCGCGGGCGAAGTACGGAGCGTCGTAGGCGCCGCGCGCTGGCTTCGACGAGCCTCCGAACCCCGGCAAGTCGATCGCGTGGACGGTGTGGTCGGGGGTCAGGGCCGAGACCGTCTCGAAGAACGAGGCCTTGTTCGAGCCAAGGCCGTGGAGGCAGATCACCGATTCCGGCCCGTCGCCGGCGACGAGGCCGCGGATCGTGGCGCCCGGAATCTCGACGTCGGTGACCCGAAGCAGGGGCGGCCGCTCGCCCGGGAGATGGAAGAGGCCCTCGAATCCCAGCGCGAGATCGAGGTCGCCGTGCGCGTAGAGGCGGCGCTGAGCAAACGCGTCGAGGCCGGAGAGGCGCCCCTCCCTGAGGCCGATCCAGGTAGCGGCGTCGCTCCCGATCACCACGTCGGGCTCGCGGGTGGCCGACGGCCGGACATCGCAGCGGTCGCCCTGCGCGCGGACCTCCCAGGTTCGCCCGACGTCCCCCAGCCGTACCTGGAAGGTGGCGTCGAAGCCGGGGTCGGCTCCCAGGTAGCGCGACGGCAATGAGCGGAAGGCCTCCTCGGTGCGCCGCACCCGCTGCGCCTGCAGCGAAACGCTCGATCCCCTGGGGGTGCGCTCCGATGCCCCACGCCTTCGCGATCCCTCACTCATCGGCGGGCGGCACGTTATCCGTCGTAGTGGTCGCAAGAGCGTCCTGCCGCGGTCGTCTTCCCGCAAATAGCATCAACTAATCCATGCGTGAGGTTCGAATCTCGGACACGCTGAGCGGGGAGACGCGGGCGCTCGAGCCGCGCGATCCGCCGCGCGTCGGCATCTACACCTGCGGGCCGACCGTCTACTCGCGTGTCCACGTGGGCAACGCTCGCCCGTTCGTGATCCCGATCCTGTTGCGCCGGCTCCTTACCCGCCTCGGCTACGAGCCGCGGCTGGTCATCAACGTCACCGACATCAACGACAAGATCTACGACGCGGCGCGCGAGGCGGGCGTCCCGTCGGACGCGTTCGCGCGCGAGATGACGCTCGCCTACGTGGCGGACACGGATCGCCTCGACCTGGGACGCCCGGATGCCGAGCCGCTCGCGTCGGAGACGATCGCCGAGATCATCGAGCTGATCGAGTCGCTGATCGAGTCGGGACACGCGTACGAGAGCGGGGGGGACGTCTACTACCGCGTTCGCAGCTTCCCTGACTACGGCAAGCTCTCCAACCGCGACCCCGCGGACATGGACCAGGGCGAGGAGGCGGGCATCGCGAGCCTCAAGGAGGACCCGCTCGACTTCGCGCTCTGGAAGGCGCACAAGCCCGACGAGGACACCTCGTGGCCGTCGCCCTGGGGTGAGGGCCGGCCCGGCTGGCACATCGAGTGCTCGGCGATGGGGGAGAAGCTCCTGGGCACAGACTTCGACATCCATGGCGGCGGCATCGATCTCGTCTTTCCCCACCACGAGAACGAGATCGCCCAGACCGAGGCCGCCCGCGGGGTGCCGCTCGCCCGGCTGTGGATGCACAACGGGATGATCCGGGTGGCCGACGAGAAGATGTCGAAGTCGGTCGGCAACATCTTCCAGCTGTCCGAGGCGCTCGACCGCTACGGCCGCGACGCGCTCGTCGCCTACCTGATCTCCGGCCACTACCACCAACCGCTCGAGTTCTCGGATCGAGCGCTGACCGAGGCCGATGCCCGTGTCAAGGGGATTCGCAACTTCGTGCTCGAGCTCCCCGAGTCCGACGACGGCGAGCCGGATCCCCAGGTGATGGCCTGGCGCTCGGACTTTCTCGACGCCCTCGCCGATGACTTCAACACGCCGCGCGCGCTCGCGGTCCTCTCCGAGCTGATCACCGAGGGAAACCGGCGTGAGCTGCCCGGTGCGCGGGCCGCGCTGGAGGAGATGCTGCCGCTGCTCGGATTGGAATCGCTGCTCGCCCCGGCGGACACGGCGGATCCGGAGGCCGAGCGGTTGCTCGCGGAGCGCGAGGAGGCGCGTGCGGCCCGCGACTTCGAGCGCGCGGACCGCCTGCGCGACGAGCTGGCCGAGCGCGGATTCGAGGTCCGCGACACGCCCGGGGGCGCGCGTCTGATGCGCCGCCCCGGCTGAGCCCGTGGCGGGGAAGCGCGACGGCGCCAAGGAGTTCGTCTACGGCCGACGCCCCGTGACCGAGGCGCAGCGCGGCCGCCGGCGCGTGCGGCGCGTGTGGACGACGGACGACCTCCCACCCGGCGAGCTCTCGCGCCTGGCCGGGTCCCCCGACCACCAGGGGATCGTCGCCGAGGTCGACCCCTATCCCTATGCGGACCCGCGGGCGCTCCTGGAGCGCCCGGATGCGCTGGTCGTGGCGCTGGACCAGATTCAGGATCCCCGCAACCTGGGTGCCGTCTGCCGATCGGCGGAGGCCGTGGGAGCAGCCGGTGTGGTGATCCCGTCACGGAGGTCCGCGTCGGTGACCGCGGCTGCGTCCAAGGCCTCGGCGGGAGCGGTCGAGCATCTCCCGATCGCAAGGGTCACGAACCTGGCCGACTGGCTCGGCTTTGCCAAGGAGGCCGGGGCCTGGGTCTACGGAGCGGCGTCCGGAGCCGAGACGCCCTACGCGAGCGCCGACCTCACCGGGAAGGTGGTGCTGGTGCTGGGGAGCGAGGGGGGAGGCCTGCGCCGAAGGGTGGCCGAGAGCTGCGACCTGCTCGTTTCGATCCCGCTCCAAGGGCACGTCGACTCGCTGAACGTCTCCGCCGCCGCCGCCGTGCTGCTGTTCGAGACGGCGAGGCAGCGCGCGGGCGGGAACCCGTAGCAACGCCCCCGGACGGAGGTCTCGATCTGCAACGGATCTTGCGCTCGCCGCCGCGAGGGTTGACATAGGAATGCCCGGGCGGTTAGAGTTACGCAGGTAAGGGTTAACTAAAGGTCGAGGTTGACTCTGCCGATAACCCTTACAACAGGGCGCCCAGGGGAGGTACGGGCGCCACCGGTTCCCAATCCAATTAGGAGGAAACCTGTGGCCGTACCGACCCCTACGCACGATGTTGCGTCCGCTGCCCCAGTCGCCCGGACAGCGACCGCCCGACGTTCAGAAGCTCAACCTGAGCTTGAGGATTCGTACCTGGTCGCGCTCGCCAAGAGGGGCAGCCCGGATGCGTACGACAGGATCGTCAAGCGCTACCGCGGATTCGTGCGCCTCAAGGCGTCCTCGTACTTCCTGCTCGGCGGCGGCCCGGACGACCTGATCCAGGAGGGCCTGCTCGGCCTCTACAAGGCGATCCGGGACTTCCGCTCCGACCGCGAGTCGAGCTTCCGCAACTTCGCGGAGCTCTGCATCACGCGGCAGATCATCACCGCGGTGAAGACCGCTAGCCGCAACAAGCACGCGCCGCTGAACCAGTACGTGTCCTTCGCGCAGGCGCCGGCCGGCGCGACCGAGTCGGAGACCACCCTCGAAGAGGTGCTCCCGGGCCCGGGCAGCGAGGACCCGTCGGAGCGAGTCATCGCCACCGAGGAGCTCCGAAGCCTCGTCTCCTGCCTCTCGAGCGTGCTGTCGGAGTTGGAGAGCCACGTCCTCAGCCTCTACCTCGACGGCCACTCCTACGAGCAGATCGGCGAGCGGCTTGAGTGCGACACGAAGACGGTGGACAACGCCCTCCAGCGAGTGAAGCGCAAGGTGAGCCTGCACCTGGCATCGCGCGAGGCGACGTTCTAGCCGAGGCAGACCGTCTGGCACATTTGTGCGCGGAACACTTGACGTCCGCGTCTTGTTCAGTCACACCCGGCCGAATAGCTTCGAGGCGTGACCGACTCGAAGTTACGACTGCCGAAGCCGAAGCTGACGAATCACCCGGTCGATGTCGGTCTGCGAACCGAGGCGGCGATCCTCTCCGAGCTGACCCGCCGGGGTTACTCGGTTCTGGTGCCCTGGGGCGTCAACCAGCGGTACGACCTCGTCGTCGATGTCGATGGAGAGTTCGTGCGTGCTCAGTGCAAGACCGGTCGTCTCCAGGACGGGGTGGTCAGCTTCTACACCCGGAGCATCAGAACCAACACGAAGCGGATTTTGAAGCGTGGGTATCGAGGGGAGGCGGAGCTCTTTCTCGTGTACTGCCCCGAGAACGGGCGGGTCTACGCCGTGCCCGTCGACGAAGCCCCCGGCGATGTGATGCATCTCCGAGTCGCGCCGACCCTGAACGGCCAGGCGCGACGGATACGCTGGGCCGAGGACTACGAGCTGCCCGCCTAGCTCAATTGGCAGAGCACCTCACTTGTAATGAGGAGATTCCCGGTTCGAGTCCGGGGGCGGGCTCTGGCGATGGCAGAGCGCGATTTCACCTGGCGTGACGGCGAGCGGACGATCGTCTTCCGGCCCGGCGCGCTCTCCGACTCCACCGAGATCCTGTCCACCACCATCTGGGAGCGGTTCGAGCTCCTGACCACCACGCGCGCTCTGGGCGCCGCGCCCGTGGACCTCGCCGAGCGCGCGAGCATGGTGCACCAGGTCGAGGCGGGGGAGGTTCCCGACGTCGCCGCGGCGCTGATCGACCGGGTGCGAAATCCGACCCTCGTCGCGCTGGGCGGCGGGCGGGTGATCGATGCGGCGAAGGCGATTGCCGCGCTGCGCGGCGGGCGCGTATGCGCGATCCCGACCACCCTCTCCGGCGCCGAGATGACGCGAATCCACCGTTTCCCGGCGGGCCGCGAGGTCTACGCTCGGCATCACGTCCGGCCGGCGTTGGTGATCGCGGATCCGTTCGAGATGACCACGCTGGACGACCGCCGTCTGCGCGCCAGCGCGATGAACGCCCTCGGCCACGGCGCCGAGGCGCTCTACGTGCCCCTCGCGAACCCGGTGGCCACGCTGTCGGCGCTGCGGGGCGCGGAGCTGATGGCCTCGGCGCTCGACCAGCCGCCCGGCGAGCGCGACCGTGGGGGAGTGGCTCTCGGTGCCGTCCTGTGCGCGTACGCGCTGGACTCGACCGGGTTCGCGCTGCATCACGTCGTCTGCCAGACGCTCGTTCGGATGGTCGGCAGCCCGCATGCGGAGACGAACGCGACGATGCTCCCGTGGACGATGGACGCGATGCGCGGCCGCGCTCCTGAGGAGATCGCCTCGCTCGCCCACGCGCTCGGAGTGGAGCCCGACGAGATCCGCTCGCGCATCGAGTCGCTCGGCGGCGGCCCGCGGCGGCTCGGCGACCTCGGCGGCAACCACGATCGCATCGAGTCGGCGTGCAAGGCGATGCTCGAGCGATCGGAGCTCGCAAACACGCCCGATCCACCGGGCCTGGCCGAGCTCCGCCGCCTCGTGGAGGACGCCTGGTAGGAAAAGGCCCGCTCCGTCGATACGCAAACATGCCTGCGGGTAAGTAACGGGACGTGCGTGCGCGTGTAGGCATGGGCATGGACGAGGGCCCGCGGAAGTCGGCGCCGCCACGCGCCGACCGCGTGATCAGCGAGGAGCGGTTCCGGCGCTACCACGATTACGCCCGCCGGCGGGGCGTCAACTGGCTGATCTATCTCGTCGCACGGCTGATCCTCCAGCCCGCTTTCCTGATCTGGTTCCGCCTCTCGAGGACCGGCCGCGAGCACTTCCGGGGCATCAAGGGCGGGCTGATCGTTGCCTCCAACCACCGCAGCTTCCTCGACCCCTTCGTGATCGGCGCGAGCCTCCCGTGGCGGCGGCCGATGCAGTACGTCGCCAAGGTTGAGCTCTTCGAGCGCCGCTGGCAGGGGTGGATCCTCTCCCGCG
Source organism: uncultured Actinomycetes bacterium (assembly GCA_963782795.1). Classification (GTDB taxonomy): domain Bacteria; phylum Actinomycetota; class Thermoleophilia; order Solirubrobacterales; family 70-9; genus AC-56. The sequence continues at coordinate 141,036 of CAWALB010000001.1, forward strand.
TCGGCGCGTTCCCAATTCGCCGCGGGCAGTCCGACGAGATCGCGATGGAGACGGCGGGCATCGTCCTCGACCGCGGCGGGACCGTCTGCATCTTCCCCGAGGGCACCCGCATCCGGTCGGGCTCGCTCGGGACTCCGAGGCGCGGCGTCGGCCGGCTGGCGCTCGAGACCGGGGCCGCGGTCGTCCCCGTCGCCGTGCACGGCAGCGAGCACGTCCGCCGCGGCCTCCGGATCCGGCCTCGCAAGGTGAAGCTCCGCATCGGGCGGCCGATGCGGTTCCCCCGGACCGAGCATCCGTCCCCCGGCCTCGCCGCCACCGTCACCGGCCGGATCTGGCCGAACATCGAGCTCCAGTGGGAGTGGCTCGGGGGGCTGCCGCCGCTGCGCAAGGCCGCGGTGATCGGAGCGGGGAGCTGGGGCACCGCGATGGCTGTGCTGCTGGCTCGCGGCGGGCTCGACGTCCAGCTCGGCACCCGCTCCGAGGAGAAGGCCGCCGAGATCGGCGCCAAGCGCGAGAACCATCACTACCTGCCCGGCGTCCCCCTCCCGGAGAACGTCTCGATCCGCCGCGCCGTCGACATCGAGCTCGCCGGCGTCGACCTTGTCTGCCTCGCGGTCCCCTCGGCCGCACTGCCGGCCGTGGTCGGCGGGCTCGGCGACCGTGTCGGCTCCAGGGCGGCTGTTCTCCTGCTCACCAAGGGCCTCGTCCAGCCCCTCGGCCAGCTGCCGAGCGAGTACGTGGGGGAGCGGATCCGCTCGCGCGCGATCGCGTCGCTCGGCGGCCCCGCGCACGCCCGCGAGGCGGCCGCTGGCATGGCCGCCCTGGTCCTCGGGACCACGGACGACGACCTGCGCTCCCAGCTCGGCGAGGTCTTCGACCGCGCGGGGCTGGTCTGCGAGCGGAACACGGACGTCGCCGGCGTGGAGATGGCGGGCGTGGCGAAGAACGCCGCGGCCCTCGCGGCCGCCGCGGCGGAGTCGCACGGCCTGAACGCGGCGGGGATCGCCGCCGCGACGATCTGGCGGGAGTGCGTCGAATACGCCCTCGCTCGAGGGGCTCGCCTGGAGACCTTCACCGGCTTGGCGGGAGTGGGCGACCTGACTGCCACCGTGATGGCGCCGGGCAGCCGGAACCGCCGCGCGGGCGAACTGCTCGGCGCCGGCATGCCGGCGGACCAGATCCCCGGGAAGATCGGCCAGGCGTCGGAGGGGCTCGACTCGGTTCCGCTGATCGCCGAGTCCGTGGGGCGCGCGGGGATCGCCGCGCCTGGCCTCGACGGTCTCGCGGCACTGATCGACGGGAGCATCGACCCCGGCGAGTGGGTCGCCGGGTTGCGACGCGCCGAGCGCGCGCGACGGGCTGCAGCGTGAGGAGATTAGGCTTGAACGGTGAGCGAAAGCGGGGCGGACGCGGCGACCAAGGCGGAACTCGATCGCGCCTTCGAGGACCTCTACCGGGCGCATCTGCGCGACGTCTACTCGTACGCGTACTACCGGGTCGGGAACCATCACGACGCCGAGGACCTGACCGAGCAGGCCTTCCTTCAGGCGTATCGCCACTTCGAGCGGGCGCGACGGGAGTCCAACGGGCGGCCGCTCCGTCCCTGGCTCATCCGGATCGCGCACAACCTCGCGTCCAACTACCACCGCGACCGGGCGCGGCGCCCGACGGCGAATATCGAGGCGGTCGAGCCGCCCTCGCACCCCCACGACACCGAGCAGATCGTCGAGGGGCGGGAGGAACTGCGACTGGTTATCGACCGTCTGGATCGGCTCTCGGACGACCGCCGCGAGGCGCTGATCATGCGCTTCGCGCTGGACATGTCGAACCGCGAGATCGCGCGGGCGCTGGGGCGTTCGGACGGCGCCACGAAGGTGCTCATCCATCGGGCGATCAAGCAGCTCGAGGAGGAGATGGAGAGGGAGTGAGCCGGTGAGTGACCAGAGTCAGGCCCGCCTCGAGGCGCTGCTCAGCGACGCCCTGCGCCCGATCGAGCCGCCGGAGGACCTGGCGAGCCGCGTGGAGACCACGCTCAGTGCGATCACCGAGCAGGCCGCGGCCGAGCTCTCGAGCTGGGCTGACGAGCTCTCGGAGAGTGAGCTCGAGTCGCTCCGCGATCCGCGCAACTGGGTCCGGCCGGTGGCCGCCGTGGCGGCGGGCACGCTCGCTGGCGGCGCGCTGGTGGTCGTGGGCATGCGCCGGCGCCGGCGGCCAACCGCAACCGGATTTCGGGCGACCGCCGAGAGCGTGATGCGCTCGGTGCGCCCGAGCGGCGCGACCCCCCGGCGGTAACGACCCTCAGGCGGTCGCGGTCCGCGCGCGTGTGCCCGTCCGCGCAGGGCTTGCCGCGCCGGCGGCGAGCCCGACCAGGCCGATGATCAGGTGCAGGACGTTGTCCTCGGCGTTCACCGGCACGATGCTCAGGATCGCGTCGCCGCTGCCGATGAGGAAGCCCCAGATCGCCACGACCAGGTAGAGGAGCCCAACCGCCAGCGCGTAGGTGCGCGCAAAGTAGCCCGCCGCGGCGAGGCCGAGCAGTCCGGTCGCGAGGTGGAGCACGTTGTGCCAGCCGTTCACCGCGAAGATCCCGAACATGTCGTCGACGATCCCAGGGGACCCGAAGCTGCTGCTGTAGAAGAACCCGATGATCCCCGCGATCGTGAGCACGGCGCCCACCACGGTCGCGTACAGCTTTGCGGGGCTGGATGCTTCCATCGCTCCTCCGCCGCAGATTACTTGGGCTCCGGGAATATCGTGCCTGAGCCGGACTGATCCGGGCTCCGAGCCGCCTCGTAAAGGATCTATGCGCGCAGAAGCCAGAATCGGATCAGAGGGATCAAGCATGAGATCGAAGCCGAGCACCGAGTCACTCCAGCGCCTCGCGGACGAGGACCTGATGACCCTCGTCGACGAGAAGGACCCCGACGCCTTCGCGGTCGTCTACGACCGCCACGGAGGCGCCGCGTATTCGCTTGCCCACCGCATAGTCGGCGACGCGGGCATGTCCGAGGACGTCACGCAGGAGGCGTTCCTCTCCATCTGGCGCAGCACCGCCCGGTTCGACGCCGCGCGCGGGAGCGTTCGCGCATGGGTGCTGGGCGTCGTCCGCAACCGGGCGATCGACGCGCTCCGCCGCTCCGCGCGGCCCGCGCCGAAGCTCGACCTCGACGACGACGCGGTGCTCGAGACCCAGCCAGCCGACCAGCGCACCGAGACCGAGGCGATCCGCCGGGAGACCGCCGGGCGCCTTCGCCAGGCTCTCGGGCTGCTGCCGCGCGAGCAGTCGCAGGTGATCGAGCTGGCCTACTTCGGCGGCTTCAGCCACTCGGAGATCGCCGCCATGCTGGGTGCGCCGATCGGGACCATCAAGGGCCGTATGCGCCTCGGGCTCGAGAAGATCCGGACGACGCTCGCGGAGGGCTTCCCCGATGGGGACGCCCCGGGGGCCTATCTATGAGCGAGCGGTCCGGACAGTCGGCTTCTCACGACGAGCTCCGCGATGACCTCGCGGTATACGCGCTCGGGGCCCTCGAGGAGCCGGAGGCCGAGCGACTTCGGGCTCACCTGGAGGGCTGCGAGGAGTGCCGGCGGCAGCTGCGATGGCTGGAGCCCGCGGTCGAGCTCCTCCCACGGACCGTCGAGCAGCTCGAGCCACCGGCGCGGGTCCGCGAGGCGCTGCTCGAGACGGTGCGCGCCGAGGCCCCCCCGGCGGCGCGCGAGCCCCCGCGAGCCGCTCGCGAGAGCTGGTGGCACAAGCTGGGTCCCGCCGTCTGGCGACCCGCGACGGCGGCCGCCGCGGCCGTGATGCTCGTACTCGGGGCCGTCGCGGGCTACCTGATCGGCGAGCCGAACGGCGGCGGCACGACGACGCTCCAGGCGCAGGCGATGCCGAACGCGAAGAGGGCAAGCGGGACTCTGGCGCGCAACGGGAACTCCGGCATCCTCCGTGTGCAGGGAATGCCGACGCTGGCGAGCAATCAGGTCTACGAGGTCTGGGTGCAGCGCGGCCGCAAGCTCGAGCCGTCGAGCCTGTTCGTGCCACGCACCAACCACAGCGCCGAGGCGGCGGTGCCGGACGGGCTGGATGGCGCCGACGCCGTGTTGGTCACCAAGGAGCCACGCGGAGGGAGCCAACAGCCGACCTCCTCGCCGGTGCTGAGCGTCCAGGTCAATTAGCCGGCGCCTAAAGGGCACCAAGTACATTCACGCGCTCATGGCCGAGTGCTACCGCCACCCCGGGCGCGAGACCAACGTCCAGTGCTCCAACTGCGGGCGGCCCATCTGCCCCGACTGCATGACCGTTACGCCGGTCGGGATGCGCTGCCCGGAGTGCGCGCGCGAGCGGACCAAGGTGACGCGGATCACGCCTGGCATCCACCTCGGTCGAGCGCCGGCGACCTACGTGCTGATCGCGATCAACGTGTTCGCGTTCATCGCCGAGGTCGCTTCGGGTGCGCCGCTTGGCACCTCGTTTGCGGCCGGCGGCTCGGTCTATCGCGACTTCTCGCTCTTCGGCCCCGCCATCGCGAACGGCGAGTGGTACCGGCTGGTCACGGCCGGCTTCCTACACGCGGGGCTCCTGCACATCCTGTTCAACATGGTTGCCCTGTACTTCCTGGGCAGCCTTCTCGAGCCGGGGATCGGAACGCCGCGTTTCCTGGCCGTCTACTTCGTATCGCTCCTGGCGGGCTCGTTTGGGGCCGTGCTGATCAGCCCTGACGTCCACACCGTGGGTGCCTCGGGAGCGGTCTTCGGCCTGATGTCGGCGGCGTTCATCGTCGCCCGGCACCGGGGCGTCGAGCAGCTCGCGGGGCAGATCGGCTTCTACATCATCATCAACATCTTCTTCACGATCGGAGTGTCCGGGATCAGCATCGGCGGGCACTTCGGCGGACTGATCGCGGGCGCTCTCTGCGGATTCCTCATCGTCTTTGCGGAACGCCGCGCGCGCCGGCCTGTCGAGCTCGAAGTGCTGGGAATGGTCGCGCTGGCGGTGCTCAGCGTCGTCGGCGCGATCGCGGTCGCCTAGCCGCGGACGCGCGCGCCGATCTCGGCCGAGAGGTCGCGGAAGCCCAGGCCGTCCGGCGGCGTGACGCGGTCGGGGTGCAGCACGTGGCCGACCAGCTCGACGCCGTCGACGAGCCGCGGCCCCGGGCGCGAGAACGACGACGCGGCGTCGACCGCGTAGATCCTTTCGGCGCCCAACGACTCGAGCTCGCCTCTGTGCGAAAGGGCTTGGTCTGCGGCCTCCTCGGCGTACAGGCCGCAGGGCATCGCCACGGCCACGTCGGGCCGCGCCGCGGCCAGCTCCTCCCACGGGACGGCTCGCGAGTCGCGCCCCGGCTTGCCCGCGACGCTCCGGCCGCCGGCGAGCTCGACCATCTCCGGCACCCAGTGGCCGCCCGCATACGGCGGCGCCAGCCACTCCAGGGTGACCACGCGGGGGCGGGGCGCGCCCTCGACGGATGCACTCACGCGATCGAGCCGGTCCTGCAGCGCGGACCGCAGGCTCGTTCCTCGCTCGGCCACGCCGATCACCTCGGCGAGGCGCACGAGGTCGTCGAGGACCTCGCCGAGGGTCTTCGGATCGAGCGAGATCACGTCGGCGTGTGACGGCAGCCGCCCGGCGACCTCCCGGACGTCGTCGTAGGAGACGGCGCAGACCGCGCACAGCGCCTGGGTGACGATCAGGTCAGGCGCAACGGCCGCAAGGGTCTGCTCGTCGAGCTCATAGAGCGGCTCGCCCCTGCCGGTGACCTCGCGGACCATTGTGTCGATCTCCTCCGGCCCGAGCCCCTCCGGGATCACGCTGCGGGTGAGGCGGGGGAGCCCGAGGGCCTCGGCGGGGTGGTCGCACTCGTGAGTGACGGCGACAACGCGGTCGCCGAGCCCAAGGGCAAAGAGCGACTCGGTGGCCGAGGGGACGAGGCTGGCGATGCGCATGGGACGACTATGCCACGGGTCGATGGGTAGGAGGAATTAGGCTTCGGCACAATGGAGTGGCCTGCAGACGGGATGGATGTGCTTCCAGACAACGAGATCGAGTCGCGGCTCGCGGACCTCAAGGGGTGGACTCGCGAGGGGGACGTGATCAAGAAGTCGTTCAAGAACGACGACTTTGTTGGCTCGGTGTGCTTCGTCGACGCACTCGTCGAGCCGGCTGAGGACATGGGCCACCATCCCGATCTGACGCTCTCCTGGGACGAGGTGACCGTGTCGATCACGAACCACGCCGCGGGTGGGCTCACCGAGGCCGACTTCGAGCTCGCGAAGCGGATCGACGGCCTGGCCACGGGCTAGGCGCGGCCACTACCCTCCGCGCGCGATGCGCATCGTCTGCGTAGTCGGGACGCGTCCCAACATGGTCAAGATGGCGCCCGTCATCGGGGCCCTGCGCCGCCGATTCCCGGACTGGCGAACGGCGACCGTCCACACGGGCCAGCACTACGACCGGCTGATGTCCGAGATCTTCCTGGAGGAACTGGGCATGCCCGAGCCCGACCACGTGCTGGGGGTGGGCTCCGGGAGCCACGCCGAGCAGATCGCCAGGGTGCTGGAGCGGCTACAGCCGGTGCTCGCGGACGAATCGCCCGATCTGGTGCTCGTTCCCGGCGACGTCAACTCCACTCTGGGCGCCGCGCTCTGCGCGGACAAGATGGGGATTCCGGTCGGGCACGTCGAGTCGGGCCTGCGGAGCTTCGATCGGTCCATGCCTGAGGAGACCAACCGGATTGGGACCGACCATCTCGCGGCGCTCTGCTTCCTGCACTCCGAAGAGGCGATCGAGAACCTCCGGGCCGAGGGTGTCGGCGACGAGCGGATGAAGTTCGTCGGCAACACGATGATTGACACGCTCGTGGCGCTCGAGGACCGCATCCGCGAGCGAGCCGCGGGCACGTCGGTCGGCGTCGAGCCGGGGACCTACCTTCTGGTCACGCTGCACCGGCCGGCGCTCGTGGACGGACCGCTGCTCGCCGACGCGATGGGGGCGCTGGAGGATGTGGCGCGCGCGATGCCGGTGGTGTTCCCGGTCCACCCGCGTACCCGGAAGATGCTCGACGGCGCCGAGTACACGGGCGTGATCCTCACCGACCCGGTGGGATACCTGGACTTTCTCTCGCTCGAGTCCGGCGCTGCGGCCGTGCTGACCGACTCGGGCGGGATTCAGGAGGAGACGACCTACCTGGAGGTTCCGTGCTTCACGCTTCGCGACAACACCGAGCGGCCCGTCACGATCCGCGCCGGGACCAACACGCTCCTCGGCCTGGACCCGGCGCGCATCCGCGAGATCCCGGCGCTGCTTGCGGCGCGCGCGGCCTCAACGGGCGGCGAGGAAGGCCCAGAGCTATGGGACGGGCATGCGGCCGACAGGGTGGCCGATGTCGTCGCGGATTGGTAGCGTCCAAACGGTGCGGCTTCAGGGCCTGGTCCCTCGCGATCGCGTCTTCTTCGACCTCTTCAACGAGGCTGGGCAGAACACCCTGCGAGCGGCCCGGATGCTCCAGCAGATGCTCAACGAATGGCCCGACGACAGCGGGCTGGCTCGCGAGATCCTGCTCACCGAGCAGGAGGGCGACCGGATTACCCACGACATCGTCCAGCGGACGAACACGACGTCCGCCACGCCCATCGACGGCGAGGACATCTACGGACTGGCCACCAAGCTCGACGACATCGTCGACTTCATCGAGGAGACGGCGGATTTCATGGGCCTCTACAAGATCGAGGCGCCCATGGAACAGGCGCAGGAGATGGCGGACGTGCTCGTGAAGGCGTGCGAGCAGCTGGCGACCATCCTTGCCCAGCTTCGCGGCTTCGAGGGGCTCGACCAGTACTGGATCGAGATCCATCGGCTCGAGAACGAGGGTGATCGCCTCTACCGGGACGCGGTGGCCGCCCTGTTCGCCAACGGGATCGACCCGATGGTCGTGATCCGCTGGAAGGACATCTTCACCGTGCTCGAGCGCGCGATCGACGCGACCGAGAGCGCGGCCCACATCCTCGAGGGCATAGTCATCAAGAACGCCTGATGCCGGCCTGAAAGTAGGATCCGTAACCGTGCTGCGGACTGTCCGGAACATCGCGATCATCCTGATCCTCGCCGTGCCGATCGCCTTCGTCCCCGGCGGGGGCGGCATTGCGCAGGGCGTGCTCGCAATCCTCCTGATGGCGTTTCTCGCCTCACTCGTGGCGGCCGCGCGCCAGATCTACCGCGAGGACCGCCTGACGTTCGACTCGCTGCCCGACGACCAGCGCGCCGTGCTCTACGGCGCCGTCGGCGTGGTCGTCCTGATGATCGCCGGGGCGGGAAAGCTGCTCGGCGGGGGCGGCCTCGGCGCCGTGATCTGGGTGACGCTGATGGCGTGCGCGGTCGTCGCCATCATCGGCGTCTGGATGCGGGCGCACAGCTACTGAGGCGTAGCGGCCCCGGCCGCCGCCCGGAACTCGCCGCGATTCCGCCCGCCTTTCGGCACACCTAGCGCACCACCCGCGCGCTGCCCCGGCCTAGGTTCGCCCCATGGCACGAGCACGGGCGGCATTCAGGCGCGAGCACGGCCAGGCATCGGTCGAGCTGGTGGCGGTGGTGCCGGTGCTGCTGATCGTGACCCTGGTGGTGGCCCAGCTCGCGGTCGCCGGCTACGCGCTTTGGAGCGCCGGAGCAGCGGCCCGCGCGGGAGCGCGGGCGGGCTACGTGGGCGGCGATGCGGAGGCCGCCGCCCGTCACTCGCTTCCGGCCCCGCTGCGTCAGGGTGCGCACGTCAAGGACTCGGATGGGGTCGAGGTCCGGGTGCAGGCCCCGGCACTGATTCCCGGGATTCCCGCGGTGCCGGTCACCGCGCGAGCAGGATTGGACGCCGGCGATGGCTCGTGAGGAGGGCCAGGCCAGCGTCGAGCTCCTGGCGGGCATCCCCGCGCTGGTGCTCGCGGGGCTCGTGGCACTCCAGCTGCTCGCGGCCGGTTACTCGCTGACCCTCGCGGACGGCGCCGCGGAGGCCGGTGCGACGGCACTGGCCGCCAACAAGCCCGTCGGGCCGGCCGTCCGCGACGCCCTGCCGGGCTGGGCGCGCGGACGGAGCGACGTCGACGTCGACGGCGGGCGCATCACGGTTCGCCTCCAGCCGCCGTCGCCGCTGTCCGCGGTTGCGCATGGGCTTGCGGTGACCTCCTCGACCTGGGTCAGGAGACCTGACGGATGAGCGGCGATCGAGCGGCTGCGGATCTCGTGCTCGCCACGAGCCTTGGAGAGGCGAAGGGCGGCCTGGCGGTTGCCGCGGCGGTCGGCGTGGCGCTGAGCCGGGCGCGTACGTCGGTGCTCGTCGCCGAGCTCGGGGCGTCCGGCCGACGCGGGCCGACCATGCTCGCGGCGGGCGCGGCCCGGGAGCTCGAGGACGCGCTGCGCGCGGACGGGTTCGAGCGGGTCGCCGCCCGCGGCCGGGTGTGCTGGCTCGCCCTCGAGTCCGGCGACGAGCCGCTGGCCGAGCTCGGCCGGGCCGCAGCCGTGTTGCCACCGGAGGCCCTCGCCGTGGCGCATCTCCCGGCCGGTCTCTGGCAGCCGGCGCTGGGAGGGCCGATCCCGAGACCGGTCGCCGCGCTCCTGCGGGCCGATCTCCCGGTCGATCGCTCGTTGACCGCGATGACCGTGATCGAGCTCCGCGCTCGCGGGGTCCCCGTCCGGGTTGCCTCGCGGCCGCTCGGGCGCGTGGCAGCGCGCCGCGCGCTCGCCGGCCTCGACGCGGGTGGCGCCGCCTCGCAGCGCTCCGCGCGTCTGGCCCGAGGACTGGAGGCCGGAGGCCCGCACCTGCGTCGCGCCCCGCGCCCGCGCCTCGGTTCGCTGATGGCCGAGCGCGGCCAGGCGCTCATGATGGTGGTTGCGGCGGCCTTCGTGCTGCTCTTCTGCGCGGCGATCCTGGCGGCCATCGGCGGCGCGGTCACGGGAACGGCGCGGACTCAACGCGCCGCCGACCTCGCGGCCCTTTCCGGCGCGCGCTCCCTGCGCGACGACTTCACGCGGCTGTTCGTCCCGGCGCGGCTGCCGAGCGGCGCGCCGAATCCGCAGCACCTGGACAAGGGCGAGTATCTCGACCGCGCGGCCGCCGCGGCGCGCGAGGCGGCGACGCGCAACGGGGTGGACCCGGACCGGCTCCGTGTCGCCTTCCCTGACCGCGAATCGTTCGCGCCTGTGCGGGTGAAAGCATCCGTCACGGCCGAGCTCGATACCCGGTCGCTGCCCGGGCGCCCATCGAGACATCGGGTCCGGGTCGAGGAGACGGGCGAGGCGGAGGCATCGCCGCCGCCCGCGGCGGGCACGGCGCCGACGATGGCGACCGGGGGCGGCTACTCGGGGCCGTTGGCATATAGACAGGGCAAGCCGATGCGCCCCGATGTCGCCAAGGCGTTCGACCGCATGGCCGCCGCCGCGCAGGCCGACGGCATCTCCCTCGTGATCAACTCGGCGTTCCGCTCCGATGCCGAGCAGGCGGAGCTGTGGGAGCAGAACCCCGACCCGCGCTGGATGGCGCCGCCGGGGCAGTCGCTGCACCGCTGCGCCACGGAGCTCGACCTTGGCCCGCCATCCGCATACTCGTGGCTTGCGGCGCACGCGGGAGGGTTCGACTTCCTCCAGCGCTACAGCTGGGAGGCGTGGCACTTTGGCTTTACCGGCGGCCCGGCCCCGTGCTCCAGCGCCGGCGACGCGGTCGGCATGCCCTCCGGCGGCGGTGAAGCGGAGCCGGGCGGAGGGCTGCAGTCGTTCGTCCCGGATCGCTTCCGCGAGCCGATCCTGCGCTCCGCTTCACGCTGGAACGTCTCAGCAGGGCTACTCGCCGCTCAGCTGCTGGCGGAGTCCAACTTCAACCCCTTCGCGGTGTCGTCCGCAGGGGCGGAGGGGATCGCGCAGTTCATGCCCGGAACGGCCGCCCTCTACGGCCTCGACGACCCCTTCGACGCGCCGGCCGCCATCGACGCCCAGGCCCACCTGATGTCGGACCTCCTGGAGGAGTTCGGCGGCGCGACGTCACTCGCCCTGGCCGCCTATAACGCCGGACCGGGGGCGGTCGAGGGGTGTCAGTGCGTGCCGGACATCCCGGAGACGCAGGCTTATGTGGCGCGAATCCTCGGCCTGATGGGCGGCGCGGGCGAGCTGGTCACCCCGACGCTCGAGGTGAGACTCGTTGCCTGAGGTACCGCAACCCTCGGCTCGGCGCCGTGTTAGGGAAGCGCGTTCGCTGAGTCAGGGCAGCGAGCGCTCGGGGTTCGTGTACGGCACGTAGTCGCGGCACGGCTCGCCGCGCAGACCCGGGCACGGCGGGAGGCCGGTCGGGGCCGAGACGCCGGAGACGACCGGGAGCAGGAGCTTCGACGGCATCTGCTTCGAGTGGGCGAGCATCACGTTGACGGGCTTGGAGGGGTCGGTCTGGTCGAACGCCCAGACCGGCTGGTCGCCTCCGGGTGCCTGGATCGTCACGCGGATGCGGGATCCCTGCCGGTACATGTGGCCCTCGTAGTAGAGGGGGATGGTCACCTTGGCCCACTTGCCCGCGGGCAGTGGCTTGGTGTCCGACTTGCGGAAGCTCGGGACGGGCTCGAGCTTGGTGCTCTTCTTCTGGTCGAGCTTGCGCTCGCTCGTCCTCAGCCAGCCGCTCTGCACGAAGGTCTCCTTGCCGTCCGGTCTCACCTCGGAGACGGTGGCCTGCAGGTCGACGTTGGGCGCGGCCGACTGGATCCACGCCTTGAGCGCGCCGGCGCCGATCACCGCTGTGTCCTTGCTCAACGGCTTGCTGACGTAGGAGAGCGCCTGCCCGGCGGGGCTCTGCGCCCACTGGTAGTCGGGCGTCGCCGTCCACAGGCCACCGGGGCCGGAGCCCGTGTCGCCGGTGAAGTCGGTGGGCGGCCTCGCCGCCGGGTCCCAGTTGAAGGTCTCGGCGCCGGACTTCGAGGCCTTGTCGTGGCTGAGGGCGCCGTTGTTGCCCAGATACCAGGAGCGAGCGTGGGTGCCGGGCGGCGGGAAGCGCTTAAACGACTGCCTGAAGCCCTCGACCGGGGCGCCGGGCTGATCACCGCCCGCTCCGTTGTCGAACAGGATTCGCACCGACGGCGACTTCTCGAACGCTGCGAGGGCGGACGCGTAGTCCGGCTTCTGCTGGATCGGGTCGTTGGGCAGGTGGACGCCGTCGACGCCCATGACCGACTTGTAGATGGCCGGCACCACCGCCTTCTGGCCCGAGCTGAGCTCGGGTTTCTGGTGGGCCACGAAGAGCTCTAAGAAGTCGTACCAGCGGTTGAACGTCCGTGGGTCGAGCGAGTCGACGTGGACGCCGTTGGTGAACGTGAACCACTTGTGGCCAGTGCCCGTGAAGTGGGAGGGCAGCGAGGGGCAGTGCCCGCCGGTCTGCTCGTCGGTCCACTGGCAGGCCATGAAGACCGGCGCGTGGATCTTGTGGACGAACGTGATCGGCGACAGCGGATCGGCGACCTTCGCCCGGTAGTAGTTGTTGCGCTCGATCTTGTTGATCAGGTTGACCGCCTCGGGGTGCAGGTCCTGATTGGCCGCGCAGACCTTGTCGCCGTCCTGGATCTGCTGGTAGGCCCAGGGCTGACCGCTGGTGGGTGACGCGGCCTCGGCGTCGTGCACGCGGTCCTCCGCCCAGGGCACCGCGAAGCCCGTGTTGAGGATGCCGCCGGGATACAGCGTCGTCTGCGTGTTGTCGATCACCGAGAGCGGGGCGATGGCGGCCAGGTGGGGCGGGTTGGTCTGGCCCACGAAGAGCTGGCTGATGCCGCCGTAGGAGACGCCTATCATCCCGACCTCGCCGTGGAGCACCCAAGGCTGGCGTGCGACGGTCTCGACGACGTCGTAGCCGTCGAGCGACTGGAGCCGCTCGAAGTAGTCGAAGGCGCCGCCCGAGCAGCCGGTGCCTCGCATGTTCACGTCGACCACCGCGAAGCCGAGGATCTGGGCGATGGGCTGGATCGAGCTCTGCGGCCCGCTGGGGTCCGCGTATCCGTATCCGGAGTACTCGACGAGCGTGGGGTAGGGGCCCTGGGCGGCGGGGCCCGGGAGGTGGACGTCGACCGCAAGCTTGGTCCCGTCCCGGGTCGTGAGGTAGCCGTAGCCGCCCGCGGGCAGCGTCTGGTTGTAGATCTTTGTGCTGGGGGGCGCTGGCCGGTCCGTGAGCACCTTGAACTTCGGCGACTCGGCGCCTCCGGACTCGCGGACGCGGTAGCCGCCGCCGGCCTCAACGCGCCGGTAGACGATCCCGCCGAGGGATCCCGCCGTCTTCGTCTGAACGACCTTGCCGTTGCGGTCGACCAGCTTCAGCTTCTGGCCGGGCTTGGCGCCGGTGAGCTCGACCTGCTCGGCGCTGCCGCGGACGGTGAACGGAACCTGGAGGACGCCGCGGTTGGAAGCGCTCGCGAACGAGCCGAAGACGAGCACAATCGCGGTCACCGCTCCAAGGATGGCCGCCGTAACTCCTGCCCGCCCGTGTACCCGTTCCGTGGGCCGCACTCATGGGGACTCTACCGCTCCTGGCTGGTCGGCCAAAGCCGGTGTGGCTATAGCGGCCCCAAACCGTGTGTAACTTGCACCGCAGTGCCCCCCGAAACCGAATCCGCACGGCGACCGGGCCGCCCCGCAGCGGCGACCCGCGAACAGGTGCTGGACGCCGCCGTCTACCGGTATCTCCGCGGCCGCCGGGTCGACATCCAGGCGATCGCCGCCGAGCTGGGGCTCGGTCGCGCGACCGTTCACCGCTGGTTCGGCACCCGCGAGGCGTTGATCGGGGAGGTCATCGTGCTCGCCTCGGCGCCCGTGCTCGAGGAGGCGCGGTCGAAGGCGGGAGGCCGCGGGGGACCGGCGCTGCTCGAGACCTTCGACCGTTTCAACCGCAGCCTGGCCGACGCGCCGGCCCTGCGGCAGTTCGTGGAGGCCGAGCGGGAGGCTGCCCTGCGGATCATCACCTCTCGCAGCGGCATCGTCCAGCTGCGCATGGTCGCGATGATCACCGAGCTCATCGACGAGGAGGTCGAATCCGGGGCCTATGAGCCACCAGTCGAGCCCGCGGTCCTCGGCTATGCGATCGTCCGCCTGGCCGAGGCGTTCCTCTTCAACGACGCGGCGCTCGGCTCGCGCGGCGACCTCGACCGGCTCCGGGAGGTCGAGGCGGCGCTGCTGCACGTCGCGCCCTGACCCGGCCCCGCGGGCGGGCCACCGCATAAGCTCTCGCCGATGGAACCCGTGCAGGTTGAGGGAATCGAGCAGCTGCAGGAGCTGATCGGGCGCGAGCTCGGCCCGACCGAGTGGCTCGAGATCACACAGGAGGACATCGACAAGTTCGCCGACGTCTCCCGCGACCACCAGTGGATCCACGTCGACACCGAGCGCGCCTCGAAGGAGAGCCCCTACGGCACCACCGTCGCGCACGGCGACCTCACGCTCTCGCTGATCGAGCACCTTCGCCCGCAGCTGATTCGCAACACGGGTGTGAAGATGGGCATCAACTACGGCTTCGACAAGGTCCGCTTCCCGGCGGCGGTGCCGGCGGGCTCCCGGATTCGTGCGCGCGCCGAGGTCGTCTCCGTGAAGGAGCTCGGCGACGGGTGGTGGCACGTCGTGACCAAGTTCACCGTCGAGGGTGAGGGTCAGGACAAGCCCGTATGCGTGGCCGAGAGCGTCGGCCGCGCGCTTGTCGGCTGAACGAGCCGGCCGCTACTGAACCGTGAGCGTGCCCTTCATGCCCGCTGCCTCGTGGGAGTCCACGCTGCAGTAGAAGGTGTAGCTCCCGGGCTTCAGGTTGCTCAGGTCGAGCGTGGAAGAACCTCCGGTCACCTTCTTCGCGCAACCCAGCTTCTTGCCATTCGGATCCTGCACGCAAACGTCGTGCTGGAGGGCCGAGTTCGGGTTGTTGAAGTCGATGGTCACGTTGCCCGCACTGGCCGACAGGGAGTTCGTGGTGTAGGCGATCTGACTGGGATCGGCGGCCAGCTTCACGGTCGAGCTGGCGCCCCCTCCACCACCGCCGCTGCTGGTCGAGCTCGTGGTGGGCGCGGCCGCGGACGTGCTGGTACTGCTGCTGCTACCGCCGCCGCAGGCGACCAGGGCGAGCGATGCCACGGCGGCAAGGCCGAACGTCAGCGCGAGCTTCTTCATCAATCCCTCCAATGCATTGCTGGCAGGCGTGCGTGAGTGTATACCTGGGCTTCCGAGGCCAGGTTCAAACGTCGTACGGACGTTGACTGGGCGGATTGGGGCGCCTCAGCGGCCCTGGAACTCAGCCTGGCGGCCGTCCAGGAAGGCCGTGACGCCCTCGCGCAGGTCCTCCGTGGCCATGCTGTCCGCGATGCCGTGGCGTTCGAGCTGGAGATGGTCGGTGAGGCTGTTCTCGAGGCTCTGCCCCACGAGGAGCTTCGACATCCGCACGTAGTGGGGAGCCCTGGCCGCGATCGCGGTCGCCCGCTCGCGGGCCTTGTCGATGAGCTCGTCGGCGGGCACGACCTCCGACACGATGCCCTCCTCGCGGGCCTGCTCGGCGCTGAGGATGGGGTCCTCCAGGAGCAGCTGCAGCGCCCTCGACGGCCCCAGGACCCGCGGCAGGAAGTAGGTCATCCCGCCGTCAGGCGAGGCGCCGATCCGGCCGTACGCGCAGACGAACGCCGCGTCCTCGGACGCGATCCTGATGTCGCACATCAGGGCGAGCGAGAAGCCCGCGCCGGCGGCGACTCCGTTGATCGCGCCGATCACCGGATAGGGGATGCGGCGGAAGTCCACGATCGCCTGGTGGAGCACCTCGGCGCCGCGCCGGACGTCGGCGGACAGGTACTCGCCTGACTCCTCGAGGCCGCGCTTGAACCAGGTCACGTCGCCGCCGGCGGAGAAGGCGCGGCCCGCACCGGTGACGATCAGGCCGCGCAGGGCGGCGCGGTCGGCCAGCCATCCGGCCGCCGTGACCAGCTCGCCGATCAGCTCCGGGCTCATGGCGTTGAGCACCTTGGGGCGATTGAGGGTGAGGGTCCCGATGTCTCCGTCGATGTCGATGCTGATGGTCTCGAGCTCGGGCGGTGCAGGTGCTTCGGCAGTGGTCATGTGGGCTCCAGGGGTAAGGGGATTTGATGAGGGGCGTCAGCCCCGAAACTGGCTGGTGTTGTTACTGGTGTGTCAATTTGGCCAGCGGGCCGGGAGCCTAACCTTGTTGAGGAGATGCCGGAACAGCCCGACACCAACCCCACCGCCCCCGGACGCGAAGCGGAGGAGGCGGTGGGAATTGATTCTCAGAGAAAAGCTCTGCCCGACTCGCCGGGCGTCTACATGTTCAAGGACGTCGACGGCGGCGTGCTCTACGTCGGCAAGGCGACCTCGATCCGCAAGCGCGTCACCTCGCACTTCTCGGGACCGCACCGAGGTGGGTTTGACTTCATCGGCCGGGTTGGGTCGATCGACTTCCTCGTCACGGAGACCGAGGCCGAGGCGCTGCTGGCCGAGCAGCAGTTCATCAAGCGCCATCGCCCGAAGTTCAACATCCGGCTGCGCGACGACAAGTCGTACCCGTACATTGGCGTAAGCCTCGACGAGGAGTTCCCGCGCGTCTACTTCACCCGCGAGCGCCACCGCTCGGGCCGCGTGTACTTCGGGCCGTTCTCGAGCGCCCGCCGGGTCCGCGAGACGCTCGACCTGCTGGGGAAGCTGTTCCAGTACCGCACCTGCGAGGGGCCCGAGCCGGGCCGGCGGTCGGGGGTGCCCTGCCTCGACTACTACATCAAGCGCTGCCAGGCGCCCTGCGTCGGCTACATCGACCGCGAGGAGTACAGGCGGAACATCGAGGCGATCGTTGATTTCCTGTCCGGGCGCTATCGCGACGTGGAGCGCGACCTCGAGCGCAAGATGACCGAGGCGTCCGACTCGGAGGAGTTCGAGCGAGCTGCGACCTATCGCGACCGGCTGGAGGCGGTGCGGTCGCTGATGCAGCGCCGCAGCGTCGCCGGCGAGTCACTCGAGACCGCCGACCTGATCGCTGTGGCCGTCGAGGGCACGGGCGCGAACGCCCAGGTCTTCCAGGTCCGCGACGGAGTGCTCGCGGAGCGCCAGGGGTTCTACCTGGCGAACGAGGGCGAGCGCGGGGAGACGGAGGTCACGGAGGAGTTCATCGCGCAGTACTACTCCGCGGTGCCCGCGGTGCCCAGGCTCGTCGTGGTGGGCCCGGCGCTCGCCGGCCGGGTCGAGCTGCTGGAGGAGGCTCTCTCGACCCGGCGCGGCGGACCGGTCGAGGTGCGGGTCGCCGAGCGGGGCGACAAGCGCAAGCTCCGTGAGCTGGCCGAGCGCAACGCGCGCCTGGCACTCGCACAGGACAAGCTGCGCCAGGAGCGGCGGCGCCAGCAGCGGGTGGACGCGCTCGCCGCGCTGCAGGACGCGCTCGAGCTCGAGTCGCTGCCCGTCCGGATCGAAGGGTTTGACATCTCCAACCTCGGTCCGGACCACACCGTGGCCTCGATGGTCGTGTTCGAGGCCGGAGCGCCGAAGAAGTCCGACTACCGCCGGTTTCGAGTGCGCGGAGAGCGCACCGAGGGCCCCGACGATTTCGCCTCCGTGGAGGAGGTGCTCGGCCGCCGCGCGGCGCGCTTCCTCGAGCAGGCGGACCTCTCGCCCCACGACGCCGAGCGCGACGAGGGCTTCGCCGCGCTGCCCGACCTGATCGTGATCGACGGTGGCAAGGGGCAGCTTTCGGCGGGCATGCGCGCCCTGGAGCCACTCGCCGACCGCGGCGTCGCGGTGATCGGGCTCGCGAAGCGGATCGAGGAGGTCTTCGTGCCCGGCCGGTCGGCACCCCTCCCGATCGCCGAGGACTCGGAGGCCCTGCGGCTGCTCCAGCGGGTGCGCGACGAGGCGCACCGGTTCGCGATCGAGTTCCACCGCCAGCGGCGCGACCAGTCGATGACGCGCTCCCTGCTCGACGAGCTGCCGGGCGTGGGGCCGGTCCGCAAGCGGGCGCTGCTGACGCACTTCGGCTCGCCCGAGCGCATGGTCGGGGCGAGCCGCGAAGAGCTCGAGGCCGTCCCCGGCATCCCAGGGAAGCTCGCCCGCGAGATCCATCGCCAGCTGCACAAGACCGGCGGATGAGCGACTCCGTGGACACCTCCCACGCCGCGCCCGTCGAGGGCAGGCCACACGTCGACCTCGTCGTGATCACCGGCTACTCCGGCGCCGGCAAGTCGGAGGCGATCGCGGCGTTCGAGGACGGCGGCTACTTCTGCATCGACAACCTCCCGCCGCGGATGATCGGCTCGCTCGGCGAGCTCTTCCGCCACGAAGGGAGCGGCGTCCGGCGCGCCGCGATCGTCTCGGACGTGCGCGGCGGCGAATACTTCGAGGAGCTCGTGGAGGTCCTCGGGAGCCTGACGGACGCGGGCCTCGAACCCACGGTGCTCTTCCTCGAGGCCGACGAGGAGACGCTCATGGACCGGTTCAAGGAGACGCGCAGGCGCCATCCGCTGGCGCCGAACGGGCGCGTGCTCGAGGGCATCCGGGCCGAGCGTGAGGTGCTCGGCCCGCTCCGCGAGCACGCGGACGTGGTGATGGACACGAGCGACCTGACCGGCGCGATGCTCCGCCGCCGGGTCGTGACCGAGCTCCTCGGGCCGAAGGGCGCGTCGGGACGCCTGGCGCTGACCGTGATCACCTTCGGGTTCAAGAACGGCCCGCCGCGCGAGGCCGATCTGCTACTCGACGTCCGCTTCCTGCCCAACCCGCACTATCGCGAGGATCTGCGACCCCTGACCGGAAGGGACCAGCGGGTGGTCGACTACGTCGAGGCCGGCGACATCGCGGCCGAGTTCTATGAGCGGCTGTTCCCGCTGTTGGACTTCGTTCTCCCCGCCTACGTCACCGAGGGCAAGACCCACCTGACGATCGCGATCGGGTGCACCGGCGGGAAGCATCGATCGGTGACCGTTGCCGACAGGATCGCGCGGCACCTCGCCGGCCGCGACGACGTCTCGATGCGGGTCGTGCACCGGGACGTCGAGCTGGACTAGCCGCCGCCGGACCTCCGCCCGCTACCGGGAGACGATCTTCTCGCAGCTCCGGAAGCGGTCCTGCCCCCGCCTTCCGAAGCAGACGTCTCTGCCGGGCCCCCCGATCAGCACGTCCTTGCCCCGGCCGCCCTTGAGCCGATCGCGTCCGGTTCCACCGTTCAGCCGGTCGTCGCCAGGCCCGCCGGCGAGCCGATCGGCTCCGTCCGCTCCGAGCGCGACGTCGCGGCCCGCCCTGGTGCCGATGAGGTCGCGCCCGCCGAAGGCGCAGACGACGTCGCGCCGGGCGGTCCCGTTGAGGCGGTCGGCGTCAGGCGTGCCGACCATCGTGCACGGGTTCCGCTTCTGCGGGCTCGGCGGCTTCGGCGCCGGCATCCCCGGGCACACCATCAGGGGCCTCGAAGGCGGCGGCTGGGACAACTGGCCGCGCATGAGCTTGCCGGCGTTCGCGTATGCGTGTGCCGATGGATACGGCTTGGCGGTCGTCGGGCTGGCGATGCCGTACCAGTCCTCAGGGTTCTTGGGGTCCTGTTGGGGCTGGTCCACGCCTGAGGGAGGATCCCCATCACGTTGCAGTTCGTGCGCGGGATGTTCACGGTGGCCGCCGTATAGGCCTTGGAACGCTTCGCCTCCGAGATCGTCTCCCCGCCGCCCTGGGTCGGCCAGCCGATCTCGTTGATCAGCATCGGCATCCGGTTCGGGATCCCGCCCTGGCGAAGCTGGTCCCGGAACCAGACGAGCCGGTCGAGCTGCTTCGCCGGGCCGGTTGCCGGATAGATGTGGACGGCCGACCCGGCCGCCTTCCGGACCAGTCCGGGCTGGCGTGCTGTCACCTGGCCCAGGAAGTCCGAGATGCCCAGGTAGTGCTTGTTCTGCTTCGCCGGAGGCGCGACTCCGCCCGTCACCACCTCGGCGTGCGGGTCGACCGAGTGGATCGCGTTCGCGGCGACCATGAACATGTCGGCGTAGCGGCTGGGCTGGGGGTTCGGGCACCAGCCGCCGCGCAGGTTCGGCTCGTTCCAGATCTCATAGCGCGTGATGGGCTCCGCGGGGAGGCCGGGGTTCGCCTTCCAGAAGGTGCCGCCCCTCCCGAACCGGCTGGCGACCGCCTTCACGAGTGGCCCGTAGGGGCTGATGTCGAGCGGCGCCCAACTCGACGACCGGTTGCAGTTGATCGCCCCGATGATGCTCGTGTCCGCGTTCCACCGGGGCGTCTGGGTGATGTTCGCCTGAGCCCGGATCCGGTGCCGGGCGAGCGCCCGAATCTCGCTGTCGAGAGCGTCCCACTTGTACTGGTGATGGCCGTTGACCGGCGGGAGCGGCTCGATGGTGGGCCAGGCGAAGCCGACCCTCATGTCGCGGATCCCGAGCTTCGATATGCGCGAGAGATGCTTCGAGCGCTCGGACGGCGGCAGCTCGCGAAGCTGCTGGAAGTTGATCCCGTAGTAGTCGCGCCCCACCCAGCCTCGCGAGGCATGCGCGGCGGGCACGAGCACCGCGGCCAGGAGGGCGACGAGCGCTACGGCAAGCCAGCGCTTGGAGCTGCGGACGGCATCCCGGTGAGCGATCCCACGGCGCGCAGACGGTAGAGGGCGGCCCACGGCTTGTCAACTTCCAAACATCCGGCCACGCCGTCGGTGCAGGAAGGGGCGTCCATAGAATCCAAGCCATGGCCGGCCTAGAACGGATGGTGGAACCCGTCATCAGCGTCCGTGGCCTCCGCAAGTCCTATGGTGAGCTCGAGGCGGTGCGGGGCATCGATCTCGAGGTGGCAGCCGGCGAGATTTTCGCCTTCCTCGGGCCGAACGGGGCCGGCAAGACGACGACCGTGGAGGTGCTCGAGGCCTACCGGGAGCGCAGCGCCGGGGAGGTGACGGTGCTGGGCGTCGACCCGGCGGATGCCGGCCACGAGTGGCGGCAGCGCATCGGCATCGTGCTCCAGGAGAGCCGCATGCACCCCGAGCTCACCGCCCGTGAGTCGATCGAGCTGTTCGCCGGCTATTACCACTCGCCGCGCGGGGTCGACGAGACGATCGAGCTCGTCGGCCTCACGGAGAAGGCCGACGACCGCGTCGCCCGCCTGTCCGGCGGGCAGCAGCGGCGGCTCGACGTGGGGCTCGCGCTGATCGGCGACCCAGAGCTCCTCTTCCTCGACGAGCCCACGACGGGGTTCGATCCGTCCGCCAGGCGGCACGCGTGGGAGGTGATCGCGAGCCTTCGCGATCTGGGCAAGACGATCTTCCTGACGACCCACTACATGGAGGAGGCGCAGGAGCTCGCCGATCGTGTGGCGATCATCTCCGGCGGGAGGATCGTCGCCGAGGGCCCGCCCGAGGAGCTGACCCACCGTGACCATCGCCGCGCGACGATCAGGTTCCGCCTCCCGGAGGGGGTGACGGCGGCCGAGCTGCCGGGCGCCCTGACTCCCGACTCCGACGACACTGCCGCAAACGGGGAGGTCCGGATCCAGGCCGAGGACCCGGTGCGCGCGCTCCACGAGCTGACCGCCTGGGCCCTCGCGCGGAGCGTCCCCCTGACTGAGCTGGAGGTCCGCCAGCCGAACCTGGAGGACGTGTATCTGGAGCTCACCGACGACACGCCTGAGGAGGTGCCGCAGTGAGCGGCGCGGCACTCGCCCTCCATCAGTTCCGGTTCGACCAGAAGACGTTCTGGCGGAACCCCGCGTCCGTGTTCTTCACGGTCGCTTTCCCGGTGATGTTCCTGGTCATCTTTGACCTGGTGTTCGGGAACGGCAATCGCATTCACCTGCAGGGAGTGGGGGTCGGCGTCAGCACCTACTACGTCCCGGCGATCATCACGCTCGCGGTCATCTCCGCCACCTTCCAGAACCTGGCGATGAGCGTCACGATCGACCGCGAGTTCGGGATCCTCAAGCGCGGCCGGGGAACGCCGCTCCCGGACTGGGTCTTCTTCGCGGGCCGGATCGGCAACTCGCTGGTCGTCTCACTCGTGATGCTGGTGCTGCTGGCCGCGATCGGCCGGATCGCCTACGGGGTCGACATCCCGTGGGATCGCCTTCCGGCCGTCCTCGTGACGCTGGCCGTCGGCGCGTTCACGTTCTGCTGCCTCGGCCTGGCGCTCACCGGCTTCATCCCGTCCCAGAGCGCCGCGGCGCCGATCACCAACATCGCGATCTTCCCCCTCTACTTCCTGTCCGGAGTCTTCATCCCCGAGAGCGAGATTCCGAGCGGGGTCCTCAACGTGGCGGACATCTTCCCGGTACGGCACTTCTTTGACGCCTTCTTCGCCGCCTGGGTCAGCGGGGCGGGCAGCGCGGGCTTCGAATGGCTCGACCTCGCGGTGGTGGCCGCCTGGGGAATCGCGGGGTTCCTGGTGGCGCTGCGCGCCTTCAAATGGACCCCGCAGGCCGCCGCTTGACCTCCCTGGGTATCGTCCGGGCAGCGGTTGGACGGCGATAAGGAGGGAACGGTTGAGATGTCAGTGAGAGTTGGGATCAATGGGTTCGGCCGTATCGGCCGCAATCTGTTCCGGGCTGCATATGAGGCCGGCAGCGACCTCGAGTTCGTCGCCATCAACGACATTGCCGATGCGGGAACGCTTGCCCACCTGCTCAAGTACGACTCGATGTACGGGCGCTTCCCGGCCAGCGTGGAGCTGGGTGCCGGGGGCATCGCTGTCGACGGCACGGAGACCAAGGTGCTGGCCGAACGCGATCCCGCGAGCCTGCCGTGGGAGGATTTGGGTGTCGAGGTGGTGATCGAGTCCACAGGGCTCTTCACCAAGCGCGACGGGGCCGCCAAGCATCTCGAGGCCGGCGCCAAGAAGGTCATCATCTCGGCTCCCGCAACCGATCCCGACGTGACCGTGGCGCTCGGCGTCAACTTCGACGAGGTCTACGACCCGGAGCAGCACCACATCATCTCCAACGCCTCGTGCACGACCAACTGCCTGGCGCCGGTTGCCAAGGTCGTGAACGACACCGTCGGCATCGAGCGCGGGCTCATGACCACGATTCACGCCTATACGGCCGATCAGCGCCTGCAGGACATGCCGCACAAGGATCTGCGACGGGCACGGGCAGCCGCCCTAAACCTCATCCCCACGACGACCGGCGCCGCCAAGGCGGTCGGACTGGTGCTGCCCGAGCTCCAGGGAAAGCTCAACGGGATGGCCATCCGCGCGCCCGTGGCCACCGGCTCGGTGGTGGACCTGGTGTTCGAGGCGTCCAACGACACGACCCCGGAGGACCTGAACGCAGCCGTCAAGGAGGCGGCCGAGGGCCTGCTGGCCGGGATCCTTTCCTACACCGAGGATCCGATCGTGTCGACGGACATCGTCAAGGATCCGCACTCGTCGATCTTCGACTCCGAACAGACGATGGTCACCGACGGCCGGCTGGTCAAGGTGATCTCCTGGTACGACAACGAGTGGGGCTACTCGAACCGGTGCGTCGAGCTGGCGGCGAAGGTCCTCGAGCCCAAGGCGGCGCTCGCGGCCGCCGACCGCTGATTCCGGCCCCGGCGTCACGGCCACGCGGTGAGTTGAGCTTCACGAAGGCAAGCGTCCGCGACGCGGAGGTCGGGGGACGGCGCGTCCTCGTGCGGGTTGACTTCAACGTGCCGTTGGCCGACGGCAGGGTCGCCGACGACTCCCGGATTCTGGCTGCGCTCCCGACGATCGAGCTCCTGCGCGAGCGCGGGGCCAAGCTCATCCTCGTCTCCCATCTCGGACGGCCCGACGGGCCGGACCCGGACCTCTCCCTCGCTCCGGTCGCGGAGCGGCTCGGGGAGCTGATCGGAGCGGACGTACGGATGGCCCCCGGGGTCGTCGGGCCGGAGGTGGAGGCGCTGGTGGGGGAGCTCGGGCCCGGCGACGTCCTAATGCTCGAGAACAGCCGCTTCGACCCGGGCGAGAAGACCAGCGACCCGCAGCTCGCACGCGGGCTCGCGAAGCTCGCCGACCTGTACGTGAACGATGCCTTCGGGGCGGCCCACCGCGCCCACGCCACCACGCAAGGCGTCGCACAGCTACTTCCGGCATACGCGGGGCTACTGCTGGAGCGCGAGGTCGGGCACCTCGAGGGGGCACGGGACGATCCCGCACCGCCGATGCGGCTCGTCCTCGGCGGCGCCAAGGTCAAGGACAAGATCGGCGTGATCAATCGCTTCCTCGACGTCGCCGACCGGGTCATGATCGGCGGCGCGATGGCCTTCAGCTTCTTCAAGCAGCAGGGAATCGCGGTGGGCAACTCCCTGGTGGACGATACGTCGGTGGAGGCAGCCGGGCAGATCCTCGAGCGGGCCGCCGGGTCCTCCTGCGAGCTCATCCTCCCGGTCGACCTCGTGCTCGGACGCGAGTTCTCGGCCGAAACCGAGCGGCGCGAGATCGACGGCGTAGACGTGCCCGATGGCTGGATGGGCCTTGACATCGGCAAAAGCTCAGCGGCTCTGTACGCCGAGGCGATCGCGACCGCAGGGACCGTGTTCTGGAACGGGCCCATGGGCGCCTTCGAGCTCGAGCCCTTTGCGGCCGGCACCCGGGCGGTCGCCGAGGCGATGGCCGACGCGCCCGGCCGGACGCTGGCCGGGGGCGGCGACTCGGTCGCGGCGCTCGAGCGGTTCGGGCTCGCGGATCGGATCGACTGGGTCTCCACCGGCGGTGGCGCGTCGCTCGAGTTCCTGGAGGGCCACGAGCTCCCGGGGATCGAGGCACTGCTCGACGCCGAGGCAGTGAGCAGTCAATAGGCTCGGGCGCGAGCCGATGTCATCCCGCAAGCCGATCTGCGCGGCCAACTGGAAGATGCACAAGACGCGCCCGGAGGCCGCGGCGTTCGTGGACTCGCTCCTGCCCGTGGCCGTGGAGCTGCTCGACTCGATGGAGATCGTGATCTGCCCGCCGTACACGGCCCTCGCGCTCATGGTGGAGCGCTGCGCGTCGACCACCATCCGGGTCGCGGCGCAGAACATGCACTTCGAGCACGAAGGGGCGTTCACCGGCGAGGTCTCGGCTGGCATGCTCGTCGAGCTGGACGTCCACGGAGTGGTCCTGGGGCATTCGGAGCGCCGGCAGATGTTCGGCGAGACCGACGAGGCGCTCGCATGCAAGGTGCCCGCGGCATTCGCAGCCGGGCTCGAGCCGATCCTGTGCGTTGGGGAGACGCTGGATCAGCGTGAGGCGGGCGAGACCGAGGCGGTGCTGAGGCATCAGGTCGAGACCGACCTGGCCGAGGTTCCGGACGGGGAGCTGGGCAGCCTCGTGATCGCCTACGAGCCGATCTGGGCCATCGGCACCGGCCGCAACGCAACCCCCGAGCAGGCGGGAGAAGCGATCGCGTTCATTCGCTCGCTGGTCGCCGGCAGGGACGAGGGCGCGGGCGCGGGGGTCCGGATTCTCTACGGTGGCTCCGTCAAGCCGGACAACGCGGGGGAGGTGCTCGCCTCCGACGAGATCGACGGGGCACTCGTCGGGGGCGCGAGCCTCGACCCGGACGACTTCGCCGCCGTCGCGGCGGCCTGCCGGTGACCCTCCCCGACGGGCCGACCGAGGTGCCCGTCCCCTCCGTGGCACTGGTGGTGCTCGACGGCTTCGGGCTGGCGCCTCCGGGACCGGGAAATGCGGTGAGCCTGGCCGACACGCCCGTCTTCGACGAGCTGTCGAGCCGGTTCCCCCACAGCACCCTGTCCGCCAGCGGCCGCGACGTCGGCCTGCCGGAGGGGCAGATGGGGAACTCCGAGGTTGGGCACATGAACTTGGGCGCCGGCGCCGTCATCCGGCAGGACCTCACGCGCATCGACAATGCGGTCGCCGACGGCAGCTTCTTCGACAACCCAGCCCTCAAGGCGGCATGCGAGGCTGCGCGCAACGGCCCCCGCGGCAGGCTCCACCTCATGGGACTGGTCTCCGACGGCGGCGTCCACTCCGGGTGGGAGCACATCGAGGCATGCGTCGAGCTGGCGGCGCGGGAGGGCGTGCCGGACCTCGTCGTCCACGCCTTTACCGACGGGCGCGACACACCTCCCAGGGCCGGTGCCGGCTACCTCGCCGAGCTCGAGCGGTGGCTAAAGCACGCCGGGCGGATCGCCACGGTAAGCGGGCGCTACTACGCCATGGATCGCGACAGCCGGTGGGATCGGGTCAACAGGGCATACGACACGATCGTCCATGCACAGGGCCGCGACGCGCCGACCGCCGAGGCAGCGATGGCGGAGTCGTATGAGCGAGATGATTCGGACGAGTTCATCGAGCCGACCGTCATCGGCGACTACGACGGGATGGCGGACGGGGACGCGGTGCTGTACTTCAACTTCCGTCCGGATCGCGCCCGTGAGCTGACCCGGGCGCTCGGCGAGCCGGACTTCGACGAGTTCCCCCGCGGGGTCGTGCCCCGGATCAACCTGACGACGCTCACCGAGTACCGGAAGGGCTGGGATTACCCGGTGGCGTTCCCGCCGCACGTCCCCGAGGTGACGCTGGCCGAGGTGATCGCGGAGGCCGGAGCGAGCCAGCTGCACGTCGCGGAGACCGAGAAGTACGCGCACGTCACCTACTTCTTCAACGGCGGGCGGGAGGACGAGTGGGACGGCGAGGAGCGCCGCCTGGTGCCGTCCGTCCGCGATGTCGCCACCTACGACGAGGAGCCGGAGATGAGCGCTCGAGCGGCGGCCGACGCGTTCCGCGAGCAGTGGAGCGCCGACGGCTACCGCTTCGGGATCATCAACTTCGCCAACCCGGACATGGTGGGCCACACGGGCGACATCCCGGCGGCGGTGACGGCGATCGAGACGGTGGACGAATGCCTCGGAGACGTGATCAAGGCGGTTCTGGAGTCGGGAGGCGCCTGCATCGTGACCGCCGACCACGGCAACGCGGACAACATGCTGGAGCCCGACGGCTCGCCCAACACGGCCCACTCCACCAACCCGGTGCCCTTCATCGTCACGGTCAACGGAGTCTCGGTCGAGGGCGGCCGGCTCGCCGACGTCGCTCCGACGGTGCTGAAGCTGCTGGGGATCGAGCAGCCCGAGGCGATGACCGGTCGGGCGCTGGTCGGGTAGGCGCAGGTCGAGCCCGGCGGGCTAGTCCCGCGGGCGGGTCGAGGCTGGGCACGGCAGCCCGCCCCACGCAAACGCCGGGTCAACGCAATCCGCGTCCATTTTCCGGACATGGATTGCGTTGACCCACCGATCTGGCCGCCCTCGGTGCCTGCCGTTCGCCGGCGCTCTCGAGCCGGTCCGTAGGCTTCCGGCGCGTGAGATCCGGCCCCGAACGCCTTCGCTTCGAGATCACCGCGCGCGACGGGGCCGCCCGGGCCGGGCGGATTCACACGTCCTCCGGGGTGGTCGAAACGCCGGCGTTCATTCCCCTCGCGACCCGCGGGAGTGTGCGGGCGCTAACTGCGGCGGAGGTCGCCGAGCTGGGGTTTCAGATGGTGCTCGGCAACACGTTCCACCTGATGCTGTCCCCGGGGGCCGAGCGGATCGCCGCGCTCGGTGGGCTGCACAGGTTCATGGGCTGGGACCGGGCGATCATCACCGATTCGGGCGGCTTTCAGGTCTTCTCGCTGGCCCATGGGAACGTCGCCGATGAGGTCAAGGGCCGCCGCGGGAAGCGGAGTGGGCAGGGGAGTGTGCTCGAGATCGGGGAGGACGGGGTGCGGTTCCGCTCCTACGTGGACGGGTCGGAGCGGTTCCTCGGGCCGGAGGAGTCGATGGCGATCCAGGGCCAGCTGCGCTCCGACATCGCGCTCGTGTTCGACGAGTGCACGCCGTACCACGCGGACCGCGACTACACCGCGCGCTCGACCGAGCGCACCCACCGGTGGCTCGACCGCTGTCTCGAGTGGCACGAGCGCGAGGGCCCGGCCGGTCAGGCCGTCTTCGGGATCGTTCAGGGCGGCGTCTACGAGGACCTGCGCCATCAGTCCGCGGAGTACGTGTCCGCTGCCGCCGTCGACGGTGTGGCGATCGGCGGCACGCTCGGCCGCGACAAGGACGAGATGCGGGGCGTGGTCGGGATGACCGCCAAGCGCCTGCCGGACGAAGCGCCGCGCCACCTGCTCGGGATCGGCGAGCCCGACGACCTGGTGCACGGGATCGGGCTCGGCATGGACCTGTTCGACTGCGCTATCCCCACACGGCTCGCCCGGCACGGAATGGCGCTGGCGCCGAGGCCCGGCGACCGTTACCGGTTCGACATCCGCAAGGCGGAGTTCGCGCGGGACGAATCGCCGCTGGTCGAGGGCTGCCCGTGCTCCACCTGCTCCGCGCACACGCGGGCCTACGTCCATTACCTCTCGCGCGCCGAGGAGCTGACCGGCGTGCGGCTGCTGGTCGTGCACAACCTCGCCTACCTCGAGCGTCTGGTTGCCGGCGCCCGGGACGCGATCGCCGGCGCCCGCTACAGCGCCTACCGCGACGCGATCCTCGGCGGATCGCCTCCGTGGGCCGCCGCCTGACGAGGCTTACTGCGTGTGGCTGTTGATGAAGTCCCTGATCGCGTTGTACTGATCGTGGATTGTGTTCTTGATCAGCTCGCCCGGGCCGGTGTTCTGGCCGGCGTTGGTGGTGACGAGCACGATCGCGGCGATGATCGCCGCCAGGATCGCGATCACCAGGATCAGCCCGATCACCCTGCGCACCCGTCCACCCGCGGACCGCTTCGCTGCCGCCGGTGCGGGGGTGGCGGCAGGGCGGGGTCGGGGAGCCGGACGGGGTGCGGGGGCGCGACGCGTCGGGGGAGTGGGCGGCTCGTCGGCGGGCATGTGCCTCGTGGCGGTCGTCGGCGCTCCGGTCATCGCCCTCGTCGCAGCCTCGCTGTCCGGCGGTAGGGGCTCGGCGCCCGCCAGGCCATCGCGCAGCGCGTGCGCGAGCTCGCGCGCGGTCGTGTAGCGGAGGCCGGGGTCGCCCTCGAGCGAGCGCAGCACCGCGGTCGAGAGGGTCTCGGGGACCTCGGGGTCATAGGAGCTGGGGGCAAGCGGCCGCTCGTTCTCGCGCCGGATCGCCAGCTCGGCGAGGGTCGTGCCCTCCCAGGGCAGGCGGCCGGTCAGGAGCTGGTAGATCACGACGCCGAGCGCATAGACGTCGGAGGCGGGCGTGGCCTCGTCCCCGCGGGCCTGTTCGGGGGCGAGATAGGCCGCGGTGCCGACCACCGAGCCCACCTGGGTGAGGCGCGTCTGCTCGGCGGCGCGGGCGATCCCGAAGTCGGTGAGCTTCACGGTCATCTCGCCGGTCGGCGGATCCTGAGGATTCGGGGCGGCGCCCCGGCGCCCGGCCGGCCCGCCGATGACCATCAGGTTCCCGGGCTTGACGTCGCGGTGGATGATCCCCTGGCGGTGCGCGTACTCCAGGCCGCCGCAGGCCTGGATGCCGATCTCGACTGCGACCTCGGGCCCCAGGCGCCCGCGGCTCTGCAGCAGCTGCGCACCGGAGCGGCCCTCGACGTACTCCATGACGATGTAGTGGCGGTCCTGGTCGACGCCCGTGTCGTAGACCTGGACGATGTTGGGGTGGATGAGCTTCGCCACCGCCAGCGCCTCGCGCCGGAAGCGGGCGACGAACTTGTCGTCGTCCGAGAGGTGCTCGGCGAGCACCTTGACGGCGACAGTCCTCTCCAGCACCCGGTCGACCGCCTTGTAGACGGTCGACATGCCGCCCGACCCGAGCCGGTCGCCCAGCTGGTAGCGGCCTGAGATCACGGTGGCTCCCATCAGCCGGTCCCGCCTCCGCCGACGCCGGTGCCGCCGGAGCCGGTGCCGCCGCCACCGCCGGCCGCGCCGCCGCCTCCGGTCTGACCGCCTCCGGTCTGACCGCCGCCGGTCTGACCGCCGCCCGTGCTGCCACCACCCGTGTTGCCCTGGCCTGGAGGCGTGCCGGTGGGCGGGCCGCCGCCCTGGCTGTTGCCGCTGTTGCCGGGCGCGGGTACCGACGTTGTGGTGGTCGTGGTGGTGGTTGGGGTGGTGGGCGCGACCGGGGCGGAGCTCGTCGTGCTGGTCGACTGATCGCCCTGAGGACCTGAGGTCCCGACTGGAGTCAGTTTGCACTGGCTGGGATCCTGCGCCAGCTTCTGCAAGTTCTCGCCAGCGCTTCGCAGCGTCTCCTTGTCGGCGGTGCCCACTGTGTCCGGAAGTTGGTTCACGGCGTCCACGAAGTCCTGGGCTCGCGCCTGCGCGAGGTTGCAGCGACCCTCGGAGACCGCCAGCTGGACGGCGTCGAGCCGGCCGAGAAGTGTTTGTGCGCTGGCCGGGTCGATCGTCTGGTCGCTGCTGCTCGACCCGCAGGCAGAGATGGCCACGGCTGCCGCCGCGACCGCCAGCGCGCCCGCCACTCGCTTCTGCCCCGGCATCGCGGCGAGTCTAGTGCGTGCATTCCTGCGTCCTCCCGGCTCCGTGCTCTGCATCACTGACCCACATATAGTCGCCGTGCCAGGTGCTCTGGCAGGTCGGTTGCGTCGATCGCCTCGGCCGCCCGATCGATCTCGTATTCCACTCGGTGATAGGTCACTTCCGCCGCGTCGGTGTCCAGCTCGAGCCAGGCGGCGCGCGGATCGCCGTCGCGCGGCTGCCCGACGCTCCCCGGGTTGATCAGCCACCGTCCCTCCGAGAGGTCCAGGCGGGTGCCGGCGCCGGCCTGGGCCCCGCGCGCCACGTCCTCGACCTCGATCGAGGTGCCGCGCGCCGGTCGCCGATCCTCGCCCATAGCGAAGAAGAGCGCGACGTGGGAGTGGCCGATCATGCTCACCCGCGCTGCCTGGACGGCCATGCACTCCGCGGCCTGATCGGGCCAGAGGACGTATTCCCAGACCGGATCGCGCGGCGAGGCGTGGTAGAGGGCAACTTCGCGGCTCTCGTCGGCCGGCTCGAGGCCACGGAGGAAGTCGAGGGTGCCGGGATCCGCGGTCTTCTGCGTCCAGCGCACAGCCGCGGCCGCCGCGGGCGAGAAGGAGGAGATGTCGAGCTCACCGAGCACCGCGAGGTCGTGGTTGCCGACCAGACACAGCTCGCAGCGCTCGGCCACGAGGCTGGTGCACTCATCGGGCTGGGCGCCGTAGCCGACCACGTCGCCCAGGCACCAGAGCTCGCCGACGCCGGCCCGCTCGACGTCGGCTAGGACAGCTTCGAGCGCAGGCAGGTTCGCGTGGATGTCGCTCAGGACGGCCAGTCGCATGAGGAGACGAGCGGACTATCGTAGGACGGCCATGGCCGATCCGCTTGCGACCCTCCGCGGAACCATCCGCACAGCCGCCGATTCGCTCCGTGACGGGGCGGCAGATTCGATCGCCCCGACCCTCGAGCGGCCGCCCAAGCGCGACCTCGGGGACTACTCCACGAACGCCGCGATGCTGCTGGCTCCCGCCCTTGGCGAGCAACCGCGGCAGATCGCTGAGCGGCTGGGCGAGGACCTGGGAACTCGGCTCGGCGACACCGTGGAGCGCGTCGAGGTCGCCGGCCCGGGGTTCGTCAACCTCTTCCTCACCGACCGCTGGTACCGGGAGAGCGTCGCCGCCCTGCTGGACGCCGGCGGTGAATTCGGGCGGGGGGCGCCGGACCGGCCGGAGCGGGTGCTGATCGAGTTCGTGTCCGCGAACCCCACCGGGCCCCTCCACGCGGCGAGCGGCCGACACGCGGCGTACGGCGACGCGCTCGCCCGGATCCTCGCCTTCGGCGGGCACCAGGTCGAGCGCGAGTACTACCTGAACGACATGGGCCGCCAGGTGCGGCGGTTCGGGGAGTCGATCGCCGCTCGGATGCGCGGTGCGGAGCCGCCGGAGGACGGATACCGCGGCGACTACGTCATCGACCTGGCCGACGAGCTTCGCGAATCCGGGGCCGACCCGGACGACGTCGAGGGCCTGGCGCGCCTGGGGGTCGAGGCGATGCGCCAGCGGATCGACGCGACCCTGGACCGGTTCGGCGTCCGCTTCGACACCTGGTCGTCGGAGCGCTCCGTGTACGAGCGCGGGGAGCTCGAGGAGACCCTGGAGATCCTGCGGAAGAGCGGCCACGTGTACGAGAGCGAGGATGCGCTCTGGCTACGGACGACCGACTTCGGGGACGACAAGGACCGCGTGCTGGTGCGGTCGGACGGCGAGCCCACCTACTTCGCTCCGGACATCGCCTACCACTACGACAAGCTCAAGCGCGGCGCCGAGCGCCTCATCGACGTCCTCGGCGCCGACCACCACGGATACGTCCCCAGGATGCGGGCGGCGCTCGCGGCACTGGGCGAGAACCCGGACATCTTCGAGGTCCAGATGATCCAGATGGTCCACCTGGAGCTCGGCGGCGAGCGGACCCAGATGTCGAAGCGACAGGGCACGTTCGTCACGCTCGACGAGCTCCTCGACGACATCGGCACTGACGCAACCCGCTTCTTCATGCTTCAGCGGAGCCACGAGACCACGGTCGATCTCGACCTCGAGCTGGCGAGGAGCCAGTCGCAGGACAACCCCGTCTATTACGTCCAGTACGCCCACGCGCGGATCGCGAGCATCCTGCGGAAGGCGCGTGCCGAGGGCGTGGCTCCGGGCGGGGAGGGAGACGGCGTTGACGAGGAGGCCGTCGCCGCTGCTGCGGCCGACGCGCTCGGGGCGGCCGCGGAGCCAAGCGAGCGAGCACTGGTTCAACGGCTCCTCGAGCTTCCCAACGAGGTGCGCACCGCCGGCGAGCGCCGGGCGGCGCACCGCCTGGCCGCGTACGCGATGGCGACGGCGGCGGACTTCCACGCCTTCTACCGCGACTGCCAGGTGGTAGGCGCGCCTGACGGTCTTCAGGCGGCGCGCCTGGGTTTGGCGGTCGCCGCGAAGCGGGTCATAGCGAGGACGCTGGACCTGCTGGGGGTCAGTGCCCCGGACCGGATGTGAGAGGTCGCCGGCGCCGGGGAGCTACAGCCCGCGCCGGTTGACGACCACGGGGACGGTCCGCAGCATGAGCTTGAGGTCGCTCCAGACCGACCAGTTGGCGATGTAGAGGTAGTCGAGCTTGACCATCTCCTCGAGCGGGATGCGCGAGGAGCCCAGCACCTGCCAGTAGCCGGTGATTCCCGGCGGGACCTCGAGGCGGTCCCTGTACCAGCCCCGGATGGCGTTGTCCTCGTCGAGCGGCAGCGGGCGCGGGCCCACCAGGCTCATGTCGCCCCGGAGGACGTTGATCAGCTGCGGGACCTCGTCGAGGTGCACGCGTCGCAGCACGCGCCCCACCCGGGTGATCCGCGGGTCGTTGGCGATCTTGAAGATGCCGTCGGCCTCATTCAGGTGGCGAAGCTCGTGCTTCAGCTCGTCGGCGCCGTCGATCATGCTGCGGAACTTGAGCATCTCGAATGGCTCTCCTCGCCTGCCCGCCCGCACCTGCCGGAAGAGCACCGGCCCGCGAGAGTCGAGCTTGATCGCCGCCGCGACCACCGCGAGCACCGGGGCCAGCACAATCAACGCCGTCGCCGAGACGACCAGGTCGATGGCCCGCTTGATGAGCTGCGACGACTTGCCGATCTCGAAGCGCTTGACCCCGAGCAGGGTCACGCCGTTGAGGTAGTCCTGCTCCACCGAGGAGCCCGCCATCCGTGAGGCCTCGGGGAGCACGCTGACCTTGACCCCGTGGGACTTGAGCTCGCGGATGATGTAGAGGAGCTCGTCGCCTCCGCCGTCGGCTGGCGGCGCGATGACCACCCGGTCGATCGACTTCGCGACCAGCAGCGGCTCGAGGTCGGTGAACGCGGCCACCCTGCCGTCGGCTCCCGCGACCGCGCCGGCTGTGGCAGGCACGTAGCCCACCAGCTCCGCGCGCGGTGGTGTCGTGAGGCCGAGCTTTTCGCGGAACACGGCCGCGCGCCGAGGGTCGCCGACCAGCAGGCAGCGCTCGGGGGGCAGGACCCTCGTCATCGTCCAGCGGGCCATCGAGCGCATGCAGATGAGGAGGACAAAGAGCAGCAACCACAGGACGGCGGCCTCGCCGCGGCTCAGTCCCGAGGTGAAGAAGAGGCCGTCCGAGAACACGAGCAGCAGCGCCGTGAGGGTGGCTATGCCGAAGAGCGCGGGGATCTCGTCGAGCGTTGTCTTGTGGATGAGATGCTCGTCGCGGTCGTACAGGCCGAGCGCCTTGCACAGCAGGACGAAGAGCGGGGGCACGGCGAGCGTCGCCCAGGTGATCCCGCCGCTGTCGAAGGCGAGACTGGTCACCGCAAGCGCGAGGAGGATCGACGACATGTCGGCGAGGCCGAGCGCTCGCTGGAAGGCGGAATCGCGCCGCAGGAGCTGCCGCCGGCGCCAAAGCAGCCGGGCCTCGTTTCGCTTCGCGGTCGGACCTGCCACGCCCGGCCTGGGCGCACCGGCGGCAGAAGTCGGTGTCCTCGATGTAGAGGAAGTAGCGCTCGTCCCAGCCGCCGACCGCGTTGAAGGCCGCCCGCCTGATCAGCATCGCGCCGCCGATCACCCAGTCGACAGTCCGCGCGCGCTCGGAGCGCGACGTGGCTTGGATCCGCAGTCGATCTCGACGCGCTCGCGAAGACGGCCGAAGGAGCGGGGTTGTGTGTGGAGGAGGTCCTCGGCGCCGGCACCCAGTTCTGCGTCATTCGAGCGCGACGGACCCCCGCGTGAACGGAGGGCTCCGTGGCGCCGCGGGGCGCTTGCGGCGGGGCCGCTCGCGCAGGGCGGGCTCGGTCGACGAGTCGTTCGACTCGCGGCTGGTCTGGCTGCTCGGCTCGCCGCGGAGCGGCAGCACCTGGCTGATGCGCCAGCTCGCCGGGCATCCGGCGGTGGTGCCGGTAAACGAGCCGCTGATCGGCCAGCACCTCGGCCCCTTCTTCAGCGACGAGCCGGAGATCCGCGCCGAGGACCTCGACTCGAGCAACTTCACACCGAGCAGGTACCTGAGCGACGCCGGCCAGTACTTCTTCGCCGAGGAGTTCCGCGACGTCTGGCTGCCGGCGCTCGGCGACATGATGAGGGCGCGCTTCCACGCGCACGCGGCGGCGCGCACTTCCGGCGTCCCGGTATCCGAGACCTTCCTGGTGATCAAGGAGCCGCACGGCTCGCAGGCGGCGGACCTGATCATGGAGGCGCTGCCGCAATCCCGCCTCTTGTTCCTGCTGAGGGACGGCAGGGACGTGGTCGACTCCGAGCTCGCTGCGGCGTCGAAGGGGTCGTGGCTCCAGGACGTGTTCCCCGTCGTGGGCGGCATCGCACCGGACGAGCGTCTGGCGTTCGTCGAGCAGAGCGCGCACAAGTGGGTGTGGCGGACGGAGGTCGTCGAGCAGGCCTACGCCGCCCACCAGGGCCCGAAGCTGCTCGTCCGTTACGAGGACATGCGCGCCGACGCCGCGGCCCACCTGCTTCGGGCCTTCGACTGGCTCGGGCTCGAGATCGCGGACGCGGACCTCGAGGCCCTGGTCGAGGCGCAGTCGTTCGAGCGGATGCCGGCCGAGCACCGCGGCCCGGACAGGATCTTCCGGGCGGCGAAGCCGGGGCTGTGGCGGGAGAGCCTGAGCCCGGAGGAGCAGGAGGTCGCGGAGCGGGTGATGGGGCCCAAATTGCGCGCGCTCGGCTACCAATCGGCGGATCCGTCCAAGTAGGGCCAGGATCGCGTCGATCGAAGCTACTCAGCACCAACCCGCCCAGCGGCAGGAGACGTCTGCAAACTGGCACCCCGCGAGCTCGCCGAACGTGTCCAGCTCCCGGACCGCCGGTCCACCGCACCGGCAACGATGCCGGTGCGGTGGACCGAAGAACTAGCCCGTGGTTGCGGGTGGCGTCCCCGTCTCACCCGGCGTGATCGTCGGGGGCGGCGGTGGTGGCGACCCGGCCGTCGTGGCGGTATGGGCTGATATCTGCTGAGCTGACTCGTTGATCTTGAACGCGACGATCACGAGCTCAAGCCAGATGCGGGCCACGATCAGATAGATCAGGAACCCGAGCGGCGCGAAGATCAGAAGCGTCGCGATCCCGAGGCCGACGCTGTTCTGGAACCCGCCGATGATGAAAACGATTGCCAGGAGCGCCAGCACAATGATGGTCAGGATGTACAGGACCCGAATGATCTTCGGGGTAATCAGGGTCCCGAATCGCGTGTCGAACAGCGCCCTTAGAAAGCCCTCGTTCGTGTCCACGACTCTCTCCTCTCGGTTGCCTGCGGAACTTGCGTGACGCTAATTCCCCAGGCGGACGACTTCGCTGTTGGACGAGCGGCGCCTTTCGAAGCGCCTACAGGTAGCCGAGCAGCCGCATCCGCTCCTCGAGATCCTCGGTCTCATCCGGGGTCGGAGCGGGGCGTGCCGGTGTGCCGCCAATCGCGGCGGGCTCGAGGCCGGTCGCGGCCATCGCCGGGTGGTCAAGGGCCTGGCGGAGGCGCTCGAGCTCGCCGGAGGCTGAATCGCTCGAGACGTCCCGCGGGCTGAGCTCGAGGGGATCCGACTCCAAGTCGAAGAGCAGGTCGCGCCCCTTGCGGCGGATGAGCTTCCGGCGGCGTCGGTGGCGGAGACGAACGCCGTGGTCAGGCGCTCGAAGCCGGCTTCGTCGAGGCTCCAATCCCGGGCCACGTCTGCGGCGCGGGGATCGGAGGCGAGAACCGGCGGATCGAGCTGCGAGAGGGCGACGCCCTCGGGGAGATCGCCGTTGTAGGGATGCGCGTCGACGCCCGCGAGCCCGGCCACGAGGCCCGGGAGCTCGGCGAGGCTGGCGATGCGATCGAGGTCCATGTCCTCGTGCGGGCCCTGGACCACCAGGGGCACGTGGATGAGCCGGTCGTCGAGCGAGAAGCAGTGGGCGAGCAGGCCACCCTCGCCGAAGTTCTCCCCGTGGTCCGAGGTGACGAGGACGATGGTGTCGTCGAGGGCGCCGCGCTCGTCCAGGGCCTCGAGGATCCGTCCGAGCCAGTCGTCCATGTAGCGGATGCTGGCGCCGTAGAGGTGTCGCATCCGCTCCAGGGCGGGATCCGGGACGTCGAAGTCGGACACGCACGCCTTCCAGATGGCCTCGAGCGTGAGATGCCGCCGCGCCTCGAACCCTGCCTGCAGCCGGCCGACCGGGGAGAGGTCGCTGTAGGGCCGCGGCGGCAGGTAGGGCGAGTGGCACTCGATCAGGTTCACGAACCAGAAGAACGGAGTGTCCGGATCGAGGTCGTCGATCCACCGGCGCAGCACCTTCTCGGCCCGCGCCGCGCCGTCGTCGACCTCCGCCCGGAGGATCTCCTTCGCCCACTGCGCGCGGGCCCGCAGTGACGGGTTGCGGATCTTTCCCTGCCGGCCCGTGTTGATCTCGACGAAGTCGTCGAAGCCGACCTTAAAGCCCGTCCGCTCCGACACCCACAGGTTGGTGGTGACGCCGCCGGTGCGGTAGCCGGCCTGTCGCATGACCTCGGGCATGACCCGATCCGAGAGGGCGTGCATCCGGTCGTGGGCGTCGGCCGGAGACGCCTCGGTCAGCCCGATCCCGGTGGCGCGGGGCAAGAGCCCGGTGAACATCGATGCGTGCGAGGGGAGCGTCCAGCTCGCCGCCGCGTAGGCGCTCGGAGCGGCCTTCCCGGAGGAGGCGAGCTGAGCGAGCACCGGCGTCGAGCCCGGCTTGGCGCCGTGGGGCTCGAGTGCGTCGGCGCGCGCCGTGTCCATGACGACGCAGAGAACGTTCGGCGGCACGGCGCGAGTGTAATCGGGACCCCCATGCCCGCGATGCAGGCGGTTTGTCGCGGCCAGGCCGCCGAGGGGCACTAAGGTGGGGCCGCCTTGGCCGCCGATCAGCCCGTCTCCGCCGCTCTGCCCGAGCCGCCGCCCGGGGCCCGAAACCTGGTGATGGTCGTGCTCGACAGCCTTCGCTACGACTCGTGGCTGGCCGCCGCTCCACCGCTCCGAGCCCTCGCGGAGCTCGGAGCGGTGGAGCGGCGCTGGAGCTACGCCACCTGGACGGCGCCGTCTCACTACAACCTCCTGATGGGGCTCCTGCCCCACACGAGCCCGCCGGAGGTCTATGCGTCCGAGTACTACAAGGAGGACTTCCGGCGCTACGGGGAGAGGCTCGGCATCGAGGGGATGGAGTTCAAGCGGATGCTCCCCTCGATCTTCCTGCCGACCTTCCTCCGCCACGAGCTCGGCTACCGGACGCACGCGATGGTCTCGATGCCGGTGCTGAACCAGCACACGGCCATCAACCGCGACTTCGACAGTTACGAGCTGATGCCCACCCACAACGACATGGCGGCGATGCTGCCCAAGCTCCAATTCGACGACAGCCGGCCCAGCTTCCACCTGCTGAACGTGGGGGAGACGCACTATCCGTACGCCCTGCCCGACGAGGACCCGAGTACGTGGCCGCGGATCTCGGGCGTCCACGGTGTCTTCAAGCGACTGAACGACGACTCCAGCGGCGACGGGGACCCGACCGAGCCGCGCCAGTTCTTCGACCAGGCGAAGCTGGTCGAGCTACGCGACCGCCAGGTGAATACGGTCGAGTACCTGGACGGCGTGTTCGCGCGCCTCTTCGACGAGCTCCCCGACGACACCTGGGTGATCGTGACCTCGGACCACGGCGAGCTCTTCGGCGAGGACCGCTACTTCGGCCACGGCCCGATCATGCACGAGAAGGTGCTGGAGGTTCCGTATGTGGAGGGACCGGTGCCGTAGCCGGTGATGACGACCCAGGTTCGCCGCCCTACTTGCCCGTTTGCTCGTACCCCAGCTCCCCGAGCTTCGGGCCGATGACCTGCTCCATCGCCTGCTGCTCGGCGGCGGTCATGTTCTCTCGCCACAGGCCAGGCGTCGCGGAGCGCCGCGGGGTGCCCGGGCCGCGGATGCGGCGGGGGATCGCTTCGAAGGCGTTCGCCTCGGCGGCATCCCGCAGCGCGGCGTCGTCCGAGGGCAGGCCGAGCCAGGCGGCAAGCGGCCGCAGGGTCTCGAGCGTGTGCGCCCGCAGGTCCTCGTAGCGGACGGTCCGGCGCAGCTCCTCCGGATGGGCTGCGTAGGCGCTCTGCACCGCGTTCGTGCTGTTCAGCCACAGGCGGGCCTGCAGGCGGACGTACGCGAGCCGCTCGGTCGCGTCGCTCATGTCCATGTTGCCCGCGCCGATCCACGCCTCGGCACCGCGAGCGTCGAGCAGCGAGTCGATCACGTCGCGCCCGTCGCGGAGGAGGAAGATCAGCCGCGAGCGGGGCAGCAGGCTCATCGCAAGCTCGGCTGCGTGCGAGCCGTTGGGCTCCTTGATGAGCACCAGGGGATCGGCGAGGCCGTGCTCGCGGGCAGCGCGCTGAGACTGCGCGTGGAGCCGAGTGAGCACGAGCCGCCGGAGCTCGGGCTGCCAGGTGCCCTCGAACGCATCGCTGAAGAAGTAGGAGGGGTCGGCGCGCCGGTCGCCGTTGACGACGAAGGCGTCGGGCGGCGGCTGCTCGGCGGGCTCACCCGGCAGCGGCCGCAGGGGCGCCAGGTGGTGGAGCAGGTAGCTCTCGTCGATGGGCACCACGTCCGGAAGCTGGCGCCCACGCCGGGGCAGCGGGGCGCGGAGCCCACTCGGCGTCCCCCGCGCGAGGATCCACGGGTGGATCAGGAGCCGCAGCAGCCAGGTGCTTCCCGTGCGAGGGGCGCCCATGATCCAAACCAGCCGCGACTCGAACGCGTTCGCGTCGAAGGGCAGTCCCGTGAGGGAGGCGTCGTCGCCCGCCGGCTCCTGCGCCGCGAGCTCCAACGTCCCGGACCGAGCCGGGCCGCCGCCGCGCCGGCGGCCGGCCATCAGTCGCAGTGCGGCTCCGATCCGGCGCCGCGCCCCGGGGCGATCCGTGGAGCTCATGCAGCGCGATCATAGGAGCCGACCGGTATTACTTCGTCGGTGTCGCCGGCGCAGGTAGTCGAGAACGGCTCGGAGAGCTCGGTTGCCACCGCCCAACGGGCGGTGCGCGACAACCCGGCCTGGTACCACACGATCGACCTCGCCCCGGGCGTCGCCAGTCCGGGTGCGGTGGACCTTCGGGAGGTCGCCGCCAAGCTGCTGCCGGAGGACCTGAGCGGCAAGCGGGCGCTCGACGTCGGCACCTTCGACGGCTTCTGGGCATTCGAGATGGAGCGCCGCGGCGCCGAGGTGGTCGCGCTCGACGTCGACAAGGTGGAGGCCGCCGAGTGGCCGCCGGCGAGCCGCCCGGAGATGGAGCGCCGTGCGCACGAATGGGGGGTGGACCTGGGCCGCGGATTCAAGCTGGCGTCGGAGCTCCTCGGCTCGAGTGTCCGGCGTGTGATCTGCAACGTCTACGACCTGGACACGGAGCGCATCGATGGCCTGGTCGACTTCGCGTTCAGCGGCGCAATCCTGCTCCACCTCCGCGATCCGGTGAAGGCCCTGGAGCGGGTCCAGAACGTCCTCAAGCCGGATGGGGAGCTGCGGCTGATGGAACCCGTCTCCCTGGCGCTGACGCTGCGGGCGCCGCGCCGGCCGAGCGCCGTCTTCCGCGCCGCCGACTCGGGCTTCGGCTGGTGGCTGCCCAACCTCGCGACGCTCCACGCGTGGCCGCGCGCCGCGGGGTTCGCTAGCAGCGAGCGCATGACGTTCGTGCGGCCCCCCGCGAGGCGCGTGCGGCAGGTCTACGCCGGCCTCCGCTGCACCCCCGGCTGAGCTCAGGCGGGGCTGGCCAGCACCGCACTGTGCGGCACCCCGACCCGGCCTGTGACGAGCTTGGTCAGGGTGCGCTGACGCAGGCGCTCGAGGGGTCGCTCGTTCGCCGGATGGCCGGGACCGAACGGGATCGAGTAGGGGCGGGGAGCCTCGTCGATGCGAAAGCCGCCCGCGGAGATCATCCGGCGGTGGCCGGCGACGTTCGGGATCCACCATTGGCAGTTGCGATCGCCCTTGAGCTCGGCGACGGGGGTGCGGCGCCGAAGCAGTGTGAGGCCGAGCTGCACGGTCTCGGCGGAGAGGAACACGCCGTCGCAGACGCCCCGGATCGCCTCGAGGGCCCGAACCGGGTCGCGGAGGTGGAGCAGCAGGCTCCCGCAGACCACGACGTCGAAGGTGCCCATCTCGAGCGGATTGAGGTCGTAGACGCTCGTCTCGACGCGCTCGACCGACGAGCCGAGCCCCCGCCGGGCGATGTCGAAGCCCATCCCGGTCTTGCCGCCCGCCGTGCTCGCGACCGCCTCGGTCCCATGCTCCCGCGTGATCAGCGGCCAGTCCCAGCCGGACGGGTCGCTGATGTCGGTCGCGACCACCTCGGCCGCGCCCCGGCGCTCGAGCTCGAAGGCCAGGAACCCGTCGTATGTCCCCACGTCGAGGCAGCGCTTGCCGCGAACGTCCGGCCACGGCATCCCCTCGACGATCGGCCGCAGGTCGAACCAGCCGGGCGTGACGAGGTCCGGGGCGAGCACGATGGTGTGGTACCAGAGCGGGTGCGACTCGACCTCGCGGCGGAGCTCCGAACGGTCCTGCTCGGCGACCATCGTCATGGTTTGCTCGTGAGGAGCTTTAGCTCCGAACCTGGCTGGTGTCGTGCCATTTTGTGCGCAGAGCT
This sequence comes from uncultured Actinomycetes bacterium, assembly GCA_963782795.1. Classification (GTDB taxonomy): domain Bacteria; phylum Actinomycetota; class Thermoleophilia; order Solirubrobacterales; family 70-9; genus AC-56. Next base: position 182,500 of record CAWALB010000001.1, read on the forward strand.
TAAGCGCCACAAATCGAGCGGGCGCCGGCCGGCGCTCAACTGGGTTGTCCCTCGGACTCGTTGTAGTAGCTTCGCCCCGATGAGCCCGCCCACGCGCACGGACGTCGCCGGCGAGCCCGCCGCAGCCGCGCAGCGCGCGCTGACCGAGAACCCGAGGCTCTGGTACCACACGATCGAGCTGGCGCCAGGCGTGGTGACGCCTGGGTTCATCGACCTTCGCAAGACGGCCGAGCGGGTGCTCCCGGACGACATGACCGGCGTGAGGGCGCTCGACGTGGGCACCTTCGACGGCTTCTGGGCCTTCGAGATGGAGCGCCGCGGCGCGGAGGTCGTGGCGATCGACCTCGAGCGGATCGAGCTCGCCGAGTTCCCGCCGCTCCGGCGCATCAAGCTCGAGGAGCGCCGGGAGGAGGAGGGATTCGAGCTCGGGGTGGGGTTCCGGCTCGCGTCCGAGGCGATCGAGTCCAGGGTGTCGCGGGTGGTCTGCAACGTGTACGACCTGACGCCGGAGGTCATCGGCGGCCCCGTCGACCTCGCGCTCAACGGCGCGACGCTCACCCACCTCCGGGACCCGGTCCGAGCCCTCGAGCGCATCCACGACGCCCTCGTCCCGGGCGGGGAGCTGCTGTCGGTGGAGCCGTTCTCGGTGCCGCTCAGCCTGCGGGCCCGGCGCCGCCCGAGCGCAGAGTTTCGCGCCGCGAGCACCGACTACACGTGGTGGCTGCCCAACCTCGCGGCGATCGCTGCATGGCTTAGCGCCGCGGCCTTCACCGACATCCGTCGCCTGGCGATCACGAAGCCGCCGTCGATGGAGCCGGCGCGCTACGTCGCCTTCAGCTGCCGCCGCCCGAAGTGAGGGTGCCGCACGCGGGCGGGGTCGCCGCGACCGGGCCTCCGGCCTGGAGCGCCTTCACCTGGTCGGAGAAGGCGATCGCCGACGGATACGGCTGCCCGGTCAGGGGGTCTGCCATGCCGTACCAGTCCTCGGAGTAGTTCATTCGCTGCTCGGCGGTGACCCAGGTGTGGGCAGCGATCCCGATCACGTCGCAGTCCGAGCGGGTGATCGCCGGCGTGACGACGCGAAAGTCCGCGGCACGCTGGTCCTCGGGTACCGAGGGAAGGCCGAGCGCGCCGTGCGTGTGCCAGCCGACCTCGTCCGCCAGCATCGCCTTCCCGTCGAAGCCCGATGAGCCCAGGGTGGCGCGCAGGTACCTGAGCGTCCCCATCACGGCGCCGGCCGTGGCTCCATACGGGTGCACGGCGACGGCGTCGGCGGCCCTGCCCAGCGACGGCTCCGCGTGGGCGGCGCGCGACAGGAACGTGCCGACGCTCATCTTTGCCGGCGGCCCGGCCTCGTCCGTCGTGAACGAGGCGAGGCCGCCGACGAGCACGAGCGCCCTGGGATCGACCACGTGGATCGCGGCTCGGGCGGCGAGGTACAGGCGCGCGTACGCGGCCGGGTCGGGACGGGGGCACCAAAGTCGCCCGAAGTTGGGCTCGTTCCACACCTCGTAGTCCGTGATCGGCTCGTACGGCAGCCCCGGGTGGTCGCTCCAGAACGACCCGCCGCGCCCGTAACGGCGGGCGAGAGCGTCCATCAGGGCCGCGTAGTCGGCGGTCCCCTGCGGCGGTGAGTTGGTGCCGCACTCGCCCTTGGCGGCCGGGTCCGCCGCCCAGTCGGGGATGGGGCCGCCCTTGACCGTGACGAGCCAGTCGAAGGCCGAGCGGACGAAGCCGACGCCGAGCTTGGCGATCTGCGTGGCCTGGTGGCCGGCATAGTCGAGCTTCCCGGCCTGCGCCGCCTGCTCGACGAGCTGGGCGTTCATCCCAAAGAAGTCGCGGGAGACCGGCGGCCCGACCTCGACCGTGGTCTCGCCGCCGCCGCCGCAGCCGGCCACCCCGGCGGCCAGCGCCACCACGGCGATGGCGGCTGACAGGCGCAGCCGCGTCACAGCTGGTAGACGATGAGCTCCCCGATCCGCTCACCCGCGAACCTGAGGAACGCGATCCGCTCGGCGGGCTCGCCCGCGCCATTGCGGTAGGTGAGGACCACGCCCGCGTAGGGGAGCCCCAGGTAGACGTCGCCGCGCTCTTGGCGGCCCGCGAACGCCGAGTCCCCGTCCAGGAACTCCCGGAGGAGATCACGGCCGCGCTCCCCGCGACCCTGCTCACCTCCCCGCGGCGAGACGACCCGGATCAGCGCGTCGTCCGTCAGCACCGCCGCCACACGCTCATAGGCGTGGTCCTGGAGCGCGCCGACGACCCCGTCCACGAGCTCCTGCAGCTTTCGCGCCCTGATCGGCGCACCGCCGCGGCCAAGGCGCGGGCGGCGCAGCGCCGCAAGCCGCGCGCGAGCCGCCCGGACCGGGTCGGGGCGAGCGCTCGGCGGGGGCGCCGGCGCCCCCGCGTCGCCCGGCTCGGGATATCCCAGGTCCCTCAGTACGTCCCCGGCCACGCGATCGAACGCGGCCAGGTCGGCCGGCGTGTAGGCCTCGCGCCACTTGGCCACGCCGATTCCCGATGGCGCGGCTCCCAGGTTCGCGCCGATCCCCGCCTCTCCGATCGCCTCCGCGACCACCTCGCCCGATGTCGCGAGCCCGAGCCACTCATAGAGCTCGGCAACCACCGGCGCCGGGTCGGTGAGCAGGTCCTCGTAGCGAACCTCGCGGTAGACGTCGTCGGCGAGCCCCGCGCTGCGCGCGGCCAGGATGGCGTCGCGCCATTCGGCGGCGGCCTCCGCGATCTCCTCCGGTCCCCAGCGCTGGGCGGCGACCGAGCGGGCGACGTCGCGGCCGTCGCGGATGATGTGGACGAAGCGGGCGTCGGGATAGATGGCCGCGATCAGCTCGAGATGGAAGACGTGCAGGGGAGTGCGCTCGGCGATGCGGCGCGGAGCCCGGCTCGACCGCGCCGGCGAAGACGACGTCGCAGAGGTCCCGGGCCGCGTCCAGCGCCGCCTCGCGCTCCACGTAGACCTCGCCCACCTTCGCGGAGGAGCGGAGCGAGTGCTGGAAGCCCTCGAACAGCGGCGCGATGCCCCCTGCGAACAGGTGCGTCTCGGAGGGAACCGCGGCGACCTCCGGATGCGCGGTGATGATGCGCTGGAGCCAGTAGGTGCCGCTGCGCCGCGAGCCGACGTTGAAGATCATCCGGCCCGACAAGGGGGTGTCGGCGCGGCTCACGCGGTCACGATAGCCGCCGGCCGGGGTGCCGGGCGACGCTTGGCGCGCCTCCCAGGCGGCTCGTCTCCGTGTTGGAACGCTTACCCTCCCGGCGTGGATGCGCGGGGCGCAGCGATTGCGACGCAGGACGTTGCATCCGGCGCGGGGGGCGAGCCCCCCGTCGATCGCGGAGAGGCGATCAACCAGGCCGGCGAGCAGCGCTCGTCTCGCGTCGAGTCGCTCCGCGCGCTCGCCGCGCTGGCCGTCGTCTGGGGCCACGTCGTTGCCGCGAGCCTGGCGCTCAACCCTGCGCTGCCGTCCGCCAGCGACCTCGGGCCCGTCGAGCGGATCGCGTACGGCGGTGGCTTCGGCGTGTTCTTCTTCTTCGCGCTGACCGGCTACCTGCTGTTCTGGCCGTTCGCCAAGCGCTACTTCGGAGGCGGCGACTCGATCGACCTGGGCCGCTACGCGGTCAACCGAGCGCTGCGGATCCTGCCGCTCTACTTCGCGGTCGTCATCGTCGTCCTGCTGTTTCAGGAGCACAACCCGGGATTGGGCGTGTGGGCGCGGTTCCTCACCTTCACGGAGACCCTCTCCCCGGGCACCGCGGGCCGGATCGTCGGCCCCGCCTGGTCGCTCGTGGTGGAGCTGTGCTTCTACCTGCTGCTCCCCCTCCTCGCCTACGCGATCGCCCGTCTCTCGGGCGGCTCGCGCCGGCGAGCGGGCGCGATCCTCATCGGGCTCGCACTGGCATCGCTTGCGATTAGGGTCGTCACGATCTACAACGCCGACCCGGTCGACCCGCTGTGGCGCCTCAACCTCCCAGCGACCTTCCTGTTCTTCGTTCCCGGCATGCTGCTGGCGCTCGTCCGCGTGAGCTGGGAGGAGCGCCGCCCGGAGTGGCTCCACGGTCTGCGGTCACGGGGCGACCTCTGGATCCTCGCGACCATCCCGCTCTGGGGGCTGGTGGTGCTCGTCAGCTATAGCCTCGACTTCCTGGTGGGAGCGGCCGCTTTCCTGATCGTCGGCGCCTGCGTGCTCCCGGTAAGGGCGGGGCCGGTCACCAACGCGCTGCAGTGGCGCCCGCTCGCCGTCATCGGCGTCGCCTCCTACAGCCTCTACCTGTGGCACGTCCCCGTGATCAAGGCCTTGATCGACGGCGGAGTGTCCACCGGCTTCGCCGTCCTGACCCTGATCGCGGTGCCGATCTGCCTCGTGGTGGCGGTTGGGAGCTATGCCGCGATCGAGTCGCCGTTCCTGCGGCTCCGCCGCCAGTGGGCCCGCTCGTCGGCCAAGCAGGAGCCCCCGCCCGAGCCGGCACGCGTCACCGCGTAGCGACACGCCGATACCACTGTTAGATTCAGGCGCCCCTCAAGCGGATAGGAGGATTCACATTGACCAAGGCTGAATTCGTCGATCGGATCTCGGGGCAGTTCGAGACCAAGAAGGCGGCCGGTGATGCGGTCGAGACCATGCTGAACGGGATCACCGACGTGCTCGCGGGCGGCGGTGAGATCAACTTCACCGGCTTCGGGAAGTTCAGCGTCGCTGAGCGCGGCCCACGGCAGGGCGTCAACCCTCGCACGGGTGAGCGCATCACCATCGCCGGCGGCCGGGTGCCCAAGTTCTCCGCCGGCGCCGGGTTGAAGTCGAAGGTCAAGGGCTGAGAAGACCGTTCGCCGACCGGCTCGCCGCTCTCGTTGAGGAGCGGCGCAGCCAGGTGTGCCTGGGCCTGGATCCCGATCCAGGCCCGGCAACGGCGGTCACCGAGCGCTGCCTGGGGCTGATCGAGTCAGCCGGCGCCTCCTGCGTCGCCGTCAAGCCGCAACTCGCCTGTTTCGAGCGCCTCGGCCCACCCGGGTGGGAGGCGCTCGCGCAGACCGTCGCGGCGGCCCAGCGCGCCGGTCTGCTGGTGATCGCCGACGGCAAGCGCGGCGACGTGCCGCACACGGCCTCCGTCTACGCGGAGAACCTGGTCGGCACCGCGGGTGACGCCGGGCTCCGAGCTGACGCGGCCACCGTCAATCCCCTGATGGGCGGCGACGCGCTCGATGCGTTCCTCGACGTCGCGGAGCCCGCGGGCGCGGGTCTCTTCGTGCTCGTGCGGACATCGAACCCGGGCGCCGAGGACCTGCTCGACCTCGACGTGGGCGGCACCCCGCTGTTCGAGCGCATCGCGGCGCTGGTGGCGGCGCGTGAGGAGAGGCTCGCCGGCGAGGGCGGCCTCTCGGGCATGGGCGCGGTGGCGGGCGCCACCGAGCCGCGGCACCTCGCGCGGCTCAGGGAGCTGATGCCGCGCGCGATCTTCCTGATCCCGGGAGTGGGCGCCCAGGGCGGGCAAGCGTCTGATCTCGGCCCGGCGCTCGGGCCGCACCCCGCGTCGATCCTGGTCGCGGCGTCCCGCTCGATCGCCGGCGCACAAGACCCGGGGCAGGCGGCGGAGGAGCTTCGCGCGGAGCTCTGGGGGCTGAATTAGGCGGGTTGCGGGGGGTGGGTGCCCACTTGCCGCTTGACGCGGGCGGCCCATCGGCGCCCCATTGCCGACTAGGATCACCGTTCTGTGGCCAGGATCCTCGCGGTGTTGGCGCTCGTAGGTGCGGCGATCGTGGTGGTCGTCTTGATCTCGTCTTCTCTCGGCGGTGGTTCCGACGAGAAAGCGTCGACGCACCAGCAGGCGCACGCCCAGAAGAAGAAGAATCAGCCGAAGTACTACGTCGTGCAGCCCGGCGACACCTTCGCCGGCATCGCATCGAAGGAGGGGTTCTCGGTCACGGCGCTCGAGAAGCTGAACCCCAACCTCGATACCCAGCTCCTCCCGGAGAAGGGCTGCATCAACCTGGTCCCGGAGGGGTGCAAGATCCTGGCGAACGGCGGGTGAGCCAGGCGGCACGGCGGCCGTGGGGCATCGTCTGCCTCGGGCTTGCGGTGCTCGCCCTGTGGCCCGCTCGAGCTGCCGCGTCGCAGCCGCAGCCGCCGGACATCCCGGCGAAGGCGTGGCTCCTGATCGACGCGGACGACCACACGCGCCTGGCCGCCCACGACCCGGACACCTCGCGGGCCATGGCCAGCACGACGAAGCTGATGACCGCCTATCTGTCCCTTCGCGAGCTGCCGCTGAAGAAGATGCTGACGGCGCCCGTGTACCACCCGATCCCCGGTGAGTCGCTGCTCGGCCTGGAGCCGGGCGAGCGCATGACGGTGCGGGATCTCCTCTACGGGCTGCTGCTCCCGAGTGGCAACGACGCGGCGGTGACGTTGGCCGACGGCGTGGCGGGCTCAACCGAGGCGTTTGTCGCGCAGATGAACAAGGCGGCGCGGCGCCTGGGACTGGACGAGACGAGCTACGCGAACCCGATCGGGCTCGACGCGCCTGGCAACTACTCGAGCTCCCGCGACCTCGCGAATCTCGCGCTCACCCTGCGCCGCAAAGCGCTTTTCCGGCGGATCGTGAACACGCCTCAGATCACGCTCCACTCTGGCGAGCACCCGCGGACGATCGAGAACCACAACGACCTCGTGATCACACATCCGTGGGTCAACGGGGTCAAGACGGGCTACACGGCGGACGCCGGCAACGTGCTCGTGGCGTCGGGGACGCAGAAGGGCGTGACCCTGCTCTCGGTCGTGATGGGCGCTCCGAGCATCCCCGTCCGCGACGGCGACACGCTGAGACTCCTCGACTACGGGTTCTCGCTCTACAGCACGAGGCACGCCGTGCGGCCGGGCGAGCAGCTCGCATCCGCCCGCGTCCCGAACGCCGACGCGACCCTTCCGCTCGAGGCGCGGGGGGGACTGAGCGCGACCGTTCGCCACGGGCAGAACATCGACGTGACCGTGCACGCACCGAAATCGATCGAGGCGCCGATCCATCGCGGGCAAAAGGTGGGAGTCGCCAAGGCGACGCTGACCGGGGAGCCCGTCGGCAGCGTGCCCGTGGTGGCGGGGCGGGGAGTGAAGCCGACGCCCGCGAGCTCGCCGGTCGCGGACGTCGACGACGTGCTCCCCGGTCCTCGCGTCGTCGTCTGGATCATTTCCGTCGGCCTGGTGGCGATCGTGATACTGATTGGCACGTCGCTGGCGAGACGCCCGGGGTGAGGCCTCCGCCGGTGCTCTAAGGTCGTCTCGAACGTCCAGTGGGGGCGAGGACCCGGAGGCATCGACAGTGATCCTGACGGTTACGTTGAATGCGGCAATCGATCGAACGGTTGCCGTGCCGAACTTCCGCCTCGGCCGCCGGCACCGGGCGGTCGAGTCGCGAACCGTTGCCGGCGGCAAGGGCGTCAACGTCGCGCGCGCGCTTAAGCTCCTGGGGCGGCCCGTGATCGCGACGGGGCTCACGGGCGGGCCAACCGGAGCACGGATCCTCGAGCTCCTCACCGAGGAGTCCATCCTCAACGACTTCACGACTATCGCGGGCGAGTCGCGGACCAACCTCGCGATCATCGACCCGACGAGCAGCGAGCAGACCGAGATCAACGAGCGCGGGCCTGACGTGGATCCCGCCGAGGTCGACGACTTCATCGAGAAGCTCGTCTACCTCGCCAAGGGTGCCAGCCTCTGCGTCATTGCCGGAACCCTGCCGCCCGGCGTCGACCCTGCCCTCTACGCGCGGATGGTCGGCGAGCTCCGCCGTGAGGGCGTTCAGGCGCTGCTCGACACGGAGGGCGAGCCGATGCGCCTGGGCCTTCGCGCCGAGCCCGCGATCGTCGCACCGAACATCGAGGAGGCGGAGGGAGCGGTGGGCCACGAGTTCAACGACGCCGACGACCTCGCCCTCGGGCTGACCAGCCTCCTGGAGATGGGCGCTCGCGAGGCGATCATCACCCGCCCCGAGGGCTGCGTCGCGATCCTTTCCGAGGACGGCTCCCCACACCGCTACGAGGCTGAGATCGAGCCCCTCGACCCGGTCTCGGGCGTCGGGTCAGGCGACTGCTTCCTCGCCGGCTACGCCGCGGCGCGCTACGAGGGCGCCTCGGCCCGGGAGTCCCTGGCCTACGGCGTCGCCTGCGGCGCGGAGTCGACGCAACACTTCGGCGCCGGCGCGGTGAACGCCCGCGAGGCCGAGCGCCTCCTGCCACGGGTTGAAGTGCGGGAGGTGGACGTCCCCGCCGGCGTGGGGTAGTCCGCGGGTCGAGCTTCCGCTTCGGGTCCGGGTCACGCGAAAGGACGAGGCACCGAGGGGGAGACCTTCCGATCGAGAGAAAGGATTCACCACCGTATGCGTGGTCAATCCTTCTCTCGACGTCGGGAGATCGCTGCGGCTCCCCTAACGTGCCCATCAACCGACCGAAGAGAGACCCGGCCGAGGCGCTCACGGCCCCACGTAGTCCACGTGCCACCACTCACCGGAGGCCTCGGTCTTGCCCCAGCCGTACGTCGCGCCGATCTGGTCGATCACGGTTCGCATCGATGGGTCGGCCAGGTCGACCGCGCTGCCGTATTCGTGCGCCGATGTCCCGGGCACGGCGGCCAGAGGGCCGGCTCCCGAGACGTAATGGTCGTAGAGGTTGAGCTGCTGCCCGTATGAGCGGTAGGCCGAGTAGGGCCCTGCCGGGTACAGGTCGATCCCGTAGGTGCTGAGCGAGGCCTGGCGCATCGCGTTCCAGTTGTAGGCGGCGTTGGATGCCAGGTAGGCCTCGCCGCCGGGGCAGGAGGGGCAGTAGATCGGCGAGGTCCAGGAGGGGTGAGACTCCGGGGGCGGCGCGCTCGGGCTGCTCGACGAGGCGGAGGTGGACGTGCTGGTCGCGCTCGACGTCGGGATCGTGATCTGCTCGCCGCTGATCAGCAGGGCATCCGACGAGAGGCCGTTGTCGGCCGCGAGGGTCTCGGGCGAGATCCCGTTCGCGGCGGCGACCGAGGAGAGGCTCTCCCCGGGCTGGACCGTGTGTGACGTCCCCGTGGTGGACGAGGTCGTCGTCGTGGTGGAACCGGGGGTCGAGGTCCCGCTGCTCGCGAGGGTGCTGGCGGCCTCGGACTCGCTCGGGATCTGGATCGTCTCGCCGGTGTACACCTCGGTGTCGGCCGAGAGGCCGTTGTAGGCGGCCAGCGAGTCGGTCGTGAAGTTGTTCGCGGCGGCGATCGACCAGAGCGTTTCGCCCGGGAGCACCGTGTGCGGCACGGCTGCGTTCGCCGTCGCCGCGAGGACCGCCAGCGCGACGCTCGCCCCACATACGGCCTTACCGAATACGGACACCTGCCGACCTCCTGACGGGCTGCCATCCCGGCGGATTTCGGGCCCGTCCCTGCGCCCCTGACGGGTTCCGGTTTTGGGGCCCGGGACCGCGTTCCTCCCCCTGAAGGCGGGCGTGCACCCACTGCTAACATCGCCGAGGCCTTGGAAACGCCGGGCCGAGACTCGCAATACGCGCACTTTTTGCCTCGTTTGACGAGGCTTTTTTCGTCCGCGACCGTGCCTAGCCTGGCTCTTTACGTCGAGGAAAGGGCGCTCTAGGAATGGAAGTCGAGATCGGACGCGGAAAGAAGGGCAGGCGGGCCTACGGGTTCGACGACATCGCGATCGTGCCGTCGCGGAGGACGCGCGATCCCGAGGACATCGACATCACCTGGACCCTCGGCCCGTACCGCTTCGAGCTTCCGCTCCTGGCGTCGGCCATGGACGGAGTGGTCAGCCCGCAGAGCGCCGCCGCGATCGGGCGGCTCGGCGGGCTCGCGGTGCTCAACCTCGAGGGCATCTGGTCCCGCTACGAGGACGCCGAGGAGCAGTTGGAGCGCATCGCCGCGGCGGACCCCACGGTCGCGACGCACATGATGCAGGAGATCTACAGCGAGCCTGTGAAGCCGGAGCTGATCGCCCGCAGGGTCGAGGAGATCAAGGCCGAGGGCGTCGTCGCCGCGGGCTCATTCACTCCACAGCGCGTAAGAGAGCACTACGAGCTCGCGCTCGAGGCCGGCCTCGACATCCTCGTGATCCAGGGGACGGTGATCTCGGCGGAGCACGTCTCGTCGAGGTCCGAGCCGCTCAACCTGAAGGAGTTCACCGCCGAGGTGCCGGTGCCGTGCATCGTCGGCGGCTGCGCCTCGTACTCGACCGGCCTCCACCTCATGCGGACGGGCGCGGTCGGTGTGCTCGTCGGCGTCGGCCCTGGCGCCGCGTGCACCACGCGCGGTGTCCTCGGCATCGGCGTCCCGCAGGCCACCGCGATCGCCGACGTCGCGGCGGCACGCTCCCAGCACATGCTCGAGACCGGCGAGTACTGCAACGTGATCGCCGACGGCGGTATGCGCACCGGAGGCGACCTGTCCAAGGCGATCGCCTGCGGCGCCGACGCGGTCATGATCGGCTCGCCGCTCGCCCGCGCCAAGGAGGCCCCGGGTCGTGGCTTCCACTGGGGCATGGCGACCTTCCATCCGTCGCTGCCGCGGGGCGCGCGGGTCGCCACCGTTCAGGACGGCACGCTCGAGGAGATCCTGCTGGGGCCGGCGCAGGAGAACGACGGCACGTTCAACCTCGTGGGCGCGCTCAAGACCTCGATGGCGACCTGCGGGTATGAGGACATCCGCGACTTCCAGCGGGCCGAGGTGATGGTCGCCCCGGCGCTCCAGACCGAGGGCAAGAAGCTCCAGCGCGAGCAGGCCGTCGGCATGGGGTCCAACGGGCGGGCCGCGGTGGCGGCCGGGGTAGCTGTTAGCGATGACTGATCCGGCCGCGGTCCCGGCGACGCCGACCGCGGCCAGGGGCCTGACAGGCACCGACACGGTCTCCGCCGAGACTGTCGAGCTCCGCCCGCCCGAGACCGCGCGCGAGGAGGTGCTGGTCCTCGACTTCGGCGGCCAGTACTCGCAGCTCATCGCGCGCCGGATCCGCGAGTGCGGCGTGTTCGCCGAGCTCCTGCCGCACACGACCGACTCCGATCACATCCGCGAGCGCCGCCCGGCGGCCCTGGTGCTCTCCGGCGGGCCGGCTTCCGTGTACTCGGACGGTGCCCCGGAGCTACGCCGCGAGCTGCTGGAGCTCGGCATCCCGGTGCTCGGCATCTGTTACGGCATGCAGGCGATGGTCCGGGTGCTCGGCGGCCGTGTGGAGGGCGCCGAGGCCGGGGAGTTCGGGCGCACGCCCCTCGAGCTGGTGGACGGCGGGGGCCGGCTGCTGGCCGGCCTACCGAATGAGCAGCAGTGCTGGATGAGCCACCGGGACTGCGTCTTCGAGCCGCCTCCCGGCTTCACGGCGCTCGCCTCGAGTCCCGGATCCCCAGTCGCGGCCTGCGAGAGTACGGAGCGCGGCCTATACGGGATCCAGTTCCACCCTGAGGTCGTCCACACTCCGTACGGCACCGAGATCCTCGAGCGCTTCCTGCGGGAGGTCGCCGGGCTGACCGAAAGGTGGTCGCCGGCATCCGTAATCACGGAGCAGATCGAGCGGGTCAAGGCTCAGGTGGGCGACGGGGGAGTCATCTGCGGCCTTTCCGGCGGCGTGGACTCCGCGGTCGCGGCGGCGCTGGTGCACCGGGCCATCGGCGACCAGCTCACCTGTGTGCTCGTCGACCACGGCCTGTTGCGGAAGAACGAGGCCGAGCAGGTGGTCGAGACCTTCCGCGACCGCGGGATGAAACTGATCCACGTCGACGCCACCGACCGCTTCCTGGCGCGCCTCGAGGGCGCGACAGAGCCCGAGGAGAAGCGCAAGATCATCGGCGAGGAGTTCATCCGGGTCTTCGAGGAGGAGGCGGAGAAGCTCCCGGACGTGCGTTTCCTGGTCCAGGGGACGCTCTACTCGGACGTCATCGAGTCGGGTGGCGACGGGCGGTCGGGCGCCGAGGTGATCAAGTCGCACCACAACGTCGGCGGCCTGCCCGAGGACCTGGGGCTCGATCTCGTCGAGCCGCTGCGGATGCTGTTCAAGGACGAGGTCCGCGCGGTCGGCACCGAGCTCGGGCTCCCCGAGCGCATCGTCTGGCGCCAGCCGTTTCCAGGCCCGGGCCTCGGGATCCGGATCGTGGGCGGCGAGATCACCCGTGAGCGGCTGGAGATCCTGCGCGACGCCGATGCGATCCTCCAGGAGGAGGTCCGCGCCGCCGGGCTGTACCACGAGCTGTGGCAGTCATTCTGCGTGCTGCCCGTCGTCCGGTCCGTGGGCGTCCAGGGCGACGGCCGGAGCTACGCGTATCCGATCGTCATCCGAGCGGTCACCTCGGACGACGCGATGACGGCCGATTGGGCGCGGCTCCCCTACGACCTGCTGGAGCGCGTCTCCAACCGGATCATCAACGAGGTCTCGGGCGTCAACCGCGTTGCGCTCGACGTCTCGTCGAAGCCGCCCGCCACTATCGAGTGGGAGTAGGCCTGGCGGGCGGCGCGGGTCGCCCTCGGCGTTGCCCGTAGCGCCGGCGCGGTCGCACGGCGGCACCGAGTGCGGTGCCCCTCCGTGTGGAGTCAGGCTCGCTCCCAGGTCGACCCTGGACTTTGTTTCCCTATGCGTGCCAAAGTCCAGGCTCGAGCGGATGACCGACGTTGAGGCGCTGCCCTACCCAGCCTCGAGCCGCTCGCTGGGCGAGTCCGCTTCGACTAGCTCCAGCCGTCCCACTGCTTCAGCAGCGGGAGCGGGTCCACCGGGCTGCCGTGCTCCCAGCCGTGGGGCCAGACCTCGAAGTGGAGCTGGCAGCCGACGGTGCGCGCATTGCCCGTCTTGCCGATCTGACCGACCGTCTGGCCGGTCCGCACGCGGTCGCCCTGGTGGACGTTCGCCGGCTGCTCGAAGTGGGCGTAGCGGTAGTCGGTGCTCGACCCCTTGGCGTCGATGACGATCCAGTTGCCGTAGAGGACGGGGTCTGAGCCGCGCGCCTGAACGCGCCCGCCGACCGCGGCGACGACTCGCGTTCCGCATGCTGCGAAGACGTCCTGGCCCTGGTGCACGCGGCCGCCGCTGCGAGGAGCGCCGAATCGCTGCTCGGCGCCGCCGTAGTTGTGCGGCCCGCGAATGGGGAACTCGCCGCTCAGGACCTGGACCCGGCCGGCCGGGCGCGGCTTCCGGCCCGGCGCCTTGAGCTCGAACCGGTAGTGCCCGGGCCGTGCGACGCGATGCTTCGAGAGCAGCCCGTTCCACCGCAGCTGGTGCCTCTTGTAGGCGAGAGAGTCCTCGTCGGTCCATGTCTGGACCGTCTGCCCGCCGCGGAGGAGCTTGACCGTGACGTTCACGGGGGCATACGCGCGGAACCGGTACGCGAGCTTGAAGTCCCTGCCGCCGTCGAAGAAGGCCGTGGGCGGGGTCAAGTCCGTGTCGAGCACCTTGAAGCTCCCGCGCTCGGGGAGCCTGCCCGGCGGGACGATGCGCAGGCGCTCCCGCATGGTCGAGCGATCGCCGCCCCGGTCGATTAGGCGCGGGGGGCCGGTGGTCGCCCCGCGGGGGACCTTGACCAGGACCCGGTGGCCCCCGGAGGAGGCCGGCTCCGAGGCGACCCTGTGCCTGCGGCCTCGAAAGCTGACCTCGGTGACGTGCTTCAGCCCGCTTCCGGTGATGCGCACGAGGGAGTGGGCCGCCGCCGTCTGCTTGCCCGCGCACCCGTCGATGCAGCGCACGTCCATCGCGTTCGGTCCGGAGCCGGCGAGAGCAGCCGCCGAGGCGAGGGCGCCGGCACCCACCGTCAACACGGCCACCGCACCCGCCAGGCGAAGCCGGTGAACGTTCGCGTGCTGGCTGCCGGAGCCGCGGCGCGGAGCGCCGATCAGCTCCAGGAGTCCCACTTCTTGAGGTGCCTCGTGACCGCCTTCATGTAGTGCCCGCCCTCGTACCAACCTGGGGCGGACCATTCCTCGAAGTGAAGGTGGCAGGCCGTCGCGTCACCGGTCTCGCCGACAACGCCGATCTTCTCACCCGTCTTCACCTTGTCGCCCTGCTTCAGCGGCGAGGGCTTCTTCAGGTGCATATACACGTAGTCGTGGCCGGTGCCCTTGCCGTCGATGACGATGTAGTTGCCCGCGGCGGATTGGCTGCCCTGGTACTGCACGTGGCCTCCGCGCGCCGCCTGCAGCGGCGTTCCGCACGGGGCCAGCACGTCCTGCCCCTCGTGCACGTGGCCGGCCCGCGGCGCCCCGACCCCGTCGCCGTAGGTGTGCGTGCCGCGCACGGGGAACTTGTAGGGGCGGAACTGGAAGCCGGCGGTTTCCGCGGAGGTCGAGCTTGCCGCTCGACCGGCCCGACGCGGAACTTGTAGTCGCCGCTAGAGGCCGAGCGCTTGGAGCCCGCGACCTTGCCGTTCCAGCCCACGGAGTGCTCGACGTTGGGCTCCTGGGCGTCCTTGGTGATCGAGTCGACCACCTCGTCGGTCTGGCGGTCGATGACGTCGATGCGCACGTCCACGGGCTCCGTATTGATGAACAGGTAGTGCACCTTCGGCTTCCTGTCGCCGTCGTAGTAGGCGGTGCGGGGCTTGGCCGAGATGTCCTTGAGCTTGAACGCGCCCGCGTCCGGGATGTCGCCGGGCGCGACGATCTTGATCGACGTGGGGGAGGTCGCCTTGTTCTCGTACGGGTCCGTGACCTTCGGCTTCCCGCTCGTGGCGCCGGACGGCACGTCGGCGGTGACGCTGTGTTTGCCGACGGAGGAGGGCTTGACCTTCAACTTGCCCCCGTCCTTCGCCTTGAAGAGCACCTTGTTCACGCCGCTCAGGTGTTTGCCGGTGAGCTGCACCTTCGAGTCGGTCGTGGCCTCGTGCATGCCGCCGCAGGTCTCGATGCAGCACCGCGTCGCTCAGCTCGGGGGGCTGACCGGGGCTGATGCCGCCGCCGTCGGCCGAGGCGATGCCGGCGCAGACCGAGAGGCACGCGAGGGCGATCGCAGCGGGGACAGCGGCCGCTGATCCAGTTCGTCGCCGTCTCGGCGTGCTGGTACGGGCCCTCAAATCGCTCTCCTTGTCGGGCCTACGGGGTTAGCTGACGGGCTCGCGCCGAAGAGCGGCGCTACGAACGCGTGTGTTCGATTCGCCCCCGGGACGGTCTTCGACACCGCCCCTCCGGTTCCCCCGCTCCGGGGCGGCGTGGCCGCGCCGGATTCGGCAGGTCATTTGGGCGGCCGCAGTATAGCCTCGGGCACGGTCGTGGGCGAGGGTTCGGAGCCTCGCTCGGAGCGCCCCCACTATCATCTCGCGGGCCGCGCCCGTACGCCCGGGGGCGGCTTTTCACGGTCGCCGGGGACCGACCCTCGAATCGCGATGAAGACCTACGTAGCCACACCCGCCAATCGCCAGCGTGACTGGTACGTCGTCGACGCCCAGGGACAGACCCTTGGCCGCCTGGCGACGCAGATCGCCGACGCCCTCCGCGGGAAGCGCAAGCCCGAGTACACGCCACACTGCGACACGGGGGACTTCGTGGTGGTCGTCAACGCCGAGAAGATCCGGGTCACCGGCAACAAGATGAACGACAAGCTCTATTACCGCCACAGCGGCTACCCGGGCGGGCTGCGGTCGCGCACGCTCGCTGAGATGCTCGAACGCCGGCCCGAGGAGGTCATCCGCAAGGCGGTCAAGGGGATGCTCCCGAAGAACCGCCTGGCCCGCCAGCAGTTGACCAAGCTCAAGGTCTACGCCGGCCCGGAGCACCCGCACGAGGCGCAGAAGCCCAAGCAGATGGAGGTCCAGTCGTAGTGACTGACGAAGAGCGCCAGGACGAAGAGCAGACGCCGGAGCAGGAGTCTTCTGAGGAGCCGCAGGCCGAGCAGCCCGCCGCCGAGGAGCCGCCGGCCGAGGCCGAGGACGCCGGGCGGGACCGAGGAGCCGCCCGGGAGGCCGCCGCCGAGGAGCCCGCCGCCGAGCAGGGGCCGGCGGAGACCGAGAAGCCTGCCGAGAACCGCGACGCCCCCGGACGCGAAGCGGAGCGAGGCGGCGGCCAGTGGTTCTGAGTCCAGAGATTCCGCGAAGGCCAAGGACGTGCCACCGGGCGCCGAGCTCGAGCCGATCAAGGTCGAGCCCCAGCGCGAGCTGAGCGCCGAGGAGCGCGCCCGCCTTGAGGCCGAGGAGGAGGAGCGCGCCCGCGCCGAGGCCGCGGCGACCGACGACACCGGCGAGGAGCCGGGCCCCGCTCGGGAGGCGGTGGTTGACCTGGACGCCAACGCCCGCATCCAGGCGACCGGCAAGCGCAAGACCTCGATCGCGCGTGTCGTCCTGCGCGCCGGGAGCGGCGAGTTCCAGATCAACAAGCGCACGCTCGAGGACTACTTCCCTCGCCACCAGCACCAGACCTTCGTCCGCCAGCCGCTGCTGACGTCCGGATACGAGGGCAAGGTCGACGTGCGGGTCCGCGTCCACGGCGGGGGGATCGCCGGCCAGGCCGGAGCCGTTCGCCACGGCATCGCAAGGGCGCTCACCGAGATCGACCCCGAGCTGCGGGGCGAGCTCAAGCGCCGCGGCCTTCTCACGCGTGACGCCCGCGCGAAGGAGCGCCGCAAGGCCGGATTGAAGAAGGCTCGAAAGCGCCCGCAGTTCTCGAAGCGCTGAGGCGACCGCGCACAGGCCCACCGCCGGGCCTCAGAATGGCGGGCGTATGAACTCGACCAAGCTCTTCGGCACGGATGGCGTCCGCGGCATCGCGGGGACGGAGCTGACCGCGGAGCTCGCGCTGTCCCTCGGGAGGGCTGCGGCCATGCACTCGAACGCCGATCGGCCCCAGGTGCTCGTCGTCCGCGACACGCGCGAGTCCGGCCCGATGCTCGAGTCCGCGCTGGCGGCCGGTGTGGCCGAGGGGGGCGGGGAGGCGCTGCTCGGCGGCGTCCTACCGACTCCGGCGGCATCGGTGCTCGTGCGGCGGCTGGGGTTGGACGTCGGCGCCGTGGTGTCGGCCTCGCACAACCCGTGGCAGCACAACGGCATCAAGTTCTTCGGCGCCGACGGCCGCAAGCTCGACGACGAGCTCGAGGCGCGGATCGAGGCGCACGTCGCGGAGAGCGGGGCCGCGAGCCCGAGCGTGGGGTGCGTTCGGAGCCTCGAGGGCTCGCTCGACGACTACGTGCGCGAGCTGATGGGCAAGTTCCGCATCGACCTCTCGGGCCGGCGGGTGCTCCTCGACTGCGCGCACGGAGCGACTTACCGGGCGGCGCCGCTCGTCTTCGAGCGGCTCGGCGCCGCCGTGGAGACGATCGGCGACGAGCCCGACGGCCGCAACATCAACGAGTCCTTCGGCTCCACCCATCCGGAGGCGCTCGCGGCGGCGATCTCCTCCTCCGAGGCGGAGATCGGGTTCGCCTTCGACGGCGACGGCGACCGGGTCATCGCGGTGGACGGCGACGGCACCGTCCACGATGGCGACGAGCTCATCGCGCTCTCCGCGGCCCACCTGTCGAGGACCGGAGGGCTGGACGGAGGCGGGGTTGCCGTGACGGTGATGAGCAACTACGGCTTCCACGAGGGCATGAAGGACGCGGGCATCGAGGTCGCGACGACCCCGGTCGGCGACCGGAACGTGTCAATCGAGCTCGAGCAGCGGGGCTGGGTCCTGGGGGGCGAGCAGTCGGGTCACATCATCTGGACCGAGTACGGGCCCACCGGCGACGGGATCGCCGCCGCGCTGCTCGTGATGAGCGCGCTGGACAGCGCGCCCCTCGCCGAGGCCATCCCGATGAGCAAGCTTCCGCAGGTGCTGGAGAACGTCCAGATCGCCGACCGCGGCGCGATCGACGGGGCGACGACCGTCTGGGAGGCGGTCGCGCGCGAGAGCTCCTCTCTGGAGGGCCGCGGCCGGGTCCTCGTCAGGCCGTCCGGCACCGAGCCACTCGTGCGGGTGATGGTCGAGGCTCCCACCGCCGAGGAGTGCCGGGAGGTCTGCGATCGCCTCGTCCAAACCATCACCGAAGAGCTGACCTAGCTCCGGCACGCTCTACCCTTACTCGCCTCCTATGTGCGGCATCGTCGGATATGTCGGGGGTCGTCCCTGTCGCGATTTGCTGGTCGCCGGGCTCGAGAAGCTCGAGTACCGGGGCTACGACTCCGCGGGGATCTCGCTGCTCAGCGACGGCCACGTCGACACGGTGCGGGCCGTGGGCAACCTCTCGAATCTGCGCGCCGCGATCGGGCTCGATGCGGACCGTCCGGTGTCCAGCGAGGGCTCCGTCGCCGTCGCCACTCCGCCGGCGACCATCGGCCTGGGGCACACCCGCTGGGCCACCCATGGTCGCGTCACCGAGGAGAACGCCCACCCGCACGGTGACTGCACGGGTCACATCCACATCGTCCTCAACGGCATCGTCGAGAACCACACGGAGCTCCGCCGCGAGCTCTCCGACGCCGGCCACGCCTTCAGCTCCGAGACCGACGCCGAGATCGTCGCGCACATGATCGAGAAGCACTACGACGGCGACCTGCACCGACGCGGTTCGGAACGCCTTCGCCGAGCTTCGCGGCCACTACGCGTTCGTCGCCATGCACGCCGACCACCCGGACGTTCTCGTCGCCGCGCGACAGGAGTGCCCGCTGATCGTCGGGGTCGGCAAGGGGGAGACGTTCGTCGCCTCCGCGATCCCCGCGTTCCTGGCCGAGACCCGCGAGGTCCTCGGCATGAAGAACGGCGAGATCGTGACGGTCACCCCCGAGGGCGCCCGGATCGTCGACGTGGACGGGACGCCGGTCGAGCGCGAGGTCGAGGAGGTCACCTGGGACGAGGAGGCCGCCGAGAAGGGCGGCTATTCGACCTTCATGCTCAAGGAGATCCACGAGCAGCCCGACGCCGTGGCCGAGACGATCACCGACCGCATCCCCGACGCGGATCGGGTGGACCTCTCGGAGCTCGATATCTCGCAGGACTTCGTGAAGGACCTGCGCCGCATCGTCATCGTCGCCTGCGGCACGAGCTACCACGCCGGCCTGGTGGGGCGCTACGCGATCGAGCAGTGGGCGCGCATCCCGGTCGAGATGGACATCGCGTCCGAGTACCGCTACCGCGACCCCGTCGTCGGCCCGAATGACCTGGTCATCGGCATCACCCAGTCCGGCGAGACGGCCGACACGCTGGCGGCCATGCGGCTCGCGCGGGAGCGCGGCGCGAAGGTGATGGCGCTCACCAACGTCATGGGGAGCCAGGCGACCCGCGACGCCGACACCGTGCTCTATACCCGCGCCGGCCTCGAGATGGGCGTCGCGGCGACGAAGACCTTCACCGCCCAGACGGCGGCGATGTACCTGCTCGGCATCTGGCTCGCGCAGTCTCGCGATGCCTGGGCCCCCGGAGAAGATCGCCGAGGTGATCGCCGAGCTCAAGGGGCATCCCGTCGAAGATCGGCACCACGCTCACCTCGGTCGATGACGCGCGTGCGGGCGATCGCCACGGTCCCATGCCGACCGGCAGTTCTTCCTCTACCTCGGCGCAACATCGGGCTGCCGGTGTGCCTCGAGGGCGCGCTCAAGATGAAGGAGATCTCATCATCCCCACCGACGCGTACGCCGCCGGCGAGATGAAGCACGGGCCCATCGCGCTGCTGGACGAGTCGACGCCGGTCGTCTGTGTCGCGACGAACAGCCCGATCCTCGACAAGGTGCTCTCGAACATCGCCGAGGTCAGGGCCAGGGGCGCCGGACGTGATCGCGATCGCCACCGAGGGCAACACGGAGGTCGCAGAGGTCGCAGACCAGACCCTGTACTGTGCCCGAGACGGATTGGGTGCTGCAGCCGATCCTCGCCGTCCTGCCGCTCCAGCTGCTGGCCTACTACGTGGCGAGGCTCAACGACCTGAACGTCGACCAGCCCCGCAACCTCGCGAAGACGGTGACGGTGGAGTGATTCGGAGGGCGGCGATCGCCCTCGTCGCGGGCGCGGCGTTGCTCGTCGCCGGGTGCGGCGGGGGAGGGGGCGGAGCGAACGACGACCTCGCGTCGCTGGCGCCTGCCGATGCGTCCGTGTACCTGGAGTCCGTGATCCGGCCGGAGGGCGGCCAGAAGGACGCGATCGAGTCGCTGGCGTCCCGGGTCGGAGGCATTCAGGACCCGGGTGGCGCGATCCTCAGCCGGCTGAACGCGGTCCTGGCCCAGACCGGGTCCGACGTCAGCTACGAGAAGGACATCGAGCCCTGGCTCGGCCGCGAGCCGCGATCTTCTTTCAGTCCTTCCAGGGCAGCCCGCCGCCGTTCGCCGCCGCCGTCGAGACGACCGACTCGGGCGCCGCACAGGCCTTTCTCGAGAAGGTGACTGCTCCGGACCAGGCGATCAAGTCGGCGACCTACAACGGAGTGAATTACTTCACGGTCCCCGGCGAGACGATGAGCGTCGCCATTGGCGTTGTCGACGACTTCCTGGTCTTCGGCACGCTCGACCAGTTCAAGGCGGCCGTCGACGCCTCGAATGGATCCTCGCTCGCCGACTCCAGCAACTTCCAGGACGCCACCGCGACGGTGCCGTCGGACAACCTCGGGCTGGGATACGTCGACTCCGCGAAGGCGATCGGCGCCATCTCCTCGACGATGAGCCCGCTGGAAGCGGTGGCGCTCAGGCCCCTCCTGGCGACGCTCGGCTCCGGCCCGGCCGGCTTCTCGGTTTCGGCGCGGCCGGACGAGGCGAGCCTCGACGTATCGCTCCCCTCCGGCGCGCTCCCACCGCTCGCGGGCGGCGACCTCGTCGGCAAGGCGCCGGCGGATGCCTGGTTCGCCATGGGCGCGGAGAACCTCGGCGCGACGCTCAACGATGCGCTCGACACGGTCACGAAGGCCATCCCCGGAGCCGGACTGATCGAGAGTGAGATCCAACGCCAGTCGGGCGTCGAGCCGCGCGAGGCGCTGTCATGGATGCAGAACGGTTACGCGTTCGTCTCGGGGACCACCAAGGACACCATCGACCTGGGCGCGGTGATCCAGAGCTCTGACACGCAGGCCTCGTCCAAGGACATCGAGGCTCTCCGCAAGAAGTTCCAGGCCGACGCCGACGCCAAGCTGGGCCCGCCGACGGTGCAGGGGGCCGACGAGGGCTTCTCCGCCACCGCGCCCGAGTCCCCGCAGGCGATCGAGGTCGACCAGGTCGGCAACCAGGTAGTCGCGGCGCTCGGCCCGGGCCAGCCGGCGGAGAACGCCCTCCATCCCGACCACATCCTCGCCGACGACCCGTCGTTCGTCGCGGGACAGGGAGCGCTTGGAGCCGACTTCGAGCCGCTGGCGTTCGTCTCGCTGGCGCCGTTCTTCGTCGTCGCAGAGAAGGGCGGCCAGGCGAACGACCCGCAGTACCTGGCGGCCAAGCCGTATCTCCAGAAGCTCAGCTATCTGATGATCGGCAGCCGGACCGACGCCGGCCGGACCACGATGCGGTTCGCGGTGGGGGTCCAGTAGCCATGGCTGACCCGGGCATCGGCCTCGACCTCGTCGACATCGATCGCCTGGAGCGCGCGCTCGAGCGACGCCCGCGCCTCGCGGAGCGCCTGTTCACGCGGCTGGAGCTGGACTACGCCGCCGGGCACCGCCGCCCCGCGCGGCATCTCGCGGTGAGATTCGCCGCGAAGGAGGCGGCGATCAAGGCGCTGGGCAGCCCGGTCGCGCCGCGGCTGGTGGAGGTCACGGGCGGGGGCAACGCCCCCCCGCGGCTGGCCCTTCACGGGCGGGCAGCCGAGCTCGCGGCCGAGCGCGGCGTGCGGCTTCAGGTCGCCCTCACCCACACGGATGGCACCGCCGCGGCGGTCGTCCTCGCGGTTCCCACACGGGGCTGACATCCCGGAGGATCTAGGTGGCGACTTTGTCGCCATCGAGACATGTGTCGTTAGGCGACGGAGTCGCCGTAAGTGGTTGTTCTAGGCTGCGCCGGCATGGACGGCTGGCTCGACCCCGTCTACGACGCCCAGGGCATGCGGGCGGCGGACTCGTGGGCGATCGACGAGCAGGGGGTCCCGTCGCTGGACCTGATGGAGACGGCGGGGGAGGCGGTGGCCGAGGCGGTGCGCGACGCGTCGCGGGACGGCCCGATTCGAGTGGTCTGCGGGAAGGGCAACAACGCCGGCGACGGGCTCGTCGCGGCGCGGCACCTGGCGGGCACCGGCTACGACGTCGAGGTGCTCCTGCTCTGGCCCGCCGGCGAGCTCTCGCCGGACGCCGGGGCGAATCTCGAGCGCTTCGAGGGCGGGGTCCGAGAGGTGGCGGCGGGGGAACTGCCTGCCGCCCTGGCGGCGTCGGGCGCCGTCATCGATGCCGTCTTCGGCACCGGCTTCGAGGGCTCGCCGCGCGCGCCGGCCGACGCCGCGGTCGAGGCGGTCAACGGGTGCGGCGCGCCAGTGATCGCCGCGGACATCGCCTCGGGGGTCAGCGCCTCCAGCGGCGAGGCCGAGGGCGCCGCCGTGAAGGCCGACATCACCGTGAGCTTTCACGCGGCGAAGGTGGGTCACTGGATCGCACCGGGCAAGCCGCTGACCGGCGAGCTCCGGATCGCCGCGATCGGCATTCCGGACGGGGCGCCCTCGGAGCCGGCGGGCGGCGTGATCCGCGACGACGTGCTCGACCTCGCCCCCAAACGCCGGACGAACTCGACCAAGTTCGACTCCGGCGAGGTGCTCGTGATCGGCGGGGCACGAGGCCTCACGGGGGCCGTGTGCATGGCGTCCTCCGCGGCGATCCGGGTCGGCGCCGGCTACGCGACGGTGGCCGTGCCCGCCGACCTGGAGGACATCTTCGAGATCAAGCTCACCGAGGTGATGTCACGCGGCTTCGACGGGGCGCCGGGGCGGCTCGGCAGCGGCTCCGCTGAGGCGATCCTGTCCGCCGCCGAGCGATCCGCGGCGGTCGTGCTGGGGCCGGGCCTCGGGCGGGACGACGACTCGCTCGAGCTCGCACGGCGGGTCGCTCACGGGGTCCAGGCGCCGCTTCTCATCGACGCCGACGGGCTGAACGCTGCACGCTGGGCGGCTCGAGTTGATCGCCGAGCGGGAGGCCCCGACAGTGCTGACCCCGCACGCCGGAGAGCTGGGCCGCCTCCTCGAAAGGAAGTCGAGCGAGATCGACCGGCACCGGTTGGCCTCGGTGCGCGAGGCGGCCGCGCGGAGCGGGGCGATTGTTGTGCTGAAGGGGGACGACACCCTGATTGCGCACGGCGATCGCCTGGCGATCAGCGCCGGGGGGAGCCCCGGGCTGGCCACCGCCGGCACCGGCGACGTGCTGTCGGGCACGATCGGCGCGCTATTGGCCAGGGGGATGGAACCGTTCACGGCGGTCTGCGCCGGGGTTCACGCCCACCAGCGGGCCGGCCGCATCGCGGCCGAGCGGGTCGGCGCTCCGGAGTCGCTGGTGGCGACGGACGTGATCGCGGCGCTGCCCTCGGCTCTCGTGACATGAGCTCGGCCGAGCTGCGCGCCGCCGCCGTCGTGGACCTTGGCGCTGTCCGGCGCAACTGCGTGAGGCTGGCCGACGGCCTCTCGGGCGCGGCCCGGCTGTGCGTCGTCGTGAAGGCGGACGGGTACGGCCACGGGGCGGTCGAGTGCGCCGGCGCCGCCCTCGCCGGGGGAGCCAGCTGGCTCGCCGTCGCGGCTGCGGCCGAGGCAGCGGAGGTGCGCGCCGCCTTCCCCGAGGTCCCGCTGCTGACGATGGGCGCCCTCACCGAGGCGGAGCTGGACATCGCGCTCGGGGCGGCGTCGGACGTCGCGGCATGGCGGCCGGCCCACGCCGAGCTCGCGGCAGGCCTGGGGGCCGAGCGCGGGGTCCGCCCGCGCGTCCACGTCAAGTACGACAGCGGCATGGGCCGACTCGGCGAGCGGGACGCCGACGCCGTTCTGCGACTGGTCGAGACGGTCGCCGCCGACGAGCGGCTGGAGCTCGTCGGCTTCTGGACCCACTTCGCGACCGCCGACGAGCCGGACTCGACGTTCTTCGATGATCAGCTGGACCGTTTCGCCACGCTGGTCGAGCTGGTGCGCGCCGACCATCCCGGGGTGCTCGTGCACGCCGCCAACAGCGCCGCCACGCTCCGCGACCCGGCCGCGCACTTCGACATGGTCCGCTGCGGGATCGCCGTGTACGGCCTCGATCCCTTCCAGGGGGACCCGTTCGAGCACGAGCTGGAGCCGGCGCTCGAGCTTCGCTCGTACGTCGCCGACGTGAAGCGCTTCGCCGCAGGAGACAGCGCGGGCTACGGGCAGCGCTGGCGGGCGCCGGTCGAGACATACGTGGGCGTGCTCCCGATCGGGTACGGCGACGGCGTCAGGCGAGGGCTCACCAACAGCGCCGACGTGCTCGTCGGCGGCCATCGCCAGCCGCTGGTCGGAACCGTCTCGATGGACAACGTGACGATCGACTTCGGCCCCGCGACCCACGTCAGCCCGGGGGCGCCGGCGACTCTCATCGGCGCCCAGGGCGACGAGCGGATCCTGTGCGAGGAGGTCGCGAAGCGGCTCGAGACCATCAACTACGAGGTCACGTGCGGGATCTCACGGCGCGTTCCGAGGATCTACCTCGACTGATCCCGGCGGCCGCGCCGGTCAGGGATCCGACCATCCGCCGAGTACGATTCCTGACGTGCACGGAGCAAGGATGCTTCGCTTGTCGTTCTTGGTCGCCGCGGTAATGGCGATCGTGTCACCCGCGGCGTACGCGGCGGACGCGCAGTCGAACGCCGGATTCCTCTTGATGAGCGACCAGCACCGGGACTGAGGTGAACAACATCACCGTGACGTCTTCACCCACGGTTCCCGAGCAGTTCGAGGTACTGGACACGAGCGGCATGACCGCGAATTCCGGATGCGAACCCTGCCGGCGACTCGCACATCGTCTACTGCGACCCATTCGCGGTCGAGCAGATCGCCGCCTTCCTCCTCGGAGGGAACGATTCGTTTGGCACAGACCTCCCGATACCGGCGACCCGTCGTTATCGGGCGGCGGAAACGACACGGTCGATGGTGGCCCGAAGGATGATAACTCGAGGGGGATGCCGGCAACGACACCCTCGATGGCAACGACGGCAATGACACGCTGACCGACCTGTCCGGGGGCAGTTCCACGGGAGGCGACGACCACTTCAACGGGGGCAACGGGAACGACCATCTCGATGGCGGAGTCCTCGCGAATAGCGGGGCGGGCGGCGACACTCTCGACGGCGGGCCGGACACGGACACGCTGACCTACGCGCAGCGGACGCAGCCGCTCAACGTCACCGAGGATGGCCACCCGAACGACGGGCAGACCGGCGAGGGGGACAACGTGACCGGGATCGAGCACCTCATCCTCGGCGCGGCCGGCGATCAGGCGACGGGCGACGGGTCCGTAAACACGCTCGAGGGTCGCAACGGCAACGACACGCTCAACGGCGGCGCGGGCAACGATCACCTCCAGGGCGACAACGGCAACGACACGTTGATCGGCGGCGGAGGGGCGGACGTCTTCTCGGGCGGCCCCGGGCTCGACAAGGCCGACTACTCCGCCCGCACGAAGCGCGTGACCGTCACCATCGGGCTCGGCGCCAACGACGGCTCCGCGGGCGAGAAGGACAACGTGCTCGACGACGTCGAGATCGTGCTCGGCGGCTCCGGTCCGGACGTGCTCACCGGCGAGGATGGCGCGAACACGCTGTCCGGCGGCGCGGGGGCGGACAAGCTGAATGGGCTGGGCGGCGACGACAACCTGAACGGCGGCATCGGAGCCGACGTACTCTCCGGCGGCAGTGGCGACGAGGTGATCACCGGGGGGCCGAGTCCGGACAAGATCAGCAGCGGCAGCGGCGACGACGTCATCAACGCTAAGGACGGCTCCAAGGACACGATCGACTGCGGTACGGGGAGCGATCGCGTTACCGTGGACGCGATTGACGTTGCGTCCAGCAACTGCGAGCAAGTCATCGGCTGAGGCCCGGCAGCGCGCGGAGCGCCCGTGAGCGCTCCGATTGCCGATGCCCTGGCCGCGGCGCCCGCGGCTCGGACGGCGGCGGAGGCCCTCCAGGGCCGCGATGCGTGGATCGTGGGTGGCGCCGTTCGCGACGCTGCCCTCGGCCGCGACGTCCTGGACGTCGATCTCGCCGTTGCGCGGGAGCCCGAGGTCGCGGCGCGCGCGATCGCGAAGGCCGCCGGCGGGCCCGCGTTCAGCCTCTCCGAGGAGTTCGGCACCTGGCGGGCCCTGGGGCCGGACTGGCACATCGACGTCACGGCCCTTCGCGGCGGCACCATCGAAGCCGATCTCGCGCTGCGCGACTTCACGCTCAACTCGGTCGCCGTGCCCCTGGACGACCCGAGCCGCGGCGCCGGTGGATCCGACCGGCGGGCTCGCCGATCTGGACGCGAGCCTGCTGCGAGCCACCTCCGATCGCAGCTTCACCGACGATCCACTCCGTGTGCTTCGCGCCGCGAGGCTCGCGTCCACGCTGGGCCTACAGCTGGACGCGCGAATGGTGGAGCTCGCTCTCGCCGCGGCCGGCCGGGCGGGCGAGCCGGCAGGCGAGCGCCAGCTCGCCGAGCTTCGCCTGCTGATCGCCGGCGAGGAACCGATTCGCGGCCTGGAGCTGCTCGACGAGCTGGGCGCGACGGCACACGCGCTGCCCGAGCTCGAGGCGCTGCGCGGGGTCGAGCAGAACCCAAATCACCACCTGGACGTCTACAGCCACACGATCGAGGTGCTGCGGCAGCTCCTGGAGGTCGAGTCCGATCTCGACCGGTACGCCGGCGACCGCGCGCAGGAGGTCGCGGATCTCCTCGCCGAGCCGCTCGCCGACGACCTCTCCCGCGGCGATGCCCTGCGTTTCGGCGCCGTCGTCCACGACATGGGCAAGCCCGCCACGCGCGGGCGCCACGGCGACTACATCACCTTCATCGGCCACGACCGGGAGGGCGCCGTGATCGTCGGCAGCCTCTGCGAGCGGCTCAAGGCCAGCCGCCGCCTGACGCGTCACCTCCAGGGCCTGACCCTCCATCACCTGAGGCTCGGGTTCCTGATCCGGGAGCGCCCGCTCCCCCGCCGGCGGGTCTACGAGTACCTGCGGGACACCGATCCGGTGAGCGCAGACGTGACGCTGCTCACCGTCGCCGACCGCCTCGCCGCGCGCGGACAGGGCCCGATCGCGGGACCGGAGATGGTCCAGGCGCACCTCGACCTGGCCCGCGACATGGTGGGGGCCGCGCTCGACTGGCACCGGGACGGCCCGCCGAAGTCGCCGATCCCCGGGGACGAGCTCGCCGCAGCGCTCGGCATCCAGCCCGGGCCCGAGCTCGGCCGGATCATCGGCGAGGTCGAGGCCGCCGTCTACGCCGGTGAGGTGAAGGGGCGCGACGACGCGATCACCTTTGCCCGGCGGCTCGATGCGGCTCCCGGATAAGCTGCGCCGCCGTGGAGGGAAGCGAGTGCCTGTTCTGCGGAATCGTCGCCGGCGACGTCCCGGCGCAGGTGGTCGACTCCGACGAGCACACGGTCGCCTTCATGGACATCAACCCGGCGACCGCGGGGCACGCATCGTCGTTCCGCGAACGCACTCGGCCGACCTGTTCGAGATCTCCGACGAGGACCTCGAGCACACCATGGTCGCCGCCCGCCGCCTCGCCCGGCGGATGAAGGCGGCGCTCAGCCCCGATGGCTTCAACATCCTGAACTCATGCGGCGCGACGGCGTGGCAGACGATCTTCCACTTCCACCTCCACGTCGTCCCCCGCTACGAGGACGACCCGCTCGAGCTCCCGTGGGTGCCGGCCGCCGGCGACCCGAGCGAGATCGCCGCCGTCGCCGACCAGATTCGAGGCGCCGATGAGTGACGCACCCGTTCGCCTGGAACGCGACGGCGGGGTCGCCGCCCTGGTGCTGGACGATCCGCCGCTGAACCTCTTCGGCCCTCACACTTACGAGGCCCTCATGGCATGTCTCGACGAGGTCGAGGGCTCCGACGCGCGCGCGATGGTTTGGCGGGCCGAGGGCGAGGTCTTCACCGGCGGCGCGGACGTCAATGTGTTCCAGCGCGTCGTCGAGATCCTGGAGAGCGGGAGTGCGAACGCCGAGGCGGCCGGCTTCGGCCAGCTGCTCGGCGCCGTCAAGCGAATCGAGGCGCTTCCGATCCCCACGCTCGCCCTGGTGCACGGGCTCTGTCTGACGGCCGGCCTGGAGGTCTCTCTGGGCTGCGACATGATCTGGGCGACCGAGTCGGCACGCTTCGGCCTCGTGGAGGCCGTCGTGGGGCTGACGCCGGGCGCCGGTGGGACGCAGCGGATGGCCGAGCGGGCCGGGCCTGCCCGCGCGCGGGAGTTCGTGATGACGCGTGGGATGTACGACGCGGCGACGCTGGAGCGCTGGAACGTCGTCAACCGCGTCGTCGGGGACGACGAGCTGGGTGAGAAGGGGATGGCGTTCGCCCACCGGCTCGCCGATGGGCCGACGAAGGCCCACGGGGCAACGAAGCAGATCGTCCGCGCCTATCTGCGCGGCGGAGTGGAGGAGGCCGACCGCGTGACCCCCGAGGTCGCCGGCGCGCTCTTCGAGACGGAGGACCTTCAGCGCGCAGTGCGCTCGTTCTTGTCCGACGGACCGGGCAAGGCGACATTCAAAGGCGAGTAGGCGCAGCCGCTACCCTCTTGCGCGCGAATGGGCAAAGAGGAAAAGATCGAGATGGAGGGCGAGGTCACCGAGGCCCTGCCCAACACGATGTTCAAGGTCAAGCTCGACAATGACCACGAGGTCCTCGGTCACATCTCGGGCAAGATGCGCCGCCACTACATCCGCATCCTGCCGGGCGACCGGGTGAAGATCGAGCTCTCGCCGTACGACCTCGAACGCGGCCGGATCACCTACCGCTACAAGTAGCGCACGCCGCTCGCCGCAGGAGTAGATTGCCGCGTCGCGGGCGACGGATGGCGGTTTACATCGGCGCGCTCAGGGGCCCGCGGGCCGCCGCATCGAGGAGGCAAATGAATCTCATGCTCCATCGCAAGATGGTGGGGCGCATGATCGCGATTGCGTCTGTCTTCGCGCTCGCCGCATGGCTCGCTCCGGCAGCCGGCGCCACCCCCAGCGCTCACGGTCACGTAGTCCACATCACCAAGCCGGGACTTCACGCGAACGCCAACCAGAGCAACAACTGGTTCGGCTACAACCAGGGCCAGCAGGAGCGGGGCACGAAGTTCCACGCGATCGCCGGTGATTGGACCGTGCCGAGCGCCCGACAGCACACGAAGGGGCAGTCCGAGTCGTCCTCGACCTGGATCGGGATCGGCGGCGGCTGCACGGACGCGAAGTGCACCATGGGCGACAACACCCTGATCCAGACCGGGACCGAGCAGGACGTGTCCGCCTCCGGCAAGGCGTCGTACTCCGCCTGGTGGGAGATCATCCCGGCGCCGTCGTCGACGATCGCAAACATGACGGTGCGCCCCGGCGACCACATGCGCGCGAGCATCACCGAGGCCCCGAAGGGGTCCGAGGTGTGGCACATCAGCCTTCAGGACCTCACCCGCCACGAGAGCTTCAAAAAGACGGTCCCGTACACCTCGACCTACGCCACCGCGGAGTGGATCGAGGAGACGCCGATCGTGATCGGCACCAACGCGGGCCTCGCCGACCTGCCGACTCTCTCGCGCACGACGTTCGACCGCGCGAAGGTGAACGGTGCGTCCGCCCAGCTGAAGGCGGCGGAGCGGATCCTGCTCACGACCACCAGCGGCAAGGTCATCGGCACCCCGTCGGCGCCCAACCCGCAGCGCAACGCATTCGCCCTCTGCGCGTGGGCGACGAGCTGCCGAGCGCCGCGGTAGAGCGCTCGGTCGACGCACAACAACGGCGGCACCCAGGGGAGCGGTCCGCTTGCGCGGGCGTCTCTGGTCACCGCCCCGTCCACATCTAGGCACAAACGTCCGACCACCCGTGAAGTTGGGGTCGCCACGATCGGCCCATGCCCAACGATGGTCGAGAAACCGCACCTATGGTGCGGGAACTCGACCATCGTCGAGCTCGTGGTGAGCTTGAGCGGTTGATCGTGGCGATCGCCGCCAAGCAGCATGGGGTCATTGCCTTGTTCCAGCTGCTCAAGCTCGGGCTGGGCCAGCGTGCTGTCCACGATCGCGTTTCGAGTGGTCGGCTACACCGGATACACCGAGGGGTGTACGCCGTAGGGAGGGCGGACCTGACCATCAAGGGTCGATGGTCGGCTGGCGTGCTGGCCTGTGGTGAGGGAGCGGTTCTCTCACATCGCTCCGCGGCAACGCTTCACGAACTCCTCAATGTCCGCGGGGGGCGTATCGAAGTCACTGTCCCGCGTCGGAGCTCGCTCACGCGGTCCGGGCTCCGGGTGCATCGCTCTACACGTTTCGTCCCTTCGGACTCCACGACCGTCGATCGGATCCCGTGCACGAGCGTGCCGGTGACGCTGCTTGCGCTGGCCGCCACGGTGCCGACGAACGTGCTGGAGAGCGCGTGCAACCAGGCGGAGATCAAGGAGGTGCTGGACGTCGGGGAGATCGACGAGCTCCTCGAGCGACGGCGGTCGCACCCAGGAACGTCTCGGTTGCGGGCGGTGTTGGAGGTGGACGGGCTCGGACTTGACCGGACCAAGAGCCACCTCGAGCGCAGGTTCCGACGGCTCGCACGCGAGGCCCGGTTGCCGGCGCCGACGGTCAACGACTCCATCGCGATTCCCGGCGAGGAGATGGAGTTCGATTTCGTCTGGCACCGTGAGCGCCTGGTAGTCGAGGTGGATGGGTGGGAGACCCATCGAAGCCGCAAGGCGTTCCACGACGACCGCAGGCGCGATCAGCTGCTGCGCCTCCACGGTTGGGAGATATTGCGATTCACGGATCGTGACGTCCGGCGTGACCCCGGACACGTCACTGCAGTCGTTCGCACGCTCCTGGAGAGAGCAGTGGGGCTCCCTTCGGTGCTGTCGTTCGTTCGTCCCTAGACGTGGCTTGACGCTGACCCAGGGTCCGGGTCGGCCAGCTCCATCACGAGGCTCGTCCACGCGAACTCCGTCGCGCCCAGTCCGGCGCCCGTGCGCGGGTCGTAGTACTCGCGCAGGCCCTCGCGGGAAACGATCTCGCTCAATGCGTCGGCCATCCGCTGGGCAGGCTCCGCATAGCCAAGCCGTCGCAGCCCGAGCCAGAGCAGCCAGGCCGAGTTCATCCAAGTCGGGCCGCGCCAGTAGCGCCGGAAGAGGCCGCGCGTGGGCCCCGGAACGAAGGTCGCCTCGGCGGCGGAGACCGATGGCGGCGGGACCGGTAGCCAGAAGCGGTTGGGGTCCAGCAGGTGCTGATCGACGAGGCGTCGCCCGATCGCGTCGGGCAGGTCGGGCAGTGCGAGCGGAGCCAGGGCGGCCCACGTCTCCACCGCCGGGCGTCGGCCGCCGGGCTGGGCCTCGTCCAGGAACAGCCCTCGCTCCTCGTCCCAGAGGCGGTCGACCAGCGCCGGGGTGATGGACGGCTCGCCGGCCGCCAGACGAGCTAGCCCCCACAGGACATTCGTCGTGACCTCACAGAGGACCGGCCCGCCCTCGTCCCGGATTGCCCGGGCGTCCCAGCGGAGGCGCCGGTTGCGGCGGATCAGGCCGGGAAACCCAAGGCGCGAGTGCGCCCACCAGCCCCAGACCGGGTCGAACTTCGGCGAATCGTCGAGGCCCGACTCGTCCGGCTGCACGATCCACAGGAGGCGGTCCCCATCCAGATCGCGGTGCTCGACGAGCCACTCGTGGTGACGGCGGATCCCGGGCTCCACGCCAGGGTTGCCCACGGCGATCCGCCACGCCCAGGCGAGTAGGGGCGGCTGGATCGTGCTCGTCATCGCCGCCGAGCGCGACGCGACGTTGTAGTGAGACCCGGCGACTGAGCGATACCGGGTGCTCCCAGAAGATCGTGTGGCCGATGAACCCGTCGGGGTCCGCGGCGGCGAGCAGGCTCTCGAGCTCGGCGCGCGATCGCGCGCGGTCGAACCGGCGCCGGGCGATCGCCGCGAAGCACGAGTCCCAGTACCACTGCCACGGGTAGCGCGACGGGCTCGGACGGGTGTAGGCGAAGTGCACGTCACCGCGCTCGCCCTCGGCCCAGTTCCGCTCCAAGGCGGAGCGGACGAGGTCGGCGAGGTCACTGCCCGTCAAACGGCCGTGCGGCGCATCCCGCGTAGTGCGAGC
The DNA here is from genome assembly GCA_963782795.1 of uncultured Actinomycetes bacterium. Classification (GTDB taxonomy): domain Bacteria; phylum Actinomycetota; class Thermoleophilia; order Solirubrobacterales; family 70-9; genus AC-56. The sequence goes on from CAWALB010000001.1 coordinate 214,634, forward strand.
GCGCTGAGCAGGGCAAGGAGCCCGGCGAGGCAGAGGAGCCCCGGCCAGGTGTTGCTCCAGGTGACGCTGCCGATGAATCCCTGGCGTGCGGCCTCGAGGATCTGCGTCACCGGGTTGTAGGTGGCGACGGTGTGCAGCCAGCCCGTCAGGAAGCTGAGTGGCGCGTACGCGGTCGTGGTCAGGATGAGCAGCAGCATCCCCGCCTGCATCAGTGGCGCCGCGGACTGGGACCGGTAGCGCAGGGCGAGCATCGTCCCCCAGCACGCCGCCACTGTGCCAATGCCCATGACGACGAAGAGGGCGATCACGAGCCCGTCGAGCCCGGGCCAGTTGACTCCGACCGCGAACCCTACGGCGAGCAGAAAGGTCGCCGGGATCAGTGACCGCAGCGCCGCCGACAGCACCAGCCCAGCGAGGATCACCGGTCGCGGGGCGGGGGAGACCAGCAGGCGGTCGAACCAGCCCTGCTCGATGTCGCGCGCGAGGTTGACGCCCGTCGCCGCCCCGGTGAACCCCGCGCCCTGGAGCAGGCTCACGGGGATCATCCAGTCCTTGAAGGGGGCGGGGAAGCCGGCGAGGTTGTCGAGCGCGCCGAAGACCGAGGTCAGGCCGAGGAAGAAGATCGTCGGCGCCAGGACGCCCGGAATCGCGGCGCCCGGGACTCGAAGGATCTCGTTCGCCGCCCGCCGGACCAGGGCCCATGTCGCCTCGAGGCTCATCCGCCAGCTCATCAGCCACCCGTCCTGAGGCGCCGCTTGAGCGCGAGCGAGCTGAGCACGATGCCGATCGCGAACACCAGCACCAGCGAGGCGATCGCCTTGCCGAAGACCTCCCACGTCAGCGAGGAGATCACCGGGTCCCGGATCCCCTCGACGATGAAGCTCAGCGGGTTGTACTGGGCGATGGTCGCGGCCGGCCCGGTGAGCAGGTCCTGCGGAAAGAACGCGGAGGAGAGGAACAGGATCACGAAGACGAGGGGGAACAGCCCCTGCACCACGGAGGCGCGCCCGGTCCGCAGCGCGACCGCGGCGCCGATCCCGCCGAAGGCCAGGCCCGACAGGGTGACCAGCAGCATCATCACGATCACGCCCGGCACGCCGTCGTTGATCTGCACGCCGAAGATCAGCCCGATGACGAGGAACCAGATCCCCGCGAGCGCCGACAGCGCCGCCGTCCCCGCCAGTCGGCCGAACACCATCCCGAAGCGCGAGATCGGGGCCGCGAGGAGCCTGTCGGTGAAGCCCATCTCGATGTCGACCGCCAGCGCGATCCCGCCGCTGTTCCCGGCGAGCAGAGTCGACTGGATCATCGCCCCGGCGAGCATGAAGTCGAGAAAGCTGTTCACCGGCGGGAAGCCGGGCAGATGCACGGCCTGGCCGGCGCCGGCGGTCTGAATCGCCAGCAGGATCGACGGGAAGACGACGATCGGGGCGAGCAGCTGCGGGCGCCTGAAGGTCTGCTTGACCGAGCGAGCGCCGAGCGCCGCGATCACCCGAAGGTCAGTGCCGGTCACTCGTCCTCGTCCGTCTCGGACTCTTCGGGCTCGAGGTGGTGCCCGGTCTTGGCGAGGAACACGTCGTCCAGCGTCGGCTCGACAAGCTCCAGTCCCTCGACGCCGAGCCCGGCCTCGTCGAGCGCCCGGACGACTGGTGCCACCCTGGCGGCGCCACCCTCGAGCTCGACCAGCACCGCACCGTCCTTTCGCGGCAGCGGCTTGCCGAAGCGGGTGACGACCTCCTCAGCCTGGTCGGCGCTGTCGTCGATCAGCTTGATCTCGAGGTGCGGGCGACCGATCTGCTCCTTCAGCCGCCCGGGCGTGTCCTCGGCCACGATCCGCCCCTCGTCGATGATCCCGACGCGGTTGGCGAGTTGGTCCGCCTCCTCCAGGTACTGCGTCGTCAGGAAGACGGTCGTCCCCTCGCGGTTGAGGTCCTCGACCTCCGCCCAGATCGTGCGCCGGCTCACCGGGTCCAATCCCGTCGTCGGCTCGTCCAGGAACAGGACCCGCGGCTCGTGGACGAGTGCCGACGCGAGGTCGAGCCGCCGTCGCATGCCGCCCGAGTACGTCCCCACCTGCCGGTCGGCGGCGTCTACGAGGTCGACGCGCTCCAGCAGCGCATCCGCCTTCAGATTTCCCTCCTGTCGGCTCAGTCCGTGAAGCGTTGCCTGGAGGCGGATGAGCTCCCGGCCGGTCATCAGCGGATCGAGCGCGGCCTCCTGAAGCGCGACACCGATGGCCCGCCGAACGCCTGCCGGGTCCTTGACGACGTCGAAGCCGGCGACCTGCGCGCTCCCGCCTGTCGGTCGCAGCAGGGTGGTCAGCATTCGCACCGTCGTCGTCTTGCCGGCGCCGTTCGGCCCGAGGAAGGCGTAGATCTCGCGGTCGGCGACCTCCAGGTCGACCCCCGCGACGGCGTGAATCCCGCCCTCGAACGTGCGCTCCAGCCCTCTTGCCTCGATCGCGGGCACGCGCGCAGGATAGAGCGGCGGGGCGGGCTTCCCTAGGCGGAGGCCAGCGCCGGCGCCGTGTCGACCCACCGCCGCTCGTTGGCGCGCTCGAGCGCCTCGGCGGCATCCAGCAGCAGCTCGTCGCGCCCCCAGGCGGCGATGAGCTGTAGACCCACCGGCAGCCCCTCGGGGCTTATGCCCACCGGCACGCTGATCGCGGGCACTCCGGCGAGGTTCGCGATCCCGCCCTGACGGGGGTTGACGTAATCCGCCGGATACGTGCCCGACGGCAGCTCAACGGACGGGTCGTCGAGGCACGGCGCCGGCGCGGCGACCGTCGGCCACGCGAGCACGTCAACCGTCTCGAACAAGTCCGCGAGCGAGCGGCGCACGAGCGTTCGGACCTCACCGGCCTTGGCGATCGCCACGGCCGGAATCAACATCCGGTACCGAAGGAGCGCCCGCGCGATCAGGCTCACGTCCTCGCCCAGCGCCTCGATGCGCTCCGGGGTCATGTGGGCCAGGTCCTCGGTCTGCCCCACGAGGATCGAGGCGATCAGGATGTGCTCGCGGCCCTCGATCTCGACCTCCTCGACCGAAGCCCCGGTCGCGTCGCGCAGAGCGTCGAGCGCCTCGCGGCACGACTCGACGACCGCCGGCTGGCAGTCGTCCCACAGCTCGCCGGGGACGATGCCGATGCGCATCCCCTCCGCGTGGCCCTCGCCGAGCACCTCGCCGCACAGGACGCCGCCGAGCAGCCGGCAGTCGGCGGCGTCGCGGCACAGCGGCCCGGAGACGATCGTGGTCGTCTGCGGGACGTGGTGTCCGAGCATGGTCGAGCGGCCGAACGTAGGTTTCAGGCCGGTGAGCCCGCAGTAGGCGGCCGGGTAGCGGATCGAGCCGACGCCGTCGGCGCCCACGGCCCCCGCGACGAGGCGGGCGGCGACCGCTGCGGCGGGCCCGCTGGACGAGCCGCCCGGTGAGCGCTCCGTGTCCCACGGGTTCCGGGCGGCGCCGTAGACCGAGATGTGGCCGGTGCTCCCGGAGCCGTACTCGTGCATGTTGGCCACGCCGACGAGGACGGCACCCGCGTCGCGAAGCGTCCGGTACGGGCCGGACTCGCCGGGCTGGGGAGGAGGGCCGATGTGCTGGGCCGCGCCGAGGCGCTCGGCCCGCCAGGGCAGCGGCCACTCGTCCTTGATCGCCACGGGCACGCCGTAGAGCGGTCCACGAGGCGCCTCGGCGAGCATGCGGCGCGACTCGTCGGGAAACGTCTCGACGATCGCACTCACCGCCGGGTTGCGTTCGTCGATTCGCCGCAGTGTCGCGTCGAGCACCTCGGAGGGGTCGGCGTCGCCCGCGGCGATCGCCGCTGCCTGCTCGCGGAGTGGGTGATCCAGGAGCTCCATCGGCTAGCGCTCCGAGTCGGTTCGCGGCGGCTTCGACATGTCCGCGCCGGGCTCGTGGGGGAGACCGTCGAACCCCTCTGCCATCAGGGCCTCGAGCAGAGGTCCGTAGATCGCGTCAACCGCCTGGATGACGGCGATCTCGTCGTCCCCGGCGTCGAGGCCCAGGACCGCGAGCCCGGACTCGATGTAGTCCCGCGAGCTGTCCGGGGTCATCGGAAGGGACCCTATTTGATCGGGGAGAGCGCGAAATGGGCCGCCGCGACCACCCCTCGTCGGCAACGGACCCTAAGCTATGCGGCTCAATCCCCGGCGCGGGGAGTTGCGTGGGGCGCAACTGGGCCCAGCGCCGGCGGGTTTCTTGTGTTGATGACCCATAAGAGGACAACGAACCGAAGTGCGCCGCGTCGCATCGTCGCGTTGCTCGTGTTCGCGGGGCTGTGCGCCGGCCTCACCGCGGCGATCGGCATTTCGACCGCGGGCGCGAAGAAGGCGACCGTCATCGGCAAGACCAAGAGCACGCCGCCCCCGTCGTGTCCGAACCTGACGAACCAGGCCCTGTGTCAGGTCGTGGGAAGGACCACCGGCTACATGACCGTCGCCTCGGGCAAGAAGCACCCGTTCAACATCTTCAAGGACGGCAAGATCGTCTCCTGGGCGATCGACCTGTCCAAGCCCGCGAACTCGAAGAAGGCGCCGCAGCGAAGCTACTTCGGCAGCCTCTTCGAGAACAAGGACTGGGGGACCCACCCCACGGCGCGGCTCTCCATCCTCAAGCGGAAGGAGAAGCACAAGTTCAAGCTGCTGAAGCAGAGCCCGGTTGTGGACCTCCAGCACGAGATGGGGGAGAAGCAGGTCATCACCCTCGACAAGCCGCTCCACGTCCACCCGGGCCAGGTCGTGGCCCTCAGCTATCCGACCTGGGCGCCGAACTTCGCTTCCGCGGCAAGCGTGAGCCAGAACAAGTGGCGGGCGAGCCGCAAGAAGGACAACTGCGCCCCGAAGGGCAGCTCAGACGCCGCAAAGCAGAAGTTCGCACGCAACAGCCATGCCCACCAGAAGGTCGGGACGACCCGCTCCTACGACTGCAACTACACCGGCGGGCGCCTCCTGTACTGGGCCTACTTCGTGCCCAGCAAGAAGAAGTAGCCGGCGAAAGCTAGTCGCACGAGTTACCGGGGCAGAAGCCGCCCGACGGCTTGCCGCCGCTGTTCACGCCGGAGCCGTCGCCCGACGGCTTGCCGCCGCTGTTCACGCCGGAGCCGCTGCCCGTCCCACCGCTCCCGCTGCCGCTCGAGCCGCCCGGCGACGTCCCACCGCTGGAGCCGCTGGAGCCGCCCGTCGTGGAGGTCGTCGTGGTGGAGCTGGTGGTCGTTGTAGTCGTGGTGGGTTGCGTCGTGGACGTCGACGTGGTCGACGATCGGGTGGTGGTCGGCTGCGGCTTCGGCATCGTGCGTGTCGTCGTGGAGGTCGTGTCGGCCCGGGGGACCTGCGTGGTCGTGGTTGGGTCGGAGCCGCTCCCGCAGCCCGCGGCCGCGCTCGCGGCCACGGCGGTGGCCACGAGGGCGATGGCGAACCTCCGCCCGCGGGGGGCGTGTGCCCTCCGCTCGGTGCGCGCTGCGCTGCGGCTCATGAGGTCCCGTCTATGGCGGGCTGGCGCAGGCCGCAGTAGGGGCAGTCGCTGATGTCCAGGCCGATCAGCTGGTCGCAGCGACGGCAGATCCGGAGGTTGTCCGGCGTGCGCAGGAGCGCGGTGTCCGACGGCGCCAGCGGGAGGGTCCGCGTGACGGGGAGGAGGTCCTCGCCGGTCTCGCGATCCACGTACACGGCATCCGGCTCGAGGGGCGTGATCGCCTCGCGACCCGAGGCCGGGGCACGCAGCCGGTAGGTCTGTCGCGGGTTCTTGACCACCATTCGCGCGACACGATAGCCAAGATCCGGGCGGCATCCGCGGGGCGTCCGTTTAGCCTCCCAGTTGTGTCAGCGAGGAGCGTCAGCGACGAGTCAGGCGTGTAAGGCGGCGAAGCCGCCGCAATTGACTGATGAAGGCTTTGATCTTCCACGGCTACCTCCTCCGCGGGACCGGCAGCAACATCTACAACGCCAGCGTCGCGTCGGCGCTCGCGCGCCTGGGGCACGAGGTCCACCTCCTCAGCCAGGACCGCGGCGCGGGCGACCTTCCCTGGGTCGATCGGGTCGGCACGTGGAAGGACGGCGAGCTACGGGTCGAGTCCGCGGGCGGGGGAGAGGGGCCCGGCAGCGTGACGGTGTACCTCCCCGACATCGGCGGCGTCCTTCCCGTCTACGTCGTCGACGAGTACGAGGGCTTGCAGGCGAAGGCGTTCCCGGATCTGACCGATGTCGAGCTGGACGCCTATCTGGGGTCCAACGTCGCGGCCGTCCGCGACGTCGTCGATAACGCCGGTGGCGTGGACGCCGCCCTCGCAAACCACCTGATCATGGGGCCGGCGATCCTGGCCCGCGCGGGGCTTCGGTTCGCGGCCAAGATCCACGGCTCGGCGCTCGAGTACACGGTGAAGCCCAACCCCGAGCGCTTCCTCCCGTACGCCCGCGAGGGCATGGACGCCGCGTCCGGGGTCCTGGTCGGCTCCGGACACACGGCAGCCAGCCTCTGGCGGGCACTCGACGATCCGACCCTGGCGCCGAAGACGCGCCTGGGCCCGCCCGGTGTGGACACGTCGCTGTTCGCACCCATTCCCCGCGCTGAGCACGAGCCCAGGCTGCGGGCGCTGGCCGCCGACCTGCGTGCGGCTCCGGGCGGCGACTCGAACTGGGATCGCGACCCCGACGAGGCCGCCGGGACCCTCGACGAGTTCGCGGACGCCGACGGCCCGCGCGTCGTCTTCATCGGCAAGCTGATCGTCTCCAAGGGGGTCGACCTGCTGCTGGCGGCCTGGCCCGTCGTCCACGCGGCGAACGCCGGCGCGCGCCTGCTCATGGTGGGCTTCGGCGAGTACGACGACGCGAGCAGGCGGCTGTGGGCGGCTCTGGAGACCGGCGATCTCGGGACCGTCCGCGAGATGGCTCGGCGCGGGCGAGCCCTCGAGGGCGGTGAGGAGGCGCCGCTGGGGATGCTCGAAGCCTTCCTGGACGACCTGCCGCCCGGCTACGCGGAGAGTGCCGAGGCGGCCGCCGGCAGCGTCTCGTTCAGCGGGCGCCTCGAGCACGACGAGGTCGGCCGCGTGGTGCCCGCTGCCGATGTGCTGGTGATGCCGAGCACCTTTCCGGAGTCGTTCGGGATGGTGGCCGCCGAGGCGGCCACGGCCGGTACGCCGCCGGTGTCCGCAGCCCACTCGGGCATGGCCGAGGTGAGCCAGGCGCTGGCCGAGGGACTGCCCCCCGAGGTGTCCGAGCTGGTTTCGTTCGAGCTCGGCGATCGCGCCGTGGCGTCGCTCGCCGCCTGTATCAACGGCTGGCTGGGCCTCGATCCCGACACTCGGGAGCGGGCGCTCGCGGCGCTCCACGAGGTGGCCTCGCGCCGGTGGAGTTGGGAGGGCGTCGCCCGCGGCGTCCTGGCCGCGTCGGCCGGCGAGCTCGACGCGCTCCCGGTGCCGCATGTGCCGCCTGCCACCAGCTCCGATACGGCCGTCCGTGGGGACGGACCCGAGCAATAGAATGCCGCGCGGTGACCCGCGCCACGCTTGTCAGGCTCATCGCCGCGATCATCGTCCTGACCGTCGTCACGGCTGTGCCGATGACGATGATCCACTGGAACGGCACCGAGGCGTCGACGCAGGCGCACGAGATCGACACGCTGCTCAACGTGATGATCATCCTGTCGTGCTTCGTGTTCTCGATCGTCAGCGTGATGCTCGGGTACTGCGTGTGGAAGTACCGGGTCAAGCCCGGCGACGAGTCCGACGGCGAGCCGATCCACGGCAACACGAGGCTCGAGATCGCCTGGACGGTGATCCCCACCGTGATCGTCCTGTTCGGCGCGATCTACAGCTGGATCGTCCTTGGCGACATCGAGAGCCAGGCGTCGGACGCCCTCCACATCGACGTCACCGCCCAGCAGTACGAGTGGACCTTCAACTACCCGCAGCCGGACGGCAAGGTGGTCAGCTCGAAGACCCTCGTGGTGCCGGACAACAGACAGCTCAGCCTGCACCTCACGGCCCTCGACGTCCTCCACTCCTTCTGGGTTCCCGAGTGGCGGATCAAGCGCGACCTGGTCCCCGCCGGGCCGGGAGGCAACGACGTCGACAACACGGTCGTCGTGACCCCGGACAAGGTCGGGACCTACAACGTGGTCTGCACGGAGCTCTGCGGCTTCGGGCACGCGACGATGCGAGCCCTGGTGCGGGTGGTTCCGACGGCTCAGTACGAGAGCTGGCTGAAGCGCCAGCCCGAGGTCACCCCCAGCCCGGGCAGCCCGAACGGGTCGTCCACGGGGACCTCGAGCCAGGAATCCGCGAACGGAGGAACGACCACGACGACCCCATCCACCACGACGCCGGCGCCGCCTGGTCTGGCACCTGACACCACGACTGGGAGTTCATGATCGATGAGTAAGGTTCCCGCGCCTTGGTAGCGGCGCTGAAGAGACCGGGACTCAGCCGCGGGGCCCTCGGGGCCCTGATCGGCGCCGCATTCGGCTTCACGCTGGTCGTGCTCCTCCGCAAGGCCTCGGGGCTGCCCGCCTTCCAGACGGAGCAGACGGGTTACCCGCAGGTGATCGTTCCGCTGATCACCGGGCCGCTCGGGTTCCTGGTCGGGCTCGGCGCCTTCGACTACTGGTTCCGCTGGGCGAGGGGCGCGCCAACCATCCCCGAGGACCACTCGGGCCACGGCGCCTACTCCTGGAAGGACTACTTCAAGTTCAACACCGATCACAAGGTGATCGGGATCCAGTACATCTGCACCACATTCATCTTCTTCTTCATCGGCGGGGCGATGGCGATGATCATGCGCGCCGAGCTGGCCCAGCCCGGGACCCAGATCGTCGAGCCGGGCACCTTCAACAGCCTGTTCTCGGCCCACGCGGCGATCATGATCTTTGTCTTCGTGATCCCCGTGTTCGCGGGGATCGCGAACTACGTCCTGCCGCTGATGATCGGGGCGCCGGACATGGCGTTCCCGCGCCTGAACGCGCTGAGCTTCTGGATGTTGCCGATCGCGGGGCTGATGTTCGTCGGGAGCTTCCTCTGTCCGGGCGGCGCCTTCGACGCCGGCTGGACCGGCTACGCGCCGCTCTCGACCGGCGCGCCGTTAGGGCAGTCGTTCTTCAACCTGGGCGTCCAGTTCGCGGGGGCGTCGTCGATCGCCACGGCGCTGAACTTCCTGGTGACGATCATCACCATGCGTGCGCCCGGAATGAACTTCTGGCGCATGCCGCTGCTGGTCTGGGCCAACATGTCGACGTCGCTGCTCGTGGTCGCCGCGACGCCGTTCATCGCGGGCGTCCAGTTCATGGTCCTCTTCGACCGGGCGCTGCACACCAACTTCTTCCAGACCCTGAACGGCGGCGACGTCCTCAGCTACCAGCACATCTTCTGGTTCTACTCACACCCAGCCGTCTACATCATGATGCTGCCCGGCTTCGGGATCATCAGCGAGGTCATCTCGACCCACGCCCGGAAACCGATTTTCGGCTACCGGCTGATGGCGCTGGCGTTGATCGGGATCGTGGTGCTGAGCTACACGGTGTGGGCGCACCACATGTTCGTGTCCGGCATGTTCGCGTGGCTGCGCGTGCCGATGATGATCACGACGCTGCTGATCGCCGTGCCGACCGGCATCAAGATCTTCTCCTGGCTCGGGACGCTGTTCGGCGCCAAGCTTCACTTGAGATCCACGTCGATGCTGTTCGCGCTCGCCTTCATCGTCACCTTCACGATGGGCGGGATCAGCGGCGTGATGCTCGGCATGGTGCCGATCGACATCCACGTCTCCGACACCTACTTCATCGTCGCCCACATCCACTTCGTGCTCTTCGGTGGCTCGGTGTTCACGATCTTCGCCGGGATCTACCACTGGTTCCCGAAGATGACTGGGCGGATGTACGACGAGAAGCTCGGCCGCTGGCACTTCTGGCTGACGCTGATCGGCATGTACGGGACCTTCCTCCCGATGCACTGGATCGGGATGGAGGGGATGCCCCGCCGCGTCGCCGACTACTCGGCTCAGTTCGGCAACTGGAACCTCCTGATCTCCTGCTTCTCGTTCCTGCTCGGCGCCGCCCAGCTGATCTTCCTCTACAACATGATCGTCAGCTGGCGGTGGGGCCCGCTCGCGGGCGACAACCCGTGGCGCGCGAAGACGATCGAGTGGCTGGTCAGCTCGCCCCCGCCGGTGTTCAACTTCGACGAGATACCGCGCGTGGTGGGCGGGCCCTACGAGTACGGGGTCCCCGGTGCGCGGCACGCCATCCTCGGTCCATCCCAGGCTGAGGTCGGCGCCCCCGAGCCCGCGGTCGCCGGCGCCGCGGGGAGTCGAAGTCCGTGACCGCAGCGGCCGACCCAGGGACCGGTGCGCCCTCCAACGGGCACGGCGGGACCGTCCTGGCATTCATGAACGAGGTCGCCGGCGGCCGCAAGCTGCTGGAGGCGGTGCGTGAGCGCGTCGCCGCCGGCGTCAACGAGGTCGCGGTCGTCGCGCCCCAGAACCTTCCCATCGCCGGGCAGATCGTCGATCGCGACGAGGTGCGCGAGGCTGCGCTGAGCCGCGTCGAGGTCACGCAGGCGGTGCTCCACGAATTCGGCATCGCATCGGCGGGGGCGATCATGGACCCGGATCCGGCGCTCGCGCTTGACGACGCGATCCGCGCCTTCACCCCCCGCGAGGTCCTGCTCTCCTGCCTTTACGGCACCCGGTTCGGCTACACCCGCAAGGATCTCGCGGAGTGGGCCAAGCAGACGTTCGAGGTCCCGATCACCCACATCCCGGTGCGGATCGAGGACGACGCGATCCGCTGGGACGTCACACACACGCTCGTCGTCGCGACCCGCACGGTCGCAAGCAGCGGCCTGGTCGCGCGGCTGAAGAGCAGGGCCGCCGATCATCCGCAGCGCTACACGATCGTCAGTCCCCCGTCGGGTGGGATCACCCGTGAGGAGATCTGCGACCGCCTCGCGCGCACCCTCGCCGAGATGTATCGCGCCGACATCGACGCGACCGGCCAGCCGATGAGCCCGGCTCCGCTGGGCGCGATCCACAACGCACTCGAGCACTATCGAATCGACGAGATCCTCATCTCCACCCTCGCAGGGCAGAAGTCCAAGTGGCTCGAGGAGGGGCTGATCGACAGCGTGCGGAGCGTGACCGACAAGCCCGTTGAGCACGTGGAGGCCGGCGACGACGTCGTCCCGCCGCCGTCGACCCAGCTGCCCGCCGCCGAGCCGGTGCCTGTGGGGGCCGAGGAGGCGCGCGCCTGATGGAATCGGCATCGATTGCCGCCACGGGCGAGCACGAGCACCACGGGCCGCCCGAGGCCCACGCGAGCTCGCGCATCGACCGCCAGACGCTCGGGATCCTGCTCTTCATCGTCTCGGAGGTGATGCTCTTCGGGTCGTTCTTCGCGGCGTACTTCTTCATCCGCGTCGTCGCGAACGTGGGCCCGTGGCCCCCGGACGGGCTCACGCTCCCGGTTTCGGTGGCCGGGGTCAACACCGCGATCCTGGTCTCCTCGAGCTTCACGGTCCACTGGGCGCTCGAGTCGATCCGCCGCGAGAACCGGCGCGGGATGTACATGGGCCTCGCGCTCACCTTCATGCTGGGCGCGACCTTCCTCTTCATCCAGATCAACGAGTACGCCCACCTCAACTTCTCGCCCCACACCAACGCCTTCGGCTCGATCTTCTACGGCCTCACGGGCCTGCATGGCGCGCACGTGACCATCGGCCTCATCCTGCTGGCCTTCGCCAACATCCGCGCGTGGCGCGGCCACTTCTCGAAGGAACCGAAGAAGCACCTGGGCGTCGAGGTGCCCGGCATCTACTGGCACTTCGTCGACGTCATGTGGATCATCGTCTTCACGACCGTCTACATCCTCTAGAAACCGCATAGTCAAGCGGTTGTCAGATCTCATTCGCCACCTGTTCGCCAGTCGGTTCGCCAGTCAGCACGCCGCCAGCCGCGGGGGCCTGCTCCTCGGCCCGCTCGCGCTGAGCCGCCAGGTAGGCGTCGAGCAGGCCGGCTGCCTCATCCTCGGAGCCCGGCATCAGGTGCCCGTAGCGATCCAGGGTGATGCCGATGTTGGCGTGCCCCATGAACGTCGACAACGCCTTCGCGTTCACCCCGGCGGCGATCATCAGCGAGGCGAAGGTGTGGCGACACTCGTGGGGAGTCAGTCCGCTCAAGAGCCGCCGGGTTCCATGCCTCGTCGGCCCGGCCCTGAACGCGGTTCGGCGTGAACGGAGTGGTGGGGGTGAGGCCGAAGACGAGCTCCGGTCCCTGCCTCCCCGTATGCGCCAGGTGCTCGGCCAGGTAGTCGCGCAGCACGGCGGCGATCGGCACCTTGCGTCGGCCGGCGTTCGACTTCAAGCTCGATCGGCCCCTCCGCGGGGTCCCATCCGCGCTCGACGCGGATCACTCCAGCGGCGAGGTCGATGTCTTCCGACGCGAAGCGCCCGCAGCTCGCCGAGCCGGAGACCCGCGTACATCGCCGTCGCCCAAATCGCACGGTCACGCTCGGGAGCCGCGGCGATCAGTGCCTCGGCCTCGACAGGTGAGGCGATAGCGTTCGCGTCTGCCTCGGACGGCCGGGAGCTCGCAGGCCCGTGCATGGATTGACCGCCAACTCGCCGCGGGCCAGCGCCCGGCGGAAGATCGCCCGCAGCGGGAGCAGCGTGACCTGGATCGTGGACGGACTGAAGCCATCGGCGAGGAGCCCATCGGCGAAGTCCTGAAGATCGGGGCGGGTCAGGTCGGCGAGCCGGACCGCCCCGAGCTCGAGCAGCACGTGGCGTCGCATCGCGCCCGCGTAGCCGCGCAGCGCGGACGGCTTGTAGGGATCGCCCGAGCGGTTGCGGATCGGTGCCCTCCTGAGCGCCCTCGTACCAGGCCTCCCATGCCTCCTGCACGGTGGTCGGCTTCGGAGCGCGGAGCCCGCCCTTGGCGAGCATCGTGTTCGCGTCGTCGCGCCACGTCTTGGCCTCGGCCTTGTTGGCGAAGGTCTTGCGGATCTTCTTCTGGTCGCGCTTGGAGAACACCGACGCCTCCCAGCCGGCGCCGCAGTTGCAGCGCCCGCCGTCTCGTCCTGGGCATCCCTTCGAGTGCAGCTTCCTGATCCCGGTGCTCATCGTCTTAGATCCTCCTCCAATCGGGGGCATACGCCGGTACGGTCACGCCAACTGCCGTACCCCCCTTGCACGTGGGCGTTCGCTATGAGAGGGTCGGCCCTTGAACGGAACCGACAAGTGGGAGGAGACGCAATGCGCAAGGTGAGACTGGTGATCGTCGGGGCGCTCGCCATTGCGGGGCTCGTCGCGGCAGTGGCGACGGCGCAGGCCAAAGCAGCGGTCACCTATTGCAACGGGACGCTTGCCTCCGGCGGCTATGGCAGGCTCGTCGTGCCCGCTGGTGCCACCTGCGACGGAACCAATGCAAAGATTTTTGTCAGTGACGGAGTCCGGGTCAAGCAGGGTGCCACCTTCGTCCTCGGGCAAGAGGGGGGCACCGGCACGGGCGTGATCCGGAACAAGATCCACGCGAACGCTCCCGCCTCCCTGCAGGTCCACTTCGCGCACATCTGGGGCGGCGTGAGGATGTACGGCGGCAAGGGGCAGTTCTCGACCGTCGAGGACAACACCATCCGGGGCGGCGCGGTAACGATCACCGGATACTCCGGGTTCTGGTTCGGGTTCATCCGTAACGACGTTCGCGGCGACGTGAGGCTCAACAACATGAAGATGGGCGATCCGGACGCGAACGAGTTCGTCACCAACAAGATCGTGGGCAATCTGATCTGCCACGGCGACTCGCCCGCGCCTCAGGTGGGTGATTCGCACGGCCAGCCGAACGTGGTCACCGGGCGCAAGACCGACCAGTGCGCCGGTTTGTGATCGACGGGTAGCGCGGACGCGATCTGCCGTACGTGGGCGAGGTTGATCGGAGTTAGGCTCCGGCTGGGCCAACGGACTCACACTCCTTGGCTCCGGGGGCGGGCCGTGTCAGCGGTGCCGCCCCATTTGATTGCGCCACCCAGTATGTCACGTCTACCTGCGTCCATTGGCGCGGGCCGCGCCCAACCGACACAGCTATCCGTGACGCTCACAGCACCCGCTCCCGCGTTCTCATCCGCCCACCTCCGCAACTCCTCGACTGGGATCAGGCGCTTAGAACCGCGTCTGATCACCCGCAGCTCGGGGCGTACGTGCTGGTCGAAGAAGTCGACTCCGACTCCGAGGGATGCGGCAGCCTCCGGGATCGTCAAGGCGACCCTGGGGATCTCCACCGGGAGGGGTGCGATGAGCGGTGGGTTCCTTGGTCTCTACCGCGCGACGGTGGTGGACAACGTCGATCCTCAGTATTCCGGCCGAGTTCGATTCCAGTATTTCCGCGCACCGAGGAATCCAAGGGAAGGCCGCGGGGAGCCTCGGAGACATATGCCGTCACTCCCTGGCTAAGCGGGGCTCCGCCCGAGCCGGTAGCGATGGCGTGACCACCGAACGGGGGGTAGCACGATGGGAACACCGCGGTAGCAGGATGGAAGCGCCGTGGCAGCCGACGCGTCGCATTGCTGGGGAGCCTCGGAGACATATGCCGTCACTCCCTGGGACGGGAAGAGAATCTATCTTCCACGGCCCCGTGTCTAAAGGCCGTCGCAGGTCCGTGGGTGGGGTACCCATGTGGCCGCTGGCACGGGTCGGCTGAGCGGGACTCACCGCGAGAAGTCGTCCACCGTATCGGTGAGCGGATAGGCCCGGCGCTCGCGCCGCGGCTTGCCGGTGAGGGTGATCTGCGGCGGCGTCGGACCCCCGCTGGCGTGCCCGACGAACCGGAAGCGATCGATGACGAACGGGAGGCTGCTCGAGGCCAGCGGATGGGGGCCGTTCTGGATCGAGAAGTGAAGGTGGGGCGTGGTGCTGTTGCCGCTGTTTCCGAGCAGGCCGAGCACCTCGCCGGTTCGCACCTGCTGCCCCGGCTTGACCCGAACCGAGCCCGGCTGGATGTGCGCGTAGACGGCGTATTTGCCCTGGCCGATCTTCACGATCACGTGGTTGCCCGGGAACTCGTCGGGGCTGTGGACGAACGGAGCGACCGGGAGGTGGTTGATCGGCGCCTCGGGCCGACCGTCGACGGCGGAGACCACCGTCCCGGCCGCGACGCTGTGGATCTTCGCCCCGTAGCCCGGGTAGTCGCCGAGCGCTTGGCCGTCGCCGTGGAACCAGACGCCGCCGCGCATGCGCAGCCAGTCGATCGCGAACGTCTCGATCGGGTTCAGCCGCCCGTTTGCCGGCAGGAGCGTGTTGCGGTGCGGGGCGTTGGGGTCGCAGCACGAGTTGCCGTCGATCCATCCGGGCCCCCGCAGGGGCGGTGGGATCACGAGCGGCTTGCGGCGCTCGACCCGAAGCCGCCGGTGGACCGTGTAGCTGCCGATCGCCGGCGTCAGGGGAGTGGGTCCGAGCGCGTAGTGAACGTGGTTGCCGAGGTGCTCGGGCACCGGGTGTCGCGCCGGGATGGCGAGGTCGACGAGGATCGCGACGGACGATGCGCCGGGGATCGTCCTCGTCGGCTCGTCGGCGCCCAGCGCATGGGTATGGGCGGCGAGACTTTCGCGCTTGAGCGTAAGCAGCTTCCGCCCCCTGGTGCGGACCACCAGCGAGCGGAGCGTCACATCGGTCTGGAAGTCGTTGGTGACCACCAGGTCGTATTCGATGTGCTTTCGCCGATCGTCGGCGCGCACGTAGCGCGGTGGGTCGACCGCGCGGACCACGATCGCGGTCGGCTGGTTTCGCCCGGTTCGGTCGGCGCCGCTGCCGGCAGCGGCGGAAGAGGCGACAAAGATGGAGGCGGCGAGAACGGAGAGCGCAGCGGACAAGGACCAGACCCGCATCTGAGGCTCCTCTCTGGTTGTCGCGCCAATGGTAGGCAGCGCCGATTCGCCGGTCAAGCGGCGGGCAAAGGTCGCATACAGGCCAGGCTCGCTTCTGCTTTGCGCGAAAAGGAGAAGGATCGCATGGCCGCTTACTCGGGCCAGTGTGCCGAGGTTCGCACCTGTATTCCAATAAACCCCCAGGCACTGCCTCCGATCCTGGCGGTCCCATAACGGCATCCACGCGCGGTAGATTCGTGTCATGGAGCGCTCTGGGGAGCGGCGCGAGGAGAAGGACCGAGCACCTTGGTACCGGCGTCTTGGAGCTGCTGGCTGGAGCGCGATCGCGGCGATGGTTGGGGCACTTGCAGCAGTGCTTGCGCTAGTGATCCCAGGGGGCGGCAGCAGTCCGCCGCCGTCGACTCCCAGCCAGCCGTCGCCTGCGGACACTTTGGTTGACAAGGCGGATGCGGAGCGAGTGGCCACGGAAAAGGCGAGCAGCAAGGTCGAAAAGTCCGGCATCCTCATTCCGGCCGGCCAGTTCAGTTCTTTTTGCAACTTGGTCTCAACGAGCGCCGACCTCGAGGTTTGGGACTGCTCCGTATCGCATTCTCAGTGCTCTGGAACGGTCATCCTGACGTTCACACAATCCAGTCTTGCCAACGTCAAGAACGACGTGTTCTGCAAGGAGTAGATGCCACGCGAGGAGCGAAAGCGATCCGCATAGCGCTCAATTTGGGCCAGTGTGCCCAGGTTCGCAGGGATACGCCAATAACGCTCAGGCCGCGTTGGCGCCGATCCTCGTCCCAGCGAGGCGGCATCGATTGACTCCCACGCGTGAATCGTCAAGCTAGCTACTACCAGTGACTCGCCCGAAAGGATTCGCTGCGCCCCAGTCAGCGACGGTCGTGGCACTGCTGCTGGTGGTGCTCGTTGCGTGACCCGCTCTCCCGCTTCTGCTTTGCGCGTAGGGGGATTGCAAAGAAGTAAGTGTCGTGATGAACTCGGGAATTGGTCCTCGTAGGGACTCATGTCGTGGATTCAGCGAGACTCGGATTGCCTTCAGGGCACGGCGTCCTTGATGGCGTGTAACTCGGGCCGATGACCGACGGCGGCCGACGAAGGAGAACCGTGGGAGCCCGGAGCCCACTTCCGCCTGTTGGAGAAGTAGAAGTCCATGCCCCTTGCTGATACCCGCTAGATCACACCACTATCAGAACCCGAGAGTAGCCATAGTGACACTCGGCAAGATCAGTCAGTGAAGACGAGGTTGGGAAAGCCACGGAACCCTGACCGACCGAGGTAAACAGGCAACTGCACGGATTTCATCCGCGAGGACCAAGTGGTCCGAATCTTCCTGTCGACAGAGTCCGGAGAGTCTAGGGAGTGCAGCTATGGAACGGTTGACGGAAGCCTGACTAGGGATAGGGAATTCCCATGCCCGAATCACCCGTCCAGCCCTGATATTCCGACTGGTTCCTAGATAGGTTCCGCTCCCCACTCTCTCTGTGAGACTCTGGTTCTTGCACTGATACGGGTCCTCTCTGAGGAAGCACCATCTGGCTTGTTTTGAGAGCCTGAGAGAGTGAGCATCTTCCTCGGCCGGTCCCTCAGAGAGGATTGATACTCGGATAGGGAAGAACCAAGGCCAGAGGTCTCAGGAGAACGATCACCTCGCTGATGCCCTGCAATCGTCGGTTCCGGAAACCGGACGGATCTGAAGATGGGACCCAGTTCTCGCTTGGGGAAGTTGATCTCGCTTCGAACTCGCGAGGTCTGGTCGCCAAATCGATCTCAGCATGGCCTGAGACGCGTCTTGTGCGCTTAGGCGGAGATTTCAGCGTCTCCGGGACCAAGAAACGGTTCGTGGTCGGAGTGGGGAGTCTGCCCGACACCCCAGTTGCGACCTGATCTCCCTCCTCGGCAGGCGTGCCCCGTCGGCGAGTGGCTCAGTCCCCGCGCTTCTGCGCCTCGGGGTCGACGCGCGTCTGGTCATGCGCGTCGTATTCGTCTAGTTCGTCCAAATCGCTCTCTATCGACTTCTCCCTCTTCATAGCCATCTGTATCTCGGCTCGCGAGTGGCCGCCCTCTGCCTCAAGGGCACGCTGTATCTGGTTCGCCGAGAATCCCTCGTCAAGCATCTCTTCTATCCGTTCCGCCAGCATTTTCAGCCTCGCTCTGTTCCTAGGGCCGAGGACCGGACCCACCGCTGGGACGCTATCCGCGCTCGGAGCCCGGTTGTAGCGAGGAGTGTGAAGCGAACGCTTTGCACCCCGTAACCGGCCTGCGCCGCCACCGATTTGCGACATCGCCTACTCCCGCAGCCCGGCGACTTCGAAAGCCTCCTACGCCGGCGAGGAAGGCACCGTCAGGACCGGCCGCTCGGCGATGTGCAGCAGGCGGTGGGACACGCTGCCCAGCAGAATCTCCGCCATGGAGGTGTGCCCGCGGGTGCCGGCCACGATCAGCTCGCCGCCGGTGCGATCAGCAATATCGACGATCGCGTGTGCGGGCCCACCCAGAACGCTGTCTGCGAACTGGACCTCGGTCTCAATGCCTCGCTCGGAGATCTCCTCCGCCTGCTGTTTGATCTCGGCGCGGATCTCATCCTCGCCGGGCTTCGTGGCCTCCCCGCCCTCGGCGGGCGAGTACTCGGTGACGTGAGCGAGGACGAGCTTGGCCCCTGCCTTCTCGGCCAACTCAACCGCGACGGGTATCGCCATCTTTGCTCCATCCGACCCATCCAGGGCCAACACGATTGTGTTGAACATCGCCTTGTCTCCTCCCTTCGCGCAAGCAGACGCCTGGCCTACTCCTGCAGCCCGGCGGCATCGAGGGCCTTGCTCTTGTCGTAGTACTCGCGAATCCGCACGATCATCCCGTGCTGGATCGTGAGCAACTCGTACTCGGTCGTGCGAACCTCGGCACCACTCTTTGCGCCGCGGCCCACCTCGGTTGCCTCGACCAGCACCTCCCCGCCGCCGCAGTCGGTCATCCGCTGGACCTCCCATCTTGTAGTCATCGAAGCTTTCGAGCCACTCCTCGAGCCGTTGTCTGACGCCCTAACGGCCTCGATAGTTCGCTCCGTTTTCGGGTGCGATCCACTATGAGCTTCGGATCGGCGGTGCCCGTCGTGGTCAGCGTGGCGACGGCGAAGTAGAGGCTGTCACCCACACTCCAGCCCTCGCCGAGCGAATAGGCTGCCGTTCCGGCGAACATGAGGGTGATTGCGGCTCCGAAGACGGCGGCAAAGCTCTTCTACTTCGTGGCGGCGTACTTGATCGCGCCAAGCAGCCGCTCGAGCATGTGCGCAACGGTTGCGATGCCGCAACGCTCGCACCAGCACTCCTCGCCGCACGATCTCCACGTTCTCCCTCGACATCGCCTACGCAGTATCTCGCTCCTGCGAATCGCGCAGCGTCGCCCGTAGGCGGCGAACACAAGCGAACGTAGCGTGCTGCACGGCGGGTGTAGGGTCGCAACACAATCCACCTACAGAGAGGAGTCACGGATGCTGTTCGTGACGACTTACAAGATCAAGCCCTACATCAGCAACGAGGAGACCAAGGAGCTGTTGCAGGTCTTCGCCGAGGCCGGACCCGGACCGGGCACGACGGCGCACTACGTGGCCGCCGACGGGAGCCACGGCGTGGTCGTCGCCGAAACCGACGATATCGCGGGGGCGTACCGCAACCTCCAGAACTACACGCAGTGGGTGGAGTACGACACCAAGGTCATGCTCCCCGTCGAAGAGGCCGTGCCGCTGATCATGGACGCGCTCTCCTAGAGTGAGCTAGCCGAATCCCTGGAGCTGGTCGCCTACCAGTCCGGCTTCTGCCGCGCCAACGGGTCCCGCACGACGCGAGCAGGCTCACGGCTGCCGTCCGGCCTGATCACGATGCAGCCGACGTGGGCGTCGATGATCGGGGCCACCGATCCGACCACGCATGTCCTCGCCCGGCATTGGCGAAGTAAGCGCCACTCCGGGCGCGACTCGTTACGCGCCGCCTGCTGCACCGCCATCGCTGGGCGCCGCTCGGCCTGTCTTCCACGGCGGTCGGGCGGTCCCTGGGAAAAGCGTTCGAGCCGTACCGCGTTAGGCTGGCAGACGTGGCGCGGTCGCCCGACGACCGATATCCAAGCGTCGACGATCGTCCTTGCGTCATCTGCGGGGCACGGATCCCGTTCACCTACCGCCGCGACATCGCGTACTGCTCCAGCGCCTGCCACCAGAAGTCCATGCTGCGTTTGCGCCAAGCTTGGCGAGACCGCGTCGGTCGGCGGTAACGCTCACGACCTCCACGTCCTCCTGCGACATCGCCTACTCCCGCACCCCGGCGGCTTCGAGCGCCTCGGCCTCGCTCGCGAAGGCGCCCCACCAGACGATCTTCCTGGCGCGCCGCTCCGCGACCAGGCACCGCATCCGCTCAAAGGCCGCCCCGCTCCCGGCGCCTTGTCCGCGAAGGCACCCCCGGACGAACGTGATGGCACCGAGGTCACGCACCTCGCAGACCTCGGCCCTGAGGCCCGGGAGGACCGCGAAGGAGTCCCTCCACCAGTTCCGGACGCCGTCGTGGCCGCGATATGGGTCGCCGCCTTGGACCGAAACCTTGTACGGGGTGAACTCGACGTCGGGGTCGATCAACGCCAGGTAGGCATCGAGGTCGCGTCGATTGAAGTGGTCAATCACCCGGTGCTGCAGCTCCACGCTCTCCTGCGACATCGCCTACGCAGTATCTCGCGAAGAAGGCCCGCCGAAGCGAGCCTTCATCGCAGATCGAAGTGCGGTTTGCCTCAGCGCGTGAGGTCGAAATGAAGCCTGTCGACCTTTGGATTGAGGGTCTGGATCTTCAGCTTGCCCGCGACGCCGTTGAACTGGCCGCTGCCGCCGACGACGTTCAAACGGTGGTCGCCTCGTCCGAAGTCGCCGCGAACTTTTATGTCGCCGGAGCCGGCGAACTTCCCGTTCAGGTGGGCGACCGCACGGCACTTGACGTTGTGGGTTTGGATGTTGAACTTGCACTGACCCCGGTCGCGACCGACGCGGTCGTGGCGGTTCTTGGGGTTGAGGAGCTTGTCCTTGAAGCGAAACTTGGTGTGGCTCACCCGCTTGCTCGAGGTCTGCTTCGAGAGCACGTTGAAGTGGTGGTCGAACGCGGAGGCGGAAGAAGCGAGTACACCCGCCCCAAGCACGGCGACAACCACGCCCAGCAGGAACTTGTGCATATGGGAGATCTCTCCTGGCTCGTGGTGTCCGTATTGGACACCGGATCGGCCGATCCTAGCCGCCCCGGGTGGCGTGTCAATAGCGAGGTCAGGTTCTGAACAAGATCGCGACCTCGTGGAGGGCAGGGTGGCGATCGGCGGATCTCAGTTCGAGGCACCGCCGGGTAGGAATCTCCACCCCACGGGGGCTACCCAAAACGGAGGACAGCCGCCCTCGGACCGCTTCGACCTCTTGGTCAACAACGCCGGCGTCGCGAGCCCGTCGGACACGCCGCCGCTCTGGGAGGAGCGCCCCGGGGACTGGTGGCGGGTCTTCGAGATCAATGTCCTCGGCTCATACCTGTGCTGTCGCGCCGTCCTGGGCGGAATGGTCGAGCGCGAGCGCGGCCGGATCGTCAACGTCGGCAGCGGCGCCGGCTACCTTCCGGTGACGCCGCGCAACGTCGGCGGCACGGCCTACGGTCCGAGCAAGGCAGCTCTTTACCGCTTCGGCGAGCTGCTCGCCGGACAGGTCGGACAGTACGGCGTCTCGGTCTTCACGATCAGCCCCGGCCTCGTGCGGAGCGCGCTGACCGAGGAGCTCGGCGACGACGCTCCGTGGACGCCGCCCGAGCTCGCCCCGCGGCTCGTCCGGGTGCTCGCCTCCGGGCGCGCCGACCGACTGAGCGGCCGCTACATCCACGCCGAGCACGACGACATCGAGGACCTGATCGCGCGCGCCGACGAAGTCATCGAGAACGACGCCAACGCGATCCGGCTCGGGCGCTGATCCTTGCGACTCCCAGCACAGCGTCGTGACACTTCCGCGTGCCCCCTACAGAACAGCGAGCGTCACCGAGGCTGCGCCGGATCGTGAAACACCTCTTGGTCGGCGGCAGCGAGCCGGGTCGCCCGCAGCGGCTCCTCTCCCGTGCCCGGGCTGCGGGCATGGGGACGCGGGGGGGCGCTCCGGTACGCATCGAGAACTTCCCCCGGGCCTTCCCGCGGGTTCCTCAAGTTCTTGGGCTACTCCGGTATTCGGAGATACCGAGGAATCCAAGGGAATGGCCCCCGTGGCCTCGGAGACACATCCGGAGGGGCGTGGATGCGAGACGCGCTACTCAGGGGACGTTGATGACGCCGTTGAGCCGAATCATTCAACACCCCAACCTTCCGGGCGGTTAGGCCACCACCTCGGATACAGCACCTTGCCCTCTGGCAGCTTGATCGTGCCGTCCTCCTCAACCGGGAGCAGGCGATATCGGAATCGCCTCCCGCCCCCGTCCACGTGCACGAAGTGGTCGTCGTGGCGCTCGACGCAACGGAACCAGATCGGCGATCCCCCGGCGTCGCCGACGTAGCTTCCATCCTCCAGGCGATTGAAGTGATTGGCGAGGCAGACGGCCTCTTCCATCCAGGTGCCGCGCTCGGTCTGGCACTGGAACATGAAGTGATCGGGTATCTCGATCTCGAGGAAGCGATTGTGGCTCGTTGGAGGGACCGGACGGGGGCTCACCGATATCGAAGGCGGTGGATAGACGGCACTGGCGGATCGAAGCAGCGCCAGACATGTCTTGTCAAGTAACCCGCGCCGTTCGAGCGGCTTACTCGTCGCCCGGTGGCCGCCCGGCGGGTCCGGTAGAGCTGGGTCCAGCCGGACGAAGCTTCCCTAGATCGAAGCTCACGCAGCGCCCCGTGGTCTCCGGAGTTCGCGCCGGTACCCGAGTATTCGGAGACATCGAGGAATCCGAAGGAAGGGCTCCCGTGGCCTCGGAGACCAGCTCCGATGGAGGTGGGCGCCGTCCGGAGGTGTCGGGAGCGGCAGGAGTTGGTAGACATGGCGTCTCGACCTCGCGCCCGCCGTGGGCAGCCATACACTCCGCGCGTGTCGCAGTTCGATCTGGCGAGCACACTGAGGGATCTCGCTACACGTAACCCTGGACGTAGCGAGGCGGACATTCGGGTGGTGATCCTGACCGCGTTCTCCGAGCGGGATCGCATCGTCGTCGCCCTCGAGGGCGGGGCGATTGGCTAGCTGCTGAAGGACGCCGACCCAGAGGAGCTGTTCGAGGCTGTACATGCCGCCGCCCGCGGCGAGGCGCCACTCGCGCCCAGGGCGGCGCAGCCGGCCCACGCGCTCGCGGAACTATTCTGTCGCGCCGATGGATCGCTGGGAGCCCTACGCGCTGCCGGGCATCATCGCCCTGGCGGCCGTCGTTCGCTTTGCGACGTTGGACGGGCAGAGCTTCGATCACGACGAAGCGGTGACGGCTGCGCGGGTGCTCCATCCGAGCCTCTTCGACACGCTCTCGGCCGTCGTCCACGGGGAGCGTAGCCCGCCTCTCTATTACGTTCTGGCCTGGGGTTGGTCGACGGCCTTCGGGACCGGCGAGGTCGGTTTGCGGTCGCTGTCGGCCCTGTTCGGCACCCTGACCGTACCCGTGGCCTACTTGGCCGCGCGTGAGCTCGTGAACCGGCGGCCGATCGCTCTGCTGGCAGCGGCCTTCGTGGCCCTCAACCCCTATTTGGTCTGGTACTCGCAAGAGGCCCGCTCGTACGCGCTGATGGTCCTCTTCGCCACGGTGGCGCTTCTCTTCTTCGCGCGGGCTCTCAACCGCCCGGATCCACACTCGCTCGCGATGTGGGGCTTGGCTTCCGCTCTGGCTGTCTGCACGCACTACTTCGCTGTTTTCCTGATCGCTCCCGAGGCCATATGGCTGGTGGTCGGCAGGACGCATCGCCGGCAGGCAATCCTGACGGTCGCGGCGGTGATCGCCGTCGGCTTGGCCCTGATACCCCTGGCGATAGCCCAGGAAGGAGGCGGGCGCCGTAACGGCTTTACCGAAATCCCCTTGGCTTCGCGGGTGGGAGAGACGGCTCTCAACTACGTCGCCAGCGAAGAGCCGGCCCCCTTTGCAGGCAGCGGCAAGATCGACGCTGTCCAGGGAGTCGCCGCCGCCGGCGGCGCGCTCCTTCTGCTCACCGCTCTCGGCCTGATCCTTGCCCGTGCGTCGCCCGCGGAGAAGCGCGCGGCGACTGTTGCCGGCGTACTCGGAGCCGCGGCGATCGTCGTTCCGCTGCTCCTGGTGGTTGTCGGTATCGACTTCATCAACCCGCGCAACCTGATCGGCTCCCTTGTCCCACTGTTGATCCTTGTCGCCGTGGGCTTCGCCTCGGCCGGCGCCGGACGCCTGGGATGGATCGCGAGCCTGGGTGGGTGCTTGCTCTTCGCCGGCGTCCTCGTGGCCGTGAACGTCAGCGCCCAGATGCAGCGCCCGGATTGGCGGGGCGCTGCCGAAGCGCTCGAGTCGTCGGCAAACGCGAGCGTATTCGTCGTTCCGCGCAACGGAGACGATCCGCTGGCTTACTACCTTGGGGCGCACCAACCCGACCACCGAGGCCCAAGGCGGATTCGGACCCGGGAGATCGAGGTGCTCAGCACCAATTACCGAGTGAAGCGGCCTCCAGGACCGTTCAAGCTGGTTCACGAGGAGGGCCTGGCGCCGACCTTTCTGCTGTGGGTCTACCAAGCACCCCATCCCGTAACCGTTCGTCCGCTGGAACTCGCTGGTAACAAGGTGCTCAGCGAGCGCTCTTCTGTCCTTGAGGCGGGGGTGTGGTGACGCCAGACAGCCCGGCGAATGAGGCTGCGCCCGAAGGCGTCCACTCACATACCGGCGTTATCGCAATTCATGCGCAGGCTTGCGCTCGTATCGGTCCGCTGATCGCGGCGCTCAGCATGGCGGCCGTCGCCGTTCCCGCGGCGTCAGCGTTGAGGGACCACAGCCAGGACTTCCGCGGCCAGGTCGTCTCGACTCATCAACACCCGAAGACCGTCCACACGCTGGGCGGCGGCCACGGCTGGCTCGCTCGCAAGCACGGGGCTCGCGAGCTGGCGCCGGAGTCGGATCAGCTCGGCCGGCGAGGGGTCCACATCGTCCGGGCAGGCATCGGGCCCTAGCCGAGTCTTGGTGTTGAGGGTTAGGCGCGCCCTGCTCCTTTTCCGGAAGCGCAGCAGCGAGTGATCCGCGCGTAATCGGTCCGCGGATGCTCCCTCCGCAGCTTCACACGGCCCCGCCCCGGTCGACTAGCGCCCGGGCGTGGTCATGGTGCCACCGCGGCTGCGCCTGATCAGGTAAACGATCAGCGCGGCGAAAATCACCGACAGGAGGATGCCGCCGCCGTTGCGATCGCCGAAGACCGCCCACCATACGAGCCCGGCGATGAACGATGCGGCGATGCCGATCAGAATCGTCTGCCAGATCGTCATCGGGTCGGGCCCGGGGATCGCCAGGCGGCCGAGCGCCCCGACCACGAGGCCGGTGAGGGCGAGGACGATCAGGTAGACGATCACATCCATCAGGCGTCAGGGTAACCGAGGCGCCGTCGCGCAGACGAATGCATCGGGCACTGAGGCGGTCGCTCGACACCATCGCCGCGCAAGGATCTCCCTCGACTGGCAGTACAGCCCATCGAAGTAGCTCTGGCCCTCCATGACCTGTGGTGGGGGGTCTCGACCAGGCAGTCACCCGGCGACGTGGCCCGGCTCGCCCAGAGGGCGCTCGGGGACGACGGCAATGAGATGCATTCGAACCCTGGTACCAGCGGTGGTACCGAACTGAGCGAGACTCAGCTCATCTCAGAGCACCCGAGACGAGACGCGCCGAGGAGGAGATGAGCGGGTGACGCCGCGCAAGGGCGATCTGGATCGCCTCGAGGACGCCGACGTTGAGATCGGGGCCGCCGTCAGCGCCAAGCGGCTGCGGTTCAAGCGCAAGCCGCGGGTCGAGGTGAGTACCCACGCCGAGAGCGAGATCGACCCTGAGCTCCGCCCGCGCGATGGAGAGAATAGAGGGCGAGGGAGGCTCACACACTGAGCGGGAGAACCTCCCCGACGAGGTCGAGCCCCGCGTCACCTACCGCGACGTCCGCGTCCGGTGGCGCGCCGGCGCGAAGCTCAAGGCCCCGAGCAGTCGCGAAACGACCGCGCCTGAGCTTCTACCACACCTCGCTGAGCCTCATTCGCTCGACTATCCGTGCGTGGTAACGAGAGACATATTGGGCCACCTATCGGATTCATCTGAGACGCACGGATAACCCCCTCGAACCGGCTCCTGCTTTCACGCGAAAACGGGAGCCGCAACGGCTTTGGGATTTGCACGAATCATCGGGCCGCGAATCATCGGGCCGCGAATCATCGGGCCGCGAATCATCGGGCCTGGAGTGGGCTAGCCGGCTACCGCGTCGGTTCGATCTCGTCACCCGGAACCACGCGGACGCCGCCAGCAATCGGCGCCGTCGTGATGGTCGGAGCCGTGGGCCAGCAATCGTTGCTCAACCTGGGTCCACCTGTCGCGAGGCTGAGGGGAAACGCCCCGAAACCGTCCAGCATCTGCGCCTCTAGCGGAGCCGGGGTCGAGTGCTGGCGAACGAAGACCTGATCGCCGTTCGGCCCTAGGACACCCGTATCCGGACGCCAGACGTCCCGCCGGTCGACCGACCGGTCGCCCCAGTTACGCTTGTTGAGCAAGACGTCGTAGGCGGCCATCGTCATGCGGCCGATCACGCTTCGCAAGTCGACCTCCAGAACGATCCCGCTGCGTCCGGGCCGGTCGACGTGTGTCGCGGGGTTGCGCAGGCGGATCAGCCAGCGTTTCACCTCCGTCTTCGAGTAACCAAACAGTGGCCAAGCGCCTAGGAAGTCCGCGACGTGGAATACGAGCCGGTTCCCATTCTCGGCGAACGCGAGCTCAAACAAGCGAACAAGTTCGTGAAACCTGCCCGTTAGATGAGCGTTGGCGAGCGCCTCTGCAACGAGCGCGGCGCCCTCGAGTCGGTCAGCGAGAGCGACCAGATGCCGTTCCTCCAACCGGACGCCGAACGACGGAAGGCTTCGGCCGCGCTGGACCTCGGTGATTCCGGTGTGTCGCCCGAGCCAATCCCGCTCATCGGAATCCTGTGCACGGAACGCAACAGGTAGCGACGGCGACGACAAGGCGCGGCTTGCTCTAGTGGCTACGGACAACACGTTCGCCGTCACCTGCAAAGCGGTCTCGGCTCGGCGGCGGGCGTCCTCCGGGACCTCGACAAAACCGTCAGCATCGGCAGCGGGACGCCGGTCAAGTGACACCGTCGCGCCGAGCAGCAGAACCGGCGGATCCGACCCGCCGACAGTCCCGAGCGCGGCTACCGCCACTCCGTCGTGCGTCAACGCGAAGCTGCTCCAATCGTCCGTTGGCGAACTGAGCGCGAGGAGGGCAAAGCGCAGGAGTTCCATGGCCCGGCCGAGGACTATCAGACGCCGCTCGCTCGCGCGGCCGGTACATCATCCTGAGTGTCACCGAGAGGCGCTCGATACGCCGACTTGAGCGTGTGGCAGGCAGGCGCGGAGAAGGAAAGTGTTTAGCAGGACCGAATTGCGCCGCGGTGTTGCTTCGCGCGAGAAGCGATACCCCTATGCGGCCAGACGCACTCGCTCGACAATCCGTGCGTCGTACCGAGAGACATATCGGGCCACGTATCGGATTTCAGGGAGACGCACGAATCACTTCTGCTTTCACGCGAGGCTGTCGCGCAAAGCCGGTCCGGCAGCGAAAAGGCCGGATCCGAAAACGGCAGGGTCTTCCGAGCCCGCCTCAGGTCGTTGCGCCCGCCAGGGTGTGCCGAGTATTCCCGAATATCCAAGGATGGCTCCCGCGGCCTCGGAGGAATAGTCGGTGGCACCCAAGCCGTCGTCGACGCTGAACGTGCGGCCCCCGGAGCCTAAGGCGGTCGTCGCCCAATAGGCGACGACCCGGCAGTCTCTAAAGCTGCTAGGAGGAGTTCGAGCCCGCCGCCAGGCGGGCTGCGGCCGCGGTGGGCTGCTCCTCGAGAAGATGCGCGCCGGCCCGGGAGAGCATCTCCTCGCTGGCCCCGCCGCCGCCGACCCACACGGGGACAAGGGCTGCCACCTCGGCCAGCCCGGAACCGGCTGACGCGAGAGGCTCGGGAGTCGCAACGCTCATCACGACGACGGCAGGCGCCAGCCTACGCACGGTCTGGGCCAGGGTGTCGAGCGGCGTGTCCTGTCCCAGATAGACGATCCGCCAGCCCCTGCCTCGCAGCGAGAGCCCGAACGCGATGAGCCCGATGTCGTGATGCTCGCCTGGTGGGCACGCCAGGAGCGCGAGTGGGCCCATTCCGGATCCCCAGCCGCGCGAGATCGCGAGCAGGCGCCCCCTGACCACCGACGCGGCGAAGTGCTCCTGGGCGACCGACACATGGCCCTCGGCCCAGCGCCTGCCGATTTCGGCCATCGCCGGCAGCACCACGGAGCCGGTGAAGACGTCAAGTGAGAACGCGCCCAGCGCTCGATCGAGAACGGCGTTCGCCGCTTCCTCGTCGTACGCCTC
Organism: uncultured Actinomycetes bacterium; assembly: GCA_963782795.1. Classification (GTDB taxonomy): domain Bacteria; phylum Actinomycetota; class Thermoleophilia; order Solirubrobacterales; family 70-9; genus AC-56. The sequence continues at coordinate 243,082 of CAWALB010000001.1, forward strand.
CAGCGCCGCGCAAAGGCGATCCGCCTCGGCGTCTGGCGAGCGCACGGATGCGGGGGCCGCACCGCGCGCCGATCGCGCCTGTTTCGCGGCCTCGGCCGCGGCGACTCCCTCGCCGAGCAGGGCGCGCATCGCGTGAACCCGTTCCTCGTCGGCGGGGGAGTAGAGGCGAAACCCGCCCGTGCTCCGGTCAGGCTGGACCAGGTCGTACCGGCGCTCCCAGGCGCGAATCGTCTCCGCGCGTACCCCGGTTCGCCGGGAGAGCTCGCCGATCCGCACCGACGGCCCCGGCGCCGAAGCGGCGGCGGAGGGATCCGCACTCCCCTCAGGACTCTGCTCTGGTTGGACCATCATTGGACAAACGCTTGACAAACGCGAGTGTACCCGGTACAACGTGGTCATGTCAACTTATACAGTCCCTGTACAGACTCTTCCTCACGCGGGCAGCAGGTGATTCCAGAACAGGTCATGGCCTCCCGCCTTCTGGACAGCCTTCTCGACCTCTCAGTGGCCCCTGGCTACACCAAGGTCGGTTATCGCCTGCGCGGACTCTCCTGGTCGAGCGCGACCGCCGGGCACCTCACCGGGGGCGTCGCCCTCGTCACCGGGGCGAGCTCGGGACTGGGCGAGGCGGCCTGCGAGGGCCTGGCTCGCGCTGGCGCGCGCGTCCACATGCTGGTGCGCGACCTCGAACGGGGCCGGGCGGCACGCGAGCGAATCAGGTCGCGCCTCGAATCCGACTCACGTCTCGAGCTCCACTCGTGTGACCTGGCGGACCTGGCGGCGGTGAGGCACTTCGCCCGGCGCTTCACCGCCGACGAGCGCCGACTGGACGTCCTGGTTCACAACGCGGGGCTGTTGCCGGCCGAGCGACAGCGGACTGAGGACGGGTTCGAGGTGGCGTTCGCCACCAATGTGCTGGGCCCGTTCCTGCTCACCAGCCTGCTCGTCGAGCCCCTCCGACTTGGACATCACCCGCGCGTGATCAACGTCTCGTCGGGCGGCATGTACACCGCGCGGCTGGACGTCCACGACCCGCAGCTAGTCGAACGCGAATTCGACGGGCCGTCGTTCTACGCGCACACCAAGCGCGCCGAGGTCGCCCTCACCGAGGTTTGGGCCGAACGGCTCGCGGATCTCGGGATCGGTTGCCATTCCATGCATCCCGGCTGGGCCGACACGCCGGGCCTTGCCAGGTCACTCCCTCGTTTCCATCGGTTGATGCGGCCGCTGCTTCGCGACTCCCACGAGGGTGCCGACACGATCGTCTGGCTCGCCACCGCGGGCCCCGAGGAGGTCGATGAGCGCTCGGGCGCGTTCTGGCACGACCGTAGACCCCGCCCGAAGCACCTCCTCCCCTGGACCCGCGAGTCGCGGGAGGAGCGAGAGCGGTTTTGGGCCCAATGCACCCGGCTGGGCGGCATGGCCGAGGAACAGACGAAAGAGAGGAGCCCCTGATGGCCCACTACGCAGCAACCGTGACCTCACCCGGCTCCGCAGCCGAGGTGTTCGAGTACCTGGCCGACTTCAGCTCGACCGCCGAGTGGGACCCCGGCGTCAGCGAGGCCCGGCGCCTGGACGCCGATCCGCTGCGTGCGGGGGCGCGTTTCCACGTGGTGGCCGACTTCCTCGGCCGCCGTGTTCCGCTCGAGTACCGCACGGTCGAGATCGATCCGCCCCGCCGCGTCGTGCTCCGCGCCGAGACCGGAACGGTTGTCTCGGAGGACACGATCACCGTGCGCGCCCTGCGGGGATCCGGTTCGCAGGTCACCTACGACGCGCGCCTCGGGCTCAGGGGAGCGCTGCGATTCGCGGACCCGGCGCTCGGCCTTCTGTTCCGGCGGATCGGCGATCGAGCGAAGGCGGGTCTGGCCGCAACCCTGGCGCATCGCTTCGGCGGCGCGCGGGACTCGGTCCGGGGGTCGGCGTGAGAGTCGCGGTCGTCGGCGGCGGCGTGTCCGGCCTCGTGGCCGCACGCCGTCTACACGACGCCGGTCATGAGGCGACGCTGTTCGAGGGCGCCGACTATCCGGGCGGCCACACCAACACGATCCGGGTCGAGACGGAGCGCGGGGCGTGGAACGTGGACACGGGTTTCATCGTCTTCAACGACCGCAACTATCCAAATTTCGAGCGACTGCTCGACCAGCTCGGCGTCGCTTCCCAGCCCACCGACATGAGCTTCTCGGTCGCGGACGAGGCGGGCCGGTTCGAATGGGCGAGCCGGCCGGCTGGCCTGTTCGCGAACCCCGCGCACCTCGTCGACCGCCGCTTCCACCGGATGCTCCTGGATCTGCTCCGCTTCAACCGCGAGGCCCGGGCCCTGGTCGGCGCCAACGGGAGCGGGCCCTCCCTGCGGCGATTCCTTGCCGATGGCGGGTACTCCGACTACTTCATCGAGCGACTGATCGTGCCCCAGGTATCCGCGGTGTGGTCGGCCGACCCCGACCAGCTCTGGTCGTTTCCCGCCAGCTTCCTGGCGGAGTTCTTCGAGAACCACGGGATCCTCGCCCTCACCGGCCGACCCCGCTGGCGCACCGTCGCCGGCGGCAGCCGGACATACGTCGAGGCGTTGATCGCCCCGATGCGCGACCGCATCCGGCTGCGCACACCGGTGCGCCGCATCGACCGTCACCCCGACCGAGTCGAGATCGACTGGAACGGCGGCTCGCAGAGCTTCGACGAGGTCGTGATCGCCGCCCACTCGGACCAGGCGCTGGCGATGCTGGCAGACCCATCACCGGCCGAACACGAGATCCTGGGCGCCTTCCCGTATCAGCGGAACGAGACGGTCCTGCACACGGACGAGCGCATGCTTCCGCGCCGCCGCCGCGCCTGGGCGAGCTGGAACTTCCACCTGGTGGACGGACCCGTCGGCTTGACCACGGTCACCTACGACATGAACCGGCTGCAGTCGCTATCCGCCGATCGGCAGTTCTGCGTGACCCTGAACCGCACTGAGGCGATCGACCCGGCCAAGATCATCCGCAGGATCGACTACGAGCATCCGGTCTTCACGCGAGCCGGTATCGCCGCGCAGCATCGCCATGACGAGATCAGCGGTCGAAACCGCACCCATTACTGCGGCGCCTACTGGCGCTGGGGCTTTCACGAGGACGGTGTGTGGAGCGCCCTCCGCGTCTGCGAGCAGCTGACTCGAAGTCGCCCGGAGCTGCCCGCCGTGGAGCCCCTGGGGGTCGCCGCGTGAGCGACTCGGCGATCTATGAGGGCTCGGTCCGCCACCGGCGCTTTGGACCGGTCCGACACTCGTTCCGCTATCGGGTGTTCATGACGCTGCTCGATCTGGACGAGCTTCCGGAACTGTTCGATCGCCACCCCCTCTACTCGGCGCGACGGCCGGCGCCCGTGCGGTTCCGCCGCTCCGACTATCTGGGGGACCCCGACGTCCCACTCGCCGAGTCCGCCCGGCGCCTGGTGCGGGAGCGCACGGGCCTCCGGCCTGAGGGTCCGGTGCGCCTGCTCACCCACCTGCGCTATCTCGGCCGCGGCTTCAACCCGGTGAGCTTCTACTACGTCTACGATCGGGACGGGAGGAGAGTCGACGCAGTGATCGCCGAGGTCACCAACATTCCCTGGCGCGAGCGCCACGCCTACGTCGTCGAGCGGAACGGCTCCGGGCCGATCCGCGGCCACCTCGCGAAGAGCCTCCACGTCTCCCCCTTCATGCCCATGGACCAGTCCTACGACTGGCGGATCGGTGAGCCCGGCGATGCCCTCGACGTCCGGATCGCCAATGTCGAGAACGGCACCCGGGTCTTCGACGCCACCCTCGCCATGCGAAGACGCGAGCTCTCCGCTCTCGCTCATGACCCGAGTCCTGCTCACCTACCCGCCGATGTCGCTCGCGGTGCCCGCGCGGATCTACGCCAACGCGCTGCGCCTGAAGCTGAAGGGAGCGCGCTACTACCCCCATCCTCCGGCGCGAACCGCGAGCGGCGGTGAGCCGTCCACCCGCGACCCGAGGCTGGTCGCGCGATGATCGAGCGGGCCGCGCGCGGCGCCGTCCACGCACTGCTCAGGCGTGCGCGCAGCGGCCGGATCGTGCTGCACGAGGCGTGGAGCGACGCGCAGTTCGCCTTTGGTCCCGACGACGGGGAGATGCGCGCCACGGTCGTCCTGCACTCGCCCGAGGTCTACCGACTGCTCGCGCGTGAGCGCAGCGTCGGCCTTGGCCAGGCATACGCCGACGGGCTCTGGGACACCGACGACATCGTGACCCTGTTCCGGATCGGCGCGCGCGAGATCGGCCGCTCCGATCGCCTTCGCGGCCGCCTCGCCCCACTGAGCAGCCCCCTGCAGCGGCTCGCCACGCTGCCCGTGTTGAACACGCGGCGTGGCGCTCGCCGGAACATCGCCGCGCATTACGACCTCGGCAACGAGATGTTCGAGCTGTTCCTCGACCGCGAGTGGATGATGTACTCGAGCGCCCTGTTCGAGCGGCCCGATGCGACGCTCGAGGAGGCCCAACGGGCCAAGCTCGAGCGGATCTGCCAGGCCCTCGAGCTGGGATCCGACCAGCACCTGCTCGAGGTCGGCACGGGCTGGGGCGGGCTCGCGCTCTATGCGGCCTCGCGGTACGGCTGTCGCGTGACCACGACCACCATCTCGCGAAAGCAACGTGAGTACGCCGAAGGGCGGATCCGTGCCGCCGGCCTCGAAGAGCGCGTCCAGGTCCTCGGCGCGGACTACCGGGAGCTCACCGGCCGCTACGACAGGCTGGCCTCGATCGAGATGATCGAGGCGGTCGGGTGGGAGTACTTCGATTCGTTCTTCGAGCGCTGCTCGGCGCTCTTGGAGCCGAACGGCCTCATGTTCCTGCAGGCGATCTCGATCGACGACCGCGCCTACGAGGGGGAAAAGCGCGCCCGAACGTTCTCGAACACCCTGATCTTCCCGGGCGGCTGCCTGCCCTCGCTGAGCGCAATGCAGCGCTCGGTGTCTCGCCGCACGGACATGCGGCCCGTTCGGCTCGACGACATCGGCTCGAGCTACGTCCTCACCCTCCGTCACTGGCGTGGACGCTTCATGGCGGGATCGAAGCAGCTCGCCGAGCTCGGCTACGACGAGCGCTTTCGCCGCCTCTGGGAGATGTACTTCGCGATTTCGGAGGCCGGGTTCCGCGAGGCGCGCCTGCGCGACCTGCAGCTCGTCTACGCGAAGCCGGCGTGGCCCGGGGCAACCCCCGCGCTGAGGCATTCGCAGATGCCCTCGAGAGCGCGAAGGGCTCCAGCGTCGTACGGGCGGGCATGGCGGAGATGAGCGCAGTCGCGAAGAACGGGCGCCCCTTCGAGTCCGTCTGGGACTATCCGCGGCCGCCGCGGGTCGAGCCGCTGGAGCGGCGCGTTCGCATCGAGCTGGGCGGCGAGGTGATCGCGGAGTCCGACCGCGCACTGCGCGTTCTGGAGACGGCGGGCGCGCCGACGATCTACCTGCCGCGCGAGGATGTGCGCACCGACAAGCTACGTCCGGCCGCTGGGACGACGGAATGCGAGTGGAAGGGCACCGCGTCCTACTTCGACGCGGTCGCGGGGCAGGAGGTCCGGCCGCGCGCGGCCTGGACCTATGCGGAGCCGAAGCCAGGCTTCGAGGTGCTGCGGGACCGCATCGCCTTCTTCGCGGGCCGGGTGGACGGCGCCTACCTCGACGACGAGCGGGTCGAGCCGCAGCCCGGCGGCTTCTACGGCGGCTGGGTCACCGCAGAGATCCAGGGCCCGATCAAGGGCGAGCCGGGCAGCGAGGGTTGGTAGAGACACCGCGCTCGCACGCGCGACGTTGCCGCCCTACTCCGAAGAGGACACCGTCCTGCTCGGGTGGCGGCTGGGCCACCAGTTCTGCTCCCCGAGCAGGAACGCGATCGACGGTTGGTTGAGCTGAACGCGGAATGCGCCTACGAGGCGATTCGCACGAGAGCGTTAGAAGGCAACGCGCACTCGCTCGACTATCCGTGCGTCGTAGCGAGAAACGAATCGGGCCCCCGATCTGCACCCACGACCGGCGTGTTACCACTTTGGTGCCGACTACTACGTCAAATCCATCCAGGTCGTCCATGGGCGGGGACCACGGGGACGCGGGGACGCTCCGGGAAGTACCGACACTGATCGTGGCCCGGCTGGGGGCCGAAAGGTCACCGGTTCAACCCGCCCGGACTATCCGAGGTGCGTTCGGCTAGGATCGGCTGCATAACGGTGAGGCGGTTAAAGGCAGGCTCACCCCGACATGGAGGTCGCCAGTGAGGTTGATTGCTCGTCTGTCTGGATGTCTCTGTCTGCTTGCGATCGGAGCCGTCGGTTTGTCGCCGGCGTCCGCCGGGGCGGTGACGCTTGGCAGTACCAACCTCGATCCGGCGCAGACGGACTTCAGTGCCGGGTGTCCTGTATCCGCGTCATGTGAGTTAGTGCAGAAGCGCTTGCCCGGGGCAACGGTCCGAGCGCCGTTCTCTGGCAACATCCGCAAGTGGCGCGTGGTTTCCTCCGAAGCCGAGGACTACCAGCTCGTGGTGATGCACAAGAAGCGCAACGGCAAGTTCAAGAACGTTTTTGAATCATCGATCGGGTCGACGAACGGCGCGGGCGTTTCCGTGTTCCCCGTCCCGAGCCCCCTTCCGATCCACAAGGGCGACTACATCGGCCTCAAGGGCCACAGCGTGCAGGGCATCGAGAACGCCCAGGCGAAAGTCTTGGCGTTCGATCCCCCGGTTGAGTTCGCAGATGCTCGGACGCCGAGCGGATCAGACACCGGCGAGCTCCAGTTCAATGCCACGATGCGGCGCTGATGCATCCCAGCGCCCGCGCAGCCTGTCCCCAACCTAACCCGTGATGTTCGTGTTGAGGTCGCTCGGCGACCGTCAAGGTGGCCCACGCCTGATCGGTTAGGGTCGTCCGGATGGCAGCGCGACTTGGGAGGCGGCGGGCGGCCGGTGTAGCGCTCGCAACGGGCGGCCTTCTGCTCGCCACGATCCTCCCCTTGTCCGCTTCCCGCGCCGCGGGCACCGCGCCGCCGATCGTCGCCGGATGCGGAGTGTTCCCCGCCTCGACGGCTGCCCCGACAGCGAAGTCGGCGGCCGACCAGACGGCGTGGAACCAGGACGTTTCGCGAGCGCCCGTCGCGAAGAGCTCGTCCAAGGTGATCAACCATCTTCCGGGCAAGCTCCATCCCGACTTCGGGTCGAACACGAAGTTCGGCATCCCCTACGAGGTCGTCGACCAGGGCCAGCCGAACGTGGATGTCGAGATCGGCTCGCACGGCTATCCGGACGAGAGCGATTTCGGACCCGCGCCCATCCCGCTCGACGCCCCCGTCGAGGGCGGCGACAAGTCGAAGGGTGACCGCCACGTCGTCGTCGCGCAGCGCGGAAGCTGCCGCCTCTTCGAGCTTTACCGGGCGTTCCGGACGAGCGGCGGATGGCGCGCGGACGCGACCGCGTCATTCAACCTGGCCGCCGCGGGACCACTCCGCCATGACGGCTACACCTCGGCCGACGCGGGTGGACTCCCGATCCTCCCGGGGCTCGTCCGCTACCACGAGGTCGCGGCTGGCGCCGTCGACCACGCGATCAGGCTGACCTTCGGCGAGACCCGCAGGGCATACATCCATCCGGCGACGCACTACGCGGGCTCGAGCTGCTCGTCGCGCCTTCCGGCGATGGGCTTGAGGCTGCGGATGAAGCCCGGCTACTTCCGACAGCATCTCTCCGGCTATCCCAAGGGAAGCCAGTCGCGAGCCATCTTCGTCGCCCTCTACCACTACGGCTTCATGGTTGCCGACAACGGATCGGACTGGTTCTTCCAGGGCGGCAGCGATCCCCGCTGGAACGACGACGACCTCAGCCGCCTGAAGCGGGTCCCCGGGTCGGCGTTCCAGGTGGTCCAGAGCGCCGCGCGGCCAAAGACCGGCTGCTGAGCTTCAGGTCGCGGGGCCCACGCCGGCCCAGCCGACTCTATGAGCCTTCATCGAGCCGTTCGAGCTGTCGTGGTACCGCTTTAGTACCGACCGCTAGGTCCCATGCGTCCAGGATGTCCACGCGCGTGGACGATATGGACGCATCGGACGCTCCGGGACGCATCGACACTGATTGCAGTTCGGCTGGGGGCCGAAAGGTCGCTGGTTCAAATCCAGTCGCCCCGACTCGTACAGGGCCATCGGCAGCTCTCGACAGCCGGCGACGGGAGCGCTGAAAGGCGGCATATTGCAGCATATTTCCGTGGCTGCGTCCGACCCCTTGCTTACCCGGCCGGACTCCGAATTCGGCTTTGCAGCGCACGAATCGGTAGCTGGGTAGTAGCCGAAGGCCTGGTAGCGGACCACGGATCAGTAGCAAGGTGGCATTCCCAGAGCGTCGACCCACGGTTGGGTCGCGCTGCACAGGAGGCACGGATGGGAGGCAGCGATGCGTAGCTGCGTCGTTTGCGGAGTTCTTGAGGCCGATGCTCGGTCCGGTCGCTTCTGTGGCGAAAAGTGCCGGCGGGCAGCAGCAGATATCCGTCGGATCCTCGACGGTCGGGGCAGCGGCCGATCGACTTCCGTCGCCGACGCGATCCGGATGGTCCCACGCAAACGGCCGGACGTTGAGGCCGATGATCAAGCTGACGGGCAGTTTGACCCCGGGCAACGCCGTCGAGCAATTCAGGTCATCGAAAGCCTGCCCTGGGCGGATGCCGAAGACGCCATCGTGTCGTTGGAGCAGGCGCTATTTCGAGCAGTTGAGGCGACGTCGGCCGATTTCGCCCTCTGGAGGACGCAGCTGGAGGATCACTTTGAGTTCGAGCTGTTCATCGCCGAGGGGGATATCGCAGCGATGTCTGCCGAGGAGCGATGGGGCTACGTGTCGAGCCTTCTCCGCATTGCGGTCGATACGTATGGCGTATGGACTGATGGTGAGGGGGACCTGCCGCCTGGGCTTCAAGAGGAGGAGGGGTCTCTGGCAGCTCTCCTCAGGGGCCTGCTGGACATCCTGTACACCCCGGTTCTCGACCACGAGCCCCACAGGCCCAGGAGCGACTGCGATGCGTAGCTGCGTCGTCTGCGGAACCTCATTGGACGACCGGCGCTCAGATGCGCGGCACTGCGGAGGCCCCTGTCGCGCCGAGGCAGCTCGTCTCAGAGCGATTCTGAGCGGCCGTGGTAGCGGCCCTTATAGATCTGTCGCTGAACGAGTCCGAGCGCTCTCTAAGCGCACAAATCGAGCCTGGCGTGGCTCTCAAGTCCGCTTAGCCGCGTCGGCGACGAGCAGACCGCAGGCAAGCCGGGTTCAAGCCCGCGCTGAAAGCGCGCCGGGCCGAAGCCCATCCAGCATCGGCGATAGGCCATCGGCGCAGCCTGCCGCCGTACAAGTAAGGCGCCATTCACAAGAGGAGACACCGTGAAGCAACTAGATCGAAACCAGGAACGCGATGCGATCGCGCTTATCGAGGCAATCCCGTGGGGAGATATGGACCTGCATATCCGCAGCGTTGAGCGGGCGCTCGAAAGAGCGGTTGCGGCAACGGCCGAGGAATTTCCGCTCTGGGAAGCCGAGGGGGAAGAGCGCTTCATCGACGAGTTCAGCGTTGCCGAAGAAGACATCGCAGCGATGAGCGCCGAATGGAGGCTGGCCTACGTCGGTCGCCTCGTGCGCACAATCGCGCTGTGCTACGGCCTTGGAACCGGCGACTTTGCCTTCTTTGGCAATGAGCCGCCCTTCTTAGTGGCGGACCCGCACTCCCCGAGCTGGCCTCCTGCGTGCGCTCAATGACCTGACCGCTCTGCCGCTCACAGAGGTTGATCCTGATCGACTCGGTTCGTGCTCACCGCCGTCTGCTGACGAAGACGGGCAACGCCATCGACTGCGAGTTCGCCGTACCAAGCCTCAACCAAACACGACCCCCGGACAGGGTCGCGACCGAAAGGAACGAAACCATGATTGAAGTACTCGAAGAGCTAGAGCGAGCGCTCTGCGTTGCTCGCGCGAAACCGGACCAAGCGCCGGATGACGGCAAGCCGGACGGTGATCGCCAGTCTCGCGCCGGCGAGGTGCCCCACTGTCCGACGGACTCGCTCTCCAACATTCACCAGCGAGTCTTGGTGGCGCTCAACTGCGAGACGGTGAGCCTAGCCTCGTTCGTTGCGCTGGCGGAGCTGGCCCTTTGTCTCTCGGTGGACGACAACCCCCCACAGACCCGGCTTGCAGATCTCCTGTGCCACCTTCGCCATTGGGCAGATGCGAACGGAGTCGATCTCGAGGCCGCGTGGGACGAGGCGGATTTCCATTACAGGGTCGAGAGGCACGACCCCCACGCCATGGAGGCGCCCTTGGAGTCCGCCAAGTAATTCCCACGCGCCCTCCGTCTAATGCATTCTGAGCCCGGCGTCCGGGAAGAACAGCGCCAAATTTCGAAGCAGCTTCAACTTCCCTAGCCCGATCGGAGCCTTCTTTTTCAGGGTCCTCCGGTTTCGAGGCGCCGGATGTGCGGCCCGAGACGCAGAGCAGAGCGATCGGGTTTGAGATGCAGCCACGCTGCCTCCATCCCACGAACGAAGGCCGTCAGGCGTTCCGCTGGGGGCAGCTTGTCCTGCGTAGGCTTCTCGGCGGTGTTCGAGCGGCTCGACTTCGTCTACCTCCCAAGCCGCGACGTCGCCGCCGACGTCATGCACTACATCGACCGACTGGGCGCCGAGCTGGTGTTCGCGATCGAAGCATTCGCGACTCGGGTGGCGATGGTCCGCATTACCCCCGATCCGCCCGCATTGCTGTTCGCCGGGCATCTGGCCGGAGACCTGCCCGTCCTCGTCCATCGCGTCAGTGACCTCGCCCGCAGCCTCGACGAGCTCGATCGCCGCGGCGTTCAGGTCGCCGCCAGCTTCGAGATCCCGCCGGGGCGGCCGTGGAGCTGATCAGCCCCGGCCCGCAGCGCCTCGCGCTCTATCAGTTGACCCGACCCGAGGCCCTCGACCGTCTCGCCGGTCGGCGCGACTTCTGAGGGCACTACCTGCGGCTTCGCCCAGCCCTACTCTCGCGGCCCCCTAACCGCCCCCACCTTGATCTTCATCTCGGGCGGCACCAGGTCCAGCCCGGCGCTCGTGATCTTCACGCCGCGGTTGACCCTGCTCGCGGTCCCATCTGCCTCTAGGTCGTCGACTAGCTGCACGACCCGCCCCGGGTGAGCTTGAGCGCCTCGGCCAGCTCCTTGATTCTCAGCTCGCCTCGATCCCTCAGCAGGGTCAGGATCTGAAGCTTGCGGGTCTCGGCCGGCAGCCGTCGTGCGGCTCCGGTGACCAAACCGGGCGACTGCTCATCCTCGACCGTCGCATCGATGGCCACCAGGAGGCGCTCGATCCTGCGGGCCTCTCCGACATATGGGCGAAGCTCCTCGAGCCGATCCTCGAGCCGAGAGCGTACGTCTCCGATCGCGTCCACCAGCCCATAGTTTAGCATACTTATTTAGATGCTGCCTATTTGAGATGCAGTTGCGCTAAGCTTGAGTCCGGCCAGGAGCGGGCTTGGCCATTCCACGACGAAACGGAGGAGAAGTGAAGAGGTCGACCAACAGATACGCCGAAGCCGAGACGCTCGAAGAGCTCAACGGCAAGGCCATCGCGCGCGGCGACGACGCGTTCGGATGAGATCCTGGACCAAATCGACTGGGAGGATGCCCTGCACGAGTGCATCGGTGCGATCGAGGATCGGGTCGCCGGCAAGATCTACACGCGGTGGATCATCTGGCTTAAGGATGGGACCCACACGATGGCGACGCTCGATATCGAGGAGTCCGACTTCGGGGAGCTACCGGAGTGGGCTGATGGTGAGCGCGAGGCCCTGCTCGACTTTGGGGCGCAGCTAGAGGAGTGGCGCGACGCGGACGGCGAGGTCGACCCCGACCAACTTCGCAAGCTCATGGACCACGCCATACAGCGCCGTCGAGAGCTGGGCAACTGAGTTCCCATTAGATTCGAGGCGGGGACCACCGCCCTATTTCCGGTCTGAGCCTCCTTTCTTGAATCCTCCGGTTTTCGAGGTGGGGTCTAATGCGGGCTCAGGGGAGGAGCAGGCTGGTGAACGTGACTGCCGTGTGTGGCCGCATTTCGCGAGGGGCGGAAGCGCCCATGACAGCGGCCGCGAGCTTCTCGCCGGCGCCTGTCGTCCGTATCGCTCCGGCGGTCCGATCGCGAAAACACGTTTCCGCTGCTGCGACATCCGTACCCTGAAGCCGTGAGCGCTTCCGAGGCCATGTCCGGCGCCGACACGGCTTGGCTTCACATGGACCGCCCGAACAACCTGATGGTGATCTCCGGAGCGCTCTGGTTCGACGAGCCGTCGACTGGGAACAGCTTCGCGAGGTGGTCTCGAGTCGCCTGGTCGAGCGCTTTCCGCGCTTTCGGCAGCGAGTCGTCGAGAGCCGCCTACCGCTGCGCGGGCCGCATTGGGAGGACGATCCCGATTTCGACCTCGACCTTCATCTCCACCGCGCTGCCCTGCCCGCACCCGGCGATCGCGCCGCGCTGCAGGATTTCCTCAGCGACCTGATCGCCCAGCCGCTCGATCGATCGCGTCCGCTTTGGAACTGGTATCTCGTCGACGGCTACGGTTCCGGCTCGGCGATCGTCGCCCGCATGCATCACTGCATCGCCGACGGGATCGCGCTCGCCCGCGTCCTGCTCTCGCTCACCGACTCCTCGCCGGAAGCCGGGATCGAGCCGGACAAGCCGGCGGAGACCGCGCACCATGGCGGGATCACGGGCGCCGTCAGCGATGTCCTGCATCCTGCCCGTCGGGCCGCCTCGCTGACGAGAAGGCTCGCCGGAGCGGCTACTCACGAGGCGATCGAGATCGCTCGCGACCCGTCCGAGCTCGTGGACCTCGCTTCCGCGGCGAGCATCGACGCGAAAGCACTCGCGAAGACCCTTCTTCCCGGCCCGGATACGCGCACCGTGCTCAAGGGCCATCTCGGCGTCCCCGAGCGGGTCGCCTGGTCGGATCCGATCCCGCTCGAGGATGTCAAGGCGGTCGGCCATGCCCACGGCGCGACCGTCAATGACGTTCTCGTCGCCGCCGTCACCGGGGCTCTTCGCACCTACCTCGCCGAGCGCGACAGCCTCGTCGATGAGTTGCACGCTTTCGTCCCCTTCAACCTGCGCCCGCTCGACCAACCGTTGCCGCGCCACCTCGGCAACCGCTTCGGGCTCGTCCGGCTCGCGATTCCCGTCGGCATCGAGAACCCCCGCGCGCGCCTCGAGGAGGTGCACCGCCGGATGATCGGAGATCAAGAGCTCGCCGGAGGGAGCGGTCAGCTACGGGGTGCTCGGTGCGATCGGGGCGGCGCCGGCGGCGATCGAGCAGCGGTTGCTCGAGCTGTTCTCCGCCGCTGGCTCCGCGGTGATGACCAACGTGCCCGGTCCGCGCGAGCCGGTCTATCTGGCCGGCACACCGGTTCGCGGCGTACTGGTCTGGGCACCGACATCCGGCAGCGTGTCGATGAGCGTCTCGATCTTCAGCTACGACGGCGAGGTCACCGTCGGCGTGATGTCCGACCGCGGCTTGGTGCCGGACCCCGGCGAGATCGTCTCGGCCTTCGCTCGCGAGGTCGAGGAGATGCTGGCGCTCGGTTCATCTTGAGCATTGATTTGACCCGCATACGCAGGGGTGAGGACGCGAGCCGATGCCATATTTGAGCGGCGAGAACACAAAGCGCACCCGGGTCGAGCCGGTCTTCAGCTGGTTGAGGGCTCACGGCGCCCCCGACTGGCCGGGCGAGCTCGATTCGACTGGCGCAAGGGATCGAGCCGATTGAGCCCGGCCCGATCCGTCAGCTGGCGTTGGAAGACGAGGCGACGATTTCGGCCTCGCCGCGGCGGCTCGCCTGGATGATCGAGAATGCTGCTCGGCTCGCTCCCTGGGATGGTCGGGCGTGGCGCGCCTACCGCGACCGCGTGCTCGAGAATCCAGCGCGCGACCAGGCCCTGGCTGCCCTCGCCCGCGGTGAGTTCTCGATCCCCAAGGACTTGGTTCTCGAGGGACCGACTCGTGCCGACTGCCTGATTGAGTGCGAGCGCTGCGTCATCTGGATTGAAGGCAAGCGGAATGACTGGCTCTCGCCGGGCATGAAGTGGGACATCTCGCGCGACCAGCTGGCCCGCAACGCCGAGGGCGCGTGGCTATGGACCGAGCGCTCCGACGCCGGGGAGTTTCGACTTCTGATTTGCCACGAGCATGAACTCAAGCATCACGAACGGGCACTGATTGACGGCTACCGAACGGGCTCATGGTCTGCGGGCTGGCCTCACCTATCTGACGAGACTCGCGCCCATATCGCCGCCCGCATCGGCACCCTTCGGTGGAGGGAGATCGTCGAGCGGTGGCCGTCGATGGCTCAGCAGTGCGAGCTGCGCGATGTGGTCTGAGGCAGCCCATCGACGTGAGGTCGGGCTGTTTGGAGGCGGGGTCTACCGCCGTATTCTGATCTGAGCCTCATTTTTTCCGGTGTTCGAGGCGTGATCAGCGGGTCCAAAGGCGTCTCCACAGGCGCTGGTGCCGCTCGTGCGCGGCGAACTCAGTCAGCTGGGACGACCGCAGGCAGGTCTTGCAGATCTCGGCCCCGTCGGCCTCCGCCCATGTGTGCACGTGCTCGGGAAGCTGCCACTCGCGACCACAATAGGTCGTGACTCTCCCGTGGTGCCAGTCAAGGCGATTCGGATTGGCGATGTGGAGCTTCCCGCCGTGACTGAGGAGAGCCAGGGTTCCGACGAGACCGGGCGGGCGCTTCATTCCCGCAGTATGTCCCTCTCGGCTCGGCTTGCAGGGATTTTGTTCCAAGCACGGTCTCCAGCGCGATCAGGGGCAGCCCACAGCGGCCATCCCGACTAGGCGTGCGGATCCATCTGCAATCAGCTGCCAGAGATCCGCAGCAACTTTGCGGTGCGTAGATACGGCGGGCGCTCGGCTGTTCCATGTGATCTCTCCCCTTGCCACGGTGGAGTGCGGACGCGGGCTCCGCGGCTAGGCTGGCGCCCAGAGATGGTCACAGGATGTCCATGCGCGCCGAACCTTAGAGCCGAGCGGGTGCCGCCAAACGCCTTCTGACGAAGCCGCTGCCGGCCGTGCCGGCCCCCGCGATACTTCCATCTTGAACGCTTTCGATCCCGACCCAGAGCGTTTGTATAAGCCAACGTCTTCGATGTCTTAACCGGTAACGGCCCGAACCGCTGCTGAGAAGTCCGAGTAGTCGAGCAGCAGCCCGCCGCCGCTGCTGGGGTGGGCGCCTCAGGGCAGCCCTACGTACCCATGACGCGCCTTCCATAGAAAGCCGGCAAGCGCTTCAGGCGGTCTAGCTCGGATCGTCCCCTCGTTCATCTGGATCCCGTTCGGGAAGCGAACGGCGGCCCCTCGTCAGTCCCCCCAAGCGATTCGGGCTCGTCGGTGACGATCGAGTGGCGCCGTTGACGTCGATCTCGTGCTTGAGGGTGTTCGCTGCACGCGTCGTGTTGTTGCCGTCATGCGTCATCACAACTACACTACCACACAGCTTTGCAGTTGTGCTATTCTGCTCCGCATGATCACCGACCGACCCGACGCACGATTCCGCATCCACTTCCCGCCGCGCTCGTCGAGCGGATCGCCGAGCGCTTTCGCGTGCTCGGCGAGCCGATGCGGATCGCCTGCTCGACTGCCCTGCGCGAGGGCGAGGCGACCGTCCGCGATCTCCAGGAGGCCACCGGAGCCTCCCAGCAGAACGTCTCCAAGCACCTCGGGCGTCCTGCTGCGGGCAGGCATCGTCGAACGTCGAAAGCGGGGCAACTTCTCCGTCTACTCGATCGCCGATCCGATGGTCTTCTCGCTCTGCGAGGAGGTCTGCGGCGGACTGCGCCGCGAGGCCGACGAGCTCGGCGCACTATTGAGCGAAGGCAGCTGACGATGTACCGCCGGCCGCGACGCCGAGCGGTGGCCGCTCGAGCGAGTCCTGTTTGCGCTGGCCGGCAGCGTCACGCTGGCGAGCGTCGCCCTGGTCGCGCTGGTCTCGCCCTGGTTCCTTCTGCTGACGGCGTTCGTCGGCGTCAACCAGTGGCTCTATGTCGTGGTCGGCGCCTGCCCGGCCTCCCTGATCCTCAAGCGGGCCTGCGGCCTGCGCTCGGTCGTATATCCGGACCGGGCGGCGCCGGTCAGATGACGTCGGTGGGCCCTCTCGGAAGGCTGGGCCGCTACACAGCGACCCATTTTCGCGCCGTCCTCCTCGCGTGGGCCGTCGTTGCCGTGGGACTCGGATTCTTCGCGCCGAGGGTCGAGACAGCCCTCTCCGGCGCCGGCTGGGAGACGACCGGTTCGCAGTCGGTGCAGGCGCGCAACCTGATCGACCACAACTTTCAGGGCCTCTCCAGCTATGGCCTCATGACCGTCGTCCACTCGCCGACGCAGACCGTCTCCGACCCCGCCTTTCGCTCGTCGATCGCCGCCGTCGAACGGACGCTGCAGGCCGACCCCGCCGTCAGCGCCGTCGTCCCGCCCCGACCGGGCGCCTCGATCTCGCCCGATGGCCACACCGCGATCGTCCAGGCCGGCGCCGCCCGCGACGCGAACGCGATGGTCCGCGCCGCCGACGGGCTCAAGGGCCGGCTGGGAGCCCTCGGTCGGGACGGCGTTCAGGTTCACCTGACGGGGGCCGCCGGGATGTGGTCGGACTTCAACGCCGCGAACCGCACCGCGATGCTTCGCTCCGAGGTCATCTCGTGGCCGGTCACCATGGCGATCCTGGTGCTCGCGTTCGGCTCCCTCGTCGCCGCCGGCCTGCCGCTGATGCTGACGATGATTGGTCTCCTCGCGGCTGCCGGTTCTCTTTATCTGGGCACGCAGGTCATGCCGGTCTCCATCTGGGCGATGAACTTCGCGCTGATGTTCGCCCTCGCACTCGGAATCGACTACGCGCTGTTCATCGTCTATCGGTTCCGGGGCGCCTTCTTCGGGTCTCGGCTCGACGCCGTCGAGGCGACCGCGCAGACGATGGACACCGCCGGCAAAGCGGTGCTCTTCTCGGGACTCACCGTGCTGATCTCCCTGAGCGCGGTGATGCTCGTGCCCAGCCCGGCGTTTCGGTCGATGAGCCTCGGGATCATGCTGGCGGTCCTGTTCGTGCTCGCAGCGACGCTCACGCTGCTGCCGGCGGTGCTCGCCAGGCTCGGCCCGAAGGTGGACAAGCTGTCCTTGCCTTGGGCTCATTCCGGCGAGCATCGCTCCCCTCGGTTCGCGGCCTGGGGCGAGCGGCTCTGGCGACGGCCGATCATCTACGGGATCCCCGCCCTCGGCGTCCTGCTTGTGCTCGCCTTTCCCGTCACCCAGCTTCGGACCGCCATGCCGTCAATCAAGGTTGTGCCTCAGGCGGACTCCTCCCGGATCGGCTACCAGCAGGTGCAGAGCGCCTTCGGCCCGGGCGCGACCGGGCCGTTGCAGCTCGTCGTCCCGACGAATCACGCTGCCGCCGCGGCGTCGGTGGCGAAGCACGATCCGGGAATCGGTCAGGTCCTTCCCGCTCAGCGCAGCGGCGGCTACGCCCTGCTCGAGGCGATACCGACGCAGGACCCCTCCAACCCCGCCGTCGGCCAGACGATCGACCGTCTGCGCTCAGAGTTGCCCTCCGGCAGCCTGGTCGGCGGGGCGGTTGCCGAAAACCACGACCTGCAAGCGGCCCTGGCTGCGAAGACACCGCTGGTGATCGCCGTGGTGCTTGGCCTCGGCTTCCTGCTGCTGCTGGTCGCGCTCCAGGCGCCGTTGATCGCAGCGGTTGGGGTCGTCACGAACCTTCTGGCCACGGGTGCCGCGTTCGGCGTCGCGAAGTGGATTTTCCAGGACGGCGTCCTTCACTCACTACTCGGCTTCCAGCCACAGGGCTTCCTCGACGCCTGGGGGCCGGTCTTCTTCTTCGCGATGATCTTCGCGATCTCGATGGACTACACGGTGTTCCTGCTCTCCTCGGCCAAGGAGCACTGGGACCGCACCGGAAGTGCGAAGGATGCGATGGTGGGCGGGCTCGCGCACTCGGGCCGGGTGATCTTCGCCGCCGGCGCGGTGATGGTCGCCGTCTTCTTCACCTTCGCCCTCTCCGGTCCGCTACCGCCGAAGGAGATGGGGATCATCCTTGGCATCGCCGTGCTGCTCGACGCGATGCTGATCCGGCTGCTGCTGCTGCCCGTGCTGCTCCGGCTGCTCGGCCGCTGGGCCTGGTACCTCCCGAGGTGGGCTCACCGCATCCTGCCGGACGTGCGGTTCGGCCACGGCGAGGCGGCGGCCGGTCGGGCCAGCGGCGGCTGAGGCGTGTTCCCAGCTCGTTCGCCAACGCCGCCTGGGGCTGGAGGTGGGGCGGATCCCGCGGCCGGCCTCGTGATCGTCTACTACGCGCTGCGAGAGGCGGCGACGGTGCTGGCACGGAAAGCTAACCCGGGTTAGCTCCGGGCCGCGAGCGGGTATCTTGTGCAGCGAGCGATGAGGCTCGCTCTAACCGTGGTTCACGCCACTGATGGCCTCTACCCCCAAGTCGAAGCGACTCGTGGAGGTCAGAAGTGGACTCGATTCAGTTAGCAGCGATACTCGCCGGAACGATCGTCCTGGCCAGCGTGGTCTCGGTCGAGGTCGGCCTGTCGGTGGCGTTGATCGAGCTTGGGCTGGGCGTCGTCGTCGGCAATCTGTTCAGCCTCGACCCCAACGTCAACTGGCTCGTCTTTATCGCGACGTTTGCCTCGATCGTGCTTACGTTCCTGGCCGGCGCCGAGGTCGATCCCGACGACTTCCGCGAGCGCTTCGGCGCCGCGGTGTCGATCGGGCTCGTCTCCTTTGCAGGTCCGTTCATCGTCGCGGGCTTGATCGCCTACGGCGTTCTCGGATGGGACCCAAAGGCGGCCCTGATCGCCGGGACCGCCCTCTCGACGACCTCGCTCGCGGTCGTTTATGCCGTGCTCGTCGAGACGGGACTCAACGTGACTCGCATCGGCAAGCTAATCATGGCCGCCTGCTTCGTCACCGACATGGCGACGGCGATCGCGCTCTCGGCGATCCTGATCACGCCGAACATCTGGTTCCCCCTCTTCCTGGTCGTCTCGCTGGCCCTGATCCTGCTGCTGCCGAAGATCGCGCCGTGGTTCTTCCACCGCTACGGGGATCGGGTGATCGAGCCGGAAATCAAGCTCGTCTTTCTCTGCCTGTTCGCGCTGATGGTGGCCGCCAACGCGGCCAACGGCCAGGCCGTTCTACCCGCTTTCATCCTTGGCCTGGTAATGGCCAAGCACTACCAGCAGCACCAGGAAGAGCAGCGGCGGCTGCGGGTTGTCGCCTTCGCCTTCCTGACGCCGTTCTTCTTTCTGCGCGGAGGGATGAACGTTTCACTCGGCGCCGTGTTCGCCAATCTCGGCCTCCTCGCGGTCCTGTTCGCGGCGAAGATGGTCCCGAAGGTGAGCTTGATCATGCCGTTGGCCCGCCGCTACGTGCCGGAGCACGCCACCTTCACCACACTCTTGATGAGCACCGGCCTGACCTTCGGGACGATCTCCTCGCTCTACGGCCTCCAGGCCGGGATCATCGACCGAACACAGTTCTCGCTTCTTGTCACCGTGGTGGTGCTATCGGCGATCGTGCCGACCGCGATCGCTCAGCGCTGGTTCAGCCCCGACATCGAAGCCGAGAAGGAGACAGACATGGCTCAATCCGACGCGTCCAGGGCGCGACCCGCGCCTCAGCCCGTCCCGGCAAGGGAGCAGGCATGACCCCGTATGTGTTCGAGAACGTTCTCGTCGCGATCGACGGCTCCGAGGGAGCGCAGCGAGCGCTCGACTGCGCGCTCTCCTTGGTCGAGCGCCTCGGGGGCAAGCTCACGGCCGTAGCTGTAGAGGGGAAGCTTCCGGCCTACGCGGCCACCGCCGGCGAGGTCGATGAGGTCAAACAGGAAAAGGACCGCTTCTTTCATCGAGTCCTCGAAGAGGCTGAATCGCAGGCCAGTGAGCGCGGGGTCGAAATGAAGGCTGAGCTGGTCCCGGGCCACGCTGCCGAGGTGATCAGCCACTACGCCAAGGCGCACGGCCATGATCTGATCGTCATCGGCCACAAGGGCCACTTCCTCGGTGACTACCTCCTCGGCTCGACAGCCGATCGAGTCGCGCATCACGCCCACTGTCCGGTGATCGTGGTTCGTTGAGGCAGCCGCAGTGTCGAGCCCCGCCTGCAGGGATGAGCGCAGCAGCCGTCGGAGGCGGTTGGGCCTCCTTCTGGCACCGCTCGCTATCGCCTGCGCTGTCGGAGGCTTCGCGATCGCGGGCTCCGGCGGCCTCGTCGGGGTCATCGGACTTGTCCAAAGGACGACCACAGCCTGCTGAAGCACAACACCGCCAGGGGCGCGGGAGACGACGGCTTAGACATCCAGAGCCACACGGCGAAGCCGACGAAGAACCTGGCGTTGCGAAACGCAGACCTGGGGATCGCGGCCGTTCGCGACGTGATTGACGGTGGCGGGAACAAGGCGAGCGGCAACGGCGACCCGCGCCAGTGCGTCAACGTCGCGTGCAACTGATCCCTAGCTAGCCACCAGGGCGATGGCGCCTCGCCGTATTGGGCTAATCAACCCGGTCCTGCCGCCAACAACCTGCGCCAGGTTCTATGCCGGGTGGCTTGCTTCTGCTTCGCGCTGCGACCTCAACGGGTCAATGCACCACCCCGGACCGGCGAAGGGTCTCATAGCCCTGGCGCGATGAGTGGATAGCCGCGCTCGCAGCGGAGCCGAGGCCGCAGGCCGGGGCGAAGCGGCGAGCGCGGGCGCTTAGCGCTGCGGTGTTTGTGTGAGGGTGTCGGCGAGGCGCTCGGCCGGGGTAGCCCAGCCAGTGTTTGTCTGGGCCTGCCGTTGAGCTCTTCGGCGACGGCGTCGAGTTGGCGCTGTGTGAAGCGGTTGAGGTCGGTGCGCTTGGGGAAGTATTGGCGCAAAAGGCCGTTGGTGTTCTCGTTCGAGCCCCGCTGCCAGGGGCTGCGGGGATCGCAGAAGTAGATCTGGATGCCCGAGTCGACCGTGAACCGAAGGTGCTCGAGCATCTCCTTGCCCTGGTCCCAGGTCAGCGACCGGCGCAGCTGCTCGTGCAGCTGCCCGATTGAGCGCATGAGCGCGTCGCGGACCGCCTCGGCTCCGTGGCCGTCGGGGAGGGCGAGGAGCTGTAGGTAGCGCGTCGAGCGGTCGACCAGGGTCGCGATCGCGCTCGGCTTTTGGCCCAAAAGAAGGTCCCCTTCCCAATGGCCCGGGACGGCGCGGTCAAAGACCTCGGCCGGGCGCTCGGAGATCATCACCTTGTTCGGGATCTGGCCCTGTCCCTGGTGTTTTGCGCGCTGCGCCGGGGGGCGGCGAAGGCGCCGGCCGCTGCGCAGGTGGTCGCAGAGCTCGCGCCAAGCGCCCCGCGCGACTGGATGAAGAGCGACAGATAGATCGTCTCGTGTGAGACCCGCATCCCTGGATCATCACTGTAGGTGCGGCGAAGCCAGGCGGAGATCTGCTCGGGGGACCAGTTGCGGCGAAGCTTCTCGGTGACGAGCGCCCGCAGAGGTGCGTTGAGCGTCAGTTTGGATGGCTTTGGACGCCGCGCCCGCCGCCACGCCGCCGCCTCGGCTTGTTGGGCGCGGTAGCGGCGGCGACCGCCGTTTCGCTTTACCTCCCGCGCCACCGTGGTGTGTGGGCGCCCGATCTGACCCGCGATCGCCCTCAGGCTCTCGCCCCGCGCGAGGCCGCGCGAGATCTCCTCGCGCTCGGCGATCGAAAGGCATCGCTCCGAGCGGCGGCGCGGCCGCGGCCGCACGCCTCCGGTCGAGTTCAAGTACCGCGCCACGCTGGGGCGGAAGGTCCCCATCTGACGCGCGACCGCGTGGATTGAGTGTCCCTGCGCCCACAGCCCCCATACCCGCTCCTGCCTGCTCTGCGGCCACTGCCTCATCGCCACCACCTCTCGCTCGCCGGGCAGCCAACCAGGCCGCCCGGATACTCAGGTGGTGCAACGACTCATTGAGACGCCCGTGAAAGCAGAACGCATCGCGAGAGTTAGGCTGGCCGAGGATGAACCGCGTACCGCCGCAACTGTTGGAGATGATCGGCAACCTCTCCGAGTTCCACCGCGAGCACGAGAAGTTCTACGCACAGGCCCCGCTTCGTGAAGCGGTCGAGATCGAGGCTGCTTCACGGGTGCTGAAGGCGCTGGCGGACCGCTGGAGCTCGGTCTCGCCCACCGACGAACCTGCCATGAGCCCGTTCGCCGGGGCACGCGACCTGAACCCGCCGGGACTCACCGCGGAGTCGGGGGTCCTGTTTATGGAGGGCGAGGGACAGCCGACCGAGATCAAGCAGCTGAGGAGGGACATGGAGACGCGCGCCGGGGACATGGAGGCGGGTGGGCGGTGGCTGTCCGAGGCGATGGAGAAAAGCTGGGCCGTCGCCGGCTCCCTCGCCGAGTATCCGAAGCTCGCCGACCTCCTGGGAGAGCGCCACCGGATCATTGCGAACGACTGGCAGGCCGCGAGTCAACAGACCCTGATCGCACGGCTGCTTCGGCGCGCCCTCGAGATCATCGACCGCGTTGACTTCTCACCCGTGGCCCTGCGAGACGATCTCTCACGCGACCGGGACGCCGCCGGTTACCTCTACTCGGCCTCGGAGCTCCTGGATCGCGCGGCGGATCTCGCGGTGCATTCCGCCTCGCTCGTACACGACAACGAGCGGCGCTGGCGGGTATTCAGCGAGCGTGTTCGCGAGTTGGTCGCGGCGAGCTAGCGGGCCGGACTCACGCTTCTGCTTTGCGCGACAAGCGGCACGACTTGCAACCTGGCAGAGCGAGGGTCAGAACAGCGCCCTGGCACCCCCGCAGCTGCGTTGCGGGCATCGCCTGCCTTGCGCATACTCAGTGCCCGACGCTTGGCCTCCGGACCGCCTCTCGGAGCTGTAGCAAGCCCTAGTCGGAGAGCACGGCCGACATGCCCTTGAGCCCGACCTCCATCATCTGCCACGCCAGACCGGCGTGGAAGGGCTCACCGGCGTGGAACCGCATGGGCACAGTGGCGCCCAGCATCTTCTTCCCGAGACGCCAGGTCGCACCGGTGCCGACCTTGTAGTCGCCGTCTGCGCCGGGGCGAACGGTGACCGGGTGAGGGATTCATCCAGACCGAGCTGACGACACGGCAGGTTGCCGGGCAGCCCGACATCTACGCGCCCGGCGACGCGGGAGACTTCCCCGTCAAGCAAGCCTTTCTCGCGTTTCTGCAAGCGGACACGGTGGCCGAGCACATCGCGGCCGCCGCCGGCGAGCACGAGTTCGAGCAAACGGCTTCGCCAGGTCCACCACCAAGTCATCGGGATCGGCGCCGAATGGCACGTAGATCGTGTTCGGGCGGAAGGTGAACCGCTCGCGCTCGGAAACGAGCGTTAGATCGGCGCGGTCGCGCAATCGCATCCGCAACAGGAACGCCGTCTCGAGCCCGGCGAAGCCCGCGCCGAGAATGGTGATCCGCGTTCGCTCGCTCACACCCTGAGCTTCGCAGTGCGGGATTCGTCCGGCATCCGCAGCTCGCCACCTGGCGTTTCCGTATTTCCCCGTATTCGGGCGGAGCTCGGTGGTTTCCCGCACCATCTTCACGGTTTAGAGCGGATCGTCTCACCCGACCGGGCGTAGTTTCAAGTCGAAATGTTCACTGCACGCGCGACTCGAATCGCCGACGGTCTCGCCCACGAGGTCGACGTCAACGACCGCCACATCCTGGTCACCGACGAGCCGGTCTCGCTCGGAGGAAGCGACTTGGGCCCGGCTCCGCACGAGCTGCTGCCCGCGGCTCTCGCCTCGTGTATCGCGACCACGATCGCCATGTACGCGCAACGGCGCGATTGGCGGGTCGGTGAGATCACGGTGGAAGTCGACTATGACAATGAGGCTTCCCCGCGTCGCTTCGAGGTTCGCACGGGGATCTCGGAAGAGTTGTCGGACGAGCAGCTTCGACGCCTCGATCGTGTCGCCTCAGCCTGCCCGCTGCGACGCGCCCTTGAAGCCGGCTTCATCTTCGACGAGCGCAGCCTCACCAATCGCGTTCGGACTTCTGCTTTCGCGTGAAAGCAGAAGCTGCACGACGACCCTCTCAATCCCCGCGCCGTTGCTCCTCGATGGAGGGTCTCCCCTCGTCGTGAGCATGCCGCTCGTCCTCCGCCTCGAAGAGCTCCTCCAGTTCGTCCAGGTCGGTGTCAATCGATTGAGCCTCCCGCAGAGCGACGCGTATCTCGGTCTCCGAGTGCTCGCCCTCTGCCCGCAGAGCACGGATGATTTCCTCCGGCGAGCGTCCTTCGTCGAGCATCCTCTCCATCCGTTCAACAAGCATCTCGATCTCCGCATCTCAACTGGGAAAGACCCGACGAGGTACATGTTGGCGAACGACGCCGTGCGGCAGCGTGGACTTGTAGCGCTCGTTCGCTCTCGCCAGAGCTGCCGTACAACCGGCTGCCGTTCTGGACAACCTCGACTCCGCTGCGGTCGCGGATGCGCCAGTGGGTCCGAGGGAGCCTGAAACGCCAGCCCAAGGGATTTCGAGGCGGGGTCTACCGCCGTAGCTCGAATCCGAGCCTCATTTCTTGAATCCTCCCGTTTTTGAGGTCAGCGACGCCTGGGTGTAAACGAAGGAACGGTCGTTTACAGAGAGCGACCTCTCAGCCTTCTCCGTAAATGGCCACCCAACCAAGGCTTCTACCGCTCCCGCTTTCACGCGCGGAAGGAGGCGTCAGCTCAGCACGCGCCGTTTCCGCCAGAGCAGTACTAACCTGCACAGCTTCCGCGGCGGTCCCCCTCTTGACTTGGTGGTCGGCGCCAGCCCCAGACAAGAATCACCACGAGTGGGTCTCCTGCGCAAACAGCTGGACTCTCTTTCCGGACTCGGGACGGGACGACCGGGACGGCGAGTTGCGCTCGCGGCCAGCGCCACTTGCCTTTTCTTGCTTGGACTCGGGACGAGCCAGCCGGCGCGTGCAGCCAGCACCGAGCGGGTCAGCGTGGCCAGCGATGGCATCCAGGGAAACGGCGACAGCGAAGGCACCGCGATCAGCGCCGACGGCCGCTTCGTCGGCTTCGATTCGTCCGCCTCCAACCTCGTACCCGCCGACACCAACGCAGCCGTCGACGCCTTCGTCCGCGACCGCCAGACCGGCACCACCGAGCGGGTGAGCGTCTCCGGCTCCGGTCAGCAGGGAAACGGCGACAGCTACGGCCCGTCGATCAGCGCCAACGGCCGCTTCGCCGCCTTTCGCTCCCACGCCTCAAACCTGGTCTCGGGAGACACCAATGGAGTACTTGACGACTTCGTCTATGACCGCCAGAGCGGCACGATCGAGCGGGTCAGCGTCGACAGCACGGGGGCTGAGGGGAATCGCCCCGGCGGCGGGCTCTCGATCAGCGCCGACGGCCGCTACGTCGCCTTCCTCTCCTTGGCCTCGAACCTGGTCCCGGGCGACACCAATAGGGACTGGGATGTCTTCGTCCACGACCGCCGGACGGGCACCACCGAGCTGGTCAGCGTCGCCAGCGATGCGACCACGCCCGGAAACGGCGACAGCGGCTATCCGCAGATCAGCGCCGATGGTCGCTTCGTCGCCTTCCTCTCCGACGCCTCGGATCTGGTGCCGGGCGACACCAACGGGGTCACGGACATCTTCGTCCGCGACCTCCAAACGGGCACCACCGAGCGGGTCAGCGTGGGCAGCAGTGGCGCGCAGGCGAACGGCCAGAGCTTGGGGCCGACGATCAGCGGCGACGGACGGTTCGTCGCCTTCCGCTCCGCCGCCTCGAACCTGATCCAGGGCGACACAAACGGTGTCGGCGACATCTTCGTCCGTGACACCCAGGCCGGCACCACCGACCTGGTCAGCGTCGCCAGTGATGGGACCAAGGGAAACGGCGACAGCTACGGCCCGTCGATCAGCGCCGACGGCCGCTTCGTCGTCTTCCGCTCCAAGGCCTCCAACCTGGTGGCGGGCGACACCAATGGGAAGGACGACATCTTCAGGTACGACCGGCGGACCGCCACCACCGAGCTGGTGAGCGTCGACAGCTCCGGCGCCCAGTCGAACCGCAACAGCTACGCGCCGTTCACAAACGCCGACGGCCGCTTCGTCGTCTTCTGGTCCGGCGCCTCTAATCTGGTGCCGGGCGACACCAACGGCTTTCACGATGGCTTCCTTCGCGACACCGCGCCTGCCGTCGCGCCCCCCGCGCCCGCCCTCACGGACACCAACCCGACCTCGCCCGCCAACTACAACTCGCCGAAGATCCGCGGCTCCGCGCCCCCGGGGTCGACGGTGAACCTCTACACGCGCTCCGACTGTTCAGGCCCACCCACCACCACCGGCACCGCCGCCCGGTTCTCCACGGCGGGGATCGGTGTCTCGGTCGCCGATGACTCCATGACGATCTTGCATGCGACCGCCACCGACGCCGACGGCAACACCTCGGACTGCTCGACCGACTCGATCACCTACGTCGAGGACTCAACGGCGCCCGAAACGACGATCACCTTAGGCCCTGCCGGGACGATTAACTCGACCGCCGCGACCTTCGCGTTTGCCTCGAGCGAGGCCGGCTCGAGCTTCGCCTGCCGGCTCGACTCCGGCGCCTGGGCCGCGTGCGCGTCGCCGAAGACGTACGGCGGACTCGCCGACGGCGCCCACACCTTCTCCGTCAGCGCGACCGACTCCGCGGGCAACACCGATCGATCGCCAGCCACC
This sequence comes from uncultured Actinomycetes bacterium, assembly GCA_963782795.1. GTDB lineage: Bacteria > Actinomycetota > Thermoleophilia > Solirubrobacterales > 70-9 > AC-56. The sequence continues at coordinate 269,823 of CAWALB010000001.1, forward strand.
CACGACTTCAGCGTCGACACCAGGGTCCACGGCTACGCCCACGCGAGGATGACCGAGAAGCAAAAGGACAAGAGAATCGTCGTCAAGTTCACGGTCAAGGCGAAGGAGGATCTGAGTGCCAACGCCTCCGGCCAGATCAAGGTCGAAAAAGAGTCCTACCAGCTCAAGCCGCAGATCAAGAAAGTCCTCGCGGATACCGCCAAGACCCTGAAGCTCAAGCCGAGGAAGACGAGCGCGGCTAACAAGATCGCCGGGGCGCTGAACAAGGGCAAGAGCGCGAAGGTGAAGGTGAAGGTGGGACTCAGCGATCCGAGCGGTAATGCGAAGACCGAGAAGCTGAAAGTGAAGCTGAAGCAGCGAGCGTAAGGGAGTCGGCGCCTCTGCTCCGGCCAGCCCTTCGCGGTCCACCACCGTGATCTTCGACAAGACGGGTCAGCTGCCCATGGCCGAGCGCCCCGGGCGGTTCAACCGGGTTACTCGAAACCCTTCCTGCGCACGGAAATGGAAGAGCACAGCGTTCGCGACCACCTGACGGCGGGTCGCTCGCGCTCGATTGACCTACGGCTCGAGATCACCGAGGGCGAGTACCAGGGTCGCCTGCTGGGGCACGGCCTGGGCTGGACGCCCAACGCGGCGCCGCCCGATGAGTGGCGCGAGCTCCTGGCGGGTGCCGACGACTCGCCGGTCCTCGTCGGCAAGGCGGTGACGGTCGAGGTCAGGGAGTACGCCATGGTCACGGCCATGCGGCGGCGATGGCCGCGCCGGAAGCGGCGAGCCTGATCCCTGCGGTGGCAGTGACGGTTCGTCTCCCCCTGCTACCCTCGCGGCCGCCCACCTGACTTATGGTTGGCGGACGGACGATCAAGCTAGGAGGGCTCAATGCGAGGTAATCGACGGCGTTGGACGTGGCTCATCGCAACCGGATCGGTGGTGACTGCCTTCGTGGCATGGGCAGCAGTCGCTTCGGCGGCCCTGTCTGAGCACCAGAAAAGCGTGAACATTGCCGCGGCTGCGGACGGAACGGCGACGGCCTCCTGTCCATCGGGGACCGAGGCGGTATCGGGCGGGTTCGCGGCCCCCGGGTTCGACCCGCAGTTCAACGGGGCGTCGATCATCCCGTTCGGCTCACGTCGGACGGGCAACGACCAGTGGACGGTCGACGGCAAGAACTTCGGCGCCACCAGCGGCACGATGTCCTCCTACGTCTACTGCGACCGGCACGAGCCCGGCCTCGTCAAGGCGACGAAGACGACCTCGATCGCATCCAACACCAACGGCAGCGCGGCGGCCAAGTGCCCGCGCGGAAGCGAGGCGTTCTCCGGCGGCTGGCAGAGCCCGAAGGGCGTGACGGGCGACAATGCGTTCTTCGCCTTCACCTCGAAGCGGGCGAGCGACCGCAAGTGGAAGGTCACGGCGTTCAACGACGACAACACCAACGCCCACGACCTGAAGGTGTTCGCCTACTGCGACGAGAGCCAGCCCGGGTTGGCAGAGCGATCGAAGAGCACCACGGTCGCGGGCGGAGCGAAGACCTCGCTCGCGCCGAAGTGTCCGAAGGGCGGGCAGGCGGTCTCGGGCGGCTTCGAGAGCGCCACCGTGAACACCCAGTTCGACGCGGCGTTCACGGTCACGTCGCGTCGCACCTCGTCCTCGACCTGGAAGACGTCCGCGTACGGCAACGGCGACCCGACGACAAACTCACCGATAACGGCGTTCGTCTACTGCAACACGTAGCCGCCCAGCGGGTGAGCCGGATGCCGGAGGTAGGGGGAGGACCCCGCTTCCGGCGGAAATATGGGCCGGTGGACTGCGGAAATGCAGTTAGGCTCGGGCGCGAAACTCAATCCCACGAAAGGGGGAAACGGTGCCCGCCACGCAACCGCTCCAGATCGTGATCGCGATCATCGCCGTGCTGATCTTGGCGATGGCCTACTTCGCTGCCTCCTCGCTGAGCTACGGGGCATGCCAAACGTCGAAAGTCACATCGGGTCCGCAGGGCGTCAGTGGCCTGGTCTCCACCGGCTGCAGCAAGTGGGATCCGTTTCCGCAAAGCTGACCGTCGTGTGAAAGCCGCGCCGGTGAGTGGGCGGTGCCGGACGATCAGAACTGCGCGACGATCCGCCTGAAATCGCGCTGCTGCGCTGGCGTCAAGTCTCGCGCCTTCGCTATCTGAACAGGACCCCGGGGCACGAAGAACGTGTAGGGGCCTCGTCTTACGATGAGCAGCGGGTTTTTGGCGTGCGGCGGCTTCAGCGTCCTCACCGCCAGCTTCGCCTGCTTGGGATTGCTGTCGCGCTTGACTACGTAGGCGGAGCCGTCGGCATGGAGGGTGAGGCTCGTGCCACGGATGCGGCCGGTGAAGTGGCTGGACGGATAGCGCGATGCCAGCCTTCGCACGACAGGGCGAAAGGTGCTTCTGGCGTGCTGGCGCTTGGCTAGCCAACCACCAGTCGAGCCGGACGACGTCGTGGCCGAACTTCCACCACCTCCACCACAGCCGCTCGCAACCAGCGCCGCTACGAGACTCAGTGCGATGAGATCGCGACTCTGCCGCATCGCGTCGAGCCTAATCCACCTCAGCGGTGGGGGTAACCCCAGAGCCGCGCCTACAGCGGGGCCGGGGGGTTGATCGCGGGCGACCGGATGCCTCCCATAATTTCCCTCCGGAGGTTTGCGGGATTAACCCGATGCTGGATGGCGCTGCGGCTGGCGATCGCGGGCTCAGGGATTACAGCTAGTTCAGCGTTTGCCTGGTAATACCAGCATGCGGCGCTGACTTGGTCCGGAGTCCGAAGGCACGGTTGGCCGAAAGCCGAAGTCGCCCGTGCGGCAGCCAGCGGTGCTCAGCCTCAGACCGTCGGTCAGTTGCAGCTTTGAGTGCCGATAGCTCGTCGAGGCGTTCAGCGCCCAGCGAGTATTGGACTGTCTATCACCGCGCCAATCCCGGCATGCGATCGGGATCCGCGCGTCCACGGCTACATCGCGCAGCTGCCGGGTTGGCAGCAAGACATCTGCAAGCAGCCTCGCTACCTGATCCACGCTCCCGACGACGAGATCACCATCGTGGATTGCAAGCTCGCGAAGAATGCAGAGATGCGCCGATGGTGACCGGGCAGTGATGAATGCAAGATGAGCGTCATCCCGGCGGCCGGCGCTGACTCCTTCTGGAGGCGGCGACCATCCTTTGCGCCCGCAATGGATGCTGGACGAGCACTCGCGTCGCTCCGGAACATGGAGGCGCTCGTATGCGAAACGCTCGGCGACCTCGGGAACATGGACATCACAGCGCTCGCGGTGACCGTCATGATGGAGGCCGCGCGGGACGAGCGCGAGGATCTCATTGAGATCACCGCCGAAGTTCGCGCGATCAACGCCGCCAAGGAGCGACTGCGGGAGCTGCACAAGCGCGTCAGGTGTGACGTCGCTACCAACCTCGGCGATTCGGCGGACGGCCTCAAGTTCGACGATGCCGGCCTGGGCGGCGAGGCGGCTTACCACTCGACCGCGATGCCCTCGCCAGATCGAGCCTGCGATGGCGGGCTTAATCTGGTCGCGACCGACCTTCATCCGGCCCAGATCACGAGCGTCGCTCAGCTCCGCAGGGTTCGGGACAGGCTCAAGAGCGATCTCGACAGCATGAGCGAGCTCGGGGAGATGGAGTCGCTGCGGCTGTAGATGGCGATGGATCGACTGAGCAAGATGGTCTCGACGCTTTCAAACCTGCTCAAGAAGATCAGCGACACCGCCGAATCGATCACGAAGAACATCAAGTAGTCCGAATCTCGCCGATCGCAATCTGCTTGGTGTGAAAGCAGGTGATGCACCTCCGCGCGCTCCGCTGTTAGTTGCGTTAACCGCGGGTTACGAGAAATCAGGGTGGTCGACGACATTGCCACGCTTCCGCGTAGGCAAAGGCGACGGTTGTTTACAACCCACCAGTAAAATATGCACTGTGAGCAGCCTCAAAGTAGTTGGGTACGTACGCTGCTCATCGCAGGAACAGGGCGAGAGCGGGATGAGCCTCGACGCCCAGCGGGGTCGTATCGAGGCATGGTGTGAGGCAGCGAATGCCAACCTCCTCTCGGTCATCGAGGACCTTGGTGTCTCCGGTGGCCGTCGCCTCGCCGATCGACCTGGTGGGTTCGAGATTGCAGCGCTTCTCACTCAGCGCCAACCCTCAGCGGACGCGGTGGCGGTTGTTCGACTAGACCGTTTGGGGAGGGACGCCGCCGAAACCCTCGAGCTCTTGAAGCGATTCTCCAGAGGATCGGTCGGCCTCGTCAGCATCATCGACCGCCTCGATCTGACGAGTCCCCAGGGACGGGCGATGGCCGGGGTGTCGGCGGTCTTCGCCGAGCTTGAGCGCGAGCTGATCGCCCAGCGAACCGCCGAGGCCCTGGCCGAGCTTCGATACCAGGGCCGCGTCTATGGCCCGATTCCGTTCGGCTACGACGGCGTCGACGGCCAGCTGGTCGAGAGCCCCGCAGAACAGGTGGTGCTCGACTTCATGCAGGCGATGCGCAGAGGAGGGATGTCCTACGTTCGGATCGCTAACTGGCTAAACGGCGAGGGACTGCCGAGCAAGCAGGGCGGGCGCTGGCATGCGATGAGCGTCAGAAGCGTCCTCATGACCCAGGAGCGACTAAAGGAAGCGGAGCTCCAGGGAGCCCTGGCCTGAGCGACCACGAGGAGTGGTCGCCCGGACAACGCGGCTTTGGCTTTCTCATCCGCTCCCCCTACGACGAGGAGCTCTTCCTTGCCCTGTTTGCATTCGAAGGTCACTTCAATCCAATCCGGTTGATGCGGGACGTCGCGAGCCTCTACGGCATCAGCGCCGATGGGCTTCGTCGACTGATCGACTTAGTGCAGGTGACCGAGGGCGGCTACTTCGACCTCCCGTTCAAAAGGCCAGCGGAGCTCACAAAGCGGGAGATCGCCGACCACGTCAAGCGGCTCGATCCCCGCCTTTGTTGGAAGGAGGAGCGCCGCAGGTTTGAGTGAGGTGCGTAGCGCGCTGAGTCCAGGAGGGGCGGGCGATTGCTGGTGAGCGGATGACGCCGCTCATCGTTTTCGAGGTTGTTGTTGGAGCCACCCTCACCATCGCCGGCTTGTCGCTCCCCTTAGTCGTCGCTCACAAGGCGGTGATCACGAGGCGCCAGCTCAAGGTGATGGCGAAGTGGCTAAAGAGATCTGAGGAGGAACTGCAGTCACGGTCCTTCCCCCAAGAGCGGTGGGCAGAGCAAGAGAGGGAGGGGTATGCATTCATGGTCGCCTTCCGCAGCAAGGCCCGGTTCCTGCGCTGGTTCTATTGGATCTCGATCCTCACGATCCCGTTCAGTGGCTGGGGCCTCCTGATGTTGGGACTTTGGGCGCTCCAGTACTCGAGCTTCGCGACCGCGGTTCGGGCCACGACCGGAAAGAAGCCGAAGGTTCTGGCCCAAGAGCTTTGTGTCGAGATCGATAATGCCGTGAGAATGGAAGTGTCGACTCGAAGCTAGTGCGCGCGCGGGAGGGCAGGTCGCTCTGTCAGGAAGCGCCTAGGAGATGGCAAACCCAGATCTTTCACTTTCGTTCACTTCCCAATCGGCGTTTCGCCGATCAGCATGGGCGAAACGGTGATTTTGCAGCAGACTATTTGTTTCGGTTCTCTGCCTTGCCGCGACACTGTCAGTCAGAACCGTGAGCAGCGTCGTGACGCCACCAGTTGATCGGGCGTCTCGACGGCTTGATCGTCAGAGCTGCGTTTGGTCGTCCTTCCATCGCCTGGCGGTGGAGCTCAGGTAGAGGCGTCCGCCCTTCTCCTCGATGAGGCAAGCACGAACCAACTTCTTGACGTAGTTGTAGGCCGAAGAGCGTGAACAGCCCAGGCTGTGCTGTATGTCCGCGACGAGCTCTGGCTTGGGCTGACCGGAAACGCAGAGAAGCACCTGCTTGAGGTCGCCGACGGTCCGGTGACGATACTTGGCCTCTTTTCGCTTTGGCCATCCCCCGCCCGGTGAACTGATCAGGCCGCACTTTCGATAGAACCGCTCCCGGGCCTTGGAGATGCTCTTGCTCAGATAGTCGCCGGGATCGGTTGGATTTCGCCACCGCTCCTCGAAATGGCGAGCGAAGCATTGGTCGCCTAGCTCGGTGATCTGCTCGTCGCTTGCTCCCCTGCTGACCAGGCGGTAGATGATCGCCTGCTCGATCTCGCTCCTGCTCTTGTACTGAGGCGAGCGCCAGCCCCGCTTTGGCATCTCGTCGAGGTAGCTGTTCATCGTCCGCAGGAGACAGCTGCCGTCGAGCTCGTCGGTGGGGATCGGATCGAAGCTGAGCCCCTCGGCCATGCGCAGCCACTCGGGCGCCGTGTGGGGATCGGCGCTGATCTGGCGATCCAGGGTGGACGTTGACGGGGCCGGAAGCGACCGAAGCTTGCTCGGATCGTGGACGCAACCGCTCATCTCGAGCAACTCGACCTGCTGGCCGTCCTTCTTCTCGTTCACGGTCTCCGGGATCCGCAGGAGCCGGTTGGATTCTCCGCAGGAATCCCCGTCCAGTTGCTGGGCAAGTACCTTGTTCCAGCCCTCGATCTCCTGGATCGGCAGGCATTCGCTCAAGACCCAATAGAGGTGAAGGCCGGCCCTTCCCGAGAACACGATCGCCGAGGGCCAGAGGTCAAACTCGCTTAGCCTCGAGCGGATCTGATCGAGAATCGCCTGCGGGTCGATCCCGGGTTCTCGATCGATGTCGGCCCAAAGGACGTTGTGGTGATCAACGCAGTCCTGTTTGCGATTGCCGGGTGTCTTACGGGGGACGACGCCGAAGAACTTGACCTCGCCTTTCCGCCAGAGCCGGATTGCCTCCTCAAAGTCGACCGGCTTCTTGCGTCTGGGCTTCTCTTGGACCTCGTAGGTGAGCGAAGGATCGTCCCGGTGACGTGCCCAAAGAAGCTCAGCCAAGTCGGTGCTGATCCCCTCCCCAGCTCCCCTATGTTGCGCAAGGTTGGACAACTTCACCGCAGCATGGGCTGGATCAGCCTTGAACCAGCTCTCTCGATTGCCCTTCTTTGCATGGAGCAAGGGTTGAGGCATTCAGCTCACCCTCGGCCCCTGAGACTCGACCAAGCTCGCCACCCTGATTCCAGTATGCGCTCGGTAAGCACGATCAGCATCTGCTCGGTTTCGTCACTGAGATAAGCCAGAGACACATTTCCCAGTCCTGCTCTGACCGAGCCTCGCTAACAGACACGGAGCTTCGCCTCAGAATCCTTGTTGTGATGGGCGTTGAGTGCGGGCTTGATAGGGCGCCGTCGGCAGTCGATGGCGGATGAGCCGAGGCTTGGCCCCACTTGGGTCCAAGCGGTCGTCGAAGTCTGGATCCGATTGGATCGCGGTCGGGTTGGCGGAGTGCAGATCTCGCAAGAGAGATTGTTTAACACACTTTCACGGTAATAAGAGAACAGCTTTGCTAAGGTTACCGGCATGGACGCGATCGAAAAGGCACGCTCCCAGCTGACGAGGCGATTGGAAGAGCTTCGTCCCTTCGTCGACGAGGCACGGAGAATCGAACGGCTCTTGGCGAGCATGGATACGGTCATTCAGGATCGCCCGTCGCCGTCGCCTGACTCAGTCACCGGAGCTGCACGGCGCTTGCCGGCAGCAAGCCGCAAGCTTCACATCCTGGCGCTGTTGAGGGATCAAGACAAGCTGAGAATTAGGGACCTGGCCGAAGCCCTCGATGTCACCCCCGGACGCGTCGTGCAGCTAGTAGACGATCTGGAGGCAGAAGGGACCGCTCAGCGGGTCAAGGGAGGGGTAAAGATCACCTCCGCCGGGTTGGACTTGGTGCCACCGGAAATGAAGATCACGTTCGGCGGCTTCCACAAGGCGGTACCGAAGCCGTGAGCGCAAACGAACTTGCATCGCCTTCATGCCTGCTAGCGGCGCTGGCAGCCGGATCCAGCGTTCCTGCTACGACGGTTTCGTCCGCGGAACGCTCTGTGCGGATCGCCGGACGGAAGCTAATTACTCCGTTCCGGGTCTGGCTTGGTTTCGCTCGCACGTCTGGATCAGATCATCATGAGTAGCTCCACATGCAAGAAACAGCCCTCAGATCGCCGCGAGCCCTGGCTAACCAAGCGGGAGATAGCGGCGGAGTATCGGATTTCAACTCGGACCGTTGAGCGACGGCGATTTCCTTTTCTTCGCGTTGGTGGCCAAAACCGATATCGACCTAGCGAGGTTGAGGCCGATGTGAAACGGCGAGCTGCCATCGAGCATCAAAAGCTTGGCCTGAATCAGGAGGCCGAGCGATGAGCGTCTTCAAGCGCGGAGACAAGTGGGTATCAAAGTTTGAGCTCCGAAAGAAGCAGTACTGGACGCCAGGCGGACCTTGGCGTACGAAATCTGCCGCTCAAGCGGCCGAACGGCGTTACCGCGATCAGCTAACCGCTCGTGCCGGCAGCGAGACCTGCGCGCGGTTCGCCGAGCGTTGGCTCAAGGATTGGCCCCGACCGGCAGCGTCGACCCGCCAACTGTACGCGCAGGCGGCCCATCGCTTTGCGGCGGAGTTCGGGTCTACGCCTCTTGGTGACGTGGAGCGGGTTTCGGCCCGCGCATGGGCACTCGGTGTACCCCGGAACATCTCCAAGATCATCGCCACTATGTACGAGGACGCCCGCAACGTCGGTCTGGTCGAGTCCAACCCGCTGTCGAACCTCCGGCTACCAAAGACTGAGCGCACCGAGGAGGTGACGCCACCAACGCTTGACGAGTACCGCGCGTTGCTCGCGGCCTGCACCGTCCACGGTGACTACGCCACCGAGTTCCGGGCGCTGATCCAATTCACCGCGTGGACCGGCCTTCGAGCGAGCGAGATCCAGGGGCTACAGTGGTCAGACATAGGGGTTGACTCGCTGTGGGTGCGTCGAGCCCGAAAGGACGACGGCTCCTATGGCAAGCCCAAGAACGGTAGGGAGCGCGAAATAGCGCTCCTCGAGTCGGCGCGTGTGCTCGATCAGGTTCCCCGACGTGAGGGCTCGCCGTTTGTATTCCACACACCACGGGGCATCCCGCTGAAGAAGGGCAACCTCTACTACAACTGGAACAAGGTCCGCGATAGCTCTGGTACGTCCGTCGAGCGCATCGCCGCCGGTATCCCGCCGATCCGGTTCCATGATTTACGGCACTTCTGCGCGACCCAGCTCCTCGAGCTCGGCGCCGACCACTTCGCAGTCAGCGTTCAGCTCGGGCACGAGGACGGCGGCGCCCTGGTTATGGCCCGCTATGGCCACCCGTCAAACGACGCCGCCCGACAGCGGCTACTTGCGCTGTGGAGCGCCGGTGGTCTCGAAATCAGTAGCGAGGCCGGTAGCAAGGTGGCCATGGGACCGCATGGGAGCGCCGAATGACGGAGAAATTGAACGGTTCGCCCCGACTAATCCCCTTAACGCCTATCCCCCCAGACGTTTGGGGGGATAGGGGATAGCGGCGGCGAGACTTCCGGTCGGCTGGCGGGGGCGCCGCGCACTATCCCCTCCGGCAGGAGAGGTTGGAGTTGGCAGCCATCGTGTGGAACGGCGCCTTCTTCACATAGGGCGGAATGTATGGGGCGCTCTTTCGGTTTCGCATGAACCCGATTCCGCTGAAATTCCTGCCGTTGGCGGGATCCACGATCCGGAACCAGTTGATGAGCTTCACCGGGCGTGCGGAATCGGCGCATGCATGAGAGCGGAGCCCATCGAGGATGGTCTGGACGTCTCGAGCCTGCGTCTTCGCAGTGCACTTGTAGACAACCTCGCCGTTGACGCGCTTCTTGGCGCCCTCGCTGCAGGGAAGGGCGCCGGTGAACCAGATCGGGACGTCGACGTGTGCGGCACGGAGAGTGGATCGCATCTGGTCCAGGTGGGCCTTCATGGATCCTGCGCAATCGTTCCAACTCACGGTGACGCCGTCATCGCACGGCCCCACATGGAGTGCGGCCACGTCCCAGTAGCGGCGGCTCCCTGGACTCGACCACGGATCATGGGCGGTCCCACCCCGCAGCGCCTGCGCCAGGTAGACCTTCCCGGCCACCGATCCCCGGCCCCATCCCTTCCCGTTGCGGCGAAATAGCGTCGCACCGAGGATGACGTCGTCGCCGAATGCGAGCGAACCGTGGAGCTTCTGTGCAGCCCGGTTCGCCAGGTCGCCGAAGAACCGCGCGTCCTTTCTTTGAATGCGGCTGATCGCGCCCCTGTCCATCTGCCGGCGGCCGGGTTGGCCGCAATCCTTCCCGGGTGAGTCATACCAGGCAACGCCTCCGTACCCGGAATGCCTTGCGCAGATGCCCTTCTGCCAGCTGAAGTGCCAGTTGCCCTCCGCGCCGGACTCGATCAGCACGCGCGAACGGTTGTCGGGGCCTGAGCAGTACGTTCCGCCGAAGCAGTCGTTGAACTTCTCCAATGTCCGCGCGTAGTTACGCAGAACACGCTTGGTCAGCTTCGGCGCGGGGCGACCGTCCGGGTAGACCCTGGGCCGGTCGCAGCCCGTGTACGAAGAACCGAGAGGTTTCCCGGTCAGGTCGCGTTGCATCGCAGCCTGGCGGGCGAACACGGGCGCACTGGTGATCACAGTGACGAAGACGTGCTTGCCCGACGCCGCCGCCTTATCGACGCGACTCTTGATGGCCTGGTAGGCCGACGCGTGGTAGACGCCGGCTTTCGGCTCCAGCGCGCACCACGGCACGTTCATATGGACCCAGCTCACATGCATCTGGTCCAAGTAGCCCGCGATGTAGTTCTCCCATCCCGAGTCCCCAAGATGCAGGACGTCCTTTGCCGGGTCTCCGCCCAACCCCGTGGTAACGCCCATGCTGATCGCCAGGTGTGGGTGCCTCGTCGTCCCGTGCCCGGGCGCCGGCGCGGTGGCGAGAACGCAACAGGTGACCGCGAGGGCCGCGGCGATCGCCGCCATCCACCGAATCCTGCCCCTGGATTGCGACAGCAACGGCAACCTGAACCTCTTACTCCCTGGTTTCACCCCAGCAGCGCCACGATGTGGGCAATCGAGAGCTTCTTCATGTCGCTCTCCTCCTTTGCGCTCGACAGTCCGGCCCCGCGCCGGGCTGCGCGTCACTGCGACCCTACATGCGCTCGCCAGCGATGTCGATGGCTGCGGCCTGACGTGTTTTTTCGAGTACTTCTGCTTTCGCGTGAAAGCAACACTTCTGCTTTTCGCGCAAAGCGAACAGTCCCCGGATACCACCCTGCACGGTCCTCCCGGGGCTCTTATTGCCCACGCCTAGTCGCCTAGGGGCACGCGCTCGCCGGGCGACTCCCAGACCTCAAACTCATCCGGTGGAGAGCCAGCAGATCGAAACGGGAGTAGAGAAGAGGGCGTGCTCCTTCCCGCATACGCCGGGGTTGCCGACCCGGCCCACCCGGTGGTCGTCCGGACCCTGCTCGAGCACGTGCTGATCCGCGCGAAGATCGCCGCCATCGGCGCGGAGGACGCGCCGGAGGTATCCGAGCTCAACCTGCTCGGTGGCTGGCTCGAGCTCCACCTGCGCCTCGAGGAACGAGCACTGTTTCCCCTGATCGAGGACGCGCTGCCGGAGGCGGCCCTCCGCGAGCTCGCCGCTTCACTGTCAGCGACATGAGACTATTGCGCCGCGGGCGATGTGTCTGATCCATGCGCGTTCATCACCCCAAGAGGTTGGCGGTCGGCGGGCTGCTGTTGGTGGCGGTCGCGGCCGCCATCGGGATCGCGCGGGCCAACCCGGCGCCTGCTGCGACAGCGCCCGGGGAGCTTCCCCAACCGAACATCGTCCTCATTCAGACCGACGACCAGACGCTTAGCCAGCTCACCAGGCAGGTGATGCCGAATACCGAGCGACTGCTCGTCCAGCACGGCACGATCTTCATCAACTACGTGGTCACCACGGCGCAGTGCTGCCCATCCCGCGCCTCGCTGCTCACCGGGCAGTACGCGCACAACCATGGGGTGACGTCGAACAACATCGCCTATCCCGGCCTCATCGACAAGGACAACGTGCTGCCTGTCTGGCTGCAGCGGGAGGGTTATCGCACGATGCACGTGGGCAAATTCCTCAACGGCTATGAGAAGGTCGCCGATCCCGGCGAAGTCGCTCCGGGCTGGGACCAGTGGGACACCGTGACCGGGCCGACGCGGTACTACGACTACAACTGGTACGTGAACGGCAAGGTGACGCATCGGGGAAGTGCAAGTCGCGACCAGATAACCGGCCTCACGAACCGGTCCGCGGTTCGCCTCGTCGACAAATACGGCCCTCGGAGGCGTCCCTTCTACCTCCAGGTCGACGAGCCGGCCCCACATGGATCCCGCCATCGTGACCCCGCCGGGCCGTGTGATCGGGCCCCGATGCCGCAGCCGGCGGACGAGGGGCGATGGAGCAATGCGACCCTCCCCCGGCCACCCTCGTTCAACGAGCCCGACATGCGCGACAAGCCCGCCTTCCTCAGCGGGCGACCGAAGCTATCGCCGAGTGATCTGAGCAAGGTCACGAAGCGCTGGCGGTGCGCCCTCGCCGCACTCACAAGCGTCGACCGCGGCGTGCAGAACATCTATGAGGCGGTCAAGCGCGCCGGTGAGATCCATCGGACCGTCTTCCTGTTCATCTCCGACAACGGCAAGTTCTTCGGCGAGCATCGAATCGGGGGCGGCAAGGTCTTCCCCTACGAGGAGGCAATCAACCTCCCGCTCGTCATACGGATGCCGGGGCGCTACCGCGACGGGGTTCCTCGGGTCAAGCGATCCGACAGGCCGGTGGCCAACATCGACCTGGCGCCGACGATCCTGTCGCTCGCCCACGCCCAGCCCTGCACGGCCGACGGTCGATGCCGGACGATGGATGGCCGCTCGTTGATGCCGATCCTGAGTCGGAGCGGGGGGACATCGAGATCGCGGGGAATCCTGACCGAGTACAAGGTGCCTCACCACCGATCAGGCCACTATGCGACGTGCAACTTCGCCGGAATCCGCACCCGAAACACAATCTATGTCGAGCACTACGCCATCGCACCGCCGGGATCGAGGCATTGCGAGCCCGCCCGGGCGAACGAGCTGTACGACCTCAAGACGGACCCCTTCGAGCTCCACAACCGCTGCTTCGGTGGCCTGCCGAGCAGCTGTCCCACCAGCCAATACCAACAGGAGCTCAGGGCCAGGCTCCTTCGGCTCGAGAACTGCGCCGGCATCGAGGGCCGCGACGAGCCGGTCGACGGGCGGCCCTTCTGCGAGTAGCGGGGCTGCACCGCACACACACGACATCCGCCCGCGGCGCCTTCATCAGGGCTTGGGGCACGGCTAGGGCACGCCGAGCGGCGATCGCGGAGCATCGCCGATGATCCTCATCGCTTCGGGGGGATCGCGTGACGTCATCGGCGCGGAGCTAGGGAAGGACGAGCACGGCGCGCGCACCAACTCGCCATCCTGGCGAGCGCGCTCGTCGAGATGGGACCGCGTTGCGAGGCTGAAGGGTCACTAGCGGCGGGGGAACGCTTCAACAGCGCCACACCTGTGACGCTCGTGGTACCACTTTGGTACCGACTGCTACGTCCTATGTGTCCAGATCGTCCGCGCGCGGGGACGGTGGGGACGCAGGGGACGCTCAGGGACGCATCTACACCCGAAGCTGTTCGGCTGGGGGCCGAAAGGTCGCGAGTTCAATCTCGCCGCCCCGACTATGCGAAAGCCCGCTTCCGACGCGGGCTTTCACTATCTTCGGACCTCCGGAGCGAGGCGCACGAGGACGCGTTAGTACCAGCCGTGGTACCAAGCGCGGAGCCCCGGACCCCTCGCGCCACTACTCGGCGATCCGTTAGAGATCCGGAACCTGGCCACCGGCCGGAGGCGTCAGGGTGCCGATGCCCAATAGCACGACTTAAAGCTGACGTTAGGGGCGTGCAGAAAGTCCCCTCGGCTGGCCTCCCTGAAGAAATCCGGCGCATAGATCCCGAGCCCACCCTGGGCTGGGGGCTTGAACATGCGGTTGGTGACGGACTCGGGCGGGGTCCGCGGCTTGCCATCGTGGCTGAGGTCATGGCTGGTGTCGGCGAGCGCGTAGACGTCATACTCCGGCTCGAAGGGGTTAGACGTCTGGGGCAACTGTTCGAGGAGAGCCACGGAGCCGGTTTGGGGCTCGTCCTCGAACGACTTTGAGCTCGCGATGCCGCAGCGGTAGCGCTTCGGGTCGGTGGATTCGCTGCGCGGCGACAGGCGGTAGGCGGGGAAAGCAACGCTCATGAAGGAGCGATAGAACGCGGCTTCGACGGAGTTGACTACTCCGGTATAGGCCTTCTGCAGCGCGGAATCCGGTAGGGACCACTCCGGTGGACAGCCGTCGACATCACAGCCCGCGTTCTCGCCCACGAGCTTCAACTTGTCCCAGTCGCCCACGATGATGTCGCCGATGCTCCCACCCGGGGCGGGCTGACCGCTCAACGCAACCGAAGCGTTCTGAAGTGTGTCCCCGAGCACCTTCTTGATTTCGTTGGCCTTCGCGTGGATGTCGTCGACATCGGAGCCGTCCCGCGACTGGGTCATGTAATCGAGGGCGACCGTGTAGGAAACCGCTATCAACTCGGCGCCCGGTCCCCCCGCGACGCCAACGACGTCCAAGGCGCCGGCCACGATGTCGAGGACCAGCATGTGCGTCAGGTCGTCCGGCGGTGCGAGCCCCTTCCTCACGTTGTCTTCGATCACGTTGAGGTCGTTCCAGATGCTCTGGGCGGTGCCGCCGTACGGTCCGGCGATCCTAGTCATGTACTGGCGCACGTTGCCGACCAGGACCGTCTCCTTGATGAGCTGGTCCTTGGCGGCGGTAAAGGCGCCCTCGGAGAACCCCTGATCCGGGCCGGGGTAAGTCAGACGAGTGATCTGCGCGGTGATGCTGTTCCAGAACGACTGCGGCTTGTTCTCCTGCCAGTAGGCGGCCCGGGGATCGGGGAGCTTGGGTTTGAGCTCGGAACCGATCCAGGCAATTGCCTTCTGTGCCCCCTGGTCACCATCGAGCGGCCACGGCGAGGGGGGCTGGAGCATCACCTTGGCGAGGATGTCGTTGGGCTGGCTGAACAGGCTCGTCGCGGAGGGCCTGAACTCCTGGTTGTGATCACGCGTCAGCGCGCCCCGAAGACGGCCGTCCCCGGGAGTGGGGTCGATCAGGGCGCTCGTCTCCTCGCCGTTCCCCTGGCCGGCGCCCGCCCACCCAACGAGCGAGTAGTTCAAGTTCGCGCCGGTGGCGCCGGTGGCGCCGGTGGCGCCGGTGGCGCCGGTCGCTCCGGTGGCGCCGGTCGCTCCGGTCGGGCCCGTGGGACCGGTGGCGCCGGTCGCTTCAGAGCCCTGATTCGACACGGCGCTCAAGAACCCGTCGACGGTGGCGCCCGCTGCGGCCACGCTTTGGGCGAGCCGGGTTACCGATCCCTTGTCAGCCGCGGCGCTGATCGGCGCCGCGCTGGGCATCGCTGTGACAAAGATCAAATCGCCCGGCCTCTGCGCGCGGAGGAAGTTCGTCATCCGGTTGATCTCGCCGTTGACGTCACCGGGGCCGTTCGTCAGGAAAAGCCCGCCTGCGCGGTGGTCGAGCGTATGCCGGTCGAAGACCTCGACCTGGAACCCGCCGGCCTGCTGAGAGATCTGGGCTTGATCGTTCTGCCCCCCGACCTGGATCGTGTTCGTGCACGTGTCCCCGGTCGGTCCGGTCGGTCCGGTTGCCCCGGTCGCTCCGGTCGGGCCCGTGGGGCCCGTTGAGCCGGTGGGACCGGTGGGACCGGTGGCGCCGGTCGGTCCGGTGGCGCCGGAGCAGCCAGCGGCCGCGCGGTTGTCGAATTCCGGCCGCTCGGGCGGCAGCCACGTCCAGTTGTAGAACTGGTCGCGGACCAGGTATCCCTGCATGCGGCCCGCTCCGGCCGGGCCGTCGATTGCGAACTTGTAGTCGGCCTGCCCCTGGGGCAGCTTCGGTACCCCGATCGCCGAGAAGGAGCCGACCGGCGCCCCGGCAGAATGCTGCTGGTCGTAAACCGGAACCCCGATCTGCTGAAAAGGTGGCGAGCCCCGGGGTGGAAGAAGTCGCTGCCCGGGCCGGGCTGGTTCGACGCTATGACCAGCTTCTTGTCGTCAAGCTTCGACAGGTCGCTGGCGAGTCTGGTGCCCTCACATCCGACTCCCTGATTGCAGATGTAGGTCGTGTTCGAGACGAGCTCGAGGGTGGCGCGGTCGAGGACCACGACCTGATACCAGTTCTTCTGGTTGAACTTTGCGAACGCAGCCTTAAAGAACTCGCCGCCGACCCTGATCCCGGGGTCGCCCGAGCTGTTGGTGGCCATGGTGTCGATCGGCACTAGCGGCTTGCGCGGTGTAGCGCTTAGCGTGACGTCATCCACGGTGGAGTCGGAGCCCTGTGAGGCGCGGAGCTTGAACCGGTAGTGGCCCGGCACGTCGGGCGTGAAGCGCGGCGTGGGCGTGCCGGGGTCCGAGAGCGAGCCCGGCAATCCCTTCGTGGTGGTGCCCTCGCTGAACTGGCTGAGCGCAGGTGCCCGGATCAAGTTCCAGCTATAGCCAACCTTGGGCGGGTTATTGGGGAGCGACCCGCTCGAAGACGGGAGCGCCTGCCCCTGGAGCTGGAACCACTGATCCTCCGGGATGGTTCGATCGCGCCCCGCTCCCGCGAGCGGCCCCCGGTTCCTGACGAAGAACCGGACCTCGTCCTCGTTGAACGGCTTCTCGGGACCCATCCGTGCCTTGACACGGAGCACGTTCCCACCTCGCTGCAACCCGTAGCTTTGGGAGACTTCGAGGGTCCGCTCGCCGTTGTGGGTCAGGCCGAAGTCGCTGGAGACGTCGTGTCCGTTCAAGTGGGCTTGGAGGTCGAATAGGCCATCGCTCGCCCGGACGACGACCTTGACCGGATAATCGGTCACGTGCATGCCCTGCGTCGGGCTGACGATCACGGGGTTTCCGGACTTCGCGGACGCCGAGTCAGGAGCCACCTGGCCGACCAGCGCGAGCACGAAGGCGAGGGTGATGGCAACAGCCAACGCTCGCACGGCCCTTGTCGTCATCCTTGACCCCCTCACCACGCGCCTCGAAGAGTCGAGCATGCTACCTGCGAGAGCTTCGCATGTCAATTCATCCGATCGGCTTATCGTCATTCCTATGATCGGGCGCCCCGGCTATGTGGCCCACGCCCCCGCGAACCCCCTCGCCGAGGGCGCCTGTACCGCCGCCGGCGAGTCGGTGAGGGTCCGCTGATCAGCCGGGCTAGTTCTTCTCGTCGTCGGTTTCGCGGCGTTTCCTGGCTTACCTGGAGGCACTCCAAGCGCCCGGGTGCGGGAGAAGCGCACTTTTGCTTATCTGAACCGGGACGTCGCTGAAGTGTGGGGGCGAGTGGTTCTGTGGCAGTGTGGGTCCGACCGCACCGCGGATGCCGTGCTTATCTGGGTGCTCGAGCGTGCTCATGTAGCCCGGTGAGGCTTCTGCTCTCGCGGCACTCGTTCCATGATCCGTGGGTGGTAGCGGGAAACGAATCCGGCCCCGGATCCGTACCTGCGACGCCCGTGGTACCGCTTTGGTACCGACTTATGTGTCCGATGCATTCAGATCTTCCAGGCCCGTGGACAATGGGGACACGGGGGACGCTCAGGGATGCATCGACACCAGATGCAGCTCGGCTGGGGGCCGAAAGGTCGCGAGTCCAAATCTCGCCGCCCCGACTAGGCGAAAGCCCGCTTCCGAAGCGGGCTTTCTGACACCGCAGCTAGCCGGCGCCTGAGCTCCTGCAGGCCCCCTGGCACCAGACTTGGTACCGATTCACGGGGCGAGGCGTTCGAGCACTTGGCCGTCGGCGGACACCAATACGACCGTGTGCACGATCGCAATGCCGTACTTTCGCGCCAGGTCGGGCCGCTCGCGCACGTCGATGGTCACCACCGATTCGCCGTTGGCGCTCAGCTGCCGTTCCGGCTCCGAGGAGCGCCACCGTCGCGACGACCCCCTGGTTGAAGCGGGGTGCCCGCTCGTCGATTACGTCGGTGTCGCGCCAGGGATCAGCAGTCCGCGTACGGCTGGCCCCGACGGCGGATGCCTCCATGCTCGAAGTGTCGCAAATCAGATCCGATTACCCGGGTATACCTGCAACAACCCGGGTCAGCGTGTGGTCCAGCCGCCATCGACGATTAGCGTGCGGCCAGCAGCTCGCCCGCCACCCGCTCGCCCGAGCGGACCGCGCCGTCCATGTAGCCGACCCAGTACGTCGAGGTCTCGCTGCCCGCCCAGTGAATCCGGTGAACTGGCTCGCGGATCGCCGGCCCGTAGTTGAGCAGCACACCCGTCGGCCAGTGGGTCGTGGGGCAGCCTCGGATCCACTCCTCGCTTGCCGCGTTGTCCTCCACATAGTCGATCGGCTCCCGAGCTCGCTGCCCGAAGTAGATGGCAAAGTTGTCGAGCACGGCGGCACGGCGCTTCTCGAGAGGACACTGCCACCATGTGCGGGCGTCCTCCCCACCGATGAATCCGAACAGCACGCCGGGACTGCCGTCTGGTGGGGTGTTGTCGAACGTCGTGCGCGCGGGTCCGGTGTCCGAGACCGCTTGTCCCGTCAGGCCGCGATCGCGCCAGAAGGGCCTGAGGTAGGTCGCCTCCGCCTTGATCAGGGTCCCCGCCGGCATCCGCTGAACGAGCTGTGCACGCTGCGCTGGCAGCGGCGGGTCGTACCCGATTTGGTTCGTCATCGCTGGCGGAATCGTCACGACCACCCGCTTGGCGTGGACCGTGACCCGATCCGAGTCGACGGTTACTCCGTGCCTGCCCTGGGAGATCATCCGCACGGGCGACTCGAGCACCACTCGGCGACCGAGCTTCTTGGCTAGCTTGATCGAGAGCAGCTGCGAGCCGCCGAAGAAGCGCCGTTCCTGGGCGCCACCCGCTGTGCTGATCAGCCGCTCCATGTTGCCGGGGTTCTTGCTGTTCCCAGCCGCCGCGATGTACCAAGCCGCGAAGAGAAGCGAGAAGTCACGGGCATCTGCGCCCCAGAGCGCATTCACGGCCGCGTCGAAGAGCTGGCGCGACTCGTGGCTCGGAAGAGTGGCCTCCTTCCACGTCTCGAACGTCTGCGAGTCCCAGTCGCGCGCGTCGGGAGCCTCCCAAGGTGCGTCGACGGGAACCGTGGAGGCCATCTTGTCCAACTTCAGCACGGCTAACGCGAGCTCCCGGGCAACACCAGGCACCGGCGGGATCGGGCTCGTCGAAGGGTAGGTCGATCGCTGACCGTCCAGGTAGAGGACGTTGTCGCCGTGGTTGTATGTCTTGAAGGTTCGGACGCCCAATTCCCGGGCGAGCGCCAGGACGCGGTTCTGGGTGGGGCCAACGTACTCGCCCATCAACTCGGTCACCTTGCCGTGACCCAGCGAGCGGTTCTCGGTGCGGCCGCCCACCCGCTCATCGGCTTCGAGGACCACCACCGAGCGTCCGGCGCGGACCAGTCTCCTGGCCGCGGTGAGCCCCGCGAGCCCAGCGCCGACGACGGCAACGTCCACGTGGCGTGACCCGCCGCCGCTCGGGTCGGAGGCGCGAGCCCCGGCCCATGTACGCGACGGGAGGGTTACGCTGGCCGCCGCCACGGCGGCTCCAGCAACCAGTCGTCTCCTCGTCGTGGTGCTCTGCTCCGTGGCCATGGGCCTATTTGACCGCTGCGGGGGCGAGGCGCGCATCCGCAGAAGACCGCGGTTCGGAGGGAGGAACTACCGAATCGGGTGTCGCCGTTGGAACCCATCTGGATGGGTCCCCCCGACATGCGCCGCGAGTACCTGACCGCGCAACGTGGATCGACAAAGGGCGTTCGTCACACGTGTTCGGCGAAGAATGAGAGCATGCGCTTCCAGCCGTCTTCGGCAGCGGTTTCGTCGTAGCCGACGGCCATCGGTGTCGGGACTCGTGCGAGCCAACCCTGCCAGCCATCGACTCTCGAGAAGAATGAGTGGCCCGCCCCCTCGTAGGTCTTCACGTCATTGGGTACGCCGAGGGCGCTCAGTGAGCTCGGTGATGTCGGCGCCCGGCGTTGAAACGGTCGGATGCACCGGCCTACTTCGCGGTCCCTGACCCGCTCAGCGACTTACCGGCGCTGTCCACGACTTTGCGGATGAAGTCGTACTGCGTGTGGACCAGCCTGTCGGCCATCTCCATCGCCGAGTCGACGACCTCCTGCCGCCTTGATGGGCCGTCGCCGGCCGCCGGCAGCGCCTCGTCGACGGTGTCGACGAACTTGCGCACCGCTTCGATCGCGGCCCGTTGGCCCGACTCGACCGACTTCAGTACGTCCTCGGATAGCTCCGCTGTTCTGTCGACCGGGGTCTTGGACTGGCGCTTGCGACTCCCAGCCGTGCTGCGCTTGCGAGCCGCCTCGCTCCTCGCCGCTCGAGCCTTTCGTTGTGTCTTGGTCTCAGCCATCTGGTTACTCCTTTGGGTCTGGCGGACATCGCACGCCGTTGGACGAATGCCGATCGCGCTCTTCGGCACTCCTGCCCTTCTCCGCGACCATAGGCTGACTCGGCACCTACGCCATCCGTAGAAGCCCACAGACGGGATCCGTAGCACTAGCCCAACCCCCTCGCTCGGGACGAAGAGCGGGAGCGCTGCGATGACGCCACGGTGCTTCCGCAAAGCGTGAGAAGCGGAACCGTTGGGCCGATAGGCGCACTCGCTCGACTAGTGATCTCGGTGCCGCTCCGGCCCCACTGCGGCTCTTGATCGAACACTTATCCGAGCTTCAGCTGCCCGCAAGGCGGACGCGCGACGATAGTGACATCAATCACTAGCGGAAGCAGGTGTGCCAATGCCCGCAGTCACGAATTTCTTCGACCGTCCCGCGCGCGTCGCGAATGGCGGTGAAGGGTGAGCGCGCAGCGTCGTGATCGCCACGTGCCGCGACATGAGCGCTACGTGCCGCGCGAACCCTGGCGCCTGCTGCGTGACCTCCGCGCGAGGCCCGGGCCTCGCGCGGACCGCGCGACGGCCACCCGCGGCATCGATCCTTGCAAGCTGAGCTGGGTACGAGCCGAGCTCGCCCGGACTCGCACGGCTGGAGGGTCCGACGGCGAGTCCATCCCACGGGAGCGCTGGCCGCCTGGTCCGTAGCTCGGGGGGCCCGGTGCGATGATCCGTGCAAGACCCATGGCCGGCTATTTCGTTCCAGGTCGCAGCGTCGGTGGCGCGGAGGAGCCCTCGACCCTCAGCGACGAAGACTTCGACGCTTTGGTCGAGCGCAGCGAGTCGCTGGCTCGGGACCTACGTCCGGAGCAGCGCGAGCCAACCGCCTTCGAGCAGCTCGTTGCGGACGCGATCGATCGTCTGCCGGCCGAGTTTGCGGACGTGATCGACCACGTCCCGGTGGTGGTTTCAGACCGCGGGGCAGAGATCCACGCCTACGGGGAGTACTACGGCGCGACCATCGCCCGCGACCGCGCCGCGCATCGAATCGTGATCTTTCAGGACACCCTCGAGCGAGACTTCGGCTCCGACCCCGATCTGCTTGCGCGCCAGGTCGAGCGCACCCTCCGCCACGAGGTCGCCCATCACCTCGGCTACGGGGAGCCCGGGGTCGCCGCACTCGGCCTTTGACACGCTGGCGTTCCCTTGCTGAACGAGGCCCGCAGCGCCCTGAGAACTGCTCTAGGCAGGACCCTGGGAGCGGGCCGGGGAGACTGGCCGTGGGCGTGGGGACGGGGACGCCGGGCGGCGTATCCCAAAGCCGTAGCGCGTCGCGAGCAGGACCACGATCGGCACCGCCGTCGCGATCACCATCAGCCGGAACCAAAGGCTTCCACCGTCGGTCCCCGAGCCAAGCGAGTGCAGAACCGCCAGCCCGTATACGAGCACCGTGGCGCGGTGGATCTGGCGCCAGCGCCGAGCTCCGATCCGGCGTCGCAGGTAGAAGGACGGCCCGAGAATGAATGCGAGGTAACCGGCCGTGATGCCCATTGCGGTCCAGGCCGGCCTGTAGCTGATCGTGAACGGGACCGCGATTCCCGTGATGCCCGGGTTAAGCCATTTGTCACCGAGTAGGAAGAGGCCATGTGCCGCGATCGCGGCCAGCGCCGCGAGCGCCACCTGCTCGTGGACCTTGACGAGCGTTCGCTTCATCCCGGGGCGCGACGCCACGTTCGACGCCATGAACAGCCCGAGCAGGACCGCGGTCGCGATCAGTAGGAAGGCGACCACCCCAGCCGATCGAGCCGCGAGCCACCAGAAGTACTGGGAGGGATCGGGCTCAGTCACCCCGCTCACCTCCTCCGGTCTCCTGCTCCCCCTCACCGGGCGGCGGCGCCGTTTGCGCCGGCGTCGCCTGGGGGCCGCTCACCGGCACCGTGGTGGGAGGGCTGAAGATCGTGTACGCGGCGAGGCCCGCGAGCGCCAGAACGACCAGAACGGCAGCCACACGAGTAAGGACGCTCGGACGCGGGGGCGTGGGCGCCTTCGACACAGTGGCCGCCTCGCTCATGGGTGGGTGGGCGAGGTTCGGGTCACGACCGTTGCCGCCTTCTGTGCCTGTGACGCTTTGCCGCCCGCAGTGACCGGTTGACCGCTGGTGGCCACGACGGGTCCTGGGCCTAGCGTCGGGTCGCGACCGTTGCGAACCTGGATTGCCAGCAGCGTCAGAACGATGAGGAACAGGCCGAGCGTTGCAGTGATTACGGCGAGCACGCTGGGCCGTCGGCGCGCGACCGGGCGCCGCGTGGGCGGAGCCTCAGGCGCCTTCTGCGGATTGGCGGGGTCGGTCACTCGGCTCAGTCCTCTCCACAAGTCTGGAAGCCGTAACCACGCGCGAACCCCACCAGCGATTGCGTCAGGTTGTCGAGTTCTGCGCGAAGGGTCTTGAGGCGGGGAACGTCGGTGGTGGCGAGCGCCCGCTGCATCTGGCGGCGGATCGCGAGCTGGCGCTTCAAGACGTCGAAGACGTTGGTGCGCAGGAGCGCGGCGTCGCCAGGCGGCCGCGGGATCGCCTCGATCTGGCGGAGCTGCTTCTCGCCCAGCGCGATGCTGTCCCCGTATGCCTTCGTGGCCTGGGCCGTGTCGGTGGCCCTGGCCGTTTGTTCGCGTGCGGCGTTTCGCTCCCGATCGAGGCGGCTGCACACCCCGTCCGCTCGATTGACGTAGGCGCGCCGTGCGGGGTCGGAGGCCTTGGCGCTCACCGGCGTCGTCGCCAGCTGCTCGGTTGGCCTGGAGGGCGGAGGCTTCGAGGCCGCAGTGGAGGTGATGGTCTCGGCCCGCCGCGTGTCGGCACCGCAGCCGGCCACCACCATGGCGGTGAGTACCGCGAGGAGCGCGAGGAGCGCGAGGAACGGGGATCTATGGGTAAACGTGTTCACCGGTTTCCTCGTTGGTCACGCTGATCGCGACCGAGGGACAGATCTCCGCTGCCTTCATGATCAGCTCGGGCGGACCGTCGCCGATCACGTGCGCGGTGTCGTTCAGCGCGAACACCATCGGTGCGACGTCGACGCAGTCGCCATGGGCGGCGCAGGCGTTCTCGTCAATGTGCGGCAAGTACCTCATGGGAATTCCTCTCGTCGGTCGTGGAAAGTTCAATGCGTCGGCGGAGCTCGGGCAGCTCGCGCGGCCGGCCCGCGATCAGCCCGGCGACCGGCATTCCGTCGCGCAGCATCACCGCGGTGAAGTCACGGGCCGCCGGGTCACCGTCGAGTTCGACGGTGTCGCAGTCGCGGGCATCGCCAAGCGTCCGGATGCGGATGCCGTACTGATCGGTCCAGACCGAGGGAACGGGCTGGTCCGCGGCCTCCAGCCCGAGCATGGCCCGCGCTGCCTGTGCGCCCTGTTGAGCGGCCGCCTCCCAGTGCTCGCTGCGCTGGTATTCGCCGGTGCGTGGGTTCAGGAGTCGTGCCGCATCGCCGGCCGCATAGACGTTCGGCGCCGCTGTGCGGCCCGAGGGGTCCGCATGGACTCCATCGGGGTCCAAGCCGCTGCCTTCCAGCCACCGGGTGGCGGGCTCGATGCCGACACCGACCATGAGCGCGTCGCACGCGATTCGCCGCCCACACTGAAGTTCCACCCAGTCAGCGCGGCCGTCCTCGGCGCCCACGCCGACGATCTGCGCCGAGAGCAGTACCTCGACGCCCTCGGCGCGGTGGAGATCGGCGAACCAGTTCCCGAGCTCGGCCGGGAGGACCCGCATCAGTGGCGCGGGCGCGGCTTCGACGACGGTGACGTCAACGCCCAGACGTCTGGCCGTGGCTGCCACCTCGAGGCCGATGAATCCCGCCCCGATGACGACCAGCGGGCCGCCGCGGCGCAGGTCATCGCGAATGCGCGCGGCGTCGGCGATCGTCCGAAGGGTGTGCGCGTTTCGGAGTCCCTGGAGGCTCGGCAGGCTTCGCGGCAGGCTCCCGGTAGCGATCAGGGCCGTCTCGTACTGAAGGTTCGCGCCGGATGCCAGCCTTAACCGCTGCGTGACGGTGTCGAGCGATGAGGCGGACTCGCCGAGCAACAGCTCGATCTCGCGTTCGGTGTACCACTCCGGGGAGCGGAAGTCGAGCGTCGCAGGGTCGCGCTCGCCGGCGAGGACGTCCTTGGACAGCGGCGGGCGGTCGTAGGGGGCGCGTGGCTCTTGACAGACCACCCGGATGCGTCCTTCGAAACCGCGGGAGCGCAACGTCTCACAGCATCGCTGTGCGGCCAAGCCTCCGCCCACAATCACGATGCCGTCGGCCCTGGGGGGCTTGAATGGGGTGGTGGCGGCGCCAGCCATGAATTGACCATAGGCTCGGGCGCGCACGGCGCCATCGGCACTCCACCCTGATTCTCAGTCCGTATTCACCCGTATTCGGGGGCGCGCGCCCCCGGATGCCGGCTAGCCCGGTCCGGGCACGTCGATGCGGACCCCGTGGTGCAACGGGCCGATCTGCTCAGCTTCGCCGCTCTCGTGGACCATCAGCCCGCCGTGCCGGGCAAGGAAGTCCGATGCGCCCGCAGGTCCGCTCAGCAGGGCGGCCTTCGCAAGCGCCTCGGCCTCAACGGCCGTGGGGGCCCGGGCGGTGACGCCGATGAGGCCCGTCCACGCAGGTTCTCCGGTCGCGGGGTCTAGGAGGTGGTGGCCGTAGCGCTCGTCGTCCAGGCGCCAGAGACGTGCGTCGAGGCCGGACGTGGCAACGGCGCCGATCACGATTCGCAGCGTGTCCGCGGCGGCGCCGGTCAACGGGTGCCGGATCTCGACCTCGATCGGATAGCCGGCGGGGTCCAAGCCGCCCACGCGGATATCGCCACCGCAGTCGATGACGTAGCGGTCATACCTGGCGAGCCGGGTCGCCAGAAGATCGGCGGCAAGGCCCTTACCTACCCCACCGCTGTCGAACTTCACACCGGGTGGCCGCTGGATGGTTTCCGTATCCGTCGGAACCCGGATCGACCTCCACAGGGCGCGCGGATTCGGCCGCGCGGGCCGGCGGGGCGGAGCGGCGGCCAGCGCGTCAACGAGCGAAGCCGAAGGAACGCCGTCGAGAGACTCCCGGTAGCCGGCCGCCTCGAGCTCCTGTAGGAGCGTGGGATCCACAAGGCCGCCCGTCCGCTCCGCGGCCCAGAGCCCGGCGCTGACGGCGGCGCGCAGCACTCCCGACGCCGGGACCTCGCTGCGCGGGTCGCGATTGAGCAGCGACAGCTCGCTGTCGGGGCGAAAGCGCGAAAGTCGACGGTCGAAGTCGATCAGCTCGCTCTCGACTGCTTCCGCCATTGACTCCGCACTCGGAAGCCGCTCGTCGCGAGGCGTCCCGATCAAGGCCCGGACCTCGGTGCCCATTGCATGGAAGTGCCGCTCGATCAGGCGCATTCCGTCGTCTCAGCGTGCTCGGCGTGTCGAGGTGCAGTTCGGAACCGACTGCAGCTCCCAATCGAGGCCAAAGCAGAAGCGCTTGCTACTTCGACAGGCCGGCGGCTTCGAGGGCCGAGGTCCGGTCCGCGAAACCGCGAAACCGCAAGATTTTGCCATCGCCGATAGTGAACAACTGATAGCTCTCGGCGCTCACGGTGACGCCACTCCCGGCGCCCCGGCCCTCCTCGTGGGCAATGACCAGCACGTCATCCCCGCAATCAATGATCTCCTCGGCTTTGTAGGTGTACTCGTCGAAGTCTTCGAGCCAATGCTGGATCGCCTGACGGACTCCCTCGTGACCCCGGTAGGTGCGCCGATCGACTCGGTTGGGGGACTCGACCCACGCGATCCCCGGATCGGCGATCTTTGGGATCAGCTCGGGCAAGGCAGCGAGCAAGTCATCCAGGCTCATGGCTTCGCCAATCCTGTACATGCGGCGGACGAGCTCGACGTTCTCCCGGGACATCGTGCGCGCAGTATCCCTTGCCCTGACGGTCGCCCGGTCTCTTGGCCGGGTGCTCGGGATCCGTTTCCGTGGGCGACGAGGCGACGCTCGATCACTCGGACGAGGTCGCGTACGCCCAGAACTACATCTCGCGCGAGCTGCCGGATCTACCGGCCACGAAGTCGATCGACTGTCCGAGCCACGTCGATGCGAAGGCCGGTAATACCTTCGAATGTCAGGCGACGTTGGCCAACGGCCAGGAGGTCACGCTTCCCTTCCGAATCCTCTCGGCCTCCGACAATCACGCGAGCTTTGCCACGAACTTCGCGCAGGTCAGCCCAGCCCTCGCAACGGACGTCATGTACCAGGCTGGTGCTAGCTCCGGCTTGCAGTCTGCCGACTGCCCTTCGGGAGTACCTGCCACGGCGGGAAAGACATTCGACTGCCAGGCTCACCTGAAGAGCGGACGAACGTTGAATGTCACGCTCCGGGTCGGCAAGGCGACGGCCACCAACCAGCCCCTGGTTATCGTCCGCACCTCCTAGGCGCAGCTGCGACACGACAGCTCGAATCCACTGTGCCGAGCACTGTGGCGGTTTGCCGCAGCTGCGGATCGAGGGTAACTACATGGGTCGTGCGGAACGAAGTCTGATCGTCTGTCCGTGACGATCCTCGTGGCGGCCAGAGCCGATCGCGGGCTGAGGGACGACCGGCGCATAGCTATCCCCTGCTCATTAGGGTCGCGTTGTTCCGCAGGCAACCGAGAGGAGAGAGTCGTGGACACGAACGAGGGCTTCCTAAGGGCGCTGTTCGACACGCGATTCGGGACCCTGATTACCCCGAAGATCATTCGGGTCCTGTACATCCTGACCATCATTGTGCTGGCGCTCCTGGCAATCGTTTTCATCATCGGCGGGTTCCAGAACAGCGTCGGCCTCGGGATCGCGACGCTTCTGATCTTCGCGCCGCTCGGGTTCCTGATCTATCTGATCGTGGCCCGCATCTGGCTTGAGCTCGTGATCGTCGCGTTCAAGATCAACGAGTCAGCTCAGCAGATATCAGCCCATACCGCCACGACGGCCGGGTCGCCACCACCGCCGCCCCCGACGATCACGCCGGGTGAGACGGGGACGCCACCCGCAACCACGAGCTAAGGGGGAAAGCGGACGACGGGTCTCGAACCCGCTCACAAGGCCCCCATTGCGCAAACCTGCATCGCGACCCGCCTGAAGGGGGAGTCCTCGCTGCATGTCACCTTGCCGAAGCGCGCTCCGCGATCACGCCGTGGGTGCGACCGCGCGAGTACGTGAAGTAGATCGCCAGCCCGATCACCAGCCACACCGCGAAGCGCAGCACGGTAATGAGCGGGAGGGTCGCGATAACGCCGAACGAGAGGACCATCGCCAGGATCGGGATCACCGGGCCGAAGGGCAACCTGAAGGGCCGCTCGAGGTCCGGGCGCGTGTGGCGAAGGACAAGCACGGCACTGGAAACGACAATGAATGCGGCGAGGGTCCCAATCGACACCAGGGTGGCGAGTGTTGTGATGGGGAGCAGGCCAGCGATCAGAGCGGCCACCAGCCCGCACACGACCGTGGCCTTGTACGGGGTGCGGGTGCGGGGGCTGACGCGGGAGAAGAACGGGGGGAGCAATCCGTCCTCGCCCATGCGCATCAGAATTCTCGCCTGCCCGTAAAGGACAACGAGCACCGTGCTTCCCAGCCCCAGGAGCGCGACCAGGTCGATGGTGTTGGTCAGCCAATGGAGCGACGGATACGGGCTGAGCGCGGCCGAGAGCGGATTGGAAACGTCCAGCCTGTGGTAGTCGATCATCCCTGTCATCACAAACGCCACCGCGATGTACAGCAATGTGGCGATGATCAGCGATCCCAGAACCCCGATCGGAACGGTTCGCCGGGGGTTGCGGGCCTCCTGGGCGGTTGTGCATACCAGGTCGAAGCCGATGTAGGCGAAGAACAGCAGGCCGGCCGCCCGGACGACCCCGCTGGCGCCGAAGCTCCCGAAGCTGCCGGTGTTCGCGGGAACGAACGGGTGCAGGTGGGCGGACGAGACATAGAAGGCGCCCACGCCGATGAAAATCAAGAGCACCGTGACCTTGAGCGCAACTATCACCGTCGTCGTGGTGGCCGACTCCCGCGTGCCAAGCACGAGCAGTGCCGTGACGATCGCGACGAGCGCGATCGCGGGGACATTGACCACCCCGCCCGCGAACGCGCCGTTGGTCAGGGCATGGGGGATGCCGATACCCGCACCCTCCAGCGAGTTCTCCAGGTATCCGGACCAGCCCACCGCGACGACGGCTCCGCCGAACAGGTACTCGAGCAGGAGATCCCATCCGATGATCCAACCCAGGAACGGGCCGAGCACCGCGAAGGCGTAGCTGTAGGTGCTGCCGGCGACCGGGATCATCGAGGCAAGCTCGGCGTAGCAGAGCGCGCTCGCGCCGGCTGCCACCCCGGCGATCGCAAACGAGATCGCAACCGCTGGGCCCGCGTATTCGGCAGCTGCATCGCCGGTGAGAACGAATATTCCCGAGCCGACGATCGTGGCGATACCAATCGCGAGCAGATTGACCGGCCCGAGCGTACGCGCCAGCCCGCTGTCCCCGGACTCCGCCGCCGATACGAGCGAGTCCATGCGGGTAGCCGACGGAGTCGCCGAGCGCTCCACCTCAGTCACCCTCGTGAAAGCCGACCACTCGCGGGCGGTTTCCAAGCCCATCCATGCGGTCAAGCTAACCGCTCCTCCTGACCCGGCGTCGCATTCCCCTCGGTTATCCTCGCCGCGCGATGCGCGTCGTCTTGATCAGCGGCGATGAGCCGCCGGGGCGGTGGCTCGCCAGCGAACTGGCCCGCCGCCGGGAGCTGGGGATGGTGGTTGTTCCCGTGCCGCATCCGCCGGCCGACATGCCGGCCTCGCACTGGAGCAACGACGCGACGATGGAGCGCACTCGTGAGCGCCTGGTGGGTGATTCGCAGCTCGCGTTCGAGGACCTGGGCCCGACGATCAGGGCCGGCACACCAAACGAGGCCGACGCCGTCGACTGGCTTCGGTCGCAGCAGCCCGACGTGATCGTGGACTACCGGACCGGCATCCTCAAGGCGGAGGTGCTGGCGGTCCCACGGCTTGCAGCACTCAACCTCCACGGCGGCAACCCGGAGCGCTACCGGGGGCTCGACGCGCGGTCCTGGACGATCTACCACCGCGACTTCGACAATCTGATGACCTGCCTGCACCTGATCGATCCGGAACTCGACACCGGGGCGATCGTCGGCGCGGGGGCGCTACCGTTGACCAGCGAGACCGAGTTCGTCGACCTGCTCACGCTGGCGAC
The DNA here is from genome assembly GCA_963782795.1 of uncultured Actinomycetes bacterium. Classification (GTDB taxonomy): domain Bacteria; phylum Actinomycetota; class Thermoleophilia; order Solirubrobacterales; family 70-9; genus AC-56. Next base: position 299,495 of record CAWALB010000001.1, read on the forward strand.
CGAGATGGGCCTCGATCTGGTGCTGGCAGCTCTCGCGATTCTCGACGACCGCGGTCGCATACCCGCGCGTCCTCAGCTGGAACGCGGCCGCTACTACTCGTGGATGCCAGCCTCACTCAAGGACGACTGCATCTCGAAGTTCGAGCGGCACGTCGAGTCCCTTCTTGCTCCGGTGGCCGCGAGCAATCACTGACCCGCTGCGGCCGCGGGGACGCCGTCAATTCGCCGGCGACGTCGAGAACTCGTAGCGCAGCGCGTCGACGAACCGCTGGCGGCGGTCGAGCATGTCTTCGATCGTGCCCGCGACGAACGTCGCGAAGGCCGGCGCGCCGGCCATGCCCAGCCGCGGATCGAAGTGGAACTCCTGATCGCCGGGGGTGTCGAGCTCGAGCAGGCCTGGCAGGGCCCGCACCGTGTCGAAGCCCTCGACCCCGACGATCGGACCCCGATCGATCGGCGGCGCCGCAACCAGGAGCGCCGCGTACTGCGAGAACTCGTACGAGCGGATCGGGTCCATTCCGAGCGCCACTCTTCCCACCTGCTCGATGATGTCGACGCCACTGGCAGGCTTGAAGACATGGGCCATCTGGCCGCCGAGCCGCCCGTTGACCTCGATCACGCGTGGACCTGCCGAGGTCAGCTTGAGCTCCGTGTGCGAGGCGCCATCGGTCGCCCCCAACGCCTCGACCGCCGCCCGCGCGACCGCGACGCACTGATCCTGACGCTCATCGGGAAGCGCGGACGGCAGGATCGCGCCGGTCTCGCGGAATGGCGGCTCCAACGGCGTTCGGTCGGTCACGCACAGGGTGATCACCTCGCCATCGACGATCAGTGCCTCGACGCTGACGTAGTCGCCAAAGCGCGGGTCGTCATGCCAGTTCTGGCCGATGAGCAACTCCTCGAGGATGAACGCTGGCTCGCGCCCTTCGACCATTCCGCCGAGCTGGCGAAACGACCCCATTCCCTCTTCATAGCCGTCCCGCAACTCGCTCGCTGTGTCGATTCGGAACGTCAACTCGCTGGCCGCTCCCCACAGTGGCTTGAGAACCGCCGGCAGCCCAACGGCCTCCACCGCGGTCACCAGGTCGCCGTCGCCGGCGATCTTGTGAAAGCGCGCGCTGGGCACACCGGCATGCGCGAGCGCCTGGCGCTGAAGCAGCTTGTCCCGCATCAGCTGGGCGACGGCGGGGGGGTGGTGGGGCAACCCGAGCTCGGCGGCGATCCTGGCGCCGGCCTCGAGTAACGGCTCGCTCAGGGTCAGCACTCCGTCGATGCGCCGGTTGGCGGCGTAGTCCATTGCTCGCGGGACGACGTCGGCGATCGTCGGCGCGTCGATGCGCACGCCGTAGGGCGCGACCGCCTCGTCCATCCGCGGTGCGGCCACCCCGACGATGAGGTCCGACCGCTCGTGCACGACGACGAGCTCAGCGAGCCGGCCGAGCACTGGGCAGAACGCCTCCGGCCCCGCGCCCCCCAGCGACTTGAGCACCATCAGCCGCGGCCTGTCGCTCCCACCCTGCGTCACCGCGGCCAAGATACTGCGCCGGGCGAGCGGCTCGTCACCCGCGCGCTCTGCCGGACACGACCCTGTGGATTGCACTCCTCGTTTCAAGGGGACGCACGAATTGGCTCGGGTCACGCTGTCAATTCCACGCGACAGCGGAAGTCCGCCCCAGGCTGCTACGGACTCTTGCTGAGCATGCTGGAGCAGCGCACGCTCTACCCGGCCGCCAGCCAGCCGCCATCCACGTGGATGACCTGACCGGTGATGTACCCGGCTCCGTCCGAAGCCAAGAACAGGACGGTCTCCGCGATCTCCTCCGGCTTGCCGAAACGCCGCAGCGGGTTCATGGCGATTGCTTCGTCGATGTGCTCGGGCGAGACCCCCCACTCGGTCTCCCATTCGCCTGAGATTGGCCCGGGGGCAAGCGCATTTACGCGGATCTCCGGCGCCAGGTCCCTCGCCAGCGTCGTGGTGAAGCCGCGGATCGCCCCCTTCGCTGTGGAGTAGGTGACGGGAACGAAGTTGATCGCGTTGTCGGGATTTATCCCGTTCCCGTAGGTGCTCGAGAAGTTGACGATGGCACCGCCACCACCTTCGAGCATCATCGGCCGCACTGCGTGACACATCCGCATCGCTCCGATCACGTCAACCTGCAGGAGGGCGCTCGCGGCGGCTGTGTCCAGCTCGCTGAATCTCACGGTGTCCGCCTCATCGAGGCGGCCCGCGGCGTTGACGAGGACGTCCAACCGACCGTAGCGCTCCACGACGTCGGCCACGAACGCGTCCACCGAGTCCTGCTCCGTGACGTCGAGGTGGCCGGAGTGAGCCTGCCCGCCCCCGCCCTCCAGCTCCGCCACAATCTCCGCTGCCTGGGAGCGAGAGGAGCGATAGCCGATCGCAACCGAGGCGCCCTCCGAGCCGAAGCCTCTGGCAACAGCTCCACCAAGCGTCCCCCCACCGCCGGTAATCACCGCCACCCTGCCCTCGAAGCGCCGCCCATCATTCCATTGAGGACCCATGCTTCTCCCTCGGTCGGTGATCTCTCTGACCACGCGATTAGATCAGAGGCCGGCTGAGCCGACGCGCAGGCTGTCTGCTGCCAGAGAGGAGATACTGCACAGCGATGTCGCAGGAGAACGTGGAGGTGGTGCGCAAGAGCGTGGATGCCGTCAACCGGGGCGACATCGAGCAGGTCCTTGCGTTCACCGATGCCGCCGCCGAACTTCACTCAGCGATCATCGGCGGCGCTGAAGGCAATGTCTACCGAGGCCACGACGGTTTCCGCAAGTGGTTCGCCGAGTCGACAGCGGGCTTTGAGCGACTCGACACCCAATTGACGGAGTTCCGAACGGTCGATGATCGCGTCATTGCCTTCGGACGCATCTATGCCCGTGGTCGCGAAAGCGGTCTGGAACTCGATTCGGAAACGGGCTGGGTGTTTACGGTGCGGAGCGGCAAGGTGGTCAAGGCCGAAGGCTTCCTGAGTCGCTCCGCTGCCCTCGAAGCTGCGGGGCTTTCGGAGTAGCCGATGTCGCAGGAGAACATCGACCGAATCCGCGCCGGCTTCGAGGCGTTCAGCCCGACCGGTGAGATGCGCTCCAACTCACCGAGCGATGGCGACCCGAGCGCCTCACCGTGCCGGAAGATGCGGACGCCCACGCCGGGTGGAGGCGCGTGCGCGCGAAGGCGCTCGCCCGCAGCGGCGAGGTCGGCGAGGCCGAGATCATTGCCCGTGAGGCGGTGGCAATCGCGTCGCGAACGGATTACCTGGACGCGCACGCGACGGCGGTTGCCGATCTGGGCGAGGTGCTCCGCCTCGGAGGCGATGCGGATGGCTCGGCGGCGACCCTCGAGGAGGCGATCCGCATGCACGAACGGAAGGGCAACCTCGCCGCCGCGGGAAGCCTCCGCTCTCTTGCCTGAGACGGCAACGGGCCGCCGCGCCGAAAACTCCAGCGCGGCGACGATCGCAGGCGAGGTGGCTAGAGGTTGCCGTCGCCGTCGCTCGGGCCGCCGTTGTTGTCCGCATCATGGTCCCCGCCGTTGTTCTGCGGGATGCCAGACGCAGAGCTCGAAGCTCCGGAGCCACCCATCCCGCCCTGCGTCGCGGAGGCCGACGGGGCCGATGTGGAAGGCGATGAGCTGCCGCCGTATGCGCCGCCACCGCAACCGGCGATGGCGATCACCAATGCCGTGAGCACGGCAGCGCCCGCAACCAGCAAACGTAGCTTGCGCATTTGATCGTTCCTATCTCGCGAGCGACATGCCAGCGAGGGTTGGGCTGGCTCGATCGCCCGTCGCGGGTGGTAGATATGGGGATTACCGCAAAGGAGCCGCAATACGTTCAACCCGAAGCCGTCTTCGGACCCTTGTCACACATCCGATGCGTCCAGATCGTCCGCGCGCGGGTACGATGGGGTCGCGGGGGGACGCTCAGGGACGCATCGACACCGATTGCTGCCCGGCTGGGGGCCGAAAGGTCGCTGGTTCAAATCCAGTCGCCCCGATTTGACCCACTAGACAGAAGAGCTGCGAAGAAGCGCGAAGGCCCTGGAAAGGGTCCAGCGCAGCGGCAGGGACCAATCGATGTATTCAGCACCAGCCCCACCGCGACGGAGCGCGAAGTCACGGCTTTTCGCGCTGGCGCTCGCCGCCGCGTCTGCGGCGGGTCTCGTTGCGGGGGGTGCCGCCGCATCGCCGGGTCAGCACGCGTCTGGGGTGAGTGATCGCATCGCCTGGCACGGCTGCGGCAAGCGGCTTCAGTGCGCCCGGGTGCGGGTGCCGCTCGACTGGGACCGCCCGAACGGGCCGACGATCGGGCTCGCCGTGATCCGGCACCTGGCCAGCAAGCCCAAGCAACGGATCGGATCGCTGTTCTTCAACCCCGGGGGGCCAGGGGTTTCCGGGGTCCACGACGTGCGCGCGAACGGCGCCGAGCTCGATGCGATGGGCGGCGGGCGGTTCAACGTCGTGAGCTGGGATCCCCGTGGTGTCGGGAAGAGCGCACATGTCAGCTGCTTCCGTGGCGAGCGGGCGCAGGCGCGGTTCTGGGGGCGGGTGCTCGTTCCGACCACCGCGGCAGCCTCGCGCCGCTACAGCCGCAAGACCATCGCGTACACACATCGCTGCGCCGAGCTAAGCGGCCCCCTCCTCCGCCACATCTCCACCGCCGACACCGCTCGCGATCTCGACTACCTACGCCAGCTTCTCGGCCAGCGCATGCTCACCTACCTCGGCTGGTCGTATGGGACCTTCATCGGTCAGACCTACGCCAACATGTTCCCCGGGCGAGTGCGGGCGATGGTCCTCGACGGCGTCGTCGACCCGATCCCAACTGTCGCCGGCATCGAGCCACGGGTCGCCAACAACCTCTCTTCGACCGACCTGGGGTTCGAGAAGTTCGAGCAGCTCTGCCAGCAGGCTGGCCCTGCCCGTTGCGCGCTGGCCGGCCACGGGCAACCGGTGACCAGGCGGGTGTCGAGTCTGTTGAGGAGGGCTCGGCGGCAGCCGATCCCGGCGCCCTCGGCGACGCCGCCGGGACGCCTCAACTACGGGGAGCTCCTGACCGCTCTCTACGCGCCACTCAACTCGCCGGCGACGTGGCCGGACCTCGCCCGGAACCTCGAGGCGGCCGCCGAGGGGGACGGTTCGACTCTCGCGACCCAGGCGCGAGGCGCCAAGGAGGGCATTCGGACTGCCCTCGTGCCATCGCAGGCGATCAACTGCGCCGACAGCCCGGCTCGGCAGGGGCCGGCGGCCTGGCCGCGCGTCATCCATCGGCTCACCGGGATCAGTCGCATCCGCGGCCCGCTGCTCGGCTGGTGGCTCTGGGCCCCGTGCGCATCGTGGCCGGTCAGGAGCGTCGATCGCTACACCGGGCCCTGGAACGCCAATACGCCGAACCCGATCCTGGTCGTGGGGACCACGTTCGACCCGGCGACGGCGTTCGCGAACGCGCGCCGCGTCGCGAGGCGGCTCGGCAACGCGGTCCTGCTGACCCACCGGGGCTACGGCCACGTCAGCGTCAGCGACCCGAGCGTCTGCGTCGAACGCGCCACCCGGCGGTATCTGCTCCACGTCGCGCCGCCGGCACGCGGGACCGCTTGCCCGTCGGACCGCTTGCCCTTCGACCCGAACTTCGGCTAGCGGTGCTTCGAGCAAGCCTGTCGATCGCCGTCGGCCTCGTGCTCGCCGACGCCTCCATCGTCGTGCTCGCGCTGCCCGAGATCTACCGGGATTTCAACGTGAGCGTCAATGCGGTCATCTGGATCCTGGTCGCGTTCAACCTCGTGCTCGCGGTCGCGGCGGTTCCAGCCGCAGTCGTGGCGCGGCGAGTCGGGCCCGCACGGATCACTGCGGCCGGGCTGGCGCTATTCGCGCTCGGCGGTCTCTTCTGCGGACTGTCCACCTCGCTGCCGCCGCTGATCGCCGCGCGGTGTCTGCAGGCCGTGGGCGGCGCGGCAGCGGTGACGGGAGCCCTCGAGCTCATGCCGGCCGCGGTCGGATCCGAGCGCACCGCGGCGAGAACGTGGGCCACGGCGGGCGCCATGGGCGCCGCGCTGGGGCCGGCGGCGGGCGGGCTGCTCACCGAACTCGTCTCCTGGCAGTCGATCTTCCTCGTTCAGGTACCGCCGGCGATCCTCGTCGCGATCCCGCTGCTGCCCGTAGCCCGAAGTGAATCCGCGGACGCGACGCGGCGAGCGGAGCTCCGCGACACGGGCCGTCCGCATCTCCCGGCGAACCTCGCCCTGGGCCTGGTGTCGGGCGCCATCGCCGCGGCGCTGTTCCTGATCGTGCTGCTCATCATCGAGGGCTGGCGGCACTCGCCGATCGTCGCCGCGCTCGCCGTGTCGGTCATGCCCATTGCCGCGCTGGCCACCGGCCCCCTCGCGAGGACCGTCTCCGACCCCCGAGCGAGGGCCGCCGCCGGTGCGATCCTCGTGGCGGGCGGCCTCACCGGCCTCGGCCTCCTCCCGCGGGCTGAGATCATCGCCACGTTCCCGTCCCAGATCCTCGTCGGCGGCGGTCTCACCCTGGTGCTGTCCGCGCTGACGGAGACCGCGCTGGAGGGGCGGGCCCCACAGGCGATCCACGGTGGTTGGACGATCGCCTCGCGCCATGCGGGCGTCGTGGCCGGGCTCCTGGTGCTGACCCCGATCTTCACCGCCAACCTGGTGACCGAGCGCACCGCCGCGCAGCAGGCCGGCACAGCGGCCCTCCTCGACGCGTCGCTACCAGCCACCTACAAGATCGAACTTGCCCAGCGGCTCGGCGACCAGTTAGCCGCGGGACGCGGCAAGGTGCCGGTGATCGGACCGGCATTCGAGCCGCTTCCGAGCGATCCAGCCGAGCGCGCCAACGCGGTCAAGCTCGAGGCCGACCTCCAGGACGAGCTGGACCGCGCGGCGACCCACGCGTTCAGCAACTCGTTCCTGATCGCCGCCGGCTTCGGATTGGCGGCGCTGTTCCCGATCGGCCTGGCGCGAAGGAGGGACGTGACCCTATGAGGGCGCGCACCCTCGTGATCGCCGCGATCGTGGCCTCGCTGGCCCTCGTCGTCACGTCGCTCGCGCTCGGCGGCGCGACGTATGAACCGGAGGCGGTCACCGACCCGTGCCAGCCGCGGGCTTGGCGATCGCCCGACAACCTGGACGAACTCGCGCAGCAGCTCACGCTGTCGGCGCTGGACGGCGTCGCCTGCGAACTGCATGTCTCGCGGGAGACCGTCGTCCTCGCCCTCGGGACCCCGGAGGGGCGCGGCGAATTCGCGAACGACCCCCGGCTCGCCGACGCTCTCCGCGCGGGTCTGCTCCGGGCGGTCGACGACGCGGAGCGAGCCGGTGCGATCCCCGGAATCGTGGCCGATGCGCTCCGGCAGGGGATCGAGAGCCTGCTGGCGGACCAGCTGGTCGCCGCGGCACGAAACGCCGGCAGCCTGTTCGACCACCTGGGACCGCTCGGCGGCCTCCTCGGGCAGCTCGGGTTGAGCCCGTAGATGCCATAGGGCATAGGGTCGGGCCACATGCCCGAGGGAATGTCGCCGGAGGAAGTCGGCAAGGAGATCGCCCACCACGCAGAGCACAGTGGTGATGGGGAGGAGCACGATTGGCACGATCGCATCCTCTCGATCGCCGAGGCCGCCCTGCTGTCGATCGTCGCCGTGATGGCCGCCTGGTCGGGCTACGCCGCGGCGAAGTGGAGCACCGAGTCGCGCGTGCAGCTCGCCGAGGCGTCGACCCTCAGGTCCGAGGCCAACCGGGCGAACATCAACGCGATCGACCTCCGGAACTTCGACGCCTCCACGTTCAATGCGTGGTTCTCCGCGTTCACCGTGCACAACAAGGAGGCCATGGCCCTCGCGGAGCGTCGCTTCCGCCCCCAGTTCAAGGTCGCCTTCGACGCCTGGCGCGCAACCCACCCCGAGACCAACCCGAATGCGCCGAAGGGCCCCACCTACATGCCGCAGTACAAGCAGCCGGGCCTGAAGAAGGCCCGGCTCCTGGATGACCAGGCGACGGCGGCGTTCGCGGACGGCTCGACCGCGGGCACGCGATCCGACGACTACGTTCGGACCACCGTCTTCCTGGCGAGCGTCCTGTTCCTGGTTGGCATCAGCACCCAGTTCCGGGTTCGCCGCGTGCGCTACGCGCTCGTCTGCATTGGGGCGGCTCTGCTCATCCTCTCCCTCGTGCAGCTGACGCAGCTGCCCGGCCCGCCGTCGTAGCGGCGTGCTCAGATGTCGGCAGTCTCGATCAGCTCGACGCGATAGTCGTCCGGGTCGCGGACGAAGCAGAGGCGGGGACCGTTCTCCGCGACGGTGTACGGGGGGCGCTCCGGCTCAATCCCCACGTCCGCGAGGCGCTCAAGCGCAGCGTCCATGTCGCCGACCGTGATCGCGATGTGGCCGTACCCGGTGCCCACGTCGTACGGCTCCTCGTGCCCGATGTTGTGGGTGAGCTCGAGCCGGGGGCCGTCGTCCGGGAGGCCCATGAACACGTTGATCGCTTCGTCGCGGATCGGGATCCGCCCGACCTCCTCCATGCCGAGCTTCTCGTAGAACTCGATCGAGCGATCGAGATCGAGGACCCGGTAGCAGGTGTGGATCAGCTCGCCCACGCCCGGGGACGATACCCGCGACGGTCCGGCGGCCGCTCGTCGACGTGCTGGGGCCGACGCTGGCCGCCGGACGATCAGACTGACTAGGAGAAGGTGCCGGAGGCGACCAGGCCGCCGGTCAGCCTGCTCACGCGGATCGTCGAGCCCTTGGAGACGGCGGGAATGCCGCTGCCGGACTTGTCGATGCGCGCGGTGCCGACCGAGGTGACCGTCGCGGTTCCGACGACCGTGCCGTTCACTCGGAAGCGCACCTTGGTGCCAGCGATGGGCTTCGCGTGCTGGATCTCGGCCTCGAGCTGGCGAACGCCGTCGTCAACGGAGAACTTGGCGCTGCCGGTGACGGCCGGGAGGGCCTGGCTGCCTTTGAGCGTGGCCCGATGGACGTTCGTGGCTGCGTTTGCCGGCACCGCGACTACTGCGATGGCCGCCAGGACGCCGATGATCGTGATGGTGATGCGTGCTCTCATGATGTGCCTCCAGGTTGACTCGAATACCTCTCGAGGGTCCCAGCACGCACGTCGCAAGCGCAATTGGACATAGGTCCTAGGACCTCGCCCGCCTGCGTCCTTACCCTTGGTACGTGACGTTCGGCACCCGCACGGGTTGAGGGAGATGGGAGCGCGTGGCTCGACTCGGACGAACACACAGGAGCACGGATCGCACAGACAACCCGACGACGTCGTCCGCCGTGGCGAAGTTTGCGGTCGGAGGGCTGGTCGCCCTGGCGGCCGTCGGAGTCGGGAGCTACTTCCTGATGCGCCATATCGGCACGACGGAGGCGATCGACAACTCCAAGACGGTCACGCGGATTGTCGGACGCCAGATCGTTGAGCCCGAGCTGACCGACGGGATCCTTCATGAGCGCCCGTCCAGCATCAGCCGCCTTGACCGCGTGGTCGAGAATCGCGTGCTGAGTGACGAGATCGTTCGGGTCAAGATCTGGACTGCAGGCGGCCGCATCGTGTACTCGGACAAGAACCGGCTCATCGGCTCGCGCTATCAGCTCGGCGCGGACGACCTCCAGGTTCTGCGCCAGGGCGGCGTGGACGCCGGAGTCACCGATCTGTCGCAACCGGAGAACCGGTTCGAGCGCGCGCAGGGCAACGTGCTGGAGGTCTACCTCGGCGTCCATGCGCCGAACGGGCGCCCGCTGCTGTTCGAGACCTACCAGCGATTCAGCTCGATCGCCTCGAGTGGATCGAGCATCTGGAAGGCGTTCGCGCCGGCGATCATCGGCGCGCTCCTGATCCTCGCCCTGCTCCAGGTCCCGCTCGCGTCGTCGATGGCGCGCCGGTTGCGCCGCGGCCACGCGGAGCGCGAAGCCCTGCTGAAGAAGGCGATCGACGCGTCCGATCAGGAGCGGCGGCGAATCGCCGGCGATCTTCACGACGGGGTGGTCCAGAGCCTTTCGGGCACCGCGTTCTCACTCGCCGCCGCCGCGGAGCGAACTGGCGGGAACGGGAGCGGCACCGCCCACGAGGCGCTGCAGAGGGGGGCCGCGCAGACGCGGCAGAGCGTCGGTGAGCTCAGGAGCCTGATGGTCGACATCTATCCGCCCAGCCTCCGCGAGAAAGGCCTCGAGTCCGCGCTGCTGGACCTCACAGCCTCCCTGGAACAACGTGGGATCGCGACCGAGCTGGATGTGCCCCCCGGCCTGCACCTCACCGCCGAGACGGAGGCGGTCCTGTACCGCGTGGCTCAGGAAGCGGTTCGGAATGCAGCCATGCATGCGGAGCCCACGCGCGTCACGGTCGCCGTCGAGCATGGCGACGGCTGGGTCTCGCTGACCGTGACCGACAACGGACGGGGGCTGCCCGGCGAGGCTTCCTCGCCCGCCGGCCATTTCGGAATGCAGCTCATGCGCGACCTGGTGGCCGATGCGGACGGAGAGCTCGAGATCGAGCCTGGCCCGGATGGCGGCACCCGCGTTCGACTGGAGGTCCCGACGACGTGATCAGCGTGCTCGTGGCGGAGGACCACAGCGTGATGCGAGGCGGCCTGGTCGAATTGCTGAGCGTCGCAGAAGACCTCGAAGTCGTCGGGACGGCAGCCAACGGGGCGGAGGCGATCGAGCTCGCGGAGAAGCTGCGGCCGGACGTGGTCCTGATGGACATCTCGATGCCGGAGGTCGACGGCATTCGGGCCACCGGCTCGATCCTCGAAGCGGAGCCCGAGGCGCGCGTGGTGATGCTCACGGCGTTCTCCGATCGTGATCGAGTCGTGGCCGCCCTCGACGCGGGAGCGATTGGTTATCTCCTTAAGGACTCGGAGCCCCAGGAGGTGCTCGACGCGATCCGGGCGGCCGCGCGCGGCGAGGCGCCCCTGGCTCCACGCGCTGCTCGGGAGTTGCTTGCGGCCCGCTCCGGGGAGCAGCATGCCGACCTCTCCAAGCGTGAGCGCGAGGTGCTCGTCCTGGTCGCCGAGGGACTGCCGAACAAGCTGATCGCCCGCCGGCTCGAGATCAGCGAGAAGACGGTGAAGTCCCATCTGACCAGCGTCTTTCAGCGGATCGGCGTGAGCGACCGGACGCAGGCGGCGCTGTGGGCGCAGCGCCACGGCATCAGTGCGGACGTAGGGGGCTGAGACGGCCAGGAGCCGGGCAAGCCCGGCTCCCCTCAAACGCCCGCTGCCGACCACTTAGCCGTGGTTCGGGCCGTGGTGATGACCGTGATGGTGCTCGTGGTGATGATGGTGATGGTGATGGTGCCCCGCGGGGTCGTCGGCACCGTGACTCGCCTGGGCGATGCCCGCTCCGCCGATCACCAATGCGCCGGTGGCGCCGAACAGTGCGATTGCGCGTGAGAGCCTCTTGATCATCTTCAACTCCTTCTCGGTTGGACTCCCCCCAAGGTGCCGATGAGCGAGTCCGACCTTCAAGGGGACATTGGTCCTAGGACCTCCCGCATCCAGCCCACCGACGGATGAGGCGTCCAGGCGTCAAGATCCGACTGATGGATCTCGGGGGCAAGGTCGCGGTCGTCACCGGCGCCGGTTCGGGCATCGGGCGCTCCACGGCGCTCCTGCTCGCCCGGCACGGCGCCAGGGTCCACGCGGCCGATCTGAACACCGAGAACGTGCGCGCCGTGGTGTCCGAGATCGAGGCCGCGGGAGGGAGCGCCTCTCCACACACCCTCGACGTCTCCGATCCTGACGCGGTCGAGGACTTCGCCGCGAAGGTCTTCGAGGCCGAGGGAGCGGTCGACGTCCTCCACAACAACGCCGGCATCGGGCACGGCGGAAACATCGAGGCGACCACGCCCGAGGACTGGCGCCGGATCATCGACGTGAACCTGCTTGGCGTCGCCTACGGCGTCCAGGCCTTCGTGCCGCGGATGCTCCGCCAGGGGCGTCCCGCATCGGTCGTCAACACCGCATCCCAGCTCGGCCTGATGCCCTCCGCGAACACCGCTCCCTACTGCGCCTCCAAGTACGGGGTCGTCGGCCTGAGTGAAGCGCTCAACGCGGAGGTCTCAAAGCGCGGCATCCACGTCAGCGCGATCTGCCTGGGGATCATCGACACCGCAATCGTCGCGAACTCGACCGTGCGCGGCGAGATGGAGGGCATGCACGAGAACCTCGTCGGCTTTTACTCCAAGCACGGCGCGTCGCCCGACGAGGTTGCGGAGGCGGTGCTACGCGCGATCGAGAAGCGGACGATGATCGTCCCTGTGCCGAAGCGGCAGGTGCTCGCGCTCTACCTGCTTCACCGGCTCTCACCCCGGCTGGTCCAGCCGATCGCCCGCAACATGGCCAGGCTGCTGGCCCGGGGCTAGCGGGTGGCCCGCAGAGCGCTGGTGACCGGCGCGACCGGGTTCGTTGGAACGCGCGTCGCTCGCGCCCTCGCCGGCGAAGGTTGGGATGTCCGGTGCCTCGTGCGGGACCGCTCGCGGGCGCAGCGGCTCGCCACCCTGGGTGTGGAGATCCACGTGGCCGATGCGCTCGACGCGAGGGCGCTGCGGGGGGCCGGCTCCGAGGTCGAGGTTGCCTACTACCTCATCCATTCGATGGGCCGCGGCGGGAGCGGGGAATTCGAGGCGCGCGAGCGCCTCACGGCCGAGAACTTCGCCCGGATGGCGAGCCGCGAGGGGATCTCGAGGGTCGTCTATCTGGGGGGACTTGGCGATCGGCCGCAGTCCCAGCACCTGCGGAGCCGGCAGCAGACCGCCGAGATCCTTGGCGAGCACGGCCCACCGCTGACGTACTTCCGGGCCGGAATGGTGGTCGGTGCGGAGAGCGAGTCCTACCGCACCCTCCGGTACCTGGTGCAACGGCTGCCCGCGATGATCGGCCCGGCGTGGCTCGAGAAGCCCACCCAGCCGATCGGGGTCGATGACGTGGTCGCGTATCTGGGGGCCGCGCCCGACGTGCCCGAGAGCTCCGGCCGCGAGGTTCAGATCGGCGGACCGGACGTGCTCTCCTACGGCGACATGCTCAACCTGATGGCTGACGCACTGGGCGTGCGTCGGCGCCCGAGGGTCCCGGTGCCACTCATCACGCCGTGGCTCTCCTCCCTTTGGATAGGCCTCGTCACGCCCGTCGACGCCGGGGTCGCGCGGCCGCTGGTCGAGAGCCTCTCGACCCCGACCGTGGTCACCGACTCATCCGGCGCCGACCTGTTCGAGATCACGCCGATCCCGTTCGTCGAGGCGCTGTGCCGGGCGCTGGCTGACGATTCGGAGGTGGGCGGTCGCAAAAGGGGGGGCCTCACCACGAGCTCCGCGGACGCGTCGATGCCGGCGACCGTCCGCCTGGTCGACCAGCCCGGCAGGGGGCATGTGCCGGAGAGCGGGGCGGTCGACTCTGTGCAGGCGGCCGAGTTGCTCATGCCCGAGACGACGCTCGGCCGGCTCTGGTCGCGCGAGTACCTGGAGCGCCTCGCGCGCGCGTACTGGCGCTATCTGAATCGTGTCTCCCTCGGCCTCGTACGGGTTGTGTACGAACGCGATGCCCGCAGTGTCGTCCTCCTCGTCCGGCCGCTCGTTCTGCTGCGCTTTGCCGCGCCGGCGTACCGCACCGGTGCCTCGGGCGGGTCGGTCGAGTGGCGAATCGAGCGTGGTCTACTGGTCGCGAAGGAGGGGAGGGGCAACGGCTACCTGCGGATTACGGTGGAGCGCGACGGGGCGCCCGAAAGCCCCGGGCGCGCCAGGCTCGACGTCCGCGTCGCCGTTCGGAACTTTTATCCCTGGCTGCGCGGCAGTGGCCGCTTCGCGCGGCTCGGGACGTGGGTCTACAGCGTCACCCAGCTCCGGATCCACGTGTTCGTGACCCGCGGCTTCCTGCGGTCGCTCGCCCGGCTGGACCTGCCGCCGTCGCGAGCGGGGGCGCTCCGCGGCGAGATCGCCCCCGACGACGGCTAGCGAGGCCCTCGCGGCGCCGGTCGCGCGCCCCGATCAGCGCCAGGGTCACGGCGATCGGGACCGTGGTCGGAAGGAGGTCGACCGCGAAGAACAGCAGATCGAACCCGAGGCCGAGGATCAGGGCGAGCGCGGCCGCCTCGAGCTGGGTGCGGCGGTCTCCGGCCAGCAGGGCGCCGACGGTCGCCGCGATGAACAGGTCCCCGAAGCCCATCGTCGCGGAGCCGAAGTAGACCGCCTGAAGGCGGGGGAGCCCGGCCGAGGGACCGGCGGCCACCAGGGTTGAGTTGGGTCCCTGAAGGAGGTCGGCTACCACCAGGATCGTGTCCACGACGGCCATCGCGTAGACACCCAGCCGCAGCCACCGCGGTGAGACGACGGCCGCCAGGAAGACGCCGAGCGTCACGCAGGCGAGGGCAGATAGTGCGAGCGCGGCCGTCTCGCCGACGAGCGAGCCCGAGACGCCCCAGGCCAGCGCGAACAGGGGGACCACCGCGAGCGCGAGCGTTGGGCGCGCCCCTCGCATCACGGCCCCGAGCGCGACCGCCGCGAGCGGCGGCACCGCCACCAAGGCGAGGTACGAGAGAGCGTCGGCCGAGCTGGCGTACAGCGCGACGAGGGCGATGACCACGATGATCGACGCCGGTGGCACCAGCGCCCACCACCGGCTCCGTAACCGGTCGAGGAGACCGCGTGGCAGAGATCCGGGCACCGCGACGACCGCGGCCTGCACCAGGGTCAGGAAGACGATCGAGACGGCAAATGACGGCATTACCTCTCCACATTGTGAGAGGGTCCGGGTGACGACCCCCCTCTCACCTGTTCGCCGACTACTCCCTTGGCGACGCGTTCCTCACTGTCGTCTGGATCTTTGTCTTCGTCGCCTGGATCATGGTGCTCTTCACCATCATCGGCGACCTCTTCCGCGACCACCAGCTGTCCGGCTGGTGGAAGGCTGTCTGGATCCTCTTCCTGATCTTCGTGCCGTTCCTGACGGCCCTGGTCTACCTGATAGTCCGTGGGCACGGCATGCGTGATCGCTCGATCAACGAGCAGGCGGACGTCAGAAAGCACTTCGACAGCTACGTGCGCGAGACGGCGGGCACGACTCCGGTCGACGAGCTCCACAAGCTCAACGACCTGATGGAGAAGGGCGCGATCCCCGACGACGAGTTCAACCGGATGAAGGCGAAGCTGATCGACGCCTAGGAGGCTTTCTCCGCCTGCCGCCGCAAGCCCTCGGCCGCGCTCTTCGTCAAGAGCTCCTTCACCTTGGTCTCGACGGGGCCGCGGAGGAGCAGGCCGAGGATGCGGCCGGGGTCTGAGCGCAGCCCGTACGTGGCTTTGGTCCGGTCCTCGCCGGCTTCCTCGAACGTCCAGGAGCCGGTGAGCGACTTGGCATCGCCATCCTCCTGCTCCCAGGAGATGCCACCCGGGGGGTCGTAGGAGAACCGGAGTCGCGCGCGCACCTTCTTCACGCTCGCGTCGGAGACCGTCTCCACCACCTGCGGCCGGTCCTCGCGATCCCGCTTCACAACGTCAGCGCTCTCGAGCGTGCCCTGCCACTCCGGCGCGGCCTCGATATCAGCGGCGATCTCGAAGCAGCGCTCTCGTGGCGCTTCGATCTCCACCGTCCAGCTCGCCTCCAGGATGCCCACGGGCGCGAACCCTACCGAGGGCGTCCCGGGTGCGGATATGTTGGCGGCATGGCAGACGGCGGCATCCAGGCGGTGCAGCGCATTTACACGGCGCTCACGCGGTGGGACGTCGACGACCTGGTCGCCGACGTCACCCACGACATCGAGATGACGCTGCCCGACCCCCTTCCCTGGGGCGGCACGCATCACGGTCCTGAGGGCGTCCGTTCGTTCGCGCGGATCTTCCAGGACCACGTCGAGGGCCCGTGGGCGGACCCCGACGATTTCCTCGAGGCCGGCGACCGGATCGTCGTCCTGGGACGCCTGCGCGGGCAGGCGCGCGAGAGCGGTCAGGAGTTCGAGGTGGGCTTCGTCCACGTCTGGACGCTCACCGACGGGATCGCATCCCGGGCGCAGATCTACTACGACAGCACGCCGATCCTCGCGGCACTCGAGGGCAAGCCGCCGCCGGAGCCGCCGCCGCGGATCTGAGGCCCTGACGGAAAATGGCGGGCAATGGGTAGGACCGCGGGGCCCTGGATACGCAACACGAGCCGGTACCTCGACGACGAGGTCCGCAGCCTCGTCCGATCCGCGACGCGGGGGGTCGACATGAACCGAGTGTGCGTGAACGTCAAGGGTGGGCGTGGGCTGAGCGCCCGCGCATATGACGGCGTTCCCTCGATCTCCAACGCGCCCCGTCGTGCCCGCTACCTGGTGACGATCAAGATCGGCAACGGCGTGCGGTTCCCGGTGGGCCCTTACAACCGGAACGGCAAGACGCCCGATGAAGTGGGGCCGCGCAATCGGTTTCCGTTCTTCACCTACGCCGACTGGCGTGAATGGCTGGTCTCGGCGGCCGCCCACGAGGCATGGCACATCCACCAGTACCGGCATGGGAGCCGTCGCTCCGAGGTTGAGTGCGAACGGTTCGCCGAAGAGGCACTCAGCCGCTACCGGAGCGAAGGCCCCTGCTAAGGCGTGCTGCTTTTCGCGCAAAGCAGAAGCGCTCCGACGACGACAACGTCGAGCAAACACAATAGGTCCGCTCGACGACCCCAGGCTCATCGCTTGCGTGGCCCGCGGATCTGCCGGCATGATTGCTCCGAACGAGCGATACGCCGGGCGACGGACGCTGGCGCAACCAAGGACGGTGAGGCATGCTTGGGCACAACGAGCGGCTCGCACGCAAGCTGAAGGAGCAAGGTGGCGCCCGGGCCTGGGCAACGGTCCTCGAGAGCGAGAAGCAGTGGGGTAGTGCCGGGGGCTCGAACATTGCCCCCGGGCAGGCCGGAAGCATCACGATTCATCAGAAGCTCAAGCTGCGCGTCGAGCCCAACGGAGAGCCGTCGTTTGAAGCCACGGTCAAGCAGGTCTTCAACGACTCCCACGGATGGCACATACCGCAAGAGGGCTATTCGGCGCAGGTGATCTACGACGCGAACGATCGCTCAAACCTGGTTCTCGATTTGGACGCGATGCCGGTTGGACCAGGCTTCGATCGCGATGAAGCCACCGCTCGCCATGAGAAGGCGATGGCACGGATGCGGGATCCCGACGCGCGACGGAAGCAGATCGAGGAGATGAAGGCGAAGGCGGCCGAGCAGATGGAGGGCGCAGCCGCAATGCAGGAGATGATCGGGAAGGGGTTCCCCCAGCAATGCGGTGCGACGTCAGGGCCAGACGTGGCCGACGAGCTGACCAAGCTCGCAGACCTCCGCGACCGCGGGGTCCTCACCAATGCCGAGTTCGAGGCTCAGAAGGCCAAGCTTCTCGGGGCGGGGTAGGCACACCCCGTCCTCGTCACTGCTGCTTTCGCGTGAAAGCAGAAGCAGGCGACCGCTTCTGCTTTTCGCGCAAAGCAGAAGTCGTCACGGTCTCCTGCGACACCGCCCGCGCTGTATCTCTCGTCGGGGAGCGTTCGGCGATTAGCTAAAGCGGGGCGGCGCTACGGCAAAGGCTCGAAGCGATAGCCGCAGTGCTTGCAGACCCGGGCTGCCGCGAGCACCGTTTCGGCGCAGTCAGGGCAGGTTTTTGTTCGCTGTCCGGCCTCGGGCGGGGGCGACGTTTCCCCCTCTGGGGGTGCCTCCGGCTGTATCGGTAGGTCCACCCGGGCCGGTTGGGGAGTGAGTTCCCGAGTCGCCGCATCGGGTTCCGTCTCGCCCTCCCGCGTGCCCGTAAACGGCCGTGATCCCAACACCCGCGTGGCGGCCTCGCTGAGGCTCGGGGTCCGGGCCCCGGTCGATTCGACGGAACTGAGGTCGGCCGAGGGCTCGGTCCGGATTGCCGCAGCGCTGCGCGACGCTCCCCACCAACCGAGTGCGCCGGCCCCGGCGAGAACCAGCGAAGCGATCGCGAAGTCGCCGAAGTAGGCGTCGACGATCCCACCCGCGACCCCCGAGTCGCTCGTCGCGTGGACGACCACCTCGCGCAGCACGAAGTAGAGGGCCAACAGCACTACCCCGGCACCCAGGGTCGTAATCGCCGCGCGGCGGAGGGCCCGAACGCGGTCGACGGACCTGGCGAGCAAGGCGGCGAAGAGCGCCAGCGCGATGAGCCCGAGGACCGCGGGCAGCCAGCTCAGCGAGTGGAGAAGCTTGACCACGCTGCGGACGCCCGACGGCGGCTTGATCTCGAGCCTGACCGGGGGAACGCTTCCCGGCGTCGGCATTCCCGGATTCGCCGGCTGAAGGCGCTTCGCGACGAGCGGTCCGATGCCGCTCAGCTCAAGCGTGGCGTTGTCGGCGCCGTTTTCGACGAGCGCCGTGTGTACCTTGACGATCGCGGCGCGGAACTGGCTGGCGAATTGAGGCTCTGCGATGACCTCGTCGACGGCCTCGTTGACCTGATCGGAGGGCACCGCGGCGCCGGAGGCGCCCGAGATGGCGTTGGAGACCGCGCTTGCGACCTTGGCTCGCACGGCCGCGTCGTCGAGCGCCGAGGTCGCCCGGTGCGCGAAGTGCTGCGGATTGAGAACCGCCAACCCGATGTAGCCGAGGATGAGCGAGAACACCAGCGCCACCCCGGCGAGGGCGAAGAGCACGGCCGACGGCGCCCTTTGCGAGTCGTCACGGTTCCCTCCGACGGCCTTGGGCACGAGATCAGGACGAGCCTATCGCAGCGACGGCCGGGCACCGGTCGACGGTCGCCACGCCAGCTCCGCCACCCGTGATAAGAAGGTGGACTTCTGGTGACCGTCGGCGTCTACCTAATCCTCATCGCACTGAGCGGGCTCGTCGTCGGCGCGCTGGCGCAGCGGTTCCTGCGCGGCGACCGTCCGATGACCATCAGCGAGACGATCCCGATCGGCATCGCTGCCGCGCTGCTCTCCGGGCTCATCGGTTGGTACGCGGTCCACAGTGGCGTCGTCGGTTTCCTGCTCGCGGTTCTCGTGACCGTCGGGCTCGTCCACGTCCTCCGCAAGACGCGACAACGAAGCGGGCTCGGGCGTGCCTCGGCGGGGCGCTCTGGCGCACCTGAGAGCTGACCGTCTGCCGGCGTCGTAACGACGGCACGTCCGCATCGGCGTTTACGAGCGCCTTTCGTGTGTTGCTGCGCGTGTTCACTCCGCGAGCTACGTCCGCGTCGGCTCCGGCGTCCCGGTGGCCCGATGCCGATCTCCGATGACGCCCACTTCTTCGGGGAGCGATCGTCAAGAGTATTGAGAGCACTTCTAGCGGCACTTCTGCTTTTCGCGCAAAGCAGAAGTCCAGTTCGGCGCCGGCATCTAGAGCCACTTAGTAATCAGACGACTCGCCCGGGTGATGAGCAGGACCCCTGGGAATACCCGCGCTTCTGCTTTCACGCGAAAGCAGAAGTGGCGCTGGCTACCGCTTCCGCTAGTCCACAGACCGCACAGCCACCGACGCCTAGCCGCCGAGTCGCTTACGACTGCACGAAGGCCAGCAGGTCGGCGTTGATCGTGTCGGCTTCGGTGGTCGGCATGCCGTGCGGGAATCCTTCGTAGGTCTTCAGGGTCCCGTTTTGCACGAGCTCCGCGGACAGTGGGCCGGAGTCGGCGTAGGGGACGATCTGGTCATCGTCGCCGTGCATCACTAGGACCGGCACCGTGATCTTCTTCAGGTCCTCGGTGAAATCGGTCTGGGAGAAGGCAACGATGCCGTCGTAGTGGGCCTTGGCGCCGCCCATCATCCCCTGGCGCCACCAGTTCTCGATGATCGCTTCCGAGGATTCGACGCCGGGCCGGTTAAAGCCGTAGAAGGGGCCCGACGCCAGGGCCCGGTAGAACACGGACCGGTTTGCGGCCAGTTGGGCCTGGAGGTCGTCGAACACGCTCTTCGGCAGGCCGTCGGGGTTGGCGTCGGTCTTCACCATGAGCGGCGGCACCGCACTGATCAGCACCGCTTTCGCGACCCGGCTCTCACCGTGTCGGGCGATGTAGTGCACGACCTCGCCGCCACCGGTGGAGTGCCCGACATGGACGGCATCCTCGAGATCGAGCTGGGCGGTCAGCGCGGCCAGGTCGTCGGCGTAGTGGTCCATGTCGTGACCGTCGCCGGTCTGGGTGGAGCGTCCGTGCCCACGCCGGTCATGGGCGATGACTCGGTAGCCGTGCTGGAGGAAGAACAGCATTTGGGTGTCCCAATCGTCGCTCGAGAGGGGCCAGCCATGGCTGAAGACGACCGGTTGGCCCGAGCCCCAGTCCTTATAGAAGATCTCGGTGCCGTCATCCGTGGTGATCGTGCCCATCAGCGTTCTCCTCGTGCTTGTCGTCGGCAGGTCCCCACACCCTCGCATGATCAGGGCCGACCCGTGAGCCCCGCCTCGGCCGCCGGCTATCGCTTTCGCGTGAAGGCGACACTTCTGCTCTTCGCGCGAAGCGGGAAGCGGCGTACGACGGGCTTCACGCCCAACTCCTCGGTCAACCCCCGACAGAATTCCGCCCTTGGGTCGGGCGTGGCGATGTGGTTACGCTGCTCGCCTGACCTTCTCTGGTCGCGATCTGGCGGGCGACGATCGCGGCATCCTCGCCCACCCCGATCAAGAGCGATGACTTGCGCTTCCGTAGGAAGTGGACGCCGACGAAGAAGAGCCCGGGAGCGACCATGCTGGCGCCATCCACGTGGATCGGGAAACCGAACTCGTCGAACGCGTCGGGGTATCTCACCCAGGACTCATAGTCGGGCCGAAACCCACCCGCGAAGATGACGGCGCCGAACCCGATCAGGTTCAGCCGCTCGGGTGCGTCGGCGCTGAATGGCTCCGGCTCGGGGATTGCCGGCCGCGGCAGCCCCCGCTCGGCCACGAGCCTTCGAGTGCGGCCCATGAACTTGGCATATCGCTGATCGCCCCAGGCGACGCTCTCGCCGAGGTCCGCGGCGAATCGGGCATCGCGTCCGTCGGCACCAAGGAA
This sequence comes from uncultured Actinomycetes bacterium, assembly GCA_963782795.1. Lineage (GTDB taxonomy): Bacteria > Actinomycetota > Thermoleophilia > Solirubrobacterales > 70-9 > AC-56. The sequence continues at coordinate 320,480 of CAWALB010000001.1, forward strand.
GTGACCGAGCAGGGTGACGCCCATCTCTTGCAGCGTTCGGTAGTGGAGGTCGTGACCGCTGCCGTGTCCACTCGCCTGCAGACTGCCCGCCAGCCGGGCGGCGGGGCTCTCCAGGGCGTCCACGGAGTCGTCCAGATCGCCCGTTTCGAGCAGCCACCAGAAAAGATCGCGGTCGCCGATCCGTCGCGGCGCCCACCCGGCCCGCCCGCACGCCAGGAAGACTCCCCGGCCGGCCTGGTGGAGCTCTTCGGCGATCTGGCAGCCCGACTGGCCGCTCCCTACCACCAGCACGGGTCCCGGCGGCAGCTCCTCCGGGTTGCGGTAATCCTCCACGTCAATCTGGAGGAGCTCCCGGGGGAGCTTGGCCGCTCCTTTCGGTCGGTGAGGCCGCTGGTAGGCGCCGGTGCACAGGACCACTGTCTGTGCCACGATTTGTCTGGCCGAGGTCTCCAGGAGGAAATCCCCGGCAGGCCGGGGTTTGAGCGAAGTGACCTCGATGCCTTCCCGCACCGGCGCTTCGAGCCCGCCCGCGTAGCGCTCGAGGTAATCCACGACCTCGTCGCGGAGCATGAAGCCATCAGGATCCCCCTGATCGTATGGATGGCCGGGGAGCTGGACGCTCCAGTTCGGGGTGACCAGACAGAAGCTGTCCCATCGCCCCCGCCAGGTCTGCCCGATCTGGCCCTTTTCGAGCACGACGTGAGCGACGGCGGCCTGGGTTAGCTCGCGACTTACTGCGAGTCCGGCCTGACCGCCACCGACGACAACGGTCCCGATACCTTCGGCCATCGCGCGCGCAGCCTATCCACCGGACGCGCTGAAAGCGGCGAGTCTTGGCGCTTCGCGCGATCCCCCGGACGACAACTGTGTGGACCTCCCGCGCCCTCGCGACGCGGACAACCGCGAGGGTCCGCGGGCGGTACGCGTCCTATGGCCCCATTCTCGGGGGAACCATGCGTTTGTACGAGGCCATCGCGCTTCTGCTTTTCGCGCAAAGCCGAAGCGTGGGCTACTCCCGCAGCCCGGCGGCTTCGAGGGCTTCGTCCCGCTCCTGGAACATTCGAAGGCGTGTCACCCGTCCGTTCTCGACCGTGTACACGAAGGTGGCTCTCGCGACCACCTCGATCCCATCACGTCCCCTGAGGTGGGCGGTGTTCGGGACGACGACCTGGGACCCCAATGCCATGAACTCGTGGGCATCGAGACGATGGTCCTCGAAAGCCGAGAAGAACTCGTCCCGGAAGGTCTTGATCCCCTGGTGGCCCCGGTACACGCCCCGCAACGGCCCCTTCGAGCGCGACCAGTCGATCTCCGCCTCGGGGGAATACAGGCGCAGGGTTTCCGCGAGGTCGTCCCTGTTCAGGGCGTCGATCACGCGCCGCACGATCTCCACGTCTTCGGACATAGCCCATGAAACGGTTGCGATCGGGAAACGCGACGCCCTCGCGGTCTGAAATGTCCAGGTACGCCTCGTGCAGCAGCGTTGTTGCACCGAGGGTCATGCCCGCTCCCCGTTTCGACAGCTCACGCCGCGCCATGCGATGCAACTCGTCGTAGAGCGCGGAGAAGAGCTGGTCCGCGGCGGCACGATCGCCTTGCTCGGCCGAAGCGATGAGCGAAGACAGCGCGGTGTTCATGGAGCCGGTGGATTCGCAACCGAAGGGTACTACGGCAGAGCGAACCATCCTGCCGAAATTCGTCCTGCGCGGACAATTCCGTAGTTCCCGCGTCCAAGTGCCACTGCCGGAAGCGTTTGGGACCGCGAGACTGCGGCTCGTCGGTCTTGCGAAATCGGTCGCATCCGGACCGGAGACTCGCGTCAACCCGTCCCACTAACGCTCCGGCCCGATTTGAGGGCGTACCTGCTACTGTCGCGCTCTCGCGATTTCCGTCAGCACGTCACTCGCCGTGGCGCCGCGCTCGAGATGCGGATACCTCAGGCCACCGTGATAGTCCACTTTCACCGTCTTGAAGTAACCACCGTTCTCTACGATGAGCTCCATTGGCCCTGGAACGTCCTTGGAGGCGCGGAGCGCGCGCTCGAGTTCGTCGTGCGAGAACCGGCGAGCGTTCACGGCAATGATCTTCGTGCCATTGGTGACGCCGGCGATGAACGCCGGCATCCCCTGCCAGGCATCGTCGACTGTGCCATCCGCGGCGACGTGCATGCCCAGGGATCCATACGCGTTGAGGCTGCCGTCGAGCGCCCACGGATCAGTGAACATGTTCGGCGCCTCGGTGTAAACGAGCTTGTAGCCGCCGGCCTCAACGCCGCCAAGTGGAACCGCGGCGGTCTTCGCCTGCAATCGCTTCTCGAAGAACCCCTTCCAGTCGAACGGCGCAATGGTTGCGAGCGTGCGATACACCTCCTCCGCCTCATATGGCTTCACCCAGACGCGGCCGTTGTCGTTCTGCCCATGAAACGCGGCGCAGAAGTCATCGAGTGTCTTCCGCCCGTTCGTGAGCGCGCGGATGGTCACGTCGGCTTCCAGCCAGATCAGGGTGCCTTCGGCGTAGAACGACGGCAGGCCGCCCGACACCTGGCGCCGCATTCCAAACCAGCCACCAGCTGCGGTGTAGAGAAATGGCGCGGCGTCTGAGGCATCTTGCAGCGGCCGCCAGGTGCGGCCCGGCGCGCTGACGGCCATTGCATCAGCGGCAATCTCGTCGAACCACTCGTGAACAGAAATCAGGCCCGCGCGCGCGGCCAACAGCTCGCCGTAGTAGTTGGTGAGCCCCTCGTACACCCAGAGGAGATCGTCTTTCATCGGCCGCTGTAGCCGCCGGTGGCGAGACCGGCCGGACGGCGCGCCTTGCCGTTCCAGGAATGAAAGAACTCGTGCGGCAGCAGCAGGCTGCTGCGCCTGGCTGCGCCGTCATCCACGAAGGTGTTCTCGGCGACGCGATCGTCGGCGCACTCGTGATGCTCGACGCCAAACGAACCCAAGTTGTCGCTGAGCGTCAGCAGCCAGTGGTACTTGCGATAGTGACCAACACCGCCAAACACCGCCCGTTCCTCGAGCACGATCTTCTTGTAGATGTCGATACGCGATTGCGGGAACTGCAGCGCCCACTCGCTGTCGGCGACGACGTCAATGACGTGCTCACCGACGGGTGAATCGGCTGGCCACAAGGTGATGCTGCGGAAGTGCTCGCCGAGCAATACCGGGTGATCATTCAGCATCTCCAGCGACGCCGGAGCGTAGCGAACCGTGTTGCCGTCGACCGATGCGACGTCGAGCGATCCGCCGTGCTTCCATCCAGCGGGTGCCTGCAAGGAGGCCGTGACCGAGATCGCGGCAGGGCTCTCGCCCATCGGATACAAACCCACGGTATACCAATTGATTACGCGATCCTGGCAGTGGTCGACGGCAACTTACCGTAGGCGCCGCCAGCGTACGGCACGATGTAATCGTACTTAGCGGTTAGCGTCCTCGCCCCGGGCGGAACGGTAAAGGCGAAGGCGTTCACCTCGACAAGGTCGCGCCGCCAGGCGATCTCGGTGCCATCGGCGAAGAGGTGCAGGCCAGTGAGATTGGCGATTGGGCCCGACGGCATGTGCTCGCCGGGAATCCACTTCGGATAGAAGAGCGTCATCGGGCCGGGACGCGCGACCATGGAAAGCGTGGCGTGGAGGATCTTCATCGGCGCGTCGGTCGCGTCTACGTCCAGTGTTATCGCGGTGCCGGAGGAACGGGCAGACGTCTGCGCCGACGGCGCCATCTCGTGGGCGAGCGCGACGACGGCAAGGATCAGCCAGATGGATTGAGACACTGACCCCGCCAAGCGCATCATTGTTCCATTCCCTTCACTCCCACTTCGCGCCCGAATTCCTCCACGCGTTCGGCTGCCCGGGCGACGATGCGGTCGACCTCACCGACTCCGCGCAGCGGCGCCAAGAGAACACCCTACCATTCAATCGCGATTACCACGATACGCACTCCAATCGGCGCCACGTTCCTTCTCCATGGTGTGAGCCTGCAGCCCGTCTTCGCACGCTTGACATCTCCGCACCTGACGGAAGGAGACTAACATGCGCTAACGTGCGGTAAACGCCTTTCGCGCTCGGCGAAGCCAAGCACCGAGCGGTCCTGCTTCACTGCCAGGGGAGGGAAGTCCGAACGTTGGGCGGCTGGCATTCATCGAGGAGTTCTGATGACTTCTTCACTGCTAAATCCGATTCGTCGCCGAACGACTTCGTTAGCCTGCGTACGAATGAACTCCAGCCAGACTTGATTCTGATCGTCGAGGTACAGTCGAGCCGGTACCGATGTGTTTCGATCAAGCAATCGGATGCTGAAGAACTACCAGACCCTCGCCGGGCCCTTGATCACCCCGGACAGGATGGCGCTCCGAACATCAGCGATTGTCGCCAGGCCGCCAGGCGCGGTCCCGCCCCACTCGAAGCGAGTCTCAGCCGGCGTCCAGTGAAACAGCGCCACATGCCACGTGTGGGCGGCGCCGCCGCGCTCATAGTAGACGAGGCAATAATCGATCGTGCACCCCGCCGCGACCAGCCGGCGGATCGGCAGCCTCGGATTGACGACTACGTCGGTGACCTGAAACTCGGCTGCGGGCTCGGCGATGTCGAGTGTTTGGCTGCCGAACAACGTCTGGAGCCCCTCGCGGACGCCGAGCGGCAGTCCTCTGATGGACGTGACGATCTCGAAACGCTCGTCCTTCATGTGGTTCCGCAGCGCCCCGGACAGCGCCTCGGGGGCCACTGCCTGACTGCCGGTAACCACAGCCGACGAGAGGCTCAAGCCGATCGAGCAGAGAAGTTGTGTGCGACGCATCCACATCCTGGGAGTTTGGCTCACACCGACGATGCCACTGTCGACACCGGCGCAACCCGAATCGGGCGGCGCCAAGCGGGCTGAGCGATACGATGTGGTTGCCACGGCCGCACGGCGTCGGCTTCATCACCAGGTTAGGCGGCCTGTCTAGGTCACGGCAAGTCCGACGGCCCAAGACCCACGTGATCCGGCGATGGATCCTTTACGAACTGAACCGCCTCGGATCGCGACCAAGACGTCCTGTAGTACATCGTCTGCATCATCCCGGCCGACGACGCCGCGGAGATACCGATGCAGGGGCACCTGGATGCTGCGCAGCAACAACTCGAGAGCTTCCCGATCGTCGCATTGCGCTCTCAGGACCCACTGCTCCTGCTGCGCGGACGTCCTCACGCCGTCACTCTATAGAAGAAGAGGCTCGAACCTGGGAGAACGGTTCGAATGCCGTAAAAAGGAGAGGCGAAATCTCTCCGGCTGTTCGTTTAGAAGCCTAACCGCCGCGCTGAGCCGCGGCGCGTCAGCGCCAGTGCGCCGTCGTCTCCAGCGCGATGTGATGCCGCGTGCCGCGAATCACCCACCGGATCGACTCCGCAACCGTCGATTGCCGCCTGGAATTCAGGGCTCTTGGCGTCCTTCGCGAATGTCCGACCAGCGGTTTGCCCGCTGCCCCTCAGTTGTCTCTTCGATTCGTGACGCAACAGTCCACACATGGCCAGAGGGATCGATAATCCGCGCCGTCCGATCGCCCCAGAATTGATTCTGTGCAGGCATGAGGATCTTTGCGCCCATCGCGACTGCACGCTCCACGGCCTGATCTACATCTGCCACGTACACGAAGATGACGACGGGCGAGCTCCCATCTGGACTGGGTGCGCGGCTCGCGACCATGTCCGGAAACTCGGATTGAACTACCAGGAAGGCTTCGTTTGATGCGCATCGCTATGTGAATTGGTGAGCCATCCGGGCCCGGTCGCCGTACATGCTCGACCGCCCCGAACGCCACCGCGCAGAAGTTCATCTCCGCTTCCGGACTCCGGCAAACCAACATAGGAAATACAGCCTGCACACCTTCTGGGATCGATTTGACCGTCACCATCGCCTTGTCTCCGGAATGCCGTCTATCCCGCGGCATAGGGTCCTGCCGCTCAGGCGCGAGCGGCGCTCATGAGCGTTGCGAATTCGAGCGGACGACGCCTCTGGTACCAGACTCGCGAACCAAATCAGCGGGATGCCCAGCAGTGTGTCAATGAGTATCCCGACGCCGCCAAGTCACCCGCTGCGGAACGCGGAGACAGCGCTGTAACTCGCAAGGATTATGAGACTCCATACGAGGCCCGGCGCATAGCGGGCGCGCCGGACGATCGCGATGCCCGTGCCCAGGCAGGTGATGGTCCACACCAGAAGCCACGCAACGACCGCGGGAGACCTCGGCGGCCAGAACGAGACGAAGCCGAGTAGGGCCATGACAACACAAAACGCGACGAACATCTTGGTGACGGCGTGCAGGGGCTGGACGGCAGCGGCCTGCTGATTCCGGGACGCGTCACTCACGCGATCCTCCTGTACCGAGCCCTTCGAGCATACTTTCCTACGCCGCGCCCTCGCGGCTCACGAGCATCATCGTGATGTCGTCGGACTGCCGGGCCGTGCCGCGGAAGCGCACGACGATCGCCATGATCGCGTCGAGCGCGCTCGCGGTCTCGGATCGTCCGGGCCCGCCGATGGCGGCCTCGAGCCGCTCTTCACCGAACTGTTCACCCGCGCTGTTTTCGGCCTCAGTGACGCCGTCGGTGTAGAGCAGCAGCCGCGAGCCTGCGCGCAACTCGGCGGAGGCTTCCGGGAACGGCATGCCGTCGATCATGCCGAGGACGACGGCCGTGGCATCCAGCGTCCGGCGTTTATCCCCGTCGTACAGATACGGCGGGTTGTGTCCCGCGTTGACGTAGATCAGCCGGCCGGTGGCAGGATCGATCTCGCCATAGAAGCACGTGATCATCCGGTTCTCGGGCGTGTTGGCCACGAGGTGCGTATTCAGCGCCGTCATGAGCGCCGTGCCCCGGAGACCGGCCGAGAGCAGGCTGCGCAGGCTGCCGCGCAGCAGCGTCATCAGCAGGGCGGCCGGCAGGCCCTTGCCCGCCACGTCGGCCACGACGAAGGCCAGCCGCCCGTCGCCGAGATCGATCACGTCGTAGTAGTCGCCGCCCACCTCGGCCGCCGGCTGCATCCGGGCCTGAATCGACAGAGGTCCGTGGCGCGACGCCTCGGCGGCCACGCAGCGACGTCTGGATCTCGCGCGCGGTCTCGAGGTCGGCGCGCATCTTGACGCCTTCGCGGAAGATCTCGGCCACGATGAGCAGCGCCAGGCCGGCCAGCACCACCGAGAAACGGGCGCGAACGCCGCGCGGAACGAGATCTCCGCGCTCGACAAGCCGCCTGTGACGGCCCGCTGACCCAGGTACTGGAACGCCGCCCACGCCAGTTCGCCGGCCACGACCGCGAGGCCGATGAAGCGCAGGCTGCGAGCGTTCTCGTCCAGGAATGGCCGGCCTTCGGCAAACCGACGGAAGACCCTCCGCAGCCGGTGCAGCACCGCCACGACCACGGCCAGCAGACCGATCACGCCCAGAAGCGGCAGGATGACGAAGGCCATGGTCGGGCGGTGACCCTGAGGTTGCCGCTCGCGTTGTCGATGCGGGCGTTCACCGCCGCGCCGCTCGCCCCTTGGATCTGATACGCGATGGATCGATTTCGAAGCTCGCCGGCAGATTCATGCTGATTTTGCGGTGTCAACGCGGACGCCACCATGGGCCACGACCACGAGCAACACGCTGGCCACGCAGGATCGTGTAAAAAAACAGGTCGAGGAGGACCTTGAAGAACGACGACAGGGAACGCCGACCCAGGAGGTTCATGGTCGTATCACAGCGCAGTTCATCGGTTCGCGATTGGCCCCAGGAAGCTGACCCACACGGCCGCGATCTGCATGGCGGCGACAACAACGAATGCCATGTCCGTCCGACGGTTCGTAGAGGTCTTCCCAACGGAACGCATTCGATGACTCCTACAATCGAACACGCCATGAGGACGAACGTCGAGATCATTTCGGTCGGCGTGTAGTGACCATTGGCAATTCGAGAAAGCCCCAGTAGGAAGAGCCAGATCAAGACGACGATGAAGGTCCAGAAAAGAAAGATCGGAATCGCGGCGTACGCTCCCCAGTCGGGCCGTCGCCCCAGGACGGCCAGTACCACCACGATCGGCACGATCTGCACGATGTGTCGCAGCACGGTCCCACTCACTACACCCACGAGCAGCAAGGCGAGCGCCAAGCCGATGAGGCAGCCGACGACCCATCGTCTTGCTGGTGAGTCCATGCATTCCCCCAATGTCGGTCTAACGGCACGCTGCTCGGCCGCGAGCGGCGAATTCGATGCTCACTACACGATCTTTGGCAGTTACTGGCCTGCTGGTGAAGCCGGTAGGCCGACGCGCAGTGATTGGAAGTAGCGCTCCCATCGGCCCTCGAACTTCGTCTTCGGTGAGGCCGAGATCGCATGCCGGCGAATCTATCGGCTGCGCGTCCGTTGGACCCGCACCAGGACCACTTCTCGGATCATGCGCCGACCTTGGACCCTCGCGCTGGTAGAACGCGATCGCCTTGTCGTACAGCGCTCCGGACTCGAGCAGTCGCGACACCCTTGAAGCGATAGCCCTTGCGAAGGAACGGATCAACGACGTTGACCTCGACGCTCGCGTTCAGTCGGAGATTCGCGATGCGTGCCCGGCGACCGTATGTTCGCGAACACGAGGTGGTCGTCGTCCCAGACGGCGGTGGTGCCCTTGGGCGAGAAGATCGGCCGTACCGTTGGGGCACACCGTGGCGACGAAGCCAAGGCGTTGCTCCTCGACGACTCGCTTCATGTCGGCGGTAAGAAGTCCCGTGGCTCTCTAACCTCGTGCCCGCCGACGTTAGACCACCCGTTACGGCGCGCGATCCGCGCAATCCGATCCGTCGTGCAGGCCTGCTTGAGTTGCCGACTGAGGATGTCGAACTCGCTGATCGCAACGCTGGTCCAGGTCGTCCTCGACCAATAGGGTAAACCATCGTGGAGCGTCCGGTCCCAGGCCTCGCTGCTTCCGGACTTGAGCGACACGAGAGGGTGCCCCGCGTGACCAGAACCTGCGATGTCAGACACGGCCGGGACGAGTTGGTCACGGTCGAGATGCAGGAGGGACGTGCACGCCCAGACTCCGGCAAGGCAATCTGCGAAACGGCACTGCCGATGTCCGCTTGCACCGAGCCCGGGAATCTCCCCACGCGCCGCCGTCAAGATACGCCAGCTTCGGTCGACGAGATCACGCGCAAGCCGAGCGACTGCAACTCGCAGAGTCCAGACAGGACGGCGCGCAAGTCGAGGAAGGGGGCATCGGAAGGAAGCGGTCTTGAGTTGCTGCATCGACGACGCAGCAAGGAGCGGTCTCGATTGCGCTCAAAGTATTGATCCAACTCGGTCTAGCTGTCTTGGTTCTCCCACGCGATCCATGAACGCCTTTCGTCGATCTCACGTTCGAATGAACCGCGCGCTGGCGGCGACAGGGCACTGATAGTCCGCGCGTCGGCTCCATCGTGGTCAGGCGGCGCGAGTTGACGATCGGAAGGCCCGATGCCTTCGGTGTTGGCTGGGGTCAGACCGAATCGCGGCCACGGCGGACCGGTATTCGCCTGACCAGAGCGACGCCGGCGACCACCGCGAGGATTGCGCCGCCGAGCATGGCGACCCGTCGTTCCGGATACATGCCAGCCGATGAAGTCGTTCAGCGAGCGAGGGACGGCGCAGCAGACGTGCATTGGCGCGGTTGATATACGAATACCGGAAATACGGTTGCAGCGTGATGGCGCGATTGAAGTTAGCCATGACGGCTTTGTCCCACCGTATCATGCGCCATGTAGAGAACGCGGCGCCGTTGTACGCCTCGGGTGTTGGGCCGCAGTGCGATGGTCGGGGGGGGTCGGCAATCGCGCGCTCCGCGTCTCCTTCAGATAGTAGGCAAGCCCCGGTCGTTGTAGGCCTCGGCATAGTCCGACTTCAACCGGATCGCCGGTGTTGTACTCGGCGATCGCGCGGTCGTAGTCATGGACGCTGGAGAAGTCCTCGCCGCGTTGGAGATGGAACTCTGCGCCCGACAGCGATCCTGGAGTTGCGACCGTCTGACTTGGGGGGACAACGGTTTGAGATTGAACCACGAGTATCCCCGCCGCAAGACCCGAGGCGAGCAGCGCGGAGGCCGCTACCATGCGGAGTCTACGACTCGGCAGTCGGTCATCACGCCAGAGGCGTTCGCTGGAACTGGCAAGATGCTCGCCGTGCGCTGTTTGACGTGCCGACAAGCGGGCCGTCATCACCAGCACACCGCGAGCCATTCCGAGCCGGTGCCATAGGACGAGTCCCAACGCAGCGATCAAGAGTAGCGTCATCTTCACCGCACTCCGTGAGAACAGATCCGAAGCGGCGTCCAGCGCACTCGACCTCCTCGCCTCCATCCGCGATGGTGTGAGGGTCGAACTCCAACCGCATCTCTACTCTGCGCGCGGATCTTAGCATCGAACCCGACAGCGGCGGTGAACGTGTTTGGCAGCGACCGCCATTCAAGACAGCCTGGGAATCGCTGCTCGTGATCGCAAACGGGCACGATACCAAGCGTGCGAAAACTGGTGCCCGCGTGGATCGCACCAAGCTGGGCAGATTGATCTGCACTGGCGGGCCTGCGCCACGAAGTTGCCTGCCGGCGGCTGGCCGACGGCGTGGACATCCCCATCATCCAGTTGCTGCTCGGGCACGCAAGCGTGCAGCAGACGCAACGCGCCTATCAAGGCCGCACGGGGCCGTAGAACGGCGCCCATCCTTCGTAGTTCGTCGCGCTGCCCAGAAGCTCGCGTAGAGGTTGCCGCTGGAGATGATGATCAGACCGTCGCCGCGGTTGGTGTTCGTGGGCAACAGTCCCATTCCGTCGCCCAGGCGAGCTGCGGGTTGGGTATCCCCATCGCGACGTTGGGCGCCGACCACGAGTCGGCGAGGCTGCGGTAGCGGAACCAATCGGCCCACGCGCTGCGCTATGACAGCGGAATCCAACTCTTGGGCAGGCCGCGGTGGACGGCGATAAGACAAGGACGTCCAGATGGCGCGTCTCTCGGCAGAAACGCCGAGGCCACTCGAACTCAACAGTACACCAGCGCTCTCTGACGCCGGACGAATCGATACGACGCTACAATAGCCCGCCCCCTGCGTTCAGGGACCGTCGGTCCATGCGCTGTAAGTCCTGCGCGCTCGTTTGGATGCTCTTGGTATTCGGGGCCGCGGCGCGAGCCGAGCGCCTGCCCGTGAAGACCTACGGCCTCGCCAATGGTCTTCCCAGCACCTTCGTCGATCACATCGTCTCCGACTCGCGCGGCCTGTTGTGGTTTTCCACGCGCGATGGCCTCGCTCGCTTCGATGGTTCGCGGTTCGTGTCCTACGGAATCGAGGATGGACTGACTGTTCCCCAAGTCAGCTTCTTCTCGAAAGCCGGAAGGGCATGTATTGGATTGCCACCAACGGCGGCGGCGTGTGCCGAATGGATCCTGCCGCGATTCGGTTCGGACCCGCGGCTGAACAGTCGAAAACATCGACACGCGCCAGCACGCGCTTCGAGTGCACATCACTCGGCGAGTCCGGTGCCGACCACGTGAAATGTACTTCATGAGGATCCGTCGGGCCGCATCTGGGTCGGAACCGATGGCGGCCTGTTCAGGTTTGACGTCGGGAGCAGCGGACGAAATCGACCGTCGCGAATCGACATCAGCGGAGCCTGGGGCGATGGCCATCCTGTTGGTGTGAGCGCTCTGACTTCAGGCGCCGCCGGTGAGATGTGGGTCGGGACTGGCCGCGGCCTGGTTCGCCTGTTCGATGACGATAGCGCCGTGCGTTATCCAGTGCCGTCCACTGCGGCAGAGTCCCCCGTGCGCGACATGGCTCGCGGCGTCGACGGACAGCTGTGGGTCGCTTATCCCCCGCGGCCTGCTCCGCTTCTGCGCGGCGCCGTACACCTGCCTGCCAGGCGCCCGTACCCAATTCCAACAGGCAGGCGTCGAATGGATCGACCTCCCAGGCGCAGAGATTGGAGAGAGCGCTCTTGCGCTGTCCACCACCGGGCGTGTATGGGTTGGCACCGCTCGAGGGTTGCTCGAATTCGACGGACACGGATTCCGCCAGGGTACGGCGCTGCGCACGGATTGCCGAGCCGGCTCATTTCCGAGCTCGCCGAAGATCGCGACCAGAACCTGTGGATCGCATCGCTCTCCGGCGTGATGAAGCTGAGCCCAGACGGCTTTCTCACGTATGACGAGCACGACGGCCTGACCTCCCCGAGAATTCACGCGCTCTTCGAAAACGCGCGCGGCGAGCTTTTCGCGGTCGGCGGCAACTGGATGGTCAGCCGCTTCGATGGCACCCGCTTCGAGTCGGTCACGCCACGTGTCCCGCCCGG
>CAWALB010000002.1:0-467607 GCA_963782795.1 uncultured Actinomycetes bacterium
TGTACTGCGGCTGCTCTCAGGCGCCTGTCACGTCGGGGCGGACACGGGGTTTGCCCGAGAGCGAGTCCCTGATGGCCGTCATCGACCAAACGGATGCGGCCGCGATGTCAGGCGTCACCGGCGTCCTCGGACCGGGGCCGATCAAGTTCGGGCTCGACTGCCGAAGAGCAGTCGGGCGGGATCCGCCACGTCGACGCCCACCTCAGCTACGTCGAGCTCTCGCCCGGCTCGCCCTGACTCGAAGCCGCCGGGCTGCGGGAGTAGGGTGGGGCCCAGCCTCGTCCGAGAATCAGCTGTGCTCGGAAGGGCGCGGCTTCCCGCGATCGGAACGCGGAGCGTAGAGGCGTTGGCGGAGCTCGGTCTCGGCCAGGCGAGAAGGGACCGCCACTTCTGCTTTCGCCTGAAAGCGGAAGTGCGGGTATTCGTAGGAGTCCTGCCCATCACCCGGCGGGCATCTGATTACTAAGTGGCTCTAGATACCGAAACGGAGCTGGGTGACCCGTAGTCGTCTATCGGGAAGAGAGTTAACCCGCTCCTCGGAGAACTCCCCTATTGCATGGGAAGCAGTGGCGTGAGGCGTGACTTCTGCTTTTCGCGCAAAGCAGAAGGGGACGTGCAGAGAAGGAGCCTAACCGGACCTCGCCAGCCCGAAGCCGTGGAGGTATCCGCCCTCTTGCCACCGAGGTGACGATCGCCTACTGGAGCGTTCGGACTTCGACTCCTGTTTTTGGCGTCGACAAGGCGGATAGTGGAAGGGGCCATAGAAGACCTTGCCACTGGCCGTGTAGCCGACCTGGCCGCGAGGACAGAACTCCCCCTTGCGGGCGAATGACTTGTAGCGGAAGTTCGGCTTCACGCCGGCTTTGCGCGCCTTTCTATGACTGATTCGCTTCGGCCAGACCGTCTTGTCGGGACGCCCACCGAAGTTGAGGTGCACGCGTTTCACCTTTGGCGGGGTCACGAGAAGCGTCACGACGCCGCGGTTGTCCGGGTCGCCGCTGTCGCTCATGATCAGCGGAACGAAGAATCGGCGAGGGTGTCCGCACTCGGAGACGATGGCCTGGAACTCCGAGTCTTGTGTCGTAACCCCAAAGCACGGAAGCTTTGAGTCAGGGCGGTGCCTCTGAAGCGTGGTGTGCCAGGGCTCGCCGAGCAGCGTCCCGCGCTTCAAGACCACATGCGGAACCTTCGCACCTGCTTGGGATTGGGCATGCGGGCTGGCAGCGTCGCCATTCGGGACAGCGAGCACCACCGCAAGCAGCACCACAACCGTTCCTGCCGCGACTCTGGCAACGGTGCCTCGCGACCCGCTCATCTGGCGCGCGCCTCCCTTGCCTGCTTCCGCTACAGGTCTCTTGATCGGCGGATGCTAGTCGATTCCTGACCTCCGCCAGCAGGAGTTGAATTCGAGCGATCGCCGCTTCTGCTTTCACGCCGAAAGCAGAAGTCACGGTGCGTGAACTCGCTCGTAGTCAAGGCGAGTAATGGACGGAGCGGAAGGGCCAGGCCTGTTCGAGCCAGCGCGGGATCGCGTCGTCGAGCGCGTGCTCAAGGATCCGCCTGCCTCCCGGTCGACCACCCACCACGACGACACCGCGTCGGCCCCGGCCGGCGAGGTGTCGGGCGGGTCGATGTAGACGCAGCCCAACAGCTCGGTCTCGTCCGCGTCCAGCACCGCGTAGTTGAACGTCTCGTGCGCGGCGATCTCGGCCGCGTGGCGGGCGAGGTCGTTGCGGTCGGCCTCGAAGGTCATCGTCTCGGGCGGCCAGCCCCACGTCTGGCCGTACTTCGCCCACAGCCGCTCCCGCGAGCCCATGACGGCCGGGTAGTCGATAGCGACGTCGGCGGCACGGATCGGTCGCAGATGGTGGCCGGTTGGCAGGTAGAGGCGGCGGGGGTGGTCGAAGTCGTCGGGGAGCCAGGTCATGCTCGTCGCAGAGCCTAGACGACCGCTCGCGCCAATTCGACGCTGGTCGTTCACGCCGCGAACCTCGGCAACCGCTACGGCTTCGCGGACTGCCCAAACGAAGACCGAACCGATCCGCAATTCCACGCGATTGCTCACTTCTGCTTTGCGCGAAAAGCAGAAGTCTTCAGGCATACATCTGGATCTACCAGGCTGGCCCCGAGAAGAGGCCAGCTCAAGGAGGACCAGATGCGTGGATTGGATGCAGCAGGTCGACGTCGATAGCTGATCTGCTGGCGTTGCGCCCTTGCCTCCAGGTTCTCCTGCGACATCGCCCGGGCAGTATCTCGCCCCCCAGCCTCAAGGCGCGAGGAATGCGAGTCCCGGCTCGAAGCAGGATCAGGGCTTCTGCTACCGGGTTCGGTTGTACCAGGGTGCCCCCAGGACCCTGTAGCTCACTCCCTCCCCCCAGACGGCGAAGGTCTGATCGTCCTGGATGATCGCGAGCTCGCCGTAGTCGCCGTAGGGCTGGAGAAAGCCGTCCAGCCGAATGTAGGCGGTGCCACGAGAGGCGTCGGATATCCGCAGGGACCTCGACCAGTCCCTGCCGCCATTCGTGCTCCGCCGAAACCACACGTTCCAGCGGCCGTTCGAGCCCCGGCGGTCGTCCATGTACCAGACCCGGAAGTCACCGGCGTCCCCGCCGATCGCCGCCGGAAAGGCGGCGTCGGCGTGTTTGGGCGAAATTCGCTTCCGCGCGCTCCAGCTTAGGCCGCCGTCCGATGAGCGGCGGGCGTACACGCGCTGGTTGCTGTTCCGGCGCGACGCCCCGTTGTAGAGGATCAGGAGCCTGCCGCTCGAGTCGCCCGCCATCGCGGCCTGCGGGCCGTAGAAGTCCTTCGGGCATCCCTTCGAGACGCAGTCCGGCTGCTTCGCCATGCGGTCGACCCCCACGTTGCGCCAGGTGCGCCCACCGTCCACCGAGGTCGTCGCCAGCACACGTACGCTCCCGGTCGAGTCCTGGTTGTACGACGTCTGACCGAACGCCACCGTGCCGTCAGCCGCGACGAAGCCGCCGCCGGCGAAGTGATATCGCTTATTCACCTCCGCCGGGACCGGTTGCCCGAAGTGGTCGCCCCGGTCGTGGGAGACCGCTACGTAGGCGTCCCCGTTGGAGGGGCCGTTGAAGGCGATGTAGACGTCCTTGCCATTGTCGGAGACCGCGACGATCGGCTTGTCCCAGCAGGGCAGCCGCCCGTCGACGTGCACCGGCTTGGTCCAGCTGCGGCCACCGTCGTCGGAGCGCGCAAAGGTCACACCGGGCGTGAACCCGTCGAGCCAGGCTACATAGAGCGACCCGTCGGCGGACATCTCGATCTGGGGGTCGTACTGATTCTTCGACCCGTGGCAGCGACACAGGTACCGGTCGCGCCCCCATTGCAGGCCACCGTCCTGAGATGCTCGCAGCCGAATGGCCGGGTCGGGACAGGAGCGCTTGCAGGCCGGCTTACTCCCGTAGCGCGTCGTCAGCACGTAGACGCGGGAGGAGCCGGGGCGGCCCGCGACCGCGGGCTCCCAGTCGTCTGTCCCCGAACGCCAGACACGTTCGCCGCGCCATCCCGGAGCCGCCTTGACCGCAAGAGGCTCCACCAGGCCGAGCGTGCCCTGCGTCCGTGCCTGCTCGAGCGCCTCCAGACGCTCCTGGGTCTGATCGCCCTGCTCCGCGAGCTCGTCGGCCGGCAGCTCGTCCGGGGCGCGCGGGGACACGGAGTCGATCGAGCTCTCGCGCGCGCGGTTCGATCCCCCGCCCGACACGACAACGCCCGCCACGACCCCCGCGAGAGCGAGTCCACCCAGGACGGCGAGGCCAACCCCAAGGGGAAAGCGGCGTCTCGTCTCCCTCCCAGTCATCCTGCGACGTAGTAGACCATGCCGGACTCGGGGTTCGCAGCGGCGCCTGCAGTCCAGCGAATCGCAGCTGGTCTCTTGGGCCGCGAACCCAAGGACCGGCACTTCTGCTTTCGCGTGAAAGCGACAGTCCCGCCAGCATCCGCTCGTCGAGCGGGTCTTCGGTTTCGTGGTCGCTCATGGGACTTTCTTCGCTGTGTTTTGGCTTAAGCAAGCCATTTCGCGGTTTTTCTCGCACGCTGCTAGGAACGCCCCACGTCGCCAACCGCATCCGCGATGCGACCCCCGCCCCCCGGTCATCCGATCAACGGCGTCAGCGGCGAGGCGAAGCGCGCATCGGGGTCGCCCTGCACCTGGTGATGGTGAGGGGCACAGACCGGCCGAAGGTTGGCGAGGCTGTTGTCAGTCGGGTCTGAGTTCACGTGGTGAATCTGCAACGGCCCATGAACCTCACACCGCTTGCCGTCCTTGCCGACGAAGGAACACCGATGGCCATACGCGGTCAGCACTCGCTCGCGGATTTCTTCCCACGCCCAGCCCTTCTTACGGCGGGTGCGCTCTCGCTTCTTGTACTCCTTCGCGCATTCAGGACACCTGGGCCAGCAGCCCACGGGTCGCGGCTCGACCGCGCCGTGCAGGCCACGGGGGCAGATGAGGCCAGGCATCATCCTCGAAGGTCCACGTGAAGCTCAAGCCTGGAAGCGCCGAGCTTGTATAGCTCGTCGACGGTGGCGTTACGGGCGTCGGTCCAATACTCGGGACTGAGCCCGACGACGGTGCGGTCATCCCAGCCGACGTACGCATCATCGAAGTTGCCGTGACCGCAACAGGCGATGTTGGCACCATCGACGTGACCGAGGCAGGCGTCGTGCCACTCCTCACACTCCTGACACTCGAAGGGAGGGAAGCCGCAGTGAGTGCATGGCCGTGGGTTGTCGGGGTCGACGGGCTCGCCGTCCAAGTAACGCAGCTCGAAGCGATACGGCACGCCATGGATGAGCGGCTGCTCGCTCATCCTCGGACCTCCGCAGCTTTCCCACACGCGGGGGCGGGTACCGACAGGTACCGGCTTATACGTGTGCGCATACGCGTCGCGCGGGGGATAATTAAATACCTGTCGGTACCCGGTACCTGGCTCACCGGTTCCTCCAGTCCGGTGGGACCTCGAGGAACGCCCAATGCAGCGTGTCCTTGCGTCCCGGTGCCGTTGCCTTGATCTGTCCGTGCCGCCCTGGCTTTCGCCAGCCGAGCCGTAGTACTGCGCGAAGGATGATCGCCGCCTCGCCGGGTCCCGACTGCTGGCGAATGTGGGCGCCAAACCACGAAGCGCGGACATAGAGCCAACCGGTGTCCGCGTCCTCGAGGACGACGCTGCCTGCCGCTATCGACCGCCCCTCGGCCGTTGGGTCGATCTGGTCGAGCAGCGAGAACGCCCGCCAGCGCGAGTGCTGGTCAGCCATGCGGACGGGCTCGAGGCGGGCGGCTCGCAGATAGTCGGTTGCGAAGTCGGCCGCCCGATCCTCGTTCTCCAGTCCACGATGATGCTCGCCGAGGTCGTGGATCAGTGCCAGGGCGCGGACAACGTCCGCCATCTTGAGCGTCGGGCGGGCGCCCACTTGGATGGCAATCTCGGCAGTGAACTTGGTCGTGCTGGCGACGCGCCCGACCGTGTCGAGGACGATCTCCTCGCCGTTGGCGAGCCCGATCTCGACGGTGGCATTGGAGCCGCGCCCGTACACATCGACGCGCACCACCTTGCGGTCGGGCCTCAGTCCCAGCAGCTCGGTCAGCTCGTCTGCATTCTCGGTCGACGCCTTCTTAAGCGCCCGGACGCGAGCGGCGTCCACCGTGCGCTCGAGGTAGTCGCCTCGCATCGCCTTCACATCCCCAGCTGTGGCTTGCCGAGACACCTGGACGAGCTTCACGACCTCCTCGCGGTCGGCGCCATGCTCGAAGGCGAAACAGGCAATTGCGAAGTCGCGCTCGGACTGGTCGTCCACCGGGCGCGAGAGCAAGTCGGCGAACTGTGAACGCTTGCGCCAGCGTTTCAGGAGTTCGGGGTCGGGCTTTGGCGCAGCTCGCTCCGGCGCCGGCGAGGCATCTTGCCGCGGAGCGAATTCGGGCCAGATTCGCCTCAGCACCCGGTCGAGTTCCTGCTGGCGGGGCTCGACCCCGCGCTCGTTCAACCGTTGCCCGGTAAAGGTGAAGAACCGGCTCCGGTCATAGACCTCGAACTTCTTTCCCCACGGCGTCTTCGACGTGCTGCTGTGGGGAAAGCCGTTCTTGGTCGCCTCCACCAGAACGTGGGCGCCGGTCCGCGACGGCGAAAGCTCGGTGTAGCTGTCCAACACCTTCACCAGCTCGGCGGCGGCTTCGTGTATCTCGCCGGTGTCGGGGTCGATCACGCCGTCAAAGTCGACGCCGGTGTAGGGATCGTCCTTGGCGAACACGAAGCCGATGCCGTCGAAGCGTTCAGCGGCGGCGCTCGCCTGCTCGAAGCTCGTCCACGAGTTCGGGTCGGTGGAGCTGGCACGTTGACCGCTGGGCCGATAGGGAACCTTGGTCGGCTTGTTGTCGCGGGTCTCGTAGCGCCAGGTCACCCACTGAGGGCGCGCGGTGAGTTCGGCGGGGATCATGCTGCCTCCCGGCGAGCCGAGTTGCCGATCCGCCGCAGCTTCGGCCACACCACACCGGACCCGGTCGCCCCTTTGCTCAGCGTCCAGATCGGCTGATCGCAAATCTCAAACCGCACCGCCTGGTAGCGGTGCAGCACAATCTCGCCGACGTTTCGCGTGCCGACGGCCCGGATCGCGCCGCAGCGGATTGCGTTCTCGTCGTCGTAGCGGCCGACGCCGAGCTGCCACTGGCCACGGAACAGGAACACGGCGCCGAGTTGTAATCCGCAGACGTTCTTGTGGTTGAAGTCCGCGACGACGCAACGGCGATAGTCCTCGCATTGGGCAAGCGCCGAGACGTAATCGCTTCCCTCGCAGCCGTGGCGCTTGATCTCGATCCCGAACAGGTCGAAGGGAAAGTCGTCGCGCTTCGGAGCCGCGAGGAAGTCGATTCTCAGGTTGGCGTCGGAAAGCGGGTTGCGAAGCCAAACCTCGGGAGTCAGGTAGAAGCTCGGGTCGAGCGTCTCGCGAAGCCACGCGCTGAGTTCGGGCTCCGTAGCGCCGGTGGGAGGCTCGCCCGAAGACGAGCCTCCCTTGCCGCTAACCATCGTCCTCGCCCGCGTAATCGAGGGTGAGCGTCGACGGCCCATCGCCGCGGCGCGGCATCAGCCCGTTCAGTCGGCCCCGAATCTTCCCGAGATCGCGGAACAAGAGCCGCAGCCGGTCCTGGGCCTCAAGCAGCTCGCCTTCGACTCGCTCGATTCGCTTCCCGGTCGCCCACAGGTCGGCTTCGAGCCGGTCGAGCTTCTCGTCGTCAGTGAGCGCGTTCCAGGGCGGTCGCGCGCGCTTGGCATAGATGGAGGACGCGACCGCGGCCGCGCCCTCCTCGGTCTTAGAAGGGAATGTCATCGTCGCTGACCCCTTCCCCCTTGGCGACTCTCACCGCATAGAGCTTCTGCAGCTCTCCGGGGCGGGCGCCAAACGCCCGAATCGAGATCATGTCGCCCGGTTCGGGACGGTGCTCCTCGACAAGCTGGCGAAGGTGCACCCGCCAGCACGGAACGTCCGTGAGCTTCCCGTCGCCGTTCTGGATTCGCAAGAGCGGCACGCGCGCGCCGCCGTGCTTCTCGGTCGACACTTCGCCAACCTCGGCGACCGTGCCGCCGATCGTGTCCGGTTGCGGCGGGTCACCGTTCCACGAATCCGGCCCACTGAATGGGTCCGGTTGGGCGGGTGGCTCTGGTGGTACGATGTTTGTCGAACTAGGCATTCGACTTCTCTTTCCTGCGGCTCGCCCCCACGGCGGGCCGCGTTCGTTCTACGGCGTCGTGGGGCCGCCGTTCCTTCCCTCGGCGCTGCCGCCGAGAAGTTCTTCAAGTCGCTGCCGGGGAATCACCAGCCTCCGACCGAGCCGAATCGCCGGAAGCTCGCCGCGCCTCGCGCTCTCGTAGGCAACGCCGCGGCTAACGCCGAGCAGCCGTGCCGCCTCTTCAACGGTGAATGTCCGGCGCTGCTCGCTCATTCCGACGACCCCGGCTTCGCTCCGCGCTCTAGCCACTCCTCGATATCGCTGGGGCGGTAGCGAACCGCGCCGCCGACCGACAGCGACCGTGGGCCGCGATGGACGTGGCGCCAGTAACGGAGCGTCCCGGGAGAGAGCTTCAGCCACTCGGCGGCTTCGTGGGTATCCAGTAGTGGTTCGGTGCTTGACGCGGACTCGGCTGTGTGTATCGGGCTCATGGCGATGGAGTATAAGCACCGCGCACCGTCTTTTGGGGATTCTGATACTCTATGTGGGGAACTTCCACAAAGGAGTAAGCGTGAAGCCACCGAGCGAGACCACGAGAGAGCAAATCCGTCAGCTGCGCCAGCGACACGGCTGGTCGCAGCAGGACCTCACCGACGCGCTGAACAGGTTCGGCGCTCACACCGAGCGCAGCGCAATCGCGCGCGTCGAAATCGGGGAACGCCAGCTCTCGATTGACGAGGCTTTCCGCTACGCGCTCGCCCTCGACGTTGCCCCGGTGCACCTCTTCGTGCCGACCGACTCGGACGAGTCCATGAGCATCGGCCCGAACGTCGAGTGCACGCCCGCCGAGATGCGGGCCTGGATTCGCGGGGAACGCAACCTCCCCGAACAGGACTCCCGCATCTACCACAGCGCCGTCCCGCGTGAGGACTTCAAGATGTCCGGCTCCGTCGCATACGAGTCCCACACGGTCGACGGAGAGGAGACCCCATGACAAAGGACCTCGACAGGCCGAAGCGCAACCTGCCGACGATCGCGACCGAGCTTCGCTCCGAAGTCGAAGCCGCAGAGCTCGCGTGGCAGGACGCTGTGAGTCACGCGATCCGCGCAGGCGAGCTGCTCACCGAGGCGAAATCGCGGGTGAAGCACGGCGAATGGCTGCCGTGGCTTGAGGCGAACTTCCCCGGCAGCCCGCGAAGCGCCCAGGGTTACATGCGCCTGGCCGAGAACGCCGAGGATGCGCGACGGGTTTCGCATCTCGGTATCAAGGGAGCGCTCAGGGAACTGGCATCCCCGGCCCCGCCTCGGGTCAGCGAACCGCCCGACACTGATGACCACCTAGCGTGGGCGCGATTCCACCTCGCCGAGGTGGAGCGCCTATCGCGAGAGCAGGCGCAGAGGTGCCTCGCGCTCGCTGATCGAGCGGACGACAGCCTTCCCGCGATCGCCGGGGCGGCTCGCCGCTACGGATACCTACTGCTTGCCGATCCCGATGGGTCAGAGCTGCCCGGGGCGCAGGCGGACGCATTCGAGTCCCTGAAGCTCGCCTGTGCCGAGGCCGAAGCGAAGGACGGCGACTGATGCGCGGCCACGTCCGAAAGCGCGGCAAGTCCACCTGGACGGCTTCGTGGGAGGAGCCCCGAGCGGACGGCAGGCGCCGTCAGCGCTCGCGCGGCAGGTTCACCACGAAACGCGAGGCTGAGCAGTTTCTCGCTGAGCAGTTGCAGCGGCTCGGCGACGGCTCATACGCCGCCCCGTCGCGACTCACCGTCGGCGCCTATCTGGACGAATGGCAGCGCGCCACCGCCGCCACGGTGCGCCCGCTAACGGCGCAGAAACGCGCCTCGCTGATCCGCAGCCGTATCGAGCCGGGGATCGGCGAGCTGCGCTTGCAGGCGCTCTCGGGCGCCCGTCTGAATGCCTTTTACACCGAGCTCGCCGACGACGGGCTCTCGGCCGGCACGATCCGCAACAGCCACAAGCTGCTATCGCGCGCCTGCCGCGACGCCGTACGGTGGGGCTACCTGCCGAGAAACCCGGTCGAGTTCGCCGATCCGCCGCGGGTGCCGCGCAGCCGGGCGACGGCATGGACAGCGTCTGAGCTTTCGCGGTTCCTCGATTACGTCCGCGAGCACGACGCGCGGCACTTCGCGCTGTGGCGATTGGCTGCGACCACGGGGATGCGGCGCGGCGAGCTGCTCGGCTTGACCTGGCGCACGCTCGACCTCGACGGCGCGAGGCTCTCGGTCGAGCAGCAGCTAATCCCGACCCGCGGCGGCGCCAGCTTCGGGCCGCCGAAATCGGCACGTTCGCGGCGCACGATCGCGCTCGACCCGGAGACGGTCGACGCCTTGCGGCGCCATCGCGATGCGCAGGTGCTCGAGCGCGACTTCGCCGGCGATGCCTATGAGGACCACGATTCGGTGTTCGCTGACAAGCTCGGCGCGCCGATTCACCCGCAGACGCTCTCTGACGCATTCACGCGCCAGCGTGATCGCGTCGGTATCCCGACCGGGACGCTTCACACCCTGCGCCATACCGCGGCGACGCTGGCGCTGACGGACGGCGTGCCGGTGCATATCGTCGCAGCGAGGCTCGGGGACGATCCGAAGACGACGCTTGCGACCTACGCCCACCTGCTGCCGTCTTCGGACGAGGTCGCCGCCGAGCGGATCGCGGCGGCGCTCACGGTGCAGGAGAGCTAACCCATGACCCTCCACCCACAGGTGCGGCTCGAAAGAGGCCCGATCAGCTTCGATGTGGACGAGATGATCGCTCCACTCGTCTCCGAACTTTGGCTGCGCGGATACCGGACCACCGGATCGTGCCAAGAGTTGCCGGGGATCGTGCCGCCAATGGCTTACATCGCCTTCGAGAAGAGGGCCGATGCCGAGGCGTTCGTTCAGTGGTCCAGCGGCACGATGGTCGAACTGACCGCTGAGGAACGAGCGCGTGCAGCGCAGGAGGACGACCCCTTCCTCGTCGGCGATGCAGTCGCTGTCGGTTTCCCGGCTGCTGACCTCCCCGATCTACTGGCTGCGGTCGAGACGCTCCCAGAGATGTAGTCGCGACCTCCGGTTGGCAATCCGCTGGCAAAACCGCCGAAAACCCGCACCACGACTAGAGATACACAGTCCTCGTGGTACTCACGGACCGCGTCGATGCCCCGGTGCGTCGTCGCCGCCGGATGCTCTGGCGCCACCTCCCACTCGATGTTCGGGTCCGCAAGCGCGACCATGCTGTCCAGATCACCCTCGTTGTACGCCTCGATGAATCGACGGGTGGCGGCGACGTTGGGGTTGGCGCTCGCCTCTTCCGTCAAGACGTGGGCGTCACGCGGTACGCGTCGAAGACCGAGTCGACGTTCCGGAGGCGCCCAACACACGTCCGGAGCTGCTCGCCGTCCCCGACCTCGACCACGAACCGGTTCTTGACCATCGGGTGCTTCGTGCTGCAGAAGGCCTCGATGATGTTCACGCCCGTCTCCGCGAAGGTCCGAGAGAGGTCCTCGAGGAGGCGCGTGCGATCCCAGGCATCGACCTGGAGCTCGACGCGGTAGGAGGTTGCGTTGTCCCCGTCCCACTCCACCTCGGTGAACCGCTCGGGGGAGCGCTTCAGGGCGGTCATGTTCCTGCAGTCGTCGCGGTGGATCGTGATCCCGCGCCCAAGCGACACGTAGCCGACGATCGGGTCGCCCGGCACCGGCCGGCAGCACTTGGCCAGCCGGATCATCACGTCGTCGACGCCCTTGACGTTGATGCCGTAGTCGGATGCCTCCTGCGTGCGCCGTTGGCGCTCGTCGCGGCCCTCTAGCACGCTTTGGAGCCGTGCCTCGGTCTCGTCGCCGGCGACCGCCTCGCCCTGCTTGAGGCGCTGGAAGACCTTGTTGGCGACCGTCTTCGGCGAGATCTTGCCCTGGCCGACGGCGATGTAGAAGTCGTCGGCCTTGCGGAAGCCCATCTCGCGCGTGACGTCGGCGAGGAGCGGCGACGCCGCGATCCGCTGCGGCGGGAGCCCGCGCTTGCGGATCGCGTCCTGGAGCTGCTCGCGGCCGCGGCGCTCGGCGCCGTCTCGGCGCTCCCGCTTGAGGAAGGCGCGGATCTTGTTGCGGGCGCGGCTGGTGCGCACCAGCGCCAGCCAGTCTCGGGACGGCCCGCGCTCCTGCTTGGCAGTGAGGATCTCGACGATGTCGCCCGACTTCAGCTGGTAGTGGAGGGGGACGATCTTTCCGTTGACCTTCGCGCCCACGCACCGGTGCCCGACATCCGTGTGGACCGCATAGGCGAAGTCGAGAGGCGTTGAGCCCGCCGACAGGTTCTTCACCTCGCCCCGTGGCGTGAACACGAAGACCTCGTCCTCGAACAGGTCGACCTTCAGCGACTCGAGGAACTCGGTGGGGTCCTGGTCACCCTCGACCTCGAGGAGCTGGCGCAGCCAGGTCATCTTCTCCCGCTCGGGGTCGCCCTTGGTGCTGGGGCCCTCCTTGTAGATGACGTGGGCGGCGATCCCGTACTCGGCCGTCTCGTGCATATCGGGCGTCCGGATCTGGATCTCCAGCGGCCGGCCCTCAGGTCCGATAACCGTCGTGTGCAGGGCCTGGTAAAGGTTGAGCTTCGGGGTCGCGATGAAGTCCTTGAAACGCCCTGGAAGGGGCTTCCAGAGCGAGTGGATGATTCCGATCGCGCCGTAGCAGTCCTTGACCGACTCCACGAGCACCCGCATCGCGGTCAGGTCGTAGATCTCGTTGAACTCCCGGCCCTTCTTCGTCATCTTCGAATAGATCGAGTAGAAGTGCTTGGCCCGGCCTGAGATCTCGGCCTGGATGCCGACCTTGTCGAGCTCGGCGCTGAGGAACTCACCGGCGTCGGTGACGTAGCGCTCGCGCTCGGCGCGCTGCTGGGAGACGAGCTTCTTGATCTCGTTGTACTTGCGGGGGTGCAGGCGCTGGAACGACAGGTCCTCGAGCTCCCACTTGATCGCGTGGATTCCCAGCCGGTGCGCTAGCGGCGCGTAGATCTCGAGTGTCTCGCGCGCCTTCTCGATCTGCTTCTGCTTGGGAAGCGCCGAGATCGTGCGCATGTTGTGGAGACGGTCGGCAAGCTTGATCAGGATGACCCGGAGATCCGTGGCCATCGCGACCATCATTTTCCGGTAGTTCTCCGCCTGGCTCTCGTCCCGGCTCTGGAAGGTGATGCCGGTGAGCTTCGTGACGCCGTCGACGAGGTTCGCGATCACGTCCCCGAACCGCTGCTTGACCTCGTCAAGGCTCGCGCTCGTGTCCTCAACCGTGTCGTGCAGGAGCGCTGCACACAGAGTCTCGGTGTCCAGCCGCAGGCCGGCGCAGATCTTCGCCACCTCGACCGGGTGCGTGATGAAGTCCTCGCCCGACCTGCGCCGCTGGTCGGCGTGGCGCTCGCACGCGAAGGCAAACGCCCGCTCGACAGCGTCGGTGTCGATCGGCCGCACCCCGTCGTCGCTGTGCTCGGCGATAACCGCCAGGAGGTCACTGAGCAGTGCGCGCTCGTCGTCCGCGAGCTCGGCGGTTCGAGGGCTGTCGAGGGTAGGCGGCGTCGCGGTCACGGCTCCCGCGCCGACGCGGGTGTGTCCCTCACGGTCGGCGGGCGTCTCGTCGTCCTTGGGGCGGCGCCGAGCCGGCCGCCTGACATTGACCTTCGGCCTGTTCGCCTTCGTCCGCCCGGCGTTCCGCTTGCCGTTCGAGCCGTCCTTCGACGCGGCGCCCTTGCCGCGCTTCGCCTCGTCTAGCTCGGTTGTCTTCGCCTGCTTAGGAATCGCCTGCCCTCCTCATACCGTTCTTGGTAGACGGCGAAGGACTTCGTCAGCTCCAGATCCTTCTCCACCGAGGATACGACGCGCAGCGTGCCGGGTGTGGAGGCAGTGTCCCAGTGGATCGCCCCGACCTCCTCGAGAACCCGGATGCGGCGGGCACCGACCTCTGGCGCGCGCGGATGGCGACCGGGGCCGTGGAGGACCGCGCGAAGCTCGGCCTCGACGATTCCGGGGCACGCCGAGACCTGACGGTCGCGTAGGACGCGGTAGAGGGCGGCCAGCGCGGTCCGGCGAGGCCACTCCTCCTCGTGTCCGCGAACGGCCATCGCCAAGTCCTCCTCACCCCACGCCTCGTGCAGGAAACCGGCGCCGGTGGCCGCCGCCCGCTCCAGGTGCGGGAACGGCGGCGGGTCGACGATGACAACGTGCGCGAAGCGCGCGGCCATCGCGGGCAGGCGCTCGAGCGCGGCCCAGTCGGCGAGGGCCACGCCGCATTCCGAGGCCAGCACCTCTTCGATCCCTGTCTGAACGGCCGCGTCGGCCAGCCTCGCGGACGCGATCGCCACCGGCCCACCGCCGAACCGCGCCGGGGCCGCCGCGCGCTCCACCAGCTCTCGCCGCCGCAGGGCGTCCGAGCAGAGCACCAGGACCGGCTCGCTGCAGGAGGCCAGCGCGGCAACCACCGCCACTCCGGAGCCGCCCCGCCGGTCCACGACCTCGCGCTCCCCGTCGGCGGACACTCGGCCTGACGGAGGCCACTGGGAGAGCGGCGCCCGCCTCTCGGCGTCGAACCGGCGCCGCCACTCCTCCGGGTCCGGGACTACGAGCGCCCTGGAGTCCTGGTCGCCGTCCTCATCGCGGTAGAGCTCGCCCAGGACGACGCGGGGCTCCACCGCTCCGTTCCACTGGTTCAGCTCGAGCTTCACCGAGACGTCAACCGGGTTGACCAGCTTGGACTCGGCCAACTGCCCGTTGACGCTGAACGCTACCCCGAGCGCCGAGCTGGCGCCGCTTTCGAGCCGGAACCGCGCGTGCTTGTCGCCTTCGCCCATCGGCCTCACATCGCAGACGCGTACCGACGGCACGAGCAGCCGAACGCCGGGGTTTCCCATGCCGAACGGCCCCAGCCGCTCGAGCGCCTCGGCGACGTCGTGACCCAGGCTCTCGCCGCCCACCACCGCGTCGATCGCCTCCGTTGGGCCGAGGCGATCCCCCTCCATGACCTCCGAAGCGTGGGCGACGAAGGCCTCGCG
Organism: uncultured Actinomycetes bacterium; assembly: GCA_963782795.1. Taxonomy (GTDB): domain Bacteria; phylum Actinomycetota; class Thermoleophilia; order Solirubrobacterales; family 70-9; genus AC-56. The sequence goes on from CAWALB010000002.1 coordinate 14,719, forward strand.
GAACGCGTCGATGCGGCCGGCTTCGATCTCCAACCCCGCGGCGGCACGGTGTCCTCCGTACCTGGTGAGGTGCTCGCCGCACGCATCCAGCGCGCCCAGCAGGTCGAAGCCCGGGATGCTGCGGCCGGATCCGCGACCGCGCCCCTCGGAATCGAGGCCAATCAGGACAGTCGGGACGAAGTGGCGCTCCGCGAGCCGCGAGGCGGCGATCCCAACGACCCCCGGATGCCAGTCCGTGCCCGCGAGCACGAGGGCGGGCGCCGAGGCCAGGCGGTCGGGCAGCTCGGAGCGCGCCGCCTCCGCTCCCGCGACCACCATCCGCTCTGTGGTGCGGCGCTCACTGTTGGCCCGGTTGAGCTCGGCCGCGATCGCGCGGGCGCGCTCCTCGTCGGAGGTCAGCATCAGCTCGACGCCGGCGTCGGCCCGGTAGAGCCGACCGGCGGCATTGATGCGCGGCCCGAGCCGGAACGCGAGGTCGCCCTCGTCGAGCCGTTCGAGGGCGATCGAGGCGGCCTCGCAGAGCGCCCGGAACCCCAGCCGGGTGCCGCGCCGAGCCGCGGCGAGCCCCCTGCGGACCAGCGCGCGGTTCTCGCCCCGGAGCGGGACCAGATCGGCGACCGTGGCGAGCGCCACCAGGTCGAGATCGCGCTCCGCCTCCTCGGTTCCGAGCAGCGCAGCCGCGAGCTTGTGCACGACGCCGGCAGCGCAGAGCTCGCCGAACGGATAGCCGCCGAGGCGGGGGTGGATGATCGGGCAGTCCGGAAGGCTCGACCCGGGCTCGTGATGGTCGGTGACGATCACCTCCATGCCGGCCGCGTGAGCTGCTTCCACCTCCTCAGGGCAGGCGATCCCGCAGTCGGCTGTGATCAGCAGGCCGGTTCCTCGCGCGGCCAGGCACTCGACCCCGTCTCGGGTGAGCCCGTACCCCTCCCCCATGCGATCCGGGATGTACCAGTCGCACCGCGGGGTGAGCTGCCGCAGGGCGCGCACCAGGATCGCTGTCGCTGAGACGCCATCGCAGTCGTAGTCGCCGTGAACGGTGATCGTCCGCCCGTCGGCCACCGCGCGTTCGACCATCGCCTTGACGTCGCCCATCGAGTCGAACGCGAACGGGTCGTGCGTCTCGGACGCCTCCAGGAAGGCGCGCGCCTCCTCGACGGTCCGGTAGCCTCGCCGGACCAAGGTCACCGCGATCGGCTCGGGCAACTCGAGCCCCTCCATCAGGGCGCGGGCCTCGGTGTAGCTGTAGGGAACGAGCGAAAACGCTCGCTTCGCGGTCTCCGAGGCGGATGCTGGCACGATGCCAGGCTAAGAAGGGACCTGGACGGAACTCTCCCCTGGCGAGATTAGGCTGCAACCACGAGAGCCCGCGCGAACCCACGGAGGAGAGATGAACCTACGAGCCGCTCAAGCGCCGATCAAGGACCGCTATCGCGAGGAGCCGGGCGAGGCCCGGGTCACCCTGGTGGCCAGGGCCAGCGAGACGGACACGCCGGTCGCCTGCTCCGTGGAGGCCGGCCAGGCGATTCAGGCCGCCCAGGCACACGCCGGCGTCGGCGGGCCGGGCACCGCGGCCTGCTCGGGCGACCTTCTGCTCGGGGCCCTCGCGGCCTGCGCGCAGGTCACCTGCCAGATGGTGGCCGCGTCGATGGGAATCGAGACCGAGCGCATCGAGATCACCGTCGAGGGCGATCTGGACCTGCGAGGGACGCTGGGCGTCTCGCGCGACGCCAAGGTCGGCTTCGAGTCGATCCGGCTCAGCCTCGACGTCAGCGCGCCGGGAGCCGATTCGGCAGAGATCGAGGCGCTGAAGGAGAAGACCGAGCGTTACTGCACGGTCCTCCAGACCCTGCGTGAGCCGCCGGGGGTCGAAACGAGCTGACTACTCCAGGTCAGCCACGTGTTCCCGGCGCATCCCGATCGCGTAGATCACGGCCAGGCCGATCAGCGTGCCCGGGACCGCGACCAGCACAGTGCCGAGGTCCGTATCGCCGATCGAGCGGCCCGACACGATCTGGAAGATCGCACCCGAGATCATCGCCCCCGCTATCGCGCCGAGCAGGGCGCCGACGATTCCCGCCCAGAACCGATCGGGGACGAACACCGTGAAGTGCCACAGGGCGATGCCCATTGTGAACCAGACCACCGCGGCCATCAGCCCAGGTCCTCCAAGCCGCGACTCTGTCGCGGCAGATGCAGGTCAGGCCATGGACGGCCGCAATTGTTCCCGCTCATCGATGCCTCCCGTGCTTACGCCGGCGCCGCTGCTGGCGCTTGCGCCGCTGTTCGCTCTGGTCTCTCTCCGACTTGGCGCCGTCGCCCCTAGCCGGGGCGGTGCGCCGCTCAGGCTCCTGTGCAGTCGCGGCTCCGTCGCTCCCGTCCACCTCGGGGGGCTCGGGCTGCGATTCCGGCTCAGGCCTCTCGGCCACCGCCGTGGCCGTCGCGGCCGGCTCGGGCGCGGTGACCGGGGCCGGTCCACCCCCAGCCAGGGCGGGCTCGGGCTCGGTATCGCCGAGCTTCGCAACGACGTTTTCCTCCGGGAACGTCGGCAGGTAGCCCATCTCGTCGATCAGACGCCGGCGCCGGGCACGGTACGCAGGCTCGCGCTCCTTCCAGTGGGTGAGCACTGGGGTCGCGATGAAGATCGACGAGTACGCGCCCGACGCCACCCCGACGATCATGGCGAAGGCGAAGTCCTTCAAGGTGGTGCCGCCGAAGACAAGGAGCATGGTGACCAGGAACACCGTCGAGAGGCCGGTGATCAATGATCGGGTCAGCACCTCGCTCATCGACTTGTTGGCGATCTGGGAGAACGCCGCGCGCGGCATGCGCGGCACGTTCTCTCGTATTCGGTCGAAGACGATCACCGTGTCGTACATCGAGTAACCGAGGATGGTTAAGAAGGCCGCGACGGTCCCGCTCGTCACCTCCTGGCCCGTCAACGAGTAGACACCCGCGGTGATGAGGATGTCGTGGAAGAGGGCGATGATCACCGGGATCGCGTACTTCGGCTCGAAGCGAATCGCCATGTATGCGGCGATCACGAGCAGCGAGAAGACGATCGCGATCACGGCGCTCTTGGCCACCTGAGCGCCGAACGTCGGGCCGACCGTCGTCCCGTTGAATCCGTTCTCGCCGCCCTTCAGGCCGAAGCTCTTGTCGAGCGCCTGCTTCAAGGTGGTGTTGACCTGATTGACCGGGATCTTGCCCTGGATCTCGATCACGTTCTGGCCCAGCTTGGGGTTGTCGACCGATTGGATCTCGGCGCTGGAGGCGTTATCGACGTTCGCGTCCTCGAGAGCACTGCGTACCTGGTCGACCGATGCCGGCTTGTCGAGACTCGCCGTCACCGTGGCGCCCGACGTGAAGTCGATTCCCAGGTTGAGCTGATTGGTCGCCAGCGAGATCGCGCCGATCACCAGGATCGTTCCCGACATCGAGAAGAACCACCGACTCGCCCCGCTGAAGTCGAAGTGCCAGCGAACGCGCTGTGGCCCGGCGCCAAGCGCCCGCGGCGAGTGCAGCGCCTTGGAGCGTCCCAGGGACCCAAGGACCGCCTGCGTGAAGAGGACCGCAGTGAACAGCGAGACAAGCGTCCCGATGCCCAGCGTGAACGCGAATCCCTTGACGCCCGCGGTCGCGAGCACGAACAGGATGAACGCCGTGAGCAGCGTGATGACGTTGGCGTCGATGATCGTCGCGATGCCCTTGCGGTAGCCCTGCGCGATCGCCGACAACGGCGATCGCCCGGCTCTCGCCTCCTCCTTTATTCGCTCGAAGATGACGATGTTGGCGTCGGCCGCCACCCCGATAGTCAGGACTAATCCGGCTATTCCCGGCAGCGTCAGCGTGATCGGGATGAGCTTCACCAGGGCGAAGAAGAAGACCCCGTAGACCACCAGCCCGAGCACCGCCACGGCTCCGAGCAGGCGGTAATAGAGGAGCAGGAAGAGCACGATCACGGCCAGGCCGACGATCGCGGCCTTGATTCCCTGGTCGAGTGCCTCCTGGCCAAGCGTTGCCGAGACAGTGCTCTGGCTGACCAGCACGAGGTTCACAGGCAGCGCGCCGGTCTGGAGGATCGTGGCGAGGTCCTGGGCCGAGCCGATCGTGAAATTCCCCGAGATCTGGGCGCCCTGGCGGCCGTCGATACCGGTCGGGTTCTCCTCGTAGTTGATGATCGGGTTTGAGAAGACCTGGTTATCCAGGACGATGGCGAAGTGCTGGGAGAACTGGGAGGCCTGTGCCGCTCCGATCGTGCCGATCGGCGCCGTGGCCTGGCCCCGCTCGGCGATCGTCTTGGTGACCTCCTGGAACGCCGACTGTCCGTCGCCGGTGAAGTCGAACGTCACGTTCGGCTGGCCCGTGGTCGGGTCCGATTGCTGCTGAGGGTTGGTGATCTCGGTGCCGTTGAGCGCCGGCCGGTCCTTGAGGACGAATTGCGGCGACTTCGCGAGTTCGCCCTGTGAGAGCGTCAGCGACGGGCTGGTCGGCGCCGCCGCAACGAGCGTCCCCTGCGGCACCGTCTTGACCACCGAGCCAGGCGGCTGCTTGCCGTTCTTGAACGGCAACAGCAGGTCCTCGAAGGGCTTGGGCCCCTTGGTGCGCTCCGCGGGACCGGACAGCAGCTTGTGCGACTTCTTGTCGAACAGGTAGTAGGTGGGCCCGGTGGTCGTACAGTTGTCGCACTCGCGCTTCTGCTTCGAGGCGAAGTTGACCGCGGTCCACAGGTCCGGGAACGTGTACTGATTGGGATTTGGATCCGGTTGGGTGGACGGGTCCTTCGGCGCCCCCGGCGGCGGGATAATGTTCGCCTCCAGGTCGTAGAAGTAGAGCTGCGCGGTCTTCCCGACCTGGTCGATCGCCTGCTGGGCGTTCTGGACGTTCGGAAGGCCAACCTGGATGCCGGTCTGCCCGATCCGCGAGATCTCGGGCTCCGCGACGCCGAACTTGTCGGTCCGCGTCCGGATGATGTTGATCGCCCGGTCGATCGCATTGGCGTCCACGTTGGGCACAGCCTGCGTTGGGCGCGCGTCGTAGACGAGCTGCGTGCCGCCCTTGAGGTCCAGCCCGAGCACCGTCGGCTTCGTCGCGATGACGAGGCCCGACAACACCAGCAGGGCCAAGACCAGCAGGACGATGAACGTGTTTCGTCGGCGACTACCCATCTGCCTCGAACGTCAAGTGAATGCCTTCGCTCCTCGCCCTCGCACGCGCCCCCGTCGAAACCGGCGCTCTCCCGTCCAAACTACCGGGGCGTGAGCACCAAGAGCAGCCCGCCGTCGTCGTCGTATGCCGGAAACAGGTCCGCGACCGCCTCCGCGGGCAGATCGCCCTCGGCGTTCACGTGCACGCGCTTCCCGAGGGAGCGAACCCCCCACTCGAGCGTGGTCTCGATCGGGTCGGTGACGCCGTCGTGATTCACGTCGGCGGTATCCCCGCCGTCGCCCTCGTCCACCCACTGGAGGCCGAGCACCTCCTGGACCGGCCTGCCGATGACCTGTTCGTCCTTGAGGCCCGTGAGCTCGAAGCCGCCCCTGCCGACGTCGAGAACCCTGCCCTTCTGGTCGCAGGTGAAGAACGCGGCCTCCGGCGCCGGGTAGTAGTCGTCCAGCAGCTCGAAGATGAACCCGAATCCGCACTTGGAGCAGCCCTTCGGCCTCGACGACATCCCCGCCGTCCGCTCCGCGCTGAGTTCGCGGTTCCCGCAGTTCGGGCAGATGAAGAACGGCACGAGCGTAAGCGTAGCGATGGTGCCCTGTCTGCCTAGAAGAGGCTCGCGGCGGACCTCTCGGGCACCGGCAGCCCGAGATGATCGAACCCGCGCTCGGTGATCACGCGGCCGCGAGGCGTCCGCTTGATCAGGCCCTGCTGAAGGAGATACGGCTCGTAGACGTCCTCGATCGTGTCCTGCTCCTCGTCGACGGCGGCCGCCAGCGTGGAGAGGCCGACCGGTCCGCCGGAGAACTTGGTAGCGATCGCGTCGAGGATCGCGCGGTCGTGCCGGTCGAGGCCGGCGGCGTCGACCTCGAGCAGGCCGAGCGCCTCGCGCGCGACATCGCCCGTGACCACGCCCGCACCGCGGACCTCGGCGAAGTCGCGCACCCGCTTGAGCAGACGGTTGGCGACCCGCGGCGTCCCCCGCGAGCGCTCGGCGATCTCGCGCTCGCCGTCCTCCTCGACCTCGACATGAAGGATCTGGGCCGAGCGGCGCACGATGCGGGCCAGGTCGTCCGGCGCATAGTGCTCGAGCCGGTGGCAGACGCCGAAGCGGTCGCGGAGCGGAGTCGTCAGCAGGCCGGCCCTCGTGGTCGCCCCGACCAGCGTGAACGCGGGCAGGTCCAGCGTCACCGTCCGGGCGCCGGCGCCCTGGCCGAGCACGACCGGCAGGCGCCGCTCCTCCATCGCCGGATAGAGCGTCTCCTCGATCGCCCGGCTCAGTCGGTGGATCTCGTCGATGAAGAACACCGATCCGGGCTCGAGCCCGGTCAGGAAGGCCGCGATGTCGGCCTTGCGCTCCAGAGCCGGGCCCGCGGTCTGCACCAGTGGCACCCCGAGCTCTGCGGCGACGATGTTCGCCAGCGACGTCTTGCCGAGCCCCGGCGGGCCGGCGAGCAGCACGTGGTCGAGAGGCTCGCCCCGCTTCTTGGCCGCCTCGATGAAGACCTCGAGCTGCACGGTCACCTGCCGCTGGTTGACGAAGTCAGACAGTCGCTTCGGGCGCAGCGAGGAATCGAGCTCGTCCTCCCCGCCGGCCAGGCCCGCATCGGCGAGCCGTTCGGCGGGCGGCGCGTCGAGTCCCTCCGCGGCCTGGGCCGCCGCAGCGTCGGTGATCCCGGGATCGCGCGCGATGCTCAAGACCGCGCCCCCGTGCCCTCGGCGGAGCGGCGCAGCGCTGCGTTGATGAGCTCCTCGGCAGTCGAGCCCTCCGTGCCCTCGAGCAGGCTCTCCGCCTCGGTCAGCGTGTAGCCGAGGTGCATGAGGCCGTCGCGGGCGAGCAGTCGCGGCTCGGCCTCCTTCGAGTCGCCGGCGGCCGGGATGCCCTCGGTGAGCTCCCCCGCCACCTTCTCGCGAAGCTCGACGATCAGCCGCTCGGCGGTCCGCTTCCCGACACCGGGGGCGGCCTGAAACCGTTTCGCGTCACCGGCGGCGATCGCGCGCAGGAGCTCCCGCGGAGCGCCGCCCGAAAGGATTGCGATGGCGACCTTGGGGCCGATCCCGGAGACCGAGGTGAGATGGAGGAAGAGGTCGCGCTCCTCCTCGCTCGCGAACCCGTACAGCGACATCGAGTCGTCACGGACGACCAGATGCGCGTGCAGCATCGCCTCCTTGCCGCGGCTGGGCACCCCCTTGAGCGTCTCGGCCGACACGGCGAGCCGGTAACCGACGCCAGCGGCCTCGAGCACGACGTGGTCGGGGCGCCGCACCATCACTTCCCCGCGAACTGACGCGATCATGCCGACCTCACGCCGCTGGCCGCGCTGAGCGCCTGGGCGGTACGCGCATGCCCCGCGTGACAGATGGCGACCGCGAGCGCGTCGGCCGCGTGATCGGACTCGGGTGGCTGCGAAAGCCCGAGCAGCGTGCCGACCATGTGCTGCACCTGCCGCTTGGCGGCCGCGCCGCTGCCACATACGGCCATCTTCACCGCCTGCGGCGTGTAGTCAAAGCAGGGGATGCCGCGCTGCGCGGCGGTCAGGAGGGCGACCCCGCGCGCCTGGCCGACGCCAATCGCCGAGCGGACGTTCTTGCCGAAATACACGTCCTCCAGCGCGAGCGCTGCCGGCTCGTGCCAGGTCATCAGCTCCGCGAGGCCTTTGTGGACCTTGGCCAGGCGAGATTCGATGGGCTCCCCCGGGAGCACCTCGATGACGCCCCCGTCGAGGGCGCTCATTTGGCCTCCGGCGACGCGTACGACGCCGAAGCCCGTGTTCGCCACGCCCGGGTCGATACCCATGACGACAATCATGGGTAGTGATTCTGCGTCCGCCCTCGGACGCCTTGTTTTGGGGGGTTCTCCCCCGTCAGGCCGCGATTTCCTCCAGCACGTCCGCGGGGATGTCGAAGTTGGCGTGGACGGCCTCGACGTCGTCGTGGTCGTCGAGGGCCTCTATAAGGCGCATCACGGCGCGGGCGTCGCTCTCCCCGACCTCGACGACGTTCTTCGGCTCCATCGTGAGCTCGGCTGACTCGATCTCCACACCGGCCGTCTCGAGCGCCCGGCGCACGGCGGCGAGATCCTCCGCGGCGCTGACCACCTTCAGCGAGCCCCCCTCGCGGGCAACGTCTTCGGCCCCCGCGTCGATCGCGGCGATCAGGTCGTCCTCGGTGTAGCGGTCGGCGTCCACCATCACCACGCCCCGCTTCTCGAACACCCACGCCACGGAGCCCGGCTCGCCGAGGCTTCCGCTGTTCTTGTCGAACGTATGGCGAAGGTCGGCGCTCGTGCGGTTCCGGTTGTCGGTGAGCGCCTCCACCAGCACGGCGACGCCTGAAGGGCCATAGCCCTCGTAGACGACCCGCTCGATCGTCTCCTCGTCCGCCCCGGCTCCCGTGCCTCGATCGATCGCCCGCTGGATGCTGTCCTTGGGCATCGAGTAGTCGCGCGCCTTCTGGATCGCCGCGGCCAGCGTGAAGTTCGCTTCCGGGTCTCCCCCGCCCTCACGAGCGGCGATGCTGATGGCTCGCGCGAGCTTGGTGAAAAGCTGCCCGCGGCGCGCGTCGGTGGCCGCCTTCTTGTGCTTGATGGACGCCCACTTCGAGTGTCCCGACATGGCTCACATACTAGGAAGCGAACCGCGCAGCGAGGATCCGGCTTGACTGAGGAGGCGACGCGGCGGCCGGGCCTCTGTGCCCGGCCGCCAGCGGCCTCGGCATCCCGTGTACGCCCAACACCGAGCCCCTGGCACAAGCTCTGTCCGGTGTGGTGACCGTACAAACAGACCCGGCGGCAAGAAGTTGCGGGATTGATATTTGTCAGGTCACTGACGCGGCGTGACGCCTAGACCACAAAGCGGCCGTCCTCCTGGAACGCCTCGCCGTCCACCTCGATGCGCCCGCCGCCGCGGAGATCGCAGACGAGGTCCGTGTGGACGGCGCTCTCGTTCTGACCGCCGCACTCGGGATAGCTGGCGCCGACGGCCATGTGAACGGTGCCGCCGATCTTCTCGTCGAGCAGCACGTCGCGGGTTCCACGGTCGATCCCGAAGTTGGTCCCGATGCCGAGCTCGCCCAACCGACGCGAGCCCTCGTCGGTGTCGAGGAGGCTCACCAGGAAGTCCTCTCCGCGCTCGGCAGTCGCATCGACCACCTTGCCGCCCTCGAACCGCAGGTGCGCGCCGACGACCTCGCGACCGCCGACCATCGCGGGAAGGTGGAACGACACCTCGCCCTCCACCGAGTCCTCGAGCGGCGCCGTGAAGAACTCACCGTCGGGCATGTTGTGCTCACCATCCGCGGCGATGAACTTCCGATCCGCGATGCCGAGCGTGATGTCGGTCCCCGGCGCGGTCACGTGAACCTCCTCGTGGCCCTCGATCCAGTCGGCGAGCCGCTTCCACTCCTCGGCCGCCTTGCGCCACGCCGCGACCGGGTCGTCCGCATCCGCGAAGCAGGCGCCGTAGTAGAAGTCCTCGAAGTCCGCGAGGCTCATCTCGGCGTCCGATGCGTACGCGGACGTGGGGAACAGGGTGTAGACCCAACGGAAGCTCCCCTCCGCGCTTCGCCGCATGGTCGTCTCCATCAGTGCCCGGGTGGCCGCCCGGCGCTTCGCCTGGCGCTCGGGGGGAACCTGCGAGAGCTCACGCGTGTTGGTGTCCGCGCCGATGACGATGTTCGCGTCGCACTCCTCGGCCTCCCAGCGGGCGATCGGCGACACCCACTCGAGCTGGGCATCCGAAGCGTGGCGGAAATACGCGGCCGACTGTCCCTCGAACGACAGGGCGACGCTCGGGTTCGCGCCCGCGCGCAGCGCCTCCTCGTAGACCGCGGCGATCAGCTGCTCGCCGGCGCTCGGGCCCCGGATCGCGCAGGTGTCGCCCTCCTTCAGCTTGACCGAGTAGTTGACGAGGATCCGCGCCAGGTTGTCCACCCTCGGGTCACGCATCGTTCTGCCCCCCTACGCCGCTCTCGTGGTGTGCGCGGCGCTCGCGGGCGGCGGTCGCGAGCGCCATCAACAGCGCATGCATTCGCGAGTCGTCCGTGAGCTCTGGATGAAAGGCGCAGAGCACGACCTGGCCCTGCCTGATTGCGACGGGATGACCGTCGAGGCTGGCGAGGACCTCGACGTCCTCCCCGAAGCCCTTGATCCACGGCGCCCGTATGAAAACGGCGCGCACCGGATCCGGCCCGAGCCCCTCCACCTGGAGCTCTGCCTCGAAGCTCGCTATCTGGCGCCCGAAGGCGTTGCGCTCCGCCTTCGCGTCGACCAGGCCGAGGTGGTCGCGATCGCACACGATCATCCCCGCGCAGGTGCCCAGGATCGGGCGGCCGCCCTCGGCATGCACACGGATCGCCGGCTCCAGGCGGTCGCGTTCGATCGCCTTGGTGATCGTCGTGCTCTCGCCGCCCGGGATAACGAGGCCGTCCAGGCCCTCGATCGCCTCCGGCGTCCGGACCTCGACCGGCGCCGCCCCCAGCGATCCCAGCATCTCGGCGTGGGCGGCAAAGTCGCCCTGGCTGGCCAGCACGCCAATGCGCAATCGGCTCGCGTCCCCGGCCTCAGGGGGAACCGCACTGGAGGGACTCACGCTGTCGGGCCCTATACGCCGCGTTGCTGGAGCAGCTCGCCCTCTGCCGCCAGCTGCGCGATGTCGTCGCCGCGCATGGGCTCGCCGAGCTCGATCGACGCAGCGGCGACGCGCTCCGGGTCCCTGAAGTGCGTGGTGGCCTCGACGATCGCCCGTGCCCGGCGATCGGGGTCCTCGGATTTGAAGATGCCGGAACCGACGAAGTTGCCCTGGGCTCCGAGCTGCATGACGAGCGCCGCGTCGGCCGGCGTGGCGATACCGCCCGCGCAGAACAGGGGCACCGGGAGCCAGCCCGTGTCGGCGACCTCGCGGACGACCTCCATCGGAGCTCCCAGCTCCTTGGCCTCGGCGCCGAGTTGCTCGCTGCCGAGAGTGCCGAGCCGCCTGATGCCGCCCACGATCCCGCGCAGGTGGCGGACGGCTTCGACGATGTTCCCGGTACCGGCCTCGCCCTTCGAGCGGATCATCGCGGCGCCCTCGCCAATCCGGCGAAGAGCCTCGCCCAGATTGATCGCACCGCACACGAAGGGGACCTCGAAAGCATGCTTGTCGATGTGGTGCGCCTCGTCGGCGGGCGTCAGCACCTCGGACTCGTCGATGTAGTCCACCTCGAGCGACTGCAGGACTTGCGCCTCGGCGAAGTGGCCGATACGCGCCTTTGCCATGACCGGGATGGTCACCGACTCCTGAATCTCCTTGATCACGCGGGGGCTGGCCATGCGCGCGACACCGCCCTCGGCCCGGATGTCCGCGGGCACCCGTTCCAGGGCCATCACCGCGACGGCGCCGGAGTCCTCGGCGATCCGCGCCTGCTCGGCGGTGGTCACGTCCATGATCACGCCGCCCTTCAGCATCTCCGCGAGGCCCCGCTTGACCCGGAATGTGGCCCTCTCACTCATTGCCTGGAATATAGGGGAGGAACTGCGTGGCTCGCCCAGCGCGAGCGATGACCCCGGCGTGGTGCGTGCTACTCCCTGTCGAGCTGAACCCGCCGGTCAGGCGGCGATCGCGCGGCCGTCGTCCTCGTCCGCGTCGACCTCACGGCGCGGCGCCCGACTCCCGTCGGGAGCGCCACCGTACGGAGGCGCCGCCCCGAGCCGGCGCAGGCTTGCGCCGTCCGCGGCCGGCGCGGGACGGCGAAGGTCGCGGATGGCGACGATCAGGCCGGTGAGCAGAACGGCCGCGGCGGCGAGGATCAGCGCGCCGATCAACCAGGTGGCCCACGGGAGCGCCTCGTGCCAGAACGTCCCACCGTGGGCGTTGGTGCATTGAGCGGCCGGCGGCCACACGGAGATGCCCTTGTCGAGGCCGCCCGTCGTCTGGCTCGCGTTCGGACACGAGCCGCCCCACGAGACCCAGAGGGCGACGCCCCAAAGGATGAGGGCAGAGATGGCCAGGACGACCGCCGATCCGACGGTCGGCCCGAGCAGACGCCTGGGTCTGCTTCCCATCACCGGCGGCACGTTAAACCTGCCGGCCGTCGGAAACGCGGGTTCCCACCGCCGAAGCCCGCACGTTGCGGATAAACGAGCGGATCGGTGGCGCTACTTCAGCTTGAAGGCGCGGATGCGGTCCTTGAACGCGGCCTTGTCGCGGGCGTAGACGCCGTATGCGAGGGCCTGGACGATGCCCAGGAGAGCCGAGTTCGACCGGGTGAACGACGGGCTGTTCGACGAGTAGTAGAGCGTCAGCTCGGCGTGCTCTGCGACCTCGGAGAGGGTGGCGTCGCTGATCGAAAGAGTTCGGGCGTGACGGTGGCGGGCCAGCTTCATGGCTCGGACGACCAGCGGGTGCGCCCGGCCGGCCGAGAAGGCGATGATGAGCGTGTCCTCGTCGACCCGGCTGAGCCTCGTGATCGAGTCCTGGCGCGGGCTGGTCACGACTTCGGCGCGGATGTCGAGCAGCGCCAGCAGGTGGCGCAGGTAGCTGGCGAAGAAGGCCATCTGGTCGACCCCGACGAGCATCACTCGGTGCGCCGAGGCGAGGGCCGAGACGCACGCCTCGACCTGCTCGCGCGTGAGGCTGCGCGCGGTGTCCTCGACGTTCGCGTGGTCGGTCGCGAGCGAGGACTCGAACTCGGAGTGGTCGAAGTCGAAGAGCTGACCGCCCGCGCCGCTGTTCTCCTCGGCTGTGCGGTTGCGGTACTCCTCGATCGCAGCCTGCTGAAGCTCGGGGTAGCCCTCGAAGCCGAGCGCCTGCGAAAAGCGCACGACCGTGGACGACGAGGTGCTGGCGCGGCGGGCGAGCTCCTCGGCGGTTTGGAAGGCGGCCTCGTCGAGGTGGTCGACGATGTAGCGGGCAACGTCCTTCTGCGATCGGGAGAACTCGTCGAACCGCTCCGTGATGTAGGTGGAGAGGGTCTTGCCGTTCTGCCGGGCCGGGCGGCCGTTGCGCCGCGGGCGCGCCTGGGCCCCGCGAGCGCGCGACTGAGTCGGACGAGTCTTCGTGGCCGTCTTGCTCACGGCGGCATGTTTCGCCCCGGCTTCGGCTTTCCCTCCTAACTGGGTGCATCGTGCAGGCGAATCTGGTTGGATCGCCAGTCGTGGACGTCGAGACAGCGCTCCGGATGACCAACCGGAACATGATCGTCTTCGACCTCGCTCTCGGGACGGGCGCGGTGCTCGCTCCCGATGCCACGCTGGCCGTGCTGGGGCATGAGCGCCCATCCCCCGATGCCCGCGAGCTCTTTCGCCGCAGCGGCCCCGTCTGGCTCACGTTCGCCGCCGCACATGCGGTCGCCTACAGCCGCAACCGGCCCGAGGACTGGTGGGCGCTCGCGTGGCTTCGCGGCACGGAGATCGCCACCGACGTCCTTTGGTCGCGCTCGTCGGCCTTCTCCCGCCCGGGGGCGCGGGCCGGGATGTGGATGGCGGGCGCAGGGAACGTGGCGATGACGCTCGGCTTCGCCTGGCTCGCTCGCCGGCGGCCGCGACGCCGCTTCCCGCTGCGCCGCCGCTAACCCGAGCCGGACGGCGCGGTGCCGGCGGGGCGGCTGCACTCCTTGAAGCCGACGGCCTGGGCGTACTGCAAACGCTTGACCTGGCCCTTCACCGCCTTTGCCTGGGCCTGGGCGTAGGCGGTGGCGTCGCTCTGCTTCGCCGCCGTCAGGCCCTGCTTCAGCACATCAACGTTCTTGTCGAGCGACTTCAGGTAGCTGTCGAGGGCCGGCTTCACGCTCGCCGGCGGGTTGAGGGCGCGCAGCTGGGTCACTTCGCTCTCGGTGATGTCGATGAGATTCCGCGTGAAGGTCGCGGTCTCCTGAGCCGTCGTCGGAAGGCTGCCCTGAAGTTCGGCAAAGCGATCGTGGGCGTCCTTGCAGATGGCGTCGCCCTGCGCGACGAGCTCCGACTTGGTGAGCTCGGCGGCGGTGCTCGTGGTCGAGCTGCCCCCGCCCCCGCCGCCGCATGCGCCGACCCCGGCGGCGATCAACCCGACCATCGCCGTGGCGCAGATCAGCCGCCGTCCCGTCCTCGGAGACATGGGCGGGCAGCGTAGCGACCGCCTGAAATAGGGTCACGCGCCGTGACAGCCCGGGACATCTATGTGCGCACGGCCCGCACGTACTGGCGCCGAGGCGGGTACCTGCTCCTACTCGGGATCGCCGTCTTCGTCCCACTCGGCCTGGTGGGCGCCCTCGCGGACCGGATCCAGGCCGTCCGGATCGAGGACCTCGGAGGCTTCACAGACCTGGGGACGTACGCCGTACTCGCCGCGATCGTCCTCCAAGCGGTCACCAGTCTGATCGGCGAGATCTTCTACAGCGGCGCGGTCGCGATCGCGCTCGCGCGCGGCGAGGAGTCGCAGCCGCCGTCGTTCCGATCGATCGCCAGGCACCTCAGCTATGGGCGGCTGATCGTCGTCGACCTCATCGTCGCGGCGGGGACCGCGGTCGGCCTGCTCGCCCTCGTCGTCCCGGGGCTCATCTTCCTGACCTGGTTCGCGCTGGCTGGACCGATCATCGAGCTAGAGGGGACCCGCGTTCGGGAGGCCCTCAAGCGGAGCCGGCAACTCGTCCGCGGGCACTTCTGGGCGGTGTTCCTGGTCGTGCTCCCGATCTCCATCGGCAGCGAGGTCCTGTCCACCGCGTCGCTGGGCTGGTTCCACGAGCTCATTCACAGTCACATCCTCAGCGACTGGGCCGGGGAGGCGGTCACCGGCATCCTGCTCTCGCCGATCTACGCCGTGGCCGTCGTGCTGATGACGCTGCAGCTCTCCGAGCGCAATACCTAGACGCTGCGCCTCACTGCGACTTGGCGGCCTAGGCGATCATGAGAACCGCCGCGACGGCGAGGCCGCGGAACTCGGGCGACTTGGCGGCGTGGCGAACCGCCTTCCCGAACCGGCCGAACATGTGGACAACGCCAAGCATCCCCCGGCAGTTCGGCGACGAGCGCCGGAAACCTGTCAGCCGGCAGGCTTGGGCGGCTTCGACCCTCCGGAGCCCGTCAAGGGCTCTCCGCCGTCCGTCCAGAACGAATTTTGCGCCTCCGGTGAACCCGGTCAGCGCCCTGACAGTAGTCACGGGCAATGAGCTCGGTCTGGCCTGTCCAAGTCGCCCCCCTCGACCCGTCCATTCCACGGGAGAACGCGGCGATCGTGCGATCCATGTACGCGGCGTTCAACGGGCTAGCCCACAGCGGCGGAGTCGACTCCTACGTGGAGACCCACTTCCATCCAGACTGCGAATACGAGCCGGTCGAGGAGGCGGGCGCGGTTCGCGGCCACGGCGCGCTCACGAGCTGGGTACACCGGTGGTTCGAAGCCTGGGACGACGCCTGGGACGAGATCATCGAGGTCATCGCCTCCGGCAGGATGGTCGTCGCCGCGATCCGCGTGCACGGCCGGGGCCGGAAGAGCGGCATGGACATAAGCCAGAAGCTCTTCGACGTCCACGAGCTGCGCGACGGCAAAGTCGTGCGCATCCGCGAGTACCTCACCCGCGAGAAGGCCCTCGAAGCCGCCGGGCAGCCGTTCCGGACGACGCCCGAGCTGGCCCGGCAGGGGCTGGCGGGCTCACGGGCATTCGCACTCGCCTAGGCAACGCCCTCTTCCACGCCGAGCTAGCCCGGACCGGCTTCGATCGCGTCGCGCACCGCCTGGCGCCGGGGCGACGATTCGAATCCGGTCAGGACCCACGTAGCGCCGGCTGCTTCCCAGGGCTCGATCGCGTCTCCCGGTTCGACGTCGACCACGATGTCGAAGGCGTCGGCTTCCCCGCGCAGGGCGCGAATCTCGTCCGTGAGCTCGCCGAGAGCATCCGGCCCTGGAAGCTCGATCGGGAAGAAGCCGTCCCAGCGCGCGGCGCGCGTGAGCGGGCGGCGGTTCGGCCAGCGCCCTGCGACCCAGATCGGAATCCGCGGCTTCTGGACGGGCGTCGGCTCGAACCCGCCCGCCCAGAACGCGGTCAGGCGGTCGAGACCCCGATCGAGAAGTCGCGCGCGCTCACGGGGATCGACGACCTCCCCGAACTCCTCGAGCTCTCCGGTGCGGTCGCTGCCCAACCCGACTCCCAGCGTAAGGCGCCCAGCGCTCAGGTGATCCAAGGTCAGGGTCTCGCGAGCGAGCTTCTCGATCCGCCGCCGTGACAGCGGGGTCACCATCGGCCCGATTCGCAGCCTCTCCGTCGCGCACGCAATCGCGGCCAGCGCCACCCAGGCATCCGCGACCGCTCGGACCGGTGGGAGGTGCTTGATGTGATCCCAGAGAAAGAACCCCTCCCAGCCCCGCTCTTCCGCCAACACTGCGAGCTGGACCAGCGCGGCCGGCTCGACCAGCTCGTCGAACGGCGCGACGAAGATTCCACGCTTGACCGTCATTCAGGATGGGCCGGGGTGGATTCGAACCACCGACCGACGGATTATGAGTCCGCTGCTCTGACCAACTGAGCTACCGGCCCGCGCGCCCGGTATCGGGCTTGGCTGTGCCGGATTTCACGATAGCCCGGCGGCTTCCTCCCCGCCCGGCGCGCGGGACTGGCTACTGGACGACGATCTTGCCGGTCATCCCCAGGCTCTTGTGGAAGGTGCAGTAGTACTTGTAGGTGCCGGGGGTGGTGAACGTGCGCGAGACGCTCGCGTGCGTCTTGTTCAGAGGCTTGTTGAAGGAGCCCTTCACGAAGGTGACGGTGTGGCTGCCGTTCACCCACTTCCAGGTGACCTTGCTGCCCTTGGTGATCGTGAGGGCCTTCGGCGCGAACTTGTAGTTGGAGGCCTTCACGGTGCCCCCGCCTGCCTGTGCCACGCTCACGCCCAGCGCCAACGTGGCAATAACCGTGACGACCCCGAGCTTTCGCATGCGACTGCCGCGACCCATCTGACCTCCTCCGCTTGGACTAGTCCTGTGGGAGATACTGCCACGGCTCGATTGAGGTTCAGGCAGGTCAGGGATTGAACGCTCGGAGAGCGTCTTGTGTCAGGCCGGTCGAATAGGTTCCCCGCCGGTGACGCCCGAGTATCAGCGGTGGAGGGTGCTGTGGCCGCTCGTCCCGGCCATGGCGATGGTGATGATCGACTTCACGATCGTCTCCATCTCGGTGACGACGATCCAGCGGGATCTGCACCTTTCCGCCACGGCGGCGCAGTGGACGGTCACCGCCTACGCGCTGGCAACCGCGGCCTTCATCGCGCTCGGCGGCCGGCTCGGGGACATCATGGGGCACAAGCGCATCGTTGCGATCGGGATCATCCTGTTCGCCGGCGCCTCGACTCTGTGCGGACTCACGCCGGACACCTCGGTGGCGGAGCCGTGGCTGATCACGTGCCGGGTGCTCCAGGGGATCGGCGGGGCGCTGCTGATCCCGTCGACCACGGTGCTCGTGCTGAACTCGTTCCCCCCCCAGGAGCGAGGCAAGGGGCTGGCGATCTTCTTCATCGTCGCGGGCCTGTTCACCGCGATCGGCCCGATCGCCGGCTCGTACCTGACCCAGTACTGGACCTGGCGGGCGATCTTCTGGATCAACATCCCGGTTGCGCTGCTCTCGTTGACCGAGTTCGCATTCGTCAAGCTGAAGGACGAGAAGCATCCAGCGCGGATCGACTGGGGTGGCGCCGCCTTACTTGTGGCGGGGATGGGCTTGACCGTGCTCGGTCTGCAGCAGTCCCACCCGTGGGGTTGGGACAGCCCGGCGACGATCGGCTCGATCCTCGCCGGCATCGTGATCCTCGTCCTGTTCGTGTTCTACGAGCGGCGGGTCAAGCAGCCGCTGATCTCGATTCAGGCCTTCATCGAGAACCGGCCGTTCGCCGTGGACAACGTCCTCACGCTGTTCCTCTTCTTCACCTGGCTGGCGGTCTTCTTCTTCGGCAGCATCTACTTCCAGGTGTCCGCCGGACAGGAGCCCACACAGGCCGGCTTCTCGATCCTGACCATGTTCTATTCGTTCTTCATCGCGTCGCGGATCGGCGGCGGGATGTACGACAGGCTCGGGGCGCAGCATCCCGTGAGCATCGGATTGGCGGCGGTCGCGGTCGGCCTGTGGCTCTGGGCGTCCGAGCTGTCGAGCCTCAGCGCGAGCGGGACGCTTGCGGGGATGCTGGTCACCGGGGCCGGATTCGGCCTCGCGATGTCGGCGCTCAACACCGACGCGCTGAACCGGGCACCGAAGGAGATCAGGGGCGAGGCGTCCGGGATCGTCCAGACCTTCAGGAACTTCGGCTCGGCGCTCGGGATGGCGATCCTGGGGACGATCGTCCTCGGCTCCCTCGGCACCCACACGACGCCGACTGGGTTCGCCGACGCGCTCGAGACAGCGTTTAAGGTCGGCGCCATCGTGATGGCCGTCTCGTTCGTCATCGCCCGTGTGTTCATGCCGAGCGGCAAGCAGGCCGACGTCGAGTGACACCTGGCGGGCGGTAGGGTCCGGCCCCCGACGGCGAGCGAGAGGAGATTTGGCGTGGCGGAGCGTGCGGCGCTCATTACTGGTGGATCGAGCGGGATCGGATTGGCGATCGCGCGGGCGCTCGGCGAGGACGGCTATGGGGTGACGATTGCGGCGCGGCGGCCGGAGAAGCTCGAGGCGGCCGCCGACGAGCTGCGCGGCGCCGGGCTAGACGTCAATTCGCTCGCCGCGAACATGGCCGTCGAGGAGGCCGTCGCGGGGATCGTGGTTTCGCACAAGGAGCGGTTCGGCCGCCTTGACGTGATGGTCAACAACGCCGGCGTGGGGATCGGCGAGGCCATGCACGAGATCACCACCAAGTACCTCGACATGCAGCTCGGGGTGAACCTCCGGGCGGTCATCATCGGGACGCGCGAGGCGCTGCCGCTCCTGCGGGAGGCGGGTGGGGAGCACGGCAAGGCGCTCATCGTCAACACGGCATCGATTGCGGGGAAGTCCGGGCAGCCGTGGCTGTCGGTCTACTCGGCGACCAAGGCGGCCGTGATCGGGTTCAGCGAGGCGACCCAGAAGGAGGTCGCGAGCGACGGGATCCAGGTGACGGCCCTATGTCCCGGGTTCGTCGACACGCCGATGACTGAGTATGTGCGCGAGCAGGTCGGCCAGGAGGACATGATCTTCCCCGAGGACATCGCCGAGGCGGTTCGCTTCCTGCTGCGGACTTCGCCCAACTGCCTGGTGCCGGAACTGGTGTTCACGCGCCCGGACGAGCTACCGGGGACGGTGGGCTAGGCCGGGGCGGTCTCCTGCGCGGTGAGCTGCGCCTCGGCGGCTGCAAGCAGATCAGGGACGTCGTCGTGGCGGCGCACCGTCCGAGTCCACGGCCGGCGCAGCCGGCGGACGCGGATCGGGGCGTCTTCGGGCTCTGGGATCGCGGCGGGCTCGGGCGTGGCGCACTGGGCCTCGCGGGCGGCGAGCTCGGCGCGCTCGGCCCGGATCTGCGCGGCGGCGGCCGCGATCGAGCCGCCGTCGCCGATTCCCTCCGCGAGGCTCGCCTCGAGAAGGGATCGGAGAGTGCGGACCTCGCGTCGAGTGGCGAGGCGGGCGCGCTTGGCGCCGGTGTAGCTGTCCCACGTCCGCGCGAAGCTGGCGACGCTGGTGCGACCGCCATTGCGGTGCGCGGCGAGCATCGGGCAGATACCGCCCGACTCGCGGTCCACATAGGCCCCAACCACGATCGGATTCGCGTCGATGCCACGAAGCATCGCCTCACGCGTCACCCGCGGAAGAGTCTCAACGGCGCGGCGCAAGCGCGCAGCCCGGTTGCGATCCCGACGTCGCATTGCCCAAGGGATAGCGCGCCCGGTCCACCGTGTCGAGCCCGCAGGCGCTCGGCGCAACGGGGTTTGCAGTGAGCGGGCGCCGGTTCGTGGTCGCGGCATTCGGCGACGCAGGCCATGCCTTCCCCGCGATCGCGCTGGCTCGGGCCCTGCGGGGCCGCGGCCACGAGGTCCTTGTGGAGACGTGGGAGCGGTGGCGGAAGCCGGTGGAGCGCGAGGGGCTCGCGTTCACGGTGGCGGAGGAGTACACCACGTTTCCACCCTCGGGGGGAGACTCGGGGACGTGGCGCTCAGCAGCGGACGCTGCGATTGCGCTGCTGCCGCTGATGGAGGAATTCCGGCCGGACATGGTCGTGAGCGACATCCTCACCCTGGCGGCGACGCTCGCAGCCGAGCGCGCCGGTGTGAGGCGGGCGACACTGATTCCGCACGTGTATCCGGTGCACGAGCCGGGCCTGCCCTTCTTCGCGTTCGGGATGCAGCCGCCGCGGACGCCGGTCGGCCGGGCGGTGTGGCGGAGCGCGCAGCCGGTGCTCGAAAGCGGGCTGAAGCGCGGGCGCGATGAGATGAACGAGACGCGGGCGGCTGTCGGATTACCGCCGGTCGAGAGCTTTCACGGCGGGATCAGCCGCGAGCTGGCGATGGTCGCCACCTTCCCGCAGCTGGAGTACCCGCGACGCTGGCCGGCCGGCGTGCACGTGACGGGACCGATGCAGTTCGAGCTGCCGCATCCGGACATCGAGTTGCCTGGGGGTGATGAGCCGCTGGTGCTGGTGGCGCCGAGCACGGCGCAGGACCCGGAGCTGCGGCTGGTGCGAACAGCGCTCAAGGCGCTTGTCGAGGAGCCGGTGCGGGTGGTTGCCACGACCAATCGGCTCGACCCGGGCCCCCTGCCCCGGGCGCCGGCGAACGCGGTGGTGGTCGACTGGCTCTCGTATTCGCAGGTGATGCCGGAGGCGTCCCTGGTGATCTGCCACGGCGGGCACGGGACGGTTGCGCGGGCGTTGGCGGCGGGCGTTCCCGTGCTGTGCTGCCCGCATGTCGGCGACATGGCCGAGAACGCGGCGCGAGTCGCCTGGGCGCGCGCGGGTCTGATGCTTCCGTGGCGGCTCCTCGGGGCGAGCTCGCTCCGAGTGGCAACGCGGCGGATCCTGGGCGACCGGTCCTTCGGACAGCGAGCCGAAGAAATCGCCGCCTGGTCCCTCGCGAACGCCGGCGCGGAGCGCGGCGCCCGACTCACCGAGGACCTGTCCGAGCAATGAAAGAGGCCGGCGAGGCCGGCCTCTCAAGCTCCGGGGGTGGGACTCGAACCCACAACCCTTCGGTTAACAGCCGAATGCTCTGCCGATTGAGCTACCCCGGACCGTGTTTGCCAGTGCGCTACCCGGGAGCGACCGGCGCTGCAGAACTGTAGCGGCGCGCCCTCCACCCATCGAGTGTGGGATTCACCACGTTATACGTGGCGAATCCTTCAGTCGATTGCGGCACCAGGCCTCGTGGCCGTCTCCGAGTGCGCGATGCGCTCGGCGAGCTCCGCCCGGCGGCGTTGCAGGGCGACCGGGGGGTCTCCCCCCTTCTTCCGTGCCGCTTCGATCCGGGATTCGATGACGATCTGCTCCAGCTGCAGGTAGTTGAGCTCCATAGCGTCGCGGCCTCCCGGCTCGCGCTCCGCGCCCATCACGATCTGGGTCACCAGCGAGACGAGCTCCTCGTCGTCGCGCGGAAGTCCCGCGAGTGGGTCGTCGAGGTGCGCCGCCAGCCAATCCCGGGCCCGGGCAACCAAGGGGGACGAAAGATGGTCCGGCGTCAGCCGCTCCAGGAACTCGCGCCCCTCCGCAGGGGACGCCACGCACATCGCCAGCAGGGCACGCTCCCTCCGCTCGCGAGCGCTCAGCGGCCGCGGCGGCGCCGGTCGACCTGCCTGCTCACCGCCAGCGCCACCGGACTGCCCGACCACAGGCGCCGGGCGCGTGCGAGGCTCCGCTTCCCCCGCGGCAACCCGGCGCATCACCAGCCCCGGATCCGCGTTCAGCCGGTCGGCGACGACCCGCGCCAGCTCATCCCGGCTGATCGACTCGCCCATCCCCACCAGCACCGGCACCACCTCGTCGAGGGCTCGATCCCGACCCGTCGGCGACGCCAGATCCGCCTCGTCGAGCGCGACGCGCACGTGGAACTCCGGCAGCTCGATGGCGTCCTGGATCAAACCCTTCAGCCGCTCGGCGCCGCCGCCCTGCAGCATGTCCGCCGGGTCCTCGCCCGCCGGCATCGACGCCACTCGGAGCCGCAGCTTCTTGCTCCCCGCCACCCGCTGCGCCCGAAGCATCGCCGCGCGCCCGGCACGGTCCGCGTCCATCGCCAGGACGACCTCCTCCGCGTAGCGGGCCAACTGCTTGAGCTGCTCGGGCGTGATCGCGGTGCCCATCACGGCCACCGCCTCCTCGATCCCCGCCTGATGGGCGGCGAGTACGTCGGTGTAGCCCTCGACGACCACCGCCCTCCCCACCTTTGCGATCGCCGACCGCGCCCGGTCGATCCCATAGAGCGTGCGGCTCTTGCGGTACAGCTCGCCCTCGGGCGAGTTCAAATATTTCGGCTTCGTCTCCGGCCGCAGCGCACGCGCCCCGAAGCCCTCCACCCGCCCGCGCGGGTCCCGCACCGGGAACATGATCCGCGCCCGAAAGCGGTCGTAGTGTCCGCCCTTCTGCCCCTTCTGCACCAGGCCGGCCGCCAGGAGCTCCGGCACGCCGAACCCTGCGGACTGACCGCGCGTGAGCACCTGATCCCAGGCGCTCGGCCCGTACCCGACGCCGAACCCCCGCAGCGCCTCCTCCCCCAGCCCCCGCGACTCCAGGTACCCCCTCGCTTTCGCCGCCTCCTTCGATTCCCACAAGTAGGCGGCGTAGAACTGCGCCGTCCGCTCCAGGAGCTCGCCGAGCCGGGCCCGCCGCTTCCGCGCCTCCTCGGCGCGCGGGTCCTCGCTCTCCCGCTCGATCTCCACGCCGTACCGGTCGGCGAGCGCCTCCACGGTCTCCGGGAATCCCAGTCCCTCCTTCTCCTGGACGAAGCGGAACACGTCGCCGCCCGCTTCGCACCCGAAGCAGTAATAGACCTTCTTGAGAGGGTCGACCGAGAACGACGGCGAGCGCTCCTCGTGGAACGGGCACAGCCCTGTGAACCGCTCGCCGGCTCGCCGCAGGTCCGTGTAGGCGGAGACGATCTCGACGATGTCGGTGGCGTCCCTCACCCGGTCGACCGTCTCGTTCGTGAACTTGCTCAGAGCCGCGACTCCTCCGGCAACGCGATCCGCTTGAAGGCCGCGATGCAGAACCGGTCGGTCATCCCGGCGATGTAGTCCGTGATCCGCTGAATCTCGTCGGCGCCCGTCCCGGCATCCGGCACCTCGTCCGGATGCTCGACGTAGTGGTCGAACAGGCCCCTGACCGTGCGATGCACCCGTTCGTGCTCGCTCCGCGCCTCTTCCCCCAGATACACGCGCTCGAACATGAACTCCCGCAGCACCCGCATCGCCTGGCCGATTTCCTCGCTCTGGACGATGTCCCCCGCCTTGCGCGATTGGTCGACGATGTCCTGAGCGAGCGCGTCGATCCGCCGCGACCCCGTCGGGCCGAGCACCTCGATCTCCGCCGCCGGCAGATCCTCCGCGGTGATGATTCGGGCGCGCACCGCGTCGTCCAGGTCGTGGTTGATGTACGCCACCCGGTCGACTAGCCGGACGATCCGCCCCTCGAGCGTGATCGGCAGCTCCGATCCGGTGTGATTGAGGATCCCGTCGCGTAGCGGCTCGGTGAGATTCAGCCCCCGCCCGTCGCGCTCGAGCACGTCCACCACCCGCAGCGACTGCCGGTTGTGCCGAAAGCTCCGCCCCGCCTTCTCCCGCAGTGCCTGATCGAGCGCCTCCTCGCCGATGTGTCCGAACGGCGGGTGCCCGAGGTCATGCCCGAGACCGATGGCCTCAGCGAGGTCCTCGTTCAGCCCCAGCGCCCGAGCCACCGTCCGCGCGATCCCGCACGTCTCGATCGTGTGGGTCAGCCGCGTCCGGTAGTGATCCCCCTCCGGCGCGATGAAGACCTGCGTCTTGTACTTCAGCCGCCTGAAGGCCTTCGAGTGCACGATCCGGTCGCGATCGCGCTGAAACGGCGTGCGCATCGCGCTGTCTTCCTCGAGCTCCCGGCGCACCGCCGGATACGAGGGCGTGGCCAGGTCCCACAGGTACTCCGCCTCCCAGGAGCGAACGCGATCCTCCAGCGACCTGGCCGGGACCGCCGCGCGCTCTGACGAAGCCGTTTCCACCTCCTGGAAGAGAATAGGGTCAGGTCATGCCTGAAACAGCCCTAGTCACCGGCGCATCCTCGGGAATTGGCGAACAATTCGCGCGCCAGCTCGCCGCGCGGGGCCACGACATCGTCCTCGTCGCTCGCCGGGCGGACCGCCTCGAGCGCCTCGCGGGTGAGCTGCCGACCGATGCCCAAGTCGTCGCGTGCGACCTCGCGGAGGAGGCGGCGTCACTCCCGGAGAAGGTCAAGCAGCTCGGCGTGGAAGTCCACCTGCTCGTCAACAACGCCGGCTTCGGAACCTCGGGCCCCTTCCTCCAGCACGACCCCGGCCGCGACGCCGAGCAGGTCCGGCTCAACTGCGAGGCTATCGTCACCCTCTGCCACGCGTTCCTGCCGGAAATGCTCAATCGGGGACGCGGCGGTGTCATCAACGTCGCCTCCACCGCAGGAATGCAACCGATCCCGTACGAGTCCGTCTACGCCGCCACGAAGGCATTCGCTCTCAACTTCACCGACGCCCTCCACACAGAGCTTCGCGGCTCCGGCGTGCACGTGATGTCGGTCAATCCCGGCCCGGTCCCAACCGAATGGCAGGAGGTCGCCGGCTACTCGGAGGAGCGCAGCCTCAGCGTCCCCGGCGAGATCTCCGCCGAGCAGGTCGTCCGCGAATCGCTGGAGGCATTCGACAAGGGCCGCCGCTCGATCATCCCAGGCCGCACGATCCGCTGGTTCATCCGCGCCACCTCGCCCAGCCCACGGGCCATTCAGCTGCGGGTCACCGAGCGGATGTACCGCCCGAAGAAGTGAACGCGCCGGGTTCCTCGCACCCCACCGGCAAGCTCTGCTAGTCGGAGCGCGATCTACGAGCCCAGGCGGCGCTACGCGGCAGCCCGCAGCCGCACGTGAGCGTGGTGCTCGAGCGTCTCGCTGATCGCCCGCTCCACCTGGCGCAGGTCGCGCTCGGACGCGCTTGGCGCCGCCGCGAGCGGCTGGCCCAGGGCCTCGACCATGAACTGGTGCGCCATGGGCGAGAGCTCGAAGCTGCCCCGCTCACAGGAGGCGCAGACGACCCCGCCGGCCGCCCCGGAGAACCCGACGAGCCCGTCCGATTCGCCGCAGCGGGCACAGGATGAGAGCTCGGGGCTGAAGCCGGCCGCGAGCGCGAGCTTGAGCCTGAACGCCAGCGCAGTCGCCTGGCCGGCGGCCCCATCCACCAGCGGGAACGGTGAAACCCCGCTGGGAGGCTCCTGCCCGTCGAGCAGCGCGAGGTACCGGCACAGCAGGTTGTACGCGGCCGGGTTCGGCTCCTCGGAGTCGCACAGGCGAAGCACCGCGTCGCAGCCCCGCGCGGCGGCCATCAGCGCCGGGCCGTTATCGCGCAGGTCCGGATGCGCCGCGACCGTCGCCGCCGACGTCACCGTGGCCAGGTCGCCGCGACCCTCGTGGAGCACGAGGTCGAGCCGGAAGTACGGCTCCAGCCGCCCGCCGAACCGCGAGCGCGGGCGCCGGGACCCCTTGGCAATCGCGTTGATCCGCCCCCGCGTGGCGCTGTAGAGGTGGAGAATCCGATCGGCCTCAGCGTAGCGAATGCTTCGCAGGACGATCGCCTCGGTCTTGTAGCTCCCCGGCATGGGCCGGGAAAGATGACCGTTGTGTCGGACGATTCAACCCGCGCGGATCGAGTCCCGGATCGCAGCCGCCGTCACCGTCGCGGCGATCGTCCCGATGGCGATCGGGGTGAACCGCTCGCTCGCGCCGGAGCCCGACGACAGGCAGAACACAACGTCGCCGTCGACGTCGGAGAACACGGGATCCACGGCCCGGGCGACGCCGCCGCTCGCCATTCGCGCCACGCGCGTGCACGCCGCCTTGTCGAGCGTCGCGTCGGTCATCACACAGACCAGCGTGGTGTTCCTCTCCTCGAGCCGTGTCCAATCGGGCTGCCCCTTCATCGCGGCGATCCGCTCCGCCGTCCTCACCGGCTCGTCGCCAGCAGCGATGCAGCCCCCGAGCACCTGGCCGTCCGTGCCGATCACGTCGCCGAACGCGTTGACCACGGCGAGCGCTGCCACCGTCTCACCCGCCCCGCTCGTCGCCGCGGCGAACCCGATTCCCGCCGTCGTCGAGCGCTCGCGCCCGAGGATCTTTCCCACGGCGGCTCCCGTGCCGGCGCCGACGCGCCCGCGCTCGGGCACGCCCGGCGCGGCCGCCTCGCACGCCGCGTATCCCGAGTCCGCATCCGGCCTCGCTCTTGGATCGCCCACCGCGAGGTCGTAGACGACCGCCGCCGGCACGATGGGCACCAGCGCGGCCGGGGTCCGATAGCCGAGGTCGTGGTCCTCGAGCCACCGCCCAACACCGTCCGCCGCCGCAAGGCCGTAGGCGCTGCCGCCGCAGAGCGCCACGGCCGACACCTCGCTCGTTCCGGCGAGCGGCCCGATGTTGTCCGTCTCCCGCGTGCCCGGGCCCCCGCCGCGGACGTCGACGCCGCCGCGGCTACCGGGCGGTGCGATCACAACGGTGCAGCCGGTCGCCCCCTCGGCGTTAGTCCAGTGCCCGATTGAGAACCCATCGGGAGGGCCGACCGGCTCGCTCACGTCGCTGTCCTCGCACGAGCTCGCCGGCGCCGGGGCCTCCGCCGCAGCCGCCGCTGGCAGGACGGGCAGAAGTAGGTGGAACGCCCGCCGACCACGATCCGCTGGATCTCGGCGCCACAGCGGGTGCAGGGCTTTCCCTCGCGGGTATGGACCAGGAACTCGTCCTGCATCGCCCCTTGCTCTCCCCGCGCGTCGCGGTAGTCGTCGATCGACGCGCCACCGCTCCGCAGGCCGGCCTCGAGCGCCTCGACGATGCCGACCCGCAGCCGCTCGCAGTCCTCTGGCTTCATCGAGCCGGCGGGAGACAGCGGATGAAGCTCGGCGCGATAAAGCGCCTCGTCGGCGTAGATGTTCCCGATCCCCGCCACGCCCAGCTGATTGAGGAGGAAGCTCTTCAGCGGCGCGCGCCGGCCCGCCGCCCTCCGGCAGAGCTCCTCCGCCGTCAGGGAATCCGACAGCGGCTCCACGCCCAACCGCGCCGCGAAGTACTCGTCCAACTCGGCGTCGTCGAGGACGACGGCGTGCCCGAAGCGGCGGGTGTCCGTGAACAGCAGGCGCCGGCCGCCGTCGAGGCAAAGCTGCGCGCGCAGGTACGGCGGGTCCTCCGCTTCGTCGACCAGGAGCAGGTTCCCGGTCATCCGCAGGTGCATCGCGAGCGTCCGACCGCCCTCGAGGCGCAGCAGCAGGTACTTGCCCCGTCGCTCGACGGCCTCAATCGTCCTGCCCGTGAGCAGCTTCTCGACCTCGCGGGGCGAATCCGGCCGCGTCCACCTCTCGTCGAGCACCTCGGCGTCGGCGATCCGCGCTCCGGTGATCTCCGGCTCGAGCTGGCGGCGGATCGTCTCGACTTCGGGGAGCTCCGGCATGCCCCCTGGATTCAAACAGGCCCGACGCCGGCGGCTAGGACGCGGTCGCGCGGGGGTGCGCCTTGAAGTAGACCTCCTTGATCCGCTCGCCCGAGAGGTGCGTGTAGAGCTGCGTCGTCGCGACGTCCGCGTGGCCAAGCATCTCCTGCACCGAGCGCAGGTCGCAGCCGCCGGACAGAAGATGCGTGGCGAAGGAGTGGCGCAGCGTATGGGGGCTCATGCGACCCGCAAGCCCCACGTCGGCGGCGTGCCGCTGGATCACCTTGTAGAGGCCCTGGCGCGTCAATGGCCCGCCGCGGAAGTTCACGAACAGGCGCGAGACGGGCCGCGTGCCGACGAGGTCGGGACGACCCGCCCGCAGGTAGCGCTTGACCGCGGCTGCGGCCTCGCGACCGAGGGGGACGATGCGCTCCTTGTTCCCCTTCCCGTGCGGGCGCACGAAGGAGCGGCGCACGTCGATGTCGTTGACGTCCAGGCCCACGACCTCGGAGGCCCGCAGTCCGCAGCCGTACATGACCTCGAGCAGGGCCCGGTCGCGAAGCTGGATCGGATCGCCGCCGGACACGCTTTCGAGGAGGCGCTTCACCTCCCCGTAGGTGAGGACCCGAGGAAGCTTGCGGCTCTTCGCGGGCGGGCTGAGCGAGGCCGTCGGATCCTCGTCGACGAGCTCCTCGCGGCGAAGGTGCCGGTAGAACGAGCGCAGGCACGCGGTCTTGCGATTGACCGTCGCCGGCGAGCAGGCGGGCTGGCCATTGCCGGTCGCGAGATCGGCGAGGAAGTCGGCGACGTCACCGCGGTCCGCCTCGGTTGCGCTCCGATGGCGCTTGGCGAGGAAGGTCCCGTACTGGAGCAGGTCGGTGCGGTAGGCATCGAGCGTGTTGCGCGACAGCCCCCGCTCGAACTCGAGATAGGCGAGGAAATCGAGCACCAGCGCCTCGAAGCGCGCCTCCACGCCCCCCGCTGCATCGTCACCGTGCCTGACCGCGACAGCCATGACGACTCCTCTTTCGCCTCGGGCGGGGCGCCCCTGCCGGTGCAAAGGGACTGGCAGCGAGTCAGGTCCGGCGGAGCTCCCGGAAGAGGAGCAGTCCGATCAGGGACTTGGCGTCCCGGCACTCCTCGATCGCGCCGTCGAGCTCCGCCAGCGGCCAGGCAACGACCTCGAGGCGCTCCTCCTCGTCGGCCTCGGCGCTCGCGTCGTAGAGGTCGGTGGCGAGATAGACGATGACCTTCTCCTCGGCGAAGCCGGGGCTCGTGTAGAAGCGCTTCAGCTCCTCCCATTGCGAGGCGCCCTTGCCGATCTCCTCGGCCAGCTCCCGCTTGGCGCAGTCGAGCTCCGACTCGCCCGGGACGTCGAGCTTGCCGGCGGGCAGCTCGAGCAGCGACTCCTCCCCTACCGCCTCGCGCGGCTGGCGCACCAAATAGATGTGGAGGTCGTCGTGCGCCACCATCGCGACGGCGCCGGGATGCCCGACGATCTCACGCTCCGTGACCGAGCCGTCGGGGTAGCGGAACTCGTCGTGGCGCACCCTCGCAATGTTCCCCTCGTAGACGGTCTTGGACCCGATTCGCTCCACGTCGCTCCTATCCCCAGGTTCTCACTCGTCGACAGCCGCGGCAGCCACCAGCGCCCTGCCGGCGGCGAGGGGCGCGGCGAAGAACAAGGGATCCTCGTCGATCGTGCGCCCCATCGTCTTCGTCGGCAGGCCGCTCTGCCCGTAGGCGTCCAGCTCCACCGTCTCGACCTCCACGTCGTGGCGGTCGTCGCAGACGGTGTGGAGCGCGTCGAGCACGCTCGGCATGTCGACCGGCGCGGCGTCCTCTTCACCCGTGGGCCATCCGGCAAGCTGAATCTCCGGCACCGGGACGCGCACCGACCCGAGCAGGAGGCTGAGAACGGTCTCGGTGTGATGGCTCAGGCCGCGATGCCTGGGACGCGGGTCCGAGGCCGAGAGCCGTGGAGAGATCAGCGTGGGCAGACCCAGCGCCAGCGCGGCATGAGCGCTTTCCAGCGCCGCCATCCCGCCGTGGCCGTACATCGTCGCCGAGCCCAGTATCCCCGGGCCGGGCCCGCAGAGGATCGCGTCCCACTCGAGGCCGCGCTCGGCAGCGTCGAGCGCCCCGAGCGTCGTGACCGCCTCGTGCTCGCCGCCGTACGCGGCGCCCGCGGTCACGTGACCGGCGAGCAGCCCGCGCTCGCGAAGCTGCGCAACGTCCCGCGACAGCGTCCCGGGGAGCGCACCGCCGGGCGTCTGGACATAGCCGAGCCGAATTCCCGGCCGCGCGCGGTCCGCCGCCCACGCGCTCGGCGCCAGGTGGCCGTGGAGGGGCAGGACGAGGACCGGGCACGTGGCGGCCGCGGGCGAGGTCCGAGCGGCTGATTCAGGGGTCTCGACGGGCTCGATCGAGTGCTGCAGGGACGTGTAGTTGAGCTTCATCACGCGCTCGCCGGCGGCCGGTCCCGCCCCATCGAGCCCGCGCGTCAGGTTCACGTGGACGACGTCGAAGCCGCCCGAGCCGAGCCCCAGGTCGGCGGCCTCCGTGTTCACGACCACCTCGTCTCCGTCGGCGACCTCGCCGACAATCGCCGAGTCGGCCCATGCCGCACGGCGCTCGCCGTCGATCTGCACCGTTAGCGGGTCCGTGCCGACCACCACGCCGCGGCGCAGCTTCAGCATCGAGCGGCCGCCTCCTCGACGATCGCCTCGCAGATGCCGAACATCTGGACGATCCGCTCCGCGGCGACGCTCTCCTCCGGTGTGTGATTCGCCTCGGTCCCGTTGGCGAGCAGCACCGTCTCGAACCCGGCCGCGTTGAAGGCATTGGCATCGCTGCCGCCGCCCGTCGACGTCTCGACCGGCTCCACGCCGCGGCGCTCGAGCGCGGTGCGGGCGATCGTCACCGACTGCGCCTTCGACGGCAGCCGGTAGCCCTGGAACATCTCCGTGACCTCGACGTCCACGTCGCATTCGTGCTCGGTGGCCGCCCAGGTGCAGGCGTCGACCATGTCGCCGATCGTCTTGCTGGCCTTCTCGTCGTCGAGGCTCCGCGCCTCGCCGTCGACGCGACAGTGGCCGGCCACGACGTTCGACGCGGTGCCTCCGGTGATCACGCCCACGTTGGCCGTCGTCTCGTCGTCGAGGCGCCCCAGCTCCATCCGCGAGATCGCAGTAGCCGCGGCCACGATCGCGCTATGGCCGTCCTCGGGACGGATCCCCGAGTGCGCCTCCGTGCCCTCGAACTCGGCGGCGAGCCGCTTGTAGGTCGGCGCGGCCGTGATCACCTCGCCGATCGGGCTCGCGTGGTCGAGTACGAAGCCGAACGGCGAGCGAAGTGCGCCCAGGTCGAGCGCCTTGGCGCCGCGCAGCCCGTCCTCCTCGGCGACCGTGAACACCAGCTCGAGCCCCATCGGGGGGCGTGCATCCACCGAGCGGGCGGCAAGCTCGGCCAGGATCGTCACCGCCGCCTTGTTGTCGGCGCCGAGGATCGTGTCGCCGGCCGAGTGATAGACGCCCTGGTCCAGGACCACTTCAATGTCGCCCACATGGGGCACGGTGTCGAGGTGAGCGGCGAACATCACCCACGCATCGCGCTCGCCCGGGACGCGGACGATTATGTTGCTGGATCCCGCCTGCGCCGGCCCCGCGGAGCCGTCCTCGGTGGCCTCCACTCCCAGCTGGCGAAGCTCCGCCAGGAGTGCGTCGGCGACCGCCCTCTCGGACCCGGTCGGGCTCGGCACCTCGCACAGCCGCACGAAGCGATCCAACATTCGCTGATCATTTTTCACATCTATTGCGGCGGCTTCGCCGCCTTACCTGCCTGACTCGTCGCTAGACGCTCCTCGACAAACACCCCTGACAGGCTATGTCCTGAGACCTCGGCTTGATTCGAGTCCAAGCAAGTGAAAGGATCGCCGACGACCCCGGTCGATAGGAGGCGCGATGGCCGATATTCAGAGCTGGCAGCTCAAAGGGGATTGGTTCGATGTCTGTCGGTGCCGTGTGCCGTGCGCCTGCACCTTCGCCCAGGCACCCGACGAGGGACAGTGCGACGGCATCCTCGCCTGGCATGTGCGCGACGGGAACTACGGGGACGTGGGACTGGACGGTCTGAACGTGGTCGCCGTCGGCTCGTTCGAGGGGAATATCTGGGAGGGCGAGGCGAAGCCGGCGATGGGCTTCTTCATCGACGAGCGCGCCGACGAGCCACAACGTGAGGCGATTCAGACGATCTTCGGGGGCCAGGCCGGCGGCTGGCCGGCCGGATTTGCGGCCCTGATCGACGAGATCCGCGGGATCGAGTACGCCCCGATCGAGATCGAAATCGCGGATGACCTGGCCAACTGGCGGGTGGAGGTGCCGGGAAAGGCGAGGGGCGGCGCGGAGGCGCTTGTGGGCCCGACGAGCATCGAGGGAACGCGCGTCGAGGTCCACAACGCGCCCGGCGCCGAGGTCGGCCCCGGCCAGGTCGCCACCTGGGGAACCGCCACCGAGGACGAGGTGGAGGCGTTCGGCTTCAAATGGAGCTGGCCCGGGCGATCCAGCAAGCACTTCCCCTTCGACTGGTCCGGCCCGGACGACGCATGAGCTCGATCAGCGCGATGATCGCCTGATGGAATCCGCCTCGATTCGGCGAGCACCGCCGCTTCCCGGCCTCATCCAACTCGGCCTCATCGGCCTCCTGTTGGTGCTGGCGGGGGTTGCCTGGATCGTGACCGACAACCAGATGACCGGCATGGACGCCGGGCCGGGCACCGACCCCGGCACGCTCGGGTTCTTCCTCGGCGTCTGGGTGGTGATGATGGCCGCGATGATGTTCCCGTCCATCGCGCCGATGGTCACGATGCACGTCCGCATCCAGGACGCGCGAAGGGCCAAGGGGCAGTCCGCTCCGGTCGGCGCCACGACCCTCTTCGTCGCGGGCTACCTGATCAGCTGGACGGTCGCCGGGCTGGTGGGCTACGGGTTGTTCGTGCTCGGCAAGGGGATCACCGGCGACACCTTCGCCTGGCACAACGCCGGGCCGGAGCTCGCCGGAGGCATCATCGTCCTCGCGGCCGTCTACCAGCTGACCCCGCTGAAGGACACCTGCCTGCGTCACTGCCGCAGCCCCTTCGGCTTCCTGATGGAGCACTGGCGCCCGGGGCGGGTGGGCGCGCTGAGCGTCGGGCTGCGCCACGGCGCCTGGTGCGTCGGCTGCTGCTGGGCGCTGATGGCCGCGCTCTTCGCGCTGGGGATCATGAGCATCGGCTGGATGGCCTTCATTGCGGCGCTGATCGCGGCCGAGAAGTTGCTGCCATGGCGGGTTGCGACGAGCCGG
Organism: uncultured Actinomycetes bacterium; assembly: GCA_963782795.1. Classification (GTDB taxonomy): domain Bacteria; phylum Actinomycetota; class Thermoleophilia; order Solirubrobacterales; family 70-9; genus AC-56. The sequence goes on from CAWALB010000002.1 coordinate 47,721, forward strand.
GTCATCGCCCTGCTCCTCTTGGTGCTCGGGCTCTCGGTGGCGATCACACCCTCGAGCGTGCCGGGACTGACCCTCCCCGACTCACCGGAGGCGATGAAGGCGATGAGCTCGATGCAGGGCGCCTCCATGAACCAGGGATCCATGGGCTCGAAGCAGAGCGGCGGGATGAACAACGAGTCGATGGGCTCCAAGCAGAACTCGATGCACGGCAGATCCATGAACGGAGACTCCAAAGGGCGCATGAGCGCCGGAAAAGGAGAGATGAAATGACGGATACGTGGGCGATCAAGGGCGCGTGGTTCAAGAACTGCAACTGCGACCCCGGCTGCCCCTGCGACTTCAACCAGGACCCGACGCACGACAACTGCGAGGGGGTGATCGCGATGCGGATCGACCAGGGGCACTTCGGCCATGTGGACCTCGGGGGCCTTAAATTCGCGGGCGCCGCGTACTGGCCGGGCCGTATCGACGAGGGCGACGGCCACATCCTCCCGATCGTCGACGAGTCAGCGGACGACGCCCAGCGCCAGGCGATCCTGACGATCATGAGCGGCCAGGCCGGAGGGACGATCTTCGAGATCTTCTCGGCGATGTGCCCGCACGTCCGCGAGCCGGTCTTCGCGCCCATCGACTTCGAGTTCGACATCGAGTCGAGGAAGGGGCGCCTCAAGGCCGGCGACATCATCGACACCACCGTGGACACCCTAGGGTCGATCGGCTCCGACGAGCCCTATCGGATTCTCGTCCGGATCCCCAACGGCTTCGAATACACGGGCCCGAACGATGAGGCGGAGACGGCGCTGGCCAAGACGCTCAAGGTCTCAGGCGGCGGTGAACTGGACTACGAGCATGAGCTGTCCCACAGCTCGATGGCGCTCGTGGAGCACTCGGGGGTGATCCCAGCCGCGGCCTAGGCCCCTGCGGGAGGGCCCGCTCGCGGAGCAACGCGAGTCAGCCCGAGCGGCGGACCTGGATGTCCTCGGGCGTTTCGGCGTCCGCGGACTCAGCTTGGTCGGGGGCGCGCTCAATAGCGCGGCGGGCGGCTGCGCCGACGAATTCCCGGAACAGCGGCTCCGGGCGGGTGGGCCGCGAGTTGAACTCGGGGTGGAACTGTGACGCGACGAAGAACGGGTGGTCCGGGAGCTCGATGATCTCGACGAGCCGCTCGTCCGGCGAGGTCCCGCCGGCGACGAGCCCCTCGTCCTCGAGGTGCCGCCGCAGCTGGTTGTTGACCTCATACCGGTGGCGGTGGCGCTTGTAGATGACCGCTTCGCCGAAGATCTCCCGAGCCTGCGTTCCCTCGTGGATCTTCACCGGGTCCGCGCCGAGGCGCATCGTCCCGCCCATGTCTGAGACCTCCTTCTGCTCGGGAAGCAGGTCGACGACCGGATAGGGCGTCTCCGGGTCGAACTCGGTCGAGTTGGCGCCATCCATGCCGGCGACGTTGCGCGCAAACTCGGCGACCGCGATTTGCATGCCGAGGCAGATCCCGAGATACGGGATGCCGTTCTCCCGCGCGACCCGGGCCGCCTCGATCTTGCCCTCGATGCCGCGCTCGCCGAACCCGCCGGGGATCAGGATCCCGTCGGCCCACTCGGCGATCTCGTCCGCGTCGAAGTCCTCGGAGTCGACGAGCTTCACGTCGACGTTGATGCCGTGGTGGTAGCCGCCGTGGTGGAGGGCCTCGATCACCGACTTGTAGGCGTCCTCCAGCTGGACGTACTTGCCGACCAGAGCGATCCTCGCCACTCCCTCGCAGGCGTCGGCCTTGCGCACGAGCGCCTCCCAGTCCGAGAGATCGGGTGCCTCGGCCTCGACGTCGAAGTGGTCGAGGATGAGGTCGTCTATGCCCTCGGCCCGGAGCACGAGCGGCACCTTGTAGACGTTGTCGACGTCGCGCGCCGAGATGACGGCGTCCTCGGGGACGCTTCCGAACAGCGCGATCTTGCGGCGAATCTCGCGATCGAGGCCGGTCTCGGAGCGGCACACCAGCGCCTGCGGCTGGATGCCGATGCGCCGCAGCTCGTTGACCGAGTGCTGGGTCGGCTTGGTCTTCAGCTCACCCGCGTGGCCGACGTACGGCACCAGGGTGAGGTGGATGAACATGCACCGCTTCGGCCCGAGGTCCGTGTACAGCTGGCGGATCGCCTCCAGGAACGGCAGCGACTCGATGTCGCCCACCGTGCCGCCGATCTCCGTGATCACGAAGTCGACGGCCTGAGACTCAGCGACGATCAGGATGCGCTGCTTGATCTCGTCGGTTATGTGCGGGATCACCTGGACCGTGGCGCCGAGGTAGTCGCCGCGGCGCTCGCGGCGAATCACCGAGTTGTAGACCGCGCCCGCGGTGACGTTGGAAGCGCGCGAGGTGTTCTCGTCGGTGTAGCGCTCGTAGTGGCCCAGGTCGAGGTCTGTCTCGGCCCCGTCCTCGGTCACGAACACCTCGCCGTGCTGGAACGGGCTCATCGTCCCCGGGTCGACGTTGATGTAGGGATCGAACTTCTGCAGCTGGACCCGGAAGCCCCGGCTCACCAGCAGCCGCCCGACGGAGCTTGCCGCGATGCCCTTGCCCAGCGATGAAACGACGCCGCCGGTGACGAAGATGAACCTGGTCTCGCCTGGCTTCATCCGCGGATCTGTCCCTGCTGGCGCCTAATCAACTCTGCCGAGCGAGTCTAGAGAGCGCAGAAGCGGAATACCCTCGATCGTTCGCGAGATCGACCGAAACTCCCCATAAATGTTGAGCGCCAGGACGATTCCGAGGGCCACGTAGCGCGCCGTCTCCCCCAGGCTCACCAGAAGCGTCACCCCGGCGAGGGCACCGACCAGGTTGGCGCCGGTGTCCCCAAGCATCGCTCGCTCCCGCAGTGTGAATGCCGCCACCACCAGCACCGGCCCGATGAACAGGCCCAGCAGCTCGAGCGGAACCGACGTCCACGCGGCGATGCAGACCGCGGCGAGGAGCGCGATGAAGACCTTCTCGACCCGCCCCGGGCGCAGGTCGAGCAGGTTGAAGAGATTGGTGGTCAGGAGCAGCAGCGCCAGGTCGGCGACGTAGGCGAAGTCCCGCTGCCCCAGCCCCGAGGTCGCGTAAGCGGCCAGCGCCAGGGCGCCGACGGCCTTGATCGCGCCGGTGGAGAAGCGCCCGGACGCCACGGCCCGCGCGTGGCCGCGCCAGCCTCGCGGCGTCTCGGAGTCCGAGCCCCGGCCGAGCGCGTCGTCGATCAGCCCGAGCAGGGTGATGCCGAGGACGTAGACCGCCCAGCGGCGCAAGTCGGGATCGAGCAGATCGAGGCCCGCGCGGTCGTCCAGGATCGCGAGCGGCGCGAGCGCGACGAGCGAGCAGGCCACGAGCACCGCGCCCGCCGGGAACGCGACCCGCCGGCCCCTGTAGTTGTCCCGGGCGAGGCCGTGCCGGCGCATGTCGGCGAGCCACGGGCCTGCAAATGCTGCGGCGACCGCGAAGGAGACGGCGAGGCCGGACAGCCTCACGGCGAGGCGCCGGCGGCGAAGGCCGGCGGCCGGGGATGGCGCAGGGCCGGAAGCAGCCTGTCCGCGGTGGCCTTGACGCCGTAGTTCCCCTCGGTCCCGTTCAGGGCGTAGACGAGTGCCACTCGCCCCGAGATCAGGTCGACGCTGTCCACGGTGGCCGTCGCGCCGTTGCTCGTGAAGAAGCTGATCGAGGACGGCTGCGTGTCGGTGCGCTCGGCACCGACGACCGGCGCCTGCGTGCCCTTGAGCCCGGCCATGATCCCGCTCTCGAGGGCGGCCGTCTCCGAGGCCTGGTGCTGAGCCAGGTCCGTAGGCTGCTGGCGAATCACGATCACGCCGTCGATGCCGCCCGGCCGCCCGCTCACCTGGTCGAGCATCGCACCGCGAAAGCGCTTGAAGGTCGGGCCGCCGAAGACCAATGCGCGGCCCATTCGCTTTGCGACGGAGCTCAGGGCCGTGCGGTCGCGGGCGACTTTCGCGCCCTGGCTTCCCTTCGGCGCCGCCGCGGAGATCGCCGACAGGTCCGGCGGCTCGCGCACGACCGCGACCTCGGCGAGCGCCGCCCCTGTGGGGCTGTCGGGCCCGACCACTTCCTGGACGTCCCCCTTGATGTCGTCGGGGAGCGCCCCGAGGGCAACTACAGCGATCCGATCGCCGCGCAGCACCCGGCCGGCAAGCGCCGGGAAGGCCTGCTGCTCGAACTCGTTCTGGCGGTTGAGCTGGCCCTGGAGGTCGTCGGCGCGGCCGCGCGCTGACGCGAGGTCGCTCTTCAGGCTCTGCTCGAGGTTCTTCGTCGTCCCCGAGACCACCTTGTGCCCGAGGCCGACCCCGATCAGGATCCCGATCGCAAGCGCGATGAACACGGCTGCGAGCGATGCGGCGTGGTAGCGCCCTGAATACCCCATATCCGCCCCGAGGATAGGAGTTGAGGCGCCTCCGGGCGGGTGGCTAGATGCCGAGGACGATCTTGAGCTTGAGCCAGATCAGGTCGACGAGATCGCTGAGCGCCGGGGTGTTGATGATCACGATCGCCAGCAGCACGAGCGATGCGGCCAGGAACATCGCTAGCTGGTGGCCCGTGACGCCGGGGTTGTAGAGCCGGCTCACGCCCTTGGCGTCGACCAGGAGCTCCCCGACCCGCAGGCGGGTCAGGAACGTGGAGGACATCCCCGCGCGGCTTCGCTCGAGGAACTCGACCAGGTTGAAGTGCGCGCCGACGCTCACGATCAGGCCGGCGCCCTGCTCGGACGCGAGGAGCATCGCCACGTCCTGGCTCGTGCCGACCGAGCGAACGACCATGTGGTCGAGGCCCAGGTCCTCGAGGCGCCCGGCTCCGGGCGCGCGGCCGTCCGGGTACGCATGAACGATCAGCTCGGCGCCCGAGCGAAGCGCGGCGTCGCTCGCCGAGTCCATGTCGCCCAGCACCACGTCCGGCTTCCAGCCGGCCTCGAGCAGGGCGTCCGCGCCACCGTCAACGCCGACCAGCAGCGGCTTCACCCCCCGGATGTACGGCCCCAGAGCGCGCAGGTCCTTGCGATAGGTGCTCCCGCGCACCACGATCAGGACGTGGCGGTCGCGGAATCTCGTCCGCGTCCGTGGCAGATCCAGCCCACCGGCGAGGAGGGCGCCCTCCTCGCGCAGGTGGGTCATTGTGTTCTCGGTGAAGTCCATGAGGGCGGAGTCGACCCGCGCCCGCTGCTCGGCCAGCTGCTCGGCCAGCTCGGCGACATCGAGGACCCGGCCCGTCGCCAGCAGCGTCCCGTTGCAGCGAATCTCGCCGCCGACAATCGCGACCAGGTCCCCGTCCCGGAGCTCCTCAAACAGCGGCGCCGCGGGTGCCTCGATCAGCCGGACGCCCGCCTGCGCGAGCGTCAGCGGCCCGGAGTTCGGGTAGCGACCGGTCGAGTACGGCGCCACGTTCACGACCGCCGGAACCCCCGTGGCCACGAGGTCCTCGGCCGCGATCCGATCGAGGTCCGCGTGGTCGATGATCGCGATGTCCGCCGCACCCAGGCGACGAACGAGCAGCTTCGTCTTTCGCCCGAGCCGGGCGCTCCCCTGGATCGTCACCTCCGCCCCCGCGGGGCCGGACCGCGAGCCCCGGAACAGGCCACGGGTACGTCTGCGAACGGACGTCGCCATCGAGCTTTGATTATCCGCACATGCGCGGCTCAGTGCTGGGTCAGGCCGCCGCGAGCAGCTCGCGTGCGTGTCGGCTGGCGGTCTCGTCGTCCCGCTTGGCGCCGAGCATGCGCACGATCTCGGCGACCAGCTCCTCGCCGTCGACCCGCTTGACGGTCGCCTGCGCGCTCTTGCCCCCGGACTCCTTGACGATCCGGAAGTGTGCGTTGGCCACCGATGCGACCTGGGGTAGGTGTGTGATGCAGATGAGCTGGCGCTCCGCTCCAAGCTCGCGCAGCTTCTCCCCCACCGCCCGGGCCGTGTTGCCGCCGATGCCGGCGTCGATCTCGTCGAAGACCACCGTCCCCGCGCCGCCCCCGGCCCCGAGCCCGGTGAGCGCGAGCATGATCCGCGAGAGCTCGCCGCCGGAGGCGGCATCGCGGAGCGGCGACGCGGGAATCCCCGGGTTGGTCGCGACCAGGAACTCGACCGTCTCCGATCCGCCGGCACCGAAGCCATCGGGATGCGGCTCGATGCGGACTTCGACAGAGGCGCCCTCCATCGCCAGCGCGCCGAGCTCGTTCGCAACGCTGCGCTCGAGCTCCTTCGCGGCCTTGGCACGCGCCTTGGCGAGCTCCGCCGCGAGCTTCGCCCGGCGCTCGGCGGCCGCGGCCAACCGGCTCTCCAGCTCGGCGGTGAGCTCCTCCGCGTTCTGCAGCCGCTCGATCTCGGTTCGGCAGCGTTCCGCATGGGCCAGCACCGCGTCGGTCGTGCCGCCGTGCTTTCGCTTCAGGCGGTCGAGGGCAGTCAATCGCTCCTCGAGCTGCTCGAGCCGCTCCGGCTCGGCCTCGATCCCGTCCGCGTAGGACCGGAGGGCGCTCGCGGCGTCGGCGAGCTCAACGCTGACCGCGCGCACCTGCTCCGCCACCGAATCGAGCTCCGGATCGATCGCCTCCACGGAGGCAAGCTCGGCCTCCGCCTCTCCCAGCGCGCCGCGCGCCCCTCCATCGTCATCCACCCCGGCGATCGCCCCCAGGGCCGTCGCTGCCGCCGTGCGCAGCCGCTCCGCGTGGCGGAGACGGTCGCGATCCGCGGTCAGCTCGTCCTCCTCATCCGGGTTCGGAGCGGCGGCGTCGATTTCGGCGAGCTCGAAACGCAGCAGGTCGAGGTCCCGCTCGCGAGCACCCTCGCGATCGCGAAGGTCTGTGAGGTCGCGGGAAATCGAGCCCACCTCCGTGTGAGCCTCGCGGTACCGCGCCCGGCGATCGAGGTGCTCCGCGCCGGCGAAGCCGTCGAGGATCTCGAGCTGGGCCGAGGAGAGAACCAGCTTTCGATGCTCGTGCTGCCCGTAGAAGGCGAGCAGGCGCGAGCCCAGCGTCCGCAGGTCGGCGGCCGAGGCGCTCCGGCCCTGCACGAACGCGCTGGTCCGACCCGAGGCGCCGATCCGGCGGCCGAGCACGATCTCGTCCGCGCCCTCGGGCATCCGCTCGGCGAGCTCGGCCAGCTCCTCGGTGCCGAACAGGTTGGGGGGAAGCGCGAAGACGCCCTCCACGTAGGCCTCCTCGGCCCCCGGCCTCACGATCTGAGGCCGCGCCTTCCCGCCCATCAGCAGATCGAGCGAGTGGGCCAGCACGGTCTTCCCGGCGCCGGTCTCGCCCGTGATCGCGTTCAGGCCGTCGGCGAACCGCAGCTCGGCGCGCTCGATCAGGAGCAGGTTCTCAATCCGTAGCTCGTGGAGCATCCCGGTGCTTCTAGCAGCGCCCCGGGACGGATTCGCCCTTGCTGGGGCGGGCGCTAGGCGGCGGCCGGCTCGGCGGCGGGAGCCTCACCGTCAGGCGCCACGACGAAGTCGCGGCTGCGCACGAGCGCGAATCCGGCCACGGCCCCCACGAGGGCAAGGATCGCCCCGATCAGCAGAATCTCGTTGAAGCCGCTGATGAACGCCTGATTGGCGGCCGTCGTGAGCTGCGCCTGCTGTCCAGCGGGCGCCGCCTGAACGGCTGAGTGGATAGCCCCGGACGACACCGCGTCGGCGAAACTCGGCGGCGCCTGCGGCGCCAGCTCGGCGAGCTTCGAGGTGACCTGGGATTGGAAGACGGCGCCGAGCGCGGCGACGCCGGTTGCGATGCCGACCTGGCGGAAAGTGTTGTTGATGCCCGACGCCATCCCGGCCTTTTGCGGCGGCACCACTCCGATCGCGGTCTGAGCGATCCCGGGGTTCACCATGCCGATCCCCGCACCGGCGAACAGGAAGCCCGCCAGCAGCGTGGTCCAGCTGTCACCGAGCTTGACACCGTGCATCAAGAGGAGCGCGATGCCGACGAACGTGAGGCCCACGCCGAGCAGGGCCCGAATCGGAATCCGGGTGGAAAGCTTTCCCGCTACCGGCGCCACGAAGAACGAGAGCAGCGTGAGCGGCAGGAAGATCAGGCCGGCTTGGAGCGGCGAGTGGCCCAGGACGTCCTGCACGTAGAGGGTGATGTAGAGAAATAGGGAGAACATCGAGCCCGACAGCGCGAATGCGACGATCGAGACGCCGGCGAAGGCGGGCTTCCGGAAGAGCGACAGATCGAGCATCGCGTTGCGGCTCCGCATCTGGATGCCGACGAACGCCACAAGCAGCACGACGGCCGCGATCAGCGACGCGAGGATCTGAGGGCTGGTCCAGCCCTCGGCGTTGCCGCGGATCAACCCGAAGATGAGACCAAAGAGGCCGAGGGAAAAGGTCGCCAGGCCCGGCCAGTCGATCGGCGACGGGTCGGGCGCCTTGAGGTTGGCGAGCTTGGTGACCGTCAGGAGGATCGCCGCTGCGCCGATCGGCACGTTGACGAAGAAGATCCACTCCCACCCGAGGCCCTCGGTGATCGCGCCACCGATCAGCGGGCCGACGGCCACCGCGCCGCCGATGGTCGCGCCCCAGACGCCGATCGCGGTTCCGCGCTCCTTGCCCTGGAACTCCTGGGCGATGAGAGCGAGCGACGTTGCGAACATCGCCGCACCGCCGATTCCCTGAAGGGCGCGCGCGAGGTTCAACACGGTCGCGTTCGGGGAGATGCCGCACAGGAATGAGGCGATGGTGAAGATCAGGAAGCCCACGGCGAATACCCGCCGGCGGCCAATGCGGTCGGCGAGCGAGCCAGCGGTGAGGAGGAACGCCGCGAGTGTCAGCGAGTAAGCGTCGACGACCCACTGCAGGCTCGAGAGGCTCGCGCCGAGGCTCTTCTGGATGTCAGGGAGGGCGACGTTGACGACGGTGATGTCGAGCAGCAACATGAACGTCGCCACGCACACCGCCAGAAGAGTCCACCACTTCCGCGCCATCCAACTTCGAGGTTAGCTAAGGCCCGGATTAGTGAGCCAGCCGGCCGAACTTCTCGCGGATGCGCCGGTAGAAGGTCGAGCCCGGGAGCTGCGCGAGGGTGCCCATCGCGCGGTGGAAGGACACCTCCATCTCGGCACCGCTCGACCAGCTGGCCGACCGGCTCGCCGTCCAGCACGACATCCACGGCCTCCCGCCCAGCCTGATTGACGACGCACAGGACGTCGCCCGGCGCCACGACCAGGGGACGCGCCGTGAGGGTGTGCGGGGCGATGAAGCTGACCACATACCCCTCCACTCCCCAGGCCAGGATCGGGCCCTGGTTGGCGAGGTTGTAGCCGGTGGACCCGGCCGGCGTGGCGGCCACCAGGCCGTCGCACCGCACGTGTCCGACCTCCTGCCCACCTAGCCGGTAGGAGAGCTCGGCCACGCGCCCGTGCGGCGGCCGGATGAACGACACGTCGTTGAGGGCAACGGGGCGGTCCGTGTCGACGTCCACCGTCAATCCGGGAAGGCTCACCGTCTCGAAGTCCCCGGCCAGCGCGCGCTCGAGCCCCGGCACGAGCTCGTCGCGCTCAACCGCCGCCAGGAACCCGACGGTCCCGAAGTTCACCGCGAACACCGGCACGCCGGTTCCGGCGTAGGCGCGAAGGGCGTGGAGGATCGTGCCGTCCCCGCCGAGGACCACGCAGAGGTCGGGCTTCTCGGGGATCTCCGCGGCCTGCTCGCAGCCACCGGCGGCGTCGCCGTGCTTCTCCCGCTCCTCGGGCGGGGCGATCACCGTCGCGCCGTGTTTGGTCGCGATCTCCACGGTCTCGCGGAGCGCGGGAGCCGTCTGCTCCGGATGCGTGTGGGTGAAGAGCGCGATCGTCTTGACCGCGGCCCGTGTTGTCACGTCGGCGCTCACGCCTCCACCTCCGCGACGGCCGCCTCGACATCGTCGAGCCCGTCCCCGCCGGCGGTCAGGCGGATGAAAGTCTCCAGGTTGCCCTTCGGCCCGGGCAGTCCGGACGGCGCGAAGCCGGCGATGGCGAGCCCGGCGTCGCGGGCCGCGTTCGCGACGGCCAGCAGGGCCTCGCGGCGCTCCTCGGGCTCTCTCACCACTCCACCCCGCACACGGCGGCCGCGCCCGAGCTCGAACTGCGGCTTGACCATCGCGAGGATCCCTCCACCATCGGCCAGGCACGCCGCCACGGGCGCCACGACCTTGGTCAGCGAGATGAAAGAGACGTCGATCGTCGCCAGATCGGGCGCGTACGGAAGCTGGTCCGACTCCAGGTTCCGGGCGTTGGTGCGCTCGAGCACCTCGATGCGTGGGTCGTTGCGCAGGGTCCAGTCCAGCTGTCCGTAGCCGACGTCGAGCGCGATCACCCGCTCGGCGCCCCGGCGCAGCAGGCAGTCGGTGAAGCCCCCCGTCGAGGCTCCGACGTCCAGGCACGAGAGCCCGTTGACGTCGATGCCGAGGTCGTCGAGGGCATGCTCGAGCTTGAGGCCGCCGCGGGAGACGTACCGCCGCTCGCCATCGACGAGGAGCACTACGTCGTCGCCCACCAGCTGCCCGGGCTTGGTCGCCCGCGGGCCGTCACGCCCGATCCTGACCCTTCCGGCACGCACGGATTCCGCCGCGCTCGTCCGCGACCCGGCGAGCCCTCGCTCGGCGAGGAGCGTGTCGATCCGGCGCCGCTCCATGGGCGCCAAACGGTACATGGCCCACCGCGAGGGCGCGGGCGGTGTCTTGTCCGGCGAGATCCAGGCATGTGTGACTGCACTCACAGACAGATCGCACATACGTTCGTAATCTGCTCAGCAGTATGAGTGGCACTCGAACGACGATCCCCTTCGGCGCACACGCCGCGATCGAGACGGTCGCGGCACCAGTTGTGATGGCGGCCCCGTTCCTCTTCGGATTCGGCCAGGCCGCCAGCGTCATTGCGTTCGCGTTCGGGGCGATGCTGCTCGGCCTCGCGTTCCAGGCCGCCGGTCCCCGGCGAAGCATCCCCGTCTCCGCCCATGCGGGCTTCGACTACATGCTCGCGGCCTTCGCGATCCTCGGCGGCTTCGCCGTGGGACTCGGGACCGGCGAATGGAACGCAGCAACATTCTTGGTCGGTGTTGGCGCCGTCCTTGTGGCGTTGACCGCTTCAACGCGGTTCAGCGTCCCGGCTGGCGCCTAAGGATGCCGACACCCCTCACATAAGACGCATGCATATATCTCTCCTCCCTGTACCCCTGAGACGCCCCGCTTCGGCGGGGCGTCTCTTTTCCGCTTGCCCAAGCGGTTTATCCGCCGGAGGCGTGGCCTCAGAGGACCTCTTCGGGGTCCCGTTCCCCAGTTCATTCCCCAGTGAGCTCGCGCCGATGCACTCTTTAGGCTCTTGCGGGTGTTCGGGGTCGAGGACCTGTTCGTCGCCGGCATTGGCTTCGACGTTGTCGGCGCCTGGCTGCTCGCCCGGGGCCTAGTTGCGAGTCCAGGGGATCTCGCGCTTCGGACAGCAAGTTTTTGGGGCGGCAATCCAATCGCCACGGCCAGCCAGATCGAGGACCGGGTGCGCGGGCAGGCGGGAGTCCGGCTACTCGTCCTAGGATTCCTGCTCCAAGCCGTTGCCTACGCGTTCGTCATCAGACTCGACAACCCCTCCGAGGGAACGGTTGCAGGCGTGGTGATTGCGGGACTCGTTCCGATACTCGCTGCTACCTGTTTGAGCGCATGACCCATCCAACGAGGGTGCGGCGTGCAGTTGTCCAGGTAGCGCGGTACGACTTCGTCACCCCGAGCAACCGCAGTTGGCCGTCAGCCGTCCTCCGCGATCGGTCGTCGGCTGTCATCGTCGTGCGACTCGGTGAAGCCCTCAACTGGACCGAGGCCGACTTCGGACGCGTCCGGCTTCGCACCTAGAACCGATGCCACCCGCCCATCAGCAGCCGCCAGATAGGCATCCATCCGTTCCCGCACCTCGTCCCGGCTTCCGGGGAACAGGTGCCCGTAGACGTCGAAGGTGGTCTGAATCTTGGAGTGGCCCATGAACTCCTGCACCGCCTTCGGGTTGGCGCCGGAGTCGATCAGCAGCGAGGCGAAGGTGTGGCGGCACTCGTGGAGGGTGATCGGCTCCAGGCCCGTCCCCCTCCACGCCCTCTTCGCCCGCTTGCCGACTGCCATCGGTGCGAACGGGCTGTGATCGGAGCGACCGAAGACCAGCGCCTCTGGCCCCGCCTCCGCGGTGAGCTTGTGCTGGTCCAGGTGGTCCCGCAGGAGTGCCAGCAGCGGCACCGTACGACAGCTTGACCGCGACTTCGGCTCGATTGGCCCCTCGTACTGATCCCAGGAGCGCTCGACGCGGATCAGGCTCGCCCCCAGGTCAAGGTCGGACCAGCGGAGTGCCTGCAACTCTCCACGCCGCAGCCCCGCATGGAAGGCGGTTGCCCACAGCGGCCGGCCACCTTCGGGCAGCGCCGCGAGCAGCGCCTGCGCTTCGGTCGCAGAGGCAATCCGCTTCGGTCGGCTCGCCTCACCGGTCGGGAGGTCGATCCGCTCGGCCGGGTTGTAGGCGATCTCGTCGCGGTCGATGGCGCGGCGGTAGAGCGCCTGGACCGGGTTGAGGATGTTGCTCACGGTCGCCGCCTTGAGGCCGGAAGCAAGCAGGTCGTCCGCGAGCGCCTGCACGTCCTGGCGCCGGACCTCGCTGACCTTCGCGGCGCCGATGGCCGAGCCGGCGATGTGGCGCTCTACGGCCTGCTCGTAGGAGCGGACGGTGTTCGGCTTGTAGGCAGCTCGCCCCTTCGGTCGCACCGTCCCCTCACGCATCCCGGCGACGTGCTGCTCCAGCGCCTGCGCCAGCGTCCGGCCATCCCGACGTGGAGGCCGGAGCGTGTGACGGTTGGCGGCCGCGAGCGCATCGGTCCGCCAGGTCTTGGCCTCGGCCTCGCGCTGGAACGTCTTGCTGACCTTCTTCTCCTCGCGAGGGAGCCAGACCCAGGCCTCCCAGCCGGCCTTGCAGTTGCAGCGTCCGCCGTCGCGTGCGCGGCAGCCCTTGGAGTGGCGCTTGGTGATCCCGGTACTCATCGCTTAGTCCAGGCTTGCAGATGTCGTCGCGCCACCCGTACAACGCGTGATCAACCGCGTCGGTGATCAGGTCACCGGCCTGGGCCGAGTCCACGCCGGCCTCAGCGAGCGCTCGTGCGACTCATCTTTCCGCGCGCGCCTGGCCCCTGAAACGCGAGCTGGTGTGCGTTAGAGCCCCGGCCTGTGGAGGGCGTTAGATCGGCCATGATTCCGAGGGGGAGTCCCTGGGGGGAATCCCGCCTTTCCCCGGTCTGATCCTGCGGGAAATCCCGGATGCTTCGCGGGGAGGATCACCGTCGCATCGAGCGCACCTTCCGCGATGCCCGCACCCTAAGGCTGGCTGTCCCGGCCCCGCAGCGGCTCCACCGGGCCCAGCGGGGCGTCCGTCCCGGTCGCGCCCCACGGCTTCGCTCAAATCATCGCCGCCGCGGCTCGCATCGCACGAGCGCACCGACGCGAGCCGGCCCCGACGACGACGGTGAGTTACCACCTGAACACCTAGCGCCCGCCTGCGTCACCGGAGGCGGGCGGTGAAGCCGCGGCGGCCCCGACCGCCCGAACCTTCGCCGCGCCCAGCAGCTGCGCGGCGCCTCTGGCGGCATGCGAGCCTGAAGGTGCGGTCGATGTTTCGGGCCATCCCCCGTCGGCCGCAGCAAATGAGAGAGAGGTTGCCCGGCCCCGCGTGGCGCTCCACGCTGGCCCGGGGCCTTCTCGTTGCCAATGTCATATCCCTCGCTTCGTGGGCGCCTCGAAGCCGCCGGGCTGCGGGAATAGGCCGTACTGCCTTTACGCCGCTACGTCTCCGCGCACGGGCGTATGCGTGCCGGCCCGGCTTAGAGCATCGGGCCGCGAGCGGGGAGTAGCCTCAGCGCATCGAGTCCTCGCTGTTCAAGAGATCACTGCTCGGCTACCGCCGCCGCGATGTCGAGGCGGCGCTAGGTGCGCACTACCGCGAGGTCAACGCGCTCAACAGCTGTCTCACGGGCGCACAAGCAGAAATGGCGGAAGCGGCTGCCGAACTGGAGTTGCGCCAGCGAGAGCTGGCCCGACAGTCGGAGCGGATCGTGCTCCTGGACCGGGTCGCCACGCTGCTCGCCGACCGGGTCATCGAGCGCCAGCGCGAACTGCGAGCGGTGCGTGCCGAGCTGGCCGAGCGGCACCTTGACGGCGATCGCGCCGCGCTGAAGCCAGCCGATCAAGTCTCGCCGCAAAGCAGCACCCGCGGCACAAGGCCTGCGAGTTCAAACGGCAGGCCGAGCGCGACCCGCCGAACGGACTAACCCGGCGGACATGCCGCCTTTACGCGGCTCCCTGTCCACGCCACCGATCCGCCTCGCCGTTCGCCCACCTTCGCCCACTCGATCCGCCCTGCCCTCTCGCGCTGGACGATGAGGTTGGAGTCCTGGTCCAGCGAGTAGGTGAAACCCGGCTGGTCCTCGAGGATCGCGCCGGCATGGGTCCGGGTCGCGTCCCATATCGGGGCGACCTCGGCCTCGGGGTCGAGGCCGACCTGGTGAATGAGCTTCTGCTTGATCAGGAGGAGCTGGGACTCAATCTCCATCGGTGCGTCCCTTCAAGTGCCCGAGGGCGCCGGGACCGCGATCACGGCCCTGGCGCCCGAGCCGCCCTGAGTAGGAGGTGAGGACCATCTCAGGGAGCCTCCGCTAGGAGCTGCTGACGAAGTAGGCCGCCGATGCATCGCGGACGTGGTAGAGGACGTTCGGCTCCAACCTGATCCGGACCGTGTTCTCGCCAAGGCCCGAGTACGGATCGACCGTGAGCTGCCCGACCTGCGTGTAGAACTGGCCTAAGTTGGCCGGATCGACCACCAGGGGGTCGATCGGCGCGGCGATCTCGATCAGCTGCATCTGCCACATCTGCGAGGCGCCCTCGTTCAGGGGGAAGGCGAACAGTCCGTCGCTGCCGACCGCGTAGGTGTCGAGGGCCCCGGAGTCCTCGGGGGAAAGGGCGGCCACCGTGGGGGGTCCCGGCCGACTCGGACGTACAAAAGGTCTGCTTGACATACCTTTCCCAGCGAGTGGGAGGCCCGCGATAGGCTCAGCGCGGAGGCGCAACCGACGGAGAGGAGCACGCATGCACGCCCGGATAGCGACGTTCGAGGCTGATCCCGCTCGCGCTGACGAAGCGATTGCCGCTGCCCGCGAGCAGGTTGAATCCAACTGGGCTAATCCGCCTGAAGGGCTCGAGACGGCGAAGGAGCTGTACATGCTTATCGACCGCGAGAACGGCCGGGGCCTCGGGATCACGCTGTACGAGACGGAGGAGGACCTGCAACGCGGCAACGAGGCGCTGAATCAGATGACGCCGCCCGCCCAGGGTGGTCGAAGGACTGACGTGGCGCTCTACGAGGTGGCCCTTCACAAGCAGCGCTGAAGCTCGGTTCGCGCTGCGATTCCCGATGCGGCTGGCTGTGTTGGACATAGGCCGCAGCGGTGGTCGCCTCCTGAGAGGCCGTGTGAGGGTCCGGGTGCTGATCCGGGGAGGGGGGCTTGGTGAGTCGAGGGGAACTTGGCCCGGAGGGAGCGGGAGGCGGGGCCTTGGAGCTAGGTGAGCCTCAGGCCGAAGGGGTGAGCCGGGAACGAGAAGGCACCCGCCCGTTCCCCAGTTGTTCCCCAGTCGCACCCCAGGACTACCGGAGTCAACCGGACTCAATCGGATGCCAGTTGCCTTGTTCAAGCGGGGAACGGCTTGACGCTGCGGGGTGCGCCCGTTCTCTCCTCCCTGTACCCCTGAGACGGCCGCTTCGGCGGGTCGTCTCTTGTAGGGGCTTCGCCACGTCGGGCTCCCTCTCACCCACCGAGCGGCATGGAGGTTTCAGCTGAGCTGCTCCGCCAGTCCGATGATGATGCCCTCAGGGCCACGCAGGAAGCAGAGCCGGTAGATGTCCTCGTACTGCGCGATCTCGCCGACGAGTTCGGCACCGTGGCTGCGCAGGCGGGAAACGACGTCGTCGATATCGTCGACAGCGAACATGATGCGCCCGATGCCCAGCGTGTTCGCCGGTGCGTTTGCCGGCTCGGCCCTGACCGCCGCCGGCGTATGGAACTTCGACAGCTCGATCCGGCCCTGGCCGTCCGGGGTGCGCATCATGGCGTTCGTGGCGCGAACGCCGTTGAGCCCGACGGTCTGGTCCACCCAAGGCCCCTCGACCGTGATCTCGCCTTCCAGCTCCATACCGAGTTCGGCGAAGAACGCTTTGGCGGCGTCGAGGTCGTCGACAACGACGAGAACGTTGTCCATCCGCTGAATCGTCATTTCCGCGGAGCATATGGTCGGCGGCTGGGCTTGGGCGCTCGCTCATCGCCCGACGCGAAGCCCGTCGAGATAAGGTCGGGGCGTGGCGCAGCAGCAGCATCGGATCGGGGACGTAGTCCGGTTCAGCGATACGGAGACGTGCGAGACAGCGGGGTGCGGGAACAAGACTCGCGAGCGCATCTGGATGGGCGAACGCTGGCGCTACACCTGTTTGGACCACCAGGCTGCCGTTCAAGGCGAGCTACTAGGGGGCAGCGAGGGGTCCGGCTTCACTTCGACGTGTGGCAGGCCGGACTGCGATGCACCGTGGGTTGGCACGATCGGCCCGCCCAGCGTCGGCTCACAAGCGAGCGAGAAACCAAATGTCGTGATCTGCGCGAACCGCCACAAGTTCGCTGTCCTCGACATGCGGACCACCCCCGGTGGTCCAACTGAATACACGCTTGGTCCGGAGATCGGCGGGACCTGAGGGCCTTCGGGCGCTGTTCGCCGTCGGCTACTCCGAAAGCCCTGCGGCCTCGAGGGCCTCGGTTTCCTGGTGGGGGAGGAACGCCTCCACCCGCGTCGCGAGGCCGTGGTCGTCAAACGTCCAGACCGCCCATATGTCGAGATCCAACTCGATGCCGCTCACCGCTCCACGGGCCCGGGTACGCCCACAGACCAGAACCTTGTTGCCCTGCATGCGCATCTCGATTGGCTCGATTTGTTGATTCTCGAAGGCGTCGGGCTCCATCCACGCCCGCATCGCGTCCGCGCCCCTGCGCGGCGCTTGACCTCCCGGGCCGATGAATTCGATCTCGGGATGGACCACTTCCATCGCGGTGTCGAAGTCGGCGCGATTGAACGCCTCATAGGCACCGCGAAGGCGGTTGATGACTTCCTGATCTTGGTCGGACATCGCCTGCGCAGTATCTCGCGACTGAGGGCGTGACCAGGCGGCGTTCGGACGCATCCCCTGATCGGTACCCTTGTAGCTACGGGCCGATCAACATTTCGGCCGAAAGCAGTGCCCCGCGTCACCGCCGTTGTTGCTTTTGAGCACCCTCCGCGTAGCGCAGTGCACATACCCCGGAGGGGGAACACAAATGGCAACAGGAACCGTGAAGTGGTTCAACGACGACAAGGGCTTTGGATTCATCACGCCCGATGATTCCGGCAAGGATCTTTTCGTCCATCACAGCTCAATCCAGGGCGGCGGCTTCAAGTCGCTCGCCGAGGGCGCGAAGGTAAGTTTCGACACCGAGGAGGGGCCCAAGGGTCCCGCGGCGACGAACGTCACCACCCTCTAGGGGGGAGCTGCGACCGCGACGGAGGCCCGTGACGGGTCTCCGTCGAGGTCACCCGCCATCGGGCGGGTGACCTAGATCCATCCACGACGATTGGATACGTATGGCCGGCAGCAAGAGACGGACCACGATGGCGAAGCTGAATCGCGAGCGCAAGCTCCTCGAGAAGCGTGCGGCCAAGCAGGCCAAGAAGCAGGAGAGGAAGCGCGCCGCCGCCGAGGATCGGCCGGAAACGGACGAGCCCGCCTTCGAGGCGGCTGAGCCGCCGCCAGGGGACGCTCCCGCCTGATACCGGGGCGGCGCGCTGCGAACGCGCGGACCGCCCTTGATTCGCCTCGCTTCATACCCTTTCGGGCATGGAGATTGAATTCATCACCGGCATCGCGGTGATCTCGCAGGATCCGCAGCGCAGCCGTGAGCTGTTCATCGATGCGCTCGGGCTCCCGCTCGATGCCGCCGCTGGCAGCGACTACTTCCACAGCGAGCGCATCGAGGGCAGCAAGCACTTCGCAGTGTGGCCTCTGGCCGACGCCGCTCAGGCGTGCTTCGGGACGCCGGACTGGCCGGCGGATCGGACCATCCCGCAGACGAGCGTGGAGTTCGAGGTGCGCGACGCGCACGCCGTTCAGTCGGCCGCCGACGAGCTGCGCCAGCAAGGCTTCACGCTGCTCCATGAAGCCCGCGAGGAGCCCTGGGGCCAGACCGTGGCTCGGCTTCAATCGGAGGAGGGCTCGATCATCGGGATCTCGTTCGCGCCCGCGCTGCACGACTGACCACAGTCGCCGGGCCGCCCCGGCCGTCGCTAGGGTTCCCGCCCCGTGGGCGTCATCCTCGAAGTCATCGGCGCGCTGTTCCTAGCCTGCGTGGTCATCGCCGCGTTTCAGGGGCTGTGGCAGGTTTGGATCCTGGTCGGCCTGGTGGCCGTTGCCGTCGTCGTCGCGCTTTTGCGGCGACGCTGATCGTCGGTCAGCTCCGGCCCCTGATCAGGTCCGACGCGCGCTCGGCGATCATCGTGGTCGGCGCGTGTGTGTGACCACGGACCAGATTCGGCATCACCGAGGCGTCCACGACCCGTAGACCGTCGACCCCCCGGACACGCAACTCGGTATCGACCACCCGTCCCATCGCGCAGGTGGCGACCGGGTGGTAGATGGTGTGCGCGTTGGCACGGATCCAGGCCGCGATCTCCTCGTCGCCTTGGACGTCGGTGCCCGGCGCTCGCTCGCCCTCGAACCAGCGGGCCAGAGAGCTGCCCCCGGCGATCGTACGCGCCATCTTGGTGCCCTCGACGAGGACGTCCACGTCGGCGTCGTCCTGGAGGAATGCCGGATCGATCTCCGGAGCATCCGCCGGATCGGCTGAGCGAAGTCGGACCGAGCCTCGGCTCCGCGGCTGCAGGCAGACGGCGGCGATGCCGAAGCCGTGTGCGGGCGGCGGCTCCAAGCCCTCCTTCACGTACAGGACCGGCGCGAAGATCAGCTCGAGGTTGGGAGCGTCGCGCTCACCGCTCGTGCGCACGAACGCGGCAGCCTCCCCCACGTTCGACGTGAGCATGCCGCGCCGGCGAAGCACGAGCCGCAGTAGCTGCTTCGGGGATTCGGCCGCGTAGAGCGACTCCTTGCCCCCCGCGTCGTACAGGGTGATCGCCATGCAGTGGTCCTGAAGGCCCTGCCCAACATCCGGCAGGTCCTCGACCACTTGGACGCCGACCTCCCGCAGATGCTCGGCGGGCCCGATCCCTGACGCCATCAGGATCTGCGGCGAGCCGATCGCCCCCGCGCTCAGGATCGCCTCCCTGCGCACCATCACGCTCCCCTCCCCGTCTCCCCCGCGGTAGCGCACCCGGGTGGCCCGGCCGCCCTCGAACGCGATGCCCGTCGCCTGGCAGTCCGTGAGCACCGTGAGGTTCTTGCGGCTGCGGACCGGCTTGAGGTAGTTGTCGGCGGCACTGAACCGCAGCCCGCGGCGCTGGGTCACCCGCACGAGGTTCGCGCCCTCCAAAGACTCCGGGCGCAGGTTGCCCGCCCCGGCCACCCCCGTCTCAGACGCGGACTCGAGGAAGGCCCGCGACATGGGATTGGGGTCCGCCTGCGGGGTGATCGAGCCCGCCTCGTCCTCCACCCGGCGGAGGTAGGGCTGCATCTGCTCCCAGTGCCAGCCCTCCGGCCACGCATCGAAGTCGGCGCGGTCGCCGGGGATCCACATCATCGCGTTCATCGCCGAGGAGCCACCCAGGACCTTTCCGCGGGGGAAGTAGATGCGCCGTCCGTCGAGGCCGGCCTGCGGGGTGGTCTCATACCCCCAGTCGTATTTCGACTTGAAGAGCTTCGAGAAGGCCGCGGGAATGCGGATCTCCTTCGCGCCGTCCCGCGGTCCCGCCTCGATCAGCGTCACGCTCGTCCCGGGATCCTCACTCAGGCGGTTGGCGAGGACGCAGCCGGCCGATCCGGCGCCAACGATGACGTAGTCGGAACCCGCGGCCACGGGTCCAACCCTATTTGGGTCGGCCCACCTCGGACAAGGTCGCCGCCTCAGATGACGAAGCGAGCGCGCCTCCCACGCAGTGGAAACCGCCGTCGACGTGGACGATCTCGCCGGTGATCGCGCGAGACATGTCCGACAGCAGAAAGACGGCCGTGTCCGCCACGCCCGTCGCGTCGTGACTGTCCCAGCCGAGCGGCGCCCCCTCGGACCACATCCCGGCGAGGTCTCCGAACCCAGGGACCCCGGAAGCCGCCGGTGTCGACACGGGCCCCGACGAGATCAGGTTGACCCGCACGCCGCTCGCGCCCAGGTCGCGGGCGAGGTAGCGACCGACCGATTCGAGGGCGGCCTTGGAGACGCCCATCCAGTCGTACGCCGGCCAGGCGACGGAGGCGTCGAAGTCGAGCGCCACCATGCTCCCGCCCAGCCCGGGGGCCCTCGCTCCGTTTGATCCGGACGGATTCGAGCCCATCAGCGGCGCGAGCGCCTCGGCGAGCGCCTTGAGCGAGTAGGCGCTGGTCTCGAAGGCCGCCTTCGCGCTGTCTCGCGGGGCGCCGAGGAAGTTCCCCCCGAGCGCGTCGGGAGGGGCGTGCGCGATCGCGTGGACGGCGCCGTCCAGGCCGTCCCAACGCGCGCGGACCTCTCCGGCCAGCGCCGCCAGATCGTCGTCGTCGTTGACGTCGAGCTCGAGCACGTCCGGAACGGGGTCCAGTCGCGCCGCGGCGCGCTCGGTCAACCGGCGCATCCGGCCGAAGCTCGTCAGCACGATGTCGGCTCCATGACGCTGCGAGCGCTCGGCGATGCCGTAGGCGATCGAGTGGCGGTTGACGATGCCGGTGATCAGGATCCGCCTTCCGTCGAGGATCACAGGAACGTCTCCCCGCCGTAGATCTCGAGCGACTCCTCGGACCAGAATCCGGCCCCGTCGGGCTGCGGCGGCGCCGCTTGCCTGCAGACTGCCTCCACACGGGCCAGCGCGACGGTCCTGTCGTCCTGGTTGAGGATCCGGAAGGCCAGTGTCACCAGGGCCGTCTCGTCGTCGAGCGGACGCGTTGACTCGACGCGGCACCGGACGCGGATGGTGTCGCCGATCGCCACCGGGCGCTTGAACGTCGCCGACCCCAGGCCGCGGAGCGCAACCACCCGCTCGGGGTCGAACGGTACGAGGCCGATCGCGTAGGAGAGCACCAGCATCCCGTGTGCGACCCGGCTGGAGAAACGGCTGTGGGACGCCCACTCGGCGTCGGAATGCTGCGGGTGCCAGTCCCCGGTAAGCGCGGAGAACGAGGTCAGGTCTCCCTCGGTGATCGTCCGGCCCCGCGTCGTGAACTCGGCTCCCTGCTCGAGCTCGCCGACCTGTCCGTCGAGGAGCGCAGTGGTGTTCATGGCTCTTCTCCCTCCATGTTTGCGATTGGAATCCCGTAGCCGTCGCGAAGCAGGAAGGCGAAGGCGCGTGCCGCCCGCGCATGCCCGCGGATGGACGGATGCAGGCCGTCGGTGGCGAAGTTGTCGCGGTCGCGGAGGCCTGGGTGGTCCGCGACGTCCAGGCAAGGCACGCAGTGCTCGGCCGCGACCTGCCTGGTCACATCGTTGATGCCGCGCATGCCGGCCTCGACGCGGGCGCGCGTTCGCGGCCCGAGCGGGACGAAGTCCCACCGCGCGGGCGACGTGGCGGTGACGACGATCAGCCTTGGACCGGCCTGGTGGAGCCGCTCGAAGATCTCGCTCAGGCGGCGGGAGTAGACGGATGGGTCCGGCCGCGTCGAGCGCAGAACGTCGTTGGCTCCGCAGATCACGGTCACGAGGTCGGGCTCCAGCTGGAGCGCCTGGCCGAGCTGGTCGAGCACGTCCGCGCTGGTCGCTCCGTCCTCCGCGAGGTTCCGGTAGCCGAATGCCGAATTTCTCCGCCGCAACCCGTCGGCGATGCGTTGCGACCAGCCGAGGCCCTCGGGAGAGCCGGTGCCCGCGGTGAAGCTGTCGCCGAGCGCCACGTAGCACGACACTCCGCGCGGGGGCTCGGACGGCCGGTGCTCCCGCAGGGCCCTGGCGATGGTCACAAACGGGTCCTCGCTCATCGCCGCTCCAGCGTCGCGAGGGCCCAGGCGATCCGCTCGCGCGTCGCCCGCGGATCGATCACCTCGTCGACGAACCCGGCGGCCGCCGCCCGGTCTGCGGTGAGGTGCTCGTCCGCGTATCCGGCCGCGAGCTCCGCGAGCGCCGTGTCGCGGTGATCGGCGGCGGCGAGCTCCCGGCGGTGGACGATGCCGACCGCCTGCCTCGCGGCCATGATCCCGATCTCGGCCTGCGGCCACGCGAACACGAGGTCCGCCCCGAGGTCGCGGGAGTTCATCGTGATCACGGCGCCCCCGTATGCCTTGCGGAGGATCACCGTGACCTTGGGCACGCGCGCGGCTGCGAACGCCCGCAGCAGCGAGGCCCCGTGGCGGATCACGCCGCCCGCCTCCTGCCGGGTGCCCGGCATGAACCCGGGCGTGTCCACGAGAATCGCCAGGGGCAGGCCATAGCGGTCGCAGGAGTCAACGAACCTGGCCGCCTTCTCGGCGGCCACCGCGTCGATGACGCCGCCGAGTCGCCGCGGCTGGTTGGCCAGGATGCCGACGGGCCTGCCGTCGATGCGCGCGAGCCCCGTGACCATGTTCGGTGCCCAGGCGGCCGAGAGCTCCAAGAGGTGATCCCCGTCGACGATCGCGCGCGCCACGTCGCGCACGTCATAGACCTTGCGCGCCTCGACGGGCACCGACGCGTCCGGCGCCGCGCCGGACGGCGGAGCCGCGGCGGCCAGCGGCGGGCCGTCGCCGAAGCGCTGCGGCAGCAGGGCAAGCAGCTCGCGCGTCGCCGTCATCGCCTCGGGCAGGTCCGGGGCGACCAGATGGCAGACGCCGTTTCGCGAGTGGACCCGAGGCCCGCCCAGGTCCTCCATCGACACCTGCTCGCCGAGCGCCTCGTGGACGATCTGAGGCCCGGTCAGGAACATCCGCGCGCCGGCGGTCATGACCACGAAGTCGGTGAGCGCCGGCGAGTAGGCCCCGCCGCCGGCGGAGACGCCGGTGACGATCGAGATCTGGGGGGCGCGCGCCGAGAGCTCGACGCTGGCTCGAAAGATGCGGCCGTACCCGGCGAGGGCGCCGTGCCCCTCCTGCAGCCGCGCGCCGCCCGACTCGATCAGGCCCACGACGGGAGCGCCGGCGCGCGCGGCGAGCTGAAGCACGCGGACGATCGAATCCGCGTGGGCGACTCCCAGCGAGCCACCCATGAAGGCCGGGTCCTGCGCGTAACAGAAGACGGGCCGTCCGGCGACCCGGCCGGCCCCCGCCGTGACCCCGTCGCCCGCGTTCGCCCGCGGCCCCAGGTGCGGCGAGCGCGCCTCGGTGCGAAGCGGCGCGAACGACCCCGGGTCGCAGAGCTCCTCCAGGCGCTCGCGCGGCTCGGGACCCGGCTCGAGCGCCCTCTCCTGCCTGAGCGCCAGGCCGGTCATGCGGCCAGGCAGAGGACCGCGTTGTGGCCGCCGAACCCGAACGAGTTCGAGATCCCGGTCAGGCGCCCGTTCCCGTTCCCGTTGCCCCGGTGCTCGAGCCGCCGCGCCTCGCCGGGCACGTAGTCCAGATCGAGCCCGGGGTCGCGCTCCTCCCAGCCCACGGTGGGCGGCGCGAGGCCGCGCCGCAGGCTCTCGATCGTCGCGACCGCCTCGACGGCGCCGGCGGCCCCGAGCAGGTGGCCGATCGCGGACTTGGTGGACGAGATCGGGATCCGGTGCGCGTCGGAGCCGAGCGCGGTCTTGAGCGCCTCGGTCTCGCTCCGGTCGTTGAGCGGGGTGGAGGTCCCGTGCGCGTTCACGTAGTCCAGGTCCTCCGGCTCGAGCCCGGCGTCGCTCAGCGCCAGCCCGATCGCCCGCGCCGCGTCGCGCCCGGAGGGCTCCGGGGCGGTCAGATGATGGGCGTCGGAGCTCGCGGCGTACCCGAGGATCTCGCCCAGTGGCTCGGCTCCCCGGGCGGCGGCCCGCTCGGCGTCCTCGAGCACGAGCACGCCGGCGCCCTCCCCCATCACGAAGCCGTCTCGTCGCGCGTCGAACGGGCGCGAGATGCCCGTCGGCGATGTGGCCCCCATCGCCGCGAACGCGGCCACCGCCACCCCGGCGATTGCGGACTCGGCCCCGCCGGCCACGACGGCGTCGGCCTCACCGGCCTCGATCATCCGCAGCGCCGCACCGATCGCGTGCGCCCCGGCCGCGCAGGCCGACATCACCCCGAACGAGGAGCCGTGGAGCCCGTTCCGCATCGCCACGGCGGCGGCGGCCGCGTTGCCCATCAGGAGCGGGACCGCGAGCGGCGACACCGCCCTCGGCCCCTTCTCGCGCAGCACGTCCTGCTGGTGCTCGAGCGAGCCGAGCCCCCCGATGCCGGTCCCGATCACGCAGCCGATCCGCTCGGGCTCGTACGGCGGATCGTCCGGCCATGCCCCGGCCAGCGCCTCCGCCGCGGCGACGAGCGCGAAGTGGGTGAACCGGTCGGTGCGCCTGGCGTCCTTGCGGCTCATGTGCTCGGTCGGGTCGAAATCGCTGCAGCGCGCGAGGCCGTCGGTGATCGCGCACTCGCCCGCGCTCCAGCGCTCATAGAGCGCGTCCACGCCGACTCCAAGCGGCGTGACCGCGCCCATCCCGGTTATGACGACGCCCGGGGTCATTGCGAGCGGGCCACCACCAGATCGATCACCTGGCCGACGCTGGTCAGGTCCTTGACGTCCTCGCCCTGGAGCTCGACGCCGAACTCGTCCTCGATGATCTGCGCGAGCTCAACGAGGTCGAGCGAATCGACGTCGAGCGCCTCGAATGTCGACTCGCGCGCGACCTCACCCTCGGCGCCGAGCTCGGTCAGGCCGTCGAGGATGACCTGCTCGACGCTCTCGATGGTTGCTTGGGCTGGCATTTCGTTGTCTCCTTTCGTTGGTGTTCAGGCACTCAGGCCGCCGTCGACGGTCAACGTCGTCCCGGTCACGTATGAGGCCTCCTGGGAGGCCAGGAAGCGGACGCACGAGGCGATCTCCTCCGGCGTCCCCGGCCGCCGCGCGGGAATGGCCTCGAGGAAGCCGTTGCCGACGCCGTCGGTGAGCTGGGTCTCGACCAGTCCGGGAGCGACGGCGTTCACGGTGACGCCGCGCCGGGCCACCTCGACGGCGACCGTCTTGGTGAAGCCGATCAGGCCGGCCTTGGAGGCGGCGTAGTTGGCCTGACCGGCGTTCGCGCGAGGCCCAACGATGGACGCGATGTTGATCACGCGGCCGAAGCGGGCCCTGATCATGGGCTTGAGCGCCCGCCGCGTCACCCTGAACGCCGCTGAGAGGTTCGTGTCCAGCACGCGCTCCCACTCGTCGTCGCCGAGCTGTGGAGCCAGGCCGTCGGCCCGCATTCCCGCGTTGTTGACCAGGACGAGCACGGGCCCGAAGCGCTCCTCGACCGACCTGAAGAGCTCGCCGACGGCGTCCCGGTCGCATACGTCCGCCTGGACGGCGGCCGCCTGGCCACCGGCGTCGCCGATCGCCCCGGCTACGCCCTCGGCGCCAGCTGCGTCGCTCCGGTAGTTGATCGCGACAGGCCAGCCCGCGTCGGCGAGCGCCATCGCGCTGGCGGCACCGATCCCGCGGGCGCTCCCGGTCACCAGTGCGCAACCCTCAGCCACTCGCGCCTCCCCACTCGACCACGGTGGCTCCCCAGGCGAGGCCGGCTCCAAAGGCGGCCAGGAGAACGGTCGCGCCATCAGCCAGGCGGCCCTCCTCCTCGGCGAGCGTCAGGGCGATCGGCAGCGTCGCCGCCGACGTGTTCCCGTAGGCCGCCAGATAGTCGGCGGTTCGCTCGGGCGGCAGCCCGAGCTCCAGGCCCACGGCGCGGATGATGCGGCTATTCGCCTGGTGGTAGACGAAGAGATCGATCTCGTCGATGGTGCGACCGGCGAGCGCCAGGGCATCGAGCGTCGCGCGCGACATGCGGGCGACCGCGTGCTTGAACGTGTCGTGGCCGTTCATCCGGAGCACCCGCTCGGAGTGGTTTGCGGTGATCAGCGCCGAGTGCGAGCCGTCCGATCCCAGGACGACGGGCCCGATACGACCCGGCGCGTCCACGGCCTGGATCACCGCCGCCCCTGCGCCGTCGGCGAGCAGGCCCGCGGTCGAGCGGTCCGACGGGTCGGTGATCCGGCTGAGGAGGTCGGCGCCCACCACCAGCACGTTCTCGGCCCGCCGGGACTCGATCTGGGCGGTCGCCAGGCTGAGGGCCGAGAGAAAGCCCGTGCACGCGGCTCCCACGTCGATCGCGCCCGCCCGGGTGGCGCCGAGCTCCGTGGCGACGAGCGGCGCCGCGTTCGGCGCGAGGTCGTCGGGCGACATCGTCGCCACGAGGACCAGGTCGAGCTCGCCCGCGGTGAGTCCCGCGCGCTCGAGCGCCATCCCGCCCGCCTCGGCGGCGAAGGCGCTCAGGCGCTCCTCAGGCCACGCGATGCGCCGCTCCCGGATGCCGGTCCGCTTCGCGATCCAGTTCCCGTCGACGCCGATGCGCTCGGCGATCTCGGCGTTCGCAACCGCTCGATCGGGAACGCACATAGCGACCGACGCGATCCCGGCCCCTAGGAGAGCGCCGTCCCGCTCGGCGGCGGGTGCCGGGATCGGCCGGTTCGCAAGCTCAGGCATGAGCCAGCTCCGGCTTGGAGAGGATGCTCGCTTCGGCGTCCGGCAGCGTGCGACGGACGAGGCCCTTGAGGACCTTCCCCGGCCCCACCTCCACGAACCGCTCCACCCCGCGGTCGCGCAGCGTGTGAAGCGTCTCGCGCCACCGCACGGGCCGCACGAGCGCCGCGGCGAGCTCACCTCTGACGTCCTCGAACGGCCGCGCCGTCACGCTCGAGTAGACCGGGACCTTGGGTTGCCTCACGGCTATCGCTTCGAGCGCCTCGCGGAACTCGGGGAGCGCGGGGGCCATGGCCTCGGTGTGAAAAGCGCCCCTGACCGCCAGGGGCATCGCCTTGAGGCGCTCGCCCTTCGCGTCCTCGACGGCCCGGTCGAGCTCATCAGCACGACCGGAGACGACGAGCTGGCCGGGGGCGTTGTCGTTGGCGACCGTCAGGTCATGCGCAGCCGCGATCCGGCGCGTGGCGTCCTCGTCGCCGAGCAGTGCGAGCATCCCTCCGGACGGCTGGCTCGCGGCCACGTCCTCCATGACGCGGCCCCGGCGAGCCGCCAGCCAAAGCCCATCCTCGATCGAGATTCCGCCCCCGGCGACAAGGGCACCCACTTCCCCCAGGGAGTGGCCGGCGACGACCTGCGGCTCCGGCGAGCCGGCCCGCATCCACAGGGCCATGCTCGCGCAGTAGAGAGCCGGCTGGGCGAATCGGGTCCCGTCTGCGACACGCTCGAATGGGTCCTCGCCGACGGCCTCGACGGCGCGCTCGAGGAGCTCGGGAGACACCTCGAGCACGACGTCGCGCATGTCTCGTGTCTGGCTGCCCTGGCCCGGGAACAGGAGCGCGGTCGGCATATCGCGCATCAGTACCCGCCGCCGGCACCGAAGTGAAGGGCATTCGCGTGCTGACCCCCCGGACCGGGGGGGCGGGACCGCGGGTCGGGGGGATCAGGAGAGGAGCGGCGTCAGGACGATCGACGGCCTGCTTGATGCGCTCGGCGAACGCGTCCGCGTCCTTCTGGGCAGCGCGTACGGCGAACCCCACCAGGAGCTTCCCGAGGCCGTGCCCCTCGAGCTCGTTGTGGATGGTCAGGCGCGTGCCGTCACCGTCGGGGGCAAGGTCGTAGCCCCCCTCGGTTGCCGTCACGAGATTCTTGGACGTCTCGGCCCAGCGAATGCGGGTAGGCGACTCGAACTCCGTGAGCTTGAACTCGCGCTTGGTCTTCATGCCCGCGTCCTTCACCGTGCTCGCATAGACCGTCCCCACCCCCGGCGGGCCGTCAGTGGTCTTTGCGATCTCGAGCACCCTGGGGCTGAACTTGGGGTCGTTCTCGCCGTCAGCGAGGAACGCGAAGACCTCCTCGATCGGGCGATCGATGTGCGCCGTTCCCTCAAATCGTTCAGCCAAGCTTCCTCCATTCTTACGCGATCAGGCCAAGGCTCTGCGCTCGCTTGACCGCCTCGGCGCGGTTGCGCACGCCCAGCTTGCGGTAGACGCCACTCGTGTACTCCTTGACGGTGTGCGGGGAGAGGAAGAGCTCCTCGGCGATTTCCCGGTTGGTGGAGCCCGATGCGATCAGGCTGACGACCTCGCGCTCGCGGTCGGACAGCGTCGAATCCGGCGCCGGGGGCGCCGGCTCGAACACGTCCATCCCCAGCCCCACCATCCGGATCGCCTTCAGGACGTCCGGCGCGCCCCAGTCCTTGGAGACGAAGCCGGACGCTCCGGCGGCGCGGGCGGCCGCCGGCGAGATCCTCCCGGCGCCCGAGATCAACAGGATCTTCGTCCCGGGCGAGGCGGCCCGCAGCTCGCTGCAGATCTCCGCTCCGGACTGCCTCCCGAGGAAGAGGTCGACCAGTGCGACGTGGGGCTTGGCCTCCTGGATCAGCTTGAGCGCCTCGTCCCCGTCCCGCGCCGCGAGGCAGCGCTCCACCCAGGGCTGACGTTCGAGCAGCAGCCGGAATCCCCACTGCACGACGTCGTGGTCGTCGACGACCAGGACCCGGATACGGCGCGTGTCCTCATTCATGTTCGGTCGGGACCAGCAGTCGTACGTGCCAGCTGTCGGGTGGCATCGGCCCGAACTCGACGATGCCGTCGTGCTGGAGCGCCTCGAGCGACGCCATCCGCAGGCCGAGTCCTGCCCCCATCCCGGAGGCGCCGACTCCGTCGTTCACGACCTCGAGCACGAACGCCTCATTGCCGGAGTCGATCGTGATCGCGACATTGCCGTCGGGGGCGTGCTTCTTCGCATTGCGCAGCGCCTCGAGGAGCACGGACTGCGCCAGCGGCTCGATGCCCGCAGGCACCTCGGTCCCCTCAGCCCAGTCGACGGTGAGCCCCTCCTGGTGGGTGGACACGCGCTCGGTGATCCGGCGCACGCTGGACGTCCCGTGCTTGGTGGGCGGCTCGAGCGAGCCACCGAGCGCCATGCGCAGCTCGTGCAGGACCTCCCGGACCTCGTCGTGGCACATCGCGCGCTGCTCGGCGGTGAGCTCCTCCTCGGACCCCAGGGCGAGGAGCAATCCGAAGAGCCGCTGGATCACGCGCTCGTGGATCTGCTGGATAAGGGAAATCCGCTCGGACAGGCGCCGGGCGGCCTCGCGCTGGTTGGTCGCCCGCTCGACGCTGGCGGCGAGCGCGGCGAGCTTGCCGAGCGTCCACATCGACTGGCGCTCCTGCTCTGTGAGGGTGAAGCGCCCTCCTCCCCGGTCGGCGAAGATCACGCCGAGCCACCGCCCGCTCGCGGAGACCGGGGTGCAGGTCAGCGTCGTGATCCCCGCGAACCGCGCGTAGCGCGGCGGGACCTGGCGCTCGAGCCCCTCGGAGATCTCGACGACGCTGTCCTCGGCCAGTGCCCGCTGGGCGACCGGCGTCTCCTCCAGCGTGCCCTCGACACCGTCGAGCAGGTCGGGGTCAACGCCCGCCGATCCCACGGCGCGCACGATGCGAAGCGTCGGGTCATACAAGAAGAGCCCCGCCCGCTCCATCGTGGTCAAGCGGCACAGGCCTGCGCAGACACGGTCGTAGAAGTCATCCCCCTCCCGTGCGGCGTCGATCTCGGCGAGGAGCTCGACGAGGACGTCGATGGTCTCTGCGCTGGGCGGTCTGGAGAGAGTCGCGATGCCTTGATGTAACCACCGCGGGACGGGCAGTTACCCGGCTGACCCCCCGATCGGGGGGGTCGGTGCGGTACGTTTGGCAGATCAGCGCTCGGATCTCGTCCAAGGAGAGGACCGCCCGCAAAGGGCCCACGGTCTGGAAGCCCATCGCTCTCCAGCTCGTCGTGCTGACACTGATAGGACTGGTCTGGCCGAGCTCCTCGCTGGCCGACAACTCGAAGCGCGGGCTGGGCAGCGGGCTCGGCGGGGTGAAGCGGATCGTGGTGATCTACCAGGAGAATCACAGCTTCGACGCCCTGCTGGGCAACTGGGAGGGGGTCGACGGCCTGGATAACGCTCCGCCGGAGCGGACTGTCCAGGTCGACCAGAACGGCACCCCGTACGCCTGCCTGCTTCAGAACGATCCAAGCTTGCAGGCAGTGGAGCCGAACGTGTGCAGCGGCGTCGACGCGGGCGGCAATCCGTTCCAGAGCCATTTCGAGAACGAACCGTTCTCGATCGGGGACTACGTCGACGAGAACGCCGACACGTGCCCCGACAAGTACAGGCCCAAGCTCTTCGGCTGCACGCTCGACCTGAGTCACGACTTCTACCAGTCGCGCTACCAGATCGACGACGGGCAGATGAACCGGTTCGCGGCCGGCAACGACGTCAGCGCCGGTCTGGCGATGGGCCACTGGGGGACCGACGGCCTGCCGATCTACCAGTACCTGCACGAGCAGGGGCATCCTCACTACGCAATCGCGGATCGCTTCTTCCAGGCCGCGTTCGGAGGCTCGTTCCTCAACCACCAGTGGCTGATCGCGGCCCGCACGCCGCAGTGGCCGAACGCGGACAACAGCGGCACGATCAGCAACCCCGGGGACGACCTGCACTCGGTCGTAGACTCGAACGCGATGCCTACCACTTACGCACCGGGCGACAAATCACATCCGTCGCTCCTCTACAACTCGCCGCTTGCCAACGCGAGTACGATCCTCTTCAACGGGCCCCTCACCGCGTCATGCGATCCCAAGCAGGCCGGTGCGGACACCCGCCCGACGCCGCCCCCCGGTACCCCGTGCGGTGACTTCGCGGTGAACACGATCAACCCGCCGCAGCAACCCACCCACGGGAAGAAGCGCGCGGAGCTGCCGCTCATCCCGCGCAGCACCCCCACCATCGGCAGCCGCCTCTCTGGCAAGAGGATCGGCTGGGCCTGGTATTCGGAGGGCTGGTCGAACGCCGACGGCGACGTCGGGAAGCCCGGCTGGACCAACGGCGACGGGCCCGTGTCGGGCCGGCAAGGAACCGATTGCCCCGACGAGAACACGGCCAGCGACACCCATTGGCCCTTCTGCCCGAACGTCGCCTTCACCTATCACCATCAGCCGTTCAATTACTACGAAGCCTTCTCGCGCGACACAGACGCCGGGCAGAGGTCGCGTGACACCTTCCTCAAGGATCTCGCGCGGTTCAACGAGCTTGTGGACAAGTCGGGCAAGACATGCCGGCTCCGAAAGGTGAGCTTCACGAAGTTCATGCGTAACAAGACCGAGCATCCAGGGACCCGCCCTTACGCGGGCGACGCGGCCGCGACAAACCTGATCCAGAGCATCGAGGACAGCGCCTGCGGCCCCGACACGATGGTCATCCTCACCTACGACGAGTACGGCGGTCACTGGGACCATGTACCGCCGCCCGATCAGGGCGACGTGGCGCCGCATGATCAGTGGGGCCCTGGCCCGCGCATACCGGCGATCATTATCTCCCCGCTCATCGACCGCCCGTTCGTGGTCGACCACACCGAGCACGACACGACGTCGATCGCGGCGACGATCGAGCACCGCTTCGGCCTTCAGCCTCTCAGCAGTCGCGACGCCGACGCCAACGACCTCTCGAGCGTCTTCAGCGCGTCGTCTCCCGCCGGTTCCCGTTAGTCTCGGCAGCGTGCCGGGATCACGCACCGACGGGCTGCGGCGCGGCATCGAGCGGGCCCTGCCGGATCGCCCCTTCACCATCGAGCTCTGGGATGGCTCGCGCGTACCGTCGACCCGTCACGGGCCGACGCTTCTGATTCACTCGCCGCGAGCGATCGGCCACCTCATCCGCGCGCCGGGCGAGCTCGGGCTCGGCCGCGCCTATGTGTGCGGCGACCTGTCTACCGACGACCTCGACGGAATCGTCGCACTGCTCGGTCGCTGGCAGCCGCCGAGCGTCAGTCTGGGGCGGCGCCTACGAATGGTCGCATCGGCGCTGCGGGCCGCCGGGCTGCACCGCCTCCCCCCTCCTCCGGCCGCTGAGCTGAAACCGTCTCGGCGCCGCCACACCAAGCGCCGCGACGCCACGGCGGTTCGCCACCACTACGACGTCGCGAACGACTTCTTCGCCCTGTTTCTCGACGAGACGATGACCTACAGCTGCGCGCTGTTCGAGGAGGGCACCGACACCCTGGAGGACGCCCAGCGCGCCAAGCTGGAGCTCATCTGCCGCAAGCTCGGGCTGGCGCCCGGGATGCGCCTCCTCGACATCGGGTGCGGATGGGGCAGCCTCGCCATCCACGCCGCGCGCGAGCACGGCGCGTCGGTGTGGGGCATCACCCTCTCCGAACCGCAGGCGGAGCTGGCCAGGGCGCGGGCCCAGGAGGCCGGCGTCGGCGATCGCGTCGAGATCCGGGTGATGGACTACCGCGACCTCCGCGAGGAGCGCTTCGACGCCGTCGCGAGCATCGGCATGGTCGAGCACGTGGGCCTGGCGCAGATCGACGAGTACGCCCAGCGGATCGCCCAGGTGCTCGAGCCCGGCGGCCGGGTCCTGAACCACGGCATCACCCGGGTTCCGTTCGAGCGCGACGGCGCGCACATCGGCGGCTCCTTCTCGAATCGCTACGTCTTCCCCGACGGGGAGCTGCTGAACGTCTGGCGCATGGTCCAGGCGTTCGAGCACGCGGGCTTCGAGCCGCTGAACGTCGAGAACCTGCACACCGACTACGCCGAGACCCTGCGTCACTGGACGGTGCGCTTCGACGAGCACATCGCCGAGGCCGAGGAGATCGCCGGCACCGAACGGGTTCGGGTGTGGCGGCTCTATCTCCGCGCAGCCCGTAACGCCTTCGAGACCGCCCAGAACGCCGTCGTCCAACTGTTGTGCAGCGCCCCCCTCACCGAGGGTTCCGCCGCCACGCCGACCGGCGAGCGTCACGAGGCCGCGCGCCGGCGGGTGCCGCCGGTGCGCGTCCCGGCCTAGTCGACCTTCACCTCGCAGTCGAGCGGATAGAGCGGCGGATCGGACGCGCACTTGTCCCGATCGATTCGCACCCGCACCTTGTCGACCTCGCCGCTCTTCCTGGCGCGCAGCCGCACCTGGGCGACTCCCCGCTGGTGCAGTGCCTCGTGGACCAGGCGGACGACGTCTCCTCCACCCTTCTTGCGGTCCGGCTCCCATGGGTGTCGCGCCTTGCGGCCGTGGATGTCGGTGTCCGTGACGCTCGAGTCGTACTTGCCCGGCGCGCTGGCCTTCTGCCCCCTGTAGGTCGTCGCGAAGTGCATCCCGTGGGTGTGGCGGGCGAATGCCTCGAGCCTTCGATTCGCGCCTACGTCCCCCGATGACTCCGAATAGCTGAGCTGGATCACGTTCGGCGCGCGATCACCGCGGTGCGCCCCAACTGACGCGGGCCCGCAGACAGCGATGCCGACGAGAAGAACCGTCATCGACACTCCAACCCCGAGAAGTCGCCCCTCAACAACTCGCATTGCATGGGTAGTTTCTCACCAATGGCCAAGCCTGTCCACATCGGCTGCTCTGGTTGGAACTACCGCGACTGGCGCGGCACCTTCTACCCCGAGAAGCTCCCGGCGCGACTCTGGCTCGATCACTACTCGACGGTCTTCTCTACGGTCGAGATCAACAACACCTTCTACCGCCTTCCATCCGAGTCGGCGGTCAAGGGATGGGTGGAACGGGCGCCGCGCGGCTTCCGGTTCGCAGTCAAGGCGAGTCGCTACATGACCCACATCAAGCGCCTGCGCGAGATGCGCACGTACTCGACGCGCTATTTCAGCGCAATCAATCCGCTCGCGGATTCCCCAAAGATGGGTCCGGTCCTGTGGCAGTTGCCCGCCCACTTCCAGCGTGACGACGAGCGACTGGCGAGGGCCCTCGAGGAGCTGCCGAGGGCCCGCCACGCCTTCGAGTTCCGCCACGAGAGCTGGTTCGTACCCGACGTGTACAGGCTGCTTCGCCGGCATCGGGCGGCACTGGTGATCGGCGACGATCCCGAGCGGCCATTCCAGGCGCACGAGCTGACCGCGAGCTGGACCTATATCCGCTTCCACAGGGGCAACCGCGGCCGCCGGGGGAATTACTCGCGACGTGAGCTCGAGGAGTGGCGGAACCGGATCGCCGCCTGGAGCTCGGACGTCGAGGTGTACGCGTACTTCAACAACGACTGGGAGGCGTTCGCGCCGAAGAACGCGCTCTGGCTCAAGGAGCACCTCGGCGACTGACCCCCACACCACCCACGATTGTCGGATTCATCGCGATATAGCCCACAAATCCGACAATCGCGCTGGTCCGGGCTGGCGCTCGCCCGCGCTGCCGCGAACCGCCGCGGCGACTAGCTTCCCGCGACCGGCGCCGACTCTCGCAGCGCGTTCAGCACTCGGTCCGCCACGGCCTCGCCGGTGAAGCCGACCTCCTCGCGCAGGAGTGCCGGCTTGCCGTGAGTGACGTAGCGGTCCGGGAGGCCGACGCGCATGACGTGTGCCCGAGCCTGCGGGTTCGTGAACGAGTCCTCCAGCTGCTCGAGCACCGCCGATCCGAACCCGCCCGGCAGAACGTTCTCTTCGATCGTCACCAGCAGCTCGTGCTCCCGGCCGAGCCGGTTCACCAGCTCCTCGTCGAGCGGCTTGGCGAAGCGCGCGTCGGCGACCGTCACCTGGAGCCCGTGCTCGCCGAGGATGCCGGCGGCTCGCAGCGCGACCTGTACGCCGTAGCCGTAGCCCAGGAGCGCCACGCGCTCGCCCTCGGTCAGGAGCTCTCCCTTGCCGATCGGGATCTCCCGCGGTTTGTCGGGAATCGGAGCGCCCTCCGCGGCGCCGCGCGGGTAGCGAAACGCGATCGGGCCGTCGTCGTGGGTCAGGGCCGTCCGGAGCATGTGGACGAGCATCGCCTCGTCGCGCGGGGCCATGAGCACCACGTTCGGCAGTGGCCGGAAGTAGGAGATGTCGAAAGCGCCGTGATGAGTGGGGCCGTCGTCGCCGACGAGGCCTGCGCGGTCCATCGCGAAGACCACGTTCAGGCTCTGGAGGCAGACGTCGTGGACGATCTGGTCGAAGCCTCGCTGGAGGAAGGTCGAGTAGATCGCGCACACCGGCTTCGCGCCCTGGAGTGCGAGGCCGGATGCGAACAGCACCGCGTCCTGCTCGGCGATCCCGACGTCGTAGTACTGCTCCGGGACCTCCTTGCCGAGCTTGTTGAGCCCGGTCCCTCCCGCCATCGCCGCGGTGATGCCGATGACCCGGCGGTCGCGCTTGGCCTCGGTCACCATCGCGTCCGCGAACACGGCCGTGTACTGCGGCGGCGAGGGCGGCGGCGGCTTCTCGAGCTTCTCGATCCCCTCCGGCGAGTCGGACTCCTTGACCGGCACCGTCTTCGAGTCCGCCGGCTGGCGGTTGACGATCGACTTCGGCTTCGCCGCGTGCCACTTCTCCA
Source organism: uncultured Actinomycetes bacterium (assembly GCA_963782795.1). GTDB lineage: Bacteria > Actinomycetota > Thermoleophilia > Solirubrobacterales > 70-9 > AC-56. The sequence continues at coordinate 83,258 of CAWALB010000002.1, forward strand.
TGCCCTCGAGGCCGCCCTCCTCGGCCGGGGCGAAGCCCTTGCCCTTGACGGTGTGGATGTGGACGACCACCGGACGCTGCGCCTTGAGCGCATTGCGGAGCGCGCGGCGGAGCGCACCGACGTCGTGGCCGTCGATCACGCCCATGTAGGCGAGGTCGAGCTCCTCGAACATGAGGCCGGGCGCCGCGTACGCCTTGATCGCCGACTTGAGCTCGGGCCCCACGCGCTCGAGGCGCGAGCCGAGGCCGAGCGGGAGCTTGGTGAGGGCCTCCTCCACGTCCTCGCGGGCGTGGAAAAGCCTCGGGTTCAGTCGGACGCGCTGGAAGTAGCGAGCGAGGGCGCCGACGTTGGGTGAGATCGACATCCCGTTGTCGTTCAGGATGATCACGATCGGCGTCTGGAGGCCGCCGGCGTTGTGCAGGGCCTCGTAGGCGACTCCGCCCGTGAGGGCGCCGTCGCCAATCACCGCGACGACGCGACCGTCCTCGCCGATGCCCTTGCGCATCGCCTCCTTGAGGCCGACGGCGTAGCCGATCGATGTGGACGCGTGGCCAGCGCCCATGATGTCGTGCTCGGATTCGAAGATCGAACAGAACGGGGCGAGGCCGCCGTACTGGCGAATGGTGTCCAGGCGATCGCGGCGGCCGGTCAGGACCTTGTGGGGGTACGCCTGGTGGCCGACGTCCCAGAGGATCTTGTCGCGCGGGGAATCGAGCAGGCTGTGAAGGGCGACGGCGAGCTCGCAGGTCCCGAGATTGGCGCCGAAGTGACCGCCGATCTCGCCGATCGTGTCGATGACCAGCTCGCGGATCTCCTGGGCGAGCTGCTGGAGCTGGGCATCGTCGAGCCCCTTGAGGTCCCCGGGCTCGTCGACGGCGTCCAGGAGCCGCTCGAGCTTCTCGGACGCTGGCTGGTTTCCGTCGCTGTTGGTCTCGCTCATGATTGCCTCGTGTAGATGAAGTCCGTGATCTGGCTCAGATCGCGCGGGTCGCCCTTCACCGCCTCGAGGGCCTCGTGGGCCTTGCGGTGTGACTCCGCGGCAAGGGTACGAGCATCATCGAGCCCGAACAGGCTGACATAGGTCACCTTGCCGTGCCGCTCGTCGCTGCCGTGCGGCTTTCCGAGCTCTTCGTCGCTGCCCGTGACATCGAGGATGTCGTCGACGATCTGGAACAGAACACCCAGCTCCTCCGCGAAACGGCGGTACGGGATTGTCTCAGGTTCGCCCAGGCTGTCGAGGGCCAGCACCACGCGGACGCTCGCCGCGATCAGGCGGCCGGTTTTCAGCGAGTGAAGGCGGCGCAACCCGTCCGCGTCGAGATCCCTCGCGACGACGTCGATGTACTGGCCGCCCACCATGCCGTCGACGCCGATCGCGGCGAGCAGCTCGGCGAGCGCGGCGAGCACCGCTCCGGGCTCGCCCTCCTGGTGCTCGCAGAACAGGCGGACCGCCTCGGCGAAAAGGCCGTCGCCCGCCAGGATGGCCACGTTCTCGCCGTAGACGACGTGCGACGTCGGCCGCCCCCGGCGCAGCGCGTCGTCGTCCATAGCGGGGAGGTCGTCGTGGATCAGGGAGTACGTGTGGATGAGCTCCAGCGCGCCGGCCGCCGGCAGCACGGACTCGGGGCCGCGGCCGAGGGAGCGCGCCGTCGCCAGGACGAGCACCGGCCTGATCCGCTTGCCGCCGGCCAGCAGCGAGTAGCGCATCGCCTCCTCGATTCCGGCGGTGTCGGGGATGGCCGAGAAGCGCAGCGTGTCGAGGTAGGCCTCGACGAGGTCGCGAAGGTCGTCGGGATACGTGCTCGCCGCCGGCGCCTGGGGCTCGGTCGTCACGAGGCGTCTTCCGCGCGGGCGGCGCGCAGATCCGCCTCTATCTCCGAGCTTGCCTTGCCCACCAGGTCGGCCGCCTCGCGAGCGAGCGCCTCGGCCTCCTCCTCCCCCACCTCAGGGGAGCGCAGGCGGTCGGCGATCTCACGGAGCCGCTCGGCGAGCTGGTCTGTTGAACTCATCCCGCGAAAACGGTACCGATCGCGAGCCGGCTCACCCGGTCTTCGCGCGCGCAGCGGTGCCGAGGATGCCGTTCACGAACCCCGGAGCGTCCGCTCCGCAGTAACGCTTCGCGAGCGAGACGGCCTCGTCGATCGCCACCTCGTCGGGGATGTCATCGCGGTGGCGCAGCTCGAACAGGGCCACGCGCAAGATGCTCTTCTCCAGGGCGGCGATGCGGTTGAGGTCCCAGCCGCGAGCGAGGGCTGCGATCTCGGCGTCGAGCTCCTCGCGATGGGATTCGACGCCGTCTGTGAGCTCGCGGCTGAACGGCGCGGCATCGTCGAGGGCCTCGTCAGTGGATCGACCCGTCACTTCCTCCTGGTAGAGCGCGAAGACTGCGGCGCGGCGCTGGTCGGAGCGACGCATGGCGGCCGGCCGGCCTCAGGCTCGCGAGACGTATTCGCCGGAGCGGGTGTCCACGCGCACGCGATCGCCTTCGTTGACGAACAGCGGCACCTCAACCCGCACGCCCGACTCCAGCGTCGCCGGCTTGGTGCCGCCGCCCGACGCGGTGTCTCCCTTGAGCCCCGGGGACGTCTCGGTGACCGACATCTCGACCGCGCTCGGCACCTGCACGCCGGCGGGCCGCTCGTCGACGAACAGCACCTCGACCTCCGAGTTCGGCACGACCCACTGCATCGACTCGCCGGTCGTGTCACGTCCGACTTCGAGCTGCGAGTAGTCGGAGTTGTCCATGAACACGGCCATCTCGCCGGAGTCGTACAGGTACTGCATGCGTCGCGTCTCGGTCCGCACGGGCCGGAACTTCTCCCCCGCCCTGAAGGTCTTGTCGATGACGCTGCCGTCGTCCAGCTTGCGCAGCTTCGTCCGGACGAAGGCCCCACCCTTCCCGGGCTTGACGTGCTGGAATTCCATGATCCGGTAGATCGTCCCGTCCACCTCGATATGGGTTCCGTTCTTGAACTGATTCGTTGAAATAGACATATACTGGAGCCATGAGCTTGAGACTCGATGGCTATGTGAGGGTGTCCCGCGTCGGCGGGCGTGAAGGTGAAGGCTACATATCCCCCGCCGTGCAGCGCGAGGCTATCGAGTCCTACGCGGCCGAACTCGACGGGAAGATCGTCGCCTGGCACGACGACCAGGACCAAAGCGGCGGGACGTTGGAGCGGCCGGCGTTCCAGCATGTGCTCGAGCGCCTGCGGGCCGGTGAGTCGGACGGGATCGTGGTGATGGCGATCGACCGATTCGCTCGCTCCGTTGCCGATGGTGCGGCGATCGTGCGCGAGATCGTCGACCGCGGCCAGGTGTTCGCCTCCTGCCAGGAGCGGATCGACCCTCGTACCGACGAGGGCAAGTACATGCTGAACACGTTCCTCAACAACGCTGAGCTGTTCCTGAACCAGGCCAAGACGAAGTGGCACACGTCGAAGGCCAGGGCCATCGCCAGGGGAGCCCACATCGGCCCGACGCCGATCGGATATGAGCGGATCGACAAGGGCCAGGAGGGTTCGGGCAAGCTCGTGCCCCATCCGACCTACGCGCCTGCGATCAGGGATCTCTTCAAGCGCGCGGCCGACAAGATTGAGGGAGACTCTGCGCTGGCCCGCTGGATGACGTCGCGGGCACCACGGACGGGCGGTGCGCTCTGGCAGCCCTCGGAGATCCGTCGCTGGCTGTCGAACCGTGTCTACCTCGGTGAGGTCCGCTACGGCGACCTCGTCAACACCGAGGCGCACACGGCGCTGACCGATCCCGAGACGTGGGAGAGATGCCAGCGGACGCCGGGCGTGCAGCGGAAGGCACATTCCCGTTTCCTGCTCGCTGGCCTCGTGCGCTGCGCCCACTGCCGCTATGCGATGGGCGGCCAGACCTACGGCGGGTCGGGATCGACTCCGGTCTATCGCTGTAACGGCCGCCGCTGCAAGGCACCGTCGGTGATCACCGCGGAGAGGTTGGAGGGCCACGTCCGCGAGCTCGTGCTGGAGCGCGTCCGCGGACTGGAACTTGAAGCCGCGGCCGAGGGTGTCGACCTGGAGGCCGCCGACCGCTCCTACGAGGAGGCCGAGGCCGAGCTTCGCGCCTTCGCCGCCGACGTCAATGCTCGTCGTCGCCTCGGGGAGGCCGTGTGGCAGGACATGCTTACGGGGCGCGCCGATCATCGCGACGCGATGCGGGAGGCTCGGGAGCGGGCCTATGCGCGAAGCCAGCTCGTCGCCGTCGCGGCCGATGTCGAGGATCTCGACCACGATGCTCTACGCGACCTGCTCTCGGGAATGGTTCGCCACGTCTTCGTCCGCCGTGCCCCTCGTGGCGCCGGCGCCGCCGATCGCGTCCTTGTGATCTGGTCCGACGACCCGCGCGCGATCGAGGTCCCCGGTCCCCATCGCCCCGGTCCCTTCGAGCCCGTGCGGTGGTGAGCTGACCTTCCATCGCTGACCGGGGTTCCGGGCGTTCAAACCGGCGATCAGGGAGGCGATCCCCTTATGGATTGCCACGGGGCCAGGCTCGCGCTGGGAGAGGCTCATATCCCCGTGCTCCTCAGCGGTCATGGACCTTCGCCAGGTGCGTGTAGACGGCGTGCGGATCGACGAACTTCTGGCCGCACAACGAGCAGCCGTAGAAGCTGGTCGCTGCGTGCACGGCGGACCGCCGCCACGAGCTGCGGTCCTGCATCCCAGGAAACTCGTAGTGGGACTTCGAGTTGGTTCGGTAGCCGCCGCGCTTGGCGATCCGCGGGTCGATGAGGCCATCGCTCGCCTCGGCGATCGCCACCCGCTCGGCGGGCTCCATCCGCTCCCACACCCTTCGCGATGGCAGCCGTACGCGGAGGGATTTGGAGCCCGTAGGGGCCGTCTGCGGCTCTTTGGCGACGTCCCGGTACATCAGGCCGCCGGCTCCTTCACGCCGCTGCCGTTGCTTTGTGTATCTAGACCGATAGGGCCCGCCCAGGCGTACTGCTCTCCGTCGTTTCCGAGCCGCGCCGCGATCTGCTCCAGGCCCTTGCGCTCCTCCTCCTCGGCGAGCTGCAGAACCTTGAAGCGCTCCCGGTCGACGTGGCTCTCGATGATGTCCTCGGCCCAACTGGCGCAGCTCGGCGGGTGGGATCGCGTCAAGCTCGACGCTCTCGCCCTTGAACTTCTTGGAGCGCGTGTCCGTCTTCTTGGTCGGCCTGGTCTGCAGGTCCCAGCCGCGGATCTGCTCCTCGGTCACCGCGACGCGCTCGAAGGTGACGTAGTCGGCGAAGACCTGCTCCTTGGACTCCTCGACGTCGAAGCCCATCTGCTCGAAGATCTGGAAGGCCAATGCGAACACGCCGCGGCCGCGCTTCAGCGTGATCAGCGACTCCCCGATCCCCTGGCGGACGGCGCGGTCGATGTCGACGCCCGAGGGATCGCGGTCGCCGAAGTAGTAGATCGTCGTGTGCTTGCCCTGGTTGGCGCGCTCGTAGATCGTCTTCGCCGCCGAGTGCAGGTAGGAGATCGAGGAGTAACCGCGGGTCACCATCAGCGGCACGTCCCACGGGTCGGTCACGTCCACTAGGACGCCGGCGAGCGCTTCCTTCTCGAGCCAGATCTCCACGTACTCGCTGCCGTCGTTCCACAAATCCCGCCGGTAGGTCTGGGCCGTGTTGCGGAGTGCCTCCTCCACCGAGCTGTAGGTCGTCGGCTTTCGCATCCAGCGGGTGGCGTCGGCGAGCCACTCATACGGCAGCGAGCCATCGCGGCGCATCTCGCCGAGCAGGCGGACGACGGTCTGGTACTCGGGCTCGATCTTCTCGATTACGCCCTCGGACGTGAGGCGGTAGAAGACCTGGCGGACCGTCATCGGCTGGTCGGCCTCGAGCGCCTGATAGATCGCCGCGCGGATCGCGTTCATCTGCGCCTTCGTGCGGCGCTGGCGCCTTATGGGTCTAGATACATAAGGCTGTTCAGGCAGCGTCATATCGCCGCCTTCCGGATAGGCGGCTCGCTGCCGCTTAGGTATCTAGGCGGTGGATCGTCGGGCGATCGAGCCCGGGAACGAGATGTAGATCGTGATCGCCGGGAGCCGGACGTGCGGCATGGGCCAGGACGGCGCGCCCGGGCGCGCGCCCGATGTAGCAGCCAGAGGGCACGGCTATGGGCTGAAAGGCGGCGCGGGCGGCGACCCTGCTCTTCCCGTCGCCGCCACTCGGCGACCGGTTCCGGGTCCTCGTCCATCTCGGAAACCTGCCTCTCCAGTTCGGCGATCCGCTCCTTCGCCTCGGCGATCTCCTCCTGGGACTCGAGGAGGTCGTCCTCGAGCATCGCCCGCAGGTACCACAGCTCGCTCGTGACCCGCGCATACTCGCGGTTCGCCGCGTGGACGCCCTGATCGGGAGCGGGGATCGCATCCTCGACTATGGCGCACGAGATGCGCGGCGCGGTGGCGTGGGACTGTGCTGGAAGGTCGAGGACGGCCGCGCCGCGGGTGTCGCAGCCTGGGACCATCGGTCCAGGCTCGACGTCACCGAAATCCGCGAGGCTCTGGAAACGGACGGGCTCGTCCGAGTCGAACGGCTCGACGTCGGTTAGGTCGCCGAAGAGCGCCCGAGGGCAATCAGGCGAGGAGGCCATGGCGTGTTCCCGTAGTACGGATCACGCCTGGAATTATCAGCACGGCTTGCGGACGACTTCCCTCCTACAACGAGAAGATCCCCGCCAAAGCGGGGATCTCCGCGGTTTTCTGAAGGTTGTGATCCGCCTCAGAACAACGCCTACGACAACGAGACTACACCCTGCCGATGACGGTCCGCCGCTACCGCGGGCTGGCCGCGCCTGTGAGTGGGCGGCGGAACCGATCGGCCGCACCTGACGCAGGTGACGTCGCCGTCCTCGATCCAGGTGATCGGTTGGCGGCACGAGCACGGCTTCGCGTAGGTCGGCTTGTCGGCTATGTGCTCGTCGCAGTAGCTGTTGTCGTACAGGGACAATTGCCCCATCGGTCCACGAATTCTAGGTGGCGGCGGTCGTGAAAGCCACGCCCTGCATCGAAGGCACTTGACCCCGCCATTGGCGTAGTGCCAAGTGATCGGCTTTCGGCATTGGCAGCGCATCGGACACATAGGTGCCGGCCCCGGCGCGAAGGAGAGGAAAGCGAACCCCCGCGCGGGGCCGACACCAGTTTGTTCTACGAGTTAGCGATCCTGACCGCCGCGCCCGTCCGCTCGACCCCGAATGCCGCCGTGGTCTCCAAGCGAATGGTGCTCATGTTCACGGCTCCTGCCGACTGCTCGAAGCGCGCCAGATTGACCGGCGAGACATAGAGCTTGCCGAGCGCCCGCGAGTCGCAGACAATCGCGCAGGTGCCCGCCGAATAGGTCCGGGTGGACAAGCCGAAAATCGACCTCGGCGCCAGCTGGGCGGGCGCAAAGACATAGCTATTCGGCCACACGGTCCCGTTGGTCCTCAGGACGTCGAGCGCAGCCGCATCACCGGGCGGCAGCAGGAGCGTGTCGGGGATGTAACCGTTTGCCTCGACCGTTCCCATCGCACTCCGAATGCTGATTAGCAGCTCGTCGGTACCCGGCGCGACGAAACCCGCTGACTGGACGCCGCTCCAAACCAGGTCATCGAGACCGGAATTGATCGCCAACCGAAGGTCAACCTCAACCAAAGACTCGAAGCTCGACTGCTCCAAGAAGATGTTCGGCACGTCGGACTCGATTGCCGCGACCTGCGACAGCGGGACCGTGGTCACGGAGCCGCTCGTGCTGACTTCGGGCTTGACCGCCGTTCCGGCGATCGGCCGTGTGACGACGGAGCCAGCGGGCAAGACCCTGCTGTCCTGTGCGAACACTTGGACGGAGGTCACGCCGGCGCCAACCGCCTGCGACGGGAATGCCGGGAAGGCATAGCGCTGGTCATAGCCGAGCGCGACGCCATCGGTGTGCAGCTGATTCAGCACGTCGATGGTGCCGCCGAACGTCAGCGACCGGAACTCGTCCCAGCCGACGCTCGCCGTCTCATTCGGGAAGCCGCGCGACTCGAACGCCTGGGCCAGCGATGTGTTGCCGAAGGCGGGGTCAACCCGGTCCTCGACGCGGAGGCTTCCGGCGTGATTCGGAAGCGCGGAACGCTCCTCGGTGGCCTCAGTGTTGTCCTCGGCGCTCGCCTCCTCGGCGGGCACCTCAGAGGTGTTGTCCGTGGACATACTTGTCTCCTTCTTGTTCGGCGCCGAGCGGTATTCGACCGACGCACTTGGATAGGCCGCAGCGGAAACGACGCTGACGTCCCTTAGCTCTGAAATCTGCTCGACGTGGCGCACGTCGCCAGCCCAGCGGTCCTTGGCGACGACCATCTGCCACGAGCCCGCCCTCAGATCCCCCCGCTCGATGGCCTCACGGACGTCCTGACGGCTCTCTGGCGGGGTGACGGACCAATGCAGGCCGTCGCCGCGCTCCTCAAGGGTCAGCGTGCGCGGGTATCTGCCGATCGGCACGCCCAGCGTGGTCAACCCGTGCGACCAGCTCGTCCAGATTCGCGTTGCGGAGCGCCAGTGGCGAGATGACCTCGGTCCACCCACCCATGTCCCTGGACTGGACGTTGTACGGGACGAGGCCTCTGATCTTTTTGCCGTCGACGGTGACCTCATGCCGCCGGGTCTCGACCTCGCCGGGGTGCGGGCGCGCCGCCCGTCCCTCGGGCACGATGTCGTGCTCCTCGGTGTCCGGCTCCTCGGATTCGGGAGAACTCTCCTGAACTTGGTCGCCAGGCTGGCCGTCCTGCTCCTGGCGCGGTACCGCACCAGCCACGTCCTCGTCGGCGTCGAGGAGCAGCCTCTCCGCAATCTTGCCTACGAGCTCGTCTTCAGTTTCCATTCGTGTCCACCTCCATTGGGGACGTGACGTTGTCCGTGTTGCCCTGGCCGTTGGTGGCAGGAGTGCCGGTCGGTGTGGTCGCCGTGGTCGCCGGCTCCGGTGGACGGTCCTCAAGCTCCCGGATCTCCTCGCGCGAGAGCCAACCGGGATTGCCGCTTCGACCGAGAGCGATCTCGAAGATCTCGGCCCGCGTCTTCGAGTCGCTCCGCATGAGCGCGTCGGCATTGAATTGAACGTATTGACGCTCCGAGCACAGCGCGGGGTGGTTGGAAATGCTCTGCTCGATCTGGGTCAACCAGGGCTGCAAGCCGAACTTCAGGAGTTCGGTCGCCTGCATCTCCGTGCTGCTGTAGGTCATCGACTCGTTGGTATCGGCATTGATCAGATGGGGCGGGCAGCCGAAGGCCCGGCAAATCTCGACCGTGCTCAACCGCCTTTGCTCGAGCAGCTGCATCGAGTCAGGCGGCAGCTGGATCGCCGTGAAGTCGGCGCTGCCGCCCATGACCGCGATCTTGCCCGCGTTCTCGACGCCGACGTGCTGGGCGTTCCAGCTGCTCAACCACTCCTGAAACTTCTCCTGATCGGGCCCGGGGTCGACCCGCAAAATCCCGCTCGGCCTCCCGTCGTTCGCCATGTAGGACGCCGCGTGCTTGGCGAGCGAGTCCGAGAGATTGATCGCCCCCGCCGCCTGACGGAGCGGCGAGAGGCCGACGACCCCGTCGATCGAGACCAGTGCCCGGACATGGATCAGGTCGTCAACCGTCAAAATCATCTGCCCGCCGACCTGCGGGCTATAGCGATAGAACGGCTGGCCCGCCTTGATCTCGATCTGGACCCGATCCGGCGGCAGGGTGCCGAGCTGGACGACGTCGGGCCCGTCTCGGTAGAGGCCGATGAAGCTGTTTCCCTGGAGGAGCAGGTCGACCATGACCTTGGCGACAAAGGCCGCCTGTGTGCACGCCGGCGCGGGCCGTTCGAGAAGGGATGGCAGCTTGCCGCCCGTGACACGCTCACGCCCTCCCTCGACGCGGCGGTAAGGCACCAGGGGCAAGCTGGCGGCGGTCATCGACAACAGCCGTACGCAGCTCCACACGTCGTTTACCTGCATTGCCGTGGTCGGGCTGGTGGTCGAGGGCACATAGGCCGTGAGGGACACCTGGTTCTCAGGTGCCGGCAGGCTTCGCGACTCGGACTTACGGAAGGGGTTGCGCATCGCTCTCCTTGTGGGCGTCGGAATGGCACTCGGCACAAAGGCTGGTCAGGTTCGCGGGATCATTTGACCCACCGCTCGCGGCGCCGACGATGTGGTGGACGCTGGTGGCGGCGGCACCGCAGCGTGTGCACAGGTGGCCGTCTCGCCGCAGGATCTGTAGGCGAAGCTTCGCGGCGCCGGGCTCGTGCCAAGCGCGGGTGCTCGGCGAGCGGAGCTCGTGCCTGCGGCAACGCGAGCCCTTCGGGATTCGGGCGCGGCAGATGGTGCAGAAGCTGCCAGGCATCAGTCGAGCCATCCCAAAAACGTCGTCTCGGCAACGGGAGCGGTGCGTGCCTCGTAGGCCATACACAGCGCGATCACGCCGTCGACGTTCGCTCCGCGCTCGGCCTGGTCGATCCGCCAGCCTCGCCGGCCATGCCTTGCCACCGCGGCCGCTACGTGCTCGTTCAGCTTCGGATCATTCGGGTGGCGGATGCGCCCTTCCTTGATCGCCTCGTGAAGCGCCGCCGAGGCGGGGATCATCCTCGCGTCCGATTGTGGGAAGGCGGTGACCTTGATTCGGTGCTCCTCTGCGACCTTCGCAAGCGTCTGCGCTCGCCAGGGGTCATATGAGATCTCGCAGATCCGGTAGCGCTGGGCCAGCGCCGGCAGGAACGCCGTGGCGTCCATGAGCGCGTCGTCTCCCGACCAGATCCGACAGCCGACGTGAAAGCCCTCGTCGATCCAGACGATCGCGGTGTCGGCCCTGGCGCCGCCGACGTCGACGCCGACCCAGATCTTCGATCCCTCGGGGATCTCGACCTTGCCATTGGCGCAGGACTGCCAGGCGCCGCTGGGAAGCCACGATCCGATCCGTGAGACCCAGCGATTGAGATGGAAACGCTGGTAGTCAAGCTCGTGCAGCGACTCGCGCTGCTCGCGAAGCCACTTGCGCGTGATCAGGCTCAGCGGGTTAGCGGCCTTGGCCCGCTTGAAGTCGTTCAGCGGGACGTCGGGATCGACCGACCACTCCAGCATCCGAATGTTCTCGCCGCGCGCATCCGTGAGCGCCCCGCGCCGGCGGATCTCGGGCTGGGCGAGCGCTCGAGCGCGGAGCTTGCCGAGCGGCGACTCGGCGCCCCAACCGGCCGTGGTGACGACGGCCATCGTGGCGCCGGGAAGTAGTGCTGATCTGAGCGCGACATAAAGCCGCTCATCCTTTGCCGCGCAGTACTCGTCATAGAGCGCCAGGGTCGGGGTCAGGCCGAGCGCCTTGTCGGCGTCGGCGGACTTCACCACGAGCCGCGATCCGTCCGGGCCGCGCAGCTCGCGGAAGCGCGGTTCGAACTCGGTCTCGACCGCCGGATGCATGGCGACGTCGCGCGCGTAGCGGTCGATGATCTCGGCCTGCTCCTTTGAGTTCGCGACCACGATCACCTGCGCCCGCGGTGTCGTCAGCAGGTGGAAGGCGGCGAAGGCTCCGGTCAGCCGACTCTTGCCGTTCTTTCTTGGCAGCGTGATCAGCTTCTCCCGCTCAGGCCCCAGCAGCGCGCCGGCGATCTTCTTCTGGTGCGGCTCGAGCTCGAATCCGACGCGATGGCAGAGATCGACGAAGTCTCGGAGCGACTCCTGGCGTTTCGCCTTAATTCCGGCCACCTAGAGCAGCCCCTCAGAGACCGGATTCGGCAACGCGGCGCGGGATCGAATGCTGCGCGCGCCCAGAGCGCTAGGAACGCATCGAACGACCAGCGCAGTCAAAAAACCGGGGCCCACTTGGCGATAGGCTCTCGCCTCGGCACCGGTCGGCGGGCGTCTTGTGGATTTCCCCCCGGGAATCCACACCCGGCGATTCGCACGTCGGCCGGGGCCTTTTCTTGCGTCGTTGATCTTGTTGCTGCGGATAGGCTCTCGCCTCGGCCTCGGTCGGCGCTCTCCCCGCCGCTCGATCGAGTTGCGTCGGCCGGGGCCTTTTCTAACGCCGTCGATCTTGCTGCGGGTAGGCTCGTGCTGCGGCCTCGGTCGGCGGGTTCCCTGCAGTCCCCTAGCTGGCTGGGGCCTCTTTGTCTCGGTCATTTCGACCCTCCGCACCCCCGGCGCCGACTAGAAGAGCAGGGCCGACGCCAGGGCGCGGCATCCTCGACCGGTTGGCCGAAGTCCTTGATGAGTCTTGAATAACCAGTTGCCACGGAACCCGACTCCTTCGTCGGTTGAACTTGCTCCGCGGCCCTGGTAAGAGGTGACCGCTATGGGGCCTGGCTGACCGCGCTATCGCGGCGCCGCACTTACTTAAGGTTAGCGCTTTGCAGCGGCTCTAGTTGAGGTTCGCCGCCTCGTGTCGCTGGAGGGTCTTCCAGTCACGCACCACATGGCAGGCCGCAGCAAAATCGTTGTCGATTTCGGGATCTGCGTGCAGTAGCTGCTCGAGCATGAGCAGGCGGGGCAGCAGATCCCAATCGTCGACCTTGCGGGCCTGGCAGTCTGCCTCGAAGACGGCGACGAACTCATCGGCGGCCGCGAAGAACTTCGCGTCGGTGACCTGAACGTCGGCGTGGGTCTGGTCCTCGACGTCGACCGCCTTGGCCACCCTGGCTAGCGCGACTAGGACGTTTGGCTTCGGCTTCTCACTCATGCCGTGAGACTAGCCGCGCCCGCCGACGACAAGCGGCACGAAAGAAGGGGCGCCGTTGTCCGAATCGGAGTCGGAGAAGCCCGTGAGCCTGACACGTTCGCCGGTCTCTAGATCCTCCAGCTCAAACCATGAAGGGGCACGCGTTTGCTGATCGCCGCGCTGTTCACCCAACTCCTCGCGGCCTCGGCATCCCGGAAGGGACCAACCCGCCGTTCGAGCCCAGCGGTGGGGCAGACCTCGGGCGGGTGACGGCCGTGCCTGCAGTCGTGACACCAGATCACAAGTTCCGTGTCGTCCACCCGGCTGTTCCTTGTCGTTCATGCCTCGATCTTCACTCCGAGTTGGCTTGACTCCAGCACGTAGGCGATCGTCGCCAACGACTGGCTGATCTCGTGTAGTGATTGCGCGATGCGACCGAGGTTGGCCTCGGTGTCCATCTCGATGATCGTCGTTCATCGTGGTCCTTTCGGTCGCTTGGTCAATCCGTCAGTCGACCGATAGCGCTGCATCTCGTACGCGCTGGGCGGTCGGCGTTGCTGGGAGCTATAGGGCGATCCTGTTGGCGGTCCGGCGAGCCATTCGTGATCGGCTCGAGAATGACCGGCGCCGCAGATCGGACACTCGAATCGTCTCGTGATCCTGCGTCGTCTCGTTCCCCGTGTTGACTTGTGTCTCGTTTTCTCCATCGCACGCTTTCCCCTTTGTGGCTCTCTGGAGCGAAGCTCTTGGTCGGTATGTCCCTCGCCATCCCTCACTCCGGTAGAGCCCTTTCCCATGCGGCTGGTGGAGCACCTGAACGCGAGAGCTGAAGACTTCGGGCTGGGGCGCCAGGTCACTCAAATCGAGCCGCGCAATGCCATTCCGAACTCCTCTGCCTCGCGAACCTCGGTCTTCTCTATGGAGAGCCGTTCAGTAACCCGAGCCCCTCTCCATCAGCCTGACCGGAGCAAGGTCGCGACGAGGTTGGTCATCGGCGCTTCGCCGGCCGCGGATCAGGCGATCGCGGCTCCCCGGTTGTATGTCCTTCCTACCGAATCTGGACTGATTGGTGCTGATCACGGCCGCTGAGGGTAGCGGCCGCACCCCGCCCTCGAAGCCGTGCGTCCTCGCTCGGAGAGGGCCGTCCGCTAGGGTCATTGCTGAGGGAGTGACGTGGATTCGCTCCGGACGTTCGGGGGGACGCCGGGGACATTTTCGCCGCCCACACGAAGCTGGTGCTCTACACCTCGCGCACGCCGCAGGGCAACGTCGACGCCGTCTCCGGCTCCGTGAGCGTCCCGAAGGGGAGGCCTCCGAAGGGCGGCTGGCCCGTGATCACGTACGCGCACGGAACGACCGGAAGCGCCGACATCTGCGCGCCCTCTCGCGTCCACAACGGGGCTCCCGCCGAGAGCCTCATCACATATGTCGATCCTCAGCTCAATGACTGGATCAATGCCGGCTACGCGGTAGTTCGCACCGACTACCAAGGGCTTGGCACGCCGGGGCCCCACCCCTACCTCATCGGCAAGTCCGAGGGCAGAAGCGTGCTCGACATCGTGCGCGCTGCGCGCGAGGTGTTCCCCGGGATCGGACAGCGATTCCTGATCGCCGGCCACTCGCAGGGCGGCCAGGCGGCGCTGTTCGCGGCCGGCGAGGCGGCGAGCTGGACGCCGAACCTGAAGCTGAAGGGCACCGTGTCCTACGCTCCGGCGTCGCACCTGCTGACGCAGGCGAAAGCCCTGCCGGCCCTCACGACTCCGAGCTCGTTGACGGCCCTCGCCACGATGATCGTGCAGGGCACGACGACGGCCTCGCCCAACGTGGACCCGAACAAGCTCCTCACGCCGCAGGTCCTTCAGTTCTATCCCCTGCTGGATCAGACCTGCCTTCCACAGCTGGCGCAGACGCGGCGGCTCGGTGGCATCGCTCCGGCCGACATGCTCACTGGCGCGAACAAGAAGCCGATCTACCGGGTGCTCGACGCCGAGAACCCGGACGTCACGACGAACGCCCCGGTGTTCCTCGCGCAGGGCACGGCCGACACGACGGTGTTCCCGCAATTCACGACCCAACTGAGCAACGAGCTCAAGGGGTTGGGCGACCAGGTCCGCTACCAGCAGTTCCGCGGCGTGGACCACGGCGCCATCGTCAGCGCGGCGGAGCCCGACGTCCTGCCGTGGCTCGAGCAGCGCCTGCCGCCGGGCAGCTGAGCGGCGCACCCGCGGCGCGGATACGTGCCAGCGTCTGACTGGGCCTAGCGACCGCCTGATCCCACGTGACTCGGATCAGGCGGTCGCCGCTCGCCTCGAGCAGCGCCTGCCGCTCCGCGTCGTCCTTGCGGGCGATCGGGTTGTCGTGCCAGGCAGCGCCATCAGCCTCGATGACCAAGCGCTGCGCCGGCCAGCGGAAGTCGGGGATCACGCGACGGCCCGCATGTAGGAGAGGCCGGTTCACGTCGGGTCGCAGCAGGCCCCCGTCGATGATCAGGTCGTAGACGACATCCTCGAGCTCGCTCCGCGTCGGCGCCGCGGTCCTGAGCACCTGATCGAGCCTGGCGGAGCCCCGACGCGGGCCAAGCCGGCGCTTCGCCGCAACGGCTGGCGGATGCCGGTTCGGCGCAACCCGAGCGCCCGCCGCACGGCCGTCCGAAGCATCCTCTCGCCGACGACCGCCGCGAGGTCGACGATCGTCCGGGCCGGCAGGGTGACCGGGATCCCCTCGTGACGCATCACGTCCCATCTCTCGAGCACCGAGGAGCAATGAACCCGGATCCAGTGTCGCTTGATGCCCGAGCGCGGAATGCTCACTTCCGGGTGCCGCCCGTCCCAATCGACGAATCCCCAGAGGGCGGCTGCGGCGAAGTGACTGAGAACCGCGTCCTTCCCGACGCTCTTGACGGCAGCGAGCAGGCGGCCCTGAAGCGACAGTGCGTTGTGCCCAACGGCGTAGACCCCGTGGTAAATGGGGTGAAGCCACCCGGTCTGGACGGGTATCCCCACCTGCCGACGGGTCAGGCCGCACTCGCGAAGCTCATCGAGCGACAGCACCGCCCACTCCTCAGCGGCGCGCTGCGTCACCCGCCGTTCGGGCCGAGACTGGACTTTGTTTCGCATACGGAAACGAAGTCCAGGGTCGGCGATCGGGACAGGGTCTTGAGGGCCGGCCACGCCCGGGAGGTTGCCTTCGGTGCTGTCGTTGGACAACACCCGTGTGTGACAGATCTCGGCCGGGTGTGTGCCCGGGGCCTGGATATCCTCAACACCGTGGATACGCAGTCCAGGCGGCAGTCCGTCGAGGCGGTGCGGCATCAGCTTCGGCCGCTCTTCGATCAGGTCGTGGTCAAGGAGCTCGATCAGGACCGCATGCGGCGGTCCGGGCTCGTCGTCCCGTCCGGCACACACGACCCGCCGCCTCAGCAGGGGATCGTGCTCGCCGTCGGGCCCGGGCTCGACTGGTGGGAGCAGGCCGGCGTCGAGATGCCGGTGCAGCCCGGTGATCACGTCGTCTTTCCCGCGTCGGCCGGCGTCTGGGTCGAGGTCGACGAGGAGCGGCTGCTCGTGTGCCGCGTGGTCGAGCTCCTGGGCATCCTCGAGTCCACCCGTGCAGAGCCCGAACAGGGCTGACGCCGCCACGCCGAGGCGGCGCTGATGGCCACCGCCACGCCAGCGCGCGCCCGGCGCCTGTCCGCGGTGCTGCGAGAGGGCGAGCGGGTCACTCCGCTCGAGCTCTTCTTCGATCTCGTCTTCGTGCTGGCGATCACCCAGTGCACGGCGCTCATGTCCGCGAACCCCACCTGGTCCGGCCTCGCCCAGGGAATCCTCGTGCTGGGGGTGCTCTGGTGGTCGTGGGCCGCCTACTCGTGGCTCACGAGCGTGCTCGACCCGGAGGAGGGCGCGGTGAGGTTCGCGATGTTCGGGGCGATGGCGGCGTTCCTGATCGTCTCGATCGCCGTGCCCGATGCCTTCGGCGATCTTGCGCTTGAGTTCGCCCTCGCCTACGGGGCGGTGCGCATCGCCCACATCGCGCTCTTCATCCTGGCGAGCCGCGACGACCCCGACCTCCGCCGCTCGGTCACGGCTCTCGCCGTGAGCACCGCGCTGGGCGTCGGGCTGCTCGTGGGTGCGTCGTTTGTGGACGGCCTCGCGCAGGGCGCGCTGTGGGTCCTCGCGCTGGCGCTCGACATGGGCGGCCCGTTCTTCTTCGGGTCCGGGGGCTGGAAGCTCGTCCCGGGGCATTTCGCCGAGCGTTACGGGCTGATCATCATCATCGCCCTCGGCGAGTCCATCGTCGCGATCGGCGTCGGCGCCCATGCGCACCTCGACTGGGGAATCGCCGCCGCGGCCATTCTCGGGGTCGCCGTGTCCGCCGCGCTCTGGTGGATGTACTTCGACATCGTCGCCATCGTCTCCAGGAGGCGGCTCACCGAGGCCCCGGAGGGACGTGTGCGCAACGAGCTCGCTCGCGACTCCTATTCCTACATCCACTTTCCGATGGTGGCCGGGATCGTGCTGATGGCACTTGGCCTGAAGACGACGCTTGCCCACGTCTCCGACCCGCTCCACACCGTGCCGGCGTTCGCCTTGCTCGGCGGGATCTCGGTCTACCTGCTTGGCCTGGTGGCCTTTCGCTACCGCCATGTGCACACGCTCAACCGCCAGCGACTCGGGATGGCCGTGCTGCTTCTCGCGCTCCTGCCCCTGGCGACGAACATCCCCGCCATCGCCATGCTCTCGATCGTCGTCGCTCTCCTCGCCGCGATGATCACCTACGAGACGCGGAGCTACGGAGAGGGACGGTTCCGCGCCCGGCACCAGGACTTCGCGCCCGACGGGCCGGCCACCTAGCGGTAGCGTTCGCGCATGGAGGAGCCTCGAGACGAGGAGGGCTGGGAGCCGGAGGTCGCCGAGCTGCGACGCCGCGAGGAGCTCGCCAAGCGGATGGGCGGCGCGGAGCGCGTCGAGCGCCAGCGCGCGACCGGGCGCCTGAACGTTCGCGAGCGCATCGAGCGCCTCTTCGACCCGGGGACGTTCCACGAGACAGGTGCCCTCGCCGGCAAGGGGACCTACGACGACGAGGGTGAGCTCACCGACTTCCTGCCCGCGAGCGTCGTCATCGGGCAGGGCCGGGTCGAGGGGCGGCGGGCGATCCTGCAGGGCGACGACTTCACCGTCCGCGGCGGCGCCGCCGACGCCGCCATCTGGCAGAAGGCGATCTACGCCGAGCGCATGGCGCACGACCTGCGCCTGCCCCTGATCCGGCTCGTCGACGGGACCGGCGGCGGTGGCAGCGTCAAGACGCTCGAGCAGATGGGCTTCACCTACGTACCGCCGCTCCCGGGCTTCGACCTCGTGGCGCAGAACCACGCGATCGTGCCGGTACTCGCCGCGGCGCTCGGTCCCGTCGCCGGGCTGGGCGCCGCCCGGGTCGTCGCCTCGCACTTCTCGGTGATCGTCCGAGGCACCGCTCAGCTGTTCGTTGCGGGCCCGCCGGTGGTCGCGGCGTCCATGGGCGAATCGCCCGATAAGGAGCAGCTCGGCGGCGCCCGCACGCAGACCAAGGCGGGTGCGGTCGACAACGAGGCCACCGACGAGGAGGACGCGTTCGAGCAGCTCCGCCGCTTCCTCTCCTACCTGCCGGACAACGTCTGGGACGCGCCTCCCGTCCTCTCCCCCACCGACCCGCCTGACCGGCGCGAGGAGGAGCTCATCGGGATCGTCCCGCGTGATCCGCGCCGCCCGTACAAGATGCGGCGCATCCTCGAGGGGGTCCTCGACCGCGGCTCGATCTTCGAGATCGGCGCCCGGTTCGGCCCGTCGCTGATCACCGCGCTCGCCCGGCTGGACGGCCGCCCGGTTGGCGTCCTCGCCTCCGACCCCAATCACTACGCCGGCAGCCTCACCGCGGACGCCTCCGAGAAGCTCGCCGGCTTCGTCGACCTCTGCGACCAGTTCCACCTGCCGCTTGCCAACTTCGTCGACCAGCCGGGCTTCCTGATCGGCACCAACGCGGAGCGCGCCGGCACGATCAGGCGCGGCGCCCGCGCCCTCTACGCGGTTCACCAGGCGACCGTGCCGTGGGTCTCGGTGCTGGTACGAAAGGTCTACGGCGTGGCGGGAGCCGGCCACGGCGACGGCTCGCGACTCAACCTCCGCTATGCCTGGCCCTCGGGCGATTGGGGCTCCCTGCCGATCGCCGGAGGCCTCGAGGCCGCCTACCGGCGCGAGCTCGAGGCCGCGGATGACCCCGAGGCGCTCCGCGACGAGATCGAGGCGCGCCTGAACGCGGTGCGCTCGCCCTTCCGGACCGCCGAGCGCTTCTCGGTCGAGGAGATCATCGACCCGCGCGACACCCGGCCGCTTCTATGCGACTGGGCCGCCCGCGCGCACGAGCTGATCCGCTACGAGCTGGCGGCCGGCCCGAAGTCCCGCGGTCCGAGGCCCTAATTGCCAGTGCCGCGAAGCCGGTCCGCCTCGCGGCGGATCTCGTCCTCTGTGATCGGCTTGCGTCCGTAGACGTCCCAGGCGTTGGCGCCCACGCCGATCCCCCAGCCGAGGATCGGGAAGACGGGCCAGAAGAACCCGTCCGGTCCGCTCGTGACCGCCCAGATGCCGACCAGGCAGGCGTTGACGACGAGGTAGATGACGATGTGCGTGCGGAAGTCGCGCTTCTTCTTCAGGCGCTGGACCGCCTGCTCGCGAATCTCGGCCTCGGACTGCCCGGCGGCTTCCACGGGCCAACAATAGACCCATTCGCGCACCGCGGATAGGCTGCGCCGCGATGCCGGAGCGGACGGTCATCTTCTTCCCCGAGGGCGCCTTCGGGCCCACGAACAACTGCGTGGGGATCGGCGAGGTCCTGCGCGAGCGCGGGCACCGGGTCGTATTCGTGATCGAGGAGTCCTTCGCCGGCACGCTCGAGGAGAAGGGGTTCGAGGAGCGGCTGATGCGGCTCGGCCCGCCGCCGGAGCGGGAGGAGGAGCCCGGCCAGTTCTGGAAGGACTTCATCCGCGACACCGCACCGGTCTTCCGCAAGAGCACGTTCGAGCAACTCACTGAGTTCATGGCGCCCACCTGGGAGGCACTGCTCGACGGCGCGCGCTACGTCGACGACCGCCTCGTCGAGATCTTCGGCGAGGTCGAGCCCGACGCCATCGTCGAGGACAACGTCTGCGCGTTCCCCGCCCTCCCGGCGAGTGGCCGCCCGTGGGTGCGGATCGCGTCCTGCAACCCGCTCGAGCTGAAGGACCCTGAGCTCCCCCCTCCCTACTCCGGCATGCCCCTCGAGGACCGGTCCGAATGGGAGGCATTCCGCGCCGAGTACTCACGCGCGATCGCGGGCATGCACTCGGACTTCGACGACTTCTGCCAGGAGCGCGGGGCGCCACCGCTCTCCGACGGAGAGCTGATCCACCGCTCGGGCTGGCTCAACCTCTACCTGTATCCGCGCGAGCTCGACTACCCGCGGTCCGCGCCCCTCGATCCCACCTGGCACAACCTCGAGTCGAGCGTCCGCGGAAGCGACGCGCCGTGGAGCGTGCCGAAGGAGATCGCCGACGGCGACGACGCCCTCATCTACCTGAGCCTCGGCTCGCTCGGGTCGGCGGACGTCCCGCTGATGGAGCGCCTCGTCGACTCGCTCTCGAAGACCCCGCATCGCTATGTCGTCTCCAAGGGCCCGCAGCACGACGCCTACGAGCTCGCCCCGAACATGGTGGGCGAGGAGTTCCTGCCGCAGGTCTCGGTCCTCCCCCATGTGGACCTCGTGATCACGCACGGGGGCAACAACACCGTCACCGAGTGCATGCACCACGGCAAGCCGATGGTCTTGCTGCCCATCTTCTGGGACCAGCACGACAACGCGCAGCGAGTTCACGAGACCGGGTTCGGCGAGCGGCTCCCGACCTATTCGTTCACGGATGAGGAGATCGCCCGGGCAATCGACGGTCTGCTTGGGGAGGACGCCCTGTACGCGAAGCTCGGCGAGATCTCGAAGCGGCTCAAGGGGAGCCCCGGCAACGTCCGAGCCGCCGACCTGATCGAGCGGGTGGCCGAGACCGGGGAGCCCGTCACGGACTGAGCGGGGCACGCGACTCGGCCAGCCGCGGACCTACACTCAACGAGGGCGATGGACGAGCAAAGTCCACATCGCATCGAGGCGGCAACGATCGCCGTCGTCGGCGCGGAGATCGTCGCCTCCGTAGCCGTCATCACCGGCGTCGTGGCCCTGCTGGACGAGGTCGCGCCGGTCACCGGGCTCGGCATCCTCTACATCCTCGCCGTCCTCTTCATCGCCGTCCGCCGCGGCCAGGTGGCCGCGTTGGCCACCTCCGTCTTGAGCGTCCTCGCGCTCAACTTCTTCTTCATCGAGCCCCGCTACCGGCTGACGATCGCCGACTCGCACAACGTTGTCGCCCTGGGGGTCTTCCTGGTGGTGGCACTCGTGGTGGGACGGCTCGCGGCCACCGCCCGCACGCAGACCGCTGAGGCCGAGCGCCGCGCGTTGCTGGCCTCCGCCCGCGAGCGGGAGGCGATGATCCTGGCCCAGGCGGCCTCCTCGTTCCTCGCGGGCGAGAACGTCGCGACGCAACTGGAGCGACTGGCCGACCGCGACGGTGCAACCGGGCCTCCCGCGTTCCGCGCCGGGCTCACCGCCGCGCCGGACACTCAGCCCGCCGAGCTGGCGGTCCGGATCCCGGCCACGCGCCCCGGATGGCTCTACGGGAGACCGGACGCCGGCTGGGACCGCGCCAGCCTCTTGCGCCTGGCGCAGGCTCTGGCTCGCCTCATCGATCTCGCCCGCGAGCGCGAGCTCCTGGCGGAACGCTCGGCGGCCGCGGAGGCGGCCCGGCGCGCCGACGCCACGAAGACCGCGCTCCTCCACGCGATCTCCCACGATCTCCGCTCGCCGCTGACGGCGATCACCACCGCCGCGAGCGGGCTGCGCCAGGAGGGCCTCTCGGCCGACGACCGCGACGGCCTCCTGGAGGCGATCGAGGCGGAGTCCGCTCGCCTCGCCCGGATGGTCGACGACCTGCTCGACCTGTCGCGGATCGAGGCCGGCGCGGTCAACCCGCGCACGGACTGGGCCGACCTCGCCGACGCGGTGGGCCGCGCCGCAGAGCAGGTCGAGCAGCGCTTCGGGACGCATCGGATCGAGCTGGACCTACCCGCTGACCTGCCGCTGGTCCGCGCCGACGTCGCCCAGCTCGAGCGGGTGTTCTCCAACCTGCTCGAGAACGCCGTCAAGTTCTCGCTCGACGGCGCCCCGGTCCGGGTGAGCGGCGGCTCGGGCGGCGGCAGGGTCACGGTTCGCGTGACGGACTCCGGGCCCGGCATTCCCACGTCAAGGCGCAGCGAGATCTTCGAGCCGTTCGTACGCGGCACCGGGCCCAAGCAGGGATCGGGACTGGGCCTCGCCATCTGCCGGGGGCTGGTCGAGGCCAACGGCGGCGAGATCAGCCTCCAGGGCGCCGCCGGCAAGGGGAGCACTTTCGCCGTGACCTTCCCGCTGGCCGCCCAGCCGGTGGAAGCGCGGTGAGCACCGACGAGCAGCGCGTGTTGGTCGTCGACGACGAGCCGCAGATCGTCCGTGCGCTCAAGGTGATCCTGCGGGGCGCCGGCTACACGACCCAGCAGGCCGAGACCAAGCAGGAGGCGCTCGACGCGGTGGCCGTTCGCCCCCCGGACGCGATGGTGCTCGACCTGATCCTCCCTGACGGCTCCGGGGTCGACGTCTGCAAGGAGGTCCGCCGCTGGAGCGGCCTGCCGATCATCGTGCTCTCGGCCGTCGGGGACGAGCGCGAGAAGGTCCGCGCCCTCGATGCCGGCGCCGACGACTACATCACGAAGCCGTTCGGAACCGACGAGCTGCTCGCGCGCCTGCGCGCCGCGCTCCGCCGCGTGACCGAGGAGAGCGAGCCGCGGATCGAGATCGGCGACTTGGCGATCGACCTCGAGGCTCGCCAGATCACGAGCGGCGGTGAGCCGGTCCACCTCACCCCGATCGAGTTCGACCTCCTTCGCGTCCTCGCCACCCACCGCGGAAAGCTTGTGACCCATCGCCAACTGCTGCACGAGGTCTGGGGCCCCGGATTCGAGACCGAGACCCACTACCTGCGGGTCCATGTTGCCCACATCCGCTCGAAGATCGAGCCGGATCCGTCACGCCCGCGTTACTTGATCACCGAGCCGGGGGTCGGCTACCGGCTGCGTGACGACTGACCCGCGCCCACGGCTCGCAGCCCCGGATCAGAGCGCGACCTGCGATCCGATGATCACGGTGCTGTCCCTGGGAAGCCTGAAGGCCTCCACCGGACTTGCGGCGTTGCGGGCCATCGCGATGAAGAGCCGCTTACGCAAGTACGTGAGCGGCGGTGCGTCGGTCGGCGCGATGGTGATGCGCGAGAGGAAGTACTTGGCCTGCTCGAGGTCCAGGTTGCGCTCCAGCGCCCCCTGTTTGCGGCAGAGCCTGAGCGCCGCCGGGACGTTCAGCTTCTCCTGGTAGCCGACCCTGATCGTCACGTGCCAGACCGTGAAGTTGCCACCGAGCTTCTCGACCGTGAACCTCTCGTCATCGCCGACCTGGGGGACGCTGACCTGGTCAACCGAGACCAGCAGGACCCGCTCGTGGAAGGTGTTCGTGTACTCGACCTCCGCCCGGAGCGCCAGGGGCGTGGTCTCCTCCGACGGGCCCAGGAAGACGGCGACGCCGGGCACCCGGATCAAGGGAGGGTCCATGGCCGGAAGGCCTGCGAGGAACTCGGCCAAGGGCCCCTCCTTAGCCTTGCGGTTCCTGCTCACGACCGTCTGGCCTCGCTTCCAATTGACCATCACGAGCGAGAGGACCGTCGCGATCGCAAGGGACAGCCAGGCACCGTGCTCGACCTTCGCGATGTTGGCGCTGAAGAACGCGAGCTCGACGGTCAGGAAGAGGGTGCCGACGAGGACGAGCTTCCACTTCGCCGTCCCCCACAGGAGCCGGGCCACGGCCAGGAAGAGCACCGTGTTGAGGACGAAGGTCGCGGTCACGGCGACTCCGTAGATGTCCCCGAGCCGGTCGGCCGACTGGAAGATGAGCGTCAGCGCGACGACGCCGACGCACAGCGCCCAGTTGATGATCGGGACGTAGATCTGGCCTTCGACCTTCGAGGGGTGGCGAATCGTGAGCCGCGGGAGGAAGCCGAGCTGCATCGCCTGCCTCGCGACGGAGAACGAACCCGAGATCGCCGCCTGCGACGCGATGATGGTCGCCGCGGTCGCCAGGAAGAGCATCGGGTACTGGGCCCAGCCCGGGACCATGAGGTAGAACGGGTTCGCGGCGGCGCTCGGATCGTGCAGGATCAGGACGCCCTGCCCCAGGTAGTTGAGCAGCAGCGCGGGTAGCGCGACCGCGAACCAACCGATGCGAATCGGCGCGGCGCCGAAGTGGCCTCGATCGGCGTACAGCGCCTCCGCGCCGGTCACCGCGAGCACGACCCCGCCGAGGGCCAGGAAGCCGGCGACGCCGTTGTTGACCAGGAATTGCGCACCCCACGTGGGAGACAGGGCCTGAAAGACGGCGGGGTCCTTAACGACCTGGCTGAGCCCGAGGAGCCCGATCGCGCCGAACCAGACCAGGATCACCGGCCCGAACAGCCATCCGATCGCGCCCGACCCGCGGCGCTGGATGACGAAGAGAGCGACGAGGATCCCCACGGATAAGGGAACCACGAGGTGGGAGAGCTCCGGAGCCGCGACCTTCAGGCCCTGGAGCGATCCCAGAACCGAGATCGAGGGCGTGATGATCCCATCGCCGAAGAACAGCGCGGCGCCGAAGATCCCCAGGGTCACGAGGGCCACGCCGTGCACCACCCGATTTCGCTGCAGCAGCGCCGCGAGCGCCATGATCCCGCCGTCGCCGCGGTTGTGGGCGCGCATGATGAACCCGGCGTACTTGACCGAGACGACGATCATCAGCGCCCAGAAGATCAGCGAGACGACCCCGTAGACCCCGGCCACGGTCGCCGTCGCGGCCGCCTTGTGACTCGTGAAGATCACCTGCTCGGTGTAGAGGGGGCTCGTGCCGATGTCGCCGTACACGACCCCGAGGGCGCCGAGCGCCAGCACGGCCTTGCCCGCGTGCGCGATGACGTCGTGATCGGGCTGCTTGAGGGCCTCGAAGCGCCGCTTGACCGCCGCCGCTTCCTCCTCCTTGGCGCCGGGGTCGGGCGGGACCCAGTGGCCGAGCTTGTGCGCCGCCTCGTGCAGGACCAACTTGTCCGCCCGAGTGGATGGCGTCGCGCTCATGCCGGCCTCAGCGCTTCGAGGACCGCAGAGGACTCCCGCCACAGGCGCTCGCCCTTGGACGATCCCTGCTCCTCCACCTCGTAGAGAGGGCTCCCGGGATCGGTCAGCAGCCGCCACCCAAGGGCCACGCCCCTGGCCTCGACGCCCTCCGGCGAGCGCAGCAGGAGGATGACGTCCGTGAGGACGGGTCCCGCGACCCTTACCGCCGAGCGGTCAACGGGTGCCTTGCTGCTGGTCGCCGGGGAGGGTGACGGCGCCGCGACGACGTCCTCGAGCCGCGCAGCGAGGCGCCTGCGCCGGCGCGCCTCGACCAGCTGAGCCTGGCGCAGCGCAAGGGCGGGATCACCGGGCCGGCGCAGGCCGCGAGCGATCGCCGCATCAAGGCTTGGGCGGCGAAGCCAAGTGCGGAGGCGAAGCAGGAGGTTCGAGGGGGTGTGCGCCCGGGGAGTCCGGGTAGAGACACTGGGGGCGCGCCCCCCGATTGCGACAGGATTGGGCATACGACCATCTTGCGCCGCATCGCGCTAAGGCAGCGCCGAGAATTGGGCCGCGCCCGTATAGGTTTCGTAAAGACATGAGCGAGACGCCACAACTCTTGAGTGACCTCCTCGGAGCCCCGGGACCCTCGGGCTACGAGGGCCCCGCGAGCGACGTCTGGCGCGGAGCCGCATCGTTCGCGGAGGTGACGGCGAGCGACGCGCTCGGCTCCTCCGTGGCGAGGATCGGCGAAGCGGACGCAAAGCCGCTCTTCGCGATCGTTGGCCACATCGACGAGATCGGCCTGGTCGTCACCCACGTCGACGAGAAGGGATTCCTGTACTTCGCGCCGATCGGCGGCTGGGACCCGCAGATCCTGCTGGGCCAGCGCGTACGCGTGCAGACCAAGGACGGCTCGGTTCCGGGGGTCATCGGGCGCAAGCCCATCCACCTGCTTCGCGACGAGCAGCGCAAGAAGGTCGCGGAGCTCCGCGACATGCACATCGACATCGGCGCCGCCGACGGCGACGAGGCGCTCGAGCGCGTCCGCATCGGCGACTCGGCCGTGATCGCGGCCGACCCGCTCCCGCTCGAGGGGCGCAAGCTCGCCTCCCGTTGCCTCGACAACCGGCTCGGGGTCTACGTGGCGCTCGAGGCAACCCGCCAGGTGCACGAGAGCGGCGGGCTCAAGGGCGGGATGGCCGCCGTCGCCGCCGCTCAGGAGGAGATCGGCTCCAAGGGCGCGCTGACGACCTCATTCTCGCTCCAGCCCGATCTCGCGATCGCCGTGGACGTCACCCACGCGACCGACGCGCCCGGCATCGACGAGAAGGAGCAGGGCCGCCACCATCTGGGCTCGGGGCCAGTGATCGGCCGCGGTGCGACGCTCTCGCCGCACATCTTCGAACTGCTGGCCGAGACCGCGGAGAAGAACGACATCCCGTACACGATCGAGGCGTCGGGCCGAGCTACCCACACCGACGCCGATTCGATCGAGATCGCCCGCGCGGGCATCCCGGCCGGCCTGGTTTCGATCCCGCTGCGCTACATGCACTCACCCGTCGAGGTCGTCGACCTCGGCGACGTCGAGGCGACGATCGAGCTCCTCGCGGCCTTCGCGAGCACGCTCGCGCCGGACCTCGACCTCACGCGCTAGTCCCAGTTCACTTTGACCTCGGCCCGCGTGAGCTCGATGAAGTACTTGCGGGCGAGGCGAAACGACGCTGCCGTGATGACACGGTAGGCCGGTCCCCACAGCGCGACCCACGAGAGCACCACGAATATCTGCCCGAAGAAGGAGTCGCCGCTGTCCCCGTAGTCGATGATGGCCGCGATCGTCACCGCGACGAAGAAGAGGACGATCCCGATGCGGCTCTCTCGTGGGCGGAAGCTCCGGCGGATCCAGTGGCGGCGCGAGTCGACCGCCATGGTCTCCATGTCCTTGTGGACCGCGGCGGCGATCGTCTCCTCGAGCCCGTCTCGGCGCTCGGCCGCCGGGAGACTGAGAGCCACCGTGGGATCGCCGGTCGCGTGCTTGCGAGCATGCGTCCACTCGTCCACGATCCGCTCGCGCGCCTCGTCGCTCAGCGGCCGTCGCTCCATCGGCTCGGCGCTCCACGCGTCGAACAGGGCTTCGACCGACGGGACCCTGATCGCGAGCTCCGCCACCCGGATCGCTAGGCGACGACTCGCAGGTCCTTGGCGACGCCGCTGAGGTTGCGGCAGCCGTCGTCAGTGACCATCACCAGGTCCTCGATGCGGACGCCGAAGCGACCCGCGAGATACACGCCCGGCTCGACCGTCACCACGTCGCCGGCCTCGAGCGTCTCCTCGGAGCGCTTGGAGAGGCGCGGCGCCTCGTGAACCTCGATGCCCACCCCGTGCCCCAGCCCATGGCCGAACTCGTCGCCGTAGCCGTCGGCGATGATCGCGTCGCGCGCGATGGCGTCGGCCTCAGTTCCGTGGGTTCCGGCATGGATCGCGTCGAGGGCCGCGGCCTGGGCGGAGCGCACGACCTCGTAGACCTTGCGCGCCTCGTCGTCCAGCTCGCCCGTGGCCACGGTGCGCGTGCAGTCGGAGCAGTAGCCGTTGACGATCGCCCCCATGTCGATGAGGAGGAACTCGTCCTTCCTCACCTCGCGGTCGGACGAGTCGTGGTGCGGCAGGGCGCTGTTCTCGCCGGCCGCGACGATGGCAGGGAATGACGGGTCGTCGGCGCCGAGCTCACGCATGTGCTGGTGGGCGTCGAGCATGATCTCCCGCTCGGTCCGCCCGACCACGCCGCGCTCGTAGATCCACTCGTAGACCTGGTCGGTGATGCGTGCGGCCTTCGCGATCGCCTCGAGCTCCCAGGCGTCCTTGTGGCGACGAAGCCTCTCGACGAGGCCCGTCACGGCGACGAGCTCTACGCCGTCGGGGGCGATCTCGGCCAGCTTGGTGTGGTTCTTGACGCTCGTCTGCGCGTCGTCGTAGCCGACGCGGCCGCGGAGGCGCTTGGCGGAGTCGGGAATCAGGCCCCGTTCGACGAGCACGCGCTCGAACTCGGGGCCGACCTCGCGCTCCGCCCGCTCCGCGTAGCGAAAGTCGGTGAAGAACAGGCGCTCCTCGGCGCCGATGAGCGCCAGGCCGCTGGTTCCCGTGAACCCGGTGAGCCACCGGAGGTTCGCGCCGGCCTCGCGACTCGTCTCGCTGGGGTGCACGAGGTCGCCGACCAGCAGCTGGTCGAGGCCGGCGTCGGCAACTAGCTTGGCCAGGCGATCTGATCGCGGCGCCCCGTTCATTCCTCGAGCTCCTTCTTCAACATCTCGAGCGCCTCGCGGTAGCCATCGGCGCCCTTCCCGGACACGACCCCGAGCACCAGGCCCTCGAAGACCGAGTGACGGCGCCAATCCTCCCGGGACTTGATGTCGGACAGGTGGACTTCGACGAAGGGAACCTTCGCGATGTCGAGCGCGTCGCGGATCGCGTAGCTGTAGTGGGTCCAGGCGCCGGCGTTGATGATCGCCGCGTCGGCAAGCTCGGGGAGGCGGTGCAGGTACTCCACGAACTCGCCCTCGAAGTTGGACTGGAAGAACGTCACCCCGAGATCGAGGTCGGAGGCGTAGCGCTTGATCTGCACCTCGAGCTCCTGCAGCGACATGCCGCCGTACTGCGCCGGGTCTCGCCGGCCGAGGACGTCGAAGTTGACGCCATGCAGCACCTCCACGCGGTTCTTCATCGAAGCTCCTCCACGGCTGCTCGGAGCGCATCCGGCTCGACCCGCTGGCCGGTGCGAGGATCACCGGGCTCGGGGAGCAGCACGAAGCCGACGCCCTCCGCGGTTCGCTTCTTGTCGCGACCTGTGGCCTGGATCACGGCATCGACGTCGACCGAGTCGTCGAGGCTCGTCGGCAGCCCGTGGCTCGAGAGCAACTCCGCCACCTCGTCGCGCAGCTCCCCGGCGTCGGACAGCCGAAGCGCCGCCAGCAGACCGAGCGCGACGGCCTCGCCGTGGCGGTAGCGCTCGTATCCGGAGGCGGCCTCGATCGCGTGCCCGACGGTGTGCCCGAGGTTGAGCACCGCGCGGCGCCCAGCGTCGCGCTCGTCGGCCGCGACCACGTCGAGCTTCGTACGCGCGCACTCGAAGACGATGGCGGTGAGATCCGCCGGGTCGAGCTCCTCCAGTCCGCGAACCCGCTTCCAGAGGTCGCCGCCGGCGATGAGCGCCGTCTTGACGACCTCCGCGAAGCCGGCAGCCGTCTCCTCTGGCGGCAGCGTCGCGAGTGTGGAGGTGTCGGCCAGCACGGCGCTCGGCAGGTGGTACGCGCCGACGTAGTTCTTGGCCTCGGGGAGGTCGACGCCGGTCTTGCCGCCGTAGGCGGAGTCCACCTGCGCCACGAGTGTCGTCGGCACCTGCACGACCTCCACTCCGCGCTGGTAGGTGGCCGCGCAGAAGCCGCCGAGATCGCCCACGACGCCGCCGCCGAGAGCGACCAGGTGGTCTTCGCGGGTCATCCCCTGCTGCGCCAGCTCGCGGAGGACGCCCTCGGCCTCGGCCAGCGTTTTCGCCCGTTCCCCGGGCTCCACGGTCACCTGTCCCGCCAGCGGCCCGACGGCGTCTCCGTAAAGGCCGGCGACCGTCGTGTCTGCGACGCGGAAGCGCGGGCTCGCGAGCGGCCACCAGTCCGCATCGAGGATCCCGGGCCCCACGTAGGCCGGATACTCGCCCGAGGCGCTGATCCCCCACGCCATCCGCGTGTCGTGCGGAAGCTCGCGGAGGCCGAGGAGTGACGGCAGCGCGCGGCCGACCAACCCCTGATCGGCGGAGGGCAGCACGGCGTCAGCCAGGCGCGCGTAGATCGGCTCGCGCTCGCGATGAAGCTCCTCGAAGCGCTTGCGGTCCTTCGCCAGCGGCCGCCCGCTTCCCTCGACCCGCCGCCATGCCTCCTCGACGGACACCCGAAGCCAGACGACGATGTGGCGATCGAGGGCCTTGCGCACCCGCTCCGAGTAGACGGCGCCGCCGCCCAGCGCGACCACGCCGCCGTCGGCATCCTGGAGCAGACGTTCCACCTCCGCCGCCTCGAGGGCCCGAAACTCCTCCTCCCCGCGCTTGCCGAAGAAGGTGATGATCGGCATGCCGAGCTCCTCCTCGAGCATGTCGTCGGCGTCCACCGCCTCGAGGCCCGCTGCCTGAGCCGCCTTCGCCGCGGTGGTCTTGCCGGCCCCCATGAAGCCGATGAAGACGAGCGCCGGGGTGCGCTCCGGCGCGCTGCCGCCATGGGCGCGGCGGCCCTCTACCGCCGCCAATCGATTCGCTCCCTGTACGCGTTGTAGGCCGCGATCGCGTCGTCGATGTGGTCGCCGCCGAACTTCTCGCGGTAGCCCTGCGCCAGCGTCAGCGCGGTCATGGCCTCACCCACCACGCCGGCGGCCGGCACGACCGTCGAATCGGTGCGCTCGCGGAGCGCCTGCGCCGGCTCCTTGGTCTCGGTGTCGACCGAGCGCAGCGGCTTGGTCAGGGTGGAGATCGGCTTGAGCGCGCCACGGACGATCAGCGCCTCGCCGTTCGTCATCCCGCCCTCGACGCCGCCGGCGCGGTTGGTCTCGCGCCGCCAACCCTCCTCCTCCGCCCAGAAGATCTCGTCATGTGACTCGGAGCCCGGCTTCGCCGCGACCTCCCACGCCTCGCCAACCGACACGCCCTTCACGGCCTGGATCGAGACGAGCGCCTGAGCGAGCCGCCCGTCGAGTCGCTCCTCCCAGCTCGTGTGCGAGCCGATGCCGGGAACGAGCCCGAAGGCCCGGACCTCGAAGATCCCGCCGAGGCTCTCGTTGGCCTTGCGCAACCGGTTGATCTCCTCGACCATCGCCTCGCCGACCTCGGGGTCGAGGCAGCGGACCGGCGAGGAGTCGACGTCGGCGAAGTCCTCCGGCGTCAGGTCGTCGCGCTCGGGCGCCGAGACCGACCCAATCCGGACCACGTGGCTGTGGACACTCACGCCGAAGGCGCGCAGTAGCTCCTTGGCGAGCGCTCCGGCAGCCACTCGCGCCGCGGTCTCGCGAGCGCTCGCGCGTTCCAGGACGTTCCGGACGTCGTCGTGCCCATACTTCAGGAGGCCCGCGAGGTCGGCGTGGCCGGGCCGCGGGGTGTGAACCTCCTCGACCTCGGCATCGACCGGCCAGGGGTTCATCCGCTCCTCCCAGTTGGCGTAGTCGCGGTTCGCGACGAGCACCGCCACCGGGCTGCCGAGCGTCCTCCCGTGGCGAACACCGGAGCGAATCTCGACCGAGTCGCTCTCGATCTTCATCCGCCCGCCACGACCGTGCCCGAGCTGGCGCCGCGCCATGTCAGCGTCGATCCGCCCGCGATCGAGCTCGAGCCCTGCGGGCAGCCCCTCGACGATCGCGACGAGCCCGGGCCCGTGCGACTCACCGGCGGTTGTGAAACGAAGCGTCGCCACGGCCGCCAACCCTAGCGACGGGCGGGCGGCTCGGACGGTCGCCTCGTGGCAGCGTCAGCCCTGTCCGAGGAGCGGAAGCTTGGGGTTCAGGTCGGCGTTGCCCCCGGAAACCTTGGCCGGCGGCTTGTGGCCGATCTCGACGGCGTGGATGTCCTTGAGCACCAGGTTGTAGCGCTTGCCGTTCGGCGCGTACTGGAAGCTGGCCTTGTCCCCCGACCTCATGATGATGTACTGGCAATCAGCCGGCCTGGGGACCACGACCAGCGCGACCGCCGGGATCAGGAGGTGCCGATCGCGCATGTCCCGAAAGAGGTTTCCGAGGAATTGGGGCGCGCGCACGTTCTTCATGGTGCGGACGTGGCGGCCGGGCGGAAGCGGCATGGTCCCGAACCTCGAGAACGCCATATGCCCATTGGACGACACCTCGGTGGCGGCCACGCTGCCCGCCTGGACGTCCAGACCCACCAATCGCCTGTTCTTCGGTGTCGAGAGCATCCTTGCCATCGTCCATTCGTCCCCTCGGGCTTCCAAGCCCTGAATCGACGGAAATGCGAATGCTTAAGCGGGCTGCGGGGTGCCTGGCCGATCGGCCATCAGCCTTTGAAGAACGTCGTCAAATACCAGTCGACAAGCGCGTTTCCCGACCACAGCGCGACCAATCCGCCCAACCCCAGGAAAGGCCCGAAGGGAACGGCCTGCTTGCGCGCCGAAGCCCCGCTCCGGGCCATGATGACGACCCCGAAAAGGGCGCCGGCGGCAAACCCGATCAGGAGGGCAGGCGCCACGGAGCGGCCGAGGTACAACCCCATGACGGCGGCCAGCTTGACGTCGCCCATCCCCATGCCCCGTGGGTAGACCAGCGCCACCAGGAGCAGGAAGCCCCCGGCCGCGGCGGCCGCGATCGCGCGGTCGGGAAGGCTGCTTGGATCGCCTATGGCGGCTATCGCGACCGCCGCCACTGCGCCCGCGGCCAGCACCGCGTTGGGGATCACGCGCCGCTCGAGATCCGTCAGCGTGACCACGACGAGGAGCGCGCAGAACGTCAGGCCCAGCGCCAGCTCCGTTGCATCGTCCGTGCCCAGGAGCAGGACGGTCGCTACGAACAGGGCCGCCATGGACAGCTCCGTCAGCGGATAGCGCGCAGGGATTGCCTCGTGGCAGCTGCGGCAGCGCCCGCGCAGGAGCAACCATGAGACGACTGGGATGTTGTCGTAGGCGGCAATCGTCGCCCCGCAGTGCGGACACCGAGAGCGATCAGTCACGAAGGATTCGTGACGCGGCACGCGGTGAGCCACCACCGTCGCGAAGCTTCCGAAAACCAGCGCGGCTGGAACCGCAAGGGCGGCTACCACGATCTCCTCCCAGTTCGAACTATGTAACCCATTCCGCTAACCCTCATCTGCCGCGTTGCGCCCCGGGCTAAGAGCAGGGGATGATGCAGGTGCCCTGCCGGTGTCGAACTCGAACCGGCTGTCGAAGGTCGGGTGGTCGTACATCACGTCAAGCGCGTCGCCGGTGGTCCCGGTGTTGCTCACGGTCAAGGCAAGCCCCAGGCGCTGGGTGGGCGAGCTCAGCGTTCCGGCTATCCCGGCGCCGCTCAACGCGTTCAGGACCGTGTCGACGCTCAGCATCTTCACGTCGAACGTCCCGGACGAGACCTTCGTCCAGACCTGCGGCCACAGCCACATGGCCTTCGGAATCGTCCCCCCTCATCGGCGGTGCCCACCCGATCCTTAGGTAGGGGTACGTAAGTCCACGGATAGGGACAGACCCCATCCGGCGTATGGGTCAGACGTCCAGTTCGACCGGAACGATCTCGACCGTCAGGGTGTGCTCGCCGCGGATCAGGTGCGTCGGCAGCGGACGGCCGATCGACTCCGCGACCATCAGGCGCTGCAGCTCGCCGACGTCGGTCATCGAACGTCCGTCCACCTCGACGATCAGATCCTCCGGGCGAAGGCCGGCCCGCTCGGCGGGGCTCCCCTCCACCACCTCGACGACCTCGACCGCCGAGCCACCGCCGTCGGGTGCGAATCGCGGCGGCAGCGGCCGCGCGCCGCCGACGATGCCGATGAAGGCGCGGCGCACCCGCCCCTCCCCCATCAGCTCCGCGACGATGCGCCGGGTGGCGTCGTTGATCGGGACGGCGAGCCCGAGGCCCACGCCGGCGACCGCGGTGTTGATGCCGACCACGCGGCCAAGCCCGTCGGCCAGCGCCCCGCCCGAGTTGCCCGGGTTGAGCGCGGCATCGGTCTGGATCACGTTCTCGACCAGCCGTACCGTCGAGCGGGAGCGCGTCGGAAGCGCGCGGCCCAGCGCCGACACAACGCCGGCGGTCACCGAGCCGTGGAAGCCGAGCGGGCTGCCGATCGCGACCACGAGCTGGCCGACGTGCAGCGCGTCGGCGTCGCCGAGCTCGGCCGTCTCCAGGTTGCCCGCCTCCGCGCGCAGTACCGCGAGGTCCGAAAGCGGATCGGTGCCGATCACCTCGGCGGCGAACGAGCGACCGTCGGGGAACGCCGCCTGCGCCTTGCCGTCCATCCCTTCGACGACGTGGGCCGAGGTGAGCAGGTAGCCGTCGGGGGTGATGACGACTCCGCTGCCGCCACCCTCGGCGCGGCCCCGTCGCGTCCGTCGTCCGACCCTGAGGTTCGCGACCGAGTCCCTCAGGCGCTCTGCGACCGACGTAACCGTCCGCGAGTAGGCGTCGAGCGCCTCGGCGTCCGGAAGTTCCTCGCTCGGCTCGGCGGGCTCTGACCCGTCAACCGCACCCTCGATCAGTCGCAGCCGACTCATGGGGCCAAATTAGCAACGTGCTCTCGCGCTCAGCCGTGCTTGTACGCGGCGCTCCACGTGTCGAGGTAGGCCTGGGCTGACCGGAACAGCAACCGCATCGCCTTGTCGCCGCGCGGCTCCTGCTGAGTGTCGGCAAGCAGGTCAGGCACCAGGCCGTAGTGGGCGACGCCGTCCGTGTTCAGGTCGAAGGTGCGCTCGCCGGTTTGCTCGCGTGCGAACTTGACATTGCCCATGTAGGAGGGGAACGGGTACTGAAGTGGGTTCGTGGCGGCGTCCGACGGTGGTCCGGGCAGCTCGGAGAACCCGCCCGTGTCGCTGCCAAGCCCGACGCCGAAGTAGTGGCTCGGGCTCTTCTCACGGCGGAACTTCAGGATCGTGTCGGCCAGCTGCGCCGGGTCGTCCAGCCTCGCGGTGGCAAAGCCCCCGATCGCGTACAGGCGCTGGAGGTCTGACTTCGTCCAGAAGCCGCCGGTGTCGGTGTGGCTGGAGACGAGTGGATAGTCGTGCGCCTCAGCGATCTTCATCACCGCGAGCCGCGCCCGCTCGCTCATGTGGTCCACCTCGATCAGAACGTGGTTGGCCATCATGCGGTGGACCAGGTAGTGCCCCAGGTCCGTGAGGCCCTTGGCATTGCACTGCTTGCCGGCCGGGTAGTCCGGGATCGGGATGCCGAGGACCTTCTTCGCGTCGGGGAAGAACTGCACCAGGAACTTCAGGATCGGCAGCCCGAGCGTGTTGATCTCCTCGCCCTGGCCCTTCTCGGGACAGGGCCCGGTTGTGAAGTACTCGCCCGTCTGCAGCGCCTCGAGGATCCCGATGAACGACCCGCGGGCACCGCCCTCCAGCGCCGCGCCCGCGAACGAGTTGTCCACCCAGTGGGCGATGAACATGCTCCGGACACCCAGCTTCTTGTACTGCTCGATGCCGCGGTCGACGTCGGCCTTGGTGCACCTGGGCTGGTCCATGAACTCGCTGCAGTTGAAGAGGTCCGACGACTCGATCCCGACGATCACCGCGAGCTTGCCCTGCTTGATCACCTGCTTGGCCTGGCTCGGGGTGCGGACGATCCGGAACCAGCCCTGTCCCGGCCCGCCGCTCTGCGCGTCGACGTAGCGCTCGAGCTTCTTCAGCCGCTTGATCTGGAGCTTGATCGTCGCGGTCTCGTTGCACGAGTGCGCGCGGCGCGGCTCGAGCTTGCAGAGCGGTGCGTCCTCGACGGTCTGCGCGACGACGAGGCGCTCCCCGGCCTTCCAGGCCCGCTTCAGCCACATGTAATAGCTCTGCTGGTGGGTGATCGTGTCGTGCACCGGCCAGCCCGCGAACGTCGGCCACCCGTGGACGTCGTGGGTCCCGAAGGGACTGCCGCTTCGAAGCAGGTTGCCGGTGACATCGAGGCCGCCGTCCGGCCCGTGGTTCTTCGCGTCCCCGCCCAGCGCGCGCGTCACGCCGAACGGAGCGAAGGAGCGTCCGTCAATCACGCGGCCGCCGGCGCGCATGTCGGAGGTGATGTGGAGGTGCGCGTCGACGAAGCCCTTGACGGTCCCGTTCGCCGTGGTGCCCTTGAACGACTTGCCGGAGGCGTCTGTGTTTGCCTCGGGGTAGCGCTGGCAATCCTCGGTCCGCTTAAAGCCGAACCTGGTCCTCCCGCCACTCGCGTCTCCTGAAACGAGCTTCAGTTCGTGGCTCTTGCCCGAGACGGCGAGCTTTCGCCCGCTCTGCGTCGCGACCACCTGGAACGTCCGACGCGCCGCTCGCTTCGGCGCCCATTCGGTGGCCTTCCCGGGATGCGGAGCGCGATCCACCACGTGAGGGCTCCGGACGCCCATGAGCTGCCTCCCCTGGTCGTAGATGAGGTACGCGCCGAGCCTGGTCGGCTTCAGATAGAGGGCCGCGTGCTTGCCCGACGCTTTGGCCCTATACCCATCGCCCGACGTGGCGACCGCCCTGTGCCCTGAAACGAGCGTCCAGCAGCGGTTGGCGAGCGTGTACCTGCTCGGGCCTTTCCCACCGCCACCGGCCGCCGCGATGCCGGTCAGCGAGGTGCCGAGGACGACGAGGGCAATGGCGCCTGCCAACGACAGTCGCGCCACGCCAATCCGTTGTGCCGGCCGTGACCGGATCGAAACCCCCTCCTGCCTACGGCGTCATCACGACGCGACCGAACGCCTGGCGACTCTCTATGTAGGCGTGCGCGGCCGCGGCCTCAGCGAGCAGGAACGTCCGGTCGATCACGACCCGGAGCTCGCCGCTCGCAACCCGCTCGAGCAGTCCGGCGATCATCGCGTGAACGCGCGGGTATTCGGTCATCAGCGCCCCGCCGAGGAAGACGCCGCGGAGGGTGTTGTTCTGAGCCCACAGGTCTTTCGCCTCGATCGCGGAGCCGCCGCGACCCGCCACCCCGACGCTGACCAGCGTCCCGCGGTATGCGAGCGCGCCGATGCTGTCGACGAGGTTCTGGCCACCAACCGAGTCGAGAATCACATCGGCGCCGCGCCCATCGGTCAGCTCGCGAGCTCGCTCGACGAAGCTCTCGTCCGCGTAGTTGATCCCGTGGTCGAGCCCGAACTCCTTCAGGCGCTCGAGCTTCTCGTCGCTGGACGCGGTCGAGATCACGGTCGCGCCGGCCTGCTTGGCCAGCTGAATCGCGGCCATCCCGACGCCTCCCGCCCCGGCGTGGATCAGGGCGGTCTGCCCCGCCTCGAGGTTGGCGGCGGTGAACAGGCACTCCTGGGCGGTCCCGAACGCGACCGGGACGCACGCGGCGGGAGCCGCGTCCAACCCGTCGGGGATCGGCCAGGTGGAGATGGCGGGGACCGCCCGCTTCGACGCGTGCGAGCCGGCCATGTTCAAAGTCACTACCCGGTCACCGACCGCGCGATCCTCGACCCCGTCACCGACCTCGACCACAGTCCCCGCGGCGAGGTACCCCACTGTGTGTGGGACCGCCGGCGGCGGGGACCCGGCGCGGGCGAGCAGGTCTCCGCCCTCGATGCTGATCGCCTCCACGTCGATCACCACACAGCCGTCCGGGCACTCGGGATCGGGCACGTCCTCGTAGCGCAGCACGTCCGGCCCGCCGTTCTCGGAGATCACCGCCGCCTTCATCCGGATCCGACTCTAACCGCTAGCGAGTCGACGTCTGGACGCCGCGAGTGATATCCGTTGGGGTATGAGGATGCGCGCCGCCGTCCTGGAGGAGTTCGGCCAGCCCCTCGCGATCGACGAGCTCGAGCTCACCGAGCCCAAGGAGGGTGAGGCGCTGGTGCGCCTCGTCGCGTGCGGTGTCTGCCACACGGACCTCTACACGGCATCTGGCGTCGACCCGTCCGGGTACGCGCCAACGGTTCTCGGGCACGAGGGCGCCGGAGTCGTCGAGGCGGTGGGACCGGGCGTGGAGTCGCTTGCCGTCGGCGACCACGTCGTGACCTTGTTCTCGCCGCAGTGCCGCAAGTGCGTGCATTGCCTCGACGATCGCACCAACATCTGCCTGGCGATCCGCGAGCAGCAGGGCAAGGGCTACCTGCCCGACGGCACCACGCGACTGCGGCGCAACGGCGAGGAGATCCGCCACTTCATGGGCACGTCGACCTTCGCCGAGTACACCGTGATGCCCGAGATCGCGCTCGCGAAGGTGAACCCGGAGGCGCCGCTCGATCGCGCGTGCCTGTTCGCCTGCGGCCTCTCGACCGGGCTCGGTGCCGCGATCAACACCGCCAAGGTTCGCGAGGGATCGACCTGCGTCGTCTTCGGCGCGGGCATGGTGGGCCTTGGTGCCGTCGCCGGCTGCAGGCTGCAGGGCGCCGAGCGGATCGTCTGCGTGGACCTCTCCGAGGACCGCCTCGAGCTCGCTCGCGGCCAGGGCGCCACGGAGACGATGATCGGCGGCGAGGACACGGTCGAGCGGATCGTCGACGAGACCGGCGGCTTCGGCGCCGACTACACCTTCGAGGCGACGGGCAACGTCGCGGTCATGCGACAGGCGGTCGAGTCCGCCCGCATGGGCTGGGGCCTCACCACCGTCGCGGGAGTCGCGGGAAAGGGCGAGACCCTGGACATCGTTCCTCGCCTCCTGATCACCGGCCGGCGGGTGGCGGGCTCGTCATTCGGCGGCGTCAAGGGTCGTGACGGCGTGCCGGAGTTCGTCGACCGCTACATGGCCGGGGAGATCGACGTCGATCCCTTCATCTCGCATCGAATCGCGCTTGACGACGTCAATCGCGGCTTCGAGCTGATGGAGGCCCAGGACGGCATCCGGTCCGTGATCGAGTTCGGCTGAGTGGGCATGGTCATCCAACGGGTGGAACAGGGCGAGTGGCTCTCAAACGCGTATCTGATCGTCGACGAGATCGGAGGGACGGGCGTGCTGGTGGACTCCAACGGCGTCACCGACCCGCTGTGCGAGCGCGCCGAGCGCGAGGGCACCGACATCACTCACGTGCTGCTCACCCACCACCACTGGGATCACGTGTTCGAGGTCGAGCGGCTCGCCGAGAGATTCTCCGTTCCGGTGCTCGCCCACGAGCTCACGGCCGAGCAGCTCGAGGGCAAGGTTGACGAGACCTTCACGGACGGCGACGTGATCGAGACGGGCGACCTTCAGATCAGGGTCATCCACACGCCCGGGCACTGCGCCGACCACTGCGCGCTCGACTTCAACGGGACCGATTGCCTGACGGCGGACGTCATCTTCAAGGGCACGGTCGGCGGCACACGGGCGCCTGGCGCGACCGGGTTCGAGGATCTCAAGACCTCGATCATGGACAAGCTGATGACGTTGCCACCGGAGACGCGAATCCATCCCGGGCACCGTGAGCCCTCGACGATCGCCGCCGAGTGGGAGCAAAACCCGTTCGTCCGGATCTGGCGCGAGCTGGACCCGGAGGGATCGAGCCCATGCTCGATCGGCCCGGCCGATGCAGAGGAGCGTGAGCCGGCAACGCTGATCCTCTGGGCCCCCGACTACGACGGCGGCAACAAGGCCTGGGTCAGGTTTGAGGACGGGACCGACGCGATCGTCGGTGGCTCGCAGGTGAAGCGGGACTAGCGCCGGTGGTAGCGTTGCCGTGAGTCGCAAACGCCAACCGGAGAGGGGTCGAGATGACTGAAATGCTCAAGGGATCGTGCCTGTGCGGGGGCGTGGAGTACGAGCTTGAAGATCCCCAGGCAATGGGCTACTGCCACTGCAGTCGCTGCCAGCGGTGGACGGGCTCGAGCCTCGCAGGCGTGGTCGTGGCAAAGGACAATTTCAGGTTCACCAAGGGCGGGGACCTGGTCAAGACCTACGAGAGCGAGCTCGCGCCCCGCAACTTCTGCAGCAACTGCGGATCCAGCATCTTCGACGACCTCGGCGAGGTGTACTTCGTCGCCGCAGGCCTGATGCCGGACCTCGACCTCGAGCCAAGCTTTCACCAGCAGGTCGCGTACAAGGCGAGCTGGCACCAGATCGGCGACAACGCACCACAGTTCGCCGAGATGCCACCGGGCTGACGCGAAGGCGCGGATCGCGCCGGGCGCGCGGCGCGCTCATTTCACCTTGTCGTAGATGCTGAAGATCGGAAGGTAATCGAGATGACGATGAAGCCGACCACGCCACCGACGAAGATGATCATCAGCGGCTCGATGAGGGCGGGCAGGGACTTGATCCTCGCGTCGACCTCGGCCTCGTAGAAGTCCGCGATCTTGGCGAGCATCGTCTCGATCTGGCCTGATTCCTCGAAGTCGAGCTGCTGCTCGTTCTCGAAGCGCTTCCGCTAGGAGTCGTTGAGAATCGAGTAGACGATCTCGCGCGTGTCCTGCGGCCCAACTGCGGGTAGTCGTCCATGGGGACGATTCCCCCGCGTAGCGCAGGGCCGGCGGGAAACCCGGCGTGAAATGCACGTCAGAGGCGCGCACCTCCACCATCTTCGTGAGCACAGCGGCGAAATCCAGGCTCATCGCTTGGTAAATCGTCCGCTGAGCGTGGGCCTTTTGGCCGTGGCCGCCCTGAGCGGACGCAGTGCCCGGTGCGCGTCGGGCCGATATGAGAGACCACCGTGGGAGATTTGTCACGAACAGGACCCGGAAGGCGCCGGGTCGAAGGTCACCTCCTAGCCTGTTTTCGGAGGCGGCAGGATGCCTGAGCCAATCCAACGCAACCAGCGGTACATGCCGGGCCTGGATGGGCTCCGCGCTATCGCCGTGCTCGCCGTGATCGCCTACCACCTGGGCTTCGGATGGGCGCCCGGGGGGCTTCTGGGCGTCGCGGTCTTCTTCACGCTCAGCGGCTACCTGATCACCGACCTGCTGCTCGGGCAATGGTGGGGCGGACGGATGCGGCTCGGAAACTTCTGGATCCGTCGCGCCAGGCGACTGCTCCCAGCGCTGTTCGTGATGCTCGTGGTGGTCACAGCCTGGATCACGATCGCCGACCCCGACCAGCTCGACAAGTTGCGCGGCGCGGTCATCTCCTCGGCGCTGTACGTCAACAACTGGTGGCTGATCGACCAGCACGTCTCCTACTTCGCCCGCTTCGCGCCGCCGTCGCCGCTCGGCCACCTGTGGTCGCTGGGAGTCGAGGAGCAGTTCTATCTGGTGTGGCCGTGGCTTCTGCTGCTCGGCCTTCGCTTTGTCAAGGAGCCCGTCTCCTCACGGGGCATCCGGCCCCGCCTGGCCCTGATCACCCTGGGGCTCGGAACTGCCTCGGCCATCTTGATGGCCGTTCTCTACCACCCTGGGTTCGACTCCACCCGTGTCTATGACGGCACCGACACGCGGGCCTTCGGGCTCCTGTTCGGGGCGGCGTTGGCGATGGTGTGGCCGAGCCAGCGCCTGAGCACGAACGTGAGCGCGGGCGCGCGCCGGATCCTCGACGGTCTGGGCGTCGCCGGGTTGATCGTGATCGCAATCCTGATCTGGCGCACCAACGACTTCTCCCCGTTCCTCTACCAGGGCGGGATGGTGCTGCTGACGGTGGCGACCGTGTTCGTGATCGCCGCGGTCGTGCACCCGGCGACCCGTCTTGGCCCGGCGATGGGCTGGAAACCGCTGCGGTGGATCGGTGTTCGCTCCTACGGCATCTACCTGTGGATGTTCCCGATCATCGTGCTGACCACGCCGACGGTCACGAGCGGCGTCGACCCGCTGCGGGCCGCACTTCAGGTGGCCGCGAGCATCGGCGTAGCCGCGCTGTCGTGGAAGTTCATCGAGGAGCCGATCCGGCACGGGGCGCTCGGGCGCCTGTTGGCGCGGATACGGGAGGGCACCTGGAAGCCGAAGACGCTCCCGCAGAACGCGCGCGTGGCAGTCGGCGTCGGCCTGGCAACCCTCCTCCTCGCGTGCGTTGGGCTGGCCGGGGCGGCGCCTCCGACCCACTTTGGGTTCCTGACGGCGCAGGATTCGAACGCCGACGCGCAGGCAGCGCTCGCCGGCGGCACCATCTCGCACACCAGCACCGCCGCGACCACCCCGGCGAGCACGGCGCCCTCGCACGGCACGTCGTGCACATCGGTCGTGCACATCGGGGACTCGACGTCGGAGGGCCTCGTCTCCCACGATTACCTGCCCAAGCGCTCCGAGCGCATCGAGGCCAGGTACGCCAATCAGGGGGTCAGGAAGGAGCACATGGAGATCTCCGGCGCGACCTCGATCGTCGAGACGCTCCCCGGCGGCACCAACGCGCAGGACGTGGCCCACGGGCTGCTCGACAGCGGATACGACGGCTGCTGGGTGCTCGCGCTCGGGACCAACGACGCCGCCGACGTCTACGTGGGCTCGTCCGTGTCGCTGTCCACACGTATCGACAAGATGATGTCGGTGATCGGCGACCAGCCGGTCATGTGGGTGAACGTGAAGTCGCTCGTGGGCAGCGGGCCGTATGCGGAGTCGAACATGGAGGAGTGGAACACCGCCCTCGAGGACGCCTGCGCGAAGTACCCGAACATGCGCATCTTCGACTGGGCCGGAGCGGTCAAGGACTCCTGGTACATCCCGGACGGCATCCACTACACCTCGCCGGGCTACAAGGCGCGAGCGCAGCTGATCGCGAAGGCGCTGGCGAAGGCGTTCCCCGCGGACGGCTCCGAGAGCCCGAAGTGCGTCGTTCACGCGTAGGCGCGGCTCCGTAGCGCGCGGCGGATGTCTGCGGCGACGGCGGGGCGCTCACGCGTGACCTGGCGCCCGCTGTAGCGAAACACCGAGAAGCCAGCACCTCGTAGGCGCAGCTCACGCTCGCGGTCTCGCTGCATCTGCGCCCGAGTCGCGTGCCCGTCGCCGCCATCCACCTCGACGATCAGCCGCGCATCTCGCCACAGCGCGTCGACCTTGTCAGAGCCGATCGGCACGTTCACCTCGGGGAACGGCAGCCGGTGGCGCCGGCATAGATCGAGCAGGAGATCCTCAGCAGGGCTCAGGGTCCGGGCGTACTCGGGGCGGTGACTGGAGAGGGCGCGTCTCAGCTTCGCCGAGCCTGGGCGACCGACGCCGGTGATCGCGTCGATCGACTTTAGGTCGATGAGACGCTGGAAGTCGGCCTCGGCCACCGCTTTGCGCACGCGGGCGAGTGAGGCGACTGAGGCGAAGTCGAGGAGGGTGCGTGATATAGGGGTTACGGGGAGGCCGCGGTGCAGGAGGCGGTCGACTCGCGCCGCTCGATGGATTCGTACCTCGCTCAGCGATCTCCGTTGGCGTGGGCTGACGACATCGATGGTGATGGGCAAGTAGGGCAGCAGCTCCCACCTGTGCGCTGCGCTCGCGTGGCTCAATGCTGCGCCGGGCCCCGCGTAGAGGATCGCCGCGAGCAGCTGCCCCTCGACACAGAGCGCTCGGTGGCCGACCGCGTAAACGCTGGGATAGATCCGGTTCAACCTTCCGGCGGCCACCCAACGGGAGATCGCCGCCACGCTGAGACCGCACTCCAGGAGCTGCCAACGAGCGATGACTCCCCACTGCCTCTCGGCCAGACGCAGGGTCCGGGTCATGTGAATCTGCATCCGCTTTCCGGACGTCGATTCGCTTGACCTGGCCATGGCGGCCAGTTTGGGCTGCCTTCGGTGCCCTCTCAACACACGTTTGTGCCGAGAGTGCGCCGGGAGGGTCGCTAGACCGCTACGTGGTTACGCGGGCGATTTCCTCGATCGAGCCTCGCCGTGGCCTCGTCCCCGGTGGGGACCGGCCTCAGGTATCCAGGTCGCTTTTCGTTTGCCATGTGTTCGCTCGGACAGCCCGCCTCATCACCTCGATCGGCGGGTCTATGCCGGTCCAGATCCGGAGCGAGGCGGCCCCCTGGCGAACCAGCACCTCGAGGCCGTCGACGACGCGGGCTCCCCGCGCTCTTGCGGCGCGAACGAGCTCCGTCTCGACCTCCCCATAGGCGAGGTCCACCAATTGGTGTCTTTCACCGAGGCCATCGGCATCGATAGGCAGGCTCTTTAGGTCCGACGACGCCTGGGTGGACGCGCCCATGCCCACCGTGGTGGCGTTCACGATCAGGTTGAAATCGGCCGCGTCGACCGCTACGGCGACCGAGGCGGCGAGCTCGCGAGCGAGGCGCTCGGCCTTGTTTGGCGTC
Source organism: uncultured Actinomycetes bacterium (assembly GCA_963782795.1). Taxonomy (GTDB): domain Bacteria; phylum Actinomycetota; class Thermoleophilia; order Solirubrobacterales; family 70-9; genus AC-56. The sequence goes on from CAWALB010000002.1 coordinate 126,955, forward strand.
CGGTTCCAGATCTCGACGTCGGCGCCCGCCTCTACGAGCGCCCAGACGACGGCGCGGGCCGAGCCTCCCGCGCCGAGCACAAGCGCGCGGGCGCCCGACGGGGATTCCGGCAGGGCGTCGAGGAGGCCTGTCGCATCGGTGTTCTCGGCGGCGATCCGCCCGCCGGCGAAGGTCAGTGTGTTGGCGGCGCCGATCGCCTGGGCCGCCTCCGAGGACTCCTCGGCAACCGCGAGGGCGGCGAGCTTGTGGGGGACGGTGACGTTCGCCCCCACGAACCCCTCGGCGGGCATGGCGCGCACGCGCTCGTCGAACTCATCGGGCGCGACCTCGATCGCCTCATAGGACCACTCGTCCGCCAGGCCGAGCGCGGCGAGCGCGGCCGTGTGCATCGCCGGGGACCGCGAATGGGCGATCGGCTGCCCGAGGACTGCGAGGCGCTTCGGCATGGGCCGATGCTACGCGGGCGCCGAACGGGCGCCCGACGGCTACGGACAGTTGGTCGGCGAGTTGCCGCCGGCCGCCTCGCGGGCCGAGTTGTAGCGGGCCTGTGCCGCCTGGAAGGCCGAATACGAGGCGGTGAAGAAATGGCCGCAGCCGTTCGGCTTCGCCACGTAATAGAGGTAGTTGACGCTGGCCGGATGTGCGGCGGCCTGGATCGACGCCAGGCCCGGGTTGCCGATCGGCGTCGGCGGCAGCCCCGTGTTCTCGTACGTGTTGTACGGCGAGCTGATGTGCAGGTCGGACTCGGTCAGCGGCTTCGTCCAGTTGTTCTCCGCGAAGCGGATCGTCGCGTCGATCTGCAGCGGCATGCCCTGGTGGAGGCGGTTGTAGATGACCGCGGCGATCAGCTTGCGGTCCTTGTCGACCACGGCCTCCCGCTCGATCATCGACGCGATGGTCAACACGTCGTAGGGCGTCAGGTTCTTGGACTTGGCGTACTTCATGTTCACCTGGTCCATGTACTGGTTGAAGGCGTCCAGCTGGCGCGCGATCAGGTCGTCGACGTTCGGCTTGTGCGGCAGGTCGTATGTGGCGGGGAACAGGAACCCCTCGAGGCTGGGCGGGTTCTGCGCCCCGTACCTGTCGGGGTTGAAGCCCTTGAAGCTCTCGCTCGCCTTCATGTAGTCGCCGGAGATGCCGTCCTTCTTGGCGAGGTCGGCAATCGCGCGGCGGTCGTAGCCCTCCGGGATCGTGACCTTCTTGACCGGGCCCGCGACGGACTGCTTCGGTGCCGGCGAGTCGGAGCTTCCCGCCGAGAAGTGGTGGATCGCCGCGGCCGCACCGGCGACGATGCCGACGGCGACGATGAGCACGATCACGGCGCCGATGATGCGCCGGCGCCGCATGTTCCGCGGGCCGCGCGGTGGTGGAGACGGAGGCTGGCGCGGGCCGAGCGCCGTTCGCGACGGCGACGGGTGGCGGTGGCGGTGGCTCACCGCCCGCCTCCGGCTCGTGGGACGCCGAGCGCGCGCCGGGCGAGGCACCGATGCGCGGATCCGGCCCCTCTGTCCCGCCCTCCCCCGAGCCCGAGAGCATGCCCTTCACGCGATCGGCCAGCGCGCCCTGCTGCTCGCTCCGCTTTGCTCGGCCGTCACGCCGGCGCGCTTCGCGCTCGGCGCGACGCCGGCGGCGCTCCATTTCGGCCTGCTCCTCCGCGAATGGGTCGCTGTAGTCGTCCATCACCGGCCCGGGCTCTCCCCCGCGCCCGCGAGGTGGAGCAGATAGGTCTCGAGCAGGTGCGCAGCCGCAAGCGCATCGGCGGGGGCGCTGGCCCCGGTACGGGCCGAGCTCTCGGCAAGTCGGGTTGTCAGTCGCTCGTCGTAGGTCTCCACGGGAACATCCAGGATCGCAGCGAGCTCATCCCTGAACGCCCGCGCGCCGGCCGCCTGCTTTCCCTCGGCCCCATCCAATGAGACCGGCAGACCGACGACAACAAGATCCGCACCGTGCTCGCCCACCAGCTCCGCAACCCGCTGCGGGTCCGGTGGCTCGATCACTCCAAGCGGGCGCGCGATGGTACCAGTGGGGTCAGAAATAGCACAACCCGCACGTGCCGTTCCGTGGTCGATCGCCAGGACTCGCATCGGCTCTCGGGAGCTAGGCGCCGAGCGCTCGCTCGATCGCCTCGCAGGCCGCTGAGAGCGCATCGCCGAGTCGCTCCGGGTCGCGGCCACCGGCCTGCGCGACGTCATCGCGGCCGCCACCCCCGCCGCCCATGACCGCCGCGGCGCCCTGGACCACCTCCGCAGCCGAGAGCCCGCGCTCCACGGCACCACGGGTGAAGCTCGCCACGAGCGCCACCCGCCCGTCGCTGGCACCCCCCAGGACCACCGCGCCCTCGCCGAGCTTCGCCTTGACCTGATCGGCCAGGCTCAAGAGGGCCCGCTGGTCGATGCCGTCACGCTGCGCGGTCACGACCTTCAGCCCGTCGACGTCGGCCGCAGTCGAGGCGAGCTCCTCCGCGTCCGCCCCCGCGCCACGCTGCTGCTCCGCGGCGGCCTGCTTCTCCAACTCCTTCAGGCGCTCGGCCGCGCGCTCGGCTGCGCGCAACGGGTCGCGCGGCGAGCCCAGGACCGCGCCGGCCTTGGTCAGCGCGTCGCTCCGCTCGCGGAACCAGTCGATCGCCGCCGGCCCCGTGATCGCCTCGACCCGCCGCACGTTGGCGGCGCTGGATCCCTCGGAGACGATCGCGAAGATTCCGATCTCGGCCGTGTTCGCGACGTGAGTGCCACCGCAGAGCTCCCGCGACACGTCGTCCACCTCGATCACGCGCACCCAGTCGCCGTACTTCTCACCGAACAGCGCCATCGCGCCCAGCTCCTCGGCCTCCGCCCGGCTCATGTGGAGGGCGCGGACCGGGCGGCTGCCCTTGATCCACTCGTTGACGCGATTCTCGACCTCCCGCAGCTCCTCGGGGCTCAGCGCGGCGCCGTGGGTGAAGTCGAAGCGGAGCTTGTCCGGCCGCACCGCCGAGCCCGCCTGGCGGACGTGGGTGCCGAGCCGCTCCCTGAGCGCCGCGTGGAGCAGGTGCGTCGCGGTGTGGTTTCGCATCGTGGCGTGACGGGTCTCGTGGTCGACCTCGGCGCGGACACGCGAGCCGGGCTCCGGGGCCGGGGTTGACTCGTCCAGACGAATCACCTGGTCGTCGCCGAGCCGGTAGACGTCGGCTATACGAGCGCCCTGGCCGTCCCAGCTGACCGATCCCGAGTCGGACACCTGACCGCCGCCCTCCGGGTAGAAGGGGCTCTCCTCGAGCTTGATCAGCGGCGAGTCCGCCGCTGCGACGGCGGTCTCGGTGCCCAGCGTCTCGTAGCCCACGAATGTCGACGGCGGCGCCGCCTGTGCGAACGACATGACCGCCTCGTGACGGTCCTTGACCGCCGGCTCGGCGCCGGTGCGTGCTCGGATGCGCTGCTTCTCCATCAGCGCCTCGAAGCCCGCGTCGTCGACCGACAGGCCCTCCTCGGCGAGGAGCTCCTTCGTGAGGTCGTACGGAAAGCCATAGGTGTCGTGGAGCTTGAACGCCTCCGCCGCGTCGATCCACGATGTCTCCTGCTCCTTCGCCTGAGCGACCAGCTGCTCGAGCAGCTGCGTCCCGCGGTCGAGCGTGCGGCCGAAGGCCTGCTCCTCGTCGCCGACCCAGCGCACGATCGTGTCGCGCTGCTGAGCGAGCTCGGGATAGGCGCCGGACATCATCTCGATCGCCCGCTCGGCGAATCGCCCGAGCCACGGGGATTCGAGGCCGAGTACGCGCCCTTGCTGGATCGCGCGCCGCATCACCCGGCGCAGCACGTAGCCGCGATCTTCGTTTGAGGGAACCACTCCGTCGGCGATCAGGAACGTCATGCCGCGTGAGTGGTCGGCGATGATCCGCATCGCCCTCGTGGTCGCGCTGTCCTGCTCGTAGGCGCGGCCGCTCATCTCCTCGGCGAGCTCGACCAGCGGGCTGAACGCGTCCGTCTGGAACACCGAGTCGACGTTTTGGAGGATCGCCCCCATGCGCTCGAGGCCCAGACCCGTATCGACGTTGTTCGCGGGGAGCTTCGTGAGCGAGCCGTCCTGGTGGAGCTCGTAGCTCATGAAGACGTGGTTCCAGTACTCGATGTAGCGGTCGGTGTCGTCGCCCGGTCTCTCGTCGACCCCCCCGAACTCGCTCCCGCGGTCGTAGTACATCTCTGAGCATGGGCCGCAGGGACCTGTCTCCCCCGCCTGCCAGAAGTTCTCGGACCGCGGCAGGAGCACGATCCGCTCCTCCGGGATCCCGTGGCTCTTCCAGATCTCGATCGACTCGTCGTCCGGGCCCAGCCCGAGCTCGTCGTCGCCGCCGAACACGCTCGGCCAGATGCGGTCCTTGTCAAGCCGGAAGACCTCCACGGAAAGCTCGAGTCCCCACGCGATCGACTGTTCCTTGAAGTAGTCCCCGAAGCTCCAGTTGCCGAGCATCTCGAAGAAGGTGAGGTGCCGGCGGGTGTTGCCCACCTCGTCGATGTCGGGCGTGCGGAAGCACTTCTGGACCGAGGTGAGGCGATTGCTCGGCGGCTCCTCGTCGCCGCGGAAGTACGGCTTGAACGGCTGCATCCCCGCGACCGTGAGCAGAGTCGAGGTGTCCTCCGGCGCAGGAATCAGCGACGCGGACGGCACGCGCAGATGGCCCCGCTCCTCGAAGAACGAAAGATATGCCTCACGGATTTCGCTGGTTCTCACGGCCTCTGCAGTCTAGGTAGCGCGCCGACGCCTACGAGGCGATGGTGGCGTGGCCCACGACCATCGCGCCGTCCATGAGACAGGCGGTCTGCCCGGGCGCCACGCCATAGGCCGGCTCGGCGAGCTCGAGCCAGAGCTCGTCGTGGCGGCCGGCGGCGCCGCTCACGGCGCAGTCGATCGGCCGCGACCGGTAGCGGAGCTTCACGCTGTCCACGCGCTCGCCGGGGCGGCGGAGGTGGGCGTTGCGAACCCGCACGCGCCTGCGCGCCAGATCCTCGTGAGCGCCCACGACCACGCGGTTGGCGCTCGCGTCGGTCTCCAGCACGTAGAGCGGCGCGCCACCGCCGATGCCGATCCCGCGTCGCTGCCCGATTGTGAAGTTATGAAAGCCGGAGTGACGGCCGACGACGCTGCCGCCCGAGTCGACGATCTCCCCAGGATTGTCGGCGAGACCCGAATGCCGTGCGAGGAACGAGCGCTTGCCCTCGCCGGCCAGGAAGCACAGGTCCTGGCTCTCGCGCTTGGACGCCACCGGCAGGCTCGCGGCGGCGGCGAGCTCCCGCACTCTGGGCTTCGTCAGGTCCGCGAGCGGGAATCGAAGCCGCCCTATGGTCGCCGGGCGCAGGGCCGAGAGCATGTAGGTCTGGTCCTTGGCCTCGTCGTTCGCGGCGGCCAGCAGCGGACCTTCACCGTCATCGACGACCCGCGCGTAGTGACCGGTCGCGAGCGTCGACGCGCCGAGCCGGTCCGCGAGCGCGAGCATCGCGTCGATGCGAAGGTCGCCGTTGCAGATCACGCATGGGTTCGGCGTCGTGCCGTCCCCGTAGCCGCGAAGGAACTCGCCGACCACCTGCGAGCGGAAGGCCTCCTCGAGATCCAGCGTCAGATGCGGGATCCCCATCTCGTGGGCCAGCGATCGGGCGCCGATCACGGCCTCGGGCGAGCAGCAGCTTCGCGCGCCATCGTTGTGCCGGTCGGCCCACAGCTTCACCGTGACCGCCACCACGTCCATACCCCGCTCGCGCTCCAGCAGCGCGGCGACCGCCGAGTCCACCCCGCCGCTCATGGCCACGAGCACGCGCTCGCCGTTGGGCGGGGCATCCGCAAGCTTCACGCCCGCTGACGCCGCCGACGACAGGCCGCGGTGCAGCGCGTCGGCGGCCAGGTCGGCCGCGTGGCGGCCCTGCGGGGAGAGGCCGCCGAGGGCCTCCGATACCTCCGCGGCGCTGATCGCAGCGGCCTGGAGGGCGTCCTCACCGTCGATCAACTCGGCGACGGCCGCGGCAGCGGCCGTCGCCGCCGCGCAACCCTCGGCGTCGAAGGTGACCGCCTCGATGACGCCGTCCGTGATCACGACCGAGACGCGAACGAGGTCGCCGCACACCGAGCCGCCGGCGGCGCCGGTGAAGGCGCCGTCGAGCGCGGGTCCGCGGCGCGAATCGTCGCCTGCGTAGTGGGCAAGTAGGGCAGCGTCCATTTCGGGCCCGAGGCTAGCGCGCCCCGTCGTTGTCGGGTTTGTGGGCTATACCGCGATAAATCCGACAATCTCGGTGGGAGTGCCGGCGCGGGCGATGTCCCCGTTGTCTACTTCGGGGAATACGGAAGGTCCGTCGGGCCCTTGTAAAGGGCGTCGGCAATCGCCTGGGCGACGCTGTCGGGACCGCTGAATCCGTAGCTGACCGCTGCGGTGGGAGTTCCGTGAGTGAGCTTCTGTGGCCGCAGGACGATCAGCGCCGGCACCCGGTCGAGGCTGACGCCGGAGGCGATCCGGGAGTACCGCGAAGCGTGCCCGGCATTGGTCACGAACACGGCGACGTCGGGCAGGCCGCCCATGCGCTCCACGCTCGCCTTGACCGCATCGTCGTCGATGCCGCCGTGTCGCACGACAAGCAGCACGACCGCCTTGTCTGCGTTGTACGCCTGGACGACTGGGCTGGGAAGGCCAGGGCCGGCGACGAACTTGCCCCGGCGTGGTGGTGGCGGGTACCACCGCGCCATCCGCGGGCGCGACGGGCGTGGTGGCCGTGGAGTCGGAGGGCGTCGGCGCAGTGGCGCTCGAATCGGTGGACGCCGCGGCGGTGGAGGCCGCGGACGAATCCGGGACGACCGAGGCCGAGTTGCTCGACGTCGGGCTCGATGAGGTCGTGCTGGTCGAGCTCGAGCTCTTGCCCATCTGCGTGAGCAGAAAGAAGCCCACAACCACGACGAGGAGGCCGATGACCCCGATCTGGACCATCGGGTTGTCGTTGATGGCCTTCCTCATGCGGTCCCCCGGCGCGGCCGCAGAAAGTAAAAGGCCCCAACTCGCCGACGCCGCCCGGCTTAAGAACCCTTCTCAGAAGGTGGGCGTCTACCGCCGAGTCCACAAGGGGCCCGCCGGAAACCGACTCCCAAGCCATGTGTACTGGTTCACAATGAGAGCGGCTATCGAACAAGTTCGAGCCTTCCGTTTGACCATACCAGTCACCCAGTTGTTCGATGGCCCCGGCCAAACCTTGAGAAAGATCGGCGGAAGCTGGCCGCAGCACTAGCCGCCGCGTAACTCCCAACTCAGGAGCTTGCCGTCCCTGAATCCGAGGTCGATCACCGCCGGCTCCTCGTCGCCCACCAGCCCGCTGTCGCGCCAGACGTACTGGGTCCTGACCCGGGCGACCACGTGGTCGCCCTTCTCCTCCAGCCGGTCGATCACAAAGCGGCGCTCGAGGTGCTCGTATCGCTTCTGAGCCCACTCAGTGGCCGCCTCGGGACCCAGATAGGTGGTCTGGGCGGTCCGGATCTCGATCTCGGGATGAAGGATCGCGGCGAAGTCCGGCACGTCCCCGATGCTGAGTGCCTCGAGGGCCCGCCTGGCAAGCTCGGCGTTGGAGGGGTCGGACACCCCCGGGAGTCTTAAGGACTCGTGGCGCCCGGGGGTGGGTTCGTGCCGGCGCCCGCAGCCCCGGTGCCGCGAAGGCGCGCCTCGGCGTCAGGGGTCTCCACGCTGGGGATGAGGCTGATCGCGAACAGCGCCGCGCCCACCAGCGCCAGGATCAGTGGCCAGCCGACGATCGTCGAGGCCGGCACGTCGACCCCGACCTCGCTGCCGACGTTGATGATGAAGATCAGCAGGCCGATCGCTCCGACGTACGTGGGGCCCCGAACGCCGAACCGCGCTCCCCACAGCACGGCCAGAAGCGACGCGACGAGCAGCTCGATGTCCCACAGCAGGCTCGGCGACGCCACGCGCACGGCGAACACCGACGCCTGCGCGAAGAACGCCGTGAACGTGAGCGCCCCGGCGGCGACACCGGCGATCGCTGCTCCGGTGATCACGTCGTGCGCCCGGGTCCAGCGAGCCGGCTCCGGCGCCGGCGTGCCCCCGGGCCGCAGGCGAGCCAGCGGATCCGAGCGATAGACGGCCAGCGCCACGCCCACCAGGATGAGGCCGATGATCACCAAAAGTCCTCGGTAGATCCCGTAGTGGGTGAAGATCCCGTTGGAGAGGATCTTGTCCCACAGCGCCGACCAGGAGATCACCACCGCGATCGAGGCGAGCAGCATTCCGTAGGCGACGTCCGCGACGAACGCGGCGAACGCGGCGGCCGCGGCCGTGACCAGCAGGACCCAGAACACGTTCAGGTCGGACAGGGTTCCGCCGACCGCATAGACGAACTGGAACAGCAGGAACGGGATCAGCAGGATCCCGAACACGACATACACGCTCTGCCACGCTCGGAGGAATGGCGTGTTGAGCCGCCCCAATAGCCCGACGCCGTAGAGGAAGACGGTGATGATCAGGAGCGTGATGAACAGCCCCCAGTCGCCCCATCCGTTCGCGAGGCTGCCTGACTTCCGCGCGAAGGCCATGAAGAACCCGGCGCCCAACAGCAAGCCGGCTAGCGTGCGCATCGCGTCGCGCCCGTCGTCCGGTGCGAACAATCTCGAAACGTTCACCGATCCACCTCCCAGATCGAGGGTGACGGGCGGCAGAGTAACGCGACTATCGGGCGGATTTAGGACGTCCGCGAAGCTCCAGGCCGAGTTCGCGAAGCTGCTCCTCGTCCACCGGCGCGGGCGCCCCGGTGAGCGGGTCCGCGCCCGATGCGGTCTTGGGAAACGCGATCACCTCGCGGATCGAGTCCGCACCCAGCAGCCGCTGCACCAGGCGGTCGATGCCGTAGGCGATCCCTCCGTGCGGCGGCGCCCCGAAGCGCAGCGCGTCGAGCAGGAACCCGAACCGCTCACGCGCCTCCTCGGGCCCGATGCCGATCACGCCGAAGACCTGCTCCTGCACGATCGTGTCCGAGATGCGGATGGACCCTCCGCCCATCTCCTGCCCGTTCCAGACGATGTCGTAGGCCTTGGCGCGAGCCTCCCCCGGGTTCTCCGGGTCGAATTCGCCCTGCGGCCCGGTGAACGGGTGGTGCAGGGGGTCCCAGCGCTCGTCCTCGGCGCTCCACTCGAACATCGGCCAGTCGACGATCCACACGAAGCGCTCGCCCTCGAGCAGCCCGAAGCGCTCGCCGAGGTCGAGCCGAAGCTGGCCGAGCACGGAATTGGCGACGGCGACGTCGTCGGCGACAAGGAGCAGTAGGTCTCCCTCCTCGGCACCGAGCGCCTCATTCACCGCGCGAAGCTCGTCCTCGCTCAGGAACTTCGCGGTCGGCGAGCGCCACCCCTCCCCCTCGCGGAAAGCCCAAACCAGGCCCTTGGCGCCGAGCTCCTGGGCGCGCCCGATCAGCCCGTCCAAGGCGGAGCGCGGTAGGTCGCGCTGCCCGGCGTTCAGCCCCTTGACGACGCCGCCGCCCGCGATCGTGCCGCCGAAGACCTTGAACTCGGTATCGCGCAGCGCGTCGCTCACGTCCACCAGCTCCATCCCGAATCGCAGGTCAGGGCGGTCGGTGCCATAGCGGGACATCGCCTCGTCGTAGGGCAGGCGCTCGATCGGCAGCTGCAGCTCCGGGCCGTCGACGCGCTCCATCACGTGGGCCAGCATGCGCTCGTTGACGTCGATCACGTCCTCGGTCTCGACAAACGACATCTCGACGTCGAGCTGGGTGAAGTCGAGCTGCCGGTCGGCGCGCTGGTCCTCGTCCCGGAAGCAGCGGACGACCTGGTAGTAGCGCTCGAAGCCGGCGACCATCAGGAGCTGCTTGAAGAGCTGCGGCGACTGCGGCAGTGCGTAGAACGACCCGGGCTCGCGCCGCGACGGAACCAGGAAGTCGCGGGCGCCCTCAGGCGTGGAGCGCGAGAGCATCGGCGTCTCGATATCCACGAACCCCTCGCCGTCGAAGAACTCGCGGATCGCCCGCACGACGCGGTGCCGCAACTCGATCGCGCCGCGCATACGGTCCCGGCGCAGGTCGAGGTACCGGTAACGAAGGCGAGCCTCCTCCCCCACCTCGCCGGAGAACGACTCGATCTCGAACGGCGGGGTGTCGGCGTCGGCGAGGAGCGTCGCGTCCGCGACTCGGATCTCCACCTCGCCGGTGGGAAGGTCGCGGTTGATCGTCTCCTCGGAGCGGCGGACGACCTCACCGGAGGCTGAGAGCACGTCCTCGGAGCGCAGCTTGTGGCCGAGCTCGAAGGCGCCGCCGGCCGCGTCCGGGTTGAAGACCAGCTGCACCAGGCCGGTGCGGTCGCGCAGGTCGATGAAGATGAGCCCGCCGTGGTCGCGACGGCGATGCACCCAGCCCGCGACGCGAACCGTGTCGCCCACGCGCCCGGGCAGGACCTGGCCACACCACGCATCGCGGTACTCGTTCGCCCGCAGGGCGGGAAATCCGGGCTCGGTGCTCATCCCGAGGTGAGCTCCTCTAGCACCCTGCCCGCCTCCACCTCGCGTTGTTCCCCGGATCCCATGTCGCGGATCCTGACGTCGTCGCCCTCGAGGATGACCGCGCGCCCCGCGCTCGTTCGGTCCGCCTGGCGCATCTGCCCCTTCATGCTCCGAGACGCGAGGTCGAGGTCCGCCCGCAGGCCCGCCCGTCGCAGCTCGGTGACCAGGGCGAGGGCCTGCTCCCGATGGGCATCGTCGGCGGCGACGAAGACGTCATAGGGCAGCTCCTCCCCGTCGCCCTCGATCGCAAGCAGGATCCGCTCGACGCCGGCAGCCCAGCCGATCGCCGGCGTTCGCGGGCCTCCGAACAGCCCGATCAGCTCGTCGTAGCGACCGCCGCCGGCGACCTGGGACTGAGCGCCGAGGCGGGCGCTGTGGAATTCGAAGACGGTGCGCGTGTAGTAGTCGAGTCCGCGCACGATGGTCGGGTCGACCTCGTAGGCGACGGCCGCCTGGTCGAGCAGCCGCTTGACGGTCTCGAAGTGCTCGGCGTCCTCGTCGTCAAGGTGGTCGAGCATCTTCGGGGCCTCGGCCATGACCTCCCGTGTCGCCGGGTCCTTGGAGTCAAAGGCGCGCAGCGGGTTTTCGTCGATCCGCTCGCGCACGTCGGGGTCAAGCCCATCCTCGTGCTCGCGCAGGTAGGCGATGAGCTCGTTCCGGTAGTCGCCCCGAGACTCCAGCGACCCCAGGCTGCTGACCCTGAGGGTCAGCTCCGGGACCGCGACGGCCCTCAGCAGCTCGTCGAGGAGCACGATCAGCTCGGCGTCGACGAGCGGCGAGTCGGAGCCGATCACCTCGGCGTCGAGCTGGGAGAACTGGCGAAAGCGGCCGGCCTGCGGGCGCTCGTGGCGAAAGAGCGGGCCGTACCACCAGAGCTTCACCGGCTGCGGCAGCTTCTGCATGCCGTGCTCGATGTACGCCCTGGCGATGGATGCGGTCGCCTCCGGTCGCAGGGTGATGCTGCGCCCGCCCTTGTCCTCGAAGGTGAACATCTCCTTGCGGACGATGTCCGTCGAGCCACCCACGCCGCGGGCGAAGAGCTCGGTGTCCTCGAAGACGGGCGTCTCGATCCGCCTGTAGCCGGCGCGCTCGAGGATCTCGCGCGCGGCCTGCTCGACCCGCGCCCGTGCAGAGGCTTCCGCCGGAAGCGCATCGGCGGTGCCACGCGGGGCCTGGAACCGTTCAGCCATATGGGCGCGAGCTTATTTGCTGGCCGACGGACCCGGTCCTACCGGGCGAGCTCGGCCAGGAAGGAGTTCGTGGCGCGCTCAGCGCCGAGCGTCGTGATGCCCATGTGCCCCGGATAGACCGTCGTCTCCTCGGGATAGGAGTCGACGAGCCCACGGATGCTCTCTAGCAGCGTCCCCCAGTCTCCACCCGGCAGATCGGTGCGCCCGACGGAGCCCTGGAACAGGACGTCCCCGGAGAAGAGCGCCCCCTCGTCGGGGATCGCGTAGGTCACGTGACCGGGGCTGTGGCCGGGAGTGAAGATGACATCGATCTCGAGCCCCGCCAGCGACAGGTGCTCGCCGCCGGCGACGGTCTCATCGGCGTCGTAGCTCTCAAACGGCCCGAATCCCGGCCAGGGGACGTAGGACATGATGTCGGCGAGCACCGGCACCTCGATCTGCGGGCACCAGACCGGCGCCCCGGTGGCCTCGGCCACCGGCGCCACGGCCCCGATGTGGTCGAAGTGGCAGTGGGTGACGAGGATCCCGTCGATCGTCACCCCGAGCGAGTCGATGGCCTCGAGCAGCCGCTCAGACTCGTCGCCCGGGTCGACGATCACACCGTGATCGGCCCCGTCGCGGCGCGCGATGTAGCAGTTCTCGGCCACCTGGCCGACGGTGAAGGAGCGGACGTCCACGCCCTCAGGGTATCCCGCCTAGGACCCCGCCTTGCCCTTCCGCTCCTGGGCCTCGCGCTGCTTGGCGCGGAGGCGGCGCTTGTACATGAAGCCGTCGATCGCGTGCCCGAGCGGGATGTAGATGAGCATCATCAGCACGGACAGCAGAAGCGCGGCAAGCACCGGGCGCTGGAAGATCAGGATCAGAAGGATGAAGAAGATCGCTGCGCCGAAAGCGGCTCGGCCGAGAGCGCCGGTCCACGTCGGCGGCGCGTCGATCCGCTTCTGTCCCGTCCGCTTCTGGCCCGTTTGCTTCCGGGCGCGGGCGCGGGCCTCCTCGCGGCTCCGCGGCCGCGCGGCGCTGGCGCGACGGTCGATGCTCCCGCCCTGAGTCCCGCGGTGCTTCCTGCGGCGCTTCTTGGTGGTCTTTGCCACGTCCTGAAACTTATTCGACGGCGGCTCGAACCCGGCCGGCTGCGGCGGCTGTCCGCTGGGCGACTTCGGGGACGCGCCGACCCCGCGGTCGCCGGAGCCGGTATGAATCTGAAGCTACAGACGCTGATTGAGGCGAGGAGAGAGAGATGGCAGCGCACGTAATCGACGCGGATCAGCTCGAGCGCGAGCTCGCTGAGCTCCTCGAGGTGGAGAAGTTTCCACCCCCGGAGAGCTTCCGAGAGAAGGCCCTGGTCAAGGACGACTCGCTCTACGAGGAGGCGGAGCGCGACCTCCAGGCCTTCTGGGCGAAGCAGTCCAGGGAGCTCCTTGACTGGTTCACCGAGCCCCAGCAGGTCCTCAACGACTCGAACCCGCCCTTCTACAAGTGGTTCGAGGACGGAAAGCTGAACGTCTCGTACAACTGCCTCGACCGCCACGTGGAGGCCGGAAACGGCGACAAGGTCGCCTTCCACTGGCGCGGCGAAGAGGGCGAGGAGCGGGACATCACCTACGCCGAGCTCCTCGGCGAGGTCCAGCGGTTCGCAAACGCACTCAAGGACCGGGGCATCGGCAAGGGCGACATCGTCGGAATCTACCTCCCGATGATCCCGGAGGTCACGGTGGCGATGCTGGCCTGCGCGCGCATCGGCGCACCGCACAACGTGGTCTTCGGCGGGTTCTCACCCGACGCGGTCAAGGAGCGGATGGAGTTCGCCAACGCAAAGGCGCTCGTCACCGTCGACGGCGCTCGCCGTAAGGGCAAGACCGCTCCGATCAAGGCCGCCGTCGACGAGAGGATCGGCGACGTCTCCTCGATCGAGACCGTCTTCGTCGTCAAGGCGACGGACGCCGACTGCGAGATGCAGGAGGGCCGCGACGTCTGGTATCACGAAGCGCTCGAGGCGGCCGACCCCGACTGCGAGCCGGAGCAGCTCGACGCCGAGCACCCCCTTTACGTGCTCTACACCTCGGGCTCGACGGCGAAGCCGAAGGGCGTCCTCCACACGACGGGGGGCTACCTGCTGGGCGTGACGTTCACGCACCGCTACGTCTTCGACCTCAAGCCGGACGAGGACGTCTACTGGTGCGCGGCCGACGTCGGCTGGGTCACCGGCCACAGCTACATCGTCTACGGGCCTCTGTCGAACGGCGCGACCAGCGTCATGTACGAGGGCGCGCCGGACTATCCAGACAAGGACGTGTGGTGGAGCATCGTCGAGCGCTACGGCGTGACGATCATGTACACGGCCCCGACGGCGATCCGCGCCTGCATCAAGTGGGGCCCGGAGTACCCGGGCGCACATGACCTCTCGTCCCTGCGCCTGCTCGGGTCCGTTGGCGAGCCGATCAACCCCAAGGCGTGGCTCTGGTACCACCGGGTGATCGGCGGCGAGCGCTGCCCGATCGTGGACACCTGGTGGCAGACCGAGACCGGGCACATCCTGATCAGCCCGCTCCCCGGTGTCACCGCGACGAAGCCGGGCTCGGCGACCAGGCCACTCCCGGGCATCGACGCCGCGGTGGTCGACGACGAGGGCAACGAGATCGAGGACCCGAGCAAGCAGGGCCTCTTGATCGTGCGGCGCCCATGGCCCGGGATGCTCCGCACCCTCTATCAGGAGGACGACCGGTTCATCGAGACCTACTACGGCAAGTTCGGCAAGGCGACCTACTTCGTCGGCGACGCGGGCCGGAAGGACGAGGACGGCTACATCTGGATCCTCGGGCGCGTGGACGACGTCATCAACGTCTCCGGCCACCGCCTGTCGACCGCCGAGATCGAGTCGGCAGTCGTCTCGTACAAGAAGGTCGCCGAGTGCGCCGTGATCGGCCAGGCGGACGAGACGACCGGCCAAGCAATCTGCGCCTTCGTGACCCTCGAGGGCGACATCGACGGAAACGACGAGATCGCCGCGGAAATCCGCGAGCACGTGGCGCAGCGGATCTCGAAGATCGCCCGGCCCAGTCGGATCATCTGGACCGGCGACCTGCCCAAGACCCGCTCCGGGAAGATCATGCGCCGTCTCCTGCGGGACATCGCCGAGGGCCGAGAGCTCGGAGACGTCACCACGCTGCGCGACCCGGCGATCATGGGGCAGCTCGAGGGGAAGGTGAAGGAGCGCCAGGCGGGCGACGCCGGCGAGAGGGCCTAGACGCGGACGCGGCGCTCGATCACGTGCTTGGCCGGATCGAAGCCCGTGATGGGGAGCGCATCGGGCCAGCCGTCCAGCGCCCGCTCCGGAACGAGCCCGACGATCTCGGCACCGACGGGGCGCGCGCCGTGAGGGCCCGCGAGCTCGCGGATGCGCATCGCGACGGTCGCGAGCGACACCGTGGCGGGGTCGTGAATGTTGGTGGAGACCTGGGTGCGACCGTTGCCGAGGTCGATGCCGATCGCCCGCACGCCCTCGAGGCCTCCACCGGCCTCGCGCAGGCGGGAGGCGATCTCCCGCGCCGCGGCGATGTCCGCCCCGGCAAGCTCGACGTTGAACGCAGCGAGCGGCGGCCGCGCGGTGACCAGCGTGGCGCCCGCGGTGGGATGAAGCTCGGCTGGGCCGAAGTCGGGCCGGAGCTCGCCGCCCTCGACCCTGCGCATGAGCTCGACCAGCCCCCCGGCGCGGAAGAACGCGCGCTCGCGATGGCTCTCTTGCGGCGCTAGCTCGCCGTAGAGGAAGACCGGAACGCCGGCCTCGGCGCCGATTCCGCGTGCGGCCGCGAGGGCCTCCTCCCGGGCGGCCTCGTGGTCGTCCTCGTGCAGCCAGACGACCGGGCAGACGTCCAGTACGCCGATGCGCGGGTGCGCGCCGTCCTGCTTCGACATGTCGATGGCGTCGACGCATGCCCGGGCGCCGTTCACGAGCGCGCCCGCGAGCGAGCCGACCGGCCCGCTCAGAGTCAGGACGGTGCGGTTGTGGACCGCGTCCGAGTGCGCGTCCAGGAGCGCGGCGCCCGTCGCGAACGCCGTCGAGATGGCGTCGACTCGGCGCTCGTCGCGGCCCTCGGAGAAGTTGGGGACCGCGAGGAGCATCCGGGCGATCGGCGCTCTAGACGAGCAGCTCGCCGTCGCGGATGACCTCGCGGCCGTCCACGGTGAGGGTCGGCTTCATCACGACGCAGTCGAGATGCACCGGCACCTGGATCTCGCCGCCGATCCCGGCCGAGGCGCCGAAGGCGACGTGGACGGTGCCCAGCAGCTTCTCGTCCTCGAGCATCTCTCCGGTGAGGATCGCCTTCTCATTCGTCCCGATGCCGAGCTCCGCGACCCGCGTGCCGTCCGGCCCGGCCGCGGTGAGCTGCCTCAGCAGCTCCTCCCCCATCTCGCCGGTCGGGTCGATCAGCGCGCCGTCCTCGATCGTGAGCTCGACCGGCTTCTCGGGAATCCCGATCGAGGCGATCACTCCGTCGACGACGAGCTTTCCGCTGCCGGAGTCGTGATGGGGCGAGATGAACCCCTCCCCGCACGGGAGGTTGCCGAACGCGCCCGGCTGGCTGAGCTGGCCCGAGTCGGGGATCCCCTCGCGCCCCTCGATGTTCAGGGTCAGGTCCGACCCCTCGGCGGAGGTGATGTGCGCCTCGCTCCCCGCGGTGAGCAGATCGGCGAGCTCGCTGCCGCGCCGCCGGAGCTCCTCCATGTTCGCGCTCATCACCCGCGCGAGCATCTCCTCGGTCGCCCCGGGGAGCGTCGCCGCCCGGGCGCCGGCGTCGGTGGCGGCCTTGCGCGCCGCCGTGTGCGACAGCGACTGGACGGTCGGCACGAGCAGGACGTCGGCCTCGAGCATCGCCGCGGCGACACTGCCCGGCGGCTCCTGGCCGTGCTGTTTGCGCTCGGCCATCATCGTGAGCACGGCCTCCGCCCCAACGGACTCGGCCCCCGCTCGGAGGCGCTCGGCGAGGCTCTCGGTAGCGGGATTGCAGACCACGACCACGTCCTCGCCCTCCTTCACGGCGAGGCAGTCCTCGATCACGGCCTTCACCGCCCGCTCTAGGTCGCTCATCGCGCCGGAGCCTAGAGGCTGGCGAGCGTGGATGCCCGCCGTCACCCGCTGGGGCGCGCCGGCTTCAGCGTCACCGTGTCGTCGCTCAAGTCGAGGGTCCCACGAACGCCGCGAGTGCCGACGAAGCTCAGCATTCCGTTCCGCTGCGCGGATGTTTCGACGGCGGCACCCTGCGGCGCCCGCGTGATGCGCAGGGCCCCGGACCCGAGCACCTTCACCAGGTCCACTCGCTGACTGGCGTGCACGAACTCGTGACGGAAGATGAAGAAGGCACCGTTCGAGCTGTCCCGCGACAGGACCCCCGCGTCAACCTCGCTGAACCGCTGGTGGTTGGAGGTGCGCCAGGCGTTCATGGGGCGCATGAGATCGGCGGAGGCGAATCCCTGGGGGTGCGGATCGATCGCGGCGGGAAGGGTCTCCTGCATCGTGTGACCTGAGATCCCGTGCCCGGGGCCGGCCTTGCCCTTCGATTCGGTGCTTCCGCCGCCGCAGGCAGTCAGCCCAAGCGCCCCCGCGAGAACGGTCAGGGCCGCGAGACAGCAAACGGACCACGACGGCGCCCGACCTCTTCCGGTCACCCTCATCGCGGGAAGACCAGGAGCGCGTTGCCAACGGAGCGGCCGCTCGCACTACGCAGCAACCGCCAACTCTGTGCCGGCGTGTAGTCACCGAGCGGGCTCGAGCTCACGCCCGGAAACGACCTGATCCCACACTGCCTCGCGACCTCGGACCACTGCGCGCTCTGGTCGATCGGCTGGCCGTAATAGATCTCGGGCACCGCCTGACGGCCGCTGCCGGTCGTGACCTCGCAGATGTCGTGAACCACCCAGCCGTGTGTGCAGTCGTTGCCGTTACACGGCGCGGTGCCGACGTCGAAGTACGAGCCGTTTCCGGCCGACGCACCGGCGACCAGTGAGACCGCCACCCGGGGCGGGGATATGAGGTCGTAGCCGGGCTCGATGTCGCCCCCAGGGGCGGCCGATTCATGCGAATAGAGGTGAACGTGCCGAGAGGTCAGCTGCTGCTGGCGGCCCGCCTCTCGTGCGGTCGCGGCCGTAAACGGGGTGAATCCGCGTCCCGGGTGGCTGAGGTGAGCATTGCTGTTCGAATAGACGATCGTGGCGCTCCCCCGCCGATACCGCTGGTGGTACGCCTGCGCCGCCGCCGCAAGTGCCGATTGGATCTGCTGGTCGGCGAAGAACGTGCCACTACGCAGGGATACGCCGTAGCTCTTGCCCCGCCGGCGCGCGGCGCCGAAGTCGAGTGCGAGCAGCGAGTGCCCCGTCCCCTGGGTCCGGGCGAACCGCGCGGCATCGTCCGCAGCCTGATGTCGTAGGTCGGTCTCGCTGCCCGCCGTGAGGTAGAACGCCGGCTGGGCATGCGGCGCTCCGCGCGAGCTGACGGCCGGTGCCGGCTCGACGTCGATCGCCTGCCGAGCGGACCGGCTGGCCGGGTCGGAGGCCGTGATCGAGACCTGGTGCCGACCAGGGCCGAACCGGGCGCGGTCATACGTGAAGTGCAGCCGCTCCGATGGCCGACAGGACGGCCGGCACCGGAAGCGCCGCGACGCCTCGCGTTTGCCATCGACCGCGACTTCGATGCGCGCGATCCCCGAGCCCCCGCCGACGGCGAGGATGTCGGCATCGGCACGCGCGGATCGCAGGGGCCGGTTGTCGTAATTCGCGAGCGTTCCGGCAACGAATAGCCGAGGCTGCTGCTTCTTCGGCGAGGACGAGATGGCGTTTGGAGCACCTGCCATCGCCGCGGCCGCGCCAATGCAGACCAGAACAATCGACGCCAGCATCGTGCGATGCGCTCGAGCGATCCCGTTCGCGAAGACGCGTCGCGACAAGGCGCGAATGCTATTCCCCACGCCCCCCGGCCGACGGTCCCGGGAGCCGGGCGGGCCTCATCCCCACCGCTACGATCTGAGCCCCGCCGGAGTAGCTCAGCTGGTTAGAGCAGCGGAATCATAATCCGCGTGTCGCAGGTTCGAGTCCTGCCTCCGGCATCGGAAACGGCCGGGAAATCGGGACATTGATAGGCCCGGGCCGGGGAGAAGGCCCAGCGCGCAGAGCGGCGCGAACGAAATCGATGTGCTCTGCCACCCAAGGGCCCATCTCGTCTGCGGCGCGCGGGATCGCTCCCGGGTCGCGGAGGCGACGACGGGCAAGCCGCCTCGCACGCTCCGCGCTCTTTCCGCCCTGGTAGAGCGTGCAGAGCACAGCGGGATCGTCGCTGATCTCCACCCCGGCGATCTCCCGGTAGTCGGCGGCGTGGCTCGCGAGGATCGCGGAGATGTAGATGATCGCGCTGTCGGGTCGCCGCAGCAAACGCCAACGCGCGAGCGCGCTCGCAGGCGCAAACGGGACGAGGCCCGCCCGCTCTGCCAGCTCGGCGGCGCTGGGACCCCCGAAGCGACAGGGCCGAACCTTGCCGGGGCCGAGCCGCAGGAACGGACGCTTGTAGGGGTTCTCGAGGGCATCCCAGAGAACGGCGCCCGCGATCGCCTCCTCGGCGATCCCGTAGCGCGCCGCGGCCACGCGAATGAGCTCGCGCCGGAAGCGAACGTGCTCCAGCGCCGCGAGCCTCTGCCGCTCGAAGCCCCGCCGTCGGCGAGGCTGAGCGGGATGAAGGTCGCTCACCCGCAGTCGCCGAAACGGAATCAACCCACGGTGGCGGGGTACCCACCTCGGTGGCGCGGCGGCCCGCATCCGCCGCGCTCGGGAGAGCCACCTCACCGCGCTCGCTGGCCCTCGACCGCTGGGCTCTATGCGGTCCCTTGGGGATCGAGCACGAACATCTCCACCGCGAGGTCGGGGTTCTGGTGGTTGGCGCTCATAAACGCCACGACGGTGGCCCCCGTCAGCCGTTCGATCGTCTCGACGAACCGCTCCTTCATCGTGTCCTGCCACATCTGCCTCGCCTCGCGGACCTCGTACCACTTGCCCCCCTCGAACAGCGTTTGCTCGGCGGCCGTATAGCCCTCCCCCAGGACGACGATCACCAGGTCGGGCTGCAGATAGGTCCGGCAGCGGGTTGGCCCCTTGCCGAAGTGCTCCTTGTAGAGGCGGACGATCTCGTTCGATATGTCCTGGCGCAGCGCGCCGTCCTGCCCCTCCCCGGGCTCCGGCATGTCTGCGGCACCCTCAGGTCGTAGCTCTTCGTCTCCCATCAGCACTCCTTCCTCGTCGCGGCGCCGTGGTGGGGCGTGCGCCACTCCGATCTAGGTCTAGGGTGCGGCGGGTCCGCGTCCGTCTCGCCTCCGGCTGTCCGAAGAACGTCCATTCGCAGCATCGCCGCACCGAAACGCAGCGTAGCGCCGTTCCGCGTGGGAGCGAGCGTCAGAGACTCATCGGCGGCTTCTCGTCGCGAGTCGAGGAGGGCTCGCTGTCCACTCCATCTGCGAGCCACAGCAGGAGCCGTGATGAGGCATCTCGCTGCCAGACACTGCCCTGGCGCGACCACGCGTACAACCACAATCCGGATCGCTCGTTGTCGACGAGGCCGGGGATGATCTGGATCCGGTCCTCGATCGCATCGAACGGCGTGCCCGAGTGGACCATTCCTGCCACTTCGCGCTGCGCTTCCGTGAGGCCCATGGCTTCCCTCCTTTCTGGTTGGAGCCATGTACCGGACCGTAAGCTCTAGCACCTAAGCCTTGGGCTGTCAGGAAATTGGCAGGCGCCGGGGATGTATTGCCGCATCTTGCGGGAATTCGTGAGGCCGGCAACCGGCGTGCCGCCGCAGCGGGAGGATCGGCGTAGTCTGAATCGGGAGACCGACCGCTTAGCGGGGGCGTGCTACAAGCGAGTCCGTATGAGTTGCCGGCCTGCACACGATGTGGAACGGACCGCGTCTTCCTGGGCGTGGGACGGGCCGCGCAGGAGGTACACACTCATGTCGAAGCTCACCTGGCCGACCGGCGGGGGCGGTGTTACTCGGGTGGTGACGCACACCGTGCCCGTTCAGCCGCCACGCAGCATGAAGGCCATCAGCGACGACGTCGATGCACTGCTCGCTGGCTTGGAGGAAGACACCCGTCGCACCGGTGCGTTCCTGGCGACGGAGCTGGTCGCCCAGGCCATTGGCCGGGCACCAGGCTCGCCGAGCGGACCGGTTGGGCTGACCGTCCAGTTGCGAGAGGAAGCCGTTCGCCTCGAGGCGACAGGACCCATCGCACCATCAACCGGCGCCGCCGCTGGTCACGACGACGCAGTCCCTCCAGACCCCTTTGCCGAGTGGGGATGGTCCATCCTCGACCGGCTGTCCGACCGCTGGGGCGTAGGTGGAGGCGCACAGCGAGGTATCTGGGCCGAGATCCGATGAAGGCCAGTTGGCGTTGGCGCCGGCCCTGAGCGTGGGCCGGTCCCAAACGGTGTCGGTCGCAGGCACCGAACCGATAGACCTGGTGCCGGGGCCGACCGGCAGGAGTCGCCTGGACCGAATGACTGCGGGCGCCCGCGACTTCGCTCGCCGGCGACGGACGCCGATCGCGATCGTCGGGTCGTTGGCCACGGCGGCGCTCCTCGCGTACCTGCTCGCCGGGCACCGCCAGGAGTTCGCAGCTGCGCTCTCCGGCACGGCCGCGTGGGTGCTCGCCGTAACCGCGCTGTTGCAGGTGGTCGCGCTGCTTTCGCGGAGCGAGGCATGGCACGTGTGTATCCAGGCGGCGGGCGGGACCGTGAAGCGCCGAGTCCTCTATCGCGCGTCGAGCATGCAGGTGCTCGGCGGGGTCATCAACGGACAGTTGGGGGTAGCGGCGCGAATTGCGGCGCTGCGCCGCTCATCCCCGACTGTGAGTCCGCAGGTGCCCACCCTGATCGCCGCCGAGTTTCCGATCCTCACCGTGGAGGCGATGCTCGCTGCGTTGGCGTCGTTCACGTTGGTCGCGCCACTCGGCCTCCCGTGGTGGCTACCGATCATCGGTCTTGCCGTGGTTGCGGCCGCGAGCGCCGGTTTACGCCACCTCGCCGTCCGCAAGGGCCGCGAGCTCTGGCGCGGACTCGCCGTCCTGCGCAGCCTCCGCAGGGGAGGCCGCGTGGTCGGCTTCGTCCTGGTAGCCGTGTTCGCGCAGATCTTCCGCAACTGGCTGCTGCTTCACGCGGTTGGCGTCGATGCCTCGTTCTTCGACGCAATCGCGGTCCTCATCGCGGTGGTGACCCTGTCTCAGCTGCCTGTCGGTCCCAGCGTCGGCGCGGCGGCCGCTGTCCTCATCCTGGGCAGCGACGGGGTGGCCGCTGCCGCGGCGGCCGGGGTGCTGATGACCGTCACCGGCACGCTCGGCGGATTGTGCTTCGCGGCATGGGGCGGCGCCGACCACCTGTGGCACCGAAGCCGCCAGGCCACGTCGCTGCGCGCTCGCTCCCGGGCCCCGAGCTCAGCCTGAATCCGTCGACCCGAGCAGGATCTTCAGCAGGTCGCCCACGTCTCGCCCCTTGACAAGGGGGTGGCGCAGAGGGAGGTCCGGCACCACCTGGTAGTGGTTCCGCCGCCCCTCTCGCTCCCGCAGGACATAGCCCCCGTCGACCAGTTCAGAGAGGATGCGATGGGCGGCGCGCTCGGTGATTCCAACGGCGGCGGCGATATCGCGCAGGCGGATCCCTGGGTCGTCAGCCACGCACATGAGGACGTGGGCGTGGTTGGTCAAGAAATCCCAGCCGGACGCCTCAGATGCCAACCTCGGCTGTGAGTTTCCAGAACTAGAATTCATGAATTGGATGGTAAACTGATCTTCCATCTATTTCAAGGAAGCCAGCCATGGTCGCAACCAATCCCATCGCGCCGTCGTCGATACCCCCCGCGCGTTCGGTGTTTCCCCCAGCGTCACCGATACCCCCGCCGTCGGCCATCCCACCCGCATCGCCTGTCCCCGAGCGATCCCCCCGCCCGGAGTAACGGATCGCGCCAACTAGGCGCCCTCAAGCACTTCTCCCACCGAACCCAATCCGAAAGGAACCGCAATGCCCAAGACAATTACGCCGGACCAGGTAGTTGAGGCCGCCGAGGGCCTCGAGAAGGATGAGTTCACACGCGAAGACCTCGCGAAGAAACTGGGAACGAAAAAGCCGGACCTCATGAAGGGATTCCGTCAGGCCCGCCAGGCGGGACGCCTCGAAAAGGTGCGCGACGACGAGGAAGGCACCGGCCACTTCCGTGTAAAGGCACCCGCCGCCGTTTAAAGCGGCGCGGGGCCCTCAGCCCAGCCCGGCGTACCAGGCGCCGAACACCACCCCGAAGAGGCCGAACGCCGGGATCAGGACCGTGCGGTAGACCGGCGCGACCAGCCGCCGGGTGAGAACCCAGGCGAAGGCGGTCGTGCAAAGCGTCATCGAGACCGCGGTCATCGGGGCGAAGAGGAGTAGCGCCGCCGCGGCTTCGAGCTGCGTCGGGAGCGCTGCGATCAGGAGCAGCACCACCGCCCCCGTCCCGGCGAGACCATGGAGCACGCCGATGCCCGCCGCCTGCCGGGGCGTCCGGAGCCTGTGGCGGTGATCGGGCTCGCCGGCATGATGAAGGTGGCGGTGCCCATGGTCCGCGCCCTCGGAATGGTGCAGGTGGCTCCCCGCGCGGAAGTCGCCGCGGATCCACTTCACGACGACGCGCAGCGCCAGCAAGAGGATGATCACTCCGACCGCGCGCTCGGCGGCCTGCTCGACCCAGGCCGGCAGGGCCGACTTCAGGAAGATCAGCGGGAGGCCGATCGCGAGCAGCGCGCCCGCATGGCCCGCCCCCCACCACCCACCGAGGCGGGCCGCGGCCTTGGTCTCACCGCCGTCGGCCGCCACCAGCGAGCTCACGGCCACCAGGTGGTCCGGGTCGGACGCGTGTCGCAGTCCGAGCGCGAGCGCGATCGCCATCGCGACCAGAAACGGGGCGCCTGACAGGAGGCCCTGAAGCCAGGCGTCGGCTTGCTCGAACGGTGTGAACAGGGCCGAGTAGTCCATGTTGGCTTGGAGTTCGACCACCGTGCCCATTTGGATCACCGGCGGGCTGCGAATTCATCGGTCAGGTGATCCGAATCCGTTGCGGCCCCGTAGTGGTCGGCATCGGTTGCGCCGCTCGCAGCCGGAGGAGAGCCCCGGCCACCAAGCGGCGCGCGTTCATCGAAAGGAGTCGACATGGAGAACCTGAGCCGGCGGAAGCTGTTGGCGTCCGCGGGTGTTGCGACCGGGGCTGCCGCGATCGCGGCTGCGCCGTCGGTCGCGCAGGCGGCCCTCGATCACCCCGAGGCCACCGACCCGTCGGGCCCGCCGCCCGAGGAGACGATCGTCGCCTACGTCCGCGACATCAAGCGGAACGAGGTGACCGTCATGTCGGGCACCGGCGAGATCACGTACCGAGATCCGGTCCTGGTGAAGCGCCTCGTGAAGGCCGCGCCCCGGGGCGGGACGACACGGAAGTAAAGGAGCACGGAGAACATGTCATCCCACAGAGAAGCACCAGAGATCAGCCAGGATCCGGTTGCCGACAACACGGACTGCTACGCATTCGTCAGCCCGGACAAGCCGGACACGGTCACCATCATCACCAACTACGTGCCGCTCGAGGACCCGCCGGGCGGGCCGAACTTCTTCGAGTTCGGCGACGACGTCCGCTACTCCATCTACGTCGACAACGACGGCGATGGCAAGCCGGAGGTCGAGTATCAATTCAGGTTCCAGACGCGCCTCCGGAACCCGGACACGTTCCTCTACAACACCGGCCAGATCACGAGCATCGACAGCTCGAGCTGGAACCGGCGCCAGTTCTACGAGGTCATCCGGGTGAACCACAAGAACGGCAAGTCGCAGGTCCTCGGTCGCGGTCTCGCGTCCCCGCCCTGCAACATCGGGCCTCGGTCCACGCCGAACTATCCGAAGCTCGCCAAGGCGGCGGTGCACGACCTGCCGTCCGGGGAGAGGGTGTTCGCCGGACAACGTAACGAGGGGTTCTACGTCGACCTGGGATCGATCTTCGATCTCGGCGATCTGCGACCCCTGCAGAACCTGCACCTGATCGCCACCTCGCCGGCGATGGGAGTGGACGCCACGGCAACCCTGAACGTCCACACGATCGCGATCCAGGTTCCGATCAACCGTTTGACACGCGACGGCTCGGTTCCCAGGAACGTGATGAGCCCGAAGTCGGTCCTGGGGATCTGGGGAGCGGCCTCTCGCCGCAAGACCCGCGTGATCGACAGGGCGAACGGCGAGTTCACCGAGTCCGGCCCGTGGGTCCAGGTATCCCGGCTCGGAAATCCCCTGTTCAACGAGGTCATCGTGCCGATGGGCGACAAGGACAGGTGGAACGCGGTGCACCCGGCGGCGGACAAGGCGTTCGCCAAGTACGTCAAGCAGCCGGAGCTCGCCAAGCTCCTCCCGGTCCTGTATCCGGGTGTGTTTCCGAACCTCGCCAACCTCACGGCGGATCGAGCCGACCTGGTCGCGATCTTGCTGACCGGCCTACCGAAGGGCATCATTCCCGGGTTCCAGAACTACACCGGGAGCGTGCAGGCGGACATGATGCGGCTGAACGTCGCTGTCCCGCCGACCACGTCGAAGCCGAAGCGCATGGGGATCCTCGGAGGCGATCTGGCGGGGTTCCCGAACGGCCGGCGCGTGTTCGACGACGTCGTGAACATCGAGCTCCGCGCAGTCGCGGGCTTGACGTACCCGCTCGTCGACTCGAGCTACACGCCGGACGCCGCGGCCTCGAAGGTCACCCAGGGGCTGACACCCGGCAAGGGCCGGTACCAGTCGACGTTCCCCTACCTGGGCACGCCGCACGACGGGTTCGACACGCCGTCGGGGCCGAAGGGATGAGCCATCGCCACACCTACGCCGACCGTCCGCATCCGGAGTATGTGGTGCTGGACATCGGCGGAGAGTGCGGGGCGCTGATCCTCCACACCGATCCCGAGCTGCATGGGGTCGAGGTGGAGGTCAGCCCCCGGGGCCGTGACGACGATCGCTCACACAAGGAGGTGCTCGAGCGAAACATCAACGGCCGCCCCGCCTACACGGCGGTGTTCGAGTCGCTGGCGAGCGGCGAGTACACGCTCTGGACCCACGGCGAGCCTCGCGCTCGCGGCGTCCGCATCGAGGCGGGCGGGATCGCCGAGCTCGACTGGCGAAGCCAGTCGGCGGCAGCGTGATCAGTCCCGCCGATAGCGAAACCAAGCAGAGGAAGGAGACCTCAAATGCCCAACATCGGACCCCTGGAAATAGTGGTGGTCCTCATCATCGCCCTCGTGGTGTTCGGCCCGAAGCGGCTGCCGGAGCTCGGCAAGTCCATGGGCCGCGGCATCCGCGAGTTTCGATCGACGATCTCCGGGAAGGACGACGAGTCCAAGCCGGAGCTCGATGCGCCCGCCGATGGCGCCGGCGAGCGCGTCGACGGCGAGGTCGTCGGCCACAGCGCCCCCTAGCCCGATGGCGCGCTTCCGGGCCCCCAGGTACGACGAGGGACTGTCGCTCGTCGAGCACCTCGACGAGCTCCGCACGCGGATCATCGTCTCGATCGTCGTCCTGGGGGTCGCCGTCTCCCTCTGCTTCTGGCAGAACCACCTGCTACTGGACGCGCTGAACGCGCCTCTTCCCGCCGGCAAGAAGCCGATCACCCTGAGCCCGGCCGAGCCCTTCCTGGCCACCTTCAAGGTCTCGGTCTACGCGGGCATCCTGCTCGCCCTGCCGATCCTGCTCTACGAGGCCTACGCCTTCGTCCTGCCGGCGCTGAGCTCCGTGGAGCGGCGAGTGATCCTGCCCTTCCTGCTGCTGGTCCCGGCGCTGTTCGTGGCGGGGGTCGCCTTCGGCTATTACCTCGTGCTTCCAGCCGCGCTGCATTTTCTCCTCAACTTCAACGCCGAGCAGTTCACGGTCCAGGTCAGGGCCGCCGACTACTACGGGTTCGTCACCGTCACGCTACTCGCCATGGGCATCGTGTTCCAGGTCCCGATGGGGATCCTGGCACTCACCAAGCTCGGCATCACAACACCGAGCCAGCTCTCGAAGAACCGGCGCTACGCGTACCTGATCCTGGCGATCGTCGCGATGGCCCTACCGGGCACCGACTCGGTCACCATGCTCGTCGAGCTGGTACCGCTGCTGCTCCTGTACGAGCTGTCGATCGTGCTGGCCCGAGCGTTCGGGCGCCCGGTCACTGCCCGTCCCGCCCATCAGGAGGGACCAGGCTAGATCGTCCGGGGCCGTGCAGCTTTGCCGAGTCTTTCCCCTGCTCTTTCCTGCCGTTGGATCCGCGCCTCCTAGGTTCCGCTGGCCATCGACTCTCGAGGAGGATCCATGAAGCGCATCTGTTCGCTGGCGGCGGCGACCGCCCTGATCGCCGCCAGTTCGGGCGGCGCCGCGTTGGCTGCCAAGACTTATGACACGACGCTCTCGATCAGCTACTCACGCGGCTCCGGAGCGTTCTCCGGTGACGTCGGCTCGAAGCACCACGCCTGCGTGACCGGCCGCAAGATCACCGTCTACCGGCAGCGGAGCGGCAAGGACCCCGCCGTCGGCTCGGATCAGAGCAGCGCGAACGGCAGCTGGAAGGTGAATCCGCCCGGCAAGGTGGCGGCAGGCGACTACTACGCGAAGACCCCGTCCATCCAGCTGGGAGCCAAGGTCTGCCGCGGGTCGAGGTCCGTCATCACGCACGCGTCGTAGGACCCCTCATTCCAGGTCCCAGCCGAAGTAGACCTCCACCTGCCTGATCTTGTCACCTTCGAATGTGAGGACCTCGGTGTTGCGGAAGCGGGTGCCGTCGGTCTTCGTGCTCTCGTAGGTCACGATCACTTCATCGCCCGCCTCGATCAGCCGCACGAAGTCGAACGAGTCGATCATCCCGGCGTTCGGCCAGCACCGCTCAAAGTACTGCTCACGATCGATGCCCGGATCGGGCGGGCTGTAGAAGGTGAGCTCGTCGGCCAGCAGACTGTCGATCAGTTCCCGATCCCCAGACTCGTAGGCTCGGTAGGCGTCGCGCGCCAGCTGCAGCCTTTCCATTACGCCTCCTCTTGGTTGCTATGTACGGGTAAGACCGTCAACGGTCGCCAAACTCATCAGATCAAGATGCCGCCCGCGCCCAAATACAGGATCGTCGAGCCCTCAGCGGCCGACCTCCCCCGAGAATTCCAGCCACGCATGCTGCGGCGCCGCGCGCTGCAGGCGATCGGCGCCCTTGCCCTGCTGTTCGCGGTCTTCCTGCTCGCCCCCGGGCTCGGCGACGTTCGCGACGAGCTCGAGGGAGCGGACCTCGGCTGGCTGGTGTTCGCCACGCTTCTCGAGGGACTCTCCTTCGGCTCCTACATCGTCATGTTCGGCCCGATCTTCTGCACGGGACTGGGGCGCCGGCGGAGCTGGCAGATCGGCGGGTCCGAGCTGGCGATGGGCTCGATCGTTCCAGCGAGCGGCGCCGGGGGCCTGGCGCTAGGCGCGTGGGTGCTCCATCGTGGGGGCATGGACGGCCAGAGGATTGCCCGTCGCTCGGTGGCGTTCTTCCTGATCAAGAGCGGCGCGAACTTTGTGGCGGTGGCGGTGCTGGGGGCGGCGATGGCCCTGGGGCTGGGACCAAGTCTCCCGCTGTGGCTGACCGCCCTTCCGGCCGCCCTGGCCGCGCTTGTGATCGGCGGCGTGATCGCCATCCCGCGCCTCGGCCCAGGCGAGGATCCTGGCCCCGACGCCACGCGCGCGCGCCGTTGGACCTATGCCAGCCGCAGGGCTGTGATCGACGGCACCTCGGAGGCGCTCCAGATCCTGCGATCAGGCGATCGGCGCGTGATCACGGGCTCCCTGGGCTACTGGCTCTTCGACAACGCGGTCCTCTGGGCGACCTTCCACGCATTCGGCCTTTCACCCGCGATCACGATTGTCCTGATGGGCTACCTGATCGGGCAGCTCGGCGGGCTCCTGCCCATCCCCGGCGGGATCGGCGGCATCGACCTCGGGCTGATCGGCACCCTCGTCGTCTATGGGACCCCGGCCGCCGGCACCGCCGCCGCGGTCCTGGCGTACCGGGTGATTCTGTTCTGGCTGCCGCTGGTCCTCGGCGGCATCGCGTTCGCGCTCCTGCGCCGCGACATGCCCGGCAGCTACGAGTTCGCCTCCTGCGCGCCTGCAATCGCCGCCCAGTCCGCCTGAGCGAGCCGCCCGCTTCTTCCGGCGCAGCTACTCCTCGCGGGGCGTGATGCGGAAGACCGAGACGACCTCGGCCTGGTGGGCCTCCGGATGGGCGACATAGGCGCTCGGGCCGCCGCCGAACCAGCCACTCGCCTCGTTGTCGCCGACGAAGGTGCCGGGGTGGCGCTTGCCGTCACCATCCTCGACCCAGACGGGGTCGCCTTCCTTGAAGCCGTGCTCGATTACGTCCTCGGGCTGGTTTGACTCCTCGCTCACGGACCCGAGACTAGCCGGTGGCGGCCTTCTCGAGGCGATCGGCGAGACGATTCATCCCGCGCTGCCGGGCCGCAGCCGCCCCGCCGGCGAGGTCGAGCTTGCGGTTCCGGGGACGCTTGACCTTCTCCGTGCGAAGCGTCGCGAGGTCCTTGAACATGCGCAGCTCGTCCGCCTGGTTGAGGAGCGCGCCCGAGAGGCGGGGAGGCCGCTCCCTGACGGCGTTCTCGATCGCGGCCTCGAGGGAGCCACGGCGCCGCAGGAGCTCGGCGGCCGTCTTCTCCCCCACTCCCTTTGCTCCCGGAATGCCGTCGGAGGGATCGCCGCGCAGCGCGATGAAGTCGGGGACGAGCTCGGGACCGATGCCGTAGCGCCGCTTGACCTCGGCGGCGTCGACGAGTTCCGCGCCGCGGGAGCCGGTCCTCACGTAGAGCACCTTCACGTGGTCGGTAACACACTGGAACAGGTCGCGGTCGCCGGTCATCAGGAGCGCCTTTCCCCCCGCCTTCTCCTCGAGCTTCGCCAGCGAGCCCATGACGTCGTCGGCCTCCAGGTCCTCGCTGCTCGCCGATGTCCAGCCGAAGGCCTCGAAGAAGCCGGGTGCGGCCGCAAACTGGGGCGCGAGCTGGTCGGGCACCGGGGGACGCTCGGCGTGGTACGGCTCGAAGAGCTCCACGCGGTACTCAGCTGCATCTGGCCCGAAGCACAGGACCACCGCGCGGGGATCGTGCTCCTCAACCTCCCTCAGCAGCAGGTTCGTCGTGCCGAGCAGCGCGTTGACGGACTGCCCCTTGCCGTCGGTGATCGACTTCGGCAGGGCGTAGAACGCCCGATACAGGAGCGACGGCGCGTCGACGATCAGGAGGGGGCGCGGCATTTTCGGCACCTTATGCACAGGCGGCGACGCAGTGCGTCTCGCAAGCCGACCTGAACGGGGATGTAGGCTCGCTGACGTCCACCGGGCAGCTCAGGCGATGTCGCTGACACACGTCCCAGTCGCGCCGCTTCCACCCGAGCGCTTTCGGGAACTGCTCGGCGACCGCTACGCCGAGCTCGAAGACGTCATCGTGCGAGGGCAGGAGCTCTTCGCGGGCCGGGCGGTGTGGCACGTGAACTCGACCGCACGCGGCGGCGGGGTCGCTGAGCTCCTCCAGTCGCTCCTCGCCTACGCGCGCGGCGCCGGCATCGACACGCGATGGGTCGTGGTCGGTGGCAATCCCGATTTCTTCCGGATCACCAAGCGGATCCACAACAACCTCCACGGCGCAGCGGGGGACGGTGGCCCACTCGGCGAGGATCGAGCACGCCATCTACGAGGAGACGCTCCGGGACAACGCCGCCGAGCTGGCGAACACGGTGGCGCCGGAGGACATCGTGTTCCTGCACGATCCGCAGACAGCGGGCCTGGTGAAACCGGTTCTCGAGACCGGAGCCACGATCGTCTGGCGCTGCCACGTCGGCCTCGACCTGCCGAACGACCTCGCACGCCTGGCCTGGGACTTCCTGAGGGGCTACGTCGAGGACGCCGACGCCTACGTGTTCTCGCGCAAGGAGTTCGTCTGGGAGGCGCTCGATGGCGACAAGGTCTGGATCGTCGCGCCCTCCATCGACGCCTTCTCGCCCAAGAACCAGGAGCTCAGCCCGGAAGCGGTGAGGGCGATCCTCGCAGTCGCCGGGCTGCGCCACGACGGTGACGTGACGCAGGCGAGGTTCCTGCGCGAGGACGGAACCCCCGCGCGCGTGGACAGGCCCGCTGAGACGTTCCAGGACGAGATGATTCCCGACGACGCGCAGCTGATCACCCAGGTGTCGCGATGGGATCGCCTCAAGGATCCCATTGGCGTCATGCGCTGTTTCGTCGAGCACCTCGACGACGCCCAGGCGCACCTCCTACTTGCCGGGCCCTCCGTGGCCGCGGTGACCGATGACCCGGAGGGCTCCGAGGTGCTGGCCGAGGTGGACCAGTACCGGCGGGAACTGGATTCGACTGTTCGCAGCCGGGTGCACCTCGCAACGCTTCCGATGGACGACGTGCAAGAGAACGCAGCGATCGTGAACGCGATCCAACGCCGCTCGAACATCGTCGTCCAGAAGAGCCTGGCGGAGGGCTTCGGCCTGACCGTGGCAGAGGCCATGTGGAAGTCGCGGCCCGTGGTGGCGACGAAGCGCGGCGGCATCCAGGATCAGATCGTCGATGGGGAGAATGGGCTGCTGCTCGACGATCCGCTCGACCTCCAGACGATGGCCGATGCCCTGGGTCAACTGCTGGGCGATTCCAAGTACGCCGCGGAGCTGGGAGACGCGGCTCGACGCCGGGTGGAGGATCGATTCCTTGGTACGCGGCACCTGATCCAGTACGCGAAGCTGCTCGAGGACCTGCTCGAGCGCACCGCCGCCGTCGGTTGAGCGCCTAGAGGGGCCGCGGCCTCCGCCGCTAGTCTCGGCGGCTTGAGCCGCTCCGAGCGCCTGACGTCGATGAGCCTGGTCATGGGGGCGGTCGCCTCGGTGCAGATCGGCGCCGCGATCGCGACGACGCTCTTCGACGAGCTCGGCCCGGCCGGCACGGTCCTGCTCCGCACCGGGTTCGCGGCCGTTGTGCTGGTCCTGCTGTGGCGCCCCAGCCTGCGGGGACGCTCGACAGTCGCTCTCCGGGACGCGGTTCTGTTCGGCCTCGCGCTCGCCGGGATGAACCTCAGCTTCTACGCCGCGCTCGACCGCATCCCGCTCGGCATCGCGGTGACCTTGGAGTTCACGGGCCCGTTCCTGGTGGCGGTCGCGGGGTCCCGCCGTGCGACCGACCTGCTGTGGGTGGCCCTTGCCGCTGGCGGCATCGTGCTGCTCGCGCCCGGCATTCACGGGTCGCTCGATGTCACCGGGACGCTGCTGGCGCTCCTGGCGGGCGCGTTCTGGGCTGCCTACATCGTGCTGGCGGCTCGCATCGGGCGGGCGTTCAGCGGCGGACAGGGGCTGTCCATCGCGATGGTCGTTGCGACCGTGGTGCTGCTGCCCAGCGGGATCGCGGCGGGCGGAAGTGACCTCGGCGACCCGGGCCTTCTCGCCGCGGGCTTCGCCGTGGCCATGCTCAGCTCGGCGATCCCATACTCGCTGGAGCTGGAGGCACTGCGCCGGCTCCCCAAGGGGACGTTTGGCGTGCTGATGAGCATGGAGCCGGCGGTCGCCGCGCTCGTCGGCCTCATCGCGCTCGGGCAGGACCTGAGCGCCAGCGAGGTGGTCGCGATCGGACTGGTGGTGGCCGCGAGCGCCGGCGCGCTCAGCGCCGCGGGGACTCCGACTCCGGTGGAGGCTTGACGGGCTTGTAGCCCGGGCAGCTCGCTACCGGCAGCCGCGGATAGCGCGGAAACGCCGGGTCCGTCCTCGAGCGCTCGCAGAACGAGAAGGCCGAACCCCGGGTGTTCTTGACGATGCGCTGGTGAACGCACGTATCGCAGAGGCCGGCGGGCGGGCGCGCCATGCGCCAAGTATTGCCGTCACTCGATACTTCACTTTGTATAGTCGGGGGTCGTGACCACGTTCCGGCGGCTACTCGGCTTTCTGCGCCCATACCGCCGCTCAGTGATCGCGTCGCTCGTCTTCGCCTCGCTCGCGATGGTGATGACGGTGCTCATCCCATGGCTTGTGGGGCAGGCGGTGAACGCGATCGAGCGGCAGGACAAGGCGGCGATCCTGCCGTACGTGCTCGCGATCGGCGGGGCGGGCCTGCTGCGTCTCGGCCTGACCGTGATCCGGCGCCTGATCGCCGGCAAGGTATCGGTGAACGTCGAGTACGACCTCCGGGGCCGGATGTACAACCACCTGCAGTCGCTGGAGCTCGGCTTCTTCGACTCGCAGCAGACGGGGCAGTTGATGTCGCGCGCGACGATCGACCTGCAGTCGATCCGGTTCTTCCTCGGCTACGGCCTGATCTTCCTGACGCAGAACGCGCTGACCCTGGCCCTGTCGAGCATCGTGATGTTCACGATCAAGCCGGACCTGGCGGCGCTCGCGCTCGCGCCGGTCCCGTTCGTGGTGCTCTCGGCCATGCGGTACAACCGGCGCTCCCGGCCTGCCGTGCAGGAGATCTCGCAGCGGCTCGCCGAGCTGACGGCCGAGGTCGAGGAGTCGATCTCCGGCGTCCGGATCGTCAAGGCGTTCGCGCGCGAGGAGCACATGCTCGGGCGATTCCGCCGCTCGGTGCTGCGGGTGTTTGACCAGAACATCTACTCGACGCGCCTCCAGGCCTTCTACTCGCCGCTGCTCGGCTTCCTCCCGAGCCTGGGCCTGGCGGTGGTGCTCTTCGTCGGCGGCCGCGAGGTGATCAACAACGAGCTTTCGCTCGGTGCGTTCGCGGCGTTCTACACCTACCTGATCATGCTCACCGGCCCGATGCGGATGCTCGGGGTATCCCTCGGCATGGCGCAGCGGGCGGTGGCGTCCGGCAACCGGGTATTCGAGATCCTGGATCGCGAGCCGCGCATCGAGAGCGCGCCCGATGCGCCTCCGCTTCCGGACGGGCCCGGCGCGGTCGAGCTGCGCGACGTCTCGCTCGCCTACGACGGCGGCGCGCCCGCGCTCGAGGACGTCGAGCTGAAGGTAGGCGCGGGCCGAACGGTCGCGCTGGTCGGTCCATCGGGGGCGGGGAAGACGAGCCTGGTGGCACTCCTCGCACGGCTCTACGACCCGACCCGCGGGTCGGTTCTCGTGGACGGCGCCGATCTGCGGACCGTGGACGTGACCTCGCTGCGCTCGCACATCGCCTTCGTCGCCGACGACAGCTTCCTGTTCTCCGCGTCGGTGGCCGAGAACATCGCCTACGCGCACCCGGATGCGACCCAGGAGGAGATCGAGGCCGCGGCGCGGCGGGCGCAGGCGCACGGCTTCATCGAGAGCCTCCCCGACGGCTACGAGACGCTGGTCGGCGAGCGCGGGCTCACGCTCTCGGGCGGGCAGCGGCAGCGGATCGCGATCGCCCGCGCGCTGCTCGCAGACCCGCGAATTCTGATTCTCGACGACGCGACCTCGTCGGTCGACGCCCGCACCGAGGCCGCGATCAAACGGGGATTGCGCGAGGTGATGGCCGGGCGGACGACGTTCATCGTCGCCCACCGCATGTCGACGATCTCGCTCGCCGACGAGATCGTGGTCATGGACGGCGGGACGATTGTCGATCGCGGCTCCCACGAGGAGCTGCTCGAGCGGTGCCCGCTCTACGCCGAGATCGCCGAGCACGGCATGGAGGACTCGGTCTTCCTCCAGCGCGACCTCGAGCGGCGGGAGGAGGTGGCACGGCTCTGATGGCATCCCGGACCGGGAAGGAGAACGGGCGGCCGGCCCGCGACGACGATGCGGTGACCGAGCTCGATCCCGAGACCGAGGGGTCGGACGTCGCCGAGGCCACCGAGGACGAGGCCAATCAGCCCGGGCAGCTGATGGGCGTGCTCCTGCTGTTCCGGGACCTCTGGCGGCTGTTCCGGGGTGAGAAGCAGCGCACGCGCAAGGTGCGCTGGCTGTTCGGGTTGCTCCGCCCCTACCGCGGCCGCGTCATCGTCACGGGGATCGCGCTGCTCATCGCCACCGCGGCGGGGTTGGCGCCGCCCTATCTGGCGGGGTTGGCGATCGACAAGGGCATCAACACGGGCGACCTCAGCACGCTCGACTGGATCGTCGCCGCGTACGTGCTCTCGGCGCTGATGTTCTGGGGGGCCACCTACGCGCAGACCTATCTGGTCGGCTGGGTCGGGCAGCGCGCGCTGCAGGACCTGCGGGAGCAGATCTACACACATCTGCAGACGATGTCGATCGGCTTCTTCACGCGGCGCAGGCCTGGGGTGCTGATCTCGCGGATGACCAACGACGTCGAGGCGCTCGACACGCTGGTCACCGACGGGGTCATCACGCTCGTCTCGAGCACGCTCACGCTGCTGGGCGTCGTGGTGATCCTGCTGTTGCTCGACTTCCAGCTGGCGCTGGTCACGTTCGCGACCTTCCCGATCCTCGCGATCGGCAGCGTCATCTTCCGGATCGCGTCGTCGGGCGCCTACCGGAGGACGCGGGAGAAGATCGCCAACATCACCGCCTATCTCCAGGAGACGTTGTCCGGGGTGCGCGTGGTGCGGAGCTTCGCGCAGGAGCCGCGGCACAAGGAGCGGATGGCGGCGCTGAACGAGGAGAACCGTCAGGCCAACATGGCAACGGTCTACCTCAACGCCGCGTACTTCCCGGCGGTCGAGCTGCTCTCGGCGATCGGGACGGGAGTGATCCTGCTCTACGGCGGCTATCTCGCCGTTGAGGGCCATATCCAGATCGGTGTGGTCGTCGCGTTCGTGGGCTACCTGAACGCGTTCTTCGACCCGATTCAGCAAATCTCGCAGCTCTACACGACCTACCAGCAGGGGATGGCCGCGCTGGACAAGATCTTCGAGCTGCTGGAGACGGAGCCAGACATGGTCGACAAGCCGGGCGCGCTGGATCCGGGTCGGATTCGCGGCGAGATCGAGCTGGACGGGGTGCGGTTCTCCTACGGCGGCGACGCCGGGATGGCGCTCGACCGGATCGACCTGCACGTGCCGGCGGGGCAGACAGTTGCGCTCGTTGGTGAGACCGGTGCCGGCAAGTCGACGCTCGCGAAGCTCGTGGCCCGGTTCTACGACCCGCAGGAGGGGCGGGTGCTGGTCGACGGGCACGATCTGCGGGATCTGAGCTCGAGTGCGCTGCGCAGCCAGCTCGGCATCGTCCCGCAGGAGGGGTTCCTGTTCTCGGGAACGGTGCGGGACAACATCGCGTTCGGGCGCCCGGACGCCTCCGAGGACGAGATCCACGCCGCTGCGGCGGCCGTGGGCGCGGATCGGTTCGTCGAGGGGCTACCGGACGGCTACGAGACCGAGATCGGGGAGCGCGGTGTGCAGCTGTCGGCGGGACAGCGGCAGCTGATCGCCTTCGCGCGGGCGCTGCTGGCAGAGCCGCGGATCCTGATTCTCGACGAGGCGACCTCGAACGTCGACGTGCGGACCGAGCGGATCATCGAGCAGGGGCTCGAGCGGCTGCTGCTCGGCCGCACGGCGATCGTGATCGCCCACCGACTTTCGACGATCCGGCGGGCGGGGCGGATCGTGGTGCTCGAGCACGGCCGGATCGCGGAGGCGGGAACGCACGACGAGCTGATGGCGGCGGGCGGCGCTTACGCGCGCCTGTACGGCGCCTGGGCGGAGTCGGCCGCGGCCTGACCCTCGGGGCTAGGGCGTGACGCCGCCCGAGCCACCGGTCCCGCCGTTCCCGGTCCCGCCGCCGGTCCCGCCGCTGCTGCCTCCGGTGCCGCCGCTGCTGCCTCCGGTGCCGCCGGTCGGCGGAGCCGGTGCCGGTGCGGGGGCGGGAGCAGGCGTCGTGGTGGGTGTGACCGGTGTGGTGGCCGTGGGGGTCGTCGTCGGGACCGCCGCGGTGGTCGTTGGGACCGCCGTCGTGGCCCCGCCACCGGCCTGCGTGTTGTGGCTCTTCGCGTTGCCGCAGTCCTTCATCCCGTACTGGGTCGCCGCCGACTCGGCGTTCTGCTTGGCGCTGGCAAGCTCCGCGTCTGCCGAGCTGGTGTCGCCGCCGCTCTGGACCGCCGTGTTGGCGCGGGTGAGAGCGTCGACCTCGTTCTTCTTCGCGGTGAGGAAGTCGTTGAGCGTGGCGCGGTTCTCCTGCGGGGGCGTCAGCGCCTGGAGGGACTGGAGCTCGCTGCGGGTGATATCGAGCTCCTGCGAGACCTGGAAGGACTGATCGGCGCCGGTGCCGGCACTGAGGCTGTCGACCGCGGAGTTGGCCTCGGCACATATCTGGTCCGCCTGCTTGATGAAGGCGGCCTTGGTCAGCCCGCTCGCGCCGCTTTCACCGCTGGCCCCGCTCGCGCCGCTCGCGCCGGTCACTGGCGCGGAGCTGCTGCCGCCGCAGCCTGCGGCAGCCAGAATCGCGACAAGGGCGCCGCCCAGCGCCAGATATGCACACCTACCCCACACTCAGCGGCTCAAGGTAGCAAGGCCGTCGGCTCAGTCAGCCGCAGAGGGCCTGCAAGTGAAGGGATTCAGGCAGGCCCGGCGCCGGGGAAGGACGAAACTGCGGGCCAGGGACTCGAACCCCGAATTCCTGCTCCAGAGGCAGGCGTGTTGCCATTACACCAGCCCGCACTGGGCGCCCTCGGTCGTCGCGGGACCGGGTGGCGCGGTAAGCCTAGCTGGATCCGACGGCTTCCAGATCGCTGTCGACGTCCGCCAGGGCGGCCTTCTGGGCCATGACGTCGGCGCCTGACTCCAGCAGTCGCCGGGCGTGCTCCAGGTCCTCCGAGCGGCCCACGCTGAGCGCCGCCGCCAGCTTGCCGCCGTCGAGGTACCAGACCAGGAATTCGCCCGAATCCCGGTCGCCGCGCCAGACCAGCTCGTCCCACTTCTCCGCCGGCCCCACGTATTCCAGGCTTGCCCAATCCGACAGGTCGCTGAAGAAGTACGGCACCACCCGATAGGGCTCCGTCTCCCCCAGCATCCCCTTCGCCGCGTGCTGACCCTGCTGCAGCGCGACGTCCCAGTGCTCGATCCGCAGCCGCCTCCCGTGGATCACGCTGTCGTAGGAGCACACGTCACCGGCCGCGAAAATCCCCTCCACCGAGCTCTCCAGCTTGGCGTCGCACGTGACCCCGTTCTCCACCGCCAGGCCGCCGCGCTCGGCCAGCATCGTCTCCGGATGCACCCCGGCACCGATCACCACCATCCCGCACTCGATCTCCCGCCCGCTCTTCGTCCGTATCGCCCGCACGCGTTCGTCGCCGACGAACGAATCGAGCTCCTCGCCGCCGACGATCTCGATCCCGTGCGACTCGAGGACCTCGTGGAAGTACCGGCCCGGCTCCTCACCGAACGTCCGCGACAGCACGACCTCCTCGAGCATCACCATCGTGCACTCGACGCCCAGCGTGGTCAGCGACGCCGCCACCTCGCTGCCGATGTAGCTCCCGCCGACGATCGCGACGTGCCCCGCCTTCTTCGCCTCCGCGCGGATCGCGTCCGAGTTCCCGAGCGTGCGCAGGTAGTGGATCCCGTCCAGGCGGGCGCCCTCCAGGTGATGCAGGATGTTCACTCGCGCTCCGGTCGCGATGAGCGTCTTCCCGAACCGCACCTGTGCGCGCGTCTGGAGCTTCGCCGTTCGCTCGCCGGCGTCAAGCGACATCACGCTCGTCTCGGTCAGCAACTCGACCTGGTTCTCCTCGTACCACTCGCCGCCGTTGACGTAGGTGTCCTGCTCGGCGCTCTCGCCCCGCAGGTACTCCTTCGAGAGCGGAGGCCGCTCGTACGGAACGTGCGGCTCACGCCCGACGAGCAGGATCGACCCGTCGGCCCCACGCCGTCGCAGGGTGGATGCGCAGTGGGCGGCGGCCATCCCGCCGCCGATCAACAGATAGTCGACCTCGCGGTCGGCCACTAGTCGGTGGACGTCCCGTCCGGGCCGAAGTAGGTCTTCAGCTCCTCCTCCAGCCCGGGGTCCAGCACGGCGAGCACCTCATCGCCCGACTCCAGCACCGTCTCCGGGCTGGGGACGAAGCCGGTGCCGTCGCGCAGCACCGAGATCAGGAGGCTCCCCTCCGGCATCTCGAGGTCGGCCACGCGCTGGCCTGCCACCGGCGAGTTGTCGCCAAGCAGCAGCTCGATGATCTCCAGGCGCTCGCGCGGGAGGTCGAGCAGGTGCACGAGCCCGTACTTAGGCACCTCGTGCTCGATCAGGCGCAGGATCAGGTCGGTCGCCGAGACGACCGGCGCGATCCCGAGGAGCTCGAACCACTGCTTGTTCCGCGGGTTGTTCACGCGCGCGATGGTCTGCTCGACTATGTACTTCTCCTTGGCAACCTGGCAGATCAGCATGTTGTCCTCGTCATCGCCGGTGACGGCGATCACCAGGTCGGCCCGCGAGACGCCCGCGCGCTCCAGCACCCAGAGCTCTGAGGCATCCCCGTACTGCACGTTGTGCTCGAGCTCCTGCTCGACGGTCACGTAGCGATCGCGGTCGTTCTCGATCAGGGTCACCTCGTGCCCCTTGTCGAGCAGCTCACGCGCCAGGTTCCACCCGACCTTCCCGGCTCCCACGATCAGCACGTACATCCGGTCCCCCTAGACACTCAACCGCCCGCAACCTTCGCGGCGGCCTCCTTGACCTCGGTCTCCAGCATTTCGATCGCCACTCTCGTCGGGCAGATGGTGTGGAGCCCCTGCTGCTCGTACCACTCCGCCCGGTACGGGTCGAGGATGCGGGCGATCACCGTCGGCACGTTGAAGCGCCGATTCGCGATCTGAGCGATCACGATGTTCGTGTTGTCGCCGTCCGTTGCGGCCACGAAGGCGTCGGCGCGCTCGATCCCGGCCGCCTGCAGCGCCTCGATCTCGAGCCCGGTGCCCACGGTGAACTGGCCGCCCACGTCCTCCCATGGCTTCTCGAGCCCGATCTCCAGCCGTGCATGCGCCTCCGGGTCCTCGTCCAGGCACGAGACGGTGTGCCCGTCGCGCAGCATCGCCCTCGCGAGGGACGAGCCAACCCGCCCGGCACCGACGATCATCAGAAACACAATCTGGATGCTATCCCGCGGGAGGTCCGATGAAAGGCCGCCTATGCCTCTGGCGGAGCCGTCACCAACACCGGGCACGGCGCCTTCTTCAGGACGTACTCCGTGACGTCTCCGACCTCGGCGGGCCGCGAGCCGCCAAGACCCCCCAGCACGGCCCCGCCCTTGATGCGACTCGGCGGCTCGCTGCCCATCACGATCACCTCCACGTTCCGGCGCCGGGCCTCCTCGACGATCCCGGCCCCGACGCTGCGCGCGGGGACCACGTCGGTCTCGACCTCGACCGAGTCGTACTCCTCCCCCACCTCCTTCGCACGCTGAAGCGCCGCCTTGGCCGCCTTCACGCGCTCCCGCGGCGGCGGGGCGTCGAGCGGGACCGTCAGCGGCAGCTCCATCACGTAGATCACGTCCAGTCGCGGGCGCTCCTCGTTGGGCTCATCCGCCGCGTCCGCGAGCCGTCCCGCCGTCCCCACGATGTCGTCGTCCAGCTTGGTCCCGAAGATGGGCACGAGAATGTTTCCGTACTCCGCCGGGCGCACCGCCTTGCGCAGCGCCTGCTCCGGCACCGACACCCGCTTTGTCAGCGAGACGCCCTCCACGTACTTCCGGTAGATCACGTACGCGATCAGGCCGAACACCATCCACCCGCCCCCGACCCACCGCGCGCGGGAGTGGAACACGATCACGGCCAGCCACAGGAGCGACATCAGCACCGCCCCGAGCACCGCCGGAATCGGGATCGCCTTCCCCCGGAACGGGACGTTGAAGGGAATGCGGTACGGCCTGTCCTTGCTCGGGTTCTTCCAGCGGAGCCACAGAATCGAGACGTGCGCGATCGCGATCGCGAGGGTTGCCCCGAACGCGTAGATCTCGGCGAGCAGGGCCACGTCGGTCGGCAGCGCGAGACCGAACGCGATCACCGCGGCGATCAGGATCGCGATGTAAGGCGTCGACCGCGGGCTGAGCTTGCCCAGCCAGCTCGGCACCTGCCGGTTTGTGGCCAGCGCGTACACGTGCCGCGAGAGGCCGAGCATCGACGTCGCCGCCGCCCACGCCAGGACCATCGGCGCGGTCGCCACCACCCCGATCTGCAGCAGCACCGACAACCAGTGCGGGTCGTAGCTCTGGACGACCCCCAGGATCGGCTCCTCGATGTACCTCTCCCCGAGCGCGGTCTGCGGCCCATGCGGCGTCTCCACCACCGGCACCGCCATCAGGGCGATCGCCGCCATCCCCGCGTAGATGACCGGCAGTAGCATCGCGCTGGCACCCACGACACGCCGCAGGTCCCGGCGCCGCCAGCTGAAGTCGGGCGCGAGGTCCGATGCCGCCTCGATGCCGGCGAACGCCAGCGTCGCGACCACCAGGGCCTCGACGAGGTGCTTCACCGAGGGCGTGGTGAACAGGTCGACGTGCGCCGTGAGCCGATCGGGATGGAACGCGACGATTGCCCCGACCACGATCACCGCCCCCTGGAGCACGACGTCGGCGAGCGCGATCAGGATCAGCGGGCGCTGCCGCACGTACCTGGTGAAGCCGCCGATGTTGATCGCCGCCGCGAGGGCGATTACCGCACCAGCGACGACGATCTCGGCCCAGCCGTGGGTGAATCCCCCCCAGATCGGCCCGATGTAATGGGCGACCGAGATCGACGCGAACGCGACGATGATGATGTAGTCGATGAGGATCGCCCAGCCGGCGATGAAGCTGATCAGCTCGTTGAACGCGTGGCGGGCGAACGACGACGACCCCCCTCGCTCGCCGAACATGCCGGCCCCCTCGACGTACGTGAGGGTGGCCAGCACGAGCAGCAGGCCCGCCGCAAGGAACACCAGCGGGGTCAGGCCCAGGCCGAACCCTGCGACGACGCCGATCGAGAAGTAGAGCGAGAACCCGATCGCCGCGTACGCGACCGCGATCTGAAGCGGGACGCCGAGAAAGCCTCCGGTCAGCGGCCCCGGGCCGACCTTGACGCGCGGCAGCCGCCGACGCCACCGCGACCCCCCACGGGCGGGGCCTCCGTCACCGCTACCCGACGGGGGTTGAGGTTGAGAGTCCTTGCTCAACTCCGCGACCGCAGCGCGATATAGAGACGAGCAACGCCGATCCCGATGAACAGGAGCCCGAGCCACAGGCCGGCCGCACCGACGCCACCCCCGTTGGCGAGCGTCACGACCAGGATGACGAGCCCGAAGCCGATGATCACCACCGAGAAGATCAAGGTGACCGCGCGATAGAGCTGATCGGGAGGCGCCGTCATTGGAGGGAATTTTACGTTCGGGCTGCTCAGGCGATAGCTGGCTGCTGTTCGCCCGGCTGGGCGGCAACGATCACGCGCGTCGGGCGCTTCGCCAGCACGGTCTGGAGCGTCTTGCCGTAGAGCGGCTTGCCGTTCCGGTAGCGCAGCGACATGACGATCGCCGCCGCCTTGATCGAGCGGGCCTCCTCGATGATCGCTCGCGCCTCCTGCCCCGGCCGGACCCTCGCGATGTGCCCCGTGACCCTGAGCCCGCCGATCAGCTTGGACTGCTCGATCAGGCTGTTCGCCTCCGCCTCCGCGTCCTCGAGCGGCGCGTCGAGCGGGAGGTGAGTGGGAACCGGCACGATCGCGAACACGTGGATCCCCCGCCGCCGCCGCGCGGCGAGGCGCGCCGCGGTCGACACGGCCTCCTGCGAGAAGGAGGTGTCCTCGAAAACCACGAGCACGCTCTTGTACTCGACCTCCTCCACGCCCAGCGGCTCGGGCGTCACCACCTTCACGGTCTGGCGAAGCGGCAGCTGCTGGCGGCGCCGGTAGGCCCAGTAGAGGAGCAGCCCGAGGAGCATCCACCCGGCTCCGACCAACCCGGTGCTCGAGTGCAGCGCGATCACGATGATCCACGCCGCGAACGTCCCGAGCCCTCCAAGGACCGCGGTGAGTGGGATCTCGAACCCGAACGCGCGGAAGTTGAGGGGCGGCTTCCACAACCGTTGCCGCTCCGGGTGTCGCTGGCGTAAGCGGATGACCGAAACGTGCGCGATCGTGAACGACAGCATCGCGCCGAACGAGTACATCGTCGCCAGGAAGGCCGTCTTGCCCGGCAGCATCGTGAGGATGGCCACGCCGGAGAACGCGATGATCGCGATGTACGGCGTGTGGAACTTCGGGTGGACCTGCCGGATCCGATCGGGCAACTGCCGATGCTGCCCCATCGAGAACGTGAGCCGCGACACCCCGATCAGGCCCGCGTTCGTCGCGATGATGAGGATCACCGCGGCGAGCACTCCGACGTAGTAGCGCAGGATGTGAGTGAAGGCCTCCGACAGACCGAGGTTCTCCACGATCCCGAGGACCGGGTCGTCGGCGAATTTGGTGCCCAGAACGGTGCTGTAGTGGCCCGCGGCGTTCTGCGTCACCGGCATCGCAGAGAGCGCCACGACCGGGATCAGCACGTAGAGCACGAGGACGGCGATCACCACCAGCCCAACGCCGCGCGGGATCGTCCGCGGGGCATCGCGGGCCTCCTCGGACATGTTCGAGATCGTCTCGATCCCCGTGTAGGCGATCATCCCCACGGCGATCCCGAGCGCGAAATCCCCCCAGCTCGGCGCCACGCCCAGGTGGACGTTATTGACCAGGATGTCCGGGCTCAGCACCAGCACGATGCCGATGCCGACGAGGATGATCTGCGTGAGCAGGTCGCCGATGGCCAGGATCAGGTTGAGGCGCGACGACTCCTGCGTGCCCTTGACGTTCAGGGCCGCCAGGAACACCACGACCACGATGCCGCCGAATATGTCCCCGGGGCTGTGGCCGAGCGCCGGCCAGAAGACGCTCAGGTAGTGAGGCACGAAGAACGCCGAGATGGCAACCGTGATCACGTAATTCAGCATCTGCGCCCAGGCCGCCACGAAGGACGCGAGCTCGTTGAACGCGTGCCGAGCGAAGCTGGAGGACCCGCCGGCCTCCGGGTACATCACCGTCGCCTCCGTGTAGGTGGCCGCGGTGAAAGCGAAGATCACGCCCGCGACCACGAACGCGATCGGCGTTAGCCCAAGGGCGAACGCCGCGGTGACGCCGAGCGCGTAGTAGATCGACGAGCCAACGTTCCCGTACGCCGCCGCGAACAGCGCGCCGGTGCCATGCACGCGGCGCAGCGTTTCCTCGCGAGGGTGCCTTTCAGCCATGAACCAATTGCGGCGGCTTCGCCGCCTTACCTGCCTGACTCGTCGCTGACGCTCCTCGCGGGCACATCTTGCCGACTATAGGCCCGGGCGGCCGTTGTGTCTCGGGCTACAGGTGCACGATCGGGATGATCAGGATCGCGACGATGTTGGCGACCTTGATCATCGGGTTGATCGCTGGGCCGGCGGTGTCCTTGTAGGGGTCGCCGACCGTGTCGCCGGTCACCGCCGCGGCGTGGGCCTCAGACCCCTTGCCGCCGAAGGCGCCGTCCTCGATCAATTTCTTCGCGTTGTCCCATGCACCGCCACCGGCGGTCATCGAGATCGCGGCGAACAGCCCGACCACGATCACCCCGATCAACAGCCCCCCCAGCGCCTCGGCGCTGATCAGCCCGACGA
Organism: uncultured Actinomycetes bacterium; assembly: GCA_963782795.1. Classification (GTDB taxonomy): domain Bacteria; phylum Actinomycetota; class Thermoleophilia; order Solirubrobacterales; family 70-9; genus AC-56. The sequence continues at coordinate 171,263 of CAWALB010000002.1, forward strand.
TCAACGGGATCACGATTGCGATCAGCGCCGGTGCGATCATCTCGCGCTGCGCGGCCGCGGTGACGATGCTCACCGTGCCGCCGTACTCCGGGCGCTCGGTGCCCTCCATGATCCCCGGGTTCTCCCGGAACTGGCGGCGCACCTCCTCGACGACTTGTCCCCCTGCGCGGCCCACGGCCTCGATCGCCATCGAGGTGAAGAGGTAGACCATCATTCCCCCGATTAACAACCCGATCAGGATCGGTGGCGAAGTCAGGTTGAAGTTGAGCACGTGCCCGGCTCCCGCCTCGGCCTGGAGCTCCTGCTGGAACGCCGTGAAGAGGACCAGGGCGGCAAGGGCGGCGGAGCCGATCGCGTACCCCTTGGTCACCGCCTTGGTCGTGTTCCCGACCGCGTCCAGCGGATCGGTGACGTTGCGCACGTCCTCCGGCAGATCCGCCATCTCGGCGATGCCCCCGGCGTTGTCGGTGATTGGGCCGAACGCATCCAGGGCGACGATCAGCCCGGTCAATGACAGCTGTGCCATCACCGCGACTCCGATCCCGTAGATGCCGGCGAGCTGGTTGGCGCCCAGGATGGCGAGCGCGAGCAGGATCGCCGGAAGGGCCGTGGACTGCAGGCCCTGAGCGAGCCCCTGGATGATGTTGGTCGCGTGGCCTGTGACCGACGCCTTGGCGATCGTCTTCACCGGCCGGAACCTCGTGGACGTGTAGTAGTCGGTGATGACGAACAGGCCGGCCGTGACGGCGATCCCGATGAGGGCACAGAACCAGAGGTCGGTGGCCGTCGGGGCGCTGTTCAGGTTCGCGGCCTTGAAGGTGATGTCCCCCATCAGCCAATGGGTGATCGGGTAGAACGCGGCGGCCGAGAGGACCCCGGAGACGGCGAGCCCTCGATAGAGCGCCGCCTCGACGTTGCCGCTGCGGGTCCGTACGGAAAGGGCGCCGACGATCGACGCCAGGATCGCAACGGCGCCCATGACCAGCGGGAAGATCGCGACCTCTCGGGACTCCGAGAAGGTCAGCACGCCGAGCAGCATCACCGCCACCGACGTCACCGCGTAGGTCTCGAAGAGGTCAGCCGCCATCCCCGCGCAGTCGCCGACGTTGTCACCCACGTTATCCGCGATCACAGCGGGGTTGCGTGGGTCGTCCTCCGGTATGCCGGCCTCGACCTTTCCGACGAGGTCTGCGCCGACGTCGGCGGCCTTGGTGAAGATGCCACCCCCAAGACGCGCGAAGACTGAGATCAGCGAGCCGCCGAACCCGAGCCCTACGAGAGCGTCCACTGCGTCCTTGTCGCTCGAGCCGGTGAGGACCAGCACCCCGAAGTAGCCGGCGACGCCCAGCAGAGCGAGACCCACCACGAGCATCCCGGTGACCGAGCCGCCCTTGAAGGCGACGTCCAGCGCCGGCGGGACTCCGCCGCGCGCGGCCTCAGCCACTCGCGAGTTCGTGCGCACCGAGAGGTTCATGCCGATGAATCCCGCGGCGCCCGAGAGAGCGCCGCCGATCACGAACCCGATCGCCGTGTCGACGTTCCTGAGCACGATGAGCAGGATCGCCAGGACAATCGCGACGCCCGCGATGATCGTGTACTGGCGCGTGAGGTATGCCTTCGCTCCCTCTTGGACCGCGCCCGAGATCTCGCGCATCCGCTCGTTGCCCGGTGAGCGGGCGAGCAGGCGCCGGGTGATGACGGCGCCGTAGACCACCGCTGCGCCGGCGCACACCAGCGCGATGACGACGCCGTAATCGGTCAGGAACTTCGTCAAGTGTTCGTCCTCCGTCTAGGGTGTGATTTGGGCGGCCCTTAGGGCCGCCGAAGCGCGGGGAGCATAGTGGACGCGGGGGCGACAATCGCCCCCAGGGAACGGCACCAGCCAGTTTCGGGGCTAAAGCCCCTCACCACATATCTGGTGCCGTTGCTGGTGTCTCAGCCCCGGCCGGGGGTCCAGAGCTTCGACGGGCCGCCCTGGGACCCAGGGCCTGGCGGCGGCGGCTGGTCTCCCTCCGGCGCCGGCGAGCCTCCCTCCTGAGGGGACTCCCCTTCTTCGTTCGCGTACTTCGCGTAGAGCATCTGGATCTCGGACAGGGCGCTCCGCACCTGTGCCGCCGGCTCAGGGTCCAGCAGGTCCACCACGGCTCTCACGGCCTCGATCCCGATCCGCCCCTGCTCCAGGTCCTGCTCGTCCTCCTTGGCGATCCGGCGCGCCGCGAGGTTCAGGACGCTGACGACGCTCTCGAGGAGCAGGTCCTGGACGCGCACCTTGCGGAGCTGCTCCTCGATGCGCTCGCGCATCTCCTCCTCGGTCGGCTGCGTCTCGCCGCCCGGCTGTGGCTGCGGCTGGCCCTCCTCTGCGTTCATGCGGTCGATACCCCCTCGGGTGCGTAGGTGCGCTGTGTCTCAGCGACGGAATCCTTGAAGATCTCGCGGATGGACGCTCCGCTAGCCAGTGCACGGTACGCGCGCTGGGCTCCGTTCGCATCCGGAATCGAGACCTCGATGCCCAGGGACTCTCGAGCCGGAGCGGTCCACGTGACGAGGCGCTCGACCGCCTCGCGGGTCGGGATCTCCGCCCGGCGTTCGTAGTCGATCATCCGGCCGTCCATCCCGTGCCGGATCGCGCGCCAGAGGTTCTCCTCGATCTCCCGCTGGCGAAGCGGCGTCCCGAGGCGACCGTCGTCGTAGTCGAGCGCCGCCTGAGCGATGCAGGCCGCGATCATGCCCGCGAGCGCGAACGACTCGCTGCCGCGAGCCTGGGCGTCGCAGATCCGCAGCTCGACGGTGCCGAAGGCGTGATGCGGGCGCACGCTCCACCAGAGCTGGGTCGCCTCCACGATGGAACCCGTGCGCACGAGGACGTCGATGAAGTCCGCATACGCGTCCCAGTCGCCGAACGGCTCGTGGACCCCGCAGCGCGGGAACGTCCGCGTGAAGATCTCGGTCCGCATGGTGTGCAGCCCGGTGTCCCGGCCGTCGAGGAACGGCGAGTTCGCGGACAGGGCGAGCAGCTGCGGCAGCACTCCACGAAGGTGGTCGCAGACGGCGACCGCGCGGTCGGCGCCGCGCACGCCCATGTGCACGTGAAGGCTCCATGTGTTGTTGCGCTGCGCCACCCACCGCAGCTCCTCGCGGAGGCGTCGGTAGTGCTCCGTGTCGATGATCTGCTGGTCGAGGTAGCTCGCCCACGGGTGCGTGCCCGTCGCCGCCAGGGCGATGCCGAGCTCGCGGGCGGTCGCGAACAGCCGCTCGCGGCGCTCGCTCTGGCGCTCGACCGCCTGCGTGAAGCTCTCGGACTTCCCGGAGCGGATCTCGATCTCGGACGAGATCAGCTCGCCGACCGCGGCGTCGGCCAGCAGGTCGTCCCGCTGGCAGGCGGCGTGGAGCTCCTCGAAGCGGTTGACGAGCTCGAGCGTCTCGGGGTCGATGAGGGCGAACTCCTCCTCGATCGCCAGGGTGAAGTCGGTGGAGGACTCGAACCGCTCGCGAGCGACGTCCATGTCCAGGTTTGTAAGTGAGGGGGCTTCAGCCCCCGAAACTGGCATGTGCCGTTTCTGGGGATGAGCGTCGTGGGTCGCGCTCATAGACGTATTAGTACCGGGCTAGGTCAGGTAGAAGTACAGCGCGTAGAGCAGGTCGACCGCGGGGCTCGAAGTGTGGACGGTCACGTCCGGTGGCACCTGGAGGAGCTGCTCGGAGTAGTTGAAGACGATCTTCACGCCGGCGTCCACAAGGCGGTCGGCCACGTCCTGGGCGGCGGCCGACGGGACCGCCAGAACCCCGACCACCACGTCCTGCTCCTCGACGACGTTGGAGAGGCCGGCGACGTCGTGGACCTCCACCTCGCCGAATTGCTTTCCCACGAGCCTCGGATCGACGTCGAATATGGCGACGATCTGGAACCCGTGGTCGGCGAATATGTCCGAGCTCGCGATGGCCTGGCCCAGGTTGCCGGCGCCGAAGAGGACGATGTTGTGCTTCCCGGAGCTCCGGAGAATGCGGCGGATCTCCTCCACCAGGGAGTCGACGCGGTAGCCAACGCCTCGCTTGCCGAACTTCCCGAAGCCCGAGAGATCACGCCGGATCTGGGTCGAGTTGATGTGCGTGTACTCGGCCAGCTCCTGCGAGGAAATCGTCTCCTTGCCCATCTTTCGCGCCTGGATCAAGACCTGCAGGTAGCGCGAGAGGCGCGCGGCCACGCCGAGCGACAGGCGGTCGCCGTCGCCGAGCGACAGCTCTGTAGATGGCACGTCCGCCACCGCGTCCTCCGTCATCGCTGGTTCGACCCAGCCTCGCGTGTCACGGACCGGACAGTATCGGTCCGGCGCTCGGCGAGCGCAGCGTGGAGCACCGCCGCGTCCACGTCCAGCTCCGCAACGATGTCCCCGTCCACCTCCACCACGGGGATGCGCTCGAGGAATCGCGCGTGCAGCGCGTCGTCGGTGTCGATGTCGATCTCGCGGAGCTCGAACCCGCCGTCAGAATCCCGGAGCGCAAGGATCCGCTCGCGGGCCTCGTCGCAGAGATGGCACCCGTCGCGCGTGTAGAGGACGACGTTCATGCGATCGCCGTCCACCCCAGGTACTCCGGATACGGCGCGGGCGCCTTGAACCGCGCCGCGGACGCGATCATGGCCGCGTTGTCGGTGCAGAGCTCGCGGGGAACCAGCTTCAGGCGCAGCCCGCGCGCCTCGCACAGGGCAGCGGTTCGCTCCCGCAGCAGCGTGTTCGCCGCCACTCCCCCGCCGAGTGCAACCGCGTCCCACTCGCCTCGACCGACCGCTCGCTCGAGCTTGGCGATCAGCTGGCCAACCACCGCGGCCTGGTAGCTCGCCGCGAGGTCCGCCCGGCGCGCCTCGAGCTCACCCTCGCTGAGGCCACGGGTCGCGTACAGCAGGGCCGTCTTCAGGCCGCTGAAGCTGAAGTCGAGCCGGGGATCGCGGGTCATGGCCACCGGGAAGTCGAATGCCGCGGGGTCCCCGCCTTCGGCCTCGCCCTGGATCGCCGGCCCGCCCGGATAGCCGAGGCCCAGCAGCCGGGCGCCCTTGTCCAGCGCCTCGCCGGCCGCGTCGTCGAGCGTCTGACCCAGGACCTCGAAGCCCTCGTGGGACGTGACGCCCGCGAGCAGCGTGTGGCCGCCGCTCGCGATCAAGCAGAGGAAAGGCGGCTCGAGCGGGTCCGGCTCGAGGAAGTTCGCCGCGACGTGGCCGTCGAGGTGGTTCACGCCCACCAACGGCTTGCGAAGGGGGGCCGCGAGCCCTTTCGCCGTGGCAACGCCGACCAGCAGGGCCCCGATCAGGCCGGGCTCCCGGGTCACGGCGAGCGCATCGACGTCCGTCAACTCGACGCGGGCCTCGCCGAGCGCCGCGTCGACGACCGGATTGATGAGCTCGAGGTGGTGGCGCGAAGCGACCTCCGGGACGACGCCGCCGTACTGGGCGTGTGCGGCGGCCTGCGAGGAGATGACGTTCGACAGGATCCGTGCGCCGTCCGTGACCGCGGCGCAGGTGTCGTCGCACGAGGTCTCCAGCGCGAGGACGATCAAGCCTCGACCGGCGACGGGCTCTCCAGCCACATGATGAGGGCGTCCTCGCCGTTGTCGTGGTAGTAGCGGCGGCGGTGGCCCGCGCGCCGGAAGCCGAACCGCTCGTACATCGCGATCGCCCCGTGATTCGAGGTGCGCACCTCCAGCGTGTAGCGGGCCTCGCTGCCCGCTTCCTCGAAGAGTCGCTCCAGCAGCCGCCGCGCGATGCCCTGGCGGCGCACGGTTGGGCTGACGGCCACGTTCATCAGGTGCCAGACGTCCGCGTAGCGGGAGCAGACCATGTACCCGACCAGCCCGTCGTCGGTCGTCGCCGCCAGGCAGATGCCGGAGGGCTTGGACAGCTCGAGGACGAACATGGCCAGGGACCACGGCGTCTGGAAGGACCGGCGCTCGATTGCGAGCACGGCCGGGAGGTCGCTGTATGCCAATCGTCTAAGGCGAATCTCGGTCAAGCCAAACCTGCGCGTCGGGTGGTCTCAGGTAGATCGGCTGGATCGCCTGGGGCGGTGAAGAGGGCCCGTCCGCGGCGAGCCGGCAAACGTGCCGGGCCCACACCCGGTGCGCCTCGCTCGAGTCCGGAAGAACCTCGACGCCCGCAGCCTCCAGTTCACCGCGGAATCGTAGCGCCCCGGAACCGCCCGCCAGCGGGCTGTCGGGCACGGTCTTGCCCCTTTCGCCGAGCACCTCCGGCTTCGCCACAAACGGCTCCCAGATCTCTTCGCCACCCGGCCCGAAGAGCGCCGCGAAGGCCTCGCCGCGCCGCCCGTCGAGCACTGCGAGCCGCGACCTCCCCTCTCCGCCGTCCTCGGCGATGCCCGCCGCCAGCGCGGCGAGCGTGCCGACCGGGACCATGGGCTTGCCGAGCGCCTGGGCGATCGCTCGCGCGGTCGCGAGGCCGACCCGGAGCCCGGTGAACGAGCCCGGCCCGATTCCGACCGCCAGCCGGTCCACCGCGTCCCACCCCCCCGCCGCGCCCACGGCGCCCTCGAGCTCGACCAGCAGGGCCTCGGCGTGCCGCGGGCGCCCGCCGTCCGGCTTCGGCACGAGGCGCTCGTCGACGACCACGCGCTGGCGCACCACCGCAACGCTGACGTCGTCGGTCGCGGTGTCGAGCCCGGCGATCGTGGTCACGGCCGCCGCACCTCGATCCGCCGCTCGTCGCCGCCCTCATGGCTCAGCTCTACCCGCAGCGCGATCCGCTCCAGCTGCGGCTCCGCCGCCTGCGGCCATTCCACGAACGCAACCGCGTCATCGGTCAGGTAGTCATCCAGCAACCCCGGGTCCTCGTCCTCGAGCCCCTCGAGCCGGTAGAGATCGAGGTGCGACACCGGCACACGACCCCGGTAGCGGTGCCCGATCGTGAACGTCGGCGAGGTGACCGGCTCGGTGACCCCGAGCTCGCGGCAGGCGCCCCGGATGAGCGTCGTCTTGCCCGAGCCGAGCTCACCGCTGACGAGGACCACGTCGCCCGGGCCGAGGTCGGCGGCGGCGATCCGCGCGCCGACCGCCTCGGTCTCCGCAGGGCTGGACGTTCTCTCCACTAACCGAACAGGTCGAGCTGGTCCGAGCCCGCGGTCACGGTCTCGGGAGCCAGGTCGGCCGCCGACGGTCGCGCGCCCGTCCCCTCGGGGCGCGGCCTGGAGATGAGCTCGGGAAGCTTCGCGAAGTCCTCCCGCAGGGTGTCGACAAGCGAGGGCGTGCGCAGCGCGGCCGCGGGGTGAAGCAGCGGCATCAGGAACACCGGGTGGCCGCCGATCTCGTGCACCTGGACGGTGCCGCGCACCCTGGTGATCCCCGTCCGGCTGCCGGTCAGGAGCTTCGTTGCGAAGTTCCCGAGGGTGCCGATGACCCGCGGCTGGATCAGCTCCAGCTGCTTGTAGGTGTAGGGCTGGCAGGACTCGATCTCGAGCGGCTGTGGGTCGCGATTGCCGGGCGGGCGGCAGCGCAGCACGTTCGTGATCCACACGTCCTCCCGCTTCATCCCGATCCCCTCCAGGAGCTCGGTGAGCAGCCCGCCGGCCCGGCCCACGAACGGGAGCCCTTGGCGGTCCTCCTCGGCGCCGGGGGCCTCGCCCACGAACATCAGGTCGGCGTCGGAGTTGCCCGAGCCGAAGACGACGTTGGTCCGCGTCTCCGAGAGCGTGCAGAGCTCGCACACGGAAGCTTCCTGGTACACCTCGACGAGGCGCTCGCGGCGCTCCTCGCGCGTCGCGCTCACGACGGTCCCTTCCGGCGCGCCTCGGAACGCCGCCTCGCCGCCTTGAAGTTCTGCTTCGTGCGGGAATGGAGCTCGGCGTTCCGCGCCTCCTGCCGGCGCAGCGCACCCCCGGTCTTCACCAGCCGCGGCTCCGGGGCAGGCGCCGAGTAGACGCGGCACGCTTCCTCGGCGCCGCATTCGCGGCACTCGACGGTCTCCGTCCCGACGCCGACGAGATCCTCGAACCGAGCGCCACAGCGCCCGCACTCGAACTCATACAGAGGCACGACCGCGATGGTAGCCCCGGCAAGGGCCGCACACCGCAGAGGAATGCGGAACGTGCGGGTTACCGGGCTTTGGAGCCCGGGCCCAACCTATAATTGCCCGCGGCTGCGACCCCACCCGGGGCGTGGACCAAATCGGCTCAGACAGTTCACCGGAACCGCCTTCAGCCGTCTGGTATCTCCGATGAGGGAACTGGAACGGGATCCACCCACCGACGCCGCGCTTGCCGCGGATGCGCCGCCCTTCTCAAGGCTTGCCGTGATCGGCGCCGGAAGGGCGGGGCGCTCGATCGCGGCCGCCGCGATGGCCGCCGGGCTCACCGCCCGTCTCGCCGGCCGCGAGGACGCGCTCGACGCATGTCGTCACTCGGAGGTCGCCCTGCTGTGTGTCCCCGACGGGGAGATCGAGACGGCGGCCGCCAATGCTGCGGACGCCGTGCCGCCGCTCCGGTTTGTCGGCCACGTGAGCGGCACCACCAGCCTCGCAGCGCTCGCGGTCGCGACCGACGCCGGCGCCGAGGTCTTCTCGCTTCACCCGCTGCAGACGATCCCCGACGCGCAAACCGAGCTCGTCGGCGCCCCGTGCGCGATCGCAGGCTCGACGCCAGATGCCCTCGCGATCGCCCGGGAGCTCGGACACCGGCTCCAGATGCGGCCCTTCGAGGTGCCCGAGGACGCTCGCGACGCCTACCATGCCGCCGCCGCGATGGCCTCGAACCTCCTCGTCGCGCTGGAGGAGTCCGCTGCAGAGCTGATGGATCGGGCCGGTGTGGACGCGCCGGGCCGTGAGCTGCTCGCGCCCCTGGTCCTTCGCAGCGCCGCGAACTGGACGGAGCGCGGCGCGGACGCCCTGACGGGTCCGATCGCCCGCGGCGACATGGCCACGGTGGAGCGCCACCTCGAGGCACTGCGCGCGACCGCGCCCGAGCTTGTTCCCGTCTACGAGGCGCTCGCGGAGCGGGCGAGGGCGCTCGCGGCCCGGGACCAGGTGTCAGCGTGAAAGTGGCTCGAACCAAGGCCGACCTGCGCCAGGCGCTCTCGCCGCCGCGCCGCGAGGGCAGGACCGTCGGCCTGGTGCCCACGATGGGCTACCTCCACGACGGCCACCTGTCGCTTCTGCAGGCCGCGCGGGAACGCTGCGACGTCGTCGTCATGAGCCTGTTCGTGAACCCGGCCCAGTTCGGGCCGAACGAGGACCTGGACGCATATCCGCGAGACGAGGCGCGCGACCTCGAGATCGCCGAGGAGGCCGGCGTCGACCTCGTCTACGCCCCGGCGGTGGACGAGATCTACCCAGAGGGGTTCTCGACATCGGTCGAGGTGGGCGGCGGCCTGACCGATGTGCTCGACGGCGATCCCGGGGTGCGAGGCCCGGCGCATTTCCGCGGTGTCACCACCGTTGTCGCGAAGCTCTTCAACGCGGTCGGCCCGGACGTCGCCTTCTTCGGCCAGAAGGACGCCCAGCAGGGGGTCGTCATCCGCCGCATGGCCCGTGATCTGGACTTCCCGGTCGAGATCGAGATCCTCCCCACCGTTCGCGAGCCCGACGGGCTCGCGATGAGCTCGCGCAACGCGTACCTCACGCCCGAGGAACGCCAGCGCGCCGCGGCGCTGAGCCGTGCGCTCCGTGCCGCCGAGGAGGTGGCCGCTTCCGGCGAGGGCACGGCCCAGGCCGTTCTGGACGCCGCACGGGCCGAGCTGAAGCAGGCCGGCATCGAGCCCGAGTACCTCGAGGCCCGTGACCCCGAGAGCTTGGCCGCCGTTGACTCTCTGAACGGCAGGCCGGTGCTGATCGCGGTCGCCGCCCGCGTGGGCGCCGCTCGACTTATCGACAACACCCTGATTGGAGGTTGAAGAGACCAGTGCAGAGACAGATGCTGAAGTCGAAGATCCACCGGGCCACGGTGACCGGGTGCGATCCCGACTACGTCGGGAGCATCACGCTCGATCCGGAGCTGATGCGCAGCGCCGACCTGCTGGCCAACGAGCAGGTCCACGTGTGGGACATCGAGAACGGCACCTACGCGATCGAGGGCGACGCGGGCAGCGGTGCCGTGCGGGTGAACGGCGCGGCCGCGCTGCTCGTCAGGGAGGGCGACAAGGTGATCGTCGCCTCCTTCGGCGCCTGCGACGAAGCGGACCTCGATTCCTACGCCCCCATCGTCGTCCACGTGGGCGAGCGCAACGAGGTCGTCCGCGTTGATTCCCATCCCGAGGTGCTCCTCGACTCGTCGCTCGCCTCGGAGGCCGACTTCGAGGTGCCCGGAAGCCTGGTTCACGAAGGGAGCAATCGATGAGCAGCCGTCCAAAGGAAAAGCAGCCCGACGCCGCGGGTCGAATGCCCATGACCGTGCCCCGCCTCGCCGAGATGAAGGCGAAGGGGGAGCCGATCGTCATGGTCACCGCGTACGACTACCCGTCGGCGCTGGCGGCCGAGGAGGCCGGCGTCGACATCGTCCTGGTCGGGGACACCGCCGCGATGGTCGTCCTTGGCTACGACGCCACGACTCCGGTCGGGATGGACGAGATGGTCACCATGGCCGCCGCGGTCAATCGCGGGCGCCGCACGCCGCTCCTGATCGGCGACATGCCGTTCGGCTCCTACGAGCGCTCGAACAAGCACGCGATCAAGAACGCGCAGCGGTTCGTCCGGGAGGCCGGCTGCGACGCGGTCAAGCTGGAGCGCGGCGGCCCCTCCGTGGAGCGCGCCCGAGCGATCGCCGGATCGGGCATCCCCGTCATGGGCCACGTGGGCCTGACCCCGCAGACCGCGAGCGCCCTCGGGGGGTTCAAGGCCCAGGGCAAGACGGTGGAATCCGCGACCCAGATCGCACACGACGCCCACGAACTACAGGCTGCGGGCTGCTTCGCGATCGTCTTCGAGGCGGTCCCGGCCGCCGTCACCGACGCGCTGATGACGCACATCCATGTGCCGGTGATCGGGATCGGCGCCGGCCTCTCGACCGACGGCCAGGTGCTCGTCTTCCACGACCTGCTGGGCATCACGTCAGGTCGGGTGCCGAAGTTCGTCAAGCGCTATGCCGACATCCACGACCAGATGGTCGCGGGCATCAGGGCGTACGCGGATGAGGTCCGCTCGCGCCATTTCCCCGACGCCGACCACGTCTACTCGGCCGATCCGGACGCGGTCGCCGAGCTCCAGGCCTACCTGGACCAGGGCAGCCTGGCGACGTCTCCCTGGGACTGGTAGGCCGGCGAAAAGCGCTGCTCACGCCGTAACCCCAGTCGCTGGGAGGGGTAATGCTCGTGTCGATTCGCACGAAGCGAATCCCTTCTCAGGAGGTACAGGTAATGGAGATGCTGAAGCGACTGGAGCCCGTGGCGCTGTTGCTGATGTTCATCGGTGCGCTCAACTGGGGCATCGTCGGCATCACAAACGGCGACACGAACGTCCTCTCGTCGATCTTCGGAAGCGGCACGCTGCTGAACGTCGTCTACGTGCTGGTCGGCGTCTCGGCCCTGGTGTTCGTGCCCAGGCTGATGGAGGCCCTCCACATTCGCGGGGCGCATCCGCGGGGCGTCTGACAAAACCGCATTGCTGTTCCGCCCCGGTAGGGAGGCCGGTGGCGGACTGAAGGACAGCGAGCCGGGCCAGTCTGGCCCGGCTCGCTTCGCTTCGCCGCCTTGTTACGTTGCGCGGATGGCGGTGCACACCAGCGAGATCCGGCTCTCCACGCGCGGCCATTCGGACATCGTCGACATCACCCGCCGCGTCCAGGCGGCGGTCGCCGAGTCCGGGACTAGCGACGGCCAGGCGAGCGCCTTCGTTCGCGGCTCGACCGCGGGGATCACGACGATGGAGTTCGAACCCGGCGGAGTGCACGACCTGCGCGCGCTGCTCGACCGCCTGATCCCCGTACGCGGCGACTACGAGCACAACCGCCTGAACCACGACACGAACTCGCATGCCCACCAGCGCGCCTCGATCATCGGCGCCTCGGAGGTGGTACCCGTCGAGGGCGGTCGACTGGCGCTCGGGACCTGGCAGCAGCTCGTCCTCATCGACTTCGACGACAGCCCGCGCGAGCGGACGATCGTGATCCAGGTGCTCTCGTGACCGGGGACGCTGGCGGCCCGCACCCCATCACCGCCGTCGAGCTCAAGGCGCAGATCGAGCAGGAGCGCACCGGGCGCCCGTTCCTCGCCTACCGGGATGCCGAGGGTGAACGGCATCTGCTGTCGATCGAGTCCGGCGTGACGGAGCTCTGGGTGGGCCGGAGCCCGTCGTCCGCCGTCCGGCTGTCGTGGGACGACGAGGTCTCGGCGCTGCACGCGCAGCTCGAGGTCGTGGGCGACGAGCTCACGCTGGTCGATGAGGGCATCTCTCGCAACGGCTCGTTCCTCAACGGCGAGCGCGTCGGCGGGAGGAGCCGCCTTCGGGACGGGGACATGCTCCGGTTCGGCCAGACCATGGTCCTGTTCCGGGCGCCGGCGCTGACCGAGGCCGCGTCCACCGTCGTCGCGAGCGACGCCCTCTCGGCTGCTGCTGTCTCGCCCGCCCAGCGTCGCGTGCTGGTCGCGCTCTGCCGGCCGTTCAAGGACGGTGCAGCGTTCGCGACGCCGCCTACGAACCAACAGCTCGCGGACGAGCTTCACCTGAGCGTGGACGCGGTCAAGACGCACATGCGGGCTCTGTTCGAGAAGTTCGACGTGCAGGAGCTGCCGCAGAACCGCAAGCGGGTCGCGGTCGTCGAGCGCGCGCTGCAGACCGGCCTGATCACGCAGCGCGAGCTCTAGGGCACGAACCCACACCAAGGGGCGGTCCGAACCACCCCGCGGCGAGACACGTCCATCCCGTGGGCGTCTGGTAGCGCGGGCCTTGCCAACGGAGACTCCTGTCGTCCGGAATCAAGACCACGAAAGGAGAACCCCGATGACCAACAGCAAGACCATCAAGACCAACCGCAGGCTCGGACGGCGGCTGATCCTCTGTCCTGGCCCTGACCGGGGTGGGACGCGTACAACGATGCCGGCCACGAGCGTGCGCCCAAGGACGGCGTGATCAAGAAGGTCAAGCTCATCGCCGGCGGCCCGGGGCACTTCAAGCTCCAGATCGCCGAGGCGAAGCCGGGCAAGGACAAGGGCCGGGTCGTTCGCAGTGGACCGCGGATCGACTACAACGGTCAGCCCAACGGAAACAGCCTCACCTACGACGTGGAGTCCTTCCCTGTCCACGTCCCTGTCGAAAAGGGCCAGTACCTGGCCATCAGCGCCAAGAAGACCAGCATGCTGCGCTGCAGCTCAGGTGGACCGAACCAGTTCCTGTTCACCCCAGCGCTGTCGCCGGGCGGCCCGTTCCAGACGCTGAGCTACACCGACGGTTGCTGGCTCCTCCTGGAAGCCGTCTACCAGTAGCCCACACCCACACCCACGCCAAATAGGCGGAACCGCGACGGGGCCCCGGCAACGGGCCCCGTCGCTCGTTCACTTGGCTTGGAAGGTCTCGGCCATGTGAGTCGAGAGGTCCTGCGCGACCTTCTTACTGTTCGCCTCGCTCGTCGAAACGGCCGCCCGCGTGCGCCACGAGAACCCGCCCTCATCGAAGAACGAGGTAAAGACATTCGCCTCGCCGAGATCGGGCAGGTTGTGTCTGGCCGACTCGGTGTGTGTGTAACCGAGGTAGTACGTCTTACGACCGGCAATGGTGGCCGAACCCCGGGTGTATTGAATTGCGCTTTCCTTGGCCCGCGCCGCCTCCGCGTTCTGAAGCTGCGTGGCGGCGTCGGATGAGGCCTGTTGAATCTCGACGTCCATCTTCTGGTCGGGGGTCACCAGCGCGGTGAGCGTGACGCCACCCGGGAGCTGCTCATCGACCACCCCCGGCTTCGAGCCCTTGGGCACGTCCACCGCGAACGCGCTGGCGTCGGTGAACGGAACCATCTTGATGTGATGCACAACGTTCTTGGAGCCGCCGCCGTTCTTGCCGGAGCGCTTCTGGGCCTGGCCGCCTCCGCCGCCTGTCGCTGAGCTCGACGAGGAGCCACCTCCTCCCCCGCCACCGAGGGCGACAACGGCGATCGCGACGACGGCGCCGACGGCCAGCACAGCGCCCAGGACGGTTAGGCGCCGCCTTCTCGCTCCCGCGCGGGACGGCTTTGGTTGCTCCGGGCGCGTCGGGGCCGGGGGCTCGCTTGCAACGGTGCTCGCCGGCTCGGTCGGCGGCGGCTCCGATGGCTTGGTCGGAGTCGGCTCGGCAGGCTGGGTCACCGGCGCCGCCTCACCGGTCGCGACGCTGTGCTCCGGCTGTGACACGGGCGCGCCGGTGGCGGCGCTCAGCGCGGCCCGGCCCAGGTCCCCGGCGGACAGGTACCGGTCATCGGGCTCCTTCGCCATCGCCCGCTCGACCACCACGTCAAGCTCGTCCGTGACCCCGTCCGCAAGCTTGCTCGGCGCCGGCGGCGGCTCGCTCACGTGCGCGTAGAGCTTGGCCACGTCCTCTTCGCGCTCGAACGGCAGGTGGCCGGTCAGCGTCGTGAAGAGGACGCAACCCAGCGCGTAAATGTCGCAGCGGGCATCCACCGGACCGCCCTTGATCTGCTCCGGCGAGGCGTAGTCAATGGTCCCCACCCAGCGCCCCGTGGCGGTTGGCCCCCCGGACGCGTCGACCTCACGGGTGAGGCCGAAGTCCGTCAGGTAGGCGTGTTCGGTGCCGCGGCGCGATTCGACGATTACGTTCGCCGGCTTGACGTCGCGATGGACGAGGCCACGCGCGTGCGCCTCATCCAGCGCGCCGGCGATCTGGTCGACGATCGCCGCGGCGCGACGCCGGTCGAGCCGGCCCTCCCGGCGGAGCAGTGACGACAGGTCCTCTCCCTCGACGTAACGCATGACGAGGTACGGCATGTCCTCGTCGGCCACGCCGGCCTCGTAGATCGGGATCGCGTTCGGGTGCTCGATGGCGGCGGCCAAACGCGATTCGCGCTTGAAGCGCTCCAGGTAGTCGGGGTCGCTCGCAAGCGCCGGAGCGATGACCTTGATCGCGACCCTGCGGCCAAGCTCGGGCTGCTCGGCGAGGTAGACCACGCCCATCCCTCCTCTGCCCAGCACCCCTTCGATCCGGTACCCGGCAAAGATCGTCCCGATCTTGATCGCCGCGGCCATCGACCCGACGCGAGCTTAGTCCGAGGCGGTTCCGGCCGCTCCCCGGAGAGGCCGGATGCACGAGGTCACTCCGGCTCCGTCAAGCCCTTCTCGCGCAGCTCGTCGAGCGCTTCCGGACGCTTCTCCAGCCCCTCGAAACCCATGCCGCGCAGCACGCCGGGAGCCTTTGTGAACTGGATGTCGCGGTAGTCGACAACCTGAACCAGGTTGCCCCAAGGGTCCCGAAAGTCGAGGAACCTTCCCCTGGAGGTCTCCACCCCCGCCGCTTCGAGCGCTGCGCGGGCGGCGGGCTTGTCTTCGACCACGAGGCCGAAATGGGCCCTGCCGGGCGGACCCGGGTCGCCCGCAGACAACGCGATGAACTGGTCGCCCATGCGGATGAACGCCATGCCGTATGCGCGCTCGACTCCCTCGATGTCGAAGATTCGCCCGTAGAACTCGATCGCCTCGTCGATGTCTCCCACCTCGAGGGCGACGTGGTTGATGCCGACGAGCCGGGGGCGCTCGCTCATGGCCTCGTCTGGTCCGGCACGCCCAGTTCGTCCCGCACTGCCGCGGCCGAGGGCGCGACCTCTGGCCTGAGTCGAGCGAGGAGGTCGCGCCATCCAGAGTGCATCTCAATCGCGCTGCGAACGCGCTCCACCCCGCCCTCGAGGTCCCCGGCCTGCACCATCCCCAGCCCACCCCAGAACACGAGCTCGTCGCTTGCCGGTGCAAGCTCCAACGCGTTCCGGCCGGCCTCCGCGGCCTCGTCGTGTCGGCCCTCGGCCATCAGGGTGTCGGCCTGGTCCGCAAAGGCGTAGGCATCGGCGAGGTCGAGCAGCCGCCGGAGCTCCCCCAGCGGGTTCGTGTGGTCCTCGACGCGAAGCTCGACGGTTCGCCGCCACGGCTCACCCTCCGCCTGGACCACGACGAGCGCGGCCGACTGACGTCCGCGTACATCTCCCCCGGCGGCCTCGGCGGCGTCGAGCGTCGCGAGGAGGCGGCGAGGGAGCGACCCGGTCGCTGCGGTGAACGCCTCGGCCATGGCCGGCCAGATCTCCGGCCCAACCATCATGTTCGCTTGGGCGCTGAAGCCATCGCCCTCCACGTGCCCGGCGTACGGGATGCACCCATCGCCGGAGTGCACGGCGACCGCTCCGCCCGAGTCGACCACCGCAACCTGTCTGACCGCTGCCTGTTCGTCGGCAGCCACGAGCTCGTTGAGAGCCTCCCGCGGGGCCTGGCCATCACGCAGGCGCTCGAGCAGCCGGGGACCGTACGCGGGCTCAGCGATCGACTGCGTCGCCACCGCCCCCACGCCCGGCTCCGCCCACGAGACGATCGAGCCAACGGAGAACCAATGCGACTGCACCGCAACGCCGAGGTCGCCCGTATCCGGATCCCGGGCGACGATGGAATAGGTCCCCTTGCGTGCCGTCACGGGCCGACCGGGGCGTTCGACTTCAGGCTGTCCACCTTCCAGGTCCCGTCTTCCTTCACCAGCGAGACCCTGAGCTTCTCGCCGTCATAGATGCCGCCGTTCGGGGCTGCCTCGGCGCTGGCCTGCGGTGGTGGACCTGCGGAATCCAGGGAAATCACGTGATCGACCTGAACCGAGGTCGCGGTGCTCTTTGGATTTTGCGCCTGGACGCACCCCTGCTTGCCTCCGTACGCGGCGCCCAGGTAGTGCTGCGTCACGTACTGAGAGCCGCAGACCTTGGCCGGATCGCTCGAGGTCAGGACGAGCTCCACCACCTGCGGGATGGAGAGGTGCCGCCCTACTTGCCCACCGCTTGAGCCGCCACCGGTGCCGGTGGTCGTGCTCGTAGTCGAGGCTGTCTGAGTCGAGGTCGATCGCGTCGTGCTCACCGACGCGCTGGCGCTGGTACTGGTGCTGCTCTCGTTGCCCCCGCCGCCGCAGCCGGCGATCGCGGCTGCAAGGAGGGTCGCCGCGAGCGCAGGGACAACCGCCGCAATCGTTCGCGGGCCATTCGCGCGGCGATCTCGAGGTCCGTCAGGCACATCGTTAATCAACCACTTCCTGCTCCCCACTGCGTTGGAAGTCGATCTCTCGGATCACCTTCGCGGGGATTCCGGCGGCGATCACGCGTGGCGGGAGGTCCTCGATGACCACCGAGTTGGCGCCGATGACGCAGCGCTCGCCGACCTCGACGCCGCTCGTCACGACGCAGTTGGCGCCGAACCAGCAGTTGGATCCGATGCGCACAGGGCCCTTTGAGGTGAAGCCCTGCCAGGTGATGGGCTTGTCCGGGTCGTCGAAGCGATGGGCCGCGTCGCCCACGAAGCAGCCGTTGGCGAACATGACGTGGTCGCCGATCTCGATCCGATCAAGGGCGGCGAGCATCACGTTCCGGTTGAGAAAGCAACCCTCGCCGATCTCGATGCGCGCCTCGGGCGAAAGCGTCAGCCAGCAGCCCGGCTCGAGCAGCGTCCCCTGGCCGATGACGAGGCGGCCGGAGTCCAGTGCCTCGAGCACCTCCCCCTCGATCGGGTAGCGGATGAAGGCCCCCGATCGCGCCATGTGGCGGTTGATCCGCCACCGCCGCCGGAAACCCCGGTTGCGCTCGTACCAGCGCCGCTTGACCCACCACGTGCGCCAGCCGCGCTGGTCCGCCATCGGAGCGCTCAGCCTCGGATGAGCTCGAGGCGCTCGGCGATTGAACCGCGCCCGATGAGGACCTCGCTGACCAGCTTCGGCGGGAAGAGCCCGTGCTCGACGATCCCCGGAATGGACGCGAACCACTCGGCGAGCACGGCTGGATCCGAGACCGGCCCTCGGTAGTCGGCAATCAGCCCGCCGTCGGGGCTCTCGGCCACGTCCCTGAGATCAACCTCGCCGATCTCCCGCATCGTCGCCGCGATGCCGAACTTGGACAGCTCGAGGGGAACCGGAGGCGAAAGCCGATTCACCGGCTTGCTGGAATCGCCGATGACGATAAACCGGTCGGCGGCGGCCGCGACGATCTTCTCGCGGAAATGAGCGCCGCCGCCACCCTTGATCAGCCAGCCGTCCGGGGTGACCTGGTCCGTGCCGTCAATCGCGATGTCGAGGCGATCCACGCCCTCGAACGGCCCGACGTCGATTCCCAGCTCCACCGCGTGCTGCTCGGTCGCGGGTGAGGTGGCGACGCAATGAATCGAGAGCTTGCGCGCAGCGAGCGCAGGCAGCAGGAAAGCGACCGTGGATCCGGTTCCGAGCCCCACCTTCGTCCCGTCCTCGACCAGCTCGGCGGCCGCCTCCGCAGCCACCCGCTTCTCGGTTTGGGTCGGCAACTCGCCCGGCACGAGACGGGAATCTAAGCGATCGCCCAGTCGCGTCCGGACTGTTACGAAACCGTTTAGATGGCCGCAGGCGCCGTGGACTAGGATCGGACACCGATGGCCACCGTCGCCCAGCCGGTCGCAACGGACATCGACACGCTCTGCATCAACACGATTCGGACGCTGTCGATCGATGCCATCCAGAAGGCCAACTCTGGCCACCCCGGCACGCCGATGGCGATGGCCCCGGTCGCGTACACGCTGTGGCAGCGCTTCCTGCGCTTCGACCCCACCGACCCGATCTGGCCGAACCGCGACCGCTTCGTGCTCTCGGCCGGGCACGCCTCGATGCTCCTTTACTCGCTGCTGCACCTGGCGAAGGTCGAGGCCGTGGATCCCGAATACGAGGTGCTGGGTGAGCCCGCGGTGAGCATGGACGACGTCAAGTCGTTCCGGCAGCTCGACTCCCACTGCCCCGGCCACCCGGAGTACCACCTCACCTCGGGAGTCGAGACGACCACGGGGCCGCTCGGACAGGGCATCGCGACCTCTGTCGGGATGGCGGTCGCCGGCAAGTGGCTGCAGGCGCGTTACGGCAGCCAGGTCTACGACTTCGACACCTACGCGATCGCCGGCGACGGCTGCCTGATGGAGGGGGTCTCCAACGAGGCCGCCTCGTTCGCCGGCCACCAGCGCCTGGACAACCTGTGCTGGATCTACGACAACAACCACATCACGATCGACGGCCACACCGAGCTCACCTACGAGGACGACGTGGCCGCCCGCTTCATGGGCTACCGCTGGAACGTCACCCGCGTCGGCGATGCCAACGATCTCGAGCTCCTCACCCGAGCCTTCCAGGAATTCCAGGAGGAGAAGGACAGGCCGACGCTGATCATCGTCGACAGCCATATCGGCTACGGCTCTCCTCACAAGCAGGACACGGCCGAGGCACACGGCGAACCGCTCGGCGAGGAGGAGGTCCGCGAGACCAAGCGGGCATACGGTTGGCCGGAGGAGGCGGAGTTCTTGGTCCCAGACGGCGTTTACGAGCACTTCGCCCGTGGCGTCGGCGAGCGGGGACGGCGACTACGCACCGAGTGGGAGCAGCGGCTATCCGACGGCGACCCCCGGGTCGTCACCGAGATCGACCAGATGCAGCGCCGGGCCCTGCCCGACGGCTGGGATGCTGACCTCCCGAGCTTCGAGGCCGACGAAAAGGGCCTGGCGACCCGCAAGGCGTCCCACCAGGTCCTGAACGTGATCGCCCAGCGTGTGCCATGGCTCATGAGCGGCTCCGCCGACCTCACCGGGTCCGCCGGGAGCGGCCTGGACTTCGACGGCGAGGGCTCGGAGGCGTTCCAGCCGGAGGATCGCAAGGGCCGCGACCTCCATCTGGGGATCCGCGAGCACGGGTCGGCCGCGCTCTCGAACGGGCTCGCGCTGAGCAAGCTCCGGCCCGTGTGGTCTACCTACCTGACCTTCTCGGACTACGCCCGCCCCGCAATCCGGCTCTCCTCCTTGATGGAGCTTCCGGTCATCCACTGGTTCAGCCACGACTCGATCGGGCTCGGCGAGGACGGCCCCACCCACCAGCCGGTCGAGCAGCTCGCCTCGCTGCGCGCGGTTCCCGGGCTGAACGTGATCCGTCCCTGCGACGCGAACGAGGTCGTGGAGGCCTGGCGGGTGATGATGCAGCAGCGCCACCAGCCCACGGCCCTCATCCTCACGCGGCAAAGCGTCCCGATCCTCGACCGCTCCAAGTACGCCTCCGCGGAGGGCCTGGCCCGTGGCGGCTACGTCCTCGCCGACACCGACGGCGAGCCGGACGTCATCCTCATCGCCACCGGCAGCGAGGTGGCCCTCGCCATCGGCGCCTACGAAGAGTTACGCTCGGACGGCGTGCAAGCCCGCGTCGTCAGCCTTCCGTCCTGGTACCTGTTCGACCTCCAGGACGACGACTACCGCGAGAGCGTGCTGCCCAAGTCGGTGCAGGCCCGAGTTGCGGTGGAGCAGGGGTCGACACTCGGCTGGGACCGCTACGTCGGGCCGCAGGGACAGATTGTCGGTATGCACACGTTCGGCGCGTCCGCTCCTCTGAAGGAGGTCCAGCGGAAGTTCGGCTTCACCCCCGAGCGCGTCGCTGAGGCAGCGAAGGAGCTCCTGAAATGAAGCCAACACAAGCACTCCACGACCTTGGGCAGAGCCTCTGGCTCGACAACATCACGCGCACGATCCTCGGCGACGGGACGCTCGCGAGCTACATCGACGAGCTCTCGGTTACGGGGCTCACGTCCAACCCCACGATCTTCGACAAGGCGATCACGGGTGGCGACGCCTACGACGAGCAGATCACGGAGCTCACCGAGCAGGGCGTCGAGTCCCAGGACATCTTCTTCGCTCTCGCGCTTCAGGACCTGCAGGGTGCCGCCGATCTGTTTCGCTCCGTTCACGAGGAGACGGACGGCGAGGACGGCTTCGTGTCCATGGAGGTGTCGCCGCTCCTGGCCGACGACGCCCCGGCGACGATCGAGCAGGCGAAGAAGCTCCACGAGCAGGGAGCACGCGACAACCTGTTCATCAAGATCCCGGGCACGGAAGCTGGATGCGAGGCGATCGAGGAGTCGATCTACGCCGGCATCGCCATCAACGTCACGCTGCTCTTCTCGACGGACCAGTACCTCGCCGCCGCCGAGGCGTACATGCGCGGCATCGAGCGCCGGATCGCCGACGGCCTGGACCCGGGAGTGCGCTCGGTGGCGTCGCTGTTCATGAGCCGCTGGGACGTCGCGGTCACCGACGAGGTCCCCGACGAGCTGCGCAACCGCCTCGGCGTCGCGGTCGGCAAGCACGCGTATCGCGCCTACCGCGAGCTGCTCGAGTCCGACCGCTTCAAGAAGCTCGCGGCCGACGGGGCATTCCGCCAGCGCCTGCTCTTCGCCAGCACCGGGACCAAGGACCCGAACGCGTCGGACATCCTCTACGTGGAGGAGCTGGCGGCGCCTGACACGATCGACACGATGCCCGACAAGACGCTCCTCGCCTTCGCCGACCACGGGCAGGTGAGCGAGCCGATCCCGCCCGACGGCGGGGACGCCGACGAGGTGCTGACCCAGTTCCAGGCAGCGGGCATCGATACGGACGAGCTTGCCGCCCGGCTCCAGCGGGAGGGCAAGGAGTCCTTCAACAAGAGCTGGAACGACCTCTTGGAATCGATCGAGTCGGAGTCACGCAGACTCGCGACCACAGGGTGAGCAGGGCCTAGACAGTCCGAGCTGCACCGGAAAGGAGACAGGATGCAACTCGGAATGATCGGCTTGGGCCGCATGGGGGCGAACATGGTCCGGCGGCTGATGAAGGCGGGCCACGAGTGCGTGGTGTACGACGTTTCCCCGGACTCGGTCAAGTCGCTGTCCGGCGAGGGGGCGGCCGGCTCGGAGTCGATGGCGGACTTCGTCGGCAAGCTGTCTGCGCCGCGATCCGTGTGGCTGATGGTGCCGGCGGCCGTGGTCGACAGCACCCTGGACGAGCTGGTCCCCCTCCTCGACGAGGGTGACGCGGTGATCGACGGCGGCAACTCCTACTACCGCGACGACATCAGGCGGGCGAAGCGGCTCGCTGAGGACAAGATCCACTACGTCGACACCGGCACAAGCGGCGGCGTCTGGGGGCTGGATCGCGGCTACTGCCTGATGATCGGCGGCCCCGACGAGGCGGTCGACCGCCTCGACCCGATCTTCGCCACGCTCGCCCCCGGCGTCGGGTCGGCCGAGCGCACGCCCGGCCGATCTGGCGACCCAACGCCGTCGGAGCAGGGGTACCTGCACTGCGGTCCCAACGGCGCGGGCCACTTCGTGAAGATGGTCCACAACGGGATCGAGTACGGGATCATGGCCGCCTACGCCGAGGGCCTGAACATTCTCAAGAACGGGAACATCGGCAAGGCCAAGCAGGAGGTCGACGCCGAGACCACCCCGCTCGAGCACCCCGAGTACTACCAGTACGAGATCGACCTTCCCGACGTAGCCGAGGTCTGGCGCCGCGGCAGCGTGATCGGCTCGTGGCTGCTCGACCTGACCGCCCAGGCCCTTCAGGAATCGCCCGACCTGTCCGACTACGCCGGTCGCGTATCCGACTCGGGCGAGGGCCGCTGGACATCGATCGCCGCGATCGAGGAGGGTGTCCCCGCTCCCGTTCTCACCATGGCGCTGTACTCCCGGTTCGCCTCGCGCGGCCTGGACGACTACGCGGACAAGGTGCTGTCGGCGATGCGCAAGGGGTTTGGCGGCCACGCTGAGAAACCGGCCTCGTGACCGAAGCGCTAGCCGCCTCTCCCCTCACCGAACGGGGCTCCTGGAAGGCGCTCGATCGCCACTTCGGAGAGATCGGCGACACGCACCTGCGTGAGCTGTTCGCCGCCGATGGCGAGCGGGGCGAGCGGCTCGTCGCCGAGGGCGCAGGGCTGTACCTCGATTACTCGAAGAATCGGGTCACCGATGAGACGATCGCATTGCTGGTCGAGCTCGCCGATGACTGCGGGATGCCGGAACGCCGCGAGGCGATGTTCCGTGGCGATCGGATCAACGTGTCGGAGAACCGGTCGGTCCTCCACGTGGCCCTGCGGATGCCCCGAGACCGCTCGCTGGTAGTGGACGGCGTCGATGTCGTCAAGGAGGTCCACGAGGTGCTCGATCGCATGGCCACCTTCTGCGAGAAGGTGCGAAGCGCCGAGTGGAAGGGGCACACCGGGAAGCCGATTCGCAACGTCATCAACATCGGCATCGGCGGCTCCGACCTCGGGCCCGTGATGGCCTACGAGGCGCTCCGCCACTACTCGAAGCAGGACATGACCTTCCGCTTCGTCTCCAACGTCGACGGGACCGACTTCGTCGAGTCAACGCGAGACCTGGACCCCGAGGAGACGCTCTTCATCATCTCCTCGAAGACGTTCACCACCCTCGAGACGATGACCAACGCCCACAGCGCCCGGCAGTGGTCCCTCGACGCGCTCGGCGACGAGAGCGCGGTCGCAAAGCACTTCGTCGCCGTGTCGACCAACGCAGACGGCGTCTCGGAGTTCGGGATCGACACCGACAACATGTTCGGCTTCTGGGAGTGGGTCGGCGGCCGGTACTCGATGGACTCCGCCATCGGCCTCTCGACCATGCTCGCCATCGGCCCCGACCGCTTCGGCG
The DNA here is from genome assembly GCA_963782795.1 of uncultured Actinomycetes bacterium. Classification (GTDB taxonomy): domain Bacteria; phylum Actinomycetota; class Thermoleophilia; order Solirubrobacterales; family 70-9; genus AC-56. The sequence continues at coordinate 194,872 of CAWALB010000002.1, forward strand.
AGATGCTCGCGGGCTTCCACGCGATGGACGAGCACTTCCTCGAGACGCCGACCGAGAGCAACCTGCCGGCGCTGATGGGGATGCTCGCCGTCTGGTACGGCGACTTCTTCGGAGCGCAGACGGTGGCGGTCCTCCCCTACGACCAGTACCTGCACCGCTTCCCCGCCTACCTGCAGCAGCTGACCATGGAGTCGAACGGCAAGCACGTGACCCTGGACGGGCAGCGTGTCGACTACCAGACGGGCGCCGTCTACTGGGGCGAGCCCGGCACCAACGGGCAGCACTCCTTCTACCAGCTGATCCACCAGGGGACGAAGCTGATCCCGTGCGACTTCATCGGCTTCCAGCGGTCGCTGAACCCGCTCGGTGAGCACCAGGACCTGCTGATGGCGAACGTGTTCGCCCAGACCGAGGCGCTGGCGTTCGGCAAGACGGCCGACAAGGTTCGCGAGGAGGGAACGCCGGAGGAGCTCGTGCCGCACCGCGTCTTCGAGGGCAACCGGCCCTCGAACACGATCCTGGCGAGTGAGCTGACCCCCGAGATGCTTGGGACCCTCGTCGCGCTGTACGAGCACAGCGTCTTCACCCAGGGCGCCATCTGGGGGATCGACTCCTTCGACCAGTGGGGCGTCGAGCTCGGGAAGGTGCTGGCAAAGCGGATCGTCCCCGAACTGCAGGCCGCGGATGAGCCTGAGCTCGCCCACGACAGCTCGACGAACACCCTGATCCGGCGCTACCGGGCCGGGCGCCAGCCCGTGAGCGACTAGTGACCACGGAGCCCACCGGACTCGACGCGACGCCCGCGGGAGACTCGGAGACCGATGCTGGCGCCAGAGGCGACTTCCCCCCGATCGCCGACTACGCGTTCCTCTCGGACTGCGAGACCTGCGCCCTGATCGCGTCGGGAGGCAGGGTGGAGTGGCTGTGCCTTCCGCGCCCTGACTCCCCCAGCGTGTTCGGCGCGATGCTCGATCGATCGGCGGGCGTGTTCGGCCTCGTGCCCGAGGGCATCGAGGTGCCCAGCCACCGCCGCTACCTCCCCGGGAGCCTGGTCCTGGAGACGACCTGGCAGACGCCCACGGGATTGCTTCAGGTCTACGACTGCCTCGTCATGCACCGTTGGCACGGCGGCAATAGGCACAAGCACTACAAACGCGCACCGGGAGACTTCGTCGCCGCCGGGACCCTGCTCCGGGTCGCGACATGCGTGGACGGCGACGCCGAGGTGATCCTCAACTGCCTGCCTGTCTTCGACTACGGGCGCGAGCCGGGGTCGTGGGGCTACACCGGCGAGGGGTACGACAGCGCCGTGGTATCGGCACCGGGCGGCGATCTCGAGCTCAGACTTACCAGCAGCCTCCCACTCGGTCTCACGGGGCCGCGGGCGACCGCGCGGGCCGCCCTCAAGGAGGGCGAGATGGCGTTCGCAGCGCTCTCCTGGGGCGACGATGAGGTGCCCGCTTCTCCCGAGGAGGCCGCGGGTCAGGTGTGGAACACCACGAAGGTCTGGCGGCACTGGCTGAAGGGCGGCACCTTCCCCGACCATCCCTGGCGGAGCTATCTCGAGCGCAGCGCGCTGACCCTCAAGGGCCTGAGCTACGCGCCGACCGGGGCAATCATGGCGGCGGCCACCACGTCACTGCCGGAGACGCCCGGCGGGGAGCGAAACTGGGACTACCGCTTCACCTGGATCCGCGACTCGGCTTTCATGCTCTGGGGCCTCTTCACGCTCAACTTCGAGTGGGAGGCATTCGAGTTCTTCGCCTTCGTGATGCAGACCGTCGGGACAAACCCCCTCCAAATCATGTACGGCATCGGCGGGGAGCACGAGCTCACCGAGCATACGCTCGACCACCTGTCGGGCTACGAGGGCGCCCGCCCGGTCCGGATCGGGAACGGCGCATGGGACCAGAAGCAGCACGACGTCTGGGGAATGCTGCTCGACTCGATCGCGATTCACGCGCGCCACGGATTGACGGCGCAGCTGCCGAAGACGGCATGGGATCTGCTCGCGGGCTTCGTGGACGACGCCGCCAGCCAGTGGCAGGAGCCCGACCGCGGGATCTGGGAGGTCCGCGGCGAGCCGAAACAGTTCACCGCCTCCAAGGTCCTCTGCTGGGTTGCACTGGACCGCGGCAGGCGGCTCGCCGAAGAGCGCGGCGATACGGAGAAGGCCGAGCGCTGGAGCAAGGTGGCCGACGAGATCAAGGCGGAGGTCTGCGACAAGGGCGTTGACGAGCGGGGTGTGTTCGTCCAGCACTACGACACCGACGCCCTCGATGCCTCGCTGCTGCTGCTCCCGCTCATGGGCTTCCTGCCGCCGGACGACGAGCGCATCCGCAAGACGGTCCTTGCGATCGCCGACGAGCTGACGAAGGACGGCCTCGTGCTGCGCTACCGCGTCGAGCACACCGACGATGGTCTCGAGGGCGAGGAGGGCACCTTCACGATCTGCTCGTTCTGGCTCGTCACGGCGCTCGCCCAGATCGGCGAGACCGACCGCGCGCGGGCCCTGTGCGAGAAGCTGCTGTCGTTCGCGAGCCCACTGCAGCTCTACGCGGAGGAGATCGATGCGGAGAGCGGTCGCCACCTCGGTAACTTCCCGCAGGCGTTCACCCACCTCTCGCTGATCAATGCGGTGATGAGCGTGATCGAGTCGGAGGCGACAGGCGATGCGAGTTAGAGTGATCGCGTGAGTCCCAGAAAGCCCGTGATGCGAGGCGGCATCGACCTTGGCGGCACCAAGATCCAGGCTGTCGTGGTCGACGGCAAATGGAATGTGGTCGGCCAGTCGCGCCGCCCGACCCCGACGGAGGGCACGCCCAAGGACGTGGCCGAGGAGATGTCGGATGCGCTCAGGGAGGCCGCACTGGACGCCGGTATGAGGCCGAGCGAGCTGACGAGCGCGGGCGTCGGGTCACCCGGTGACGTGAACGAGGTGACCGGGGCCGTGTCGCAGGCTCGGAACCTCCCAGGGTGGGATGGAACGTTCAAGCTCGGTGAGTGGCTCAGCAAGTCCCTGGGGACGCCGGTATCCGTGGGCAACGACGTAGGTGTGGCGACGCAGGCGGAGGCGAAGCTCGGCGCCGGGCGCCACTACAAGTCGCTGATCGGTGTGTTCTGGGGGACCGGTGTCGGCGGCGGGATCGTCCTGAACCGGGAGCAGTGGCTCGGCCGGGGTGCCGCCGGCGAGATCGGCCATATGGTCGTGAAGGAGAACGGGGCCCGCTGCACATGCGGACGGCGGGGTTGCATGGAGGCGTACGCGGGCCGCGCCGCGATGGAGATCAAGGCGCGGAAGGAGCACGCGAAAGGCGCGAAGACCGACCTCTTCAAGATCATGAAGAAGCGTGGCCGCGACCGGTTGACGAGCGGCATCTGGGCGCGTGCGCTGAAGGCAAACGACCCCCTGGCGGAGAAGCTGATCGACCGCGCCATCGAGGCCCTGGGCGCCGGGATCGCCTCGGCAGTCAACCTCCTTGATGTGGAGGCAGTGATCATCGGCGGCGGCCTGGGCGTGCGTTTCGGGGAGCCGTACGTCAAACGCATACGCAAGGCGATGGAGCCTCACCTCTTCACCGACGACCACCCACCCGCTCTCCACGTCGCCGCGCTCGGCGACTTCGGCGGCGGCATCGGCGCCGCCCTACTGGCCTCCACCCACGAGAAGAAGGCCGGCCGCGGAGGCCGGGCCAAGCCGGAAGCCGTAAGCGGTGACGGCGCTCCGGCGAGCGCCGAAGCGCCGGCGTAGTCGATTGCGCCGTCCCTAGCCAGCGTCCGGCGGCGCCGCGTCCCGATCGACGATCACCTCGGTGCGGTCGCCGTTCAGAAGGCTCGAGGGGATCTTCGGATCCGGCCCCGCAAGCAGACCCCGGACCGCCTCGGCCTTCTCGGCCCCGGTCGCCAGGAACACGATGGAGCGAGCGGCGCGAAGCACTGGAACCGTGACCGTGATCCGGTCCGGCGGCGGCTTGGGGGCATCGTGCACTGCCACGCAGACGCCGGTGGCGCCGACCGCGGGGTTGCCGGGGAACAGCGACGCCGTGTGCCCGTCGGGACCCAGTCCCTGCAGCGCTAGATCGAGAATAGGGACGCCGTCCTCCTGGGGCAGGCGCTTCTCCAGTTCCGCGGCGTAGGCCGCGGCGGCAGCTTCCGGACCGCGCTCACCCTCGATGCGATGAACCTCCGGACCTCCACCATCGGCGAGTAGCGTTTCCGACGCCATCCGGAAGTTGCTCTCCGGGTCGTCCGGCCCGACCGCCCGCTCGTCGCCGAACCAGACCTCCACTCCGGTCCAGTCGTCGATCCTGCTCGCCAGTAGCTCGTACGTCTTGCGTGGTGTCGTGCCACCGGCGAGCGCGATGTGCGCGGCCCCGCGCGCGTCCCTGGCGGCTGCGATGGCCGCGGTAAGCCGATCGGCGGCCGCCTCGGCCGCGGTCTCGGGAGTGTCGGCGACGAAGACAGAGGTCATGACGAGCCGTCCAGCATCTTCGCAGCGGCGGCCACCGCCGGCGAGTATCCGCGCGAGAACGCCGGCTCGGGCTGGAGAGCCTCGGCGAAGAGGTCCCTCATCGAGCTCGTCGCGCCGCTGCGAGTGACCTTCACCTCGCCGCCGCCATCCGCCTCGAACGTGAGCGCGTCCACCCCGCCGCACCCGCCGTCGTCGCTCCCCTCGCTGAGCTCGATGGAGACTTCCCCGCCGTCCGGGCGGGCGGCCCGTACCCGACTTGTGCCGTTGCCCAGTTCGAGCGGCCCCGGCCTCCACCCGGCGCGGGCGATCACCCAGCCGGCCAGCAGCAGCGCAGCTCCCAGGCCACGCGGCTCGTAGCGCAGACGGACGTTCTCCACAGCGGGCAGAAGCCGTCGCTGCTCGGGCGCGTCGAAGGCGGCCGCGGTGGCGGCGCGCCAGTACTCCAGGCGGCCCCAGGCGAGGTCGTGGACTCGAACTGCGGACGCGAGCTCGGCGAGCTTGCCGAGGAACGCCTGGCCGCTGGGGCCCGAGTCCACCAGCAGGTACTGCGCGCGCTCGAGCAGGGCCGGATCGGGGATCTCAGAGCCCGCATCCGGGAGCCACAGCACCGTCGGCAGGTCGCTCACGAGGAGCGGCGCCAGAAGCGACGCCGAGTGTTCGAGCCGAGGGGCGTTCATGGTCAGGAGCACACGGTCGTGGCACAGCCCAACCTCCCCGGCCCCGGACGGGGCGGCGCACTCCATGACCAGGCTCGCGTCGACGCGATTCTCGCCGTGTGCGCGTAGCACGAGAGTGCGCGACGGCGTGTGGCTCCCCAGGCGGTCGAGCGCCTTCTGCACCGCTGCCTCGCGACGATCGGAGCAGGGAACGGCGATCACGTTGAGCGTCCTGGCGAGGGCCAGCACTCGGTCCGGGCCGCCCGCCGCGCGGTGGAGCTTGTCCAGCTCCGCGCTGACGTCGGCTGCGGTGACGCCCTCGCCGACCCAGCGCATTCGCTCGGGGTTCTCGCGACCGCGCGGAGCCTCCTGGGTCGACGTGCTCAAATTTGCCTCCACTGGCGCCCGCGCACGGCGAGTAGCTGGTCGGCCTCCGGCGGCCCCTGGCTTCCCGCCTCGTAGACCGAGGGGCCCGTCGCGTCCGCCTGCCATCGATCGAGGATCGGCTGGATGATCCTCCACTCCTCCTCGACCTCGTCTGCACGCGTGAACAGGGTGGCGTCGCCGAGCAGCGCGTCGTGGAGCAGTCGCTCGTAGGCCTCCGGGGAGTCGCCCAGGAACGACGTCCCGTACTTGAACTCCATCTGGACGGGCCGCACGTACATCGCCTGCCCAGGAATCTTCGCGACCAGCCGCAGCGAGGTGCCCTCGTCGGGCTGGACCGAGAGCACGAGCTCGTTGGGCTCAACCTCGCCGGTGTCGGCGCGCGCGAACGGCAGGTGCGGCACCGGCCGGAACTGCACCGCGATCTCGGTGACGCGCCGCGGCAACCGCTTGCCGCAGCGAAGGTAGAAGGGGGTCCCCGCCCAGCGCCAGTTGTCGACCTCCACCCGCATCGCGACATAGGTCTCCGTCGCCGAATCGTCCGGCACGCCCTCCTCGTCGACGTACGCGGGCACCTCCTCGCCGCCCACCCACCCGGCGCCGTACTGGCCCCGGACGACGTAGTCGGCCACTTCGGCCTGGGTGTAGCGCCGCACCGAGCGCAGGAGCTTGACCTTCTCGTCCCTGACCGTGTCCGCGTCGAAGCGCACCGGAGCCTCCATCGCGACCAGTGCGAGCAGCTGCATCAGGTGGTTCTGGATCACGTCCCGGATCGCCCCTGCGGAGTCGTAGTAGGCCGACCGCCGGCCGATGCCGAGGTCCTCGGCCATGGTGATCTCCACGTGGTCCACGTAGCGGCGATTCCAGACCGGCTCCAGGATCCCGTTCGCGAACCGCATCACCTGGATGTTCTGCACCGTCTCCTTGCCCAGGTAGTGGTCGATGCGGAAGATCTGCGACTCGTCGAACGCCGAGGAGACCTCCTCGTTCAGCGCCAGCGCCGACTCGAGGTCGTGCCCGAACGGCTTCTCGATCATCAGCCGGGTCGGCCGCTCGGCCTCGGAGCCCAGGCCGACCGCGGCGAGCGACTTCGCGATCCGGCCGAAGAAGGCCGGGGAGACCGCCAGGTAGAAGACCCTCTGCCTCGGACCGCTCTCGGCTTCGTGGCGGCCCAGCCGCTCGGCGAGCTCCTCGAACAGCTTCGGATCGTCGAGGTCCCCCCGCAGGAACTCCAGGTTCGGCTCGAGGGTCTTCCAGGTGTCGTCCTCGAGGCCGCTGCGCGAGAACTCCGCGATCGAGTCGTGCGCGTGGCTGCGAAACCGCTCGTCGTCGCCTTCCCGGCGGCCGATCCCGATCACGTCGAACTTCTCCGGGAGGAGGCCTCCGCGTCGGAGGTTGTAGACGGCGGGCAGGAGCTTCCGGGCCGCGAGGTCCCCCGTCCCGCCGAAGATGACCAGCGAGGTCGGCGGCGGGAGCTGCTCCTCGATGTCCTGGACGAACGGGTTCTCCGGCAGCGTCTCGGGTTGGGTGACGGTGGCCATCAGGCGCTCTCCACCTCGGCCCGCGTCGACGCGAATGCCCTGTCGGCCGTGCTCAGCTCCAGGTTCGCCAGCAGCGCCGCGCCTCGAAGGCCCGCGCCGGGTCCGTGCCGGGCGAGCCTGATCTCGGTCTGCGTCCCGACCCCCGGCAGGACATAACCGAGCGCGGCGTCGCGCGCCGGGCCGAGTAGCAGCTCGCCCGCCACGCACACCCCGCCGCCGATCACGACTTCGTCCGGATCGAAGGTGTTGATGGCATTCGCAATCCCGATACCCAGCCGCTCCCCGATGATCCGGAGCGCGCCGATGGCAATCCGGTCTCCGTCGCGTGCGGCCTTGACGACGTCGTATCCGTCGATGTGCTCCCCGCCCTTCGCCCACTCTCCGAGCTCCGACTCCGGGTGCTCCTGTGCGACCTCGGCGCCGATTCGGTCCAGAACCCGCCCGGCGGCGAGCGACTCGAGCGAGCCGGCCTGCGGGAACTTGCCCGGCTTCGGGACACCATCGCCCACGCTCGCCCCGAGCAGCGTGTGGCCCAGTTCCCCGGCCGCGCCCGTGGAGCCGCGATAGATCTTCCCGCCCAGAATGAGACCGCCTCCGACTCCGGTCCCGACAGTGAACATCACGAGGTTTTGGACGAGCGCCCGCCCCCCGTCGTCGAACGCCTCCCCCACTGCCGCCAGGGTCGCGTCGTTGTCGACGAATACCGGGAGGCCGAGTCGGCCCTGGAGCGCACCTCGGAGGTCGAAGTTCTCCATGTGCAGGTTCACGCTCGAACGGACGCGCCCGGTCCGGAACTCGACCACGGACGGCACCCCAACGCCCACGGCCTGCGTCCGCTGGTTGCGCACCGCCTCCACCGCCGCCACGATCTCGTCGACCAGCCCGTCGGCGCTCGCCGCCTCCGTGGGCTGAATGGTGGGGATGCTGAGCGCCTCGTCCCCTAGCGTCGCGACCGCCACCTTCGTCCCGCCCACGTCAACCCCGATCAGATGGCCATCCGACCCCGTCTCAGGGGCGGGTGCGGGCGGCGAAGGGGGCATGCCGCCACGATAACGGCTCGCCTAGGAAGGCACTAAGGGGCGGGCTCGGGCAGCGTTCGCAGCATGGCGCCGACGGTGATGCCGGCTGCGATCAGGATCCCCACCACCGCGCCCAGGAACGCCGCATGCGGCTTGTTCCAGGCCACGTCTGGCCCGTAGCGCAGCGCCGCCAGCAGCACGGCGCCGATGAAGAGGAGGACGCCGGTGGCCATCGCAGCCGCCTCGAGACGACGCGCGAGCACGGTGGCCGACGGCGGCGCCCGCCCCTCGACTCGTCCGGCCGCGAGCTCTTGCGGCCCCCAGCGCTGCAGGACGGCCACCAGGCCGGCGGCGATGGCGAGGCACAGGGCGTAGGAGCCAAGCGGGTCGCTGGGGCGGTGCCAGTCCGCGGTGACGACCAGGATCCCGACGCCGCCGGCGAACAGGGCGGCGGCGAACGCGACCCAGCCGCGCCACCGCGTGGGAGCGATCAGCACGGCCGACAGCCCGAGGCTCATCGCGATCGTCGTGTGGCCCGACGGATAGCTGTTGCCGTTCAGGGTCGAGGGCCACAGGTCCGGTCGCTGGAAGATCACCAGCTTGAAGGCCTCGGTGGCGAGCAGGCTGAGGCCGACGATGGCGGCCGGAAGCACGATGAGCCAGGGCCGTCGCCACAGCCACGCGAGCGCCCCCAGCGCGATGACCGCGGCGACCAGCGAGCCGACGCTGATGAAGCGCAGCAGCCGGTTCGCGCCCGACTGCGCGCGCTGTGGCGCCGAGCGTCCGCCGATGAGCGCCGCCTCGTCCGCGTGCTGGCCGATCTCGGTTCGCACTGCCAGCCCGTAGATGCCGAAGAAGACCGCCAGCGCCATGAGCGCTGCGACAAGTGGCTTGGTCATCGCCCGCGGGGCGATGACTCAGGCCGCGACCGGCTCGCGGCGGCGTTGCGGCGCACGGCGTCGGGCCTGCTGCTTCGCCGGCGTGACCAGCTCCCTCAGGAAGCTGCCCGTGTACGAGGCGGTGCTGGCGGCCACTTCCTCCGGCGTCCCGGTAGCCATCACCTCGCCGCCGGCGTCGCCGCCCTCCGGCCCGAGATCGATGATCCGGTCAGCGGTCTTGATGACGTCGAGGTTGTGCTCGATCACCACGACGGTGTTGCCGGCGTCCACCAGCCGGTCGAGCACCTCGAGCAGCCGCTGGACGTCGGCGAAGTGCAGCCCTGTGGTGGGCTCGTCCAGGATGTAGAGGGTGTGGCCGGTGGCGACCTTTGAGAGCTCGGTGGCCAGCTTCACCCGCTGTGCCTCTCCTCCGGACAGCGTCGTGGCCGGCTGCCCGAGCCTGATGTAGTCGAGCCCGACGTCGTGCAGGGTCTGCAGGCGCCGGTGGATCTTCGGGATGTGGGCGAAGAACTCGACCGCCTCCTCAACCGACATCTCGAGCACGTCGGCGATCGACTTGCCCTTGAACCGCACCTCGAGCGTCTCGCGGTTGTAGCGGCGCCCGTGGCACTGCTCGCACGGGACGTAGACGTCGGGCAGGAAGTGCATCTCGATCTTGATCTGGCCGTCGCCGCGACAGACCTCGCAGCGCCCGCCCTTGACGTTGAAGCTGAATCGCCCCGGCTTGTAGCCGCGAACCCGCGCCTCCTTCGTCTTCGAGAACAGATCGCGGATGTGGTCGAAGACGCCGGTGTAGGTCGCCGGATTGGACCGCGGTGTCCGGCCGATCGGGGACTGATCGATGTTGATGATCTTGTCGACGTGCTCCATGCCCTCGATGCGGTCGTGGGCGCCCGGGCGGAGCCTCGCCCGGTGGAGACGGTTGGCGACCGCCCGGTACAGGATCTCGTTGACCAGGGTGGACTTGCCCGAGCCGGAGACGCCGGTGACGCAGCAGAACACCCCGAGCGGGAAGCTGACGTCGACGTCCTTGAGGTTGTGCTGGCGCGCGCCGCGCACCACGAGCTCGTCGCGGGCCGGCCGCCGCTCCTCGGGCACCGGGATCGACCGCTTGCCGCTCAAGTACTGGCCTGTGAGGGACTCAGGAGCTCGCGTGAGCTGCGCCGGCGTGCCCTGCGCGACGACCTCGCCTCCGTGCTCGCCGGCACCGGGACCGAGGTCCACGACGTCGTCGGCGGCGCGGATCGTGCCCTCGTCGTGCTCGACCACGATCACGGTGTTGCCGAGGTCCCGCAGCCGCCTGAGGGTGTCGATCAGCTTCGCGTTGTCGCGCTGGTGGAGCCCGATCGACGGCTCGTCGAGGATGTACAGGACGCCCACGAGCGACGAGCCGATCTGGGTGGCGAGCCGGATCCGCTGCGCCTCGCCGCCGGAGAGCGTGTTGGCCGCCCGCTCGAGCGACAGGTAGCCGATCCCGACGCTGTCGAGGAACCGCAGCCGCTCCGCGATCTCGCGCACGACGAGCCTCGCGATGGCGCGCTCGGTGTCCGTCAGCTCCAGGTTCTCGATCCACTCCAGGGCGGCGCGCGCCGAGAGTTGTGTGTACTCGTAGATGTTGAGCCCGCCGACCGTGACCGCGAGGCTCTCCGGCCGCAGTCGGGCGCCACCGCACGCCGGGCACGGCTGCAGCGCCATCAGGCCCTCGATCCGCTCACGCGTGTTGTCGGAATCGGTGTTCTCGTAGCGCCGCTCGAGGCTCTTGAGCATGCCGTCGAAGCGCACCGTGTACGTCCGCTTGCGACCGAACCTGTTGCGGTAGCTGACCGTGTGCTTGTCCGATCCGGTGCCCTCGAGCAGCAGCTGGCGGTCCTTCTCCGGCAGGTCCTGCCAAGGCGTGCCGACGTCGATCCCGTTTGCCTCGGCAACCGCCTCCAGCAGGCGCCGGTGGTACATCGAGGCGGCCTTGATCCAGGGCTGAAGAGCCCCCTCGCTGATCGACAGTGTCGGGTCCGGCACGATCAGCTCCGGATCGATCACCCGCTGGAAGCCCAGGCCGTGGCAGCGGGGGCAACAGCCGTGGGGCGAGTTGAAGGAGAAGATCCGCGGCTCGAGCTCGGGCATCGACGTGCCGCAGTTGAGGCACGCGAATTTCTCCGAGAACACCAGCACCTCGCCGCGCTTGCCGGCACTGGGGCCGCTGAGGACCTTCACGCCGGGCGCCTCGTCACCGTTGCTCACCCTCGAACCAACGCCGGCCGCGTCCTCCGCTTCGCGTCCGGGCGCGTCCGGGTCCCTGCCGTGAAGCAGCTCGACCTCGATGATCCCTTCGGCGAGCTGGGAGGCGGCCTCGATCGACTCGGAGAGCCGCTTGCGGAGGCCTTCCTTCATCACCAACCGGTCGACCACCACCGAGATATCGTGCTTGTACTTCTTGTCGAGCTCGATCTCCTCGTCGAGGCGCCGGAGCTCCCCGTCGATCACGGCGCGGACGTAGCCCTGTCCCCGCATCTCCTCGAGCTGGCGCCCGTACTCGCCCTTGCGACCGCGCACGATCGGCGCCAGCACCATGAACCGCGTCCCCTCATCCAGCGTCATGACCCGGTCGGTGATCTGCTCCAGCGACTGCCCCTGGATCGGCGCGCCGCAGCTGTAGCAGTGGGGCTTTCCGATACGAGCCCAAAGGAGCCGCAGGTAGTCGTAGATCTCCGTGACCGTGCCGACGGTCGACCGCGGGTTGCGCGACGTCGTCTTCTGGTCGATCGAGATCGCCGGCGAAAGCCCCTCGATCGAGTCGACGTCGGGCTTCTCCATCTGTCCGAGGAACTGCCGCGCATACGCGGACAGCGATTCCACGTACCGCCGCTGGCCCTCGGCGTAGATGGTGTCGAACGCAAGACTCGACTTCCCGGACCCGGAAAGCCCGGTCATGACGATCAGCGCGTCGCGCGGAAGCTCGAGATCGACCCCCTTGAGGTTGTGCGCCCGTGCGCCCGAGATGACGATGCGATTCGAGGGGGACATAACTCTCTCCTTCGATTCTACGGACGCGAACGGGCGTTCCCGTGGGAGGCCGCGGGGCCCCCGAAAAAAGGGCACCGAAAGTGGGCAAGTCCGGGCGTGGGCCAAGGGTCAAGTGAATCCGCATCCGGAAACCGAGCACGAATTCACTTGACCCGGCGGTCTGACTGCCGAGTCGGGATGCGCCTGGAACGGGCCTCCCCTCGGTGCCCGTTGTTCGTCTATGCCGCGCTCGGCGCCGGCCGAAACCGCGGCCGGGCGGCGAACGCGATCGCTGCGCCGATGCCCGCCGCGACGACCGCCGCTGCGAATCCGCGGTGTGGATGGCCGCCGTTCACCAGCGTCCCCCCCAGTGCCTGCCCAAGGGCCGCGCCCGCGGTGATCGAGGTGATCATCCAGGTGAAGGCCTCGGTGGCGGAGCCACGCGGGGCGATCCCGTCCACCAGCGAGAAGAGGGCCGCGGTCACCGGCGCCAGCGCGAGCCCGCTCAGGGCCATCAGCGGCACAGCCTCGACGATCGAGGTCGTGAACAGGAGTGGGACGAGGCCCAGCGCGAGCAGGATGCTGAGGTGCACGTAGCGGTCGGCGGCGGGAGTCGCGTGGTGGCGCGCGCCGTACCAGACGCCCGTAACGAAGCTCGCGGCCGCCTGGGCCGCGATCAGCACACCCGCGAGGCCGGCCGAGCCCTCTTGCGTCGCGAAGGCGGTGACCGAGATCTCCATCGCCCCCAGCGAGATGCCGAAGCTGAGCTCGACCAGAACGATCAGGACGATCGCCCGCGACCGGAGCGGGCCCGCCCAGTGTCTCTGGCTTGCTTCCCCGCGCCAGGCTCGCGACGCGCGCGAGAGGACGAACAGCAGGGTGCCGATCGTCGCGAGCGCGGCGTTGAAGAGGATCGCGGCCGTCGGTGAGCCCACCGCCACCAGCAGGCCGGTGAGGAGCGGGCCCACGATGAACGCGACCTCCAGCGAGATCGCGTCGAGGGCGAAGGCGCTCTGGCGGAGGCCGGAATCGGTCACCAGGCTCGACCACAGAGCGCGCATGCACGACCCGGTGGCCGGCGTGGTCGCGCCGCACAGGGCTCCGATCAGGGCCAGGACCACTGTCGAGGACCCGCCGTGGGCCGCGAGGACCAGCCCTATTAGGGCGATCGGGTTGAGGACGACGGCGATGCCGAGGACCTCGGTCTGGCCGATCCTGTCCACGAGGCGCCCCTGCACCGGCAGCGTGACCGCGGTGGCGATCGCGAACGCGGCCTCGACGACCCCCGCGGTCCTGAACGAGCCCGTCTCGGCGTGGATCAGCAGGATCGTCGCCAGCGAGAGCGAGGCGATCGGGATCCGATCGATCGCCGTCGCCAACACCGGCAGCCTCGCCTCGCGGATCGCGAGTATGCGCCTGTAGCGTTGCGCACGCATCCGTCTAGGTTGCCAAGGGGCTGACGAGCGTGCCGTGGCACGCTCGACCGGCCGGCTCAGGTCGCGGCTACTTGCCGGCCTTCGAGTACACGTCGTCGAGCAGGCCGTCGAGGTCCGCGACCTCGTACTCCGCGGCGAGCTGCTCACGCGCGTCGTCGCGCGAGGTGCCGTCGAGCGCCAGCTTCATCGCGACCAGTCGAGCGGCTGCGTCGGCTTCGCCGCTCACGGCGTCGCCATTCGCCTCCGCCGTCTCCGACGCGGGGGTCTCCACCGGAGGGGTCGGCTCGGGCACTGGGTCCGGGGTGGGCTCCGGCACGGGCTCGGGGGTCGGCTCAGGGACCGGATCGGGCGTGGGTTCGGGAACCGGCTCCGGTGTCGGCTCGGGCACGGTCACGGGCCCTGGATTTACCTCACTGGAGGGCTTGCCCGAGAGCCGGCCCTGCAGGTCCTTGAGCGCGGTCTGGACCTCGTCCAGGCGTCGCCGGGCATCGGCCTCCGCATCGGCGCGAATCCGCTCCGCCTCTCCGCGCAGGCGCTCCGCCTCCGCGCGCACCCGCTTGGCCTGAGCCTCCGCCTCCTTAACGATCTCGTCCGCCTGCTCCTGGGCTTCGTCGATCGCCTCGCGAACGCTCTGGGCCACCTGGTCGACGAGCTTCTTGGCATCCATGAGCCGAGACTACCGCTACGGCGACGTGGCCGAGTCGGGTCGCGCCTGAGCGGTCGCCGCGACTAGGCTCGTAGGGCGTTCAGATCCGCGCGCAACTCCTTGAGCTCGTCGCGGATGCGCCCCGCCTCCTCGAACCGCAGCTCGTCGGCCGCCGCCAGCATCTCCTCCTCCAGCTCGACGATGATCTTCTCGAGCTGCTCGGGACTGTGGATCGCCTCGTCGCCGCGCTGGACCCGCCGCCGCCGCGCCGGCGTCGAGCGCGACTCCATCGACAGGAACTCGGCGATGTCGGAGATGCCCTTCTGGACCGTCTCCGGCGTGATGCCGTGCTCGCGGTTGTAGGCGAGCTGGATCTCGCGTCGGCGGTCGGTCTCACGGAGCGCCGCGCGCATGGCCTCGGTCTCGCGGTCCGCATACATGAGGACCTTGCCGCGCACGTTTCGGGCGGCGCGCCCGATCGTCTGGATCAGGCTGGTCTCGCCACGGAGGAACCCCTCCTTGTCGGCGTCGAGGATCGCAACGAGGGAGACCTCGGGCAGGTCCAGTCCCTCGCGGAGCAGGTTCACTCCCACCAGCACGTCGTACTCGCCCAGCCGCAGGTCGCGGACGATCTGAATGCGCTCGAGGGTGTCGATCTCGGAGTGGAGGTACCGGACGCGGAAGCCGTGCTCGAGGAGATAGGCGGTCAGGTCCTCGGCCATCTTCTTGGTGAGCGTGGTCACCAGGGTGCGCTCGCCGACCTCCACGCGGCGCCTGACCTCGTTCATCAGGTCGTCGATCTGGTTGTGGGTCTCTCGCACGTCTACGTCCGGGTCGACGATGCCGGTCGGTCGGACGATCTGCTCGACGATCCGCTTCGCCGACGCGCGCTCGAACTCGCCGGGGGTCGCCGAGACCATCACCATCTGGTTGATGCGGCTCAGGAACTCCTCGAAACGGAGCGGGCGGTTGTCGAGCGCGGACGGAAGGCGGAAGCCGTGGTCGACGAGGGTCTGCTTGCGCGAGCGGTCGCCCTCATACATCCCGCCGAGCTGCGGGATCGTCTGGTGCGACTCGTCGACGAAGACCACGAAGTCCTCGGGGAAGTAGTCGATCAACGTGTGTGGCGGGCTCCCCTCCGGACGGCCGTCCAGGATGCGCGAGTAGTTTTCGATCCCAGGCGCGAAGCCGAGCTCCTTGAGCAGCTCCATGTCGTACTCGGTGCGCTGCCGCAGGCGGTGCGCCTCGAGCAGCTTGCCCTGCTCCTCGAAGAACGCGACCCGCTCGTTCAGCTCATGCTTGATCTCGGACACGGAGCGTTCGATCGTCTCCTCCTTCGTCACGTAGTGCGTGGCCGGCCACACGGCGACGTGGTCGATCTCGTCGAGGATCTCCCCGGTCAGCGGGTCGAAGTGCTGAATCGATTCGACCTCATCCCCGAAGAGGGCGATCCGGTACGCCGTCTCGGCGTAGGCGGGGAACACCTCGAGGACCTCGCCCTTCACCCGGAACGTGCCGCGGGTCAGGTTGGTGTCGTTCCGCCCGTACTGCATGCCGATCAGCTTGCGGAAGGTGTCGTCGCGGTCTACCCAGTCGCCGACCTTGAACAACTGCATCTGCTCGCGGTAGAGCTCGGGTGAGCCGATGCCATAGATACACGAGACGGACGCGACGATCACGACGTCGCGGCGCGCAAGCAAGGCCGCCGTCGCCGAGTGGCGCAGCCGGTCGATCTCGTCGTTAATCGACGAGTCCTTCTCGATATAGAGATCCTGGGCCGGGACGTATGCCTCCGGCTGGTAGTAGTCGTAGTAGCTGACGAAGTACTCGACGGCGTTTTCGGGGAAGAACTCCCGGAATTCGTTGCAGAGCTGCGCCGCGAGGGTCTTGTTGTGGGCGATCACCAGGGCGGGGCGCTGCATCGCCTCGATGGTCCCCGCCATCGTGAACGTCTTGCCGGTGCCCGTGGCGCCCAGCAGCGTCAGGAAGCGCTCCTCCGCGTCGATGCCTTCCGCCAACGACGCGATCGCCTGCGGCTGGTCGGCCGTGGGCGTATAGGCGGGATTCAGCTTGAACTCGGGCACCGAGACCACGATAGCCGCGCCACATGCGGCGCCCGGCCCGCTCGCCAAGGCGACGATCGCGGCGGACTACTGCCCGCTGGCGCCCTGGACGGCCTCGATCCAGTCCCAGCGTTGCCCGCAGAGCCGGCTGGCCTGGCTCGCCGGGAAGTACGAGATCTTCGTGTTAGCCGCGTCCTGATCGGTGAGGCCAAGGGGGCCGATCGGCTCCGGCGGGCCGCCGCTGCCGGGATAGAGGTCTGATCCGTGGAAGGTCAGCGAGATCGTGTGCTGGCCGGCGGTCAGGCGCGTGGACCCGAAGGGCACGTACTCGCCGAAGTTGTTGAGGAAGCCGCGGACCGAGCTCACGTGCTTGCCGTCCACAGAAAGGTCGACCTTCGGACGCACGGAGCCCCCCAGGTAGACGTCGTAGTTGCCCGTCTGCGGGATCTGGACTTGCGCGGTGAGCGTGCCGGACGTGGCGGGCAGCAGCGACGACGGATACTGCTTCGAGTTCCACGCGGCCGGATGCTTGGCTTCGCTCATCGGGACGATCACGACCGGGTTGCGGCTGACGGCCGCCAGGGTCCCCCCAGGGCCGGCCTCCTGAGCGAGGTGCTGGACCTGCGAGCATCTGGGGACGCTGGCCGGGTCTGTCTCCGTTCCCAAGCCGAGGTGGTCGATCACGAACCGCGTCGAGTCGGCGGGACGTTGCCACACGTCGTAGTACTTCCCCTCGTAGATGAGCTGGTATGGGGACGGGGGCCGGCTTCCGCCGGGGCCACGGCGCAGCACCAGGTTTCGGTAGACGAGGATCGGCCCCAGCTGGAACTTGTTGATGTCGGCGGTCCCGCCCTTTCGCAGGCTGTGCCCGCTCAGGAGCGGGTCCTCGCGCCGTCGCAGCTCCGACGCGCCCTCTGGGGCGGCGTTGCGTAGGAAGTGCCGGACCCCGTACGGCTGGTACTCCGTCATCAGCGTGGGGCCCTTGTTGCCGAGGACGCCCGCGATCGTCTCGAGCTCGGCCAGCTGGGCTCGTGGCGCAAGGCTGACATCGCGGTACGCGAGAGCGTTGGACCACAGAACGCCGATGGCCAGCACCGCCACCAGGATCGCCCCCTCGACGTGGCGCCCGCGGGCAAACAGTGCCACGCCGCCGGCCGCCGCGACGATCGGGATTGCGGGAGATGCCGTTGCGAGCGCCTTGGCCCCGACCCACGGCGAGCCGATGGCGAAGATTCCGAGCGCCGCGACGAGCGCGGCGCCAAGGTAGATCACGAGGGCCCATGACTTCGCGCGCACGGCGAGCACCACGCCGATGACCGCGGCGATCCCCACCACCCCGACCAGGATGTAGGTCGTCGTGAGCTGGTGTGGATCGAGGCGGAAGTCGCCGTTCGGCCACACCCCGAACAACTGGAGGACGCTCAGCGGGTGGTACAGGTTTCCCAGCGCGGTCTCGCTGGTCAACGGCGACGAGGTTGGTGGCAGGAGCCCGCCGGGGATGATCACCGGGAGGCTCATCACGACCAACGCCGCTGCGAACGCGCCGGCCCTCACGAGGGATGCCGCCCAGCCGAGGAACCGGACGAACAGGATCAGCACGACGACGAGGATCGGCGCGAGCCACACTGCTCCACCGCCGCTCAGGACGGCGATCAGCGCCGCGCTCATGATCGACAGCGGCACGAGCGGCCGCCACGACTCCCATTCTCGGATGGCGAACGCGGCCATCCCGGCGATCGAGACCACGAGCGCAGCGGCCGCCATCTCCTTGATGCCGCCCCACAGGTAGTAGCCGAAGAGCAGCGCCGATTGGGCGCCGAGGAACGCCGCCAGCGCACGCAGCCGCGGCGACTTGACGAGCGGCTCGGTGATCGAATAGGCCCCGAGCGCCAGCAGGGCGCCCATGAAGGCCATGTAAGGCTGGATCACCCAGGCGACGTCCTGGCCAACCAGCGCCCGCGCCACGCCCAGGGGCAGGAAGACGCCGACGGGGTACCCGGCGCCGAGGTTGAAGGCGAGCGTCGCCTCGTAGGTGGACGGCGGAAGGTCGGCGAGGCTCCGGCCGTCTTGCATCACCCGGTCGGTCAGGGCCATCCAGGTGGCCGTGTCGTCCAGCTTGATGTAGCCGGCGAACGTCGCCTGGCCCGAGAACACGATCGGGGCCGCGTAGACGACGAATACGGTCACGACCGCGGCAACCGCCCACCAGGCGATGCCGCGGTCGATCACCGGCAGGGACAGCCCGAACCCGACCACCGCCAGGGCCACGATGAGTGGCGTGATCACCTGGGCGAGCCCGCTGTCGAGCGTGAAGAACTGCGCCACGACAATGATCAATGCCAGCCCGGTCGCGGGCAACAGGACGCCGGGCAGGTTGATGCCGGCGATCCGCTCGACCAACAGGCCGCAGCCGATCGCCAGCGCTGCCAGGGCGACCGGGCACAGAAACCAGGTGATGAACACCGTCAACGCGCCCTTCTGCGCCGGGTCAACTCAGGCGATGTGCACAAGCACCTATGCACACCCACGCGGGCATAAGCACTGTAGAACAAGATCCTTGCCTTGCAGGCGATTTTGTACCGGTCATCCCGTTTCGTACCTGGGCGCAATCCCCGTCAGGGATCGTAAACGGGCGGGCGCGCGAGGTGCCCGATCACCGGCGGGCGCTTCAGCCGCCCAGTCCGAGATCGGCCGCGTACTGATCCCGGTAGTCCTGTTGCTTGCCGAGGACCTCGTCCACATACGCACGGGTCTCGGGGAAGCGGATGTCCGACTCCTGCAGGTCCGAGCCACCCCATTTGTCGACGTTTCCCGTGCCCGCGTTGTACGCAGCGAGGGCGGCGACCTCGTTGCCGTTGTAATGGTCGAGCAGGTACCGCAGGTAGTAGCAGCCGTAGCTGATGTTGATCTGCGGATCCGATAGGTCCGAGGTCACGAAGGTCGTGCCGCCGCTGAGGCGCTCGATCAAGCGCGCGGTCTGGGGCGTGATCTGCATCAAGCCGAGAGCGCCGGCATGAGACTCCTGGTCGCGGAATCGCGACTCGGAGTAGATGACCGCGGCGATCATCGCCGGATCGAGATTCTTGTCGGCCGCCTGCTGGCGAATGATGTCGTCGTGCTGGAGCGGAAGCGTGATGTCCCGAATCGCCTGCTGCACGTCGATCTTGCTGATCGCGACCGCGATGCCGACACCGAGCAGCGCGGCGACGGCGAGCCAGATCCAGCGCCGACGCCGCACCTGCGCACGCGTCGGTCGGCGGGCAGTCCTAACCGCTGTCCGCGCTGGACTCATGCGCTGGATGGTGTCGATTGCGTCAGTCGCTCCATGAGCGCGGCGACCTCTCGCTCGAGCGTCTCGAGCGAACCGTCGTTGACAAGGACATACGTCGCGCGAGCCGCCTTTTCCTCCTGTGGAAGCTGGCGGTCGCTCCGCGGCTCGAGCAGCTCGGTGCCGCGGAGCCCGGCACGGAGCGCGCGCGTCTCGTCAGCGGCGATGACGGCGACCGTTGCGTCGAACGAGTCATCCATGCTCGTCTCGAAGAGGAGCGGCACCTCGACGACAGCGAGCTCGACCTCGGGCGCAAGGCCGCTTCCCCACGCGGCGACGCGCTCACCGACCAGCGGGTGAAGCAGCGCCTCGAGCCAGGCGAGCTCCTCGGTCGAGTCGAAGACGATCGCGCCCACGCGGCCCCGGTCGACGGTGCCGTCGGCGACCACGTCTCCTCCCCACCGATCCAGGAGCCGGTCCCTGACCGACTGCTGCTCGAGGAGCTCGTGAACGAGGGCGTCCGTGGACAGCGTCGCGGCGCCCAAGCGGCCGAAGGCCGCCAGGGCCTCGGACTTTCCAGCCGCAATTCCCCCCGTTAGACCAACAAACGGTGGGGAGCGGATGACCTACTCCTTCGGGGCCTCGTCCTCGCCGGGCGATTCCGGCTGGCCAACATCCGCCTCGGGCTCGGCGGTGGCGTCCGCCTCCGGGGGCGTCTCGGGGAAGACCTCCTCGGAGTCGCCCAGTTCGGGCACCTCCTCGGGCGCGGCCTCCTGCGTGGCCTCTCCGGTCAGCTCGGGAGGCATCAGGTCGCGCAGGGGCAGATTCTGGGATTCGGCGCGCTTGACGGACAGCGAGATGCGCCGGCGGCTCTCGTCGATCTCAAGGATCCGTACCCACACCTCGTCGCCCGGGGAGACGACCTCGCTGGGATTCTCGACGTGGTGCTCGGCGAGCTCGGAGATGTGAACCAGCCCCTCGACGCCGGGGACGATCTCGACGAAGGCTCCGAAGGCCACAACCTTGGTGACCTTGCCCTTGAGCGCGTCGCCGGGCTTGTACTCGTCGAGCACGCGGCGCCACGGGTCCTCCTGCGTCTGCTTCAAACCCAGCGAGATCCGCTGGCGCTCGCGATCGATGTCGAGGACTTTCACGCGCACCGTCTCGCCGACCGAGAGCACCTCGGACGGGTGGTTGACGTGGCTCCAGGAAAGCTCTGAGATGTGGATGAGGCCGTCGATTCCGTCGAGGTCGACGAAGGCACCGAAGTCGACGATGTTCGAGATCTTGCCCTCGACGACCATCCCGGGCTGGAGGCGACCAAGGATCTGCTCCCGCACCTCCTTGCGCTCCTCCTCGAGGACGGCGCGGCGCGAGAGCACGACGTTGTTGCGGCTGCGGTTGAGCTCGATGACCTTGCACTCGAGGGTCTGGCCCTTGAACTCGTCCAGATTGTGGACGCGGCGGATATCGACAAGCGAGGCAGGAAGGAAGCCGCGTACGCCGAGGTCCAGGATGAGGCCACCCTTGACGACCTCGATCACGGTTCCCTCGACCGGCTCGCCGGACTCGGCAGCCGCCTCGATCTTGCGCCAGGCCTTCTCGAAACGAGCACGCTTCTTCGAGAGCAGCAGGCGGCCCTCCTGGTCCTCCTTGGTGAGGACGAGCGCGTCCACCTGCTCGCCGAGCGAGACCTCGTCGGCGGGATCGACCGAGCGCCGAATGGAGAGCTCGTTCGACGGGATGACGCCCTCGGACTTGTAGCCGATGTCGACCAGAACCTCGTCCTTGTCGATGCGCACGACCTCGCCGCTGACCACGTCGCCCTCCTCGAAGGGCTTGATGGTGGCGTCGTAGTTGGGGACGAGCTTGCCGTCGACCTCGATCATGAGGTCGTTGGAGCCGTTCCTGGGCGCCTCCGTCACGCTGCCGGGGCCAGGCTCAGTCGTCGTATCGGTCGCGGACACGGCGGCTAATCATAGAGACGAACGCCTGAAGTACCCTCGACCTGAGCAGTGCCCACGCGACGCACCAAGCGCGGCGACGAACGAACGCCCCTGGGCGGCGACGCCGACGTGCTGATTTGCGGGGCGAGCTTCGCCGGCCTAGCCGTCGCCCGCGAGCTCGCCGATTCCGGCGCCAGGGTCTTGATCGTCGACCGCTACGAGGTCGGCGAGCGCCAGACCTCGGCGTGCGCGGCGCCGACCGAGTGGCTCGAAGCCATGGGCGTGGGCGACTCCATTCGGCAGACCTTCGAGGAGCTGGTCATACATACGCCGCACATCACGACGCGGATGGAGCTGCCCTGGACCTTCTCCACCTTCGACTACAGGACGCTCTGCGCGCTCCTCTTCGAGCAGGGAGACGCCGCATTCGAGACCGCCAAGGTCAACGGACGCACCGCGACCACCGTTCACACCGATCGCGGCGACCTGACCGCGCCTCTCATCGTCGACTGCCTGGGATGGCGGCGGGCGCTCGGGTCACGGGGCTACCAGCCGCCCGACGCCCCTCTCTCGCGAGGCCTGGAGGTACACCCCGGCGGAGCCTCCGACGATTTCGAGATCTGGATCGATCGCGGCTACGTCCCCGCCGGCTACGCCTGGAGCTTCCCGGCCACCGACGAGATCAGGGTGGGCGTGGGGTCGTTCGAGCCCCGGTTCCACGTGAAGGACCCGACCGTGCGGCTGGCGGAGGACCTCGACCGCGACGCCGTCCGCTATCAGGGCAACTGGATCCCGCACCGGCTCCGCAGCGCCACCGAGGACGACATCTTCTTCGTCGGGGACTCGGCGGGGCATTGCCTGCCGCTGACCGCCGAGGGAATCCGGACCGCCTTCTACTTCGGCATCGCGTGCGGGCGCGAGCTCCGCAGAGTGCTTGACGGGCGCGTCACCCGCCGCGGTGCGCTCGAGCGTTACTCGGCCTTCTCCGAGCGCCACCTGTGGCACTTCACCTGGCTCCTGCGCGTTCAGCGCCTCGTCCCCAGGGTCCCGCCTCGAATGCTCGCCGTCGCGCTGCGCGGGATGAGCACCGACGCGTTTGTCCGCTGGTCGTTCACCCACTACCTGCGGATCGCCCATCCCGCCTACGCGCGGGAGCTCGCGGCGACCGCTCCCGCCGCCGGGGAGAGTCCCATTCGCCTGAGGGCCGCCGCCTAGGCGCCCTAGAACCCGCGGTGTTCGCGCATTGAGTGCACCGAGCGGGCCAGATCCGAGTAGCAGTGGTCGCCGAGCGCCCGGCGTACGCGCAGGAAATGGATCAGCGCGCAGAGAGCGAGGACCCCCACCAGCACGCTCAGCCACAGGACCTCCGCGGGCGAGAACAGCCCGGTTGCCCAGAAGAAGACGAACAGCGCGACCGCGCCCAGGCAGAGCGTCCAGAACACTCCAGCGACTCCCGACCACCTTCACGACAGACCTCCTTGTCGGTACTCCACTAGTGCCGATTGTAGCTTGGGACGCGGTCAGCGAACGACGAGATACGTACCCGCGAGCAGCAGCGCGACCCCCAGGATCCTCGTCGCGCTGAGGGGCGTCTGCTCGAGGCCGAACCAACCGAGGCGGTCGATGACGACCGCGGCCGTCAGCTGCCCGGTGACCGTGGCCGCGGCCACTCCACCGGCCCCGATCGACTTCACCGTGATCAGCGCCGTCGTGACGTAGATCGCCCCCAGTAGCCCTCCGACCAGGTAGTACCAGCGGACGTCGAACGTCGACGTCAACCCGCCGGCCTCCCCACTGATGCCGACGACGACCACCAGCGCGAGC
Organism: uncultured Actinomycetes bacterium; assembly: GCA_963782795.1. GTDB lineage: Bacteria > Actinomycetota > Thermoleophilia > Solirubrobacterales > 70-9 > AC-56. The sequence continues at coordinate 218,025 of CAWALB010000002.1, forward strand.
GTGCCGACCGTGAACGACACAAGGGCCGCCGCGACGCTCCCGGTTGCTCGCCCCAGTCCCGCGTTGATCGGGGCCTGGAGGGCGAGGATGCCGCCAACGACGGCGGTCAACAGGACGGCGAGCCCGCGGTCCATGGCCGGCGATCCTACTGATCGCCGGCGGGCGAGCGGCGGGGTGCCTCAGCTCCCGCGTGGGTTGTATTTGGGGAGGGAGTCGCCAGAGGCTGGCCCGGGTGATCCACGCCCTGCGCACGCGGCTCTCCTGGCAGAGCGGCGGGGCCGTCCGCGCTCGACGGCACCGCCGAGGTCGAGGTCTGGGATACGGGCATCGGGATTCCCCGCCGATGAGCAGGCGCGGCTGTTCGAGCGGTTCTTCCGCGCCTCCATCGCCACCGAAGCCGCCGTGCCTCGTCCACCTGTCCGGCGCGTGATCTTCGAGCCCTGCCGGGGTTTGGGTACGAGAGGTGCGTCCCAAGAAGGGAGAGCGATCAGGGCATGGCGCGTAGGCAGTCCGAGGTGAACGGATGGAGGCTGCCGTACGTATCCCGGACCGTGACGGGGCCGGCCAGGGACGTCGGAGATTCCAGGAGATGGGTGGATTCGCCGAGGTCCACCCATGGAGCGACTTGACGGGGAACGGAGACAACCGACGGCACCGCTTGGCTCGCGTCGCCCTTCGATGCCAGCCCGATTCGCGGCTCGCCAAACTTGTCCGCGAGGGCCATGACGGCGCGTTCGAGGAGATCGTGCGTCGCTACCGCGACCCGCTCGTCACCTACGCCGCCGGCATCGTCCCGGGCCATCGAGCAGAGGATGTAGTCCAGGAGGCGCTGACGCGTGCACATGCGGCGCTTGGGAGGAATCAGGCGGAGATGAACCTGAAGCCCTGGCTCTTCACGATCGTGCGGAACGGAGCGCTAAACGCCATCCGCAACGAGCCGGTCCACATCCACCTCGACGAGAACTACGACGGCGTCCCCCAGCCGCCTGACGTGGCCGCGCGGCGCGAGGAACTCGCCGCGCTGACGGCGAGCGTGAAGGGGCTTCCGACCGAGCAGCGGGTGGCGCTCGTCAAGCGAGAGCTCGAAGGGAGAAGCCACGCTGAGATCGCAGCCTCGCTCGGCCTCTCGGCGGGCGCCGTTCGCGGCCTCATCTACCGGGCGCGTGCGACCCTGCGCGAGGGCGCCGGGATGCTGATCCCGCTGCCCGTCCTCCGGGCCCTGCTGAGCTCCAGCCCGGCCACCCCTGAAGCGACCGGCGCCGCCGGCGCGGCCGCTGCCGGTCTGGCGGGCGGCGGCGGAGGAATCGCCCTGAAGGCCGGAGCGACACTGGGCGTCGCGGTCATCGCCGTCGGCTCCGGGATCGCTGTCCAGCATCGCGACGGCGGCTCCGCCGCCACCACTGCTCCCGCTCATCCCGCACGCGCGCAGAGCACCCATGGCTCGGGTCGCGTGAAGCTGGCGGACGCGGCTCTTCCGGAAAGCGGCCCACGTAGCCGGAGCGAGGGAGACGGGTCCGGAAGCTCAGGCCCCGGTGGCGGCAGGGATGGCTCGTCCGGCTCCAGCGGCTCCAGCCCGGGTGGGCACCCGGGAGGCGGAGCATCCTCCGGCCCTGGACCTGGCACCGGCGGGGGCGGAGATGGCGGTCACGGCGGTTCCTCATCGAGCGGCGACGGCACCAGCGGGAGCGGCGACTCCAGTGGAAGCGGCGACGACGGCGGAGGGAGCTCGACGAGCGGCCACGACGGGGGCGGCAGCGGGTCGAGTAGCAGCGGGAGCGATGATGCGACCTCCGGGAGCAGCGCCAACGGCGGCAGCGGGTCGAGTGGCTCCGGCTCGAGCGGCGACGGCGGTGGCGACGCCACGACCACGACGACCACGACTGACGGCGGCGGGGATGGCGGCTCGAGCGGATCGGGGTCGAGCGGCGACGGCGGTGGCGACGCCACGACGACCACGACCACGACTGACGGCGGCGGCTGATTCAAGTCCCGCGTGATCTTTAGATCGCGCACGGGTTTCAGCGGGGACAACCGACTCATGCGGCCATCGATTCCGTTGCGTGCGGGACGGGCCGGAAAGGAGCACAGGTGACATCACGGAAGAAGTGGAGCGTGTTGGGCACGCTGCTGGTTGGTGTTCTCAGCCTGCTCCTGATCGCGCTGCCCGGTGCGGCCGCGGCGCGACAGCACCACAAAGCGCACTCCCATCACAAGAAGCACCACAAGCGCCACCATCAGCGGCGTCGCCACCACCGGTCGGACACCCAGACCGGGGGCGGCAGCACCTCGACCTCCGGCGACGAGGAGAACGCCGGCACGATCGCGTCGTTCGACGGCAGCACGCTGACGATCACGCTGACAAACGGCAGCTCGATCAGCGGCATGGTCACCGACAACACCGAGATCAAGGGCGAGGCCGCCGGCGACGACAACAGCGGGGATGACAACTCCGGTGACGACAACTCCGGGGATGACGACAACTCCGGCAGCGGCGGAGGAGGCGACGATGCCCGGACCTCCGCGGCGATGACGCACTCGGATGACGGCGGCAGCGGTGACGACAACTCAGGCGACGGGAACGGTGAGCAGCAGTGCACCACTGCGGACCTCACCCCCGGCACCCAGGTCAGCGAAGCCGAGCTCAGCGACGAGAACGGTCAGCAGACCTTCGAGGAGATCGAGCTGGTCAAGTAGCCGTCGGCACCATCGCGTACTGGCACTGGAGGGCGGTCATTGGGCCGCCCTCCTTTCGTCGGCCGGTCGAGCCCCCGCTCGCGACGGACCGACTACTTGGCGGAAAGCCAATCGGCGCCGATGCCGATGTCGACCGCCAGCGGGGGATCGAGCTCGAACGCGCCGCACATCTGACGCTCGACCAGCTTCGCGGCCAGGTCCATCTCCCCATCGGGGCCTTCGAACAGAAGCTCGTCGTGGATCTGAAGGACCAGCCGGGTCTGCATCCCGGAGTCCGCCAGGGCCGAGTGGCAGTGGAGCATCGCCAGCTTGATGATGTCCGCGGCCGTCCCCTGGATCACCGTGTTGACGGCGAGCCGCTCGCCGAGCGAGCGGCGCTGGCGCTGGCTCGAGCGCAGCTCGGGGATCGCCCGCCGGCGGCCCAACAGCGTGTAGACGAAGCCCTCCTTCTCCGCGGTGGCGATGGTCTCGTCGATCCAGCGCTGGATCGCCGGGAAGCGCTCGAAGTAGCGCTCGATGTAGGTGGCGGCCTCCTCGCGTGAGATCTGAAGCCGGTCCGCCAGGCCGAAGGCCGAGAGGCCGTAGGCGATCCCGTAGTTGACCATCTTCGCCTTCGAGCGCTCGGCCGGGCCCACCTTGTCCGGGGGAAGCCCGAGAACCTCCGCCGCCGTCTCGCGGTGGACGTCCTGGTCGGAGGCGAAGATCTCGCGCAGCACGTCCTCGCCGGCCACGTGCGCGAGGACGCGCAGCTCGACCTGGTTGTAGTCGGCGGAGAGCAGCTTCATGCCCTCCTCGGCGACGAAGCAGCTCCGAACCGGGCGCCCGATCTCGGAGCGGATCGGGATGTTCTGCAGGTTCGGGTTGACGCTCGAGAGCCGTCCGGTGGCAGCCGCCACCTGGTTGAACGTGGTGTGGATCCGGCGCGTCTCCGGATCGACGAGGTCCGGCAGTGCGTCCAGGTAGGTGTTCTTGAGCTTGGTGAGCTCGCGCCAGCTCTCCACCTTGGCGACGATCTCGTGCTCGTCACGGATCTGGGCCAGCACGCGGGCGTCGGTCGAAAAGCCTGTCTTGCCGCGGCGCTTCTTGGTCAGGCCCAGCTCGTTGAAGAGGACCTCGCCGAGCTGCTGCGGAGAGCCGATGGTGAACTCGCGGCCGGCAAGGTCGTAGATCTCGCGCTCGAGCTCGTCGATCCGCTCGGCCATCCCGTCGCCGATCTCCGCGAGGCGCTTCGTGTCCAGCTTCACGCCGGCGCGCTCCATGGCGGCGAGCACCTCGATCAGCGGCATCTCGACCTCGTTGAGCACGAACTCGAGCCCGAAGCGCTCGATGTGCTCCCGCTGGCGGGCGGCCAGCTCGAATGCGAGGCGCGCCTCGGTCGGAGGATCGGCGGTGGGCTCGCCCTCCGCGTCGAGCGAGAGCTGCTCGCTCTCGGGAGCGCCCTCCTCCCCGCTCTTCGCGGCTGCCGCGCTCCCTGCGGCGAGCCCGGCGTCGGCTGCGAGCTCGGAGAGGTCGTAGACGCGCCGCGCGGGATCGATCAGGTAGGCGGCGACCATTGTGTCGTGCGCCAGGTCGAGGCTGCCGGGAGCCGCGACGGCGAGCAGCCCGGTGCGCCCGCCCCCGCCCTGCGACTTGGCGTCGTGGAAGGTCAACGGATGGTCCTGGATCTGCTCGGCGAGCCGAGTGAGGTCCTCATAATCGCCGGCCACCACGCGATCGCCGTCGGTGCCGGCCCAACGTCCCTCGGCGACCGCCATGGCCACCGGCCCCGCCGGTAGGTCGGCCGGCGTGCCCCCCTCCGCCTCGACCACGAGGGTCTCCTCGACGGCGCGATCGGGGACGTTCTCGGAGAACTCCTCGTCAAGGCGCTGCATGACCGCGCGGAGCTCGAACTCGGCCGCCACGTCGCGCAGACGGCTGCGATCCGGCGGGGTTCGCGACTCCTTGCTGACGTCGATCGGTACGTCGATGTCGTAGTTGAGCGTGGCCAGCTGCTTCGAGAGGCGGGCGTCGTCCGCGTGATCGGTCAGGTTCTGCTTGCGCTTGGCGCCGGAGATCTCGTCGACGCTGTCGAGCACCGCCTCCAGCGATCCGAACCGCTGCAGGAGTTGGGCCGCCGTCTTGTCGCCGATGCCCGGGACGCCGGGGATGTTGTCGGAGGTGTCCCCCTTTAGTCCGATGAGGTCCGGGACGAGCTCGGGTGGCACGCCGTAGCGCTCGACCACTCCGTCGCGGTCGTAGATCTTGGTGTCGGTCACTCCGCGGGAGGTGGTCATCACCCTCACCCCGTCGCCGACCACCTGGTAGACGTCGCGATCGCCGGAGACGACCATCACGGGGATGTCCGCGTCGCGGGCGCGCTGGACGAGGCTCGCGATGACATCGTCGGCCTCCCACCCGTCCACCTTCACGTTGTGGAAGCCGAATGCCTCGGCGAGCGGCGCCAGATTGGGCCACTGCTCCTTCAGCAGGTCGGGACGCGAGGGGCGCCCGGCCTTGTACTCGGTGTACTCCTTGTCCCTCCCGGACATACCGGCATCCCAGGCGACGATCACCGCGGTCGGCCGGTGCTCGATGAGGATCTTGGCCATCATCGAGGCGAAGCCATAGATGGCGTTTGTGGGCCGGCCGTCGGCGGTGGCGATCGACTCGGGCAGCGCGAAGAACGCCCGGTAGGCCAGGCTGTTGCCGTCGATCAGAAACAGCTCGCCGTCAGCGGCGGTGGCAGCCTGGTCGGCGGCAGGTTTCGTCTTCGTCGCGGGCACCCATCCATCCTAGGACGGGCTGCGGCCGTCAGCCGTCGGATCCTGAGAGTTCGTCGACGGCTCGCGTGAACGCGTCTCGGCTCTGGAACAGGAAGGCATGTGCTCCGGGGAACACCTCGAGCTTCGACCCCGGAACCTGGCCGGCGATCCTCCTGAGGTTGACGGGCGGCACGACCGGGTCCTGACGTCCTGCGGCCGCGAGCGTGGTCGCGTGGATGTCGCGCAGCTCCCGGTAATTCCGGTCGCTTCGGAGCCAGGGGTCCTCGGAGGCGACCTGGGCGTCCGTGGTGGACGACGGGACGTGAAAGTCGTTCGGAATCTCGCCGCTCTGGCTGCCGTCACGAGGCGATGGAGGAACCTGTGGCCCTCCGCCTGACGGTCGGGCGGATACAGCTCGTGCAGGATGTCATCGTCCGAGGGATTGGGCTTGCTGTCGATTCGCTGGGCCTTCTTCGTGCCCAGCACGCTCCGGCTGCCTCCGGGGTTCGTGCCCGCAAGGATCAGTGTCGTGACCTTCTCGGGGTGATCGATGGCGAGCCGCTGTGCCACGAATCCCCCCATGGACCATCCGAGGACGTCGACGCGATCGATGCCGATCGCGTCCATCAGCCCCGCCGCGGTGTGCGCCAGGGAATCGAACGAGTTCCCATGCCACTTGCCCGAGAGCCCGAGCCCGGGGTAGTCGAACATGATCAGCCGGTGGTTTCGGGCCAGTAGCCGGAGGAGGGCCGGGTCCCACTCGGCCATCGTCGACCCCGTCCCCATCAGCATGAGGAGTGGCGTCCCCTGGCCGCGCTCGTACCAGGCGATCTTCGTGCCATCCACGCGCGTCTTCTGCACGTGTGCCACAAACGACGGCGAGGCATCGGTGGACCCGCCGGAGCCCCCACCGCAACCTCCGGCGGCGACCGCAAGGGCGAGGCACAGAGCCGCTCCGACAAGCGCCTTCCGCGCGGATCCCGTGGCGATCGGGTTGGCGCTCCTTGCCACGAACGAGACCCTATGCGCCCGCATGAGCGCCGGTGAGGCATCCGCTCATCAATGCCAGGGCTGACGCCTGCATAAGATCACCCGTCCATGCCTGCGATCCCGTCCGTCTCCGCGCAGTTCTCGGTGACCGTCCGTGTCGAGCTCGACGCGCGGCAGGAGCCACTGGGCAAGCTCACCGGTCAGATCGCCGAGGCCGGCGGGGCGCTGCAGGGCGTTGACCTCGTGCCCGGTGCCGGCGGCGAGGGAAAGCGGGTTCGCGAGTTCACGATCGATGCTCGCAACCAGCAGCACTGGGAGGAGATCCTCCGCGCGATCGGCTCCACGCGCGGCGCCCGGGTGCTCGGTTACGTCGATCGGACCCTTCAGATGCACCGCGGCGGCAAGATCGCCCAGCAGAACAAGTACCCGCTGAAGACCCGCGACGACCTCTCGATGGCTTACACGCCGGGCGTCGCGCGCGTCTGCCAGGAGATCGCCGCCGACCGCAGCAAGGCGTTCGAGTTCACCATCAAGCGCAACACCGTGGCAGTGGTCTCCGACGGCAGCGCGGTGCTCGGGCTCGGCGACATCGGCCCCGAGGCCGCGATGCCGGTGATGGAGGGCAAATGCATGCTCTTCAAGGAGTTCGCCGACGTCGACGCGTTCCCCATTTGCCTCGACACCCGCGACCCGGAGCAGATCATCAACGCGGTGCGGCTGATGGCCCCCACCTTCGGCGGCATCAACCTCGAGGACATCTCCGCGCCCCGCTGCTTTGAGATCGAGCAGCGGCTGAAGGAGGAGATCGACATCCCCGTCTTCCACGACGATCAGCACGGGACCGCGGTCGTGACCATGGCGGCGCTGTTCAACGCGCTCAAGATCGTCGGCAAGAACCTCGAGGACCTGCGCGTCCTCGTGGTGGGGCTGGGCGCCGCCGGGGTGGCGGTGACGAAGATGATGCTCGAGTCCGGCGTGACCCACGTCATCGGCTGCGACCGCCAAGGCGCGCTCTCGACCGCCCGTGAGGACTATGAGAGCGGCGAGATGAGCGAGATCAAGCGCTGGTACGCGGAGAACTCGAATCCCGACAGGCTCCAGGGCGGCCCGGCCGACGTGATCGAGGGCTGCGACCTCTTCATCGGGGTCTCGGGGCCCGGCATCATCGAGGCCGAGGACCTCGGGAAGATGGCAGACGACGCGATCGTCTTTGCCATGGCCAACCCGAACCCTGAGGTGATGCCGGAGGAGGCGGTCCCCTACGTGCGGATCATGGCCACCGGGCGGTCCGACTACCCCAACCAGATCAACAACGTCCTCGCGTTCCCGGGGATCTTCCGCGGCGCGCTCGACGCCGGCGCCCCGCGGATCACCGAGGAGATGAAGCTGGCCGCCGCGCAGGCCATCGCCGACGTTGTGGCGCCCGACGACCTCAGCGAGGACTACATCATCCCCAGCGTCTTCGACCGCGATGTCGCGCCGGCGGTGGCCCGGGCCGTGGTCGAGGAGGCAAGGCGCGACGGCATCGCCCGATTCTCCGAGGAGACGGGAACCTTCACCGCGGTCGAATGAGCGGGGGAAGCTGACTGTGCGCGTGCTCCTCACCGGGGCCAGCGGGTTTCTCGGATCCGCCGTGAGCGACGCGCTGCTCGCCCGCGGCGACGAGGTCGTGGGCCTGACCCGCGATCCCGAGCGAGCCCGGAGCTCGAATCCAACCGTCGGCTGGCACGGGTGGAACGCAACGGCCGAGCGCCCGCCGGCTGCCGCGCTCGAGGGCGTCGACGCCGTCGTCAACCTGATCGGCGAGCCCATCGACCAGCGCTGGACCGACGAGGCGAAGCAGCGGATCCGCGACAGTCGCGAGCGGGCCACAAAGAACCTCGTCGACGCCCTGAGCGCCGCCGATCCAAGGCCCCGCACGCTCGTGAGCCAATCTGCCGTCGGCTACTACGGCGACCGGGGAGACGCGATCACGGACGAGTCCACGGAGCCGGGCACCACGTTCGACGCGGGCGTCTGCGTTGCCTGGGAGACGGCCGCGCGCAACTCCGAGGAGCTTGGTGTGCGGGTCGCGATCATCCGCACCGGGCTCGTGCTCGACCCGGACCACGGCCTCCTGAAGCAGCTGCTTCCCCCGTTCCGGCTGGGCCTCGGCGGGGCAATCGCCGGCGGCCGCCAGTACATGCCATGGATCCACGTCGACGATTGGGTCCGCCTGGTGCTGTGGGCGCTGGACGGCGAGGACCGCAGCGGCGTCTACAACGCCGCAGCCCCCAACCCCGTGACGAACGCCGAGCTATCGAAGGCACTGGGACGCGCGCTCGGCCGCCCGGCCGTCATCCCGGTCCCGAAGCTGGCGATGAAGGCGCGGTTCGGGAGCGAGCTCGGCGAGGTGATCACCGGCGGGCAGCGAGCGGTTCCGCGGCGAGCGCTGGACGGCGGCTTCGAGTTCGCGCATCCCGACGTCGAGCCCGCGCTCCGCAGCCTGCTCCACCGCTGATCAGGGCGACGCGGTCAGAGCGGTCGTGAACACCGGCCGCCCGTGCACGACGCGGTAGCCCGCGAGCCGGCTCAGGCTCGTGTCGCCGACGTCGTCGATCGAGTACGTGCCGAGGACCGAGTGCCGGTCCGTCGTGTCGAAGAACGAGGTGACGACGGAGTCGCGATCGGCGCCGGAGTCGCCAGCCCGCCTGATCGAGTCGAGAACGAGCGCCATCGCCTCATAGCCGTAGGCCGCGTAGCGGCCCGGTGCGCGGTGGTAGCGATCGTGGAAGGCGCGCAGGAACCGCTGGCCCGAGGCCGGCAGCTGCGAAGGGTCCTGGGCGGCGGACGTGACGAGCGCGGACGAGGACGCGAGGGCGCGGATGCCCGCCGGGTCGAGCAGCGCGTCCGTCGCCATCAGACGGGCGCCGGCGGTCCCATTCGTCACACAGCGCAGCTGCTGGCTGGTCGGGATCTCGGAGCCGGCGTAATAACCGAGGATCTGGCTCGGCGAGCCGCTCTGCACGCCATTCAGGCCGCATGCCATCCGGGGTCCGGTGAGCTTGGCGCGCTGGACTCGGATCCCCGACTGCCTCGCCTGCTCTCCGAAGGCGCTCTCCATCACCCTCGAGAAGGAGCTCCCGTCCCCGACGACCCGCGCCGTGGAGACATGAAGGCGCTTCGCCCACGCTGCTCCAGCGTCCGCCTGCGCCTCGTCGCTCGGGATCACGCGGCCGAAGGTCCGCTGCCCGGTTGGCTGGACCTCCTCGGGGATCTGGTCGCCGGCACCGAGGAACGGCTGCACCAGGTCAACGGCGGAGCTGGCCGGCGAGACCTCGAGGATGTGCGCCTCGTTGGTGATCGGGAGCGAGAAGCGGGTCGCGCCCGAGTCGAAGTCGCCGATGTAGGCGATCGCCGCGGAGTCCTGGCTCGCACGCCGCGCGTTGGCGGCGGCAGCGGCCGGGCTCCACCGAGCGTCGGCGCCGTGGCCGGATGTGTCGTCCATGTAGGTCACCCTGATCCGGAGCTGGTCCGCCATTCCGTTGGCGTCGGCCAGCGCCAGCCGGGCGGCGTCGACCACATCCCGGCCGTTCCGCGCCTCCGGGCCGTGCAGCGGCATGCTCACGTAGACGTCGACTCGCTCGCCGGTCTGGATCCCCGAGCCGGTCGAGAAGCAGCCGGTGAGCGTCGCCGCAAGCGCGAACGCGGCGGCGAACCAGACCAGCCGCCCCCTCGCAGCGATTGTCGGATCTATTCGCATATATCGAGGAAATCCGACAATCGTGTCCGTCGGGTGGGGGTTAGCCCATGAAGGGCGATGCGGCCTCGTAGTCCTCCGGCGGCACTGTCCGTAGTTGTGCGACGGCCTCGTTCAGCGCGACGAGCTCGATGCGCGTGCCGCGAAGGGATGGCATCGTCCCCCACTTCCCATCGTGGGCGGCGTCGATCGCCGCGACCCCGAGGCGCGTCGCGAGCACTCGGTCAAAGGCGGTCGGCGTGCCACCCCGCTGGACGTGCCCGAGCACCGTCGCCCTCGTCTCGAACCCGGTGCGCTCCTCGATCTCGTGCTCGAGCCGGGGACCGATGCCGCCTAGCCTCGCGTGCCCGAACTCGTCCTTGCCGGCGGCGACGAGCTCCATGGTGCCCTCCTGGGGAACCGCCCCCTCGGCGGCGACAACGATCGAGAAGGCGCGACCGCGGGCGTGACGGCGGCGAATCAGCGTGCAGACGTCGTCGATGTCGAAGGGTCGCTCCGGGATCAGGATCACGTCGGCGCCACCCGCGAGGCCGGAATGGAGCGCGATCCAGCCCGCGTGACGGCCCATCACCTCGACCACCATCACTCGGTGGTGGGACTCGGCCGTGGTATGCAGCCGGTCGATCGCCTCCGTCGCGACCTGAAGGGCCGTGTCGAAGCCGAACGTCACGTCGGTGGCGGCGAGATCGTTGTCGATCGTCTTCGGAACGCCGAGCACCGAGACGCCGTGTTCACCGTTCAACCGAGCCGCGGCGCCCAGCGTGTCCTCGCCGCCGATGGCGATCAGCCCGTCGAGGTGAAGGCCCGCCATGTTCTCCTTGACCTGCTCAGGGCCGCCTTCGTCCCGGAACGGGTTGGTCCGCGACGTCCCGAGGATCGTCCCGCCGCGCGGCAGGATCCCGCGAGTCGACTCGATGGCCAGCTCGTCGTACTCGTTGTTGAGCGGGCCCTTCCAGCCGTCTCGGAAGCCGATGATCGCGTGCCCGTAGACGTCGATCCCCTTGCGCACGATCGCTCTGATCGCCGCGTTCAACCCCGGACAGTCGCCGCCTCCGGTGAGCACTCCGATCCTCACGGCCGCACCATATCCCGCCGCTCGAGGGAGGATCAGGTCAACGCGTCGTAGCGCGCCCGCATGAACTCGACGGCCGCAGCGATCTCCTCATCCGCGGCGAGCAGCTCGGCGTAGCCCACCTCCGCCCCGTTGAACGCGGTCGCATTCCAGAGCTCGCCGTCCGTGGGAGCGCTCCACGGGCCGACGTACAGGTACGGCTCGGCGTGGTCGCCATCCCCGGGGAGGCGCCGTAGGTGGCCCGCCTCCCGTCCGTCGCCGGGCCCGCCTCGAACGCGATGTCGAAATGCTCGGGCCACAGATTCGTGTCCGAGAGATCGTCGTCGGGCGCAAGGCCCAACTTCACGCGCGCGAGCGCCTCCGCGGCGAAGGCGTAGAAGTCCGCCAGCCGGTCGGCGGCGTCCGGATCGATGCCCAGCCGAGAGTCGTCGTCCGGCACGCCGTCCGGAAGGAGCGCCGGCCCCAAAAGAGCGCCGCCCGCCGCGACGCTGGTCAGCACGGCGCGATCCTCGTCGCCGTTCCGCGCAAGCACCAACTCGTCCCGTTCGACGCGGACCTGCGTGCGCCAGCCCTCGAATTCGAACTCGGGCGTCCCGAACCCCCCCGGCGTCTGGCGAAGGGCGATCTCGTTGTGCGGCTTTCGGGCCGGCGCGACGAGCTCTTCGGCGACGCGATGCAACGCGTCCCGCGTGGCGGCAAACGACTCGGGGAGCCGCTTCAGCACGCCTACGGCTTCAGGTGCTCCAGGAGCGGCTGGGCGGCGCGCACGAACACTCCGGTGAACACGATCGCAAGGAAGATCAGGAAGGCGATCGTGCCGCCCAGCCCGAAGCCGTAGGCGGCGACGAGCGCTCCCAGGCCGACGGTGGTGAAGACGAGCAACTGCACGGCCCGGAATTTACCCGACGGGGCCGCCGGTGCTCGTCATCGCCTCGCGAGCGGCGCGGATGAACTCGCTCACGGCGGCGGCCGATGCGGCCGGGCCGTCATCCTCGGCCACGGCCCGCACGAGCCGTGTGCCGACGATCACCCCGTCGGCGATCCGCCCCACGGCGGCCGCCTGCTCCGGGGTGCCGATGCCGAACCCCACCGCAACGGGGACCGTCGACTCCGCGCGAACGGCCTCCACGAGATCGGCGAGGCCCGCCGGTACGTCGGCCCGCTCGCCCGTCACCCGGGTGTCGGAGACGACGTAGATGAAGCCGGTGGCCGACTCGCAGATGTGGCGCCGGCGCTCGGGCGGCGTGGTCGGCGCGACGAGGGGCACCGGCGCGATGCCGGCGTCGCGGAGCGCGTCGCCGAGCTCGTCCGCCTCGCCGAGCGGCAGGTCGGGGATGATCGCGCCAGAGGCGCCGGCGCCCGCCAGCATGGCGGCGAACTCCTGCGCCCCTTTCGCGAGCGCCATGTTCGCGTAGACCATCGGCACGAACGGCACGCGCTCGGCGAGGCCCTGGCCGATCTCGAGCACTCCCTCGAGCGTCGCGCCGGCCGCCAGCGCCCGCGTGCCAGCCGCGTGGATCACCGGGCCGTCGGCCAGCGGGTCGGAGAAAGGAACGCCGAGCTCCACCAGATCGGCCCCCGCGTCCGCGTATGCATCCGCCACCGCCCCGGAGGTCGCCGGGTCGGGGAAGCCGCCCATCATGTACGGCATCAGCGCCGCCCGGCCCTCGCCGCGGGCGGCCTCGAACGCCTGGGCGATCCTCTCGACGCCGGTCGCGACGGCCTCAGCCATCGAGGTCTTCGAGCTTCGCGAGCACCTCGGCGAGGTCCTTGTCGCCACGACCGCTCAGGCAGACCAAATCAAAGCCCGCCGAATGCTCCGCTGACGCGTCCGCTTCGGCGGGGTCGCTGCCAGACTGCCTACCCCTTAGGAGCCAGGCGATCGCGTGTGCAGGCTCCAGCGCGGGGAGGATCCCCTCCAGGCGCGCCAGTTCACCGAAAGCGCGCAGCGCCTCGACGTCCGTCACGGCTTCGTAGCGCGCGCGGCCGGAGTCCCGCAGCTGCGCGTGCTCGGGGCCGACGCCCGGATAGTCGAGCCCGGCCGAGATCGAGTGCGCCTCGAGGATCTGGCCGTCCTCGTCGGCGAGGATCGACGACATGGCGCCGTGCAGAACCCCGGTGCGCCCCGCGACCAGCGAAGCGCCGTGGAGCCCGTCGAGCCCTTCTCCCCCGGCCTCGATCCCGATCAGCTCCACATCGGCGTCGTCGATGAACGGGTAGAAGGTCCCGATCGCGTTTGAGCCGCCACCGACGCATGCGATGACGCGCGCCGGAAGCCCGCCCTCGGCTGCGAGCGCCTGCTCGCGCGCCTCGTCGCCGATCACTCGCTGGAGGTCGCGCACCAGCGCGGGGTACGGCGCCGGGCCGACGGCCGAGCCGATGATGTAGTGCGTCGAGCCGACGTTGGTCACCCAGTCGCGGATGGCGGCGCTCACCGCCTCCTTCAGGGTCCGGGCCCCGGCCTCGACGGGGCTCACCTCGGCGCCGAGCAGCCGCATCCGCTCGACGTTGGGCGCCTGGCGGCGCATGTCCTCGGTGCCCATGTAGACGACGCACTCCAGCCCCAGGAGAGCGCAGGCGGTCGCCGCCGCGACGCCGTGCTGCCCCGCGCCGGTCTCGGCGATGATCCTCTCCTTGCCCATCCGCTTTGCGAGCAGCGCCTGCCCGACCGCGTTGTTGATCTTGTGCGCGCCGGTGTGGGCCAGGTCCTCCCGCTTCAGGTAGATGCGCCTGCCCACCCGCTCCGAGAGCCTGGACGCGAGGTAGAGCGGCGTCGGCCGGCCGACGAAGTCGCGCAGGACGCGGTCGAGCTCGTCGCGGAACCCGGGATCGTCGCGCGCCTCCGCCCAAGCGGCGGAGAGCTCGTCGAGAGCCGGGATCAGGACCTCGGGCACGTAGCGCCCCCCATAGGGGCCGAAGCGCTCCTGCACCGCGCTCACGCCGGGACCGCCTCAGCACGTTCCGCGAATGCCGCCATCAGCTCGTGGTCCTTGATCCCCGGCTCGGACTCGACCCCGCTCGCGACGTCCACCGCGAAGGGATGGGTCACCGCGATCGCCTCATCGACGTTGTCCGGAGTGAGGCCGCCGGCCAGGATCAGGGGCACCTCGGAGTGGCGGTCGGCCAGAAACTCCCAGTCGAAGCTCTCCCCCGTGCCGCCGTGTACGCCGGGCCGGTGGGCGTCCAGGAGATGGAAGTCGGTGCGAAACGCCTCGGCCGCGCGGACGTCGGCCCTGGTCCGCACGCGGATCGCCTTGATCACCTTGCAACCGGTCCGGCGGGCCACCTCGCGACAGAACGCGGCGCCCTCGCCGCCGTGGAGTTGGACCATGTTCAGCGACTCGTTCTCGGCAGCCGCCGCCACGTCGTCGAGCGTCGGGTTCACGAAGACGCCGACGACCTCCAGTTGACGCTTCAGGGCCGCCGCGATCTCAACCGCGGCGTCCGGCTCGCAGTAACGCTCGCTGCCCGTCCAGTGGTTCAGCCCAATCGCCCACGCCCCGAGTCGCTCCGCCTCGAGCGCGTCGCCGAGATTCGTGATGCCGCAGAACTTGACCCGCATCGGGTCAAGGGTACGGCCCGGCTCAGCCAGGCGTGATCGCAGCGTGCGCGTGGAGGGCGGGGCAGGCGGGGCGCCGCCCCCGCCTGCCCCTTTCCGCGCTACTGCTTGACGTTTGCCGGGCGGTTGCCCAGGGTCACGGTCACTGTGCGCTTCTGGCTACCGTTCACGAGCGACAACTGGACGGTGTCACCGGGCTGCTTGGTGCTGATGTCGTTGATGACATCGGTCATCGAGTTGACGGTCTTGCCGTCGATCGCGACGATCACGTCACCGCCTGCCTGGATCCGCTGGCCACCGACGTTGACGGTCGCATTCCCGCTGCTGCCCTCGACGCCCGCCTTGGCCGCGGGACCGCCTGGGGTGACAGCCTGGACCAGGGCGCCGCTCTGAACGGGCAGGTTGAGCACCTGCGCCATCTCAGGGGTGAGATCGGTGCCGCTGATGCCCAGGTAGGCGTGCTGCACGCTGCCGCCCTGGAGCAACTGGTTGGCGACCTGGCGCACTGTGTCGACCGGGACCGCGAAGCCGATGCCGACGTTGCCGCCACCGTTCGGCGACTCGATCTGCGAGTTGATCCCGATCACCTGACCATTGGCGTCGATGAGTGGGCCGCCCGAGTTGCCCGGGTTGATCGCGGCGTCGGTCTGGATCACGTTGTCGATCGTGAAGCCATTCGGAGCCTTGATCTGGCGCTGAAGCGCCGACACGATTCCCGCAGTGACCGTGCGATCGAGGCCGAACGGGTTGCCGATCGCCACGACCGGGTTGCCCACCTGCGTCGCGGATGAGTTTCCGAGCGTGAGCGGGTGGAGCTGGTCCGCCGGAGCGTTCACCTTGAGCAGCGCCACGTCGGTCGAGGGGTCCTTGCCGACTACGGTCGCGCTGACGGGCGACGAGGTGTCCTGGTTACCGAGCGTCACCTCGACCTTGCTGGCACCGTCGACGACGTGGGCGTTGGTAAGGATGTGGCCCGCGTGGTCGAGGACGAACCCGGAGCCGGTCGCAATCCCGCCGCCGCTGCTACCGCCGCCGCCGAACGGGTTGATCAGCGAGGCGCCCTGAGGCTCGAGGGTCGACTGGATGAAGACGACGCCCGGCGAGTCTTCCTGGTAGATCTGGTTGACCGTCTGTCCCTTGCCGGTCGTCTGCGACGCGGGCTGCGGCAGCGGGGCCGGCGCCAGGGTGGCGACCGTGTTGTCGCTGCTCGAGGAGTGGACGAGGCCGGCTGCGATGGCGATCAGGCCGATGACGGCGACGATCAGACCGCCGATGACCGCGGCGCCGAGTGGATTGCTGGAGATCTTCTTGACTTTGATCATGGGCGATGAGGATGGGCAAAGTCCGTTAACGCCGCCTAACGCGCTCCTACAGAGGTTCTAAGAATCTCGTACTACAGGCAGCTCGCCGCCGACGGCGCTATTCCTCGGAAGCGCGCTCGAGGTAGTGCTCGCGTGTGGCCTCGTCGTCGCCCGTCAGCTCGCGGACCGCGAGCTCCGGCTCCTCAGCGCGCATCAGCGCCTCGCCGATGAGCACCGCGTCGACCCCGATTCGCTCCAGCTCGTCGAGCTGCCCACGATGCTCGTACCCGGATTCGGAGACCACGGTCTTCCCGGCGGGAACGTCGGTCAGGAGATCCACAGTCGTCTGCACGTCCACGCTCAGGTCGGCGAGGTTGCGGTTGTTGATCCCGATCACGTCCGCGCCCACGATGAGCGCCCGCTCGAGATCGGGCTCGTCGTGCACCTCGACCAGGCAGTCGAGATCGAGGCCGCGCGCCTCGTCGTACAGCTCGGCGAGGGCCCTGTCGGATAGCGCCGCGACGATCAGTAGCACCGCGTCGGCGCCGTTCGCGGCCGCCTCGTACAGCTGATACGGATCGACGACGAAGTCCTTGCGGAGGATCGGAAGGTAAGACGCCTCCCGCGCCGCCCTGAGATCGTGAAGGGACCCACCGAACTGGCGCTCCTCGGTGAGGATCGACAGCGCTGCCGAGCCGCCGCGCTCGTATGCGCGCACGGTCTCCGCGACACCGGCGCCCGGACGCAGCTCGCCGGCGCTCGGCGAGCGTCGCTTGAACTCGGCGATCAGCGAAAGCCCTGGGCGCACGAGCGCCTCGTTGAATGGCCGCGCCCCGTCGCGGTCGACAAGGCGCGCCCGAAGCGTGTCGAGCGGTACCTCCTCTTGTCGGCGACGGGCGTCCTCTCGCGCCCCGGCGACCAGCTCGTCGAGCGAACTCATCCCGGCAACAGGCTAGCCAGTCTGCTCAATATGCGGCCATCTCGCCGCTGAGCTCGATGAGGCGGGAAAGCACACCGTTCGCGGCCCCCGAGTCGATTGCATCGCGAGCGCGGTCCACCCCGGCCTCGAGGTCCACCGCCCCGCCGCCCACGACGATCGCCGCCGCGGCATTCAGCACGACGACGTCCCGGGCGGGCCCGTCGTCCCCGTCGAGCACGCGCCTGACCGTAGCGGCGTTCTCGTCGGGCGTCCCGCCCCGGATCTCATCGACCTCGGCGATGGAGGCACCCAAGCGCTCCGGCTCGATGAACCACTCCTCGGTCCCGCCGTCCCTGACCTCGATCACGCGTGTGGGTCCCTCGAGTCCGATCTCGTCCACCCCGTCCTCCGCGCGCACGACCATCGCCCGCTCGCAACCCAGACCGACGAGCGCCTCGGCGATCGTCTCCTGGTAGCGGCGGTCCGATACGCCGAGGAGCTGGCGGCTCGCTCCGGCGGGGTTCGTCAGCGGGCCCAGGAAGTTGAAGATCGTGCGCACCGCCAGCTCCTTGCGGACCGGCATCACGTGCTTCATGGCGGCGTGGTGGCGGGGCGCGAACATGAAGCCGAACCCCACCTCGTCGATGCAGCGGGCGACGGCTGGCGGATCCAGGTCGATTCGCACGTCGAGCGCCTCGAGCAGGTCCGCTGAGCCCGAGCGGCTCGTGCTGGAGCGGTTGCCGTGCTTGGCGACCGCGCATCCCGCCCCGGCCGCGACGAGCGCGGCGGTCGTCGAGATGTTGAAGGTCGAGGGGCCGCCGCCGGTTCCGGCGGTGTCCACGAGGTCGTCGCGCGCGACGTCGACGTGGGCGGCGAGCCGGCGCATGGTTCTCGCCAGGCCCACGAGCTCCGCGACGGTCTCCCCCTTCGCCCGAAGGGCCACAAGGAAGGCGCCGGTCTCCACGTCGGAGGTGCGGCCCTCCATGATCTCGTCGAGGACTGCCGAGGCGTGGTCGGCGGTCAGGTGCGTGCCAGTGCACACCTCGTCGATGGCGCGGGTGAGGATCTCGTTTGGCATCAGCCGAGGAAGTTCCGGAGTATGTCCTTGCCGTGGGGCGTGAGCACCGACTCGGGATGGAACTGGACGCCCTCGGCCGGCAGCTCGCGGTGCCTCACACCCATCACGACGCCCTCGTACGAGGCGCTGAGCTCCAGCTCGTCGGGAAGGTCGGGATCGGCCACGAGCGAGTGATAGCGCCCCGCGCGAAGCGGGCTGTCGAGCCCGCTCAGGACGCCCCTCCCGTCGTGCTCGACCTCGGCGTCCTTCCCGTGGATCGGCTCGCCGCGAATCGTGCGGCCGCCGAAGGCCTCGACCATCGACTGGTGCCCCAGGCAGACCCCGAGCGTCGGGACGCCCGCCTCGGGGAACGCGCGCGCGGCCTCGATGGAGATCCCGGCGTCGGCTGGAGTGCACGGGCCCGGGGAGATGACCAACCGGTCGGGCCTGCGCTCGAGCAGGTCTTTCACCTCCGCCCGGTCATTTCGAACCACCTCGGGCTCGGCGCCGAGCTCACCCAGGTACTGGACGAGGTTGTAGGTGAACGAGTCGTAGTTGTCGATCACGAGGACGCGCATGTCGCTTTCACGGCCAGTCTGGTTGCTTTGCCGCGAGCTCGACCGCCGCGAACACGGCTTTCGCTTTGTTGACGGATTCCTCGTACTCGTAGTCGGGCTTGGCGTCGGCGACGGTGCCGCCACCCGCCTGGACGTGGACCATGCCGTCCTTCACGACGACGGTCCGGATGTGGATCGCGGTGTCGAGGTCGCCGGTGAAGCCGAGGTAGCCGATCGCCCCGCCGTAGGAGCCCCGTTTGTGCGGCTCGACCTCGTCGATGATCTGCATGGCGCGGACCTTCGGCGCGCCGGAGAGCGTGCCGGCCGGCAGGACCGCGCGCAGCGCGTCCATCGCCGTGACATCGGGGCGCAGGGTGCCGGAGACCTGGCTGACGATGTGGTGCACATGCGAGTAGGCCTCGACGATCATGAACTCGTCGACCACGACCGAGCCGAACTCGGAAACCCGCCCCAGGTCGTTTCGCCCGAGGTCGACGAGCATCACGTGCTCGGCCCGCTCCTTTGGATCGCGGAGCAGGTCCTCCGCCCGCCGGCGGTCCTCCTCCTCGCTCTCCCCGCGCGGGTAGGTGCCGGCGATCGGCCTCGTCTCGACGCGCCTCCCCATCACCTTCACCAGGGGCTCCGGCGAGGCGCCGGCGATCTGAAAGTCGCCGAAGTCGAGGAAATACATGTACGGCGACGGGTTGACCGTGCGCAGGCCGCGATAGATCGAGAAGGCCTCAACGGGAGTGGGCGCCGAGAAGCGCTGCGAGGGAACCACCTGGAACGCATCCCCGGCGTGGATGTACTCGATGATCCGCCGGACGTTCGCCTCGAACTCCTCCCGCGTCATGTTCGACTCGAACCGCGCCGTCTCGCCATTGCCAGTCACCGCGGGCCTTGGAACGGGGCCGCGCAGCCTCTCGCGCAGCTCGGTCAGAGTCTCCACGGCGGACGCGTAGGCGGCCTCGAGGTCCGACTCGTCATCGGCGATCGCATAGGCCATGAGCGTGAGCTCGTGGCGCATGTGGTCGAACGCCACGAGCACGTCGCTCACCATCAGGGCCATGTCCGGCAGACCGATGGGGTCCGGGTTGGGCTCGGCCAGCGGCTCGACGGTCCGGACCAGGTCGTAGCCGAAGAACCCGACCGCGCCACCGGCGAACGGCGGCAGGTCGTGAACCGGCGGCAGCCGGAACGCCGCCAGGTAGTCGCTGACCGCGCCGTACGGGTCGCCCACCTCTCGCACCGAAACCGGCTTCGAGTCGGGCGCGAGGTCGCCGCGCCACTCGCTCAGCTCCCCGTCCGCGTAGCGCAGCATCGCGCGCGGCCTGAAGCCAAGGAACGAGTAGCGACCCAGCCGTCCCTGCTCGGCCGATTCGAGCAGGAAGCAGGGCCCGCCATTGCGCAGCTTGAGGAAGGCGGATACGGGCGTCTCGCAGTCGTCCACGAAGGTCATGCGTACCGGGATCGCGTTCCCGCTCCGAGCGAGCTCCCTGGCCTCGGCCAGGCTCGGGCGCACCTCGGGCGCGCGCTCAGCCGCGACGGCCATTGAGCGTCTCCAGCACGTCGCCGATCGGGACGCCGCGCGACAGCAGCAGCACCTGAAGGTGGTAGAGCACGTCTGCCGCCTCCTCGGCCACGCGCTCGTCGGACTCCGAGGCCGCGGCCCTGGCAACCTCGTCCGCTTCCTCGCGGACCTTGTCGCCGATGCGCGGCGGGTCCTCGAGTAGCTCAACCGTGTACGAGCCCGCCGGGCGCCGGTCGCGCCGGTCTGCGAGCGTGCGCTCGAGCGCCCCCGTCGCCTCGTGGGCAGCGGGAACCGGCTCGCCGTCGGCAGGCAGGGCGTCCTCCGCGCGGTCGGCGGTCCCGTTCAGGTCGCGGTAGAAGCACGAGCGCTGACCGGTGTGGCACGCCGGGCCGGCGGCCTCGACCAGCGCGACCAGCGCGTCGCCGTCGCAGTCGTAGCGGATCTGCCGGACCCGCTGGACGTTCCCGGAGGTCTCCCCCTTGTGCCAAAGCTCATCCCGCGAGCGGCTGTAGAAGTGCATCTCGCCGGTCTCGAGCGTGCGCCGGAGCGCCTCGTCGTTCATGTACGCGAGCGTCAGAACCTCACCGGTCTCCCAGTCCTGCATCACGCAGGGCACGAGCCCACGCTCGTCGAACCGCACCGCTTCCAGGGGCTCCGCGCTCATTTGCAGGAGTTTACGGTTGGGGCGATTGGCCTACTCGATCCCGATGCGGTCGAGCAGGCCCTCGTCGCGGCGCCACCGGCCGCGGACCTTGACCTGGAGGTCGAGGAACACGCGCGAGCCCAGGTCGCGCTCGAGCTCCTTGCGGGCGGCGGTCCCCACCTCGCGGATCATGCGGCCGCCCTTGCCGACCAGGATCCCCTTCTGGGAGTCGGTCTCCACCCAGACCTGCGCGTGGACCTCCACCATGCCGTCCTCGCGCGGCTCGATGCCTTCGACGACCACCTCCACCGCATGCGGGACCTCGTCGCGGGTGCGCCGGAGGACCTGCTCGCGGATCAGCTCCGCGAGATGGACCTCGCTGGGGAGATCCGAGTGATCCTCCGGTGGGTAGAGAAGCGGGCTCTCGGGGAGGAGCGACGAGAGGTGATCGACCAGGGAGTCCAGGCCGGCACCGGTCCGGGCGCTCACGGGGAAGACGTCATCGACACAGTCGAGCTCGGCCGCCGCGGCCAGCGCCACCGTGGTCTCGCCGGGGCCGAGGAGGTCGCACTTGTTCACGGCGCAGACGACGTGGAGATCGTCGGCGGCCCCGAGCAGCGCCTTGGCGATGAAGCGGTCGCCGGGGCCAACGCCCTGCTGCCCGTTCACCACCAGCAGCGCCGCGTCAGCATCGCGCAGCTCCTGCTCGACCCGGCGCTGCATGCGGACGGTGAGCGAGTCGCGCGGCCGCTGCACACCGGGCAGGTCCACGAGGACGATCTGCCACTCGCGGCCCGGATCGGTCGCGATTCCCCGGACCGCCCGCCTGGTGGTCTGCGGGCGGTCCGACACGATCGCGATCTTCGAGCCCACGATCGAGTTCACGAGCGTCGACTTCCCCACGTTGGGCCGGCCGGCGAGGCCGACGAATCCTGCGCGTGTCAACTGTCGCCCAGCTCGGTCATGACTGCGTCCTGCAGCTCGAGCATCTCACCGCCGTCCGTCTCGTGGTCGTAGCCACAGAGATGCAGGACGCCGTGGACGGTCGCTTCGGCCAGGTCGGACGTCTGTTCCGGGCAGATCACAACGTCACCGAGCTCGCGCGGGCCGGGCACCGACCCGTCCTCGTCGATCGGGAACGAGAGGACGTCCGTCGGCTCGTCGAGGCCGCGGTGCTCGCGGTTCAGCTCACGGATCCTGCGCTCGCCGACGAGCTCGACCGACATGTGGCCGGCATCGACTTGCGCGGCGCGAAGGGCCGCCTCCGCGGCGGGACGGAGCTCGTCAGGTACGTCCGCGAGGTCGAGTCGCTCCGCGCTCAATCGCGCGAGCTGTTCTCTCGCTCGTACTCGCCATAGGCGGCGACGATGCGCTGAACGAGCTGGTGGCGGACAACATCCTCGTTGCCGAAGCGAACGAACGAGATGTCGGTGACCTGGGCGAGGATCTCGCCGATCACGACCAGCCCGGAGCGCTGGTCTCGCGGCAGGTCGATCTGGGTCACGTCTCCGGTGACCACCATCTTCGACCCAAAGCCCAGCCGCGTCAGGAACATCTTCATCTGCTCGGGGCTCGTGTTCTGCGCCTCGTCGAGGATCACGAAGGAGTCGTTCAGCGACCGGCCGCGCATGAATGCCAGCGGCGCGACTTCGATGATCCCGTTCTCCAGGTACGCGCTCACGCGCTCGGGGTCGAGCATGTCGTACAGAGCGTCGAAGAGCGGTCGCAGATACGGGTCGACCTTCGCCTGGATGTCTCCCGGGAGGAAGCCGAGCCGCTCCCCCGCCTCCACCGCGGGGCGCGTGAGGATGATCCGGTTGACCTCGCGGGCGTCGAGCGCCGCCACAGCCATCGCGACCGCGAGGAACGTCTTGCCGGTGCCGGCCGGGCCGATCCCGAAGGTCACGGTGTGGCCGCGAATCGAGTCGACGTAGCGCTTCTGGTTGACCGTCTTCGGCGCGACCTTGGTCGCCCGGTGGCGCCAGATCACGTCCTCGAGGATCTCGGCGGTCGGCTTCTGCGCGTCGATCGCGCCCGAAACGGTCCCTAGCGTGGTCGGCGCAACCTCGTGGCCGCGCTCGATCAGGCCCACGAGCTCGTCGACGACCTCCGCCGCCTTGCGAACGTCGCCCTCGGAACCGTCGAGCGTGAGGACGTTGCCGCGGAGGCGGACGTCGCAGCGGACCCGGTCCTCGAGCTCCCTGAGCACGGAGTCCTCTGAGCCCGCCAGCTCCGCGGCGACCGTGTTGTCGAGGGTGAGCTGCCTGCGTGCCAAAGGCCCCGGTGAACTCCTCAGTGCTTCCCGCCGGAGAGCACTTAGCTCAGCCGCTCGCGGACGGCGGCGCTCACGCGGTTCCCGTCGGCGCGCCCATCGACCTTCGGCATAACGATTCCCATGACCTTGCCCATCTCCTTGGGGTCGGAGACCCCGGTTTCCGAGACGGTCGCGTCCACGATCTTCGCGAGCTCGTCGTCGCTGATCTCCGCCGGCAGATAGGCCTCGATCAGCTCGGCCTCCGCCTCCTCGGCGGCCGCTCGCTCGTCCCCGCCGCCCTCCCGGAAAGCGGTGGCGGCCTCGAGCCGGCGCTTGCGCTCCCGCCGCAGCACCGCGACCTCGTCGCCCTTGCCCTCCTTGGCGTCCTGCTGGAGCGCGTTGGAGATCATGCGCAGCGCACCGACGCGCTCACGCTCGCCGGCCTTCATCGCGTCGCGGGTATCCGCCTGAACTTGTTCGAGAACCGACATCGTGTTCCGCGAGGAGCTCTAGCTCCGAGACTTGCTGGTGTTGTTCATGGGCTACAGAGTAGCCGTGGGCGGCGCCTCGAAATCCACGTGCTCGACTTCCCCCATGGGCATCTGCAGGAACCTCGAGCCGTGCTCGCGGAACGACGGCACGTCGCCCGTGCAAAGGAAGCTGTAGGTGCCCTCCCCCTTGTGGTCGGTGTCGAGGCCGGCGGCCTCCAGCGTGCGCTGCGCCGCGGCCGCAAGGGCGTGACCGGCGGTGACGAGGCGGACGTCGCGGCCGAGGATCCGCTGGAGCATCGGAGCCACCAGCGGATAGTGGGTGCACCCGAGGATGAGGGTGTCGATCTCGGCCTCACGGAACGGCTCGCAGTAGGAACGGACGGTCTCGATCACCTCCTCGTCGAACGGAAATCCGTTCTGGATGATCGGGGCGAGGCGCGGCGCGGCGACCTCGACCACATCGAGCTCGGGGTGCCCCATCGTCCGCTCCAGCGCATGCCGGTAGGCGCCGCTCGCCACCGTGGTCGGGGTCGCGAGCACCCCGATCCGGTTCGAATCACTGATCGCCGCCGCGATCTCGGCCTCGGGCTCGACGACCGTCAGCACCTCGACCCCCTGGTCAGCCGCCACCTCCCGGACGACGTCCCCGCCCGCGGCCGTCGCCGAGTTGCAGGCGACCACCAGCAACTTCACCCCGCGCTCGAGCAGGAACCGGACGAGCTGCTCGATCCGCGGCCGCAGCCAATCCCCGGTCTTGTTCCCGTAGGGGAACCCCGCTGTATCGCCGAGATAGAGATAGTCCTCCTCGGGCAGGGAGACGAGCAGCTCGTGGAGGACCGTCAGGCCGCCGATCCCCGAGTCGAACACGGCGATCGGCAGGCCTGAGCGCTCGTCGCTCATCGGTGCCTTGTGGTCTTCATTCCAGCGTCAGGGCTTGACGACCATGAAGAAGATCGTCACGGCGACGATCAGTCCGGCGAGCTGGCCGACCCGGGCCATCTGAGCGGAGAGCTTCCGGTACTCGGGGCTGAGCTCGCCGCCATCGGCGAGGTCTCGCTCGGCCAGGTCGATCGCCTTCCGGGTCCGTGGGACGAAGTATGCGCCGATCAGCCCGAACAGGACCGCGATCGCGACGAAACCAACCTGCACCCACGACTCGCTTGCACTGATGTCTC
Source organism: uncultured Actinomycetes bacterium (assembly GCA_963782795.1). Classification (GTDB taxonomy): domain Bacteria; phylum Actinomycetota; class Thermoleophilia; order Solirubrobacterales; family 70-9; genus AC-56. The sequence goes on from CAWALB010000002.1 coordinate 242,748, forward strand.
CCTTGCTCAGGAGATAGATGCCCGCGGCGAGGACCACGACCATCGCGGGGGTGACCAGGTACTGGTTGGTGAGGTTCACCGCCCGGTATACGGCCGGGACGGCTGCCGGGGCCTTGTTATCGGCGAAGCCGATGAAGAACCCGTAACCGAAGGTGGGCCCGAAGGCCAGGACGACCGCGAGCACGTGGATAAACAGGCCCACGTTGTAGGCCGTGACCGTTGCGAGCACGGGCGGGAAGATAACGATCCGGTCAGCGATCAGGCGAGCAGCAGGAGCGCCGCCCAATCGCCCGAGGTCCTCCGCTCGCGATCGCGTAGGCCGCGGTCACCGAAAGCCTCAAGGACCTCATCCAGCTCCGAGGCGAGCAGCCCGGAGCAAATCAGCCGCTCCGGCACATCCTCGATGCGGGCCGCCACGTCGCGCAGGATCGGGGCGGTGAGGTTCGCGGTGACTGTGGGCGCCGCGGGTGGCGGCTCCCGCCGTAGATCGGCTCGGACGAGCTCCAGCTCCACGCCGTTCGCGCGGGCGCTCACGGCCGCGGCCTCGAGAGCCGGGCGCTCCAGATCACAGGCGAGAACCGGCGCGAACCCGAGCTTGGCGGCCGCGAGGGCGAGCACCCCGGATCCGGTCCCCCAGTCGGCGAGCGCTCCACTCGCCTCCCCGCGCTCGGAGACCTCGATCAGCAGCTCGAGGCACATCCGCGTCGTCGGGTGGGCCCCCGTCCCGAAGGCCTGTCCTGGGTCCACCACCAGATCAATCGTCCCGTCCTGCGGCTCCGCCCACGATGGCCGAACCAGGATGCGGTCGCCGACGAGCACCGGCTTGTGGAAGTCCTGCCAGCGGTCGGCCCAGTCGTCCGGGATCTCCTTCGACGTGACCTCGACGAGGCCGTCCGCCACCGCCGCCTCGAGGTCGGGGAGCGCGGGAAGCTCTCCCGGCGCTCCGTAGATCGCGTACTCGACCCACCCGTCGCCCGCCTCCTCCTCGACTCCGCCGGGCGCAAGCTCGACGAGGTCCCCCAGCACTCGCGCAGCGAGCTCCGGGCGGCAGCGAACCGCCAGGCGGATCAATGCCGGCGTACGCGGCGGAAGAACCGTGAGCGGCCGTCACGCCGGCCACCGTCGGGGCCGAGCGCCTCGTCGAGCCGGTTCGCGAGCTCCCGCTGCTCGGAGTCGAGCTTCCCCGGAACGAAGATGTCCAGCACCACGCGCTGGTCTCCCCTGCGCTTGCCGCGCAGCCCCGGGAGCCCGAGGCCGCGGAGGGTCACCTGCTCACCTGGTTGCGATCCGGCAGGCACCTCCACGTCCTGCTCACCGTCGAGCGTCGCGACCTTGACCGTTCCACCGAGCATCGCCCGCGTAGCCGGTACCTCCGCAACCGAGACGAGATCCTGTCCCTGGCGGTCGAACCGATCGTCGTCAGCTACCACGACCTGCACGTAGAGGTCACCCGACGGAGCACCCGGCCCACCGGCGTGGCCCGCGCCCTCGACGCGGATCCGCTGGCCGGATTCGATCCCGGGCGGGACGTCGAGCTGCCAGGTCCGCTTGCGCATGACTCTGCCTTCGCCCCGGCACTCCTTGCACGGGGTCTCCGGGGTCTTGCCCTGACCGCCGCATGTGGGACACGCGCCGCTGCGGACCAGCTGCCCGAACACGGTCCGGCTCACCTCGCGAATCTCGCCGGCGCCGCCGCAGGTCTCACAGGTATGGATCGGGGTTCCCGGCTCCGCGCCGTTGCCGTGGCAGTGCTCACACACAGAGACCGCCTCGAACGCGAGGTCGCGGCTGGCGCCGGTCAGCACCTCCTCCAGGGTGACCTCGACCTGGGCGGCTAGGTCGGCGCCGCCGGACGGGCCGCCGCGGCCGAACCCGAAGAGGTCGCCGAACATCGGGTCGCCGCGGCCGAAGAAGGAGGACAGCACGTCCTCGAAGCTCCCGAAGCCCTCGGCTCGCGGCTCCCAGCCGCCGGAGCGGAGGCCATCGTGCCCGAACGTGTCGTAGGTGCGACGGCGCTCGGGGTCGGACAGCACCTCGTACGCCTCCGCCGCCTCCTTGAACTTCTCCTCGGCCTCCGGGTCGTGCCGGTTGACGTCCGGATGGAGCTCGCGCGCGAGCCGCCGAAAGGCCTTCTTGATCTCGGTGTCGGCGGCGCCGCGCTCGACGCCGAGGACCTCGTAGTAGTCCCTCTTCACCGCGGGCAAGCTTGACTAGCCCTCGTAGACCGTCTCGAAGAACTTGGAGAGGCGTCCGGCGGCGCCCCGAACCGAGTCGATCGCGGTTGCGTAGTCCATGCGCAGGGGCCCGACCACGCCCACGGTGCCGAGGTTGCGATAGCCGAGGCCGTAGTTGGCGCCGACGACGCTCACGGAGCGCAGGTCCGGATCGGGGTTCTCGTCGCCGATCCACACGAACACCGAGCGCTCTTCGAGCGCCGATCGCAGGACCTGAAGCAGGTTGGCACGGCGCTCGAGCGTCCGCATCAGCGAGTCCGCGTGGGGGATGTCAGCGGCGTGGTCCTCGGAGAGGAGCCGCGCCGCCCCCTCGACGTAGAGGTCGGCCTCCGCGCGCTCCTCGATCCCGGTGAAGGCGTCGTCGAGCTGCGCCACGAAGCCCGCCTCCGCCTCGCTCAGCTCGGGGTCGGCGAGCCGGTCGCCGATCATCCTCGCCCCGAGTCCGAGCCCGGCGAGGCGCTCGTTCAGATAGCTGGACACCCACTCGACCAGCCCCGGATCGAGCGCCGTCTCGAAGGTGAACACCCGCTTCGTGACGGCACCGTTGGACGCAATCACGACCACCATCACCACCCGCGGCTGCAGGAGCAGCACCTCAACGCGGTGGATGCGCGCGGTCGCGGGCGGCGGGGCGGTCGCAAGCGCGAGCAGGTCGGTCATACGCGACAGCTCAGCCGTCGTCTCCCGCATCGCCTCGTCGACCTCGCGGCGCATCTGTCCGAGGTCGAGGCGAGGCCCCACCGCCGTGAGGACCCGCGGGCCGGATGCGAGCAGCGAGTCGGCGTAGAAGCGGTAGGCGGCGTCGGTCGGGATTCGCCCGGCGGAGGTGTGCGGGTGATCGAGATAACCGCTGCGCTCGAGCTCGGCGAGCTCGGCCCGGACGGTCGACGGACCCCACTCGACGTCCAATCGCTCCGCGATCGTCTTCGATCCCACGGGGCGTCCCGACTCGAGGTACGCGTCGACGACCAGACTGAGAATGCGCTGCTGGCGCTCCGAAAGCATGTGGGAAAGTCTAGGCGGCGACTTTGTCGCCGCAGCAGCATGTGTCGTCAGGCGGCGAAGCCGCCGCAGTGATGTGTCTAGGAGCGCACTGGTCGGCACTCCTGGGGCGCTACTGCAGCTCGAGCTCGGCTTCCGCGTTGCGGATGATGCGGTTGTCGCCCTGGGCGGCCTCGGTCTCCGTGGTCAGGTGGCCGTCGTCCGCCTCCTTGACGGTCGTGCTGACGACGATCTCCTGCTCGGGCATCCCCATGCCGCGGAACTGGACCGATAGCCGGCGCAGTGCCCGCGGGTCGCCGGCGGCGTCCGTGTGGGCACGCGCCACCTCGGCCATCGAGTAGAGGCCGTGGAGGATGTTGCTCGGCAGGCCGACCGCCTTGGCGAACTCCGGGTCGATGTGGATCGGGTTGAAGTCGCCCGAGGCGCCCGCGTAGCGATGGGGCAGGTACTTGTCGGGCGTGACGCGCAGCTCAGGTAGGGAGTCGCCCTGTTTCAGGTCGCCGAGCTCAGCCATCTCAAACCCCTCTCACGATGTTGGTCCAGGTACCGCGCACCGTCAGCTTGCCGTCGGCGTTCGTCGACTCCGACGTGAACACGTAGAAACCGCGCCCGTCCTTCTCGTTGACGTCGGCCAGCCGCGCCTGCGTGGTGATCACGTCGCCGGCGCAGACCGGTTCGCCCCAGACAAACTCCTGGCTTCCGTGGACCATCGCCATGAGGTTCATGCCGACCTCCGGGTCGAGCACGGCCGGACCCATCGCCGGAGCGCTGTAGACGACGCAGAACATCGGCGGCGCGACCACGTCGCGAAACCCGGCTGCCAGCGCCGCCTCGCGGTCGAGGTGAACCGGGTTCTCCTCGCCCACGGCCCGCGCGTACTCGCGGATCTTCTCGAGGCCGACCTCGTAGGCCACGGGCTGCCATTGCTTTCCGACTGCGTCCTTGTTGACCGGCATTGCGGCGGGCAGTCTATGCAGGCCCGCGGGCCTCGCGCGCCTCGCTCCAGCTCTCTATCGCCTCGAGTGCTCGCGCACGACTCGCGTAGAGGTGCATGCGGCGCAGCTTGCCGCCCTCGGTCTCGAACGCCCAGAAGACGTCCATCTCGACGTCGATGCCGCTCCCCGCGCCACGCGCCACCTGGTGGGAGTCTACGAGGACGAAGTGGTCTCCGATTGTCTTGACCACGTTCGCGTCGACCCTGAACTCCTCCCATGCCTCGAGCCATTCGGCGCTCCACTGCATGAAGCCCTCATGGCCCGTGAAGGTCCCGCTGTTGAGCAGCTCGTGGTCCGCCCCCAGCTCGACGTCCGGATGGAGCAGCGCGATCACCGACTCGTAGTCGCCCGAGTTGTAGGCGTCGAAGCCGCGCCTCGTCAGGTCGATGTTGCGCTGCCGGATGTCGCTACTTGCTTCCATCGAGCTCCAGCACCGAGAGGAACGCCTCCTGGGGCACCTCGACGCGCCCGACCTGCTTCATCCGCTTCTTGCCCACCTTCTGCTTCTCGAGGAGCTTTCGCTTCCGCGTGACGTCGCCGCCGTAGAGTTTCGCCGTGACGTCCTTGCGCAATGCCTTCACGGTTTCGCGGGCCAGCACCCGCGAGCCCGTCGCCGCCTGCACCGGGACGTCGAAGAGTTGGCGCGGGATCGTCTTCTGAAGCCGCTCCACCAACGCCCGGCCGGCCCGATACGCGTCGTCCGAGTGGACGATGACGCTGAGCGCGTCCACCCGGTCGCCGGCGAGCAGGACGTCCAGCTTCACGAGGTCGGACTCGCGGTTGCCGATCTGCTCATAGTCGAGCGAGGCGTAGCCGGCGGTCTTCGACTTCAGCTGGTCGTAGAAGTCGAGGACGATCTCCGCCAGCGGCAGGTCGTAGCGGAGCTGGACGCGCTCGGGCGACAGGTAGTGCATGTCGATGTGGGTACCGCGCCGCCCCTGGCAGAGCTCCATCACCGGGCCCACGTAGTTGGCCGGCGTGATGATCGTCGCCCGGATGTAGGGCTCGAGGATCCGCTCGATGCCCGCCGGGTCGGGCATCTCCGCCGGGCTGTGGACCTCGACTCGCTCGCCCCCGTGCAGCTCGACCTCATAGCGCACGTTTGGAGTCGTCGCCAGGAGCTCGAGGTCGTACTCGCGCTCGAGGCGCTCGCGGACGATGTCCATGTGGAGCAGGCCGAGGAAGCCGCACCGGAAGCCGAACCCGAGCGCCTGCGAGGTCTCCGGCTCGAAGCTCAGCGCGGCGTCGTTGAGCGCCAGCCGGTCGAGCGCGTCGCGAAGGTCCTCGTAGCGGTCGGTGTCGATCGGGAAGAGGCCACAGAAGACGACGGGCTTCACCTCCCGGTAGCCGGGCAGGGGGCGCTCGGCGGGGTTCTCCTTGGAGGTGAGCGTGTCGCCGACCCGCAGGAGGGCCACGTCCTTGAAGCCCGTGATCACGTAACCGACCTCCCCGGCGCTCATCCCCTCTGCCGGGCGGGGGCCGGGGGTGAAGAACCCGATCTCGTCGATGTCGGCCTCGGTGCCAGCCTGCATGGTCACGATGCGGTCCCGCTTGCGGAATTCGCCGTCCACGAGCCGGACGTAGGCGACCACGCCGCGGTACGGGTCGTATTCGGAGTCGAAGATCAGCGCTCGCGGGGGTGCGACGGGGTTCCCCTCGGGCGGCGGTATGCGCTCCACGATCGCCTCCAGCACCTCCTCAACGCCCTCCCCGGTCTTGGCGGAGATCCGCAGGACCTCGTCGGGGTTCCCGCCGATCAGGTCGGTCACCTCGGCGGCGACGCGCTCCGGCTCGGCGCTCGGCAGGTCCACCTTGTTCAGGACCGGGATCAGCTCGAGCCCCGCCTCGACGGCGGCGTAGGTGTTGGCGACCGTCTGCGCCTCGACGCCCTGCGAGGCATCGACGACGAGCAGCGCCCCCTCACATGCGGCGAGGCTGCGCGAGACCTCGTACGAGAAGTCCACGTGGCCCGGGGTGTCGATGAGGTGGAGGTGGTAGGTGTCGCCGTCGCGCGCCGCATAGGAGACCCGCACCGCCTGCGCCTTGATCGTGATCCCCCGCTCGCGCTCGAGGTCCATCGAATCGAGGACCTGCGGGCGATGCCCGCGGTCGACGGCGCCCGTCAGCTCGAGGAAGCGATCGGCCAGGGTCGACTTGCCGTGGTCGATGTGGGCGATGATCGAGAAGTTCCGGATCTTGTCCATGGGACAGCGATGAGTATGCCGAGCGGGTCTTGGGGCACGCCTGGCTCGGCTATTCGACGCCCGCCGCGGCGAGGGCCTCGTCGCGGTCGAGGTAGAACTTCACGCCGACGACCCTGCCGTCACGAAGCGTCCACACCTGCGCGTAGTCGCCGAAGTCGGTCTCGACTCCGCTCGTGCGGCCGCGAGCGTGCGTGCGCTGGAACACGACGACCCGGTCACCCGCATCGAAGTAGCGCTCCTGCTCGAATTCCACCCAGTCCCACGAGGAGAGCCACTGCCGCCAGAAGCGGCGAACTCCCTCGTGGCCCTCGTAGACCTCGTCCATACCCGCCGGCGGCGGGCTGAAGTTCTCCCAGACGATGTCCGGCTCATACACGGAGAACGGGTACTCGAGATCCCCCTTGTTGAAGCTCTCGACGACTCGGCTGACCAGCTCGACGTTCCCGGTCTCGCCCATCACTCTGCTCTCCGGCGCAGGAGGCGCCAGATCTGGTGCGCCTCCGGGATGCGGAACAGCGTGATCGCCGCCGCGTAGACCAGCCCGCCGGCCCCGAGCGCGGCCCCGAGCGAGATGACCTGCGCAATGAGCCCGCGCCCGAGCTCGGAGTCGAGCACGTACCAGACGCCGTAGCTCACCCCTGCCAGGGCCGCGGCGGCCAGGCTCACGCGAATCGTCGTCCAGACGAACCGCCCAAGCTCCAGCCTGCCCAACTGGCGTCGCAGGACGACGACCTGCGCGAACACGCTCACCGCGGTCGCGATCACGGTGGCCGCAACGATCCCGCCGATCCCGTAGGGCGAATACAGCAGCGCGGCGGCGATCGCCGTGATCGCCAGGTTGACGCCGGAGATCGCGGTCGGCACCCACGGGCGCTGGAGACTGAAGAACGTTCGAGTCAGTAGGAGGAACAGCCCGTTGAACGGGAGCGAGAACGCGAACCAGAAGAGAGCCGTCGAGACCAGGGTGGTGGCATGGGCCCCGAAGTCGCCGTGCTGGTAAACGAGCCGGATCATCGGGGTCGACAGGACGAGGATCGCGGCCGCCGCGGGGACCAGCAGCAGCACGATCTGGCGCATTCCGTTTGCCATGGTGGCGCGGAGGTCGTCGTACTCGCGCCGGGAAGCGAGTCGCGCGAGCGTCGGGAAGATGACGGTCGTCACCGCCACGGAGAAGATGCCCTGGGGGAGCATGTAGATGCGAAAGGCCTTGTCGATGGCCGCCGGGGCGTTCTCGCTGATGAGCGAGCCGAAGATGCTGTTGATCAGCAGGTTGAAGTTGATGAGCCCCAGGCTCAGCGTGACCGGCAGCATCAGGAGCAGCACGCGCTTCACATCGAGGCTCCAGGCGAACGTCCACATGAGCTTGAAGGGCGTGTGACGAAGGTCCCAGGTGGGGATCGCCAGCTGGATCAGGGTGCCGACCAGCACCCCGATCGCGTAGGCGTAGATCTTGTGGTCGCCGTGGAACAGCGGCGCCATCGCGATCAGGACGATGATGATCGCCACGTTCCAGAAGAACGGCGAGATCGCGAACGCGCCGAAACGGTCGTAGCTGTTCAGGATCCCGACGACCATCCCGGTCGTCCCCAGCATGATCAGGATCGGAAACAGGATCTGGGCGAGGGTGACCGTGAGGCCCTGCGGCACGTCGGAGCCCACGAACACCGGCATCAGGTACGGCGCGATCAGGATGAACAGCGCGGTGATCGCGGTGAGGACCAGCGTGACCAGGAAGATCAGCGTCGACGCGAGGCGGAATGCCTCGCGCTTCTCTCCCCGCTGGAGGTGATCGGTGAACACCGGCACGAACGCGGCCTGAATCGCCGCGTCAGCGAATAGGCTGCGCACGAGGTTGGGGACCTGGAAGGCGATCGTGAACGCGGACATCGCGCCGCTGACGCCGAAGTAGGCGGCCGCGAAGATCTCCCGGACCAGCCCCGCGATCCGCGACAGGCTTGTCGCGACCGAGAACAGCGCGGTCGAGCGCGCCAGGCGGCCCTTGCGCGCCTCGGCCGACTCGGCCGCGACCACAGCGGCCTCGACGCCCGGCTCCTCGGTGGCCATGATGTCGACCGGAGCGGCGTCGAGCGTGCGCTGGGTGATCTTCCGCGAGCCGTAGATGTGCTCGCGAACCCGCTGCTCGTCGTCGCGGGGGTTGTCGCCCTGGGAAGGCATCAGGCGCCGACCAAGATCCTGGTTTTCGAGCGGCGCCCAGCTATAGTGGCCGCTCGCCCCATGGCCAACATCGCGTCACAGGTCAAGCGCATCCACCGCACCGAGCGCGAGCGGGACGAGAACCGCCGCCTCCAGAGCGCCGTGCGCACCCACTTCCGCCGCCTCGAGCGTGCGGCGCAGGCGGGCGATGCCGAGGAGACTGCCCGGGAGCACGCGGAGCTGGTCTCCCGCATCGACAAGGCGGTCCAGAAGGGTGCGCTCCACCAGAACAACGGCGCGCGCAAGAAGGCTCGGGCGGCGCGACTCGTCTCCGGCGTCGCCGCGTAGGGCCGCCGCGACTCGCCCCTACACCCGTACCGCCTGCTGGCCCTACGCCTTGGCACCGGCGCCGGCGCCCGCCGCTCGCAGCACCGCGAGTGTGAGCGCCACGTCATCCGGATATTCGGACCCCCCGCGGGTCCACCACTCCAGGTCGGCAACCGCGCACGTCGCGGCCCGCAGTTCGAGCGACGACGTGCCCTTGACGCTACGCACCAGCATCCGCGCCGCATAGGGATGCATGCGGAGCCTGCCCTCGACCTCCTTGGGCGGCATGCCCCGCTCGAGCTCGGAGGCCGCCATCTGCGCATCGCGTAGGCGGCGCGCCGCCTGGTATGTGATCGGCGTGATCGCCTCTCCCTGCGAGCTGAGGCGCTGGGCGGCGCGCACCGCGGCGGCCCGGTCGCGGGCCACGAGCGCGTCAGACAGCGCCCAGGTGGCCTCCTCCGATGTGTCGACGATCATCGACTCGAGGTCCTCGGCCGTCACCTCACCGCCGGGTCCCGCCCAGACGGAGAGGCGCTCGATCTCGGTGACGAGGCGCATGGTCCCCTCCCCCATGCGCTCGACCAGCATGCGGGCCGCGGTCGGGTCCAGGCGAAAGCCGCGGCTCTTGGCCTCGGCGACCAGACGACCGGGCAGGTCCCGCGCCTTCGGGGCGGCGTAGCGGAGGACCTCGCCGCCGGCGCCCTCCACGGCCTCGGCCAGCCCCTTCGGGGCCTTCTGTTTCGGAGGAGCCTCGCGGGCCACAAACGCCACGGTCAGGTCGGGCGGCAGGTCGCCCAGCGCCTCGACCACAGACGCCGCCTGCTTCACGGTCCAGCGCTCGACGCCATCGGCGAGGAGGTAGCGCCGCGCGGACATCAGGGACATCGAGGGAATGGCTCCGATGAGCGCCTCGGGGTCGGGCGGCCCATCGCTCGACCCGAATGTCTCCAGCGCGCCCGGGCCACCCTCGCGCTCCGCTCTCGCGCGAAGGCGGGAGAGCGCGGCGTCGATCTTGCCCTCGTCGGTGCCGGTGATGAGGTAGGCGGGCTTCATCGCCCCACCGCCCGTGGAGCTTTCACGGCTGGTCACGGCTCGCGAGTGTATTCCGCGTCCCGGCCGGTCATGGCGGGCGTAGTGGTGGTTTCCGGGGCCTTCGGAAGCCGCTCAGCCGCTGCCGGTGCCCCCATTGCCACTTCCGCCGTTGTCCTCCTTCGTCGACGTGGTCGTCGATGACGTCGTCGAGGTGCTGGTCGACGTCGTGCTGGTGGTGGTGGTCGGCTTGCTCGTGGTCGTGGTTGGCGCAGGCGCCGGTGCAGGCGCCGGCACCTGAGTCTGGGTGACGGTTGTCGTCCCGCCGCCGCACGCGGCGAGTCCCGTCCCTGCCCCGACGCTGAGGGCGATAGCCGTCGCGATGGTCGCTACCCGGGTCATCGCACTCCTTTCGTCGCTTTTCAGGAGCGCGGCGGCCTAGCTGACCGCCGCCGCGGGGACTCAGACGCTGCCGACGAGGATGCTGATGCCCGTCAGCGCGAGCGCGGCGACCGCCAGGACGGCCACCAGGCGGCCACGGCGGCCCGTGATCGTGAACGCGATCGCAGAGATCATCGCGATAACTCCCACCCCACCGCCAGCAAACCCGAGGATGACGGCAACCGTCTTCTGCAATGACGTTCCGTCGAAGCACGAGTTGTCCTTCGGGGCCGCGAGGTGCGCCTCGACGTCGTGGCAGGTCGGGGTGCCCGCGATGTCAACCATCACCGCGATGATGATGAAGCTGCCGACCAGCAGGACGATGGCGAGGATCACAGCCAGGGCGCGCCAGCTGTTGCCGCCGCTCTCGGTCGGCGCGGACGAGGTCTCCATTCGCCGACCCTATCCACTCTCGACGCGCCAGCCGCGAGCGCTGACGTCGATCGCCACGTCCCCGGCCTGGTCCGTTCGCAGGGTCGGGATCCCGTGTTCGGCCAGCGTGGTGAGGGTCCCTGCGGTCGGGTGGCCGTAGGGATTTCCCGCCCCGACCGAGATCACGGCCAGCCGGGGCACGGTTCGGTCGAGGAGCGCGCCGAGGCCGGCGTCGGCGGACCCGTGATGCGCCACCTTGAGCACGTCGACCGGCCCCGGATCCAGGGGAACCGTTTCCGCCTCCGCGTCCCCGGTGAGGAGCATCGAGAACGAGTGCCATCGAGCGAGCAGCACCACCGCGGACTGGTTCGGATCCGACTCGCCTTCCGCCGGCGCGGCGCCGGGTGGCCACAACACCTCCAGGCGCAGGCTTCCCGAGCTCACCTCCGAGCCCTCGGATACCCGGAGCGCGGGCACGTCCACGGCCCGCGCGGCGCGAAGGAAGTCGGACCCCGGCTCGCCGTACAGCAGTCGGTGGACCGGAAACCGAGAGTAGAGAAGCTCGTCCAGCCCCCCGACGTGATCGGACTGGTCGTGGGTGGCGATCGCGGCCGCGAGACCGTCGACGCCCTCCTCGCTCAACTGACCGCGAAGGTCGTCCCCCTCCGGACCGCCGTCCACCAGCACCGGCCCGCCGTCATCCGGATCGAGCAGGATCGAGTCGCCCTGCCCGACGTCCAGGACGACGACCCGAAGCCCCGGCGCCGGCAGAGCGGCTCCGGGCGGCGATCCGAACGCCAGCGCGGCGCAGGCCGCGACCGTCGCGACCGCGATGGCCGCCAGGCGGGCACGGCGTTGCGGCATTCCCGAGTCGCGCCGGCGGCGTGCCCACGCTCCCGCGGTCGACATCGCCACGCCAAGAGCCGCGTACGCCGCCCCCACCTGTGGCCATGCGGGCAGCGTGATGCCCACCTGCGCCCAGTCGGGCTGCGCGAGCCAGTGGGCCACCTGCGCGACGTAGGCGGCCAGGAGCCCGGCGAGCGCGGTGAACGGCTCGACAGGGGCGCCGGGAACCTGCCCGACGATCGCGGCGAGCATCCCCAGCCACATCATCGGCGCGATGGCGGGGAGCGCCAGGAGGTTCGCGGGCAGCGACGCGAGCGAGACGGCGCCGAAGTGGTGTGCGAACAGCGGCGCGGTCGCGAGGGTGGCGGCGATCGTCACGCCCGCGCCCTCGGCGAGCGCGCGGCGGGCGGCCGATGGTGGGTCCCCGCTGTTCCGCCCGCCCGACGACCCCAGGATCAGGTCCCTGATGGGGGCCGCGAAGACCAGGATGCCGGTGACGGCGGCAAAGCTGAGCTGCCAGCTTGGGTCGCCGGCGGATCGCGGGTTGAGCAGGAGAGTGAGCGTGGCGGCGAGGAGGAGCGCGTACCAGCGCCACCGGGGCCGTCCCGCGAGGGCCGCGATCACTCCGGCGGCGCCCATGATCCCCGCGCGCTGGATCGAGGGGCCGGCACCCGCCACGGGCACGTAGACGGCGATCAGCGCCAGCAGCGCGACCAATCGCGTGCGCAGCGGGGTGCCGGCGATCCCGAGGAGCCAGGCCCCGAGCAGCGCGAGCAGCATCACGCAGTCGCCCGAGACCGCGAGGAGATGCGCGAGGCCGGCGCGCTTGAAGTCGTCGACGGTCGCCGGGTCGATCCGATCGTCCTCCCCAAGGAGAAATCCGCGCAGGAGCGCCGCTTCGGCGTCGGGAGTGCCGCTCTCCAGAGCGGCGGCCGCGCGGCTCCTGACGCCGTCCACGGAACCCGCGAGGCCGCCGCGGTCCGTCCCCGTCGGCGCGATGGCCCGGGCGCGGAGCACCTCGCGGATGCCGAATCGGGCCAGGTAGTCCACCTCCCAGGGCGGCGGGTGCGCGAGCGTTCCGCTCGCGTGCACCTCGCTGCCGATCGGAAGGTCCGGCACCGGCTCGTGGCCCTCGAGGGCCAGCCGGCCGGCGGCCGTGCTGACCCGGACCGTGACGTCGCCGTTTGCCCGGTGAGGAACCGCCGTCACGTAGCCGGTCACGTTCGCGTCGCGACCGGTCGGCCCGTCGAAGGCGCCGCCGTCGATGGCCGCGATCCGCATGGCGCCCACCGCCATGCCGCCGGTCCCGGCGGCCAGGGCAACGAGGGCGAGCCATGCGATCCCGGCGCGATGAGTCGCACTTCGTGCGATGGCCAGCACCCCGCCAGCGATCAGCGCCCCCGCCAGGAGCGCCGTTGCATCCGTGTCCGCCGCCACGGTTGATGAGACGGCGAGCCCGCATGCTGCGCCCCCCAGGACCGCGAAGCGCCAGGCGACCGGCCTCACGATCGAGCCTCAGGGCTGGAGGCGGGAGCGCAGGGCGTCCATCGTGGCCGGACCGATCCCGTCGATCTGGTCGAGCTGGTCGACCGACGAGATGCCGCCGTGCTGGTCCCGGAACTCGAGGATCTTCTGTGCGGTCACCGGGCCGATCCCCTCGATCGTGTCGAGGTCCTCGACGCTCGCGGTCCCGACGTTGATCGGCGTTGCGGGATCAGCTCCCGCGCTGCCGGCAACCCCGGACCCTGCAGCGACCCCGACAGCGCTCTCGGCCCTGGCGGGAATGATTATTTGCTGGCCGTCCGTGAGCCGGGCGGCGAGGTTGAGCGCGTCGATCTCCGCGTGTGCGGTCGCGCCGCCCGCGCGCTGGACCGCGTCGTTGACGCGAGTGCCGGCCGGCAGGCGGTAGACGCCGGGGTCGGCGACTGCGCCCGCCACGTCCACGACGACGTCCGTGCCGCCCTCGGCATCGACGGCAAGCCCACCGCCCGAGCCGGCTCCGTTGGACGAGTCGGCGTACGTCACGCCGCCGGCGGACTCCCCCTGAGCGTCGCCGGAGCGGATCCACCGTGCGCCCACCAGGAGGAGCACCACCGCGACCGCGCCGTACACGAGCAGCTGTGAGCGGCTGAGCGATCCCACGCCCGCGATGGTGCGGCACCCGGAGTCCTCTATGGCGCGCTCAGGTCAGAGCTCCATCACGAGACTGCGCCGAGTTCCAGGCGTGCGGCCACCCACAGCCGCGGTTGTCGGATTTGTCCGCCTATTCGGGATAAATCCGACAACCACCCTTGGGCGGGGCGGGCTACGTGATCCGGAAGCCCGTCAGGCCCTCGGGTTCCTCGTCGCGGACCTCCACGCGCTCGACCATCGCGCCGCGCGGGCCCTCGCGGGCGAAGCGCACCAGTGCGTCGACAGACTCCTCAGCGCCCTCGAAGACCGCCTCGACGCTCCCGCCCGGGTTGTTGCGGACCCATCCGGACACGCCTCGGGACTCGGCGGTCCGCCTGGTCGTGTCGCGGAAGAAGACGCCCTGGACGCGGCCGTGGACGATGACGCGCTTGCGGACCACGCGATGGCGCCGCGCAGGCCGCGGCCTCCGGCCTACTCGTCCTCGTAGTCGTCGTACCCGCTCGCCTGGGCCGCGAGACGGCGGGAGAAGAGCTCGTCGGCGGATACCGGCGGCGACTGGACGGAGACGAGAGCGAGGGGGTCCGTGCCGTCATTGGCAACGGAGTGATCCGTCGCGGGCGGGATCAGGACGAGGTCGCCCACGGCGAGCTGCTGCGTGTCGCCGGTTGCGGACATGCTGCCCTTACCGCTGACGACGACGTACACCTGCTCGGCCTCCTCGTGCGAGCGGAGCTCCTCCGACGCGCCCGCCGGCACCTCCAGCCAGCATACGGAGACGTTGCGAGATCCGAGCTCCCCAGCGTCCATTAGGATGTGAGGACGGAGCCGGTGCAACTCGGTGATGGTCGCCTCCGAGAAGCGCCTGACAAGCATGCGTGGCCTTTCTAGCAGACCCGCCGGGAAGGCGTGTTGCGGATTGGAGGCACCTGCAGGTTGTCGCCTACCTGACCACCAGGTTGACGAGCTTGCCAGGCACAACGACCTCCTTGACGATCTCCTTGCCGTCGATGTGCCGCTGCACGGCCGCGCTGGCACGAGCGAGCTCGACGAGCTCCTCGCGGGAGGCATCCGCGGGCGCCTCGACGCCCGCGCGGCGCTTGCCGTTCACCTGGACGACGAGGGTGAAGATGTCGCTGGCGAGCAGCTCGGGATCGGCCTTCGGCCAGGGGTCCTCCCAGACCCTGCGCCCGGTGATCGCCTCGTACACGTCGCAGCAGAGGTGCGGCGCGAAGGGGAACAGGATCGACGCCGCGGTCGCGGTCGCGAAACGCAGCGCGCTCTCCCCCGCGGCGTCGCCGTAAAGGTCGTCCTTGACGCGGTATGCCTCGTTGACCAGCTCCATCACCGCGGCGATGGCGGTGTTGAAGCCGAAGTCGCGCTCGACGTCGCGGGTGACCTTGTCGATCGACCAGTGGGCCTTGCGCAGCAGGTCGCCCGCCGGCGTTCCGGCTGCTCCCGCGACCGGGGACTCGGACTCGCCGGCAGAGGTGCGCTCGGCGACCTCCTCCTTCAGGCGCCACAGGCGGGTCAGGAAGCGGTGCACGCCCTCGACGCTCTCGTCGGTCCAGTCGCCGCCGCCCGCCGGCGGGCCCATGAAACAGACGTAGGTGCGGGCGGTATCGGCGCCGTAGCCCTCTACGGTCTCGGCCGCGCTGACGACGTTGCCCTTGGACGAGGACATCTTCGCGCCGTCGCGGGTGATCATTCCCTGGGTGAAGAGGCGGCCGAAGGGCTCCTGGACACCCAGGTGTCCCATGTCGGCGAGCGCCTTCGTGAAGAAGCGCGCGTACATCAGGTGGAGGATCGCGTGCTCGACGCCGCCGATGTACTGGTCGACCGGCATCCAGTAGTCGACCGCCGCGCGGTCCCACGCCGCCTGATCGTTGTGGGCGTCCAGGTACCGGAGGAAGTACCAGGAGGAGTCGACGAAGGTATCCATCGTGTCGGTCTCGCGACGGGCTGGGCCGCCGCAGCGCGGGCATTCGGTCTCGACCCAATCGCTGGCGGCGGCCAGCGGGCTCTGGCCCTTCGGCGCGTAGTCGTCCACCTCGGGCAGCAGGACGGGCAGCTGGTCGGAGGGCAGCGGGACGATGCCATCGGTCTCGCAGTAGATGACGGGGATCGGGCAGCCCCAGTAGCGCTGGCGTGAGACGAGCCAGTCGCGGAGGCGGTAGTGGACGGTCGGCTTGCCCCGGCCCTCGGACTCGAGCCAGGCGACGATCTCGTCGTAGGCCTCGCGGTTGTGCTTGCCGTCGAAGCGGCCGGAGTTGACCATCTGGCCATCACCCATGAAGGGGAGCTCGTCCTCCGATGACGTCGCGCCCTCAGCGACCCCGGTAGCGGTTTCGCCGCTGCCGGGCAGTGATTGACGTATGACCTGCCGAATAGGCAGGTCATACGTCGTTGCGAAGTCGTAGTCCCGCTTGTCGTGGCCGGGCACGGCCATGATCGCCCCGGTCCCGTACTCCATGAGGACATAGTCGGCGACGAACATCGGGATCTGCTCGCCGTTGACCGGGTTGGTGATCGCGCGCCCCAGAGGGACGCCGGTCTTCTGACGCTCCTCCGATCCACGCTCCTCTGGCGTCCAGCGAGTCGCCTCGTTCACGTAGTCGCGCACCGCCGCCTCGTGCTCGGTGCCGGCCGCGAGGCGCTCGACGTCAGGGTGCTCGGGAGCGAGGACGAAGAAGGTGGCGCCGAAGAGGGTGTCGGGGCGGGTGGTGAAGACCGGGAAGTCGATGCCCGGGTCCTCGCAGCGGAAGATGACCTCGGCGCCGTATGAGCGGCCGATCCAGTTGCGCTGCATGGTCTTGACATGCTCCGGCCAGTCGATCGAGTCCAGGTCGTCGAGGAGGCGGTCGGCGTAGTCCGTGATGCGGAAGAACCACTGCTCGAGCTGGCGGGCCTCCACCAGGTTGCCGCAACGCTCGCAATGGCCGTCGATCACCTGCTCGTTCGCGAGCACAGTCTGGTCGACGGGGCACCAGTGCACGAGGGCCTCGGCGCGGTACGCGAGGCCGCGCTCGAGGAACTGGAGGAAGATCCACTGGGTCCAGCGGTAGTAGGAGGGCTCGTGCGTTGAGAGCTCGCGGGCCCAGTCGAACGAGAAGCCGAGGCGGTGGAACGCCTTCTTGTAGGCCTCGATCGAGCGCTCGGTGGCCACGCGCGGCGGCTCGCCGGTCTTGATCGCGTTGTTCTCAGCCGGCAGGCCGAAGGCGTCAAAGCCCATCGGATGAACGACCTGGAAGCCGTTGCGGCGGCGGTAGTGCGCCATCGCGTCGCCGATCGCGTAGTTCTTCAGGTGGCCCACGTGGGGGTCGCCCGACGGGTACGGAAGCATCTCGAGCACGTAGCACTTCGGCGCGGAGTCGTCGAAGCCGGGCTGCCCGGGATTCGGCACCTCCCAGGTGTGCTCCTCCTCCCAGACGCCGCGCCAGCGGGCCTCGATCTCGCTTGGCTCATATCGCTCCACGCCCGCGATATTACGGGGCGTATATTCGGTCGACCCGCGACGTTAGGAGGAGACATGGGGCGCCTGGTTAGGCTTGATCGCACGGGACACACGACGCTCGCCGAGTGGAGCGCCGGCGAGATGGGCTCGCATGAGGAGGCGGTGGCGGCGTTCCGCCGCGAGCTGGATGCCGGGATGCTCGCGAGCGTTCCGAAGGCTGACGGGAGTGCCGAGGTCGTGCGCGAGCTGCCTGTTGACGCCGAGCTCGTGGTGCTGCGCCGGCCGATCGCCGGCGGCTAGCGGGCGCCGTCGTTGGCACAGGCACGGTTGAAGGCACCGCCGGCGCCCCCCGGGACGCCGAGGCGGCCCGGACTCGACGAGGCCGCGGCGCTGTGGTGGCGGGACGAGGTCAGCGCCGGCACGCTCCGGCGCGACGGACGGCGCTGGACCGCCTGGACGGTGGCGATCGTGGTCGTGTTCACGGCGCCCGGGATCGGGTTGCTGGTGCTCTCGCCGTGGACGCTGCCGGTGGCGCTGGGGTGCTTCGCTCACGCGTGGATCGTCCCGTGGCTGCAGGGCCGGCGGGGTGCGCGATCGGTGGTGCCGCTGGGCAGCGAGCGCGGCGGGCGCGCAGTGGACCCGGCAGCCGAGGGTGTAGCGCTCGGGCTGCTGGGCGATCTCGTCGGGCACCGGGAGCGGGATCTGCTGCGGGAGACGGGGCTGGTCCTCCAGCGGGGGCAGCTTGGCGTCTGGCTGGTCGGCGAGCGCGGGGCATTGATGGTGCGGCCGGGCGGGCGGCGGGTGGATTGCTGGTGCGTCCGGGTGGCCGAGGCCGACGGGTTGCCGGCCGGGGATCGGATCGCCCATCTCCTGCTCGCACTGCGGGAGGATGAGGTTGGGTTCGCCATCGTCGCGAACCTGGGCTTCTCCGGAGCGGCGTGGAGGGTTCGGCGTGGGCTCTCGGAGTCCGCGCGGCTGGCCCTCGCCGAGGCGCGGGGCCGCTCTCGAGGCACACCTGACGGCGGCTTCGCCGCCTAACCGCACCTGCTAGTGCGGCGACAAAGTCGCCGCCTCTAATCCGCCGCCGGGAGACCGTCGACGAAGTCGACGAACTTGCGCGTGTCGCGCAGCGGCTTGCCGTGGCCGAAGAGGACCAGCCTCGGCTCGAGCTCCGCGAGGCGACGGGCGGATTCCCGGTTTTGGGCCGGGTCGGGGGTGAGGTACGACTTCGGCTCGATGAGGCCGGGAAGGCCCGTGAGCTGGTCGATGTTGGTGAGGACGTCACCGAGGATCAGGACGCCGTCGGACTCGCGCCAGAAGGCGACGTGGCCGGCGGAATGGCCGGGGACGTCGAGGACCTTGAAGCCAGCGACCTCGTCACCCTCGTGGAGCTCGCGGTCGACGGGGTGGCCGGGGCCGATGAACAACTTGATGTAGAAGCGGGCCATCGGGTTGCCGGGTTGGCGCTGGCGGATGAGGTCGGGGTCCTCGGCGGCATCGGCGTCGCGCTCGCCGACCCACAGGGGGATGTCGAGGGTGCTGCAGACCTCGTGGGTGGCGCCCTGGTGGTCCGGGTGGGAGTGCGTCAGCGCGTGCGCGGAGACCTTGTGGGAGCCGATCTGCTTGAGGATCTTCCCGCCCGAGTGGCGGGTGCCGGCGTCGACCAGCACGTCCTCGATCAGGTAGGCGTTGATCGAATTGGGAAGGAAGAACGTGTCGAGGTGCCAGACTCCGTCGGCGACCTGCTTCACGCGCGGAGCCTATCCTGCCGCGCGATGGCCGAGCTCAGGGAGCTGATCCGCGACATACCCGACTTTCCCCAGCCGGGGATCGTCTTCAAGGACGCGACGCCGCTGTTCGCCAGCGCCCCGGCGCTGGAGCAGGCGGTCGAGGCCCTCTCCGAGCACGCGCGACCGCTCGAGGTGGATTTCGTCGTCGCGCCCGAGGCGCGCGGGTTCATCCTCGGGGCGGCGATCGCGGCGCGGTGCGGGGCCGGGTTCATCCCGGTTCGGAAGCCCGGGAAGCTGCCGTACGAGACGACGTCGGTGTCGTATGAGCTGGAATACGGGATCGACGAGCTGCACATGCACGTCGATGCGCTGCGGTCCGGGGCGCGGGTGCTGCTGCACGACGATCTGATCGCGACGGGCGGGACGATGGCCGCGATCGAGGAGCTGGTTGAGCGCGAGGGCGCCGAGGTCGTCGGCGTCTCGTTCCTGATGGAGCTGTCGTTCCTCGACGGTCGGTCGCGGCTGCGCAACCGCGACGCGTTCAGCCTGATTCGGTTCGACGAGGCTTGAGGCAGTACGCGGTGCTACGTGCCGAAGTGGCGCGTGGGCGAGATGTCGGACCCGCAGACGAGCTTGTTCCCGACGCGCCGGCTCACCTTGGCGTAGAAGTTGCCGTTCGGCGTCGCGGGGATGGACCACTCGTTATCGGCGCCGGTCGTCGTCGAGTCGTAGAGCTCATCGCTTCCGTACTTGGCTTGGTAGACCGAGACCGTGCGGCTGACCTCGCAGGCTGACTTGTGCGACGTGACGTGGCCGTGGAACGGGTTAGCTTGGGCCAGCGTCACCGTCGACTTGAAGTGCTTGGCGCCTCCCCCGAGCGCGGGCGCAGCGGCCAACGCGGCGGCCGCGGCGATGATGCCGACGACGAGCGGGATCCGGGTTCTCAGATGCATGCTGTTCCTCCCTGAATCGAGTACGCCGATGCTACATCCGGGATCAACCGCTGAGGAACTTCTCGGCGATCTCGCTGACCATGTTCTTGGTGCGGCGGGTGTTCTCGCCGACTAGGTCGTCGATGGCGCGGAGGTTGAGGTCGGTCTGCATCTGGCCGCCGCTCGGGAGCCAGTAGAGCTCCGCTCCGTGGATCGCGAGGCGGTCGTCGTCCGTGGCCATGGAAAGAACCTCGTCGCGGGCGGCCTTCGGTGGTCGCTTTCGGAGGAGTGCCACCTGGAGCTTGCCTCCAGAGGCGTCGACGGTCTTCTTCGGGAACGGGGCGTGGGCGACGATTGCGTGGACGTCGGCGGCGGTTCGGAGGAAGGCGCGGACGTCGTAGCCGAGGGATTCCGTGAGGGCGTCGTCGATGCGCTCCGTGAGGGCGGTTTCCGATTGACGCGGGGCGTCGAAGATGAGGTTGCCGCTCGCGCGGAACGTGGTCACGTTCTCGAAACCGAGGGACTCGAGGCAGGAGGTGAGCTGGTCGCGGCTGGCGCGGCGGCCGCCGATGTTGATCGCGCGGAGGAAGGCGACGTGGCGGGGCACGGGCGGATCGTATTCACGGCCCCGCGGGGCCGTGGTTGGCCGGGGCTGTCTCGAGGTCCAGTTGAGCGCGCGCCGGAAGGAGGCGGACGTACGGCTTGCCGCGCCGGGTCACAAGGATTTCGTGCCCAGCGGCAGCTCGTTGCGCATACCAGCCGAAGAGGCACCGGAAATCATGAGCGCCGACGACCTCGGCGCCTGCCGTCGCGTGAGAAGTGGAGCTGACGGGGCTCGAACCCGTGACCTCCGCCATGCCATGGCGGCGCTCTCCCAGCTGAGCTACAGCCCCAGAGAACAGGTACTGCTTCGCAAAGTGTAGTCCGGCCCGTTGGCCATTTCTGGCAGGAGCGAGGCGCAGATGCACACCATATTGGCCTGCCACCAGCTCGATTGGAAGTAGGTAGCACTCGTCGAGGTCGCCGCAATAGGCGGCGACTGCATCGATCTCGTCCGCCCCGTAGGTGGACCGCACATATCCGCTCGCACTGAGATAGCTGCCGCCGACATAGACGGAGACAACATTCCCTTTGCGGTTGGCCCATTTGCACTGGACCCGCAGCAATCGCTCACCGAGATCGAACACCAAGTCATATCGGCCGTGCTCAGACATCGGTTTCAGAACGGGGACGCCGAGCTCGATCGCGGCGGCCGCGATCTTGGCCTCTGCGACCGCTCCCTTGTGATTGCTCGTCTCCTTGTCCATCGAACACATGTTCCCACGACGGCCGGCGGGATATGCCTCTGTGGGAGCCGAAAACCGAGGATTTGACACTCTTGCTTCGGAGGCGTCACAGAGTCGTGACGGATTTCGCCGCTCCACTCCGTCCCCATAGACTGATCCCGTGTCCACCGGGCTGATCGTCCTCGCCGTCGTGGTCTTCCTGGTCATCGACGGGGCGATCCTCTTCCTCGTCTTCCGCTCCCGCAGGACCGCTGACGACTACGGGAAGATCCCGGTCCCCGGCCAGACGACCGTCGCCCTCCCCGCCGGCAAGCTCAGGCTGAGCTACCAGGAGTCCTACAAGGCACGCGGCACCGAGGACTCGATCGACTTCGGCGTCCCCGCGGGCCTCGGAGTGACCGTCGAGTCGCCCGCCGGCGACCCGCTCGACATCAAGGGCCCCGGCTTCCACGGCACGGGCTCCTCCCTCAACACCGGCTCGGGCTGGAGCCGCGCCCTCATCGGCACCATCCAGATCGCGCAGCCCGGCGCCTACACCGTCACAGCGCAGGGAAACCTCACCAACGCAGTCGAGCCCCAGGTACTCATCGGGAGGTAGCGGGGGTCAGCCGGCGGTCCGTGCCTGCGCCCGCTCGGCCGTCTCCGTGATCAGCTCCACGAATTGCGGCCACAACTGCGCGGGCATGTCGTGCCCCATCCCCTCGATCAGCTCCAGCCGCGCTCCGGGAATCGCCGCGGCCGTCGCCTTCCCGCCTGACACGTCGATGAGGATGTCGTCGGTCCCGTGGATCACCGTCGTGGGCAAGTCGAGCTCCCGCAACGCCTCGGTCCGATCCCCCGATGCGCCGATCGCCAGCAGCTGGCGCGCCGTCCCATCCGGGTAGATCCCCCGGTCGTAGCTCGCCTCCGCCCGCGCGCGGAGCGCATCCTCATCCGCCGCGAACGCGGGTGAGCCGATCACCTTCCACGCCCCGAGGACGAAATCGACAAAACCCTCCTTGCCGGCGGGCGGGCGCGTCAACAGCGCCGGGATCGCCTCCGGATGCGGCTGCCCAACCGAGCGATCCCCGGTCGTCGACATGATCGACACCAGCGACAGCACCCGATCCGGATGGCGGATCGCGACTGTCTGGGCGATCATCCCGCCCTGCGAGGCGCCGACGAGGTGCGCCGCCTCCACTCCCAGCTCGTCCAGCAGCCCCACGCAATCGTCCGCCATGTCCTCCAGCGTGTAGCTCGCGCTGCTCATATCGCCGGCGAGCGCCGCCATCACATCCGGGCGCGGCCCTCCCTCCACCTTCGTCGAGTGTCCGACATCCCTGTTGTCGAAGCGCACGACGTGGTACCCGCGCCCGGCAAGCTCCCTGCAGAACTGCTCGTCCCACCCCAGCATCTGCACGCCGAGCCCCATGATCAGGAGCATCGTCTCGTCGCCCGGATCGCCGAACGTCTCGTACGCGATCTCCACCCCGTTCACCGAGGCGATCGATTCCACCCGGGCACCCTATCCGCGCGCGCCCCCGCGCGGAGCAAACCGGCGGCTACTCGTCGAGATCCAGCACGACCCGGTCGGAGCGCATGTCGCGCACCACGAAGCCGAACGGCGCCCGCTCCTCGAGCTCCCGCAGCAGCTCCACCGGATGCTTGAGCCGCATCGCGAGCGTTGCCCGCCCCTCCGTGAACCGCTTCACCGAGATCTCCGACGTGGCGCCGATCGCCCCCGCCGCGTCCTCGAACCCCACCAGCTGTGAGAAGTCGCTCAGAGGCCCCACCTCGACCTCAACCATCCCGTCGAACAGCTCTCCGGGCTCCCGCTCCGCATGCCCGTTCGTCTGCGCGCGCGCCGCAAGCTCCTCGGCATCCTCGTCCACCTCGACGCCGACCCGGTCGATCGCCTCCTCCAGCCGCTCGATCAGCCGCCCGCGTGCCTCCCCTTCAGCCCCCTTGACATCCCCAACCCGCTCCGCCAGCTCCGCCGCCTCGCGAAGCGCGCGCAGCCGGATGCGCGTCGCCTGTGTCCGCGCCTGCCGCCGGACCATCTCCAGGTCCTCGGCGATCGCCGCAAACGCGCGCACGCCATCGTCATCGCGCTCGAGCGCGGCCTGCAGCTCCGCCCGCGCCCGCCTCAGCTCGCGGTCCCGATCGACAACCATCGTCGCGAGCCGCGCCGCTACGTGCTCGAGCTCATCGATCCGCCGCGTCGCCTCCGCTGCCTCGACCCGCCGAGTCTGAAGCTCCTCGCGCTCCGCGCCCACGCGCGCCTCCGCGGCGAGCGCCCTCTCCCCCGCCTGGTGCACCATCGCGTCCCGCAGTCCGATCGCCGAATCGCGGGCGTCGATCGCCTCGTGGACCTCGATCGGTTTGTAGCCGAACAGGCACTTCCTGAACAGGCGAAAGCGTCGCCGCCCCCCGTTGCTGCGGTGCGCGCTTGGGTCCGCACTCACGATGTCGAACGCTAGGCGGACCGCCGGACGGACGGGCCCACCCGCCCGGTTGCAAGGATCAACCGGTGCCCTACCCCGAGGCCATGGAGACCGACCGCCTCTCGCTTCGCCGCTGGACGCTCGACGACGGCCCCGCCATGGACGCAATCTGGCGCGAGCGCGACATCTGGAGCGCCCTCCGCCCGGACATCCCCTTCGACCCCGACGCCGGCGGCGAGATGCTCAACCGCCACGTGGGGCACTGGGACCGGCATGGCTTCGGCCTCTGGGCGGTCATGGAGCGTCCCTCGGACGAGATCGCCGGATGGGTGGGCGCCTCCCACCCGGCCTTCATCCCCGAGCTCTCCGACCGCATCGAGATCGGGTGGACCCTCCGGCCGCCCCACTGGGGCCGCGGAATCGCCACGGAGGGCGCGACGGCGGCGATCGACGCCGTCTTCGAGCACCTCGACACCGACGAGGTGATCAGCCTCATCCACCACACCAACGCCCGCTCCATCGCCGTCTCCCAGCGCCTCGGCATGCACCACGCGCGCGACGTGCTCCACCCCGAGCTCGGCGAGGACCTCCGGGTCTACGCGCTGTCGCGGAGCGCCTGGAGGTCCAGCTCCAGCCGCGGCGCCTCGGCCCAGAGCACCTCGAGCCGGTAGCGCTCCCGCAGCTCGGGCACGAAGACGTGGAGGACCGCGTCCAGGTAGTCCATCAGCACCCACTGGCCCTCCGACTGCCCCTCCACGTTCGCGGGAAGCAGCCCGTGCTCGCGCTTCAGCCGAAGGTGCACGTCGTCGTGAATCGCCTTCGCCTGGCGCTCGTTGCCTGCGGTGGCGACGATGAGGAAGTCCGTGTAGCCGACGACGGACCGCATGTCGAGCGCGACCACGTCCTCCGCCTTCTTCGAATCCGCGATCTCGGCGAGCAGCCTGGCGGTCGCTTCGGAGTCCACCCGCTCGGGCTCTGACTGCGCAGCCGGCCGCACTACCTGTACAGCCCCCGCTCCGCGATGAACCCCGCCACGCCCTCCGGCACCAGGTGGCGGATCGGCCGGCCGGCCGCCACGCGCCTCCGGATGCCCGTCGAGGACACCCCGATCTCCGGCATCCGCACGACCTCCGCACGATCGTCGCCGCCGAGCCGCTCGATCGCCGCCTCCGCCTCCTCGAGCGCCGTGCCCGGCCGCGCCGCGATCCCGACCCGCGCCAGCTCCAGCACCCGGTCCGGCTCACGCCAGCTCTCGAGCCCCGCTGCGACGTCGGCACCCATCAGGAAAACGAACTCGTCCCCGGGTCGCGCGTCGCTCATCAACTCCAGGGTACGAAAGCTGAACGACGGTCCTTCTCGCGCCGTCTCCACATCCGAGGCATCGAACGCCGGATCAGTCGCCGCCGCCAGCCGCGCCATCTCCTGCCTCACCTCCCGCCCCGGCTCCGGATCGATGCGCTTGTACGGCGATTCGCCCACCGGCACGAGCACGACCTCGTCAAGCCCGAGCTGGAACGCAGCCTCTTGGGCGAGCACGACGTGCCCGATGTGCGGCGGGTTGAACGCACCCCCGAGAACGCCGACCGCGGCGATCCCGTCAACCCCTGATCTGCCCGTCGCCCTGGA
Organism: uncultured Actinomycetes bacterium; assembly: GCA_963782795.1. GTDB lineage: Bacteria > Actinomycetota > Thermoleophilia > Solirubrobacterales > 70-9 > AC-56. The sequence goes on from CAWALB010000002.1 coordinate 267,933, forward strand.
CGACGTACTTGAACGTGGTCAGCTCGCGAAGCCCGATCGGCCCGCGCGCGTGAAGCTTCTGGGTCGAGTTTCCGATCTCGGCCCCCATCCCGAACTCGAACCCGTCGGTGAATCGCGTCGACGCGTTCACGTAAACGACCGCCGCATCGACCCCGTCCGTGAACTCCCGGGCCGAGTCGCCGGACAACGTCAAGATCGCCTCCGAATGGCCCGTCCCGTGCTCGTTCACGTGCGCGACCGCCTCTGCGAGCGAATCCACGACCCCCACCGTCATCCGCATGTCGAGGTACTCGGTGTCCCAATCCTCTGCGGTCGCCTCGCCCACGGCGGCGTCGCCCGCAGCCGCGCGGGAGCGCTCGTCGCCCATCAGCTCCACACCGGCTTCCCGCAGATCGCGGAGGATGCCCGGCAGGAACCGGTTCGCCACCGACGCGTTGACGAGCAGCGTCTCCGCCGCGTTGCACACACCGGGGCGATCCACCTTCGCGTTGAAGGCCACCCGGCGGGCCATCTCCAGGTCCGCGTCCTCGTGGACGTAGACGTGGCAGTTCCCGGCCGCCGCATACATGACGGGCACCGTGGCGACCGACTTCAGCGACTCCTTCAGCCCCTCGCCGCCGCGAGGGATGATCAGGTCGACCAGCTCATCCGCGGTGGCCAGCTCCGCGAGCTCGCTCCGGTCCCCGCTCGTCAGCAGCTCCACGGCCGCCTCGGGCAGCCCGGCTGACGCGACGGCCTCCCGGACGACGGAAGCAAGCGCCGCATTCGAGCGCGCCGCATAGCTCGAGCCCCGTAGGACGATCGAGTTTCCGCTCTTCAGCGTGAGCGCGGCGCAATCGACCGTGACATTCGGCCGGGCCTCGTAGACGACGGCGATCACCCCGAGCGGGACGCGCACCTTCGTCAGCCGCAGGCCGCTCGCCAGCGTGCGCTGGTCGAGCGTCTCGCCCACCGGGTCGGGCAGCCGCGCGATCTCGCGCACACCCTCGGCCATCGCGGCCACGCGGCCCTTGTCCAGCGTCAGGCGGTCACGAAGCGCGGACGTGAGGCCCGCCGCGCGCTCATCGGCGAGATCCTCGGCGTTCGCCTCGAGGATCTCGGCCGTCCGCGCCTCGAGCAGGTCCGCGAGCCGCGTCAGCGCGGCGTTCTTCACCTCCGTGCTCGCCACGGCAAGCTCGTGCGAAGCCCGCTTCGCGGACTCGCAGATCTCACTCACGGATCGTGTGACCGTGGCCATCTGCGAGAGAGTAGCTTGCCCATCCGAGAGGAGAGAGATGACTGCCGACCAGATCTCCGAGCGGGCCGATGCCGAGCCGGCGCCCTCGCCGGACGAGGCGCGGGGCGAAGCCGCCGGCCGAGGACGGCTGCGCGGGCGCCGTGTCCTGGTGGTCGGAGGCGGTCAGCAGGACCACGGCCTCGACGAGCCGCCGCTCGGGAACGGGCGCGCGATGTCGGTTCTCTTCGCGCGCGAGGGCGCGTCGGTAGCGGTCTCGGACCTCGACGAGGGCTCGGCCACCGCGACCGCCGAGCTCGTCCGCGCCGAGGGAGCGACCGCGGAGGTGATCGTCGCCGACGCCGCCGACGAGGATGCCGCGGCGGCGACATTCAGCCAGGCGCGCGACACGCTCGGCGGCCTCGACGGAGTCGTTCTCAACGTGGGTATTGCCGCCGGATTCCTCCTGCGGGGGACAACCGCCGAGGACTGGGACAAGGTGATGGCCGTGAACGTTCGATCCCAGTTCCTCGGGTGCAAGCACGCCCTGGCGACCATGGCCGACGGCGGGTCGGTGGTGCTGATCGGCTCCATCGCGTCGCGCGAGGTCCTGCCGTTCCCTGCCTACGGCGCCTCGAAGGCGGCGCTCGAGTCCGTCTGCCGCCAGGCGGCCGTGGAGGGCGCCCCGGGCGTGCGGGTAAACCTCTTGATGCCGGGCCTGATCGACACGCCCCTCGGCCGCCTGGCCTCGTCCCTCAGCCCACTCCGCGAGCAGGTGAAGATCCCGGCGCGCCGCCAGGGCACCGCCTGGGAGATCGCCTACGGCGCGCTTTATCTACTCTCGAACGAGTCCTCTTACGTCACCGGGCAGAGCCTGGTCGTCGACGGCGGCCTCACGACCGCGCCACGGGCATGACACCGAACCCGGAACAACCGCCACGCATCCCGCCGCTCGCGGAGAACGAGGGCGACCCGCAGGTCCAGGAGATGCTGAAGGCCCTCCCGGCGGGGGCCGACGGCCCGGTCGGCGAGTACAACATCTTCAGGACCCTCGCCCGCCACCCGGACCTCTTCCGCAGCTGGCTCGGGTTCGGCGGCTACCTGCTCGTCGGCGGGACGCTCCCCCCGCGCGACCGCGAGCTCATGATCCTGCGCACCGCGGTGCGCTGCCGCTCCTCCTACGAGTGGGGCCAGCACGTCCGGATCTCGGAGCGGATGGGAATCGAGCGCGAGGCGATCGACCGCGTACTCGAGGACCCGGACGCGCCCGGCTGGCAAGAGCACGAGGCAACGCTGATGCGCGCCGTCGACGAGCTGCACGACGACTCCCGCATCTCGGACTCGACCTGGGCGGCCCTCGCCTGGGAGTACGACGAGACGCAGCTGATCGAGCTCACGATGCTGGTCGGCCAGTACCACATGGTCGCCTTTGCCCTGAACTCCCTGGGCGTTCAGCTCGACGAGGGGCTAGAGACACTCCCCGAGCTAGCTAGTTCGGACTGAGCGTCGAGGACCGCGGCAGCTCGGCGAGCGCCTGCAGCTCGGAGTGAAGGAGGTCGATGATCTCCTGCGGCTCGGGAACAAGACCCGCGTCGGCCACCACTCCGACCGTCACCTCGCCGGCGTAGCTGAAGATGGACACACTCATGCCCACGTCTCCCGAACAGGGCGCCCAGACAACCGCACCGCGCACCGGTACACCGGCGAAGCTCAAGGTCTTGGTCGGCCCGGGGATATTGGTCACCACCGCTGTGCCCCCACCGGCGACCCGGTCGACGAATGGCCGCTCAACTTGCGCCGGGGTCAACCCGACCGCGCTCAGCAGCCCATACATCACCGCGCCCTCGGGCGAGCGCTTGATCGCGTCCATCCGCCGCTTGACCTCCACCAGGCGCTCACTCCGAGCACGCATCCCGACGGGGAGGGGCAGAAACACGAGGCCGAACCGATTCCCGAGCTCGCGCGGCAGCGGCTCGTCCAGTGGGCGCAGATTCATGGGGACGATCACCCGACACTCCTCCACCAAGCTGTCGCGTGGCTCCAGATAGCCATGCAGGGCCCCGGCCACGGCGGTCAACAGGACGTCGTTGACCGTGGCATGAAAGGCATGGCCGAGCGACTTGAGGTCGTCCAGCACCAGGGGGTCCGACCACGCCACCCGCCGCGCGATGCCGAGGTCCCCCCTGAGGGGCGTATCGACGTCGCTGCCCATCGAGAGCAGCTTGGCCAGCGCCTCCACGTCGCCGCGACCCGCAGCGACGACTTCACCTGCCTCCGTTGGATGGGTCAGAGCCTTGGCCGACTCGTGCCAGATCGCGCCCGCCGCCCGCCGGGCCCCGGCCAGCGCCGCGGCCGCCGGGGCGGCGACGTCCCCGATCGGACTTCCACCGTGGGTCTCCTGACCCTTGGGCGCGATGCCGGCTTCCACCACGTCATCGCCCAGCGAGAGCAACACGCGCGCCATGGCGATCCCGTCGGCCATGCAGTGATGCATGCGAAAGAGCATCGCGCAGCCGGACCCGTAGCCGTCGATCATGTGAACCTGCCACAGGGCCTGGGAGTGGTCCAGCGGAACGGTCATCGCGTCCGCGATCAGCTTCTGCAGCGCCAAGCTGTCCCCCGGGGCCGGCAGCGCCACGCGGTGGAGGTGCGCCTCTAGCGCGAAGGCGGGGTCCTCCTCCCACGCCGGTGTATCGAGCGGCAGCCGCGACTCCACCACTCGCTGGCGAAAGCGTGGGAACTCTCCGACCAGGCGACTGCCCAGGATCTGCTCGACGCGGGACCAATCGAGTGGCTCCTCGAACCAGAGCACGGCGTGGACGATCATCAGGTTCGTCGGCCGATCCATGTGCAGCCATGCTGCGTCGGCGCTCGACATGTGCTCGCGGCTCATGATGCTCATGCAGCGGTCGAGGAAATCGCCACAGCTACCACCATCTTGGCTCCCCTTTCTGGCCATCTCCGACGAGTCATGGCCCCTGGTTTGTCTCAAACCAATCATGGCCGGGGCCTGTGGCGCGGACATCCGTGAGAACTACGGCCTCTACAGCCCGAGGTCCGTGGCGAATGACGCCAGAGCCGGCGAGCTGCGGCTCAATTACCGGTGGGCCTCAGGTGAGCACGAAGTAGTTCCGGTGCACCGCCTCCTCGGCGGCGTCCGGAATCTGCCCCGCGACCTCGGGCGACTTCAGTCCCTTGATCCGGGCAAGCTCGGCGGCGGAGTAGTTGACGATCCCCTTGCCGACGACGTCGCCGTCGCAGACCACCTCGACCGCATCGCCCGCGACGAACTCGCCCTCGACGCCGGTCACGCCGACGGGAAGCAGGCTCGACCCCCGCTCGCGCAGCACGCGGGCGGCGCCGGCGTCCACGACCACCCTCCCCCGGCTGGGCTTGGCGTAGCGGAGCCAGAGCTTGAAGCTCGGCGTGCGCTCCTGATGCGAGGCGAACCGCGTGCCGACTCGCTCACCCCGGGCGGCCGCCAGGAAGCTCCCCGGCTCCGTCCCGTCGCAGACGACCACTCCGATGCCGGCGGCGCTCGCCATCTCGGCCGCGGCGACCTTGCTTCGCATGCCCCCGGAGCCGAAAGCCGAGGTGCGGTCCCCGATGTCGTAGCGCTCGAGGTCCCCGAAGGAGGTCACCTCCTCCACAAGCTCTGCCTCCGGGCTGGTGCGCGGGTCCGCCGTGTGGAGCCCGGGCGTATCGGTCAGCAGCACCAACAGGCGGGCACCGAGCAGAATCGCCACCTGCGCCGAGAGGAAGTCGTTGTCTCCGAACGTGATCTCGTCCGTCGCCGTGGTGTCGTTCTCGTTGATCACCGGGACGGCGCGCCAGTCCAGCAGCCGCCGCAGCGTCTGGCGGGCGTTCAGGTAGTGCATCCGCGCGGACATGTCGAACGACGTCAGGAGCACCTGCGCGGCGTGGACGTCGCCCGCCGCCAGCCGCTCCTCGTAGGCGCGGAAGAGCGGCCCCTGGCCGACGGCCGACGCCGCCTGCATCTCGTCGATGGCGCTGGGCCGCCGCTCGAGCTCCATGAGGCGCATCCCGCGCGCGATCGCGCCCGATGTGACCAGCACGACGTTTTCGCCCTCGTGATGGAGCTCGGCCACCTGCGAGCACACGCTGTCGAGGACCTGCGAGCGCAGGGCTCCGTCGTCGTCCGCGACGATCGACGATCCGAGCTTTGCGACCACGGTCATGGCGAGCGAAGTGTAGGTACGGACGGGCGCCGCGATGGGCGCCTACTCGCCAGGATCCAGCTCGAACGCGTCCTCGCCGATGCGAACCTCGTCGCCGGGCTCAAAGCCGGCGCGGCGAAGCGCGGCGATGACGCCGATCTCCCGGAGCCGTTGCTCCACGTAGCCGAGCGCCTCAGGGTTCGCCGTGTCGTGGCGCGCGATCAGCATCTCGATCCCGCGCCCGGAGATCTCGAACACGCCGTCGCCGACCCGCTCAATATCGAACCCCTGGTCCCCGGCGGGCCGGTAGGTGATGTGCTCGGCCTCGAACTCGGGCTCGGCGGCCGGGGCCGGCCCGGGCGCATCCTCGGCCGGGACTGCCTCGAAGATCGCCTGCCGCAGCTCGTCCAGCCCGGCTCCCGTCGCCGACGACACGGAGAACACCCCCAGCGCGTCCCCTCCCAGCTGGTCGCTCCACTCCGCGACGGCCGCATCCGCGTCGCCATCGGGCACCAGGTCGCGCTTGGACAGCACCACGAGCTCAGGCAGGAGCTCCAGCCCCGCCTCGTATGCGGCCAGCTCGCCCCGCACCGCCTCGTAGACGCCGGACGGGTCCTCGCCCGCGATGTCGACGAGGTGGATCAGGATGCGGCAGCGCTCCACGTGAGCGAGGAACTCGTGTCCGAGCCCCGCACCGCCGGCCGCTCCCTCGATGAGCCCCGGGATGTCGGCGAGCACGAGCTGGCGGTCCCCGGAGTCGATGGTGCCCAGCACGGGCTTGAGGGTCGTGAACGGATACGAGGCGACCTTGGGCGCGGCCCGGGTCAGACGCCCCAACAGCGACGATTTGCCGGCGTTCGGCTGCCCGATCAGGCCGGCGTCGGCCAGCAGCTTGAGCTGCAGCTCGATCCATCCGGACTCCCCCGCCAAGCCCCGCTCGGCGAACCGTGGCGTCTGCCGGGTCGAGCTGGCGAATCGCTTATTCCCATGCCCGCCGACTCCACCGGCCGCCACGACGGCGCGCTGCCCGTGCTCGATGAGGTCGTAGCGGGTCCCCTCGAGACCCTCGACCTGCGTCCCCGGAGGCACGGCGACCACGAGGTCGTCGCCACGCGCTCCATGACGCTGGCTTCCCTCCCCGTGCGCCCCGCGCCCCGCGCGAAAGTGGCGCGACCGGTGGAGCGAGACGAGATCGCGCCGCGACGGGTCGCACTCGAGCACCACGTCGCCGCCGCGGCCGCCATCGCCGCCGTCGGGGCCGCCGCGGGGCACATGGGCCTCGCGTCGAAAGCTCACACAGCCGCTGCCGCCGGCTCCGCCCTCGACGTAGATCTTCGCCCGGTCATAGAGCATGGGCCGAGATTAGAGGCGGGACCGTGAGATAGTCAGCGCGTGCCCGAGCGCCCGGCCACTCGGCATCTCGTCCCGATCGCCGTCGCAATCTGCGCGATCCTCGCCCTTCCGGCCGTCGCCGCGGCCGGCGGGACACGACACGACCCCTTCCTCCCGCCCCACCACGGCATCTTCCACGGGGTGACCGATACGGACAGCGTTCACGACTTCCAGGTCTTCAACCACCGCGTGGGCGCGCACTCCGCGCTGCTCCAAAGCTTCGGGCGCTGGGGCGGCCGCCACCTCGGCGCCGGCCTGCACCGCTGGCGGGTCACCCACACACGCGGGGTCCTCAGCCTCTCCACAGCGCCCGGCGGCGAGCCGGAGGCCATCTCCCCTCGCCAGATCGCCCGCGGCCTCGGGGACCGCTACATCCTGCGGTTGGGCCGGACGATCGCGAAATCGGGCCAGGTGGTCTACATCCGCCTGTTCCCCGAGATGAACGGCTACTGGAACCCGTATAGCGCCTTCAACTCCGACGGCTCCTCACGCGGCCCGAGCCACTCGACCGAAGCATTTCGAAACGCATGGCGCCGGATCGTGCTCATCGTCAGGGGCGGTGGCCGCCAATCGATCAACCATCGCCTCCTCAAGCTCGGGATGCCGCGGATCTATCGCGCGAGCTCGAACGACGATCCGATCTACCGTCAGCGACGCGTCCCCGAGTCGCTCGCGAAGCCCCACGTCGCGTTCATGTGGGTCCCGCAGACCATCGGCTCCCCCGCCCTCGGCGCCAACAAGCCGGGGCGCTACTGGCCCGGTGGCGGCTACGTGGACTGGATCGGCGCCGACATCTACTCGAAGTTCGCCACGCCCGGCATCTGGGCCTCGTTCAAGCGCTTCTACAGCCACTGGCGCAACCCGCAGCGCCACCACTGGCCCTTCGTCGTCGGCGAGTACTCGCCCTGGGACAACGACTACCAAGGGGCCTTCACGCGCCGCCTGTTCGACTGGGCGCTCCACCACCGGCGCGTGCGGGCGCTCGTCTACTACCGGAGCGTCACCGCGAACAACCCCTTCGACATCAACCACTGGCCGGAGGCCCAGACCGTCCTCCGCGGCAAGCTGAACAACCACCGCTTCCAGCAGTTCGCACCCGGGACTCGGCGTTGACGGCCGAGTCGGTCTCGATACCGGCTCGGTTCAACGGACCCATCGAGAACGGGCAGGGCGGGTACTCGGCGGGAATCGCCGCCGGGCTCGTGGGCGGCGCCGTTGAGGTGACCCTGCGGCGCCCGGTCCCGCTCGACACCGAGCTGGCGGTGGAGCGCGAGGAGGATGGAGCCCTCCAGCTGCTCGACGGCGACGCGCTGGTGGTGGAGGCGCGCCCGGCACCGGACCTCGCCGTCGACATCCCTCCGGCGGTGACGCCGGAGGAAGCCCGGCGTGCGTCGGCCGGCTACCGAGGTGTGAGGAACGGGCCGTTCAGCCGGTGCTTCGTGTGCGGCCTGGCGCGAGACGACGCGTTGGGTGTATTCGCGGGGGACGTCGAGGGCCGGGATGTCGTCGCCTCGCCCTGGACGCCGCCCGCGTGGACGGCGGATGGCGCCGGCACCGTGCGTCCGGAGTTCGTCTGGGCGGCGCTCGACTGCCCGACCTTCTTCGCCGCCTACATGGGCCAGGAGCTGCCGATGAGTGTCCTCGGCCGGATCACGGCTCGCATCGACGCCCCGGTCCGGGCCGGCGAGGAGCACGTCGTGATGGCCTGGCCGCTCGAGGTCGACGGCCGCAAGCGCACCGCCGGCGCCGCCGTCCTGTCCACGGCGGGCGAGCCGCTGGCCGTCGCGCGAGCGCTCATCATCGAGCCGCGCCAGGAATGACTCTCCCTGGCGCCTTTACCGGTCGTGTTCGGGCGAAAGCGGCAATCGGCTGGCTTCCGTCACAGATGCTTGGCGTGCGACCCGCCCCTGGAGCCGAAGGAAGCCCTAGTCGGCGAGCACGGCCGACATGCCCTTGAGCCCGACCTCCATCATCTGCCACGCCAGACCGGCGTGGAAGGGCTCACCGGCGTGGAAGCGCATCGGCACCGTGGCGCCGAGCATCTTCTTGCCCAGCCGCCAGGTGGCACCGGTGCCAACCTTGTAGTCGCCGTCTGCGCCGGGGCGAACGGTGACCGGGCGAGACGGGTCGCCGGTCAGCTCGAGCGGGACCTGGGCGAACGTCGCCTTGTCGAACATCTCCATGATGCACATCGAGACGGGATCGAATGGCTGCTCGAACTCGTGCTCACCGGCGGAGGCCGCGATGTGCTCGGCCACCGTGTCCGCTTGCAGGAACGCGAGAAAGGCTTGCTTGACGGGGAAGTCTCCCGCGTCACCGGGCGCATAGATGTCGGGCCGTCCGGCAACCTGCCGTGTCGTCAGCTCGGTCTGCAGGAAGCCCCTGTCGTCCGACGGCAGCCCTTCGTAGGTCACAGCGGACACGTACGGGGGGAACGCAACCAGCTCGTCGAACTCGCGTGTGCCGCCATTTGCATATCGCGCCGCGCCGGGCGTTATCGCCGGGCGTTATCTCTGTGACCGACTCGCCGGTGTGGCCGTCGATGTCGCGCTCGGCGAACTCGGTCGAGACAACTTCGTGCAGGCGGGGGCCGAAGGCCTGAATGTAGGTCTGCTCGAACGTGGACCAAGTGATGGCGACCTGCTCGCGAACGCCCGCGCGACGCAACCAGGTCTCGAACATCATCACTAACTCGTAGAGCGGTCCTGCGCATTTGTTGTTCGGCGGGATCAGGAACAGGACCCGGTTGCGGCGGCCCGCTTTGGCGGCATCGCGGACACGCTCGAAGCGCTCGCGGACCCCGAGCATGCTCTGCGGCGTCCAGATTGTCGCCGCGTGCTCGGCGAGACCGGGGATCTCATCGGGACGCATGTCAGCGCCGGTGGCGATCACCAGCTTCTCGTAGTCCACGGTGCGCCCATCCGCGAGCTTGACCGTGTGCGCATCCGGGTCGACTCCGGCGACCGTGCCCTCCACGAACTCAACGTGACGCCGGTGAAACGGCTTCGCCAGGTCCACGACCAGGTCATCGGGATCGGCGCCGAATGGCACGTAGATCGTGTTCGGGCGAAAGGTGAACCGTTCGCGCTCGGAAACGAGCGTCAGACGCGCAATCGCATCCGCAACAGGAACGCCGTCTCGAGTCCGGCGAACCCCGCGCCGAGAATGGTGATCCGCGTTCGCTCGCTCACACCCTGAGCTTCGCAGTGCGGGACTCGTCCGGCATCCGCAGCTCGCCACCTGGCGTTTCCGTATTTCCCCGCATTCGGGCGGCGAGGTCGACGTCAACGGCCGCCATATCCTGATCACCGACGAGCCGGTCTCGCTCGGAGGAAGTGACTTGGGCCCGGCCCCGCACGAATTGCTGCCCGCGGCTCTTGCCTCGTGCGTCGCGACCACGATCGCCATGTACGCGCAACGGCGCGACTGGCGGCTCGGCGAGATCACAGTCGAGGTCAACTACGACAATGAGGCTTCCCCGCGTCGCTTCGAGGTTCGCACCGAAATCTCGGGGGAGTTGTCGGACGAGCAGCGTCGACGCCTCGACCGCGTCGCCGCAGCCTGCCCCCTGCGACGCGCCCTTGAAGCCGGCTTCATCTTCGACGAGCGCAGCCTCAGTAATCGCTCGATGGCAACTGCGGCCAATTCATCCTGAGAGAGCCGCCGAGGGCCTGCGCAAGCGCAGTCGATCGCCGGCGCATAACGGCGAACCCGGGCGGGGCGAGTGCGACCAGCAGGGAGACTCGTCCCTCGCGGTCTTAGGCCTTGAGCGCCTTCCAGATGTGCTCGGCGGGCATGCGGCGCGCCCACTCGAGCGGCACGGTGTCGTAGCTTGACGTCGCGTCCGGTGCGGGACGAAGCTCGATCAGGTCCTCGACGATGAGGCCGTTGGCCCGAAAGAGCCGGATCCACTCGCCGTAGGGCAGCTGGAAGTCGACCCCGTCCTCGTCCTCGAAGCCGCGATTCTCGAAGTAGTTGTTACGCAACTCGTCTCCGATCGCCTCGCGGTCGTTGTCCCAGAAGGCGTCGAACACCGGCGTCAGCATTGAGAATGCGAGCAGGCCGCCGGTGCGCAGGAGCCGCACGCACTCCGGCATCAGTCGGGTGGGGTCGGCGAAGTTGAAGGCGCCGTGGTCGCAGAAGACGACGTCGAAGCTCTCGTCCTCGAGCGGCACGTCTTCGGCGCTCGCCTCGATCAGCGGGAACTCGACCCCGGCCTCGGCCATCGCCGTCCGAGCGTGCTCGAGCTGCTTCGGGGACAGGTCCAGTCCGACCGGCCGCGCCCCCAGCCCGGCGAGCGAGATCGACCACTGCGCCGCGCCGCAGCCGAGCTCGAGCACGTCCTTGCCGGCCACGTCGCCGAGGACGTGCAGCTCCGCCTCCGGGATCTGCCACACACCCCACGCAAGGCCCGCATTCTCAGCCAGCTGCTCGGCGTGACGCTTCTGGTATGCGTCGCTCTCGCGCTCCCAGTAGGCGCGGCTCTTTTCGACGTGGTCCGGCAGAGAGCCCAGAGCTAGCTTTGCGACTCGACGACCGAGACCGTGCGGCCGCGGTGGCCAGTCTTGAATTCGACGACGCCGGGGCGTGTCGCGAAGATCGTGTGGTCGCGGCCGAGGCCGGTGCCGTCGCCGGGCCGGAAGCGGGTGCCGCGCTGGCGCACGATGATCTCGCCACCGCCCACGCGCTGCCCGGCGAAGACCTTCACCCCGAGGTACTTGGGGTTCGAGTCGCGCCCGTTACGACTTGATCCGAGTCCTTTCTTGTGCGCCATGGCTAGCTCTCTTTCTTAGCAGACGCAGAGCTACTGCCCGTCGAAGTCTTGCCACCCGCCGCCGGCTTCTTGGCGGCCGGCTTTCTGGCGGCCGGCTTCTTGGCCGGGGGCTTCTTCGCCGCGGGCTTCTTCGCCGGAGCCTTGGGCTTGGCGGGTGCCTTCGGCTTGGCGGGTGCCTTCGGCTTGGCCTCCGCCTCCGGCTTGGCCTCGGCCTTCGGCTCCTCCTTCTTTTCGGCCTGCTTGGTGGCGCCCGCCGCCGGCTTGCGGGTGAGCATGCGTACGTCGGTCACCTCGAGGCGGGTCAGCCCCTGGCGGTGGCCGCCGCGGCGGCGGTAGCCCTTCTTGGCCTTGTATTTGAAGATCCGGACCTTGGGGCCGCGCAGGTGCTCGGTGACGACGGCCTCGACCTTCACCTTCTCGAGCTGGCCCCCGTCGAGGACCACGTCCTTGTCGCCCTTGAACATGACGGCCTGGAGGTTGACCTTGCTGCCCTCGTCCGCGGGCAGCCTCTCGACGAGCAGGTTCGTGCCCTTTTCGGCGCGGTATTGCTTGCCGCCGGTCTCGACTATCGCGTAGCTGTTCGCCATGGTGATCTCGTGCGTGGGGCTAGTCGCCGTTTGACGGGTTCTGGGCCCCGGCGCGAGAACGGCGCCTGCCGCCCCTTCGGCCGCGGCGCCGTCTCGAAGACGAGGATTCTACGGGGTCGCCGTTCGACGAGCCGCCCTCCGCGTCATCGGCGCCGTCGCCCTTGTCATCTTCCGCGCCGCCGACCAGAGACGCGGTGGCCGCGGCCCTGCCCACGCTCTCGATGCGCACGAGGCGGCGATCGCCGACGAACCGCCCGCCGCCGGTCACGCTCACGATGTACGAGTCGACCCGCGCCACGGCATCGTCGATGTTGTACATGTGGGGCTCCTCGATTCGCACGAGGACCTCGTCCCCGACCTGGAACGGGAGCGCCCGCTCCTCGATCTCCGCCCGCCTCCCGCTCTCCACCACCTCGAACGTATCGAGCGACAGGGCGTCGCCACCCTCGAAGTGGAAGTGCTTGCCCGATGCCTCCTCGAGCTCGTGCAACGGGCTCTCCTCGCGCAGCAGCTCGCCTGCGACCTTGGGGTTCACCCTGACCAGGAAGGCCTCCGGGTCGGGGCGCTCCTCAATCAGGTCGCGGAGGCGGCGCACGATGCTGATCGCGACCGTCTCCTCGGACTCCACCACGCCCTCGCCGTCGCAGGTCGGGCAGCGCTTGGTGAGGATCTCGCGAACGCCGTCGGTGACGTTCTGGCGGGTCATCTCCACCAGGCCCAGCGGCGAGACGTCCATGACGTAGCTCTTGGTCTTGTCGGCATCGAGCGCCTTCCGCAGGGTCTTCAGGACCTGCTCGCGGTTGCGGGCCCGCGCCATGTCGATGAAGTCGATGACGATGATCCCGCCGATGTCCCGCAGGCGAAGCTGCCGCACCACCTCGTCGGCGGCCTCGACGTTGACCCGCGTGATCGTGTCCTCCAGGCGGCCCTTGCCGCGACCGGTGAAGCTCCCCGTGTTGATGTCGATGACGGTGAGCGCCTCGGCGTAATCAATCATCAGGTAGCCCCCCGAGGGAAGGTCGACCCGGCGCGACAGCACCGATCGGTAGGCCTCCTCGACGCCCATCTTCTCGAACAGCGGCTGCTTGTCGGTGTAGAGCTCGACGTGCTCCACCAGCTCCGGCGCGGTGCGCTGGAAGAAGCTCGTGACTCTCTGATGCTGCTTCTCGTCGTCGATGATCGCGCCGTCGAACTCCTTGGCCAGCACGTCCCGGAGCACCTGGATCGAGAGGTCGGCCTCCTGGAAGACCAACGCCGGCGCCTTGACCTCCTTGGCCCGACGCTGGACGACCTCATCCAGCTTCTTGAGGTACCCGATATCGCGTTCGAAGTCCTCCTTGCGGGCGCCCTGCGCCGCGGTTCGCACGATCACGCCGCCCGGGCCCTTGTGGATCTTCTGCAGGAGCTTGCGCTGACGGTCGCGCTCGGCGTCCGTCAGGCGTCGGCTGGCGCCGACGCCGCCCCCGCTGGGCATGTAGACCAGGTAGCGGCCCGCGATCGACAGCTGCATCGACAGGCGTGCCCCCTTGGTCTTGAGCGGGTCCTTGACGACCTGCACGAGGACCTCCTGCTTGGGCTTGAGCAGCTCGTCGATCCGCCGCCCGCGACCGCGCCCGCGGCGAGGCGCCGCCTCGCCCCCCGGGAGCACGATCTCGTCGACGTGGAGGAACCCGTTGCGATCGAGGCCGATGTCGACGAACGCCGCCTCCATGCCCGGAAGCACGTTGTCGACGACGCCCTTGTAGACGTTGCCGACGATGGACCTCTGTCCGCGGCGCTCGACGTAGAGCTCCGCGACCTTGAAGTCACTACGCGCCGCCTCCTCCGCTGCGCGTCCCGTGGCGGCGCGGTCCTTGCTGGGACGACCGCCCTTGTTGCTGCGGCCGCCGCTTCTGGCGGTGCCCTTGCCTTCGAGCACCGCGACGCGGGTCTCGCCCGCGTCCACTGAAACCAATATTCGCTTCTTCAGTTAACTCACCTCAGAGTAGGTAGGAACTCCGCGCGTTCAGCGTCGGAGGTCCGCCCTGCTCTTGGAGGCGAGTCGCGCTTGCACATAGATGCTCTGTAGGAGTCCGACCGCCATGAATGTCACGACGACCGAGGATCCCCCGAAGCTCATGAGTGGTAACGGGATTCCGGTCACCGGCATGATTCCGATCGTCACGCCGACGTTCACGAACACCTGTGTCATGAACATCGCGGCGATCGAGCCGGCGATCACGCTCCCGTACAAGTTCTTCGAAAGAGTCATGATGCGCAGCGCCCTCCATATGAGCAGGGCGAAAAGGGATAAAACGAACGCAGCACCGACGAAGCCGAAGCGTTCCCCAACGACGGAGAAGATGAAGTCGGTGGTGCGATCTGGCACGAAGCCGTGCTCCGTTTGCGTGGAGTCGGATCCGCGCCCCGTCTTGCCGCCGGACCCGATCGCGATCAGCGACTGATCGATCTGATACGTCGCGTTGCGCGGGTCCGAGCTGGGATTCAAAAACGATGTGAGCCGCTCCTGCTGGTAGCCGTGCAGAACGGGGTGCCCGATCGCCGGAGCGATCACCAGCACCACGCTCACCGCGGCCGCCAGCAGGCCCCCCAGGAGCGCGAAATGCGTCCATCGCACCCCGACGAAAAACAACGTCGCCAGGGTGATCACGATGTAGACGATTCCGGTTCCGAGGTCCGGCTGCATGATCACGATCAGCGCCGGCACGAAGCCCAACAGCAGGATTCGCGCCGTCCGCTGGCGCTCGCCTACGCGGCGCCCGCGGTCGATCGCGAACCCGGCCAGTGCCAGTATCAGCAGCACCTTGCCGAGCTCGGACGGCTGGAACGTGAAGAAGGGAAGCTCTATCCATCGTCGCGAGCCGCGTGTGGCCTGCCCCAAAAGGAGCACCGCGATGATGGTTGTCATCATCGCCGTATAGAGCCCGACACGCAGCTCTCTGAAACGAGAGTAGTCGACGCGCGCCAATCCGAGCATCAATGCAATGCCGATGACGCCGTAGATCGCCTGGCGGATGACATAGAAGTACGGGCTGTTCGGGATGTCGTGGCCGGTCGCCGCGGCCAGCGTGAAGAGGCTGAATCCGATCAGCCCAAGCGCCGCCAGAAGCAGCAGCGGGTCCATCGCGAGCAACCCGCCGCGCTCGCGGGGGCGGCTCGCCTGGCGCTCCCCGCCCTCGAACGGCCTCGGATAGGCGTCGGAGACCATCAGTACGGGTTCCCGACCAGGGGGGCCGTGGTCGAGATCGCGGTCTGCTTCGGCGCCTTGCCGCCGGCCTTCTTGGCCTCGGCCGGGTGCTCGTCGTAGTAGGCGGTGAGGATCTGCCTTGCGACCGGCGCCGCGGCCTGGACGCCGAACCCTCCCTGCTCGATCGTCGCCGCGACGACGATCTTCGGGTTCGGGTAAGGCGCCATGCACACATACCAGGACTGGTCGGCCTGGCCGGTGCGCTGGGCGGTACCGGTCTTGCCGGCCATCGGCACCGGGAAGTTGCCGAACACCGGATACGACGTCCCTCCCGGTGACTGGGCGGCCTCGTGGATCCCCTGCATGATCGCCGATCGGTAGCTCGGGTTGATGTCCAGGTGACGGATCGGCGCCGGATCGATCTCCTGCACGACGCTCCCGTTCGGGTCCTCGACGTCCTTGGCGACGTGCGGGCGGACGACGTCGCCGCCGTTGCCGATCGCGGCGTAGGCGACGGCCATCTGGAGCGGATCGGCCTGCAGGTCACCCTGGCCCACCGCGAGGTTCACGTTGTCGCCCATGCTCCACGGACGATCGGTCTGCCCTTCCTTATAGAGCTGGTCGCGCCATTGAGGGCTCGGCAGCAGACCGGCGACCTCGCCCGGGAGGTCGATTCCGGTGGGGTGGCCGATCCCCAGGTCCGACGCCCATTTGTCCTGAGCGCTCGTGTTGCCCGTCTTGTAGAGGTCAGCGCCGACGTTGTAGAAGAAGACGTCTGAGGAGACCTGCAGGGCCTGGGTGAGCTGCAGTGCGCCGTACGCCGCCCCGCCGGCATTTTGGAGAGTGACGCCCCCGCCCATGCTGAAGGAGCCGCCGTCTACGATCGTCGTGCTGGGGGTGATCGTTCCGCTTTCGAGCGCGGCGATGGCCGTGATCGGCTTGAACGTGGAGCCCGTCGGATACAGACCCTGGATCGCGCGGTTGGTGAGCGGCGCATACGTCGTCTGACTGGTGAGCTGCTTGTAGACCGAGGTGGGAATCACCGGCTTGGAGAAGACGGACGGGTCGAAGGTCGGGGACGAGCCGAGTCCGAGGATCTGGCCGTTCCTGGCGTTCATCGCGACGAAGGCGCCCGGGGTGCTGAAGGAGTTGATCGCCTGCTCACCGGCCTGCTGCACGGGCCGATCGAGCGACAGCACCAGGTTGTCGCCCGGCTTGGGCTGCACCTGATTCAGGATGTGCCCCGTCGGGTTGCCCGCCGCGTCGACCTGCACCCGGGTCATGCCGTTCGTGCCGCGCAGGACGTTGTCGTACGTGTTCTCTATTCCCGACTGGCCGACCTGGTCGCCGGGCTGAAGGCCCTGGTAGCGCGCCTCGTTCAGCTGCTGCTTCGTGACCTCGCGAACGTAACCGTAGATCTGCGCCGCGAGAGTGCCGTCCGGGTAGTTCCGCACGTAGACCCGCTGGACCGTGACGCCCGGGTAGGAGTCCTGGTTCTCGCGGAGGTAGTAGACGAGGTCGTAGCTGACATCGCGCCTGAGCGTGACCGGGTTCGAGGGCAGGTCCTTGGTCTGCTGGCGGATCTGCTTCTCGATCCGGTCCGTCTTCATGCCGATCACATGGCTCAGCCGCGCGAACTCCTCGCGCTGCTTGTGGCGCTTTTGCGGGAGCTCCGTCGGCAGGATCTGGAGCGCGAGGGCGGTGCGGTTGTCAACCAGGACCTTGCCGTTGCGGTCGAGGATCTCCCCGCGCGGCGCCTGCACCGTGACGTCGCGGACCTGGTTGTTCTGGGCCTGCTTCAGGTAGTGGTCGCTCGACAGCACCTGGAGGTACCAGAGCCGGAAGAAGATGATCGAGAACATCACCAGGGCGATCCCGGAGAGGACCGCGACACGCAGCGCGAACTGCGCGGGTAGGACGGGTCGCTCGCGTTCGTTGAACATCAGGAGACCCCCGTCGCCCTACGGATGCGCGTGCTCCGCCGGCGCGGAAGCCGCCGGCGCGGGCGCTTGGAGCCGGAGCGGATCGGAGACCCCATGCGCCGGCCGGCGACCACGTCGTCGACGATCGCGGGGCGCAGGGCGCGGCGAATAAGCGGATAGAGCGGGATCGCGAAGAGGAAGGCCAGGAGCCCCTGCACGAAGATCTCCCGCAGCACCAGCAGGCTCACCTGCGTGTCGATGCCGAGCATGAGTTGGAGCGCCGAGAAGGCGGCCGAAGCCGCGATGGTCAGCACCCCGATCATGATCGGCGGCATCAGCGTGTTCGCGATCTGCGTGCCCTCGCGGTAGCGGCCGGCCAGGTACCCAACGGTCAGCAGGGTCAGCGAGGAGATCCCGAGCGTCGCAAGGAGCACCGAGTCCAGGATGAATCCGAGCACGAATCCCGAGACCGCGCCAACCATGGCGCCTCCCAGGAGGCCCAGGCTCACGGCGACGAGCGGAATGATGTTCGGCGTCGTTCCGAAGAGAGTCAGGTAGGAGAAGAACGACACCTGGAGCACGATCGCCACGATCATGATCAGCGCGATTCGCAGCCCGATGCGCCACGTGACGATCATCCGCCGACTCCAGGTCGGGACGGGCCCTGCGTCGCCACCTGCACGATGTCGAGGTTGCGCATGTCCGCGTAGGGGGTGAGCCGCACGTTCTGGTAGGTCTCCTGCTGGCCCACCGTCGTCTCCTGCACCTCGCCGATGGGGATGCCGGGCGGGAAGGCCGAGGAGATCGTCCCGTTGGTCCACCCGGCGGTCGCGACCATCTGGCCCTGGTGGATGGGCGCGCTCTTGTCGATGAAGTCGAGCAGCATCGTGCTCGGGTCTCCGGCCTCCGGCTCGGCGACGCCCTGCGGCCCGTTGGGGAGCACCCGGGCGGACACCGCGCTCTCGGTGTCGGTGATGAGCGTGACCTTGGAGGTGAAGTGGGTGACGTCGGTGACCCGGCCGATGAGCCCGTCGCCGTTGATCACCGGGTCGTTGACCGCCACGCCGTCACCAGAGCCGGCGTCGATGGTCACGGTCGAGTACCAGACGGTTGGCGAGGCGCCGACCACACGCGAGGTGACCATCTTGTAGTCCGTGAAGATTCCCTTGCGGTCCAGCCCGACCAGCTTCTTCAGCTGATCGTTCTCGCCCTGGGCCGATTGCAGCCTGGCCACCTGCGAGCGCAGCTTCTGGACATCGGTCTTCAGGCTCGAGTTCTCGCCGCGGGCGTTGAACGTCTCGGACACCCAGTTGACGAGGTCGCGGGCGGGCTTCAGCGCCCGGCTGGCGCCGTCCTCGAGTGGCGCGAACACCGACGCGACTCCCTGCTGCACGGAATGAAGAGGCCCGCTGTTGGACTGGGAGAAGGTCGCCGAGATCAGCACGAGAGCGACGACGATCAGGAGGACCAGGACCGCACGGCGCCTCCGGACTTGCTTGCGGTACACCGCAGTACCTCCGGCGCCTACCCGGTCGCGACCAGGCGATGGTGGGAGTTACGGCTCATCCGGTGAATGACCTCGAACTCCTCGAGCGAGCGGCCCGACCCCACGGCCACACAGGTCAGCGGCGACTCCGTGACCTGGGCCGGCATCTGGCACTCATCGCGAAGGCGCTGATCCATGCCCTGAAGCAGGGAGCCGCCGCCCGCGAGGATGATCCCGCGGTCCATGATGTCTCCGGCGAGCTCGGGGGGCGTGCGGTCCAGCGTGTCCTTCACGGCGGCGACGATCTGGTTGATCGGCTCCTCGAGGGCGCCGCGAACCTCGGCCGAGGTCAGCATGATCGTCTTCGGCAGCCCGGTGACCATGTCGCGGCCGCGGATCTCGCTGGTGACCTCCTCGGGGAGGATGGTGGCCGAGCCGATCTCGAGCTTGACCTCCTCGGCCGTCTGCTGCCCGATCAAAAGCTTGTGCTCGTGCTTGCAGTAGTTGACGATCGCCTCGTCCTGCTCGTCGCCCCCGACCCGGATCGACTCCGAGACGACGATCCCGCCCAGGGAGATGACGGCGACCTCGCTGGTCCCGCCGCCGATGTCCAGGACCATGCTCCCCGTGGGCTCGGCGACCGGCAGCCCGGCGCCGATCGCGGCGGCCATGGGCTCCTCGATGAGGTAGGCCTGGCGGGCGCCGGCCGAGAGGCAAGCCTCCTCCACGGCACGCTTCTCGACCCCGGTGACCCCAGAGGGGACGCAGACGACGACGCGGGGATGGGCGAAGCGGTTCTGGTGGACCCGCTGTATGAAGTGCCGCAGCATCTCCTCCGTGACGTCGAAATCGGCGATGACACCATCCTTCAGGGGCCGGATGGCACGGATTGTTCCCGGGGTGCGGCCCAGCATCCGCTTGGCATCGACGCCGACCGCGTGGACCTCGCCGCTGCGGGCGTCCACGGCCACCACGGAGGGCTCCGAAAGGACGATCCCACGACCTCGTACGTAGACGAGCGTGTTCGCGGTCCCGAGGTCCACCGCCATGTCGCGGCCGCCAAAGCCAGTCAGGTTGCGAAAGAAGCCCATTGAAAGAAGCCCATTGTCGGGTGGTCAGTGAAGCCTTATGGGAGCGGACGGTCTTGCCTGGCGCGCGCGGGGCGGTCGTCGCATCCATGCGGCGCCCTGCTCCTCCGTCCCAGGCGTATCAGAGCAGCAACTGCGGCCGCACCGCGCGCCGAGTGTAGCGAACACCGGAGCAGTCTCAACGCAAGAATGAGGCCCGTTTTCGAACCTGGACGTAGACCTGAGGGTTAGGCCAAAACAGGTCTAATAGCGGGAATCTCCTGCTGCGGCGAGCAAGTCGGGGACCAGCTCGACAAGCAGCGCTACGGGGAGACCGATGACATTTGAAAGGTCTCCTTCCACCTGCTCGACCAGCGTCGACCCGAGCCCCTGCACGGCGTACGCGCCGGCCCGGTCCCGCCACTCCCCCGAGGCGAGGTAGGCGGCGAGGAGCTCCGGGGTGAGATCGCGGAAGGTCACTCTGGACTTCGCGAGGCCCGAGCGTTCGGCGACTTCGTCGCCCGTCACCACCACGCCGCTTAGGACCTCGTGGGTGCGGTCGGACAGGGCTTCAAGCCGCTCGCGCGCCTCGCTCTGGTCCGCCGCCTTGCCGAGCAGCCGGCCGTCCAGCACGACCTCCGTGTCGACTCCGAGGACGAGGCCCCCCTCCCCGCCCGCAAGCTCCATCCCCGCATGCGCCTTGCGGCGAGCGTTCTCGACCACCGTCGCCTCGGGATCGCCCGACGTCAGCTCCTCCACTTCCGGCACGACCACATCGAAGGGGACGCCCAGCGCGCCCAGGATCTCGCGCCGCCGCGGCGACGCCGAGGCGAGGATCAGAGGTCGGGGAACCAGAGCTCGATCTCGCGCTGGGCCGACTCGTCCGAGTCGGAGCCGTGGACGAGATTGAACGTGACCTCGACGGCGTAGTCGCCGCGGATCGATCCAGGAGCGGCCTCGAGCGGGTTCGTCGCGCCGATGAGCTGGCGGGCGGCCGTGGTCGCGTCCGCGCCCTCGAGCACGGCGGCCACCAGGGGTCCGCCGGTGATGAACTCGATCAGCTCACCGAAGAAGGGCTTGTCAGTGTGCTCCTCGTAGTGGAGCCCGGCGAACTCCTCGTCGATCGTGAGCTGTCGCAGGGCGACCAGCCGGAGGCCCTTGCGCTCGAAGCGGGCGAGCACCTCGCCGGTGAGCCCGCGCTCGAACGCGTCGGGCTTGACGAGGATCAGGGTTCTGGACGACTCGGGCACGGGCGCGGGAATCTATCGGCGCGAGATCTCGTGCGTCCCGCGCCTACGACGCAGTCGCCGGGCGCTCGCGGCCGTCGGAGGAGCCGTCACGCCCTCCCCCGGAGGGCGGCTTGCTCCGCGATGACGAGGACTTGCGCTGCTTCGTCGCCGGCGCCGGGGCCGGGGACTGGCCTCGCGTGGAGCGGGTCGGGCGCGGGCGGGTCTGGGTCTGTGAGCCGGCCTGGCTGCGCGCGGTGGCGGGCCGGCTGCTCGCCGGGCGCTTGGTGCGCGGCGCAGGCCTGGAGGGCGCACGCTCCTCGCGGGGCCGTTCGTCACGCGAGACGCGGGCGGGCGGCTCGGGCGCGCGACGCTGCGGCATCTCGCAGTACGGGCAGACGACCCAGCGCGGGTCAATCGGCTTCTCGCAGTTCTCGCACGGGTCCTTGACCCTCGCGCGGCAGTTCGGGCAGCGGAGGTAGCTGCGCTCGATCGGATACGCGCAGTTCGGGCAGGACTGCTCTTCGAGCTGCTTCACGCGCAGCTCGGAGGACCGGATCTCCAGCTCCCGCTCCCGGGCATCCTCGAGGAACTCCGGCGGGCGCAGGATCGAGTAGACGATCGTGCCCACGTAGGGGAACAGGGAGGCCCCGGTGGCGCACGCGACCAGTACGGGGTCCTTGATGCGGCGGCGGGCGTCGAGGAAGGTCCAGGCGATGAGGGCGATCCATACGACGATCAGGAACAGCACGACGAGATTGACGAACAGGTTCAAACCGCTGTTCGTGATGCCGAAGAGCGCTACTACGGTCATGGCTGGAGGCGCATGGGAAGGGGAGCTGAGTCTACTTCGTTAATTACGGCTTAATCCCTGGTAGCGGTCCGTGGTCGGGTGGGTTGGCTCCTAGAGGAACAGCCGCCCAAAAAGGTACCCCAGGCCGAAGAACACGAGGATCACGATCGCCACAACCGCGGCGACCAAGCCCATCATCTGTAGGAGCTCTGAGCGTGCGTCTCGATCCATGGCGCCTATCGCGGTCGCGGCCCGGCGGCCACCTCAACCCCTCTAGGACCGCGCCTGGAAAGCGTACCGGAGGAGGTAGTGCGAACCGCTGACGAGGGCCGCGCCCGAGCGGGCGCGGGCCTCGGCGACGGCCCGCCCCACGGCCGCCGCCGGGTCGGGCACGATCTCCGTCGCGATGCCGGCATCCGCGGCCGCCTCCGCGAGCCGTGGGGCGTCGAGGGATCGCGCAGCGGGCCGGCCGGCATTGGCGAGGAGGTCCGCGGGAAGCTCCGTGCACACCGCGAGCTCGACCCGCGGCGCAAGCGCGGTGAGCACGCCGGCCGCATCCTTGTCGGCGAGCAGAGCGAGACAGGCGACGACCGGCGCCCCGTCGACGGCCTCTGGAAGCGCCTCGGCCAGCGCGGCGGCGCCGGGCGGGTTGTGCGCCGCGTCGAGCACCATCGGGGGGTCGCCGGCGAGGACCTCCATCCTCCCGGGAAGCTCCACGCCGGCCGCGACGGCATGCACGCGGTCGGGTTCGAGCGGGCCGATGACCGCGGTCGCCGCGGCGCTCGCGACGGTGAAGTTGCGCCGGGCATAGGCACCCGGGACCGCCAGGTCCGCGACATCCGGGTCGTGGTCCGCGGCGGTGACCAGCGTCGCGCTTCGCTCGCGGGCGGTCTCCTCGGCAAGCGAGCGAACGGCGGGTGAGAGCTCGCCGACCACCAGCGTCGAGTGGTCACGCAGCACCGCCAGCTTCTCGGCGGCGATCTCCTCCTCGGTGTCGCCGAGCCACTCCGTGTGCTCGAGCCCGACCGAGGTGAGGACGGTCGCCTGCGAGGGCAGGACGTTGGTCGCGTCCAGGCGACCGCCCAGGCCCGCCTCGATCACGCCGAACTCCACCCCGGACTGAGCGAGTGCAACGAAGGCTGCGGCCGTCGCCGCCTCGAACTGCGTCACCGACTCCCCCTCCTCCAGCGAGCGGTTCACGACCTCGACCGACTGCGCCGTGCGCTCCACCGCGGCGCCGAACTCCTCGCCGCCGATCTCCGCGCCTCCCACCCTGACGCGCTCGGACCAGCGCTCCGTGTGCGGGGAGAGGTAGGCCCCTGCCGTGCGCCCGTGCGCCTCGAGCAGAGCGGCGGTCATCTCGGTCACCGACGACTTCCCGTTCGTCCCCACGACGTGGATCGACGCGAAGCGATGCTGGGGCATGCCGAGCACCGTGACCAGCCGGCGGATCCGGTCGAGCCCGAACCGCCAGCCAAGGGGCTCGAGCGAGAGCAGGTAGCGCTCCGCCTCTTGGTAGGTCCAGCAGAGATCTGAGCGCCGAGCCGAAAGGCGAGGCGTCTGGCTGGTGCTGTTCACGGGTTGAGCTCTTCCAGCTCCGCCTGATAGCGAGCGAGCTTCGCCCGCTCCGCCTCGACCACGTCGGCCGGCGCCTTGTCGACGAACCGCGCGTTGGAGAGCTTCCCCTCGGCGCGGGCCACCTCCGACTGCAGAGTGCCGCGGCGCTCGGCGATGCGATGGCGCACCTGCTCGGAGTCGACGTCCTCCGACGCGAGGATCTCCACCGACCCGAACGTGGCCAGCGCCTCGCCCTCAGCGCCGTCGAAGGAGAGCCGTGCGAGGCGCCCCACGAGCTCATGCGGGGGCGCCACGCCGTCGCCCGAGACGCGCGCTGGCAGCACGCTGGCCGCGGCGACCCCAACGAGGTCGCGCCAGCGGCGGACCTGGCGCGTGAGGTCGATCCAGCCCTGGACCTCCCGCTCAGCCTGCTCGTCGACGAGCTCCGGGTCCGCCTCCGGGTAGGAATGGACGACCAGCATCTCCGCCGCGCCGTCGCCCAGCTCGCCGCGGAGGTAGGAGTAGATCTCCTCGGTCACGAACGGCATCGCCGGGTGAAGCAGCGCCAGCGTCTGCTCGAGCACCCAGAGGAGCGTCGCGGACGCGTCAGGGTCGCCGTCGTACAGCCGCGGCTTGACGATCTCGAGATACCAGTCGCAGAGCTCCGACCAGAAGTAGTCATAGAGGTCGAGCGCGGCATGCGCGAAGTCATAGGAGTCGATGCTCGCGGTAGCCGCCTCGACCGCCCGCTGGAGCCGAGACAGGATCCACCGATCCTCCACACACAAATGCCCGCCAGGAGCAAGCTCCTGGCGGGGTCCCTGCTGGGATGCGCCCCCGGGCGAAGTATTCAGCAGCACCAGCCGGGATGCGTTCCATAGTTTGTTCGTCAGGTCCTGGCCCTGCTGAATGCGCTCGGCGCTGTACCGGACGTCTTGCGTCGAGGACATCGCGAGCAGGCCGAAGCGGACGCCGTCGGCGCCATGGGTGTCGATCTCGTCCAGCGGGTCGATGCCAGTGCCGAGGCTCTTCGACATCCGGCGGCCATCAGGGGCCTGGATCACCGGGTGGACGTAGACGTCGTGGAAGGGGATGTCGCCCGCGAACTCGATTCCCATCATCACCATGCGGGCGACCCAGAGGAAGATGATCTCGCGGGCCGTGGTCAGGAAGCTCGTCGGATAGAAGGCCTTGAGCTCCGGCGTCTTCTCGGGCCAGCCAAGGACGGCGAACGGCCACAGCGCGGAGCTGAACCACGTGTCGAGGACGTCCTGCTCCTGGCGGAGCTCGCCGTCGCAGGCGCCGCACCGCTCGGGCGCCGCCTCCGCGACATAGGTTTCCCCGCACGCGTCGCAGTACCAAACCGGGATGCGATGGCCCCACCAGAGCTGGCGCGAGATGCACCAGGGCCGGATGTTCCGCATCCAGTCCAGGTACACGCGCTTGTAGTTCTCGGGAACGATCCGCACCTCGTCGCGCTCCACCACCTCGATCGCCGGCCGGGCCAGGTCGTCCATCCGCATGAACCACTGGAGGCTGATCAGGGGCTCGATCCGCTCGCCCGACCGCTCGGAGAACGGCACGGAGTGCGTGTAGGGCTCCTCGCGGCGAATCCTGCCCTCGATCTCGAGAGCGTCCACGACCGCCTCGCGCGCCTCCTGGACGGTGAGTCCCTTGAACCTCTCTCCCGCCTCCTCCGTCATCCGGCCGTCCTCTCCGATGACCACGATCTCCTCGAGCTCGTGCTGCCGCCCGATGTCGAAGTCGTTCGGGTCGTGGCCGGGGGTGATCTTCAGGGCGCCCGTCCCGAACTCCGGGTCCACGTGCTCGTCGGAGATCACCGGCAGGCGCCGGCCGACGAGCGGCAGGATGCAGTGCCGGCCGACCAGCTCGCGGTACCGCTCGTCCTCGGGGTTCACCGCGACCGCCGTGTCGGCGAGCATCGTCTCCGGGCGGACGGTGGCAACCGCGACTACCTGATCGGAGCCCTCCAGCGGATAGTCGATGAAGCAGAGCGTGTCCTCGACCTCACGGTTCACCACCTCGAGGTCGGAGATCGCGGAGTGCGTGCCTGGATCCCAGTTGACGATGTAGTTGTCGCGGTAGATCAGGCCCTTGTCGTAGAGGGCGACGAACACGCGGTAGACCGCCCGCACGTAGGCGTCGTCGAGCGTGAACCGCTCGCGCTCGTAGTCGCAGGAGGCGCCGAGCCGCTTGTACTGCTCGACGATCTGCGAGCCGAAGCGCTCCCGCCACTCCCAGACGCGCTCGACGAACGCCTCCCGGCCGATCTCGAGCCTGGACTTCCCCTCCTCGCGCAGCTCGCGCTCGACCACCGCTTGGGTCGCGATGCCGGCGTGGTCCGTCCCCAGCGCCCACAGCGCCCTCCGCCCCCGCATGCGGTTCAGGCGCGTGAGGACGTCCTGGACAGTGCCGTTAAGAGCGTGGCCCATGTGGAGCGCGCCGGTCACGTTGGGCGGCGGGATCGCGATCGAGAAGTTCTCGTCCGGGCTCCCCTCCGCGTCCGGATGGAAGTAGCCGCCGCCGAGCCAGCGCTCCAGAATCCGCCCCTCGACCTCCGACGGGTCGTAACGCGTGGTGTCCTCGAGCCGCTTCCGGCGCTCGTCTTCCATCTATTGCGGCGGCTCCGCCGCCTGACCTGCCTGACTCGTCGCTAGACGCTCCTCGACCAACATCACCGCGCGAGTTTAATTGCGGCCCCTCGCCCGCCCGACTACAACGGCCGCGTCAAGCGCGGCACCGCCGCCCTAGGCCGACTCCTCCTCTAGCTGCTCGAGCTCGTCGCCCGGCTCCTCCCGGGCGGCTTCGGTCACGAGCGTCGGCTTGATCCCGCGCTGGATGGTGTCCTTGGTCACCACGCACTTGCGCACGTCGCGGCGCGACGGCAGCTCGAACTGGACGTCGAGGAGCGTCTCCTCGAGGATCGAGCGCAGCCCCCGGGCACCGACCTCGCGCTCGAGCGCCTTGTCGGCGATGGAGCCGAGCGAGTCCTCGGCGAAGACCAGCTCGATGTCGTCGAACTGGAAGAACCGCTCGAACTGGCGCGTGAGCGCGTTGCGCGGTTCCGTGAGGATGGTGATGAGGTCGTCGCGGCTGAGCTGGTGGATGGCCGCCACGACCGGCAGCCGGCCGATGAACTCGGGGATAAGCCCGTACTCCATGAGGTCCTCGGGGAGGACCTGCTCGAACAGCTCGCCGGTGTCCCGCTGGTCGCGGGTCAGGACCTCCGCGCCGAAGCCGACGCCGTGGTGACCGGTGCGACGCTCGATCACCTTGTCGAGCTGGGCGAAGGAGCCGCCGCAGATGAACAACACGTTCGTCGTGTCGATCGTCAGGAACTCCTGGTGGGGATGCTTGCGCCCGCCCTGCGGGGGCACCGAAGCCGTGGTGCCCTCGAGGATCTTCAGGAGCGCCTGCTGCACGCCTTCACCGGAGACGTCGCGCGTGATCGACGGGTTGTCGGCCTTGCGGGCGATCTTGTCGACCTCGTCGATGTAGATGATCCCGGTCTCGGCCTTCTTCACGTCGAAGTCGGCGGCCTGGATCAGCTTCAAGAGGATGTTCTCGACGTCCTCGCCGACGTAGCCCGCCTCGGTCAGCGCCGTGGCGTCGGCGATCGCGAACGGCACGTTCAGGATCCGGGCGAGCGTCTGCGCCAGGAGCGTCTTGCCGCAGCCGGTGGGACCGAGCAGGAGGATGTTCGACTTCTGGAGCTCGACCTCCTCGTCGTCCGACTGGGCCATCTGGACGCGCTTGTAGTGGTTGTAGACGGCCACCGACAGCGCGCGCTTCGCGGTCTCCTGCCCGACGACGTACTCGTTCAGGACCGAGTGGATCTCCTTCGGCTTGGGGAGGCTCTCGAGCTCGAAGGTCGGGGGCGCGGCGAGCTCCTCGTCGATGATCTCGTTGCAGAGATCGATGCACTCGTCGCAGATGTAGACGCCAGGTCCGGCGATGAGCTTCTTGACCTGACGCTGGGACTTTCCGCAGAAGCTGCAGAGAAGCTGCTCGTTTGACTCGGTTGGGCGTGCCAAGCGCTCTCCCCTTTCGATGATGCGGCCCGGCGCGTCGACTCAGATTACGACACGCGGGCCCTGGGCAGACCCCCCTTGTTACTCGGCGGAGGCGGCCGTCCCTTCAAGCGCCCGACGACTTGCAGCGCGTGGGGTCGCTCAGCACGACCCGAGCGGGTTGCCGCTCGTCGATCCGAAGGTGTTGCCCGAGCCGCAGTTCCCCGAGCCGTCGTTCTCGAGATCGGTCGGGTTGGAGTTGACCGTGTTGTCGAACAGGCGGTTGTTGTCGGAGTTCGGGTCGATGTTGATCCCGAAGTCGCCGTTGTTGCGAATCGTGTTGTTGCGCATCCGGACCTTGTCGCTGTTGTGGAGAAAGATGCCGCTGCGGTTGCCCTCCACCCCGTTCCCGGTGTTGTGGTGGATGCTGTTGTTCGAGACGACGACGATGCCGTCGAACCCAGAGTCCTCGACGATCACGCCCTGGTGGTTCAGGTAGCTGGCGTTGTTGATCACCTGCAGCTGGCCGCCGCCGGTGTCGACGATGCCGCCGATGTAGATTCCCGCGTCGGAGAAGCCGCCGGTGATCTGGTTGTTGCTGACCTCGACCTGGCCGCTGTTGAAGACGTTGATCCCGTACTCCGCCCCGTCGGAGACGCCCCCGCAGGTGTCGCGGATGACGAGGTCGTGGAGCTTCCCTGTGGCGACTCCCCGGGTGTCGACCTCGGACGGGAAGGGTCCCTGGTCGGGGTTCTCGGCTGCCCCGACGATCTTCAGGTGGTCGAGCGTGTCACCGCCGCTGGAGATCTGGATGGTCGCCCGGCTCTTGCAGCGGGCGTCGATCAGCGGTCGGCCCCCGACGCCGCGGAGGGTCACTCGCTTGTCGATGGTGAACGCCTCGCGGTAGGTGCCGTCGTGGATCCGGAGCAGGTCGCCGTTGTGCGCCTGGGCCAGCGCCTTGTTGATCGCGTTCGGCCCCGGCGTGACCTCGATCGTCGCCCCGAGCGCGCTCGGAACGAGCACGAGCGCCATCAGCGCCGCGACGGCCCCGATCAGCCCCGCCAGCACGCCCCCGCGTGGTCCGCCTTCCCTGATCACCAGGCCCGCGACGCTACACCACGATGCTGTCCAGTCAAGGGATGCGGCACTTGAGCCGATACCACCGGCGACCTTTGCTCAGGCCGTGCGTATCGCAAGCTTGAACGTCAACCGCGGTGCCAACATCGAGATCAAGGGCTCGTTCTCCGGCGGCTGCAGCGGCGGTACCGGGGCGCTGCCCTGGACCGCCAAGCGGGCAGGGACCTAAGGCGTACCCCTTCTAGCGTCGATCGAGCGTTAGTGGTGCTCGATGACGCGGTCGACGATCTTGTAGTCGACCGCCTCCGCGGCACTCATGAAGTAGTCGCGCTCGGTGTCCTTGGCGACCTTCTCGAGCGGCTGCCCGGTGTGCTTGGCGATGATCTCGTCCAGGCGCTGCCGGATGTCGATGATCTCCCGGGCGTGGATCTCGATGTCCGTCGCCTGGCCCTGGAACCCGCCGGTGACCTGGTGGATCAGGATCTTTGAGTTCGGGGTCGCCATTCGCTTGCCCTGGGCACCGCCCGCGAGGAGCAGGGCGCCCATCGACATCGCGACTCCGACGCAGATGGTCTGCACGTCGGGCTTTATGTACTGCATCGTGTCGTAGATCGCGAGGCCGGCATAGACGGAGCCGCCCGGGGAGTTGACGTAGATCGAAATGTCCTTGTCCGGGTCCTCGGACTCCAGGTGGATCAGCTGAGCCACCACGAGGTTCGCGATGTCCTCGGTGACAGGCGTGCCCAGGAAGATGATTCGCTCGTTGAGCAGACGGGAGTAGATGTCGAACGCGCGCTCACCGCGCGAGGTCTGCTCGACGACCATTGGGACGAGGGGGCTCACGGGCGATGAGTCTATAAAAGCCGCTCCCGGGTTCCGCTCGGGCATCCGCGGCGAACGGTTGTCAGTTGACAGACAATCGGGCTCTGACTACGTTCCGCCGACCGTGCGGCGCGCAAGGAACCGGATGCCAGGCGGCGGCGTCGCGCTGCTCCTCGTCACGCTCGCTGCACTCCTGGGGGCCGCGCCCGCCCTGGGGTCGAGCGACCGCGTCGCCGCCGGCTTCTACGGGGTCAACTTCCAGAACATCGCGAAGCTGGGAGCGGCCGCTCAGAACGTCCAGCTCGCGAGCATCGCGTCGCTCGGCATCGACCAGATGCGCTTCAACGTCTCCTGGGCGGCGGTCGAGCCGCTCGCGCCCGAGAGCGGCGTCCACGCCTACCGCTGGGGGGCGCTCGACCAGCAGATCGCGGCAATGGCCGCCCACGACATCCGGGCACAGCCGACGCTCACCCAGACGCCCGACTGGGACGCAGTGCAGGGCGGCTGGGTGGACCTGCAATGCGCGAAGTCGTCCAGCCGCTCCCCCGTGAGCGTGGAGCCCTACGCAGAGTTCGTGAAGGCGTTCGCGAGCCGCTACGGGCGCAACGGCACGTTCTGGGCCGCGAACCCCGGCCTCCCCTACGTCCCAATCCTGCGCTATGAGATCTGGAACGAGCCCAACCTCAAGGGCGGCTGGTGCCCGCGCCCGCAGCCGTGGCTCTACGCGGACATGTTCGTCTCCGCCGCCAAGGCCATCAAGGCCGTCGACCCGGGCGCGCTCGTGTACACGGGCGGCGTGGCGCCCCCCTCCGCAAAGAAGACGAAAAACCACAAGCAGTACCTCGGCGTCGCCGACTTCTTCGGCAAAGTGACCGCGCGGCAGCCGAACCTGAACAGCTTCGTCGACGGCTCCGCGGTTCATGTCTACCCCTCGACGGACGGCGGCAAGCAGCTCGAGAAGCTCGCGTGGTTCCGCTCACAGCTCCAGGACGGGCGCATCGCCAACCGCATCCCGATGATCGTCAACGAGATCGGCTGGGCGACCCACGTGGGCAAGACCCCGATCACCGAGGACGAGCGGGCGGCGGCCTACGGGAAGATGACGATCAACTTCGCCCGCACCAACTGCAACGTCGGCGGGGTCCTCCCTCACACCTGGATCAGCCCGCAGCACAGCGCCAAGAACCCCGAGGACTGGTACGGAATCGCGGACCCGAGCACGGGCGCGCCGTACGCCTCGGCGATGCGCTACTCGTACGGCCTCCAGCTGATGGAGGGGGAGCTTTCGATCGAGCCGCCCATGCAGACGCTCATGGCCTGCCCGGACATGCCGCTTCCGGATTCGGACAACGACGGGTTCCCGGACCAGAACGACTACTACCCGTTCGACCCCACCCGCCACTGACGGGCAGGCGGGCTCACGCTACGGCGTGAACTTCGCCTGGCAGTCCTCGACCTTGGAGACGTCGGTCCCCGCGTCCTGGAGGCACGCGGTCAGCTTCTCGGCCTGGCTCAGCTGCTTCTTTGACTGGGCGTCGGGAGCGCTCTT
Source organism: uncultured Actinomycetes bacterium (assembly GCA_963782795.1). GTDB lineage: Bacteria > Actinomycetota > Thermoleophilia > Solirubrobacterales > 70-9 > AC-56. The sequence continues at coordinate 298,794 of CAWALB010000002.1, forward strand.
CTTCGCCTGGTTCAGCTGCTGCTGTGACTCGTGGAGGCTCTTCCTGAGCACGTCGTTCGCCGTATCGGTGGTCGGCTTGATCACCGTGAAGTAGATGACCGCGAAGATCCCGACCGATACGAGAAGCCCCGCCAGCCAGTACTTACCGCCACCGCCTCCGCTATAGACCATCGAATCCCCTTCCGTGGTTAGGGGGCGATCCTAACCGCGATTGGGCTCAGTCGGAGCCTGGCATCCAGAGGCCGGCTTCAGCCTTCTCTGGCTCGGCCTCCTCCTTCTCCGGCGTCCAGATCTGGTCCCGCGCCGCGGCCTGCTCTGCGGGGATCGGCTTGGCCGATTCCGCAATCACGTCGGCCGCCTTGCGCAGCCGGACCTCGGAGCGGAGGAGGCCGTCTCGCCCGGCCTCGCGAAGGTTGTCGAGCAGCTTCTGCGGCTCCTCGTCGCCGTCAGCCGGCCCAAGAGCCTCGAGCAGATCCTCGTCGGAGACCTCGATCCCCTCGGCGCCGGCAACCGCCTCGAGGACGGCCTCGCGCTTTAGGGCCTGCCGGGCGTCGTCCTCCATGTCGGTGACGAGCTCCTCCCGCGACTTGCCCTGCATCTGCACGTACATCGCGGGGTCGATGCCTCGGGCGCTGAGCGAGCGCTCCAGCCGCTCCCACATGTCGTGGGCCCGGGCGTGCACGAGCTCCTTGGGCAGGTCGATCGTGGCGCCCTCCGCCGCGGCGTCCACCGTGGCGGCGCGGAAGTCGTCCTCGGAGCGCTGCTCGAGCGCGGCCGCGATGCGGCTGCGGATCTCGTTCCGCAGCTCGTCGAGCGTCTCGAACTCAGACGCCTCGGAGGCGAAGTCGTCGTCGAGCTCCGGGAGCTCCTTCTCCCTCACCTCCTTGACCTTCACCGTGAAACTCGCCTTCTTGCCCGCGAGGGTCTCGGGGCGGTGTTCCTCGGGGAAGTCCACCTCGACGGTCACCTCATCGCCCGCGGAGGCGCCGGCCAGAGCCTCGTCGAACTCCTGCAGGAGCGTCTCGGCCCCCAGCTCGACGGTCAGGTCGGTGGCCTCGGACCCCTCGAACGGCTCACCGTCCACGGTGCCCGAGTAGTCGATGACCAGGATGTCCCCCGCCGCCGCCGGCCGCTCCACGGGGTTCAGACCGGCGAAGCCCTCGCGCAGCCGGTCCAGCTCGCCCTGGACGGCGTCCTCCGGCACTTCGGGCTCGACCTTGCCGACCTCCAGCCCCTTGTATTCGCCGAGCTTGGCGGGCGGGCGCACCCCCACCTCGATCGAGAATTCCAGGTCCTCCCCCGCCTCGGGGAGCGACTCGACGTTCAGCTTCGGGTCGCCGATCGGCGTGATGCCGGTCTCGAGCAGGGCGCGCTCATACCACTCGGCGAGCGAGTCGCGGAGGGCCTGCTCGAGGACCGTCTCGCGCCCGACGCGCTGGATGACGAGCTCCGCCGGCACCTTGCCCTTGCGAAAACCCGGCACGCGCATGTCGCCGGCGAGCTGCTGCGCCGCGCCCTCGAGCCGCTTCTCGACTTCGTCCGCGCCGATCGCGACGTCCACGCGGGCGCGGGAGTCGCCGAGCTCAGTGACGGTGGTCTTCATCGCGAACTGAGCTTATTGATCGCCCCGCGACCGACCGCGACGGCCAGGTCGCAGACGAAGGCCACGAATCGCCCCACCGGCCCGGTGACGAGCCAGGCGGCGAGGCGGTCGCTCGTGCTCATCCGCGGCACTCTAAGCGCCGAGCGAATCCGCCACTGCGTGGATAATCAGGGCGTGAGCCTCGGCGGGGCCCGTACACCGGTTCGCCTTCTCGCGGCGCTGGCCGTCCTCTTCGCCGTTGGGATCGCGGCGTCCCCGGCTGCCGCGGCGAAGCCCGCGCGCGTCGGCGGGTGTCTGATCTTCCCCGCGTTCAGCGGCCCGGCGACCGCTCCGTCAGCGGCCAACCAGACCGCGTGGAACCAGGACGTCTCGAAGGCGCCCGTCGACCCGCGCTCCAGCTCGTACATCCGGGGCATCACCCGCCTCGGCGGCAACCAGGCGGTGCATCTGGACTTCGGCGGCAACGGGCGCTACGGCATCCCGTACAACACCGTCGGCCGGAATCAGCGGCGGGTGCGCGTGCACGTGACCTCGTACCCCGGGGAGAGCGACTTCGGCCGCGCGCCGATCCCACCGCACGCCCGCCGGGAGAACGGCTCCGACCACCACGTGCTGGTCCTGCAGCGCGGCACTTGCGACCTGTTCGAGATGTTCGGGGCGCGCTACGCCGGCGGCCAGGGCCACCGCTGGAAGGCCGCGTCGACCGCGAAGTTCAACCTCCATTCGACCAAGATCCGCCACGACGGCTGGACCTCCGCGGACGCCGCCGGGCTGCCGATCCTGCCGGGCCTCGTCCGTTACGGGGAGGTCAAGCGCGGCCACGTGCGCCACGCCATCCGGGCGACCTTCTCGGAGACGCGCGAGGCCTACATCCACCCCGCGACCCACTACGCGTCAGACCAGTGCGCGCGCGACCTGCCGCCAATGGGCCTGCGCATGCGGCTCAGTCAGAGCTACTACCAGGACAACCTGCACCGGTTCCCGAAGGGCAACCAGTCGCGAGTGATCTTCACGGCGCTGTACCAGTACGGGATCATCAATGCGGACAATGGCGGCACCGGCTCGAACTGGTTCATCACCGGGGCGAGCTCCAAGGGCTGGCGCGACGGCGACCTGAACCGCCTCAAGAGCGTCCCAGGCAGGGCCTTCGTGGTCGTCAAGTCGCAGGCGGGGATCACAACGCCGTGCTAGCGCGGCGTCGGGGCATCACCCTGGCGGCTGCGGGATCCGCCGCGGCTCTCCTCCTGATCGCCGCGAACGGCGCCCTCGCCGCCGCCCCTGCGATGCCGAAGAACTTCCGCATCACCAGCACTGCGACGCACTCGATCAGCCTCGCGTGGAACCAGGTCTCGGGTGTGACGCGCTACGACATCGTCAGGGACGGCTCGGTCACCAAGCAGGCCGCCCGGAACGCGACGTCACTCGTCGACTCCGGCCTCGCGGCGGGGACGCTGCACTCCTACTCGATCCGCGGCTGCAACGCGTCGGGGTGCTCGGACCCCTCGCCGGCCCGCTCCCAGGCGACCCTCCTCGCGCCGTTCGCGGACCCGTATCCGAGCCTCGGCCCCTGCCACGTCTTCCCCCCCTACACGGGGTCGCCCACCGCTCCCTCGGCGGCCAACCAGACGGCGTGGAACCAGGACATCTCAAAGGCGCCCGTCGACCCGCGCTCGAGCCAGTACCTCGCCAAGATCCGGTCGCTCGGCGGCAACCAGTTCATCCACCCCGACTTCGGCTCGAACCCGACCTACGGCATCCCGTACGTCGTCGTCCCCGGCGTCCAGCCCAGGGTCCCCACGCAGTTCACCCTCTACGGCGACGAGAGCGATCCCGGCCCCTACCCGATCCCGCCGCACGCGCCGATCGAGGCGGGCTCCGACCACCACGTCCTGGTCGTCGACCGGGACCACTGCAGCCTGTACGAGACGGGCGGGTCGCGCTACGTCGGCGGCACTCGGAACTCGTGGAAGGCCTGGGGCGGCGCCCTCTTCAACCTCAACCGGGCGGGGCCGCTCCGGCCGGACTCCTGGACCTCGGCCGACGCCGCCGGCCTGCCGATCTTCCCGGGACTCGTTCGCTACGACGAGGTGGCGTCCGGTCACCTCGACCATGCGATCCGGGTCACGTTCGACCAGACGCAGCGTGCGTTCATCCATCCCGCCACGCACTACGCGTCGGACAGCTGCAACCCCAACCTGCCGCCGATGGGCCTGCGCCTGCGGCTGAAGCCCTCCTACAGCCTGTCGCACCTCACCGGCGAGGCCCTGGTGATCGCCCGCGCGCTGAAGCAGTACGGGGTCATCAACGCCGACAACGGGTCCAACTGGTACATCACCGGCGCGACCGACAGCCGCTGGAACGACCAGAGCCTGAACCAGCTGAAGTCGATCCCCGGCAACGCGTTCCAGGTCGTGAAGAGCGCGGCGAAGCCAATCAGGGCATCGGACTGCTGACAAACAGCGCATGTAGGGCAGCCCTCCGACGGCGATTGTGCACTTGAGGCGGCTGTAGCAGCCCTAAATACACAATCGCTGCGGCAAACGCCCGGGCGCTGCCCTACATGCCCAACCCACGCCGGCGCCTCGACCACGCCGGAGCGGTCTCGGCGAGCCGTAGTGCCTAGCTGCTGAAACTGACCTGGACCGGCTCGCGGTCGCCCGCGTCCTCGATCTCGAAGAACTCCCGCGGCGTGAAGCCGCGGTTGTTGGCGATGACCGAGTTCGGGAACACCTGAATCTTGGTGTTGTAGGCCTGGACGTTCGAGTTGTAGATCCGCCGCGAGGCCTGGATCTCGTCCTCGATCTCGGTTAGCTCGTTCTGGAGCTTCTGGAAGTTCTCGGTCGCGCGCAGCTCGGGATAGTTCTCCGCGACCGCGCGCAGGTCGGTGAGGGCCTGGGTGAGCTGGCCCTCCTTCTGAGCGGACTCGGCCGGTGTGTGGGCCTTGGTCGCCTCTGCCCGCGCCTCCGTGACCTTCTCGAAGACCTCGCGCTCGTGCGTCGCGTAGCCCTTGACGGTCTCCACCAGGTTCGGGACCAGGTCGTGGCGTCGTTTGAGCTGAACGTCGATGCCCGACCAGGACTCGTCGACCTTGTTGCGCGGCCCGATCATCGAGTTGTTGACCGAGATGACGATCAACACTCCGACGATGACCAGAACGACGATGACGATGATTGCGATCAGCATTGCCGGGGCAGCTTACAGACCGAGACGCGCCGCGCAAGGATTTTGAGCGCGCGCGGAGGCGGCCGCTAGAGCGCGTGCTCGAGCTCGAGCAGGAACCGCTTCATCTCGGGCCCGCCGCCGTAGTTGCCGATGTCGCCGCCGGTGCGCACGACCCGGTGGCACGGGACGACGATCGGGACCGGGTTGGATCCCAGCGCCGTTCCCGCCGCGCGGAACGCGCGGGGGCTCCCGGCGCGCTTTGCAGCCTGGCCGTAGGTGATCAGTTCGCCAAACGGCACCTTCGCCGTCTCCCGCAGCACTCGGCGGTAGAACCCCGGATGGCTGAGTCGCCAATCGACGGCGAGCTCGAAGCGCTCGCGCTTGCCGGCAAAGTACTGGTCGAGCTCTCGCCGGGCCTCGTCGATCCGGCGGGGATACGCGAGGACCCGGGGCGAGACCCCGTCGGCAAGCTGCGCCAGCACGCTGTCGAGCGGCTCCCCGGGCAGGCCGATCCGCACCAGGCCGCGGTCGGTCGCCGCGACGACCAGCTCTCCCACCGGACTGTCCAGCGTGGCGTAGGCCACGTCCAGCAGGCCCTCATCCGCGGCCCGCGTGGCCAGTGCCTCGACGAAGTCGGTCATGTCGTCATCTCCTTCAGCTCCGCCGCGCTCCTGCGCAGCTTCTTCAAGCCCTCGTGGACGTTCCGTCGTGCCCCCTCCTCCGAGGTGCCGAGCGCCTCGCCGACATCGCGGTACCGGAGGTCGACCGCGAAGCGCAGGACGACCGCCGCCCGCTGCCCCGGTGGCAGCTCAGCGACGGCCGCCCAGATCTCGCTGTGCCTTGGGGTCATCCCCACGCCGGCCGCATCGGCTGGTGGCGCGCTGTTGGCCCGATCGACCAGCGGCTCGACGTCCGCCACCGGCTGGGCACGGCGTGAGCGCGAGCGCTGGTGGTCGATCGCCTTGCGCCGCGCGATGGTGAAGACCCAGGCACGCAGGTTGCCCGCATGTGCTCGCGGGTACGCGCGCAGCGCGGCGATGAAGGTCTCCTGCAGGCAGTCGTCGGCGTCGGTCGGGCCGACCATCCCGCGCAGGAACGCCCGCACGGGGTCGAGGTGATCCTCGAGAAACACCTGAAACGGCGGAAGCCCCTGTTCCATCACGCTCATCCAACTACAGAACGTTCGCGGCGCCCCGAAACGTGACAAGCGGCCTCAGCCGGCGTCGCGGACGAAAGCCTCGATCCCCTGGACCCGCGCGCGGTCCCCCTCCGGCAGGCTCACGTACACGGCGCCCTCCCGCTCGAGTTGCTCACGCGGGTTCATGAAGATGATGCCCGTGAAGCGATCCTTGTTGTCGAAGCGCAGGAAGTGGGACTCTGGCGTCTCGACCCGGCGCCCTGGTCGCGGGGCCCCGATCGCCGCGTACAGCACGTCACTCGGCGGGTCGTAGGTGACGTGGGAGAAGGTGTAGGGACCGGCGCGCAACGCCATAGATTCAAGGGTGGAGCTTTAGCTCCGCCACTGGCAGGTGCGGTTCATTTGTTTGAGGTTAGTGCCCGGGATTGCGCTCCTTCCATGCCTTGGCCATCTCGATCCGCTGCATGATGCTCGGGTGGTCGCCGAAGATGAACTGATCCCAGCCGGCCGGGTCCGGCTGCGCCTTGGAGAGCCGCCCGAGGCGCTCGAACAGCCCGGTCATCGCCGCCGGATCGCGGGTCGTGTTCAGCGCCACCCAGTCGGCCTCCGATTCCAGCCGGCGCGTGAAGGCCGTCTGCAGCGGCAGCGTGACGAACAGGAGCACAGCCACGATGAAGATCGCCAGCGGCACCGATGCGGGCTCGTACAGGCCGCCACGGCGTCGGGTGATGAGCGCGACGAGCAGCGCGATCGGCAGCGCGAGCAGGGCCATGAATCCGAACGATTTCCAGAGGTGGTCGCGCGAAAGGTGTGCGAACTCGTGCGCCAGGACCACGCGCACCTGCGAGTTGGGGAACCGTTGCACGAGGGTGTCCCACAGGACCACGCGCTCGGTCGGGCCCAGCCCCGTGGCCTCGGCGTTCGGCCCGCCGCCGAGGTTGTGGGTGTTCTGAACGGTGACCTTCGTCCCCGGAATGCCCTCCTGCTTGGCGAGCTCGTGGGCATCGGCGGCGATCGCCGGGTTGTGGACGTCGTGCTGGCCCGGGATGAGGTACGGCTGGACGAACGCGAAGACGAGCGTCACCGCCACCAGCGCGGGCGCGGCGGCGACCCACCACCACCGCTTCCACAGCCCCGTGAGCGCCATGACGATGAGCAAAGCCAGCGAGATGAACAGGAACTCGCCACCCGCCGCCAGGAAATAGTCGATGAGCCAGGTCACGTAGCTCAGACTCGACACGTCGTGCTTCCGCTCCCACCAGAGCTCCGCGATGCCGAACGGGAGCTGCGAGAACCACACGAAGGCGAGCCCGAGCATCCCGAGCAGCATTCCGGTCCCGATCCGCCCCGCGGCGGACTCGCGGACGAAACCGGGGCCCCTGATCGCGTAGATCCCCAGGGCCACCAGCTCGGCGACCAGCGCCAGGAGCGCGTCGATGCTGAGGAACGTCTGGTAGCTGGACGCCCGGTCGATCTGACCCTGGCTGAAGTAGTGCGTCGGATCGAGCGCCGGAGGGGACAGGTCGCTGGGCACGCTCGTCTGCCAGAGCTGCAGGAAGGCGTAGATCCACAGGGCGACCGCCGCGGCGATGCCGGCGGCGACGAGGGCACGGCGCCCGGCCGCGGGCGATGTGCTCAAGCCGGCTCGGGAAGCGGGGCGGATTCAGGTGGCAGCTGCTCGAGCGAGGGGCCGCTGAACGGATAGCGGTCCGTGAGCAGCCAGAGATACCCGTTCACCTGAGCCGAATACCGGAGCGCGAAGACGCCGAGGTTCCGCAGCCCGAGCGGCATCCGGCCGAGGAACAACCCGACGAACCAGCCGAAGATGGCCACGAGGGCCAGCAGACCGCCCACCGCACTGACGACGATCAGCGCCGGGAACGCGAGGATGATGCGGAAGCCGGTCTTCCAGCGGTTCTGGCGCTCGCGCGGAGCGATCTGCAGGTCGACGGGGTAGGTGCCGGGTGCGCCCACGAAGCCTGGGAACTCGTTGGTGACGAGAAACAGGTACGAGTAAACATGCGTGGTGTACCTCAGGTAGGCGCCGTTGAAGCGATGGAGGGCGTCCGCGGGGCGCCCGGCGAACAGGGTCACGAACCAGTTCGCGAGCACGGTGAAGAACACGGCGATGCCCCAGAGCGCGAGCCAGACGTAGTGGGGCAGGAAGAGGAGGAGCCGGAAAAACACCGTAAGGCGGGAACGACGCAGCTCCGCGTCCTCGGAGATGCGGATCGGGTGGTCGGGCGCGGGATCGGGGCCATAGTTCTTCGCCAGCGGGTCGCTGTCCGGATAGCGGTCGGTGACGATCAGCAGGTAGGCCCAGAACTGGATCCCGTAGTTGAGGCAGTAGACCCCGAGGTCGCGCAGGCCACGCGGCATCCGCCCGATCACGAGGATCGCGAACCAAGCCAGCAATGAGACGTACCCGAGCACCCCGACCGGGTAGCCCGAGTACCAGCTCAATGACCCCGCGACGCCGATCAAAGTCGCCAGCGTCGCCGCGGGAATGTAGAGAATGAGCCGGAAGCCAGTCTTCCACCGGTTCTGAGGCTGCTGCGGGGGCACCTCGGGGTCCAGCGGATAGGAGCCAGGCGCGCCCTCGAACCCGGGGAACGGGTTGGCAATGAGGTTGAGGTAGCCGACGACGTGTGTCGCGTAGCGCAGGTAGCGCGACTGCATGTCGTGGGCGATCGTGTTGCGCGTGAACAGCGCCCAGAACCAGTTGATGATCGCGAGGACGAGCGCCAGGATGCTGAACAGCGCGAGGACGATCACGTGCGGGATCGCCAGGATCAGCCGGAAGAAGACCGTCAGGCGCGAGCGCTCGAGGTCGTCGGTGACGACGATTGTGGCCCGCTCGGCGGGCGGGCCTGGTTCAGTGGTGGGCGGCGTCGCGGGGGGTTCCCCTGGCGGCGGCGCTGCGGGCTCTTCGCCGGTCATGTGTGCGCAACATACCGTGCCCGGCCGATGCCGTTCTGCCGCGCGGCGAACGCCACGACGATCAGCATGCCGGCGACGACCAGGCAGGGCAGCGCGTCGCCCGCGGCGCTTGCGGTGGCCCCGGCGCCGACGCTCCCCAGAACCTGTCCGGCCGCCCACGCCACGTTGATCAGGCCCGTGGCCAGGCCCTGGTGGAGGCCGCTCGCCTCGGCCGCGTCACTGAGCAGCGCGAGCGCCGGCGTGAAGCACAGGCCGGCGCCGACCGACATCACGACGAGCAGGATCACGACCACCCCCAGCGCGTGGCTCGCGGGCAGGAGGGCCAGGCCCGCGGCGCTGATCACCATGCCGATGACGAAGGGCCGCAGCCTCCCGACCCGATCCGAGACGCGGCCGACCCAGGCCGAGAGAACCGCCTCGAACGCCGCCCCGGCCATGAACCCGGCCGCGACGACCCCGGCGCCGCCGCCGAGGCTGTTGATCCTCAACGGGACGAGGACGGCGATCACGCCGAAGAACACCGACGGCGCCATCACCAGCCCGGTCGCCTGAAGCACCGGTCGCCGCGTGATTGCATCAGCGGTCTCGCGGACGCCCAGCGGATCGCCGTGCCCGGGAATGGGCAGCCGCAGCGCCAGGACGCTGAGGACGGCGGCCACCACCACGACCGACGAGAACACGGGCTTCGTCCCGATCGTGTGGGCCAGGACGCCGACGGCCGGGCCGAGCAGGGTCCCCGCGATCGCGATCGCGAGGACGTCGCCGATCACCGCGCCGCGCCGCGACTCGGCCGTGGTGAGCATGAGCCAGGTGATCGCGCCCGACCAGGCGAGCGCGCCCGCGGCGCCCTGCACGAAGCGGGCGATGTCCAGCAGCACAATGTGGTGCGCGAAACCGAAGGCGAGGCTCGCGGCGCCGAGCAACACGAGACCGGCGATCAGGGTGCGCCGCGGGCCGAGGCGCGCGGCCATGAATCCGGCCGGCAGCGATGCGACCAGGGTCCCGGCGGCATAAGCCGCCGAGAGCACGCCCGCCCCCGTCTTCGACAGGCCGAGGTCGTCCACGTAGGCCGGCAGCAGCGGGGTGATAGCCGCGTAGAAGACGACGTCCAGGAAGACGACAGCGGAGGCGATGACGAGCAACCGGCGCATCGATCCATCCTCCCAGGCCGGCAATCGGGAGAGCCGACTCGAGGAGGTGTCCATTTCCCCTCCCGCCGTTCGTCTCTGGGGCGTTACAACTCTCCACCAAAGGAGGAAGCGATGAAGTACATGCTGCTGATCCAACACGGCGACACCCCGACGCCCGGATCGCCGGAGTGGGAGGCCATGTCCGAAGACGCCCGCAGGGCAGTCGCCACGGACTACCAGGCCATCAACCAGACCGGCGGCGTAACGCCCGGAGTGTGGATGGAGTCGCCCGATGCCGCGACCACGGTTCGCGTCTCCAACGGCGAGACGCTGACTACCGACGGGCCCTTCGTCGCCGTGAAGGAGGCGCTCGGCGGCTACCTGTTCTTCGAGGCCGACGACCTCGATGCGGCGATCGAGCTCGCGACGCGGATCCCCGCCGCCCGCCTCGGCGGAGCGATCGAGATCCGCCCGCTGAAGGAGGGATAGCGGTCCTCGAGCGGGTCTTCCACGATGAGTGGGGACGCGTCCTCGCCGCCCTGATCGGCTTCCTCGGCGACTTCGACCTCGCCGAGGAAGCCGCGCAGGAGGCGTTCGCGATCGCCGCGGAGCGCTGGCCGCACGACGGGACGCCCGAGAACCCCCGGGCGTGGCTCGTGACCACGGCTCGCAACCGCGCGATCGACCGGATCAGGCGCGATCGCACGCTCGCCGAGAAGACCAGGCTGCTCGACATCCCGGAGGCGGTCGAGATGGAGATGGACGAGACGACGATCCCGGACGAGCGACTCGAGCTCCTGTTCACCTGCTGCCACCCGGCCCTCGCCATGGAGGCGCAGGTCGCGCTGACGCTCCGGACCCTCGGCGGGCTGGGAACCGACGAGATCGCCCGGGCGTTCCTGGTTCCCCAGGAGACGATGGCGAAGCGCCTCGTGCGCGCCAAGCACAAGATCCGTGCCGCCGGGATCCCGTTCCGCGTGCCGCCCGCGCATCTGCTCCCCGACCGCCTCGTCGCGGTCCTGGCTGTCGTCTACCTCGTGTTCAACGAGGGTTACGGCGGCCGGGGGAACCTCTCCGACGAGGCGCTCCGGCTCGGGCGAGCCCTCGGCGAGCTGATGCCCGACGAGCCCGAGGTGCAGGGGCTGCTCGCGCTGATGCTGATCAACGATGCCCGCCGCGACGCGCGGTTCGCTGAGGGCGCCATCGTGCCGCTCCGCGACCAGGACCGCGCGCTCTGGGACCTCGACCAGATGGAGCAGGGTCGTGCCGAGCTCGACCGGGCGATTGCGCTCGGCGGCCGCGGCCCCTACGTGCTCCAGGCGGCCCTCGCCTCGCTGCACAGCGAGGAGCCGCAGGCCTGGGATCAGCTGGCGGCTCTCTACGGCGAGCTCGCGCGGCGGACCGGCTCGCCAGTCGTCGAGCTGAACCGGGCGGTCGCGGTCGCCGAGGCCGGCGACGTCGAGGCCGCGCTGGCGCTCACCGACACACTCGAGCTGGACACCTACCACTACCTGCACGCCACGCGGGCCGAGCTGCTGCGGCGGCTCGACCGAGTCGCGGAGTCCCGCGCCGCTTACGGCCGCGCGCTCGAGCTCGTCCATTCGGACGCCGAGCGCCGCTTCCTCGAGCGGCGACTGGCGGAGCTCGGCGGCTGACGCCTACAGATAGCCGCTGCGCCTGAACACGATCCCGAGGACGGCGCAGGAGAAGAGCAGACTGCCGACCCCAAAGCCGAGGAAGGCCGCCAACGACGTGATGTTCAGGACCATCCAGCTGAAGTTCATGCCGAAGAAGCCGACGATGAACGACAGCGGCAGGAAGATGGTCGCGACCACAGTCAGGTTCTTGGTCGCCTCGTTCTGGCTGACGCTGATCTCGTTCTGCCGAACTCCCAGCACCGCGAGATTGGCCTCGAGGATGCTGGTCAACAGCTCGCGCTGCGAGGCGATCTCGTCGTGCACGAGCTTGACGTGGTCGTTGACGTCCCGGAAGTAGTCCTCGATCTCGTCGGTGACGTTCGGGTCACCGCCGCGCTCGATTCCCGCCAGGGGCGCAAGCAGCGGATGAACCGCGCGGAAGAACTCGATCGCCTCGCGCTTCAGGAAGTAGATCCGCTCCGTCTGGTCCGCCTGGCCCTCGAACACCCGCACCTCGACGTCCTCAATGTCGTCCGTGAGGCCGTTCACGACCGGGGAGTAGTCGTCGACGACCTGGTCCAGGACCGCCCAGACGACGCTCACCGGCCCCACATCGAGGAGCTCGGGCTTCACCTCGAGCCGCTGTCGCGCCGGGCCGAGCTGGCTCCCTTCGCCGTGACGCACGGTGATCGCATAACCGGGCCCGGCGAAGATGTGGATCTCGCCGAACTCGACCTGCTCCGTCTCGTCGATGTACTTCGCCGTCTTGAGGACGACGAAGTAGTGGTTGTCGTAGTTCTCGATCTTCGCCCGCTGGTGCGTCGAGCGCGCGTCCTCGACCGCGAGCTCGTGCACGGGGAAGTGCGCCTCGACGTCGCTCATCTCCTGGTCGGTCGGGTCGTGGATGCCGAGCCAGACGAACCCGTCCTCCTCGGCAGAGCACGCGGCCGCCTCGGCCACGGACATTCGAGCCTCGTGCTGGCGGGAGCCGCCCTTGTAGTGCGCGCAGTCGACGATCATGGAGAACCCCACAGGGTCGCCAGCAGGGCTTTCGGCTCCACACGCCCCGTTCCTGCCACGACGTGGCCCGACTGTCTCAGGGGTGAGCGACCGGATTCGAACCGGCGACCGCCTGGACCACAACCAGGAGCTCTACCAGCTGAGCTACGCTCACCGCGCGCTCTCCAATGTACCTACGGGAGGGCTACTTGTCGAAGCTGGTCGACCAGGAGGCCCGGGACCAGCTCGCGCAACTCCAGCTCGCCCTCGAGGGGTCGATCTTCGAGAGGAGGTTCGCGCAGTGCTGCTGCGCCATCGCGATGTCGTCGGCCGACCAGCTCGCGCGGCTCCAGCTCGCGCGCTCGAAGTCGGTGCAGGACTGCGGTGTGGCGCTCCAGCTCGCGCGTGACCAGCTCGCACGGCTCCAACTCGCCCGTGACCAGCTTGCGCGGAGTGGATCCACTGCCTGGGACCAGCTCGCGCGACTCCCCATTTGCAGCAGACCCATCGGCGCGCGGTGCCTCGGCCTTGATGCCCCACGTTTCTTGCAATTCCACTCCCGCGTCCGATTCGCTAGTCTTCCGCCTATCTTGAGTAATTTGATCTACAAACTACAGAAGGCCCTCTGGGATGAGGAACGGTGACTGAGGCGGGCGCGATCTTCGGCGCCTGCCTGTGGGCGGCGATGATCTGGTTCTTCGCCGGCCCGGCGGTCACCGGGCGGTTGCGGGGCGCTCGAGCAATGTCCCGCCCACCGGTCTTTGCGCCGCGCACAGCTTCCGCACAGCGGAAGGGCTCGGACATCGCCGAGCCGGGGATGGCTAGCGGCGTCGCAGGCTCGGTCGCAGCGGGTACCCCACGCCCGCGCGACTCGAGCCTGCGATCCGCCGCCTAGCGGCTGGGGCTGGACGCCCCCGGCAGGATTCGAACCTGCGACCCTCGGATTAGAAGGCCGCCCCGACGGTTACGACGCAGGACGGATCGGGTTCCAGAGCTTGACCTCGACCAGAACGAGGTCGAGTGGATGACCCTCGATGATGGCCATGAGGCACTGCTCGTCAACGGCGCCAGGCTTCGATGGTGGCCCCGGTGGGTCTTCGCCAGTGCCGGCGACGACCTGCACGTAGTCGGATCGCTGGACCCGATCGTTCCCGGATCGGTTGCATCGTGATCGCGCCCGATCGCAGCCGCCAGCTTGTCGGGCGGTGCCCGACCCGCCGCGGGGCAGACGCCAGACTAGTCGGCTGCTCTAGCTACCTACGGTCCCCAGTTCCACCCGGGGTATCCACACTTCCAGCCCGTAAGGGCGTACCCGTGGGCGCCTTTCCAGAGAATGAGCCGCTTGCAGGTGAACTTGCGGTGACGCTTCCGCTCGTAGTTCCAAGCCCAGCAGCTCACGCCGCCGTTTTGGTGGCGACACGGGCCGGCGTCATACCTTCGACAGAACCGATCGTGGTTGCACGCCGTCTTCGAGTACTTGAGCGTCGCTTGGTACGCGGCCTGGGTCGTCACCGCTCCCGCGGTGGGTACGAGGACCAACACGCCGGTCACGAGTGCGACCACGGCGACGAGACAAAGTCTCTTCATTACCCCTTCCCTTCCCTAATCGGACAACTCGGTCGCGCCGAACCTACATCCGTACTTTCGAGGATGCAAGGAGAGAGGCTCGCCTGTGTGGAGCTGATGTGTGGAATCTGACGTTTAGGCCGGTTTCTTAGAGCGGCCGCTCGGCTCACTCTTCGACTGCGCTGCGCAAAAAACGCGCTTCCGGGGAGATGTCAGTTGCCCGTCGCTTGGATCAATCCCACAACTCACCGGATTCTTGAGCTTGGGAACATCGCTCGCCGGAACGGGGAAGGTGGCTCGTGCCAGGTCCCCATGCCAGCGTTCATGACCCACTCGGCTGCGGTGATGAAGTCGCGGGCGGTCGCTACGAAGCTCGCGGCGCCGAGCCTCGTATTCGCATGAGGGATCGACCAGGCCGATCGGGATGGTTGCCTTCCGGGCATCCGTTCCGACCCGGGGGCCCCAGCGGAAGGTGATGCCGTCGAGCTCCCCCTTCGTCCGGCGGGCGCCGGGATAGTAGGGACGTGGTCCAACCACGCCAGCAGGGGTGATTGTCACTGAGAATCCCGCCCCACCCTCAAGGCTGCTTGGCTCAACGTGCCTAATATCGGGTCGGTATCCGGGAGGCAGGCTGAAGATCGAGGGAAGTGGTTTGTCCGGATCGCAGGTCCCATTGGTTTCCACCTGCCCGCGGAGGTGAACTATGCCCCTCGAATCACGGTAGAAGGCCGTTGCGTTCCGTTTGCCGTGAAAGCCGTTCTGCCACATACACCTGGGCTGGATGCTGCTCGTGCCGAACGGCGTTTCATTGGGGGCGCCGACCAGGTGCCAGGACCCCGTCGGCTGAAGGTCACGCGTTGTCGTCTGGCCCGTGTAGATCGTTGGCGTCTGGCCGCTGTCGCTGGTTGAGGTGAGCAGGTCTTTGAACAGAAGGGCGCCTCCTAACACGAGGACGAGCGCGAGAAGCACGCCCAATATCACTTTCGAGCGGGAGGTCGGGAGCATGGGTTCCGTGTGCTGCGGTGGCCAGTCGCAACCTAGCGCCGGCCCCGGTTGCAGCGAGCGCAAGCGGGCCGCAGGTTCGCCCACATCGTCCCGATCAAGGCCGGTGGCACCGATTCCCTGCAATTGCGACGCCCCCGGCAGGATTCGAACCTGCGACCCTCGGATTAGAAGTTCGGTGAGTCCGTGGGCTGTGGGGTCTACTTGGCTCTACTAAGCGGTGTCAGGTTCGCTGAGATCACCTGAGATCTGCTCGGTTCGGGACAGGTTGGGGACACGCTTGCTCGAGCGGGTCCTCAGCAGCGTCCACCAAATGGCTGAGCCGGTCGGCGGCATCGTGCTGGGGGACGTGATGGACGTAGATCATCGTGGTCTGAATGTCGGCGTGCGGCTCGCTCGTTGGCGAGCGTGAGGGCGATCGTCGCGCTGCTCGTCCTCGCGCAAACCAGCAGCGGTTCAATCATCCGGACGCGCAGGCTTGCGCATCTGAGCGATCCCTGGGAGGTGATGATCGGGGGTGGATCGCTCAGCGGCTAGTGTGACCCCATGAGCAAGCCCGCCCACGGATTCAGCGAAGGCCAGGCGGTCTGGGTCGAAGACGGCGACGGGAAGCAGCATCCCGGGATATTCGTCGGCGAGAACGAGAGCGCGAGTTGGTTCGGCGGCGGTCCGAGCGCCTACGTCGCGCACCCTGAGACTGACCAGGTAGAGGTGGTCTCGATCTTCCGCATCACGCCAAGAGACGAGTAGCCGAGCCCGAGTAACCGCGGCGTCGAGAGCACGGCGCGAAGGTTCCGTCCCGGAACGCGGCTGATTGCCGCGTTTCGCACCAGACAGAAGCCCGCACACGAGGCACGGGCGCGGCTTTGGTTTTCGGGCTCGTATCGCGCGATCCGGCGCTCGTCTACCCCGCCTTTGTCGGTAGGTTGAGCGTCTCGCGCTCGGGCACGCCCTCGCCGAGCTCCTTGTGACGCTCTATCTCTGCATCGAGCTCGGCGCCGAAGAGAAGCGCCACGTTGGTGAGCCAAAGCCAGCCCAGGAGCACGATCGCGCCGGCGAAAGCCCCGAAAAGTGCGCCTACGTTGGCCACATACGAGATGTAGGCCGAGAAGCCAACCGAGGCGAGGAGCCAGATGAGCACTCCCGCGAACGCCCCTGGCGTAACCCAACGAAACGCCCGCTGCTTCACGTCGGGCGTCACGTAATAGATCAGCGCGAAGATCAGCATGGTGATCGCGAGAGCTCCCGGCCAGCGAGCGACGCTCCAGATCGAGGCGGCGGTGGGACCGAGGCCGATGAAGCCGAAGAGATCGGAGGCGAATCGACCACCGACGAAGAGCATGATCATGCTCGCCAGCACCAGCCCCATGAGCACGAACGTGAAGACGATGTCGGTTGACTTACGCCGCAGGAAGCTGCGACCGCCACCGTCGAGCTCGAAGACCACGTTCAGGGCGCGGCGGGCAGCCTCGAGCACGCCGGTGGTCCCGTAGAGAGTGAGCGCGATGCTGATCACGAAGGCGGTCACCGCCGTTCCCTTGTGCTGGAGGGCTTGGCGCAGGGAGCTGTCCAGAGGCACGAGGGCCGAGTGAGGGACGACGTCGCGCAGGTAGTTGATGACCGCGTTGTAGGTGCTTGGATACTCACCGAGGAGTCCCAGCAAGGAGAGGCCGAGCAGCGTGGCGGGAAAGAGCGACATCAACGAGTAGTAGGTCAACGCCGCTGCATGTTGGGTCATCTGGTCGTCGTAGAACGACACCAGCGTCCGCTTGATCACTGCCCGCGCTGACCGCATCCATCATTTGTACCCACCGCCGGAGGATTCGGTCCGCCTTGGACGGGGTGGCCCGATTCGTTTGTCGCTACGACGCACGGATCATTGAGCGAGTGCGACCTAGCGGCCTGACCTTTCGGCCCCAGCCGGCACGGAACGCATGCAGATGCGTCTCTGAGCGTCCCAGGCGACCCCATCGTCCCCCGGCGTGGACGACGTTCGCTGTTGAACGGTTGGACGGTTGGCGGGACAAACGGGTGAAGCCAAGGCGCCGAGTGCTCCAGTCCCGCCGCCGCCAACGCCCAGAGCTCGCCCGGACGACACGGGGGTAAGCCGCAGCGCCCTACTTCTTGGCGGGCTCGAAGTAGGGGTTGGTGCCGGCGGCGTGCTCGGTGACGTCGACCACGCGGGCGATCTCCGGAACCGCCTCGGTGATCGCGACCTCGATCCCCTGGCCGAGGGTGACGGTGGCCATCCCGCAGCCCTGGCAGCCGCCGCCCAGGCGCAGGTAGGCGGTGTCCTCCTCGACCGCGACCAGCTCCGCGTGCCCGCCGTGCGCGGCGATGGCCGGGTTAATCTGCCGGTCGATCACCTGGATGACCCGCTGGGCGAGGTCGCCGCTGAGGTCGGCGGGTGGCGGAGCATCGATGGGCGGGCTCGCGGGCGGCGCCATCGCCGGGCTCATCATCGGCAGCTCCGCCGGAGCCGGCGGCTTGTTGGGGTTCACGAGGGCGAGGCCGCTCTTCGCGAGACCCTCCGACCACTCGATGGTGGCGCCTCGCAGCTTCTCGACGCTCGACTCGCGGCACCACGATCGCCAGGTCGCCGTGGCGCTGCACCACGTCGCCCTGGCGCGCAACGTGCAATGCGTTGAGGGAGATCTTGTAGAGGTACTCGCCGTCCGAGACGCCGCTTACCTCCACCCACAGCGCCTGGCTCTCGGGATCCTCGGACTGGGCGCGGAACCCCCTGACCCTCTCGATCGCCTGCTCGGTGATCGCAAGCGTCGGCTCGGCTGTGTCTTCGGCGGTCATCTCGTATCCCCGTACGGCTGGTAGTCGCTCGCCGGTGGCGCCAGCCCGTCGCTACCTACGATACGCACATGGCCCGAGTCCTCCTCGTGCTGCCCACCGCCACCTACCGCGCGAGCGATTTCCTCGACGCGTCCCGGGCGCTTGACGCCGAGGTGGTGGTCGCCTCGGAGCGCCGGCAGGCGATGTCCGGGACGATGGGGGACCGGGCGCTGGTGGTGGACCTGAGACGGCCGGAGGCTGCCGCCGAGGCCATCGTCGCCCGGGCGCAGGCCAAGCCGCTCGACGCCGTGGTCGGCGCTGACGAGCAGGGCGTGCTCGTGGCCGCGCTGGCCGCCGCGCGCTTGGGGCTCGCGCACAACCCGCCCGAGGCGGTGGCGGCGACCAGGGACAAGACCGCCATGCGCGGGGCCTTCGCGGCCGCCGGCCTGCCCCAGCCCGAGTACCGGGTTGCCGGGCCCGACGCGGACGTGGCGCGGCTGGCCGGCGAGGTCGGTCTTCCCTGCGTGGTCAAGGCCATTTCGCTGTCGGCGAGCCGCGGTGTGATCCGCGCCGACGATCCGCCGGCGGCCGACGCGGCGGCCCGGCGAGTCAGGGCGATCCTCGCTGAGGCCGGCGAGGATCCGGACGCGCCGCTGCTGGTCGAGCGCTACCTCCCGGGCGTGGAGGTGGCCGTCGAGGGCCTCTTGCGCGGCGGCGCCCTCGAGATCCTGGCGGTGTTCGACAAGCCGGATCCCCTCGAGGGCCCTTACTTCGAGGAGACCATCTACGTGACGCCGTCGCGCCTGCCCGCGGAGACCCTCGAGGCCGTCGCCCATCTCACGGCCGAGGCGGCCGCCGCGCTCGGCCTGATCGAGGGGCCGATACACGCCGAGCTGCGGATCGACGGGGGTGGCGTGTGGATGCTCGAACTCGCCGCCCGCTCGATCGGCGGGCTGTGCTCGCGCTCGCTGCGCTTCGGGATGGGCGTCAGCCTCGAGGAGCTCATCCTGCGCCACGCCCTCGGGCTGGCGCTCGACGACCTGGGCCGCGAGGCCGCCGCCTCCGGGGTGATGATGCTCCCGATCCCGAAGGCGGGGGTGCTGCAGGAGGTGCGCGGGCAGGCCGAGGCACGGGCGGTGCCCGGCGTGACTGGGCTCGAGATCTCGATCGCGCGCGGCAAGGCGGTGCGGGCGCTGCCCGAGGCCGACCGCTATCTCGGCTTCCTCTTCGCCCGGGGCGAGGCGCCCGAGCAGGTCGAGCGGGCACTGCGCACCGCCCACGGCCGCCTCGAGATCGTGATCGGCGAGCCGTCGGAGTGAAGCTCGGGCTTTCGCGTAGTCCGGGGCAATTGGACGGTATTTGAACTACACAGCCGCTCGCTCGGTTCGCCAACTTCATGCTTCTCTCACCAGGAGTCCCGCCTAGGAGGCGGCGTAGCGGCGGCTCTTGCTTTTCGCGCGAAGCGAGAGCCCGTACGTAGGCTGCGAGGCCCGAGGTCGGCGGCGTCGGCTGCCCTCGACGCGTCAACTCTCGGCGGCCGCCTCGCGGGCTCTTCTTCTTATTCTCTCGAGATCCCTCGCGTGTGGCCGCCCAGAGGTTTCCGAAAAGTCGATCCTGTTGCAAAGCCGGTGCGCGAGGACTGAGTTCTCGACGGTTCTTTGGCCCCCATCTCGCTTTGGGGTTGGGAAATGCTCGTGGGTCGGATTCCAGTCGCTGTATTTGGTGACCGATACGAAGTGCCAGGCACCACCCAGCTCTTCGGGACAGAAGCACTTGGGCATCCCGCACTTCGCCTCTGTGATGTAGCCACGCTCCGCAGCCGTGATGAGGATGCCCTTGACGCCCTAGGCTCTGAGTCTCTTGGCCACTTCCGCACCTCGCGCCGGGTCTGGCGGCGGTCTTGTCACACGGAAAGGCTATCCCCCGAATCCGGCCACCTCACCAGGGACACCTGCGTCGCCTGAGGCGGTGGCCTCTCCCCTGCTAGCGCTTTTCGCGCAAAGCAGAACTAAGACGATCAAAACGCCAGGCGGCGGGCGCCAGCGCGGCCTCTGGATGATCCAGGCCCGTCGTTGACGACCAGCGGCCCCGCAAGCAGCGTCGTCTGGTCAACGGTCAGGGGCACGATCAGTCCTCGGCGAAGTCGACGTGCTTTCTTCGCCCAGCGCGGCAATGCGTGACGATTGCTCCACGGTCGTGGGAGCGGCAGGTGAAGCGGATGCCGTTCGCCCTGACGTGGCAGGGCTTTCCGCCGATTGGGCAGGGGCGATCAATCACATGACGGGTGACACGCCGGGCCGTCCGGCAGCCGACGTGCCGGGCATGAACGGGGCTCGTGGTGCCGCCATTACGGCCGGTCACCTGCCCACAGGTCCGCGTGTGTGCGTTCGCGGCGGGGATGATGAGGACGGTCGCTGCGACGAGCGACAGCGCGAGCGCTCCGAGAACGGCCCTTTTCACGTCCGTCAGCGTATCTCCGTGCGAGCCGCTGCCGACAACCATGACCCGAGCACCCTCAGGCCAGGTCCTCGTCGGCGCTTCTGCTTTCGCGTGAAAGCAGAAGTAATCGCCGAAACTTCTAGCCTGCGTGAGAAGCGCAAGCGCTCGCGTCCGATCGCCACGGGTGTGGGCACATGGCGTTACTTGAGTTTCTCCGCGATGTCCCCAGCCTCGCCCTGCTTCTCGACGAGCCAGAAGTCTGGGTACTCCTTGACCACCACTTCTACATCGGGGACGACGTGCGATGGCGCCACGGCAAAGCGGGTTGGTCGCGAGCGCACCTCGTTCCACTCCGCTTGCGTGAGCGGGAACCGAGCGCCGCAGTTGACGTCAGCGCACTCGCATCGAAAGCGGGCGGTCGGAATGCGGCTCCTCATCCAGAGGACCTTGCGCTCGTTGAGGTCCCGGCACAAGGCTTCGTTGAGGGCGACCCGCTCTTCTCGCGAGCCAAGGGGTGCCTGGGAATCCTCCATCGCGTCATGCAGATTAGGGCGCGATGGCTGAGCTGCGGGCCTTCCGCCACTTCTGTCGGCGCGTCCTCAACACCGAGGACGGCAATCTGCTGGTGGTCGAGGACTTCCAGCGCAAGATTCTGAGGCGCTCAAGCTTCGCCTACTCCCGCAGCCCGGCGGCTTCGAGGGCCTTCTCGCGCTCGGGGAAGATTCGCAAGGACACAACCGTGCCGTCTCGGATCGTCCACAGGTGTCCAGTACCGAACTCGACCGCGGCGCTGCTGTCCTTGGGTCGCGCCCGAGTCTTGATGAAGACCAGGAGCTGGTCGCCGCTTTCGAAGAACTCCACTGGCTCCGTGGTCACCGCCTCATATGGTCCAAGGAAGTCCTCCCAGTACGCCTGAGCTTCCTCACGCCCCCGGAAGATCCCGGCGTCGAGCCCCCTTGGAGGGGTTGTCAGTTCGGCGTCCCCTGCAAAGTCGCGATACACCGCATCCCAGTCGCCGCGATTGAACGCCTCGTAGACCTGCCGCACGATCTCCACGTTCCCCTCCGACATCGCCTACGCAGTATCTCCGCTCTGGCCCGACCGTAGGACCAGCGCTTCTGCTTTCGCGTGAAAGCGGAAGCGCGCGGGTCGTCGCCATCGTTCCCGACTAGCCGACATACCATCCGCCCATGCCCGAGCCGCACCACCTGGCCGTTGAGCTCGACCAGGTCGTCGAGGCGGCACCGGCGTCGGCATACTCGCTAAACGCGATGAGACGAGGCTCGTTCGCCTCGATGAAGTCACAAAGTTCCGGGACGCGCCTCACTTCGTCCTGGAGCTTGCCTTCCTTGAAGCTTGTTCGTGGCGATGAAGATGAATGGCCCTGGCATAACCGTCTCCTTGCGTTCGGGATCGGATGGATTCTCCGACTGGGCGCGGTGACCGAGGTCGCCGTGGTCCAGGTGCATCCGGACGCCGACTCAATGGAGTTCCACATGAAGGTCGTGCGAGAACGGGCGACGCGCGCATATGCGGAGACGCTGGAGGCCACTACGAGCATCCAGGTGTTCGGACCGCCGAGCGCCGCTGTTCTGTCGATGCTGCGCCAGCAGGCCGGGGCAGGGATCCCTCTGAGCAACAAGGCCCACCACCTGGGCGGATTCACGAGAGCCACATGAGGATCACGACCGTAGGCAGTGGGACCGTCGGCGGAGGGCTGGCCGCGCGTTGGCGGAACGCCGGGCATGAGGTGACCGAGCTCGGGCCAGAAGGCGGTGACGCGTCGGAGGCAGACGCCGTGCTCGTCGCAGTGCCGTCGGGCGCCATCGACGACGCGCTCTCGAGGGTCACCGGACTTGAGGGGAAGGTCGTCATCGACGCGACCAACGATTTCCGCGGTATTAATGAATACGGTCCGTTTGGCGGACGGGACGAGTCCTTCCCGTCGCTCGCGCACCAGGTGAAGGCCCGGACGAACGGTCCCGTGGCAAAAGCGTTCAACCCTCGCCGGCGGCCGCCCTGCAGGCCGCCGGGCATCGGGTTCGGCGCATCGATCTCTCCCGTCGAGCAGCTTGATCGAGACAAGATCGGCTGGGCCGAGGCCGTTGGCGTCTCCGTTCCGATGCACACTGCGATGCGGCTGGCGATTGGCGCCGGCGAGCAAATTCGAGCGATCCGGCCGCGGTTGCCGATCTGTCTCTACGGTCTCTACGCGGCGGTCAGTGACGACCCGACGATCGATGGACTGGTCGACCGGCTGATCGCCCGCGAGTACGAGTCGGAGCTGGTGGCGTGGGTTGAGGCGCTCGACGACTCGCCGGCGGTGCGACCGGCAACCAGCTCGATTGACCTGGGGCGCCACACGTTTCACACCCCGAGCCGAGGGCAGCTGCCGCCCCTCAAGCGCTATGCGCGGTTGGAGCACGATGGCGAGGAGTCTCTCTCTCGCCGCTCGATCGCCACGCCCGTACGGTGCCGTTCGCGGCGCGCTCATCGTCGACCCAGGCGACCGATCGGAGGCTGACCCCGACGCACCTCCTGCCCCTGCCGGCTACCGGGCCGACTCGATCAGACCGTAGTGACCGTCGTAGCGCATGTAGATCACGTTGCCGCGGCCGCTCGCGGCATCGGTGAAGTACATGAACCGATGGTTGAGGATGTTCATCTCCGCTACCGCGTCCTCGAGTCTGGTCGGCCCGCTCATCCGGCTCTCCTCGTGGACGATCCCAGCGCTCTCGCCCGACCAGCCGATCCCACTCGGTCCGATAACGCCGAGTCGGCCGTCGTCGCGGTGGTACGCGACCGCGTCGGCGCCGGTCTCGCGCTCGATGAACAGATAGAAGTCGTGATCGAGGAACTCCATCTCTTCGGCGGCCTGGGCGGGGGTGAGCGGGTCGGTGGCGAAGGTCTTGCGGCGGACTATCTCCCGCTCCTCCGGCGCTCGCGGGAAGTAGTCAGGACGGTCGGTGGCGGAGCTGGAATGCCGCCACTCGCCCGCCTTGCGCTCGGTCGGACGGCGGGCCCGGTCGGTGCGACGGTCGACGAAGCTCCGCAGCTGCCGCTCGAGCCGCTCAGTGAGGCTGTTGACCGCTGCGATCGGGTCGATGTCGGCGACCTTCGCCCGGATCATCGGGCCATTCAGATCGATCTCGCCCTCGGCCTGGGCGGAGCGCTCGATCCGCGGGTTCGCTTCCTCGACGAGCACCACTCGAGCACCGAGTACGGGGATCTCGACGAGTCGGTCCAGCGCCCCGACCTTCTCCTCCGCGTACTCGCGCGCCGCACCCGGAACGTCGCCTCTCATCGTCACCTCTACCTGAATCATCCCTCCGACTACCTCCTTACCTCGTCGCCAGGCTACCGCCCAACTGCCGAAGCCCCTACCCGACCCCCTGCCGGATCCCGCTCCCGCTGTCGCTTTCACGCGAAAGCAGAAGTCGCGTTTGCGCCTCCCTCTGTGCCACTGCAGGCCGCGAGATACAGCGGGCGATGTCGCAGGCGAAACGGTAGGCGGGGTGATGCCACTACCGGGTCCGGCAGCGAGATCGTCTAGGTCTGAACCGGTGGCCCCTTCAGGCCCGGCCCTGAGACGTCGGGCTCCTCGGACGTCGGCGGCGTGCCTCGCCCGGGCCCGACCCTCGGCAACCACTCGAGCCATTTCGGCAGGTACCAGTTCCAGTCCCCGAGCAGCTTCATCGATGCCGGCAGGAGCACCCCGCGAATGATCGTCGCGTCGATCAGCACCGCGACGGCGAGGCCAACGCCCAGCTCCTTGAAGATCAGCAGGGAGAGCGTGGCGAAGATGGCGAACACCGCGATCATCACGACCGCGGCGCTGGTGACGACCCCCGCCGTCGTCTTGATCCCGTGGGAAACCGCCTCTTCTGTCGGTCTGCCCCGATCGAACGCCTCGCGGATCCGGGTGAGGATGAACACGTGGTAGTCCATCGACAGTCCGAAGAGGACCACGAACAAGAACAACGGCATCCAGGAGACGATCGCGCCGTTGGACTTGAAGCCCAGTAGCGACTCCAGATGGCCCTCCTGGAAGATCCAAACGAGGACGCCGTACGCCGCGCCGACCGAGAGCAGGTTGAGGATGATCGCCTTGACCGGGATCACGACTGAGCGGAACGTAAAGAGCAGCAGGAGGAAGGCGGCGGAGAGGACGAAGACGAAGACGATGGGCGCGTGGGACTTCATCGCGTCGTTGAAGTCCGTCGAGCTGGCTGTGTAACCCGCGACGTCGGCTGTGGCGCCGGGAACCTGGCCGATGGTGGCCGGGATCAGCGTGTCGCGCAGCTCCGCCAAGGCGGCCGTGGATTGCGAGTCGGTGCCGTCGCCGGCAACCGGAATATCGACTACCTCGACGGTGTGATCGGGGCTGACGCTCGTCGTGATCGGCTCCTTGAAGTTCGGGCTCGCGGACGCCTTTGCGCTCAGGTCGTTGATCGCACGGACCACCGGAAGCGACTTGACATCGTTCGCTTGCACCACCACCTCGGCCGGAATCGGTCCCCCCGGGAACACAGCCTGGATGCGGTTGTAGGTCTTGATCACGCCGAGGTCCTGCGGCAGCGTGTCAACGCCGGGCGTCGCGGTGTGCAGGCTGAAGGCGGGAATCGCTAGGAACACGAGCAGCCCTCCGGCGACCACGACGGAGATGACGGGATGGCGGAGGGCCGGATTCAGAATTCGCGACCAGACGCGGCTCTCGCTGTTCCACGCCCTCCTGGAGAGGAGGGGGATGCGCCCCTTCTGCACCCGATCACCGAGCCAGGCGAGCACGGCCGGGAGGACGGTGAGCGAGCCGACCACCGCCACGGCGACAACGAGGATCGTGCCGGTGGCGAAAGACTGGAACGTGGGTGCTCCGGCGAGGTACATGCCCGCCATCGCGATCATCACCGTGAAGCCCGAGACCATCACGGCACGACCGGAGGTGGCGGCCGCGGCCGCCAGCGAGGCGTCCTCGCTTCGCCCGGCCGCGCGCTCCTCGCGCTCGCGGCGCAAGTAGAACATCGAGTAGTCGACGCCGACGGCGAGGCCGATCAGCAGGATCACCTCGTTGATCGACTCGTCCACTCCGCTGCCGATGTGGCTGATCGGGCCGATCAGGCCGATCGTCGCGATGACCGCCGTCAGGCCCAGCAGCAACGGCACGCCAGCGGCCACCAAGGCGCCGAAGGCGACCAAGAGGATCAGCAGCGTAATCGGCAGCGAGGTCACCAAGGCGGTCTTGAAATCGCTGCTGATCGAGGCGCTGACCTGATTATTCGAGCTCGCGTCGCCGAACTCGCCGATCGTGAACGGCGGGTGGGCGGCCTGCGTCTCGTCGACCGCCCGCAGGGTCGAGCTTGCGCGGCTCTTGGCCGTGCTCTCGTCGCCGGCGATCTTGAAGCGGATCAGGGCCGAGTGGCCGTCGGCGGAGATCTGTGACCGGTTGGCTGGGTCGTAAGGGCTCTCGACCGCATAGACGTACGGCAACTGCGACAGCCGGAACATGGCGTCGCCGACCGCGGCGCGAAAGTCGAGGTTGTTGGCCGTGCTGCTGGCGCTCTGCACCAGCACCATCTCGTCCGCGTTCTTCGGAAACGCGTTGTCGACGGTGAGCTCTGCACGCCCCGACTCACCGACTCCGAGATGGGCCTGGTCGGCAGTTCGCAACCCGACCGCGTTTCCGATGACGAACGCCAAGATCACGAATGCAAGCCAGCCCCAGATCGCCGTCTTGCGATGCTGGGCACTCCACCGCCCCATCCGCGCTGCCAGATTGGGGGCTTGGCCGGTGCCCGCCGCGTTTCGCTTCATGTCGCGTTCCTCCGATGCCATCGCTAGCGCACGTAGCCCAGGGACTTCAGATACTCGTGAGCGACCGCCGCCGGCTTCTGCCCGTCGATGTCGACGCGGGAGTTCAGTGCCTGGATCACGGGGAGGGTGAGGTTTGACTGCACCTTCTCAATCGTCGCCCCGAAGTCTGACCCGGCGCTGTCGGCGACCTTCTTCGAGGCGATGAAGATGACGTTCCCCGACGGGATCAGGCCCTTGTCGTCGGTCAGGATCGTGTACTTGGTCGAGGTCGCCAGCTGGGCGTCGCTCGTGAACAGAATCGAGAGATCGGCGTCGCCGTTGTCGAGCACCGTGTACCGCTTGCCGATGTCGACCGGAAGGAACCGCTTGAACCTGAGGCCATAGTTCTTCTCCAGGCCCGCCAGGCAGTCGATTCGGACGCGGCATTCCGGCGCACCCGCAAGAACGAGGTTCTGCGACTTGCCCTTGAGGTCGGAGATGTCCTTGAGGCCCAGCTTCTGGGCGGTGGTTGTCAGCGTGCCCACCGCGTTCGAGTCTCCGAACGGGGTGGGCGGGTAGGCGACGAGCCCATCCTTGGCGAGATCGGCGCGGGCTTGATCGTAAGCCTGAGTGGGGTTGGACGGGATCTGGCTCGCGGGGACATGGAAGAACGAGCCGAGCGCGGTCGACGTGTACTCCGGATAGCCGCTGATCCGGCCGTCCTTGACGGCCTTCAGGGCCACGTCCTCCGACCCCAGGTTGAGCTGGGTCTTCACCTCGTAGCCGGCGGCCCTCAGGGCCTGGGCGTAGATCTGGCCGAGGATGAACTCCTCGGTGAAGTTCTTCGAACCGACCGTGATCGTGGTCTTTCCGTTTCCCGGGTTCGACTGGATCAGGTTGTCTTGAGCCGCGGAGGTCGTCGACGAACTGCCACCTCCCCCGCAGCCGGCGATGGTGATGAGAAGCGCCATCGCGGCCGCGCCAGCGAGGAGTCGGGCGAGGGAGTTCCGCCTGACACCTGCCTCCCGATCGAGGTGGTACGACAGCTCACTCATGACGCGGTGCCAGGAGTGAGCTTATGACCACGATTGGCCGCGGTCAAGCCGTTCCGCACCTCCTGAACGGAGCCGCCTCGGTCCCGCGAAAGAGGCACTGTTCGCGGGCTTACAAACGAGACTAAACCGGGCTGGGAACTAGCCTCGACGCGGCGATGCTCGACCGGCGCGAGCATACGCCGCGGCCGGCCGCAAGTTCATCCTCGGCCATTCAGCAGGAGTGGCCAAGTCGACCGCGCACTGCCGGCGTTCACCCGAGGGCGAGCCGTGACAGCACTGCTCTGTCATCGAGAAGCGTTCTGTAGCTCTTCACAGAGGGCAGTCACCAGGGGCCAGCGGTCCACCAGCGATTCGTTGTGGGTGCCGACCAGCACTGCGTCGTACTCGGGCGCGTAGAAGGCAAAGGCTCCGATGAAGCCGGTGTGACCCACGAGCTCGATCCCCTCGACTGCGTTGCTCCCAACCCCCAGGCCATAGTGCTCATAGCGGAGCATGTGGCCGACGGAAAGGGAGGCTCCGGGGGTCCAACGCGTCATCTCGCTGAGTCCGACCGAGTCGACGATCGATTCCGACCACAGCCCTCGCACGAAACGAGCGAGATCGGAGGTGGTGGTGACGAGTCCTCCTCCGGCCCAGTCGATGGTCGGGTCGAGGGTCGCCCAGTCGAGCTCGCCGGTGTAGCGATCTGCCGCCTCGGAGGTCCGAGCGGGCTCATGGCCCTCGAGCCACGTTCCATCCATCCCGAGCGGACCGAGGACAAGGTCGCGGTAAACCTCGTGCAGTGGCTGACCAGTCTTCTCCTGCACGAGGATCCCGGTGATCACGTAGCCGGTGTCCGAGTAGGCGAAGCCCTGGCCAGGGGCAAAGCTCGGGGTCCCATACATGGCTGCGTGGTCGACGAGTTCTGCCGGATCCCACTGATGGCTCGGCTCCTCGCGCACCCGCGCCATGAACGTGTCCTCACCGAAGTAGTTGGGCACGCCCGAGGTGTGCGCCAGCAGTTGACGCGGGGTCGTGTGCGGCAGGGCATCGAGGGTGCTCCAACGGTCAAGAAGCGCGGGGGAAAGCTGGTCGGAAAGTGGCTCGTCGAGCGCCAAGAGGCCCTGGCGGGCGAGCTTGATGGCAACGGCGGCGGTCACGTTCTTGGTCACGCTCGCTGCCCGGAAGGAGTCGTCGGGTCGCAGGGCACGGCTCTTTCCGCGCGCCAGCGCTCCGGCCGAGCCGGCCCACGCCAGACCCACGCGTGGAGCCTCCAACCGTGCCAGTGCCCCCGGCGCGCCAGCGGCGAGCTGCGTCTCAAGCGCAGCTTGGAGGCGGGCTTCAGCCGCATTTCCGCCCTCTCGGGCGGCCCTATTTCCCGGCTCGTTCAGCTGACCGCCGACTGCTGTCGACCCGAGAGCGCGCGCCGAACTCGCCCGAGTCGAGCGCCCATGATGGCGCGGCCCATCCGCGCTGCAACTTCCACTCGTGAATAACCGGCCGCGTCCATCAGGACCTTCATCGCCAGCCGCTTGGTCGCGGGGTCGGCCTTTTCGAGAGATCCAGAATCGAGCGGCGGCTCGGGGTCGTACTCGATCAGCAGCTGAAGCGCCTTTGCGAGATCTCGACCGTGAACACGTTCCGTTAGCACCAGGGCCATATCGATCCCGGCGGAGACACCCGCGCAACTGATGTGGTTGCCCTTCCAGACCACGCGTTCGGCGACCACGTCGGCCCCGTAGGCGCGAACGACATCGCGAAAGGCCCAATGCGTGCTGGTCTTCTTGCCCTTGAGGAGTCCGGCGGCGGCGTAGAGGCTGGCTCCGGTGCAGACTGATGCGGTCCAGTCGCATTGCGGCGCGGTCGCCTCAAGCCAGTCGATCAGTACCTGGTCGCCGAGCACCGGTAGCGGGTTGCCGCTGCCAGGTACGACGATCAGATCGGGATCCGTGAACGACTCTGTCGTGTCTGTCGGAAGCACGGTTAGGCCGCAATCGGTTCTGACCGGTCCTGCGGCGCTAGCCACGAAATGAATTTCCGCATCGGGCCAGCGGCTGATGACGTCGTAAGGACCGACGAGATCGAGGGCGGTGAACTCGGGATAGACGACGTAGGCGATCCTCATTCGTCGACCTCGAAGCTGAACATCATTCCGCTCTCGTGGTGCTCGGCGATGTGGCAGTGCGCCATCCAGCGGCCGGGGTTGGTGACGTCGAGAAGGATGTCGACGGTCTGGCCGGCTGGAATCAGCACCGTGTCGGTCCAGACCAGGTTCTCCTCGACCTCACCATCGCGGCTTAGGACCAAAAAGCGCCCGGCGCCGTGAATGTGGAACGGGTGGTGCATCGGATGGTCGCCGGCCATCTCGTTGAGGAGGCGGATCTTGACCTGGTCGCCGACGCGGAAACGCCAATCAATCGCCGCGTTTTCAGCGTCGGCGTCGCGGTCGATCAGCTTCCAGCGCATGTTCGCGGGCGTCGTCAAGCGGTTGACCTCCACCATGTCGTCCTCCCATTCGATGCCGCCAGTGTGCTCGTGCTCCTGGTCGTTATCGTGGTGGTGCTCGTGGTCATGTCCGTGGTCGTGCTCGTCCCCCGCCGCGGCCTCGGACACGAGCTGCGCTGGCAAGAGCTTCATCCCGCACTCCGGGCAATGGCCCGGCTCGTCCTGAACGACTTCGGGATGCATCGGGCAGGTGTAAGTCGTGTCCGGTGCCTCGATGGCGACGAGCTTCATCCCGCACTGCGGACAGTGATCGGGCTCGGCGCTGACGACCTCGGGGTGCATCGGACAGGCGTAGATGACATCGCCCTCCGGGACTTCCATCTCCATCTCGGCGATGAAGGCCAGCCTCTTGTCCGGCTCGGCCTCGAGGTAACGAGCGATCCGCTCGCGCTCGCGGGTCATGTCAGCGTTGATGCGCAGAGTCTCGAATTCGTCTCGAAGCGAAGGCTCGGCGCCTTCCTCACTGACGGTGATCTGAGCCAGCGGGTAAGTCCGCCCCGGGGTGCGGTGCTCGAGGGTTAGCTGCCCAGCCTGGTCGAACAGGACGTCGACCACGATTCGCTCCGATGGGGCAAGGATGACGCTGTCAACGAGTTGCTCGCGCTCGACGTGGCCGCTGTCGCCGCCGACGAGCTTCATCCGCGCGCCCGGAAGGGCGACGTTGAAAACGCGGGTATTGGCGGTGTTGGTGAAGTAGACGCGAACCACTTCGCCCGACTGGGCGGTGAGCGAGAGGTTGGTCTCGCCAGCGACGAGCATCAGATCGCCGAAGCGGCCCATGGCCGAATGCGTTGTCTCGGCGCGCTTGAACGGCGCCACCTTGCCGTCCTCGAGCAGGATGTCGTCGAGGGTGATGGCGAGCTCGCGATTGGCCCGCGGCCAGTAGTCAGGGTCAGCGGGCTCGACCACGACGTTTCCGTAGAGGCCCATCTCCTGGCCGTAGTCCTCGCGGACATGCGGGTGGTACCAGTAGGCACCTGGGTCGGGGAAGTGCACGCGGACGCTGAAGGTCTCGCCGACCTCGATCAGTGGCTGCGTCTCATGGGTGCCGTCGTAGCGGTTGTCAAGGCGAAGCCCATGCCAGTGCACGGTCGTCGCGTGGTCGCCTTGGTTTTCGATGTTGACGACGATCTCCGAGCCCTCCCTGACCTTGAGAATTGGACCCGGGATCGAGCCGTTGTAGGACAACATCCGCACCTTGGCCCCGGCGAGCTTCTTGACCACCGGGGCAATCCGCAGGTCGAACTCGTCGCTGTCCCGGAGCTCCACCAGCTCCGAGGAGTGGGCCTCAGGGAGCCCGGCGATCTCGGTCGGAAAATGCTCTGACGTGCTGCTCATCTCTGTTCTCCAATGGCTGTTGCGGTTAGCTGCGGTGACCTTGTCCCTCGTGACGCGAAGCTCGGCGAGGCCGCGCTCAGCTCGGCGATTCTCTGTGCCAAGTACTCCTGCTTGCGATTGTGCGGGCTAGCGCCCAGTGCGAGGTTCGGCATCCGCGTGGGGGGTCGGCAATCTTCCCGGCCCTGCCGCCGGGACAGAGCCGAGGATACCGTTGAGGGTCTCGATCGGCTCGGCTCACGTTCGCTTTCTGCACGTCCGCAGGCCGCCCCTGCTGCGGCAGGTGGCCTAGGACGGGCATCGCGCTACTGCTTTCACGCGAAAGCGGAAGTCGGGGGCGGTTTTCCCTTAGGCACCACACGGTCCGCTAGACAATGCGTGAGCAACGTCGGAGGGAAAACGCGGGGTCGTCTCTCATTCGGGCCAGGCGCAACCTGTTCTAACGCATGCCTAGACAGCGGCTCGCCTGCGATCTAGGGTCGGCTCGGAAGTTCCACTAAGGGAGGAAGCCATGCGCCGTACCCGGCCACACCTGACGTACGCGAACGTGATGTCGACGATCGCCGTCTTCGCGGTCCTCGCAGGGGGTAGCGCCTGGGCCGCCTCGAAGATCGATACCAGCCAGATCAAGAAGGGCGCCGTGACCGCCAGGAAGCTCGACAACGGCGCCGTGACGACGAAGAAGATCCAGGACGACGCGGTTACCGGGGCCAAGGCCGAGGAGGCCTCCTTCGGCCAGGTGCCCGACGCGGCGCACGCGGACAACGCGACCAACCTCGATGGAAAGCCGGCGTCCGACTATCGCCTTCACTGCCCCGGCAACCTCGATCGGGCGGGGGATCTCTGCTACGAGTCCGATCTGCGTTCGGCGGCCACCTACCCGACCGCGCTGAAGGCGTGCGCCCTCGACCAGCGCCGGCTGCCCGACGCCGGCGAGCTCGCGCTCGTCTTCGACCACCTCGGTGCGCCGCAGACGCGGCAGTTCGTGGCGGGCCACTTCTTCGATCAAGACATGGCGTGGGGCTCCGCGCTTATCGAGGACTCGTCGCGCATCCTCCATTCGAGCGCGGTAGCCGAGAATCTCTCCGCGCCCTACCGTTGCGTGACCTCGGCGACCAACTGAGCATGAGCTAGCTGCCGGGCTGCGGGAGTAGGCGGCACGCTTCTGCTTTGCGCGAAAAGCAGAAGTGACGAGGAGCACCGCTTCCGCCCAAGAGCGGCTTCCTTTCGCTTCCGCGCGCGGCAACCAGAAACGCTTAACTCGCCGCGCGAATTCAGTGGAAATGTCGGGCGGGTGCCTGGGTTACGCAATACGCCCAGGAAGCGACGCCCTTAGGCATGGTTGCCACTTTGTTGCCACCTGCATGCCTTGCGCGGCTTGAACAAGCGCTAAGCGGCGTTCATGCAGGCGAACTCCTTGTTGGCGAGGGCCACCTCGCGGTCGCCAACGCGCACCTTGCGCCGCGAGGGGTCGATGAACAGGTCGCCGATTCGCCGCGGACCCTCGCGGCGCGCGTCGCGGCGGCGCAGCACCGCCCGGATGCGCGCCGCGACCTCCTGGTAGTGGAAGGGCTTACCGACGTATTACTTGTTTGGGCCCATTCCGGTGCTGGGCTCAGAGGACTCCGATGCGTAAGTGCGTCGTCTGCGGAGCGTCCCTCGCCCGGCAACGCTCTGACGCTCGCCACTGTGGGGCTCCCTGCCGAGCTGAGGCCAGTCTGCTCAGACGGATTCTGAGAGGAGCGGAGGGGCTTCCCTACCGATCCGTCGAGGAACGCCTCGATGCGTCTCGTAAGCGCAGAAGGCAAGTCTCGGGGGATTCAGACTGAGATCGGGACGGCGCGCGCATCCATTAGTCATCTAGGTCCCGCTGCTTCGAGGCGGGGTCTACCGCCGTATTTCAGATCCGAGCCCCCTTTCTTGAACCCTCCGGTTTTCGAGGTGAGGTCGAGTGCGCGCGCGGAATGACAGCGCAAACGCCCGCACCTATCGGAAAGGGAACGTGAGTTGGTCTATTCGTGTTCTCGTTCGGTTGTCGGCATGATTGTCGAGGTGCCCGACCTGACGGCTGCCGAATTTGAGGGGCTCGGGGTCTACGACGCCAGCGCCCCGCACGCACCGCAGCGGCTTCAGCTGCTCGAGTACCTCGTGAGCCTCGGCGCCACAGCTGACGACCTTGTCGCATACCGCGATCAGCTGCCCGGCCTGGCCTCGGTCGTCGCGATCCGCGGCGGCAGAGCGCTCACCGTGTCTGAGGCCGTGCAGCGCGCGGGCATCCCCAGGGAGAGGTTGCTGCAGATCGTTAGGGCCGCGGGCTTCCCGGAGCCGGGGCCCGACGATCGCGTGATCAGCGAGCGGTTCGCCGACACCGTCGCCAGCATGGCAGCGGCGGATGCGGTCTTCGGCGAAGACGCTGTTCTCCAGCTCGTGCGGGTGATGGGCTCGGCGATGGCTCGCCTCGCCGATGCGATCGTGTCCGCGTTCCTAGTCAATGTCGAGCCGGGAGTGCGGGATGCAGATCCCGTTGGACTGGGCGTTGCTCGCGCTAACGCCGAGGCGGCGGCGCTCGTGCCTACGGTGAGCGCCACCCTCGACATGCTGTTGCGTCAGCACCTCATCGGGGCACGGCGCGCGGTTGTTGGCGACGTGGCCGAGGCGGGGTATGAGACGCGGCGTCTGTCCGTGGGCTTCGTCGACTTGGTTGGATCGACCGCGCTGGCGCAACGCCTGCCCACTCGTGAGCTCGGGGCGGTGCTGACCTCGTTCGAGCATCTCGTGGCTGACTCCGTCACCTCGAGGGGTGGACGAGTCGTGAAGCTGATCGGTGATGAGGTCCTCTACACCGCGGGCGACGAGTCGTCTGCCTGCGTGATCGCCCTGAGCCTCGCGGCAACCTTCGCTGACCATCCCATCGTCCCCCAGGTGCGAGTCGGGGTGGCGAGCGGGGACGTGCTTCTGCGCGACGGCGACGTCTTCGGCCCGGTCGTCAACCTGGCCGCGCGCGCTGTCAAGGTGGCCGCAGCCGGTGAGGTCGCGACACCCCTGGCCGTCGCCACGGCTGCGGGCGTCGCAGGGGAACCGTTGGGCCGGCACGAGCTCAAAGGCTTCGAAGAAGACATCGAGCTGTGCCGGCTACTAGTCCCCTGATCCAAGTGTTCCACGGCGGTCCTGGGTTCCGATCGGCGCCGATCCGTCTCTCGCTATGAGCGCAGCTCCTCGCGGCGACCATCCCAGCGCGACACGGTCGGCCACAACGCCCGGACTCTCCCCTCGCGAACGGCATAGAGCCCGCCGAAGTAGTCCTGGCCCTCCATCACCTGCTGGGGGGTCTCGAGCACGTAGTCGCCGAGGGCGAGGAGCCCCTTGCGGGCGAGGATCAGGCCGGATGCGTTGGAGCCGCGGCCGTAGACCGGCCCCTCCAGCAGTCCGGCGGGATAGACGAGCTTTGAGAGCGTCGGGTTGTTGCCGGTCGGCCATCCGCCGGACTTGATGAAGACGAGCTCGGTCCCGGCCGGGATCGGGAAGGGGCCGTTGTCGAAGAAGACGTTCTTCGGCAGCCGCAGAACCGGTGCGCACATATAAAGCGCCTTGGCCAGGCCGGCGGCCGTGTCGCCGTAGGGATCGAGGTAGTTGGCGAACAGGACCGCGGAGCCGGCGGAGAACTCGTTCGCCGCGGTCGTACCCGCCCAGTTGGTGTAGTTGGAGGAGCCCGGGCCGTTTCGCCTGAGCTTCTCGATGTCGACGAAGTCGTGCGCCTGGGCGATCACCGACCTGTGGGCCTCGGCGAGATTCTTCTGCGCGAACCGGGCCGCGTCCTGGCGCTGCTTCTCGTCGCTGATTCCTGCGGCGAGGACGTCGTAGCACATCAGGGCGCTGAGGCGCAGTCGATGCCGCGCTCGCCGCAGGATCATCAGGGCCTCGGTCAGCTCGGCGTCGGGCTGGATCCCTCCGCGTGGAACGCCGTTGTAGATCTCGAGCACGACATCGATCGGCAGCTCGCGGCGAGTGTGCTTCGAGAGCTCGTCCAGATCACGGAGCAGCTTCAGCCCGTCGACGTTGATCCGCAGCTTGTGCCGACGCTCGTTGCGGGGCGGCCGAGACCTCAGGTAGTGGCGGAGCTCACCGACCGTCGGCGGATAGCCCATCAGGAAGTCGGTTCCCGCCGGCACCCGCGTCAGCGCCTGGGGAAGGTCGCGAAGGTGATGGATCATGACTCGA
This sequence comes from uncultured Actinomycetes bacterium, assembly GCA_963782795.1. GTDB lineage: Bacteria > Actinomycetota > Thermoleophilia > Solirubrobacterales > 70-9 > AC-56. The sequence continues at coordinate 334,079 of CAWALB010000002.1, forward strand.
GGTCGGTCGAGCTTGGCGAGCACGTACTCGAGCAGCTCCGGTGATCGCAGCGTCTTGTAGGCCGGCCGCCAGGCGATCTTGTTCCTCTCGCTCCAGGCGAGCAGTCGGTTGCAGTTGTGATCGACCGCGGCAAGGTCGACGATCGCGACTGGTTCCCCCTTGCCGATCTGCTTGGCGACAGCGGCGACGGCGGCCATCGACATGGGCGCGCCGCTGCTGCCGAGACCGTCGCTGCCGATGCCGAGGGGACGCGCGCCGACAACCCCGGCAGCAAGCTGTCGGCCTTGGGAGCTGGCAAGGGCAAGAGGGGCGGATATCTGGAGCGCCAACGCCGTGCCGGCTGCGGTCCCCAGCGCGACACGCCGCGTCATCCGGTGTCCGCCGTTCGCCGTCTCGGATTCAGGCCGTTGGCTCTCCTCGCCCATCACGGCCCTGAGTCTGATCGCGAGGGTCGCCTCGAGCATCGGGATCTTCCCGCACAGTCGATCCCGAGGAACTACGGACGGGCGGCCCAGGTGACCTGTGCAGCTCCGCGGGCATCCACAGCGGGACTCGCTCGAGAATCGGCCGCCGCCTCCGTAGTTCGGGCGGATGCGAACGGCACCGAGGCGTCGTACTCTTGCCTCGCTACCAGCGCTGCCAGGAGGTGTGAGATGAGAACGGCCGCGACACCAATCACGCGGAGGCGTCTGCTGGAAGCGGGCTTCGCCACCGCCGCCGCGGGTGCGCTCTTGCGCTCGCCCACATCGCTGCTGGCCGCGACTCGTTCCCCCCGACAAGCCCGCGACGGAGCGGCTGCCTGGAAGATCGATCCTCATAGGTTTCCGCCGGCGGATCTACTGAAGGCCTGGCAGGGGGAACTCGATGAACTGGGACTGCGGGCCACCGGGACCCGCGTCCACGAGCGCTACATCGACACCCTGCATGAACGGCTTCAGCGGGCGGGGGTCAAGGACGTGCGCGCCGAGGCGGTCCCCTTCAAGCGCTGGACCACCCATGACTGGAAGCTGGAGATTGTCGGCGGCACGAGTCCCGGACCCGTCAAGACGGCCTCCTACATCCCCTACACGGGGCATACGTCGACCGCGGGCGTTTCGGGACCACTCGTCGTAATCGACCCGAACAACCCGCCCGGCCCGGGCTCCTTGAAGGGCAAGATCGCGATCTTCGACATCACCGACGTGACCCTGCCCTGGAGCTATTTCCTGTCGATCGGCTACCCGGGCAAGACCTACGATCCGCAGGGGATCTTCAGCGACCCAAACGGCGTCTACTCGCGCTCCTGGCTCGGGATCGACGCGATCATCGATCTCCTCGAGCAGGCCGGACGCGCACAAGCGCGGGGGGTCATCGGGGTGCTCGACCTGCCCGCCGACGCCGCGCACGGTGCCTACTACCCCTACGACGGGACGATCCGCGACGTGCCGGGGGTCTACGTCGATCGCAAGGTCGGCGCCCGCCTGAAGCAGCTCGCGCGCTCCGGCGCCAGAGCAAGGCTCACCGTGCCGTCGAAGATCGTCAAGACCAAGTCTCGGAACCTGATCGGCTTCATCCCCGGCGCCTCGAGGGAGCTGATGATCCTTCATTCACACACTGACGGCCCGAACGGCGTCGAGGACGATGGGCCGGACTCAATCGTCGCCGCCTGTCGCTATCTCACCTCCAGGTCACGCGCGAGGCTGCCGCGGACGATTCTCGTCCTGCTCACCACCGGTCACTTCATCGGCGCCAAGGGAGTCGAGTCCTTCGTCAACCGGCACAAGGACGACCTGCTCCGCCGCTCCGCCGCCGCGGTGACGCTGGAGCACCTCGGCGCCCTCGAGTGGAACCCGGGGCCGGATGGCCACTCGCATCTGACCGGCAATCACGAGCCGGGGACCTTTTTCACGCCCGAGAGCAGCGCCCTGGTCGGCCGTTCCTTCCGGGCGCTGAAGCGCGCCAAGGACGCCCCATCGTCAGTCCTTCGCCCCTACGTGCCCGCGCCGGGCAGTCCCGATGGCCACGGCTGGCCCGCGGAGGGAACCGGGCTTTGGACGCAGGGCGCCCTGCCGACCACCAACTACATCACCGGCCCCACCTACCTCCTCAACTGGGGCATCCCGACGACCGACAAGTACAACGCGAGGCTCGCCCGTCGCGAGACGATCGCGTTTACGGAGCTGCTCCTGCGGCTATCGACGGTGCCGAGGAGCCAGCTGCGCGCGCTGGACCTCCTACCGGCTTCCTAGGTCGCATATGTCGGCCGGGAGAGCAAGCGGCCACCTGGCCGTCCGAGCGGCGCCGCCGAGCGGCGGTGAAGTCCTCAGATTGCTGTGCACGATCGCCCTGACCTCTTTCGTCGCCAGCATTGCGCCGCTCTGCTCGCCCGCCTCGGCACGACAACCGCCCGCGCCGTTGTCAGCGGTGAACGGTGCGGATATCCGGTCCACCTACGGAAGCGGCGCGTTCGGTCGCTGGTCGGTGGACCGCTTTGACCTGCCGTCCTACCGCTATTCGGTCGACGAGCAGGCGGTGCCCTGGGCGCAACAGCCGGAGCTGAACGGCGACACCGCGGCCCAGCATGAGCTCGGTAACGATCACATAGTCGCCGCCGCCTACAACCACGGCTATACCCAGCTCTGGAGCCAGGACCGGCTGGCGCAGTGGGCGAACCTCTACGAGCCGTCGAGGCGGCACTACGCCGGCGGCTACGGCTACCTCAACGTCAACGGCAAGGTTCTCAGCACGCTCTACCTCGACCGGCCACCGGGGGCGACGACCGAGCGTCGTTTCGGGGTCGGCTACTACGACCGCCGCCTGCGGGCGGACGGGGTCGAGGTCCACGAGGACGTCTACGCACCGTTCGGCGACGACCCCCTGCTGCTTCACGACGTCACGATTCGCAACGAGAGCCGGCGCACGAAACGGGTCTCGTGGTTCGAGTACTGGGACGTGAATCCGTACAACCAGTTCAACAAGCAGCACCGCGGCCTCGCTTCGCCGACCTGGGATCGGGCCGACCGCACATTGAGCGTCGCCCAGGCCTCTGGCGAGCACGGCGACACGCGCCCGCTGAGCATCTTCGGGGCGGCCCTGCGCGGCCCGGTCCACGGATTCGAGACCTCCTCCTCGAGGTTCTTCGGCGATGGAACGCGGGGGGTCCCGGCCGAGGTGGCAGCCGACCGCCTCAGCGGCACGATCACGCCTCCGGTGCCGACCGGAGCAGGTGGGAAGACGTTGTTCGCCCTGCGAGCCCCCCTCCGGCTACGGCCGGGGCAATCGGTGACGCTGCGCTACGCGTACGGCATGGCGCATCGGAATCAGATCGGTCACCTGGTCCACAAGTACCAGCGAGTCGACGACCCGTTCGGGGCCAGCGAGCGGCGGTGGTCGGCATGGGTGCCCCACGCCAGCTTCGGGCCGGGCAGAGCCTGGGTGGCGCGGGAGCTCGAGTGGGACGCCTACGAGCTGCGGGCAGCCTCCGTATACGAGGAGGTCTGCGGCCACCACACGATCACCCAGGGCGGTTACTACCAGTACTCGAGCGGCGCCAATCTGGGCTCGCGGAGCTGGCTTCACTACCTGCTTCCGATGGTCTACGCGGACCCGGCGATGGCGCGTGAGATCCTGCGCTACACGGTCTCCCTGCAGTCGCAGTCCACGGGAGAGATCCCGTACGGGACCGGACCCCGCTGCAAGCTCTTCAACAGCTTTGGGACATCCGACGACCTCGATTTCTGGCTTCTCCTCGCGGCGGCCGAGTACGGCCTGGGCTCGCGCGACATCTCGTTCTTCTCGGAGCGACTCCCCTTCTACGACACCGGGAAGCGGGTGAGCGTTTGGAGGCACCTCAAGGCGGCATTTCGCCATCAGGAGTCGCTGCGGGGTCCGCACGGCGGCTACCTGGCGGGCACGAACGGCGACTGGTCCGATTTCTCGGCGATCTTCCTCAACATGCGGGAGTCGATGCTGGTCACGGACCAGCTCGCGTATGCCTACCCGCTCCTGGCGAAGCTCGCCGATCTGCGCGGAGATCGAGCCTTCGCCGACAAGCTCCGCGCGCGGGCCTCCGAGTTGCGGGGCGTCGTTCGGCGGCAGTGGACCGGCCTCGGCTGGTACTCCCGCGGCTATTCGAACTCAGGCGCCCAGATCGGTCGTGGCGCGATCTTCGGCGAGCCGCAGCCGTGGGCGATCCTCGCCGCGGTCCCGAACGCGGACCAGGCAACGACCTTGGTCGCCAACATCCGCCGCTTCCTCACGGGGGTCGGCGCGCCGCGCGTCGTCAACGGGCCGGCCCGCATCGGCTCGGCCCAATCCCCGGCGCTTCGCGACCCGGATGTGACCGAGCCCCCGACAAATGCGCACGCCTTCGATGGAGCGTCGCAGTATGTCGGCGGCACTTGGTACGACGTCGACGGCTGGCTGGCCTGGGCGCTGGCCCAGCTGCAGGGGACCGTGCCCCATGCCGCCCGCTACGCGTGGAGCGAATACACCCGCAACACGCTGGCGGCGCATGCCCAAGCATTCCCGCGGCACTGGGACGGGACGATCTCGGTCGACGACGCCTGCAATTCCTTCTATGCGAGTGACCCCTCCAGATGCGGCATCGGGCTCTACAGCGACTACGAGGGCCAGATCACCGAACAGCCGACCTGGATGGTGATGAACGCCATCAACCTCGCTGGCGTCACCCCCACGGAACACGGCTTCCGCGTCGTGCCCCACATGCGGCGGTTCTCGCTGCGGCTGCCGCGCATCGGCGTTTCCCGCGAGCGTCGACGGATGAGGGGCTATTTGCGCACCGAGGCTAGTGGCAGATTGATCCTGCGGGTGGGCGGCGTCCCGCGCGGCGTCGGGGGCGTCACCGCCTGGGTCGAAGGCCATCCGGTTGCCCACCATAGATCCCATGGCCTCGTCGTGTTCTCGGTCGATGCGGGCCGGGGGCGGGCGGCGGACTGGGCGATCACCTGGAGCTAGCTTCGGCTCATCGCGGCCGGTGATCGGGAGGAAACAAGAAGCGCCTGAGTCCTGCGTTGCGCATGAGGAGCGCACTGAGACGCGTTAGACCTCCGACAGAAGACCGCCCTTTGGGCACCAGCTCCGTTTCAGTGCCCAAATCCGCCGACATCTAAGGACATCCCCCGATATTTCGCGGTGATGCCTCGAGGGTTCGGCTAGACAAATATGGCTCTAGCAAGCCGAGAACCGGCTCAAGCGCACACTTCAAGCACCCCGCATCGCCACCCAGGAGATCGGGGGTTCGAGTCCCCCTAGCTCCATCTCAGGAAGGCCTGCATTCACGGGCTTTCGCCATCTCATCCGCCGCTGCGAGGCAGCGTTCGTCCTGGGCACGGGTGCCCAATGAACGCTTCTGCTTTCACGCGAAAGCAGAAGTGAGGCGAGCGTGTAACCAGGGGGTCGTCAGGACATCCTTCCTGTCAGCCGCCGCCGGGCTTGCCGAAACGCCTCGAGTCCGAAGATAGGGCCAAGCCTGTACCAGGGACTGACCCCGGGCCGGGCTGGTCCCGCTTGCGGGTCGGTCTGCGCCGCTCAGCAGCGGCAGGAGGCCGCGGGTTGAGCGACGGCGCGTTCACTCGCCGGCGGCGGCCATTGCCTGGACTGAGCCCATCCGCACCCCTATCTGTGCCCAGGTCTCACCCCGGTCGCCGCTGTGCAGGATGTGGCCGTCCGCCATCGCCGCGAGTAGCGATCCATCGATCGCGGCGAGCGCGTAACGCATCGACTCTCCGGGCAGCCTCAGTCTGTGCCTGAGAGGTCGTCGAGAAAGTCGACGGTTGGCACGAAGAAGAGACTGCCGGTTACCGCAGTCGAGAAATCGAGGATCCGGTCGTACGTTCCTGGGGGCTTTCCGATGAACATGTTCCGCAGCATCTCCTCGATCACTTCCGGGGTGCGGGCGTAGCCGATGAAGTAGGTCCCGAACTCTCCGTCGCCGACCTTGCCGAAGGGCATGTTCAAGCGCACGATCTGGCGCTCCTCGCCGTCCGCGTCGGTGATCGTGTTGAGCGCGACGTGCGCGTTGGCCGCTTTCTCCTCGTCCGGGATCTCGACGTCACTCAGCTTCTGCCGGCCGATGGCGCGCTCTTGCTCCGCGACCGGGAGGGCGTCCCAGGCCTCGAGGTCGTGGAAATACTTCTGCACCATGACATAGCTGCCCCCGGCGAAGCCTGGGTCCTCTTCGCCGATCAGCGCTGCGGCTGCGGCCGAGGCGCCCTCGGGGTTCTCGGTGCCGTCGACGAACCCAAGCAGGTCCCGCTCGTCGAAGGACCTGAAGCCATGCACCTCGTCGATCACCGGCGCGCGCCCTCGCAGCCGATCCGTGAGCCGCTGGGCGAGCTCGAAGCACAGATCGAATCGATGGGCCCGGATGTGGAAGAGCAGGTCGCCCGGCGTCGCCACGGCGGTGTGCTTGGACCCCTCGAGCTCGGCAAAGGGGTGAAGGCCCGCCGGGCGGGGGTCGCCGAAGAGACGGTCCCAGAGTCCAGAGCCCAGACCGACCACGCAGCTGAGCTCGCCCTCGGGTATGCGAAAGCCGACCGAGCGCCTCAGCCCGCTGGCGTCCTCCAGCAGGCTGCGAACTGCATTCTCGCGCCCGGGATCGACGGTCAAGACCAGGAAGATCGCCGCCTCTGTCAGCGGGCTGAGAACGGCTTGCGGCTCGGCGGCGTTCACCTCACGGCGAACCCTACGGAATCTGAATACCGTCGTCGCGCGGATAGGCTGACACCGCCACCAACAACGGAAGGGAGATCACCATGCCATCTAAGACCGTTGTCCTTGTCCACGGCGGTTTTGTCGACGGCTCCGGCTGGCAGGGCGTCTACAACGCCCTGAAGAAGGACGGCTACAACGTCGGCGTCGTCCAGCATCCGACGCTCTCGCTGGAAGACGACGCGGCCGCAGCCCGGCGCGTCATCGACGCGCAGAGCGAACCGGTGATCCTCGTCGGACACTCCTACGGCGGAGCGGTGATCACCGAGGCCGGCAACGACCCCAACGTGGCGGCACTGGTCTATGTCGCGGCCTTTATCCCGGACAAGGGCGAGTCGGTGAACACCCTGATTGAGGGGTTCCCCAAGGACGGACCTCAGCCGCCGATCCTGCCGCCTCAGGATGGACTCCTTCTCCTCGACCGGGAGAAGTTCCACGATTCATTCGCGGGCGATGTGGACGCCGAACTGGCGGCGTTCATGGCTGACTCACAACTGCCGTGGGGAGTGGGCGCCCTGGGAGCCACGATCAGCGAGGCCGCGTGGGCGACCAAGCCAAGCTGGTACCTGCTGACAACCGAGGACCGGATGATTCCGCCCCCTGCCCAGCGCGAGATGTCCGGACGAGCGGGCGCAACCGTCGAGGAGGCTGCCGCCAGCCATTCGGTCTACGTATCGCAGCCGGCAGCAGTCGCTGATCTCATCAAGAAGGCCGCCTCCGCGACGTGAGTTCGGCCTCGTCATAGCCGGTGGGCTATTGAAATAGCCGCTTTGGACTGATGCCTGAGCGGGTCGCGGTTCTCGGCACCGGAATCATGGGCGCACCGATGGCCCGCAACCTGCTGAAGGCGGGCTTCCAGGTACGCGTGTGGAACCGCACCCCCGATAAGGCGCGCGTGCTGGCGACCGAGGGGGCGGACCTGGCCGAGACGCCCGCCGACGCGGTGCGCGAGGCCGCGTTCGTGATCACGATGCTCACCGACGCCGCCGCGGTCCTGGCGGTGATGGGGCAGGCGGCGGAGTCGGTGCCGGACGGCGCCGTCTGGCTCCAGACCAGCATGGACACGGACGTCGAGTCCGTGGCCGGGCTCGCGGAGGACCACGGGATCACGTTCGTGAACTGTCCCGTGCTCGGCACCAGGGAGACAGCCATGCAGGGCCGGCTCGTCGTGCTCGCGTCCGGACCCGGCACCTCCTCGACCGGGCACAGCCGATCTTCGACGCGATCGGGTTGAAGACCGTCAGGCTCGAGCCGGAGGCCGGCCGGGCGAGCCGCATGAAGCTCGTGGCGAACGCCTGGACCGTGGCGCTCGTGGAGGCCCTCCGCTGCCAGCTGAGCCGCGCAGCGCGCTGGGTGTCCTCGCGCAGGAGCGCTGCCGACAGCGACAGACATCGGTGACGCGACAACGACCGGATCGGGAAGTTCTCCCAGCCGTAGCTCGACAACGGCCCCGCGCAGCTCGCGGGATCACTTCTGCTTTGCGCGAAAAGCAGCAGTGAGGTCCGCATCTAGGGCTAGGCCCGAATCCTGCGCGAAACGGGTTTTGCGATAGGTGCGCGCCTGTAGGCGGGCTTCCTGCCAATCCGGTGCCCCCGGTGCCAGCCCAACCCTGGGCGGCGCCCTACGCCGCCCGCCGAGGCTCAATCGGGGTGTGGGCGGGGCTGGAGAAGCCCGGCCCTCAGGCGCGAGCCTCCCTCCTTCTTCGCCTGGGCGAGCTCCGGGGACTAGCACCCGCTCGCCGCTGATCGCGGCGACACCGGCGCGCGCCTGCGGACGCCGAGCGTCAGGCCGGCCAGCGAGAAGACGGCGAGCCCGGCACCGACGCCGACGGCCGCGCCCCAGTTGCCCGAGCTACTCGCGGAGGCGGGTGAGCCGCTCGAGGTGCTGCCGGTTGCCGAACCTGGATGCGCTATCGCGGCGCCGGCCGCTACGCCTGCGGGGCGGGCAGAAGCGGTCGGCACCAGCACCGCCATCGCCGTCAGTGCCGCCACCAGGAGCATCGCGAGGCGCAGACGGGTGGGGCCACCCGCAGCCCGGGTCTTCGTCTTGGTCGCGAGATCAGTCATCTGAAGCTCCTCTCCTGGTGGGCCGGGCCGCTCTTCCGTCGCAGCCCCCTTTCTCCGGCTAGCTTCCCGGTCCCCACGCCCCGTGTCTGTGCGCGTCCCCACAGTTGGCTCATTGGGTGATCGACAGCACACACGCCACGCACGGCCACACGCGATCGGAGGGGCTGGTCCCCCACACACGCGCCCTTTACTGGACGGTAGTCAGTCCAGGTAACCGGGCCGGAGGAAGCCCGGCGAGCGGTGTGACCCGCCCGCCGGGTGGGTGCTACGAGCGAGTGGTTGCGACGGCGACGACGGCGACCTTGCGCGGTCCAAGGTTGACGTCATCTCGCAGTGCCTTGTGCCCCTAGACGACTTCTGCTTTCACGCGAAAGCAGAAGCCTCGGATGCCCGAGCCTTGGCGGAGGCACATCGGTAGTTCTCCAGGCCGAGTCTGCCCGAAAACCCCGATGCGGAGCGCAGGCGGCGAGCCTAGCCTGGGTTTGTGGACAGTGCTGGAAAGGGGGTCCTTATGGCCACGAGGCGAACCGGGCTCGCTCGGAAGTTTGCTGCGGGTGCAGCCTTGGTGGCGGCGCTCGTCGTGGCGGTGCCTTCCGCGATGGCCAGCGACGCGTCGCTGCTGGTTAGGGACATCAATCCGGGCGGTGCAAGCTCCTACCCACTCACGACCGGAGCCTCCGATGACCGGTCGGGAATCATCAGGGCAGCGGACGTGGATGGGGAGCTCTTCTTCGTCGCCAGCGAGCCGACCCACGGCACGGAGCTTTGGCGCTCGGACGGCACCACCGCGGGGACGACGCTCGTCCGGGACATCATCCCTGGCAGTGACTCCCAACAGATCAAGTACCTAACGAGCGTCGGCCATACCCTCTTCTTCCGCGCCAGCGATGGGATCCACGGCCCCGAGGTCTGGCGCTCCGACGGCACTGCCGCCGGAACGATGCTCGTGCGCGACGTCAATCCTGGGCCCGGCTTCCTGTATCCCAAGGAGCTGACCAACGTCGGCAAAACGCTCTTTTTCGCCACGCCCGACGGGACCCACGGGCCGGAGCTGTGGCGCTCCGACGGCACCGCGGCCGGCACGGGGCTCGTCCGTGACATCTATCCAGGGAAGTTGGGCTCGTTCCCCGACCAGCTCACGGACGTCGGCGGGACGCTCTTCTTCGTCGCGCGTGACGGCAAGCACGGCTATGAGCTTCGGTGCTCCGACGGCACCGGCGTCGGGACGAAGCTCGTTCGCGCCATCGTCCCGGGCTCGGGGAATCCCGATCGCTGGGGGAATAATCCCTATCTCAATCAGCTCACGAACGTCGGCGGGACGCTCTTCTTCGTTGCCGACGACGGGACGCACGGTGCCGAGCTATGGCGCTCCGACGGCACCTGGGCCGGGACGAAGCTCGTGCGCGACATCGTCCCTGGCTTCGGGTCGTCCGACCCCTCCGGGCTGACCAACGTCGGCGGCACGCTCTTCTTCGTCGCCGACGACGGAGTCCACGGCTACGAGCTGTGGCGCTCCGACGGCACCGCGCAGGGGACAAGACTCGTCCCAGGCACCGACGCGGGCGGGGCCTCATCGCTCACCAACGTCGGCGGGACGCTCTTCTTCGTCGCCGACGACGGGACGCACGGCGACGAGCTGTGGCGCTCCGACGGCACGGCGGGAGGAACCACAATCGTTCGCGACATCCGGCCGGGCACCGCTTCGTCCTCTCCCGCGGAGCTCACGAACGTCGCCGGGACCCTGTTCTTCAGCGCAATCGACGATAGCCACGGTTCGGCCGCCACCGGGGGTGAGCTGTGGAGTTCCGATGGGACGGCCGCGGGCACGAAGCTCGTTCGTGACATCTATCCCGGCGACTGGGGCTCCGGACCGGACCGGCTTATCGACGTCTCCGGCACGCTCTTCTTCAGCGCCGACGACGGCACCCACGGCCGCGAGCTGTGGAACGCGGTGCCGTAGCCCGCACTGCTGCTTTTGCGCGAGAAGCAGAAGTGCTGTCGGCCGTAGAGCCAGGCGATCCTCGCGCCGGCTGATTGCTTGAGCCCCCGCCGGTCGAGATTGGATGCTGGCCCAACAACAGGCCACTCCAAGGAGGATCAGATGGCTGCAATAGGTGTGGCGGACGCAACGGGCCGTCGACGCTCGCCGGCGACCTTGCCCGGCTATCACGCGGGGCGACCGCCCAGAAACAAGGGGATGCGCTATCCGGCGGACCCACCGCGCGTCGAGGAGATCGTCGCCGTCATGCGCACTGCAGGCGGAGGTCCCAAGGGCGCCCGCTCCCGGCGATGCCGGCGAGCGCTGGACTGCTCATGTAGCCCGGCAATGAGAACCGGCCGGGGCTTCTGCTTTTCGCGCAAAGCAGAAGCGTGGGCTACCCGCCGCAGCCCGGCGGCTTCGCGGGCGTCGGCACGGTCGGTGTACTCATCGATTCGGATGATCGTGCCGTCGGGGGCGCAGCGAATAGACCTCGTGGTAACGGGCATCGACCTTGATCCCGCTTTCTCTTCCCCGTCCCCGCCAATGCGCGGAGTGGGACGACTCGATCCCCGGCGTCGATCATTTCCCTCGACCGTCACTTCGACGTTGGTCGAAGGTGCTCTGCCAACGCTCAAAGTTGTCGCGAATCGCATTCACCCCAACCGTCGCACCGTCTCGACGGGCTTCATGACGACGTGAGGATCAGCACTCGACAGTTCCTCGGAGTCGCGGGCACGGTGATTTCCGGAAGCGGAAGGCCCGTCGCACGATCTCCACTTCCATCTGGTGCGGTAGCATCGCGCTGCGATTTCGCGCTCAAGGGCCGGCTTCGGCGGGCCCTTGGCATACCACCCGAGATCGAACTGCGGTGCCGGTAGAGAGGGTGGGTGCACGTGCTCCACGGTGGTGGCCCTCCGCGTCACTTCTGCTTTCGCGTGAAAGCAGAACTGGGCCGTGGGAGAACCGTGCGCGGGCCCCGGGGCTGTTCTCCGCCGATACGAGACGGGGCTGCGGCCAAATCCGCAGCCCGTACTCGCTTGAGAGTTGAGCGCCAGAGAGGTGGGCGCGCCGCGGCTTTCAGGTCTTGCCGGCGACGGGCGCTCGCCACTAGCGCCGCTTCACCTCTAAGGGCTTGCTCTTCGGCGCGGGCCCTAGCGGCTTGCCGCCGTAGATCACGTCGCCGTGGCGGTTCTGGTAGGTCTGCCACGGGATCGCCCCCTGCTGTTCGACCCCCGGCTTCGAGTAGTCGCAGACGCCGTTGGGAAAGACCGCCTTCAGCTTGTTCCACTGCGCGTCCGTGAACGGCAGCGGCCCGTAGTCCGCGTTGCGGTCAAGCGGCTTCAGCTGGCACTTGTTCGCGTCGGTGGTGATCGAATCGCCGGCGACCGTGCGCGGGGTGCCCTCGACGTTCACCACGCCGGCCGGGCAGAGACCGTCTGAGAGCTTGTGGCCGTTGCCGTCGTAGCAGCGGTCCGTCAGGCCAGGATTGTCGCGGACAATCCTTCTCGCCAGTGGCGCCTTCGAGCGGTCCTTCTCGACCGCCGTCAGCCATCGGTCCATCGCCAGGAAGCTGTTCAGCTCGCACTGCGTATCGGCCGAGAGGTCCACCGGCCCCTCCCAGATCAGCTGGTTACCGTGGCCGCCGTGCTCGCGGTTGAGCCGGGCGCGAACCGCGAAGGCGCGGTAGGCGTCGTGGAAGAGCCCCGGGTTGGGCCCACGGCAGTCGATGATCGCCGTGCGGTTGAGGTTGTTGGTCTCGTTGATCATGCCGCTGCGGTAGGCGTTGCGGAGCACCGAGTGGTTGGCGCGCATCCGTCGCGGCGTGTAGTTTGCGTCGGCGTCAAGGCCGCCGACCTTCTTGTTGAGGTCGACGAACTCGGCCGGCGTGATTTTGCCCTTCTGCAGGGCGCCGAGCCCGTATTGGACGCCGACGTTGTCCACCGGCGTGGCGGCGAACCCGTGGCCAATCTGATGCTCCTGCGGCGTCCACTCCGACATCGGCCGCGGGCCGAGGACGTTGATCGCCGCGTCCTGGATCGTGCAACGCACACCGCCGGGGTTGGTCGTCGGGTCGTAGCGCTGCAGGCCGCTGACTCCCGCGCATGGATCGGTCGGGATCACGACGTGGAACTGCGCGCCGTCGGAGACCAGCGCGTTCTTGACCCCGTCGGGACCACCCTCGACATCTGCCATCTGCTGTGGCGTCCACGCCACCCCCGCGCCCCATAGATTCGGGTTTTCGAAATAGCGCAGCGTCTGGTGGTAGTCGAGGAACTGAGTCGCCGTCGACCAGGCGTCGGGGAACGAGCAGCTCGGCAGGATCCCCTGGTAGATGCCGGGATAGGCGTTGGAGATCCACTGCACGGCGAGCGAGCCCCCCGAGCAGCCCACGCCGATCGTGTAGCGAAGCGGCCCGTAGTTGTCGATCAGGTGTGCCTTGGTCATCACGAGCGACTCGGCCTGGACCGCGATATTGCAGTTGTGGCCGCTGTGGTCGAGGGCGTTCGACATCGTCGCGAAGCCGCGGCCAAGGGCCGCTACGGCAGTGCCTTCGGTGACCGAGGGCGCCGTCCCGGTCCGATACTCGACGCCGCAGGCGAAGCCGTGGGTGATCAGAAGCTTGCCGTTGAACTGCTTCTGCGGACGGGTCGCGGTCCAGGGCTTGCCGGGCTGGTAGAGCGCCGCGATCGCGTACTGGTCGCGGTCGATATAGCCCTGCTCTAGCCGTACTATGAACGGGACTTTGACGCCCTGGTCGGTTGTCGTCGTCGCGACATCCGAGGGTGGGTCGTTGCGATCGTAGGGCTGCAGGCTCGACCCGTTCGTCGGCATGTACAGATAGCTGTAGGTCGGCGGCTGGTCACACTTGGAGTCGGTCGCGCCTTGCTGGCAGCGCCAGGGCTTCAGCTGCGGGCCGGAGAAGACCGGGCCGCCGCTGGGGTGATTGGTTACCCGCAGCCGGGCGCCCTTCCGGCCCTGACGGACGACGACGCGGCTACGGCCCCGCGGCAGGCCCTTGACGACGCCCTCGGGAGTCCCGTCGACGAGCTGAAAGCGCTTCGTCTGCGAGTTGCCGGCCGCCTTGACCTTGAGCCCGCGGAGCGAGTGCGTACCACGGATTGCGACGAGCGCCTCGCCACCGCTGATCAGATCGGCGCGGGTCGACAGGACGTCGATCTTGAGGCCCTTGTGCTTGGCGGCGGCGCTTTGCGCCGGTACCAGCCACAGCATCAGCAACGCGACCACGGCCGTGGCCGTGGTCCCGGCCACTCGCGTCGGCCGTACGGCGTGAACCTCCTTGACTGGATGCTTGATCAGCAAGACGTGTTCTCTCCTGGCGCTGAACCTACCGTGCCGGGCTAACCGGCGTCCTCGGGCCAAGAGCTCTCACGGTGGCGCGGGAAAGGGCACTGATGCGCCGCGCTTCTGCTTTTCGCGCAAAGCGAGAGCCCCAGGTAGCCCGCGCACCCGCGATTATCGCCCAGGCGCTAGCAGGCGTCGCTAGCCGCGGGGACGAGCGGCAAAGGTGCGCTCCGGACGAAGAGCGGAAGCGCTAGCCACGCCAGGGGAGACGCTCGCTCTTCGTCCAATCCGAGCGTCTCGCGAGCTTGAACCAGGATGCCTCCCTTCACGCAAACGGAGAAGTGTCCGCTTGGGCAAGGTTCCTGGACGAAGCTCCAAGCGGCCGGTGTGACTGCCGGCTGATCTGCCCCAAGTCAGAAGCCTGAAACGCTCGGGCCGGCGCCCGCCGAGGGTGTAGGATCGCCAGCGGGTCGGGGGACCCGGAGTGAGAAGGAGTTTGACCAGGCATACGTCAGGGACGCGGCGCTTCATCCTCGCCTTCGTGGTCGCGATCGCCCTCGGCGCCTGGGTGGCCCCGGCGGCGCTCGGCGCCGACAGCGTCTACTGGAGCGCCCAGAGCGCGATCCGGGTCGGAAACCTCGACGGCAGCGGCTCGGCCGCCAACCTGTTCGCGGGCGAGAGCGGCCCGAACGGCGTCGCGATCGACCCCGCCGCCAACAAAATCTACTGGGCCGGCGGCGGCGCGATCCGGGTCGGAAACCTCGACGGCTCAGGCTCGCCCTCCAACCTGTTCGCGGGCGAGATCGACCCGTCCGGCGTCGCGATCGACCCCGCCGCCAACAGGATCTACTGGGCGAACGCAAGCGGCACGATCCGGGTCGGAAACCTCGACGGCAGCGGCTCACCGGCCAGCCTGTTCACCGGCGAGGCCGCCCCGTTCGGGGTCGCGATCGACCCCGCCGCCAACAGGATCTACTGGGCGGACGCGTTGAGCAACGCGATCCGGGTCGGAAACCTCGACGGCACGGGCTCGCCCGCCAACCTGTTCACGGGCGAGGACCTCCCGTTCGGCGTCGCGATCGACCCCGCCGCCAACAAGATCTACTGGGCGAACAGAAACAGCGGCGCGATCCGGGTCGCCAACCTCGACGGCACCGGCTCGCCCGCCACCCTGTTCACGGGCGAGAGCGGCCCGGAGGGCGTCGCGGTCGACCCCGCCGCGAACAGGATCTACTGGGTGAATAACGGCAGCGGCGCGATCGGCGGCGGCGCGATCCGGGTCGGAAACCTCGACGGCAGCGGGCTCGCCGGCCACCCTGTTCGGCGCTGAGACCGACCCCGAATTCCCGGCCCTGCTGCGCGCCCCCCAGGGCACCGGCGCACCGTCGATCTCCGGCACCCCGAGGCTCGGCAACCAGCTTCACTGCGGCCAGGGAAGCTGGGCGGCGGACCTCGAGGGCGCCTTCCTCTACCGGGCGCCGCGAAGCTTCGCCTACAGCTGGCAAACAAAAGGCGCCGCGATCGCCGGCGCCAGCTCCTCGACCTTCACCCCGACCGCCCCGGGCACATACCGCTGCCGGGTTACGGCCTCAAACGAGGCCGGCTCTTCCTCGCAGACCAGCGACCCGGTGACGGTGAAGGCCGGCCC
Source organism: uncultured Actinomycetes bacterium (assembly GCA_963782795.1). Taxonomy (GTDB): domain Bacteria; phylum Actinomycetota; class Thermoleophilia; order Solirubrobacterales; family 70-9; genus AC-56. Next base: position 349,788 of record CAWALB010000002.1, read on the forward strand.
GACGCTGTCCACAGAGGCCTCGGCGAAGACCACGATCGGCCGCCTGATCCGCGACATCGCCAAGCTCAGCGGCGGCTCTGACCCCGGCGGCCGGCTCACCTTCCGCGCCTACGGTCCCGGCGATGCCAACTGCTCGCGGGCGCCGGCCTTCACCGACACGGAAACGGTCTCCGGCAACGGCGGCTACCCGTCGGCCAAGTTCAGGCCCTCCAAACCCGGCATCTACCACTGGCAGGTCTCCTACTCGGGCGACGCCGACAACGCCCCCGTCTCAAGACCCTGCGACTCGCCGAAGGAGTCGACCCAGGTCGAGAAGGCGAGCCCGACGCTCGACACCACGGCGAGGCTCACCGGCGCCGGGCGGATCACAGACACCGCGACCCTCTCCGGCGGCCATCAGCCCACAGGCGAGCTCGCCTTCAAGCTCTACGGACCAGGCGACTCCCACTGCTCCAAGACGCCGGTGTTCACCGACCGGGTCCCGGTCTCCGGCAACGGCGCCTACCGGGCGGAGGCCTTCTCGCCGCCAACCCGCGGCACCTACCGGTTCACCGTGCGGCTGCCCAGCGATGCCAACAACCGCGCCGCCCACAGCACCTGCAACGCTGCCGGCGAGTCGGTGACCGTGCGCTGATCGGCCGGGCCTAGTTCTCCTCCCGGCCGCGCCGGCGCCGGATGCAGCTGGAGCTCGGGGGCGATGCCGTCGGCCCGGCGGCATCTCCTAGCCAAGACCAGGTCCAGGCCGAACCGCATCCCGAACGTGTGGACGCTCCGGCACCCGGGGATCAGCAGCCCGGTCCCCGCAGCGTCGCGGTCAAGGAGGGCCAAGCCGAGCAGCCGGGAGCCCCGCGTCGAAGCTACTGGGATGCGGCGGCCCTCGAGCTCCACCGTTGGCAGTCGGGAGAGCCGTGGGGCCAGGTCCGACTTTCGCCCGCCGTCGTTCACGCCACCTACAACCCCGGCCCCCGGAAGCCCGCCCCCGAAAAAGTTGAACCTGAACCCGCCCCCCGCACGTACCATGAGCACGTGGCCACGCTGCCCAAGCTCGACCCCATTGCGGTGGCGGAGACCGGCGCGAGGCTGCAAGCGAACGTCCAGAGGGCGGTCAAGGTTCGCGACGAGGTGGTGCGGAACCTGCTTGTCGCCCTGCTCGCCGAGGGCCACGTCCTGATCGAGGACTACCCCGGCGTCGGCAAGACCGCGCTCGCGCGAGCGTTGTCCCGGTCGCTGGGCGCCGAGTACGCCCGCGTCCAGTGCACGGTCGACCTGCTCCCGGCGGACGTCATCGGCACCAACCTCTTCAACCAGCGCGAGGCCCGCTTCGAGTTCCACCCCGGCCCGGTGTTCGCAAACGTCGTGCTCGTCGACGAGATCAATCGGACCTCGCCGAAGACCCAGTCCGGCCTGCTCGAGTGCATGCAGGAGCGGCACGTCACTGTCGACAAGCAGGTGCACGAGCTGGCGCGCCCCTTCATGGTCATCGCAACCCAGAACCCGATCGAGTACGAGGGCACCTATCCCCTCCCCGAGGCGCAACTCGACCGGTTCATGAACCAACTGGCGCTCGGCTATCCAGACGCGGACGACGAGGCGGACATGCTCGCCGCGCACGGCGGCCGTGACGTCGTCGACGACCTCGAGCCGGTGGCCGACGTCGGCACCATTCTGGCGGCCCAGGCAGCCGTCGCCGCCGTCCACGGGTCCGAGGCGCTGCGACGCTACGTGGTGGCCCTGTGCGCGGCCACGCGCGAGGACTTCAGGGTGGAGCTGGGAGCGAGCCCTCGCGCGGCGCTTCTCCTGTTCCGAGCGGCCAAGGGGCTCGGAGCCCTCAACGGACGCGACCACGCCCTCCCCGATGACGTCCAAGCGCTCGCCCACTCGGTGCTCGAGCACCGCCTCCTCATGACCCCCGGCGCCACCATTGACGATCGGCGCTCGGTCGTCGCCGACGCGCTGGAGCGAGTTCCGGCCCTCTGACGGCATGACCCCCGCACGCGCCACGCTCGCCCTCGCCGTGGCGCTCGTGCTCGCGGCCGTGATCTTCGACACAACGCCGCTGTACGTCCCCGGGGTTGCGCTTCTCATCGCCTGCGCGGTTGCGCGCCTGTGGGTCTGGCTGGCGGCTCGCAGCGCACGTGTCGAGCAGCGACCTGCTCCCCGAGCCGTGGTCGAGGGCGAGGAGCATCCGCTCGACGTCGTGGTGCGCACCGCCCTGCCGATTCCCGCCGGCGTGGTCACGCACCCGCTGGCGGCGGCCCCGGTACCCGCGGGCCAGACGCCGTCGACCCGGGTCCGGGTTCCAGTGCGGCCGTTGCGGCGAGGCTGGCACCTCATCGACCCCGTGACGCTTCACATCAAGGACCCGCTGCGGCTCGCGGCCGCGGAGGTCCGGGCGAGCGAGGCGCAGCGCGTGCTGGTGCTGCCGCGGATCGAGCCTGTCGTGATTTCGCCGGGTGGGCTCGACGGAGCCGAGGCCCGCACGCGCATGGGCGCCGGGACGCCGCGCGGCGACGGTGTCGGCAAGCGCACCGTGCCATCCGAGATGGACGGCCTGCGCTCCCACCGCCCGGGCAGTCCAGCCTCCCGCATCCACTGGCCGATCCTGGCCCGGACCGGTGAGCTAGTCGAGCGCCGCCTGGTTGGGGGCGCGGATGCGTCCCCGGTGGTGGTGCTTGACGCCGAACAGCCCGAGGATCCCGAGGCGCTCGATTGCGCCGTTCGGGCCGCGGCCTCCTTGTGCCGCCACCTCGCGCCTGCGGCCGGATGCCTGCTTGTCCTTCCGGGCGAGCGGGTTCCCTACCGGATCGATTCGGCGCTTCGACTCTGGCCACAGGCCCACGCACACCTGGCCGTCGTCGAAGCGGGTGGCAAGCCACCCGACCACCGCGCGGTCTCGCGCGACGCCACTGTCTTCTGGGTGAGCGCGAGCAGGCGGATCCCCGCACTCGCACCGGGCTACGTCGTGACTCCGTATCCGATGGATGTCGGAGAGCCGGCGTTCACCGTTGCCGGCTGCAGCGGGAACCGGATCGGTGTCTCCAGCAGCGGCGCCGTGGCGGGGCAGGCGGCATGAGCGCGCCCGGGGCCCGCCTGCCGCTGCCACTGCCTGTGCCGAGGCCGCTGGCCGGCGCCCGGCCGTCCCCGCGTGCCCTCGCCGCACTGGTCCGGCTCGTGGCCTTCGCGGCTCTCGCGGCGTATGTCGCCGCCGCGTGGCTGGGCATGATCATCAATCCGCCCGCGGGCCGGGCGACGCTGATGCTGATCGCGGTGCTTGCGGGCGCCGCGGCACTGATGGCGCTCGGAGGCAACCGGGTGCCCAGGCGGCTGGCCTGGGCCATTGCCCCGCTCGTGATCCTGCTCACGATCGCCGTGGGCGCGATCGCAATGGGCATGCCGGCTCGGCTGGCCCTGCCCTGGAACTGGGACGAGCTCGCCACGAACCTCGGCGGCGGGTGGGGTGTGCTCTGGAACGTCGACTATCCGTACGACGGGACGCTCGTGTGGACGCGCCTGGTGATACTCCTCGGGCTGCCGCTCACGCTCGGCGTCGCGGGCGCGCTCGCATTCTGGCCGGCGCGTCGCCGCGCGCCGGCTCTGAGAGCGACTGCGCTGGTCGTGCTCGTCGCCGCCTACGGCCTCGCAACCACGATCAGCGAGCCGAGCGCTCCACTCCTTCACGGCGTATTACTGCTGGCCCTCGTCTGGGCGTGGCTTTGGCTTCCCGGCAGAGGGGCCCTGGAGGTCCTGGCGGGAGGAGCGGTGATCGGTGCGGCGGCGCTCCTCGCGCTCCCGATCGCCGGGTCGCTCGCCAACCGGGGCCCGCTGGTCGACTACCGGAGCTGGGGTTCGGACTCGCCGCCGGTCGGGCACACCGAATCGTTCGTGTGGGACCAGAGCTACGGCCCCCTCACCTGGCCCCGTATCGGGCAGATCATGTTCGAGGTCAGGAGCGACGGCCCGTACTACTGGCGGACCGCGCTGCTCGACCAGTTCGACGGCTCGAGCTGGGTCCAGTCCAACCAGGTGGGCAGTGCCGCGACTCAGCTTCCGCAGCGACAGCCCGGCTCGGTCGGGCCACGGCTCAACCCCGCCTGGATTCACCAGCTCGAATACTCGATCCACGCCCTGAACAGCAACCTCGTTGTGGGCGCGGGGACACCGCTCGGCCTCCCGACGATCAACGGCGTGACGGTCATGGACCGCGGACTGGCCCTCCCCTCGAGCGAGCCGCTGAGCACTGGCGAGTCGTACGTGATGCGCAGCTACATCCCGGACCCGAGCCCGGCCCAGATGCGCAACTCCTCGACGCACTACCCGGCGTCGGTCGCGCCCGACACCTCGCTCACCCTTCCCGCGGGCTGGACGGTCAACGTTCCGTTCTGGGGAGCGCCCGACGATGGAAAGGCCGACCAGGCCCTCGCCAACTCCGCCTACGGGGGCGTGTACCGGCTCGCCCGCCGCATCACTGCCGGAGCGCGCACCCCGTACGACGCGGTCAGCGCGATCGAGACCTACCTGAACACCCACTACCGGTACAGCGAGTTCGCACCGATCCGCCACCTCGCTCTGCGGACGTTCCTCTTGGGGGCCCGGCGCGGGTACTGCCAGCACTTCTCCGGCGCGATGGCCCTGATGCTCCGAATGGTCGGCATTCCGGCCCGCGTCGCCGCCGGGTTCAGCCCCGGAAAGCCGAACTCGGACGGCGACTACGTCGTCACGGACTTCGACGCGCACGCGTGGGTCGAGACGTACTTCCCGACGATCGGCTGGGTCACCTTCGACCCGACGCCGGCCGGCGCCCCGGCGCAGTCGCGCGTGAGCGGGCTGGGCTCGTCGATCGCGTCCTCCGCCGGCCCGAACAAGTCGACCGGCTCCTCGAGCTCCGACAGCAACCTGCACAAGGGCTCGGTGGACGTGCCCACCGCGGGCTCGCCGGGATCCGGCCCCGGCCAGCCCCTACCGCTCCTCCCGATCGCCGCCGCCCTGGGGCTGCTGGCCGTCGTTGCGATCGCCCTGGCCGGGATCGGCCGCTGGCGTCGCCGAGCGCTCCGATCCGAGGACCTCGCGGAAGCGCAACTGCGAGAGGTCGCCGCAGCGCTCGAGCGCGTGCGGTCGTGGAGGACCCGCGGAGCCACCCTGCTCGGGCTCGAGCGCAGGCTGGCCGCGGAGGTGGGACCCGGATCCGCGGCCTACGTCGCGCGGATCCGCGCGGCGCAGTACGCGCCGGGCGACAACCCGCCGCCCGGAATGTCGCTGCGTGGCGTGCTGCGGCGCGAGCTCGGGTCGGGGCGCGGCCTCCGCCGGCGGCTGCGGAGCCTGGTGGCGATTCCGCCGGGGGGCCTCTTGCGTTCCGGCCGCTGAGCGCCGCGTCAAACGGAGAACGGCTTCGTCGCGGAACCGCGGCGGATTGTTTGGGGACGGCCCGGGGCGATCGATCATGCGGCCATCGAGCTCGGAGGCCGATGCAAACCACCGTTCAGGCGACCCCACGGCTACCACGCAGCGGTCCGCATCGTGAAAGATTCGACCGGTCCGGACGGCCGCGGACATGGGTCAGATCGGGGCCGGGAATACGAAGGCTGTGGAGAAAGCAACACGCAGAGGGAACTACGACTCGGGCTCCGATTACGTCCTGGAGTACGGAGAGCTGCGCTTCTCGTTCAACGAGGACGATTTCGCGCAGCGCGTCGAGCAGGCCGCGGTCAAGCTCGACTTCGTCGACCAGGGCTTGGGGGGCGATGAGCTCACCGACCTGCTCGAGCTCGCAGTCAACGGCGAAATCCGCGAGCCCACCTCCTCCCTCGGCGAGCACATAAACGAGCACTGGACCGAGCTCGTCGGCCCTGCCAGCCGAAGCCTCGTGCACTGGATCCGCCGCCTCGTCTTCCGTGGCGCCTGGCTCGACCAGCGCGTCAAGGAGGGCGAGCTCGACATCGTGTTCGACCCCGAGACGCAGGGCTTCGGCTATGTGCAGCCCGAGCGCGACTCCGAGCCAATCGAGCTATCCCGCGAGCCCTCATGGGCTCGCCTCGCGTACCGCCGCTAGACCGAACCTCTACAGACTGGAAAGAAGCTCGGCGTTCGAGGCCGAGCCCTCGATGCGCTCGCGCAGGAGCTTCGCGGCCTCGGGCGGATCCAGATCGGCGAGGAGGGAGCGCAGGCGGCGGATCGCGTCGAGTTCGTCGGCATCGCGGAGCTCGTCCTCGTTCGAGACCCGCGAATCAGTGGCCCGCAGCGCCGGAAAGACACCCGCGGCGGCCAGGTCCGGGTCCAGCACGATCAGGGAGCTCTCAGTCGTCACCACGGCGCGCTCGGCGGCGCCGTCGTCCTCGGCCCCCTCGACGACCGTCGCAATCACGGTCAACGAGCCGGCCGAGTCCTCGGACAGCTCGCGACCCGAACCGAAAATGCTCTTGACCTCGGCGACGTCGCTCGCGCGGCCGCGGCCTCCGGCCGAGCTCGACGCGACCGCGAGGCGCGACAGCGAGTCGACCACCAGGCAGGCGTCTCTTCCGGACTCGGCGAGGCGCCGCGCGCGCTCGAGCGCGAGCTCGGCGACCCGCACCTGGTCTTCGGGCGGCAGATCGGCGGTGGCGCTCACGATCTCGGACCCGGGCAGCGCCTCGCGCCAGGCCGTCGCCTCCTCCGGGCGCTCGTCGATGAGCAGCACGATCAGCTCAAGGCCCTCCTGGGCTGCGATCGCTCCCGCGAGCGCGCGGAGCAGGGTCGTACGCCCGGAGCGCGGCGCCGCTTTCACCAGGACCCGCTGCCCCAGGGCGAGCGGCGTGAGCAGGTCGACCGCGCGAGCCAGGACGTCGGTCGACTCGGCCAGAGACACCCGCCGCTTGGGCAGCACGGGCGTCAGGTCGTCGAACGCGGGGCGCTCTGAGGTTGGCGGCTCGCCTCCGTTGACTCGGTCCACGTGCACGAGCGCCCGGTGGCGCTCGCCACGTCGCGGGGCACGCGCGGGCCCGCCGACCTCGTCGCCGGAGCGAAGCTCGCAGCGGCGGATCTGGGACGCCGAGACGTAGACGTCGTCGGGCTGCGCCTCAAGCCCCCCGAACCGCAGGAACCCGTACCGCTGGGGCGTGACCTCGAGCACTCCCTCCACATCCTCGGTCTCCGCATCCTCGAGGCGCTCGCGCTCGGGCTTTGCCTCACGCCTGCGCGCCGGTCGCTCCTTCGGCTCGGGCGCCTCCTCCGGCTCCGCCGCGGCGTCGCCGTCGCGCTCGATGATCTCCGCCACTAGCTCGTCGCGGCGAAGCATCCGGTACCGGGGCACGCCGAGCTCCGCCGCGCGGGCGTGCAGGTCGGCGAGATGGAGGTCTTTGAGCTTCTCCGCCATCGCGGCGGCAGGATATCCGCCAGGCGCCGGCGTCAAGCCCGCGCCGGGTCGATCCCCTCGGCGGCCGCGGCCTCCAGCCAGGCCTCGGCCTCGCGCCGCACGCGCCTTGCGTCCCAGCCGAGCTCCTCCGCCATGGCCTCGGCGACCCGCGTCACAGAGTCGGCGGTACGGAGCTGGGGCGCGGCCACGAGCCCGAGGCGCGTCCTGCGGAGGAGGACGTCCGCGACGGAGCGAGCCTGCTCCAGGCGTGCTGCGATCGCTGCCTCCGCAAGCAGGTCGGGGTGGCCCGGGACGATCGGGCGTGCGAGCTCGGGGCGCTCGGCGGCGAGGGCGAGCACCCGGCGTGCGGCGTGCCCGTACCGGAACGCCAACAGATCGCGCCATCCGTCCGGGAGGTCCGCCTCCGCCAGCCCCGCAGGCGGCGTGAGGTCCTCGTCATCGGCCGGCATCCCGAGCGGGATGTCCGCCGTCTGACAGGGCGCCTCGCGACCCTCCCGCTCCACCATGCGGTCCACGACCTGCTTCGCCATCCGGCGCCAGGTGGTCAGCTTGCCGCCCGTGATCGTCAGCAGCCCCGACGAGGTCTCATAGAGCTCGGCCCTGCGGGAGATGTCCACGGACTTGCGCGGGTCGCCGGTGGAGATCAACGGCCGCACACCGGCGTAAGCGCCCGTCAGGTCGCCGGGACCGATGTCGGTGCCGAAGAACGAGTTGGCCGCGTCCATCAGGTACTCGATGTCATCGCCGGACGGCTGCACCCGGGCGATGTCCCCCTCGTAGTCGCGGTCGGTGGTCCCGACGAGCGCGCGGCCGTACCACGGCAGGGCGAAGATCGTGCGCTCCTCCCCCGCCGGGACGATGCACGCCGCCTTCCCAACCGGCAGAAGGTCCTGGGAGATCGTGACGTGGGTTCCGCGGCTGGGCGAGATTCGCGGGACCTCCTCCTCGGTGAGGATCTCCTCTGGCCGAATGCGGTCGGCCCAGACCCCGGTCGCATTCACGACACTGTCGGCGCGGACCTCGAACCGGTCGCCACTTGAAGCGTCGACGCAGACGACGCCCGCGGCCCGGTCGTTCTCGGAAATGACCTCGACCACCTCGGCGCCGTTGGCGAACACCGCCCCGAACCGCTCCGCCTCGCCGAGCACCGTCAGCACCAGGCGGACGTCGTCGGTCTGGCAGTCGTAGAAGAGGTAAGCCTCCTTGGGATCGAGAGCAGCGAGCGCCGGGGCCAGCTCCGCCGCCTCCTCTCCGGGAATCGTGCGATGCCGGTCCGGGGCCCACTCCTCCTCCGGGAGGATCTCGGCCCCCTTGCGCTGGCGGGAGCGCTCCCGGGCCTGGCGCTCGCGGCGCCCCTGCCCGACCCGGGTCGTGGCCATGACGTCATACATGTTCAGCCCGATCCCGAGCGCCCGACTGCGGCGGGCCTCCCCCAGAGTCGGCACCAGGAAGGGCGTGGGGTAGACGAGGTGCGGCGCGAGCTGCACCATGAGCTGGCGCTCGAGCAGCGCTTCGCGGACCAGTCCGAGGTCGAAGTTCTGGAGGTAACGGAGGCCGCCGTGCACCATCTTCGAAGACCGGCTCGAGGTCCCCACCGCGTAGTCGTCACGCTCTACGAGCGCCACCGAGTAACCGCGCGACGCGGCGTCGAGCGCCACGCCCGCGCCCGTGATGCCGCCGCCGATCACGACGACGTCGAAGGGGTCCGCGCTCAGCGCCTCGAGTGCCTTGGAGCGGGAGAGCATCGCTCGGTCAGTCGAGGTAGCTGACGACATCGCCGACAGCCACCCGCTCGGGCGGCTCCTTGCCCTGGACGGGCCGACCCAGGTGGATGAGGCTCACGAAGCGCTCGTCGTCGCCGAGGCCCACCGCGGCGCGCCCGGCGGGCGTCCGCATCACGGACGGAGTCCGCCAATAGCCGGCAAGCCCCCGCCCATGAGCAGCCAGCAGGACGATGTAGGCGGCGCACGCCGTCGCGTGAAGGTCCTCCTCGTCCTGCACCTCGTCACCACCCAGCACGCAGGAGCACACGACCAGGGTCGGAGCGCGGTCGAGCTTGCCGGCCGCCTCGGGCCCGGCAGCCGCCTTCAGGCGCTCGAGCGCCCGCGGCCCGATGACCCGGAAGCGCCAGGGGTTGGTGAGGTTGTGGTTGGGCGCCCACCGCGCGAGCTCGAACAGGTCGTCGAGCACCGCCCTGTCCACGGGCTCCGGCTTAAACGCCTTGTGCGTTCGCCGGGCGCGAATCGCTTCGGAGACCTCCATCGCCGACACGGTATCCAGTGAGCCGCTGGACCCGTCAGGGGAGGCGGCGGCGGTACCAGAGGAAACCGCCCCCCAGGGCAAGCGCCAGGGCCGCGAGGCCGCCGGCCACGTAGGCGGCGGTGTGCGAGTCGCCCTCTGACGGCGGCAGCGCCGCCGGGTCCACCGGGGCGCTGGCCGGCTGCGCCTTGGCACGTGGCTCCGCAGCGCCCGCCTTGGCGCCGCTGGCGGTCGCGGGAGCAGCTCCAGGGGCCTGCGAACTCCCTCCCCCGCCTGACCCAGTCGGCTGGGGCTTCGACCCGCCCACGTGTGATCCACCGCCGGCGGTGGGTCCGGCGGTCGTCGGCGCCGGGGTCCCGCTCGAAGAGCCAGATGTCGTGCTCGAACCTCCGGAATCTCCGGAACCTCCACCCCCCTGCCCCGAAGACGCGCGGTGGCGCACCGGCCGGGCCACCGGTCGCACCGGGAATGCCTCGCGCCGGACCGCCGCGAGCGCCTGGCCCGTGACCCAGACCGGCGTCTGATCGCTCGAGGCCGAGTACTCGTAGTGGCCATCGCCTCGCTGGCGCTTGGCGAGGTAGTCGAACGGCGAGTGGCCGTGCTCCCGGACCCCCGACGGGCTGACGCCCGCCGCGACCAGCCCCTGGATCGCCCACGCCGTGGACTGGGAGTTGGAGATGGTGGTGCCTCCCAGTGGAAAGCCCCCGTCGCGGTCCTGCGCGCGGCGTAGGAGCGCGACACCCGGGTGCATCGTGTGGCGGCTCGCGCCGGCGGCGGCCATGCCCTGGAGCGCCGCGCCCGTGCTGTCCGCGTCGCTGGCGGCGCTCGGCTGAAAGCCCCAGCCCCCGTCCCGGTTCTCGGCGCGGTGCAGCCACTTTGCGGACTTCCTGACGGAGGACTGCGACGCCCCCGCGGAGCGCAGAGCCAGGATCCCGAACGCGGTGAGGTTGACCTGGCCCTGGACCGAACCGCCGCCGGAGATGTGGCGGCGAAGCTCCGCGGGCAGGTCTCGGCCGCCGAAGTGCCGCGAGCTGACGCCGGCGCCCTCGAGCGCCAGAATCGTCCGCTCCAGGTCGCCCGCGGCGCTCAGGCCGCCCGCATTGCGCCGCAGATACTCGATCGGGGTCGCCCCGCCGTGCCTGACCGCAAACGGGCTGCGCCCGGCGGCCTCGAGGCCGAGGACCGCCCATCCCGTCATCGTCGCGCTCGACGGCGTCCCCGGCCCGGTGCCGAATCCGCCGTCCGAGCTCTGAGCGCTCTCGAGCCACCCAACCGCCGACGCTGCGTCAGCGCGGGCCGGAACCGCGATCGCGATCGCCAGGGCCGCCAGGAACACCAGCGGCGCAGCGCCCGCCGGCCGCCACCGGAACTCGAAGCGATCGCGATAGCGGGCGATCATGCGGACCAATGCGGGCCCCGCTGCGAGGGCGAGCACCACGTTCCCGGCCGCGTGAGCGACGTTGAACGGCAGGCCGCGAGCAGAGATCGCGATGTAGCGGTCCAGGGACTGCTCGCCTCCGTAGCTGACCATCACCGAGTAGTCGAGGAGTGCGCCGTAGGCGAAGCCGGCGAGGCCGCAGGCGATTGCGAGGCCGAACCGGCCGATGCGGCGCCCCGTGACCGCACCCAGCGCCGCGCCGCCGAGGCCCACCATGCCCCACCCCGCCATCTCCCACGGCGTCCACGGCCCCTGCCCGAGCCACAGGTTGGAGATCGCGGCGGCGAGCGCGCCGACGGCGAACCCCGGCGCCGCGCCGACGGCGAACCCGGTGATCAGCACGATGTCGGTGGTGGCGACGACGTTCGGGATCGGGGTGAAGACGAGGCGGCCGGCGACGGCCAACGCCGCCAGCGCCGCGACCAGGGCGACCATGCGGGCGGGTGGGCGCGACCGCTCGTACCAGGCGAACCCGCCGACCAGGACGGCCGCGAGAAGCGCCCAAGCGTAGGCCTCCCAGCTCACGGCGCCTCCCTTCCGACGGGCCCGCTCACCGCGCCCATCCGCTCGCGCAGGAGCGCGGCCCCCCGCTCCGGCAGGATCGCCCCGCCGGCGCCGAGGATGCGCGCGACCTCGGTGGCGAAGTACCAGCCGCCCGAGAGCACGTCCGCCGCCGAGCCATCCGCGATCACCTCGCCGCTCCCCAGCAGCACCACGCGCTCGGCGAACGACGCGGCGAATTCGACGTCGTGGGTGGCGATCACGACCGCGGCGCCCCGGACGGCGAGGTTCGCGCCCCACTCGGCCAGGTCTGCCTTGCGCGCCCGGTCCAGGCCTCGGGTCGGCTCGTCCAGGCAGACAAGCCCCGGAAGCGCGTCGCCTACTGCGCGCCCCGCCATCACGATCGCCAGGGCCAGCCGCTGGCGCTCACCCCCGGAGAGGTCACGTGGGTCCGCGTCCTCGGCCCAGTCGAGCCCGGTGGCCTCGAGCGCGGTTCGCCCGGCCTCGCCGGGAAGCTCGTCGCCGACGCGCTCGCGAACGAGCAGGTCGCCGGGACTCTGCGGGCAGAGTGCGCAGCCGGCCGGCGCCGAGGCCCTTCCGCGCACCGTTTCGAGCCTTCCGGCCGCGGCGCGGAGCAGGGTGGTCTTGCCGGCGCCGTTCCGGCCCATCAGCGCGACCCGCTCGCCGCGGCGGATCTTGAGGTCGATGCCCCGCAGCACGTCGCGCGCCCCGGAGCCGTCGTCCAGCTCGACCCAAGCGTTCCTCAGCTCGAGCGCGGCCGGGCCGCCGGCCGGCCCCGAGCCGTTCAGATCCGAGTGAGCGGGGGCGGCCTCGCGCGGCTCGATACTGCGGGCGCGGAGGGCGCGGCGCGCGTCCTTGACTCCAACCGGCGTCTCGCCGAGCCCGGCCAGCTCGAACAGTCGCGCGCCGGGGGTCGCCAGGGCCGGGTCGTGCTCGAGCGCCCAGCGCAGGAAACCGCTCGGGCTGCCGTCGAACGCGATGCGCCCACCGGCCATCGCGAGGGCGCGGTCCGCGGCGCCCAGGCAGCGCTCGAGGCGATGCTCGGCAAGGACGATCGCCGTCCCCCACTCCTCGTTCAGCCGCCGCAAGAGCCCAACGAGCTCGTCGCCCGCCACCGGGTCCAGCTGCGAGGTCGGCTCGTCGAGCAGCACCAGCTGCGGGCGCCCGACCAGCGCGGCGGCGAGCGCGACGCGCTGCAGCTCGCCGCCGGACAGGGTGCCCACGGGCCGTTCCAGGAGGTGGGGCATGGCGAGCGCGAGGGAGGCCTCCTCCACCGCCCTCGCCCGCGCGGCCGGGGGCTCACCGCGGATCTCGAGCGGCAGCTCGAGCTCGGCGCGCACCGTCGTCGACACGACCTGCGTCTCGGGGTCCTGCGCCACGAGGCCCACCGCGCTGCCGAGCTCGGCCGGACCGTGATCACGAACGTCGAGGCCAGCCACCTGGAGCTCGCCGCGCACCTCGCCCCCGTGGTAGTGCGGGACCAGGCCGCAGCAGGCGCGCAGGAGCGTCGTCTTGCCGGATCCCGACCGGCCGGCGAGGACAATGAGCTCCCCGGGTTCGATCTCGAGCTCGATGTCGATGAGCGACTCGCTCTCGGCCTCCGGGTACCGGTAGCCAAGCCCGCTGATGCTCACCAGGGGCTCAGCCACGGCGCCTCCAGCCCCGGGGCGCGGTCGCGAACGGCAGCGCGGCGAGAACGGGGATAACCGCGGCAAGGGCGAGTGTGGCCGCGCCGAGGTCGATGCTCACGGTCGGATAGGAGTCGTAGGCGCCGACCCCCGCGATGCGTGCGGCGACGGCGATCGCGGCGATCGCGATCCCGGCCGCTCCGAACCGGCTCGCGTACCGGGCCGGAGGTCCACCTCGCGCCGATCCCGGCGCGCCGTGCGCATACCCGCGCAGCTCGAGGGTCGCGGCCACGTCCACCGCGCGGTCGAGCGAGCCCGCCACCAGCCGGCGCGCCATCGCAGCGCGGCCCACCGGCGCCGCCGCCGGCCCGCGCAGGGCCGCCGCCTCGCCGAGCCGGGCATGGTCGGCGGCGGCAAGCGGCACGAGACGGGCGATCAGCGTGGCGGTCAGCGCCGACCGGCGGGCCACCGGGCGCAGGAGCCGCAGAACGCGGTCAGGGTCCACGCAGGCGGCATGGACCGAGAAGGCCATGAGCACGACCAGGATCCTCAGGGCGAGCACGCCGCCCTCCGCCAGCGCCTCGGCGCTCACATCGGTGTGGCCCAGGAGCGGCATCCACAGCCCGTAGATGATGATCGTCCCCCCACGCTGCGCCACTAGCCCGTTGACGATCACGATGAAGACACCGAGGCTCAGCCCCCAGCGCGCCGATGTGGCCAGTGCGCGCCCCACCTTCGCGCAGAGCCCGGCGATCACGACCCCAAGGCCGGCGGCCGCGAGGACGATGGGATTCGAGTAGATGAACGCGACCACCGCGAACGACCCGAGGTAGACGCTCGCGGCCAGCGCGCCGGCTCCCGCGATCGGGGTGCGCCGCGGGACGTATGCGATCGGCGATCTCACTCGCCGCCTCCAGCGACGATCGGCAGCGGGACCGGACCGCCGCCCGTCGCCGCGATTGCGTAGCGGTTCCGCAGCGAGTCCGAGTCGAGCGCGTCGGCCGCTCGCCGCACTGCCGAGGCGCCCGATCCGGTCACGATCCACGTGGGCTGGTCGCCCGATCCGCGCAGCGCCGCGACCAGGCCGGCACCTGGGCCAAGGTCGCGCGTCGGATGCCCTGTCTGATCGAGCCCGATCAGATGCCAGCCGCCGTGGATCGGGCCCTTGAACGTCGCGAACACCCCGGTGTCCTGGGGGCCGCGCAGCTCGTCCACTGCCGGGTCGGCGGCGACCCTGGGCCACGGCCCCACCAGCACGCGCGGCGAGCCGGAAGGCCCTTTCCCCTCAGGCACAATCGGGGCTTTGGCGCCGGTGTCTGATACGCGCTTCGAGGCCACTTCGCAGGCCGGCCGGACCCCGAGGCACTCGACGGGGACCGGCTTCGGGTGGTCGGCGGAGGCCTGCGCGAAGGGCTCGGGCCAGGAGCCCACCACCGCGGGAACGCTCATCGCGGCGGTCCAGTTCCGGTAGTCCCACCAGATCTTCTCGCCGCCCTTCACCTGCACGTCGGCGGAGCCGACCGGGGACTCGATGCCGTTGACATAGAAGAACCAGTCGCTCTCACCCGACCCGGCGAGCCCGTCGATCGACTGCACGAAACCGCCGCCGTACCGGGTGGTGATGTCTGCCTGGCTGTCGAGGAGGCGGATCACGGTCTCGGATGAGGGCGGATCGGAGTCCGTCGCCTCGACCAGTGTCTTCGACCCGTAGTCACGGGTGACCGTCAGCGTCGCCGTGCCGCCCGACGACGGGCCCGCCCCGAACCCGCAGGCGGCCACCGCGACGGCGCACACGAGCGCCGCCGCGGCCGCCACTCCTGCAGAAACGGGCCTCATCCCATCAGCGCCTCTTCGTGAGCTCGCAGCTGGAGGCGATGTGGTCGTTGCCGTCGCCGGGGTCGACGATCACTTCGTCGCGCCCGCCGCCGCAGTTGACGCGGTCCTTCCCACCCGAGCGAAGGTCGACGACGTCAGAGCCACCCCGGGCGGTGATGCGGTCGGGCCCGCGCGTCCCGTTGATGCGGTCGGCGTGCCCGGAGCCGTAGATCACCCTTCCGTGGGCGCCCGGGCACTGGCCCGAGCCGACGCAGACCTCGACGCGATTCGATGGAACGTCGTTCGCCGTGCCGTCAGCCTCGAGGGTCGCGGAGTCCGGCAGCGTCGCCTCAAGCGCGCCGTCGGGTCCGGTCTTGCCGATCGACTTGCCGTCGGCGGTGATGGTCACGCCGCCGGCGGGACTCGACTTGCCCGCGCTCGTGTAGCGAGTCGCCTCGACGGTGAACGGCTTGCCGGGCTTCGTCGCTGCCGGCGCGTTCAGCACCAGCTCCCTGGGCCCGGAGATCGGCTCGTTGCCCGACGTGAAGTACCACAGGATCTGGTCTCCGTTATGGATGGGCATCAGGCTCGCGCCGGTCGATGACGTCACGTGGTCGACCACCAGGTCCCAGTAGCTGGAGCCGACGGTCGTGAAGCCGCCGATCGTGCACACGCCGAGGCCGAAGCCGTCGCCGACGAACGCATCGGTCAGCACCAGCGGGCGGAGCGCATGGTCCGACTCCAGGGCGTCCTTGACGATCCCGAGCGCGTTCGCATCGGCCATCGTGTAGCGCTTGTTGCTGCTCGGGCTGCCGAAGCAGTCGCCCTTGGTACTGGACTGGACCGTCGTCGATCCCGTGTACTGACGGAACTCGGCGAGCGTGCGGCCCGTGTGCGTGACGACGCGCAGGTCGGCCCACTTCGTGCTCGCCGCGGCGGACGCGGCGAGCGCCGTGAGGGCGACCAGGGCAGCCGCGATCGCGGCGCCGAGGCCAAGACGAGATACATGCATTTGAGCCACCCCTTCCTCGAGGGTCGATTGGGCTGGCCGATGGACAGGTCTCCTGGCTCCCGGGGATCTCTCGGCGCCTCGCCTTCCCGGGGTCGCTTTCGCGTCCCCAGTGGCTGGCCGCGTTGGCCTCGCGGCGCCTCGTTACCCGGTCACAGTGGCGGGACCGCGCCGGCTTTCAACCGGACTTCCCTTGACCACCGGCCCCTATGTGGGCGGGCAGTCTATTCCGCCGGTGCTCAGGTCCAAAACTGAATCACTAACGACACCAGCCAGTTTCGAGGCTAAAGCCCCTCATCACTAGAACTGAAGCAGCAACTACACCAGCCAGTTTCGGGGCCAAAGCCCCTCATCACTAACTCCGCTCTTCGACCTTGCGCTTGAGCTCCTCGACGACCTCGGGCATCGTCTTGCGCATCCGGGAGAGCTCCCAATGCTCGATCTTGATCACCCGCAGGCGCGAGGTGGCGGTCACGGTGGCGGAGCGCTCCTGCTTCTCCAGCAGGCCCTGCTCCCCGAAGACGTCGCCAGGGCCGAGGTCGCCGATCTTCTCCCCGTCCCGCTCGACCTTTGCGGTGCCCTCCTCGATCGCGAAGAAGTGATTGGAGTACCCGCCCTCCTTGACGACCACCTGATCGGAGGCGAACTCATCGGTCTCCGCGAACGGCGCGATCTTGCGGAGCTGCTCGTCGGGGACCTCTGCGAACAGCGGAATGGTCTTCAGCAGGCTTACGTCCAATGCTCCCTCCTCGTCGTTCGCGCAGAACCTAACCGATGGATTCGGACGGCGTCGCGGCTACCTCGACTCGGCCTGGACGTCGAGGCTGAACCGGACGTCCTCGCCGAGGACGTCCGCGTCGAGCAGCTTGTCGTCGAGGAGCTCCGCGGCGTCGGGGTCGATGAACACGCGCTCGTCGTCCAGCACCTCATCGCCCTCCTGGGGCGCGGCGACCACCGAGAGTCGAAGGTCCGTGCGCGGCTCGCCGCTCTCGTCGGCGTTCACCTCGCTCGTGATCCTCAGCCCTGCGCCCTCTGGCACGCCCGTCGCGCCGACGATTCGCCGGATTGCCGTCGCCGCGTCCTCGCTGATGGCAAGCACGGAGCGACCTTAACGGACTTCGGGAAGCTCCTCCGAACGGTCCACGGCGACAGGGCCTCCAAGCGGCTCGAGCACGAAGATCTCCACCGTGAGGTCCGGGCTCTGGTGGATCTGGCTCATGTAGGCGATCACCTTGCGGTCGGTCGCGTCCTCGACGACAGCCGTGAAGTGCGCCTCCATCGCCATCTGGAAGCTGCGGCGCATGGAGTAGACGGCGTCGACGTTCCCCTGGTCGATGAGCGTCCGCTCCACCGTTGTGAACCCGCCGCGCAGGATCGAGATCACGGTGTCGTTGACCATGTGATCGTTTCGCCTCCGTTCGCATCGCGGGGGAGGACTCCGCCCCCCTTGATCGAGACGCGCGAATGGAAGAGTTGCGGAAAGACCCAACGAGCGCGGGCAGTCTATTTCGAAGGCCGGCCTACGTCGGATCCGTCCCTCGACCTCGCCTCGGCCGCGCCGTCTGACGGGAGTAGACTGAAACGGCAGCGGCGGGACGTCATACGGACTTCAGCTGCAATGCCTCTCTAAGGCACTTCCCCCGGCCTGAACGGTCGCCGGCGGGGCTGGCGAACAAGCAACGCGCCCGGAGGAGTGCCAGCATGGACGCGCGAGTGCCCGACACGACGGCGAATGGCATGCCGTACGTCGTCGAGGTCGGCGGTGACATCGACATGGCGACGGTCGGCGGCCTCGAGGCGCCGGTCATCGACGCCATTCGCGACGGGCGGCAGCCCGTAATCCTCGACCTGAGTGAATGCGTCTTCATCGACTCGACCGGAATCCGCCTCGTGCTGCGCGCTCACCACGTGCTCGCCGAGAGTGGCAACGACGACGGGCGCAACAGGCTGGCGGTCGTCGCCCGCGACCACGTTGCGGCGATCCTCCGCACAACGGCCGTCGACAAGGTCCTCCCGGTCGTGCCCTCCCGAGCCGAGGCCGAGGGCGTCCTGCAGGTCCGATCAGGCGACTAAAGCCGGCCTACCGGTGCGAGAAGCCGTGGCGCCGGGCGATCCCCTTCGCGGCGCGCCACGCGAGGGCCTCGATGGTCAGGGTCGGGTTGTACCCGCCCGAGGTCGGGAACACCGAGCCATCGATCGCATACAGGTTGGGAATTCCCCAGAACCGCTGGTCGCCGTTCACGACGCTTGTGTCGGGGTCGGTTCCCATTCGCATCGTCCCCATCTGGTGATTGACGGTGCCCCCAACCGGGTCGGGCGCCGAGCGGCCGACGCTGCGCGACGCCTCGTGTGTCTTGGTCACCTGGGGAAGGGACGCAGGGGCCGCGAACGGGGTCACGGTCGTCATCGACTCGGCCCCCATCTCGGTCATGAGCGCCTCGAGCCTCGGGATCACCTTTGCCGCCACCGCGTAGTCGTTCGGGTGGTGGCTGTAGGTGACCCGTGAGACCGGAAAGCCGTAGACGTCGGTGATCGTCGGGTCGAGGTCGACCATGTTGGTGGGCACCGGAGGGTCCTGGCCGTTCATGGTCAGCCACTGGGTATGGCCGAAGATCGTGTTCATCTTCTCCTTGTGGCCGATCCCCCAGCCCGAGAACTTGGCGACCGAGATCATCCCGCCGGCACCGAGCGGGTAGCCCGAAGAGGGCCCGACCGTCTGGATGTTCCCCATCCCGAACATCGGCCCGGTCTCGTCGCCGAGGTAGAAGTCGTCCAGGCACCGCATGCTCCAGAAGCCGCGGTAGTAGTCGATCCGCTCCCCGAAGAATCCGATCCCGCCCGGATAGTGGTGGACCATCAGGTGGCGGCCGACGACGTCGTGGTTGACGAGGTCCCGCGGCATGTCCGAGAGCAGCACGAGGCGCGGCGAGTCGACGGCCGAGCAGGCAATCACGATGACCTTGGCGGAGATCGAACGCGTGCGGCCCTTCCCGTCGATGTAGTGCACCCGCTTGGCCCGGCCCTTGTCGACCTCGACCCGGAACGCGTAGGAGTTCGGCTTGATCTCGAGCCGCCCGGTCTTGAGCCCCTTCGCGAGCGCGGTCACGCGCAGGTCCCCCTTGGCGCCGATCGGGCAGCCGTGGCTGGAGCAGAAGCCGCAATATGAGCAGCCGGCGCGGCCCTTGTAACCCATGTTGGTGATGGCGACGGGCGTCGGATACGGGTGCATGCCGAGGCGGCGGGCGGCGTCCTCGAACAGCTTCGCGCCGTAGTTCGGCGGGTGGCCGGGCATCGGATACGGGTCGTCGCGCCACTCCGCGCCCGGGACCGGCTGCGCCGGGCGCCCGTCCTCCCTCATCTGGCCGCCGGCGACGCCGATCAGCCGCTCGACCTTCTCGTAGTAAGGGCGCATCTCGTCGTAGGTGACGGGCCAGTCGACGATGTCGGCGCCCGGGAGCGACCCCCAGTAGGAGCGCGCGCGGAAGTCCTCCGGCCGGTACCGGAACGAGACCGCGCCGTAGTGGACGGTCCCGCCGCCGACGCAGCGGCTGATCCCGAGCACCTTGCCCACGTGGAGGTGCTCGCCGTCCTCGGGCCGGTTGCGGAAGGTCCGCGGCTCGATGTGGGAGTCCTGGTCGAAGAACCGGCGCTCGCCGAAGCGGAGCTCGTCGTCGCCGTAGTTCTGCTTCTTCAGCCACGGCCCCTTCTCGAGCACGCAGACGCGTGCGCCCTTCTTCGCCAGCACGTAGGCGGCGATGCCTCCGCCGGCGCCGGAGCCGACGATCAGGACGTCGTAGTCATGGTCGGGCATCAGTCGGCGAACGGATCGATGGTGGTCGAGCTCATCCCCCACCAGTCGAAGCACCCTGCGTAGAAGGTGTCGGCGTCGGTCGGGCAGACCGTGCCGCTGTTGAAGCCGGCGATGTAGCCGATCGCGTTCAGCTGCGGGCTGGGCAGCTGGCTCGCGTCGGCGACGTTCACGTCCAGGTAGACGCCGTCGATGCGATCGTGGTTTCGGTTCAGGTATGTGGGGCCGATGTAATAGCGGCCCTGTGAGCCGGTGTGGATGAAGTCGCGGGTGTCGGTGACGTACTCGATCGCGTGCAGGTCCCAGGCGCCGATCACCTGCTCCTGCGGCGAGCCGTGCGGAGCAACGAGCTTGTCGTTCGTGAAGTTCTTGGTGTTCGGGCTATGCGCCTTCGCATCGACCGTGTAGGTGTTGTTCACCGAGTCGAGGTGGTAATAGGCGTGCCCCTGCACGTGGCCGTCGCCCGGCGCAGTTGTCTTCGGGATCTTCGAGAAGTCGATGAAGAACCGCCGGCATCCCGTGCACAGGTCGGGGGTGCGGATGTGGACCTTCACCAGGCCCTTCGCGTGCCTGCTGAAGCCGGACCGCCTGCACGCCCGGTCCTTCCCGGTCGCGTCGACGCCGTTCCCGCCCGGGGTGTAGGTGGTCGTATCCGGCTTGACGCAGAAGCGCTCGGCTGGCTGGTAGTGACGCCAGCGCTCGGTGACGTCCTTGAGCCTGCCCATCGGGTCGTTCTGGAAGGGGCCGCTGTCGGCCTGCGCAAGGCCCGGAAGGCCGGTCAGCGCGAGCGCGGCGGCCAGCAGCAGTGCGTGTCGAGTCCGTCGGATCATCGGCATCAGGGCCCCTTTCCGGGCTCGGCCATCTCCTGCGGCGCGTAGCCGCCGTACACGTTCCAGGGCGCGTCCGCGGGACCAACGCCGGGGAACCGCACGCCGTGCACGTCCCCCTGGTAGGCGAACGCCTTCCATGCCCCGTAGTCGCGATTGCCCCCGTAGACCGGGTGTGCGTAGACCCCCTCCAGCGTGTGGTTGTAGAGCGCGGTGAAGAACGCCGTCCCCTCCACGTCCAGCGTCGTGAGGATCACGTCCTGCGCAGCCCCCGGCAGGGCGGCGAAGTCGCCGCCGGCGCGCTTGTCCAGATCGGCGAGGCCGTCGCGGTAGACCTTCCGCATCTTGCGCACGTAGCGGCGCCAGCCGATCCGCTTGACGCGCCACATGCCCTGGAAGCGCTTGAAGCGCCTGCGGATCGGCCCGCCGGCGTAGATCCGGTCGATGCCCGCCAGCAGGCCCAGGATGTACTTGTCGGCGCCGACGTCGGCCGCCGACCAGTCCCCCGCGTGCTCCGCGGGGACGATTCTCGCGACCGCGGCCCGCAGCGTGCGCTGCTCGGCGGAGGTGAGCACGCCCTTCGCGGCCGCCGGCGGAGCGAGCAGGGTGAGGGGGAGGCTCGAGGCGACCGCCCCGGCGGCTCCCGCCTTGCCGGCGCCGACCACGAGTCGCGGCGCGTGTAGCCAGGCCCGGTTGCAAGCCTCCTCTGCACAGCCAGGGTTGTTACCAACTCGGCCCGCCGCCGGTCGCAGTTCCCGGCTGTCGGGCCGGCCTAGGCGACTGTCAACGCGAACAGCGCGACGACGGAGACGGCGACGAGTCCCAGCACCACCGCCGTCAGGACCCTGTCCCACCGGGTCATCGCGTACCGCCCCATGACCTCGTGATCGCGGGCGATCCTGCGCATGAAGGGCAGGAGCACCAACAGGAGGACCGCGTTCAGCGCCTGCGAGAGGAAGAGGATCGGCACCAGCGGCGCGCCGGGAATCAGCACGACCGTGGCCGCGCACAGCACCAGCACCCCGAAGCTGACGTAGAAGAGCGGGGCTTCGCTGAAGGTGTCGTCGACGTCGCAGCGCCTCCCGAATGCCTCCGACACCGAGTACGCGGTCGAGAGCGGGACTATCGCCGCCGCCAGGAGAGCGGCACCGAGGAACCCGAGGCCGAAGAGCGTCGCGGCGAGGCTCCCGGCCAGCGGCTCGAGCGCCTTGGCCGCGTCGCTCGCCTCGTTGACGGTGATGCCCTGCACGTGGAGCGTGGCGGCGCAGGCGACGACGATGAACAGCCCGATTACCCCGGTCATGACCGCCCCGACGATCACGTCGATGCGCTCGTAGCGGAGCTCGGAGACGTCCAGGCGCTTGTCGACGGCGTACGACTGGATGAAGGCGAGGCCCCATGGAGCAAGCGTGGTCCCCAGGGTCGCCACCGCCACCAGCGTCGCGTCGCGGGTCAGCGGCATGCTCGGCACGACCAGGCCACGGCCCGTGGCGCCCCAGTCGGGATGAGCGAGGAACCCGGAGACGATGTAGGCGACGAACACGGCGCTGAGCGCCAACAGGACGTGCTCCACACGGTGAAAGGACCCGCGAAGCACGAGCACCGACACGCCCACCGCCGCAATCGGGACGCTGACATAGCGGCTGACCCCGGCCAACAGGTCCATGCCCGCGGCGACCCCGGCGAACTCCGCGCAGAGCGTCCCGAAGTTGGCGACGACCAGAGCGCTCAGGGCCACGGCGGCGCCTCGCGGGCCATAGCGCTCACGGACCAGCGCGAGCAGGCCCTTCCCCGTCACGATGCCCATCCGGGCGCCCAGCTCGTGGAAGACGATCAACGCCGCGGTGGACAGCGCCAGCACCCAGAGCATCTGGTAGCCGTACTTCGCGCCCAGGATCGAGTAGGTCGTGATCCCGGCCGGGTCGTCGTCGGACAGTCCGGCCAGGACGCCCGGGCCGACCACCGCGAAGAGGGTGGCCAGGGTTCCCCCCGCCAGCAGCCGGCGGCGTCGGCTTAAGAGGCGCCAGTGAAAGTGACGCCCTGCCGGCGCGCGGCGCGGCGGGATTCCCTGTGAGTTGCGCTCCGCGATGCCGTCAGCGTGACGGGGCATACGGACGGGCGCACCTAACATGGCTGCGTGCACATCCTGGTCGTCGAGGACGAGCCGGCGATCGCCGACTTCCTCCAGCGTGGCCTCACAGCCGAGGGCTACTCCGTCACCGTTGCGGCGGACGGCAACGACGGAGCGCGGCTCGCGAGGTCCGGGGAGGCCGACCTGTTGATCCTCGATCTCATGCTGCCAGGGCGCGACGGGACCGACGTGCTGGCCGAGGTGAGGGAGGCCAGGCCCCACCTTCCGGTAATCGTCCTCACCGCGCGCATCGAGACCGACAGCAAGGTCGCGGTGCTCGATCTGGGCGCGACCGACTACGTCACCAAGCCGTTCTCGTTCGAGGAGTTGGCCGCTCGGGTCCGCGCCCACCTCCGCGACCGAGACGAGGCAAGCTCGACCCGGCTCGAGCTCGGCGACATCCGCATGGACCTCGTTGGCCGAAGGGTCGAGCGGGCCGGAATACCGATTCGCCTCACGACCACCGAATTCGACCTGCTCGCGTTCCTCATGCGACACCCGGGCCAGGTCCTCACGCGCGGCGAGCTGCTGCGGGCGGTCTGGGGCTACCCGGACGACGTGGATTCCGGCGTCGTGGGCGTCTACGTGGGCTACCTGCGGCGAAAGCTCGCCGTCGGCGAGGAACCGGCGCCGATCGAGACAATCAGGTCGGTGGGGTATCGCCTCCAGGACGATGATTGAGCGCCTCCCACGCCGACTGCGCGGGACCAGCACCCGCACCCGGCTCACGCTCGCGATCGCGGGCATCGTCCTGGCGGCCCTGGTGGGCACGTTCCTCGCCGTCTACCAGCGCACCGGCTCGGACCTTCGCGGCCAGGTCGATCGAGACCTGAGCGAGGACGTCTCCGGACTGGCTCAGCACATCGGAACAGCTCACGGAGGCTCGGCCGCCGAGATCTCCCGGCGCGCCCAGGGCTACATCAACTCGCAGCCGACCTTCGGGCCGGCTTCGGAGCAGCTCTTGGTCGTGAAGGTCGGGGGCGCCCCGCTCGCAACCAACGAGCCCGAACTCCTGGGCGTCGGCAAGGAGCCCGGCGAAAAGAGCAGCGAGGCAAGCGCCGAGGCGCGCCAGTCGAAGGAGATCCTCGCGGCCCCCGACGGCTACTCGACAATCGAACTCGCAGAGGCCGGGAACGTGCGGCTACTAACCCGTCCGCTGTTCACCGGCGATCGCGAGGCGGGCCAGATCACGGTCGGGCAGCCGCTCTCATCCGTGGAGGCAGCCCAGTCGGGCGTGGCCCGGGCCTTCCTCGTGGCCGGCTCCGTCGCGTTCGTTGCGGCGCTGATCGCCGTCGTCCTCGTCGCGAGCCGAAGCACCAGGCCGGTCCGCAGGATGGCCACTGTCGCCGGGGCCGTCGACGCCGGCGAGCTCTCGACCAGAATGGAGCCCGAGGGGCCTGTCGAGGCGCGGCGGCTGGCGGAGTCGTTCAACCACATGCTGGACCGGCTGGAGGAGGCTTTCGCCCGGCAGCGGGGCTTTGTGTCGGATGCCTCCCATGAGCTCCGCACTCCGCTGACCGCGATCCGCGGTCAGATCGAGGTCCTCTCGCGGTCGAGCAAAGACGCCTCGCCGGAGGATGTCGCCGCCACCGCGGCGGTGGTGACTCGCGAGGTCGATCGCATGGAGCGACTCGTGGAGGACATGCTGCTGCTGGCGCAACTCGACGAAGGGCTCGCCCACGACCCGAAGCCGACAGCCGTCGAGACGCTCCTCGCCGATGCCGTCTCGGGTCTGGCGAACGGCCTCGACCGCGATCTCGAGGTGCGGGCGGCGCCGCCAGGGACGGTCCCCGCCGATCGCGACCGCATCACCCAGGTCATCCGAAACCTCATCCGCAACTCGGTCGAGCACACGGCCCCTGGCGGCGTCATCAAGGTCGCCGCCTCCGGGGGCGAGAACGGGGCCGTCGAGATCAGCGTCTCCGACGACGGCCCGGGAATCCCCGTGGTGGATCGCGAGCGGATCTTCGTCCGCTTCCATCGGGTGGAGCGTGCCCGTGATCGCCAGACCGGCGGCACGGGGCTCGGCCTCGCGATCGCCAGGGCAATCGTCGAGGCGCACCGCGGGAGCATCTGGGCCGAAGATGCGCCGGAGGGCGGTGCGCGAATCACGTTCCGGCTGCCTGGATACAGGCGCAACGACGCCTAGCGGCGCGCCTGCGCTCAGGCTTCCCAGCCTTTTCGCAGAGTTTTCTTACATTGAGCTAACCGGCGCCTAAGGGTCGGCCGCCACATTGCTGCCTATGGATTCTCGGCAGATCTCCCCGCGGCGCGGCGGCACGGCGCGGGATGCGGCGTTGCGACGCGCGTCCAATCTCACGAAGTGGGTGTGCGTCGGCGCCGTCGCCCTCGTCGGCGCGCTGGCCGGCTTCGTCGCGCAGGCGAAGCCCGGGCACTCGACGAACAGCAGCGGCTCAGGCGGCTCAGGAGCCGGGAGCGGCTCCGGTGCATCCAGGCCCACCCAGGCAA
This sequence comes from uncultured Actinomycetes bacterium, assembly GCA_963782795.1. Taxonomy (GTDB): domain Bacteria; phylum Actinomycetota; class Thermoleophilia; order Solirubrobacterales; family 70-9; genus AC-56. The sequence continues at coordinate 375,039 of CAWALB010000002.1, forward strand.
ATGTGAACAACGGGGGCGGCGGCACCCCGAGCACCGCATCCTCCCCCTCCCTCTCTCCGCCGGCGGCGACACCGACGCCGGCTCCGGCACCGGTGCCCGCCCCGATGCCGGCCCCCAGCGTCTCCGGCGGCTCCTGAGAATGATCACCTCGTCGCGCTGGAGGGCGCTCGGGACGACGGCATCCGTTTTCGTCGCGGAGCCGGGCGCCATCGTCGGCGCCCGCCACCTGCTCGAGGCCGAGCTCGACCGGATCGACCTGGCCTGCAGCAGGTTCCGCGACGACTCCGAGCTCATGCGGGTCAACGAGGCGGCGGGCGAGGAGGTCGAGGTCGGCGATCTGCTGATCGAGGCGATTGAGGTTGCGCTGCGCGTCGCGCGCGCGACAGACGGCGCCGTCGACCCGACCGTCGGGCGGGCGATCCGGAACCTCGGGTACGACCGCGACTTCGACGAGCTCGCCGCCGACGGAGCGCCGCCGGCCCAGCTGCCACCAACCCCCGGCTGGACGAGCGTGAAGCTGGATCGCCGAGCCAGGACCGTTCGAGTCCCGGCCGGCGTTGAGCTCGACCTGGGCGCGACCGCCAAAGCGCTGGCCGCTGACCGCGCCGCAAGGCGGATAGGCGAGTCGCTCGGCTGCGGGGTCATGGTCAATCTCGGCGGCGACATCGCCGTGGCCGGGCCGCCCCCGGATGGTGGCTGGCGCGTGACCATCTGCGACGACCATGCCGACCCGACGTCGGGGCCCACGCAGACCGTGTCGATCTCAACCGGAGGCCTTGCGACGTCGAGCACGACCGTTCGCCGGTGGTCGGCGGGCGGGCGGCCGTTTCATCACATCGTCGATCCCAGCACCGGCAGCAGCGCGCCGATCACGTGGCGGACCGTCAGCGTGGCGGCGAGCTCATGCGTCGACGCGAACGCCGCGAGCACCGCATCGATCGTGCGAGGCCCCCTCGCGCCACCTTGGCTCGCCGGCCTCGGGCTTCCGAGTCGGCTGGTCTCCGCCGACGGCGACGTCCTCGCGATCGGCGGATGGCCGAAGGTGCCGCGCCGATGAGCATCCTCGCCGCCGGTCCGACCCCCTTCTGGTATCTGACCCGAAGCGCCGGGGTGGTCGCGACGGTCCTCCTGACGACGAGCGTGGTGCTCGGCATCGTCGACTTCAGCCGCTGGAGCGCCCGGGGATGGCCGCGCTTCCTCACCGACACCCTTCACCGTAACGTTTCGATGCTGGCTCTTGTGATGGTCGTGCTGCACGTGATCACCACCGTGGCGGACGGCTTCGCCCCGATCGGGTTTCAGGACGCGTTCATCCCATTCCTCTCGCCCTACCGCCCGCTCTGGCTCGGCCTGGGTGCGCTGTCCTTCGACCTGCTTCTCGCTGTCACCGTCACGAGTCTGATGCGCAAGCGGCTCGGCTACCGGACCTGGCGAGCCGTGCACTGGTCGGCGTACGCCTGCTGGCCGCTGGCGATGTTCCACGGGCTCGGCACCGGGACGGACGCGTCGTCGACGTGGATGCTGCTGCTGAGCGCCATCTGCCTGGTCGCCGTGGTCACGGCGATCGGCTGGCGCGTCGGTGCCGCGACGCCTCGCGGCGTCGGCCGGACCATGGCCGCGAGCGCACTCGGGATCGGCCTGATCGCGCTGATCGTGTTCTCCGCCGCCGGACCGCTCGGCTCGAACTGGGCCGCCCGGGCCGGGACGCCGGCGAACCTTCTCCCCTCCACGGCCACAACGGCGGCCGCGTCCAGCACCCAGAGCTCGGGGCTCACTGCTCCCTTCAACGCGCAACTGAGCGGCTCGCTCAAGCAGCAGGCGTCGTCGGGTCTGACGAGCGTGGAGATGCGGATGGACATGAGCCACGGCGCATCGGGGACGCTCGACGTCACGATCACGGGCCAGCCACTCGCAGGGGGTGGCGTCGCCATGACGCAGGGCTCCGTCTCACTCGGGCCGCGTGGCGAGCCGACCCTCTACACGGGACACGTGGTGGGACTGCAGGGATCACGGATCGTCGCCGCGGCGCAGAGCAGCGACGGCACGGCGATGCGGCTCGCGATCGACGTGACCATCGACCAGGCGAACGCCAGCGTGAACGGGACGGTGCAGGCGCAGCGGGGCTCCAGTGCCTGAGAGCGCCCCCGTGGCAGGCGAGACGACGCCGGCGAAGCTCCCCCGGCTGCTCGCCGGCCTGCGGCGAGGCCGCCCCATCATGCTCGACGAGCACCGCGAGCGGCTCGGCTCGATGCCGTCGACGGACTCCTCGCGAGAGCGCTCCGACCTGCTCACCGAGGTCGAGCGAAGCGGCCTGCGCGGTCGTGGCGGCGCCGGCTTTCCGGCGGCGGTGAAGCTGCGCGCCGTCGGGTCGCACAAGGGCCCGCGGATCCTCGTCGCGAACGGCTCCGAGGGAGAGCCGGCGAGCCGCAAGGACACACTCTTGATGGCCCGGGCCCCGCATCTGGTCCTGGACGGCGCGACGCTCGCCGCGGGTCTTGTCCGCGCCAGCGAGGCGATCGTGTGCGTGAAGGAGAGCTCCAAGGAAGCGGCCGCTTCCCTGCTCACGGCGGCCCAGGAGCGCGCGGATGCCGGGATGGAAGAGGTCGCGGTGGCCGTTCGCGTGGTGTCCAGCGAGTACGTGGCCGGAGAGGAGAGCGCCCTAGTGCACCAACTCAACGGCGGCGGCGCCAAGCCCACCTTCATCCCACCCCGCCCGTTCGAGGCCGGCGTCGGCGAGCGGCCGACCCTGCTCCAGAACGTCGAGACGCTCGCGCACCTGGCACTCATCGCGCGGTTCGGGGCGGAGTGGTTCCGCGAGGTCGGAACGCCGGACGATCCGGGCTCGGTCCTGATCACCGTGTCGGGCGGCGTGACGCGGCCTGGCGTCTACGAGATCGCTGCCGGTACCCGGCTCGGCGACCTGGTGAAGGCGGCCGGCGGCCCTACCGACCCGCTCCAGGCATTCCTGATCGGCGGCTACGCCGGAACGTGGTTCGACGTCGAGTCGGCACTGGACGTCTCGCTGGACCACCAAACGCTGCGCGCGCTCGGCGGGACCCTCGGCCCGGGGATCGTGATCGCGCTCCCTCAAGGCGCCTGCGGGGTCGCCGAGACCGCCGCCGTCGCGGAGTACATGGCACAGGCGTCGTCGGGCCAGTGCGGTCCGTGCGTCCACGGCCTCGCGGCGATCGCCGGCGCCCTGCACGACATCGCCTCGGGACGCGCCGCGCCGGGCACGCACGAGTGGGTGGCGCGCTGGAGCGACGACGTCGTGGGCCGCGGCGCCTGCCATCACCCTGACGGCGCGGCGCGGCTCGTGTCCAGCTGCCTCGACGTCTTCGGTGCGGAGATCGACCGCCACGAGCGGCGCCGGCCGTGTGTTCCACCCCCGGGCATGCGGGGCCTGCTGCCCACCGCGGGCGCCCGCGAACCCGCCGCGGTCAGCTGATGAGCGTGCGGCTCCGAGTCAATCCGATCGCCTGCGAGGCACACGGCATGTGCGCCGAGCTGCTGCCTGAGCTAATCGAGCTCGACGACTGGGGCTATCCCATCGTCGCGGACGAGCCGGTTTCCCCCGAGCTGCTCGAGCACGCGCGGCGCGCGGCCGATGCCTGCCCAACACTGGCCCTGCTGCTCGAGCGCTCGCCGTCCGAGCGTGACGCCGCGACGTGATCGCGCGCTGGTGGCCGGCGCTGGCGATCGCGGCAATCGGTGGCGTCATCGCTGTGTTGCTCATCGCCCACTCCGACGGGGGCCCCGCGACCGCCCCCGCAAAAGCCGGCGACACCACGCCGACGCGTACGAAGCTGATCGCTCGCACCATGAGCCGACCGCTCGACGCGCCGGTGTCCGGCGAGGCGGCCGTCGCGGTCGGCGACCGCGTATGGGTGATCGGGGGCCTCGACGCGGCCAACGGGTCGACCAACGGCATATTCGCCATGAATCCCCATTCGGCAGCGCTGGCATCGATTGGGACCCTGCCACAGCCTCTGCACGACCAGGCGGTGGCCGCGAGCGGAAATTCCGTCCTGGTGCTGGGCGGCGGATCGACGGCCAGCACCGACGCGGTGGAGTCGGTCTCGCGGGCCGGAACGGCGACCGCGGCCGGGCGCCTTCCGAGGCCGCGCTCGGACCTCGCCGCGGCAACGGTGGGCGGCCGGACCTACGTCCTCGGCGGCTACGACGGGAGCACTCTCGACCCGAGCGTGCTCGAGACGACCGACGGCAGCGCCTTCAAGAGCGTCGCAAGCATCCCGGTGCCCGTCCGGTATCCGGCGGTCGCCGTCGCGAGCAACACGATCTACCTCTTCGGCGGCGAGACCGCATCCGGCCGGCCGGCCGACGTGGTTCAGGAGATCGACCCGGCCGCCGGGACCGCTCGGATCGTTGCCCACCTGCCCCAACCCGTCTCCCATGCGTCGGCGGTCGATCTGGGAGGCCGGATCTACGTGCTCGGCGGGACGGCAGGCGGCTCGGAGACCGACCGCGTCGTCGCCTTCGACCCGGGGACCCGGGCATTGCGGGCGGCCGGCACGCTCCCGTCGCCGGTGTCGAACGCCGCCGCGGCCACGGTCGGCGGCTCGGGATATCTGATCGGGGGCCTCGGCAAGGGCGGGACCCCGCTCGACTCCGTGGTCCGGCTGACGCTGAAGAGCGTCCAGGCGCCCGCGCCGCCTCCCGCAACGTCCACGACCGCGACGACGACCACCTCGACGAGCACGACGAGCACCTCCCCGGCCCCGGCCAAGGGACGTCCGCCTTTCCGGGGCCGCATGCTGATCGCGGATCGGGGCAACAACCGCCTGCTGGTCGTCAACGCGCAAAAACGCGTGCTGTGGCGCTACCCCGGCCCCGGCCGGCCCGCGCCACCGGGCGGCTTCTACTTCCCTGACGACGCCTTCTTCACCCACGGTGGCACGGGGATCATCTCCAACGAAGAGGAGAACGAGCGCATCGTCCAACTGGCCTTCCCCTCCGGCAAGGTGACCTGGTCGTACGGTCACCCGGGGGCCATCGGCTCAAGCCCCGGCTATCTCCACGAGCCGGACGACGCCTACCTGCTGAAGAACGGCACCGTCACCGTCGCCGACGCCCAGAACTGCCGCATCCTCCTCATCAGCCCCCAGGGCCACACACGGCAGATCGGCCAGGCAGGGGTCTGCACCCACGACCCGCCTCACACACTCGCCTCACCAAACGGCGACACGCCCCTCGCCAACGGGGACATCCTGGTCTCGGAGGTGACCGGTTCCTACATCGACGAGTTCACCCCGACCGGCAACCTCGTCTGGAGCACCCACCTGCCGATCGCCTATCCATCGGACCCGCAACAGCTCGGGCCGAACCGCTACCTGGTCGCGGACTACACCCGACCCGGGGGCATCTACGAGTTCGACCGGTCCGGGCGGATTCTCTGGTCGTACCACCCGCCGTCAGGATCCGGCATGCTCGACCACCCGAGCCTCGCGGAGCGGCTGCCGAACGGCCTGATCGCGACCAACGACGACTATCGCGACCGCGTCGTGGTGATCAACCCGCTCACCAAACGCATCGTGTGGCAGTACGGCCACACGGACTCGCCCGGCACCGGGCCGGACATGCTCAAGATCCCCGACGGGTTCGACCTCCTCACACACGGCGGCGTGACGCCGACGCACCCGTATACCGGCTGACCCGGCTCGCGGCGGGCTAGCGCCCGATGCCGTCGAGGAACGGGATCAGGTGCTTGAGGAAGTCGTTGCGGCTTGGCGACGCGGCGTTCGGGTCGTTGTGCGCGTAGGTCTTGGCCTTGTTGACGATCGTCACGTCGCGCTTCGGCAGGTGCGACTGCCGGGCGAGCGCCTTGGTCGCCTGCACCACCTTGTCGTTGCCGAGCGCGGCGGCAAAGGCGTACATCGGGACGTTGATGTCGTTGCCGTGGGTCGTGTCGACGTCCAGCACCTTCTGGGCCGGGTTGGCGTTGCCATCCGCGACCGCGCCCGAGTCGATGCTGAGCCGCATCGGGTGGTACCAGGCCGTGCCGTCCGTGTTCTGGAGGCCCCAGCCCGAGATCATCGTCGCGTAGCGCTGGATCGGTGTGATCGCGTTGCCGCGGATCCAGCCACAGGGGTCGCAGTTGCCGCCCTGGAGGTGGCCCGCATGCACCTGGAACGCGGCCAGTGAGGACGGCGAAGTCTTGACGTCGGACGCGAACCCGAACTGAGCCTCGTTGTCGGCCGGAACGGGCGGCTTGAGGTAACTCGGCAGCCCCGACCAGTCCTGCGCGAGCGACGGCGCGTTTGGCGCCATCTTGGCCGCCGAGCTTCCGCCGTCGCCGAAGAGACCGGCGAAGGGCGCCGGGATCCCGCCGAACGCGAGCCACGGGGAGGAACCGCTGTTGAGCCCGTCGAGGGACTGCTGGGCGTCCGCCTTGGACACCGCGTCGGGGCCCGAAGCCCCGTCGATGAACACGAGGCCCGAGAGGCCCTTGACGCCCGGCTTGCCGTTGAAGTCCCAGGTGGCGTACGCCGTCGTGATCGAGCCGCCCAGCGAATGACCGCCGACCACCACGTGGCGGCCCTTCTCCTTGGCCAGCCGGACGACCTTACGCAGGTCGTGGATCTCGGTGTTCATCCCCCACTGCTTGGCGAACTGCACGTCGGAGTCCGGAACCGGCTGCACGTGGTGCGTGATGGTGTGGTCGGTAACCCACTTCAAGTAGTAGTCGAACACCTGCTCCGGAGTTGCCTTGCCACGCTTGGCGCGGTTGAACACGGACTGGTCCTCGAGCAGGTTCTCGCGGCGCTCGACCGACCAGACCTGCCAGCCCGGGGCGCGGTTGACGATCGCCCGGGCGAGCGGGGCGAAGTAGGCGGCCCCAGCCGAGGTGCCCGGATTCAGGATCAGGATGTTGGGCGCGTGGCTCGGGCCGAACCGCAGGAAGCCGACCATGTTCAGGCTGTTCGGAGTCCCGGGGGACTTGTAGCCGTGGATCCAGTGGACCTGGGTCCTGGCCGACGCTCCTGAGGCGGCGATGGCCGCGACGAGCATCGCCCCCACCACCAGCAGTCCCGCGAGCACCTTCCTTGGCAACTTGCCCTCTCCACCCATTTGCGACAGAGCCTACACGCTGACTCGTTTGACGTCCCGCCGGCAGGTGTCGATTCGCGGGTCTTGTGTGCGTCCTTTAACCGTGACGAACCTCACGCCGGAGGAAGCGAAACGCCCTCGTGGCTCTAGTACGATGAGTTTCGTACTAATGGCCCTCACGTTTTCGACTCGCCGCCCGTTCAACCCGTAGACCGATCGCGAGACGATGCTCGACTCCACCGCCATTTCCATTCGCAGCGTGGCCCGTCCCAGGCTGGGGCACCGGGCGGCCTTCTGGCTGCTGGCCCTGACCCTCGGGCTGCTCCTCTTCGCCTCCAGCGCACCCTCCCCCCTGTACGTCGTCTACCAGTCGAGCTGGGGGTTCTCGGCGATCATCCTGACGAGCGTCTTCGCGGCCTACGCGCTGGCCCTGCTGGCCACGCTGATCACCGCCGGGTCGCTGTCGGACCACGTCGGCCGCCGCCCGGCGCTCCTCCTCGCGCTGGGGATCGAGATGGTCGGAATGCTCCTCTTCGCCGAGGCCCGCAACGTCGAATGGCTGTTTGCGGCGCGCATCCTTCAGGGGGTCGCGACCGGCATCGCAATGGGGGCCATCAGCGCTGCCCTGCTCGACCTCCAGCCCGATGGCAACCCGCGGCTCGGCGCGCTCATGGGCGTCGCGGCGCCGCTCTCGGGACTCGCCGCCGGAGCGCTGGTCTCCGGGTTCCTGGTCCAGTACGCGCCCGAGCCGACCCGGCTCGTCTACTGGCTGCTCCTCGGTGGCTTCGCGCTCGCGATCGGGATCGCGATTGCCGTGCCGGAGACCGTCCGGGGCGACGGGTCGTGGGCTCACGCCATACGACCCAGGATCGCGGTGCCCAGCGCCCTGCGCACACCGTTCATGGCGGCGGTCCCGTGCCTGGTCGCGACCTGGGCCCTCGGGGGCCTGGTGCTCTCGCTGGGCCCGTCGCTGACGGCCGGCGTCCTCGGTGACACCAGCCACCTGGCCGGCGGTTTGCCCATCTTCCTGATGGCCGGCATCAGCGCGCTGGCCTCCGTCTGGCTTCGCGAGTCGCACGCCCGCGCCACCGCCCGCGGCGGCCTCGTGGCCCTCATCGCCGGTATCTCGCTGGCGCTGGCGGCTCTGCACTTCGGCTCGACGGCTCTGTTCCTGGTGGGTGCCGGGATCGCCGGACTGGGCTTCGGGCCGGCGTTCGCAGGGGCGTTCCGAGCGCTGACCACGCTGGCGCCACCCGACCAACGAGCCGCGTTCGTCTCCTCGATCCTCGTGGTCGCGTACCTGGCGTTCAGCCTGCCGGCCGTGATCGCGGGAGTGGCGGTCACGCAGATTGGCCTCCACGAGACCGCCAAGGTCTACGGCATCGTCCTCATCGCGCTCGCCGGCGTTGCCCTCCTACTGACCCGCGCGTTGACCGATCCCAATTCGCCCGGTGTCGATCTGAACGCCTCCCGTTCGTCTTAGGGACACAATTCACCCTGAGACCTGAGGAGGTCACTACATGAGGTACATGCTGCTCATCTACTCGACCGAGGCTCGAGAGGAATTCGACCGACTCTCCGAGGAGGAGCAGAACGGGATCCTCGGCGAGTACATGGCGATTTCGGACCAGCCCGACGTGATCGGCGGCGATCAGCTCCAGCCCACCGACACCGCGACCACGGTGCGCGTGGCCAACGGCGAGACGCTGACCACCGACGGGCCGTTCTCGGAGACCAAGGAGGTCCTCGGCGGGTACTACATGCTCGAGGCCGACAACCTCGACCGCGCCCTCGAGGTCGCGGCGCGGATTCCCGCGGCCCGCATGGGCGGGGCCATCGAGGTCCGCCCGCTGGTGGAGCGCTGAGCGAGCTCGAGCGCGTCTGGCGCGAGGAGCGGCCACGGGTCCTCGCCACCCTGATCGGCTTCCTCGGCGACTTCGACCTCGCCGAGGACGCCGTTCAGGAGGCGTTCGCGCTCGCGGCTGACCGGTGGCCGCGAGACGGGACGCCGCGCAATCCGCGGGCGTGGCTCGTCACGACCGCTCGGAACCGGGCAATCGACCGCATCCGGCGCGACCGCACGCTTGCCGAGAAGACCAAGCTCTTGGAGGTCCCGGATCACGTGGATGACATGACCGACGACGCGACGATCCCGGACGAACGGCTCGAGCTGCTGTTCACCTGCTGCCATCCCGCGCTCGCCCTCGACGCACAGGTGGCGCTCACACTGCGCACCCTGGGAGGCCTCACCACCGAGGCGCTCGCCCGTGCGTTCCTCGTGCCCGAGAAGACGATGGCCCAGCGTCTCGTCCGCGCCAAGCGCAAGATCAGGTCGGCGGGCATCCCGTTCCGCGTCCCACCGGACCATCTGCTGCCGGACCGGCTGTCCGCGGTGCTCGCGGTGATCTATCTGATCTTCAATGAGGGCTTCGGCGGCCGAGTGGACCTCGCCACCGAGGCGATTCGCCTCGGTGGCGCGCTCGTCGAGCTGATGCCGGATGAGCCCGAGGCGAACGGGCTCCTCGCGCTCATGCTTCTCCATGACGCGAGGCGCGAGGCCCGCTTCGCCGGCGGCGAGCTGGTCCTGCTGTCGGAGCAGGACCGATCGCTCTGGGACCACGCGAGGATCCAGGACGGACGCGCGTCGCTCGACCGAGCGATCGCGCTCGGCGGGCGCGGGCCCTACGTACTCCAGGCGGCGATCGCCGCGCTCCACGCCGAGGACTCGACCGATTGGGACGAGATTGCGGCGCTCTACGGGCAGCTGGCGGAGCTGACGGGCTCCCCGGTCGTCCAGCTGAACCGCGCCGTCGCCGTCGCGGAGACGGGCGCGCCCGGCGAAGCGCTCGGGATGGTGGAGGAGCTGGAGCTCGATCGCTACCACTACTTCCACTCGACCCGGGCCGAGCTCCTGAGGCGCCTCGACCGCGGCGACGAGGCGCGCGCCGCGTATAAGCGTGCGCTCGAGCTCGTGGACGCGGACGCCGAGCGGCGCCTGCTCGAGCGGCGGCTGGGCGAGCTGTAGCTCAGCCGGGGCGCCAGGCGCGCCAGTACGCGTGCATGCGCTTGCCGAAGGCCTTCGGCGACTCAGCGTAAAGACGCTCCCCGATCGGGACGGCCGCCTCCAGAAGCTCTTCCTCGCGCCCCTCGATCGCGTTCAGGAGCGGCGTTACCTCATCGTCGCCGTCCGCGGCCACGGAGTCACGGCTGCGAAGGTCGACGGCGAGCACGGTGAGATCGTGGTGGTCGCCGAGCAGGTCGGCCAGCTCGTGCGCCTCGTCGCCCATCTGTGACATGACGGCGGGCCAGCTGTCCCGCAGGAGGCGCAGGTTGTACCAGAGGTCCTTGATCCGCTTGCGCCACTCGTGGATGTTCTCGGGCGTCGGGTCCCGGCGGACGTCCCGGAAGCGGTTGCGACCCCGGAGGTAGGTGCGTTCGATCCCGGGCCCGACGAGCTTCCAGCCGGCCTTCGAGAACGACCACGAGCCGATCGAGCTCCGGGTGGCGGCGATCGCCTCGGAGGCGCCGCGAGCGGCGGCGCGCACCTCGGAGTCCGCGTCCGCCCGCGCCGCGGCGAGGGCGTCCCGCTCCGACTCGAGGTCGCGCTTGAGCGCCGCGGTCGCCGCGGGGAGCTCGTCCCCGAACCGCTCCTCGAGCGCCTCGATCGTCTCCACCTTGGCCTCGGCATCCCTTGTCCCGGCCAGCGCCTGGCCGGCGTCGCGTAGCCGGACGTTCTCACGCTGGTAGACGTCGTCGTCCATGCGATGGCGAACCATGCGGAGCACGGCGCGCGCCTTCTTCAGGTCCTTCCTCGCCTCGTGCACAGCGTGGCCGACGTCGTCGTCGAGCCGCTCGCCCAGTTGCTCGAGCGCGTCGTCCAGCCGCCCGGCGATGATCCGCCGCACTGCGTCGGCCGCCTTCTCCTCACGCCTGATCCGGTATGCGCGGGCGGGATCCGCGCCGTCGGTCCCGTCGTCGCGCGTAAGGAGCTCGCGCGCCACGCCCGCCGCCGGCGCTGCGCCCGCGGTCGCCGCCGCCCCCGCCAGCACGCGCCGGTCACCGGCGGCACGGGCAATCTTGCGCTGAGCGCGCCCGCCCGACCGGTGCGGGGTGATCGGCGTCGTCATGGCTTCACGTCTCACCTCCCCCAGAGCGCGCACCCTCGCATGGTGCGCGCGGAAATTGGTGAACGACCCGTGAACGGGCCAGGCGTCTCCTAAGGGTGAAACCCGGGATCACTAGGGGACATTCCCAATAGACGGACGCGGGTCTCGATGCGAGCCTCGACGTGCAAGCAAGCACTCGAACCAGGAGGACACTGCGATGAACGACGACACTCCCATCATGCCGGGACCCGAAGCAGACGAGCCGACCGCTCCAACGGAGCCGCAGGCGCCGGCGCCTGACGAGGCCCCGACCAGCGAGCAGCCGGACGAGGACCGCGATCGGCCCCGCCGCCTCCATCGCTCCTCGAGCGACCGGGTCATCGCCGGGGTCTCCGGCGGCCTCGGGGACTATTTCGGGGTCGACCCGATCATCTTCCGGATCGGATTCGTGCTGTCGATCCTCTTCGGCGGCCTCGGGGCGCTCGCGTATCTGCTGCTGGCCGTCTTCGTCCCGACGGACGGCGATCCGGACGCGGCCCAGCGCCTCGGGCACCGCCTCCAGGGGACGGGGTTCTGGCGGGCGGTGGGGCTCGTCATCATCGGGATCCTCGCAATCGGCGGCCTGTTCGGCCTGGCCGTCGGCGCGGCGTTCGCGGTGGCCCTAGGCTGGGGCGTTCCCACGGCGATCGTGATCATCGTGATCGGCGCGGTGCTCGCGCTGGTGGCGTTCCGGGGCGGGGCCCGCTGGCTGATCCCCCCGGCCGTCGCGCTGGCCATCGGTGGCGGAGTCGCCTCCGCCGCGAACCTCGACTTCCGGGGCGGCATCGGAGAGCGAACGTACAACCCGACCTCGGTCGCGTCGATTCCCGCCGACGGCTACCGGCTCGGCGTCGGCCGGCTGGTGGTGGACCTGCGCAACCTAAACTGGCAGAAGCACCGCGTCGTCGATCTTTCGACCTCGCTCGGCGCCGGCCAGTCGAACGTCTTCGTGCCAAAGCGGGTGTGCGTGGTGGCGACCACGCACGTCGGGGCCGGCGAGAGCGAGGTCGTCGGTGACGTGAACGACGGCGCCGACGTGAACCACTCCGTCGGCACGGGGGCGTCGGCCACCCCCCGCCTGGTGCTGGACTCGAGTGTCGACATGGGTCAGCTCCGAGTGATCAACAGCGACAACGCGGATATCAATACGCCGGGCTACGGCCCCGGGCCACTGCACGTGGACACAGCACCGCTGCGCGCGGCGGAGGCGAGGGCGTGCGCCGCAAAGTGAAGTTCGACCCGGTATCGCTCGCGTCGGGGGTGGTGATCGCCGCCCTCGGCGCGCTGCTGTTGGTCGACTCCGCGGGCGGCTTCCATGTCTCCCTCGGGTGGATGGCGGTCGTGCTCACAGGCACGGTCGGGACCATCTTCATGCTGAGCGGCCTCCTGCGCGGCAACGGGGGGAAGAATCCCGAGGGAGATTGAGACAGCTATGACGCGTGACACCCGAAACGGGTGGGTCGCGGGTGTCCTGGCGGGGCTGGGAGACCGGATCGGAGTGGACCCGCTCGTGCTGAGGATCGCCTTCGTGATCGCGGCCATCGCGACCGGTGGGCTCCTGCTGCTCGCCTACCTGGTCGCCTGGGCAGCGCTCCCGGCGGCGCAGGGCGGCTCGGCGCCGGTGGCTCGGTTCAGCCGGGTGTCACGGGTCCGTGGCGACTGGCGGGTGGCGGTCGGCGCCGGGATGCTCACACTCTCGGCGCTGCTCGCGTTCCGGCAGCTGGGCATCTGGTGGAGCGACGCCATCGCCTGGCCCCTCGCGCTGGCGGCATTCGGCGTAGCACTCCTCTGGGTCCGGTCACCTCGCCGCGCCGCCCCGCCGGCCGACCGGCAGACGCCCCAGGTCGCACCGCCGCAGCCCAGCCCGCAGGCACGGCCGCGCCGCGCAGGGTCGAAGCTGGCGGAGGAGTACAGCGGTGCCTTCGGCGTGCTGCTGGTCATCGGCGCCGCGCTGCTGTTTCTCTCGTCCAACCACGTCCTCGGCGGCGTTCGCGACGCCGCGCTCACCGCGGTCGTCGTGATCGTCGCGCTCGGCCTGATCCTGGCCCCGTTCCTATGGCGGTTTGGCAGGAACCTCGCGGCCGAGCGGGCGGAACGGATTCGCTCGGAGGAGCGTGCGCAGGTGGCGGCCCACCTCCACGACTCGGTACTGCAGACCCTCACCCTGATGCAGAAGCGGGCGGACGACCCGCGTGAGGTCGCGTCGCTGGCCCGGCGGCAGGAGCGCGAGCTTCGGGACTGGCTCGCGGGCGACGGCCGACGCGACAACGGCGAGCGGAGCCTCGCCTCCGAACTGCGCACGGCAGCCGAGGCCATCGAGGACGACCACCGGGTCGCGATCGAGTCGATCGTCGTCGGAGACTGCGAGCTGGACGAGCGTGCCGAGGCGGTGCTGGGCGCCGCGCGCGAGGCGCTCCTCAACGCCGCGCGGCACTCTGGCGATTCCGGGCCGATCCGGGTCTACGCGGAAATCGACGACGCGGGAATCGCGCTGTTCGTACGTGACCGCGGCTCGGGCTTCGACCCCGGCGCCGTCGCGCCGGACCGCCGCGGCGTTCGCGAGTCGATCGTCGGCAGGATGGAACGGGCCGGCGGCCGCGCCGATATCCGCTCGAGCCCCGGGGGCGGAACCGAGGTGGCGATCGAGATCGCCCGCGAGGGTGCCGCCGCGAAGGGGCCAGCATGACGGCCGAGCTTCCCACCGTCGTCCTGGTCGACGACCACGAGCTGTTTCGCGCGGGCGTGCGCGCGGAGCTCGAGGGCCTCGTGGACGTGCGGGCCGAGGCGGGCAACGTCGAGGAGGCTGCGAGCGCCACCTTGCGCGAGCGCCCCGACGTTGTCCTGCTGGACGTCCACATGCCCGGCGGCGGCGGGGTCGAGGTGATCCGCCAGGTGGCGCAGAAGCTCCCGACCCAGCGGTTCCTCGCCCTATCGGTCTCCGACGCGGCCGAGGACGTCATCGCGGTGATCCGCGCCGGCGCGCGCGGCTACGTCACCAAGTCGATCTCGGGCGAGGAGCTCGCGGAGGCCATCAGGCGGGTTCGCGACGACGATGCCGTCTTCTCGCCGCGGCTGGCCGGTTTCGTCCTCGACGCGTTCCAGGGCGAGATCCCGGAGGCGGAGGTGGATCCGGAGCTCGACCGGCTGACGCTTCGCGAGCGCGAGGTCCTGCGCCTGATCGCCCGGGGCTACCAATACAAGGAGATCGCGCTTCGCCTGACCATCTCCCACAAGACGGTCGAGGCCCACGTGAGCGCGGTGCTGCGAAAGCTCCAGCTCTCCAATCGCCACGAGTTGAGCCGCTGGGCGGTCGAACGCCGCCTCGTCGACTGAGCGCGCGAGACGAGTACCGTGGTTCCGGGAGTCGCCGGTCCACCCAGGGGCCCATATATCGTCATGGCATGGGCCGGGACCGGGGGCATTCGCATGGTCACTTGGCCTAGGAGACTCCTCTCGCGCCCGCTGCCGGGCAGCAACCATCGTCGGGTCGGCGAGATCTACCTGCCGCTGTTCATCGAGATCGGCGGATTGACCCGTGACCAAGCCGTGTTGGAGCCGGGCTGCGGAACCGGCCGGATGGCTGAGCCCCTCACCGGCTATCTGGCAGGCGCCGGGACCTACGACGGCTTTGACGTCGTCTCGAAGGCGGTCCGCTGGTGCACCGGCCACATTTCCGCGAATCATCCGAACTTTCGCTTCCAGCACGTTGACGTCTTCAATCGCGCCTATAACCCGAAGGGACGGCTGGACCCGGCCCGATTCAGCTTCCCCTATGCCGACGAGTCATTCGACTTCGTGTTCCTCACCTCGGTGTTCACCCACATGCTGCCGCCGGAGGTCCGCCACTACCTGCGCGAGATCAAGCGCGTTCTGCGCCCAGAGGGTCGTTGCCTCGCGACGTTCTTTCTGCTGAACGAGAGGTCGGCCGAAGCGGCACGCGACGGCACTGCCAGTCGACGCTTCCAATACGAGGGTGACGGCTACTCCTACGACTACGCCGCCTCACCTGAGGCCGCGGTTGCCTACCGCGAGACCAGCGTGCTCGAGTTCATCGAGCAGGCCGACCTGGCTGTGTGCAAGCCCATTCGCTACGGCCGCTGGTCGGGCCTCGGGCCGGCTCCGAATCAGGACACGGTGGTTTTCGCGCACCGGACCTGAGGAATCGCGCCACACTGACGCGCATGCCCGCGGAGGAAGCCCCCGAGCCGGAGAGCCTCGGCCTCGACGATGACCTGCCGCTGACGCAGGCCGCGATCGAGTTCGCCAGCGAGCGCCACGCGGGCCAACGGCGCCGCGCCGACGAGGCTCCGTTCATGCTGCATCCCATCGAGGCGGGCTCGATCCTGGAGCGGTCGGGGTACCCGGACCACGTGATTGCGGCGGGGGTCCTGCACGACGTTCTCGAGGACACCGAGGCCAAGCGGTCCGAGCTCGAGGAGCAGTTCGGCCCCGAGATCGCGGAGCTCGTGGCGACCGTCAGCGACGACCCGTCGATCTCGGACACCGAGGCGCAGAAGGACGACGTGCGCGAGCGGGTGCGCAGCGCCGGCGCCTACGCGCAGGCGGTGTACGCCGCGGACAAGATCTCGAAGGTGCGTGAGCTCCGCCTGATGATGGACCGGGGCGTCGGCGGCGACTCTGTCGCGATCAAGCGGGAGCGCTACCGCAAGTCGCTGGCCATGCTCGAGGAACAGATCCCGGAGAGCGAGCTTGTGGAGATCCTCCGGTTGGAGCTCGAGACGCTGCCGCCCGAAGCGGAGGCCGAGGGCTCCTAGCCCTCGAACGGCGGCGCCTCTCCCCAACCCCACCTCGGGACGGGCGCGTGCTCGGCAACGTCCGCGCCCGGCTGCGAGTTGTGCATCGCGAGGCGCGTCCCCCACTCCAGGTACGCCAGGAGCGCCGAGCGGAACTCCGGGTCCTCGGGGAGGCCGGCGTCGTCGGCGGCCACGCTCATGAGCGAGACGAACCGGGCGCGCTGCTCCGGTGCGATCCCCAGGCTGCGGTGCCTGGCAAGCATGTTCTGGTAGCCGCCGAGCTCGTGCGTGTACCGGTCGGGCCCACCGAACACCTCCGACCACCAGGCGACCACGTGGTCGCGGTGCTCCACGCTGACGCCGCCGGGGAAGAAGGGTGCGATCAGGTCGTCCTCCTCCACCCGGTCGTAGAACGCGTTGATCAGGCGCTCGATCGCCTCGCCGCCCCCGGCCCATTCGTAAAGCGTCGGCGTCCGATCCCCGTCGTCCGGCATGCGTTCAATCTAGCCGCCGCCCAGCTCGCGCCCGAGCTCCGCCGCCGCATCCGCGAGCTCCGCGGCCGTCGACGCCTCCCGGATCGAGGCGAGGCCGAGCGCGCGGCGATCCGCCGACGTCGTGGCGTCCTGCCCCACGACCGCGTGCACGGGCACTCCGGCGTCGTGCGCTCGGCGCGACACCTGGCTGACGAGCTTGCCCGCGAGCGTCGTGGCGTCGAGCCGCCCCTCGCCGGTCACCACGGCGCCCGCGCGCC
This sequence comes from uncultured Actinomycetes bacterium, assembly GCA_963782795.1. GTDB lineage: Bacteria > Actinomycetota > Thermoleophilia > Solirubrobacterales > 70-9 > AC-56. Next base: position 391,757 of record CAWALB010000002.1, read on the forward strand.
CGAGCCGCTCGTCGAAGCCCACGGCCTGGAGGACGAACCCGGCCCCTTCCGCGAGCTCCGCCCCACACGCTGCCCACAGCGCGCCTGCAAGGCCGCCGGCTCCGCCGCTCATCGGGACCCCCCGCGGATCGCGCGGCAGGGTCGCGGCGAGCTCGTCCAGCCGCCGCGCGAGCCGGGCGACGGCCTCCGGGTCTGCGCCCTTCTGCGGGCCGAAGGTCTCGGCGGCCGACTCCCACGGGGTGCGGACGTCGCAGAGGCAGACCACTCGAGCGTCCCCGAGCCCGCCTCCCGCAGCGATCGCCTCCAGCGCCCCGGCGCCGCCGTCGGTGGTCGCGCTCCCGCCGATGCCCACGAGAACCAGTGGCGCGCGGCGTGCCGCCGCGACGATGAGCTCGCCCGTGCCCCTCGTGGAGGCAGCCTCGGGGTCCCGATCGGCCGGCGCGACCAACGCGAGCCCGCTCGCCGCCGCCGTGTCGACCACGGCCGAGCCGTCGCTGAGGAGCACGAAGGAGGAGCCGATCGGGCGCCCGAGCGGATCGTGGGCGTCAGCATCCACGCGCCGCCCGCCCAGCGCCCCGCGCAATGCGTCGGCGGTGCCCTCGCCGCCGTCGGCGAGGGGGCATCGATCCACGGCATGCCCGCCTCCCTCGAGCGGGCGCGCGAGGGCCTCCGCGACCTCGGGCGCGCTGAACGTCCCCTTGAAGGAATCCGGCGCGAGCAGAACCGGCGTAGGCTTCCCGCGGCCTCGCGATCGGTGGGACTCAGCCATCGTCGAGACCATCATCGCCATGAAGCGCTTGTTCCTGCTGCGCCACGCCAAGTCGAGCTGGAAGGACTCGAGCCTCCCGGATCACGACCGACCGCTCGCGGGCCGTGGGAAGCGGGCCTCGAAGGCGATGGCCGCATACATGGGCGAGCACCGGATCGAGCCCGCGCTGGTGCTCTGCTCGTCGGCCAGGCGCGCGCGCCAGACCCTGGATCGTGTGGCCCCTGGGCTCGGGGGCTCGCCGGACGTGCGCATCGAGTCCGAGCTGTACGAGGCCTCGGCAGCCGGGCTCCTGTCCCGCCTTCAGCGGGTCGACGATGTGGTGCCCTCCGTGATGCTCATCGGACACAACCCCTCGATCGAGCGCCTCGCCCTCGACCTCGCGAACGGGGGGCCGGAGCTCGCGGAGCTCGGCGACAAGTACCCCACGGGCGCGCTCGCCACGGTCGACTTCGACGGCACGTGGAGCACCCTGGAGCCCGATGCCGCGCGGCTCGTCGGCTTCGTCAAGCCGCGAGACCTGGAGTAGGCCCGCCGCACCCCTTAGATTCCCTCCGGCGCGCATGGAGGGTAAGCGGTGATCGGCGTCGATTCGGCTTCGTTCCTCGTGATCGTCGCGGTCGCGGCGATCGCCGGGCTGATCGTGACGGCCCTCGGGCCCCGCCTGGTGATCCCGGTCGTCGTCGTCGAGATCGTCCTCGGAATCCTCGTCGGGCCGCAGGTCGCGGACATCGCGAAGCTGGACCCGGCCACGCAGTTCTTCGGGAACCTCGGTCTGGGGATGCTCTTCTTCTTCGCCGGGTACGAGATCAACTTCGAGCGGATCGAGGGACAGCCGCTGAAGCTCGGGGTGATCGGGTGGATCATCTCTCTCGTCCTCGCCTACGCGCTGGCCGGGGCTCTCCAGGCCGGGCACATCGTCGTCTCCGGCCTCTACACCGGATCGGCGATGGCGACGACGGCCATCGGCACGCTGATCCCGATCCTGCGCGACGCGGGCGAACTCCGCACGCGGTTCGGCCCCTACCTCCTCGCCGCCGGCGCGGCGGGCGAGTTCGGGCCGATCCTTCTCGTGACGCTGGTCCTGTCGACGGGCCACCCGCTCCACGAGGCGCTGATCCTCATCTTCTTCGTCGCGCTCGCGGTGATCACCGGCGTCCTGGCCGTGCGCACCGCGTGGCGGGGCTGGCCGCTCCTCGAGCGCACCTTCGAGACGTCCAGCCAGCTCGCGGTGAGGTTGTCGGTCGTGCTCGTCTTCGGGCTGGTCGCCCTCGCGACCCAGCTCGGCCTCGACCTGTTGCTCGGAGGCTTCGTCGCCGGGATGATCACGCGCCTCGCGCTCCGAGGCCACGAGCTCGACGTCTTCGAGTCCAAGCTCACGGCCGTCGGGTATGGGTTCCTGATCCCGTTCTTCTTCGTCACCAGCGGTATGGCCTTCAACGTGGACGAGCTGTTCAGCGACCCGACCGCCCTCCTGAAGCTGCCGCTGTTCGTCGCCCTTTTCCTCGTCGTCAGGGGCGTGCCGGCGATGCTTCTCTACCGGAGCGTGCTTCCGCTTCGCGACCGGACGGCGCTGGGAGTGTTCTGCGCGACAGAGCTGCCGCTCGTGGTGGCGATCACGACGCTCGCGCAGAATGCCGGCGACATGCGGGCGTCCACGGCCTCCGCACTCGTCGGCGCGGCCATCATCTCCACCCTGGTATTCCCGCTCCTCGGCCTGCGGATACGGCGCGATCGCCCGCGGGAGCCTGGGGACCCGGCGGAAGCGCTCGCTGCCGAGGCCTAGCGCGCCCACCGGCACCCATGGGAGGATGCGCGCGTGCGCTGGCTCGACGCGATCCAGGAGGACCGCCGCACCTATGCGCTGAAGCTGCTGGTGATCGCGGCGGTCTACTACGGCGCCGCGAAGCTCGGGCTGAGCCTGGCGTTCATGAACTCGAGCATCAGCGCGGTCTGGCCCCCGACGGGCATCGCGCTGGTGGCGATCGTCTTCTGGGGATACCGCATGTGGCCGGGCATCGCGCTCGGCGCGCTGCTCGCGAACAGCTGGACGGGAATTCCCTTCTACGCCACGCTGGGGATCACGGTCGGCAACACGGGCGAGGCTCTGGTCGGTGCATTCCTCCTGCGCGAGGTGGCGGACTTCCGTCCCTCCCTGGAGCGCGTTCGCGACGTGATCGCGCTGCTCGTCTTCGGCGGCATCCTCAGCACCATGGTCAGCGCCACGATCGGCGTCGCCAGCCTCCTGGCCGCGGGCGACGTCTCGAGCGACGCCCTCTGGACCGCCTGGCGCACCTGGTGGCTGGGGGACGCCGGCGGCGACCTGCTCATCGCCCCGGCCATCATGGTGGCGATCACGGCTTGGCCGTACCGTCGCGCTCCGGGGCGCGCGCTCGAGGCGCTGGTGCTGGCCGTGGCCCTGAGCGGCGTCTCCTTCTTCGTCTTCTACGACGAGGTGCCCCGCGCCTTCCTCGTGTTCCCGTTGATGATCTGGGCGGCGCTTCGCTTCTGGCAACCCGGCGCCGTCGGCGCCAGCCTGATCGTGGCCGCGTTCGCCATCCCGCTGACCGCGAACAATCACGGCTCCTTCTCGGGCCTGAACCTCGATCAGCGCCTCCAGCTGGCGCAGACGTTCCTCGGGGTGGCGTCGATGTCGGCGCTTGTGCTGGCGGCGGTCATGACTGAGCGCCAGCGGATCGAGGACGCCGCCAGGTACATCTCGGAGACCCTGCAGAAGGGCCTCTTACCGAGCCACCTTCCGGAGATCCCCGGCGTCGAGACGGCCGTCGACTCGCGACCCGCCGGCAAAGGCGAGCTGGTCGGCGGCGACTTCTACGACTGGTTCGAGACCGGTTTCCAAAGCTGGGACGTCATGCTCGGCGACATCGGAGGCAAGGGCCCGGCCGCCGCGCGGACCACGGCCCTCGCCCGCTACACCCTTCGCGCGGACGCCGTCCACGAGGAGCGGCCCAGCCGCATCCTGGAGCTCCTCAACGGCGCGATCATGCGCCAGGCCCCCGGGGAGACCTGCACGGTCGCGTACAGCCGGATCGCTCCCCGCCGGGACGGTCGTGTCGCGGTGACGCTCTCGGTCGCCGGCAATCCGCTCCCGCTCGTCGTCAGGGCCGGGGGCGTGGTCGAGGAGCTCGGCGGCGCCGGGACGCTCCTGGGGGCGGTTACGAACCCGGTGCTGTCGGACTACCGGGCGGATCTGGAGCCGGGCGATGCGGTGCTGCTCTACACGGACGGCCTCACCGACGCCTACGCGCCGGATCGCATCCTCAGCCAGGAGGAGCTCGCCGCGGCGCTTCGACGCTCTGCCGGCGACAACGCCGCGGCAATCGCGGCCCAGATGCAGAGCGTGGCGCTCGACGGGCGCGACCGCGGTCCCCGGGACGACATCACGATCCTGGTGTTGCGCGTCCCTGAAACCGCCTAGGCCGCCTATTCACAGCGCGGGCAGGACGACCTCGAACACGGCCCCGCCCCCGGCAGCGTCGCGCGCCACCGCCCGTCCGCCGTGCGCTTCGGCGATCGCTGCGACGATCGCGAGGCCGAGTCCCGCCCCGCCGTCGTCGGAGCGTCGCGTGCGCTCGTGGCGCCAGAAGCGCTCGAAGGCATGCTCGGCCGCGCCGGGCGGCAGGCCCTCGCCGTGGTCGCGGACCGCGAGGGTGACGTCTCCCCCGCCCGCCGACACCAACGCGTCGATCGGGGTGCCGTCGGGGGTGTGCTGGGCGGCGTTGCGAAGCAGGTTGGCCGCCACCTGGTGGAGCTGGCCCTCGTCGCCGATCACCTCCGCGCTGGAGTCCGCCCTCAGCTCGATGCTGCGGCCGGGGTTCGCCGCCCGCGCGTCGGCGCACGCCTCGGCCGCGACCGTCGCCAGGTCGACGGGCCGGCGCACCCGCTGGCGCACCTCGTCCAGCCGCGCCAGCGTCAGGAGCTCGTCGACCAGCACGCCCATCCTGGCCGCCTCGTCCTCGATCCGGCTCATCGCCTTCTCGAGCTCGACCGGGTCGCGGGCAGGACCGAGCCTGAAGGCCTCCGCGTAGCCCCGGATCGAGGTGAGCGGGGTCCGGAGCTCGTGGGACGCATCCGCCAGGAAGCGGCGCAGCCGTTCCTCGCTCGCCTCCCGCTCCGCGAAGGCGCGCTCGATCTGACCCAGCATCGAGTTGAGCGACGCCCCGAGGCGCCCCACCTCGGTGCGCTCGTCGGTCGTCTCGACCCGCGCGGACATGTCGCCGCCGGCGATCGCGTTGGCGGTCTCCTGCATCCGCTCGAGCGGCCGCAGGCCGATGCGGATGACCCACCAGGCGAGCGCCGCCAGCGCCGCGAGGACCGCGGCGGTCACGATGCCGCCGATCAGGCGGAGGTGCGACAGCGTCTGGTTCACGTCCTGCAGCGAGACTGCGGCCACGACGGTGCCGGCGCCCGGTCCGGGTGAGTAGGCGGCGGCGCGAAAGTCGGACGGCCCCGTTCCCGGCACGGTGAAGACCGCTGGCGAATCGGGCGAGCTCGAGACGGGGATGTTCGCGGGCAGCTCGGGCTTCGGCTGACCGAAGGTCCTCGTCTTGTGGACCACCTTGCCCTGCGGATTCCGGAGCTCCCCGTAGATGCCCGGCGGCAGATCGGGCGGGGAACCGGGCGCCCCGGCGGGCGGCGGCGGAGGCACGGGGAGCGTGAACGGACCCCTCCCTCCCTGAATCACCTGCGGCGCGCCGAGCCCACGCCCCACGACCTGCACGGCCGTCTGGACCTGCTGGTCGGTGCGGTCGAAGAGGTAGGAGCGGAGCGCCGCGTAGGAGATTGCGTCCGCGACCAGCAGGCCGACCGCGGCGAGCGCCAGGAGGCCGAGCATGAGCCGCGCGCGCAGCGACATCTCAGCTCCTCGGCCGGCGCAGGACGTAGCCCACGCCGCGAACCGTGTGGATCAGCCGCGGCCCCCGCGCGTCGACCTTCTTCCGCAGGTAGCTGATGTAGGTCTCGAGCACGCGGGCGTCGCCGCCGAAGTCGTACTGCCAGACGTGGTCGAGGATCTGGGCGCGGCTCAGGACACGGCGCGGATTGAGCATCAGGTAGCGGAGTAGGCGGTACTCGGTGTCGGTGAGCTCGATCGCCCTGCCGGCCCGGTGAACCTCGCGGGTCTCGTCGTCCAGCTCGAGGTCCTCGAACGTGAGGCTGCTCGCGTCGCCGTTGACGCCCGCTCGGCGCAGGATCGCCCGCACGCGCGCGATCAGCTCCTCCACGCTGAAGGGCTTGGTGACGTAGTCGTCGCCGCCGAGGGTGAGCCCGCGGACCTTGTCCTGGGTCGTGTCGCGAGCGGTGAGGAACAGGATCGGCACGTCCCGCCCGCCGGCGGCAAGTCGCCGGGCCACCTCGAAGCCGTCGAAGTCGGGCAGCATCACGTCGAGGACGAGCATCTGGGGCCGAAAGTCCTCCGCCCGGTCGAGCGCCTCCCGTCCGGTCCCGGCGGTCGCGACGTCGAAGCCCGCGTAGCGCAGCGCCATCGACACGAGCTCCGCGATGTTCAGCTCGTCGTCGACCACGAGCACGCGCGCGGCGTCCCTGCCTGGCGGTTCCGGCGTCATCGCGCCATGATCGCTGAGAAACCTTGGAGTTTCCTGAGAATCGGCGCGCCCCAGATCGGAGAGAATCGGGAGTCCAATGTCGACGCTCTTCCGTCAGATCATCAACGAGGACCTCGGGTGCGGCTCGTACCTGGTGGGCGACACGTCCGCCGGCGTGGCCGCGGTGGTCGATCCCCAGTGGGACATCGACCCATATCTGCGGTTGAGCCGCCTGCACGGGGTGCGAATCGAGCACGTGCTCGAGACCCACAACCACGCTGACCACGTCTCCGGCCACGGCCGCCTTGCCCGCGCCACCGACGCGGCCATTCACATCCATCGGCTCGCCGATGCCGAGTACCCACACGACGCGATGGACGACGGGTGGACGCTGCGCCTCGGCACGGTCGAGATCGAGGCGGTCCACACGCCCGGCCACCGGCCTGAGCACACTTCGTTCGCCGTCCGCGACGCTCCGACCGGCCGGGTCTGGGCAGTGCTCACGGGCGACTCCCTGTTCATCGGAGACGTGGCGCGGCCCGACCTCGCCATCGAGCCGCGCGAGGGGGCGGCCGACATCTACCGCTCGTTGCACGAGCGTCTCCTGAGCCTCGACGACGACGTGGCCGTGTTCCCGGGACACCTCGGCGGCTCGCTCTGCGGGTCGTCGGGGATCGAGAACGCGGCCGCCTCGACGATCGGCGCTGAACGCCATCACAACCCGGCCCTGGCCCATGAGAGTGAGGATGCGTTCATCGAGGCATCGCTGACATCGATCGGCGAGCGCCCGCCCCAAGTCGAGCACATCGTCTCCCTGAACAAGGGCCCGCTGATCGAGGAGCTGGGCGCGCCCGCGCCGCTCTCCCCCCGTGCCGTCGAGGTCGCGATCGCCGGGGGCGCGATGCTGGTCGACGCACGCACCAACGAGCAGTTCGACGAGGCGCACATAACCGGCGCGATCAGCGCCTCCGCCTATGACACCGGGTTCGCCACCAAGGTCGCAATGGTCGCCGACCCGGACGTCGAGCTGATCGTGGTTGCCGCCTCAGATGGGTACGAGCTCGAGGCGGCGGAGCTGCTGGCCTCCGTCGGCCTCCACGTGCGCGGCTACCTCGAGGGTGGGATGACGGCGTGGCGATCGGAGGAGCGCGCCGTCTCCAGGATCGAGATGATCGGCCCCGACGCCCTCGCCGGGCGGCTCGAGGACCCAAACGGCCTCGTCGTCCTCGACGTCCGCGATTCGGACGAGTTCGCATCCGCGCACATCCCCGGGGCGATCCACATCCCCTACGGCCACCTGATGGATCACCTGTCGGAGCTGCCGCGGGACCGGCCGATCGCCGCGGTCTGCAGCGGCGGCAAACGCAGCGGCCTGGCCGCCTCGCTGCTCCAGCGCGAGGGCTTCGACGGGGTAATCCACGTCGGCCACGGCGGCGTCGGCACCTGGCAGAGGCTGGGCCATCCCGTGGTGTCCGGGCGGCCGGGCTCCTAGCGCCCTACCCAGCGCGCTCGTCTCGGATGGCCTCCGCGGCCACCCGGGCGCCCGCCACGCGCGCGACCTTGGAGAGAGTGTCGATGTCGTACGGGCCGTAGTGCCGGCGGCCGTTGATGAAGAAGGTCGGTGTCCCCGAGACGCCGCTCAGGTCGGCGCTGTCGACGTCGCGCGCCACTCGAGACGCGACTCGGTGGTTGCGCAGGTCGTCAGCGAACCGGTCGGTGTCGAGGCCCAGCTCATCGGCGTATCGCATGAGGTCGCCGGGCCGCAGCTCGTCCTGGTGCTCGAGCAGGAGGTCGTGCATCTCCCAGAACCGCCCCTGCAGGTGGGCGGCCTCCGAGCCCTCGGCGGCGAGTTGCGCGTGGGTATGGACGTCGTTCAGCGGCAGGTGGCGCCACACGTAGCGAATGTCCCCACGGTCGGTCAGGAGCTCGCGGATCACGGGCTCCGCGCGGCCGCAGTAGGGGCATTCGAAGTCCCCGTACTCGAGCAGCGTGACCGGAGCGTCCTCCGATCCGCGGATGTGGTCGATCTCGGGGTCCACCGGCACCGCGAGATCCACGACCGTCTCCGGCGGGCCCAAGATGGCGCGCAGTCGCAGCTGCTCCGGGAGCATCAGCGTGATCCGGTAGACCGCTCCGCTCGCCAGGGTTGCCCCAAGTCCGGCGACGACGATCCCGATCTTGGCCTCCTCCAGGTCCTGCCCGCCGAAGGCCAGGGACGCGATCAGCAGCGAGATCGTGAAGCCGATGCCCGCCGCCGCCCCCGCGCCGATGACGCCGGTCCAGCCGACGGGCGGGCGCACCCGTCCCCGCGTCACTCGGGTCAGCAGCCATGAGGTTCCCGCGATCCCGAGCGGCTTGCCAACGATGTAGCCGACGACGATGCCCAGAGTGATCGATGAGCCGAACGCTCGCGACAGCGAGTCTCCGTTGATGACGACACCGGCGTTCGCCAGGGCGAACAGCGGGACGATCACGTAGCTCGTCCACGGGTGATACAGGTACTGCAGGCGCTCATTCGGCGAGACCGCGGACTCGAGCCCGAGCCTGGCGGAACGGGCCAGCTCCGGGGTCGGCTGCTCCCGGAATCGGCGAAAGAGATCGCTCGCCTGCTCCAGGTCGCCGCGCCCGGCCGGGGCGGCCCACGTCAAGAGCCCCATGGCGAGCCCGACGATGATCGGGTCGACGCCGGACTCGAACATCGCGACCCAGGCACCCAGACCGAGCACGAAGTAGACCACTCCGCCGCGGATCCGCGCCTTGGCGGCGGCCAGGATCAGCGCGAAGACGGCGACGGCGACGAGTAGCGGGACCAGGTCGACGGACTCGCTGTAGACGAGCGCGATCACGGCCAGGGCGACGAGGTCGTCTATGACCGCGACCGTGAGCATGAACGCCCGCAGGCGATCCGAGAAGCGGGGTCCCACCAGGGCCAGCGCGCCCAGCGCGAATGCGGTGTCGGTCGACATCGCCACGCCCCAGCCGTGAGCGGACGAATGCCCCGCATTGATCGCCAGGAAGATGGCCGCCGTCACCGCCATCCCACCGATGCCCGCGAGTACGGGAAGCGCGACGAGCTCGCGGTCCTGCAGCTCGCCGAGGTCGAACTCGCGCCGCGCCTCGAGCCCGATCACGAAGAAGAAGAACGTCATCAGGCCGCTGTTGATCCAGTGACCGAGAGTCTGGGAAATCCCGGCGTCGCCGACCCGGATCGACAGCGTGGTGTCCCAGACGCCGCGGTACGAGGACGCGTCCACGTTCGCCCAGATCAGGGCCGCCGCGGTCGCCCCGAGCAGGATCGCCGCGCTGCCGGTCTCGGTGCGCAGGAAGGAGCTGAGCGGCGTCTCGAGGCTCCGCGCCCACGCGGTTCGCCCTGAGAATCGAGTTACGTCGGCCGCGGCCATGCGCTGGCGGCCCCGCGACTCCTACGGAGTGAGTGCGACGGCGGCCTCCGGCGTCGCCACGCGGAAGCTGAAGCTCTCCTCGAGATACAGGCGGACCGCGTCGACGTCGTGCTCCAGGTAGCCGATCGAGAGGTCCTCCCCGGACTCGAACAGGAAGTGGCCGCCGCCAACACGCAGGACGACCGCGCCCTCCACGCCCGGCGCCCAGGTCAACGGCCCGCCCACGATCTCGCGCAGGTGCTCCAGGAGCGGGTAGCCCCCGTGCTGGCTCGTCTCGAGCACGTTGGTGTGCGCCTCGGGGCCCAGCGCGAGCCCGTAGGGCCCGTCGATCCCTGCGCCCCTCAGCGCGTCCACGGCCTTGGCGACATGGCGCGGATAGCGCTCGCAGTCCTCACCCAGCGCGATGGCATCGTGCGGCGAGGACTCGGCGATGCCCTTGATGCCGACCGCGCCCCAGCCGTTGAACACCGCCGCGTTCTCGGCGATCGCGAGCCGGTGGGCCGCCTGATCGAGCTCCTCGAGGTCCACGTCCTCCGCCCCGCGGTCTGCGTCGGCGAGCTCCGAGGGCGCGACGGAGAACGGCGCACGCACTTCGACGAGCGGCAGCACGCGACGCTGCGCCGCGTCGATGCCGTCCGGCGAGTCGCCGACGCTCTCGACTCGCCCCAGGTTCGTCGCGGAGTGCTCCCATCCCCGCGGGCCGCTGAAGTCCACGAGCTTGCGCGCCGCCAGCGCGGGCGCCAGCCGCTCCCGCGCCTCGTCGTCGAGGAGGCTCCAGCCCGCCTCCGTGATCGGCGCTTGCTCGCGCAGCAGATGGCTCATGACGTTGCCTCCCTCAGGTCGCCGATGCCAAGCGATTCGCTCCCGCTCACCGGAACTCCTCGGGAGGCCTCGTCCTCGACGGCCTCCTCCTCGGCCTCCTCGCCGTGCTCGACGATGTCGCCCTCGGTGAAAAGGATGCCCTCGGCGATCTCGCGCCACAGCGGTGTCCGGCGCAGCAGGAACTCGAGGTCCATGGAGAAGTGCTTGAACTCCTCACCCTGGGCGTCGCGCATGATCGCCTGCGCGTCGCGGTCCGGCTCGACCGCCATTCGCTGCTCGTACCAGCCGATCGCCTCGGCTTCCTCGGTGAGCGAAGCGCAGAGCCGGGCGAAGGTGCGCGTGCGGTCGGGAAGCTCGGCCGGCGGCTCGTGGTACTGGTCGAAGCCCACGGCGACATCCTTTCAGGCCGCGCGCTCCAGCCGCCTGATCACCTCGCCGGCCTTGCGGCAGGAGTTGTCGGATCCCTCTGCCGTGCGGATCAGGTTGCCCTGGATTGGAAGCCAGACCATCACGTCAAGACCGCGCGCCTCGAGGTGGTAGTCCTCCGGGAGCTCGGCGTCGTGCCGGACTTGGTCGCCGAGCTCGGCCGGCATGCGGACGAGTAGCCCGCTCGCGGCGAGGGGGCGATCCGAGGTGAGCGCGATCTCCTGGCCCTCGGATCGCAGCTCGGGGGACGCCCCGAACATCACGAAGCGACCGTCGATCTCGGTCTCCGGCAGCCTGCCCTCGAGGACGTGGTCAGCGATGCCCGGCAGCGGGAAACCGCGCATTTCCGAGTGAAAGGCCCAGCGATCCTCGAGTTCCAGCCCGCGGGCGCGGGCATATTCGCGGATGAACGCCTCCATGGCGACTCGCTGCATCGCTACGCGCCCGAAGCGGTAGCGGATCGACGCGGTCAGCCGAGCGAGGTAGAAGGCGATCCCGAAGGCAAGCCCGGCGGCCACGATAACGGCGATCGGGCCGGCCACCAGCGCGGCCAGCCCGCCCCCGGCCGCTGCGGCCAGGAGGCCCCACAGGAGGGCGACTCCGAGCACACGCGGCCGGCGAGCCGCGACCTCGCGGTACGCGTCGACGGCCGCGCTGACGCTCTTCGGTGGGCTCTCCCACCTAACGGCAGTGACCGCGCGGTCGAGGTCGCGCTGCACCTCCGCCTCGCGATAGAGCTGCGAGCCTGGCTCCTCCTCCATCGCTTCGGTGCGAATCCGGTCTGCGAGCGATGCGGCGAGCGAGCACAGCCGCTCAAGCTCGCCCGGGTCCTCGATGTGCCCCGGCACGAAGACGGCGAGGTTTCCGTCGTTCAGCTCGAACCCGAAGCCGGGCGGCACGCTGGATGTGAGCCACGAGATGAGCGCCGGCGAGAACAGCTCGTAGAGGAACGTCGTGTCCTCGCCGGCGAGCGTGAACAGCCGGTAGCGCCGGTTGAACTCGACGCTCTCGAACTCCGCACCCTCCCACCGCTCGGCCGGGAGCTGAGCGAGATCCGAGGCCCCCACCGCGGCTCGATCGCGGCAGACCAGCGCCCGCACGAAGGCGACGATGTCGGGCACAGAGGCGACGACTACCGTCGAGTCGCGCCTGTCCCGCCCGTCGGAAAAGGAATGGTGGGTGAGGGTGCCGCTGAAGCCGTCGGCGAGCTCGCCCTCGGCGGCGTCGTCGCCACCATCCGATCCCGTCAGCAGCGCGGGAGTCAGGGCGCGGAGCTCGGCGGGGCCCTTGTAGTCAAGGCCCCGGCGCTCGGCGAAACTCTCGATCCCCGCTCCGATCGGGGGAATCTAGAAGGTCCCGCGCTATGTCGCCGGCCTCAGTCCTTCGCGACGCAGACCGGGCGATCGGCCATCGGCACCTCGCCCTTCGGGCACGGGTTGTTGCCCGGCCGCACGTTGACGCAGGTCTTGCTGACCTGCGAATAGGCCTGGTTGGGCCCGCAGGAGGATGGGCCGACCGCGGTGGTCGTGCTGCCCGTGGTGGTCGAGGTCGCCGTGCTGGAGGTTGTCGGCGTCGTCGGCGTCGTCGTCGTGGGAGCCGCGGTCTGGGTCGGCTGCGCCTGTCCGTGACGGTCGTGGTCGTGCTGCTTCCCCCGCAGGCGGAGACGACGAGCGCGAGCAGACGGCGAGAACCGACGCGACTGCCGCATACCTGACTGATTTCACGGAGCTCCCTTCGGGCAGAGATTGGGTCCCGATCCTAAGCGAACCCCGCCCAGGGGGGGCGCGACCTAGAGGTGGACCGAGGCCATGTCGCCCTCGTCGTAGCGGTCGCCGGCGGCCTCGGGCAGCTCGGCCTTGATCCGCTCGAGGTCCTCGGCGGTGAGCTCGACGTCGACGGCGGCGGCGTTCTGCTCGAGGTAGCTCCGGCGCTTGGTGCCCGGGATCGGGACCAGATCGCCCTGGGCGAGCACCCATGCGATCGCAAGCTGTGCCGGCGTGATGCCCTTGTCCTCGGCGATCTCCCTGACCTTGGCGGCCAGCGCCTGGTTCGCCTCGAGGTTCTCGCCGGTGAATCGCGGGCCGCTCCGGCGGAAATCGCCCTCGTCAAGCTCCTCGGGTGACGTGAAGCGCCCGGAGAGGAAGCCGCGTCCCAGGGGCGAGTACGGCACGAAGCCGATGCCGAGCTCGCGGCAGGTCGGGATCACGTCGGTCTCCGCGAAGCGGGTCCAGAGCGAGTACTCCGTCTGGACCGCTGTGATCGGGTGCACCGCATGCGCGCGCCGAATGGTCTCCGGCGCAGCCTCGCTCAGGCCGATGTGGCGGACCTTGCCCTGCTGGACCAGCTCCCCCATGGCGCCGACGGTCTCCTCGATCGGCACGTTGGGGTCGACCCGGTGCTGGTAGAAGAGATCGACGTGGTCGGTGCCGAGCCGCTTGAGGGAGCCGTCGATCGACTTCCTGACGTGATCGGGGGAGCCGTCCAGTGGGCCGGTGGTCGTCATGCTGCCCGGCGTCGCGTCGTCCATGCGGCGTGAGAACTTGGTCGCGATCACGTACTCGTCCCGGTGGCCGTTGACCGCGCGGCCGACCAGCATCTCGTTGGTCAGCGGGCCGTAGAGCTGCGCGGTGTCGAGGAAGTTGACGCCGAGCTCCAGCGCGCGCTGGATCGTCGCGATGCCCTCGTCCTCGTCGGTGGTCCCGTAGAAGGCCGACATCCCCATGCAGCCCAGTCCGATCGCCGAGACCTCCAGGTCTGCGAGCTTGCGCTTCTCCATCTGCTTCCCAGCCTTTCGCGGTGGTGGTTGGCGCTCCCAGTTTTCCATCTACCCCGCCAGGCACGAGAGACTCCATCGCACCCGAAAAGGAGGAGCGCCATGAGAACACGCCTCGTCAACCATCCTCGCCTCGCGGTCGCGCTCGCCGCCGCCACCGCCGCGGGCGTCGCGGCGGCGGTCGTCACGAGCGCCGGGTCGGCGAAGGGCACGCCCACGACGCTCCACCTGGTCGGAACGATCCAGACGAACATCGGATTCGTACCCGATCGCCCGCCGAGGCAGGGAGACCGGTTCGGAGGCGGCTCTGAGATCACGGGAGACGACACGGGCGTCCAGCGCTCGGTGTGCACGCTGATCGGCAGGAGGGCCCTCTGCAACGTTCAGCTGAATCTCTCCCGGGGCAAGCTGAGCGCGCAGGGACTCGTCCCGCACGAGACCGACCACACCCCGATCCCGATCACCGGAGGGACCGGCGCCTACGACGGTGCCGGAGGCACCGCGTACGCGACGCAGCTGAGCCCGACGAGGACTCGCTTCACGGTGAAGCTCACTCCCTGACGGCCCGCGGCCTGGTCACGACGATCTGAACCATCGCGATCAGCAGGACGATCAGGGTCAGGACGCGCTCCGCCCGCGGGATCTCGTGGAAGAAGCCATAGACCTGGATCGCCGCGGCCAACGCCTGCGCGGAGAGCGGTAGCGCGATCGCGGCCCAGCCGGATACCTCGCGCGGCTCCAGGCGACCCGGATGCGGTTGCCACGCCGCATAGGCGACGAGGACCGCGCCTCCCGCCCACACCGCGTCGTAGATCCCACCCTGGTGATACGAGTGCCCGAGGGCCTGGACCGAGTAGATGGCGTCGGCGACACCCGTCGCGGTGAGCCCGAGCCCGAGGAGCAGCCACATGCGACCGGGTCGCCAGCCCATGAGCGCGAAGACGCCCAGCGTGGCGCCGAAGACCACGGCGTCGCCGAGCGGGTAGGCGAAGTCGACGGCGTCGGCCAGCGCGGAGACGCCCGCGTGCTCCGACACCGGCTCCAGGAAGAGTGCCACCCACGGCGTCGCCACGATCAGCATCACGACCACGCCGTCGATCCAGCGGTGGAGCTCGAACGCCGGGACCCGGTCCCGCACCAGAAGCGCGAGCGCGGCGATGATCAGCGGGTACCAGCCCAGCCAGAAGACGTCGGAGATGCTGGTCAGCGGCGGGTTCGCGACGTCGTTGAAGCGAACGCTCCAGATCGTGTCACCGATCGCCCAGCTCGCCAGCGCAGCCGCGACGAGGAGCCACGCGACCCGGCTCTTGATGGATCTCAGAGCACCCGCGAGGCAGCCCGCGGCCGCCGCCCACAGCAATCCGTCGTTGACCCATTGCTTGAAGAGGGTGTCCGTGCCCGATCCGCCCAGCCCGAGGTCCTCGTGGGCGGCGTAAAGCAGGACCGCGGCGCCGAGCAACGGCCATATCAGGCCGATCCCTGGCCAGCGCAGCCGGCGCGCGTCCTCTCGGCTGGCCACGTGCATGGGCCATAGACGGTACCCGGCAGCGGGGCTCGAGCCTTGACGTCTTCCTACACGGCGTCTATCGGAACAGGTTGAGTGGCCGGACTGTCGCCATCTACCCCGCCGGCCGCCTCGGGACGGCACCGGGGTCTGCGACGCCAAGCAGCAGCCAGGCACAGAGGATCAGCAGCCTGCGCGACCAGGTGCCGGCAGGGTGCGGAGCTTCGCCGCCAGGGCGCGGCGACCCAGCGGCTTCGCCAGCAGATGAGAAAGGCGGGCTGACCGGCGACCGCAGAGGCGAACGCTTGACCCAAACACGCTGAATCCCGCTCCATAGAGCGGGATTCGAAGGCACCGCTACCGGGATTCGAACCCGGGTTTCCGGACTGAGAATCCGGCGTCCTAGTCCCCTAGACGATAGCGGCGGGTAGGCGGGCGAGGATAGCAATGGGACCCCGGTTCGCCGCTTGGAATCCGGGGTTTCGAGGTGCGGCTGGAGGGAGTCGAACCCCCACGTCCTTGCGGACACGGCGACCTGAACGCCGCGCGTCTACCAGTTCCGCCACAGCCGCGGAAGGCCTCAAATCTAGCGACTGAGGGGCGATCCACCCGGGTTCGCCGTCGCGTTCGGCACAATTAGGTTTGTCCGTCACACCAACCAGGAGGGTTGAAGGATGAGGGTGGGGCTAGTTCTCGGCGCCGGAGGGATTCAGGGGGGTGCCTGGCTCACCGGCGGGCTGGACGCGCTCGCCGAGGAGACCGGGTGGGACCCGGCTACCGCGGACTATGTCGTCGGCACCTCGGCAGGCTCGATGATCGCGGCGCTGTGCGCCTCCGGCATCCCGCCGTGGTTCATGGTTGCCCACTCGCGCGGGGAGACGTTTCAGGGCATCGTCGACGCGCGCGGGCGCGAGGCCGCCGAGGCGGACCGCGCCGCCGGCGCCGGCTTCCACCTCGAGCGGACCTGGCCCCCGATCGGGCCCGGGTCGTGGCGGCTTGCCCTTCGCACGCTGACCCAGCCCCACCGCTACACGCTCGCCACCGTCGCCACGGGCTGGCTTCCGCGGGGAGTCTTCTCGGTCGAGGGACTGAAGGACACGATCCGGAGCGTAGTGCCAAGCGGCTGGAGCCCCCATCCCAACCTGTGGATCGTGACGTGCGACTACTCCACCGGTCGTCGCGTGGCCTTCGGCCGCGAGGGCTCGCCGGACGCCGACCTCGCTGACGCCGTCGCCGCCTCCTGCGCGATCCCGGGCCTCTACCACCCGGTGACGATCGACGGTCGCCGCTACGTGGACGGCGGCATCTACTCCACCTCCAACGCCGACATCCTGCGCAATGAGGAGCTCGACCTCGTCATCTGCCTCAACCCCACGTCCACCCTCCACCCCATCCAGGCCATCAACCCCCGCGACGCCTTCAACATCGTCTTCCAGCGCGCCTCCGGGCGCCGGCTCGGCAGCGAGGCGAAGAAGCTCCAGTCGGCAGGCACCGAGGTCGTGCTGATCCAGCCGCTGCGCGAGGACCTGCAGGCGATGGGCCCGAACCTGATGCGAACCGGGAACCGGAACGAGGTGATCGAGGTCGCGCGCCACACCGTCGCCCGTCAGCTCGCCGAGCCCGGTACCCGCGAGCTCCTCGCCTCGCTTCCGCCGGGCGACCCCGAGAAGGTCCGCCGGCCCGACGGGCCGTCGTCGGAGTGGCCGCCACTGCTCGAGCTCCAGCGCCGAACTGCCGCCTAGCGGCTACAGGTCGAAGCTCTCCCCGGTCAGCTCCTCGCTGAGCTCCCAGAGTCGCCGCCGCGCGTCCGCGTCGTACGCCTGCGCCTCCGCCGCCCCCTCTTCCAGCTGGTCGAAGTACCGCCCGCTGACCCCGTCGAGCGCGGGGTCCTGGACGAGCCGCGAGAGTGCCTCGACCCCTTCGGCGACCTCCGAGCGGCCCGCGCGTCCAAGGCCCTCCCGCAGCATCTTCGTGTCCATGAACGTCGCCGGATGGAGGGCGTTCACCGTCACGGCCTCCTCTCCGGCCGCCCGCAGCCGGCGCGCCAGCTCGATCGTGAACATGATCTGCGCGAGCTTGCTCTGCGCGTAGGCCCGAAACCCCTCATAGTCCCGCTCCGCCATCGGGTCCTCGAAGTCCACGGGTGCCTGCCCGAGCGAGGCAACGTTCACGATGCGCACCGGCGCCGACTCCCGGAGAAGCGGCATCAACTCGGCCGTGAGCAGGAAGTGCGAGAGGTAGTTGACCGCGAAGGTCATCTCGAACCCGTCGTGACTCTCCCGCCGGCCGTTCATCTCCACGACGCCGGCATTGTTCACCAGGGCGTCGAGCCGGTCGACGCGCCTCTCGATGTCGCGCGCCAGGCGCCGCGTCTGCTCGAGCGAGCTGAGGTCCGCAAGCATCCCGCGCACACGCGCGCCCCGATCGGCTCCCATCTTCGCCAGCGCGCGCTCGAGCTTCTGCTCGGAGCGCCCGTGCACGAGGACATTGGCTCCACAGCGGGCGAACTTCTCGGCAGTGGCCTCGCCCAGCCCGTCGGTGGACCCCGTGATCAGGATCGTCTGCTCGTCGAGCGGCCGCACGCCCCCGTTCAGCTCTTCGTGACCTTGCAGGCGGTTCCGTACGCGCAGACCTCGGTCCAGCTGGTGCCGAGCTCCGACGTGTCGTACCGGAAGGCGATGATCGCGTTAGCGCCCTTTCCCTCCGCCTCCTCGATCAACCGCTGAGTGGCGTGCTCGCGGCCCTCGACAAGCATCTTCGTCATTCCCTTCAGCTCCCCGCCGCCGAGCGACTTCAGCCCGGCTCCGATCGTCGAGCCGATATTCCGCGACCGCACGGTGAGCCCGAAGACCTCGCCGAGCACCTCGTCGATCCGGTGGCCCGGCAGGTCGTTCATGGTCGTGATCAGCACTCGGTGACTCCTTTCAGGGAATCTCGCGGCCGAGCCAGCCCCGGTAGAAGCCCTCTATGTCGGGCAGGAACTCGTGGAGCACCGGGTAGCCCGGCGGCACGGCCTCGACCTCGAGCTGGCGGGCGCACGACGGACAGTAGAACTCGCGCAGCTCCGACCAGTCGGTGTCCGGACCCGCGAAGCCCGGGTAGATCTCCCCCATCGTCTCCGCGTCGTCGCGCACAAAGACGAGCGCCTCCATCCTCCAGTTCCGGTTCGGCGGGCAGAAGTCGTGGCCGCAGTCGCAACGGACGACGAGATCACCGCCTGCGGCGTCCTCCGCTTCGCGTCCGGGCGCCGCAGGGTCCGAGGTTCTTCGGCGCACGGCGTTCAGCCCCTCTCCCATCGGCAGCACAATCGGATCGTCGTACGAGACCCGGTCCTGGAGGACGGTGAGCCACTTCTCGAACCGGTCGGGATCCTTGTAGCCGGACTGGATGTCCTTGACCTCGCGCCGGGTGAGCTTCTCGTCGAGCAGCGCCTCGAGCGTCTCCCGGTCCAGCGTGCTGCCAGCCGTCCGCGGCATCTCCACCGAGTCCACATGGGACGCCGCCAGGTAGGCGTCGGCTGACTCCTCCGGGGTGATCTTCCCGGGCTTCTCGATGACGTCGGCCCGCACCGTGGGCGTGGCGATGTCGAAGGTGAAGTCCTCGGGCAGGTCCCAGAAGCCGCGGAACTCGGCCGCGAACCGCTCCGAGAGCTTCATCGACTCGGCGTAGCCCACCTTCACCGCGTCGATCACGTCGCCCGAGAGGACCCGCTCCCGCTCGGAGGCCCACCATTCCCGCGCGGGCCGGCCTCGCTCGAGGCGCCTCCGCCGGTAGGCGTCGCGGTCCGAGACGCCGTAGATCGACTCGGCGAAGCGCGGGAGGAGGTGCCCCTCCTCCACGTCGCGCTCGACCTGATCTGTGGAGCGCAGCAGTGGATCCCCGAGCCCGGGACCGCCCTTCATCACGGAGAGATAGAGGTCCCCCTCGGCGAACGGCTCGAGGGTCGTGAAGTTGTCCTGCTTGTAGGTGCGCTCGCCCTGGATCTCCATCAGCGCCGGGTCGTCGAAGCTCCCGTCAGCGAGCGGGTATGCCTCACCGCGCTGCGCCCGCTCGATCAGGTCCGCGCCCTTGATGTTGTGCACGTAGGAGGCCGAGCCCGGATAGCCGCCGAAGAGCCCCGAGGCCAGGATCCGCGTCGAGCCTAGGTTCTGAAGCTCCCAGAACTCGGTGCCGTGGACGACGAGCAGGGACTCGAAGCTCGATCCGCCTCGATGGCGGCCGGCCCCGCCCGTGTTCGCCTTGATCCGCCGCGAGAGGTAGGTCATCGGGCAGATCAGCTCCCACATCTCCACGTCCCCGGCGTCACCCTCCGGGTTGAACATCGCCGCGCAGGTGTCGGTCCCGTCGAGCACGTACTTGCCGCCCATGCCCTGCGCCGCGATCTCGAAGTTCATGATCGCCGAGGAGTTCCCGTATTGATCGATCCCGCCGCCCTGGATCACGTTGCCCGAGGTCGAGTAGGGCGCGATGACCTCCTCGATGAACCCCCGCGCCTGCAGTGCCCGCGAGAGCGTCCGCGGGAAGCCGGTGAAGGCCGGCTGGAGAAACGCCCACGCGATCCCGGTCGAGCCCTCGGCATCGCCGAGGTTGGCGATCGTCCCCTCCGGGAAGTTGGTCTCGATGGCGAGGTAGGCGCCGTCGTTGACCTTGTCGTTACAGATGAGCGTCTGCGTGAACTGCACCCAGATCGCACCCTGCATCCCCGACGGCGTGCAGTTCATCGAGTGCCATCCCCACGACGACGCACCGTCCATGTCGAGCGCGTAGTCGCCGTCGCCGCCGATGCGGACCTCGAACGGGGCGTGCATCAGGAAGTCGCGGCGCGCCCGCGCCGGCAGCTGCTGCTTGTCGGCGAAGGTGACGTCGAAGCCGGTCGCCGAGCGATAGCGCCCCGGGACCGTCATCTCGCGGATCCGCGACTTGAACGACCGCCTGCCCTCCTCGATCACCTCGCGCGAGAACTGCTGGAAGCGGTCGATCCCCTCCTCGAGGATCACGCGCTCCACCGCCTCGCGGACCATGTGGCAGCCGGCGAGCCGGGTCCTCTCGTCGAGCAGGTAGTACATCGGCGCGCGCGTCTGCTTCTGGCATCGGAGCAGGTGCCACTGGGCGAGCTCGTCGTTCTCGCCGATCTTCATGCAGGGGAGGTCGATGCCGTCGTCGAGCCGGTTGGTCGGGCCGACCGGAACGCCGCCCGGCGTCGAGGCGCCGATGTCGAGCACGTGCGTGACACCGCCCGCCCAGGCGATCAGCTTGTCCTCCCAAAAGATCGGCACGAACGTCTGGACGTCGGCGTTGTGGACGTCCCCGATCGTCGGGTCGTCGTTGGCGAAGATGTCGCCAGGCCTGATCCGCGGGTTGTCCTCCCAGCCATGCCGGACCATGAACTTGATCGCATCCGACATGGTGTGGACGTGGACGATGATCCCGGTCGAGAGCGCGATCGAGTCGCCCTCCGGCGTGTAGAGCGCGAAGCAGAGCTCGCCGAGCTCGCGGACGATCGGCGAGGCGGAGATATTCAGCGCCGTCTCGCGCGCGGAGACCAGGCCGCCGCGCAGGCGAGCGAAGAGCTTCTCATAGCCGATCGGGTCGGTGTCCTTCATCTCAAGCTCGCCGGTCAGCCCGGCGTAGGACCCGGTCTCGGCGAACACGCGCTCGGACGCGGCGAGCATCTCGTCGAGGCGCTGCCCATCCCAGCCGATCGGCTGGGCATCGCGTGGCTCGAGCTCGCGTGTGGCGTCGACGATCGCGATTGCCCGACTCTAACGCCGGAGGTCCATCGGCGTTAGCGCGGAGCGCTGGGAATGGCGACGCGCATGACGTTCGACCCGCGGCAGTAGTAGTTGCCCTTCTTGCTGAAGTCGCTGTCGTGGCAGTACTGGACCTGGACGTGGTAGGTCGCAGGTGGGAGCGAGTGTCCCCGCAGGCGGTAGATGCCGTCTCGAACCGTGAGCTTCTGGACGTTCGACACCGCGAGGCAGTTGCCCACTGACCAGGTGTAGTGCCGTCGGCTGAAGTAGCCGTAGGAGTCCACGCTGCGAGACCTGGAGATCGACACCACGCTGGCGCAGTCACCCGAGTCGAGCTTCCATTGCGTCTTGAGCATGGGCGCGCGGAAAGCCGCCGAGCTGAGAGTGGCGGCATCGGCCGTTCCGCCCGCGATCAGAAGCGCGGCGACCGCGAGCATGGTGGCGGCGACTAGGCGCGGCACGCCTCAACCACCTGCTTCAGCTTCTCGAGCGACTCCGCGAACTGCCGGTCCATCTCCGCCTCGACCGCAGGGTTCGTGTCGGTGTGCGCCATCTGCGCCTCGACCTGCTCAAGCTGCCGGCGGGAGATCTCCTGGGCGTAGCCCGGCAGGCTCGCGATCTGCTGCTCGACCTGCTTGAACATGTCCGTTCCTGAAGTCTTCCACTCGGTGATCGACGTTCCCGCGACGTGCGTCTGGCCTTCCGACTCGGTCAGGAGATAGTCGACGGCCGTCATGCCCTCGGGGTAGGTCTGCCGGTAGGAGAACCGATAGGGCGGGTCGATGGCCGTCACCTCCAGCTCCATCTCCTCCTCGGCTCCGCCCGGGCCCGGGTACCGCGCTGTGCCGTGGTAGCCGACGACGAGCTCGGAGCTCGATGCGGGCATCTGGTCCTGGTTCCCGCCCACCCATTGAGCGAGCTTGTCCCGCTCGGTGAGCCAGGCGAACACCGCCGCTGCCGGGGCGGCGATCTCGATGCTGCCCGACGCGGTGATGGCCACTACTCGAGCGCGGCAGAGAGGTGGAAGATGTGATGCCGGTCGAGCCGCGCCTCGCGCTTCGGCGGGATCGCGAACGTGGTCGCGACCGACTCCACGATCGCCGGCCCGGTGATCGAGCCGCCGGCCTCCACGTCGGTCAGCTCGTAGAGGTCCGTCTCCGCGTAGTCGTCGCCCCATCGCACGCGCCGGGTGCCCTTGACTGGCGGGGAGCCCTCGCGCTCGGCGAAATCGGGGAGCGCAGGCTTCTCGACCTCGACCGACCCGAGCACGATCGCCTGCGTGACCAGGTACCCGAGCTCCGGCGAGCGCGCCGACCGCGCGTAGACCTTGCCGTAGGCGTCCTCGAACTCCGCGATCAGGTCCGCGACCCCCTCGGCATCCTCGAGCTCCATGTGCGGCGAGACGATCTCGATGTCGTTGAGCTGGCCGTAGTACTGCATCCGCACCGCGTGGGTGAAGGAGATCGCGTCGCGCTCCACCCCGGACTTCGCGAACTCCGCGGCCACCTTCTCCTGCAGCCCGAGCCACCCGCCCGTGATCATCATCCCCACGCCCGCGCGCTCCATGTCGTCGGCGGTCGGCAGGATCGGCATGTCTATTGTCTGGTCGTAGCGGTACTCGAAGTCGGCGCACGCGCATCCGTAGGCGGAGAAGCCCGCCGCCCACGCGGGCACCATCACGTCCCGGTAGGCGACGCCCTCGGTGTATCCGGCGACGTGCAGCGGTCCGCCGCCGCCGTAGCACAGCAGCGCGTAGTCGGCGGGCGAGTAGCCCTTGCCGAGGATCCGGCCGATCGCCTCGTTCTTCAGCGTCTGCTCGAAGAGGCCGACCACACCGGCCGCGGCGTCGTCGACCTCCAGCCCCAGGGGCTCCGCAAGCTGGCGCTTGACCTCCGCGTGTGCCCGCTCCGGATCGAGCTTCACGTCGCCGCCCAGGAAGTAGTCCGGGTTGACGCGGCCCAGGACGAGGTTCAGGTCGGTCACCGAGATCGTCTCCAGTCCGCCCTCCGGCCAGCAGACGCCGATGCGGGCGCCGGCCGAGTCGGGCCCGAGCTCCGGCCGGCCCGAGTTCGGGTTCACGCGCACGAACGACCCGGTGCCGGCCCCGATCGAGTCGATCTTGACCAGAGGCATGTTGAGCATGAAGCGGGCGATGTCGGGGGTCGGCGTGATCTCGAAGCGCCCGTCGGTGATCAGGGCGATGTCGAACGACGTGCCGCCGATGTCGGTGCAGAGCACGTTCGGCAGCTCGAGGCGCTCAGCGATCCCCTGACCGCCGACGACGCCGCCGATCGGGCCCGAGACCAGGGTCCGCGCCAGCTCGCGCGCCTCGATCGAGATCGTGCCGCCGTGCGAGGCCATCACCCGCAGCTCGAAGCCTGCGCCCGCCTCCTTGGTCTTGTCTCGCACGGCCTTGAGGCTGCCTCGGGAGGGCTCGGCGGCGTAGGCCTCGATAAGGGTGGAGTTGAGGCGGGGCAGGTCGCGGCGCTGCGGGTAGAGCTCCGACGAGAGGAAGACGGGCGTTTCGCCATCGCTGCCCCGCTTCGCCTTCTCCTCCTCGATGATCTCGCCGACTCGGAGTTCGTGCTCCGCGTTGCGGTAGGAGAAGAGCAGGCACACGCAGATCCCGTCGACTCCCACGTCCAGGAGCTCTGCCGCAGCCTCGCGGGCGTCCGCCTCGCGCAGCGGCGTGACCTCCTGTCCGAAGACGTCCACGCGGCCCCGCACGCCCTTCATCCGCTCCCGCGGGACGAGCGGGGGATTGTGGTAGTGCGTCGCGAGATGGAGGCGGTCGGAGTACGAGTAGCCGAGGTAGGTCTGGATGCCCCGCTCGATCCGCAGGTAGTCCTCCTGGCCGGCGGTGACGATCGCGCCGATTCGGAGTCCCTGGCGCGAGAGCAGGCGGTTCAGCATCGCGGTTCCGCCGTAGATCCCGGACGCCACTTTGGGGAAGGCAGCTTCCGGGGTCGAGCCCCACTGGCCCAGCGCGTCGCGCGCGGACTCCATGAAGCCGATCGACTCGTCCTCGGGCGTCGTCTGGGCCTTGCCGACCACGAACGAGCCGGATTCGTCGACGATGAACGTGTCCGTCATCGTCCCCCCGGCGTCGATCGCCAGGACCCGCGGGCTCCGGTCGCCGTTCGAGCTCATCCCTCTCGCCACTCTATCCCCGGCCCGGGGCTGCGAACCTTTCGGGTCATGCTGCGCCGAATCGGGATCGTCGCGCTGGTCCTCCTGGCCCTCCTCGGGATCAGCCAGCTCGTGATCCCACCGATCATCGAGAGCCGCATCTCCGACCGCCTCACCGCGGCCGGCGGGTCCGCCCATGTCTCGGTCTCGGCCTTCCCATCGATCCGGCTGCTGTTCGGCGGGGGCGGCCGCATCGAGGTCACCGGAAGCGGCCTCAACCTGACCTCGCAGAGCGAGAGCGGCACCGTCTTCTCGGACCTCGACGGCTTCGACAACGTCGACGTGAACCTCGACCACTTCCGCGCCGGGCCCTTCCAGATGGGGAGCTTCGAGCTGACGCGGAGCGGCTCCGAGGCCGAGTACCACCTCGTTGCCCGCGGACGGACGACCCCGACCGACCTCGCGTCCTACGGCGCCTCACAGGTCGGGCTGCCGGGCGGCCCGCTGCTGAGCTATCTGGGCGGCAAGGTCCTCGGCCAGGACTTCATCCCGATCAACCTGGACATGAACCTCCAGAGCGACGGCGGCCGGGTGATGGTCACGTCCGGGGGCGGCACGATCGCGGGGCTCCCGACAGGCCCGCTCGCGGAGCTGATCACCTCGGTCGTGGTGGTGAAGCTCTAGCTAGCGGAGCTCGAGCCGCTGGCCGCGGATGCGGACGCGGCCGCCGCCGCGTCGCGCGCCTTGAAGTAGTCCTCGCCCTCGATCCCGATCCGCGGCATGCGCGAGAGCCAGCGCGGCAGCCACCAGTTCCGCTTGCCGAACAGGACCATGACCGCCGGCACGAGCACGCACCGCACAATCGTCGCGTCGATGGCAATGGCGGCCGCGAGCCCCAATCCGAACTCCTTGACGACCGGCTGCCCGTTGAGGATGAAGCTCGTGTAGACGGCGACCATGATCAGCGCGGCGGAGGTGATGACCCGTGCGCTGACCGCCAGCCCGTCGACCACCGCCTCGTGGTTGTCGCCCGTCTGCTCGAAGTGCTCCTTCATTCGGCTCATCAGGAACACCTGGTAGTCCATCGAGAGCCCGAAGAGGATCGCGAACATCATCAACGGCACGTAGCTGACGATCGGCGTGGCCCCTCCGTCGACCCCGATCAGGCTTGCCCCGTGCCCCTCCTGGAACACGAAGGTGAGCACGCCGTACGCGGCGCCGACCGACAGCAGGTTCATCACCGCCGACGTGAGCGGCACGACTATCGAGCGGAACGCGATCAGGAGCAGGATGATGCTCAGCGCGATCACCACCGCGATCACGAGCGGCAGCTTGTCGCCGATCCGGGAGGCGAGATCGATGTACGAGGCCGTCTGGCCGCCGACATAGGTGGTGAGCGTCGTCCCCTTGTCGGCCTTGGGAATCACGCTCTCACGCAGGTGATTGACGAGATCGGTCGTGGCGTCGGCGGACGGCGCGGTGGTCGGGATCACGCTGAAGGAGGCGGCGCTGCCGGAGTTGTCGACGATCGCGGGCGAGACGTCCTTGACGCCCTTCGTCTTGTCGATCTGGTTCTGAAGGTGGACCAGACGCGGATCGCTCGCCGTGGTCTTCAGAAACTGCTCCTGCTGGTCCGCCTGCTTCTCCTTCTTGGTGGGCGGCTGCGACTTGACCTGCGCCTCGGCCTCGGAGGAGGCCTGGTCCGGCGGGACCCCCTGCGCCTCGAGCTGGGCGGTCGCCTGCTGCACCGCCTGCTGCTCCTGCTTCTGCTGCTGCGACTGCAGCTGGTCGAGCTTCTGCTGATCGTTATGGGCCTTGTCCTTGCCGAAGTCGACCGCGATCAGAAGCGGGCCGTTGGTGCCCGGGCCGAAGCCCTTGTCGATGAGGTCGTATGCCTGGCGGACGGTGGTGGACTTCGGCATCTGCCCGTTGTTCTGCTGGCCCAGCTGCAGATTGAGCACCGGGATGGCCAGCACGAG
This sequence comes from uncultured Actinomycetes bacterium, assembly GCA_963782795.1. Classification (GTDB taxonomy): domain Bacteria; phylum Actinomycetota; class Thermoleophilia; order Solirubrobacterales; family 70-9; genus AC-56. The sequence goes on from CAWALB010000002.1 coordinate 417,871, forward strand.
GAGGATCGCCACCGCGATCAGCATCGCCGGGATCGGGTGGCCCCCGATGAAGCGGGCCCAGCGAGCCCAGCCATGCGGGCGGTGATCGTGCGGGGGCGGCTTCAGGAACGGAACGCGCAGGGAGTCGATGTGCTTGCCCATGATCGCCAGCAGGGCGGGGATCAGCGTGATGGCGGTGAGGATCGCGATCAGGACCACCACCGCAGCCGAGTAGCCCAGGGCGCTGACGAGCGGGATCTGGGCAACGGCCAGCGAGACGAGGGCGATCACGACGGTCCCGCCCGCGAAGACGACCGCGCCACCTGCGGTGGCCACCGAGCGCGCGGCCGCCTCGTCCACGTCGAAGCCCTGCTCCATGAAGCCCTTGTGGCGGCTGACGATGAATAAGGCGTAGTCGATCCCGACGCCGAGACCGAGCATCGTCCCGAGCGTCGGGCCCACGGTCGGGACCGCGATCCCGTGACCGAGCAGGCCGATCAGCGCGAGACCGGTGCCGACGCCGACGAGGGCGGTGAGGATCGGCAGCGACATCGCGGTCAGCGTGCCGAACGTGAAGATCAGGATGATGATCGCGGCGATGATCCCGACGAGCTCGCTCGACTCCACGTCCGGCTTGGACACCGCGTTGCCCAGGTAGCCACCGTTGCCGACCTGGAAGTTGGCGTCGACGGCCGGCGACTCGTGGTCGATGATCGTCTGCGCCTGCTCCTCGGTCAGATCGCTCTGGCTCAGGCCGATCGTGACCGAGATGTAGCCGATCTTCTCGTCCTTGCTCAGGTACGCGGAGCCCTGCGAGCTGAGGGGGCTCACCGCCTTGGTGACGTGCGGCGCCTTCTTCAGCGACGCGACGGTGTCCTTGACGACCTTGGAGTTCGCGGACGAGGTCAGCTTGCCGTTGGGCGCCTCCATGACCACGGGGTTGGTCCCGTTCGCCTGCTTGGGCAGGTGGGCGTCGAGGAGATTCTGGGCGTTCGTCGAGCCCGTGCCCGGGAGCGTCAGGTCGTTGCTCGTGTTCCTGCCGAAATGGTTCGCGAGCAGGACGGTGACGATCAGGATCGCGAGCCATACCGGCAGGACGACGAACCTGAAGCGGACGCAGTGTCGGCCGATGGAATAGAGAGCTGCGCTCATGAGGGTGACCCTATCCCGCTCCGCGGTCGCGACCTTGGCATTTTGAGGTCCCTTTCGAGGCTTCGTCCAAAGCGATACTCAGTATCGCTTCGGGCACTGTACCATACTGAATATGGTTTCAGATCCCGGCGAGCGCGACGGGTCGACCTTCGTCGGATACGGAGGCGGAACCAGCCAATCGCCGCTGCCCGCGCCGCCAACCCAGGCTCGGGGAGTCGACAAGCGGGACCGCCTCTACGACGCCGCCATGGCCCGGTATCGCGAGGTCGGTGTCGCCGACACTCGGGTCGAGGACGTGATCGCCGATGCCGAGGTGAGCTGGGCCACCTTCTTCCGCTACTTCCCACGCAAGGAGGACGTTCTGCTCGAGGGCGCCGCACGTCACTTCCGCGACCGCGTGCGCGCGGTGGCCGCTGAGGGCCTGGGGGACCGCCGGCTCAGGATTCGTACCGTCGTCGAGCGGACCTTCGCCGCGGTGCTCGAGCCCACGGACATGTCCCCCGCCCTGCACAACGCCGCACTGCTGGAAGTCTTCGCCAGCCCGGCTCGCTTCGCCGCCCTGGTCGGCGACCAGCCACAGCCCGTGATCGGTCTCGTGGCCGAGCTGCTGGCCGAGGGGCAGCGACGCGGCGAGGTGAGACCGGACCTGGACGCCGGGATCGCCGCCGTGGCGCTGAGCGCCGGGTGCATGTTCCTCGCCGTCCAGGCCGCTGCCACCGGCGCCGATCCCGTCCAGAGCGCGACCCAGTCGCTCGACATCCTCTGGGGCGGCCTGGAGGAGCGCCCGCGCGCTTGACCTCCGGGTACCTCCGTCAGCCATGACTCGCGAAAGCGATGTCGAGTATCGTTTAGGTAATTCGATACTGAGTATGGTTTTACGGCAGATAGGGAAAGCGTTCTCGCTGGCCGCGATCCTCGTGGTCTGCGCAGGCGTGACCCCCGCCCTCGCCGCCGGTGGCCAGCGGCTCACGATCTCCCCGGCGCAGGGCACCCCCGACGCCTCGCCACAGACTCAGATCAGCGTCCTGGGAGTGAGGCCGCAGCGCATCCGCTCCGTGAAGATCACCGGCTCGGTGACCGGCAAACACCGCGGGTCGATGCACGACTACTCGGACTCGCGCGGGGCGAGCTTCGTCCCCGACCGGCCCTTCTCGCAGGGCGAGCGAGTCAAGCTGGTCGTCCGGATCAGGCACCGCAAGCCGGTTCGGCGCACGTTCACGATCGCGCGCCTGGGGCCGGTGCAGCCGGTGCTCAACCTCAAGAAGCAGCAGCCGGAGAAGCTTCAGCACTTCGTCTCGCAGCCCGACCTCCTGCCGCCGCGCATCAACATCGACAAGGACGTGGGCGGCACGCGGGGCCGCGTGTTCCTCACTCCCCTTCCCTCCCCCATCGTCCACCCGGACAGCCACAACACGATCGAGATCCATCCGGTCGGCCCCGGCGGCCCGATGATCACGGACGGTAACGGGAACCTCGTCTGGTTCAAGCAGCTCACCGGGCCGGACGTCGCCGCGAACCTCCGGATCCAGAAGTTCGGCGGCCGCAAGGTGCTGACCTGGTGGCAGGGCGGCGTCACCCCGTCCGCGTTTGGGATCGGCAAGGGCGTGATCGCCAACCGGAAGTACAGGACGATCCGCACCGTCCGCGCCGGCAACGGCTACGACATGGACATCCACGAGTTCACGCTGACCCCGGGCGGCGATGCTCTCTTCACGGTCTACGTGCCGATCATGGTCCACTTGCCGGGCTCCCCCTCCGGCACTCTCTCCCCCCTCCTCGACTCGATCGTGCAGGAGGTGGACGTGCGCACCGGGCTCGTGGTGTGGGAGTGGCACTCCTACGGGCACATCCCGCTCGCGGACTCCTACGCGACGCCCGAGAACAGCTCCTCCTACGACGCGTACCACATCAACTCAATCCAGAACCTCAACCGCGGGCGGGTCCTCGTGTCGGCCCGTGACACCTCGGCCGTCTACAAGATCGACCGGGCCACGGGCGGCATCCGCTGGACGCTCGGCGGCAAGGCCAACGACTTCCAGCACCGACATGACGCGCGGTTCTGGTTCCAGCACGACGCGCAGCTCCTGTCCGGTAACCGGATCAGCCTGTTCGACGACGAGGCGGGACCGCCCAAGAAGGGCCCGTTCTCGCGTGGCCTCGTCCTCAAGCTCAACCAGCGCCAGCGCTCGGCCAAGGTGGAGCAGCAGTACCACCGCTCGACTACGACCTCCTCGCAGAGCGAGGGCAGCGTGCAGACCCGCGGCAGCGGCAACGTGTTCGTGGGCTACGGGTCCGAGCCGTTCTTCTCGGAGTTCTCGCCGGGGGGCCGCCTCCTCTACGACGGGAGCCTCCCGAAGGACGACGGCAGCTATCGCACCTTCCGGTACCGGTGGCATGGTGACCCGCAGACGCGTCCGACACTCGCGGTGCAGCTTACGAGCCAATCGAAGGTGGCCGCGTTCGCGAGCTGGAACGGTGCGACCGCCGTGAAGCGCTGGGAGCTGCTCGCGGGGCCGGAGGAGGACAAGCTTCGCCCGATCGGCTCGGCCCGCTCCACCGGCTTCGAGACCGAGCTCGACGCCAACCGGGCAGGTGTGGTGTACGCCGTCCGCGCAATCGACTCCCACGGGCACGTTCTCGCCACCTCGGAAGCGGTGCCCCCCTCATGAGTGGGGGGCTCACTCCGCGGGTGCAGGAATGGGGCCAGCGCGGGCGGAGCGAGCGCTTTCGCAAGCGCCGCATCCACGTCTTCGAGCGTGAGGGGTCCGGGCTCCCGCTCGTCCTCCTCCACGGATTTCCCTCGAGCTCGTTCGATTGGCGCGGCGTGCTGGACGCCACCGAGGCCAATCCAGTCCTCGCCTTCGACTTCCTCGGGTTCGGGCTCTCCGAGAAGCCCAGGGAGCACACCTACACGCTTGGATGGCAGGCGGACCTGACCGAGGACCTCGTGCAGCGGCACCTCGGCAGCGGACCGGTGTTCGTCGTCGCTCACGACATGGGGACGTCGGTGGCGACGGAGCTCCTCGCCCGTGATCTCGACGGCAAGCTCGGGATCCAGATCGCCGGAGCGCTGCTCTTCAACGGCAGCATCGTGCTCGAGCGCGCGACCCTCACGCGCAGCCAGAAGCTCCTCCGCGGTCCCCTCGGCCCGCTCGCCTCGAGGCTGGCCAACGAGCGGGTGTTCCGCCGTGAGTTCGGCGCCCTCTTCAGCCCGGGACACCCGCTGAGCGACGCCGAGGCAGCCGATCAGTGGTCGCTGATCACGCGCGAAGGCGGCCGTGCCCTGGGGCACAAGCTCATTCACTACATCGACGAGCGGGTGCGCTATGCCGACCGGTGGCACGGTGCGGTGCGCGACTGGGAGGGGCCGCTCCGCCTCGCCTGGGGCCTGCACGACCCTGTGGCGACCGTCTCGGTTCTAGACGCGCTCGTCGCGCTGCGCCCCGAGGTTCCGGTCGACCGGCTGGCGGAGCTCGGGCACTACCCGCAGATCGAGGACCCGGCGGCGATCGCGGCGGCTGTCGAGAGCGCGCTCGCCCGCGCCGGGGTGGCCGCGTGATGGCCGCCGGAGGGGGCTCGGGGCGACCCCCAAACATCCTGCTGGTGATCACCGACCAGCAGCGCCAGCCCCGCCACTGGCCGCAGGACCCGGGCTGGCTCAGGGAGCTGATGCCGAACGAGGCGGAGCTGGCGCGGACGGGGCTCACCTTCACGAACGCCTTCTGCAACTCGGCGATGTGCTCGCCGAGCCGCGCGACGCTGCTCACCGGGCGCTATCCGGCCGAGCACGGGGTCACCCTAACCCTCACCGCCGCCGACCTGCATCCGGACCCGCGCAACGCCCCGGCGGTCACGGCCACGATGGCCCGGATCCTGCGACAGAGGGAGGCTCCCGCGAAGAGGGTCCTGCGCCAGTACGCGCGCGGCGCCCTGCGCCTCGGGCCGCACTCGGGAGGTGAGGCGGTGCTCCCACCCGGGATGAGCAACCTCGCCACACTGCTTCGCGAGGCCGGGTATGAGGTGGGCTACAAGGGCAAGTGGCATCTCACCCACCCTTCCGGGGACGGCGCCCTCCTCAGCGGCTGGCACGAGCGTGACGCGGCTCGAATCGCCGATGACTACGGCTTCGCCGACTGGGAGGCCCCCGACGCGGGCGAGAACGCCAGGGCGGAGAACTTCGGCGGCGGTAACGCGGGACACGGCAGGGGCTGGGACGAGGTGTACACGGCGCAGGCGGAGCAATGGCTGGGCCGGCCGGACCTTCCCGAGCCGTTCTGCCTGGTCGTGTCGCTAGTGAACCCACACGACGTCCTTGGCTACCCCGCGTCCTACCTGCGCGGCGGCTACGCAGCCGACGAGTTCCGCGGGCTCGGGGTGGAGCTCCCCCCGACCGTCGACGAGGACCTCGGGACCAAGCCCGGCGTCCAGGCCCTGACGCGGATGGGGATGAACGCCTACCTTGGCCCGCTTCGCAACCGGCGCGCCCAGCTGGACTACGTCAACTTCTACGCCCACCTGCACCGCGTGGTCGACCGCAAGCTGGGCCGCCTGCTCGCCGCACTCGGCAGCGCCGACGACCCGGGCTCGCTGCGGGCTCGAACCGTCGTGGTCCGGTGCGCCGACCACGGCGAGATGGGCCTCTCCCACGGCGGCCTGCGCCAGAAGATGTTCAACGCCTACGAGGAGACGATCAACGTGCCGCTCGTCTTCTCCAACCCGGCCCTGTTCGCCGACGCCGCCGAGACCGACGCGCTCGCGTCGCTGGTCGATCTCGTGCCGACGTTGCTGTCGCTCGGCGGCGGCAAGCCGAACGGTGATCTCCGTGGCCGCGACCTCACGCCGATCATGGCATCAACGGCCAAGCCCGAGAACGAACTCGTTCAACGCGCGGACGTGGCGCTCTCTTCCGTGCTCGAACACCCTGCCCCGGCGCCCTCGGTTCAAGATGCCATTCACTTCACGTACGACGACCACCAGGCGGCCACCGCGATGCAGGACGCGCCCGGCCAGCCGAACCGGATCCGGGCCATCCGGACGCGGGACTCGAAGTACGCCTTCTACTTCGACCCGGACGGGCAGGAGCAGACGGAGTACGAGCTCTACGACCTCGAGCGCGACCCGCTGGAGGTCGAGAACCTGCTCGGCGTCCGCACCGGCGAGCCGGGCTCAGCGGCGGCCGGCACCCTTCACGCCGAGCTCAGCGAGCGGCTCGACGAGGCGATGGCCGCGTGTCGCACCGCACCCCAGAGCGTCACTTAGTACGCGCGGAGTGGCGCTGCCATCGCCGCGATCTCCGCTTGCCGCTCCTCGGCAGCGGATCAGGGAAGCACGTGATCGCGACGATCGAATCGCGCAGGACCGCGGCGACGGGCACATCCCGCTGGTGGGGTGCGCTCCCGCGTTCGCCTTCCCGGCGCGGGCGCCTTATCGGATCATCCCGTTGCATCGACCGGATTCTCCTCCCACAGCGAAAGGAGCGCTCGGGTGGGCCTGCCGTCTGTCATCGTTGCTCCACACATGCTTCACGCAGAGATCCGGCTCGGAAACGGCGACGTCTACACGGTGGAGGGAACCTTGGACGAGGTCGAGAGGGCACTCTCGGACGCCGCACGGTCGGGTCAGGCTCGTTTGGCCTGGTTCAAGGAGCGGGGCACCGCCGAGCCCATCGGCATCAATCCGGCCCAGGTGGCGGCGCTCAGAGGCGGCGAGACCTCAGACTGACCCGGCCCGGGGCGGCGGGCGCTTCTGCTTTTCGCGCAAAGTAGAAGCGCCTTGGAACGAAAAGCGACCGCAAGTGGGGCAGCCGCTACACCGGCGCCGATCCGCGGCCGTCTGGCTTGTCGAAAGTCGGATTCACCCCCTATACGTGGTCAATCCTCGTCTCGATCCGTCGAGTGAGTGATTCGCCGGAATATGTCCGGTCAACCGCTCACTCGATCGGCATAGGAGCGGTTTCGCGCCGAGAGAGCGCTTCTGCTTTCGCGTGAAAGCAGAAGTGAGGCGGCGGTAGCTCTTCGGCCACTAGCTCGGCCGCGCTAGCGTCTGTCTGTGAGCCGGCTCACCGATCTCTTCAGCAAGCACTCCCTCGACGACCGTCTGCTGACGGGTGAACTCTCGCCCGACAGCGGCCAGGGGAAGGCGAGGGCCGAGCAATTGCTGAGCCCGCGCCACCGAGCCGAGAGCGCCAAGGCGCTTAGAGATCTCGTCGAGGAAGCTCAGCGACCCCGGGCCTCGCTCTTAAACGCGAACCTCCGCATACAACGGGGGCTAATCCGCGAGAACCAGCCGCTGATCCTCACTCTCGCGCGGGAACTCGAGGAACTGGCGGTGGTCAACCCGCGCGGTGTGATCCTCGCCGATCGGCTGATCAAGGATGGCGAGTCACCGGTCTACACGACTGAGTCCGCTATCGAGGAGCACGGGAAGCTCGCCCGTGACGTGGAGCGGGCTCGCGCGGCGCTGAAGGCCTACTGACCGGAGGCAGCTATTTGGATCCGCTTTTAAGCCAGTCGGCGATCAGGCCGCCGATCTCGGGGCCGGCGTCCTCCTGCAGGAAGTGCGAGGCGTTCTCGATCTTGATCGGCGGGTCGGCACGGATCAGATTCGAGAAGGCCTCCCCCACCTTGAAAGGCAGCACGGGGTCCGAGTCGGCCCACATCACAAGCATCGGCCGCTCGTCGGCCTGAAGGGCCTTCTGGGCGCTCATGCCCTCGGCGCCGCCGGGCATCTCGGGTGAGGTCGGCAGGATCAGCGGGAAGGCCCGCGCGCCCGCCTTCGACTCCTTGGTCGGGAAGGGCGCGTCGTAGGCGGCGACCACGTCGTCGTCCATGCCGCGGGCGACCGCGTTCTTCACCAGGATCGAGATCGGGAAGTCCTCGGTGCGCTCGACGAAGTCGTGGAAGGTCCACCAGGCATCGGACATCCGCTGCTCTCCGGTGAACAGCCCCGTCTCCATGACCACCATCCGCGCGATGCGGTCGGGGTTCTCGGCGGCGAGCCGCAGCCCGATCGGCCCGCCCCAGTCGTGCACCACCGCGGTGACGTCCCGAAGGTCGAGGTCGGTGAGCAGCGAGCCCGTTTGCTGGACGTGCTTGTCGTACGTGTACCAGTCGAGGTCGATGGGCTTGTCCGAGCGGCCGAACCCCGCGTAGTCCGGCGCGATGCACCGATAGCCGGCGTCGCGAACGGACGGGATCACCTTGCGCCATAGATACGACCACGTCGGCTCGCCGTGGAAAAAGACCACCGGCGGGCCGTCGCCCTCGTCAAGGTGGGCGAGACGGAGCCCGTCGACCTCGCGGTAGTGAGGCTCGAACGGGAAGTCCGGGAGCCCCTCGAACCGCTCGTCCGGTGTGCGGAAGGCCTCCGTCATGCGGCGGCGATCGCCTGCGCGGTCCGGTGCGCCAGGGCCATGACCGTCACCATCGGGTTGACCCCGGAGGCGGTCGGGAACGCGCTCGCGTCGCCGATCCAGACACCCGGCGTATCGTGCAGCTCGCCGAGCGGGTTCGCGACGCTCGTCTCGGGGTCGGAGCCCATCCGGCAGCTCCCCATCTGGTGTGCGGTGAAGATGCCGAACTCGCGCGGCGCGAGGGAGTGCGTGGTGACCGCATCGATGAACCCGTCGAGGTCGTCGCCGCGCTCCCAGATCGGGGCACTCCGCCCGATGCTGACGATGCGGTCCGCTCCGGCCGCCTCGTGGAGGCGGATCAGCTCGGCGAGCCCGCGGCGGAAGTTGCGGATGTCGAGCTCGTCGGAGAGGAGGTAGCTCACGACGGGGTTCCCCGCGGCGTCGACGTCGACGCGCCCGTGCCCGTGGTCGCGGGTGAGGTTGATGAAGGGGGCGCAGAGGCTCCAGTCGAGCATCTTCTCCTTGTGGTCGCGCCCGGAGATCCAGGGCGTCGCCCCCGCGTAGAGGCCGGTGGTCGACTGCGCCGATTCGATCAGGAACCCGTAGCCGTCCTCGAGGTCGGCGAACTGGTGCGACATGGCCGCCTGCGGGGGACCCCACCACCAGCGCTGATCATCGGGGTACACCCCGGTGACCGCGCTCGTGGGATGCAGCCGCAGGTACTGGCCGACCGCTGGCCCGCCGATCCCCGAGCGCAGGAGGAGCGCTGGCGACTCGACCGACCCACCCGCGACGACGATCACCGGAGCCCGAACCGTGACCGGAACCGGTGTGCCGTTCGCCGCCGGGCCGGCGGGATCGATCCACAGCCCCTCCACGCCGACGGCACGTCCGCCTTCGGTGATGATCCGCTGCGCGCGGCAGTTGACCACAAAATCGGCCTCCTTGGCGGCCGCGTCGGCGAGGTAGGTCTTCTGGGTGGAGAGCTTCGAGCCCGACGGGTCGCCGAAGCCCATGAAGCCGGCTAGCTGTGGGTCATACGTCGCACGGTCGGCGTTGCGCACGATGAGACGGAAGTCGTAGCCGAGCTTCTCGCACGCCTCGCGCAGCCGCTCGTGAGGGCCGTTCAGATCGCTGCACTCGTCGTTCGCGCCCATGCGCTCCAGCACCGCGTCGAGGTGGCCGTCGTAGTCGGCGCCGTCGAGGCCCTCCAGGCCGAAGTCCCGCGCCCACTCCTCCCGGACCCACTGATGGGTGCGGAGGCTGTTGGTCCAGTTGATAACCGTGCCGCCTCCGAGCCCGGAGCCCGCCTGGATCGTGATCTGGCCGTCGGCGCTCGGGAACGGGCCTGCGTTCAGGTAGCCGCGCTGGTAGGAGGGCAGCTCGAGCTGGTCGAAGTCGGCCTCGTTGGAGTAGCTGCCCATCTCGAGCACGCAGACCTGCTTGCCGGCGCCGGCGAGCTCACCGGCGACGACCGACCCTCCGGCGCCGGAGCCGACAACGCAGACGTCGGCCTCGATCACCTCGCCGGCGGTGGCCGGGCGACGGACCGGAAGCGTCTTCGGGATGTCCGGCGGGGCCGTTTGCGGCCCCGGGTAGCCCATGGCATCCCAGTTCGGGTTGCGCCCGGTGCCGAGGTCGGGTAGCGCGTAGTGGAGCGTCGTCGTCAGCCCGCGGAGCGCGTTGATCCCGGCGAGCGCGTCGGGCCCCGACGCACTGAACGCGTGGATGATCTCCTCGCGCTGGGCGAGGGGGGTCTCGGCGGTCATGCCGTTTTCGGCCAGCGAATCCAGAAGCTCGCGCATCCCCTCGATCTGCTCAGCCGGGGCATTCGCCTGGAGCATCGAGACCTCGATCCCCTCGGGCACCCCCAGATGGGAGGCGGCGCGGGCCCAGAACCCGGTGGGGTCGGAGTCGCCCTCGGGCGGGGTGAGCGAGGGGATGAAGGTGTCGCAGACCACGGCGAGGGTTTGCCGCTGCGCGTCGTTGAAGAGGTCGCTCGCGGCGAGCGCACTGACGGTCTGGCCGATCGTCGCGGTGACCTGCGCCGAGTACGGGAACATGTGCGCGTCGCGCGAGGCCGCGTACCCGGGGGTGATCATCAGCGACTGGCGCTTCGAGTACTTGCGGATGCCGTCCGGGCCGTGGCGGGACCCCAGGCCGGAGGCCTTCCAGCCCCCCATCGGAAGCTCAAGCGCCGCGTAGTTCACCTGCGCGTCGTTGACGCACGCCACCCCGGCCTCGATGCGGCGCGCCACCGCCTCGCCCTTGTCGGTGTCCCTGGTCCAGACCGACGCCTGGAGCCCGTAGGGCCCGTCGTTGGCGAGGTCGATCGCCTGCTCGGCGTCGGCGACCCTCATGATCGGGAGCGTCGGGCCGAAGGTCTCCTCGACCATGCAGCTCATCGAGTGGTCGACGTCGGCCAGCACCGTGGGCTCGTAGAAGAGCCCGCCGTCGCCCTCGCCGCGCTTGCCCCCGGTGATGACCCGTGCGCCCTTGGACACCGCGTCGCCCACATGCGCCTCGATCCGCTCGATCTGGGGCGGGAAGATGATCGCCCCGACGTCGACGGAACCGGGCGCGCCCGGCGGCCCCTGGCGGAGCGCGCTGACCTTGTCGGTGACCCGTTGGAGGAAGTCGTCGTACACCGGCTCCTCGACGTAGATGCGCTCGACCGAGATACACACCTGACCCGAGTTGTTCATGCCGTAGCTGACGGCGGCGTTGGCTGCTCGCTCGACGTCCGCGTCGGCGAGCACGATCATCGGGTCCTTGCCGCCGAGCTCCAGGCTCACCGGCGTCAGCGTCTCGGCCGCCTTCGCCATGACCTTCTTGCCGGTCGCCACCGAGCCCGTGAACATGATCATGTCCACCTGGTCGACCAGCGCCGCGCCGGTCGCCCCACGACCCGTCGCCACCTGGAAGACCCCCTCCGGCAGACCGCACTCGCTCAACATGTCCGCCATCAGGAGCGAGGTGAGCGGAGTGATCTCCGAGGGCTTCAGCACGACGGCGTTGCCGGCCGCAAGTGCCGGGATGCAGTCCCCGAAGGAGTTGTTGAGCGGGTAGTTCCAGGGACCGATCACGCCGATCACGCCCAGCGGCTCGTAGCGGACCACGAGGCGGCGGCCGCGCAGGAACGGCGACGCGGAGACGATCTCCTCATCGCCGAGGTAGTGGGGAGCCATCTTCGGCCAGAACTCGAGGGCCGAGAGCCCGTAGGAAAGCTCCGCAAACTGGGTCTCGTCGGCCGGTCGACCGGTCTCCCCCACGATCGTCGTGACCACACGCTCGGCGTTCTGCGCCATCCAGTCGTGCGCGGCCAACAGGACCTCCGCCCTGCCGTCGAACCCGATCGCCGCCCAAGTCGGCTGCGCCTCGCGCGCGGCGGCGACCATCCGGGTCACCTCCTCGGCGCCGAGCTCTGGGATCGTCGCGATGACCTCCCCCGTCGCTGGGTTCGTGACCGGGATCCCGGTCACGCTCGGAGCCTCCGTCACTGGGCTCGCCTGCATCGCAGACGCCAGCCTATCGCTGCCGTCCTTCCGGCCGGCACGCGAGGATGTCGGTGTGAGATCCACGGTCGTGCTCTCCGACGTCCATCTCGCCTCGAGCGGCGGGATCGACTTGCTGCGCCGGCCGGAGTTCCGGGAAAAGCTCTGGGCCGCGCTCGAGGACGCGGACGAGGTGGTCCTGCTGGGCGATGTCGTCGAGTTGCGCGACATGCCGCTGGCGGCCGCGCTCGAGATCGCGCGTCCGTTCTTCGACGAGCTCGGCAACGTGGTCGGCGATGGCCGAGTGGTGATGGTCCCCGGCAACCACGATCACCATCTTCTGGACGACTGGCTCGAGCGGCGGCGCCTGGACGGCGCCGCGCCTCTCGGCCTCGAGCAGCGCATCCCGATCGGCGCGGGCCCTCTGGCTGAGCTGACCGGCGGCATGGGCAAGACGGAGGTCCAGCTCGCGTACCCCGGCGTGTTCCTCCGGCCGAACGTCTACGCCACCCACGGCCACTACCTGGACCGCCACCTCACCGTCCCGAGCTTCGAGCGCCTCGCGGTCGCCGCGGTCGAGCGCGTCCTCACCGGCTCCCGGGACCCGTCCGACGACGAGCTCCCAGCCCACGGCGACCCAGGATCGGAGTCACCGGACGACTACGAGCGCATCCAGGCGCCGCTGTACGCGTTTCTGTTCACGCTCGCGCAGAGCGGCGGCTCCCCGAAGGACCGGCTGGGCGGGGCGAACCCGTCAGCCCGCGTGTGGCAGGCGGTCGGCGGGGGCTACGGACGCGCGGCTCGTATACGCGGGCGGCTGCTCGGCTCCGTTGCGGTGCCCGGAGCGGTGGGGGTCGCGAATCGGCTGGGACTCGGGCCCGTGAAGTCCGACCTCTCGCCGGGTGCGATCACCCGCGCGGGCCTGGCCGCGATGGGCGAGGTGGTGCGCCGGCTCGGGATCGAGGCTGACCACGTGATCTTCGGGCACACCCACCGCCGCGGCCCGCTCCGGGCGGAGGTCGGATGGCGCCTCGAGGACGGGACCCGACTCCACAACACCGGCAGCTGGGTCCACTCGCCCGGACTGATCGGGCGCACCGCTGCCGATAGCCCGTACTGGCCGGGAACGATCATCATGGTCGAAGACGATCGCGATCCGCGCGCGATCAACCTCCTCGAGGATCTCGGCAAGGAGGAGCTGCGCGGAGGCGACTGAGCCCCCGCGCGCTCACACGTTCAGAGGCCTCAGGCGACGGTCTTGACGTCGACCGCCTTGGGGCCCTTAGGCCCATCCTCGGCCTCGAACTCGACCTTGGTCCCGTCAGGCAGCGACCGCGAGCCATCCGCAATCCCGGTCTGGTGGACGAACAGATCCTGCCCGCCCTCGTCGGGAGTGATGAATCCGAACCGCTTCTCCTCGTTGAACCACTTCACTGTGCCAGTTGCCATACGTCCTCCGCGTTGCTCTGTCCTTGAATGCCGCGGAACTGCCTGGTGTGCCCGTTCAGCTGCCGCTTCATGATTGTTTCCATTCGCCCACAGGGGCTGTCATCAAGGTAACACCACGGTCGCCCGTTGTGTGGGATGCGGCCGGGGCGATTCAGTAGCGCTGCGGGCCGGCGATCGCACGGACGATGAGCAGCAGGATCACGGCGCCGCCGATCGCGATCAGCCACGTCCCGAGGTCGAAGAAGTGGCCGAGGTGGCCGATGTTGAGCGCGCTCGCGATGAAGCCGCCGATCAGCGCGCCGAGGATCCCAATCGCGAGCGTGCCGAAGCAGCCGCTCGGCTCGCTGCGGCCCGGCACGATCGCGCGCGCGATCACGCCGACGAGGAGCCCGAGGACGATCCAGCCGATGATTCCCATCTGCCCGGCACCCTAGCCGCCGCCAGGATTGGGAGACTCACCGGCCGGTGGGCGGAGCCGAACACAGGGCCGAAGTGGAGCAGCCACCCGAGGAGCTCAAGCGGACCCTGAACAGCCGCCAGATCCGGATGATCGCGATCGGCGGGGCGATCGGCGTCGGGCTGTTCCTCGGGTCGGCGAAGGCGATCCACTTCGCCGGCCCCGGGCTGATCCTCTGCTACGCCGTGGCGGGCGCCGTGATCTTCCTGATCATGCGTGCGCTCGGTGAGCTGACCCTCTACCGGCCGGTGTCCGGCTCGTTCGCGAGCTACGCGGGCGAGTTCCTCGGTCCCCGGATCGGGTTCATCACCGGCTGGACCTATTGGCTCACCTGGGTGGTGACCGCGATGGCGGAGATCACCGCCGCGGGGATCTACATGCAGTACTGGTTCCCAGGGCTTCCCCAGTGGGTGACGGCCCTGGTGATGGTGCTCTTCCTCTATGGCGCCAACCTGATCGCCGTCAAGCTGTTCGGCGAGTTCGAGTTCTGGTTCTCGGCGATCAAGATCGTCACGATCGTCGGACTGATCCTCGTCGGCCTGGCGGTGATCGTCTTCTCGATCGGCGCGCTGGGCGACACCGCGAGCTTCTCCAACCTCTGGACTCACGGCGGCTTCTTCCCGGAGGGCATCGGCGGCGTGCTGACCGCCCTCCAGATCGTGGTGTTCGCGTTCGTCGGAGTCGAGTTCGTCGGCGTCACCGCGGGCGAGGCCCGTGACCCCGAGCGCACCCTGCCCAAGGCGGTCAACAGCGTCGTGGCTCGGATCCTGCTCTTCTACATCGGCGCGCTGGTCGTGATCATGTCGCTCGTCCCGTGGAACCAGCTGTCGCCCACGGAAAGCCCGTTCGTCGCCGTCTTCAGCAAGATCGGCATCGGGACGGCCGCGGGAATCGTGAACTTCGTCGTCCTCACCGCGGCCCTCTCCTCCTGCAACAGCGGCATCTTCAGCACCGGGCGGATGCTCTACACGCTGTCCGGCGTCGGGCAGGCTCCGAGGACTCTGCACCAGGTGAGCTCCAGAAGGATCCCGACGCATGCGATCACGGTCTCGGCAGCGGTGATGCTGCTGGGCGTCGCGATCAACTACGTGGTCCCCAACCGGGCCTTCATCTACATCACGAGCACCGCGACCGCCGGGGCGATGTGGACCTGGGGTGTGATCGTCGTGTCGCACCTCGTCTACAGGCGCAGGCTCGCGGAGGGCAGGGTCGCGGCGAGTCCCTTCCGCATGCCGGGCTCGCCGGTCACCAACTGGATCGTGGTCGCGTTCCTGGCGTTCGTCACTGTGCTGCTCGCCTTCAACGCGAGCCAGCGCGTGGCGCTATACGCCGGCGCCGTCTGGGCGGTCTTGATCCTCACCGCCTACGCGATCCACGTGCGGCGGAGCACACCGGCCGGGTAGGGATGCGCGCCCTCGCCATCATTCATCAGCCCGATGCCGGACCCGGCGTGTTCGCCGAGGCGCTGGCTGCGAAGGGCGTCGAGCTCGACCGCTGGCTGATCGCCGAAGCCCCGGCGCCCGCCCACCCCTCGGCCTACGACGCGGTGCTCACGTTCGGCGGGGCGATGCACACCGACCACGAGATGGACCATCCGTGGCTCAGGGAGGAGAAGTCGATCCTGGCCGATCTGATCCAGCGCCGCGTCCCGCTGCTCGGGATGTGCCTCGGATGCCAGCTCGTGGCCGAGGCGGCCGGCGCGGCGCCACGACGCGCATCCGCCCCGGAGATCGGCTGGCACGATGTCGAGCTGACCCCCGAGGCCGCCGGCGACCCGCTGCTCGGCGCGCTTCCGGCGCGCTTCTCGGCGTTCCAGTGGCACAGCTACGAGGCACCGCTCCCGCCCGGAGCCATTGCGCTCGCCCGGAGCCCGGTCTGCCTGCAGGCCTTCCGGCTCGAGGGTCCCGCGTGGGGCATCCAGTTCCACGCGGAGGTGAGCATGGAGGACGTGGACTACTGGATCAGCGACTACCGCAGCGACCCCGACGCGGTGCGGATCGGGCTCGACCCGGAGGCGCTGCGTGCTGAGACGCAGGCGGCGATCGGCGCATGGAACGACGTCGGACGCACCATGTGCGAGCAGTGGGTCGACGCTATTCGGGCGTGAGGTAGGCCCCGGCGAGCCCGCCGTCCACGAGGAACGTGGACGCGGTCACGTACGAGGACTCGTCGGCGGCCAAAAACAGCGCGGCCTGTGCGATCTCCCCGACCTCGGCGAAGCGGCCCATCGGTAGGTGCACGAGCCGGCGCGCGGCCTTCTCCGGGTCCTTCGCGAACAGCTCCTGAAGCAGTGGCGTGCTGACCGGGCCGGGGCACAGCGCGTTGACGCGGACGCCGCGGCGCGCGAACTCCACGCCGAGCTCGCGGGAGAGCGCCAGGACGCCGCCCTTGGAGGCCGTGTAGGAGACCTGCGAGACCGCCGAGCCCATCGTCGCGACGAAGGACGCCGTGTTGATCACCGAGCCGCGGGTGGGCGGGTCGTTGTTCAGGAGATGCGGGATCCCGTGCTTGCAGCAGAGGAAGACGCTCTTGAGGTTGACGTCCTGGACCCGCTGCCACGCCTCCACCGACGTGTCCAGTACCGAGGCGTCGTCGGGCGGGCTGATCCCCGCGTTGTTGAACAGCACGTCGACGCGGCCGAGCTCGTCCTTCGCCCGGGCGTACATATCCCGGACCTGGTCGGAGTCCGTGACGTCGGCCTGGATCGCAAGGTCGCCCTCCGCCCCCGCATCGAGGTCGACGCCGACGACGCTCGCGCCCTCAGCCCCAAACAGCCGGGCGCTCTCGGCGCCGATCCCGCTCGCCGCTCCGGTGATCACGCAGACCTTGCCGTCGAGCCTCCCCATCAGCTTTCCTCCGTGGCGTAGTAGACGTTCTTGACCTCCGTGTAGTGCTCGAGCGCGTCGGGCCCGAGCTCGCGCCCGACGCCCGACTGCTTGAAGCCTCCAAACGGCGTGGACACGCGCACGGACGTGTTCGAGTTGATTGAGAGAACGCCGGAGTCGATCGCCCTGGCGGTGCGCAGCGCCTTCGCCCCGTCGCGCGTCCAGATCGAGCCGGAGAGGCCGTAGATCGTGTCGTTGGCGATTTCGATCGCCTCGGCCTCGCCCTCGAACGGGATGACGCAAGCCACTGGCCCGAAGATCTCCTCCGTGGCCGCGCGATCGGAGTTCGAGACGGGCGCCAGGACCGTGGGCGGGAACCAGTAGCCGGGGCCGTCGGGCACGCCGCCACGGATGGCGACGGGCGCGTCTTCGGGGACGAACGAGCCGACCGTCTCCCGCTGCCCGGCCGAAATCAGCGGCCCCATCTGCGTGGCCTCGTCGAGCGGGTCGCCGACCCGCAGCGAGGTGACCGGCCGCTCCAGGAGCTCCAGGAAACGATCGACCGCCGAACGCTCGACGAGGATCCGCGACCGTGCGCAGCAGTCCTGGCCGGCGTTGCCGAAGACCGACAGCGGAGCCGCCTCCGCCGCCCGCTCGAGGTCCGCGTCGGCGAACACCACGTTGGCGGACTTGCCGCCGAGCTCGAGTGTCACCCGCTTGATCGTCGCGGCGGCGCCCTCCGCGATGCCGCGCCCGACCTCCGTCGAGCCGGTGAACGCGATCTTTGCCACGTCCGGGTGCTCCACGAGGCGCCTGCCGGCGACGCTCCCCGGGCCGGCCACCACGTTGATGACGCCCTCCGGCAGCCCGGCCTGGAGGGCGATCCGCTCCAGCTCCACGGCTGTCAGCGGCGTGAGCTCTGCCGGCTTCAAGACGATCGTGTTACCGGCCGCGAGCGCCGGCGCCACCTTCCACGAGGCGATCAGCAGGGGAAAGTTCCACGGGACGATCAGGCCGATCACGCCGAGCGGCTCGCGGAACGTCATGTCCACGCCGCCTGCGACCGGGATCGTCTTCCCGAGCAAGCGCTCCGGCGCTCCCGCGTAGTAGCGGAAGGTCTCGGCCACCATCCCCATCTCGCCGCGCGCGTCGGCAATCGGCTTGCCGGCGTTGCGGGCCTCCAGAGTCGCGAGGTCCTCGACACGCTCCTCGAGGGTGTCGGCCAGGCGGTGGAGGAGCGACGACCGATCGGCGGGGGCAAGGGAGCGCCAGCCGGGAAAGGCGCGCTTCGCCCGCGCAACCGCCGCGTCGGTCTCCTCGGCACCCGCGCGCGGGAGCGTCGCCATGACCTCCTCCGTCGCCGGCTCCACCACCGAGATCTCCGCCTGCTGCGTGCTCACGCTGCTCCCACCTTGGCTCTCGCGGCGTCCGCCAGCGAGGCTATTACCCGGTTCCCCTCGTCCTCCTCCGGATGCCACAGCACGCCGAGCACGTAGCGGTCGCCGGGGAGCTCGACGGCCTCGATTAGCTGATCGTCCGGCGAGGTGCCCGTGGCGACCAGCCCCTCGCCGAGCTCCGCAATCCCCTGATGGTGGTGCGACTTCACGAGTGCGCACTCGCCGCCGGTTGCCCTGGCGGCGAGCGAACCCGGCTCGAGCGTCACGTAGTGGTCGCCGAACAGCCCCGGCGTATGGCGGTGCTGATCCGTCCCGACGACATCGGGAAGATGCTGCTGGAGCGTCCCCCCCAGCGCCACGTTCAGTATCTGCATGCCGCGGCACGCGCCCAGGACGGGGACGCCCCGCTCGATCGCCCGCACTGCCAGGGCGATCTCGAAGCGGTCGCGCTCCGGCCACACGAGCCCCGTCTCCGGGTGAGGAACTGCTCCGTAGCTAGCGGGATCGACGTCGGCGCCGCCCGCCAGCAGGAGGCCGTCGATCCGGTCGAGCAGCAGGTCCGGGGACTGGACGACGGCTTCGTCCGGAGGCAGCACCAGCGCTAGGGCGCCGGCGCGCTGGACGGCCGCCGGGTATGTCCGCTGGACCATGGTCACGACCTCGTCCCACGGGTCGCGCCGCACCCGCTCGACCGCGGCGCAGATCCCGATCGCGCAGGCGCTCACGGGTGGAGAGCGCTAGCCGCGCTCGAACATGCGCCTGCGCTCGTAGTCGGTGACGACCTGGTCGAACTCCTTCTGCTCGTACCGGCCGTAGTTGAGGTAGTGCTTCTGCACCGACTCGCCGAAGGCGCGCTTGGCGAAGTCACTTCCCTCCCAGAGCTCGAGCGCCTCGTGAAGGGTTGAGGGGAACGGCTCGGCCTCGGCGGCCTCATACGCGTTTCCTTTGAGCTCGGGCCCGGGATCGGTCTGATTCTCGATCCCGTCCAGCCCGGCGGCAAGCAGCGCCGCGATGCCGAGGTAGGGGTTGACGTCGGCGCCGGGGATCCGGCACTCGACCCGCCGGGACTGCCCATGGCCGACGACGCGGAAGCCGCAGGTGCGGTTGTCGCGGCCCCAGGAGACCGAAGTCGGCGCCCAGCTCTCCGCGGCGTAGCGCTTGTAGGAGTTGATCGACGGGGCGATGAACAACGCCAGTTCGCGGACGTGCGCCCGCATCCCGCCGAGGAAGTGCATGAACGTGTCGGTCTCGTTGCCGTCGCCGTCGACGAAGGCGCTCTTGCCGTCATCGCCCACCAGGCTCTGGTGGATGTGGCACGAGCTCCCGATGTCCTTCTCGGACGGCTTCGCCATGAATGTCGCCGAGATCCCCGACAGGAAGGCGATCTCCTTGACGCCGTTCTTGTAGATGGTGTGCCGGTCCGCCGAGGTCACCGCGTCCGCGTAGCGGAAGTTGATCTCGTGCTGGCCGTACCAGGCCTCCCCCTTTGAGAACTCGATCGGGACGCCCGCGGCGTGCATGCCGCGGCGGATCGCCCCGACGTACTCCTCGTCCATCGTGGTCGCGAGGATGTGGTAGTCGAGGATGTACGGGATCGTCGGCGTGAGGTCGCGGTACTCCTTGGCGTGCGCCTCGGCGTAGCTCTCCTTGTAGAGGTAGAACTCGAGCTCGGAGGCGCTCATGGGCGAGTAGCCCATCTCACGGGCGCGGTCGTAGACGGCGATCAGCACCTGGCGCGGCGAGGCGACGACCGGCGAGTGGTCCTCGTTGACGACGTCGCACAGGACGAGCGCCGTCCGGTCGAGCCACGGAATGCGCCGCAGCGTGGCCAGGTCCGGCTTGATCTCGAAGTCGCCGTAGCCCTTCTCCCAATTCGCCATCTCGTAGCCGGGCACCGGCTCCATCTCCATGTCGAGCGCCAACAGGTAGTCGCAGCCCTCGATCCCGTTGCCGACCACCTCGTCGAGGAAGTACTCGATCTGGATGCGCTTTCCGAACAGGCGCCCCTGCATGTCGGTGAACGCTGTGACGACCGTGTCGATCGCCCCCGACTCGGCCTCGGCCTTCAGCTCGTCGAGGGCCAGCATGCCCCTCTTGCCACCCGGTCCGCCGGGCCGCTCGGCGCTCATTCGTCACCCACCATCGCCAGCCTCCTCCGAACCGCGCTCAATCCGCGGTGACCTCGTCCTCCTCAAGCGTTCGCACCGGCCCCTGGTACCGGTTCTTCGCCGAGACCAGGTACCAGACCCCGAAGATGAGCGGCAGCAGGATCGCGAGCGGTGTGTAGTTGACGAGACTGACGTCGAACGCGTCGTTCCAGGGCAGACCCCCTGGAGCGTACG
Source organism: uncultured Actinomycetes bacterium (assembly GCA_963782795.1). Classification (GTDB taxonomy): domain Bacteria; phylum Actinomycetota; class Thermoleophilia; order Solirubrobacterales; family 70-9; genus AC-56. The sequence continues at coordinate 438,317 of CAWALB010000002.1, forward strand.
GAAGGTCCAGCGAATACACGACCGCAATCACGAAGATGATCGCCAGGATGTTGACGAGCTTGTACCGACGTCCGAGGTTCCACGGCCCGACCTCGAAGTCGTCGCCCTTCCGCAGCCGCAGGTAGACCGGAATGATGTAGGCGATGTAGAGGCCCACGGTGCAGATTCCGGTGAGCGCGAAGAACGCGAACGGGATGTTGTTCTTCCCGAACAGCGCGGGGATGGCGATGATCAGCGATGCGATCGAGACCGCGATCACCGCGTTGAACGGGACCCGGTCGCGGTTGACCCGGCGGAAGATCGCCCAGCCGGGCATGCCGCGATCGCGCGAGAACGCATACCAGGTCCGCGAAGCGCTCGTAAGTCCGGCCGCCCCGCAGAAGAGCTGACCCACGGTGGCGATCAGGATCACCAGCTTCGCCGCCCAGGAATCGAGGGCGCTCGTGAAGATCGCGCCGACGAAGCCGGCGCTGTTGTTGACGGCGCCCACGTGAACGGCCGCGAAGAGGAAGGCGAGCAGCAGCACCCACCCGATCAGCGCCGAGAAGAAAATCGACCGCCAGACCCCCTGCGCGGCGGCCTTGGCGGCCCCCTTGGTCTCCTCCGCGGTGTGAGCCGAGGCGTCGTACCCGGTCTCCGTGTACATGGTCAGAAGGAAGCCCACCGGCAGCACCAGGAACCAGAACGCGAAGCCGCTCGTGCCGTCGGTCCCGATGCCGTTGTGGTTGATCCGCTCCCCGAAGACGAAGCTGGCGCTCTGGTGCTGGTCGGGCACGAAGATCAGGAGGCCGATGATGATTGCCACGCCGAGCAGGTGCCAGCCCACGGAGATGTTGTTCATCAGCGCCAGGAACTGGTCGGCGAAGATGTTGACCAGCGTGTAGAGCGCCAGGATGAGGATGAACAGCAGGAACGTCTCCGAGAGGATGTGCACGTCGTCGGCGAAGTTGATCCCGAAGATGTTCACTCCGTAGAGGGCGAGCAGCGTGTTCAGGAAGATGGCCGCTCCATAGGCCACCGAGGCGACGATCCCGATCAGGCCGACGATGTTGAACCAGCCGGTCATCCAGCTCCAGCCCTTGCCGCCGAGGTCATGGGCCCACCAGTAGGGCCCGCCCGCGGTCGGATACCTGGAGGTCAATTCGGCCATCGAGAAGCCGACCATGAGCACGAAGAAGCACAGGACCGGCCAGCCGATCGAGACCGCGATCGGGCCGCCGTTCTGCCACGCGAACGCGAACGCGGTGAAGCACCCGGCGAGGACCGAGATGATCGTGAACGAGATCGCGAAGTTGGTGAACCCGCTCCAAGCCCGAGAGAGCTCCTGCTTGTAGCCCATCTCGTGGAGGCGCTGCTCGTCGGCGCTCAGCCCCTCGGTCGATCCAGCGGTCTGCGGTGCGCGCGTCACCTCGTCGGCCACGAACAACCTCCCAGTATCGAATTACCCCGGGCGCCTTCCTGCGCCCCCATCCAATTGGTGTGATCATCCGACCTATGGATGAGCGGACCCTACGCCCGTCCACCGACCGCTGTCAACCCCTTTTTCCGGAGGATGCGGAATTGCAGCCGGATAGGGTCGGGCGGTGAGCCTCCTGCTTGGCATCGACGAGGGCACGTCGGCCGTCAAGGCGGTCGTCTTCGACGGCGATCTGAAGCCGGTCAAGGAGGCGCGCCGCGAGAAGCCGCTGATCCACCCAAAGCCCGGCTGGGTGGAGCAGGACCCGGAGGTGATCGTGGACGCGGTGGTCGGGGCCGTCGGCGAGCTCCTCGAGGACGAGCTGGACATCACGGCCTGCGGCCTCGACCACCAGGGCGAGTCCGTCCTCGCCTGGGACGCCGAGACCGGCAAGGCGCTCACCCCGGTCGTCACCTGGCAGGACAAGCGATCGCAGGAGATCCTGGACCGGATCGAGGCGGATGGGAAGGCCGAGCTGATCCTGAAGGCCAGCGGGATGCCGCTCGACCCGTACTTCTCGGCCGGGAAGCTGGCCTGGCTGCTCGAGCACGATGAGGACGTGGCCAAGGCCGTGGATGCCGGGACCGCGCGACTCGGGACCGTCGACTCGTTCCTCTGCGATCGCCTGGGCGCCGGGTTCGCCACCGATCCGTCGACCGCGTCGCGGACCCAGCTCGGTGCGCCCGAGTGGGACGACACCCTCCTCAACGTCTACGGGGTGCCCCGCGACGCGCTGCCGCGGATTATGGACACCGCCGGCGACCTCGGGACACTGAGCCACCCCTCATGGCCGGTCGACCTGCCGCTTCGAGCGCGGATGGTCGATCAGCAGGCCGCGCTCGCGGGCGCCGGGTGCGTCGTGCCGGGACGGGTCAAGGCGACCTACGGCACCGGCGTGTTCGTCCTCGCCCACGCCGGCGACGTGCGGCCGGAGCCCGAGGGCGGCCTCCTCCCCACCGTCGCCTGGCGGGTCAACGGCAAGGTGGAGTGGGCGATCGACGGGGGCGTGTTCACGGCCGGCGCCCTGCTCGAATGGCTCAGTCGCGACCTCGGCCTGGCCGCCGATCCGCCGGCGCTGGCGGCCGCGGCTGCGGAGGTTGAGGACGCCGGCGGCGTGCGCCTGCTGCCCGCCCTCGCGGGCGTCGGCGCTCCATGGTGGGCGTCAGAGGCCCGCGCCGTCATCGCCGGTCTGACGGCCGGGGTCCGTCCGTCCCACATCGCGCGTGCCGCCCTCGAGGGAATCGCGTGGCGGGTTGCCGACGTGGTCGAGGCAGCGCGCCGAAGCGTGCCGGTCGACGTGCTACGGGTGGACGGCGGGCTGACCCGCGACCCCACGCTGCTCCAGCTGCAGGCCGACACCACCGGCGTGTCCGTCCAGCGCGGCGCGGTCGACGCGACGGTGGCCGGCGCGGCGGCCCTGGCCGCAGTCGGGGCCGGAATCTGGGATTCCACCGCGGAGATCGCGGACCGGGTTCCCATCGGGGAGCGGGTCGAGCCCTCCCGCGACGATGAGTGGCGCGAGCGCTCGCACGCGGAGTGGCGCGAGTTCGTTGAGCGCGCGATCACCCTCTAGCCGCACTGACTCGTACGACGTCGCCATCGTCGGCGCCGGCGACGTCGGATCGGCGATCGCACGGGAACTGGCGCGCTTCGACCTGCGAGTCGCCCTGATCGAGGCCGGCGCGGACGTCGGGGCCGGCACCAGTAAGGCCAACACGGCGATCCTCCACACAGGCTTCGACGCGAAGCCCGGCTCGCTGGAAGCCCGGCTGGTCGCCCGTGGCCACGACCTGCTGCTCGCCTATGCCGATGAGGTCGGCATCCCGCTCGAGCGCACGGGTGCGCTGCTCGTCGCATGGGACGCGGAGCAGCACGGTCGGTTCGGCGCGATCACCGAGAACGCGGAGCGCTGCGGCTACGAGAAAGTCCGGGAGGTCGGCGTCGACGAGTTGTATGAGCGCGAGCCGCGCCTCGGCCCCGGAGCGGTCGGCGCGCTCGAGGTGCCGGACGAGCACATCGTCTGCCCGTTCACCCCGCCGCTCGCGTTCGCGACGCAGGCCGTGCTGGCCGGTGTCGACCTGCGGCGGGCCGAGCCGGTGCTGGGACTCGAGCGGCTGGACGAACGGGGCTGGCTGCTGGAGACGCCGCGGGGAACGCTTACCGCGGACTGGGTCGTCAATGCCGCCGGGCTGCGTTCGGACGAGGTCCACCGGATGGCGGGCCACGACGGGTTCACGGTCACGCCCAGGCGCGGCGAGCTGATCGTCTTCGACAAGCTTGGCCGTCCGCTGATCAACCACATACTGCTCCCGGTGCCGACGGAGACCACGAAGGGGGTCCTCGTGGCGCCAACGGTGTTCGGCAACGTGATGCTCGGGCCGACCGCGGTCGACATCGAGCGCAAGGACGACACGAGCTCGACGGCCGAGGGGCTCGCCTACCTGCGCTCGCTCGGCGACCGCCTCATCCCGGACCTGGCCGAGCAGGAGGTCACGGCGGTGTACGTGGGCCTCCGGGCCGCGACCGAGCACTCCGACTACCAGTTGGGCGTCGACGGCGGCCACCGCTACGCGTGGGCCGGAGGAATCAGGTCGACGGGGCTCACCGGCTCGATGGCGATCGCCGAGCACGTCCGGGACGAGCTGGACCGCGCGGGGCTGGCGCTCCGCGAGAGGAGCGAGGGCCTTCCCGAGCTCCGCATGCCGAACATCGGCGAGGCCGGGCCGCGGCCCTACTCCCTCCCCGACCGCATCGCCGAGGACCCCGACTACGGGCGGGTCGTCTGCTTCTGCGAGCGGGTCACGCGGGGCGAGATTCGCGACGCCGCCGTCAGCCCGATCCCGCCGACGGACCTCGACGGGCTGCGCCGCCGGACCCGGGTCCTCATGGGTCGCTGCCAGGGCTTCTTCTGCGGCGCGCGCGTCGCGGGGCTGCTGGCCGAGCTCAGCGAGCGGGACGTCGCGGAGATCATGGAGCGGCCGGAATGAGCGAGCGGAACGGCATCTCGCGCGAGGCGGCGGACGTCGCCGTCGTCGGCGGCGGGCCAGCCGGGCTGGCTGCGGCCGCCCAGATCCGCCGGGCGGGCGCAGCGCGGGTCCTGGTGCTGGACCGCGAGGCCGAGCCGGGCGGCATCCCACGCCACGCCAAGCATCAGGGCTTTGGGATCCGCGACCTGCACCGGGCCATGTCGGGCCCGCGCTACGCGGCCCGCCTCGCAGACGACGCGGAGCGGGCCGGCGCCGATCTTCGGACTGAGGCCCAGGTGACCGGCTGGGCCGACGACGGGGCGCTCGAGCTGACCGAGCCGGGCGGCCGCTCGCTGCTCGACGCGCGGGCGGTAATCCTGGCGACCGGTTGCAGGGAGCGGCCGCGTTCGGCACGGCTCATTCCGGGCTCGCGTCCGCAGGGCGTGATGACGACGAGCATGCTCCAGCAGCTGGTCTACCTCCGCCACGAGCGGGTCGGGCGCCGAGCCGTGGTGGTTGGCGCCGAGCACGTCAGCTTCTCCGCGCTGCTGACGCTCTCTCACGGCGGCGCCCGGGCGGTTGCCATGACGACCGAATACCCCCGGCACCAGACCCTTGCGGCTTTCAGGGCCGGCGCGGCGCTCCGCTTCCGAGCGCCGCTGCACACCCGCACCTCCGTGAGCGCGATTCGTGGTCGGCGGCGCGTGGAGGCGGTCGAGCTGACCGACCTCGACACCGGCGCGACGCGCGAGGTCGAATGCGACCTGGTCGTCTTCACCGCGGACTGGATCCCCGATCACGAGCTCGCGGTAATGGCCGGCATTGAGCTCGATCCGCTGACGAAGGGGCCCGCGGTCGATCCGGGTCTGCGCACGACGCGCCCGGGCGTCTTCGCCGCCGGCAACATCCTGCACGGGGCCGAGACGGCCGATGTCGCCGCCCTCGACGGCCGCCATGTCGCCGCCGCCGTCGCCCGCCACCTCGATGGCAAGGGGTGGCCCGCCGCCCGCGTCCCGATCCGCTGCGAGCCGCCACTCGGCTGGATTGCACCGAATGTCATCGCCCCGGGCTCCGACGGGGACCCCCCGCGGGAGCGCTTCCTGCTGCGCTCCGGCAAGAGCTTCGTGTCCCGGCGGATCGAGATCGCGCAGGGCGGGAGGACGCTGTGGACCGGTCGCCTGCGGAGACTTGGGCCGGGGCGCTCGAGCTTCGTCCCGGCGGAGTGGGCAGCCGCGGTCGACCGACAGACCGGCGACGTGACCGTGCGGCTCGCGCAAGCCGGCCAGCACGGGCAGTAACGTCATCGCCATGACGGACACCACCGGTTCGTCTGAGCTCACCGAGCGGGGAACGCTCCTCCTCCGGACCCGTCCCCGGTCCACCGCCGCGGGACTCGCGGTCAGCGTCCTGGCCGTCGCCGCTACCACGGCCGTCATCTATCCCCTTCGCGAGATCACGCCCGCGGTCTCGAACGGGGTGGTCTACATGCTGGCCGTGCTCCTGATCTCGACCTATTGGGGGCTCGGCCTGGGACTCTTCACGGCGGTCGCCAGCGCGCTGGCCTTCAACTTCTTCCACATCCCGCCCACGGGCCAGTTCACGATCGCAGACCCGCAGAACTACGTGGCTCTCGGCCTGTTCCTAGCGGCCGCGATGATCGCCTCCTCAGTCGCCAATCTCGCCCGCGCCCGGGCGGAGGAGGCGGAACGGCGGCGAGAGGAGGCGGACCTGGCAGCCGACCTCGCGCGCGTCCTCCTCGGGGGGCCGGACCTCCACGAGGCCCTCGGTTCAACCACGCACCGCCTGGCTCGGGCGCTCGGCCTCCCCTCCATGACCATCCAGCTGCGAGACGTCGAGGGCGACCTGCGCCACATCGCCGTGCCGCTCGCGGTCGGCGGTGGCAGGGGGGCAACGCTGCTGGTGCCCTCGGCCATCGACCCGGACGCGCTTGGCCGCCTTCGCGAGCGCATAGTGCCCGCTCTCGAGGCCCTGCTCACTGCCGCACTCGACCGAGACGCATTGCAGGCCGAGGTGGTCGAGACGGCCGCGCTGCGCCAGTCCGACTCGGTCAAGACCGCTCTGCTCCGGGCCGTCTCGCACGACCTCAGAACGCCGCTGACGACGATCCTCACGGCGAGCACCGCGCTCGACTCGCCGAGCCTGAGCGGGGGAGAGCGCACCGAGCTCGCACAGAGCATCGGCCAGCAGGCGAGCAGGCTCTCGCGCCTGGTGGACCAGCTGCTCGACCTCTCCCGCCTGGAGGCCGGGATGGCGCAGCCGGAGCGATCGCTGACGTCCATCGACGAGCTCCTGCGCTCAGCGGCCGACGAGGTGAGCCAGGGGGACGTGGACATCGTCGTCTCCGTCGACGAGCGGGTCCCTCTCATCGACACGGATGCGGCACAGCTCGAGCGCGCGCTGGTCAACCTGATGGAGAACGCTCGCCGCTACTCGGGCGGGCAGCCGGTGAAGGTCCGCGCTGGACTGATCGGCCATCGGCTGATGATCCGGATCGTGGACCGCGGACCCGGCATCTCCCACGCCGAGATCGACCGGATCTTCGAGCCCTTCTACCGAGGCGACCGGGATGCCTCGCACTCCGGCGCCGGCCTCGGCCTGTCGATTGCCCGTGGGTTCGTCGAGGCGAATGGCGGCCGCCTCAGCGCCGAGTCGCTCCCCGGCCAGGGGACGACGTTCGTGATCGAGCTGCCCCTCGAGTCAGCCGCTCAGCCGGCGGAGACCGTGGAGGGACCCCGGGTGTGAACGCGCGCGGCCGGGTGCTCGTCTGCGATGACGAGCTCCAGATCATCAGGGCGCTGAAGGTGATCCTCCGCGACAGCGGGTTCGAGCCGCTCGCCACCGCGACCGCGAAGGAGGCCCTGGACACCGCCGCCGTCGAGAATCCCGACGCCGCAATCATCGACCTGGTCCTGCCGGACGGAGACGGGGTCGACGTGTGCGCCGAGCTCCGAAGCTGGAGCAAAATGCCGATCCTGGTGCTCTCCGCCGTCGGCGAGGAGAAGGAGAAGGTGAGGGCTCTCGACGCGGGCGCCGACGACTACGTCACCAAGCCCTTCGGGCCGCGCGAGCTGATCGCCCGACTGGAAGCGAGCCTCAGGCGGGTCGCGCCCGAGGCGAGCGAGCCCACGCTCCGCGCCGACGGGCTCGAGTTGGACGCCGGATCGCACGCGGTGCGCCGCGACGGCGCCGAGGTCCACCTCACGCCGACCGAATTTGACCTGCTCAGGACCCTGATGGCCAATCGCGGCCGCCTGATGACCCACGGGGCGCTCCTGACCCAGGTCTGGGGCCCCGGGTATGCGGATGACGTGGCCACCCTTCGCAGCCACATGGCGAACCTGCGCCGGAAGATCGAGCCGGACGGCGCACGCAGGCACATCCGTACGGAAGCGGGCATCGGGTACCGGTTCCTCGACTGACCTTTACGAGATCTTGATGGCGGGGCCCGAAACCTTGATTTCGTCTGGACGTCCCGCCGGAATCCTGGTGGTGTGCCGGCAACCGCCACCACCACCCCGCTTCCTCAGCGCCTAGCGGAGCGTCCGAGTCTCGCATCCAGGGCGCGCGAGCGACTACGCGGCCGTCACCTCGACGAGGAGCTCGCCGCCGGCGCCGACCCCGAGCGCGACCAAGCGCTGGCACTTCATGCACACCGGCTCCGGATGCCGCGCTTCAGGGCACGCATCGCCGATGGGCTCGAGAACGCCTGGCGCGACGCCGGGCGGCCGCACGGCCTCAGTGCGAAGGTCCCCCTGGAGAGTTGGGCAATCCTCGCCACGGGGCCGGAACTGCAGAGCCTGATCGCGGAGCTCCGCACGGACGATGAGTGTCACCCCCGCGGCGTCGCCCTGGCCCGTCTCCTGCTGATCGACGCGCGGAGTCCGCTCTACGAGCCGTCCTCCCACGAGGAGCTCGCCACCGCCCTCTCACGTGCGTACTGGGCGCTTCGATTCGGAGAGCCCGACTGATGGGCGTGCTCGCGAGCGTCTTCAGTGGCGGTGGCACGCCGGTGGCCGACGTGGCGGCGATCGCGATCGCCGTCGTCAGCTTCGTCCTCCTGCTCTGGGCGATCGATCTGATCGACCGGATCTGATGGACGGTGCGGATCTCTTCGGCGATTCTGATCGCGATCGGCCTGGTGGTCGCCGGGGTGGCCGGCTTCCTGTTTGCTCGCGGCCACCTCACCGGCGCCTCCCCCACTCGAACACATCAGATCCTGCTCCCGTTCACCGGCCAGTCGATCTCGCGCAGGGCGCTGGACGCCGCGCTTCGCCTGGCGAAGGCCGAGGACGCCGTGCTCATGCCGGCGTACCTGGCCGTCGTCCCGATGCACATGCCGCTCGACGCGGCGATGCCCAAGCAGGCATCGAAGTCGATGCCCCTGCTCGAGGCGATCGAACAGCGGGCCACCGCTCAGGGAATCCCGGTCGACTCGCGGATCGAGCGTGGCCGCTCGTACAAGCACGCCCTCCTGCGATTGCTCGACGAGGAGGAGTTCGACCGCGTCGTCGTTCCCGCCACGGCGCTGCCCCGCAACGGGTTCTCGGGCGACGACCTCGTCTGGCTCCTGGAACAGGCGCCGGCCGAGGTAGTGATCCTGCGCCCGGCGCAGGACGACACGCGGGTCGTCTCGGCGGCACGCGCCAACGGGCGGCCTGCCCGCTCGCCGTCTCCCCGCCCCCAGGCCGTTTAGATAAGGCCGGCGAGGATGTGCTCGGTGCCCTCGATGTGCTCGCGCATGACGCTGACCGCCGCGCTCGCCTGACCGCGGCGCAGAAGCGTCATGAGGCGCTTGTGCTGTGCGTTCGAGTGCTGGAGTACCTGCTCAGGATGCGGGATGAGTGCGATCAGATCGCTCATCTGCCCCTGAACCTCGGTCATCGCGCGGACCAGCCGGGGTGAGCGTGCGGCCTCGGCGATCCCGATGTGGAAGCGGATGTCGGCGCGGCGATAGTGCTCGAAGTCGGTCACCTTCGCCATCTGCTCGACCAGGCCGCTGAGCCGCTCGAATTGCTCCCCCTCGCCCCGCTCCGCGGCGAGGATGGTGGCGCCGGTCTCCACCGCAACGCGGTAGTCCAGTACCGCCCAGGCGTCGTCGGAGAGCGGCTTGGCCTCGGACTCGGCCAGCGGCGGGCGTTCGGCCACGAAGGTGCCGCCGGTGCGCCCCCGCGCCGAGACGAGGTGCCCGCTCTGCACCAGAGTGGTCAGGGCCTTGCGAAGCGTCGATCGCGAGATCCGGAGCTGGTCGGCGAGATCGCGCTCGGAGGGAAGGCGGGAGCCGGGCGGCAGGAGACCGAGGCGAATCGCGGTTCCGAGGCGCTCGACCGTCTCCTCGAACGTCGTCGCGGGCCGGACCGGCTCGAACACGCCCGCCAGGGCGGCGTCTGCCTCCACGGGTTCAAAGGTACCGCGGTTGGTCCAAAAGCCCAACATCTCGGAGCCGGCGACCGGCGCCGCCGCTCACGGCGGCGATAGGTTGCCGGAATGGCCACCGCCTTCGACGCCTGGCAGGTGGAGCTGCACGGCCACCGGGTCATCTACCGGATAGCCGGCAGCGGCCCGCCCGTGGTGCTCATCCACGGCATGGTGAACTCGTCCCGCCATTGGGAGGAGGTGGCTCTCCGGCTCGCGGACCGCTACACCGTCATCGCACCCGACCTCATCGGGCACGGCGACTCCGCGACCCCGCGCGGGGATTACTCGCTGGGCGCGCACGCCGCGAGCATCCGCGACCTGCTCGCCGTCATCGGGGTCGACCACGCGACGATCGTCGGCCACTCGCTCGGCGGGGGCGTCGCGATGCAGTTCTTCTACCAGTTCCCACAGCGCACGGAGCGCCTGGTTCTGGTGTCGAGCGGCGGCCTCGGCCGCGAGGTCAGCCCGCTGCTCCGCGGCGCGGCGCTGCCGGGCGCGTCGATACTCCTGCGGGCCGCGGCGCATCCGCGGGTCCTCGACGCCCTCTCGCAGTCCGGCGAGCGTCTGCGCGCGCGGGGCTCCGGCAAGGGCGTCTACCTGCAGGCGATCGCTCGCGCTCTGCGCCCGCTCGAGCGCGCGGGGGCGCGCAAGGCGTTCATCCAGACCCTCCGATCGGTGATCGACGTGCACGGGCAGCGGGTGAGCGCCCGCGACCGCCTGTACCTGCTCAGCGGATTTCCCACACTCATCGTCTGGGGCGATCGTGACCACACGATCCCGATGGAGCACGGCCTCGCGGCGCACCGCACGATCCCCGGCAGTCACTTCGTCAGCCTCCCCCGGGCCGCCCACTTCCCGCACCTGGAGGATCCGGAAGGGCTCGCGGCCGCCCTTGGCGAGTTCATCTCGGCGACCGATCCGGCAAGGATCGGCGACGCCGACTGGGGCGGCCTCATCAGCCAACGGGCACGCCGTCAGCGCCACGACGCCGAGCGCGCCGCCGCTTAGTTCCGGTTGAGATAGCCGGTCTTAGATTCGCGTTGCGGGAAAGGCCTGACCCAATGGAATCCCTTCACGGCGCGGACGCCGAAGCCACCAGCGCGACCGAGCTGGCGCCCGCAATCGAGCTCGGGCGGCTCCGCCATCTGCTCACCGAGCGCGCGGATGTCGTTGCGCTCGTGATGATCACCGCAGTCGCAGCGGGCGTGCGATTCGCGACGCTCGGCGTGCAGGGCCTCGATCACGACGAGGCAGTGACCGCGGCCGGCGTGCTCCATCCGTCGATCGGAGCAACCATCGCCGCGGTCGCGCAGCTCGAGCGGACGCCGCCCCTCTACTACATGCTCGAATGGCTCTGGACCCAGGCCCTCGGCTTCGGAACGGACCCGGCCAACCTCCGCTTCCTGTCGGCGGTGTTCGGAACCCTCACCGTTCCGGTCGCGTTCCTGGCAGCGAGGGAACTGTCGTCGCGGCGGGCCGGCGTGATGACGGCGGCATTGGTCGCGCTCAACCCCTTCCTCGTCTGGTACTCGCAGGAGGCGCGCGCGTACGCGCTCCTGGTGCTGTTCGTCGCGCTGGGCCTGTACGTCTTCGCCCGGGCGCTCAGCAAGCCCACCCGAGGGAGGCTCGCAGTCTGGGCGCTCGTCTCGATCCTGGCCATCTTCACCCACTACTTCGCGGTGTTCGCGGTCGTCCCCGAAGCCGCCTGGCTCTTTTGGGCGGTGCGGCCGCGCCGTCGCCCGTTCGCGGCGATCGCCGCCGTGGGCGTCGCAGGAGGCGCCCTCCTCCCCCTCGCGGTCACGCAGCAGGGCTCGAACGCAACGGAGTGGTTCAAGGAGACCTCGATCCTGACGCGCGTCTGGCAGACGCCCGTTCATTTCGCCAGCACCGTGAAGCCCGAGATCCCATCCATCCAGGCGTGGATCTCCCACCTTCAGATCGCCGCGGCCATGTTCGCGGCAGCGATCCTGCTGGCCGGCTTCGCGGCGCTCGCGCGACGCGGTGAACGCCACCACCAGCGGGGAGCCCTCGTCGCGTTCGCGCTCGCCGGCGCCTCCTTCTGCCTCCCGATCGCGGTCGCCCTGGCGGGCGCCGACTTCCTGGACGCACGCAACCTGATCGGGGCGCTTGTGCTGCTCCTGGTCGGCGCTGGAATCGTCTTCGGAGCGCTCCGGCCCCGGATTGCGGGGACCGTCGCGACCGCCGCGATCTGCGCCGTCTTCGCCGGCCTGCTCATCGTGTCGGGTTCGACCTCCGCCATGCAACGGCCGCACTACCAGGGCCAGGCAGGGGCGATCGGCATGTCCCGTGTCAAGCGGATGGTGGTCGTTCCGCGCACCGCCGAGCCTCCGCTCTCGTACTACCTCGGCGCGCAGCGAGCAGAGGGCACGGGACGGCCGGTGTGGGTTCGTGAGATCGAGCTCTACTCGAGCGCGCCGACGCACGACGCGCCGCAGGTGCCGTTCAGGCTTGTCGGCGAGCGGTCGGCCCGGAACGGCATGTGGGTGTCCCGCTACGAGTCCCCACGCCCCGTCCGCGTGTGGCTGAGCCCCGCCCACGCCACGCACATGATCGGAGAGGGCGCGGGCGCCGTCGTAACCGTTCCCCCCAGCACAGCCGCAGCGCCCTAGCGCCCGGCGTGGTAGTACCTGCGGCCGTGAGCGGCCCCGAGCGCGTAGCGGCGATCTATCTGCGTGGCGTCGCCGGGCGCCGCCCGCGCGTGCCGATCGAGATGGACAAGCTCGAGGCTGCGGCCGAGCGCTCGATGTCCCCGCACGCCTTCGCGTACGTCGCGGCCGGAGCGGGGAACGAGGCGACGAAGCGCGCGAACACGGAGTCGTTCGAGCGCTGGCGGATCGTGCCGCGGATGCTGCGCGACGTCTCCAGCCGGGACACGAGCGTCGAGCTCTTCGGGCGGCGCATCGCGACGCCCTTGATGCTCTCTCCGGTCGGCGTGCTCGAGATGGCGCATCGCGAGGCCGACGAGGCGGTGGCGCGCGCCGCCGCCGCCGAGGGCGTGCCGATGATCTTCTCCAACCAGGCCTCGGTGCCGATGGAGACCTGCGCGGCGGCGATGGGCGACGCTCTCCGCTGGTTCCAGCTCTACTGGAGCACGTCCAACGAGCTGGTCGAGAGCCTGGTCGGTCGCGCGGAGGCGTGCGGCTGCGAGGCGATCGTCGTGACCCTGGACACGACCATGCTCGGCTGGCGCTCGCGCGACCTCGCGACCGCCTACCTGCCCTTCCTCCGCGGCAAGGGCATCGCCCAGTACGTGAGCGACCCCGTCTTCCAGCGCCTGATCGGGGATGCGCCCGACGGACCGGGAGCGCCGGCGCCGCGTCCCAACCTCGCCGCCCTCTCGACGCTGATCCAGCTCGTCCGCCGTTATCCGGGTGGCTTCTGGCCGGCGCTGCGGTCAGGGAAGGCCAGGCGGGCGGTCGAGCGCTTCGTCCAGATCTACTCCCGCCCCTCCCTGACGTGGGACGACCTTCCCTTCCTTCGCGAGCGGACCAAGCTGCCCATAGTGCTGAAGGGCATCCTGCACCCGGACGACGCACGCCGGGCCGTCGACACGGGGATGGACGGGATCCTGGTCTCCAACCACGGCGGCCGCCAGGTCGACGGCGCCATCCCGACCATCGAGGCCCTGCCCGGGGTCGTCGAGGCGGTCGACGACCGCGTCCCCGTGCTCCTCGACAGCGGAGTGCGTGGGGGCGCCGACATGTTCAAGGCGGTGGCGCTCGGCGCGACGGCCGTCTGCATCGGCCGCCCCTACCTTTGGGGGCTCGCCGTCGCCGGTGAGGCCGGAGTCCGCGAGGTCCTGAGCAACTTCACCGCCGACTTCGACCTGACGATGGGCCTGGCCGGATGCAGCTCGGTTTCGGAGGTCGGACCCGACTGTGTGACACTAGGAACATGCGGCAGCTGACGAGCCTCGACGCGCAGTTCCTCGCGCTCGAGACGCCGCGCCAGAGCGGTCACGTCGGCGGCCTCGCGATCCTCGACGATTCCGAACGGCAGGGCGGCAAGCTCGAGATCGACGACATCTCGCAACTGATGTCGGAGCGCCTCTCGCTGCTTCCGCCGCTGCGATGGCGCTTGACCCCGGTGCCGTTCGCGCTCGACTATCCCTACTGGATCGAGGACCCCGACTTCGACCTCGACTTCCACGTACGCGAGCTGGCCCTCCCCAGCCCGGGCACCGACGCGAAGCTCGCCGAGCAGGTCGCACGCATCATTGCCCGCCCGCTCGACCGTTCGCGCCCGCTCTGGGAGCTCTACCTGATTCACGGCCTCGAGGGCGGCGGCGTGGCGATGCTCACCAAGATCCACCACGCGCTCATCGACGGCCTCTCGGGCGCCGAGATCATGGGCGTCCTCTTCGACCTCGTCCCCGAGGGCAGGGATCTCGAGGAGGTGCCGCCCGTGCGCCCGGATCGCGAGCCGAGCGATCTGGAGATGCTCGCGCGCGGCCTCGCGGGGGTGCCGCGCTATCCGGTGCGGATGGTGCGCTCGCTCCCCACCGCCCTGCCAAACCTCACCGAGACGCCGTTCGGGACCCTCCCGGGGGCGGGCGTCGTCTCACGGGTCGCCGACCGGCTCCAGCGCGCCGTCGGGGGCGACGCAAGCGGCGGGGACCACACCAGCCTGCGCGCGCCCAAGACGTCTTTCAACGGCCGGGTGTCGGCACACCGCCGCTTCGCCTTCGGCCAGCTCTCACTCGACGAGGTGAAGGCCATCAAGAACGAGTACGGCTGCACCGTCAACGACGTGGTGGTGGCGATCTGCACCGGTGCCGTCCGCCGCTGGCTGATCGAGCACGGCGAGCTGCCGTCCGAGCCGCTGGTCGCGCAGATCCCGGTCTCGGTCCGGACGAGCGAGCAGGCGGGCACCTACGGCAACCGGATCATGCTGATGAGCGCGCCGCTCTTCACCAACCTCCCGGATCCGGCCGTCCGGCTGCGCCGAACCCACGAGGCGCTCGCGGTGATGAAGGAGCGTCACAAGGCCCTGCCGGCGGAGCTGCTGAAGGACGTCAACCACTTCATCCCCCCCGCCGTGTTCGCGCGCGCCGCGCGGGCGACCTTCGCGCTCTCGACCAGCTCCCCGGGGCGCCCGACCTGGAACCTGGTGATCTCGAACGTCCCGGGCCCACAGCTGCCGCTCTATTGCGCCGGCGCGCGCCTCGATGCGAACTACCCGGTCTCGGTCATCACCGACGGGATGGGGCTGAACATGACCGTGATGAGCTACTGCGGCCACCTGGACTTCGGCCTTGTCGCCGACCGCGACCAGATGCCGGACCTCTGGAAGCTGATCGAGTGGCTGCGCGACTCGCTGGAGGAGCTGCGGCCCAAGAAGCGGAACCGGCGCGGATCTCGCGCCAAGAGCCCTAACGGGCAGCGCGCCAGCCGCTCCAGCGCAAAACGCTGATCACGATCACGCTGTCGCTCGGGCGCTCCTCCACGTACTGCGGGTAGCGCGCGGCCAAAGTGGAGACAGCGCGCTCGTGCTCGGAGGCACCCGGCTCGGCGATCCGCGCCATCCCGTCGGCGCGCGCCCACCAGAGCTTCGACCAGTCGTCCTCGTAGTGGTCGGCCAGCACGCTCACGCGCGGGTTGGCCTCGATGTTCTCCAGGCGCCTCAGCCTCGTGGTCCTCTTGGGCTTGTGGTCGACCGCGGTGACGATCTCCTCGCCGTCGAAGGCGAAGGTGACCGGAACCAGATGGGGCCGGCGCTCGGCGTCGACGGTGGCCAATCGCGCGACGCGGGCCGACGCGAGGAGCGCGCGGGCCTCGCCGGCGTCCATTAGGTGCCGCCGGCTCGGTACTCCTCGATCACGGCCGCGAGGTGGTCGAGGCGCGCCTCGGCCTCGGGGCGGGGAACCGGCGGCACGAAGAGCACGTAGCGGCTGATGCCGATCGCGTCGTAGGCCGCCATCTCGGCCGCCTGCGCGGGCGCCGCATAGAGGCCCACCCGGGGCTGCTGCCGCCCGGCCTCGTCGGCCATCTCGCCGAGCCTGTCCATCCTCGCTCGAAGCTCGTCGACCTCGATCGTGTTGGGCATCCACTCGTCGCCGTAGGCGATCACGCGATCCAGCACCTTCGCCCCGTTTCCGCCCACGATGACCGGCGGATGCGGGTCCTGGGCCGGCTTCGGCCACGACCAGATGCGCTCGAAGTCCACGTAACGGCCGTCGTAGGAGGCCTCGTCCGCGGTCCAGATCGCCTTCATCGCCTCGATCCGCTCGCGCATCACACCGAAGCGCCGGCCCGGATCCGTTCCGTGGTCGGCCATCTCCTCGCGGTTCCAACCCGCCCCGACTCCAAACAGGAACCTGCCGCCGGAGAGCCGGTCCAGTGAAGCGACCTCCTTCGCCGTGATGATCGGGTCCCGCTGGATGACCAGGCAGATACCGGTGCCGATCTTGAGCTGCTCGGTGGCCGCCGCCGCGGCGGTCAGCGCGACGAACGGGTCGTAGGTGTGCGAGTACATGTCCGGGAGGTCTCCGCCACCCGGGTAGGGACTCTCCCGCGACGCCGGGATGTGGGTGTGCTCGGGGAAGAAGAGCGACTCGAAGCCGCGCTCCTCGGCCATGCGCGCAAGCTCGTCCGGGGCGACGGCGTCGTCGGTGGGGAACATCATCACGCCGAAATCCACGCGCCGGACTGTACCGAGCGGGCGCGAGTGCCCATGCGAGACTCCCCGGATGCTCGACGAGCGCCTGGTGCGCGCACTCCACGTCCAGTCCCTCCGTGAGGAGGAGCTTCACGCCGAGCGCGAGCCTCACGTGCTGTTCCAGGCGTCGACCATCGGCGCGCTCCTTGACGGTGCGTACGAGGGCGACGTGACGTTCGCCGAGCTCGCCGAGCACGGCGACCTCGGGCTCGGCACCCTGAACAGCCTCGACGGCGAGATGATCGCCGTGGACGGCTCGTTCTACCGGGCGGACGTGGAGGGCGCGATCAACGAGGTCGACCCGCAGACTCGCACGCCGTTCGCGGTGCTGACCTGGTTCGCGCCCACCACTGAGCTACGGATCTCCGAGCCCGTGTCCCACGAGGAGCTGATGGCGCTCCTCGACGAGCACCTCGCCGAGGACACCGTGGCGTGCGCGGTCCGGGTCGACGGCTCGTTCGAGCGGATCCACGCGAGGTCGGTGCCATGCCAGTCGCCCCCCTATCGCGGGCTGGCCGAGGTGGTCTCGGATCAGCACGTGTTCGACCTCGCCGATGTCGAGGGCACGATGGTGGGGTTCCGCTTCCCGGACTACAGCGAGGGCATCGAGGTGAGCGGGTACCACCTGCACTTCATCACCGCCGATCGGACCCGCGGAGGCCACGTCCTGGAGTGCCACCCGACCCGTGCGGTCGCGAAGATCGACGCGTCCACCGACCTGCATGTCGAGCTCCCGCCGGGCGTGGACCTCTCCTCGCCCCAGGCCAGCCGCGAGACCCACGAGGCTCTCAACCGGGCCGAGCACTGGGGCTAGCGGCAGGCGCCGGCGCCTCTTCGTCCACGACGAATTGAAATGGTGGCCGGATGAGCGACGGCGAGATGATCCTCATCGCCGGCGCCCTGATGGCTGGCGGCCTGGTCGCCTCCTTCGCGGCGGACAGGTTGCGCGTGCCCGGGCTGGTGCTGTTCCTGGGCCTCGGGATGGCAGTCGGCGCGGACGGGACGGGCTGGATCCACTTCAGCGACTACGAGCTGGCGCGGACGATCGGGATCGTCGCGCTCGCACTGATCCTGTTCGAGGGCGGCCTCACGGCGAGCTTCGGGGAGATCCGCTCGGTGCTCGGCTCCGCGCTGTCACTCGCGTTCGTCGGAACGCTCCTCACGGCCATGATCGCCGGGCTCGCGGCCTGGTGGATCTTCGACCTTTCGCTGCTCGAAGGGCTCCTGCTGGGATCGATCGTGGCGGCCACCGACGGCGCCGCGATCTTCGCCCTGCTGCGCGGCTCAACGCTGCGCCGGAGGGTCGCTCTCACGCTCGAGGGCGAGTCTGGGCTCAACGATCCCCTGGCGGTCCTGCTGGTCATCGGGTTCATCGACTGGATCCAGACGCCGGGGTACGGCGTCCTCGACATGGGCGTGCTCCTCCTCAGGGAGCTGGGGATCGGGCTGGCGGTCGGCTTGGCCGTCGGCTGGCTGGCGATCGAGGGGCTGCGAAGAGTGCGCCTCGGCGCGGAGGCCGCGTATCCGATCGCAACACTGAGCATGGCGGCGATCGCATATGGTGGCGCCGCGGCGCTGCACGGTTCGGGCTTCCTCGCCGTCTACCTCGTCGGTCTGGCTCTGGGCAGCAGGCCCATCCCCGGCAAGCGGGCGGTCACCGTATTCCACCAGGGGCTCGCCGGGCTGGCGCAGGTGACGATGTTCCTGGTGCTCGGCCTGCTCGTCTTCCCGTCTCAGCTCTGGGGGGTTGCGCTCGAGGGGACCGTCCTCGCCCTGGTCCTCGTCTTCGTCGCCCGCCCGGTGGCGACGTTCGTGGCGACGGCCGGGAGTGCGTTCGACGCCCGCGAGCGGGTCGTCCTCTCCTGGGGCGGCCTCCGGGGCGCCGTTCCCGTCGTGCTTGCGACCTTTCCCGTGATCGCATCGGTTTCGGAGGGTTTCGAGTTCTTCAACATCGTCTTCTTCGCGGTGCTGGTGTCGACCCTGCTCCAGGGCTCGACCTTCGAGCCGCTGGCCCGGCGTCTGCAGCTCACGGGCGATCCAGGCACCGAAGCCGCACCTCCGCAGCTTGCAGGGAGGCTGCGCAGCACCGCACAGATCTCCACCTCACGGCCATGGCACAGCCCCGACGGGGATCCGAGCTACCCGAGGGAGATCGAGGGCGTGCCGGTGGCGGACCAGTTGCTCACCCGCGTCGACCGTGCGGGCGCGCTGGTCAGCCTCGCGGACGGCCGCTACGCGTTCACCGGCCCCATCGTCGCGGTCGGCTCGACCACCGCCCTCCAGTCATCGGCTCGGCGCCGGCTCGCGGCGTCGACGTCGGAGGCCGACCGCAACTGGTGGCGCGAGGTGATCGGGGCGCTGGCGCGCGGCTCGGAGTGAGCTGCCTCAGTGGCTGGCGAGCTCGGGAGGCGGCGGCGGCTCCTCCCCCGCACGCTCCCTGAGCCCGCGGGCGATCCTGCCGCCGAGCGCGCCGAGCAGCATGCCGATGATCGCCGTCACGACCGCGAGCAGGGGCGGAAAGCTCCCGAGCGAGACCTTCGCGTCGGTGCCGGCGATCCCGTGCGCGGCCAGGAGCCCGATGCCGTAGAGGGCGCCGCCCACGACGCCGCGGTCCGCGCCTCCCCAGCCGTCGCGGTGCTCGAGGCCTGCCAAGACGCCGCCGACGGCAGCGACCGCGCCCACCGCCCAGTAGGCGCCGGCGGAGATGCCGACCATGATCCCGGCGAGCGCACCGATGGCGAGCGGGATGACGCCGCCCAGGACCACCTGAACCGGTCGCGGTCGATCACGGAACAGCGGGGGTAGGTGCATCCCGTCTCCTCTCCTGGTCGGCTGCATCCGAGCGGCCTTCGCGAAAGCTCCCGTGCGGATCGTCACGATACCCCCTCGCGAGAGGGGCGTGGCGTTGATGCAGCATGATGCGCGCGGTCCAATGCCCGACGACGCCACGATGAGACCGGCGACGCCGCTCCAGACCAAGCTCCTGATCGCGGCCCTCGCCCTGCTGGTCGCCGCGATCGCCCTTTGCCTCAACCGAGACCTCAACGGGGACCTCTACCTGCTCCTGTTCAGCGGCCGGTACGTCGCCCACCACGGGCCGGTCGCGACCGACCCGTTTCCGACGATCGAGCATGGCCGGCAGTGGCTCAACCAGCAGTGGCTCTCGGAGGTCGGCTTCTACGGCGCTGACCGGCTCGTGGGAACCACGGGCGTCACGATCCTCTACGCCCTGTTGATCGGGCTTCCCCTCGCGGTGGTCCTCGCCGCGGTCCGGCGCAAGGGGGCGATGTCGATGCTGGTCGTCGCGGCCCTCTACCTGCCCGGGGTCCTGGCGATCATCCACCCCCGCGCCGCCGGGTTCACGCTGCTCCTGTTCGCCCTCCTGGTGATCTTGCTAGTAGTGGGCCTGCGCCTGGACCCGGAGGCGCGAGCCCGAGCCGCGCCGCCCATCTGGATGCTCGCGGCCATCCCCCTCCTGTTCGCTCTGTGGGCGAACCTCCACGGCGGCTTCATCGCCGGCCTGTTCCTGATCGGCCTGGTCACGGTGGGGCTGTGGATCGACGGGCGGCGGGGCCGGTCGAGCGTCCCGGGCGCCCACATTGCGGTCCTCGCGGGCGCCGGAGTCCTCGCGGCGATCGCCGCGACGTTCGCGACCCCGCTGGGCATCGACATCTGGACATACATCCTCAGCTTCCGCAACCCGGCGCTCAAGCTCGCGTCAACCGAATGGGAGCCGGTAACCAACTCGGCGGCCGCGGCGGCGTTCGTCGTGATCGCGGCGGCGGTCGCCGTGTGGACCTGGTCGAGAGCCGCGAGGCCGAGAAGCCTCACGCCCGCGCTGGTGGCGGCGGGATTCGTCCTGTTCGCGGCGAGCTCGATGCGAAACCTGATCTTCGTCGCACCCGCGCTCGCGTTCCAGATCGCGTGTTCCCTGCCCGATCGGCGCGAGGCACCGAGCCGTGCCCTCGTCGGCCTCGCCGGCTCGGCCGCGGCAGCGGCGGTGATCGTCTACACCGTCGCGCTCGGCCCACCGAACTCCGACCGGGTCGGCAACCCTGCGGTCCAGTACGCGGCCCAGCACCCACCGGCGCGCGGCCGGATCGTCGCCTACGCCGGCCCCAGCTCGTACATGCTCTGGCGCGCCCCGGACACGCCGGTGGTCATCGACGGCTGGCTCGAGCACTTCACCGAGGACGAGCTGCGCGACAACTTCGACCTCCTGCACGGCTCCCTCTCCGACCCCACCCCGGCCGTCAGGCGCCTCCACGCCGGCGCGGTCGTCGCCTACATCCCCGAGGCGATCGCCCGCCTCAAGGACCATGGGTTCGTCCCGAAGGTCTCCGGGCCGTACGGGACATACCTGGTGCGCAAGGGTCAATCGCGGCGGTAGGGCGGGGCCAGCCGTTCGAGAGCTAGATAGGACCACTTCTGCTTTCACGCGAAAGCAGAAGTCTCTAATCCCGCAGCCCCGATGGGGTTATCGCTCCGGCACGTAGTGCGTAACCATGAGCAGGATCGCCTCGATCATTGTCGCTGCCGCGAATACCAAGGTTGCGATTCCGGTACCAGCGATCCCCGATGCGAGGGTGACCGCAGACAGCAGATAGACCAAGACTCGATCCCACGACTTGTGGAGGTAGATCCGGCCACTGGAAATCGGGGTGCCAGCTGCACTGCTCACGAGCAGGATCGCTAGCGCGAACGCGGCGAGCAACGTGTTCTGACTGAACCCGAGGACCACCGCTGCGGCAGCCAGTGCCGCGCCGACCATGTACTCGACGGCGACGTGGCCAGCGAAGCTCAACCGATGTGCTCTCCCAGGCGGGCAACTAGATGTCCGGGAGACGCTTGCCAATTCATCTTCTGATCCCCCCGGTTAGGGTTCTCCGAGTCGAGCGCTCAGTCGCGCGTCTGACGCGCTGGCGCGCGCGAGCGACCGGCAGTCGATACGGCGGTCGCATCGTCGCGCGGTCGCGCCGCTCAGACCACACGGCGGCGCGGACGCCGAGCGCATACTCACCGCGCTTGGCCGCCATCGCGGCGATGGCCTCCAGCGGCTGCGTCTCATGTCCGACCAGGAGGAGCGTCAGGGCGATCGCCGCGGTCGCGTTGATGACCAGTGCAAGGGTCATTGCCTACTCCTTTTCTGAAAGACACTCGCCCCGAGTGTGACCCGGAGCCGGCAACGTTCTGGCCAAGTCGAGGAAAAGACTTGGCAACAAGACGGTCGCTCAGGGTGCTGAGCAAGAACGGCGGCATGGGGGTGCTCTACCTGGGCGACAACTCAGTCACCCAAGACCCTTGGCCCCCGGCAGTCCAAGACTCCTGCTTTCACGCGAAAGCAGAAGTGGGACAGAACGCAGCCAGACTCCCGCGGCCTGCCCCTCCCTTCCCATCGGTTAGGGTCGCGTTGTCCGTTATCTGACATGGGAAGGCGCCCCGAGGAGGACGCGAACCCAGGGAACGGAACACGAGATGCGTAGGCGATCAGCGATTGTCATCGGCGTCGGCACGCCGGGTACTCCGGTGAACCGCCAGCGGTTCGCACGGCGGATCGTCGCCCTGGCCCTGGTCGCGGCGCTGTTAGCGGGTGCGTCGGCGCTCGGGGCGAGCGGTGCCAGCGCCGCTTCGCCGGGCGGGCACACCGCCAGGGGTTCTCTTCCACGGCCGACGCAGGCCAAGGTTCGGCACATCCTCTATCGGTTCCGGAACACGAACCGCACGCCGGGAGTCCTGATCGGCATCTGGAGCCCAAAGGGGAAGTTCGTCAGCGCGAGTGGCGTCGCCAATCTCGCCACCGGGAAGCCGCTTCACACCGGCATGCAGTTCAAGATCGCGAGCCAGACCAAGACGTTCGTGGCCTACCTCATCCTCCAGCTGGTCGGCGAGGGCAAGGTCTCCCTCGGCGACCACATCTCGAAGTGGATCGCGGGCGTGCCCAACGGCGACCGGATCACGATCCGAGAGCTCCTCAACCACACCAGCGGGCTCGGGAACGGCTTCAACCTGCCGGCGGTCCAGGCGCGGCTGGCCAGCGGCTGTAGCGTCAACTTCCTGCTCGCGACCGAGGCGACGGCGCCTCCGGTCGCGGCGCCCGGCGCGAAGTGGTCCTACAGCAACTACGGCTACAACTTGCTCGGGCGGGTGGTGGAGCTGGCCACCGGCCAGGATCTGAGCACGGCGATTCGAAAGCGGATCGCCAAGCCGCTTGGCCTCAGCCGGACCCTGCTTCCAAGCTCGATCTCGGGCAACGGCCTCAGCCGGCCCTTCAGCCACGGCTACGGGACCGGCGAGGTCGGCCCGAGCCAGTGGCCCACCGCCTCGGACGATTCCACCGCAATCCCGGGATCGTGCCTGTGGGCCCACGGCGGCATGGTCTCCACCTTCCACGACATGCGCGTCTGGTCCCAGGCTCTGGCGACCGGTGAACTGCTCAAGCCAGCGGTCTGGAGGAAGGCGAAGAGAAATGCGATCCCGTTCGAGTTTGGGGACCACTACAACGGACCCGGGCGCTGGAAGTACGCACTGGGATTCGTCAAGTCCGGTGGGTTCGTCGGCGGAGAGGGCAGTTTCCTCGGCTACGAGTCGACCACGATGTACTCGCCCGCTCGCCACACGGCGATCGAGGTGGTGTCCACAAAGCAGCCCAATGCAATCACGCCGCCGCCGATGCTCCAGGCCCTCGCGATGGCGGTCTTCGGCCGCCACATCGGCTTCGGGCTCACCCCCGCCCAGGCCCTGAAGCCGAACTGCTTCGACGGGGGCGTCAACCCGGAGTCAGAGAAGAAGTCGAAGCGCCGCTGCCCACCTCCAGGCTCCTGAATCCCTTGAGACGATCGAGCGGCTCGGCCGGGTCCGCCCACCCGCTGCTCTTGTGCCCACAAGCGATGGTCTCTGCTTGGGTGGCGGAGCGGGTGCCTCGGACGAAAAGCGAGGGTCGAGCGGAGTGATCCGGTCAGTGCTGCTTTGCGCGAAAAGCAGAACTGTGGCTCTCCACGCGAAAGCAGAAGTGAGCTAAGGACACGTCGCTGCTACTCTCGGTGGCAAGCGGTGTTCACGCTGCTAATTGGCGGATTTTGCCGGGGGGCAAGGCATGGGAACCAAGAAGATGTTGGCCACGGCCGTCCTGGCCATGTTGGCCCTATTGGGCTTCTCGCTTGGGATTGCGACCTCTGCGACCTATGTGAGCAGCTGGGGAAGCCACGGCGCGGGTCCCGGCCAGTTCCAGCATCCCCATGACGTCGCGGTCGATGCCGCCGGCAACGTCTACGTCGCCGACACCAACAACGACCGGATTCAGAAGTTCTCGAGCGATGGCGAGTTCTTGACCGCCTGGGGGAGTGTGGACTCTGGCCCCGGCCGGCTGCTGGGGCCCCAGGGCGTCGCTGTCGATGTCCGCGGCCACGTCTACGTCGCGGATACGGCCACAAGCGAGATCAAGAAGTACGCGAGCGACGGCGAGTTCATAGACAGCTGGGTAATCCCCGGCCGCCACGGCCAGCATCCGCGATACACCCAGCCTCCCGTTGGCATCGCGGTCGGCGCCGCCGGCCACGTCTACGCCACCGACAAAGACCACAACCGGATCGCCGAGTTCACGCGCGGCGGCCGGTTCCTGCGCGTCTTCGGACACGGCGGCTCGGCCCCGGGCGAGCTCCACCATCCATGCTGCGTCGCGGCCGAGGGCCTTGGGCCCGTCTACGTCGCAGACACGGGCAACAGCAGGATCGAGAAGTTCACACGCGACGGCCGGTTCCTAAGGGCCTGGGGCCGCAGGGGCGCGGGCCATGGCCAGTTCTTCAAGCCCAAGGGCATCGCGGTCGACACCAAGGGCAATGTCTACGTCGCCGACGCTGGCGCCGGCCTTAACAGGATTCAGAAGTTCACGAGCGACGGGAAGTTCCGGGGCGTCTGGGGAAGCCCGGGCTCGGGCCCTGGCCAATTCGATGATCCGCACGGCATCGCGGTCGACGCCCACAGCAACGTCTACGTCGCCGACACGAAGAACGACCGAATCGAGAAGTTCTCGCAGCCGTAGCCCCCACGGGGGCGCAAACGTATCCGCGGGACTTCTGCTTTGCGCGAAAAGCAGAAGCGCCGCGAGATGACTGTCGCTTTCACGCGAAAGCAGAAGTCTTTATCTCCCGGCGCAGCGCGAGATACTGCATGGGCGATGTCGCAGGAGAACGTCGAGATCGTCCGGCTCGAATACGACCGGGTCAATACCGACTACAAGGTCGAATACGAGGGGGAACGGGAGCTGTTCGACCCGGACTATGAGTTCGACGGGAGGGACATCGCGCCTGCCATGGGGGTTGTCCGGGGATACGACGCGGCATGGGCCGCCCTTGAGGAGTACTGGGACATGTTCGAGGGCTTTCATGTCGACCTCAAAGAGGTGATCCACGCCGACGGGGACCGCGTTGTCACGTCCGTCCGCGACGGCGGGCGGATTAAGGGGAGCGACGCCGAGGTCTGGAACGACCTATTCCACGTCTGGACGTTCCGTGACGGCAAAATCCTTCGTCTCTCGTCCCACAACGACAGAAGCCGAGCCCTCGAAGCCGCCGGGCTGCGGGAGTAGGCGATGTCACAGGAGAACGTGGAGATCGTGCGGCGCGTGATCGACGCCCTGAACAGGGACGACCTCGCGGAAACCCTGCGCCTGTATTCCCCCGAGGCGGAGATCGACTGGTCGCGCTCGAAGGGGCCGTTGCGGGGCGTGTACCGGGGCCACCAGGGGATCAAGACCTTCCGGGACGAGTTCTTCTCGGCTTTCGAGGACCATCGTCTCGATGCCCACGAGTTCATGGCATTGGGGTCCCAGGTCGTCGTCCCGAACACCGCCCACCTCAGGGGACGTGATGGGATCGAGGTGGTCGCGAGAGCCACCTTCGTGTACACGGTCGAGAACGGACGGGTGACACGCCTTCGAATGTTCCAGGAGCGGGACGAAGCCCTCGAAGCCGCCGGGCTGCGGGAGTAGCCCACGCTTCGGCTTTGCGCGAAAAGCAGAAGCGCGATGGCCTCGTACAAACGCATGGTTCCCCCGAGAATGGGGCCATAGGACGCGTACCGCCCGCGGACCCTCGCGGTTGTCCGCGTCGCGAGGGCGCGGGAGGTCCACACAGTTGTCGTCCGGGGGATCGCGCGAAGCGCCAAGACTCGCCGCTTTCAGCGCGTCCGGTGGATAGGCTGCGCGCGCGATGGCCGAAGGTATCGGGACCGTTGTCGTCGGTGGCGGTCAGGCCGGACTCGCAGTAAGTCGCGAGCTAACCCAGGCCGCCGTCGCTCACGTCGTGCTCGAAAAGGGCCAGATCGGGCAGACCTGGCGGGGGCGATGGGACAGCTTCTGTCTGGTCACCCCGAACTGGAGCGTCCAGCTCCCCGGCCATCCATACGATCAGGGGGATCCTGATGGCTTCATGCTCCGCGACGAGGTCGTGGATTACCTCGAGCGCTACGCGGGCGGGCTCGAAGCGCCGGTGCGGGAAGGCATCGAGGTCACTTCGCTCAAACCCCGGCCTGCCGGGGATTTCCTCCTGGAGACCTCGGCCAGACAAATCGTGGCACAGACAGTGGTCCTGTGCACCGGCGCCTACCAGCGGCCTCACCGACCGAAAGGAGCGGCCAAGCTCCCCCGGGAGCTCCTCCAGATTGACGTGGAGGATTACCGCAACCCGGAGGAGCTGCCGCCGGGACCCGTGCTGGTGGTAGGGAGCGGCCAGTCGGGCTGCCAGATCGCCGAAGAGCTCCACCAGGCCGGCCGGGGAGTCTTCCTGGCGTGCGGGCGGGCCGGGTGGGCGCCGCGACGGATCGGCGACCGCGATCTTTTCTGGTGGCTGCTCGAAACGGGCGATCTGGACGACTCCGTGGACGCCCTGGAGAGCCCCGCCGCCCGGCTGGCGGGCAGTCTGCAGGCGAGTGGACACGGCAGCGGTCACGACCTCCACTACCGAACGCTGCAAGAGATGGGCGTCACCCTGCTCGGTCACTTCCTTGGTGCCGACGGACGCGATGCCCGATTCGCCGCGGACCTCGGCGAGAGCGTCGCCTGGGGCGATCAGCGATATGCCAAGTTCATGGGCCGCACTCGAAGGCTCGTGGCCGAGCGGGGGCTGCCGCGGCCGGCAATCCCCGAGCCGGAGCCATTCAGCGCCGACGCACCCGAGCGGCTGAACCTGATCGGGTTCGGCGCCGTCATCTTCGCGGGTGGGTTTCGGCCCGACTATGAGTCCTGGGTGAGATACCCCGACGCGTTCGACGAGTTCGGTTTCCCGATCCACGTGGATGGCGCCAGCATGGTCGCTCCCGGGCTCTTCTTCGTCGGCGTCCACTTCCTACGGAAGCGCAAGTCATCGCTCTTGATCGGGGTGGGCGAGGATGCCGCGATCGTCGCCCGCCAGATCGCGACCAGAGAAGGTCAGGCGAGCAGCGTAACCACATCGCCACGCCCGACCCAAGGGCGGAATTCTGTCGGGGGTTGACCGAGGAGTTGGGCGTGAAGCCCGTCGTACGCCGCTTCCCGCTTCGCGCGAAGAGCAGAAGTGTCGCCTTCACGCGAAAGCGATAGCCGGCGGCCGAGGCGGGGCTCACGGGTCGGCCCTGATCATGCGAGGGTGTGGGGACCTGCCGACGACAAGCACGAGGAGAACGCTGATGGGCACGATCACCACGGATGACGGCACCGAGATCTTCTATAAGGACTGGGGCTCGGGCCAACCGGTCGTCTTCAGCCATGGCTGGCCCCTCTCGAGCGACGATTGGGACACCCAAATGCTGTTCTTCCTCCAGCACGGCTACCGAGTCATCGCCCATGACCGGCGTGGGCACGGACGCTCCACCCAGACCGGCGACGGTCACGACATGGACCACTACGCCGACGACCTGGCCGCGCTGACCGCCCAGCTCGATCTCGAGGATGCCGTCCATGTCGGGCACTCCACCGGTGGCGGCGAGGTCGTGCACTACATCGCCCGACACGGTGAGAGCCGGGTCGCGAAAGCGGTGCTGATCAGTGCGGTGCCGCCGCTCATGGTGAAGACCGACGCCAACCCCGACGGCCTGCCGAAGAGCGTGTTCGACGACCTCCAGGCCCAACTGGCCGCAAACCGGTCCGTGTTCTACCGGGCCCTGGCGTCGGGCCCCTTCTACGGCTTTAACCGGCCCGGCGTCGAATCCTCGGAAGCGATCATCGAGAACTGGTGGCGCCAGGGGATGATGGGCGGCGCCAAGGCCCACTACGACGGCATCGTTGCCTTCTCCCAGACCGATTTCACCGAGGACCTGAAGAAGATCACGGTGCCGGTCCTAGTGATGCACGGCGACGATGACCAGATCGTCCCCTACGCCGACTCCGGCCCACTGTCCGCGGAGCTCGTGCAAAACGGGACCCTGAAGACCTACGAAGGATTCCCGCACGGCATGCCGACCACCGAAGCCGACACGATCAACGCCGACCTGCTGGCCTTCGTGCAGTCGTAAGCGACTCGGCGGCTAGGCGTCGGTGGCTGTGCGGTCTGTGGACTAGCGGAAGCGGTAGCCAGCGCCACTTCTGCTTTCGCGTGAAAGCAGAAGCGCGGGTATTCCCAGGGGTCCTGCTCATCACCCGGGCGAGTCGTCTGATTACTAAGTGGCTCTAGATGCCGGCGCCGAACTGGACTTCTGCTTTGCGCGAAAAGCAGAAGTGCCGCTAGAAGTGCTCTCAATACTCTTGACGATCGCTCCCCGAAGAAGTGGGCGTCATCGGAGATCGGCATCGGGCCACCGGGACGCCGGAGCCGACGCGGACGTAGCTCGCGGAGTGAACACGCGCAGCAACACACGAAAGGCGCTCGTAAACGCCGATGCGGACGTGCCGTCGTTACGACGCCGGCAGACGGTCAGCTCTCAGGTGCGCCAGAGCGCCCCGCCGAGGCACGCCCGAGCCCGCTTCGTTGTCGCGTCTTGCGGAGGACGTGGACGAGCCCGACGGTCACGAGAACCGCGAGCAGGAAACCGACGACGCCACTGTGGACCGCGTACCAACCGATGAGCCCGGAGAGCAGCGCGGCAGCGATGCCGATCGGGATCGTCTCGCTGATGGTCATCGGACGGTCGCCGCGCAGGAACCGCTGCGCCAGCGCGCCGACGACGAGCCCGCTCAGTGCGATGAGGATTAGGTAGACGCCGACGGTCACCAGAAGTCCACCTTCTTATCACGGGTGGCGGAGCTGGCGTGGCGACCGTCGACCGGTGCCCGGCCGTCGCTGCGATAGGCTCGTCCTGATCTCGTGCCCAAGGCCGTCGGAGGGAACCGTGACGACTCGCAAAGGGCGCCGTCGGCCGTGCTCTTCGCCCTCGCCGGGGTGGCGCTGGTGTTCTCGCTCATCCTCGGCTACATCGGGTTGGCGGTTCTCAATCCGCAGCACTTCGCGCACCGGGCGACCTCGGCGCTCGACGACGCGGCCGTGCGAGCCAAGGTCGCAAGCGCGGTCTCCAACGCCATCTCGGGCGCCTCCGGCGCCGCGGTGCCCTCCGATCAGGTCAACAAGGCCGTCGACGAGGTCATCGCAGAGCCTCAATTCGCCAGCCAGTTCCGCGCCGCGATCGTCAAGGTACACACGGCGCTCGTCGAAAACGGCGCCGACAACGCCACGCTTGAGCTGAGCGGCATCGGACCGCTCGTCGCGAAGCGCCTTCAGCCGGCGAATCCGGGAATGCCGACGCCGGGAAGCGTTCCCCCGGTCAGGCTCGAGATCAAGCCGCCGTCGGGC
>CAWALB010000003.1:0-865000 GCA_963782795.1 uncultured Actinomycetes bacterium
AGCAGTCCTCTCTCTTCGGCGCGAATCCGCTCTATCGGATCGAGAGAAGGACTGACCACTTATATGGGGGTGAATCCGACTCTCGAAGGGCCGGGCGACCGCGGGGGATTGGAGCTGGCGCTTGGACTGCCCTACTTGCGGCGTCGTCTCGTTCCAAGGCGCTTCTGCTTTGCGCGAAAAGCAGAAGTGTCGGTAGACCACTGTCGCTTTCACGCGAAAGCAGAAGTGACCAGATCGAGCTACCAGCTGCTGCCGCGAGATACTGCGTAGGCGATGTCGCAGGAGAACGTCGAACTGGTGCGCAGCGGATACAGGGCATTCGCGGAGGGCGATATCGAGACCGTCCTCAGTGTGCTCGATCCGCAGATCACGCTCGAAGAGCGTGAGGCAACGCTCGATACGCCGTCCACCTACCACATCCACCAGGCCCTCGTCACCGTGGCGACCGTGTCGAGGGCCTGGAGGACGTAGGTAACGAGCCGCAGCGGTTCGTTGATTTGGGAGATCGCGTCCTGGTCGAGGTCCGACGAAAGGGCCGTGGCTCGCTGAGCGGCGTTCCCGTCGAGAGGTGGCAGTTCCACATCTGGGAGATCGCCAAGGGTCGGGCAACTGCGTTTCGGACATACGGGGACCGTCAGGACGCCCTCGAAGCCGCCGGGCTGCGGGAGTGGGCGATCCACCGTTCCGCCCGGAGCGCCGCTCAGACTGCGGGAAGTGGATCGTTCCGACACGCATCGCCTGAAGCTGCTGGACCGGATCGCCGATCGGGTTCCCGAGCTTGACCTCGACCGGAACGAGGTCGAGTGGCACGAGCTGCCGGACGGCCACCAGGCGCTGACCGACGATGGCGGCGGGTTCGACGGCGGCAGCGGCACCTTCTTCGCCAACGCCGGCGACGACCTGCACGCGGTTGGATCGCTGGACCCGCTGGCGCCGGGCCACGTCGGCTGCGTCGTGATCAGGCCCGACAAGACCCGCGTGCTCGCTCATGCGGTGCGCGACCCGCTGGCGGAGCCGGAGGCGGAAACGGAGTAGATGCCCTGGGACGTTGGCACCTGGAGAGGCAGTTCAGCCTGGCGGATCGGCCCGCGTCCGATCATCGCCCCGCGTGTCGGTGCGAGGGGCCAAGAACGGTGCCGGTTGCGAGCGATCCGGCGCCGTGAAAGGCGTCGCTACGCGCAGTCCTCCGGGCGCGGCGCAAGCGCAGCTAAACGTCGTTTGCGAGACTCCCCGCGTCGGAAGGAGGTGAGACATGAATCCGGCGCAAAGAAATGCGGCAGGTGGATTGGAATTCGAGCCGTCCGCGGGCCGCGACGATCTGCGAGTGTCAACGCGATTCCGTACGCCCGGCGGGGACACGATACGCGCAGTCGTGACCACGCGTAAGAGCGTCATCTTGTCCCCCGTAACGGCTCACGACTCGACGCTCGACTCGGTGATCGTGAGCGGCGATTTCAAGGACGGAGTGGCGGACAAGGGCTTCCTCGGTGAGGTGTGGGACAAGGCGGTGGCCGCCGCGAAGATAGTTAAGGAGGTCATGGGCGGGAGCAGCGGAGGGTGTACCACGGAAACCTCCTTCGTAGTGGACGGCAACAACCGGATAACGGGGATCATGACCACTACAACGTGTGTCCAGTAGGTCGGTCTGGTCGTGCCCGGGGCGCACGTGCGCGGTGATCGAACTCGATCGCGGCCGCGCACGAGCGGGACAGGCGAACCGGGACAGCCGACGATCGCTACCGCGGTCAGATCGCGGGATAGGTCGCCGATCGGTGGCAATCGCGGCACAGCGGGATCGTGTTGCGGATGCTGTTGTCGAGCGGGTCGCCGTTGACGTGGTGCACTTCGAGCGGCGCGTCTGAGCGGCCGCAGTCGCGGCATCGGTAGCCGTAGGCGCTGAACACCCGAGACCGGAGCTGCCTGTTCACCCGTCCACGTGGGCGCCAGGGCTGGTGGCGCTTGCAGTACGAGCCATCCGTCAGTTCGCCGCAGGTGAGGCAGGGCTTCTTCACAGCCAGCCGAGCAGTCGGGTCGGCTCGGGGCGGTTCTCGAGCCGGTCGAGGGCCATCGCCATCGCCACGATCGATTCCCTAGCGAACCTGCGACAGTCCGGTCAGGTTGCCGGCGCGGCGGCGTACTCCCCATCGGTGACGTGCTCACCCCACACGACGGGACTGCCGGAATCGTCTGCCTCCTGCATCGCGACATGCACCATGAAACGGTTCGGCGCCGCGCCGTGCCAGTGATCCTCGCCCGGTTCGAAGAAGACTCGGTCTCCGGGGCGGATCACCTCGATTGCGCCGCCGCGGCGCTGACATAGCCCGACACCCTCGGTGACGTAGATCGTCTGACCGAGCGGGTGGGTGTGCCAGGCGGTGCGGGCACCTGGGGTGAAGTGGACGATCGCGGCGCCGAGCCGCGACGGCCGCGAAGGTGCGGCGATCGCGTCGATGTAGACGTCGCCGGTGAACCAGTCTTCCGGACCTTCGGCGGTCGCGAGCGAGCTCCGCGTTATCTCCATGGCTACTCCTTCGTGGTTGCCGGCTCAGACGCCGGGGTACTCCTACCCGCCATCGCGCCCGAGACGCGGATGGTCCTCGAAGGGCTCAGCGCGGTCGCAGCGAGCGCTTCTGCTTTCGCGTGAAAGCAGAAGCAAGTCGCGGGGAGGGATTCGATCCCTGACATGGCCTTAGTACCACTTTGGTACCGCCTGCTGTGTCCGATGCGTAGGGATCGTCGACGCTCGGGGACGATGGGTACGCGGGGGACGCCCAGCGACGCATCGACACTCATCGCTGCCCGATTGGGGCCGAAAGGTCGCGAGTTCAAATCTCGCCGCCCCGACTGCTCGAAAGCCCGCTTGGAAGCGGGCTTTCGGCATTCTGGGCTTGAGCTCGGGGTCGGCGAGATGGCCGTGGTACCAAGCCGGCTGCGCTAGGCGCCCGGTTGAAGCGAGCGGCGGGTTCTCGCGCGCACCCCGACGACGAAGCCGGTGGCGGCGAGGACGGCCAGCAACGCAGCACCGGAGAGGACGATCAGCAGCGTGTCGCTGTTGCCGTCCGAGGGGGGAGCGGATGCTTCGGCTGGCGGGTTCTCCGCCAGGGTGCCCTCGTGCATGGCGACCTGCCGTGCGGTGGGGAACTGCGGCTGCGTCGATGGCGCCAGCCTGCCCTCGTGCATGGCGACCTGCCGTGCGGTGGGGAACTGCGGCTGCGTCGATGGCGCCAGCCTGCCCTCGTGCATGGCGACCTGCCGTGCGGTGGGGAACTGCGGCTGCGTCGATGGCGCCAGCCTGCCCTCGTGCATGGCGACCTGCCGTGCGGTGGGGAACTGCGGCGCCTGCGTCGATTGGGTTTCGCCGGCGGCCGCCGCCGGGATGGCAAGTGAGGTGGCGAGCAACGGGACCGCGACCCACCAGCGCCTCCACGAGCGACGCCGTGAACCGGACCGGCCGGGGGCGGCGTGGCCGCGCGGCTCTGTCGATGAGATGTGGGTGAGTGTGGGTGTGATGTAGCTCATTGCGTCGCCTTTCGATCGCGTTGGCTTGCCTGCTTGGAGATCACCATCGAACACGCCACCCAAGCGACGGTAAGGTGGCGGTAAGGCCTCAGTCACGCCTACGCCACAGCACTACGCCACAGCAGAGGGGCACGCGCTGATGGAGTTCAAGATCCTCGGGCCGCTTGAGGTCCGGCAAGAAGATCGCCGCCTAGCGTGCACCGGGCCAAAGCAGCGGCTACTGCTGGGGGTTCTGCTCCTGCACGCGAACGAGGTCGTCTCGAGTGATCGGCTGATCGAGGCCCTTTGGGGTGCGAGCCCGCCCGAGACCGCCCGAAAGGCGCTTCAGATGCACGTTTCCCAGCTTCGCGACCTGCTCGAACCGCAGCGCGCTCGCGGCGAGGGTCGGGTTCTCCTGACCCGCCCGCCCGGCTATGAGCTGAGCCTGGCGGACGGAGAGCTCGACCTGCAGCGGTTCGAGCAGGGGGTAGCTGAGGCTCGGGCCGCGACGAAGGCCGGTGATGCTCAAGAGGCGGCACGCGGCCTGCGCGAGGCGCTGGCCCTCTGGCGCGGCCCGCCGCTGGCGGACCTGAGTTTCGAGAGCGTCGTCCAGGACGACATCGCACGCCTCGAGGACCTTCGCCTCGCGGTGCTCGAGGACCGAGTCGACGCCGATCTCGCGCTTGGGCGACACGCGGACGTCGTCGGCGAGCTGGAGAGCCTCGCCTCGGAGCATCCCCTGCGCGAGCGCATCCGCGCCCAGCTGATGCTGGCGCTCTACCGATCGGGCCGTCAGGCCGAGGCCCTTGAGGTCTACCGCGACACCAGGCGGGTGCTGGTTGACGAGCTCGGGATCGAGCCGGGTAAGGAGCTGCGCGAACTCGAGGACGCGATCCTGCGCCAGGATCCGGTGCTCGACCAGGGGGCTATAGCCGACGGAGCTGGACCGAGGGAGTCACGAGGCATGTTCGTCGGCCGCGAGGGTGAGCTCGAGGCCCTGCGTGCCGGCCTCGAGGACGCGCTCGCGGGACATGGCGGCCTCTACCTGCTGGTCGGGGAGCCGGGAATCGGCAAGAGCCGACTCGCCGAGGAGCTCGCGAACCACGCGCGGTTACGCGGAGCCCAGGTGCTCGTCGGCCGCTGCTGGGAGGCCGGCGGGGCGCCCGCCTACTGGCCGTGGATTCAATCTCTTCGCACCTACATTCACGACACCGAACCCGAGGCGCTACAAGCCCAGCTTGGCATCGGCGCGAGCGACCTCGGCCAGCTCCTCCCCGAGTTGCGCGAGCTGTTCCCCGACCTCCCCCAACCAGCGGCGCTCGCGTCAGAGGATGCGCGGGTTCGCCTGTTCGACGCCGCGACCGGCTTCCTGAAGCGCGCCGCGTCTTCGCGTCCGCTCGTCCTCGTCCTCGACGATCTGCACGCCGCCGATGCTCCGTCGCTGCTCCTTCTCCGGTTCTTGTCTCGTGAGCTCTCTGACAGCCGCCTGCTCGTCATCGGCGCCTACCGGGACGTCGATCCCACCGTTCGCGAGCCGCTTGCCCCGACCGTCGCGGCGCTTGGTCGCGAGCCGGCGACGCATCAGATCTCGCTCGCCGGATTGAGCGATACCGACGTCGCCGACTACATCGAGCTCGCGGCGAGTTCGCCGCCTCCTCCGCAGCTGGTCGAGAGGATCCACCACGAGACCGAGGGCAACCCCCTCTTCATGACGGAGGTCGTCCGCCTCCTGGACGCCGAGGGCCGGCTCGGCGACGCCCCCAGGCTAAGCATCCCGCCGAGCATCCGGGCCGTGATCTCCGAGCGCGTGGGGCGACTTTCCGAGCGGTGTCGAAGGGTGCTCGTGCTGGCCTCGGTGCTCGGCCGTGAGTTCGGACTCGACGCGCTCGCACGGCTGAGCGACCTCTCTCGCGACGAGCTGCTCGAGAGCCTGGATGAGTCAATGACGGAACGCGTCGTCGTCGAGGTGCCCGGCTCGCCGGGGCGGTTGCGATTCGCCCACGCGCTGATCCGCGACACGCTCTATGACGACTTGACCGCGGCGCGCCGGCTGCAGCTCCATCAACGGGCGGGCGAAGCGCTCGAGGTGGCTTACGCGGCGCACCTGGAAACTCACCTCGCCGAGCTCGCGCACCATTTCTTCATTGCCGCTCCGGCCGGGTCGGCGAAGCGGGCGATCGACTACGCGAAACGCGCCGGAGACCGGGCCGCGTCCCAGCTCGCCTACGAGGAAGCCGCGCGCCTTTATGAGATGGCGCTGAGTCTGGTCGGAGAGGATGTCGCTCGCTGCGAGCTGCTCCTCGCGCTTGGGGAAGCGCGGGCGCGGGCCGGCGACACGCCGGCCTCGAAGGAGGCCTTCCGGGAGGCTGCCGAGCTCGCCGAGGGGCTGGGGTTGGCCGAGCACTTGGCGCGGGCGGCGCTCGGTTACGGCGGCAGGATCATGTGGGAGGCCTCCCGGGACGACCCACACCTTACGTCGCTCCTCGAGAGGGCACTCGCCGCCCTCGGAGACGAGGACAGCCGATTGCGGGTCCACCTTCTGGCTCGGTTCGCCGGTGGCCCCCTTCGCGCCATCAGCTTCCCCCCCGAGAGGAGGAAGTCGCTGAGCGCGGAGGCACTCGCGATGGCGCGACGGATCGGCGACCCGGCGACGCTCGCCGCCGCGCTCACCGGCTACATGAACGCCCGCATGGCGCCCGAGGCCACACACGACCAGGTCGATCTGGCAACGGAGCTGATCGGGGTGGCCACGGAGGCGAGGGAGCTGGAGCGAGCGTTGGAGGGGCACGAGTTTCGGCTCGTTGCCTCGCTCGAGCTCGGCGACCCTAGGAGCCCTAAGGAGGCGCTCGAGGCGATGGCGAGGCTGGCGGGGGAGTTGCGACAGCCCGCCCAAAACTGGCTCGTAGCCGCTTTTCGAGCACTGCTCGCGCTGCTCGAGGGCAGGCTCTCAGAAGCGGAGGAGCTGATCCAGGTGGCACTCGGCCTCGGCGAGCGCGCGCAGGGCTGGCACGCAGCCGTCACGTTCCGGCTTCAGCTCTATTCGCTTCGCCGCGAGCAGGGCAGGCTCGAAGAGGTCGAGGGGCTCGTTCGAAGCTCAGTCGAGGAGTACGACACGTATCCGGCGTGGCGATGCGTATTGGTGGACATGTTGACGGAGCTCTCCCATGAGGCCGAGGCGCGGCACGCGCTCGAGGCCCTTGCCGCGGACGAGTTCGCGGCGGTGCCCTTCGACGAGTGGTGGCTCGTCAGCATGAGCCGCCTCGCCGAGGCCGCGAGCTCCCTCGGCGACACCAGTCGCGCCGCCACCCTGTACGAGCTGTTGCTCCCGTACGGCGACCGTGTCGCGGTCACCTACTCCGAGAACGTCACCGGCTCGGTCGCGCGCTATCTGGGCCTCTTGGCGGCGACGACGGAGCGCTGGGAGGCTGCCGAGCAACACTTCGGCGACGCGCTGGCAATGAACGAGAGGATCGGCGCACGGACCTGGCTGGCGCACACTCAACACGACCTGGCGCACATGTTGCTGAATCGCGGGGGTGAAGTGACCCGGGCGCGGGAGCTGCTTACCACATGCCGCGACATGTATCGGGAGCTTGGTATGCAGAGTTGGGCAGATAGGGCTTCGGTGCTCCTTCAGCGCGCTGGCTGACCGGCATCTGCAGATCCGAAGCGGCTACCAGTCCTCCCGACTGCAAGGGCAGCGAGCACCGCGGCTGTCCGTCGGTATTGGGCCACGGTGCTTCAGAACACCCCCACCTGTTCGAAGGATCGGCGGATCCATCCTGACACTGAAGGCGCTTCTGCTTTCGCGTGAAAGCAGGCGCTGTAGTCGAACCCGGCTCAGAGTCAGCTTCACCCGCGCTGCGCGACCGCGGGCGCCCCGCGCGCAAGTTGACTCGAGCGTCGTTGGGTGTAAGCTCGCCGCAACTGCGACGCTGAGGGCGGAAAAACCGACCCAGGGACGGGCGGAGTCGCACGAAGACGAGAGAGGCGGCATGGCCCCCTCAGCGCCACATCCGGCACCGCCCACGCATTGCCTCGCGACACGATCGCGGCTCGTATTGGGCGGAATCATCCTCACCCTGGGTCTTGGGTCGGCGGCGCTCGCTAGCCCCGCATCAGCGGGGACCGGCATCGTCAAGGGTCCCGACCGCGTATCTCGGGGCCAACAGCCTGCCCCCCTCAGCCCGCCGCAAGGGTACGGGGCGGGGGCGGCGTTCTGCAACCAGAGCAACCACGGCGGAGTCTCGACCTCGGGAGTGGCCTTCGACAACGTCTATCCGTGCGCGAACCCAAACATCAGCGATGTGTTCGGCTATCAGTGCGTTGAATACAGCGTCCGATTTGAATGGGCGGTCTACGGCGAGCCGATCGGCTCGCTCTCGTCTGCGGCCGGCCGCAATGTCGTTTCGATCCTTCACTCCCAGGACGGGGTCTCGATCCAAGGAGAGGGGCCTGGGAATCTACCCAGGCCGGGATCGGTGATCAGTATGTGGGGAAACTCCAACCAGGATTGGGTTGGGCATACGGGCGTCGTCGCCGCCGTTAACGCCCCAGGAGGCAACGGCACCATCACCGTCTATGACGAGAATGGCGCGCTCAGTGGCAGCAAGAGCACTGGTGTCGCGACGATCTACGTCAACAACTGGGACCTCTCGGTGCATTGGAATCCGCCATATCACTACACGCAGTTCAATTGGACAACCCAGACGCAGCCCAATAACGCCGGGCCAGTGGTTCTCGGCTCAAAGCGGTTCACCGGCCCCAACGGCAAGGGCTTCGGGACGGCGCACCCGAGCCTGATCAACAACGGCGGCGACGCGAGCGGAGTAGTGGAGAACATCAATTGGACGCACTGGGGGTCCAAAGAGTCGCTCGCCACGGGGCGCACCTACATCTTCAAGCCCCATGGCGGCTACTACAACCGCTCGGTCCGCGCACGTCTCAAGGCAAGTGCGAGGGGCCATTGCGGCAACAGCCACCGCCGCGCCTATCGCAAGCTCTACGTGCGGGTGCCGAAGAAGCCGGGCGGCAAGCTGGGGCCGTGGCGCAGCTGGAGCGGCAGCAAGACGATTTGTAAGTCGCCGTACTGAGCAGAGGAGCCCCATCGAGATGGGAATGCTCGCTCCAAAGCCGCTGAAGCAGGTCCGCCGAGCTCTCATCCGGTGAGCTGGCTTAGTCCGCGCCACGTCCAGCGCGCCAGGAACGTCGCCAATCATCTCGGCGCTACCAAGCGGGCCGCCGAGTCAGCGGTTGTTCGTGGAGGTCGTGGGAGATGGACATCGACCTACCGGCCTCCATCCGTGGGCGCCTACGAATCGGCTATCGCTGCCCGAGTCGGCAATCGTGTTCGGGGAGACCAGTGAGCCGGTGCGGCTAATACCCTCGAACCGACAGAGGTAGAAGCAGTCGAGCACGGCCGAGCTAGCCGATTCTGGCGGCGGGTCGATCGCGGGATATAGTCGCGCGGAACCCATACTCAGGAGGAGCTATGAGCATCTTGGTCCGCTGGACCCCCGCCGCCCTGACCGCTGAGCAGTATGACGAGGCCATCGGCAAGCTCGAAGCCCAGGGCAACTGGCTGCCCGATGGTGTCGACTACCACGTCTGCTTCAGGGCGAACGGAAACCTCCACGTAAGCGAGATCTGGGACTCGAAGGAGCAGTTCGAGGCTTTCGGCGAGCGGATGATGCCGGTCCTCGACGAGGTCGGGATAGATCCGGGAGAGCCGACCTTCATCGAGATCCACAACACCATCAAGGGCTAGCTGGGCGAGGACGGAGCGCTCTCGACGCGACGCCTTCTGCTTTTCGCGCAAAGCAGAAGTGAGCAATCGCGTGGAATTGCGGATCGGTTCGGTCTTCGTTTGGGCAGTCCGCGAAGCCGTAGCGGTTGCCGAGGTTCGCGGCGTGAACGACCAGGGCGTTGAATTGGCGCGAGCGGTCGTCTTAGGCTCTGCACCGAGCATGACCTGGCTCCCCGACGACTTCGACCACCCCCGCCGCCTATACCTACCAACCGGCCACCATCTGCGACCGATCCGTGCCGCCGACGCCGATATCGATTATCTGGCCGTCATGGGCTCGCGGGAGCGGCTGTGGGCGAAGTACGGCCAGATCTGGGGCTGGCCGCCCGCGACGATGACCTTCGAGGCCGACCGCAACGACCTCGCCCGCCACGAGGCCGAGATTGCCGCGCATGAGACGTTCAACTACGCGGTGCTCGACGAGGACGAGACCGAGCTGTTGGGCTGCGTCTACATCGACCCGCCCGACGAGCGGTCGCCGGCCGGGGCCGACGCTGTGTCGTCGTGGTGGGTGGTCGACCAGGAGGCAGGCGGATCTCTTGAGCACGCGCTCGACGACGCGATCCCGCGCTGGCTCGAACAGGCCTGGGCCTTTCGCTCCGTCCATTACTCGCCTTGACTACGAGCGAGTTCACGCACCGTGACTTCTGCTTTCGGCGTGAAAGCAGAAGCGGCCCTGGCACTTCTGCTTCTCGCGCAAAGCAGAAGTGCCGGCAGACGGCTCCTGTTTCACCGCGAAGCGAAAACGGCCGTGAACGGGCCGCGGGCCTTGACGTGCCGTGATTGGCGGGCATAGCGTTGCCTCATCAGGGGGGCCGCGGGGGTCTCCCGGGACCGAGAGGTAGCTCCATGTCAAGACGCATCAAGGCGCCGTCGCCGGCGCTAATCGTCGCGATGATCGCGCTGTTCGTATCGATCGGCGGAGTTGGCTACGCAGCGTCGAAGATCGGCACCAACGACATCGAGAACAAGGCGGTGACAAAGCCGAAGATCGACAAGCAGGCGGTCTCGACCAACCGAATCGCGGACCAGGCGGTGAAGTCGAAGAAGCTCGCCGACGGGGCGGTGAAGACCGACAAGATCGCCGACCAGGCGGTGACCACCGACAAGATCGCCGACCAGGCGGTGACCACCGGCAAGATCGCCAACGACGCGGTGACTGGTGACCAGGTGCTTAACGACTCGCTCACGGGCGATGACATCAACGAGTCGACCCTGGGGACTGTGCCGAGCGCCACCAACGCGAATACGCTCGATGGTCAAGACTCGAGTGCATTCCTGCCCAGCTCCTCACGTGGAGTTGCCGTCGCGGCAGCGAGGGTCACCAACACTGGGTCCGTCTTGGGCTACTTCAATCGCTCCGGCGGTGCGCCCACGGTGACACACACCGCGAATACCGGCAGCTACACGGTCAGCTTCCCCGGCAACAGCATCAATGTGAACATCCAAATCATCCAGGCGACCCGCGCGGGGACGCCGGGAGAAATCGCTGTAGACAGCGTCAACGGCAACGTCATCGTTAAGACCTACAACAGCGCCGGAGCCGCGGCAGATGGGCAGTTCACGCTGGTCGTGTTCCCTGCCTCATTGAGCGGATAGCAGTAGCACCAGGTCGCCGGCTTTGACCGTGCACCAATTCGTGGTTGGTGTGCGATTCGTAGACCAGGCAAACCAGTGGCGTTCGATGAGCGGGGCCTTCGAGCCCCGCTCATTTGTGGGTAGAGCATGCGATTCGCCTTCGGATCTGGAGTTCGTTCGTTTCTCGCTGCGGCATGCGAAAGATCGAGCTGAGGCCGCGCGCCGCAGCTTGACCTCAGTCACTTCTGCTTTCGCGTGAAAGCAGCACTGCTGCTTCTCGCGCAAAGCAGAAGCTCCAGTGGCCAGTCCGGTGCAGGGCTGACCTAAGGGCCGAGCTTCGGGCAGAGCGATCGGTAGCCCGTCAGCCGATTCGAACGGGGGCCTTGACGCCGGCGCCTCGTGGAGAGAGAATCGCCCCCGTACGGTCCGGTTCGGGTCCGGGCTCAGGAACGAGGAGGCAGCAGAATGAGATTCTGGGACAGGCGCGGCCGAAGACGCCGGACGCCTCGCCCGCTGGCGCTCGCGCCGATCGCAGTCCTGGCAACGATCGCGCTCGTCGCTGCGGGCGCTTCGCCGGCGGAGGCGGTCCCGATCAAGCGCGGGGACACAAAGCTGGTCCTCGACCCGAACATTTTTCCCGGTCTGGACGCCCTGGGCATCGGCATCCTGCCGACCCCGCCGGCGGACGCATGCAGTGGCTGCGAGCGGTTCCCGATCGCCGGCGGCAGCGTCAGCCGTAACGGCGACCGTGCGCGGATCAACCATGACGGCGGGTTGAAGTTCGTCGGTGACAACGCCCAGGTCAAGCTGAAGCGGCTCAAGGTGCACATCAACACGGACAATTCCGAGCTGATCGCGTCGGTCGATGGTCAGCGCATGTCGTTCCTGTCCCTCGAGGGCGGGAGCTATGCCTCAAACGGACGCAACGCGACCTTCCGCAGGATCGACGCGTCTTTGACCCGGAAGGCAGCGAAGGCCCTCAACCAGGCATTCGCTACCGACTTCTTCCAGAAGGGCACGAGGCTCGGCAAGCTGCGCATCGACATGAAGCTGAACCGCTAGCACGATCCGACGGCGGCGGGGCGAGCGCACTTCGCATCAGCGTTAAGTGGCGAAACGGCGTCACCCGGGTGCTCCGCCTGAGCGACGACACGGTGACGCTGGATCGGTAGCTCCCTGCGGTCTGGGACTTCTGCTTTCGCGTGAAAGGAGGCGTCCCGGTTCACACTCGCGAGACGCTCGGATTGGACACGACGAACGCGAGTTTTCGACTGTGGCTAAACCACCCTATTGCGAGGTTGAGCCTCCTTTTCACATCCTCCGACTTTGAGGACCATACCCATGCCTGCGTGTAACCAAAGGCCGGTTGTTTACAACCCACCAGTAAAATATGCACTGTGAGCAGCCTCAAAGTAGTTGGTTACGTACGCTGCTCATCGCAGGAACAGGGCGAGAGCGGGATGAGCCTCGACGCCCAGCGGGGTCGTATCGGGGCATGGTGTGAGGCAGCGAATGCCAACCTTCTCTCGGTCATCGAGGACCTTGGTGTCTCCGGTGGCCGTCGCCTCGCCGATCGACCTGGTGGGTTCGAGATTGCAGCGCTTCTCACTCAGCGCCAACCCTCAGCGGACGCGGTGGCGGTTGTTCGACTAGACCGTTTGGGGAGGGACGCCGCCGAAACCCTCGAGCTCTTGAAGCGATTCGCCAGCAGGAGCGGTCGGCCTCGTCAGCATCATCGACCGCCTCGATCTGACGAGTCCCCAGGGACGGGCGATGGCCGGGGTGTCGGCGGTCTTCGCCGAGCTTGAGCGCGAGCTGATCGCCCAGCGAACCGCCGAGGCGCTGACCGAACTTCGAAACCAGGGCCGCGTCTATGGCCCGATTCCGTTTGGCTACGACGGCGTCGACGGCCAACTGGTCGAGAGCCCCGCAGAGCAGGTGGTGCTCGACTTCATGCAGACGATGCGTAGAGGAGGTATGTCCTACGCTCGGATCGCTAACTGGCTAAACGGCGAGGGACTGCCGAGCAAGCAGGGCGGGCGCTGGCATGCGATGAGCGTCAGAAGCGTCCTCATGACCCAGGAGCGACTAAAGGAAGCGGAGCTCCAGGGAGCCCTGGCCTGAGCGACTACGAG
Organism: uncultured Actinomycetes bacterium; assembly: GCA_963782795.1. Taxonomy (GTDB): domain Bacteria; phylum Actinomycetota; class Thermoleophilia; order Solirubrobacterales; family 70-9; genus AC-56. The sequence goes on from CAWALB010000003.1 coordinate 13,018, forward strand.
GAGTGGTCACCCGGACAACGCGGCTTTGGCTTTCTCATCCGCTCCCCCTACGACGAGGAGCTCTTCCTTGCCCTGTTTGCATTCGAAGGTCACTTCAATCCAATCCGGTTGATGCGGGACGTCGCGAGCCTCTACGGCATCAGCGCCGATGGGCTTCGTCGACTGATCGACTTAGTGCAGGTGACCGAGGGCGGCTACTTCGACCTCCCGTTCAAAAGGCCAGCCGAGCTCACAAAGCGGGAGATCGCCGACCACGTCAAGCGGCTCGATCCCCGCCTTTGTTGGAAGGAGGAGCGCCGCAGGTTTGAGTGAGGTGCGTAGCGCGCTGAGTCCAGGAGGGGCGGGCGATTGCCGGTGAGCGGACAGACGCCGCTCATCGTTTTCGAGGTTGTTGTTGGAGCCACCCTCACCATCGCCGGCTTGTCGCTCCCCTTAGTCGTCGCTCACAAGGCGGTGATCACGAGGCGCCAGCTCAAGGTGATGGCGAAGTGGCTAAAGAGATCCGAGGAGGAACTGCAGTCACGGTCCTTCCCCCAAGAGCGGTGGGCAGAGCAAGAGAGGGAGGGGTATGCATTCATGGTCGCCTTCCGCAGCAAGGCCCGGTTCCTGCGCTGGTTCTATTGGATCTCGATCCTCACGATCCCGTTCAGTGGGCTGGGGCCTCCTGATGTTGGGACTTTGGGCGCTCCAGTACTCGAGCTTCGCGACCGCGGTTCGGGCCACGACCGGAAAGAAGCCGAAGGTTCTGGCCCAAGAGCTTTGTGTCGAGATCGATAATGCCGTGAGAATGGAAGTGTCGACTCGAAGCTAGTGCGCGCGCGGGAGGGCAGGTCGCTCTGTCAGGGAGCACCTTTCAACTTCCCTAGTCCGATCGGAGCCTCCTTTCTTAAATCCTCCGATTTTCGAGGTGGGGGTCGAATGCGGGCTTAGAGGAGGGCAGTTCGGAGTCGGGATGGCGCCGCGCTCCCTCCATCGCACGAACAACGGCCGGTCAGGCATTCCGCTGCAGGCAGCCTCGGCCTGCGTAGGCTTCTTCCGATCGTGTTTGACCGGCTCGATTTCGTCTACCTGCCAAGCCGCAATGTGGCCGCCGACGTAAGTCACTACACCGACCGATTGGGCGCCGAGCTCGTGTTCGCGATCGAAGCATTCGCGACTCGGGTGGCGATGGTCCGGATTACCCCCGGCCCTCCCGCATTGCTGTTCGCCGGGCATCTGACGGGAGACCAGCCCGTCCTCGTCCATCGCGTCGCCGACCTCGACCGCAGCCTCGACGAGCTTGATCGCCGCGGCGTTGAGATCGCCGCCAGCTTCGACATCCCGCCGGGGCCGGCCGTGGAACTGATCTGCCCCGGCCCGCAGCGCCTCGCCCTCTATCAGTTAACCCGACCCGAGGCCCTCGCCCATCTCGCCGGTCGGCGCGACTTCTGAGGTTCGTGCCGAGGTGGTGCGAACACCTCACGAGCAGCCGATCCCATCGCCGTTTGAGTCGAGGTCATACGGGTCCGATCCACTCACCCTGACTGGGCCGTTGACGTATCGGGGCCCGTCTCCACCGCCGCCGGCGCCAATCGACATCAGGGCCTGGCGCAATACAGGGTCTGTAGCAAGGAACACAACCCCCACCAGACGACCTCCTCCGCCACCTCGGTTGCCGCTCTCATCATCGGGCGGTGGAGAGGCGCTGCTCGAGCCCGGGCCTCTAGCGGGAACGCGACCGTGCCTGGTTGACCGCATCGCCGGGGTCCGGGCTCTTGCTCTTGTTGCATACAGCAAACGGCGCCAATCGGTGTCAGGTCAGCCCCGCTGTATGTTCGCGAGGAAGATCACCCCGGGTGAAGCCAGGGCTGCGAGCGGGTGCCCCGCGCTCACGGGCTGGCGGCCAGCCCGCCGATCGGTTAGTCTCGCTCCGTGGGGCATGGAAGCCCAAGAGGCCGCTGGACGCTGATCGCCGCGACGGTGGTGGCTCTCGCGCTCTGCGCCCCCTCGGCCCAGGCTCTCACGATAAGGGTCTCCGGCAACCATCTGGTGCAAGGCAGCGGCAGCCAGTCGCAGACCGTGCGGCTGATCGGCGTCAACCGCTCGGGCTCCGAGTATGCCTGCGCCTCCGATGACGGTCAGGGCGGCCACGGGTTCGGCTTCTTCCAGGGCCCGGTCGACGATCGCTCGATCCAGGCCCTGAAGACGTGGCACGTGAATGCGGTGGCGCTGCCGCTGAACGAGGCCTGCTGGCTCGGCGGCTACGGTGGCCTCAAGCCTGGATTCACCGGCGAGCGCTACCGGGCCGCGATCGAAGGCTACGTCAACCGCCTCAACGCTCACGGGATCTTCGTCGTCCTGCGGCTTTCCGGCGCGGGACCGGGCAACCACGTCTACGGTGCTGCCCCCGGCGACTCGGAGAGCCCGATGGCCGACGCCGACCACTCGCTTGCCTTCTGGCGCTCGGTGGCAACTCGCTTCCGCAACAACCACGGCGTCCTCTTCCACGCCTACGACGAGCCACACAAGGTCTCCTGGCCCTGCGTCCTGAATGGCTGCACGGTCAACGCCAACGGCTCCGATGGCGAGCCTCGGTTCGGCCGCTACCGAGCCGTCGGGCACCAGGCGATCGTCGACGCGATCCGCTCGACCGGTGCCACGCAGCCGATCATCATCTCCGGGATCGACTTCGCCGGCACCCTCGACCGCTGGGAGCAGGTCATGCCGAACGACCCCCGACACCAGCTGATTGCCGGCTGGAACAGCTTCGACTACTCGGGCAACCTGGCCAGCTCCACGCCGGACCTAAGAAGCGTCTCCCGCACCCACCCGGTGGTGATCGGCGGCTTCGGCGACACCGACTGCAACTCCGACTACAGCACCAAGCTGATGCGGCTCGCCGATGGCCTCGGGATCTCCTACCTCGCCTGGACCTGGAACACCGAGCAAGACTACGGCGGCTGCTCGAACGCGCTGCTCGGACCGACGACCGCGGCCTACTTCTCCGGGCATCCGAGCGGCTTCGGCAGGGGCGTTCGCGCACACTTCCTCCAGGTGGCCCCGCGCTAGGCCCCACAGCGGCATTCGAAGGCATGGCAAGAGGAGTTTCCCGCGTAGCTGAAGCGTCCATTCAGGTCGCGAGCGGCCAGGATTTTCGCCTGGCCCTCAAACGGATCGGTTAGGGTGGCTTTGCAGGCCACAGATAGGGGGAGAGTTTGAACCCGAAGAGGGTTACCGTAGTCGTCTTGGCGGCCGCCGCGTGCGCGGCGCTAGCGTTCGCTGGCTCCGCGCTTGCCGCTGACGCTCCGACAAAGGTCACGATCCAGGCGCAGCAGGGCGGATTCTTCGGCTATGTGCACACGAACAACTCGGCCGCGGCGCAGTGCGAAGCGAACCGCAGAGTGGTCCTTTACAAGCAGACGGGCTCAGAGCAGAGGCCGCGCTTGGACATCAAGATCGGCTCTGACATCGCGCAGCCGAACGGGCCGGACGGAATGTGGTCGATCAACACCAACAGGCAGGGCAGGTTCTACGCCAAGGCCACCATTAAGACGGGGTGCGCCGTCGGCTACAGCCCCACCGTCCACTCCCAGTAACTGACCGGCCGAGCGCCGAGTAGCTTCACGCCAGAGGCGGCTTGAAGGCGTGACGGCGGACGGTGAAGTGCGGGTCAAAGGACGCGGACGCGGGCGTCGCGATCAACATCGTCCCGAGTGCGGCGAGCGCGGCTAGCAGCAGCAGCTTTAGCATCGTCTCTCCTCTACTTGGGGCCCTTACTGGAACCGACTATTCGCCTTCTGCGGCCCGGGGCAACAGCGCCAGTCACATCGCGTACGGCAGATCACACGGGCGTGGACTCGGTCGCGGGCGAGGCAAGTCGCTGGTGGACGAGCCGAACTGCCATGGAACCCTCCCCCACGGCCGACGAAACTCGCTTGATCGAGCCCGAGCGAACGTCGCCGACAGCGAAGATCCCCGGCCGGCTGGTCTCGAGGAAGTGGGGGCGCTCGCCGTCGTACTCGACCAGGTCGTCACCGTCGACATCGCGTCCCGTCAGGAGAAACCCGGCCCGATCGGTCGCCAGCTGGTTGTCGAGCCACTCGGTGTGCGGCGAAGCGCCGATGAACACAAACAGGGCCCGGGCAGGGACCTGCGAGCGCGTCCCGGATCCACTCTCGGCGATCGTGACCCCATCGAGCTCACGATCGCCATGGAGCTCTACAACCTGGGCGTTTCTCACGACTTCCACCCACTCGTTGCGCTCGACCTGGTCGACGAGATAGCGGGACATCGACTTGCCGAGGTCATCGCCGCGGATCACCAGCCGGCACGCGGTCGCGTGGCGCGACATGAATATCGCCGCCTGGCCCGCCGAGTTCCCGCCGCCGACGATGACCACGGGGTCGTCGGCGCAGAGCTGAGCCTCGGCCTGGGTTGCGGCGTAGTAGACGCCGTTGCCCTCGAATTCGTCCAGCCGCGGGACATCCAGGCGCCTGTACTGAGCGCCGGTCGCCACGATCAAGGTCCTACCAGTTGCCCGCTCGCCGTTCGAGAGCTCGATTTCGTGCCGTCCGGGCTCGCTTCGCAGCGCAATCGCGGCGGCGGGCACGTTCAGTCGCGCCCCGAACTTGCCCGCCTGGACGGTCGCCCGCTGCGTCAGCTCGCTTCCTGAGACCCCCGCCGGAAAGCCGAGGTAGTTCTCGATCCTCGCCGACGTCCCCGCCTGTCCCCCGGAGGCGATCGCCTCCACCCCCTGGACGTCCAGGCCCTCCGATGCCGCGTACAGGGCGGCTGAGAGCCCGGCGGGCCCGGCACCGACGACGACCACGTCGCAGAGCGGAGGGGGCGATCCCGAGGACCCGAGGCCGATCGCCCGTCCCAGTTCGGCGTTGTCCGGGTTGCGAAGGACCTCACCGCCCGCGGTCACGGCCACGGGCGTCTCGCTCGGCTCGATGGAGAGCTCCGCGAGCAGCGCGTCCGCCTGCTCGTCCCGGTCGAGGTCGATCCACTGGTAGGGCATTCGATTGCGCGCCAGGAGCTCACGCAGGCGGCGCGAGTCCGGCGAGAACCGCGAGCCGATCAGCTTCACCCCGGTATCGGCGCCGATCAGGATCGACCGGCGGGCCATGAAGGCGCCGAGGATCACGTCGCTCAAGCCCTCGTCCTCGTCGATGATCTCGCGGAGTCCCGAGAGCGGAATTTGAATCACCTTGCCCGCGTCCCTGACGACCCCGGACAGGTACAGGCGCTGCCCGACGAGGAGGCTCAGCTCGCCGAGGAAGCGGCCTTCACCGTGAACGGCGATGACCCGGTTCTCCTCCCCCAGTCCCTGCACGATGGTCACCGCCCCCGACTCGACCACGAAGAAGTCGGTTGTTTCGTCGCCGGCGCGGAAGAGCACCTCACCGGCCTCGACCTCCCGAACCCGGCCGAGCGACCGCATCCGCCTGAGTTGCTCGTCGTCAAGCCGCGGGAACGCCCCATCCCGCTCCCGGGTCTCCGGCTCTCCCACGCCGATCGGCTCGACTCGTTCGGTCATGCGCTGGCCCCCTGCAACCGCGCGGGGACGATCTCCGCGAGCCGGCGCCATGGCCCATCGACCCGCTCGCCGTCGGCGAAGAACGTCGGCGTACCGTGGGCTCCAGCCCGCTTCCCGCTCTCGACGTCTGCGAGAACGCGCGGGCGGAAGGTGCGCGCATCCAGGGCGGCCTCCACCTCGTCAGCACCCAGCTCCAGGCTCCGTGCGGTGGAGAGCAAATCCTCGTGCGAGAAGCTCTGCCGCCCTGTCAGGAGCAGCGCATGCGCCTCCCAGAACTTGCCGTGATGCGCGGCGAGCTCGGAGAGCTCCGCGGCGAGATCGGCTCCCGGGTGTAGCTCGGGATCCGGCAGGTGACGCCAAACCAGCCGCAGGCCGTCGAAGCGGTCCAGGAGAGTCATCACGGGCCGGCTCGCCGAGAAACAGTGCGGACAGCCGAAGTCCCCGTACTCGACGAGGGTGAGGCGCGGCACCTCCGCGCCGATCACATGGTCGCCTTCGCCGACCGGCGCCAGTTGGTTGGGGGATGAAGTGGTCATTCGCTCGCTTTCGCACCAGGATCTCGCGCGTGCTCCCATGAGCCTGTCAAAGCTGTCAATGGCGAATTTCGCACACAACGCCGGCCTGCCGCCCCCTGCCCGAGAATGCATCGCATTCAGAAAGCGAGGAGGAGGTCCAGATGAGCGACTCGACGGCGATCAACCACCCGGCGGCCGCGGAGCTCGACCGGGAATGGCTGAAAGCGGCGGCGGCGAGCCTTCGGCATCCCCTCACCAGAGCGCTCCTCGTACTGACGCTCACGACCGGCCTGGTCGACGCGGTCAGCTACCTGGGACTCGGTCGGGTCTTCACCGCCAACATGACCGGAAACATCGTTCTGCTGGGCTTCGGCATCGCCGGGAGCGGGGGGCTTCCGGTCGTGGCACCGCTCGTCTCCCTGGGCTCCTTCCTCGTCGGCGCCGCGGGCGGGGGCGTCCTCGCCAAACGGATCGGGGATCGCCACCCTGAGCACGTCGCACGCGCGCTCGGGTTCGAGACCACGCTGGTCGGCGCGGCCGCCATCCTGGCGGCGATCGTCGATGTTCGCCCGAATGCGCTCTCGGGCGACGCCGTGATCGCCATGCTGGCACTGGCGATGGGCGTTCGAAACGCGACCGTCCGGAAGCTAGGGGTGCCAGATCTGACTACGACCGTCCTGACGATGACCCTCACGGGGCTCGCGGCGGATTCGCCCGCGGCAGGCGGCTCCGGCAAGGGCTCTGCGCGCAGGATCGCGGCCGTCGCGGCGATGCTGGCGGGCGCCGTGCTGGGCGCCCTGCTCTTGAAGACCAGCATGGTGCTGCCGCTGGTCGCCGCCGCGGGGCTCGCGCTCGCTACCTGGCTCGTCTACGTTCCGGCCGCTCGGCGGCACCTCTGAGGGGCGTCAGTCCAGCCAGTCCGGTGGTACCGGTCCCAATGAAAGGCGCGCCGGCGGCGCCCCGAGGGTGGCCGCCGCGGCCCGCAGCCCGGAGGTGAACGCGGCCTGCACCGTCCCGTAGTGCTCGGGCACGGTGGCCTCGCCCGCGAGCGTGAGGCGCTCCGATACGGGCTCGCCGAGGCCGCGCATGTCATCGACGCCCGCTCCGAGCGGGATGTAGCTGTAGGAACCGAGCGAGCACGGGTCGTCCTCCCAGTCGGTGACCAGGGTCTCCTCGGGCGCGGGCACGGAGCCGAACATCGTCCGAAGCGTCTCCAGCGCGGCATCCCCTCGCTCCTCCCGAGACATCGCCGCCAGGCCCGGGCCGAGGAGCGGGTTGAAGAAGCCGAGCAGCGCGGGAGTCCCGACGTGCCGGCTGAAGTCGAACCACGCCGGGAATGCCCCGTTCTCGGCGACGTGAGTGATCTCCCAGATCGAGGCTGGCCAGAACGCCTCTGCGAACCGGAATGCGACCTTCTCGAGCCTCGCCATCTCCAGGCGTTGGATTGCGCTCGCCTGCGGCTCGGGAAGCGGCGGGTCGAATGCGACGCTCCCGGCTCGGAGAACGCCCAGGGGGAGCGTGACAATCGCGCGGTCGCCCCTGAAGGTCCCCTGGTCGGTCACCACAGACACGCCGGGTCCGGTGTGCTCGATCGCGGTGACCGTCGTGCCCAGCCGCACGTCGAGCCCGGCCGCCAGGGCACCGACCAGCGCCCGGTAGCCGCCCGCCGGGACGAGGTTCCCGCCCGACCCGTCGGCGTACGCCGCAGCGCCCGCCAGCGAGATCCGCTCCGGCGAGCCGCCGATGACCAGCCCGCCGATGATGTTCAGGATGGTGAACCGGGCCAGATCGGCCGCCCTGCCGGTGAGCTCGCGATCGGCGAGGAACCAGTCGACCCCGTCGATGAAGCGATCGCCCTCCACCGCGGCCTGCGCCTCGGCCGGGTCCCAGTCGCCGAGAAGGGTCGAGGTGACCGTCGTCGCCTCCGGCGACTCCATCCAGCCGCCGTCCCAGACGGCCATCGGCGCGCCGAACTCGCCGTCGTTGCGCGTCTCGATCCCGGCCGCCGCGATCGCCTCGGCCACCGGGTTGCCGACCGGAGCGTGGACCCACGCGGCCCCCAGGTCGATCGTCCCCGGACCGAAGGGGAGCGTGTGGATCCTCCCGCCCAGGCGATCGCGAGCCTCGAGGACGGTCACCTCCGCGTCCGCGCACCGCGCCGCGTCGGCAGCCGTCAGGCCGGCGACTCCCCCTCCCACGACGATCACTCGCATGGCGAGGGCGAGGCTATCGCGGCCGGTCAGGCGGTCTCGGCGGGCGGGGCGACGCCGGCCCGTGCTGGTCTGCCTCGGAGCCCGCGCCAGGCCATCCCCAGCGTCAGCCGGGCCATCGATCGGCCGAGCGACTCGAACCCGCCGATGACCTGGTCGAGGGCGTCCGCGAAGCGCTCGATGTCCTCATCCGCGATCACGAGCGGTGGGAGCGCCTTGACCACGTTCATGCTGTGTCCGGCGACCTGGGTGAGGATGCGGTGGTCGCGGAAGAGCGGCACCACGAGGAGCTGCGCGGCGAGGCCTGCCTGCCGCCGCTCGATCGAGTCCCAGATGCGCCTGGCGGCGCCGCCGCTGGGCGGACCGAGCTCGATCGCCCACATCAGGCCCAGGCCCCGGACCTCTTTCACGACCTCGTGGCGCTCGACCAGGGGGCGGGTCAGATCCATCAGCCGCTCTCCCTGCGCCCGCGCCCGCTCAACCAAGCCCGCGTCGTCGATCTCCGAAAGGGTCGCGAGGGCGGCCGTCGCCGCGAGGTCGTTCTGCCCGAAGGTGGAGCCGTGGGCGACGGAGCGCTCCATCGAGTCGAAGACGCGATCGAACACGTTGCGGGAGCTGAGGATCGCCCCGACCGGCACGTAGCCGCCCGACAGGGCCTTCGAGACGAGGATCATGTCCGGCTCAAGCGCCCAGTGCTCGAGCGCCAGGAAGCGACCGGTCCGGCCCAGGCCCGTCTGGACCTCGTCGACACAGAACACCGTCCCGCGGCGGCGGCACAGCTCCTGAGCCTTGGGGAGATAGTCCGCGCCGGGGATCACGACGCCCTTGCCCTGGACCGGCTCGACCATGAACGCCGCCACGTCGCCCGCCTCGAGCTCGCACCGCAGGGCGTCGAGGTCGCCGAACGGAACCGGGTCGCAGCCCGGCAGGAACGGCCCGTAGCGCTCCCGGAACTCGGGGTTGCCGTTCACGGAGAGAGCGCCCATCGTGAGGCCGTGGAAGCCGTGGTCGCAGTAGAGGATGCGCGGCCGCCCGGTGGCGGCGCGCGCCATCTTGATCGCGCCCTCGACCGACTCCGCGCCCGAGTTTGTGAGCAGTACGGTCCCGACCGACGACGGCGCCCGCCGCAGCAGCTCCTCGGCGAGCACGCCCGGCAGCAGGGTCACACCGAGCTGGGGCAGGTTGGGCGTCCCGGCATCGAGAACCCGCTCGAGCTGCTCGCGGACCGCCGGGGGGTTGCGCCCCAGGGCGAAGACGCCATAGCCCGAGAGGAGGTCCAGGTAGCGATCGCCCTTCGAGTCGATCAGATACGACCCCTCCCCCGCCACCCAGTCGCGATCAAAGCCGATCGTCTTCAGCACCCGGACCATCTGGCGGTTCAGGTAGCGGCTGTGGAGTTCCGTCGCCTCGCCCGCCCGAGCGGCGAGGATCGCGGCCACGTCGATGCTCGGTGGCCTTGCTTCGGAAGCCATGGCCCAGATCGTCCCAGAAGGGCCTCGGGAGGGAAGCGTTGAGCGGACTGGAAGAATGGGCGCGCGTTGAAGCCCGTCACCGTCACCGTCGACGTGCCCAACCCGCGTGAGGAGGTCTACGAGTTCCTCGACGTGCTCTCCAACCACGAGCCGTTCACCGATCACATGCTGGACAAGTGGGATTTCTCCGGGCCGCGGGCCGGTGTGGGCGCGAAGGCGCGCGCCAGGGTCCGTGCTCCCGGATCGAACGAGAACGTCCACATCGAGGTGATCGAGGCCGATCCGCCGCGAAGGATCGTCGAGGAGTCCCTGAGCGCCGGGGGCAAGCGGCGCACCCGGGGGACCTACACGCTCACCGAGCTTCCCGAGGGCGGGACGCGGATCGCCTTCGAGCTCGCCTGGGTGGAGGCGCCGCGCAACGAGCGCATGACCGCGCCCATGATCCGGGCGTTCATGCGACGGGCCAATGGCAAGGCGATGCACCGCCTCGGCAAGCTCCTTCGCACGCGGGCGTAGCCGGGGTCAGAGCCCGAGGCCGCGCACGCCGCGCTCGTCCCAGCCGATGTGATGGGCGAGCTCGTGGCGCACCGTGCGCTCGACCTGCGCGCGCAGGAGGTCGCGGTCGTGCCCGAAGTCGCGCTCGAGCGTGTCCTGGTAGATCACGATGCGGTCCGGGTAGCTGTCCCGGGCGATGGTTCCGCCGATGTACTGACCGTAGGCGTGCTCCTTGTGGCCCCGGGCCGAGACGATCACCGGCGTGTGGTCGAGCAGCTCGCGGAACGGCTCAGGCAGGTCGTCGAGCGCCTCCATGACGAGCTCGTCGAACTCGCTCGGCGGATGATCGGACGGCGGCATCGCAGCGAGCGTCTCGCTGCGGTGAACGAGTCGCTGGAACTCCGGCTCCGGCATCTCCCTGCCGATCATCGCCACGGTCAACCACGCGGCGAGCAGGGCGATGGCGACGGCGCCGGCGATCAGCACCATCAGGTCATCGAGGCCGCCGAGCGACGGCGGGTTGATGAGCAGGACGATCAATCCGACGAGCAGCGCGGTGAGCGCTGCCGCACGGAGCGGCGGTCCGATTGCTTCCCTCACATATGTGAGGTTAGAACGCGGCTAGCCGCAGACGGGCCAGGGCTTGGTGCCCATGTGCTTCTTCAGCGCGACCGCAACGACGGCCTGGGTCTTGTACCCGTAGTCGATCGGGTCGCCGCCCGGCGTCTTCGGGGCGTTCTTCCAGCTCGACTTCATGAACTGGAAGGCGCCTCGGTACTGGCCGCCACCGCCGATGGCGTTCGGGTCCTTGCCCGACTCGCACTGGGCGGTGTTGTTCGCCCAATGCTTGTTGTGGCGCGAGGTCTTGCGCCATAGCCGCTTGTACTTGCTGCCGCCGCTGCTGCCCCCGGTGCCGCCGCTCGACGCGGAGACGCCTCCGCTCGACGCCACGGCAGACGATGTCATCGCAACCGCGGTCGCGCCGATCAGGGCCGTTACGGCCATCAGGGCCAAGACGATCTTGAGTTTGGGCGCCACCGCGCCCCGTGACAGGTTCAAATCAAGCTCTTTCGTTGCTTACGGGGTTAGCTGACGGGCTCGCGCCAAAGAGCTGGCGCTACGCGGCGTCCGGGCCGCGATTCGCCCCAATGCGACTTGGGTCCCCCGCTACCCGCGTGTATGTGGCGGGTGCTTCAGCAGGACAGCGCGGAAGGTTAGCAAACCGTGAGGAAGGCGTTAGCAGTACTCACCGCGCAGGCGTGTCGACGCCTGGCTCGAGGCTTCGCGACGCCTACTCGGTCGAGATGTTCGGGTCCGCCTGGACCTTGTGCGGCAGGATCATCAAGAAGCTGTCCGCCGCCGCCGACGCGAGCGCGCCCATCCGCTTCGCCTCGTCCGCCTGGTCCGTCGCGCGCAGCTCGGCGGCGTAGTGGCCGAGCAGCTCCTCGACGTCGAGGACGCCCTCGTCGTCGAGCTCGGCGAGCTCCACCTTCGCCCCCTCGCCCAGGCGGCGGCGAATCGCGTCCGCGTCGAGGCTCCAGTCGGGGTTGACGCGCACGTAGACGCGGCCCCCGGTCATGCCTGCGCATGCCCACGGGCCGATGTCCCCTAGGACCACCGCCCGGCCCGAGGTCATGTACTCGAAGGCGAAGCCCTTGGCGTTGGCGCGGTCGACGATGCAGCCGCACGAGTCGTCAAGCGGCTCCTCAGGCTCACCGCCGAGCACGACATCAGCGCCCGAGAGGCGGATGCAGAAGCGTGAGTCCGCGGAACCCTGCACGAAGAGGCGCCCCCGCTGGGCGCCATAGGCGAACGACTTGCCGACGGAACCGTTGACGCGGCGCCCCTCGGCGTTCTTGCCCTTTAGGATCGAGACGGTCCCGCCGAGCATGGTCTTCGCGACGCCGTCTTGGGCGCCGCCCTCGACCCGGATCACGACGCCCCAGGCGTTGAAGGCCCCGAGGCCCTGGCCGGCCACGGAGCCCTCGTTGAAGTCGAGCTCGGCGAGCACGTCGGCAGGGTCGCCGGCCGGTGCCGAGTCGTAGATCCGCGCGCGGGAGATCGCCCCGGCGAGCTCGGTGCCCAGCACGCGGTCGTGGGCATCGAGCGCGCGTGGGTACTCCTGGTGGACCGGCCCGCCCTCGAAGATCTTCCCGGCGAGCCCGGCCAGCTGCGTGGAGACCTCCTTGGGCGCCATCCGGATCGGCCTCGCGCGCACGAGCCCGGCCTCTGCACGTGTCTCGGCGGCGACGAGCTCCTCCTCGGCCACGGGCAGGTCGATCGGCTCGAGGTCCAGGAACTCCTCGAGCGGCGTGATCAGCTCGGCGAGGTCGAGCTCCTTTGCGTGGGCGACCTGCTCGAGCAGGTCGTATCGGCCCACGAGGTCCTGGGCGCGTTCGTACCCGAGCTCGGCCACGACCCGCTTGACCTCCTCGCCCATCGAGTTAAAGAAGCGGGCGCAGCTCTCGGCGGCGGAGTCGACGTGTTGGGGCGTGAACTTCTTGAGCCCGTGCTCCTGGGCCTGCTCGACGGTCTCGATCTGTGTCGCGATGCCGACGTGGCACGTGTCGAGCTGACAGCCGCGGCAGATCGTGCAGCCCAGGGAGACCATGGCCAGGGTGCCGAAGGCCACCCGGTTGGCGCCCATGCAGTGGAGCTTCACCACGTCGTAGGCGTGGCGGTAGCCGCCGTCGGCCCAGATCTCGACCCGGTTGCGGATCCCCGCCTCCATCAGCGCCCGGTGCACCGCCCGGGTGCCGATGTCGGACGGCAGGCCGACGTGACGCAGGGCGTGCTGGCGGGCGGCGCCAGTGCCGCCCTCGAAGCCGGACAGCGTGATGATGTCGGCGCCGGCCTTCGCGATCCCGAGGCCGATCGTGCCGACGTTCGGCACCACCGGCACCTTCACGGAGATGCGGACGTCCGGATTCACGGTCTTGAGCTCGTCGATGAGCTCCGCGAGGTCCTCGATCGAGTACAGGTCGTGGTTGTTCGACGGCGAGATCAGGTCCGTGCCCGGCGTGGCGTTGCGCGCCTCGGCGACCTTCTCGGAGACCTTGCGGCCCGGCAGGTGCCCGCCCTCGCCCGGCTTCGCGCCCTGGCCGATCTTGATCTCGGCGAGGTACGAGGAGTTGAGCATCTCGGCCGAGACGCCGAAGCGGCCCGAGGCGACCTGCTGCCCGCGCCACTTGCGGTAGCGGCCGTACATGTCCTGGATCTCCCCGCCCTCGCCGTTGATGCAGAGGATGTTGATCGCCTTCGCCGCCTCGGCATAGGCGCGGAAGGCGGGCTCCGACTGGGATCCGAAGCTCATCGACGAGATCACAAGCGGATAGTCGTGATGGCCGACCGAGGCGTCCACCGAGGCCGGGTCGATCGGGTCGCGATCGGACTTCAGGCCGATGATGTGGCGCATCGAGATCGGGCTCTCGGACTCGAGCGCGCGGACCTTCTCCGAGTACTCGTTGTAGTCGGAGGTCCCATTGGCCGCCGCGATCGCTGCCTTGTAGACCTTCGGGTAGAAGCGGAAGGTCTTCGCCGGCTTCGCGTCGGCGTCCCCGGTGAGGATGGTGAAGCGCTCGTCCGTGTCCTGGTCGAGGTTCGAGTAGCCGACGCCGCCCCGCTCGGACGCGGCGTAGGTCTCAGTCTGGAAGATCTCGGCGAGCTCGGGCTTGACGCCGATGGAGGAGAACTGGCGCGCGTAGCCGCGGACCTCGTGGATCCCGATCGTCGAGATCACCTTCTCGATGCCCTTGCGGAGGGCCGCGCAGAGGTTGGAGACGTCCGTGTCGTAGTCCTCGACGCAGATCACCTCGACCATCACGTAGGGGCAGACGCCGTTGGCGCCCAGGCCGAGCGCCATGACCACGTCGTGGACGTTGCGGATCGCCGCCGAGCGCAGCACGATCGAGCAACGGCGGCGCAGGTTCTCCTCGCCGGTCTCCCCGAAGCGGAGCTGCTTCAGCGCCTGGTCGACCGCGGAGGTGGCCAGGTGTGGGTCCAGATAGCGGCGCTCGCCGTCGAAGACGGTGCGGTCGGTGAGCACCAGGAGCTCGGCACCCTGGCGCACGGCCTTGACGGCCTCCTGCTTGATCCGCTCGATCGCGCCGTGCGTGGTCTCGGACTCGAGCAGCGCGATGTCGATCGCCGCGGCGCGATCGCGGAACTCCTCCCAGAGGTCCTCCAGGAGGTAGGTCTGATGCTCGCGGGCGATCCTGCGGTACGTGGAGTCCCCGAGCGGCGCGAGATCGTGGTGGCCACCCAGGATCACCGGGAACGAGGTCTCGAGCGCTCCCGTGTCGGAGCCCGGGGAGTGGAGCGACGGCCGGCGGCCGAACACGGCGCGCGTTGAGAAGTGCTCGATCTCGCGCTCGCGGTCGATCGCCGGGTTGGTCACGACGGCGACGGTCTCCTTGAAGTAGTCGGCGAGGTTCTGGCGCTCGGGCGACAGCGCCGCGAGCGGCCCGTCGTAGCCGAGCGAGCCGATCGGCTCGGCGCCGTTCGACGCCATCTGCTGGCAGAGCTTGACGTCGTCGCGCTGCCACCCGAAGCCGGCGAGGATCCTGTCCTCCACCTTCACCGGCTCCGACGGCCCCGCGGCGGTGTAGCCGGGGATCTCGGTGCCCTCGAGCGGCCCACCGGTCTCGAGCGCGCGGTCCCACGCCGGGAGCTCGGAGGCCCCGGTGCGGGCGAGCCAGCGCTCGGCGACGGCGCGCTGCATCTGCCAGTGCTCGTGAAGCTTCGACGCGCGCCGCTCGCGGTCGATGGTGACCATGTACTTCTCGCCGGGCGCGAGCGGCTTCGGCTCGGAGACCATCTCGTCACAGCCGACGACACCCGGCTCGGAGCTGAAGATGTAGTCCTGCGGCGTCTCCATCTTCCACAGGGGGCGCAGGCCGAGCGCGTCGGCCGAGAACACGCACTCGTCGTCGTGGCGGGCGATCAGCGCGACGGGCCCCTGGGCGAAGGGCCCGAACGTCTCACGCAGGTACATGTAGAACGGGTGGAGGTCCTGCGGCAGGGAGCGGATCTCGTTGACGATCGGAGGAACGACGGTCTCCATGGCCTCGGCAAGGGACATGCCGTCGACGCGGATCAGGTGGTCGACGACCCGGCTCAGGTCCTGCGAGTCGGAGTTTCCGGGCTGGATCTGGATCCCGAGCATCCGCGCCTCCTGGCGCAGCTGCTCGATCGTGTTGATCTCGCCGTTGTGGCCGAGGACCGCGAACGGCTGGACGCGCTTGAACGACGGCCACGTGTTCGTCGAGTAGCGGTTGTGCCCGAAGCACCCGATGGTCTCGAAGCGCTCGTCACGAAGGTCCGGGTAGTACTCGCCGAGGACGCTCGGCGCGCCCATGACCTTGTAGACGCAGGTCGACGCCGAGAACGACGCGGCGTGGCAGCGGAGCTCCTCCTCCAGAGCGAGCATGAGGTCGAAGCAGATCCGGTGGCGTCGCTTGACGTCGGGCAGCAGGCCGCCGACCTGCCAGAAGTGGGGCTCCTCCTCGCGGGCGGTCGGGCCGAGCGCGTGCGAGTCGACGTTGCCGAGCCGCTCGGCGAGGATGCGGAAGCCGCCCCGCCCGAGGAGCTCGCGGGCGTCGTGCAGCGCCTTATCGGCGTCCTGCGAGCGGTCGAAGAAGACGTGCGCCACCGCGAACGCCTCGTCCAGCGCGAGCGCGGGGTTGTGGCCGCCGGCACGGACCTCCTCGGACCACAGCTTGCGCGGTATATCGACCAGGACGCCGCAGCCGTCGCCCTCGCCGTCGACGTTCCCGGCGCGGTGCATCATCTTCTGGAGGTTCGCCAGAGCGAGCTCGACCGGCTCGCGGTTCGGCGTGGCGTCCTTGCGGACCGAGGCATAGATCGCGCACGCGTCGCGGTCCTCGACGCTGGGCGGCGAGACACGCGGACGGTAAGCCTTCTCCGGTGAGAAACGCCGCGCCTCTTCGGGCAGCGGCGTCGCGCGATTGGAAGAGCGGGACAACCGAAACCTCCCGGGTTCCGCGCCTTCTTCGAGCGGGCGCGCGACGGGGACAAACGGGTTCGAGAAGTATACGTTCATTATCGGCCGCTCTTGTAGGACCCCACCCCTCGGCGATTGTCGGATTTGTCGGCAATAGCGCGATGAATCCGACAATCGTGGGCGTTTTCAGGCCTCGACGCCCGCGGCGGATCGAAGGCGTCTGATCGTCTGCGTGGGATTGGAGACGGCCTGCTCCCAGCTCACGCGCACCACGTGCTCGCCGTACGCCTCCAAAACGGCCTGCCGTTCGGCGTCGTCTTCGCGAGCGAGCTTGTTGTCATGCCAGGTCCTGCTACCAGCCTCGACGATCAGCTTTCGATCCGGCCAGCGAAAGTCGGGAATTACGCGGTGCCCATCCAGGATCATCGGCACGTTGACGTCAGGGCGTCCGAGGCCGGCAGCGAGGATCACATCGAGTACGACGTCCTCGAGCTCGGTGCGGGTTGGGACAGCCCCGCTGGCGATGACTTGGCGCAGCCGCCGTGCCCCGGGACGCCGGGCCTGCGAGTCGACGATCTCGAACAGCTGCCGTACGCTCACGCATCCGAGAGAGATCGCCTTGCGAACCGCACGGCGAGCGGGGCGATCCGGGAGTTGCGAGCAGAGGTCGAGGGCGGTGCGAGGCGCCGACGTGACCGGTACCCCGCGGTGCCGAGCGACGTCACTCGCGTCGAGGAACCGCGTGCGGTGGACGCGAATGCCTTCATGAGTCCTCGGAGTCGTGTCCTTCACGCTCACCTCGGGATGCCGCGCATCCCAGTCGAGCATCTCCCATAGCGCTGCAGCCGCGTAGTGGCTCAGCACCGCGCCAGGGCCACAGGCCTTGACGGCAGCCAGGAACTCCCCCTCAAGCGGGACGTTCTTGTGGCCCACCGCGTAAACGCCCTGGTGCAGCCGGTGTAGTTGCCCGCGGCGAACTCTGGTGCTGATCCCGCTTCGTGAGAGCCCGCAGAGTCGAAGCTCGTCGCGGGACAGCACCGACCACTCCTCCGCCGCCAGCAAAGCAACCTTCAGGTCCGGGCGGTTGTCGGATTCATCGGACATATCGCGATGAATCCGACAATCCCGGTCGCGGTCGCGACGCCCCCCAAACGCGGTTGTCGGATTACGTCGACATATCGCGCTGAATCCGACAATCGCGAGGGGGGCGTTGTGGCGGCCGGGCGGCGGGCTGCGCATATAGTCCGCCTATGTCGGCGACGATCGCGATCCTCTCCCAGAAGGGCGGCACCGGGAAGACGACCATGGTGCGTTCGCTCGCCGATGTCCTCGAGCGGCTCGGCCTGGACGTCCTCGCGATCGACGCGGACCCGCAGGGAAACCTCTCCGACTACTTCGACACGGACCCGAACGCCCACCCCACACTCGGCGACGTTTTGATGGGCCAGGTCCGTGCCGCGGACGCCGTTCACGGTCGCGTGATCCCCGCCAACATGCAGCTCGCCGAGGCGGAGCTCGCGCTCTCGGGCAAGATCGGCCGGGAGGTCACGCTGCGCAACGCGCTGATGGACCTGAAGCGAAGCCGGGAGCTGATCCTGATCGACTGCCCGCCGACACTGGGCCTGCTGACGGTCAACGCGCTGGTCGCCTCGACCCACGCGATCCTCTCGACCGAGGCGCAGTACTTCTCGCTGCAGGGAATGGAGCAGGCGGTCCAGGTGCTCGATCTCGCCCGCGACAGCCTGAACCCACAACTCGAGCTGCTCGGCGTCTGCCTCAACATCGCCAACATGCGCACGAAGCACGCCCGCCAGACCCTCGAGGCGCTCCGCGAGCGGTTCGGCGACAAGCTGTTCCGCACCGTGATCCGGCAGTCGATCGCCTACGCCGAGTCGGCCGAACGGGCGGTCCCGATCCTCGAGTACCGCCCGGACCGCGGCTCCGACTACCTCTCGCTCGCCAGCGAGATCCTCCGCCGGCTCGGCAAGCAGGACCTTCTCGAGCCGCTGGACGAGCTGAGCGCCGAAGTCGCCCCGGCGGGTGCCTACTCGCGAGCCTGAACCAGCGGTTCGCCTTTGCGCTTCACGGCCGGCCTGACTACCGTTGACCGGGTTAGTCAGGACGACCCGGACGGAGAGATGTCAAGGAAGCCATTGCTGGGGCTCGTAGTGCTGGTGACGGCCATCGGAGCAGGCACCGCCGGGGCACATTCCAGCTCGGGTGCCGCCGGAACGGGCGTCGCTCTCATTCCGCAGTGCTCGAACCGGGTTGACGACGACGGCGATGGGCTCGTCGACCTCGCCGATCCGGGCTGCTCCGGCCCCCTGGACGACAGCGAGTACAACCCGCCCCCGCCGCAATGCTCGAACGGCAAGGACGACGACGGGGACGGCAAGGTGGACATGAACGATCCGGGGTGCTCCGGGCCTCTGGACGACAGCGAGTACAACCGCCCACCGCCCCAATGCTCCAACGGCAAGGACGACGACGGGGACGGCCTGGTCGACCTTCGCGATCCGGGGTGCTCCAGACCGCAGGACGACAACGAGCGTAACTCGGCGCCTCCGCCTCCCCCGCCGCCCGGGGGTGGCGTGAAAGGACACCTGCCCCGGGAGTTCTTCGGGCTCGCGGAAGGTGGCGCCGCCGACGCCCGCGACTACGCTCGGATGAGCAGGATCAACGTCGGAAGCATGCGTGTGGACCTCGCCTGGCGCGCCGTCGAGCCGCGCCCTGGGCACTTCGTATGGCCGGACAGGTATGTGGCATACCTCGCCTCGTACGGCATCAGGCCAACGTTCAGGGTCTACACGGCGCCCCAGTGGGCGACCGGGTCCGGGTGGCCCTACGTGCCGCCGCTCACCGGGAAAGCAAAGAAGAACTGGGAGCAGTTCCTGCAGCAGGCGGTCCGGCGCTACGGACCACGGGGCTCATTCTGGAAAGAGCACCCAGGGCTCCCGAAGAAGCCGGTCAAGGCCTGGCAAATATGGAACGAGCCGAACCTCCCCAAGTACTTCGGCCGCCCGCATGGGCACTCGATCCGCATCGTGAAGCGTGCGCCGAAGGCCTACGCGCACCTCGTCAAGAGCTCGGATAAGGCGATCAGTCACGTCGACAAGAGCGCGAAGGTGGTGCTCGGCGGGCTGACGACCAATTCCAAGCGGGACAGCATGCTTCCGTGGCGGTACCTGACGAAGTTCCTCAAGGTTCACGGGATCACCGGGCACTTCTCCGCGGCGGCACTGCATCCGTACGCTCCGACGGCGGCGCAGTTCGAGAAGGTGATCGAGCGCACCCGCAAGGCCATGACGAAGGACGGCGCGAAGGGGAAGGACCTGTGGCTGACCGAGGTCGGGTGGGGATCCGCGCATGACAAGTTCAGCCTTACGAAGGGGAGGCGCGGCCAGGCCAGGATCCTGCGGAAATCGTTCAAGTTCGCAATCAAGGAACGGAGGAAGTTCAACATCTCGCGTGTCTTCTGGTTCTACTGGCGCGATGCGAAGCCCGGAGAGTTCGGTGGGTGCACGTTCTGTGCCTCCGCCGGGCTCCTGGACGACCACGCCAAGCCGAAGCCCTCCTACCAAGAGTTCAGGCACTTCGCGCGACGCCAGCGCTAGCGACGGTCCAGCGTCGGCACGGGCATACTCCGGGGTGTGAGCGACAACGACGCCAGCTCGCTCGAGGCCAGAATCGCCGCCTACAACGACGCGTGGAACGGCCACGACCTCGACGAGATCATGTCGATGCACGCGCCGGACATGGTGTTCGAGAACCACACGGCGGGTGAGACCGCCGAGGGCCAGGCGGTGCGGGAGCACATCGGGGCGATCTTCGAGACCTGGCCCGACATCGCGTTCTCGACGCGGCGCCTCTACGTTCGGGACGGCCTCGTCGTCCAGGAGTGGACGGCCGAGGCGACGCATGCCAACGAGATGCGCCGCGGCGACCTGGTCGCCGAGCCCACCGGGAAGAAGATCACCTGGGACGGGCTCGACGTGATCCCGTTCGAGGACGGCCTCGTCAAGCGCAAGGACGTCTACTCGGACAGCGTCTCGATCCTGCGGCAGTTGGGACTGCTGTAGCGATGGAGCCGCGGGACGCCGCCACCGCGCTCGCGCGGGGCAGGATCGCGATCGGGGCCGCCGCGCTCGCCGCCCCCGGGATGGCAGGTCGGTTCATGTTCGGCCCGGATGGATCGCGGCCGGCGACGCGGATGCTCGCGCGGATGACCGGCGGTCGCGACCTGGTGCTGGGCCTCGGAGTGGTCATCGCCCTGGACCGGGGCGCTCCGGTGCGCGGCTGGCTCGAGGCCGGCGCGGTTGCCGACACCGTCGACCTCGTCGCGTGCGTGCTCGCGCGCGACGAGATGCCGCGGTCGGCCTACATCAACACCATGGCGCTTGCGGGAGGCGCCGCGCTCGCGGGCCTGTGGCTGTCACGCCGGCTCGACCCGCCGCCGGCAGCGGACCCCGGGCGCCCGGAGGCGGTCGCCACCGGGCACCCGACCGCGTAGCTCAGGCAAAGACCCCGCTCAGGCGAGCAGCTTCGCCTTGTGCCGATCGAACTCCTCCTGCGTGATCGCGCCCTTGTCCTTGAGGTCGCTGAGCTTCGCGAGCTCGTCTACGGAGGAGCTGCCGCCGGCGGTCTCGCGGACGTACTCGTCCATGTGCCGCCGCATGTCGGCCTGCTCCTTGATGGCGCGATCGCGCATCCCCTGACCGCGCGCGATCAGATAGATCAGCATCCCGAGGAAGGGGACGAAGAAGATGAGAATGATCCAACCCGCCTTTCCCCACCCTGACATCTGATGATCCCGGAAGAGGTCGCTGAAGATCGTGATCAGGATCCAGAAGTAGATGACGAACAGGAAGATCTCGAAAACGGTGAGAAGCGCGTCTCCGAACGTGAACTCTGCAAGCGGCACCGGCGAACCTCCTAAGCAGCAATTGACTGGGCGTTCCGTGACGATAGACCACATCGCTGTTCGGAACCTGCCTCATTGAGCGCATCATGGACCGCCTCATCTACATCGGCCATGCCACCACCCTGATCCGGCTCGAGGGGACCTCGGTCCTCACGGACCCGATGCTCAGGGCCGGGCTGGGCCCCCTCCGGCGCCAGGGACCGCCACCGCCCCCAGCGCTGCCGAAGCTCCCGGACGCGGTCCTCATCTCGCACCTGCACCGCGACCACCTGGACATCCCCTCGCTGCGGCGGGTCCCCTCGAGGACGCCGATCGTCGTCCCGCGCGGCGCTGCGCGGTTGGTGGAGAAGGCGGGTCCCCACCCGATCGTGGAGCTCGGGCGGGGCGAGACCGTCTCGGTCGGCGAAGTCGAGGTGACAGCGGTGCCGGCCGAGCACGGCGGGCGCCGCGGCCGCTGGGGCAACGAAATCGAGCCGGTCGGTTACGTGATCCGGAACGAGAGGCGCAGCATCTACTTCGCGGGCGACACGGATCTGTTCGACGAGATGTCGGAGGTCGGGCCGGTCGATGTGGCTCTGCTGCCGGTCTGGGGCTGGGGGCCGTCCGTCGGAGAGGGCCACCTCGACCCGGAGACGGCGGCTCGAGCCCTGACGCTGATTCGGCCCCGGCTGGCCATCCCGATCCACTGGGGAACCTTCTATCCCGCCGGCATCAGGCGGTGGCGGCCCGGGCCGCTGGCGGAGCCTCCGCACGAGTTCGCACGGCTTGCCCGGGAGCTGGCGCCCGGGGTCGAGGTGAGGGTTCTGCAGCCTGGCTCCGAGACGTCGTTGGAGGTCTGATGGAGGGTTCACACCGCATCAGGCGCGGAATCGGAAAGGCGGCGCGGGGCCTGCTCCTCTGGCTGCTGATCGGGCTGGTGTTCTGGGCGGTCGCGGCCCTTCTGCCCAGCATCGACGTCCCCAGCTTCGGTGCCGTCCTGGTGACCACCGCGCTGATCGCCATCCTCCACGCCCTGATGTGGCCGCTGTTGATCCGGCTGCTCCTGCCGCTGACCGTTCTCACCTTCGGCCTCGGGCTCGCTGGTGCTGAACGCGGCGATCGTCTCTCTGGCGATCAAGCTCGTGGACGGGTCGGCACCGGCGTTCTCCGGTGCGCTGCTCCTCTCGTTCGTCCTCTCGATCTGCCTGCTGGTCCTCGCCCCGGCCCTCGGCTTCGACGACGACGCCCGGCAGCTCCGCCTCGTCCGCAGGCGCGCGCGTCGAGTCCGCAAGGCGAATCGCACCGATGTCCCCGGCGTGATCATGTTCGAGATCGACGGCCTCTCGGAGCCCGTGCTGAGGCGGGCCCTGAGCGAGGGGTACGCGCCGACGATGGCGCGGTGGCTGGAGGAGGGCTCCCACCGAGTCGTCCCGTGGGAGTGCGACCTCTCCTCGCAGACCGGCGCGAGCCAGGCGGGCCTGCTCCTGGGGAGCAACGACGACATGCCGGCCTTCCGCTGGTACGAGAAGGAGAGCGGAAGGACGATGGTGTCCAATCACGGCAAGGACGCCGTCGAGCTCGAGCGGCGCCACTCCGACGGCGGCGGCCTGCTCGCCGCCGGCGGCGCGAGCCGCGGGAACATGTTCTCCGGGGACGCACCCCACTGCTCGGCGACGATGAGCGTGCTGCGCGACCGCCAGCGCGCCAGCGCGCGGGAGTACTTCGCGTATTTCGCCGATCCCTACGGGTTCACGCGCACGATCGCACTCTCACTGTGGGACGTGCTCCTCGAGCTGCGGGCCGCTCGCCGCCAGCGAAAGCGCGGCGCAGGAGCACGTCGACCGCGGCGGCCTCTACCCCCTGATCCGCGCGTCGATCACGGTCGTCATGCGCGACCTCAACGTCGCCACGCTGCTGGGCGACATCGTCGAGGGCGTCCCCGTCGTCTACTCGACCTTCGTGGGGTACGACGAGGTCGCGCACCACTCGGGCATCGAGGAGCCCGACGCCTTCGCGGTGCTCAGGCAGCACGACGCCCAGCTCGCCCGCCTGGAGCGGGCCATCGAGCAGGCGCCGCGCCCGTATCACCTGGTGGTGCTATCGGACCACGGCCAGAGCCCAGGGCCGGCCGTTTCGCCAGCGCTACGGCGTCGAGCTCGAGGAGCTGGTGCGAGGCGCGCTCACCGGCGGCGAGGTCTACGCGCCCGCCGGCGCCGGACGAGGGCCTGAGCGCCCTCGGCGGCGCGCTCACGGACGCCCGCGACGAGGCAGGGGCCGGCGGCCAGGATGCTCGCCCGGGCGACCCGCGACCGCCTCGTCGACGGCGACGTGGTCCTCGGGCCCAACCGAGATGCGGTCCAGGACTCGCACGCGGACGCGTCGGGCCACGCCGCGGTCGTCCTCGCGTCCGGCGGCCTCGGGCTGATCTCGCTCCCCGAGCGAAAGCACCGGCTCACGATCGGCGAGATCGAATCGCTCCACCCGCGCCTCGTCAGCACGCTCGTGGAGCATCCCGGGGTCGGGTTCGTCATGGTGCGCACGAATGGCGACGGCGCCGTCGTGCTCGGCGCTGACGGCACCCGGCATCTCGCCGACGACCGGGTCACGGGCGAGGACCCCCTGCGCGACTTCGGGCCGAACGCGGCCGATCACCTGCGCCGCACGGACGGCTTTCCCCACTGCCCGGACATCCTCGTCAACTGCCTCTACGACGCCGAGGCCAACGAGGTCGCGCCGTTCGAGGAGTTCATGGGCTCGCACGGCGGGCTCGGCGGCTGGCAGATGCTGCCGTTCGCCCTGGTTCCGGCCGCCTGGAGCGAGCCAGAGAGTCCGATCGTGGGCGTGAGGGCGATGCACGACGAGCTCCGGGGCTGGCTCGAAGAGACGGGCCTTGAGCTCACGCCGCATTCGCGACTGTGAGCGGCTAGCGTTGGGCCGGTGAACGACGGAGCCCCACCCGTGCTGATCGCCTATGACGGCTCGGACGCCGCGAAGCAGGCCGTGAGCGCCGCCGCCGAGCTCTTCGCGGGGCGTCCCGCGTACGTGGTCACCATCTGGGAGCCGGGCCTGGCCTACGCCATGTCCGACCTGGAGCCGACCGGCCCGGAGCTCTCGCCCATCCCGATGGACATCGAGGGCTCGCAGGAGCTCGAGGACGACCTACAGGTCCACGCGCGCCGCACGGCGGCCGAGGGAGCCGAGCTCGCCAAGGCCGCCGGGCTGGACTGCGAGGCGCTCGCGGTCGCCGATCGGGTCAGCGTGGCCGAGGCCCTGGTCCAGGTGGCGGAGAAGCAGTCGGTCGCCGCGATCGTCGTCGGCTCGAGGGGCCTGACTGGCCTGCGGGCCAGACTCGAGGGCAGCACCTCCTCGGCGGTTCTAAAGCACGCCACGGTCCCGGTCGTCGTCGTCCACAACGACTGAGCGCCCTCCTGCCGCAAAGCCCATTCTGCAGGGGAATCCGAGCCCTTGCCGAACCTGGCAGCGGCAAGAGAAGGAGGAACGCTCAGATGTCAAACGGAGTTCAAGAAAGACAACCGACTGGCTGGACGGTCTTCGCCGGCATGCTGCTGGTGATCGTCGGCTCCCTCGACGCGCTGTGGGGGCTCGCCGGAATTCTCAACGACCAGGTGGTGGTGGTTGGCGGTCACGGAACGATCGTCGCCGACGTGACCACCTGGGGATGGGTCCACCTGTTTCTCGGATCGATCGTCGCGCTCACGGGTATGGCGCTGTTCACGGGAAACTCGACGGCGCGGTGGGTGGCGGTCTTCTTCGTGACCGTCAACGCGATCTCGCAGATCGTTTACTTCCCACTGGCTCCGCTGTGGTCCTTCCTGATGATCATCCTCGCCGTCACGATCATCTACCAGCTGACCGCGCGCTGGGATACCTAGGCCACTACGAGACGGTCGTCAACGCGGCGGCGACCGCAAACCCGAGCGTCGTAACGAGGCCGGCCGTACGGCCGGCCTCGTTGGTCGCCTCGGGAATCATCGAGTCGATCAGCATCACGATCAGCGCCCCGGCCGCGAAGCCGTTGATGATCGCCCTGAAGTCGCCCGACGTGGCGTTTGCCACGGCGTAGCCGACGACGGTGGCGAGCGCGCAGATCGCCGCCACGGCGAACCACAGCCGCGTGATGGTGCGCCGCGAGGTGCCCGCCCTCCGCATCTGGTCAGCCGACCCGATGGCCTCGGGGAGGTTGGAGACGAAGATCGCGACCAGGAGGCCGACGCTCACCCCCTGGCCGGCCGCCAGGCCGATGCCCAGCGCCATCTGCTCGGGCACGCCGTCCAGAAACGCCCCCAGCGCAAGCGCCGGCCCCGCCGCGGCACCGGCGGCCGCCCGGCCGGGACGTCCGCGCCCGTGGACGATCGCTTCGCGAGCACGCCGTCGAGCACGTAGAACGTCAGCGCGCCGACGGCGAGCCCGATCGCGGTCACGCCGAGCCCGCCCACCCTCTCGCCCTCGGCCGCCAGATCGAAGCTGATCGCGCTGATCAGGGCGCCCGCGCCGAAGGCCAGCACGAAGCCGACCCATTCGATCGGCCATCGGCGGGCGAATGTCAGCAGCTCACCGAGCACGAGGGATGAGGCCGCCAGCGAGCCCCAGCCAATCGCCGCGAGCATCGGCTCTACAGCTCCGGGACGTCCGCGCCGAGCGGCGTGAAGCGGGCGCGGCGGATCTCGACGCCGTCGCCCGCTTGCTGTCCCAGGGCGTCGACGACCTTGCCCGTGTCCTGCCAGAAGCACCAGAACAGAACCGAGGGGCCGGCGCCCGAGACAGTCGCCCCGATCGCACCCACTTCGTCAGCCAGCGACAGCAGCTCGATCGATCGCGGGTAGACCTCCGTCCGGCGCTGCTGGTGCAGTCGATCGGCCAGCCCGCGGGAGATCAGGGTCAGGTCCGATCGCTCGATGCCCAGGACCAGGTGGGAGGCAGCCGCGACATTGGCGACCGCGTCGGTCATCGGGACGTCCGCCGGAAGCGCTGCGCGGGCGGCCTCGGTCGAGACTTCCTCCGACGGGATCGCCAAGACGCCCTCGACGCCCTCCGGGGGCTCCAACCGGGCGGGCAGCACCGGGGCCGCCGGCGAGTCCGCGTCCGGATCGGGCGGGCAGACAGCGAAGCCGCCGAAGAGCGCCGCGGCGACGTTGTCCGGATGGCCCTCCAGGTCGACGGCGTGGCGGTAGACGTCCGGCGGGTCGAGCCCGAGCTCGTACAGATGGTCCGCGGCCAGCAGCCCGGCAACGATCGCTGCCGCGCTGGAGCCGAGGCCCCGCGCCACCGGGATGTCGCTGCGGACCTCGAAGCGCAGGCCGTCCGCGCTGTGCAGGCGCTCGAATGCCCGGACGCAGAGGTTGTCGCGGTCGGTGGGGAGCCCCTCCTCCCCTGCGTCCACCTCGAAGGCGTCGCCCTCGGTCACCTCGAGCTCGAGGTGGATGTCGAGCGCTGCGGCGAGGACGTCATAGCCGGGGCCGAGGTTGGCCGAGGATGCGGGCACCCGGACCAGGCGCCTGCGACCGGTCATGGCCTCATTGCTTCCACTTGATCGAACACCCGACGGGATCCGTGGCGCTGCGAGGGGGCTCCTCACCCGCCAGAACGGCGTCCAGCGCCTCGCGCAGCCACGCCGCCCCCGCCGCCGGCTCCATGTGGTCGGCGTCGGCGGCGCCCTCGTAACGGACCCGCAGGTCGGCGTCGAGCACGTAGAGGTGCGGGGTCACCTGGGCGGCCCACGCCCTCGCGGCGTCCTGGCTTTCGTCGTGGAGGTACGGAAACGGCCAGCTCTCGGCTTCGACTCGCTCCCGCATCGCGTCGAGCGAGTCGTGCGGGTAGCGCTCGGCGTCGTTGGAGTTCACCGCCAGGAAGCGCACGCCGCGCTCCTCGTAGTCGCGGGCCGCCTGGACGATCCGGTCGTGCCAGCCGAGCGCGTACGGGCAGTGGTTGCAGGTCCACACCACCACGGTGGCCGGGACCTCTCCCGCTGCCGGCAGCGTGTGAACGGTGCCGTGGGTATCCGGGAGCTCGAGCTGCGGTGCGAGCTGCCCGACCTTGGTCGCCGTCGCCTGAGCCATCAGTCGCCTCCTTTCATCGCGTCAAGCAGAGTCTGCCGCACCTCGTCGCGTGCCGGGAGCGGCGAGATCCCCCCGTCCGCAAGGCGGTAGACGCGGCAGCTCAGACCGATGGGCTCGTCGGGCACCGGCTGGACGTCACGCCCGTCGACGCGGATCGTCGGGGAGCCGACGAACCCCTCGCGTTCGGCATCCGCGTCCGTCGAGACCTCGCGCACGTTGAGGGCTTCGGCGTCGAGGCCCGCGGCAGCCATCTCCTCGCGCAGCATCGCCAGGGCGCCGTCGGTGCTCGGGCAGCCCTCCCACCAGAGGAGCTCGACGCTCGGCGTCCTGGCCGCCATCGCCGTCAGGCGAGCGCGCCCGCGCGCCCGTAGACGGCGCCCGCGACGACCGCCCCGGCCGGTACCTGGGCCCCGGGAAGCAGGACCGAGTGCTTCACGAAGGCGCCGCCGGCGACGGCCGCGCCGTCGCCGATGACCAGCGGCCCGTCGAGGCGAGCGCCGGAGTCGAGCTCGCAGCCCTCGCCCACGAGCACGGGGCCGTCGACGCCGGGCTCCCCGGCCTCCTCGGCGGCATCGCCCCCGATGGGCTCGAGCAGCGTCCCAGCGCCCTCGACGCCCACCGCACCCTCCAGCACGTCCAGGTTGCCCTGAATGTACTCGGGGAGGGAGCCGACGTCGTTCCAGTAGGAGTCGATCTCTCGGACGTGGAACGGCACGTCGTTGGAGAGCAGGGCCGGGAAGACCTCGCGGGCGAAGTCGACCGCGTGCTTGTCGGGGAAGTAGTCGAAGATCTCGGGCTCGAGGATGTAGATCATGCAGCTGGCCAAGTCGGAGAGCGCCTCGGCCGGGTCTGGCTTCTCCTGGA
The DNA here is from genome assembly GCA_963782795.1 of uncultured Actinomycetes bacterium. GTDB lineage: Bacteria > Actinomycetota > Thermoleophilia > Solirubrobacterales > 70-9 > AC-56. Next base: position 41,031 of record CAWALB010000003.1, read on the forward strand.
ATCCCTGGATCCGCCCGCCCGCGCCGGTGATCACGACCCCGAATTCGCTGACGTTCGCCACCCGCTTCACCGCGAGGGTGGCAATGCCGCCGTTCTCGTTGTGCGCTGCCACGAGGCCCGCGAGGTCGATGTCCGTGAGGGCGTCGGCGGCCATCACCAGGAACGGGTCATCGCCGAAGAACGACGAGACGTTCCGCACGCCGCCGGCGGTGCCCATCAGCTCCTCCTCGTAGCTGTAGGTGAGATCGATGCCGAGCGCGGATCCGTCGCCGAACTGGTTGCGGATCGTGTCCGGGAACCAGTGGAGGTTCGCGATCACCTCGCCGAACCCATGGCGGGGGAGCAGCCTGAGGATGTGCTCCATGATCGGCCGGTTCACCACCGGCACCATGGGCTTGGGGACCTCGTAGGTGAGCGGGCGGAGGCGGGTCCCCAGGCCCGCCGCCATCACCATGGCCTTCATCGGGGCTAGGTGCCCTGGTCCCAGCTCGCCAGGTACTCCTGCTGCCTCTCGGTGAGCGAATCGATCTCGACCCCCCGCGAGGCGAGCTTCAGCCGCGCGATCTCGCGATCGATGTCAGCCGGGACCGGGTAGACCTTCTTCTCGAGGTAGTTGTGGTCCTTGACCACGTGCTCCGCAGCGAGCGCCTGGTTGGCGAAGCTCATGTCCATCACTGCGGCGGGGTGCCCCTCGGCCGCGGCGAGGTTCACGAGCCGGCCGTCGGCGAGCAGGAAGATCTCCCGCCCGTCCTTGGTGCGGTGCCCCTCCACGAACGGCCGGGTCTCGAACTTCTCCTCGGTGATCGAGTCGAGATCGTCCTTGTTGATCTCGACGTCGAAGTGGCCGGAGTTGCACACGATGGCGCCCGACTTCATGACGTTGAACATCTCACCGGCGATCGCGTCGCGATCCCCGGTCACCGAGATGAAGATGTCGCCCACCTTCGCCGCCTCGACCCCGGGCATGACCTCGAAGCCGTCCATCAGCGCCTCGAGCGCGCGCAGGGGATCGACCTCGCACACGATCACGTGGGCGCCGTGGCCCTTCGCCCTCATCGCGACCCCGCGCCCGCACCAGCCGTAACCGATCACGACGACCTTCAGGCCGGCGATCAGCACGTTGGTGGCGCGGATGATCCCGTCGAGGGTGGACTGTCCGGTGCCGTAGCGGTTGTCGAAGAAGTGCTTCGTCTTCGCGTCGTTCACGGCGATGATCGGGTAACCGAGCTTGCCCTCGCGCTCGAGCGCCTGGAGCCGGATCACGCCCGTCGTGGTCTCCTCGGTCCCACCGAGGACACCCGAGAGCTTGTCCGAGCGCTCACCGTGGAGCACGCCCACGACATCGGCGCCGTCGTCCATGGTGATCTGCGGCCCCTTGTCCACGACCGCGTGGATATGCCGGTAGTAGCTGTCGTTGTCCTCCGCGTTGATCGCGTAGACCTCACCGTCGTACCGGTCGACGAGGGCGGCGGCCACGTCGTCCTGCGTCGACAGCGGGTTGGAGGCGCAGAGAGCCACATTCGCTCCGCCGGCCTGCAGGGTGCGGACGAGGTTTGCGGTCTCGGTGGTCACGTGGAGGCACGCGCCGAGGTTCACGCCATCCAGTGGCCGTTCCTTCTCGAAACGCTCCCTGATCGACTGCAGCACGGGCATGTGCCGGTCGGCCCACTCGATGCGCCGCTGTCCCTGGTCAGCGAGCGCGATGTCCGCGATGTCGTAGCTCTTCTCGGCGGTTGCCATCCGATCCTTTCGTCGTGAACGAGGTGGGAAGGATACGGGCCTGGCCGCCCCTGGCGTGGCTACCTTGGTCGTGTGGACGACCCGATCATCGTCAACCCGGGCCTGCAGGTTCCGCTCGCCGAGGTCGAGCTCCGGACCAGCCGCTCCTCCGGCCCCGGAGGGCAGCACGCCAACGTGACTGCCTCGCGCGTCGAGGCCGTGTTCGACCTGGGCGAATCTGCGTCGCTCAGCCGCGCTCAGCGCGAGCGACTGCGGTCAAAGTACGGCGACCGGGTGACCGCTGTCGCCCAGGACGCCCGCAGCCAGGCGCGAAACCGCGAGCTGGCGCTCGAGCGCCTGCGGGAGAAGCTTGCGGCCGGGCTGGTGGTGCCCAAGCGCCGGAGGCCTACGAAACCGTCGAAGTCAGCGAGGGAAAAGCGGCTCGAGTCCAAGCGGCGGACCTCCGTGCGCAAGCAGGCGCGCCGGCCGCCGAGCGTCGAGGACTAGGCTGCCGCTCCACGCCCGGCGGCGATGCGCCCCAGCTCGAGTATCCCCTCCCAGACTCCCTCCGGAACCCCCACGGAGGGCGATGCACCCGGGTGCTGCCTGGCGATCCGGACCCTGAGGACGCCGGGGCGCATGCGAAAGCGCAACGGCGGCTCGAGCTTTGCAGCCTCGCCGTCGATGCCGGCGGGAACCAGCCCAGTCGCCTGGACGTCGAACCGAGGGGATGACCACTGCTGCATCGGCGGGCGCACTCGCTCGCGGGCGGAGGCACCGCGCTCGGGCGGGGCCTCGATCACGGCGATCCCCAGCTTGCCCGCGTCCAGCCTCGGCCTTGTTCCCGAGCCGATGGCCGCGACCAGGCGATAGCTGTTGTTGGACACCAGGATCGCCACCCCGGAGCTGCGCTCCTCTCCCCCGGGCCCGCGCCAGACGAGGTCGGATTCAGGCGCGTCGGGGCCGAGCGCATCGGGCATGGCGTCGAGGAGCGTCCGCAGCTTCGCGTCGCGGTACTCGGATCGCTGGACGGCCTCGGCGTAGAGACCGAGCGAGACGTTGTTGACGAACACGCGACCGTTGACCTCGGCGAGGTCCACACGCCGCTCGCCGCCGTCGATGAAGGCATCCAGGGCGCCGACGACGTCCTCTCGATCGACCCCCAGGTCGAGCGCGAAATGGTTGCGGGTCCCCGCCGGGATGCAGGCATACGGGAGATCGAGCTCGGCCGCAACCGAGGCGACGATCGCCTGCGAGCCGTCGCCACCGGCCATCGCCAGGCCGTCCGCGCCGCGAGCCACCGCGTCGCGGACCAGCGACTCGAGATCGTCGCCGCGACCGAGCTCGACCGAGTCGATTTGGCGGGCCCGCGCCTCATCCGCCAGGTGGAACCGCTCGGCCTTGCCGCCGCCGGACTTCGTGTTGTAGAAGAGGACCGGTCGCTTCGGGGCGGGCGCGTCCGGCAGCGACACGTGGACCACGAACGCCGCCCGTGCGGCACCCAGTGAGAAGACCGCGCCCGCCAGCACCACGAGGTCCTCGATGAGCCGGCCATGCGTCGCGATCAGCGCGATCCCTCCCGCGAGGGCAAGGGCGGCAACCACGAGGCCCGCGAGACGCGCGGCGCCTCGCCGGACCAGTCCAAACCAGGCCGCCGCCGCGGCGACGAGCAGACACAGGACCACCCATACTCCCTGCGGGAAGTCCTCGATCGCCACGACGATTGCAACCACAACGGTGGCCGCGGCGAGCAGGATCGCCGCGATAGCCGCCAGCCTGCGGCGGCTCATGACATCCTCAGTTCGTGAGCCTGCTGTCGCGCATTCATGAGGAGGCCGAGCGAGTCGACGTCGCCGTCTACGCGGCGATCGCCGCCACATCGACGCCAACTCTCGACCGGGCCATGGCGCGGCTGAGCCGCGCGGCCAACTATTCGCGCCTCTCGCTCGCCGCGGCCGGAGTGCTCGCCTTCGCGGGCGGCAGTTCGGGACGCCGCGCGGCGAAGACGGGTCTCGCCTCGGTGGGCGTGACCGCCACGATCATCAACCTCGTCTGCAAACCGCTCAGCAGCCGCCGCAGGCCGGACCGCGTCGCTCAGGAGGTTCCGGTCGATCGCCACGTGCGCATGCCGATCTCGAGCTCGTTCCCGTCGGGCCACTCGGCGGCAGCCTTCGCCTTCGCCACCGGCGTCGGGCACGTGTCGCCCGTCGCCGCCGCTCCGCTTCACGGCCTGGCCGCGCTGGTGGCCTACTCCCGGGTCCACACGGGAGTCCACTATCCCGGCGACGTCATCGTCGGATCGCTTCTCGGCGTTGCGCTCGCCCAAGCCACTGCCAACCTAACCGACAGGCTCCTCACCCACTCAGGCTGAAGGGGCCCGCCAATCGGCGCCGGTCTCCTCGCGGAAGGCCTCCACCGCGCCCTCGAGGGTCCGGAAGAAGTGGGCCGGGTCCAGCGGGCCGATCAGCTCGTAGCGCTCGAGCTTGGCCCGCACGGGGTCCTTGAGCTCGGCGAACACGAGCGATGTCCCAGCCGCGTTCAGCTCCTGGTCGAGCTCGGCGAGCATGTCCGCCGCGGTGGTGTCGACGTCGGTGATCGGCTCGGCTGCGATCACGATCCACCGGGGTCGCGGCTCGCCCTGGGCCAGGCGGCGGATCTGGTCCCGGAAGGTCCTGGCGTTGGCGAAGAACAGGGCGGCGTCGAAGCGGAAGATCACGAGCCCGGGCAGCTTCTCCGCGTCCGGGTGGATGTCGCGATCGTGGTAGCCCGCTATCCCTTCGACCCGGCCGAGCGTCGCCTGGTGCGGCCACCAGGCGCGCCTGAAGACGTTGAGGATCGAGAGGGCCACCGCGACGGCGATTCCGGCAAGCACACCGAGCAGCGCCACCCCGAGGAACGCCGCCACCGACAGCATGAACTCCACTCGGCGCTGGTGCCAGAGCCGGCGCGTGCCGGCGATGTCCGCCAGTGACAGCGACGCGGCGATCACCACGGCGGCGAGCGTTGCCTGCGGCAGGTTGCTCAACAGCCCCGGCACCAGGATGAGCATCAGGACGATCGCGGCCGCCCCGACCAGCCCAGTGAGCTGCGTTTTGGCCCCTGCCTGCTCGGCGACCGCCGTGCGCGAGCCGCTCGTGCTCACCGGGAAGCCCTGGAAGAGCCCCGCGCCGACGTTCGCGGCGCCGATTCCGATCATCTCCTTGTTGCCGTCGATCTCCTGACCGGTTCGCGCGGCGAACGCCGAGGCGGTGGAGATCGTGTCCGTGAGCGAGACGAGCGCGATCCCCAGCGCTCCCGCCACCAAGAGCGGCAGGTCGGAGACCGGGCTCGGCCAGCTCGGAGACGGGAACCCCTCCGGCAGAGTTCCCACCAGCGAGACGCCGTGGTCTGAGAGATTGAACGCCGCGGCCGCTGCGATGGCGATGACGACCGCGACGAGCACGCCTGGGATCCGCGGCAGCCAGCGCTGCAGAACGAGGATCAGGGCGAGGCTGACGAGGCCGATCGCCACGGCCGCGCCGACTGCGTCCCCGGAGGCCAGTCCGTCGACGAACGCCCGGGTCTCGTTGATCAGCCCGTCCGCGTCGATCGAGAAGCCGAACAGCTTCGGTAGCTGTCCGACCAGGATCGTGAGCGCGAGGCCGTTCATGTATCCGATCTGAGTCGGCTTCGAAAGCAGGTCGGCGATGAAGCCGAGCTTCGCCACCCCGGCGGTGATCTCGATCGCCCCGACGATCAGCGCCATCATCGACGCGAGCGCGATGGCACGCTCCGGGCTGCCACCGGACCCGACGATCGGTAGGAGCGTCGCGGCGATCATCGGCCCGAGCGAGGAGTCCGGGCCCAGCACCAGGATCCGGGAGGGCCCAAACGCGGCGTAGCCGATCAGGCAGAGAACCGTCGTGTAGAGGCCGGTGATCGGGGGCAGGCCGGCTAGCTGGGCGTACGCCATCCCCTGCGGGACGAGAAGCGTGGTGAGCACGAGGCCCGCGACGAGGTCACTGCGAAGCCATAACCTCCGGTACGACGCAAGCGCACGAGCGCCAGGCATCCATGTCGGGGGCTTCATGGGCCGCGAGCGCCGTTAAGGGTGACCGAGCTCTTCCTTCAGCCGGTCGATGAACTCGATCTTCGACGGGTCCACGCCTCGGGCCGCGGCGAACTGGAGCGAAAGCAGGTCGCCCAGCATCACCGCCCACAGGAGTCTCTCGGTGCGGCTCTCGCCCTCGGTCTCGATGCGGGTCACGTGATGGGCGGCCGGCTCCACCATGGCCGCGGTCACCTCGAATCGCTGGCGCACGCGCGGGTGCTGATCGCGGTCCTCCAGGAAGATCGCGCTCATCCGCCCCGCCTCCGCGGCGCCGTCCCAGCCCTCGATCTCGTTGTGGTCGGCCTCAGGCAGGGACGCCGTGAACGCGGGGAGCTTCGCGTTCTCGTTGACCTGGGTCTTCCAGCGCAGGGCGACCGGCACGGTCAGATCGGCGCCATAGATCACCGGGACGGAGCCCATCAGCTGCCTGGCCAGCTCTTCCGCGCGCGTCACGAGGGCCGGCGCGACCTCCCTCAGATGCGCCCCGGCGCTGTCGATCTCCGTGCGGATGCCCGGCGCCGCTCCGGTGAGGGCGGCGACCTCCGCGGCGACCGTGAACAGGTATCCGACCGCGGCGCGGGGCTGGAGCCCGGCCGGCAGGCCGATCACGGGCACGCCGTCGCCGCGCGCGGCCTTGGCGAGGTGGCCGCCAGTGGTCGCGACGATCCTCCGCGCGCCGAGCGCCTCGGCGGCCTCGTAGCAGGCGATCGTCTCCTCCGTGTCCCCGGAGTAGCTCGAGCACAGCACGGCGCGGTCGGGGAGCATGGCGAATGGGAGCTCGTACCCGCGCTCGGTGGTCAACGGGCGCGTCAGACGGTTGCCGAACGCGACCGCCGCGAGGTCCCCGCCGATCGCCGAGCCGCCCATCCCGCACACGACGAGCCCTCCCGGCGCGTCGAACGACTCGATCTTCGCCGACTCGACCCGCCACAGGGCGTCGCTCAGATGGTCCGGCAGCGCGAGGACGTCGTCGAGTTGGTTGGAGCGATCGTTGCCGGTCACGAGACGAGCTCCCCTGGCGCCAGCCTGGCCCCCGCGCCGAGCTCCGCCCCGGGCTCGACGCGTGCGTCCTCGCCGATCACGGCGTCCGGCCCGACGCGGGCTCCCTCGCCGATCCGAACGCCCGGCGCCAGGATCGAACCTCTCACCGTGGCCCCCCGCCCGATCCGCGCGCCGGCCAGCACGACCGAGCTCTCCACGACGGCCCCGTCGCCGACCTGCGACCCGCGCGCGACCACGGCGCGGGCGTCGATCGATGCCTCCGCGCCGACGGTCACATCGGCCTCGATCCAGGGACCGGCGCCCTCGAGCCGATCCGCCACGTCGGTCCGAACCCGGCCCTCGAGGATGTCCCAGCTGGCCTGGAGGTACCGCTCCGGGGTCCCGATGTCCATCCAGTAGCCGTCAAGGGCGTGACCGTACAACCCATGGCCCACAAGGCGCGGAAACACCTCACGCTCGATCGACACCATCCGCCCCGCGGGGATCAGATCGAGGACCTCCCGCTCGACCACATAGGCGCCCGCGGAGATCTCGTTGGTGTCGATCTCGGCGGGATCGGGCTTCTCGACGAATTCAGCGACCGCGCCGTCCTCACCGGTGCGAACCAGGCCGTACGCGCTGGGGTCGTCGACCGGGTACAGGGCGAGGGTGGCGACCGCGCTGCTTGCGGCGTGAGCCCGGATCAGGGCGCCGAGGTCGAGGTCGGCCAGGATGTCTCCGTTGAGGACCAGGAAGCGCTCGTCAAGCGCCCCGTCGTCCGCGGCCAGGCGCAGCGGTCCGGCGGTTCCCAGCGGCTCCCGCTCCTGGACGTAGGAGATTCTCGGGCCTCCGTTCGTTCCCCCCTCCAGCGCCTCCCTGAGCGGCTGAGCCCCGAATCCCGAGGCGATGACGACGTCGTCGACCCCGTGCCGGCCGAGCCAGTCGAGCATGTGCCGCAGGAACGGGCGGTCGACGAGCTGGATCGCCGGCTTCGGGATCGTCAGGGTGAGCGGCCGCAGGCGGGTGCCTTCGCCGCCCGCCAGGATCAGTGCCTGCATCAGGCCTGGCGAGCCTTCGCTGACGTGGCCTCCTCGGCCCCTGGCTCGGCGTTTCCACGGCCGATTCCCTCATACGTGAACCCCGCCGCGCGGAGACGCTCCGGATCGAGGAAGTTGCGCCCGTCGATGAGCAGCGGGTTTGCCATCCGACCACGCAGTGACGCCCAGTCGAGCTCTGCGAACGCAGGCCACTCGGTGACCAGGATCGCGGCATCGGCGTCGTCGAGCGCCTCCTCGACCGAACTCGCGAATTCGATCGTGGGGAGCACCTCGCGAGCGCGGCTCTCCGCCACCGGATCGAAGCCTCGGACAACCGCGCCCTCACCCTCGAGGCGCGCAGCCATGACGAGGCTGGTCGCACCCCGCATGTCGTCCGTGTTCGGCTTGAACGCCATCCCGAGGAGCGCGATCCTCTTCCCGGCCAGCGAGCCCAGGTGCTTCTGCAGCTTTCCGATCACGCGGCGCTTCTGGAGCTCGTTCACCTCGATGACCGCAGTCAGGAGCTGGAAGTGGTAGCCGGTGTTGGCGGCCAGTTGCTTCAGCGCGGAAGTGTCTTTCGTGAAACAGCTTCCACCCCAGCCGATGCCCGCCTGGAGGAACTTCGGGCCAATCCGCTGATCGAGTCCCATACCCCTGGCTACGGCCGTGACGTCCGCACCCACCTCCTCCGAGACGTTGGCGATCTCGTTGATGAACGAGATCTTCGTCGCGAGGAAGGCGTTGGCGGCCAGCTTGATCATCTCGGCCGAGGCGACGTCGGTGCGCACGATCTCCCCGCCCAGCGAGCGGTAGATCGCCTCGACCTCGTCGGCCGCCCATTCGGACCCGGGGTCCGCGCCGATCACCACCCGATCGGGGTGGAGGAAGTCGGCGACGGCGGTCCCCTCCTTCAGGAACTCCGGGCACGAGACGTACGGAAGCCCAGGCGCGTCGCGGCGGATCGCGCGCCCGGTCCCGGAGGGGACGGTGCTCTTCATCACCAGCGCGTGATCGCCGTCGTCGGCCAGCTGCGAGACGACGGCCTGCACGCGCGAGAGGTCGGCGTCGCCCGAGTAGGTGGGCGGCGTGTCCACACAGCAGAAGAGAAGGCGGGCGGACTCCAGCACGTCCTCCATCTCGGTGGTGAAGGTCAGCCGGTCAGCGTTGCGCTCCAGGAGCTCGTCTATCCCCGGCTCGTGAATGGGAACCTCGCGCCGGCCCAGCGACCGGATCTTGGCCGCGTCGATGTCCATCGCGATCACCTCGTGCCCCATGTCCGCGAAGCACGTGGCGGTCACCAGGCCCACCCAGCCCACTCCGATCACACCGATTGGTCGTTCGCCGCTCATGAGGGGAAGTATCGTCGCCGGTTTGCGAGAGCGACGCGGTTAGCCCGTGTACTTCTGCATCGACTCCGCGATGGCGAACATCTGACCGGGCGCCAGGACGTTCAGCAGCGTGTTGGAGATCCAGTAGGAGCCACTGTCGGTCTTCCACCCGATCAGCCGCAGCTGCGGGCCGTCCCACGAGAGCAGGTAGTCGGTGCCGTTGATCGTCCTGGTCTCGTCCGGATGGTCGAGGATCGGCGGGTCGGGCCAGTCGGTGCCGGACATCCCGTAGTAGCCGGTGTAGCCGTCCGTCGGAACGGAGACCACGAACTTGTAGCCGTGGTAGACCTCGTTGCCCGGGCCGTCGATCGGGAACGCGCGGGACTCCTGGACGCCGTCTTGGTCCGCGAGGATCGTGGAGCCGGGGATCAGCTTGGTCGGGTAGTAGAGCGGGAAGTCGAGCATCGGCTTGCCGTTCTTGGCCTTCGTGTTCGCAAGCGTGGCCGCCATCTGCTGGCCCGAGCTCGAGGCATCAATCAGGGTCGGGGCCGGGGGAGCGGGCGTGCTCGAGGACCCTCCGGACCCGGATCCGCCTCCACCGCCCGATCCCGATCCGCCCTTCGACCCGCCTCCCGATCCCCCCTGCGAGCTGGTGGTCGTCGTCGACGTTCCCGGGATTGTGGTCGGCGTCTGCCCCTCGAACTTCGCGACCGCCGCCCTGATCGCCGAGTCGGACGCGGTTACGTAGGTCGCCGTCGGCCCTCCGAGCTGCGCCGGGAAGTGGACCTGGACCACCGGGGCGCCGTTGGCGGCCACGATCAGCTGCGCCAGCGAAAGCAGGTCGCCGGTGTTCTGGATGTCGAGGGTCACGTACTTCTGGAGAATGCTCTTGAGCTTGTCGTAGTCGGAAGCGATCTGGCCGGCCGGCAGCTCCTGCCGCATCTCGCGCAGGAACTCCTGCTGGCGAGCCGAGCGCACCAGGTCGTTGTCGTCGTGGCGATAGCGGACGTACTGGAGCGCGTTGTACCCGCACATCCGCTGGTAACCGGCCGGAATGTCGATCTCCGCGTACTGCTCGGCGGGCGCCAGACCCGCGTTCGAGTGGTAGTAGTGCTGGTCGACGTCGACGTAGACGCAGCCGATCGAGTTGACGGCGTCCGCGAAGCCGGTGAAGTCCACGTTCACGACGTGGTTGATGTCGGTGATGCCCGTGAGCTGCTTCACGACTTTCAAAGTGAGTGGGGCCCCGCCGTAGCTGTAGGCGGCGTTGAACTTGTCGATGCCGTGACCCGGGATGTTCACCTTGAGGTCTCGCGGGATCGAGAGCACCGTGATCTGATCGGACGCGATCCGCACGAGGATCGTCGTGTCCGACCGTGCGCCGAACTCCTTGCCGACCTCGCCCGGCCGCTTGTCCGACCCCAGGATGAGGATCGTCTGCGGCTGACCCGGATTCGCGACCTCGAGCTCGTTCTGGACCCCGGCGAGGGCGTGGAAGCCGTGCAGGACGCCGTTGAGAAAGAAGAAGAGGCTCAGCGACGTCGCCGTGGCCATCGCGACGATGATCAGCAGCGACCCAACGGCGAACCGCGGCCAGATTCCGCGGCGGGGCGGCGGGCCCTCGTCCTCGGCGCCAGCGGCGACCGCCGCGGGCTGGGGCTCCTCCGGCGGCTCGTCAGCGGCCTCGCCCTCGGCCTGGACCGGGGCGGGGCTCTTGGGAGGCGGCGACGTGATCGCGCCGGTTCCGTGCTTGGTCTTGTTCTCGGCCGCCCTGGCCCGTAGCCCGGCAAGAGCCGCCTCGCGAGCGGCCTCTCGATCGCCGAGCGAAAGCGTGTCCGTCTCGACCGTGTCCTGGGCGAGCCGCTCCTCGGTGTCGGGTCCGCCCTCCTCCTCGTCGGCTTCCCCGGGCTCGTCCTGCGGCTCTTCGTCCTGCGGCTCGTCGTCAGTTGGCTCCTCGGCCTGCGGCGCGTCCTCCTGAGGCTGCTCGTCGCCGTCGGGGCCTTCCTCCCCTTCGTCCACGTCCTCGGCCGGCTCGTCCTCGGAGAGCTGCGGGTGCTCGCCGGCGTCCTCGGACGAGCCCCGCTGGCGGCCGGCCCAGGTCGCCGGGATGGGGGCGTCCTCCGACTCGGGGCCGTCCGCGGTCTCGTCGGGCTCGTGCGGAGTCTTCTCGTCGTCTCGATCGGTCATTTGGTGATCCCGGGAACGCTGTTGACGAATTCAACGATCGAGCGGCGGTACCTCTCCAGCGAGGTCACCGAGACCCACTCCTCGGGGCCGTGGTGACCGCCGCCGATCGGCCCGTACTCCACGGCCGGGACGCCGGCTCGCAGGAAGGAGACCGCGTCCGAGGCGCCGTCGCGGCCGACGACGCCGCGTGAGGTTCCGTCGCCCTCAGCGCTGGCGGCGTCTCGCAAGGCGAGGACGTAGGGCAATTCCGGGTCCACCTCGGCGGGCGGACGGGAGAAGGTCGAGATCACGCGGGTCCCCTCGAGCCCGCGAACCTGCGCGAGTATCTCGCCGGGATCCTGCTCGGGCAGGTAGCGCACGTCGACATCGATGGCACAGGAATCGGGGACCTTGTTCAGAGCGTCGCCGCCCAAGATGCGACCGAGGTTGATCGACGGCCGATCGAAGAGCTCCGAGCTTTGGCCCGCAAACGGTAGCGATTCGACTTCACGGAACACCTCGTACGCACGGAGGATCGCGTTTTCGCCCAGCCAGGGCGTGGCGCCGTGCGCGGCGCGTCCGCTGACCAGCAGGCGCATGGCGAGCACGCCCTTCGCCGCGACGCCCACGTTGAGGTCCGTCGGCTCGCCCGTGATCGCGAAGTCGCCGACGAACCCGGCCTCCACCAGGCGGTCACCGCCGCGGTCGGTCTCCTCCTCGGACTCCTCGTCGGGGACGATGCCGAGGCGGACGCGGACCTGGTCCTGTGACCGCAGGTCGGCCAGGGCGAGGAGAAGGCAGGCGAGTGCACCCTTCATGTCGTAGGCCCCGCGACCGTAGAGGCGATCGCCCTCGATGCGGGGAATGAACTGCTCCTGCCGGCCCGGAACTACGTCGAGGTGGCCGTGGAGAAGGAGCACCGGCTTGCCGTCCGCCGGGCCGACCTCGGCGACCGTGACCGGCAGGCCGCGGACTCCCATCTGCTCGGCGGCGATGTCGCGCGCGTCAAGCCAGCCCTTGACGAACCCCGCGCAGAGCTTGATGCCCTCCTCTGTGGAGGTGTCGTACGCGATCAACTCTTCGGTCAGCGCGCGGGCTTGCACACGCGAAAGGCTACGACGAGCTGCGTTCGGCGATCTCCAGGAAGGCCTGGACCCGCGCCTTCTCGCGCTCGGCGAGCTCGTGCGCCGCGGAGCCCTCCTCCGCGTCGCTCAGGCGCTGCTCGGCCTCCTCGAGCCGCTCGCGGAGCTCTCCCGCCTCGAGCTGATCCGGCGGGACCGCCTCGGCGATCAGCACCCGGGCACGGTTGGCGAACACCTCGAGCCAGCCCTCGCCCTGGGCGTAGCGCTGCACCTCGCCGTCTGGCGTGTGAAGGCGAAGCTCAGCCGGGACCAGGCGGGCGACCATCGGGGCGTGCCGGGCCAGGATGCCCACCTCGCCCACGGCGGTCCGGGTCGAGAGCTGCGTCAGGTCGCCGCTGAACACCTCCCCTTCCGGCGTCAGCACCTGGGCATCGAGAGTGTGCCGGTCGTCGGCCACGCGCTAGGAGTCCTCTGACTCCGCGGCCTCGGCGTCGGCGCGCTCGTCCTCTTCTGAGTCGGCCTCCTCGGCGGGCTTCGCCTCGCGGCCCTCGCTGCGGGCGTCCTCGACGACCTGGTCGATGGTGCCCTTCATGTAGAAGGCCTGCTCGGGTAGGTCGTCGTGCTCACCGTCGAGGATCTCGCGGAAGCCCCGGACCGTCTCCGCGACCGGGACGTAGATGCCGTCGCGGCCCGTGAACGCCTCCGCGACGAAGAACGGCTGCGAGAGGAAGCGCTCGATCTTGCGGGCCCGGTTCACCGTCAACCGGTCCTCGTCCGAGAGCTCCTCGATGCCGAGGATCGCGATGATGTCCTGGAGCTCCCGGTACCGCTGCAGGACCTCTTGGACCTCGGTCGCGGTGCGGTAGTGCTCCTCGCCCAGGATCTCCGGCTTGAGGATCGTCGAGGTCGAGTCCAGCGGGTCCACGGCTGGGTAGATCCCCTTCTCGGAGATCTGCCGCGACAGCGTCGTCGTCGCGTTGAGGTGCGCGAACACGGACGCGGGCGCCGGGTCGGTCAGGTCGTCGGCCGGCACGTAGATCGCCTGGATCGACGTCACCGAGCCCTGCTGAGTCGAGGTGATCCGCTCCTGGAGCTCCCCCATCTCCGTCTCGAGGGTGGGCTGATAGCCGACCGCGGAAGGCATCCGGCCGAGCAGCGCCGACACCTCGGAGCCCGCCTGCACGAAGCGGAAGATGTTGTCGATGAAGAGCAGCACGTCCTGGCCGCCCTCCTCACGGAAGTACTCCGCCATCGTGAGGCCGGACAGGGCGACCCGCAGGCGGGCGCCCGGCGGCTCGTTCATCTGACCGAACACGAGCATCGTCCGCTCGAGGACGCCGGACTCCTTCATCTCGAGCCAGAGGTCGTTGCCCTCGCGTGAGCGCTCGCCGACGCCGCAGAAGGCCGACCGGCCCTCGTGCTCCTCGGCGATGTTGCGGATCAGCTCCTGGATCAGGACGGTCTTGCCGACGCCGGCGCCGCCGAACAGCCCGACCTTGCCGCCCTTCGCGTACGGGGCCAGAAGGTCGACGACCTTGATGCCCGTCTCGAGCATCTCCTGAGTCGGGGTGAGGTCCTCCACGTCTGGCGCCGGGCGGTGAATGGGCCAGCGGGTGTCGCCCTTGACGGGCTCGCCCTCGTCGATCGTCTCGCCCAGCAGGTTGAAGAGCCGGCCGAGCGTCTCGTCGCCCACGGGCACCGTGATCGGGCCGCCGGTGTCGACAACCCTGTCGCCGCGACGCAGACCGTCGGTGGCGTCCATGGCCACGGCCTTGATCCGATCGTCGCCCAGGTGCTGCTGCACCTCGAGCACGAGGTCCATCGCGTCGCGGCCGTCGCCCTCGGGTACCTCGATCTTGAGCGCGTGGTAGATCTCGGGCAGGTCCTCGTCGGGGAAGACGACGTCGACGACGACGCCCAGCACCTGCTCGACCGACCCGACCCGTTGACCGTTTCCGTTGCTCTCAGCCATTTATCTCCTTATCCGAGCGCTTCCGCTCCGGCTACGACTTCCAAGATTTCCTGAGTGATCTCCGCCTGCCGAACCCGGTTCATCTCCAGGGTGAGGCTCGAGATCATGTCCTGCGCGTTCTCCGCCGCGTTGCGCATCGCGGTCATCCGCGCGCCGTGCTCCGAGGCCGCCGACTCGAGCAGCGCCCGGTAGACGGAGAGCGACGCGTACTCCTCGAACAACATCGGCAAGAGCTCCTCGGGCTCCGGCTCGTAGAACCACGAGCCCTTCATGTGAGCCTCGGCGAGGTCCTCATCGGCGGGCTCCTCGGGGTCCGGCAGCCCCTCGCCGTACACCTCCGCCGCCTCGAGCGGCAGCAGCGTCTGACGCCGCACGTACTGGGTCAGCGGCGACACGTACCGGTTGTAGACGAGGTCCACCCGGTCGATGTCGCCGTCGATGTAGCCCTGGATCAGGTCCTGGGAGATCTCGCGCGCGTTGGCGAACGCGGGGCGATCCGTGAAGCCCACGTAGGAGTGCGAGACGTCCTCGCCCCGGAACTGCATCGTCGAGTTGCCGCGGCGCCCCACGACCGAGAACACGACCTTCGATCCCTCCGCGGTGAAGTCGCTTTTGAGCCGCAGGCCCTCGCGGATGATCTGCGTGTTGAAGGCGCCGGCCAGGCCACGGTCGCCGGTGACGAGCAGCAGCCCCACGTTGTCCGTGGTCTCGCGCTCCTCCAGCAGCGGGATCCGAGGCACGGTGCCGACGGCCGACTCGGAGACCTGACGCGCCATCTTGCGGATCGCCTGTGCGTACGGGCGCAGCGCGGCGATCCTCTGCTCGGCGCGCCGCAGGCGCGCCGCGGCCACCATCTCCATCGCCCGGGTGATCTTGTGGATGTTCTTGACCGAGGAGATGCGGTTCTTGACTTCCTTCTGGGTGGCTATGCGGGGGCCTCCTCACGCTCGGACTCCTCGCGGTGGTCGCGCACCCGGTCGGACTCGCCCTCCTCGAGGGGGGTGCCCTCCTCGTCGAAGTTGGGGCCGAAGTCGTCGATGGCCTCCGCGATCGCGTCGCCGAGCGTCTTCTCGTCCTCGTCCGAGAGCTGGCCTGACTCGTTGATCCCCTGCATCAGGTCGCCCTTGTCGGAGTGGAGCCCGGACAGCAGCCGGTCGAGGAACTCCTGGACGCGGTCGGTCTTGATGCGGTCCAGGTAGCCGCCCGTGCCGGCGTAGATCGAGGCAACCTGGTCGGCCACCGACAGCGGCTTGCGCTCTTTTTGGTTCAGCATCTCGACGAGCCGCTCGCCGCGGGCCAGGGCCCGCTGCGTCTCGGGGTCCAGCTCGGAGCCGAACTGCGCGAACGCTTCGAGGTCGCGGTACTGGGAGAGGTCGAGCCGCAGCTTTCCGGCCACCTTCTTCATGGCCTTCGTCTGCGCGTTGCCTCCCACCCGCGAAACCGAGATGCCGACGTTGATCGCCGGGCGCGTCCCCTTGTAGAAGAGGTCGGCCTCGAGGAAGATCTGGCCGTCGGTGATCGAGATGACGTTGGTCGGGATGTACGCCGACACGTCGTTCGCCTGCGTCTCGATGATCGGGAGCGCGGTGAGCGATCCACCGCCGAGCCCCTCGTTCAGCCGCACAGCCCGCTCCAGCAGGCGCGAGTGCAGGTAGAAGACGTCGCCCGGGTAGGCCTCGCGGCCCGGCGGGCGGCGGAGCAGCAGCGACATCTGCCTGTAGGCGTAGGCGTGCTTCGTCAGGTCGTCGTACACGCAGAGCGCGTCGCGGCCGTTGTAGAGGAAGTGCTCGCCCATGGCGCAGCCGGCGTAGGGCGCCATGTACTTGATCGGCGCGGCCTCGTCGGCGGCGGCGGCGACGATGATCGTGTTCTCCATCGCCCCGTTCTCCTCGAGCATCTCCATCACCTGGACGACCGTCGACATGCGCTGCCCGATCGCCACGTAGATGCAGACGAGGTCCTTGTCCTTGTTGTTGATGATCGTGTCGATCGCAACCGAGGTCTTCCCGGTCTGGCGGTCGCCGATGATCAGCTCGCGCTGGCCGCGGCCGATCGGGATCATGCCGTCGATCGCCTTCAGGCCAGTCTGGACCGGAGTGGTGACCGGCTGGCGCTGCACGACGCCGGGGGCCTTGAACTCGGCAGGGCGCGTCTCGCTCGAAGAGATGTCCCCCTTGTCGTCGAGCGGGCGGCCGAGCGGGTCGACCATCCGGCCGAGCAAGCCCTCGCCGACAGGGATCTCGAGCAGCTTGCCGGTGCGCTTGACGGTGTCGCCCTCGACGATCTTGTCCCAGTCGCCGAACATCACGACGCCGACGTTGTCCTCTTCGAGGTTCAGCGCGAGCCCGGTCACGTCGTGGGGCAGGTCGAGCATCTCGAGCGACATGCAGTTGTCGAGCCCGTGCACACGGGTGATGCCGTCCGCGACCGAGAGGACGGTGCCCACCTCGGCGAGGTCGGCGCCCTCTGTCTCCAGGCCCTCGATGCGCTCCCGCAGGATGCTCGCTATCTCGTCCGGCTTGATCTCCAACTCAGTCAGCTCCTTGTTCTTCTGAATCTCTTGCGGCCGCCTTCGGCGGCCTTACATGCTGCTTTCGGGGCTAAAGCCTCTCATCAAATATCTATGCCGCTTTCGCGACTTCTTTCCTCAATCTCTCCAGCTTGTTGCGAACGCTCGCGTCCAGGACCATGTTGCCAACCTGCAGCACGATCCCCCCGAGCACGTTCTCGTCGACGTCGGTCTCGAGCTCGATGGTCTGGCCGGTCTGCTTCTCGATCTGCTTCCCGACCTCGTCGACCAGATCGGGGGGCAGATCGACCGCGCTCGTCAGCTTCACTTCGAGGCGCCGCTCCTCCTTGGCCCACATCTCGTCGAACCGGCGCCGGATCCGGGAGATCGCCGGCATCCGGTGCTTCTCCGCCAGCAGCTCGAGGAAGTTGACGAGCTCCGGGTCTCCCTCCGAGACGACCCGGCTGATGCCCTCGCGCTTCTCGGCCGAGGAGAAGTAAGGGCTGAACAAAAACACCTGCAAATCACGGTTGCCAGCGATCGCGTCAGCGACCTGGCCGAGCTGCTCGTGGATCTCGTCCAGCTTCCCCTTGTCCCTGGCGACGTCGAACAGCGCCTCGGCGTATACGCGAGCGATCTCCTCCACTACGCGCCGCCTCCTCCCAGGGAGCCGAAGGCGACCGGTGATCCGAGCCTGCTCGGATTCGTCCGGGGGCGGCGCGGTCTGTTGAGGGACGGGGTCACTGATCCTCCGACGCCGCGAAGGTGTTCACGGGACGAGGTCACTGGTCCTCCGACACACCCGTGGGCGACAGGGCCGAGAAGTCCACTTCCTTCAGGGCGTCGTCGATCAGGCGCTTGTGGTCGTCGGAGTCGAGCGTCTTGCGAGTCACCTTCTCGGTCGCCAGCACCGTCAGGTCGGCGACCTCCTTGCGGATGCGGTCAAGCGAGCGCTTGGTCTCGAGCTCGATGTCGCGGCGCGCCGCGGCGACCAGCTCCTCGCGCTTCTCGCGGCCGGACGCCGCCGCCTCCGCCTCGGCGGCCTCGGCGGCCTTGCGGGCGCGCACGACGATGTCGTCCGCCTGCTCTCGGGCCTCCTTGAGGCGCTCGCGGTATTCGCCGAGCAGCTTGTCCGCCTCGGCACGCTGCGCCTCGGCCGCGTCGATGCTGTCCCGGATGGCGTTGGCGCGCTTCTCCAGCGCCTCGCCGATCCGCGGCAGCGCGACCCGGGAGAGGACGAACAGCGTCAGCCCGAACGCGAGCAGGGTCCAGATCATCAGCCCCAGGGCGGGCGAGACGAGGAAGTTGCCGCTCCCGCTTGCTAGTGGAATCGCTGCCGTCATCTGATCGATCGCCCCCAAACCGGCCTAGAGGAAGAAGGCGATCAGGCCGAAGATGAACGTGTAGAAGGCGACGGCTTCGGTGAGCGCGAAGCCGAGCCAGCGGATCGCCTGCAGCTCGTCCTTCATCTCGGGCTGTCGGGCAACCGACTCGATCTCCTTGCCGAAGATGAAGCCGATGCCGATTCCGGCGCCGATTGAGCCGAGCCCGGCCCCGATGCCGAGCGCGATCGCCTTGCCGGCATCGGTGATCCCGCTGTCGGTGACGCCGCTCGATGCGGCTAGTGGGTCAACCATTAGTGAACTCCTTTTGTCTCTTGACGCATCTCAGTGACTCGCGGAGGTCGCGCCTCCCAGGTAAATAGCGGTGAGGATCGAGAAGATGAATGCCTGCAGGGTGGCGATCAGGACCACCTCGAAGATGTAGAAGGCGAACGCCATCGGGAAGGTCAGGGCGCCCAGCGCCGCCAGCCCGAGCAGGACGGCCAGGCCACCCGCCATGAACAGAATCAGCAGGTGGCCGGCGAGGACGTTGGCAAAGAGTCGTACGGAGAGCGAGATCAGCCGGACGAAGTGCGATATGACCTCGATCCCGAAGATCGCGGCCTTGCCGAACGGGTTCATGTCCTCGAGACCGGGCGGCAGCCAGGTCTTGAAGTAGCCGAAGAACCCGTGCGACCTGATCCCCTCGATGTTGTACGAGAACCAGACCATGATCGTGAGCATCAGCGGTATCGAGATGTTCGCCGTCGCCGCGTAGAGGGAGAACGTCGGCACCGCGAGCCCGAAGATGTTCACCGTCTCCTCGGTGTTCGTCGGGAGCGGGACGTAGCCGAGCATGTTCGCGAACCAGATGAAGAAGAACAGCGTGGCGCAGAACGGGAACCACTTCGTCGCGTACTTGCCCTCGAGGTTCTGGCCGACGATGTTGTCGTGGGTGAGGTCATAGGCGGTCTCGACCGCCATCTGGACCCGGTTGGGCTTCTGCTGCATCCGCCGCGCGATCCAGGTCATCGTCACGATCGTGAGCGTCGTGCCCAGGAAGAGATAGAGGACCGCCCGGTTGATGGACATGTCGACGCCGAAGACCTTGATCTCGACCCACGACGGCAGCTTGAACTCGTTCTGAGGCTGGAACTCGTCGTTCTTGCCCGCGCTGCCGAAGGCGACGGCGAGCACGATCAGGGCGACGACGTATGAGCCCAAGGCGATCAGGATCTTCGTGCGGGTTCTCATCCCTGGCTCTCCTCGGGGTACAGGAGGTGCTCCACGACCTTGCAGACCATGTACAGCGTGAACAGGGCGAGGCTGAGAAGCGCGGCGGCGAGCCCGGCCTCGCGCTCAGCGAGGCCGACGACGAGCACGGAGAGTGTGATCAACCAGACCCGGCCGAGGGTTGCCACGGCCATCGTGCCGAGCGCAGTTCGGCGGTCTCCACCGGCTAGCGAGCGGGTGGCGCGTCGCTTGGCGGCGTACTCGATTCCACGCCCCGCGAGCCACGCGGCGGCGCCAACCACGTAGCCGAGGAGGGACCAGCCCGCGACGACGAAGGCGGGCAGCGCGAGGACCAGCAGTCCGAGATCCGCGTACCCCAGCGCCGCCCCGGCGCGTCCTCGGCTGGGAACGGTCCTAGATCCGTCTAAAGCGAGCGTAGACAAGGGCAAACCCCACGACGAGCCCCACGAAGAGGCCGGCGAGTCCGAGTGGGACCGCAAGGCCCACGACATAGCCGAGCCCGTACCCTGCCGCACCGCAAACCAGCATCGCGGCGATGAGCATGGCTCCGGCCGCTGCCGCATCCGCCCCCCCAGGCGGGGTCTCGGTCATTTGGGGTCTCGAAATCGGGACGAAACAATAGGAACCGCTCCAAAGGAAGAGATAGCCGCGCAGGTCCGGCGGACGCCGGTGCCAGGCGGCTGGGCGAATATATCCAAAACCGAGGGCGGCCGATACGGGGTCCTAGTGCCCTTCGGCACACCCTTGGGCCGCGCATCAGCCGTCGCGATCGACCGCCATGAACTCGCCCGTCTCGGGATCGACGGCCGGGAAGGTGCCCGTCTCCAGCTCGCGGGCGACGCCCGAGTCCACCTCCTCAGGCCCTGAGACGGGCACCCCGAGGCCCACCAGCTCTCGGAACCTCGACATTCGCAGCTTGAGGATCTCGAGCGCGAGGAGCAGATAGACGCTCGCGGCCACGGCCGCGATGCCGAAGACCGCCATGACGATCGTCCACAGGGGGTCGAAGTGGCCATGGTTGTCGCTGTACGGCACAAAGCGCAGCGCGAGCGCCAGGCCGGCCAACACCAGCGCCCACCCGTAGAGATAGGCGAGCGTGCGGCGCTGCGAGAAGCCGATGTTGGCCATGCGGTGATGGAAGTGGGATCGGTCGGCCGCGTAGATCGGCTGCCGGTGCTTGATCCGCTTTGCGATCACGAAGCCCGAGTCCAGGATCGGCACGGCGAGGACGCACAGGGGGAAGAACAGGGCGACGACAGCGTTGGTCTTCAGGGAGCCCAGGACCGTCACCGCCGCCAGCAGGTAGCCGAGGAGGTTGGAGCCCGTGTCCCCCATGAAGCTCGACGCCGGCGGGAAGCCGTGTCGCAGGAAGCCGAGCGCGGCGCCGGCGGTGAGCGCCGCCAGCACCCCGGCGCCCGGGCGATCCAGCGACAGGGCGATGATCGAGAGGGTCACGGCCGAGATCAGGCAGACGCCGGCGGCCAGACCGTCCACGCCGTCGATGAAGTTGATGACGTTCATGACCGCGACGAAGCCGATGACCGTGAGGATCTGGCCGACGGTCACCCTGCCGAGCAGCGGGACGTTGTGGAACATGACGTGAGTCAGGTCGACGCCGCCGACGAACGGCAGCGTGAAGTCCGCGACGGTCACCCCGCTGAACACGGGGATCATCGCCGCCACGGTCTGGCCGATCAGCTTGACGCCGGCGGGCAGGTCGAACACGTCGTCGAGCACGCCCACCAGGGAAATCAGGATCGCGCCGGCGAGGATGGCCCTGGTCACCGGCGCCCATGGCAGGAACAGGAGCCCGGCCGCCACGACGCCCACGAGCATCGCGAGCCCGCCGAGCTTGGGCGTCGGGGTCACGTGGAGGCTGCGCTCGTTCGGGATGTCGATCGCGTTGATGCGGCGCGCGAGCTTCTCGGTCGCGGGAACCAGCACCCAGGCGAGGACCGCGGCGACCGCGAACGCGTAGAGCGCGTAGATCTCCGCCGGTCTTCCGTTGACGAACAATGGGCCTCTCCGGCGGCGAGACTAGCGCCCGGTCCCCACGGCCCCGAGGATCGCGTCGACGAGCAGGTTTGGATCCTGCGGCGCCCGCGGGCCCGGACCGGCCTCACGCTTGGCCAGGAGGAGCTCGCCGGGATCCCGGAGCGGGATGAGCCTCCCTTCGGCGATCAGCTGCTCGTCAACGGCGCCCATGCGGCCGCTGAAGATCGTGTAGGCGGGGGTTCCCAGGGCGACGGCCTCCCGGTTCATGGTGCCGCCGGCGCTCACGACCAGGTCCGCGAACGCGATCAGGCTCTGGGCGTCGATCGCCCGGTCGGGGACGATGAGGCTCGCCGCCGCGCGGGCGCGAATCCGCTCCGCCTGGGCGTCGGTCCGAGGGATCACGACGCAGGTGACGTCCTCGCCTTGAGCGAGGCGATCGAGCACCTGCGCCTCCAGCGGGTTGGCCGCGTGGTAGGCGGACGTCTCGGGAGACGGCCTCATCACGACGAGCACTCGATCCGCGTCGATCGCGAGCTCCTCGAGGGCCGCGCGGTCCGGCTCGAAGTCGGCGAGGTAGTAGTCCTCCTTCAGCCCCGGGTACCGGAACAGCTTGTCCGGGTTCGCTCCCGCGCGCCGCATCGCGTCCGGCGAGATGGCGTCCGGGACGAGCACACGACGCGCGACCCTGAAGGCGACCTGCCGCTGGAGGCCCGCATACTCGTAGTCCTGCATCTGCACCGACGGGATCCGCAGGAGCGCCGAGACGACGCCCAGGTCGACCGAGCCGTGACCGAGCGCGAGCTGGAAGCGGTGCGGCCGCGCCCAGCGTGCCAGCGAGACACTGCGTGAGGCAACCGCGCCCGCCTTGCGCGCCGCTGACGCGCCGGCATGGCGTCCCACCGCCTCGTATGGGATCCCAAGGCGGTCGAGCACGCCCAGTGTCTGCCCGTACTCCCGCGCCGTCACGCGGACGTGATGCCCGCGTGCCTGCAGCCGCTCGATGATCGGCCGCAGCACGAGCGGGTGCGCGGCGGCGGTGCAGTCAACCCAAACGTTCATACCGGGGCCTCCGGCGGGCTGTACGTGTGCCAGTAGAGGACCGGGCCCTCGCCGAATGCGCCCCTCGCGTTCAGGCCAAGGAGCGCGGCGACCGCCTTCGCCGTGTAGACCGGGTCGAGCGTCACTCGCTCGCGCTCGAGGAGCTCCATCGCCTGCTCCGACTCCGGGGTGGAACGGCCGTAGCCGGGGCCGAGCCAGCCCCGCTCGAGCTTCAGCGTGCCGGCTGCAGTGGCCGCGGGCACCGCGACGCCGTGCTCGGCGAGAAGCCGAAGCGTCCGGCGGGCGAGGCGCGCGACGCGGCGGGCCTCCTGCCGGATCGCATCGCTCACCACGACGCAGAGCAGCCGCGACCGCAGCCCGCTGAGACAGATGCCGGCGAGCAGGCCCGCGGCGGTGCCGCCACTCCCCAGGGCCAGAACGATGTGGGATGGCTCCGGCAGCTCGCCCGCGACGACCTGGTCGCGCAGCTCCAGGGCGGCGCGAACGTAGCCGACGCAGCCGAGGGGCGTCGACCCTCCCGGGGGGATGAGGTACGGCGTCCGCAGTGCGGGACCGGCCTTCGCGACGGCCAGCCACGCGGCGAGCAGAAACGAGGTGTAGAAGCCCGGCGCGATGTCAATCTCCGCGCCCGAGGCGCGGAGCCGCGCGAGTTGGGCGCGGACGTGGTCGGTCTCCGGCTGCGGGGCCAGGACGAGCACCGTCCGCATGCCGAGCCGGCGCGCGAAGACCGCCGTCGCCAGGCCGTGGTTGGTCCCGGTCGCGCCCCCGGTCAGGATCGTGCTCTTGCCGCGTCGCCGCGCATCGGCCAGGAGCCATTCGAGCTTGCGCGCCTTGTTGCCTCCGATCCGGCTGTACGCGCCGTCGTCCTTGATCCAGACCGGGGCCTCGCCGCGGCTCGCCCCCAGTCCAGTGAGCTCACGGACCGGGGTCGGCCCGTCCCCGAGCGGCACTCGGTCGAGGTCGGTCTGAAGGGGCATGCCGCCCGCTATGCGCACGTCGGGCTGTCGGCGGTGGAAAGGGGCTTCGCCCCCTGCGGCGTCAGGTCGAAGCCCACCGGGTTCGCGGCCGTGGGAATCGGCACCTGCTTGCCGTCCAGCTTGACCTGGATCTCGCCGTTCCCGAGCGTGAGTTGCATGTCTCGGGCCTTGAAGGGCCCGCGGGTGTCGCCCGCTGTGAGGGTCTCGCCGTTGACAAGTGGCTTCCCCGACTGGTCGACCAGGCACACCCACACCGTCCCGGTGGGGGTCAGCGACACCGTCGCCTCGGACGGGGTCGTCGTCGTGGTCGTCGAGGTCCCGGCCGAGCCCTGCTTGTCGCCCCCACGGTGGTGCTGGTGATGCTGCTGCGTCGGGCTCTCGCTCGAACCGCCGGTGATCCCGAGGACGATGAAGAGGGCGGCGAGGGCGGCCGCCACGAAGATCGCGCCCCAGCCGAGCCGGCGCATGGTGGGGTTGCCGCCGTCGATCGGGCGTGGCGGCTCGAATGGCCCGTCCATCGAGCGCTCCGCCTGTGCCGGGACCTCCTGGCGGTCGTATTCGTTAACCAGCGCCGCGCCGTCGAGGCCGAGGAAGTCGGCATAGGTGTGGAGGAAGCCGCGAACGTAGGCGTCACCCGGAAGGACGTCCCACTCCTCGTTCTCGAGCGCGTCGAGGTACCGGATCCTGATCCGGATCGTCCGCTCGGCGTCGTCGAGCTGGATGCCGGCCGCCGTGCGGGCCTCCCGCAGGGTCTCCCCAATCCCGGGCATGGCCATATTGTCGCGTTAAGCGGACTAGACCGGCGTCGCGGAGAGCTGCGGGTAGAGCGGGTACTGCTCCATCAGCGCGCCGGTGCGCTCGGAGAGCGCGTCCCTCTCGGCGTCGAAGCGGTCCGAGAGGGCGATGCTGATGACCCGCGCGATCTCCCGCAGATCGTCCTCCGTGAGGCCGCGCGTGGTGAGCGCCGGCGTGCCGATGCGCAGGCCCGACGGGTTCATCGGCGGGCGCTCGTCGAAGGGAATCGCGTTGCGGTTCACCGTGATGCCGACCTCCTCGAGCCGGTTCTCGGCCGTCTTGCCGTCGAGCCCGGTCGGGCCGAGGTCGACCAGCACCAGGTGGACGTCCGTCCCGCCCGTGAGCACGTCGATGCCGCCCGCGATCAGCTCGTTCGCGAACGCCCTGGCGTTGGCCACGGTCTGGCGCTGACGGGCCTTGAACGGGTCGGACTGCGCGATCCCGAGTGCCACGGCCTTGGCGGCGATGATGTGCATCAGGGGGCCGCCCTGGGTGCCGGGGAACACGGAGCGGTCGATGTCCTTGGCCAGCTCCTCCTTGCAGAGGATCATGCCGCTGCGCGGGCCGCCGAGGGTCTTGTGGATCGTGGTCGTGGTGATGTCCGCATACGGGACCGGGCTCGGGTGCTCGCCGGCCGCGACCAGCCCGGCGAAGTGAGCCATGTCGACCATGAGCCTGGCGCCGACCGAATCGGCGATCTCGCGGAACGCCGCGAAGTCGAGCTGCCGGGGATAGGCGGACCACCCGGCGACGATCACGTTGGGCCGGTGCTCGTGGGCTAGCCGCTCGACCTCCTCCATGTCGCAGAGGTAGTCCTCCCGGCGCACGTGGTAGGCGACGACGTTGTAGAGCTTGCCCGACAGGTTGAGCTTCATCCCGTGGGTCAGGTGCCCGCCGTGGTCGAGGGCCATGCCCATGATGGTGTCGCCCGGCTCCAGGACCGCCATATAGGCGGCGTTGTTGGCCTGGGCGCCGGCGTGAGGCTGGACGTTGGCGTGCTCGGCCCCGAAGAGCTCCAGGGCGCGGTCGATCGCGAGCTGCTCGGCCACGTCGACCTCCTCGCAGCCGCCGTAGTAACGCCGCCCGGGATAGCCCTCCGCGTACTTGTTGGTCAGAACCGATCCCGCTGCGTCCAGCACAGCCTGCGGGACGAAGTTCTCCGACGCGATCATCTCCAGCGTGTTCTGCTGGCGATGCAGCTCCCGCCGCAGCACCTCGGCGATCGCGGGGTCGACCTCGGCGAGGGGCGCGGTCTGGAAGTCGTCGGGTAGGTCGGCCATCGATCCCGACGATAGCAACGGCTCTGGCGGCCATACTCCGGAGGGATGAACGAGACCAACGCGGATCTGGTGCGCGAGCGATTCGCGCCCATGCGCGATGGGGACGTGGAGGCGCTCCTACCGCTCATCCATCCGGATTTCGAGGTCACGACGCCCCCTGGGCTGGCGGCGGAACCCGACACCTATCGCGGGCCCGAGGGAATCCGCCGGTACTTCGACTCCTTCTACGAGATCATGGACCGCGTGAGCTTCGAGCCCCACGACTTCATCGGCGTCGGCGAGCGCGTGGTCGTGCCGGTGACCCTCAGGGCCAGAGGACGGACCACCGGCATCGAGACGACCCAGAAGGTGGTCCAGGTCTGGGAGCTCAGGGACGAGAAGGCGTACCGGATCGAGGTCTACGCCACGCTCGAGGAAGCGATGGACGCGGCGCGGTCAGCCGAGGGCTAGGCGGTCCGCGAGCTCTTCTCGGCTCAGGGCGCCCTCGCGCAGCACCTCCCACGTGCCCCCGTCGTCCAGCGCGGTGAGGTCCACCACCGTCGACGGCTCGCCCCCGAGCTCGCCGCCGTCGATCGCCAGGTCCGCGCCGGCGAGGATGCCGGGGGCCACGTCCTCGAAGCGGCTCGCCGCCGGCTCGCCGCTGCGATTGGCGCTGGTCTGGAAGAGCGCGCAGCGAACTCCGGCGAGCGGGCCTTCGATCAGCCGCAGCCCGAGGCGCTCCGGGTCCTCCCGGCAGGCGAGCGGGTAGCGGTGCTCGGGGTTGGCCACGACCGCGGTCACCGGGCCCGGTAGTAGCGCGCCGAGCGCCTCACGGGTGCGAGGGCCGAGCGCCGACAGGATCTCCCTCATCGCCAGCGGGGCGAAGAACATCACCGCCGAGGGCTTGCCGTCGTCCCGGCCCTTGAGCGTGTGGATGCGCTCGACGGCATCCCGGCGCAGCGGGTCGCAGGCGAGGCCGTACAGAGTGTCGGCCGGGAACGCGGCCACCCCGCCGTCGCCGATGCAGCGCTCGAGCGCCTTCCTGGCCGCCTGCCCGCCATCGCGGGCGACGGAGACGACCATCAGGCCGCCATGCGACCGAGCACTACGCGGGGAATGCCCGCCAGGTCCTGGCGTCCCTCCACCTGCCCGAACCCGAGGTCGAGGAGGAGCTCGGCGGCCGCGCCGGCCTGACCGGCGCCGACCTCGAGCGCAACGGCGCCCGCGTCGGTCAGGGCGGCGCTCGAAGCAGCGGCAACCGTGGCAATGGCCTCGAGGCCGTCCTCGCCCGCCACCACGGCCTGGCGCGGCTCGTATTCGGTGATCTCGGGCTCCAGCGCAGCCATGTCGCCCTCGCGCACGTAGGGCAGGTTGGCGACGACGAGGTCGAACCGCCTGCCCGGAGGCACCGTGCCCCGCTCGAAGGCGACCCGATCGGCGAGCCCGAGTCGCGCGGCGTTCTCGCGGGCGAGCACCAGGGCGTCCTCCGAGGTGTCGGTGGCGGTCACTTCGGCATCGGGAAGCTCGTCAGCGACCGCCAGCGCGACCGCTCCCGACCCGGTGCCGACGTCGAGCACGGAGCGCGGCTCGAGCTCGACCGCGATCTCGACGAGGAGCTCGGTCTCCGGCCGAGGGATCAGGGCGCGGGAGTCGACCGAGAGGTCGAGGTGGCGAAATCCCTTGCGGCCCAGGATGTAGGCGACCGGTTCGCGGCGGATCCTGCGCCGGACCATCGCGCCAAACCTGCGCGCGGCGCCGGAGTCCACCGACGCCTCCGGCTCGGCCGCGAGCTGCGCTCGATCGAAGCCAGTCGCCTCGGCGAGCAGGACCTCGGCATCAAGGCGCGGCGTACCCACGCCGGCGGCCTCGAAGGCGTCGCTCGCCGCCTCGAGGGCCTCACGTACGCGGCCCGCCACGGCGGCGGGCATCAGGACGCCGCCTCCGCGGTCTGCGCCTCGAGGCGCTGCCGCTTTTCCTCGCCCGCGAGCCCGTCCGTGAACTCGCGCAGGTTGCCGGCGAGCACCTCGTCCAGGTTGTTCACGGTCACCTTGATGCGGTGGTCGGTCACGCGGTCCTGCGGGAAGTTGTAGGTGCGGATCTTCTCGGAGCGCTCGCCTGACCCCACCTGGGAGCGCCGCTCCGAGGCGATCTCCGCCTGCTGAGCCGCCAGCTTCTGCTCGTACAGCCGCGCGCGGAGGACCCGCATCGCCTTTTCCCGGTTCTGCAGCTGAGACTTCTCGTCCTGCATGGAGACGACGATTCCCGTCGGGACGTGGGTGATGCGCACCGCCGAGTCGGTCGTGTTGACGGACTGCCCGCCCGGCCCGGACGACCGGTACACATCGATCTGGAGGTCGGAGGGCTCGATGTCGACCTCCACGTCCTCGGCCTCGGGCAGCACCGCCACCGTCGCTGTGGACGTGTGAATTCGCCCCTGTGACTCCGTCTTCGGGACCCGCTGCACGCGGTGCGTCCCGCCCTCGTACTTGAAGATCGAATAGGCCCCCTCGCCCTTGATCGCGAACGTGACCTCCTTGAACCCGCCGACCTCCGCCGGCGAGGAGGACAGGACCTCGGTGCTGAAGCCCCGCAGCTCGGCGTATCGCGTGAGCATCTTGAACAGGTCGCCGGCGAACAGCGCCGCCTCGTCCCCACCGGTGCCCGCGCGGATCTCGATCAGGACGTTCTTGTCGTCGTTGGGGTCGCGCTCGACCATCGCCAGGCGAATCTCCTCCGCGAGCCGCTCGAGCTGGTCCGGCGCCTCCGACACGAGCTTGCGCAGCTCGGGGTCGTCCCCGTCCTCGTCCAGCAACTCGCGCGCGCCCTCGAGGTCGTCACGAAGGCGCGTGTATTGCCCGGCCAGCTCGTGCGCGGCCTGGAGCTCGCGGTATTCGCGGCCGACCTGCGCGTAGCGCTCGCGGTCGGAGATCACCTCGGGGTCGGACATCTGCCGCTCGAGCTCCGCGAAGCGGCCATGGATCTGTTCGACGAGTTCGTCGATCACGGTGCTTTTTAGTGTGACGGCCGCCGCTGCAACGCGGCGACCAGGACTAGGCGACGATCTCGATGTCGCTCTCGAGCGCGGCCTGCTCCGGGTTCTCGACCGCCAGCACGGCCTCCAGGGACGCGATCGCAACGGCGAGCTGGTCGCGGTCGGGCTCGCGCGTCGTGAGGTTCTGCAGCAGCAGGCCGGGATACATGATCGCCCGCACCCAGCGCTTGCGGCGGTTGCGGCCCGCCCACTTGATGATCTCGTAGGAGATCCCCGCGATGAGCGGGATGCCGAGGATCCGCGAGGCGAGCAGCCAGTACCAGGCCGGGAGGCCCAGCGGGGCGAAGACGAAGATCGCGACGATCATGACGACCAGGAGGAAGCTGGTGCCGCAGCGCGGGTGCAACCGGGAGTAGCGCTCGGCGCGCGCGGGGGTGAGCCGGTCGCCGGCCTCGAAGCAGGAGATGGTCTTGTGCTCCGCGCCGTGGTACTCGAAGACCCGCCGCAGGTCGTTGAGCTTGCTGATGAGGGCGAGGTAGCCGATGAAGATCGCCGTGCGAAGCACGCCCTCCACGAGCCAGAACAGCACCGACGAGCCCAGCTGGTCCTTGATCAGGCTGGTCGCGCCGACGGGCACCACGAAGAAGAGGCCGATCGCCAGGATCAGCGACAGCGCGATCGTCGCGCCCCAGGTGAAGCCGCCGATCTGCGGTGGCTCCTCCTCGCCCTCCTCGGGCTCGATCTGCGCGTTGGCAGAGATGGCGAGCGCGCGGAAGCCGATCTTCAGCGACTCCCCAAGCGCCACGACCCCCCGGATCACCGGCCAGCGAAACACCCGGGTTCGCTTCGCCCAGGCGACGAGCGGCTCGGAGCTCACCTGGATCTCGCCGTCGGGCTTGCGGACGGCCACCGCCCAGGTGGACACGCCGCGCATCATCACGCCCTCCAGGACCGCCTGACCTCCCACGGGAGCGTCGCGGTTGGCGACCGGCAGCCCGTCGGGCATCCGCACCTCGGCGAGCTGCGGGCGGCCGTTCAGCTCCGGCGCGCCCTCGGCGGGCACTTCGCGGTCCTGCACGTCCTGCACGCCCTCCCTTGCCACGGGCGTGCCTTACCTAGCTACGGCTGCGGGCGGCGCGGCGATTGAACCGCTCGACCCGGCCGCCGGTGTCCACGAGCTTCTGCTTGCCGGTGTAGAAGGGGTGGCACGCGGAGCAGATCTCCACGTGAAGCTCCGACTCCGTGGAGCGCGTATAGAACTCGTTCCCGCACGAGCAGCGCACATGGGCGAGCGTGTAATCGGGGTGGATCCCAGTCTTCATCCCAATCGATTCTAGCGGTGCGTGTCAGCCCGCTCTGAGGCCCTCCAGCGTGCCGCGGAGCACGCGGCCCATCTCGTCGCGCGCCGCGTCAGCGTCGTCCGCTCCCGCGACGTAGAGCCCGGCCTCGGTCAGCATCCCCAACATCGCGTGCGCGAGCGGGTCGATCGGCTGCGGCTCCGCGATGCCGGCGTCGATCAGGTTCTGGAGCCCGGCCTGAATCAGACCGAGGCTGTAGCGCGACTCGATCTCCCGCCAGGTCGTCCAGCCAAGGACCGACGGCGCGTCCAGGAGAGCGATCTGGCGGACCTCCGGCTCGCGGCAGACATCGAGGAAGAGCTCCAGCCCAGCGACCAGGGCGTCCCAGGGATCCGGCACGGAGAGTGCCTCGGTGGCGAAGCGCTCGGAGAGCTCGGCCTCGATCTGCTCGAACACAGCCTGGAACAGGCCGGCCTTGCCGTCGAAGTGGTGGTAAAGCGCGCCGCGGGTCACCCCCGCCGCCCGCACGATCTCCTCGGTGCCCACACCCGAGTAACCGCGCTCCGCGAAGAGCCGCCGGGCGGTCGAGATCAGCGCCCCCTGCGTCGCCCCGGAGCGCTCGGCCTGCGTTCTTCGCGTGCTCTCCACTTCCATACAGTCTGTATGCTACTTGCGTACCGGCTGTACGTAACCTAGTTTCCGAGGAGGACGCCATGCCCGCACCCCCAGCCGCACCCGAGAGGGTCGATCTCGACGCGGGGACGATCCGTTACCGCGACTCGGGATCGGGCCCAACGATCGTCTTCGCCCACGGCCTGCTCGTGGACGGAAGCCTGTGGCGGAAGGTGACGCCACTCCTCGACGGCGAGTTCCGCTGCGTCGTACCGGACCTGCCACTCGGCTCCCACCGCGAGGCGATGAGGGCCGACACGGACCTCACCCCTGCCGGCGTGGCGAGGGTCCTCGCGGACTTCATGGCGGCGCTCGAGCTCGACGACGTGACACTGGTCGGCAACGACACCGGCGGCGCGATCTGCCAGCTGGTGGCGGCGAGCCATCCGGAGCGGCTGGGAAGGCTTGTCCTGACTCCCTGCGACGCTTACGAAAACTTCCTGCCGCCGTTCTTCCGGCCCATGCAGTACGCGGCAAAGGTCCCGGGGCTCTTGACCGCCCTCGTCCAGCCCATCCGGCTCCGCGCCATGCAGCGCGGGCCGCTGGCGTACGGGCTGCTGATCTCGCCGGAGAACATCGATCCGGACGTCCTCGGCACCTGGGTCCGCCCGTATCTCAGCGACGGCGGTGTCCGCCGCGACACGATCAAGTTCCTGCGCTCGATCTCGACCCACTACACGATCGAGGCGGCCGAGAAGCTACGGAGCTTCGATCGCCCGACGCTGATCGCGTGGGCTCCCGAGGACCGCTTCTTCAAGCTGCGCTTCGCGGAGCGGCTCGCGAGGGAGATCCCGAACGCGCGCCTCGTGCGGATCGAGGACTCGCGCACCTTCGTCTCCGAGGACCAGCCGGAGCGCCTGGCGGAGGAGATCGCCTCGTTCGTGCGCGAGGGCGCGCCGGCGCCGGCGACGGGATGAGCGAGGCCGACCTCGGCGTCCGCTCGGCCGGGGCCGCGGACGCCGAGGTGATCGGCAGGCTCCTGCACGGTTTCAACACGGAGTACGACGAGATCACGCCGGGACCAGGGGCCGTCGCTGACCGCGTGCGCGAGCTCCTGGCGGGCGAGGACTTCGCCGTGCTCCTGGGCGGCAGCGAGCCGCGGGGACTCGTCGTCCTCCGCTTTCGGCCCTCGATCTGGACCCCAGGGCTCGAGTGCTACATCGCCGAGCTCTATGTGCAGCCGGAGCATCGACGGCGAGGGCTCGGCCTGGCGCTCATGAATGCCGCTTTGGAGGCGGCCCGCGCCCTGGGCGCCGACTACGTCGAGGTGGCGACCAGCGAGGACGACGCCGGCGCACGAGCCCTGTATGAGCGCCTCGGGTTCGTCAACCGCGAGCGCGGGCCCGACGGTCCGGTGATGCTCGTCTACGAGCGGGAGCTCTAGGCGGCTCGGAGTAGCATCGGTCGGTAGTCGGGGGGCCGAAACGGTCCCTGATGAAACGACTGCGGCGATCTCATCTGGCGTGGCTCGCAGCCCTCGTACCGCTGGCGATCGTCCTCGTCGCCATCGCGTTCGGGGTCGCCTGGCTCACAGCACCGAGCGTGAGCGGGCTGGGTGCCCGCGTGCGCACGCTCGACCGGGCGAACGGCGCCACCCCGGTGAGGCTCGCGGCCGTCGCGCCCGTGATGCGTGAGGCGGTCGTGGCAACCGAGGACGAGCGCTTCTACCGCCACGACGGAATCGACGTCATCGGGATCCTGCGGGCGGTCCCCTACGACGTGAGCCACCTCTCCCTCGCGCAGGGCGCCAGCACGATCACGGAACAGCTCGCAAAGCTGGTCTACCTCGGCGGCAACGACCACAACCCTTGGGCGAAGCTCCGCGATGCCGCGATCGCCCTGCGCATCGAGGGCGCGTACTCCAAGGACCAGATCCTTCAGGACTACCTGAACACGGTGTACTTCGGCGCCGGCGCCTACGGCATTGAGGCAGCGAGCAGGCGCTACTTCGGAGTCGATGCCTCGACGCTCGACCTCGCCCAGGCGACGCTGCTGGCGGGCCTGATCCAGGATCCCTCCGCCGACCAGCCGTACGCGGACCCGGCCGACACCAGACAGCGGCAGGCTGACTCGCTCGCCTCGATGGTGCGGGACGGGTACGCCACGGTGCACGAAGCGCGGGCCGCGGCAGCCGAGCCGCTTCGGCTGGCGCACGGCCCGCCGCTCGCCCCGCTGGGGCACATCGACCTGCGCCGCGAGTCGCTGTTCGACTGGGGCGAGCTCGCGGTCGGCGCAGCCGTGCTCCTCCTGGGCATCGCCGGATTCATCCTGATCCGCCGCTACCGGCCGCGAATGGCGAGGGCGATGCTGTTCAGCTCGCGGCTCGCGGCCGTCATCCTCGTCCTCGCGGGCACGCTGATCGCCTTCGCCTCGCTGCGAGGCGCCTGACCCCGTCACGCGGCCCTGGGTCAGGTCTTGTGCTACCGCCGTGAGCTCCGCCAGCGCCGGAAGTCGTTGAGGAGGCCCAGCGTCTCAGCGCCCAGCAGCTCCCAGGCACGGGCGATGCCGATCGCCGAGAGCACGACACCGATGACCGCGATCGAGGTCACCGCGGATCGGTCGTCGGGGGTGGCCAGGATCGCGATGCCGTACCCGAACTGAACCCCGAAGACCAGCAGGGAGGCGCCGGAGAGAACCACCCAACGCCATCCGGGTTCCTGGGCTCGCCGGCGAACGAAGATCTGCACGGAGAGGGTGAGCGTCGCGCTGATCGACCAGACGGCCACGACGACCGCGGCGACGCCGATGTGCTGTCCGGGGATCAACGCGAGCAGGGCGACCATGAGGGTGTTCGTGAACGTGACGAAGGCCAGGCCCGCCGTCGCCTTGGCAACCGCGGTCGCCTCCGGGCCGACGGTGCGCTCAGGCGCCACAGAGATCGCGACGAACAGGAGTCCGATCAGCGCGCCGCTGGCCGCGGCGATCGCCGCGAAGAAGTTGTGGAAATCCGCCGGAACCACGAGCCCAGCCTCCCACAAGCCCGGATGATCCGGCGGAGCCCAGCTCCGTGCTGGCTAGGTCTCCTGGTAGAGCGGGCCGTCGCCGCCCTCGGGCGGTGTGAGGCGGCCGCCCTTGGCCGTGATCGCGCCGCACTGCACGCAGTTCGACGGCGTGATGTTGAGGTCGATCTCCTTGGCGCCGTTCTCCGCCTGGTCGTCGGGGATCTCGTAGACCTGCGCCGGGCACATCGCGACCCAGGTCTCGGCGACCGCACGGGGCACGCGCCGCTGGACCTTGATGTGGTTGGGCGCGTCGTCGCGCGTGGCGTTGCCGGAGGCGAACACCGAGGAGAGCTTGTCGAACGTGTACTTGTTGTCCGGCTTCGGATAGCGCTTGGACGCGCCGTCCGGCTCCATCGCCTCCTCCGAATCGGGGTGCTGGCTCCAGCGGCCGGGCGGCAGGGCACCACGTGTGAGGAGCGCCATGTTCGCGACCGCGCCGCCGAAGAAGAAGCCCTTCCCGAACGCCTGGCGGACGTTCCGCCACTTGTAGAGGTCCTGGGTGATCGCGCTGCCCCGGACACGCTCGTCGTACGCGTCGAAGTTGACGGAGTCCTGCTTCAGGGCCGCGACGATCTCCTCCGCCGCGTACATCCCGGCGTGCATCGCGTAGTGGATGCCCTTGAGCTCCGACACGTTGCACATGCCGGCGCCGTCGCCGCACATGACCATGCCCGGGACGGTGAAGGTCCGTGGGAGCGCCCAGTAGCCGCCCGAGGGGATCGTCTTCGCGCCCCACCCGACGCGCTTGCCGCCCTCGAGGATCTTCCGGACGAACGGGTGGGTCTTGAACTCCTGGAGCGTGTCGTGGACGGAGAAGGTCGCGTCCGTGTAGTCGAGCCCCGCGACGAAGCCGATGCAGACCTTGTCCTCGCCCATCGGGTAGATGAAGCTGCCGCCGAACTCGTTCCACTTCGGTCCCTTGCGAAGCGGCCAGCCCATCGTGTGGATGACACGGTCCAGGGGCTTCTCCACCTCCCAGATCTCCTTCACGCCGAGCTCCCAGCGCTGCGACTCGAGGCCGTGGAGCTCGAAGAAGTCCATTGCGGCGCCGGTCAGGTGACCCTGGGTCCCCTCCGCGAGCACCGTCGCCTTCGCGACCACGTCCGAGCCGGGCTCGAAGTTTCCGAGCTCCTCGCCGTCTCGTCCGCGGCCCTTGTCCCCGGAGCGCACGCCCTTGACGACGCGCTCCTCAACGAGGAGCTTGTCCGCCGCGGTCTCGGTCAGCAGGTACGCACCCGCCTCCTCGGCCTTCTCGCCAAGGAACCGGCCCAGCTTCGCGATCGAGGTGACGTAGTTGCCGTGGTTGCGGAAGTTGGGCGGCGGCGGCTTCAGCGGAATCGCGTTCCGCTTGGTGAGCAGGTAGACGGCGTCTTTTTCGACCTCCTGGTAGACCGGCCACTCGGACCGGTCCAGGTCGGGGAACAGCTCCTCCATCGCCGACGGGCGCATGTTCGCGCCCGACAGCAGGTGCGCCCCCGTCACCTTGCCCTTCTCGATGACGGCGACCAGGACCTCGCCGAGCTTCTCGGCCAGCTCCGGCTCGTCCTCGAGCAGCTGCATCGTCTTGATCGCGCAGGCGAGGCCGGCGGGGCCACCGCCCACGATCGCGACGCCGACCTCGATCCGCTCCTCCTCGGGATCGGTGGGCTCGGTGACGTAATCCTCCGCCGGATCGACCGGCGGCGGGAACTCGGCGGGGGCGACTGCCACTAGGAGCCCTTCTTCGCCTTCACGGCCTCGGTCAGCTTGGGCAGGATCTTGTGGAGATCGCCCACGACCCCGAGGTCGGAGAACTCGAAGATCGGCGCGTTCGGGTCCTTGTTGATGGCCAGGATGTTCTCGGAGCTCTGCATACCGACCTTGTGCTGGATCGCCCCGGAGATCCCGGCGGCGAGGTACAGCTTCGGCGCCACCGTCTTGCCGGTCTGGCCGATCTGCGCCGCATATGGGTACCAGCCGGCGTCCACGACCGCGCGCGTTGCGGCTACCGCGCCGCCCATCGCGTCGGCGAGCTCCTCGGCGAGCTTGAAGTTGTCCGCCTCGCCGAGCCCGCGACCACCGCCCACGAGGATGTCCGCGTCCTCGATGTTGACGTCGGCGCCACGCTGCTCGCCGCGCGTGATCATGCGGGCCTTGGTGGACCACTCGGAGAGCTCGACGTCGACGTCGACGACCTCCGCGGAGCCGCCGCCGCCCTCGTTCATGTCGAACGCGTTCAGCCGGCTGATGATGATCCCCGGCTCGCCGACGTAGCCGACGTCGACGACGGCGGAGTCCTGGAGGACCGGGCGCTCGGCGACCAGCTGGCCGTCGGCGACCTTGACCTTGGTGACCTCCATCGTCACGCCGGCGTTCAAGCGGGCCGTCAGCCCTGCGCCGATCTCGAACCCGAGCAACCCGCCTCCGAACAGGGCGTAGGAGAAGCCCTCGTCGGAGATGACCTTCGCCATCACGTCGACGATCGGCTGCGCCAGGCCCTCGGGGGCCTCCTTGGCGCGGAAGACGCGCTTGGCACCGTAGGCACCGAGCCCGGCCGCGGCGTCGTCAGAGACGTCACCGACGACCACGGCGGCCGCCTCTGAGCCGATCTCGCCGGCCAGCTTCGCGGCCTCGGAGATCGCTCCCAGCGAGTTCTTGTTGAAGTTGCCTTCGTCGTCGTGAAGTGCGTAGACCAGGATGCCAGCCACCTAGATCAGCTTCCTTTCGTCAAGCCAGGCGACGATCTTCTCGACCGTCTCGTTTGTGTCCTCGTCCTCGATGATCTCCCCGGCCTGCTTCTCGGGCGGCGGGTTGATCTCCAGGACCTGGGTCTTGGAGCCGGCCTCCCCGACCTCGCCGGCCTCGATGCCGACATCGCCGGTGGCGTGGGTCTGGAGGGGCTTCTTCTTCGCGCCCATGATCGCCTTCAGGCTCGGATAGCGGGGCTCGTTGATCGCGTCACCGACCGAGATCACGGCCGGCAGGTCGACCTCGACCGTGTCGTAGCCGTACTCGGCCTGACGCTCGCAGGTCAGCTTGCCGTCGCCGACGTCGACCTTGATCACCTGCGTCAGCGAGGGCATCCTCAGGTGGTCGGCGACGACGGCGCCGATCGTGTAGCACTCGCCATCGTCCGACTGCTGGCCGAGGAGGACCAGGTCGGGCTGCTCGGACTCGAGCACCTTGGCCAGCGCGTAGCCCGTGGCGCACACGTCGGAGCCGGCGAGCGCCTCGTCGGTCAGATGGACCGAGCGATCGGCGCCGAGCGCAACAGCCTTGTGAAGCGCGCGAACGGCGGACTCGGGGCCCATGGTGACGGCGACGATCTCGTCGACGTCGGCCTTGCCGCCCTCGCGAATCTGCATCGCAGCTTCGATGCCGTGGGTGTCAAACGGGTTGAGGTTCTTCTCTCCGGAGCGGTCGAGCCGCTTCGTGTTCGGATCGATGCGCTTCTGCACAGCGGCATCGGGAACCTCTTTGACCAGGCAACAGATCTTCAAGTGGTCCCTCCTTCAGGGGGAATGGCCGGCGGCATATTAGCGAGTGTGGGGTGTCTGACTGACCAGTCAATCAGGTGGTTCCCCGTTGGCTGGGAGCTGAAACACGGCGGGTCAGGAGGCCTGTGCGGCGAGGGTGCGGCGCTCCTCGATCGCGTCGCGGATGAAGTCGACGATCTCGTCCGTGGAGGCGCCCGGGGTGAACACTTCGGCGACGCCGAGCTTCTTCAGCTCCGGCGCGTCGTCCGCGGGGATCGTCCCCCCCACCGTCACGACGACGTCCTCAACCCCCTGCTCCTTGAGGAGCTCGACCACCCTGGGCACGAGCGTCATGTGGGCGCCTGACAGGATCGAGAGGCCGACCGCGTCGGCGTCCTCCTGGATCACCGTCGCGGCGATCTGCTCCGGTGTCTGGTGAAGGCCGGTGTAGATGACCTCCATGCCGGCGTCGCGCAGCGCGCGGGCAATGATCTTCGCGCCGCGATCGTGGCCGTCGAGGCCGGGCTTCGCGACCACAACGCGGATCTTCCGTGAACCCTCCACGGCCGGGAGCTTAATGGCGCGGGGTGAGTCTTGGGCTTGTTATCCGCCGCCCGGGAGGGTCCAGTGGGCGAGCAGCGAGGTGATCACGATGATCGCGAGCAGTCTTCTCAGGCGGGGCTCGAGAGCGGTGGTTGGTCGGTCGCCGGCTCCGCGAGCTCGAGCCACGCGGCTCGCTTGCGCTCGTACTCGGGCGGGAGCGCAAGCTCGAGGTCCTCGGCGACCTCGAGCCACCTGAGGGCTCGCGAGTACCGGTGAGCGGCCGCCTCGAGCTCGGCCGAGCTCAGCGCGAGCTCCCGGACGTCGGCATG
Source organism: uncultured Actinomycetes bacterium (assembly GCA_963782795.1). Classification (GTDB taxonomy): domain Bacteria; phylum Actinomycetota; class Thermoleophilia; order Solirubrobacterales; family 70-9; genus AC-56. The sequence goes on from CAWALB010000003.1 coordinate 78,867, forward strand.
AACCTCTGTGATGTCAGCTGCGTCCTCCCCGCTGGGCGCCTCCAGGTCGCTCAGCTCGGGGCGCCCGCTGACTGCATATCCGGACCTGGTGAATAGGTAGGGCGCGAGGAACCGTCCCGCAACCTTGCTCGGCGGCCACCAGAGAATGCTCCTCGAGATCTGCGACGGAACCCGCCCGAGACGGTCGGCGCGAAGGTACCGAGGGCCTGAGCCGGTGAGCAGGGCGCCCCGCAGCACCGGATGGAACGCCATCGGCGCCACCGGAGCCCCGGCGAGCGCGGCGATGGCGCTGGCCGCGGAGTCCGCCTGCTGGGCCGCCAGACCGCCCTGCTTTATGGGGAACCAGGTCGCATCGCCCGCGGCGTAAGTGCGCGGGAGGCCATCCACACCGCCAAAGCGATCGGTGGGGATCAGCCCGCGCCTGCCCTGCTCAGGAAGGCCGGGGATCGGGGCCACCGTGGCGATGGGCAACGCGATCACCCGATCGGCGGGAACTCCGAAGCCCTCCTTCGTCTTCAGGACGCCGTCCTCGAACCGCTCCGGGACCCGTCCGGTGTGGACCGTCACGCCGGCCTGCTCCAGGAGCCGGGAGACACTCTCGCTCGCGCCCGCGCCGAAGATCCCCAGCGGCCTGGCCTCGGGCGTGACGAGCTGGACGGATACCTCCGCACCGGGGCACTTCGACAGGTAGGAGCTCGTCAGCAGCGCCAGCTCATAGGCGGCGAGCGGCCACCAGGTCTCGTCCGACATCGTAAAGACGATCCGATCGATCACCCCGGACTTGGCGTCGTCGAGGACCTCTCGCATGCGAGGTACGTCATCCGACCCGCCGAAGGTCAGCGCGCCGGGGACGGCCTCCGCCTGCTGGGCGCCGATCGCGATCAACAGCGCGTCGTACGGCAGCTCTGTGCCGGAGGAGGTGCGTACGGCCCGCCGGTCGGGATCGATCGCCTCGAGTCGCGTTCGGTGAAATGAAGCCCCCTGGTCACGGGCGATGTCCCAGAGCGAGAAGCGCCGCGGGGCCATGCTCTCGAACGGCTCCCCGACCGAGAGGGGGCGGTAGGCGAACTCGTCCAGCGGCGCGACCAGCGCCACGTCGACGCGGCCTGGTGCCATGTGATTCAGCGCCAGCAGGCCTTCGAGCGCGGCCACACCGCCGCCCGCGATGACCACACGCAATCGATCGGCTCCGGTATCGGGCATGGCCCCATCGTCGCCGCGAACTCGGTGCGGAACATCAGGGATCTCCCCGATTCCCGTTGCGGGTTTCGTGCAACCGCTAGAAGACTGGCTGCTCCGTGTACTTGCCGAAGACCTCCTGGAGGGCGGCGATCATCTCGCCCTCCGAGGCCCGGACCCGGGCCGCGTCGAGGAAGTACGGCATCAGGTTCTGGTCGGTCGCCGCGGCGGCCCGCAGGTCGGCGAGAGCGCGCTCGACCGCGGCCGAGTCCCGCGCCCCGCGCGTGCGGGCGAGGCGGTCACCCTGCTTCCGCTCGACCGCCGGGTCCGGGCGATGAAGCTCGATCCCCTCCTCGTCCTCGAGCCGGTAGTCGTTCACGCCCACCACGATGCGGCGGCGGGAGTCGACCTCCTGCTGGTAGCGGAACGAGGCGTCGGCGATCTCCCGCTGGGGGAAGCCGCGCTTGACCGCCTCGACCATCCCGCCGAGCTCGTCGATGCGCGCGAAGTACTCGTAGGCGGCGCGCTCCATGTCGTCGGTGAGCGACTCCAGGAAGTAGGAACCGCCAAGCGGGTCGATGGTGTTGGTGACGCCGGCCTCGTGCGCGATCACCTGCTGCGTGCGAAGCGCGATGCGGACGGCCTCCTCGGTGGGGAGCGCCAGGGCCTCGTCGTAGGAGTTGGTGTGGAGCGACTGGGTGCCGCCGAGGACTCCCGCGAGCGCCTCGATCGCGGTGCGGACGATGTTCAGGAGCGGCTGCTGTGCGGTCAGCGAGACGCCGGCGGTCTGCGTGTGGAACCGCATCCGCAGCGACTCGGGTCGCTTGGCGCCGTAGGTCTCGCTCATCTCGCGGGCCCAGATGCGGCGGGCGGCGCGGTACTTGGCGATCTCCTCGAAGAAGTCGATGTGGGCGTTGAAGAAGAACGAGAGGCGCGGAGCGAAGTCGTCGACGTCGAGGCCGCGCGCCACCGCCTCCTCCACGTAGGTGAAGCCGTCCTTGAGCGTGAACGCGAGCTCCTGCTGGGCGGTCGACCCCGCTTCGCGGATGTGGTAGCCGGAGATCGAGATCGGGTGCCAGCGCGGCATGTGCTCGGTGCACCACTCGACCATGTCGGTGACGAGCCGCATCGCCGGCTCGATCGGGAAGCACCACTCCTTCTGGGCGATGTACTCCTTGAGGATGTCCGTCTGAATCGTCCCGCCGAGTGCCTCGGGGGGGATCCCCTGCTCCTCGGCCGCGCAGACGTAGAACGCAAGCAGGATGGCGGCCGGGGCGTTGATGGTCATTGACGTCGTGACCTTGTCGAGGGGAATCCCGGCGAACAGGTCGATCACGTCGTCGAGGGTGTCGACGGCGACGCCCTCTACGCCGACCTCGCCGAGGCTCCGGCCGTCATTCGAGTCGAGCCCCATCAGCGTCGGCATGTCGAACGCCGTCGAGAGCCCGGTCTGGCCGTGGTCGAGCAGGTACCGGAAGCGCTCGTTGGTCTCCTCGGCGGTCCCGAAGCCGGCGAACTGCCGCATCGTCCACAGGCGACCGCGGTACATCGACGGGTAGACCCCGCGCGTATAGGGGTACTCGCCGGGGAGGCCCAGCTCGCGATCGGCGTCCCACCCGGCGAGGCTCTCGGCGTCGTAGAGGGGCTCGATCGGCTGGCCGGAGATGGTCTCGAACAGCGCGTCGCGCTCGGGCTGGGCCGAGTAGATCTCCTCCCGCCACTGATGGGCGCGTCGCTTCGCGTCCGGCTCGATGGCCATGTGTTCTAGCGCGGAGCTTTAGCTCCGCGACTCGCTGGTGTCGTTCACAGTGTTTGAAGTCTAGGTGCGCCCCGGGCGCCTAGCGGCGCAGCGACGGCCGGTAGCCGCGGCGCTCGGGGCGGCGGCGGGCAAGGACGGTCCCCGTTCCGCCGACGGCGGCAGCAACGAGGGTGGCGCCGGCGATCGCCAGCTGCCGGCCCAAGCGCTCGAAGCGCATCACGCGCCAGCCCTCGGCCGTGGCGATCTCGGCCAGCTCGGCGTCCGGGTTGACGGCCACCGGATGGCCAACTTCTCGCAGCATCGGCAGGTCCGAGACGGAGTCGGAATAGGCCCAGGATGCGCCCAGGTCGATGTCGTGCTCCGTCGCGAAGTCGCGCATCTTCGCGACCTTTCCCTCGCCGTAGACGAACGGCTCGACGATCCGGCCGGTGAGAAGCCCGGACCCGTCGACCTCGTACTGAGTGCCGATTCCGCCTTCCATCCCGAGCACGCTCGCGAGCACGACCACGAGGTCGTTGCCGGCGGCGCTGACGATAAAGGTGGGCCGGTCCGCGTCCTGGTGGCTGCGAACCTCGTCCAGCATCTGCGGGTAGATGCGCGGCAGGACGCCGGCGAGGAGCCCCGGGGCGAGGCGCTCGATGTCGCGCGCGGGGACGCCACCCAGGAGCTCTTTGACCTGTCCGAGAAGCTGCGCCGTACGCTCGTCGGTCGAGCCCCGCAGGCGGAAATGCACGTGCTCGACACCCCACTTCATGAGCTGGCGCCGGCGCACGAGCCCGCTCCCGTAGGCGGCGCGTGCGAAGTGCATGCCGCTCGAGCCCGCCATGAGCGTGCGGTCGAGGTCGAAAAACGCTGCCCCCCGTGCCATGCGGCACTGAGGCTAGCTGTCCGGGCTAGCCGCGGCGGGGAGCGAGCCCGGCGCGCCGCGGGATGAACTCCGGCATGCCGCGCTCACCCGCTTCGACGTCCAGGATCGCCTGATGCGTGGCGTCCCCGCCGAAGAACGACTGGTTGGCCACGATCAGGCGGGTGCCCCTGAACATCACGCTCGACGGCGTGTCGAACGGGACGGGAGAGCCGTTGTCGCCCGTCTGCGGGGTCGCGGGGAAGCGCCCGAGGTCACCGCCGTCGCGGGCGATCACCGCGATCTGGTTGCTTCCGGCCAGCGCGGCGTAGATCCGCCCGGACCTCGCGATCCAGAAGCCGTCCGGACCGTCGACCGGCTTGCTCTCCCACACCCGCTGAAGCTCGCCCGGCCTGTGGTCCGCGCGGATGCGAACCGAGTAGAGCTTGCCCGTCGCGGGGTTGCCGTCGCCGCCGGCGGCCGAGCTCTGCTGCATCACCAGGAGCGTGCGATGGTCGGGCTCGAGGACGATCCCGGTGGTCCCGAACTGGTTGCCGTCGAGCTTCGGGTCCGCGAGCCAGATCCTCGGCTTGCCGCCGCCGGGCGGAACGCGCCAGATCACGGCCTGGAGGTAGTCGGTGACGTACAGGGCGCCGCCCGGCCCCCACGCCGCGTAGTTCGGGACGGGCGGGTCGTCGGTGAGCGTGGGCGAGCAGTTGGGGCCTGTGGTGCCAGCCAGGCACGGGGCGAGGTCGGGAAAACGTGCGTAGGTGTGGAACTTGTGCACGCGCCTCTGCGGGTTGAGGATCAGGACGCGTCCCGGATCTCGGTCCAGCAGCACGAGACGCCCCCGCGCGTCGCTCGTCGCCACCTGGACGCCCTGGCCTCCCGAGAGGTTCTGGCCGGGGACGCTCCAGCTGTGAAGCAGCGCTCCGCTCCCGCCATACTCACGCACCCTGGACGGCTGGGTTCCGCCGGTGGGGTTCTCATAGGTGCCCTCGTAGATGCGACCGTTCGGAGCGACGTACGCGCGCGCCGGGAAGCCGGGCTTGCCGACCAGCGCGAGGACGCGCGTGTCCCACCGCGGCCGGTCCTTGGCCGCCTGGGCCGGGAGCGCGACGAAGGCGAGTGCGACCGCCAGTGCGCCACACGTGGCGACACGGCGTCTCACAGCTCGTCCAGGATCTCCTTCGCGGCCCGCTCGCCCGAGCGCACCGCCCCGTCCATGTAGCCGTTCCAATACGTCGAGGTCTCGGTGCCCGCCCAATGGATCCTGCCCACCGGCTTTCGGAGCAGGTGACCGTAGGCGACCAGGATCCCCGGGCCGGGTATGGCGACCGGACAGCCGCGCGACCACTGCTCGCGCGCCCAGTTGGCCTCGAGGTACTCGCGGGCGTGCTTGGCCTTGGGACCGAAGTAGTGCGTGAAGTTGCCGAGGACGGCGGCGCGGCGCTGCGACTTCGTCATCCGCATGAAGTGGCGCGCCTCGTCGCCGCCGATGAAGCCGAAGACGACCCCGGGCTTACCGTCGGGGGGCGAGTCGTCGAAGCTCGCGTTGACGGGGCCGTTGAGCGACAGGGCCGTGCCGTTGAGGCCGGCGTCGCGCCAGAACGGCTTGTCGTAGACGACGGCGACCTTCATCAGCGTCCCCTGGGGCAGGCGCTGGGTGAGCTGGTCGCGGGCCGGCGGCATCCCCGGCTGGTAGTGGATACGGCCCGCGAGCGTCGGCGGCACGGCGACGACGACCCGCTTCGGCCGCACGTCGAGGCGCTCGGAATGGACGGTGACGCGGCCGTCCCCCTGGACGATGCGGGTGACCGGCGAGCGCAACACCACCTGGTTGCCGAGATGCCCCGCCATCTTCTGGGCGAGCAGCTCGGTGCCGCCGTGGAAGCGCCACATCTGCGCGCCGGCGCGAGTGCTGAAGTTCCGCTCGAAGGTGCCGGGGTGCTTCTCGTCGCCCGAGGCGGCGATGTAGAAGAGCGTGAACAGGAAGGAGAGCTCTCGCGGCTCGGCGCCGAAGATCGGCCTCGTCGCCACGGCGACCAGGCGCCGGAAGCTCTCGTTCTTGCTGTAGCTGGAGTGCGTGCGCGCCCAGGACTCGAGCGTCTCCCCGTCCCACTCCCCGGCGCGAGACGCCTGCCACGGCGCGTCGACCGGGACCTCCGTGGAGAGCTGGTCCATGAGCGTGACGAGGGCCGCCGCATCCGCCGCGATCGTCGGGTCCGGGGGGACGATGCCGGTCGGGGTCTTGTCGCTATAGGTGAGGCGGGTCCCGTCCTTGTAATAGACGTTGTCCCCGGTGTCGTAGGTGGGGAACTTGCCGACCTTGAAGCGCTTCGCGAGCCGGAGGATGTGGCCCTGGGTCGGGCCGACGAACGTGGCACCGGCCTCCGAGATCTCGCCGCCGCCGATGTGGTGGTTGTGGGCGCGCCCACCGACCCGATCGCGCGCCTCGAGCACCGCCACGGACTTGCCGTGCCGCTGGAGCTCGACCGCGGCCGTCAGACCGGCGAACCCGGCACCGACGATCGCGACGTCAACGGACCGGGGCCTTGAGCCGCGCTCCCGCGCAAGCACGTCGGGCGCACCGGCGAGCGCGGCACCCGCCGCGCCCGCCGCGGCGCCGCCGATGAGCGCGCGTCTGCTGAGCTTCGGTTCCTGCCCCAAGAGACGCGGAATTCTCCCAACGGCGGGCACCAAGGGCAAACCACAACCGGAGCTGAGAGAACGAGAGAAGGATTCACCACGCATAGCGTGGTGAATCCTTCTCTCGGCGGTTAGGCGCCGTTCACTTCAATGATGATCGCGTCGCCCTGACCGCCGCCAGAGCAGATCGCGGCGCAGCCCAGGCCGCCGCCGCGGCGGCGCAGCTCGTGCACCAGGGCGCCGACGATGCGGGCGCCCGAGGCGCCGATCGGGTGGCCCAGCGCGATCGCGCCGCCATTGACGTTGACCTTGTCCTCGTCGATGCCGAGCATCCGCATCGAGTTGATCGCGACCGAGGCGAACGCCTCGTTGATCTCCCAGAGGTCGACGTCGTCGGCGGACTTGCCGATCTTGTCGAGCGCCTGCTGAGCGGCCTTGGCTGGCGTGCGGGCCAGATACGCGAAGTCGTCGGCGACCGTGCCGTACGAGAGGACCCGGGCGATCGGCGTGCGGCCCTCCTTGGAGACCCACTCCTCCGAGGCGACGACGACGGCACCGGCGCCGTCGTTGACGCCCGGTGAGTTGCCGGCCGTGTGGGTGGCATCGTCTCCGCCGACGGCGCGGAGCTTCGCCAGCACCTCGACCGTGGTGTCGGGACGAATCGCCTCGTCGGCGGCGACCTCGACCTCGTCCTTCTTCTTCTTGACGGTCACGCTCACGATCTCCTCCGCGAGCAGCCCCTCGTCGGTGGCCTTGGCGGCCAGCTGGTGGGACCGCGCGGCGAAACGATCCATGTCGGCGCGGGTGATCTCGAGCTCGTTGGAGACCTCGGAGGCCTCGTTGATCATCTGCTTGTGCGTGAAGGGGTTGGTGAGCCCGTCGTGGGTCATCGAGTCGATCGCCTCAACGTCGCCCATTCGGAAGCCGAACCGCGCACCGGGCAGCAGGTAGGGCGCCTGGCTCATCGACTCCATGCCACCGGTGACGGCGACCTCGACGTCACCGGCGCGGATCGCCTGGTCGGCGAGGCCGATGGAGCGCATGCCGGAGGCGCACACCTTGTTGATGGTCTCCGACGGCACCTCGCGCGGGATCCCGGCCTTGATCTGCGCCTGGCGCGACGGAATCTGGCCCTGGCCGGCCTGCAGCACCTGCCCGTAGACGACCGCCTGGACCTGCTCGGGATCGACCTCGGAGCGCTCGAGCGCCGATGTGATCGCCTTGCCGCCGAGGTCCGTTGCGTCGAGGGATGAGAGGCCCCCACCCATCTTTCCGAAGGGGGTGCGGGCGGTTCCGAGGATCACCGTCTGGGACATCTGAGCCTTTCGTGGACGGGCGGCCGGCCGATGGGCCGCGAGCTTGACCTTCCGTGAGGATGCTAGTGATGCCGCGTCAATAGACTCGCCGCCCGTGCGGATCGAGGTCACCGCAGAGCCGCTCGCGGCAGTCGACGCGGACCTGCACGTAACGGGACTCGCCCAGGGCGAGGAGGTGGACGGCGCGTACCGCGAGCTGCCGGGCGCCGGCGACGCGCGCGGCGGCTTTCGCAAGCACACGCTGCTGCGCCCCGACGCCGACCGTCGCCTCCTGGTGGTGGGGCTCGGGAAGCGCACAGAGCTGGACCCCGAGCGCCTGAGGATCTGCGCCGCCGTAGCGGTGGCACAGGCCGCTCGCTACGAGGCCACGACGATCGCCTGGTCGCTGCCGGAGTCCAGCGGCGCCGGCGTGACGCCCGCGACCCTTGCCGCCGGGCTGGCCGAGGGGACGATCCTCTCCTCCTTCAGGTTCGACCGCTTCAAGTCTCGCGACCCGGACGATCCCCCGCCCCCCGCGCTCGAGCGGCTCATCATCTCGGCGCCGGGCTCCGCGGGCAACGTCGACGAGGCGGTCAACCGCGCTCGCGTGTCGGCCGAGGCGGCGAACCGCGCCCGGGAGCTCCAGGCACTGCCCGCGAACGTGGTCACCCCGACGTATCTGGCCGACCGCGCCCGGGAGATCGCCGGCGCCCACGACTCGGTCGAGGTCGAGGTGCTGGGCCGCGAGCAGATGGCGGAGCGCGGCATGGGCGGCCTGATCGCCGTTTCCCAGGGAAGCGCGCAGGAACCGCAGCTGATCTGTCTTCGGTACTCCGGAGGCGGCGCGGGCGGCGAGACGATCGGTCTCGTCGGCAAGGCCGTCACCTTCGATACCGGCGGGATCTCCATCAAGCCCTCGGCGAAGATGGAGGAGATGAAGATGGACATGTCCGGCGGCGCTGCCGTGCTCGAGACGATGGCGGCGATCGCGGAGCTGGAGCTGCCCGGCGACGTCGTCGCCTGCATCCCCGCGACCGAGAACATGCCGAGCGGGACGGCGACCCGTCCCGGCGACATCATCACGCAGCTCAACGGCAAGACGGTCGAGGTGAACAACACCGACGCCGAGGGGCGACTCATCCTGGCCGACGCCCTCACGCACTGCGTCCGCGAGCTGGGGGCCGAGCGCCTGGTGGACATCGCGACGCTGACGGGCGGGGTCGTCATCGCACTCGGGTCGACCTACGCCGGCCTGCTCGCGAACGACGACGAGTGGGCCGAGCGTGTCGAGGAATCGGGCCAGCGGACCGGCGAGCTCGCCTGGCGTCTACCGCTCCACCCCGAGTACAAGGACCTCACACGCGGCAGCGTCGCCGACCTGACCAACAGCTCCAACAAGCGCAAGGCATCGTCGATCTACGCGGCGGAGTTCCTGGAGGAGTTCGTCGACGACGTGCCGTGGGTGCACCTCGACATCGCCGGCACCGCCTGGGACGTCGGGCGCGCTTACGTCGGCAACGGCCCGACCGGGTTCGGCGTCCGCCTCTTCGTGAGCCTGCTGGCCGAGGGCTGAGGGCGAGTTGGACTTCGACCTGACCGACGAACAGCGCCTGCTGCGCGACACCGTGCGCGAGTTCGCCGCGCAGGAGGTCGCCCCGGTGGCCGAGGAGCTCGACAGGACCAAGTCGTTCCCCTACCAGATCGTCCGCAAGATGGGAGACCTCGGCCTGATGGGGATCCCCTTCCCAGAGGAGTACGGCGGCGGCGGGGCGGGCACGCTCGCCTACGCCATCGCCGTCGAGGAGCTCGCCCGCGTCGACTCCTCGGTCGGCATCACCATGGCCGCGCACACCTCCCTGGGCACGATGCCGATCTACCTGTGGGGGACCGACGAGCAGAAGTCCGAGTGGCTTCCGGAGCTGACGAGCGGCCGCCGCCTCGCCGCGTTCGGCCTGACGGAGCCGGAAGCGGGCTCCGACGCCGGCAACACCCGCACCCGCGCGCGGCTCGACGACGGCGAGTGGGTGATCGACGGCGCCAAGCAGTTCATCACCAACTCCGGGACAGACATCTCGGGCTGCGTGACCATCACCGCACGGACCGGGGACGACGGCGAGATCTCGAACATCATCGTTCCGAACGGCACCCCCGGCTACGAGGTGGGACAGCCCTACCGCAAGATGGGCTGGAACGCCTCCGACACGCGGCCGCTCGCCTTCGATGGCTGCCGAGTTCCGGAGGCGAGCCTGCTCGGTCGCCGGGGCGAGGGCTTCAAGCAGTTCCTGCACATCCTCGACGGCGGCAGGATCGGAGTCGCCGCCATGGGCGTCGGGCTCGCCCAGGGGGCGCTCGACGAGGCGATCGCGTACGCGAAGGAGCGGCGCGCGTTCGGCCAGCCGATCGCGAGGTTCCAGGCGATCCAGATGAAGATCGCCGACATCTCCGCGGAGCTCGAGGCGGCGCGCCTCCTGACCTACAAGGCCGCGATCCTCAAGGAGCGGGGCGAGTCGTTCACGCTCGCGGCCGCCCAGGCGAAGCTCAAGACCGGCCGCCTGGCGGTGCGGGCCGCGGAGGAGGCCGTCCAGATCCACGGCGGCTACGGGTACATCGAGGAGTACCCGGTGTGCCGGTTCTACCGAGACGCGAAGATCCTCACCATCGGCGAGGGCACCGACGAGGTTCAGCAGATGGTCATCGCGCGCCAGTTGGGTTGCTGACACCCCACCGTCTGAATTGCCCAATTTGGGGGTTGATTTCAGGCCCCTTGTCACGGACCGCACGATTCCGGCCGAAGCGCGGCGTAGAGTCGCCTTCGTCGTCGGAACCTTCGAGCTGGGGGATCCAGTGGAGAGAAAAGAGAACGGGCGCAGGCGTCAGCCGTCCCGACTCGCCCTGCAGCTGACCGAGGCCTTCGCGCCGTGCGCGGAGTGGTCTCAGGTTCGCGTGCAGCGGGGAGCGGGTGGCCGCCGCACTCGCGTCATCGTTGGCGCAGACGGAGCGGGAGCAGCCGCAGCCGGCACGGCGCCATTCGACTGGTCAACCGGAACGCTTTAAGCAAAACGGCTAGGACGCCGGACTGGCGGTGATCGCCTCGAAGCCCCGAGCGCTGAGCTCGGCGGCTCGGCCGGCGTTCCCACCGGCGCCGAAGTGCTTGAGGAGCTCGAGCTCGGCTTCGCGGGTCAGCGGCGACTTCGCGCCGGCGCTGCGCGCCGCCTTGATGGCCTCGCGCGCGTAGGGAACCCAGACGCGCCCGGGCACGCCAACGGCCTCGCGCGCCGGCACCAGGCCCTGTTGCCCGAAGCGCCCGAGCCGGATCACGAGCCATTCAGGGCGCCCCGTCTCCTCGTCGACGAAGAACCCGTCGACCTTCCCCACCGCGGCTCCGCCGAGCTCGTCGAGGCGCCACCCGATCCAGGTCTGAGCCTCGGCGGCGTCGGGGCCTTGGTGTTCAGGCATCGTCGATCGTCTCCAGCAGTTTCCGCGCGGCGCTCGCTGGGTCGGTCTCCCGGCGCGTCACGCTCGCCAGCAGATCCTCCCAGTCCGGATCGCTCGTTGCACGCTCCTCCAGTTGGCGGCGAAGACGAGCCGCCGCGATGCCCAGCACCTCGGCGCGCAGGTTGCGGGCGCGGCGCTCGGCGAGCGAGCCGGTCTCGGTGATGTGCTCCCGGTGGGCGTCGATCTGCCGGAGCAGCTCGCCGATGCCCTCGTCCTTCACCGCCTCGGTCCTCACGACGGGGACCTTCCAGTCACCCTGCGGGCCCAGGCCGAGAGCCGACCGGACCTCCCGGATCATCGTGTCCGCCAGCGGGTGATCGCCCTTGTTGACCACAATCACGTCGGGAATCTCCATGACGCCGGCCTTGAGGGCCTGGATCGAGTCACCGGAGCCCGGCATCAGCGCGAGCACGATCGTGTCGGCGTGGTCGACGATGTCGATTTCGCCCTGGCCGACGCCGACCGTCTCGAGCAGCACGTCGTCCTTGCCCGCCGCGTCCATGAGCAGGGCTGCCTGGAGCGCCGCCTCCGCGAGGCCCCCGAGCGAACCGCGGGTCGCCATCGAGCGGATGAACACCTCGCTGTCGAGGAAGTGCTCTGCCAGCCGGATCCGGTCGCCGAGCATCGCCCCTTGCGTGAACGGGCTCGATGGGTCGATCGACAGCACCCCGACGCTCCGATCCGCCTTGCGGAGCTCCTTCGTCAGCGCGCCGATCAGCGTGCTCTTGCCCACCCCCGGAGGCCCGGTGATACCCACCACGCGCGCCTTGCCGGTGCGGGGAAAGACCTCAGCGACCAGCCTGTCGCCCTCGGGTTCGCGATTTTCGACCAGGCTGATGCCGCGCGCCAGGGCCCGCTTGTCCCCACTGACGATCCTGTCGGCGAGGGTGGCGTCTGCTGGTTCGGCGGCCTTCGCCATGGGAGCCGGAGTCTAATCTCGCCACTAGAGTCCGATCGCCGTGCTCCGCCTGGTCAGCTTTCTCAAGCACAACGGAATGCTCACGCCGACGTACGCGCGCCTCGCGATGCGCTATGCCTGCCGCCGCCTGCTCACGCCCGCCGGCTGGCGGTGGCAGACCGATGGCCTCGTGTTCTTCGGCCGGAAGCTGCAGATCCAGATCGGCCGCCGCGGGACCATCCGCTTCGGGCGCTTCGTCTGGGTCGGCGATGGGACCAAGATCCGCTGTCACGAGGGCGAGGTGGTGATCGGCCCGAAGACGGTGCTGGGCCAGGAATGCACGATCTCGGCCTTCCAGCACGTCCGCATCGGTGAACAGTGCGTGATCGCCGACCGCGCCATGTTCATCGACTTCGACCACGGCTCGGTCGAGGTCGACCGCCCGATCCGCCAGCAGGGCATCTACAAGCGGGACGTCGACGTGGGTGCGAACGTCTGGATCGGCTACGGCGCCTGCATCCTGCGGGGCGTGCGCGTCGGGGACAACGCGATCATCGGGACCAATTCGGTGGTCACCCGCGACGTGCCGGCGAACGCCGTGGTCGGCGGGGTACCGGCACGCATCCTGCGGATGCGTGAGAGACCCAAGACGCTGCGCTGGCCGGACCCGGTCGAGCCGGACGTGCCGAGTGATTAAACGAGCTTGGGGCTGAGCTCCGCGTAGAGCACCTGGGTCCGCTCGGCGACGTCGAGCCAGTCGAAGCGGCGCACGTGGTCGTAGGCCTCGGCGACTAGGCGGCGCCCAAGGTCGTCGTCGGACAGGACGCGTGCGGCGACCTCCACCAGTGCCTCGGGGTCCCGCGCGCGGAAGCGAAGCCCGGCCTCCTCGTGCGGGACCACCTCGCGCAGGCCACCGGTGTCCGCGACGATGCATGGGCAGCCCGACGCCATCGCCTCGAGCGCGACGAGCCCGAACGGCTCATAGATCGACGGCACCACGCACACGTCGGCGATCGGGTAGAGCGAGTGCAGGACGTCGTCCCCGATCCAGCCGAGGAAGGTCCCGTGTTCCATGAGCCCGAGCTCGTCGGCCTGGCGCCGCAGCTCGTCCTCGTGGGTCCCTGAGCCGGCGACCAGGAAGCGGGTCTGAGGCAGGCGCTCGATCAGGGCCGGCATTGCCTCCAGGGCGAGCTGGAATCCCTTCTCGTAGACGAGGCGACCGATCAAGAGCACGAGCTTCTCGTCGGGCTGGGCGAATTCGAGGCGCAGGCGCTCGAGCTCAGGGGCCTCCTGCGGCCGCAGGTCGCCCGGGTCGATGCCGTTGGGGATCACCGCGATGCGCTCGTCGTCGACGCCGAAGATGTCGGCGATCTGCTCGCGCATGTAGTACGAGCAGGCGATGACGCGGTCGGAGCGGTTGGTCACCCACTGCTCGATCCCGTGGATGTGGGACTGAGGGTGCTTGTCCACCCAGCCCTGGTGGCGCCCGTGCTCGGTGGCGTGGATCGTGGTCACGAGCGGGGACCCGAACCGGCGAGCGAGGTGGTCGCAGGCCATGGCCACGAGCCAGTCGTGCCCGTGCACGAGGTCGAAGTCGTAGCGGTCCCCGAGCTCGACACCGGCGGCAAGCATGTCGGAGTTCATCCGCTCGACCCAGGCGACGAACTCGCCGAGGTCGGTGGGCCGCCCAGGCTCGCGAACGCGATGGATCGAGACGCCGGCGACGACCTCCTCCGCGGGCGACTCCTCGCCTCCGCGGGTGAGCACGTGGACCTCGGTGCCAAGCTCGACCAGCGCCTCCGACAGCTTGCGGACGTGCCTGGCCAGCCCGCCCTCGATCAGCGGCGGGTACTCCCAGGAGAGGACGAGGGCGGCGGTCACGGCTCGAGGAGGGGCGCCAGGCTGAGGTCGGGTGCCAGGTTTCGCATGGAGGGATCTACGCGGCGGCGGGAGTCTATGGCCTCCAGCAGCGCCCGCGCGTGGCTCGTGGAGCGCTGAAACGGGTAATCCCCCGCCTGCCTGCGCCGGTCGAGGAACGCCCAGTCGCTCGCCTGAAGAGCCAGGAGCTCGCGCGCGGAGCGCTCCGCGGCCTCCCTCGTGAGCTCGCCGGCACCGATCGCATTGACGAGACGGAGCTCGAGCCGCCTCGGCGCCCACGCCATGTCGCCCACCGCCGGGGAGTCCCAGGTGCGGAGGTCCTTTCCCTCCCCCCAGGTGGATTCCCGGAGAGGCCGCGCCTCGGGCTCGTGGTGCTCGAGCGCCTCGGGGAGCGTCACGAGGCGGACCCCGTGCGCCTGCGCGCGCGAGAGCACGCTCTTAAACCACCGCGGGCCTTCCGACCACCAGTGCCCCAGGAGCTCGGTGTCGATCGCGAAGGTGACGAGCCCGCTGCGGCCGCGCTCGGAGCGAAAGCCCTCGAGGCGCGCCGCGACGCGATCGAGGAAGTCATCCGCCTGCTGGTCGGCCTTCGCGGCCGCGGCTTCGGGGTCGTACGGCGCGCCCGAGACGGCCCAAAGCCTCGTCCCCTCCATCGACAGCCGGTGAAACTCCGCGTAGGCGGTGTCGGAGGGATAGCCCCGCTCCGACCACACCAACTCAACCGTCTCCCAGTCGATCGTGAACGCCACCAGGTCGGCCCCGGCTCGGACCGGGACGAGCGACGCCGGCCCCGGCTCGTGCGTGCTCTGGTCGGTGCAGAAGAACCGCAGGTTGCGCTCGGCGAGGAGCGGCTCGATGCCGGCGCGGTATGCGCACTCCGGCAGCCAGAACCCTCGGGCCGGGCCGAAGCGGCGCATATGGGAGCGCAGCGCGGCGTCGATCTGCAGGCGGCGCCCCGCGGCAGTGGCGAGCAGCGGAAGGACGGCGTGGCTCGCGGCGGTGGGGATCAGAGCCACCCCTCGTTCGCGTACCGCGTCGGTGAACGCGGCCAGGGCGTCGCCGCCGAGCTCCGCGAAGCGGTCGAGCGCCCGCCGGTACCGGACCGCCTCCGCCGCGGCGGCCGGACGCAGCTGTGCGGGCGCGTCGCCCGCGTCGCGCTCAGCGGCCTCCAGCCGGTACACGCGGAGGAACGCCTCGAGGCGATCCATGACTCCCGGCCCCTCTAGCTGGTCAGCGAGGACGGGTGAGACGGTCACGGTCACATCCCGAGCCTCGGCGAGGACGGGCAGGTAGGAGCGGGCGACCGCGTCGAACAGCCACTCCTCCCCGAACGGGTAGGTGCCGAACCCCTCCACATACGGCATGTGCGAGTGCAGGACGATCGCCAGGTCGCCGACCGGCTCGCCGCGCTGAGTACCGCTAGGCACAGCAGACCGCCAGGAAGTCGAGCGCGCCCTCCAGATCGCCGTCCGAGGTCACGCGGAAGTCGGACGAGGAGATGGCGGGGACGAAGCGCGAGTAGAACGGCTTGGTGATCCCGAGCGCCGGATGCGCACGGTCCCAGCCCGCCCGCAGGGCCAGCTCGTGCGCCCGCAGCTTCCGAGCGTGGAACACGCCGAGGATCTCCACGCGCGAGAAATGCGGAGCGAGCAGCTCCCGGTACTCGCTCAGCGTGTACTCGCGGAGGTGCCATGGGTTCTCGGACTTCTCGGCGCCCGGCGGCGCGAGGGTCAGGCGGTTCGGCGTCGTGACGTAGGCGACCGGCGCGGCCCGCGTGAAGGTGTCGAGCAGCACCCCGGGGTCATGGATGTGCTCGATCGTCTGCAGGAAGACGATCGCGTCCCGAGGCTCGTCGAACTCCTCGACCAGGCCGCGCTCAAAGCGCAGGTTCTCCCGCCGGTAGCGCAGGCGGGCATGCTCGTGGGCCTCCGGGTTCGCGTCGACGCCGACGACGTCAGCCGCCGCTCCGGCGAGCACGCTGGCGCCGTAGCCCTCTCCGCAGGCCAGATCGGCGACCCTGAGGCCGCGGACCCGTCTCGCGATCCACTCGTACACGGCCAGATGCCGTCGAAACCAGTAGTTCTCCTCGGGAACGTCGGGCAGCGTGCGCTCCCCCGTGAGTGAAAGCGGCGGGACGCCGGGGGGCTGGTTCTGCTGCGTGTGAAGGTCCTCGGTCACGTCTTGGCACTGCCCGTCGCCGGCGAATGACCGGGCACGGTAACGGGCATTCCCCCATACCATCCTGCGCCATGCCCGCCAGGTCCGCCGCTCCGGCGCAGCACATCAAGGACGTCAACGTGCGCTACCACGACGCCGCCGCCACGGAGTACGACGCCAAGTGGGGCATCGACTTCGGCTCGATCGGGCGGGAGCAGGTGCGCGGCAAGCTCGTCAAGGCGCTCGGGTCGTGGCCCGGCCGGCCATTCGGGGACGCGCTCGAGATCGGCTCGGGAACCGGCTATTTCTCGCTGAACCTGGTCCAGATGGGGGCGATCGAGCGGCTCGTAGCGACGGACATCTCGCCGGGCATGCTGTCCACGCTGTCCGGCACAGCGAACCGGCTCGGGATCGCGATGGAGACGGAGGTCACCGACGCGGAGGTCCTGCCGTTCGACGACGAGAGCTTCGACCTGGTGTTCGGACACGCTGTCCTGCACCACATCCCCGACCTGGACACGGCGCTTCGCGAGTTCATGCGCGTCCTGCGACCCGGCGGGGCGGTCGCCTTCTGCGGCGAGCCGTCGCGCTACGGCGACCTGCTTGCCGCCGTGCCGAAGCGCGGCGCCCAGCTCGCGGCGCCGCTATGGCGGGTCGCCCTCGGGGCGTCCGCGCGCCGGCCGGAGCCCGAGTCCGAGAGTGACGGCCACGAGCTGGAGCCGGAGGTCGACGTGCACGCCTTCGCACCCTCCGCGCTCAACCGGATGCTGGACGCGGCCGGCTTCGAGTACGTCAGGATCGTCGGCGAGGAGCTCCTGGCGAACGCCTTCGGCTGGACGATGAGGACGCTCGAGGGCTCGGCGGAGCCGGACGACGTCCCGATGCGGTGGCGGGAGTTCGCGTTTCGCGGCTATCTGGCGCTCCAGCGCGTGGACACCACGCTGCTCGAGCCGAGGCTTCCTCCCTCCCTCTTCTACAACCTGGTGCTCTCGGGGCGGAAGCCCGCCGCGTGAGCGGGCGGACCCAGTACTACTGCGCGACCTCGCTCGACGGCTTCATCGCCGAGGCCGACGACACGCTCGAGTGGCTGACAGGCTACGACGGCGCGTACGACGGTCCGGGCGCCGAGCCCATGGAGGGCAGCTACGACCGCTTATACGACGACGTGGGGGCGATGGTGAGCGGATCGGTGACGTACGAGTGGGTGCTCCGTCACGTCGAGGAGTGGCCGTACGCGGGGAAGCCGTTCTGGGTCCTCACCACACGCGAGCTTGCGGTGCCACATGGCGAGGACGTCGATGTCAGATTCGCGCAGGGCAGTGTGCGAGAGCTTCATCCGGAGGTACTCGACGCAGCCGGGGAGCGCAACATCTGGATCGTCGGCGGCGGGGACGTCGCCTCCCAGTACGCCGACGCCGGTCTGCTCGACGAGGTGATCGCGACCGTGGTTCCGGTCGTACTTGGCACCGGCAAGCCACTGTTCGACCACCGGCTGCACGGCGGCCCCGTGCGCCTGGCCGGGACGCGCGCGTTCGACTCGGGCATGGTCGAGCTGCGGTACTCGATCGGCTGAGCCCGACCGGTTACGGTAGGCGCATGGCGATCCGTGGACGGATCCGCGTCGCCCTAGGCAGGCGGACGCAGCTCATCTCCTTGGCCGTGCTGGCGGCGGCCATCGCGGTGCTCGCGATCCCGGCGACGGCGGGGGCGGTCAAGCCCGACTACGTGCACATCGTCGGCAACCAGTCCTCCAGGGACGGCGCCCGGCCGAGCCTGATCGTGCTCCACACCACGACGGACCCCGACGGCGGCCGTCCGCATTTCCGGGACAAGCCCGGCCTGAAGGACCTCAAGCGGCTGGGTGCGTGGTTCGCCAATCCCGACAGCGCCGTCTCCTCACATGTCGCGAACGACAAGCAGGGCCACGACGCCCGCTACGTGAAAGACGGGCGAAAGGCGTGGACCGAGGTCGCCTTCAACTCCGTGAGCCTCAGCATCGAGCAGATCGGCACCGATGCCTACAGCCGGGGCAAGTGGCTGAACCAGCGCGCCGCACAGCTCCAGAACACGGCCGAGTGGATCGCCCGCTGGCACCGGCGCTGGGGTATCCCGATCTCCCGGGCGAAGGTCAGCGGAAGCACCGTGGTCCGGCCGGGCGTGACCACCCACGCCGCGCTCGGCAGCGCAGGAGGAGGCCACGACGACCCGGGGCCGGGCTACCCGTTCGGCCACGTGCTTGTCGTCGCGCGTTCGCTGGCCGCCGGCTAGCGGAGGGCGTCGGCGAAGATCGACAGGGCCGCATCGATATCGGCGCGGCTCACGTCGAGATGGGTGACCGCCCGCACGCGGCGGTCGTCGATCGCCTGCAGCTCCATGCGTTCCGCGAGCCCCTCCACGAGGGCGGGCGCGTCTGCGACCTCGAAGATCACGATGTTGGTCGCGACGGTCGCCGGGTCGAGCTGAACGCCCGGGAGCCCCGCGAGGCCGTCCGCCAGCACGCGGGCGTGCTCGTGGTCGGTGGCCAGTCGCTCCACATGGTGGTCGAGCGCGTAGATACACCCGGCGGCCACGATCCCCGACTGGCGGAATGCCCCGCCGAGCATCTGCTTCCAGCGCCACGCCTCCGCGATTCTGTCGTCGGAGCCGGCCAGGACCGCGCCCACCGGCGCGCCGAGGCCCTTGGTGAAGTCGATCCACGCGGTGTCGAAGCCGCCGGCGAAGTCGCTCGCCGGAACGCCCGAGGCCACGACCGCGTTCATCAGGCGGGCGCCGTCGAGGTGCGCCCGCATCTCGTGTCGCTGGGCGACCTCGAGGACGCCGCGGATGGTCTCCACCGGCCACACGTGGCCACCCGCGATGTTCGTGGTCTGTTCCACTGACACAAGGCGCGAGCGCGGCGCGTAGCGGTTGCCCGGCGTCCGGATCGCGCCCTCGAGCTGCTCCGGGGTGAAGATGCCGTTCTCGCCCTCGAGGGTCCGGATCATGGCGCCGGCCACCTGGGCCGGGCCGCCCGCCTCGTAGTTCACCGGGTGGGAGGTTCGGTCGAGGATCACCTCGTCACCGCCCGGCCGCACGTGGAGCCGCAGCGCGATCTCGTTGCACATTGTGCCGCTGGGCAGGAACAGCGCGGCCTCGTGCCCGAGGAGCTCGGCGACTCGTTCCTGGAGGCGGCTCGTGGTCGGGTCGAGCCCGCGCTGCTCGTCGCCGACCTCCGCGGCCGCGATCGCCGCTCGCATGCCATCCGTCGGACGGGTCTGGGTGTCGCTGTAGAGGTTGATGGGCTGCACGCGCGGCGCAGCTTAGATGTCCGGCTGGGCTAGCCGAACGTGAACGCGTAGCCCGAGATGCCGCTCTCAGGCTGCAGCGTCAGCACGTGGGACTCGGGGTGCGGGAGGTCCACGAGCCGGTAGAGGCGCTGGTTCGAGATCGTCGCGACCCCGTTGTGCACGTCGGGGCCCGCGAGCGAGTTCGGGATCGGCTTGCCGTCGAGCAGCACCTTCATCTTGCGCGGCTCCCCCGGCGAGCCGAGGACGAGGAAGACCCGCTGCGCGGTGAAGTTGAGCTCCAGGCTCGCCCCTGCGCCCGCCGTCGCCGACTCCCGGTCGATCTTCCACTGGCCGCCATAGGCGAGCTGGTCGGAGGAGAGCGAGGACGGAGAGACCGCGTCGAATTGCTGGGTTCCCGGCAGGATCGGGCCGTTGGCGAAGCGCTCCGCGCGGGCCGCCCCGAGGTAGCTCTCGGGCGTGGCGTGGGCGTCCGCCCGCTCGACGTGCGCCTTCGCGTGGCCTCCGAGGTTCTGGTGACCGGCCTCGGCCAGCAGGCTGCGGATCGCGGTCTCGGTCTCGGAGTAGGACCCCTCCCCGAAGTGCACCAGCCGCACCCGCCCCTTGGCGTCGATCAGATAATCGGCCGGCCAGTACTGGTTGTGGTACGCGTTCCAGGTGGCGGCGTCGTTGTCCTGGACGACGGGATAGGTGAGGCCGAAGTCGCTGATCGCCCGCTGCACGTTCGACGCCTCCTTCTCGAACGGGAACTCGGGCGTGTGCACGCCAACGACGGTGAATCCGTCCCGGTGGTACTTCTGGTACCACGCCTCGATGGAGGGCAGCGTGCGGATGCAGTTGATGCAGGTGTAGGTCCAGAAGTCGACGAGGACGACCTGCCCCCGAAGCTGGTCGAGGCTGAGGGGCTGATCGCCCGGGGTGTTGAACCAGTCCTGCGTGCCGGTGAAGTTGGGCGCCTGGAAGTAGACGGGCAGGCGCTTGCCGGCTGCCGCCTGACTCGTGCCCGTCTCGTGCGACACCGGTCCGCCGCCGCGGAGGGCTTGGAGGTCGCCCGCAACGCTCGAGCTCTGCTCGATCCGGCTCGTCGGGTCGACGAGTGCGGAGGGGAGGTGGCCGGCGATGGCGCTCTCGAAGCGAACGTCGAGGTTGGCGATCATGACGACGGCGACCGCGATCATCACGGCGCCCATGGCCACCTGGACGCGCGAGCGCAGCGCACCGAGCCGGTCCGTGATTCGCCGGCCGCCGAGCATCAGCAGGTAGAGCACGATTGCCGACCCGATCGAGTAGGCGAGCGCCACCGCGAGCCTGCCGACCGTGAAGTCCTGCGCGGCGGAGACGGTGATCACCCCAGCGAGGATCGGGCCAGCGCACGGCGCGTACACCAGGCCGAGGCTGGCGCCGAGCAGCATCCCGGAGCCGAACCCGTCGCCCCCGGGGCGCGCGGGCTTGGGGACGACGCGGGAGATCCACGCCTCGAGCCGGTCCGACAGGGGCTGAACGCACAGGAGGGCGCCGAAGACCAGCAGCGTCACGATCGCCAGGACGCGCGTGAAGTCGTTGGGCAGCCCCAGCGCCTCGATCACGTACACCAGGGCGACCGTCGCGAAGGTGAACGACAGCGCAAGTCCGAGGGCCACGCCGAGGGGCCGCCGGCGGCCTCCGGTCACGCCCGCGGACAGGACCGCGGGCAGCACCGGCAGCACGCACGGCGAGAGCGCCGTTCCGGCGCCCGCAAGGAATGCGAAGAGGACTAGAAGGACCACTGCCTAGGGCTCAATGGAAAGGTAGTCAGCAGTGAGTCCCGGCAAGCGGCCCTACGTTTCACCCTCCTCGGCACGGACGCGCGAGAGCTTCACCCGGCCGTCGATCCCCTTCAGCCGCCGCTCGCCGGCGAACGACCAGCGATGGCCGTCAGAGGCGGCCTCCTTGACGTCCTCGCTCACCAGGACGCTGCCGGGATATG
This sequence comes from uncultured Actinomycetes bacterium, assembly GCA_963782795.1. Taxonomy (GTDB): domain Bacteria; phylum Actinomycetota; class Thermoleophilia; order Solirubrobacterales; family 70-9; genus AC-56. The sequence goes on from CAWALB010000003.1 coordinate 100,271, forward strand.
CGATGGCGGTGATGCGGCTCGCCAGGTTGACGGGGCGCCCGTACCAGTCGCCGCCGCGCGCCAGGGCGGGCCCCCTCGCGATGCCGGCGCGCAGGGGTGGGAACCCCTCCCCCTCGGCCTCCGAGCGGGCGACGAGGTCGAGCGCCGCATCCACCAGGGCGTCGTTGTCGGGCGAGACCAGCATCGCCGCATCGCCGATCATCTTCACGAGGCGCACCGGCGGCGCGGCGACGTCGCTGGCGAGCTCCCCCAGCCGCCCCGTGATCGCCCCGAGCTCCTCCGGCGGGAGCTCCTCCCCGAGCTTGGTGAAGCCCACCATGTCGGCGAAGCACGCGGAGATCTCCTGGGCGCCGGGGAGGCGGCCGGACGCGATCTCGGCCCGGCCGATCACGTCGCTCCGCACCTGCTCGCGAAGGTGCAGGTTCAGCACGTACTCGAGCACCGGGCCCATCATCGGCCCCAGGCTGCGAGCGCCCTCGGCGAGGCGCCGGGCGATCTCGGCCTCGGTCCCGCCCTCGGCCAGGGCCGATTCGGCCACCAGCGCGCGGCTCGCGGCCGCCACCTGGGCCAGGGCGAGGCCGATGACCCGGGAGACCTCGAGGATCCCCTCGTCGGGCAGGCCGGCCTCTCTCAGGGCCGCGATCCGTTTCGCGGTGTTCAGGTCCTCCTCGCCGAATACTGCCTCGTCGCCCGGATCCGGAAGCCCGAGCGCCATCCGGTTGCGCCGCAGGATGCTCTGCTCCACGCCGACCTCCTCGGCGACGTCGGCGGCGGTGTATCGAGGCCCCTCGCTCTCGAGGACGCGCTCCACGGGCAGGAGAACCAGGCGGTCCTCCTCGACGGCCTTGCGCAGGTCCGCCAACGGGACGCCGTCCGCGGCGAGCTCGGAGAGCAGCTCGCGCCGCGCCTCGCGCGCGTCGCCCTGCGTGCCCTCGAGCAGTCCCTCGCGCTCGAAGTCGATCGCCATGGCGCGCGATTCTTCCAGGGACCCGGCGAAACCGGCGGAACCGGCGGAACCGGCCTCCTAGAATGGGCCAATGGCGGGCGACGGAGTGGAACTGCCGATCTTCGAGCTCCCGGTCGTGATCCTTCCGGGCGAGTTGCTCCCGCTCCACATCTTCGAGGAGCGGTACGTCCGCATGATCGGCCACTGCCTCGAGACCGAGGAGCCGTTCGGCATCGTCTTTCGGGACGAGGAGGGCACGGCGCACCGGATCGGCTGCACAGCGCGCGTCACCGAGGTGCTCGAGCGGTTCGACGACGGCCGCATGAACATCGTGGTGACCGGTGAGCAGCCCTTCCGCGTGCTCGAGCGCTTCGAGGAGCCCGACTACCCCGCCGGCGAGATCGAGACGATCTCGGCTGACGACGAGCCGTCCGAGCAGGACCCCGAGGCCGCCGACATGGCCCGCCAGGCGTTCATCGAGCTGGTCAAGGGGATCTCGGGCGAGCCGCCCGAGGGCCTTGACATCGAGACGGAGGACGCCTACGGAATCGCGGCGCGGGTTGAGCTCCCCGTCGAGACGAAGCAGGCCCTCCTCGAGCAGCGCGCCGAGTCCGAGCGGATGCGCATGCTGGGCAACGCCCTCCGTGCGCTGGTGGACGCGGTGGCCCGCTCGAGCGAGATCGCCGACCGGGCGAAGATGAACGGCAAGGTGATCGTCAGCTAGCCGGCCTCGGCGCCCGCCAGCACCTCGGCGGAGCTGGCGATCCGGGCGCCCGCGTCGCGCATGTCCCCAAAGGCCCGCTCCGAGTCGCCGGGGTTGACCTCGACGCCACGCACGGCGTCCTCGACCACGGTCACGTCAAAGCCCTCGCTGCAGGCGTCGATCGCCGAGGCTCGAACGCAGTAGTCGGTGGCGAGGCCGCAGACGTAGACCTCGTCGGCATCGTTGTCGCGCAGGATGCGAGCGAGGTCGGAGTTCTCGAAGCCCGAGTAGCCCTCGTCGTCACGGCCCTGGCCGACGTCGACGACGGCGTCCAGCTCGATTTCGTCCATGGCGGGATGGAACTGGGCACCGTGCGTTCCGCGAACGCAGTGCACGGGCCACGGCCCGCCCTGCGCCTTGAACGACGTGTGGTTCGGCGGGTGCCAGTCGCGGGTGGCCGCGACCACGTCGAAGTGGCGCGCGAGACGCTTGACCGGCTCCGCGATCTCGTCCCCCTCCGGAACCTCGAGCGCGCCGCCCGAGGTGAAGTCGTTCTGGAAGTCGATGATGAGCAGTGCCTTGGCCACCGCGTGCCCCCTTGAGGTCCTCCGGGACGATGCTACTGCCGCTAGGCGAGCGCCACGGCGCCGCCGCGGCGCGGATCGCCGCCCCCGCTGAGCTCCCCCGTCGCCGGGTCGCGGGTCACCGCGTGCACGCCGCCGAAGAACAGGTTCCGCTCGTCCCAGCGGACCAGGCGGAAGCCGCGCTCGGCCAGCACGTCGAGGCCGTTCTCGCCCACGCCGGGCTCGACCTGCACGGCGCCGGACTCGAAGTGAACACGAGGCGCGGAGACGGCCTCCTGCGCATCCATGCCGTCGGCGATCACGCGGATGATCGTCTGCAGCACCGCCGAGCGGATTCGGTTGGAGCCGCCGCTTCCGAGCCCGAGCTCCAGCTCGCCCGCCTCGAGCACGACCGTCGGCGACATCATCGACGGGACCCGCCGGCCCGGCGGGGTCACGTGGAAGCCCAGCGGGTTCAGGTCCTCCTCGCCGAGCATGTTGTTGACGTGGATCCCGGTGCCGGGCACGATGACCCCCGACCCGCTGCCGTTCGAGCACGTGACCGCGACGCACCTGCCGTCGCCGTCGACCGCAGTGATGTGCGTCGTGGATCCCAGCAGGTCCCCCGGCCCCGCGGCGCCGGGCGCCGGCGGACGCCGGCCGTCGCGCACCCGCGCAGCGGCTTGGTCGAGCCGCTCGGGGGTGAGGAACCGCTCCGTGAAGCCGTCCTGGTACAGGCCGTGGAAGAAGGCCTCCGTGCGTGCGAGCTGTGCCTCCTCCATGGCGGCCACGACGCTGGCGAGGTCGGAGGAGCCCGCGAGATCGAGGAGCGCCAGGGCGAACGCAAGCAGGATGCCGCCGGAGGAGGGCGGCGGGTTGGTCAGCACGTCCCTGCCGGCGTACCGCGCATGCACGGGGCTGCGCACCTCCGGCTCGTACCCGGCGAAGTCGTCGGCGCCGAGCGTCCCGCCCCGCTCGACCACCCACTCGGAAACCAGGCGGGCGGCCTCCCCACGGTAGAACGGCTCGGGACCTTCCGCCCCGAAGCGCTCCAGTGCGTCGCCGAGCTCACCGAAACTGAAGACCTCCCCCTGGCCCAGGATCCGCCCCTCCGGGGCGTAGATCGCGGCCCCCTCCGGCTGGTGGGTCAGGATCGGCGCAAGGATCTCGAAGATGAACGCCTGCTGGGCGTTCACCTCCACCCCGTCGCGCGCGAGGCGGGCCGGCTCGCGGACCAGCTCCGCCAGCGGCACCGTGCCGAAGCGCTCCAGGGCCGCGGCTAGCCCGGCCGTAGTCCCGGGCACCCCGCACGAGGCCGCGCCGACGTTGAAGATCTGCGGGGCCTCCGGCGTGAAGTAGACGGGGATCGGCTCGAGCTCCGAGCGGCGGCCGCCGAGGGTGCGGCCCGGGACCGCGACGAAGAAGTCGAGGAGCACGTCCTCCTGCTCGGGGTCGTGCACGAGCATGAACCCGCCGGCGCCCAGCCCGGTGAGCGGGCTCTCGGTGACGAACGAGGTGAGCACCGCGGCCACCGCGGCGTCGACGGCGTTGCCGCCCTCGCGCAGCACGCGCGCGCCGGCCTCCGCAGTCAGCGGATGGCCCGCCGCCACAGCCCCACGGGTGGTCACGAGGTGTGAAGGGCGGCGACTCTCGTCGCCGCACCAGCATGTGTCGTCAGGCGACGAAGTCGCCGCAACGTATTCCCTAGCGTCCGGGTACGAATTCAGGTACGTCGATCGACAGGTCGCGCGGGCGCGACTCGAAGCTCTTGGCGGTGCCGGCGCGGCGATCGGCCGGACGGCGCACGGCGGCCGTGGTGGTCCCGGCCGCGCGGATCTCGTTCCCGCCGGCGCCGTCCTTGCGTCGGCCGCGGCCGTCGAAGCGGGTCGCGATGACGGTCACCCAGATCTGGTCGGTCAGCGTGTCGTCGAGGTTGGCGCCGAAGATGATGTTGGCGTCCGGGTGCGCGGCCTCCTGGACGACCTGGGCTGCCTCGGACACCTCGAGCAGCCCCACGTCCGGGCCGCCGGTGATCGAGAGCAGGATCGACCGCGCCCCGTCGACCGAGGTCTCGAGCAGCGGTGAGGACACCGCCCGCTCGGCCGCGGCGACCGCCCGTGTCTCTCCCGTGCCCATGCCGATGCCGAGGAGGGCCTGGCCCGCGTCGCGCATGGTCGTGCGAACGTCGGCGAAGTCGAGGTTGATCAGCCCCGGGAGGGTGATGAGCTCGGAGATGCCCTGCACGCCCTGGCGCAGGACGTCATCGGCGACCTGAAAGGCCTCGATCATGCTGGTCTCGCGAGCGAGCACGCTCAGGAGCTTCTCGTTGGGCACCACGATCAGCGTGTCGACCTCGGCGCTCAGCGCCTCGATCCCCTGCTCGGCCTGGGTGCCGCGGCGCGTGCCCTCGAACCGGAACGGCTTGGTGACGATCCCGACGGTGAGCGCGCCGACGTCGCGCGCAAGCCGCGCGATCACGGGAGCGGCTCCGGTGCCGGTGCCACCGCCGACGCCGGCGGTGATGAACACCATGTCCGAGCCCTTCAGCAGGCGCTTGATCTTGTCCTGCTCCTTGAAGGCTGCCTGGTAGCCCAGCTCCGGGTTGGAGCCGGTGCCGAGGCCCCGCGCGACGCCGCTGCCGAGGTGGACGGTGACGTCGGCGGTCGACTGCTGGAGCGACTGAAGGTCGGTGTTGATGGCCATGAACTCGACCCCGGGTACCGCGGCCTCGATCATGCGGTTGATCGCGTTCACGCCCGCTCCGCCCACACCAACCACACGGATGATCGGCATGTGGGGCCGCGGCGGCCCGTGGTAGTCCGAGAAGCCGGGCTCCTCGCGCCCGTAGGCGGGGCCCTCCACGTCGTGGGAGTCGTCGGCGAAGATGCGGCTGAGTCGCTCCTTTGCCGCGGGGACAGGAGGAATGTCGTCGACGCGGTAGGCGCGGACGCGCTCCGGGTCCGGCGGCGCCGGCTCGGGATCCCTGCTGACGGGGGGCGGCTCCGGCGGGGCCGGGGACGGCTCCGGGTCCGGGGCGGCGTCCCGTTCGTGGTCGAAGAAGGTCGTGGGCTCCTCGGAAGCGGGCGGCTGCTCGGGCGCCGGCCGCTCGGGCACGCGCTGCTGCTCCGTGGGCTGCTCCTCGTCGCCCTCCTGGGGCACGGTGGAGCGGAAGAGATCGGCGAGCGGGCCCTCGCGCATGCTGGCCCGCTTACGACGCGCCATGTGTCAGGACCTCCTCGGCCAGGTCGCGGTAGTACTGGGCAGCGTTGCTCTGAGGATCGTACTTCAGCACGCTCGACCCTCTGACCGGGGCCTCGGCGAACTTGATCGCCTTGCGAATGCGCGACTTGAAGACCATCTCCCCAAAGTTCTCCTCGAGGATCTCCACCGCCTCCTTGGCGTGGATCGTCCGCGAGTCGAGCATCGTCGGGAGGATTCCCTCGATTTGCACTCGCGGGTTCAGGTTCTCGCGGATCATCTCGAGCGTGTTCTGGAGCTGGACGAGCCCCCTCATCGAGAGATATTCGCACTGGACGGGGACGATCACTTTGTCCGAGGCCGTGAGCGCGTTGACTGTGAGCAGCCCGAGGCTCGGCGGGGTGTCGATGCAGATGAAGTCGTAGTCGTCGACGATGGCCGACAGGGCCTTCTCCAGCGAGCGCTCGCGGCCGATCTGCATGCTCATCGCGATCTCCGCGCCGGCGAGGTCGATCGACGCGACTGCGATGTCGATCTCGCGCTGCTGAATCGCGTCCCGGATCGGGATGTGGTCGACGAGCACGTCGTACATCGAGCGCTCGACCTTGTCGGGGTCGATGCCCTGGCTCATCGTCAGGTTGCCCTGCGGGTCCAGGTCAATGGCCAGCACGTCGTGGCCGGACTCACGGAAGGCGACGGCAAGGTTCAGGGTCGTGGTCGTCTTCGCGACGCCACCCTTCTGGTTGGCGAACGAGATGATCTTCGCCCGGCGCTCTGACTGGTCGCCGATATGGGCGCCCGGCGGGCGGCCCATCCCGGGCCTGCGCACCGGGGCGAGCGCCTGGTCGGCGCTCATGCGCTGATCGTCGCCGTCCTCCGGCTTCTCAAGGTTCACGGGGGGCGTGGGCTTGTCCTCCACCGGTGCCGGGGCCGCGGTCGCGGCCGGCTCGGGCTCGGGATCCGGCTCGGGCTCGGGATCGCTCTGAGGCTCCTCGGCAACGACGGGGGGCGTCTCCTGAACCTCGGGCGTCTCCTCCACCTCGGGAGTCACATCGCCGGTCGTCTCTGGCTCGCGCTCGGGCGCCGGCGCGCGCTCAGCCTCGGCGGGCTCGGGCCTCGGCTTGTGCCCGTTGGGACCGCCGTTGCTCGACCACTCGTCCCCGCTCAGGGGGACGTCTGACTTGGAAGCACGATTGAAGAGACCCATTGATCGCGCTTATTCGCACGCTCTTGTGCGTTTCCTCCTCATGAGAGGCATGGATCGTGCGGCGCCCGCTCGCCGGGAACGGACGATGGTGCAGAAACACCCCCTATATGGTCGGTTTCTGCACCATCGTCGGGGAGGACACGTTGACGCGTAAAGGGGGTTCTTGCGATCGCCGTGGTCGCGCTCGTCCTTGCCCTCGGCTGGCTCGCATGCCGGCCGCAGCGGTTCTTCGGCTACGGCGCGGGCGAGCTTGCGTCGTTGTCAACCACGTGGCGGGCGGCAAGCAGGCGCAGTGCCGGCACCCCCGACCGCGGGAGCTTGGCGACGCAGTGCACAATCTCCAGCGCCATGGGGTCAACTGGTTCGAGGCCCCGCAGACGGACGGCGGCGAGCTCTGGTTCTGCAAAGTGTCGACGGACCCGGATAGCGGTGCGAGCGCCACCTACCTCGTCCTCGCGAACGACGCGGGGTCATGGCGTGGCTTCGAGCTCCGCCGACCGGAAGGCGGACTGCCGGGTGACGCCTCTGGGCGCGTAGACCTGGTCGACTACCTGAACTGACCCGACGCTGACCCGTTTAGGCGCACGAGGGTCCTGGGTATGTTCCTTGGATGCCCGACCTCCTCGACAAGCGCCTGGTGATCGTCACCGGGAAGGGCGGCGTCGGCAAGTCGACCGTCGCCCTGGCGATGGGGCTCTCCGCCGCGGCCGAGGGCCGGCGGACGATCGTGTGCGAGGTCTCCTCGCAGGAGCACACGTCGCACGTCTTCAACCGTGCCGAGGTGGGCTTCCACGAGGTCGAGATGGCCGAGAACCTCTGGGCGATCTCGATCGATCCCGACCAGGCGATGCGCGAGTACCTGCTGCTCCAGCTGAAGGTGCGTGCGATGCGGGACCTGCTGTTCAAGTCAAAGATCTTCGGCTACATGGCGGCCGCCACGCCGGGTCTGCGCGAGCTGGTCACGATCGGGAAGATCTGGGAGGTCGCGCTGCCTGACCGCAAGGTCAAGAAGGGGCGCGAATACGACCTCGTCATCGTCGACGCTCCCGCGACCGGCCACGGCGTGGCTTTTCTCCAAACGCCTCGAACCTTTGCCAACGTCGCGCGCGTCGGGCCGATCAAGGCCCAGGCGGAGGCGCTCGAGACCTTTCTCGTCAACCACCGCAAGACAGGCGTGGCCATCGTCGCGCTGCCGGAGGAGATGCCGGTTAACGAGACCGCGTCGCTCGAGCACACGCTCACGGAGGACGTTGGCGTCTCAGTCGATCGCATCTACATGAACGCCCTCTACCCCGAGCGCTTCCCGAAGGACGAGGCCGAGCGCCTCGAGGCCGTGTCGTCGAACGGGAACGGCACCCTGCGCGCCGCGTGCCGGGCGGCCCTGAGCGAGACGCGCCGGGCCGCCGCCCAGCGCGAGCAGCTGGCGCGGCTCGCCGAGCTGGTGACGGCGCCGGTCCGGACCCTTCCCTTCGTGTTCAAGCCCGAGCTGGGCGTCGGCGAGATCCACGAGCTCTCGGAGGCGATTGACTGATGGCCGGCGTCGGCGAGCTGCTCGAGGGCAAGCGCGTCTGCATCTGCGCGGGCTCGGGGGGCGTGGGCAAGACCACGAGCTCGGCGGCGATCGCCGCGGGCATGGCCGCGCGGGGCAAGAAGGTCGCGGTCCTGACGATCGACCCCGCGAAGCGGCTGGCCGACTCGCTGGGCCTGCCGGAGCTCGGCAACGAGGAGCGCCAGGTCGACCCGAAGGTCTTCGAGGAGGCGGGGGTCGAGACCCAGGGCGGGGAGCTGTGGGCCATGATGCTCGACGCGAAGGCCACCTTCGACGAGCTCGTGCGCCGGCACGCCCCGGACGCCGAGACTCGCGACCGCATCCTCTCCAACCGCATCTACCAGCAGCTCTCAAATGCGCTGGCCGGCTCGCAGGAGTACATGGCGATGGAGAAGCTCTTCGAGCTCCACGCCGAGGACCGCTACGACCTGCTCGTCTTGGACACGCCGCCGAGTCGCAACGCGCTGGACTTCCTCGAGGCGCCCAGGCGCCTGATGCAGTTCATCGAGGGCCGGGCCCTCCAGGTGTTCATGAAGCCGACCGGGCTCGGAATGAAGGTCTTCGGGCGCGGGACGTCGATGATGTTCTCCGTGCTGCGGCGCCTCACCGGCGTCGAGGTGCTCGAGGACCTCTCGGAGTTCTTCCAAGCCTTCAGCGGCATGGTCGGCGGCTTTCGTGAGCGCGCGAAGCGGGTCAACGAGCTGCTCGCGAACCGGGAGACGTGTTTCCTCGTCGTCTGCGCGCCTCAGGGGGAGCCGATCACCGAGGCCGTGTACTTCCACCGCAAGCTGGTCGAGGCGAAGCTGCCGTTCGGCGGCGTGATCGTCAACAAGGTGCACTACGAGAGCGAGCTCCCCGACCACGACCCCGAGCAGCTCCTGAGCGAGCTCACCTCGGCGCTTGACGACGAGGATCTCGCCCAACGGGTCATCTCCAACTACGAGGACTACCGGGCGCTCGCCGCGCGCGATCGGAAGAACATCAAGCGGCTGACCGCCGAGATGCGCGCCCGGCTCGTGATCCAGGTCCCGTACCTGGACACCGACGTCCACGACCTTGTGGGCCTGATGCGCATCAACGACTACCTCTTCGCGGCCGGTGCGCGCGAGCGAACCGAGATCGCTGCGGAGGCCTAGGCAGGCCTGAGCCCGGCGGGCACAAGGCCCGCCGGAACTCAAGCCCCTCTTCCTGGGTGATCGGAGGAGAAAGCCTTTGCTCGTGCTTGCTGCGGCGCCTCGGTCAGGAGGCGTGAATCTGCGCCCGGCGTCGCCGGTCGTAGCTCAGCTCGCGCACGTTCCACTCGGTCGTCTCCGGCCTTGGGAAGAGATACGCGACGCGCTCGGTGGTGTCGGGGCGGTCCTCCGGCTCCTCCTCGGCACGCGGGGGCTCCTCGACCAGTTCGGCAAGTCTTGACCGCCGGAGCTGCTCGACCTCGTCGACCGTGGTCGGCTCGGGCTCACGGGCGTCGGCACTGCGTTCGAACACTGTCTCCTCCTCAGAGCGGGGGCGTGACTCGACCGTGATTCGTCCTTCGGGCTCCGGCACCTGCACTTGTTCGGCCCCTTCGGCCCGCTCGACCTCGTGCCACTCGCCGGGCACGTCGATCCAAAGTGTCTCCTGGCCCTCGAGCACTGGCTCGGGCTCCTCCGCGGCCTCCTCCTCGTCCGCTTCGCCGCGCGGGGCGTTGTCGGGCGAGGCTGCCTGCTCGAGAGCTGCCTCGAGCTCGGAAAGCGACATCTCGCGGGTCTCGTCAGAGGCCGTCTCGGCCTGCGCGACGTCCCACTCCTCGGAGCCGCCGCGCTGCTCGGCGTGCCCCTCGCCGACAGCGAGGCCGTCGGCGAGCAGGATCTCGTCCGCGGTCACCCGCAGGTCGCTGCCGAGGTGCCCGCATGCGGCATCCCTCAGGATCGCCCGCGTCAGGTGCTCGACGGTGGCAGCTGTCTGCGCGGGGGTCGCGGCGCCCTCGCCGGCGGGGGCGGGCTCGCCGCTCCAGAGCTCTCGCTCGAGGCTGACGGCCCGGTCGATGACCGCCTTCGTCTCGCCCCGGTGCTCGGGCTCCGCGCATAGCGCGGCTACTCGAATCGGCAGGCCGAGCTGGGCGGCGCCGCCGCCCTCGAGCACGAAGCGGAGGGCCAGCAGGTAGTCGTTGAGGGCGTCGATGACCACCGCCCGTTCGAGACCGGCCTCGAACCGGGAGATCGCCCGCCCGAGCGCGCCCGAGAGGCCCGACTCGCTCTTCGCGGGGCGACCGAACGCTGTCGAGCGGTAGGCGAGAGTCCGCGAGAAGACGGCGAGGTCGGAGAGCTCCGTCTCGACCAGGCGGTAGCCGCCCGGCCGCGGGCGCCCGGCGCCCGTCGCGATCCTGCGCCAGCGATGCTCACCGGCCCAGATCCAGGCGTAGGGGCCGACTCCGATGCCTCCACCCTTATAGAGGCGAAGCGTGGTGATCAGCTGGCGGAAGGCCTCGACCGCGCGAGCACCGGCGTCCAGGCTCCGGGCGTCGGTCGTGTCGGACTCGCTGACGCGGGTCGCGGCGAGAAAAGTCGGCTCCCAGCCGGCGGCCCCGGAGCCCTCGGCGGCCCGCGCCTCGGGGGGGACGTCCACGGTATCGGCGCGCACGATGGTGGCGGTGGCGAGCTCCAACCGCGTGACGGGCATGTGGAGGCCTCGAAGCGGGATGATCACCTCGATCTCGTCAGCGGCTATCTCTCCACCGGCCTCGAGCTCGGCGATCGCGCTCTCGAGGCGACCCTCTTCGAGCGAGAAGTCAGTCGAGCCGGCCCAGAGCCGGCACAGGAAGACCACCCCGGCGAGCTCCCCGCGCTTGCGCGCCTCGCCGGGCACGCCGATCCCGAAGCTCTCCAGATAGGAGGAGGAGAGCTCGGCGGACTCGATCGCCGCGCATGCGGCGCCGAAGGAGTCCATGGCGCTCAGCGCCTGGGAGTGATCGCGGATGAAGCGCTCGGTAAGCGGCACGTACTGCGGCAGTGGCGAGGAGACCTCGGCCTCGCGCACGTCGTAGGGAAGCTGCTCGCCCTGCGCCACGAGCTCACGGAGGCGCTTCGAGGCGTCGCGGGCCATCACCTTCAACGCCTCTTGGGCGACCAGATCACGCATGACCCCACGCTTCTGGGGCGCACGGGTCCCTCCTGCGACTGCAACCGGGGTTGCAGCTACGGGGCCGCCTCAGGCGGCGACGGCGGACTCGCGGCGGTCGCTTTTCAGCAGCCACCGGCGTCCGTAGGCCCGCATGTCCTCGATCAGCGGAACCAGCGCGCGCCCCTTCTCGGTGAGCGCGTACTCGACCCGCGGCGGGACCTCGGGGTAGGTCCGGCGCTCGACGATGCCGCTTTCCTCGAGCGCCCGCAGGCGAAGGGAGAGGGTGCGCGGGCTGATGCCGTCGAGCGATCGCTCGAGCTCACAAAAGCGCTGGCTTCCCTCAGCCAGGTCGCGAATCAGAAGGAGTGTCCACTTGCCGGAGATGATCTCCGCACAGCATCCGACGGGACATGGGTTCTCGGTCATTTGCAGCTAAATGGCAGGGAAGAAGTCGTTGGTCGCGGGCTCCCCCACCGCAAGCCGAGTATAGCTAATGCTTTACGAAGTGAAGTGAGCCTTCGGCGCCGTCGCCGTTGCCCATCACCTGCTCGATGCCGCTCGCGCGCTGGCCCTGCGCGGCGAGCATGAGCTTGAAGTCGTGGGCGCTCGAGGCCACTTCGAAGGCGGTCTCCTCGGAGATGTTCTGCGCGACGACGTGCGTGAGCAGGGCGTGGTCGAAGGTCTGCATCCCGTAGTAGGAGCCCTCGGCGATCACCTCGGTGATCCGCCCCGTCTCCTGCGGGTTGAGGATCAGGTCCTGCACGCGGCCGGTAACGACCATCACCTCGCACACGGCGACGCGCCCGTTGCCGTCGATCCTCGGCACCAGCCGCTGGGAGACCGCGCCGCGATGCGTCGATGCGAGCATCACCCGCGCCTGCTGCTGGAGGTGCGGCGGGAGGAAGTCGATGATCCGGTTGATCGTCTCCGACGCGTCCAGCGTGTGGAGCGTGGAGAGCACGAGGTGGCCTGTCTCGGCTGCGGCGAGCGCGGTTCGCACGGTCTCCTCGTCGCGCATCTCCCCGATCAGGATCACGTCCGGGTCCTGGCGCAGCACCCGCCGCATCGCGCGGGCGAAGCTCTCTGTGTCCTGCCCGACCTCGCGCTGGTTGATGATCGACAGCTTGTCGCGGTGGAGGTACTCGATCGGGTCCTCGAGCGTCATGACGTGCCGCGACCGGCTCGAGCTGATGTGGTCGATCATCGCGGCGAGCGTCGTCGACTTGCCGGAGCCCGTGGTTCCGGTTAGGAGGACGATCCCGCGCGGCTGCTCGGCGAGCTCGCGAATCACCTCCGGCAGGCCCAGGTCGTCGATCGTCCGCACCTGGAACGGGATCGCCCGGCAGGCGATCGAGACCCAGCCGCGCTGGCGGAAGTCGTTGACGCGGAATCGCGACAGCCTGCGGATTTCGTACGAGAAGTCGACGTCGCCCTCGTCCGCGAGGATGTGCTCGAGCGCCGCCTCGGCCTCCTCGGCGCTGAGCGACTCGGAGTCCTCGATCGGCTTCAGCGCGCCGTGGATCCGGGCCATGGGCGGCGAGGCCACCTTGACGTGGAGGTCTGAGCCCTCACGCTCGACCACGTAGCGCAGCGCAGCGTCGATATCGAACGCCATCACACCCGTAATCGGAGCCTGGGAGGCTCGCTTTAGGCGTGCGGACGTATGTAGAGCGCAGCTCTAGGCTCACAGGCATGGAGTCCAAGGGGACGGAGCACGAGCGCGCCCTCGCCTTCATGGCGCGCGTGGACGAGGATGCGGCCACCGACGTCCGGGAATGGAGCCTGGGCACCGCGCTCGTCACCCCGGAGCTGCCCAGGGTCTGGGACGCGAGCTACTTCCGCGCTGAGCGGGCGGGCGACGGCGCGCGGGCCGGCGCGGAGGCGGTCAACCTCTCCCGCGAGGCGGGGCTCGCCCACTGCGCGGTGGTGGTGAGCGATGACGACATCGCCGACCAGTTGAGGCCGGGGCTTCAGGGCGCCGGGTTCGAGGAGGTTTGCTTCGTGCTGATGGCGCTGCGCGACGTCCCGCTCGCGCCGAACGCCGCGGTCGGCGAGGCTTCATTCGCCGACGTGGCGCCGAGCCGGCGGCAGATCACGCTCGAGTTCTTTCCCGGCGACGAGGCTCTCGCTGATCAGCTGAGCGAGCTCGACCGCCGCCTCGAAGCGACCGTCGGCGGACGGTGGTTCGCGATCCGCGACGGCGACGAGGTCGTCTCCCGTGCCTGGATGCTCTGTAGGGATGGCGTCGGGCAGGTGGAGGACGTCGCGACGTCGGGCTCCCATCGCGACAGGGGCCTCGCGCGAGCGGTGGTCAGCGCCGCGGCACGGGCCTCGCACGAGATCGGCAACGAGCTGACCTTCGTCGTCGCAGACGACGGCGAGACGACTCCGGCGCTCTACCGCAAGACCGGATTCGAGCCCATCGGCTTCAAACGACGCTTCGTGAAGCGCCTGACCTAGGGAGGAGCTACGCGACCTCGCGGAGCTTCTGGGCCTCTGCGAGCGACTGCAGCTTCTTGAGCGACTGGTTCTCGATCTGGCGGATCCGCTCGCGGGTGACGTTGAACGTCCGCCCGACCTCGTCGAGGGTGCGCGGATGCTCGCCGCCCAGTCCGTAGCGGAGCTCGAGGACGCGGCGCTCGCGGTACGAGAGGTTCTCGAGGGCCTCGCGGAGCGCCTCCTTGGTCAGGAGGTCCGCGGCGCGGTCGAAGGGGGACTCGGCCTTCTCGTCGGCGATGAACTGGCCGAACTCCGACTCCTCCTCGTCGCCGACCGGCTTCTCGAGCGAGACCGGCGCCTGCGCGGAGCGCTTGATCTGGTCGACCTCCTCGGGGTCGATGCCGGTGACCTCGGCGATCTCCTCGGGAGTGGGCTCGCGGCCCAGCTCGGTGACGAGCTTGCGCTCGGCGCGGCCAATCTTGTTCAGCTTCTCGACTACGTGGACCGGGATCCGGATCGTCCGGGCCTTGTCGGCCAACGCGCGAGCGATCGCCTGCCGAATCCACCAGGTGGCGTAGGTGGAGAACTTGAAGCCCTTGCGGTAGTCGAACTTCTCCGCGGCGCGGACCAGGCCCAGCGTCCCCTCCTGGATCAGGTCGAGGAACGGCAGGCCCTGGTTGCGGTAGTTCTTGGCGATCGAGACGACGAGGCGGAGGTTCGACTCGACCATCTTCTGCTTCGCGTCGAGGTCGCCGCGCTCGATGCGCTTGGCGAGCTCGACCTCCTCCTGAGCCGTGAGCAGACGGACCTTCCCGATGTCCTTCAGGAAGAGCTGCAGCGAGTCGGTCGTCATGTCCGGCTTCAGGTCGAGCGCCGTCGCCTTGCGGCGCTTGCCGCGCTTATCCGTGTCGCGCTCGGGGGCGGCGGCCTGGGCCGGGTCGACGTCCTCGACCAGTTCGACGCCCTGCCGCTCGATGTAGGCGTAGAGCTCCTCGATGTCCGACTCGTCGAGGTCGACCTCGGAGACCGCCGTCGCGACCTCGCCGTAGGAGATGACGCCATCCTGCTGACCCTTGACCACCAGGGTCTTTACTTCGTCAAGCTCTTGAATCTCCGCAACTAGCATTCGCTCGCTCTCGTCTTCCTTCAGCGTAGTGTCATGGATTGCGTTGTTCTGTCTCTGTCTATCGGGTGCTCGCCGCGAATTCACGAGTCGGCTGCTGTCCGCTCGAAGTCCCTAAGCCCGATGTTGCGGCGAGAATACGATTCGATGGGTGACGTGCTTCCGGGCTGGGGTCCTTCCCAGCATAGGGATCGTCAACTGGTTGCCCGCATGATATCCGCTCGCTTTCTCAACCCCTCCGGTTTTTCGCCATTTACTGCGGGAATCCGTGGTCATGCATCGATTCCTGCGCCCCGCGGGTCCCGCCGCATCGCCAACCTCACCCGCTACAACACAATGGACGGCGCGGAGTTCCGGACCGGCGCACCCGTCCTCCGAGAACGTTGGAATATGGACACATGACTCCAGATCGAGAAAATCCCGCGCCCGCGTCCGGCGACCGCGGCGTCTTCGGAAACCTCCCGAGCGAGCGCCCGGGCGTCCGCAGCCCGCGGCGCGGGGAGGGCAAATCGACGAAGGCGAAGGCCGGAGGCACCAGGAGCAAGAAGGTCGCGCCGGTGGGCGCCAAGGCCGCCAAGCCGGCGCCGAGCGCGCCAGCCAAGGCGCCGCCGCCCCCACCGCGCCCGGCTCGCGAGCAACCCCCACCGCAGCGCGCCCCGGAGGCTGCGGAGTCGGGGCGCGGCAGCGTCGAGGAGGTCGCATGGGCCGGCATCACGGTCGCCGCCGAGGCGGCGACGCTCGGGGTGCGACTGGTCAGCCGCGCCCTGGAAGCGGTGCGGGAGCGACGCTGACGACGCTGGGGGTGCGCCGCCCCAAGAGCAGCTCGCACGAAGACGACAGTCCGCCGCAGTCGACCAGTTTCCTGCGCGCGTTCTGGCACCGCGCCTACGACGAGAACGTCACCGGGCTGTCCGGGATGGTCGCCTACAACCTCGTGCTGGCGTTGTTCCCATTTGCGCTGCTCGTCCTCTTCATCTTCGGCCGGATCCTCCAGAGCCCCGACGTCGAGGCGAGCGTCCTGAAAGACCTCCAGCACCTGTTCCCGGCCGTCGAGTCGAGCACGCTCGACACCGCGCTCCATCACATCCGCGACAGCTCGACGACGCTCGGCGTGGCCGCGGCGATTGGCGCTCTGTGGATCGGAACCTCCTTCTGGGGTGCGATGGACACGGCCTTCTGCCGCATCTACCACGTCCAGTGCCGCGGCTGGCTGGAGCAGAAGCGCTTTGCCCTCGTGATGCTTCTGGGGCTGACGCTGTTCCTGGCGGCGAGCGTCGTGGTGCCTGCGCTGGAGGCATTCCTGGTCACCAGCGCGGGCAATCTTCCGTTAGGCCTTGCCGACATCAGCTGGCTCGCCAATGCCCTGCTCTTGGTCGCGGCCCTGATCGCGGTCTTCCTGATCTTCTGCGTCATCTACTACTTCGTGCCCAAGGGGCACGTCCCATGGCGCGCGGTGTGGCCGGGGGCGCTGTTCGTGACGCTCACGACCGGCGTGGCGAACGCGGTCTACCCCTTCTACCTCGCGAACGTCTCGAGCATCGGCGACCTTGGAGGCACCATCGGCTTCATCGTGATCTCCCTGCTGTGGTTCTACCTGGTGAGCCTCTCGATGATGGCCGGGGCCGTGATCAACGCGCTCCGCTACGAGCTTCACGACACCGGGACGATGCGGGTTACGAGTGCCGCCGGCTCAGAGGCGGCCGACTAGCCGTAGCGCCCGCCGGTGATCTCGCGCAGCTTGGGCCGGTCGTGCCGAGCCTGAACCGTGCGGACCGTCCCGGACCGCGAGCGCATCACGAGGGACTCCGTCGTGGCGTGGCCGTCGTCCAGGTAGCGGACCCCCTGCAGGAGGTCCCCGTCGGTCACTCCGGTAGCCGCGAAGAAGACGTCGTTGCCCTCGACCAGCCGATCCGCATTCAGCACCTCGTCGAGGTCGTAGCCGGCGTCGATGGCGGCTTGGCGCTCGTCGTCGTTGCGCGGCCACAACCTGCCGAGCAGCTCGCCGCCGAGGCACTTGATCGCGGAGGCGGACAGGACCCCCTCCGGGGTGCCGCCGATGCCCCACAACAGATCGACCCCGGTTCCCTGCGAGACGGCGAACAGCGCCGCCGAGACATCGCCGTCGCTGATGAACCTGATGCGTGCGCCGACCTCGCGGATCGCCTCCACCTGCTCTGCGTGGCGCGGCCGGTCCAGCATGATCACCCGAATCTCGGTCGGGTCGACGTCCTTACGCTTGGCGACCTTGCGGATGACGTCGGGAAGCGGCTCGTTGAGCGACAGGAGGTCGGCGATGCTCGGCCCGCCGGCCAGCTTCTCCATGTAGACGCACGGGCCCGGGTCGAACATGGTCCCCCGCTCGGCGAGGGCGATGACCGCGAGCGCCGACGGCATCCCGCGAGCGGTGAGCGTGGTCCCCTCCAGGGGGTCTACCGCGATGTCCACCTCGGGCGGGCTGCCGTCGCCGATCCGCTCGCCGTTGTAGAGCATCGGAGCCTCGTCCTTCTCCCCCTCCCCGATCACGACGAGACCGTCCATGGGGACCGTGTCCAGGAGGAGCCGCATTGCGTCGACAGCAGCCTGATCCGCCTGCTCCTTGTCGCCGCGGCCGACCCAGCGCGCCGCGGCGAGCGCCGCGGCCTCGGTGACGCGCACCAGCTCCAGTGCCAGGTTTCGGTCGGGCTTGGTCGTCTCCCGCACGTCGTGCGAGATGACGCTGCTCTCCTCGGCCGCCATCGCCTAGAGCCTAGAGATGGAGCTCAGACGGTGCCCGGGGCCTTGCGTTGTCGTCGCTGGCCGGCCTGTGAGCGCAGGAATCCCGTCGCCGCGATGGCGATCGTGCACAGGAGGGCGACCCAGTAGCCGTAGTCGAGGCTGACGCCGACCTCCGCCGGGCCGCTCCCCGGCTTGTCGATGATCCCGTTGTAGCCGATCAGGACCATCATGATGAAGCCCACGACCATGGTCATCTCGCCCGGCGCCCAGGACAGCTTGTGCCCTCGAACGATGATCCACGCGAGGATCAGCGGCGAGAGCGCCCCGGCGAGCAGGAACCACCTCATGATCGGGAACGTGTTGAAGCCGGTGCAGCTGAAGTTCCCCTTGCCGCAGATGAACGCGTTCGGGTCGTAGCTCGGGTTGCCCGGAGTCCTGGACACCGTGTGCTCCAGCGAGTACCACGGCAGGAAGAGCAGGCTGATGACCAGGAGGATCGAGGCCGCCCCTCCGACCAACACCCTGTTGCGGTCGAGACGCGAGAAGTCCACGCGCCGACTTTAACCCAGGATTCCACCCGGCGCGACGGACGCATCAACGGATAGGGTCGGCGCCGTGGACCGCTGGGGACTCACCGTTCCGCTACCGAACCTCCCGCTTCGGGATCACGCCGAGCTCGTCCGGCGCGCGGAGGCGGCCGGCTACACGGACATCTGGAGCGGCGAGACCAACGGCCCGGACGGGTTCACACCGCTGGCGGCCGCCGCGACATGGACCGAGAGCGCGCGGCTCGGGACCGGCGTGGTCGGTGTGTTCACTCGCGGGCCGGCGCTGCTTGCGCAGCAGGCCGCGGCACTCGCCGATCTCTCTGGTGGACGATTCGCGCTCGGCATCGGCGCATCGTCGGACCGGATCGTCGAGGGCTGGAACGACATGCCCTTCTCGAAGCCGCTAACGCGGATGGCCGAGACCGTCGACTTCATGGACGCCGCCTTCGCCGGCGAGCGAACCGCGACGGGCTTCAAGCTCGAGCAAGTCCCCGCCGAGCCGCCCCCGATCATCCTTGCGGCGCTGCGGGGCAAGATGCTGCGGCTTGCCGTCGAGCGCGCCGCCGGCGCGTTCACGAACTTCCTTCCGCTGGCGGGCCTCCCGCGAGTCGCCGAGCAGCTCGAGGGCGCACCGGACGGCTTCGAGCTTCTCTGCCGGTTCTTCTGCATACCCGGTGAGCGCAGCGAGGTCGAGCCGCTCGCGCGCTTCATGTTCGCCTCCTACGCCACGGTGCCGGTCTACGAGGCCTTCTTCCGCTGGCTCGGCTACGGCGAGCAGATCGACGACATGGTCGCCGCGTGGGCCGCGAAGGACCGCGAGGCGGCGATCGCGGCCGCGCCGTGGGAGGTGATCGAGGACACGTTCATCTTCGGATCCCCGGAGGAGATGCGGGAACGCCTCCAGGCCTACGTCGCCGGGGGCATCACGCTCCCGATCCTCACGCCGATCACGATGCCCGACCGGATGGGCGACCTGATCGAGGCGCTGGGCCCGGCCTAGGCGCTTGTACGCCGGGCAAGCGAGAGCGCGTACAGCCCGTCGGGGTCCGTCCACCAGCCGGCCATCTCGAGGCCGGACTCCCGATAGATGCCCTCGAGGCCCTGGCGCGCGAACTTGGTTGAGATCTCGGTGCGCATCTCCTCGCCCCGGTCGAAGGCGACCTGCATGTCGAGTGCCTCGACGTCGACCACCTGCCTCGCGAGGGACCGCAGCCGAATGTCCACCCAGAGGTTCTCCTCGTCCCAGATCGCGACGTGCTCGAACGCGTCGAGGTCGAAGTTGCATGCCAGCCGGTCGTTGAGGACGGCGAGGACGTTCTTGTTGAACTCCGCCGTGACCCCCGCCGAGTCGTTGTAGGCGGCCTCGAGGGTGGCCCGGTCCTTCACGAGGTCCGTGCCGAGCAGGAAGTGGTCGTCGTCGCCGAGCAGGTTCGCCACCCGCGCCAGAAAGCTGGCGCGCTGGGCGGGCTCGAAGTTGCCGATCGTGCCGCCGAGCAGGGCGATCACCCGCGGGCCGCCAAGCGGCATCCGCTCGAGGTCACGGTCGAAGTCGCAGACGAGGCCGTGGACGGTGATCGCGTACTCGGAGGCGATCGCCCCCGCGGTCTCGCGGGTGATCTCCTCGGAGATATCCACCGGCGCGTAGGCATCCAGGCAGCCGGCGTCCCGCATCGCATCCAGTAGCACCCGGGTCTTGGCGGCGGACCCCGACCCCAGCTCGATCAGCGTCGCCGGGTCGCCCGCCGCGGAGACGATCTCGGCCGCATGGCGGTCGAGGATCTCCCGCTCGCAGCGGGTCGGGTAGTACTCGGGCAGCTGGGTGATCTGCTCGAAGAGCTCGGACCCCCGCTCGTCGTAGAAGTACCGCGGCGAGAGCTCCTTGAACGGCTTGGTCAGCCCCGCGCGGACGTCGGCGGCCATGCCGGACAGCGGCCCGCCGGGTGGCAGATGCACGTCGACTGTGATCTGCGGAGTGGAGGTCACGCGGCGTCCTTCGCGCAGCGCAGGCCGGCGAAGATCTGGCGCCGCTGCGGCAGGTCCCAGTTGCGAAAGGTGGTCCTGACGACGTTGCGGCGCGCGGCCCAGGCGCCGCCGCGAAGCACCTTGTAGGTGTCGCCGAAGAAGACCTCCGAGTACTCCGGATAGGGGAACGCCTCGAAGCCGGGGTAGGCGAGGAAGTCCGAGGAGGTCCACTCCCAGGCGTCGCCCAGCATGTGGAGCGCCCCGCAGTCCGACGGTGCGTCGGCGTAGGCGCCGACGCGCGACGTCCCGAAAGCCAGCTGGTCGAGGTTGGCGCGGTCGGGGTCGGCGCCGCGGGCCGCGGCCTCCCACTCCTGCTCGGTGGGCAGGCGCTTCCCGGCCCACCGTGCGAACGCGTCGGCCTCGTCCCAGGACACGTGGATCACCACCTCGTCGGGATCGACGGGCTCGCGACGGCCCATCGCGGTCCGCACCCACCAATCACCGTCCGCCTGCCAGTACATCGGCGGCTCGGTGTCCGTGTCGCTCACGAACTCTGCATAGGCGCCGTTCGTCACGGGACTGCGGTCGATCAGGAACGAATCGATCTTGACCGTGTGGCGAGGGCGCTCATTGTCATACGCGAAGCCGTCGGGACCGGCGCCGAGCTCGACACTCCCGCCCTCCACCAGCACCATCTCGGGTCCATCGCTCGCCGCCGGGTCGGGCGCCGGCGGCTCGACCACCTCAACGGGCTCGTAGCCGTCCACCATCTGGATCAGCTGGAGCATCGTCTCGGTGTGCTGGTGCTCGTGGGCGATCAGGAGCTCGTAGACGAACCCGCCGGCCAGGAGCGGGTCCTCATCCGAGTCCAGATCGATCCCGTCGAGAACGTCGAGCGCACGCTCGCGGACGTCCTCCAGATAGGAGCGAAGATCATCGCCCCGCAGGATCGGCAGCTCGTTCCTCGTCGCACGCGGGTTCTCGATCGCGTCGTAGAGGCGCCCCAGCTCACCGTGCAGCGGCTCCCTCCCGCCGACCGTCTGGACCAGCCACAGCTCCTCGAAATTCGCGATGTGGCCCATGTCCCAGGCGAGGGGACTGAGGATCGGCGAATAGACCGTGTTGAGCTCGGAGTCGGACAGCGGCGCCAGCAGCTGGAGGGTCCGCCTACGAGCCTCCCCCAATCGCTGTGCGACCTCGTCCCTGGTGCTGAGCTGAGCCGGCGCCGCGATGGAAGCAGGCTACCGAGTCCCGTCTGCGACCCCCAGGGGACGCCGCTCGCCCCACAAGGACGTATGCTGCCGCGCCGTGCGGATCGAGGACGCAAGCGCTCTGGTGATGGGCGGTGCCTCCGGCCTGGGGGCCGCGACCGCGCGCGCCCTGCACGCGGCCGGCGCCGCCGTGGTGATCGCCGACCTCAACTCCGAGAAGGGCGAGGCGCTCGCCGGTGAGCTCGGCGAGCGGGCCAGCTTCATCGCGGCGAACGTGATGGAGCCCGAGCCGGTACAGGCGGCGGTCGACGCCGCGGCCGGCGCGGAGGGCGGCCTGCGGATCTCGGTCTGCTGCGCCGGCATCGGCTGGGCGCAGCGCACCGCTGGCAAGCAGCCTCACGACCTCGAGATCTTCCACAACGTGATCAAGGTGAACCTGATCGGCACCTTCAACGTGCTGCGCCTCGCGGCGCAGGCGATGGTCGACAACGAGCCCGACGACGAGGGCGAACGCGGCGTCTGCATCAACACGGCGTCGATCGCCGCCTACGACGGCCAGATCGGCCAGGTCGCCTACTCGGCCTCGAAGGGCGGCATCGTCGGCCTGACGCTGCCCGCCGCCCGCGACCTCGCCAGCCGTGGGGTGCGCGTCGTGACGATCGCGCCGGGCCTGTTCGACACGCCGCTCCTCGCGGCCCTCCCCGAGGAGGCCCGGGCTGAGCTGGGCCGCCAGATCCCCTTCCCGAGCCGCCTCGGGCTTCCCGAGGAGTACGCCGCGCTCGCCCGCCACGTCGTCGAGAACACGATGCTGAACGGCGAGACGATCCGCCTCGACGGCGCCCTGAGGATGGCGCCGAAATGACGAAGTGACCGAGACCGATCGGCTGCTCGAGAACGCGCGCGCCTACGCCGAGGACTTCGACGGCCCAGACCTGCCCGCGCCGCCGTCGAAGCGGGTCGCGGTTCTCGCCTGCATCGACGCCCGCCTCGTCCCCACCCGCCTCCTCGGGCTGAACGAGGGTGAGGCGCACATCGTCCGCAACGCCGGCGGGGTGGTGACAGAGGACGCGATCCGATCGCTCTCGCTGTCCCAGCACCTTCTCGGGACGGAGGAGATCGTCCTCATCCACCACACCGACTGCGGCATGCTCAAGATCACCGACGAGGAGTTCGCCGCGAAGCTGGAGGAGGAAACCGGCCGACGGCCCGAGTGGTCGGCTCAGGCGTTCTCGGATCTGGAGCAGGATGTGCGCGACTCGATCGCGCGCCTGAAGGCGAGCCCCTTCATCCCGCGGAAGGAAAGCATCAGGGGCTTCGTCTACGACGTGAAGACGGGCGAGCTGCGCGAGGTCAGCTAGGACCGCGGACGATCACCGTTCTCACTGCGGCAAACCTTACGTGCCCTGGTCCTCCGGGTCTCGGTAGACCGGCTTCTCCCACGGCGGCGTGATCGCGAATCGCGTCGCCAGCGCGTGTGCTGACAGCGTCTCGATAGGGATCAGGGTCAGCCGCGAAGCCGGCGTCCAGCGCGTGCGCGCCGGCGGGACCGTGAGGCGGTGCGGCAGCTTCGCGCGCGGGTGGCGGCCGCTGGCCAGCGCGTAGGCGTCGACGCCCAGGTCGGCGCCGGCGTGGCCGACCCTGCGGATCGAGAGGTGGCGGTTCTCGTGAACGTGGCCGGCGTGGCTGCCGCCCGAGACGAACAGCTTGCCGGTGCTGCGGTCCCATGCAGAGCGGGAGACGAGGCCGGTGTCCGACGGCCAGCTCATCGGCCCGCCGTCGTAGTTGTAGCCGTGGTGCGAGGTGGCGCGGCTCTCGACCCCGTCCGGCGTGACGCGGACCTGCCCGCCCTCCCAGTCGTCCTCGTGGTGCTCCACCCCGCCCGGCACCACTCCGCCGAGCCAGGTCGAGTCCTCGTAGTAGAGCCAGTACTGCATGTAGAGATTCCCCGAGCGCCCGCTGCCGCAGTCGTAGCCCTTGGCGGTGCTCTCGGCGCGAGCGAGAGAGGTCCGGCAGTCGACGACGTGGACGAACGCCGCGGCCGGCTCCCCCGTGTCCGAGCGCCAGACCGGGCCCGAGTCCGGCCCGTTGCCGCAGGCCCTGCCGCGACAGGAGCGGAAGTCGACCGGGACCGCCGTCATCCCCTCCTCGTAGACGATGCGGGGCGCGTTTCGCTCCACCTCGCCCGCCAGCTCCGGGCCGTAGGCGGCGATCAGCTCGCCCGTCCCGCCGCACAACGAGTCGATGCCCGCAGCGCACAGCATGCGCTCCGCGATCGCGCGGGCGAACAGGCCGCCCGCCAACCCCGCGCCAACGGCGGCAAGCAGGCCGGCCAGGAGCGCCGCCACCACAAGCAGCAGCCCAACCCACTCGACGGTCGACTGACCACCCTGCGCGGCCAGCCGTTGCGTGGGGCGGGCGCTCATGGCTCGACGTTAAGAACCGCCGCATCAAGCGTGGCGCGCGGAACGTGCCGTTTACGTGGCGGGGCCGCGTCAAACCTCGGCACGCCCTCCTCCGCGCTCCCCGGCTCGCTCGCACGCTACGGTGCGCCCATGCCATCCGAGCGGGTGCTGCGCACGATCGCAGGGGTTTTGGCGCTCGCCGGTATCGGCGTCGCGCTCTACATCGCCCTCGTCGAGTCCGGCGGCGGCTCGCCGCAGTGCCTCGCGGGTGGGCACGGATGCGAGACGGTGGCGAAGAGCCACTACTCCCACATCGCCGGGATCAACGTCGCCGTCTTCGGGATCGTGGGCTACGTGCTGCTTCTGGGGGCCGCCCTTCTACCCGGCGACATCGCCCGCATCGGCGGGCTGGCGGTCGCGCTGGTCGGGTTCGGCTTCAGCGTCTACCTGACCTATCTCGAGCTGTTCGTGATCGACGCGATCTGCCAGTGGTGCGTCGCGAGCGCCGTCCTGATGACGCTGCTGTTCGTCGTCAGCGCCCTGCGGGCGTTCGGCTACGTGGGCGCCGAGCTCACGGCGCAGCCCATGCCGGCTCACGCCGACGAGCCGTAGTCAGGTGGACCGCACCCGCGCCCGGCAGATCGCGAGCGGCGTCGCCTTCCTCGCCGTCTGCGCGATCGCGGTCCTGATCGTCGTCAGCCAGACCGGCGGCGGGTCTGGTGGCGACACCAACGTCGAGGACGTGGGCCTGGTGGAGCAGCAGCTCCATGGGCTCCCCCAGCACGGGACCGTCCTCGGCGATCCCAAGGCGAAGGTGAGGGTGATCGAGTACGGCGACCTCCAGTGCCCGGTGTGCAAGGGCTTCTCGGAGTCGGTCGCGCCCGAGCTCATCGACCAGGTCGTGCGCAAGGGCACCGCGAGCTACGACTTTCGCCAGTGGCCCGTGATCGGCGATGCGCCCCACACGCAGTCGACCGTCGCCGCAAAGGCGGCCCTCGCGGCCTCCGAGCAGGGGCGGTACTGGAACTACGTCGAGCTCTTCTACCGGAACCAGGGCGCCGAGGAATCGGGGTACGTCACCGAGCCGTTCCTGACGGCGATCGCCAAGGGCGCCGGCGT
The DNA here is from genome assembly GCA_963782795.1 of uncultured Actinomycetes bacterium. Lineage (GTDB taxonomy): Bacteria > Actinomycetota > Thermoleophilia > Solirubrobacterales > 70-9 > AC-56. The sequence goes on from CAWALB010000003.1 coordinate 125,055, forward strand.
CTCCGACATCCCGCGGTGGAACCGCGATCGCAACTCGAGCAGGTGGAACGCCGCCCTCGCGCGGACCAACGCCGAGGCGGGCAAACTCGGGTTCGCGGGCACCCCGTCGTTCGTGGTGGAGGGCCCGGGAGGACGGCGCACGCTGACGGTCCCAAGCTTCGGCGACATCCAGGCCGCGATCCAGGCGGTCGAGTGACGAAGCCGACGAGATAGAGTCGCGCCGTGGCCGATCGAAGGGACGTTCAACCGCAGAAGAAGGAGACCAACTGGAGGGCGTGGGCGCTCGGCGTCCTCGTCCTGCTGGTCCTGATCTTCATCGCGCAGAACTCGCAGAGCGTGGAGATCAAGTTCCTCTTCTTCGATGCGTCGACGCCGCTCATCTTCGGCCTGCTGATCGCCGCCATCCTGGGAGTGCTGATCGGGTACATCGGCCCGATCGTCCGCCGCCACCAGCGCGACGAGCGGCAGCCCCGCGAGTAGCTAGAGGTTCTCGATCTCGGCGGCGATGTCCGCCGCAGCCTGCTTCGCGTCCGAGAACAGCATCGACGTCTTCTCGTGGTAGAAGAGGTCGTTGTCGATGCCGGCGAAGCCGGGGCTCAGCGAGCGCTTGATGACGATCACCTGCTGGGCCTCGTCCACCTCGATGATCGGCATCCCGGCGATCGGCGAGTCCGGATCGTTCTTGGCGGCGGGATTGGTGACGTCGTTGGCCCCGATCACGACCGCGACGTCCGTGTGCGGCATCTCCGGGTTGATCTCCTCCATCTCCTTGAGCTTCTCGTAGGGGACGTCAGCCTCGGCGAGGAGCACGTTCATGTGGCCCGGCATCCGCCCGGCGACCGGGTGGATGGCGTAGGAGACGTCGACGCCCTTCTTGCCGAGCTCGTCGGCCATCTCCTTCACCGCGTGCTGGGCCTGCGCGACCGCCATCCCGTAGCCCGGCACGATCACGACCGAGTCGGCATAGGCGAGCTTGATCGCCGCGTCCTGCGCGCCGATCGACGTCACCGGCCTGTCCTCCGTGGCGGTGCCGCCCGTCGGCGTCGCCCCGAAGCCCGCGAACAGAATGTTGCCGATCGAGCGGTTCATGGCCGTTGCCATCGCCGTGGTCAGGATGGTGCCCGAGGAGCCGACGAGCGTCCCGGCGACGATCAGGACGGTGTTGTCGAGCGCGATTCCGGCGGCGGCCGCCGAGAGCCCCGTGAAGGCGTTCAGCAACGAGATGACGACGGGCATGTCCGCGCCGCCGATCGGGAGCACGAAGAGGTTCCCCAGGATGGCCGCAGCGATCAGGACCGCGATGAAGAGGCCTTGGGACGGACCCGAGTTATGGTCGAGCCCGAGCACGATGCACGCGGCCACGATCCCGGCGAGCAGCAGGGCGTTCAGCACCTGCTGGCCCGGGATCTTCATCGGCTGTCCGCTGATCAGCCCCTGGAGCTTCCCGAAGGCGATGTTCGATCCCCAGAAGGAGATGGACCCGACCACCATCGAGAAGAGGGTCGGGATGAAGGCGTCGAGCGGGATGGCCTCGCCGAGCGCGAGGTCGTGGCGGAACTCTGCCCAGGCGATGAGCGCGACCGCGCCGCCGCCGAGCCCGTTGTAGAGGGCGACCATCTGCGGCATCGCGGTCATCTGCACGCGCCGCGAGGCGACCACACCCACGACGGTGCCCCCCACCAGCCCGATGGCGATCAGCCCCCAGTTGCCGATGCCCTTCAGGGCCAGCGTGGTGGCGACCGCGATCACCATGCCGGCCGCCGCGGTCATGTTGCCCTGCCTGGCGGTGGTCGGATGCGTCCCGCGCCGGATCCCGATGATGAACAGCGAGAACGAGACGATGTAGCAGGCCTGGACGAAGGCCGACTGCGGATCGAGCGCGGCGACGAGAGGAGTCATCAGTCGTCCTTCTTGTCGTCCGAGGCCTGTTCGTCCTCCGGCGCCTTCTTGGGCTTGCGGACGAACATGCCGAGCATGCGGTCGGTGACCAGGAAGCCGCCGACGATGTTGATCGTCCCGAAGAAGATCGCGATGGTGCCGATCAGGTTGTCGAGCCAGAAGTTGGAGAGGCCGACGACGATCAGGCCGCCGAGCAGCACGATGCCGTGGATCGCGTTGGTCTGCGACATCAGGGGCGTGTGCAGCGTGGTCGGAACCTTGGAGATGACCTCGAAGCCGACGAACGCGGCGAGGACGAAGATCGTGATCTCGGTGATCAGCGGCATCAGCCGCTCACCCCGGCGGCCTCGCGGGCCCGCTCATTCTTGATCTCACCTTCGTGAGTGAGGCAGGCGCCGGCGACCACCTCGTCGTCGAAGTCGATGTTCAACGTGCCCTCCTCGCTGACCAGGAGCTTCAGCAGGTTCTCGACGTTCTTCGCGTAGAGCTGTGACGCGTGGGTGGCCATCTCGCTCGGCAGGTGGAGCGGAGCGATGATCTTGACCCCGTTCTCGACCACGGTCTCGCCCGCCTTCGAAAGCTCGCAGTTGCCTCCGGACTCGCCTGCCAGGTCGATGATCACCGAGCCGGGCTGCATGTTGCGCACGGCCTCGGCGGTGATCAGCAGCGGCGCCTTGCGGCCGGGGACGAGCGCGGTCGTGATGATCACGTCCTGCCTGGCCGCCGCGTCGGCAAGGGCCTCGCGGACCTTCTCGTTCTCCTCGTCGGTCAGCGGCCGCGCGTAGCCCCCCTCGGCCTCCGCGTCGGGGATGAAGTCCAGCTCGAGCGGCCGGCCGCCGAGGCTCGCGATCTGCTCCCAGGCGGCGCGCCTGATGTCGAAGCCGCTGACGACGGCGCCGAGCCGCTTCGCCGTGGCGATCGCCTGGAGGCCGGCGACGCCCGCGCCGAGCACCAGCACCCGAGCGGGTGCGACGGTCCCGGCCGCGGTGGTCATCATCGGGAAGAAGCGCCCCACCTCCGTGGCCGCGAGGAGCGTCGCCGCGTAGCCCGCGACGTTGGCCTGGGACGACAGCGCGTCCATGGCCTGAGCGCGGGTGATGCGCGGGATCGCCTCCATCGCGAAGCTGGTCACGCCAGCGTCCGCCAGGGCCTTGGTGGTCTCGACGGAGGTGAGCGGCGCGAGGTGGCCGATCAGCACCTGACCCGACCGCAGGCGTCCGATCTCATCGATGGTCGGGAGGGCGACCTTGACGACGACGTCGGCGGCCCAGGCGTCGTCGGCGGAGCCGACCGAGGCCCCGGCATCCGAGTACTCGCTGTCCGGATGCCCGGCGCTCTCACCGGCGCCCGATTCGACGGCGACTTCGATGTCGCTTCCGGTGAGCGAGCCCACGACGTCCGGTATCAGCGCCACCCGGCGCTCACCCTCCCGCGACTCTTTGGGGACACCAACCCTCATGCGAGCCGCGAGAGCCTATTCAAAACTCAGACGGGATCCTCCCCCTCGCAGGCATGCCGGCCCGGCCGCCCTAGCCGGGGGCTCGGCCTGCGTACCCTGGTCTCGGATGTCCTCCCAGCCACAGGCTCCCGCCAACGCCGGCGTCATCGCAGGCGTCGCCGCGTGGACGATCCGGCACCGCCGGATCGTCGTGGTCTCCTGGGTGGTTCTGCTGATCGCCGTGTCGTTCGGGGCGCACGCTGTGGGCACCAGGCAGGCGACGAATTTCTCGCTTCCCGGAACGGACACCCAGCGGGCGCTGGATCTGCTGGAGCGCGAGTTCCCGGCCCAGGCCGGCGATACCGACCAGATCGTGTTCCGCGCCACCTCCGGCCGCGTCGACGCGCCCGGCGTTCGCGCGCAGATCTCGCCGATGCTGCGGCAGGTGGCCAAGGTGCCGCACGTGAGCAGCGTGATCAGCCCCTTCAGCCCGGCGGGGTCCGGCGCGATCTCCCAGGACGGCCGCATCGCCTTCGCCACAGTCAACTTCGACCAGCGCGCCAACCAGCTCCCCACGTCCGCCATTGACCAGGTGATCTCGCTCGGCCAGGGAGCCCGGTCCAGCGACCTCCAGGTCGAGCTGGGAGGACAGGCGATCGAGACGGCCCAGCAGCCGGCATTCGGGTTCACCACCGCCATCGGGGTGCTCGCCGCCATCGTCGTCCTCCTGATCACCTTCGGCTCGCTCGTGGCGATGGGCCTGCCGATCATCACGGCCCTGCTCGGCCTGGGCACTGGCGTCGGGCTGATCGCCTTCGGATCCCAGATTCTGGACATGCCGGATTTCGCCACCGAGCTGGCGGTGATGGTCGGCCTGGGGGTCGGGATCGACTACTCGCTGTTCATCGTCACCCGATTCCGGGAGAACTACCGCGCGGGCGCTGAACCGGACGCGGCCGTGCTGGCGGCGATGGATACCGCCGGGCGAGCGATCGTCTTCGCCGGCTGCACGGTGATCATCGCCCTGCTGGGCATGTTTGCGCTCGGCGTCAGCTTCCTCTACGGCGTCGCGGTGGCCGCATCGCTCGCCGTGCTCCTGACGCTGCTGGCGGCGCTCACCGTGCTGCCCGCGCTGCTGTCGCGCTTTGGCGCGCGAATCGGGCGGGAAGGTCGCCGCGCTCGCAAGCGCCCGCCGGAGGCGGGCACGGCCACCACGCCGACCGGATTCTGGTTCCGCTGGTCGGGGTTCATCCAGCGTCATCCCTGGCCGTCCGCCGTGGTGGGCCTCGCGATCATGCTCGTCCTGGTCGCCCCCGTGCTGACGATCCGCCTCGGCTCAAGCGACGCCGGCAACGACCCACCCTCACAGACCACGCGAAAGGCGTATGACCTGCTCGCCGAGGGCTTCGGCCCGGGCTTCAACGGGCCACTCCAGGTGGTGACGACCGTCCCTTCGGGCGGCGCGAAGGGGGCGCTTGCCCAAGTGTCGTCGACGCTCAGCCATGATCCCGGCGTCGCGTCGGTCACGCCGCCGCAGCTGTCGCCCGACGGGCGCACCGCCGTCCTCCTCGCCTATCCGACGACAGCTCCCCAGGCCGCGGCGACGACCCAGCTCGTAAACCGCCTGCGTGACTCCACCCTGCCGCCGGTCGAGAGCGCGACCGGCACCACTGTCCTCATCGGCGGCGTCACCGCCGGACAGATCGACTTCAGCCACGTCCTGGCCGGCAAGCTCCCCGTGTTCATCGGCATCGTCGTGCTGCTCTCGGCGCTCCTGCTACTGCTCGTCTTCCGCTCGCTGGTGATCCCGGTACAGGCCGCGTTGATGAACCTGCTTTCGATCGGAGCTTCGCTGGGGGTGATCGTCGCGGTGTTCCAGCACGGCTGGCTGGGCGGCCTGTTCGGGGTCGAGCCCGGACCGATCGACTCCTTCATCCCGGTGATGCTGTTCGCGATCGTCTTCGGCCTCTCGATGGACTACGAGGTGTTCCTGGTCTCCCGCATTCACGAGGAGTGGTCGCACGGGCGCGCGGCCACGCAGGCGGTCAGGTACGGGCTGGCCCACACCGGTCGCGTGATCACCGCCGCCGCGACGATCATGGTTTGCGTGTTCCTCTCCTTCGTCCTGATCGACGAGCGCGTGGTGAAGATGTTCGGCGTCAGCCTCGCCGCCGCCGTGTTCCTCGACGCCTTCGTGGTGCGCAGCCTGCTGGTGCCGGCCACGCTGGAGCTGCTCGGGCGCGTCACGTGGGTACTGCCTTCCTGGATGGAGCGCCGGTTGCCGCACCTGGCGATCGAGCCGCCGGAGCCGACGGTGGACGCGCAGGAAGCCGCTTAGGCGGCGGCGACGACGCCCGCGAGCTCAGCGATTCGCTGCACCGTGTGCAGGCGCTGCTCGGGCTCGGGGCTGATCGGCGAGACGATCAGGCGGTCCACCCCGGCCTCGCCGTAGCGCTCGATCCGATCGGCCACCTCGGACTCAGTGCCCACAAGCGCCGTCGCGTCGACGAGCTCGTCGGGGATCGCGGCGTACGCGTCCTCGCGCTTGCCATCGAGATACAGCGACTGGACCTCGTCGGCCACCTCGCCGAAGCCGAAGCGGTGGGTGAGGTCGACGTAGAAGTTGGTCTTGCGGCTCCCCATGCCGCCCAGATAGAGGAGCAGGCCCGCCTTGACGATCGCTCTGGCCGCCTCAAGGTCCCCGTCGATGGCGACCTGGACCGTCGGTGAGATCTCGAGATCGGACCGCGAGCGCCCGCCCTTGGCCAGCCCGGCCTCCACGTGCTCGTCCCAGGTCGCGCGGAACGCGTCGGGCGAGGAGAAGATCGGGATCCAGCCGTCGGCGATCTCTGCCGTGATCTCGACCGACTTGCGGCCGATCGCTCCGAGGAAGATCGGGATGTGGTTGCGGACCGGGTGGAAGTTGAGCTTCAGTGCCTTGCCCTCGCCGCCGGGGAGAGGGAGCTTGAAGTGCTCGCCGTCGTGGGAGAGCCGGTCCTCGCGCGCCACGACCTTGCGCACGATCTCCACGTACTCGCGCGTCCGGCCCCACGGCTTCGCGTAGGGGACTCCGTACCAGCCCTCCGATACCTGCGGGCCCGACGGGCCGAAGCCGAAGATGAAACGGCCCCCGGAGAGGGCATCGATCGTGCAGCCGGCCATCGCCGCCGCGGCCGGAGCGCGCGCCGGCACCTGCATGATCGCGCCACCCAGCTGAATCGTCTCCGTCTGCGGAGCGAGCCAGGCCAGCACGCTGACCACGTCCGAGCCGTAGGACTCGGCGACCCAGACGGAGTCGAAGCCCGCGCTCTCCGCAGCGCGGACCGCCTCCAGCGCCTCATCGCCGCGAGGTCCGATCCCCCAGTAACCGAGGTTGAGGCCGAGCTTCATGGGGTGTGATGGCGCGGAGCTTTAGCTCCGTGACTGGCATGTGCCGTCATTGGGGTGTGATGGCGCGGAGCTTTAGCTCCGCGACTGGCAGGTGCCGTCATAGGGGGTGAGCCTATACCGATGGTGAGGCCGTCGGCCGGCGCCGGGGCCTTGCGGCCCCGGCGCCTGTCCGAGCCGACCCTCTTTTTACTGCAATGGGCCCGCGCCCGAACAACTTCCATGCCGATGCGATTCCGATGGCGGCGCCGAACGTGACGACGACGGGGCTCGGGAGGCGCTGCGCTCCGGTATAGATGAGTGCCGTGGAAGCCGCCTCACAAGCGCAGGGCCTGAGCAGCGCCGAGGCAGCGGCGCGCCTCAAGCGGCTGGGGCTCCCGGAGCCGGCGACGAGCCGCTCGGTGGCGAGCATCGTCGCGGGCAACGTCTTCACGCTCTTCAACGCGATCCTCGCCGTCTTCTTCGTGATCATGCTCGCGCTGGGGCTGTTCGCAGACGCCCTGTTCGGGCTGATCGCGGTGATCAACTCTGCGATCGGCATCCGGCAGGAGCTGAAGGCGAAGGAAACGCTGGACCAGCTCGCGCTGCTCGTCGCCCCCAAGGCCCACGTGATCCGGGACGGGCAGTACGTCGAGCTCAGCGAGGACGAAGTCGTTCCCGGAGACGTCGTGCGAGTCGAGCCCGGCGACCAGCTCGTCGCGGACGGCATCGTCCGCTCCTCGCGCGGCCTGACGATGGACGAGTCGATTCTCACCGGTGAGTCCGACGGCGTTCGGAAGGGCGAGGGCGACCGCCTGCTCTCGGGGGCGTTCTGCATCGCCGGCTCCGGCTACTACGAGCTCGACGCCGTGCGCGACCAGAGCCACGCCGCCAAGGTCGCCGGCGAAGCGCGCGCATTCCGCCACCCACTCTCGCCGCTCCAGGTCGAGGTGAACAGCGTGCTCCGGGCCACCACCATCCTGATGATCCCGCTCGCCGTCCTGCTGCTCCTGGCGCTCGCGATCCGCAGCGTCCCGATCGACCAGGCGGCCCAAACCGCCACCGCCGGCCTCGTCACGCTGATCCCGGAGGGCCTCGTGCTGTTGATGAGCGTCACGCTGGCGGTCGCCGCGGTCCGGTTGGCGCGGATGAACACCCTCGTCCAGCAGATGGCCGCCACCGAGGCGCTCGCCGCCGTCGACACCGTGTGCGTCGACAAGACCGGCACGCTCACCGACGGCACGCTCAGCCTGGTTTCGGTGGAGGTCGCCGACCAGACGCAGCCCAAGGTCGCGCACGACGCCCTCGCGCGGTTCGCGCACTCGGCCGGCGAGCGGAACCGCACGCTGGAGACGATCGCCGAGCGCTATCCCGGCAAGCCGGAGCGGGTCCTTGCGGAGGTCCCGTTCTCGTCGGTGTGGAAGTGGAGCGGGCTGACGCTCGACGGGCGCGGGGCCCGCGCCAGCTACGTGCTGGGCGCGCCGGACGTCCTCGCTTCCACCGGCGCCCTGCAGCTATCGCCCTCGCTCCAGCGGACGCTCGAGCAGCACACCGCCGCGGGCCGGCGCGTCGTCGCCTTCGCCGAGGCCCGCGGGCCGCTTCCGAGCGATCCGGGCAGCCAGCCGCCGCCGCCGCTGGAGCCCCGCGCGCTGATCGTGCTCGAGGAGCAGCTGCGCTCCGATGCCGCCGAGACGATCGAGTTCCTGCGCGAGCAGGACGTGGACCTCAAGCTGATCTCGGGCGACGCCCGCCAGACCGTGACCGCGGTCGCGCACGCGGTCGGCGTCCCCTTGGACGCCGGGGTCATCGAGGGGCCCGAGCTCCCCGCCGACAACGAGGGCCTCGCCGCCGCCGCCGTGAACAACACGATCTTCTGCCGCATCACCCCGGACCAGAAGAAGGCCCTTGTCGGCGCCCTCGCAGAGCAGGGCCGCTTCACGGGGATGATCGGCGACGGCGTCAACGACGTCCCCGCGCTCAAGCAGGCCCGGCTCGCCGTGGCGATGGGATCCGGCAGCCAGGTCACCAAGGGCATCGCCGACATCGTCCTGCTCAAGGACCAGTTCTCGATGCTCCCGCGCGCCGTCGGCGAGGGTCGCCGGATCGCGCGCAACATCCACCGCCTCGGCCGCCTGTACGCAACCAAGACGATCTACGCCGCGATCCTGATCCTGATCACGGCGATCTTCGGGTTCACGTTCCCCTTCCTGCCCCGCCAGCTCACCGTCGCGGCCCTGCTGACCATCGGCATCCCCTCCTTCGTGCTCGCACTCGCGCCGAGCGAGGGCCCCCTGTATCGGGGCCGCCTCCTCCGGGCCCTCGCGGCCTTCGCCGTGCCCGCCGGAGCCGGGATAGCCCTGGGCTCCCTGCTCTGCTACTTCCTCGTCCGCGTCGGAGGGACCCTGGATGAGGGACGAACGGCGGCGACCACGACGCTGATCGTGCTCGGCCTGTGCTTCATCCTGCTGTTGGAACGCGGCCCGGGCCGCGAGCACATCACCATTCAGAGTTACATGCTCGCCATGGTCGCCGGCCTCGGAGCCCTCTATGCCCTGATCCTCGCGGCGGCCCCGGTTCGCTCCTTCTTCGACCTCCAGCTGCTCTCGGCCGGCCAATGGTTCCTCTGCCTCCTGTGTACAGCGGCGGGATTGGTGGTCGCCGCGCTCGCCTGGCGACTGCCATACATCCAGATGCTCGAGGCCCCCGTCCCGGCCGAGCCCGAGGTCGAAACATGACCGGGGAATCCGGAGCAGGCGGCCTGCCGTCGGCCATGCACCTCGGGCGGCGAACGAAGATCGTCGCCACGATCGGACCGGCCACGCGCTCGGTGGACACGATGGCGGAGCTGATCACGGCCGGGGCGGACGTGCTGCGGCTCAACTTCTCGCACGGAACCCGCGACGAGCACGCGGAGAACATCGAGATGGCTCGCCGGGCGTCCGAGCTGGCCGGTCGTCAGGTGGGGGTCCTCGGCGACCTGCCTGGCCCAAAGCTCCGCCTCGACGAGGTCGAGGGCGGTGTCGTTGAGCTCCACAAGGGCTCAGAGGTCATCCTCACGACCGGCGAGGTGGTGGGAGCCGCCGACCACCTGCCCGTGTCGTGGGACGGCCTTCCCTCGGCGGTCCACGAGGGTGAGGAGATCTATCTCGCGGACGGCAGGGTTCGCCTGCGCGCCCTGCGCACCTCGCCGGGCCAGGTCGCGTGCGAGGTCGAGGTCGGGGGCCCGGTCGCCTCGCACCAGGGTCTGAACGTGCCGGGGACCGACGTGCCGCTGCCGGCGGCGAGCCGCACGGACCTGGACTGGGTCGACTTCGCGGTGAAGGAGGCGGTCGACCTGCTCGCCGTCTCGTTCGTGCGGCGGGCGGAGGACCTGCTGCCGGTGGAGCGGCGTGTCAGAGTGGCCGGCGCGGACATCCCGCTGATCGCGAAGATCGAGAAACCGCAGGCGGCCGAGAACGCCGAGGCGATCATCCGCGCTGCGTTCGGAGGGATCATGGTGGCGCGCGGCGACCTGGGCATCGAGATCCCGATTGAGCGCGTCCCGACGGTCCAGCGACGCCTGCTTGAACTGGCCGGGCGCCACTCGAGGCCGTCGATCACCGCCACTCAGATGCTCGCCTCGATGGTCTCCTCCCCCCGGCCGACCCGCGCCGAGGTCTCGGACGTCAGCGCGGCCATCTTCCAGGGCACCGACGCCGTCATGCTTTCGGAGGAGACGGCGGTGGGCGAATACCCGGTCGAAGCCGTGCGCGTCATGGACCGGATCGCGCGCGAGGCCGAGCCCGACCTCCCCTACGGGGACTGGGTCTTCAACCGGGCGACCGGCGACTCGAGCGACGTCGCCAGCTCGGTGGCCCGGGCCGCGGTCGGCTCGACCTACACCCTGGGCCTGACCGCCCTCGTGGTCCCGACGCGGAGTGGGCGGACCGCGCGTCTCGTCTCATCGCATCGCCCGCGGGTGCCCGTGCTGGCCGTCTCGCCTCGGATCGAGACTGTCCGCCGGCTCCAGCTCCTGTTCGGCGTGGGGTGCATGCTCGCCGAGGACTGGACCAGCCTGCGCGCGCTGCTCTCCGATTGCGCGCAGCTGGCGAAGGACGCGGGCGTCGCCGAGAGCGGCGACCTGATCGGCATCACGGCTGGCCTCCCGCAGCAGGAGCTCGGCACGAACATGTTCGAAGTGCACCGGGTCCCCTGAGCGGGGACCAGCGACTCGCGTCTAGGCAGCCGCGGAGAGCTCGGCGGGCTCGGGCCGGGCCTCGGCCGCAGCGATCAGCTCGTTGACGATTCCGGCGAGGTTCTCGTGGACCTCGGCGTCGGCGAGGCGGTCGCCGGCGAACGCGGCCTCGGCGTGCGGAACCGGGAGCTCCACGTCGACGACGCGTGCCCCGGTGGCCCCCAGGACCTTGCGGGCCTCGGCTTGAGCCCAGACGGCACCGAACATGCCCGTGCTCGCGCCGATCACGGCGACCGGCTTGTTGCGAAGCGCGTTTCCGGGGAACGGGCGCGAGGCCCAGTCGAACGCGTTCTTGAGCTGGCCGGGGAGCGACGAGTTGTACTCGGGGGTCGCGATCAGGACGGCGTCGGCCTCCGCGATCGCATCCCGCAGGCGCTGCACGGCCTCAGGCGCCGGATCCGTGTCCTCGTCGGCGTCGTACGGCGGGATGTCCCTGAGTCCGTTGAAGATCTCCAGCTCGTGGGGTGGCGACACGACCTGTGCCGCCACCCTGAGGAGATTGGTGTTGTGGGAGCCGGACCGCAGGCTTCCGGAGATTCCCAGCACCCGCATGACTACTCCTCCTTCGCGAGCTCGAGGTGAACGTGGAGCGTGACCTCGTTCTCGACCGCAAAGCCGCCCTTGGGCAGCGGAGCGTTCCAGTTCAGGCCGTACTCTCGGCGGTCCACGCTGGTGGAGAGATCGATTCCGACGCCCTCGTTGCCGGCGATGTTCTCGACCGGCCCCACGATCGTGCCGCGGGCCACGACGGGCCGGCTGGTGCCCTTGATCTCGAGCTCGCCGTCGACGACCAGCTCGTCTCCCTCGGTCCGGATGTCGGTGGAGGTGAACCGGATCTCGGGCGCCTTCTCGACGTCGAAGAAGTCCGGCGAGAGCAGATGTCCGTTCAGCTTCTCATCGCGAACGTCCACGCTGTCGACGCGTACGGCGCCATACAGGACCGGCTCACCGCCGGAGTTGTCGAGCGTCACGCCGAAATCGGTGAAGGAGCCGCGGAACGTGGCCACCACCATGTGCTTGACGGAGAACCCCACCGTCGAATGCACCGGATCCGACTTCCAGATGCCGGTGGGAATCGCCGTTTTCTCAGTTACCGTTGCCATTGAAAGTGCCTCCTGTTGAGTGGCTATACTTGACTCGTCAAACAAAAACTATAGCAGATACTTGATCATGCAACAGTTGACCACAAAAACATCTCTAAAGTCGACGGAGGCATTCGGCCATCTCATGGGGGCGCATGCCACGCTCACCCGCCGGCTGGGCACCCTGCTCGAGGAGCAGTACGGGCTCGCGATGAGCGAGTACGAGGTGCTGTTCCTGCTCTCACGCCAGGACGATCACGCGATGCGACGGATCGACCTCTCGCGGGAGGTGCGGATCTCGCCGTCGGGCATCACGAGGATGCTCGACCGACTCGAGACGACAGGACTGGTCAAAAAGGGTTCCTGCGCGAAGGACGCGCGCGTGACCTACGCCGTGCTCACCGACGCCGGCATGAAAAAGCTCCGCGAATGCTCACCGGCCCATCTCGCCGAGGTCGAACGGCTAATGGGTGAGCGCCTCAGCGAGGAGGAGATCGAGTCGCTGAGCGCGCTGCTCGGGCGGCTCTCCGACCTCGACGACGACTGCTCGATCGGCGACTAGACCCCTACGTCCCTGGACAAGAGCGGCGGCTTCGCCGCCTGACAGCACCTGCTGCTGCGGCGACAAGATCGCCGCCTTCAATCACCACGCGGCGCCAGCACCAGCTGGGTCGCGACCAGGCGGTCGCCGCGATGGACCCGCGCCTCGACGACGTGCGTGGTGCGGCCCGCGTGCAGGTGCTCGGCGGTGGCGATCAGCTCGTCGCCGGGCCGCCCTCCGGCGAGCACGTTCAGCTTCATCTCGATCGTCGTGAAGTCGTAGCCGGGCGGCAGGTGGCGGAAGGTCTGCCAGGCCGCCACCGAGTCTGCGAGCGCCACCCACGCCCCACCGTGGACCAGCCGCCCCGGGTGAAGATGCCGGTCGTCGACGATGATCCGCCCGCGGCAGCGCTCGTCGGTCAGCTCCAGGGGCTCGACGCCCATGTCGGCCGGGAAGCTGCCGGCGATCCGCTCCTGAATGTTCTCGGGCGTGATCTCGGGATTGGAGGTTGCCATCGCGGCGGGGAGCGTACCGGCGCCTATCAGCTGAACGCCGAGTCGCCGAAGGGCTCGTCGCGCTCGCGAACGGCCGCGCGCCAGCCGGCCTCCGCGGCCCGCCTCGTGAAGCCGTAGCCCTCGGGCGTGTGCCGTGCGGTGCCGTCGAAGAACGTGCCCAGGACTTGGGTCGCGTGAAGGCCCTGCGCGTAGGCCGCCTGGTTGACGAGCAGCTTGTGCATCACGAGCTGATTCACCGGCAGGCGAGCCACCCGCTCGAGCAACGCCTCGAAGCGATCGTCGAGCTCGGTCGCGGGCGCGGACTCGCTCGCCAGCCCCCACTCCAACGCCTCGGCGCCCGTGATCGAGTCGCCGGTCAGGAGCAGGCGCTTGGCGCGCGCGGGCCCGATGCGCCAGGCCCAAAGAGCGGTGGTCGGAACACCCCAGACCCGCGCCGGCGGATAGCCGATGCGGGCGTCGTCGGCGGTCACCAGCAGGTCGGAGCAGAGTGCCATGTCGGTCCCGCCCGCGACGCAGAAGCCGTGGACCTTGCAGAGCACCGGCTTCTCCGAGTGGAACAGGCTCATGAAGCCCCGCACGTTCCGCCACATCATCTGGAAGTCGACAACCGGGTCCCACGTGCCCTCGGGGTCGTGGTTGGCCGCCATCACGGCGGGATCAACAGGAGAAGAACCAATGCCGGCCGCGTCCTCCGCTTCGCGTCCGGGCGCGTCCGGGTCCGAGCCACTGCGCCGATCATCTGTCCCTTCTGCAAATTGGGCGAGGTCGTAGCCGCCGCAGAACCCGCTTCCGTTGCCGGCCAGCGCGATCGCGTGCACCTCCGGGTCCAGGTTGGCGCGCTCGACGCACGCTGACAACTCGCGCGGCATCTCGAGCGTGATGCCGTTTCCCCGGTCGGGCCGGTCCAGCGTGATCCGCGCCAACCGCCCATCGCGGGTGTAGGTCATGGTCTCGAGCTCCACGGCCACGATGCTATTCGGCCCCTGCGGGATGGGTTTTGCCGCCTCGGGTGGATAAGAATGCTGACCTGAGCTCGCCCCCTTCCGACCTGATCATCCGGCCCGTTCGCCGCGAGGAGCTCGAGGCGGTCCTGGGCCTCTGGGCCGACACCCGCAGCGCGTACGCGAAGACACCAGACGACGCCGCGTCGCTCGGGCGCCTCATCGACAACGACCCTTCATCGCTTCTAGTCGCAGAGAGGGACCGGCGCCTGGTCGGAACGCTGGTCGCATCCTGGGACGGGTGGCGGGGCAACATGTACCGCCTCGCCGTCGCTGTCGATGAACGCCGCTCCGGAGTGGGCCTTGCGCTCGTCCGCGCGGGCGAGGGCCATCTGCGGGAACGCGGCGCGCGCCGGGTCACCGCGCTCGTCGGCGGCGAGGACGATGCCGCCATCGAGCTGTGGCGCGCCGCCGGGTACGAGCACGACCGCCAGATCGCCCGCTTCGTCAGGAATCTCTAGGCGGGACAGCCGTAGCGCCGCGCGGCAAGCCCGCGAGCGCCCCGAGCGCGATCGCGAACACGGCACCCGAGGCGGGCACGTGCCACGGCCAGTCGAACAGGTTGGCGACGAGGAACGCGAGAACGGCGGGCCCGAGGAGCCAGGCCGCACTCGCCCGGCGCCGCGACCAGACGAGGCCGACCGACCCCGCGTAGAGCGTGAGCGCCAGGAGGGCGCCAGCTGCACCGAGCTCGGCCCAGCTCTCCAGCGGAAGGTTGTGCGCGAAGCGAACCGGCGGCGGCTCCTGATAGCGAAGCGACGCCGTGCCGAACGACACCGCTCCCGAGCCCGCGAGCGGGCGATCCTCCGCGGTGTCGATGGCGGCACGCCACAGTCCGGTCCTCCCGTGGGCAAAGCCGGAGACCGGCTCGGCCTGGGGGCCGGAGTCCGGCGTGGCCGCCGCGGCGACCAGGCCACCCGCGAGCGGCACGGCGACGGCAACGACCGCGAGCGCGCGGGTGGCTCGGACCCCGGATGTGGCCAGACGAAGCGTTCGCCGCTGGCCGAGCCAGAGCCCACCCGCGCCGGCGACGACTGCCGCGAGCCCGATCAGCCTCGGAGCGTCGCCTCCGGTCACGTACGGCGCGACATAGCTCCCCGCGATGGCATCGGCGACGCCGCCCGCGGCCGCCGTGAGCGCCGCCGCGGCCAGGATCGTGCTTCGGCGCGCGCCGACGAGCCCCGCGCCGAGGACACACGCGGCGACCACGCAGAGCGCGATCGCAAGCTCCACTCGGGAGCCCGCCAGGGCCAGGATCGACCCGGCGACCGCCGCGCCGCCCGCGGCCAGCGACGCGACGCGGGGATCGCGTGCGCGGGCCATGGCCCACCACAGGGCGGGTAGCGCCGACACCTGCATCAGCGCGAGGGCGGGCGAGTACTCGAGCGGCCCGCCGGGGCTCCACTGGCCGCCGAGCCTCTGGGCGAGAGGCTCGACTCTCGCCCCGGCCCCGTAGAGGCCCACCAGCCCGGCCGCGGCGGCGAGCAGCGCGATCACGGCGGCGATTGGGACGGGCCCGACCCGGGCGCTGACGATCGATGCTCCGACGGCGATCAGCGCCAGACCTCCGATCACCGCCCCCCATCTGAGCGCGTCGTCGACCGAGGCGATCGTCCAGGCCGCGCTCAACGCCGACAGCACGGCGAGCCCGGCCAGCGCGAGAACGGCCGGGCTTCGCAGGGCCGTCGCGGACCAGCCCCCCAGGGACAACACGACCACGAACCCACCCGCTGCGGCCAGAGCGAAGGCCGTCTGCCCGCGCGGAAAGAAGCCGCCGTGCGCGATCAGCGCAACGACGACCGGCAGGGCCAGCGCGCCGAGCAGCGCGAGCTCGGTTCCGCGCGACAGAGGGGCCGAGAACGCCAGCGAGCGTGCCGGCTCAGCGCGGCCCGGGTCTACTTGACCTTCCAGCTGTACTTCGCGGGATGGGACACATCCATCGGCTTCGCGTTGCCGTACTTGTAGATCAGCTTGACCTTGAACCTGTGCTTGCCCTTGTGCAGATGCTTGTACTTCTTGGGGGACTCGCAGTTCTTAAAGGAAGCGTCGTCGAGCTTGCAGCGGTGCTTCAAGGACGGATTCGTGTCTGGGTCTCCGTAGTAGCTCCCCTTGCTGTGGAACTTGAAGCGCACCTTGTTCGACTGCGTCGAGGCGATCTTGCCGAACGCGACGTCGTCGATCGTCGTCTTGTAGTAGTCCCCCGGTTGCGGGTACGCCGCATCGCGGGCGCTCGTTCCGCCCTTCGCACCCGCTCCAACAGCCAGCCACAGGCCCGCCGCGGCCAGCAAACCCGCCAGCGCGAGCGCCGCGATTCGCCTCCAAGCTCCTCCGGATACGTCGGTCATTCCCTCATCCCCCTGATCGGCTTCGCACTTCGCCCCCAGTTTCCCTCACCTGCGGGACTTGTCAAGCCAACTGGTCGAATGTGCACTCGCGCGGGTTCTTGTCGTCGCGCCAGCGCAGGAGCTTCGCTCCGTGGCGGATGCGCCCGCCGCTCACATGGTCGAAGCTCACCTCCACGACCAGCTCCGGCCGCAGCGACACCCACTCGAGTTCGCGGTCGGCCGCCCAGCGGCTCGGGTCCGCCGAGCCGCGCTCGCCGGTCTCGTACGGCGCCAGCTTGTCCCGAAGCTCGCGCTTCTCCTTCGCCTTGAAGCTCGAGGTGTGGCCCACGACCCTCAGGTCGCCGTCGTCGTAGAGCCCGAGGATCAATGAGCCCACCGTGCCCTCCTCCTTGCCAGGCCGCCACCCGACCACAACGCAGTCCAGAGTCCGAAGGCGCTTGATCTTCACCATCCCCTTGCGCTCTCCGGGGCGGTAGGGGGCGGAGAGCTCCTTGGCGATCACGCCCTCTCCCGAGTCCAGGAGGGGCCGGGCCTCGTCCGCGTCCGTGACCAGCGGCGTCAGCTCGATCGATCCCGGGTCGTCCAGGCCCTCGATCAGGGCCTGGAGCGCCGCCCGCCGCGCCTCGAATGGCTCGGAGAGCAGCTTGCGCCTGCCCTCGGCGAGGACGTCGAAGGCGCGAAACCGGGCCGGCGTCTCCTCGGCCAGCATGTTGACCCGCGACTCGGCCGGGTGGATCCGGTTCTGAATCGCGTCGAACGCCTCCACCCCGTCCGCGCCAAGGATCACGAGCTCGCCGTCCAGCACGTAACGCCCGCCGCCGAACCTGAGCTCGGGGAAGTAGCGCGACAGCGGCCTCCCATTGCGCGACTGGACGAAGACGTCGTCGCCATCGGAGAAGACCACCGCCCGGAAGCCGTCGTATTTCGGCTCATACGCCCACCCATCCCCCTCGGGCAGCTGCTTTCGCGAGAGAGCGAGCTGCGGCTTGACCGGGGGCTTCAGGGGAAGGGCCATCAGAGGTGACGGGCCGGCGCCGTACGGCGCCGGCACTGGCGTGTGCCGTTTACCGGTTTCATCGTATTGCTCGCCTACGATCGGCCCATGGCCGACTCGCGTCAGCCCCCGAGCGAGTGCGACGTGGTCGTCGTCGGCGCCGGCATCGTCGGGCTGGCGACCGCCCGCGAGCTCGCGCTCCGGCACGACGGCATCCGGATCGCGGTCCTCGAGCGCGAGGGCTCGATCGCGGCCCATCAGACCGGCCGGACGAGCGGCGTCATCCACGCGGGGATCTACTACCGGCCCGGGTCGCTGAAGGCCCGCCTCTGCGTCGCGGGCGCGAGGGAGCTCTACAGCTACTGCGAGGAGCGAGGGATCCGCGCCGAGCGCTCCGGCAAGCTGATCGTGGCGACCGCGGCCGAGGAGCTCGACGCCCTGGCGGAGCTCGAGCGCCGTGGGCACGAGAACGAGGTCCCCGGCCTGCGCCGCATCGAGGCAGCCGAGATCCGGGAGATCGAGCCACACGGGACCGGCGTCTCGGCCCTCCACTCGCCCGCGACCGGCGTCGTCGACTTCGCCGAGGTGGCGGCCTCCTTCGGCCGCGATCTCGCCGGAAGTGGCGGCAGCGTCGCGACCGGCTGCCCCGTCGGCGCACTCGAGCCCGCGGGGGGCGCGATCTCGGTCCGGCACGCCTTCGGAACGACGCGCGCACGCGCCGTGGTGACATGCGCGGGGGCGTGGTCGGACCGCCTCGCGGTCGCCTGCGGCGCACCGGCGGAGCCGCGCATCGTCCCGTTCCGGGGGGCGTACCTCCGCCTGCGGCCGGAGCGGCGCGATCTCGTGCGGGCGAACATCTATCCCGTACCGGACCCGGACCTGCCCTTCCTGGGTATGCACCTGACGCGCAGGATCGACGGCGAGGTGCTCCTCGGGCCGTCGGCACTCATGGTCGGGGCCCGCGACGCGTACCGGCTGACGCGAGTGCGCCCGCGGGACCTCGCCCAGACACTGGCGTGGCCCGGATCGTGGCGGCTCGCCGGGCGCTTTCGCCGCATGGCGTGGCGTGAGGCGCACAACGCGGCCAGCCGCCGTGCGTTCGTCGAGGACCTGCGGCGCTTCGTGCCGGAGCTCCAGGCGAGTGACGTGGTTCCCGGCCCGGCCGGCATCCGCGCCCAGGCGCTCGCGCGCGACGGCTCGCTCGTCGACGACTTCGTGGTCCACCGCACGGAGCGAGCGGTGCACGTACGCAATGCCCCCTCGCCCGCCGCCACGTCGTCGCTCGCCCTCGCACGCCTGATCGCCGACGAGGCCGACGGGTTCCTCTAGCCCTTCGGGAGCTTCTCCGGGACCGGCTCGATGCGCTTGCTCTTGCCGACCACGCCGACCGTGCGCGCATAGGACTCGCGCAGGAGCGTCGCGTCGCCCTTCCCCTTCTTCAGGCCCGAGCCGACCGGAAGCACCGTGTAGTCGGGCTGGCTCACGAAGACCGGCACGTATTGGACGTTCGTGACGCGCGTCTTGCCCCGCTGTTCGACGCAGTGCAGCAGCACGACCATCCCGTCCTGGGTCTCCGCAGGCAGGCCCGCCGCCGGGCTCTGGTTCGAGATCAGGTTGCCCTCGCTGAAGACGACGAACTTGTCGTTGATCCGCTCGATCGGCTGCACGGCATGAGGGCCCTGGCCGACGATGGCCGTGATCAGCGGTGACTTGGTCAGCTCCTTGACCATTTTGAGCTGGCCGGGGCTGGGGGTCTGCTGGTACTCCGGCAGGATCTCGCCGCCCCAGTGGATGTTCACGATCACCGCCTGCGCGCCCTCCTCGTGCGCCTTGCGGGCGTCGTCGAGAATCCGCTTGGGGCTCGCGATGTTCACCGACCAGGGATGCGGCAGGGGGATTCCGTTCGTGTCCGTCGTGTAGGCGAGGAAGGCGACCTTCACGCCGTGCACGTCCTTCAGCACGACGTCGTGCTGCTGGGCCTTGGAGGACGGGAAGGAGCCCGTGTACGCGATCCCGTTGCTGTCCATTGCCTTGCCCGTGTCGTCGATTCCGGACTGCCCCTGGTCGAGGGAGTGGTTGGAGGCCGTGTCGCACACGTCCCAGCCCGTGGCTTTGATCCCCTGCGCGAGCGCGGGCGGCGTATTGAAGATCGGGTAGCTCGTGGGCGGCGCCGGCGTCATCGGCGTCTCCACGTGGCAGATACCCAGTGAGGCGTCGGCCACGTAGGGCTTGAGCTCCGCGAGCTCGGGCGCGAAGTTGTAGTGGTTCCCCCCGCCGAGCGCCAGGGCTCGCTCCCAGAGCGGCGAGTGGATGAGGAGGTCGCCGCTGGCGGAGACGGTGAAGTGGACCGGCTGGGCCTCCTGCTGGATGCGGACGACCTCCTGGGGGCTCAGCGACTTGCCGCCGCCACCCTGCCCCACGAGGATCCCGCCCACCAGAGCGACCGCTGCGATCAGCACCAGGGCCGCGAACCGGCGGCGCCTGTAGGCGGCCGGGCGGGGCCGCCGGCGCGCGGAGTTGGGGGTGCGTGGGCGAATCGGCCCTGACTCCATGCGCGAATTGTCGCGAAGAGACAGGTCGAAGTAGCGGGAACGCGCCCGGGGAAGTAGTTTCGAGGACTGATGGAGGCAGCGACGACAGCGCGCGCGGAGGACGAGCGCTCCGAGCAGCCCGCGTCGTCGTTTGCCAAGTCCCTCTTCTGCGGGGAGATCCACGAGGAGATGGTGTTCCCGTGGCCGCGAACCGACGAGGCCGAGCAGGACCGCGTCCGTGGGCTGATCAACGCGGCGCGCGAGATCGGCGAGCGCATCGACCCGCGCGAGCTCGAGGAGAAGCGCTGGATCGGCGACCGGCTGGTGCGCGAGCTCGGTGACGCGGGCCTATGCGGCCTGTACGTCCCGGAGCGCTACGGCGGCCAGGGCCTCTCCCAGACCGGCTACGCGCGGGTGTTCGAGACCTTCGCCCAGATCGACGCGACCCTGTCGGTCGTCATGGGCGTGCACCAGTCGATCGGCTTCAAGGGCATCCACATGTTCGGCACCGAGGAGCAGAAGGAGCGGTTCCTCCCCGACCTCGCGACGGGCCGCAAGCTCGCCGGCTTCGCGCTCACCGAGCCGAACGCGGGATCAGACGCCTACAACATCGAGAGCCGGGCGGTCCAGCAGCCGGACGGCTCCTGGGTCCTGAACGGCGAGAAGCGCTACATCGGCAACGGCGGCACCGGCTCGGTCTTCACCACGTTCGCGCGCTGTGAGGTCGACGGCAAGGACAGGCACATCGCGCTGATCCTCGAGCGCAAGATGAAGGGCTTCGAGGTCGGCGAGCGGTTCGACACCATGGGGCTCCGCGCCAACGACCTGCGCCGCCTGTACTTCAAGGACGTCCGGGTGCCGCCTGAGAACGTTCTCGGCGAGCCCGGCGACGGCTTCCGGATCGCGATGCAGATCCTGAACAACGGCCGCATCGGCCTCGGGACGGGCTCGGTGGGAGCGACCAAGGGCCTGCTCGACCGCGCTATCGCGCACGTCAAGGACCGAAGGCAGTTCGGCCATCCGCTGGCCGACTTCGAGCTCGTGCAGGACAAGATCGGCTGGATGGTCTCCTACCTCTTCGGGCTGGAGTCCATGTGCTACCTGACGTGCGGGCTGGTCGACGCGGGGGTCGCGGACTACTCGCTCGAGTCGGCCCTCTGCAAGGTCGCGGGGACCGAGTTCCTCTGGTACGCGGCCAACCGCGTGCTGCAGCTCAAGGGCGGCGCCGGTTACATGCGCGACGAACCCTACGAGCAGATCCTCCGCGACATCCGCATCTTCCCGATCTTCGAGGGCGCCAACGACGTGATGCGGGACTTCATCGCCTTGTCGGGGATGAAGCCCGTTGGGGAACGGCTGTCGGAGCTCGGCGAGGTCGGGCTCGGCGATCCGATCGGCTCGATCGGCGTGCTCGTCGACTACGTCAGCGGCCGGATCCAGCAGGAGGTCCGCCCGGACCGCATCACCGCGGCGCATGGGGAGCTCTCCGACCTGGCTGACTCGGTGTCCGACCAGGTGAAGGAGCTCCGCGGCGTGACCGAGTCGCTGCTTCGCGAGCACAAGGGCAAGATCGTCGAGCGCCAGTTCGCCCAGAAGCGGCTCGCCGACTCCGTCGCCGACATCTACGCGCAGATCGCGGTGCTCTCGCGGGTGACGCAGATCTTTGACGACCAGGGGGTGGAGCCCTCAGGCCAGGAGCGCTACATCGCGGAGACGTTCTGCACGCGCGCCGCCGGCAGGGTCAGCGCCCGCCTGAAGCAGATGTCGGAGAACGACGACGAGCGGATGTCGGCGATCGCGAAGCTCGCCTACAAGCGCGGCAGCTACGGCTACGCGCTCTTCGAGGACTGAGGACTACGCGGGCGTCTCGATCAGCTCGACCGCGCGGCGAAGAATGTCCCGAAGCGCGCGCTGATCCTCACGCGAGAGATCGGCGATCGGACGTGGCGGCTCGGCGAGCCGCTGGCTGATCTCCTCGCGGAGCGCCCGTCCCTTCTTGGTTAGGACCAGGAGCCGCACCCGGCGGTCGTGCGGGGCGGGGGTGCGGGTCACCAGGTCGCGCTCCTCGAGGCGGTCGGTGATCCAGGTGACGTTGGAGTTGTCGCACGACAGCGCCTTCGCGAGCTCGCCCATCGGCTTCGGCTCGTCGAGGGCCTGCAGGGCGATCCAGTGCGGCGGGATCAGGTCGTACTCCTTGATCACGGCGATCCACCGGGGGCGCTGCGAGAGCACGAGCTCCTGCAGCAGGGACCAGGATTCACTGCCTGCGTCCTTTGCCCCGCGAGCTCCGTTCTTGGTCGTTGCAGTCGTCACACAACAACGATACTCCACCGGCTAGACCTTTGATGGATTCAACCATCCCGGAGCCCAACGAACACCGCTCGGTGGAACGGCTAGCCGTCCGAGAGCCTGGCTCTGTAGGCACGGGTCTTGGCCCGGTTGCCGCAGACCTCCATCGAGCACCAGGTGCGGGACCGATTGCGCGAGGTGTCGTAGAAGGCCCACTGGCAGTCATCGGCGGCGCAGGCCTTGAGACGCTCCCAGGTGCCGGCGCATTGGATGTCCGCCACCGCCGCCAGCAGCCTCGCGATCAGCGCTGACACGCCCACCTCCGCGGGACGCGGATACGCCTGGCCGTCGTCCTCGATCTCGACCCGGATGAGTCCGGCGTCGGCGGCGGTGCGCAGCCGGCGCAGCACACCGGCGTCGAGGTCGGCCCCGTTGTTCGACAGCAGCAGGAGCCGCATGGCCTCCCGGAACTCGATCGCCCGCTCGAGGTCCTTCGGGCCCAGGCGGTCTCCGGCCGGGATCCCCTGCGCGTCCATCCACGAGCCGAGCGCCTCGGGCGAATCGAGGCTCTCCTCGTCCGGTCGTGTCGTGTTCTTCTCGAGCGTGTTGACGAACGAGCTGACGAGCTCGATGTCGTCCGAGGCTCTGGTCTCAACGGTCTCAGTCGTCATGTTCTCGACACCACCAATTCCCTCTTGCCGGGCGACACCATCAAACCAAGTTTGCTAGTGTTGTAACCAGCTAATGTGCTTTACAGGTTAGCACCGACAAGGAGGTGGCCAGTATGCATCCCGCACTCATGATCGCCGTGATGGAGGAGCGAGACCGCGAGATCGCGAGGCGGACGAAGGACGCCTGGCAGCGGCCCTCGCCCCAGCCGCGGCGCGCGGAGGCCCCGCGGCCGCGACGCCGCAGCCGGCTGTCCGCGGCGTTCGCCCGGACGACTGCGGCATTCTTTGGTTGAGCCAAGACATGACCGTCACCAGCCAATCCAAGGACACGATGCGGACGCAGCCCCTTGAACGGCTGCGCGACCGGATCACTCGCAAGCTCGTCGGGGCGGCGGACCGGCGCGAGCTGGCAGCGTCATTGCGCCAGATCGCCGCGGACAGCTGCGGGGACGGCGCGCTCCGCACCCGGATGACCGGGGCGTCGTCGCGCGTCAAAGAGGCGCGCCCTGAGCTCGAGCGACTCGCGCGGCGCCTCGCGGACCCCGATCCGGTGGACGCTCGCGGTGTCGCCCTCACGAAGGCGCTCCTCAGCGACGGTGCCGGGCCGCTGTATTGGGCTCGGAGC
Organism: uncultured Actinomycetes bacterium; assembly: GCA_963782795.1. GTDB lineage: Bacteria > Actinomycetota > Thermoleophilia > Solirubrobacterales > 70-9 > AC-56. Next base: position 148,586 of record CAWALB010000003.1, read on the forward strand.
CCCGAGAGCCTCAGCGCCCGGTTGCGCGAGGCCTTTGCTGCGCTCGAGCCGCGCGCCTAGCCTCTAGTTCAGGCGCTCGACGATCATCGCCTTGCCCTGGCCGCCGGCCACGCACATGGTCTCGAGCCCGACCTGATGGTCGTCGCCCTCCATGACGTTCAGGAGCGTGGTCATGATGCGCGCCCCGGTCATGCCGAACGGGTGGCCCAGCGCGATCGCGCCACCGTGCGTGTTCAGCTTCTCGAGCGGGATGTCGCATTCGGCCATGATCGGGATGACCTGGGCGGCGAACGCCTCGTTCAGCTCGACGACGTCGACGTCGTCGATCTTCATGCCGGCGCGATCGAGCACCTTCTTGATCGCCCCGATGGGCGCGACGCCCATGTACTCGGGCTCGTTCCCGTACGTCGCAGCGGTCACGATCCGGGCGCGCGGCTCCAGGCCGAGCTCGGAGGCCTTGGTGTCGGACATGATCAGCACCGCCGCCGCACCGTCGTTGAGCGGGCAGGAGTTGCCGGCCGTCACGCCGCCGCCGCCGAAGGCCTCGGGCAGCTCGGAGAGCTTCTCGAGCGTCGAGCTGGCGCGGGGGCCGTCGTCTTTGGCCACCTCGGTGCCGTCCTCGAGCGTCACCGGGACGATCTCCCGGTCGAAGAACCCGGACTCCTGTGAGCCCACGGCGAGCTCCTGGGAGCGCTGCGCGTACTTGTCCATCTCCGGACGGCTGACCTCGTAGCGCTGGGCGACGTTCACCGCCGTCAGCCCCATCTCGATGTAGGCGTTCGGGGTGCCGTCCTTGCCCTGGAGCTTGGGGTTCTGGTCGGCGGCGCCCGCCGGCTCGGTGCGCTCGTTGTAGCGGCTCACCCACTCGACCCCGGCCGCGATGTATGCGTCGCCCTCACCGGCCTTAATCGCATTGCCCGCGTGGCGAATCGCGTCGAGGCTCGACGAGCAGTAGCGGGAGACCGTGACCCCGTTCACCGACTCCGGCAGCCGCTCGGAGAGGAGCGAGATGATGCGGCCGATGTTGAAGGCCTGAAGCCCCTGGGGCATGCCGCAGCCGCAGAAGAGGTCCTCGACCATGTCCGGGCTCACGTCGGGGTTGCGCTCGAGCAGACTGTCGACGATGAATGCGCCCATCTCATCGGGGCGCTGCTGGGCCAGGCTGCCCTTGAACGCACGGCCGATGGGCGTGCGAACGGCGTCGACGATCACGGCTTCCGGCATCTGAGGATCTCCCTTCGGTGGGTGGCGGGGTGTGGAGGGTGCAGAAGGATATGGGGGACGGCGCCGGCGGCGCCGCAAAGGCGCGTGGCGAAGCTCGCAGGCCTTAAGCTGAGGCGGTGGCCGATAAGACCGCGACCGCGACCGAGATCACGCCCCAGCGCGCCTCCGAGCTCGCCGAGTCCGGCGCTCTGGTGATCGACGTCCGCCGCGACTACGAGTTCGAGGCGGGACACGTCGCGGGCGCTCGCAACATCGAGATGAACGACCTCACGGGCACCGCCGAGTCGCTCCCGAGGGACCAGGCCGTCGTCTTCTACTGCCGCTCCGGGAATCGCTCGGGGATGGCTGCCGCGGCGTTCAGGGAGGCGGGATTCGACGCCTACCACGTCGAGGGCGGGCTGCAGGAGTGGGTGGACCAGGGACTGGACCTCGACCCCCTGGACGGCGAGGTGGCCGAGCCCCGCGCCGGCAGCTGAGCGGGTGGAGGCCTCGCCTCCAGACCCGCAGAGCCCGATCGACGGGCTTCGCGCCTGGTTGGCCCAGCTCGACCGCAGCGTGGGCATCCGCACCTACATCCTCGGCGCGATCTCGGTGCTGGGGCTCGCGGCGGGCGTCGTGGCGGTCGTCCTCGTCCTCCAGCTGAAGCAGGACTCGGCCTCCAAGGACGACGTCGACGCGCTGAGCACACAGCTCTCGACGGTCTCCGATCAGGCAGCGCAGGCGGCCGAGGACAAGGTCAAGTCGCTCGACGACCGGATCGCCGCACTGGAGACGAAGGTGAACGGCCTCTCCGGCGACCAGTCCAGCCTCCAGCAGGAGCTCGACACGCTGAAGCAGGAGGTCGCCTCGGGCGCCACCGGCGGTGGAAAGAAGGGGAGCGGCACGGGCTCGACGGATCTCGGAGGCGTCATCCCGGGCACCGGGGCCGGCAGCGCCATACCCGGCACGACCGGGTCCGGCACGGGCGGCGGAACGGGCTCCGGCGGTGGTGGCGGGGGGACCGGGAGCGGCGGGACCGCGCCCGGTGGCTGACGCACGCTCGTAACAAAACGCACTAGACACTCACGCACGCGTCCGGTGGTTGCTCTACGGTCGTTTACGCCTGAGGCTGGAAAGGCCCTGCCTGAGGCCACCACGACACGCGGTTCCTGAAAGGAGACCAGATGCCAACCGGCTACTGCGTGAAGGAACGCAAGAAGGTCGAGATCAAGGATCCCCAACAGGTGACTATGAAGAATGGTCGCCCGGCGATCCAGGGCACCTGCCCCGACTGCGGCACGAAGATCTTCAAGATCGGCAAGCTCTAGACGGCCCTTTCAGTAACCGACTAGCTGCATGCGCCGGCTTCGGGCCAAGTGCCCGGGGCCGGTCGCAGTCGTTCAGGGGCTTAGACCGCAGCTAGCCCCGCCTGGCGGCGCCCGAACAGGTAGCCGACGCGGTCCGCGCGCGCGACGTTGAGCTCGAGCTGGGTCCTGAAGGCGCGAAGGCTGAGGAGGTTGCCCGTCAGAGGGTCCCGATGCTCGAGCTGCGACAGCCTGCCCTCGAGCTCGGCGATGCGCTGCCGCGCCGCCGCCAGCTGGTCACCGAGGCTGTTGCGGTCCCTGGCACGCACGTCCTCATCCCTATCGGCGCCCGCATGCACGCGCTTGAGGCGTGGTGGACGCATGCCGGAGGCGCGCCGCGGTTGAACCAACCCCTGGGGGGAGGAGTATTACGGGAGGCGTGCGGATACCGAACGAACACGGAAATCCCGATGGCTGACGGAGCCCTGACGAAGGACTCGGGCGTCCGGGAGGCCTACGCGGCCCATGCCGGCGAGCTGTACGGCTTCGCGCTGCGGTCGCTGGAGGACCCCGGGATGGCCGAGGAGGCTGTCCAGGACACGTTCCTGCGCGCCTGGAGGGCCGGCGACCGGTTCGACCCGCAGATCGGCTCGCTCCGCACCTGGCTCTTCGCGATCCTGCGGAACGTGGTGATCGACCTCGGCCGGGCGCGCTCGAATCGCCCGGTCGTGACCGGCGACATCCCGGAGCAGGGGCACGAGCCGTTCGAGGAGATGCTTGTCAGCTGGCAGGTCGAGGAGGCGCTGCGGCGCATCGGCGACCAGCACCGCCGAGTGCTCGTCGAGACCTACCTGCGAGGCCGCCCCTACGCTGAAGTGGCAATGGAGCTGGGCGTGCCCGAGGGAACGATCAAGAGTCGCGTCTACTACGGCCTGAGAGCGCTTCGCAACGCGCTCGAGGAGATGGGCTATGACGGCTGACGAGTGCCGCATCTGGCGTGAGCGCCTCGGGGCGTTGGTCCTGGGACAGCTCTCCGACTCCGAGCGCGTCGCCACGGAGGCGCACCTCGAGGGCTGCCCGGACTGCCGCGCCGAGGCGAACGCCCTCTCCCCGATGGCCGCCATGCTCGAGCGCGCCGATCCCGAGCGACTCTCCCCCGCCCCTGCCCCTCCGGCCGACCTCGGCGACCGGATTGCCCGGCGCATCGCGGCCGAGCGCGGCGCCACGCGCCGGCGCCGCCTGCGGTTCGGCTTCGGCCTTGGAGCCGCGGCGGCGGCCGCGACGGCCGCGGTCCTGCTTGCCATCTCGCTCACCGGGTCGACCCCCACTCAGCCGAGCCCCGAGACCGTCGCCTTCAAGGGGCTCCCGCAGGGCGTCTCGGTCGACGCCAGCCTCGAGTCTCGCGCCTGGGGCAGCGACGTCAGCCTCCACGTCCGTGGCTTCCGGCCCGGCACGTTGTGCACCGTCTGGCTGCGGCGCAGCGACGGGACGAAGGTCCCCGCCGGCTCCTTCCGCTACGTCTACGCGGGCGAGAGCGACGAGGCCCAGCTGAGCTCCGGCCTGGATCCGCCGGACGTGAAGGCGATCGGGCTGCAGGCAGGCTCCAGGACCTTCGTCGCGCCCATCAGCTCCCACGCCCAGGGCTCCGGCCCGACGCGAAGCTAGCCGGGGAAGAGGAGGAGGGTCGCCGCGCCCGAGCCGGGCGCGGCCTCCCCCTCCACTCGGATCTGCGATAAACGCTGCGGTGGAGAGGCTCAGTCCCGACGATACGCGCATCCTCAGGCTCGAATCCGACGTGATCGCGGGCCACACCCTGAAGATGGTGCTGGTCGACCCGCCTGACGACGGGGAGCCCCTGACGCTGGACCTGGTGCGCCGCCGCGTGGCTTCTCGCCTCGCGGGCCACCGCCGAGCCCGGCAGCGCCTGGCCCCTACCCCGATGAATCTCGCGACCCCCGCCTGGATCGACGATACGAGCTTCGATATCCGCCACCACGTCCGGCTTGCCTCGGAGCCGGTCCACGACCGGGCGGACCTGATCGCCTACGCCGGCAAGGCGATGGCCGAGCGCCTGGATCACCTGCGTCCACTCTGGTGCATGGACTTCGCCGGCCCGCTCGACGACGGCCGCACGGCGCTTGTCATCAGGATCCACCACTGCATGGCAGACGGGGTCACCGCCCTGCGCATGCTCTCGCAGCTCCTCTGGGACGACGAGTCGGGCGCGGATCCCGGGGAGGTGACTCCCTGGCAGGCCAAGGCCGAGCCGGGCACGTCCCGCCTCCTCGCGGCGGGCGCCGGCAGCCGCATGCGCGATCTTGGCGGCGCCGTGTCCGACGGGGCGCGCGCCGTGGTGTCGCCGCGGCGCTGGCGGGCGACCGGCCGCGAGCTCCGGGCGCTGCCCGCGACGCTTCGCCGCGAGCTCTGGCCGCTTGGGGCCGACACGGCCTTCGACCAGCGCATCGGCGGCGACCGGGAGCTGGCCTTCACGTCGTGCGCCCTCGCGGACCTGAAGCGCATCGAGCACGCGGCGGGCGAGCACGTGACAGTCAACGACGTCGTGCTGGCGATCGTCGCGGGCGCGATCCGGCGCTGGCTCTCGACCCACGACGAGCCGATGGAAGAGATGCGCGTCCAGATCCCGGTGAGCATGCACCACCGCGACGAGGACGGGGACGCGCTGGGCAACCGCGACTCCTTCCTCTTCTGCGACCTGCCCATCTCCGAGCCCGACCCGCAGGCCCGCCTCGAAGCGATCAACGCGGAGACGAGCAGCCGCAAGGAGCACCACGACCCCGACGAGCTCTACTCGTTCTTCCACAGCCTCTCCCATATCCGGCCCCTGTACCGGGTCGCCTCGGACTTCGCATCGGGGCCGCGGGAGTTCGCGCTGTCGGTCTCAAACGTCCCCGGGCCGAGGGAGCCCGTGAGCCTGCTCGGCGGCAACGTCGCCGAGCTCTACTCGGTCGCCGAGCCGGCGGACCGCCACGCGCTGCGCGCCTCGGCGATCTCGCTCGCCGGGCAGATGGGCCTCGGCTTCTGCACCGACCCGGGCGCAGTCCCGGGCGTGGGCGACCTCGCGGACGGGCTCGACGAGTCGCTGGCGGAGCTCCTCGAGCTCTGCTGAGCCCGCGGTCGGCGAAAGACGGCGGCAAGGGCGCGGCGAGGCCGCTCTGGCTCGATCCGCGTGCCGATTGATTCAAGGATGGAAGAATGGAGGGGTGGCGGCTCAGAAACCCCTGGAGCTGATCCTCGCCCGAAACTTGCTGACCAGCATCTCGACCCCCGCCTTCCTCGTCGACCAGCACGCTGACCTGGTCTTCTACAACGAGGCCGCGGGCGCGCTGCTGGGCCGCTCGTTCGAGGACGTCGGGAGGATGAGCCCGGAGGAATGGACGGCGACGTACGGGCCGTTCGACGCCAAGGGGAAGCCGCTGGAGCTCGACGAGCTCCCGACGACTCGTGCGGTGCGGGACGGCCGGCCGGCCCACGCGGTGTTCACCATCAGGGCGGCCCACGGCGAGAACCGCTCGATCGAGTCGAGCGCGTTTCCGATCGTGGCCTCCGACGAGGGATCCTCGGGGGCGATGATCTTCTTTTGGCCCCGTGACGACAAGAGTGGAGAGGACTCATGAGGATCAAGGTTTGGGGCGCGCGCGGATCGGTTCCGGCCCCGGGGCCGGAGATGAATCGCTACGGGGGCAACACGTCGTGCGTGGAGCTCACGCTCGACAGCGGCGAGCACGTGATCCTCGATGCGGGAACGGGCATTCGCACGCTCGGTCTGGACATCACCGGGTCCATCAAGGTGAACATCCTGCTCACCCACCTGCACCTGGACCACATCCAGGGGCTCATGTTCTTCCCGCCGTGCTTCCGCGCGGACGCCGACATCGCGATCTGGGGGCCCGCGTCGCCGGAGGCGTCGCTCGAGGACCGGGTCGCCCGCTACATCTCGGCACCGCTCTCGCCGGTGGAGGTCCGCGAGCTTCCGTGCTCGGTCTCCTTCCAGGACACGCCGCCAAGCGAATGGCAGCTCGGCTCGGCGACGATCCGCTGCGAGGCGGTCAACCACCGCGGCCCGACTCTCGGCTTCAGGATCACCGAAGGCGATACGACGCTCTGCTACATCCCGGACCACGAGCCGGCGCTCGGCACCGCGCTCGCGGAGACCGAGCCGGAGTGGATCTCCGGCTATGAGCTGGCTCGCGACGCGGACCTCCTGATCCACGACTGCCAGTACGCGGACGACGAGTACCCGCTCCACGTCGGCTGGGGGCACTCGGGCATGAGCGACGCGTTGACCTTCGGCTCGCGCGTCGGCGCCCGGAGCATGCTCCTCTTCCACCACGATCCCCTGCACGCCGACGGCTTCCTGGACGAGCTTCACGCGACGGCCCGACGCCGCTGGTCGGAGCTCGGCGGTGACCCGACGGCGATCGCGATGGGCATGGAGAGCGTGGAGCTCGAGGTCGGGCCCGCCACCGCGCCGGCAGGGCTCGCGACGACCGCCTGAGCGGTCGCCCTTCGCCCCGCCCCGCCCCGTTCATGCTCGCGAGCAGGGGCTTTCGACACTCGGGACAAGGCCGAGCCGGAAATTCTCGCCACGCGGCCAGCGACTCCGCGCGCTTGGGCCTCTAGCTTTGACTCAAATTCCGAGATTCGCCATTGTCGGCGCCACCTCGGCCGCCTAGAGTACGGCGCGCCGGTTAGGCGCTAGCTGGCTATTTGCCCGCCCATCCGGGACGTTCGGACAACGGAAGCAGACAAGGAGACAGACCACAGATGGCAACCACCGCCAGCACGCCCAGCACCGACCACAAGGACATCATCGCCCGCGTCGACGAGGACGGGGTCGAGTTCATTCGCCTCTGGTTCACGGACATCAACGGACAGCTGAAGAGCTTCTCCGTGGGCCGCGAGGAGCTCGATGGCGCCCTCGCCGATGGCATGGGCTTCGACGGCTCGTCGATCACCGGCTTCAACGCGATCGAGGAGTCGGACATGATCGCGATGCCCGACCCGGACACTTACACGCTGCTTCCGTGGCGCACCCACGGCGAGAAGGGCAACGTCGCGCGCATGTTCTGCGACGTGCTGAAGCCCGGCGGCGAGCCCTATGAGGGCGACCCGCGGTTCGTGATGCGCCGCGCCCTGGCGAGGGCGAAGGACATGGGATTCGACACCTTCAACCTCGGCCCGGAGCTCGAGTTCTTCTACTTCGCGTCCGACGACCTCCCCGATGACGGCGTGCCGGAGATCCTCGACAAGGGCGGCTACTTCGACCTCACGACGCTCGACGCTGCCTCGGACCTGCGGCGCGACACCGTCAACGCGCTGAAGGCGGTCGGGATCCCGGTCGAGTACACCCACCACGAGGTGGGCCCCTCACAGCACGAGATCGACATGCGCTATGCCGAGGGCCTGAAGATGTCGGACGCGGCGATGACCTACCGGATCGTCGTCAAGGAGATCGCCGCCGAGCACGGCGTCTACGCGACGTTCATGCCGAAGCCTCTGTTCGGCGAGAACGGCTCCGGGATGCACACCCACCAGTCGCTGTTCTCCGAGGGCAAGAACGCCTTCTACGACGCGGAGGGTGACCATCACCTGTCGGAGGCGGCGAAGTCCTACATCGCGGGCCTCCTCCGCCACGCGCGCGAGATCGCCGCGCTGTTCGCCCCCAACGTCAACTCCTACAAGCGGCTGGTGCCCGGCTACGAGGCTCCCGTCTACTGCGCCTGGTCGCAGAGGAACCGCTCGGCGCTCGTTCGCGTGCCGATGTATCACCCAGGAAAGGAGCAGGCGACGCGCTGCGAGCTCCGCTGCCCCGACCCCTCCTGCAATCCCTACCTCACGTTCGCGGCGATGCTCCATGCGGGCCTCGACGGGATCGAGCACGGCTACGAGTGTCCGGAGCCGATGGAGCGCAACCTGTACGAGCTCTCACACGACGAGCGCATCGAGCGAGGTATTGAGCAGCTCCCGGAGACACTCGGCGAGGCGATCGACGTGTTCGCGGAGTCCGATCTGATGCGTCGCGCGCTCGGCGACCACATCTTCGACCGCTACGTCGAGCTGAAGCGCGCCGAGTGGGAGGAGTACCGCGTCCAGGTCACGCGGTGGGAGCTCGAGAAGTACCTGCCGGTCCTGTAAGCCGCTTCGACGTCCGTCCGAGCTAGTCGCCCAGCCGCGCCTCGCGGCGGGCGCGCTCGGCCGCCGCCTTGGCCTGGGCCTCCGCCTCCTGGTGGAGGCGCTCGGCCAGGTCGGCCTGCCGGCGCTCGGCCTCGCGGCGTGACTCCGCCTCGGCGGCGCGTGCCTCCTGCTGAATCTCTCGCTGGAGGCGGGCCTCGAGGGCCTTGAGGCGCTGCTCGGCCTCCGCCCGCGCCTTCGACTCGGCCTCCTGGCGGACCTTGGCCTCCTCCTCGCGCAGGCGCATCTCGAGCTGGGCCCGGGTGCGCTTCTCGGTCTCGTTGCGGGCTCGCTCCGCGGCCTCAGTGGCCTCCTGCTGGAGCTGCGCCACCTCGCCCTGGAGCCTTGCCTCGGCCTGCTCGCGGGCGCGCTTCTCGGCCTCGCGGGCCAGGCGCTCGATCAGCGTCTCGAGGCGGCGTTCCGCCCGGGCGAGCGCGCGCTCCGCCTCGGCTCTCAGCGCGGCCTCGGCGCGCACGCGCCCGTCGGCCTCCGACGCCGCCTCGGCCGCCCGTGCCTCGGCGGCCTGCAGCTTCTCCTCGGCCTCGGCGAGGCCCTCGGCGCGAGCCTCCTCGACCGCTTCGGTGACCGCGCCGTCCAGCCGGTCGTCTGCCTGCCGCTCGATCTTCTCCGCGGCCGCTCGCAGCTTTTCCTCGGCCTGGGCGCGCAGGTGCTCGCGCGCCTCGGCGAGCTCCCGCTCGGACTCAGCGCTCGCGTCTTCCGTGGCGCGGTCCGCCCGCTCCTCGACCTCGGCGATCCGGCGCCGCGCCTCAGTCTGCACTCGCCGCGCCCACTCGACGGCCTCGCGGCGCATCTCGACGGCCTTCCGCGCATGCGCGATCGTCTCCGCGCGAGCGTGCTCCGCCTCCGTGGCGCGCTCCTCGGCGGACTCGATCGCGTCCTTCGCCTCCTGGAGCTCGGCCCGGAGGAGGCGCACGTCTGCGGCCAGCGTGGCGACGCTGTCCGCGCGGGCCGCCGCCACGGCGTCAGTGACGTCCTCCGCTGCCTCGCGGGCCTCGGCGGCCGCGGCGGCGGTGGACTCCTCCGTCTTCATGGGCGTCACCGCGCGCAGGCGCGGCGTTCCGGCGGCGCCCTCACCAGGCTCGGCGGCGAAGCGCTCACCAGGTCCGTCAGTTGTATCGGGCATCGATGCGTGGCGCCGTCCCTGGCGGCGCGGACCGTCCGGACGCAGCGAGAGTAACCGCTTGTGCGGATAGGCGCGCTGTCATTCCAGGGGTTTGGGCGGCTCCATGCCCCACTTACGCATGCCGTCCTCGATTCGCTCGATGACCCGCTCGACGACCTTGACCCGCGCGTAGCGCTTCGAGTCGGCCTCGACCAACTCCCACGGGGCGTTCGGCTGGTCGGTGCGGGCGAGCATGTCCTCCACCGCCTCGGTGTAGGCGTCGTGCTTGTCGCGGTTGCGCCGGTCCTCGTCGGTGAGCTTCCACGTCTTCAACGGGTCGCTCTCGCGCTCGTTGAAGCGCTTCAGCTGCTCGTCCGCGGAGATGTGCAGCCAGAACTTCACCAGGATCATCCCCTCGGCGGAGAGACTGCGCTCGTACCCGTTGATCTCGTCATAGGCGCGCAGCCACTGCTCGCGGGTGGCGAGCTGCTCGACCCTCTCGACCAGGACCCGCCCGTACCAGGAGCGGTCGAACACGGCCATACCGCCCCATCCGGGCAGCACCGGGGAGAACCGCGAGAGGAAGTGGTGGCGCTTCTCGTCCGGCGTCGGGGCGGCGAACTGCACCACCCGCACGTGGCGCGGGTCGAGCTGCGCCACGAGCCGCTTGATCGCACCGCCCTTTCCCGACGCGTCCCAGCCCTCGAAGATCACACAGAGAGGCGGGCCGAGCTTGTGGTCGCCGATCAGGCCTCCGAGGGTGAGGCGCAGCTGGGCCAGGCGCTCCCAGCCGCGGTCGAGCGCGCGCTCCTCCTCCTTGCGGCTGAGCGACTTGGACAGGTCCAGCTCGTCCAGACGTCCCACGGTGCCGATCCTCTCAGTAGGGGTTGGGGAGCGGGCCGGGCGCATCCGGCTTCTCCGTGGTGACGTTCAGTGCGAGGGGGAGTGCGAGCGTGGCGAGGAAGATGAGGATGATCCCGACCGCCACGAGCCATCGTGCGCGGAAGATGTGGCCGAAGATCGCGAGCGCGAAGCCCGCGAGCATGAGCGACACGTAGGGACCGATCGAATGCGGGAGGATCCCGGCGGTCGCCATTCGCTCATTATCATCGCCGACATGGCCGACACCGCCGATCCAGGGTCCGTCGCCGACGTCATGAAGTCGCTGGGCGAGGTGGGATACCTGGCGGACGAGCCCGCAGCCCTGGTCGCCTATCTGGCGCAGCGGCTCGGCAAGCCCGTCCTCGTGGAAGGCCCGGCGGGCGTCGGCAAGACCGAACTGGCCAAGGCGATGTCCCGCGCGACCGGGCGTGACCTGATCCGCCTCCAGTGCTACGAGGGCCTCGACGAGGCCAAGGCGCTGTACGAGTGGAACTACCGCAAGCAGCTGCTGCGGATCCAGGCCGAAGCCGCTGAAGGTGGGCAGCGTGACTGGGACCCGGCCGCGCCCGGACGCGGAGCGGAGGACGCGGCCGGAGAGGTGATGGGGGACATCTTCAGCGAGGAGTTCCTCCTCACCCGGCCGCTCCTGCAGGCGATCGCGTCGACGGAGCCGGTGGTGCTCCTGATCGACGAGATCGACAAGACCGACCAGGAGTTCGAGGCGATGCTCCTCGAGGTCCTCTCGGACTTCCAGATCTCGATCCCCGAGCTGGGCGTGATCGAGGCCCGCACCCACCCGATCGTGGTGCTCACCTCCAACAACTCGCGCGAGCTCACCGAGGCGCTCAAGCGCCGCTGTCTCTACCTGTGGCTGGACTACCCGGAGGTCGAGCGCGAGATGGAGATCGTGCGCCTCCACACGCCCGAGATCGACGAGCAGCTCGCCCGGCGGCTGGTCGAGGTCATCCACATGGTCCGCCAGCTCGACCTCAAGAAGCCGCCCTCGATCGCCGAGTCGATCGACTGGGCGCGCGCCCTGCTCCTGCTCGGCGCCGACGACATCGACGCCTCCCTTTTCGAGCGGACGATGAGCATCATCGTCAAGCACCGCACCGACATGGACCTGGTGGCCGAGCGGGTCGGGATGAAGCTCGGCGGCGTCAAGGGCCTCGGCGCGGAAGCGTCGGGATGAGCCCGCTCCCACCCGGGCTCGCGCCACGTCTCGTCTCGTTCTGCGAGGAGCTCCGAGGCGAGGGCGTCGCGATCGGGACCTCGGAGATCCTGGATGCCTTCGAGGCCCTCGACACGGTGCCCTGGACGCGCGAGGAGGACTTCCGCGAGGCGCTCGCGGCGACCGTCGCGAAGTCGCAGGAGGACCGCCGGGTGTTCGAGCTGCTCTTCGACCGCTACTTCTTCCGCGCCGCGGAGTCCGAGGCGCTCGAGCGCGGCATCGGCGAGGACCGCCGCTACGACGGCGGCGACGGCCTCGACCTCAACGAGCTTCGCGACGCGGTCCGCCAGGCGATCGCCGACGGCCGCGACGGCGAGATGCGCGACCTCGCGAGGCTCGCGATCGCCGCCTTCGGCCGCCAGGGCGAGGGGTCGGGCGTGATCGGCGTCGACGTGCAGAGGATTCGCCGGACGCTCGGCCTGCAGTCCCAGGGCCGCGGAGAGAAGGGCGACGTCGCGCTCGACCGCGAGCAGATCAACAAGTTCGAGCGCCACCTTCGCCGCGAGCTCGAGCGGGACCTGATCGAGCGCACCGAGAAGCTTCCACCCTCTCGCCCGCTCGCCGAGCTGGACCGCGCGCTGCCCACGAGCCCCGCCCAGGACCTCGCGGCGGTCCATCGCTCCGTCGCCCAGCTCAAGCGCCGCCTGGCGACCCTGGGGCACGAGCAGCGCGGGCGGCGCCGGGGCGCTGCCGTCGACATGCGGCGGACGATGCGGGCCTCGCTCGACACCGGCGGCGTCCCGCTGCGCCTGAAGTACCGGCCCAAGCATCCCCGGCGGCCCGAGATCTACGTCCTCTGTGACGTCTCGACCTCGGTCACATCGGCGAGCGTCTTCTTCCTCTCCGTGCTCCACGCGCTGCACGACTCGTTCCGAAAGCTGCGGAGCTTCGTCTTCATCGAGCGCATCTCGGAGGTGACCGACGTCTTCGAGCGCGAGCGCGACTTTCGCTCGATCTCGGAGCGCATCAGCCGCGAGGGCGGTGTCGCCGACGTGTCGGGCTACACCGACTACGGCCGGGTTTGGCTCGAATTCCTGGAGGAGATCGTGGACGACCTCGGCCCGCGCTCGACCGTGATCGTGCTCGGCGACGCGCGGACCAACGGCCGCGAGCCTCACGCCGAGGTCTTCGCCCAGATCACGGAGCGCGCCGGCCGCACGTTCTGGCTCAACCCCGAGCCGCGCCTCTATTGGAACTACGGCGACTCGGTGATGGCCGCCTACGAGCGCCACTGCACGACCGCCTTCGAGTGCTGGACGACCCGCCACTTGGAGAACTTCGTGAACGTCGTGGCGGGCGGCACGCCCGTCATCGCCGAGTCCTAGCCCCTCCGGCCCGCGATTGTCGGATTTGTCAGACATATCGATACGAATCCGACAATCGCGCCGTGACCCGACGTCCTGAGCGGTTCGGCCGTCGATGGCGGGTAGACTGCTCAACGTTGAACGACAGGGGTGCTCGCGGGCTAGCGGGCTGAGATAGCGCCTCTGGGAACCCACCTGGCGCTGACCCTTAGAACCTGTGCGGTAATGCGCGCGGAGGGAGCATGCGAACGACTTCCGAGGCTCCCGTAGCGGAGCCTCAATCAGTTAAGAGGAGCGCCGGGGCGGCGGACGAGCCGGGCGCGGGCGACCGCGCCGAAACCGGCCATCCGGCAGCCCCGGACCGCGCGGTCGAGGTCGCCGGCATGGGCCACTCCTTCGACGAGCTCGAGGTGATCCGCCGGCTGGACATCCGCGTCAAGCCGGGCGAGGTGCTGGGCATCGTCGGGCCGTCCGGCTGTGGGAAGTCCACCCTCCTTGAGCTGGTGAGCGGCCTACGCGAGCCGACGGCGGGCGAGATCGAGGTGGGCGGCGAGGCACTCGCCGCCGCTCGCCTGCGCAGCTGCGCCTACATGCCGCAGCGTGACCTGCTCCTGCCCTGGCTCCCGGCGATCGACAACGCCGCGCTCGCGCTGCGGAACCGGGGCGCCTCGCGCAGCGTCGCGCGGCGCGAGGCCCACCCCCTGTTCGAGCGCTTCGGGCTCGCCGGCTTCGAGCGCACGAGGCCGGCGGAGCTGTCCGGCGGCATGCGCCAGCGGATCGCGTTCCTCCGCACGCTTCTCGCCGGCAAGCCCGTACTGCTGCTGGACGAGCCCTTCGCCTCGCTTGACGCGATCACCCGCGCCGAGATGCAGGAGTGGCTCGCCGAGGCGCTGGCGGCCGAGTCGCGGACCGTGATCCTGGTCAGCCATGACGTCGAGGAGGCGCTCTACCTCTCCGACCGCGTGATCGTGCTCGGGCCGCGGCCGACTCGAGCGGTCGGCGAGCTCGCCGCTCCAGCGCCGCGAGCCAGGCCGCGCACTGAGACCGTCACGGCGCCCGAGTTCACAGCCACCCGCGAGCGCGCCCTCGAGGCGCTGTCGAGGGGCTCGCGATGAGGCGCTGGCTCCCGTCGATCGTGATCGTCGCCGTCCTCCTCGGGCTGTGGCAGCTGGCCGCGAGCCTCGACGTGATCGCCAACGCGCTCAAGATCGAGCCGTTCCTGGTCCCGTCGCCGAGCGAGATCGCGCAGTCGCTGTGGACGGACCGCTCCCTGCTCCTCGACAACGGCTGGGTGACACTCCAGGAGGTCCTGGCCGGCTTCGCCCTCGCGGTGGTGGCCGGCGTCAGCTTCGCCGTGGCCCTTCACCTGTCACCCACGCTGAGGCGTGCCTTCTACCCGCTGCTGGTCGCGTCCCAGACCGTGCCGATCGTGGTCATCGCGCCGATCCTGGTGGTCTGGCTCGGGTTCGGGATCGGACCGAAGCTCGTGATCATCGCGCTGATCTGCTTCTTCCCGATCACAGTCAACACGCTGGACGGGCTGCGCTCGGTGGACCCGGATCTGATGAAGATGATGCGGACGCTCGACGCCAGCCGTCTGCAGACCCTGCGCCGCGTGGAGGGGCCCTCGGCCCTGCCCTACTTCTTCAGCGGAGCGAAGATCGCCGTCGCCGTCGCCGTGATCGGAGCGGTGTTCGGCGAGTGGGCAGGATCGAGCTCCGGCCTGGGTCACCTGATCCAGCAGGCGTCCGCCCAGCTGCAGACAGCACGCACGTTTGCCGCTGTCGTCGTACTGTCCGCGCTCGCGATCGTCCTGTTCGGGCTGCTCGCGGTGATCGAGCGACGGGTCGCCTGGTGGGGGCCTGGCTCAACCAGAACCCCTTAACCGACATGAGGAGGCCAGTTATCAACCCGGGTCAGAAGTCCGTTCGCGCCATCGCCGTGGCACTGGTGGTGTGCGTCGTGGCGATCGCCGCGGGGTGCGGGGAGAAGTCCGAGTCCACGACGCCCGGCAAGCCGCAGCCCTTCAGTCTCGCGCTGGACTTCTACGTCAACCCCGACCACGCCGGGATCTTCGAGGCGATCGACAACGGGTATTTCAAGGACGCCGGGCTCGACGTGCAACCCCAGGCGCCATCCGACCCGTCGGCGCCGATCAAGGAGGTCGCCGCGGGGCGGGCGGACCTGGCCATCTCCTATGAGCCGGAGGTCCTGCTGGCACACGACCAGGGCCTACCCGTGAAGGCAGTCGCCGCCCTGGTCCCCACTCCGCTGACGTCGATGATCTGGCTCAAGGACTCGAGCATCAAGGGCATCCAGGACCTCCGCGGCAAGACGATCGCGACAGCGGGCATCCCCTACCAGGAGGCCTACCTGAAGACGATCCTCGACAAGGCCGGCCTCACGACGGGCGACGTCACCACCGTCGACGTCCAACAGAACCTGCTGCCCGCGCTCATCGGCGGCCGCGCGCAGGCGATGCTCGGCGGGTTCCTGAACATCGAGGGAGTCGACCTGCAGCAGCAGGGCAAGGATCCAATCGTCAAGCCGGTGAACAAGCTGGGGATCCCGACCTACAACGAGCTGGTCCTCGTCGCCAACTCGAACACGCTCGACTCGGAGTCGCAGAACATCCGCCTCTTCCTGGACGCGCTGCAGCGCGGCACCGAGGCCGCGGTCGCCGACCCGGCCGGCGCGACCAAGGACATCCTCGAGGCGGGCCAGGGCCTCGATCCGGCGACGACTAAGGCCGAGATGAAGAAGACCCTTCCGCTCCTGGCGCAGAAGGGCGCAAAGCACTACGGCTATATGGACCCGAATCAGTGGAAGAAGTTCGCCCAGTTCTTCGCCGACAACGGCGTGATCAAGGCACTGCCCTCGACCGACGATGTGCTGACGAACGACCTGCTTCCCGGAAGCCAGCAGCCATAGACCCCGACGCCTATCAGGCCGCCAGCCGAAGCGGCGGGCCCTGCGCGATCGCCTTGTGGTGCGCGATCAGCATGAAGTCGCCGGCGAGGCCGCGGAATGGCTCATACGGCCGGAAGAACTCCTCCACCTCCTCGATCGTGGCGCGGCGGCCCAGGCCGGCGAGGCGGCCGACGAGCTTGATGTAGCCGAGGTCGCCTGCCGGCAGCGAGTCGGGCTCGCCGCGGCCGTAAAGGCCCAGGCACTGGATCGTCCAGGGGCCGATCTCCGGGATCCGCATCAGCCGGTGGTCGTCGGTGGTGTCGGCCGGATCCACCCGGCCGTCGGCGACCTTACGCGCGATGCGAATCATGGCGAGGGCGCGCGCCGCCGACAGATCCCTTGCCGCGAGCTCGGCCGGCGCGCGTCCCGCAATCAGCGCCGGGGTCGGGACGTCCCTCAGCGTGACTCCGTCGGCGTCCTGGTGGGTGACGCCCCACCGGAACACCATCCGGCGCTGGATTGCGGCCGCACGCCCGGACTCGATCAGCTGCTTGGTGACCGACCAGGCCAGGGCCTCCCAGGCCCACGGCCGCCGGCGCGGCCGGTGCCACGGCTTCTGGCGGATCGCCGACCCGAAGAGCCGATCGGAGCGAAACTCCTCATAGACCTCGCGGTAGTCGTCGTCGACCCCGAGCGCGAAGCGCATGCGCTCGATCGCGCGCTCGCGATCCTCCGCGGAGTCTGCCTCCGCCCGCATCAGGACGGTGCCGTCGCGCCGCTGGGCGGCGCGCACGACCGCCGGACGACTCTCGACGTGGAGCAGCCGGGTCACGATCCCGCCGCGGACCCGCATCACCGCGTCGCCGCCACCGCCAGCGGGCAGCCGGTATGGCCACGGAGGGCTGATCTCGACGTCCAGACACGCCAGCGCGCGGCGGGAGCCGCCGACAGCCGTTGCCGCCACGGCGACTACCGGCCGTTGCCGAGGATGTGGACGTCCACGAGGAAGGAGCGGCTGGCGACGATGTTCGCCGGCTCCGTGCGCTTGCCCAGAATGCGGCGCCCGCGCTGGCGCTTTGTCTGGCCCACGGAGCGCACGGCCCGAACCGCGGCGACGGTCGCGGCGCCTGCGACAAGCCCTCCGGCGGCGGCGATCGCCGCCGTCCTCACCTCGCCGCGCCAAGCCTCCACGTCGACGCGGCGCGAGGGTTCCGGCAGACGGCTCGGCTGCGGAAGCTCCTGCGTGTCATCCGGCTGCGACTCCTCGACCGCCTCCGCCTCCAGGACGACCTCGTCCACCTCGATTACCTCCTCGCGCGCCGCCAAAACGAACTCCCCTTTCATGAACTGGCGCCCACCGGCCGGGCCAGTCTAACGGTGGCCCCAGCGGTCAGCGGTCGGGCGAGGATCCGCTCCAAGCCCTTCCCGCACTTTGCGGAAGCCCTATCCGGAAAGCGGCAGCTCGTAGAGCCGGTAGCGCTTGACGACCTTGCCGCCCATTCCCTCCATGGCCCGGTTCATGGGCTCGTTGACCTCGAGGATCCAACCCATCTCGCCGCCCTTCTGGCGGACCCGGGCCGCCGTCTCCACATGCCTGACGTACAGGGCGGCCGCCACCCCGAAGTGCTGGTACTCCGGTTTCACCCCCAACGCGAACACGCGAACCTGGTTGATCTTGCGGCGCCCCGTGAGGAAGTGCCACCAGCCGAACGGAAACAGGTGCCCGTTCATCTTCGCGAGCACCTGGTTGACGTCCGGCAGGGTGAGCGCGGCGCCGACGACCTCCCCCTCGCGCTCGGCGATCATCGCCCAGTTCTCGTCGAGGATCGGCTTCAGGTTCTTGGCCTGGAATGCCACCTCCTCCTCGGTGATCGGGACGAAGCCCCAGTTGGGACCCCAGGCCTCGTTGTAGACCTCCATGAAGCGGGTGACCTCCGCCTCGAGGTCGTTCTTTCGCATCTGGCGCACGGTCACGCCGTGCTCGGACTCCGACTTCTCGGCCGCCTCGTGGATGAACTCGTGGAGGCGGTCGCCCTGCTTCAGGGTGCCGAGGTAGAGCTCCCACATCAGGAGGTCCATCGACTTCGTCATCCCGAGCGCCTCGAGGAGCTCGCGGTAATACGGCGGGTGCCACGGCTCCAGCACCAGGGGATTGCGGTCGTAGCCCTCGATCAGGATCCCGCACTCGTCGTTGGTGGTGAAGTCCATCGGACCGAGCATCCGCTCCCGCCCGCGCGCCCGCAGCCAGCCGGTCGCGGCCTCCACGAGCGCCGTCGCGGTCTCCGGGTCGTTCTCCGACTCGAAGAACCCGAACATCCCGTCGTTGCCGCCCTGGAACTGGGTCCAGCGCTCATCGACGTGGGCGGTGATCCGCCCCACCGGCTCGCCATCCCGCTCGGCCAGGAAGTACTCGGCCTCCGCGTGGTCGAAGAACGGGTTCTTGTCCCGGTCCAGGAACTCCTTGCGCTCCATGATCAGCGGCGGCACCCAGGGCGTGCCCCTGTGGAGGCGAAACGGAACCCGGATGAACGCGTTGAGGTCCCGCTTCCCGCTCACCGGCCGCACCGTCACGCTCGGCATGGGCGGCACGGTATTCGGTCGGAGCGGGAAACGACGTCCTGGGACCTAGACTCTCGCCCATGGCAGAGACCACCCGCGCGCCCGTCGACGTCTTTGAGCGGGCCCGGACGCACGAGCGCAAGGAGCAGCTCGAGGCGGCGAAGGAGGCCGACCTCCTCCCCTACTTCCGGCTGATCGAGTCCCAGGCGGGGCCGGTGGTCGAGATGGAGGGGCGCGAGAAGATCATGCTCGGCTCCAACAACTATCTGGGCCTGACCGGCGACCCTCGTGTGAAGGCCGCGGCCCGCGCCGCCCTGGAGCATTACGGGACCGCGCTGACGGGCTCGCGGTTCATGAACGGCACCATCCCCCTCCACGTCGAGCTCGAGCGGGAGATCGCCGACTGGATGGGCACTGAGGACGCCCTTGTGTTCACCACCGGGTACCAGGTGAACCTCGGGACGATCGGGACGATCCTCGGCCCCGGCGACACCGTCATCTGCGACTCGGGCGACCATGCCTCGATCCTCGATGGCTGCCGCCTCTCGGGCGCGAAGCTGCGCCCGTTCCGCCACAACCAGATGGACAAGCTCGAGCGGATGCTCGAGCGAGGGGTCAACGACGGCGGCGGGGTCCTGGTCGTGGTCGACGGCGTCTTCTCGATGGAGGGCGACCTCTGCCCCGTGCCCGACGTGCTCGAACTGACCGAGCGCTACGGGGTGCGGCTGATGGTGGACGAAGCCCATGCGGTTGGGGTCCTGGGCGCGACCGGCGCAGGCTCGTGCGAGCTGTACGGAGTCGCCGACCGGGTCGACCTTCGCATGGGCACCTTCTCCAAGAGCCTCGCCTCCTGTGGCGGCTTCATCGCGGGGCCCGCGGACGTCGTCGAGTTCCTGAAGATCGCTTCGCGGCCGTTCATGTTCACCGCGGCCGCGGTGCCGGCGGCCGTCGGCGCAGCGCTGGAGGCGGTGCGGATCTGCCGGACGGAGGGCGGACCGCTCTTCGAGAAGGTGCTCGGCAACGCGAGCTACCTGCGGCGCGGGTTCGCCGAGCTCGGGCTGCGGGTCATCGACCCGGGCCGGCTGCCCGACGGCTCCGAGGCGACCACGCCGGTCGTCCCGGTCGTCGTCGGCGAGGACTGGCAGGCAGTGCTCCTGTGGAAGGCGCTGTTCGACGCCGGCGTCTACACCAACGTCGCCCTCCACCCCGCCGTGCCGCCCGGTGGCGCGCTTCTCCGGACCAGCTTGATGGCGACACATGAGCGAAGCCATCTCGATCGGGCGCTCGAGATCTTCGCCAAAGTCACCGCGGAGTTCCCAGAACTCCCCCGCGATGGGTAGTTTCGGCTTGTCCAGTTTCGGACAAGCCGAATTCGCGCAAGAAAAGGTTGCTCTTAGCGAACGACTTGGGCGCCGAGTCACGGCCGCGAGTTGACGCTCGGCGCCCGACTCGCCTAGGTTGCCACGCACGCTGGACGTCACCCCGGGGCAGGGTGCGGCCGGAACGGACAAGACAAGAAGCTTTTCGTTCCGACCACCCCCAGGGCCTCGAAGAACGGAGGGGGGAGCGTCCGGCTCCATCCCCGGTAAGCCTCTACACCACTCAGAGGAGGAGTGACAATGTCCGCTGCCTCGACGGTCGCCCCTGCGCCACCACAGCACATGCAGGCCCTGGCCCACGCGAATCGCGTTCGCCTTGCTCGCGCGTCAATGAAGCGAGCGATTCTCGCCAACCAGATCGACGTCACGGAAGTAGTCCGGGACTGTCCCTGGGAGGTCGAGACGATGAGCATCGGCGAGCTCCTGCGAAGCCAGCGCCGGTGGGGTCGCACCCGCGTCCGGAAGTTCCTCACCTCGCTCGCTCTCAACGAGAATCGCGAGCTGGGCAGGCTGACGGACCGCCAGCGCAACGTCCTCGCGGCCGAACTCACGGCGAAGACGATCCGCCGGCGTTAAGTCATCGCTGTAGCTGAGCCGCGCGCCCGGCACGGATAGCCATTCGGGGCGGCGCGCGGCTCGGTCGTCAGCGCAGCTTGAACGCGCGGCCCGAGCGCCGCTGGAAGACTCGGGTCAGGAACACCGCCATCGTCACGAAGCCGAGCAGGGAGATCCCCACTGCGATCGGCAGCCACAGCGACGGCACCAGGAAGTAGAGGGCGGCCATCAGGGCCACGAAGACGGCCCCTGAGAGCACGAAGGTGTGAGAGCGGAACCCGCCGAAGTGCTCGCGGATCGAGAGCTCGAGACCCGCGAGCGAGCAGAGGATGGCGCCGGCGGCGATCAGCACGGTCCCGGTTCGCCCGCCGGCGATGAAGCCGACGACCAGCATGACGATGCCCGCCAGGACCACGAGCTCGACCAGCGGCACGTTCCCCCACGGTGCCGGGGGCCGCTCGTCCAGGCTCGCCGCGCGCCGCCTGCGCGCCGGCAGCGATGGCTCCCTGGGCGCGCCGGACTCGCTCGCAGCGCTCTCGGCGGGCTGCTGCGGCGGCTTGCGAGGGCGGCGCTTTCGCCGCTTCCTGGAGCTCACCTAGCGAGGGCGGGGGCCGCGAGCCCCGTGGCTAACGGACAACCGGAGGAGTGCTTGACGCGCCACCATCCGAGGAGCATCCCGAGGATGCCCCACCGCGGACGGGAATGCCAGTGCTGGCAGGGACGCTCGCCGACGTCCTCGGCGGCCACGCGGACCCACCGGTAGCGCTCGGGCTCGGCGATCATCGACTCGAGCAGGCCGCGATTCGCCTCCTCGATCTCGCCCTGGCGGGCCAACTCGTCCTCCGCCTCGCGAAGCCGGACCGCGAGCGCGTCGCGAACCCGCTCCAGGTCCGCCACGCCCAGGACCCGCGGGCCGCCGACGGCGGGCACGCCCCACGCGATGCCGGAGCGCGGGAACGCAGAGGCGAAGAGCTCGCCCAGGCGCTTCTCCAGCACGGCGATCTGACGACGAAGCTCGTGGCGTGCCAGCCGTTCGGCGGCGGGCCCTGCTGGGGCCTCGATGGAGGCGGACTCGGGTGCCCGAACCGGCTCATACGTCGAACCGGGGACTCGCTCGATCTCAAGCAGTTCCTCGGGCACGAAGCCTCTCCTTCCGCCCTGAATGGACCTGAACAGTCTACCCCTGGACGCCGGCCCTATCCACCCTGCCGGCCATCCGAGCTACGGCTCGGTGGCACCGGTGCCTATCCCCCCGCCCGCACGACGCCCGCCGCCAGCCAGATCGCCTCCTCGACGGCGATGTCCGGCACGCCCTTCACCTGGATCGAGGCGAGGAGCATCCGGCCGGTCTTCGGGTTCACGCCCCGTCCCGAGGCGGTCGCCCCGAACAGCAGCGCGAGGGGGCGCACCTCGTCCGCGAGCACGAGCGTCCCCGTCGGCAGCGCGCCCGGGCGGCCCTCCAGGCCCTCGCCCTCGGCGCTCGTGCGGATGCCCAGGCGGCCCTCGGCACGATCGGCGTCGAATGCTCTCAGCGCGACACCAGACTCGATAATCGCAATCGTCAGCGCGTCGTCGAGCAGGCTTTGGCTGACGAATCCGCCGCGCTTGATCCGCTCCAGGGCGACGGCCTCGACCGGGGTGGGTTGCTCGTCCGGATCGAGCCCGATCTGGCGGAAGAACACGCGGTAGGCGTAGGGAATCGGCTTGTGCCGAAGAGCGATCGCCTGGGGGCCCGAGAAGCGGTCCGACATCCGCGCGAGGCGGGCCTTCAATTCGCGCGGGCTCCGGCCAGAGCCGTGCTCGATGAGCAGAAAGCGCAGCCCGAGCCCCGGAAACTCCTCGCGCAGCTCGGACGCGACCCAGCCCGCCTCCGGCACCGCGTCAGCGCTCATCAGCGGCTCTCCGCCTCCCGTTCCCGGGTCTGCCGGAGGAGCGTCTTGACGTCGCGGTCGATGCCCGCCTGGAGGCTCCCGGACTCGGTCGGCGGCTGCGAGAGCTCGGCGATGCTCGCCTTTGCGAAGTCGAGGATGCCGCCGGGGTACGCGAACGCAACCGTCGGACACCCTCCGACCCGGTAGAGATCGCTCACCGCGCCGTCGCGGTCGTATCCCACGGGCATGGTCCAGCCGTGCTCGGTGGCGATGCTCCGGACGTTGCTCGGGTCGTCGCGGACGTCGATCGAGAGGAAGTTGACGCGCCCCTTGTACTTCTGGGAGGCCGCGTTCAGGGCGTCCTGGGTGGGCAGGCAGTTCGCGCCGCGGGTGAACCAGAACGACAGCACCAGGGGCCGGTTGAACAGGTCGCAGACGCGGATGGCCGTCTTCGGGGGAGAGTGGATCTGGCAGGCGGAGGGCCGGCGCGCGTCTTTGGGACAGGGGTTCTCGGACGTTGAGCAATCGTCCTGAAAGACGTTGGCGTCGTTGTTGAGCGGCCCGGGCGGCAACGCGTTCGGCACGGCGAACTCCGAGAGCGGTATCCCGCGCTGGGCGCCGCCGACCCCGAGCGTCCCGCCGCTCTCGGTGCGGATCGTGTTCAGCGTCGCGAAGATGATCAGGATGAGGAATGCGATCCCGACGAAGGTCGAGTAGCGGCGGCCGGGCCCTCTCGAGGGCTGCTGCGACGCCACCGCTCAGCCGGCGTCAGCCGGCGCCGGGCGGCCTCGGCGGCGCAGCCGCGCCGCGAGGGTCGTGAAGGGCTGGAAGCCGCCCTCGGCCCAGACCAGAGCCGCTGGTAGCACCAGCAGGACGCCCATGAGCGCGACGCCGAGGTCGAACACGGTCACGAGCCCGAAGTCGCGGAGCATCCTGATGTTCGTGAACACGAGCACGGCGAAGCCGGCGATCGCCGTGATGCCGGATGCGGTCACCGCGGCGCCGGTACGTGAGAACGCCCTCCTGAGCGCCTCGCCGAGCGACCCACCGGCGGCCCGCTCCTCGTAATAGCGAGCGCTGAGCAGCACGCTGAACTCGGTCGCGATCGCGATGACGAGGGCGCCGAGGGTCGCCGACATCGGGTTGAGCGGCACCCCGGTGATCCATAGGATCAGCGACGACCAGCCGGTCGCGAAGACGATCGGGATCAGCGGCACGAGCGCGCGCCGTGCCGAGCGGTAGACGGCGATCAGGACCAGTGCGACCGCGAGCAGGCCGGCGATGGTGACGAGGTAACGGCTGTCGGACAGCGAGGAGTTGGCGTCGGCGGCGAGCACCGGGAGGCCGAGCACCTCCGCGGAGACCCCGGGCGGCGGGTCGTTCGCCGTGCCGGGAGGGTTGACCTGGTTGCGGATGTCGTCGATCAGGGCCTTCTGCTGGTCGAAGGGCATGACCTTTATCCCGAACGTGATCACGCCGGTGTTGCCGGGCTTGCCGGTCGTGGGGTCGGTCGTGACCATCGCCTGCGCCACGTATTGGGGCAGCAGCCGGAGATCGGTCTTGATCCGCTGCTGGCTGGGGGTGGCGGTGGAGTCGCCGTAGATGAAGTCGGGCAGCGAGATCTCGGGGCAGATCTCGGTCCCGGCCGACTGACAGGACTGCGTCGCGCTCGTGTACCCGTGCCGTGCCAGGACCCGCTGCTCGAAGTCATGCATCCAGGAGATCACCTTCGGGTCCGTGAGGTCCGGCGCGGTGACCGTGACGTATGTGAGCCCCGAGACCCCTGTCGCGTTCTCGAGTTGGTCGACGTCCTGAAGGGCGGGGAGGTTGCCCGGCACCAGCTGCCGGATGTCCGAGATCACCGGGATCTGGGTCCCGACCCCCCATCCGATCGCAGCGAGGACCGCCGCCACCGCCAGGACCCGTCCGGGCGCCGAGATGGACATCGCCAGGGCCCTCCGGCCAAAACGCCCGGCACCCGCGCCGACCCTGGAGGTGAACTCGGAGATCGGCCGGCCGGCCGCGCTCAGGCGCCGGCGGGGGCCGTCGAGCCGCCTGGGCCGCTGCGTGGCACCGCCCGAGCCGCCCCCGCGGCCGAGCAGCGACAGGGCCGCGAGGCCCGCCGTCAGCGCGAGCAGGAAGGCGGCCGCGATGCCTCCGACCAGGAGCAGCGCAAATCCGCGGACCATCGGGATCGGCGAGAGCAGCAGGACACAGAACCCGGCGGCGGTCGCAAGGCACGCGGTCGCGATCACCGGCCCCCCGCGGGCGGCGGCCTCCACAGCGGCGCGCGGCGGCGAAGATCCCTCGCGAACCGCCTCGACGAAGCGCGCCTGGAACTGGATCGCGTAGTCGACGGACAGCCCGATCAGGATCGGCAGGACGGCGATCGACGCCATCGTCAGCGATCCACCGACGAGCGATAGGAAGCCGAACGTGATCCCGGCCGCGCCGAGAGCGATCCCAAGCGGCAGCAGGCGCAGCGGCGATCGGAACACGAGGGCGAGCGCGATGACCATGGCGGCCAGCGCCGCCGCCAGCAGGATGAAGATCTGTGTCGAGAGCTCCTGCGCCAGGCCCTCGAAGACGACGGGGACGCCGCTGACGACGTAGCTCGGCTGCGTTGGGCCGAACGAGGAGAACTTCCGCAGCTGGAAGGCCGGGTCCTCTGTCGCCTGCCTGAAGAGCGAGATCGCCTCGGAACGCTGCGCGTCGCTCAGGTCTGGTCGCAGCCTGACCGAGATCAGCGCCGAGTTGGCGCTCGGCACGATCGCGGCTAAGCGTGCCTTCGGCGTGCAGCCGGGGATCCCCGGATTGCAGATCACCGATTCGACGTACCGCGGGTCGCTGATGCTGGGGAGACCCTGCTGCCCGTACTTGGCCCCCAATGTCAGGAGCTGCTGCTGAAACTGCTGGACGACGCCCTGGCTCGCCGCCGTCGCGGCCTGCTTCTGCTGGGCCGGCGAGAACCCCCGCTTTGCCGCCGTCGCGCCCGCCCTCTGCCCCGCCTGCTTCGCCTTGATGAGCGTCGCCTTGGCCTGCTTCTGGTACAGGTCGTTCGCCTCGATCGCGAACTGGTTGAGGAAGGTCGCCGGCCCGAATACCACCGCGCTGGGATCGAGCTTCGAGATCGCCGCGCACGGCGCGGGCGCCGGCTGCCCCGAGAAGACCTGCCCGCCCTTCGCCTTGCCCGACAGGCAGCTCTCGAGCGCCAGCAGCTTGCCGAGGTTGCTGGTCAGAAGCAGCTGGCGGAGGTCGCCCTTGACGAGGACCTCGACCGGCTCGCCCCCGAACTGCTTGTAGAAGTCCTGCGTCTCCGTGTAGGTGGACGAGCCCTTGTCGACTAGCGAGTCCGGGCTGCGATCCGCCTCGAGCTTGAGCGCGGCGACAGCGCCGATGAGCGCGAGCAGGACGGCAGCGACGATGACCGGCGTCGGTCGCTCAACCGCCCGCCCGGCGATCCGTGCCAGCAGATTCCGAATGCGCACGACGAGCCTAGGTTACGGACGCGGCCGGGTGGCCGCGCAGGTACTCGGGTGAGGAGACTTCAGGCTCCGAAAGATGCTGGTGCCGTTGCTGGTTCAGTCCATGGCGAGTGGGCCCTCGGTCTCCGCGTTGAGGAACTGTGCGACGAACTCGTTGTCGGAGTCGAACAGCTCGTCGGAGGGACCCGACTCGACGATCCGCCCCTTCCACAGCACGGCCAGGAAGTCAGCGATCCGCCGCGCGGTGCCGAGGTCGTGGCTGATCACCAGGTAGCAGCCACCGTTCTCCTCGTGAATCTCGCGGATCAGCTCGCACAGGAGCGCCGTCCGCACCGGATCCAGGCCGGAGTCGGGCTCGTCGAACATGACGATCGCGGGGTCGAGGACGAGGGCCCGAGCGAAGCCGGCCCGCTTGCGCATCCCGCCCGACAGCTCGTTGGGCATCTTCTCCATCGCCTCGGCGAGGCCCACCTCGCGAAGGCGCCGGTTGCAGATCTCGGCGATCTCGTCCTCACCCTTGTCGGTGTGCTGGCGCAGCGGGAAGGCGGTGTTGTCGAAGACGTTCATCGAGCCGAACAGCGCGCCGTCCTGGAACAGGAGGCCGAACTTCGTGCGCATCGCGAATAGCTCGTCGTCCGTCATGTTGGGCACCGACTCGCCATGCACCAGGACGTCGCCGGAGTCGGGGTACAGCAGGCCGACGATGTGCTTGATCAGCACGCTCTTGCCGGTCCCCGACGGGCCGAGCACCATCGAGATCTGGTTGTCCGGCAGGCCGAGATTGAGGCCGTTCAGGATCCGCGTGCGTCCGAACTGCTTGACGACGTCGATGATCTCGATCGCGTCCTCGCCGCCGTGGTCGCGCTTCCTCCCAGTGTGCCATCGGTACGGGTTCGTCTCGTCCGAGTTGACGCCGGGGATCGTGTAGTCGCGGTTCAGCTTGCCGAGCTCGGGCGCGGGCTCCTCGTACGCCTCGCCGGCGTCGGCCGGCAGACTGGACTGCCACGGCGCGTCGCCGTCCCGCGGCGCCTCTGTCTCCTCGGGCGCCTGCTCGACGTCCTGGGGAGCGTCCTCCGAGTAGGCGTCCTGCTCCTGGTTCTCTTTTCGGGTGTCTCGCGTCTCGTCAGCCATGGCAGCCGTTCGCCTCCTGTTTGGGCACTCTCATCCCCCGATTGGCGCCCGCGGATTCGCTCCCCAGAACACCAGGGTTCCCATCATCCCGATGATGTGGACTAAGACGATGTTAAGCACCATCGACTTCGCGGTCGCGGTTCCGACCCCGACCGGGCCGCCCGATGCGGTGTAGCCGTAGTAGCAGCCGACGAGCACGATCGCGGTCGCCATCACCATCGCCTTGATGACGCTGAATAAGAGGTCGGGCGGGTTTTGGAACATCCAGAAGATGAGGAAGTAGCCGCCCGAGGAAACGTCGCCGATCTGCTTCACGACCGCGAGCCAGGAGGCGAAGTAGCCGATCCCGATCGCCGCCAGGTACATGAACGGAAGCGTCATCCAGGCGCCCAGCAGCCTGGTGGCGGCGAGGAAGGTCATCGGCGGCACCCCCATCACCTCGAGCGCGTCGATCTCGTCGGAGATCCGCATCGCGCCGAGCTCGGCGACGATCCCGGTGCCGACCTTGGCCGCCATCATGTAGCCGAAGGCGTAGGGGATCACCTCGCGCAGATCACACCAGGCGGCAAAGACGCCGGCGTAGGCGGGGGCGCCGACACTGCGGTTGAAGTAGGCGCCCTCGATCCCGCACTGGAGGCCGAGAATGAAGACCAGGCCCCAGATGACGATCGTCGAGCCCAAGATCAGGATCCCGGCCTGGCGCAGGGCCTCGCCGAAGAACTGCAGCACCCGGCCCGAGTAGACGAGCCCCATCGTGCGACCGCAAAAGCGGGCGATCTCGCCGAGCGAGGCGAGCCAGTCCCTGGGAACTGCGAGCCAGCCTGGCATTACTTGATCACGTTCAGCTCAGGATGGGTGGCCAAGAGCGTCTGGGTGAAGACGTAGTTGAAGGCAAAGACGCCCAAGAAGGCGATCACCACCGCCTCGTTGACGGCGCGGCCGACCCCGGCGGCGCCTCCGGACGCATTCATCCCCTTGTAGGAGCAGACGATGGCGATGATCGCCCCGAACAGGGTGCACTTTAAGATCGAGCCCCAGAGCTCGGTGGTCGAGGCGTTGTTCAGCAGGGTGGCGAAGAAGCCGCCGAGGGGGGCGTTGTAGGCGAGCTCGGCGAAGATGCCGCCGGCGATGCCGAACAAAAGGGCGTAGATGTCGAGCAGGCCGGTGATCAGCATCAGGCTGAGGAAGCGCGGCACGACCAGGTTCTTGATCGGATCGACGCCCAGGACCTGCAGCGCGTCGAGCTCCTCGCGGATCTTGCGCGCGCCGAGGTCGGCGGTGATCGCGGTGCCGGCGACGCCGGCGACCACGACCGCGGTCACGAACGGCGCGAACTCACGCACCGAGGCGAGGATGAAGAAGCCGCCGAGGCGATCGAGGGCTCCGAACAGGGTGAGGAAGTTGGCTGCCTGAAGGCCGGGGGCTCCGAAGCCGAAGGCGACGGTAGAGATCAGCATCGGAAACCAGCACAGCTGCAGGGCGAAGATGAACTGGGAGATGAACTCGCCGCCGTAGGGGTAGGGCGGGCGCACCGTGGCCGTGATCGTCTTGCCGGTGAGGATCATCATGTTCCCCACCTGCTCGAACAGGCTCTTTGCGGGCAGGAACGCTCTGTCTGCGACGGATCGGACCATCTCTCCTCAGTGTCCGCGCGCGCTCAACGGACCGAAAGGAAATGTAATCCATGCAGACCACGGCTGCCACCCTTAACCATTTCTGGCCGGTTGGCCAGGATTTTGCGCGCCGGGGAAGCGGCAATTCCGGCGCCTAGCAGGTGGTATGTTCCCGGCGCCTTGGGGGAGAGCGCAAGAAACGCCCGCAGGCGGCTACTCCGGGGTCCGGAAGCGAGGATCGCAATGGGGTTCGCCCTGCTCGCCCTCGGGGCCGGTCTCGGCGTCGCGGGCTGCGGCGGCGGCCAGAGCCAGGGAGCAACCGAGCCGACCGGAAACTTCCCGGTGCAGGTGACCACGGCGAAGTTCCCCAACCACCAGAAGCTCGCCGAGTCGAGCTACCTCGTGCTCGCCATCAAGAACGCGGGCAGCCAGACGATTCCCGACCTCGCCGTGACGATCAACACCGTCGCCAAGGGGACCCCGAACCTGAAGTCGCCGGCGACCTCGACCGGCTCAGGACAGGGCTCCTTCAACATCCGCGTCGACGAGCCGAACCTGGCGAGCCACTTTCGCCCGGTGTGGGTGCTCGAGGAGCACTACCCGAAGCTCATCACGGACAAGTTCCCGCTCAGCAAGATCGAGAAGGCACCGACGGCGGGCGCCGAGGCCGCGCAGACCGACACCTTCCAGTTCGGCTCGGTTCCCTCGGGCGACAGCAAGGACATCGCGTGGCGCGTCACACCCGTCCGGGCCGGGACCTACACGGTCCACTACCAGGTGGCGGCGGGCCTGACGGGCAAGGCGAAGGCGGTGACGCCCGACGGCAGCCCGGTGAAGGGCGAGTTCGTTTCCACGATCTCGGCCAAGCCCCCGAACAGCTGCGTGACCGGCAGCGGCAAGGTCGTCAACTGCAGGCCCGGGGAGTGACCGCCGTGGGAGTGACAGCCGCCTGAAGCTCGCGGCCGCGTTGCTGGCCGCAACCGTCGCGCTAGCCGGGTGCGGCGGCGGATCCTCCTCCACCGGGACGGCGCCGCCGGCCCCGCCGCCCGTCACGCAGACCCATCCCGGCAAGCCGCCGGTCGGCGACGGCGAGGGCGGAGTGCGCCTGCAGAAGCTCGCCGACTTCGACCAGCCGCTCTACGTGACGCAGCCGCCGGGCGACAGCAGCGACCTGTTCGTGGTCGAGCAGACCGGCCAGGTCGAGGTCATCACCCCCGAGGGCACCAGCTCCACCCCGTTCCTCGATTTGCATGACCAGGTGTCGTGCTGTGGCGAGCAGGGCCTGCTGTCGATCGCCTTCGCCCCCGACTACGAGCGATCCGGAGTCGTCTACGCCGACTACACGGACCACGCAGGGGACACGCGGGTGGTCGAGTACCGCAGGTCGAGCAAGGACCCGCTCACCGTCGATCCGTCGAGCGGCCGTGTGGTCCTGCGGGTCCGGCAGCCCTTCCCCAACCACAACGGGGGCCTGCTCACGTTCGGCCCCGACGGGCTGCTCTACATCGGCCTCGGCGATGGCGGATCCGAGGGCGACCCCGATCGCAACGGTCAAGACCTTGGGACGCTCCTGGGAAAGATCCTGCGCATCGACCCGCGAGCCCGTGGCGGCAGGCCGTATTCGATCCCCGCCTCGAACCCGTTCACGAACCGGCCGGCCGCCCGGCCCGAGATCTACTCCTACGGTCTCCGGAACCCATGGCGGTTCTCATTCGACCGCCTGACCGGCGACCTGGCGATCGGCGACGTCGGCCAGAGCCGGTTCGAGGAGGTGGATCTCGTGGGCCGCGGCCAGGGCAGCGGCGCGAACTTCGGCTGGTCGGCCTTTGAGGGGTTCGCGCGCTTCAACACCGACCAGTCGGCGCCGAACGCGGTGCCCCCGGTGCTCGCCTACAGCCACGACCAGGGCTGCTCCGTGACGGGCGGGTACGTCGTGCGGGACGCGTCGCTCGAGTCTCTCTACGGCCGCTACCTCTACGGCGACTTCTGCACCGGCCAGCTCCGGAGCTTCCCGGCGGTGCCGGGGAAGCGGGCGACGGACGACCGCCCCCTAGGCCTGGACGTCCCGTCCCTGAGCTCGTTCGGCGAGGACGACGCTGGCCGGATCTACGCCACCTCGATCGACGGCCCGGTCTATCGCCTCGACCCGGCCCCCTGACGAGCCGCCCCAATCTGAACCCTGACGCGAGCCCGTCAGTACCCTGAATTGGAGTGGCGGGAGCGAGCGGTCATCGGCGGCGGTGGTCACTACTCGTGGCGGGTGGCGCGGTCGCCGCGGCGGCGGCCAGTCTGGCGCTCCTCGGAGCCTCGGCGTCCGGCGGCAGCACCACGCTCGGCCTGCATTCGATGGGGACGTTCGACTCGCCCGTCTACGTGACTCACGCGCCCGGCGCGGGCGGGTTCCTGTATGTGGTCGAGCAGGGCGGCACGATTCGCGTCATCGATCGCGGCACGGTGAAGTCCCAGCCCTTCCTCAACATCCAAAACCGTGTCCTGTCGGGCGGCGAACAGGGCCTGCTCTCGATGGCGTTCGATCCCAGGTACCGGTCGAACCACCTGTTCTACGCCGCCTACACGAGGGGCGACGGGGCCCTGGAGGTGGACGAGTTCCACGCGGCCTCGAACACCCAGGCGAACAAGAACTCGCGGCGGCGGGTGATCGTCGTTCCGCATCCGGACGCGGGCAACCACAACGGCGGGCAACTCCAGTTCGGCCCCGACGGCGACCTCTACATCTCCACCGGAGACGGTGGAGGTGGGGACGACCAGTTCGACAATGCGCGGCACCTGAACGTCCTGAACGGCAAGCTCCTGCGAATAGACCCGCACAAGCACGGAAGCTCGCCGTACGCGATCCCCCCGGACAACCCCTACGTAGGCAAGTCCGGGCGCGACGAGATCTTCTCCTACGGGCTCCGGAATCCCTGGCGATTCTCGTTCGACTCCGCCAACGGCGATCTGGCGATCGGCGACGTGGGCCAAAGCGCCTGGGAGGAGGTCGACTACGTGACGCGAGCCCGCGCGAAGGGCTCCTACTTCGGCTGGCCCACCTGGGAGGGCCGTGAGGTCCACGACTCCAGCCGTCCGGATCCCAACCCCGGCCACCGGCCACCGATCTTCCCCATCGAGGTGAAGAACCACGGCTCCGACGGCTTCTGCGCGATCATCGGCGGCTACGTCGTGCACAACCCGGACCTCAGCCTGCTGAACGGCCGCTACGTGTACAGCGACAACTGCAACGGCACGATCCGAAGCCTCGTCCCGCAGACGCCACGGGCCGCAGGCGATCGCAGCACGGGCCTCAGCGTCTCCAGTCCAAGCGCGTTCGGGGTGGGCGGTGGCGGCCAGCTCTACGTCGCCTCGCTCGGTGACGGCCACGTCTACCAAATAGTCCAGCACTGATGCGAGCGGTCGCCGGTGGGACCGCGGCCCTCCTGGCTGGCACGGCCATCGTCTTGGCGGGCGCGGCGGCGAGCGGCCCCAGACCGGGGCACCACGCCAAGGGGGGCATCGCCAAGCACCGCATCGGCACCTTCGGCGCGCCGATGTACCTGACCCATGCGCCCGGCGCGCCGAACTTCCTCTACGTCGTCGAGCGGGCGGGCCGGATCGAGGTGATGAAGAACGGCCACCGGATGAAGGGATCGTTCCTCGACATCCACGGCCGAGTCACCACCGACGGTGAACGCGGCCTGCTGTCGATGGCGTTCGACCCGCGCTACGCCCACAACAAGCTCTTCTACGTCTACTACACGAACTCCGACGGGAGCCTCGAGGTGGATCGCTTCCACGCGAAGTCCAACCCCAGGGCCCAGGGTGCGTCCCGCCACCGGGTGATCGTGATCCCGCACCCGGGCTTCTCCAACCACAACGGCGGCACGCTCGCGTTCGGCCCAGGGGGCGACCTCTATCTGGCGACGGGGGACGGCGGCTTCGGTGGCGACCCGCACGAGAACGCGCAGAACCGCCACGTCCTGCTCGGCAAGCTGCTGCGGATCGACCCCCATGCCCACGGCAAGAGGCCTTACAGCGTCCCGACGAGCAACCCGTTCGTCGGCAAGCCCGGCCGCGACGAGATCTACGCCCTCGGCCTGCGAAACCCGTTCCGGTTCTCCTTCGACAAGGGACGCATCACGATCGGCGACGTTGGCCAGGACAGCTGGGAGGAGGTCGACTTCGAGGGCCGCAAGGCGCTTCGCGGCTCCAACTTCGGCTGGGACCACTTCGAGGACGGCACCGGCTTCACTTCCCCGGCGACAACGAGGCCCCCCGGCCCAAGCACCGGTACCGGCCCCCGATCCTCGAGTACGCGCACAACAAGTCGAACTGCGGCGGCGGGGCCTGCGCGATCACCGGCGGCGTGGTGGTCCGCGATCGCACTCTCGGCGCGCTGCGCGGCCGCTACATCTACTCCGACTTTTGCGAGGGTGAGGTCCGCAGCCTGGCCCCGCACCACCCCCGCGCGCGGCACGACCATGCGATCGGCCTCCACATCGACAACCCGAACTCGTTCAGCGTCGGCGCGCACCACCACGTGTACGTGACCTCCCTCGACGGCCCGGTCTACCGGCTGATTCGCCGGTAGCGACCCGGGCGGTAGAGTCCCAGGGGCATGGAGCGCGCCACAGCGACCCCCAGTGCTCCGCCGGCTTCCGGCAACGGAGCCTCCGCCGGTGACTCGGTCATCGACGTGCACAACCCGGCCGACGGCTCCGTCTTCCGCCAGGTTCCCGTCGACTCGCCCGAGCGCGTTGCGGAGGTCTTCGCCCGCGTCCGCGCCGCGCAGCCGGAGTGGGAGGCGATCGGCGTCGCCGGACGCCGTCGCTGGCTCGAGCGCCTTCGCGACTGGCTGATCGCCAACGAGTCCCACCTCGCCGACGTGATGCAGGAGGAGACCGGCAAGGTCCGCGCCGAGGCCGAGCAGGAGAGCCCGTTCATCTGCCAGACGATCAACTACTACTGCGAGAACGCGGCTGAGTTCCTCGCCGAGGAGTCCCCGGCCCCGCACATCCTGCCGCTGAAGGTGAAGCGGCTGCGGATCGTCTATCGCCCCTTCGGTGTGGTGGGCATCATCAGCCCCTGGAACTTCCCCGTGATCCTCGCGTACGACGACGCGATCCCCGCCCTCCTTGCCGGCAACGCAGTGGTGATCAAGCCGTCCGAGTTCACGCCGCTGTCGGTCATGGAGATCGCCCGCGCGTGGAAGGAGGAGATCGGCGGCCCCGATGTCCTCGACGTCGTCAACGGCGTCGGCGAAACGGGCGGCGCCCTGGTGGACGAGGCCGACTACATCCAGTTCACGGGCTCCGATCGCACCGGCAAGGTCGTGATGAAGCGGGCGGCAGACACACTCACCCCGGTGAGCCTCGAGCTCGGCGGCAAGGACCCGCTGATCGTGCTGCGTGACGCGGACATCGAGCGGGCGGTCAACGCGACGACGACGGGCGCGCTCGCCAACTCCGGCCAGATCTGCATGTCGATCGAGCGCGTCTACGTCGAGGAGCCGATCTACGACGAGTTCGTCAGCAAGCTCACCGAGCAGGTGCGCAAGTTGCGCCAGGGCCGCGATGACCACTCCTACAAGGCGGACATCGGCGCGATGACCACTCCCGCGCAGGCGAAGATCGTGGAGGACCACGTCGATGATGCGCGCGAGAAGGGCGCCCGTGTGCTCACGGGCGGCAAGCGCAAGGACGGGCCGGGCGACTGGTATGAGCCCACCGTGATCGCCGATGTGGATCACTCGATGAAGGTGATGACCGACGAGACCTTCGGTCCGGTGATCCCGGTGATGAAGGTGAGCGACGCCGACGAGGCCGTCGAGAAGGCGAACGACAGCCGCTACGGGCTCTCCGCGTCGGTCTTCGCCGGCGACGTGAGCGAGGGCGAGGCGGTCGCGCGGCGGATCGAGGCCGGAGCGGTCAACGTCAACGACGTCCTCACGACCTACTTCGCGATGGGCGTCCCCATGGGCGGCTGGAAGGACTCGGGGATCGGGTTCCGCCACTCCTCGTACGGGATCAAGAAGTTCGTCCACCCGGAGTCCCTCGTGATCCCGCGGGTCAAGCAGGGCAAGCGCGACCCGCTGTGGTTCCCCTACACGTCGGTGCGCCGCAGGATGATCAACCGCGTCAACCGCTTCATGAACGCGCGCGGCATCCGCAACCGCCTCGGCCTCTAGCTTCCGCCTCTACCGGGTCGGCGCCGGGCGAATCCAGAGCTTGCGGTGGGACGCCGCGGGTGAGCCGCCGCAGTCCGCGTACTCGAGGCCCGGAGCGAAGGTGCGCGTCTTGCCGGTCACGTCGAAGAGGCCGATGCGCCGCCTGGGCGTCGTTGGCCTTCACCTGCGCCCAGACCTCGATCCAGCCCTTTGCCTCCTCCGGCGTTGGGGACGTCGACGGTCAACCCGGGGCCGGGGCTCGACGGATCGGTTCCGTAGTGCCCAAGCGTCTGCGGCGTGGTCCACTCCGGAGCCTGGGCGTACGAGAGACGAGGGTGTCTGCTGTCGCGGGGACCGCCCCGCCGAGGCCGAGCGCCAACAGCAGCGTGGCGAGGAAACCCAGATGGCCTCCCCTGCCGCCGAACACACGCCCGCCTTGGCTCCTCACCCTGCGTCCACCATGGCCAAGCGCAGGTTCAGACCCGGTTCGGGAGTAGCCTCGCGGCTGGATGGACGAGGCGCTCGAGACCCGGATCCGGGAGCTCGCGGAGGAGCTGTGGCGCGTCGAGCCGTCGTCCTGGAGGCGGCCGGCGGTGGCGCTCGGGCGGCGCCAGCTGGGCAGCCTCGACGGCCGCCCGGCGCTGCGCTCGGCGATGTTCCGGTTCGTCGACGCTGCTCCCGGGTGCCATGGAGCGCTCGACCGCGGCGCGCACCTGCGCGCGTTCGTGCGTGCGGTCGACGGCGAGCCGATCCCCGCCACCCTGCGTCCGCTCCGTGCGGGCGTCACGCCGCGTCCGCTCCTCGCCGCCTACGGCCTGGCGAGCGGGCCGGCGACCGCGCTGCTGGCCCGGCAGTTCATCGCCGGCAGGGACGTCCGCTCCGCTACCCGGAACCTCAGGGCGATGTGGCGCCACGGCCAGGCCTTCGCGCTCGACCTGCTGGGGGAGTCGACGGTCTCAGAGGCGGAGGCCGAGGCCTACTCCGAGCGCTGCGCCGGGACGCTCCGCGTGCTGAGCGAGGTGACGAGTGAGTGGCCCGAGCAGCCGCTGCTCGACGCCGACCTCCACGGCGCACTGCCGCGCGCCAACCTCTCGATCAAGCTCACGGCGCTCACTCCGCTGCTGCGCCCGCTCGCCCCGGAGGTCGGCGCCGCCGACGCGGCGCGCCGACTCACGCCGCTCCTGAGGCTGGCGAAGGAGCTCGGGGCTCATGTCCACCTGGACATGGAGGACTTCGATAGCCGCGAGACACTCCTGCTGGCGTTCGAGGAGGTGCTGTCGAACGAGGAGTTCCGCTCGGCGCCCTCGGTGGGGGTCGTTCTCCAGGCCTACTTGAGGGAGGCCGACGAGGCACTTGACCGGATCCTGTCCTCACCAGCTTTGACGGGCCGCGAGGTGCCGCCGACAATCAGGCTGGTGAAGGGCGCCTACTGGGACCACGAGAGCGTGATCGCGGGTCAGCGCGGCTGGGAGGCGCCGGTGTGGAGCGAGAAGCGCGAGTCGGACGCCTGCTTCGAGCGGCTCACGCGCCGGCTGGTGGATGCCCGCGACTCGGTTCGCCCAGCGATCGCCACGCACAACCTCCGCTCGCTGGCCCACGCGATCGCTTACCACGAGCAGCGCGGCGGCACTCCCGCCGAGCTCGAGCTCCAGGTGCTCCGCGGACTCGGCGACGAGCTCGCCGAGGGCGTTGCACGGCTCGGGTACCGGGTCAGGATCTACACACCCATCGGCGACCTGGTCGCGGGGATGGCGTATCTCGTCCGGCGGCTCCTGGAGAACTCCTCGAACGAGGGCTTCCTGCTGCGCCAGCGCCACCAGTCGCTGGACGATCTCCTCGAGGCGCCCGCATGACCGGCTTCCGCAACCACCCGATGCTGGAGCTGCGCCGGCCCGAGGTCCGTGAGGACCTGACCGCCGCCCTGGCGGCTCTCGACCGCGAGCTGCCGCTGCAGCCGGAGACTCTCGTGGGTGGAGAGAGCCGGCGCGGCGACGGCGCGGCCTCGACCGATCCATGCGCGCCGGAGCGGGAGATCGCCCGCCTGGGTTGGGCTGGGGTCGATGCCGCCGAGCGCGCCCTCGACCTCGCGCTCGGCTCGGCCTGGCCCCAGCGTGCGCCCGCCGACCGGGCAGGCGTGCTCGAGCGAGCCGCCGATCTCCTGGACGAGCGTCGCCACCGCATGACGGCGCTGGTGGTCCGCGAGGTCGGCAAGCCCTGGGAGGACGCGGACGCCGAGGTCTGCGAGGCGATCGACTTCCTCCGCTTCTACGCGCTGGGCGCGAGGAAGATGGCGGAGGACCTCGTTCAGGCGCCAGGGGAACGCAACGAGCTGCGGCTGCGGCCACGCGGGCCCGCGGCGGTGATCAGCCCTTGGAACTTCCCGCTGTCGATCCCGTGCGGGATGGCGTCGGCGGCGCTGGTCATGGGGAGCCCGGTGCTGTTCAAGCCGGCCGAGCAGAGCCCGGCATGCGGCTGGGAGCTCGCCCGGCTGCTGCTGGAGGCGGGTGTGGACGCCGATGCACTCGCGTTCCTGCCCGCCGCGGGCGACCTCGGTCGCTGGCTGGTCGCCGAGCCGCGCATCGCCACCATCGCCTTCACCGGGTCGGTGGCCGTCGGGCTGGAGATCCAGCGCCGCGCCCACGAGGCGGAGAACCAGCGCCAGATCAAGCGGATCGTCGCGGAGCTGGGCGGCAAGAACTGCGTGCTCGTCGATTCCGACGTCGACCTCGACGAGGCCGTTCCCGCGGTGGTGCGCTCCGCGTACGGCTACGGCGGTCAGAAGTGCTCGGCCGCGTCGCGCGCACTGGTCCACGAGGGGGTCGCCGACCGGTTCGCGGAGCGCCTGGCTGGAGCGGTCGAGATCCTCCGCGTGGGGCCGGCCGAGGACTTCGCCACCGAGGTCCCCGCCCTGATCGACCCGGACGCGGTGGCCAAGGTCGGCCGCTACGGAGAGGCGTCGAAGGGCGCGGAGCTGGCCCGGGCGGAGCCGGCAGACGGGCCTCAGTACGTCGCCCCCCTGCTCGTCGACGGCGACCGCCTTCCGGCCGACACCCCGGTGCTCCGCGACGAGATCTTCGGCCCGCTGCTGACGGTCGAGCGGGTACGCGACCTGGACGAAGCGGTCGACCGGGTGCTGGACCTCCCGCAGGCGCTGACCGCGGGCGTCTTCAGCCGCCAGCCGGACCGGATCGACGCCCTGATCGAGCGCCTGCCGGCCGGCGTCGTCTACGTGGACCGCGCGATCACGGGCGCCATGGTGGGACGCCAGCCCTTCGGCGGCAACCGCCTATCCGGGACCGGCGCACACGCCGGGGGGCCCGCCTATCTGCGCCACTTCGCGGACGAACAGGTCGTGTCGACCAACGTCGTCCGGCACGGGGTCGTGCTGTAGCTGCTACGCCTTGGCGTCGGCCAGCTGCCGCTGCAGACCGTCCGCCTGCTGGCGGTACCAGTCGGCCACCGTCCGCAGCCACTCGACCTCGGCGCGGGTCCGAACCTCCACGTACTCCGTGTACTCGTCCCCTGCCAGGTCCGCCGCCTCGGACACCGAGAGGTTGGAATGCCGGCGGCCCAGGCGGCGCCACTCGGACCGATCCTCGCCTGACGCTCCATCCAGCATCAAGCGCGAACCATCGCTCAACTCCAAGCGCTGCGGGTCATCTCCTCGCAGGGCAAATCCCCGCACTTGCTGGTCAGCCATCTCTAAATTCCCCTCTGCCCGCCGTGACAGGCTGCCGCATTTACTCCGAGGAATCAGGCTAGCAAGCGTTCGGCAAGCGTTGTGTAAAGCACCGCTAAGAATGCTGGCCGCCCCGAGTGTCGCCCGGCCGCACCGTTGGCTCCGGCGCGGGTTGGGCAAGTACGGCAACGAATTTGAGGAGTATCGGTGCCGTCATCGGCCCCGATCAGCCGATTGCAGATCGAGTGAAGGATTGACCACGTATATGGGGGTGAATCCTTCTCTCGATCGCCGAGTGAGTGATTCGACCGCAGATAGCGGCTCAAACGTTCAGTCGATCGTCGGAAAGGCCCGAACTGCCCCCGTTTTTGGAGCGCCGACCGGCCTCGAGCTAACCGGCCGGGACGAGCTCTTCGCGCAGCTGCTTCGCCGCCTGCACCATGTTGCGGAGGGCGGCCTCGACCTCGGGCCAGGCCCGGGTCTTCAGACCGCAGTCCGGGTTGACCCAGATCTGCTCCGGGTCGAGGACCTTTGCGGCAGCCTGGAGCAGCTCCACCATCTCCTCGGTGGAGGGGACGCGTGGCGAGTGGATGTCGTAGACGCCGGGGCCGATCTCCTGCCCGTAGCCGGTGCGCTCCCAGTCGTGGAGCAGCTCCATGCGCGAGCGCGCAGCCTCGATCAGGTTCACGTCGGCGTCCATCTGCTGGATCTGCTCCATGATGTCGCCGAAGTCCGAGTAGCACATGTGCGTGTGGATCTGGGTCTCGTCGCGCACGACCGTCGTGGCCACGCGGAACGAGTAAACGGCCCACTCCAGGTACTCCTCCCAGCGATCTCGGCGCAGCGGTAGGCCCTCCCGGATCGCCGGCTCGTCGACCTGGATCACCTTGATGTCCTCCGCCTCGAGGTCCTCGACCTCGTCGCGGATCGCCAGCGCGAGCTGCTCGCAGGTCGCCGAACGCGGCTGGTCATCACGGACGAACGACCACTGGAGCATCGTGACCGGGCCGGTGAGCATTCCCTTCACGGGCTTCTCCGAGAGAGACTGCGAGAACGCGATCCAGTCCGTCGTCATCGGGCTGGGCCGGCTGACGTCGCCGTAGATGATCGGTGGGCGCACGTAGCGCGACCCGTAGGACTGAACCCACGCGTTCTGCGTGAAGACGTAGCCCTCCATCTGCTCCGCGAAGTACTGGACCATGTCGTTGCGCTCGGGCTCGCCGTGGACGAGGACGTCGAGGCCGATCTCCTCCTGGAAGCCGATGACCCGCTCGATCTCAGAGCGCATGCGCTTGTCGTAGTCGCCGCGATCGATGGCGCCCTCGCGAAGCTCCTTCCGCGCCTGGCGGATCTCCGCCGTCTGCGGGTAGGAACCGATAGTCGTGGTGGGGAACAGCGGCAGGTGAAGGCGAGCGTGCTGGGCTTCGCGGCGCACCTCGAAGGGGCTCGACCGGCGCGCGTCGTCGTCAGTGAGGGCGGCCACGCGATCGCGGATCGCCGGGTTGCGCGTGCGGTGCGACTCGCGCCGGTCGTCGAGCGCCCGGTCGTTCGTGTCGAGCTCAGCCGCGATCGCCTCGCGGCCCTCGCCCATGCCCGTGGCGAGCGTCACGACCTCGCCGACCTTCTGCTTGGCGAACGCCATCCAGGAGCGCAGCTCGTCGTCGAGCACGTCCGACGGCGGCTCGTTGTCGAGGTCGAGCGGCGTGTAGAGGAGCGAGCACGAGGACGAGACGACGAGCTGCTTGCAGCGGTCACGCATACCGCCGAGCAGGTCGAGGCTGTGCTCGAGCTCGTTGATCCAGACGTTGCGGCCGTCGACGATCCCAGCGAACAGCCACTTGTCCTCGAGGCCGCCCTCCGCGGCGACGAATTCGACGTTCCGCGGTCCGCCCTTGCGAAGCATCTGCCGGTCCAGGTCCGGCCCGCCGCGGTGGAAGTCGAGGCCGATGCCCTCTACCGGAAGGTCGCGGAGGACGCCAAAGGCATCGCCCACGTGGTCGAAGTAGGTCTTGACGCAGATGCGGGTGCGCTCGTGGACCTTCGCCAGCTCCTCGTACGCCAGGCGTAGCGCGTCGAGCTCGTGATCGGAGCGGTCCTGCACGAAGCAGGGCTCATCGAGCTGGACCCAGGTGGCGCCCTGCTCGGCGAGACGCTCGATGACCTCGCCGTACACGGGGAGGATGTCCTCGATCAGATCGAGGCGGTCGAACTCCGCGGGGACGCCGTCAGCCAACTTGCCCAGGAGCAGGAACGAAACCGGGCCGACGATCACGGGGACCGTGTCGATCCCGAGCTCCTCCATCGCCTCGGCGTGCTCGTCGAACGGCTTCGTCGAGGACAGCGAGAACTTGGTGTCGGGCCCGAGCTCGGGGACGATGTAGTGGTAGTTCGTGTCGAACCACTTGGTCATCTCCATCGCGGTTACGTCGATGCCCTCCTCCTGACGGCCGCGGGCCATCGCGAAGTAGGTGTCGATGTCCACCGGGCCGCCCGAGTGCTCGTAACGGTCCGGCACCGCGCCCACGAGGGCGATCGTGTCCAGGACGTGGTCGTAGAGGGAGAAGTCGTTCGACGGGATGAGGTCCACGCCCGCCTGCTGCATGAACTTCCAGTTGTCCACCCGAATCCGCCTCGCCGTCGCGAGCAGCTCGTCACCCGAGAGATCGCCGCGCCAATAGCCCTCCGTCGCGAACTTCAGCTCGCGATTGGGTCCGATGCGCGGAAAGCCGGCGATGTTCGAAAGGGCCATCGATTCTCCTCGTCGTCTAGGCGGGCGGCCTAGATTAGTGACCGCTAGCTCGCCTCGGTCGCACCGGGTCTGGACTTCCGCGGCGACAGGCGAACGGGCGCCGCGCTCAGGGCGCGCAGGCGCATATCGGACCAGGTGAGGCCCTCGCGGACGAGGGCCGGGAGCCCGAGGACCACGGCCGTCGCGACCTCGACGGCCTGGAGAATGACCCCATAGGCCAACGCGTCGGCGGCCGCGACGCCGAATCCGGTCGTGAGCACGCTGATCACTGCCAGCTGGAACACGCCGATGTTCGACGGCGTCGCTGGCACGACGGCGGTCACGTTGACCGCGAAGAGAACCGCGGCCGCGGCACCGATCCCGACGCCGCTCATGCCGAGCGCCTTGAACAGAACCGCGCACGCCAGGAGCTGCACGGCCCAGGCGGCGAGCTGCGCGGCGGCGGCGAACGAGCCGAGGCGCGCGTTGCGGAAGACGCTCAGGCCCGTGCGAACGCGGAGCAGCGCCGCACTCATCGCAGCCGAGATCCTTGCCAGGCGACCGCTCCCGTTCTGCTGTCGGACGATCACCGGAGCCAGGAGCACCGCGATCAGGATCAGCAGAGGCACGAGGCTGAAGGCGAAGAGCTTCGTCGACGACGAGTGGAACAGGTCGGTCGTCGAGACGATGATCACGCCCAGCAGGACGAGGGCGGCGATGTTGAAGACCGTCTGCGAGACGAGCGTGCCGAGCAGTACCGGGAAGGTGGAGCGCATGCGCCCCGTGCGCCGCGAGAGCACCATGGCGCGCGCCGGCTCACCGAAGCGCGCCGGCAGCGTCGCCGACATGAGCACGCCGATCATCGTCGCGGAGGTGACGTCGCGGCGGCGAAGCCGGCTGTGCGGCAGCGCCGCACGGGCGATCGCGTACCAAGAGGCGGCTCGAAACATCATCGCGGCCATCATCAGGCCGAGGGCCATGAAGACCAGCGAGAGGTCGGAGCGCACGATGCTCGCGACGACGTTCTGAAGCCCGATCTTGTTGGCCGCCAGCGCGGTGAGCCCGAGGCCGAGGATGCCGGCCACGCCGAGCGCCAACTTGCGCGCGAGGCCGTGCCGCTGCATCGCGCGAGCCGGCTCCGGATCCAGGGAGGGCAGGCGCTCCGCCGGGGCGGGCCGGCTGCCGTCGATCGGCGTCAGGCCGCTGACCCGGACGATCCGCTCCGTCCGGGTCGCGGGCTCGGGCGCGCGCAGCGCCCGTTCGTAGACCTCCTCGACCTCCGCGGCGACGTTCGGCCACGCGTAACGCTGGGCGCTCTCGCGGGCGGCGGTGCCCATGCGCAGGCGCCGCTCGGGCTCCACGTAGAGGCCCTGGAGCTCCTCGGCGAGGCGCTGCGGGTCGGCCGGCGGCACCAGGATGCCGTCGACCCCGTGCGTCACCACGTCGGCGTAGCCCGCGATCTCGGAGGCGATCACCGGCGTCCCGGCCGCGAACGCCTCGGTGAGCACCATCCCAAAGCTCTCCCCCGCCAGCGAGGGGGCGCAGAGAACGTCCGCCTCGTGCAGCCGGCGCCACAGCTCGGACCCCCCGATCGTGCCCAGCGCATCGATGCGCTCCTCGGCCGCCGGGTCGTTCAGATAGCCCTTGACGTCGGCCTCGGTCGAGCCGATCACCGTGAGCCGGGCCGGGACATGCTCGACCAGGCCCTCGAATGCCTGAAGCAGGACCGGCAGCCCCTTGCGCTCCTCTGGGCGGCCGATGAAGAGCACGCGCAGTTCATCGGACTCAGGCTTCGGCCCGACCGGTGGGGCATCGACGTCCACGCCGTTCGGGATCACGCGGTAGGTGCCGCCGAACCAGCGGCGCCCGGTCCAGGAGGCCGCCTGCGACACGGCGATGCGGGCGTGTAGCTGGTTGAACTTGCGCCGCGCACCGAGCGCGTTGGCGATCCAGTTAGGCAGCGGCTTGGTCGAGTACGAGTGGAACGTTCCGACCACCGGCACCTCGCGGAACGAGCAGGCGTCCCAGCCGATGACCGGCGCCTCCGGCGAATGGACGTGGACGACGTCGAAGCCACCGGCGTGAAGCTCGCGGCGCATCGTGCTGATCCCGTGGGGAAAGACGCCGAGATTGG
The DNA here is from genome assembly GCA_963782795.1 of uncultured Actinomycetes bacterium. Classification (GTDB taxonomy): domain Bacteria; phylum Actinomycetota; class Thermoleophilia; order Solirubrobacterales; family 70-9; genus AC-56. The sequence continues at coordinate 192,029 of CAWALB010000003.1, forward strand.
AAACGGCCCCATTGGCCCCGAACCCGACCGTGCGGCCCAGCGGCACCAGGTAGTCGGGCAGCGGGCGGTCCTCGGCCGGTGCGCGGTGAAGCGCACGCGAGACCCGATCGGGCGGGTCCCAGGGCGCGAGCACGCGAACCTCGTGCCCCCGTACGAACAGGGCTCCGGTGAGGGCCTCGACGTGGCGATTCACGCCGCCGGCGTAGGTCCACGAGTATGGGCTAACGATTGCGATGCGCATAGAGGTGAACGCTCGACTCAGCTGAGTGGGACTGGCCGCCTGAGCTCGGTCGCCAAGCCGCCTTCAGGTTACCGGACCGGAGGGTCCCCAAAAGGTCGGAGAACGGCGCCCCTCGTGCGTTGCCCAGGCGACCCCGACCATGGCTGCGCAGAGCACCGCGCCGATCATCAGAAGCAGCGCCCCGGAGTCGTTTGCGAGGGTCCCTGCAATCGTTGCCGCGATCGCCCCGACGAAGCCGGCCCAGGCGGTCCGGCGCGCGCCGAACCATCCCTCGATCCGCCGCCACTGCGTGAGCCCCGCGACGATCAGCGCCACCACGATCCAGAAGATGAGGTTCTCCGCGTAGCGGGCGAAGCTGTGGGCCGAGAGCTGGAGCCGGCGCTGGAAGACGTCACCCAGGTTCCCGAGCCCGCCGGCGTCAAGAACGCTCCGCGTCAGATGGGCGTTGCCACCGGTCGCGAGGTCGATCGCGATCAGCGCAGCCACGGCCGCCAGCGGGGCGACGATCACCCAGATCCAGCCTGTGCGCCGCACGCCGAGGCAGATGCCGATCGCGACCGCCGCCCCGATCGGGATGCCGATGGCCGCGCCGACGTCGGCCCCGAAGCTTCCGGGAGCAAAGGCGGCCACAGCGAGGACCGCCGTGATCCCGAACGCCGCGGCCGCGCCACGGGCCGACGCACGGGGCGCCCACCCCGCCAACGCGGCGCCCGTCCCGATCGGGACAAGGGCGGCCGCCGTGGCCTCGAGCTCGTTGCCGATGCCGTAGAAGCGGACGCCCGCGATCGGGTTTGGGCCGATCAGCGACAGCTCGGTGAGATGCGACCCGGCGATCACGTCGACGGCGTAGACGAGGACGGACGCCCCCGCGCAGAGCGCGAGGCCGCGCATGCCCGGCGCCAACCACAGCACGAGCGCCGCGATGACCGGGCAGCCAACGCCGACGATCAGGCGCTCCCCGAGCTCGCTCGGCTCGAGCGCGGCCGTAAGGAGCAGGAGCGCCGGCAGCAGCGCCAGCGACGCCGCCAGGATCGTCAGCGCGACCCGCAGTCCTTCGCGCCGGAACGCGATTCCCGCGATCGCCGTGAGCACGACCCATATCAGCACGCTGATGCCGATCACGGGCGCCCGCCGGGGCCCGATCTCCGCGAGGCGGTCCTGCAGGTCCTGGACATACGACGCGTCCACGGCGCCGTCCGTCCGGATCGGCTCCCCCGTCATGTCGCTGGGCTTCGGGATGCCGAGCCGCGCGAGAATCGTGGGCGCGAGGTCGGTCGAGAGGACGAGGCCTCGCATCCGGGTCGAGTCGGACGTGAGAGTGCCGTCGAACCCACTGCCGGCGATCCCGAGCGCAAGGCCGCGATTCGAGGCGGGCGGCGGCTGGTCAAGGGCGATCAGAAGGTCATCCTCTCGCAGTCGCCCGGCGAGCCTCCGCAGGACTCGAAGGCCCCCCAACCGGGCCCTGACGGTGGAGCAACCAATGCACGCTGTAAGTGGAAGAACACCGTGCTCATCGACGAGCATGAGCGCTCCCTTGCCGGCGCCGCTGGTCGCGCTCACCGCGATGTGTGCTTGGGCGAGTGCGGTCCCCAGCAGCCCGGGCACCAGATCGGCTGGTGCCGAATCGGCGCGCTCCTGGATCTTCTGCCACTGCCGCCGAAGGACCCTCCCTTCCCGCAGGATGCGGGGCACGACGTGCGGCAGGGGCCGGTCATAGAGAGAGCCGGGAACCCGCGCGCCCTGCGAGATGTCGAGGTAGGTCTGGTCCGCGGGAACGTCGCCGATCCCGGCCGAGAGAACGCCGACGCCCATCCCGTGGATCGACGCCAACTGAGCGACGGTGGCGTGCTGGGGGAGCAGCACGACAGTGACGTTCGGTTTCTGGCTCGCATGAGCGCTCGGGGCCGCCAGAAGGGCAACCGCAAGGGCTACCATCGCGACGGTGCCCGATCGCACTTTCGCCAAGTTCACGTTCTTCAAGGTCGACCCCGCGTGGCAACGCCGCGATCCCGGAGCGCGCGCGGAGGATAAACGGGAGTTTCGTGCCGCCTGCGACGATTTCGCCCAGGACCGCTCGCTTCGCGCCTACTCGACGGTCGGTACCCGCGGCGACACCGATCTCCTGCTCCTGTCGCAGAGCCCGCGCCTCGACGACATCCACACCTTCCACGTGGTCCTCGCGCAGAGCGGGCTCGCGAAGTGGATGTCCACCCCCCACTCCTATCTCGCGATGACGAAGCGCTCCCAGTACTCGGACTCCGAGGCGCGGCCCGAGATCTGCACCTCGGAACGCAAGTACCTGTTTGTCTACCCCCTCGACAAGAAGCGGGAGTGGTACACGCTGCCCGCCGAGGAGCGGCAGCGGATCATGAAGGCCCACATCGAGGTCGGCCGCCGCTACCCGGAGATCACGATCAACACCGCCTACTCGTACGGCATCGACGACCAGGAGTTCGTGGTGAGCTTTGAGGCCGACGACCCGGGTCAGTTCCTCGCCCTCGTGCAGGAGCTCCGCGGCACGGAATCGAGCTCCTACACCCTGCGTGACACGCCGATCTTCACCTGCGTGGTGATGTCCGTCGCGAGAGCCCTCGACGCACTCGACGGAGCCGCTACCGCGCGCTCCGAGCCGGCACTCGCCTAACCTTCTCCGCCCCATGACGCCCCCACCCGGCAGATCCGGAAACCCGCTGCGCGTCGCCGTCATCGGTTCCGGCCCGGCCGGCTTCTACGCGGCCGAGCACCTGCTGCGCTCCGAGGCCCTCGACTTCGAGGTGGACGTCTTCGACCGCCTTCCGACCCCCTTCGGCCTCGTACGGGCCGGCGTGGCGCCCGACCACCCGAAGATCAAGTCGGTCATCCGCGTGTACGAGAAGACCGCCGCGCGGGAGGGCTTTCGCTTTTTCGGCAACGTCGAGGTCGGAAGGGACGTGAGCGCCGCCGAGCTCGCCGACCACTACCACGCGGTCATCTACGCCTACGGCGCCCCCACCGACCGGCACCTCGGGATCCCCGGCGAGGACCTCCCCGGAAGCCATGCGGCCACCGAGTTCGTCGCCTGGTACAACGCCCACCCGGACTTCGCCGACCACGAGTTCGACCTGTCCTGCGAGCGCGCCGTGGTGATCGGCAACGGCAACGTCGCCACCGACGTCGCGCGCATGCTGGGGCTGAACCGGGAGGAGCTCGAGGCCACCGACACCGCCGAGCACGCGATCGACGCCCTCGCCGAGAACGGGATCAAGGAGATCTTGGTCCTCGGCCGCCGCGGCCCGGCGCAGGCGGCGTTCACCAACCCCGAGCTCCGCGAGCTGGGCGAGATGATCGACGCCGACATCGACATCGACCCGGCCGAGGTGGAGCTGGGCGACCTCAGCCGCGAGTTCCTCGAGTCCGACGACGCGGACATCACGACCCGCAAGAACGTCGAGATCTTCACCGACTTCGCGCAGCGCGAGCCGGAGGGCAAGCCGCGGAAGATCGTGCTGCGCTTCCTCCGCTCCCCCGTCGAGCTCCAGGGCGACGGCAAGGTGGAGCGCATCGTCGTTGGCCGCAACGAGCTGCACCGTGACGAGTCCGGGGCGATCCGCCCGCGCGACAACGGCGAGCGCGAGACGATCGAGTGCGGCGTCGTCTTCCGCGCCGTCGGCTACAAGGGCATCGGGCTCGAGGGCGTCCCCTTCGACGACCGGCGCGGCGTGATCCCGAACCAGGGTGGCCGCGTCACGGACCCCGAGCGCGGGGACCAGGTCGCTGGCCAGTACGCCGTGGGCTGGATCAAGCGCGGGCCCTCCGGCGTCATCGGGACGAACAAGAAGGACGCGCAGGAGACGGTCGACAGCCTCGTCGAGGATGCGGCCGGGAAGGGGCTTCCCGAGCCCGCGACCGCCGACCGGATGGCGATCGTCGAGCTGCTCGACGAGCGCGCCCCGGACCATGTGACCTTCGAGGGCTGGCAGGGCATCGACGCCGCCGAGCAGGAGCGCGGCAGGCCACTGGGCCGCCCGCGCGTGAAGTTCGTGCGCGTCCACGAGATGCTCGACGCGGCCCGCGGCGCGACGGTGTCCGGCTAGGCCCCGTGGCCGATCTCACCGAGATCCAGCGCATGATCGTCGAGGCCCTGCCCGGCTCCGAGGTGCAGGTCCTCGACGAGACGGGGTCCGGCGACCATCTCCGGGCGGTCGTCCGCGCGCCCCAGTTCGAGGGCAAGAGCCGGGTCGACCAGCACCGGATGGTGCGCGCCGCTGTCCAGGCCCGCATGGACGACGGCTCGATCCACGCCCTTTCGATTACAACTAGACCGAGTCGCTAAGGTGGGTTGATGGCTGCGAACCCAGAGCTCAAGGAGAAGGTGGAAGAGGTTCTGCGCGAGAACCACGTGCTGCTCTTCATGAAGGGCACCCCCGAGACGCCGCAGTGCGGGTTCTCGATGCGCGTGGTCGGCGTGCTGGAGCAGATGGGAACGGAGTACGGGGCGATCGACGTCCTGCCGATCCTGGACCCGCTCCGCGAGGTGACCGGCGAGATCTCGGACTGGCGGACGTTCCCGCAGCTCTACGTCGACGGCCAGCTGGTCGGCGGGTCTGACATCGTCGAGGAGATGTTCGAGTCCGGCGAGCTGGCCGAGACGCTCGGCGTCGAGCAGCCGAAGGCCGCCGCCGCGCCAGCGCAGCCGGAGGCTCCCGCGGATCCGCAGCAGAGCCCGCCGCTTCAGGTCGACGGCGCGTAGCTCGTCGGGGGACTACTGCCCGCGGTAGCGGGCGAGCGCGAACTTGCCGCGCGCATAGCCGGCAGCCACGATCCGGCCTCGGTCATCGATCGCGGCCCCGTTGGCGCCTTGAACCTCCTTGCCGCTCCCGAACGTCGTGATCGCCTTGCCGTCGTGGGAGAAGGTCGGGTCGAGATTCCCGTCCGGGAGATACCGCGCGAGGGCGAACTTCCTGTGTCCGGGGCTCGCAGCGCGACCGGCGACGACGATGCGGCCGCTCTTGTCGATCGCCACGTCCTGCGCGACGCTGTGATCTGGGAAATCTGTGGTTACCACGCCACCGTTGCCGAACGAGCCGTCCAGCGAGCCGTCCGCCAAGTAGCGGGCGACCGTGAACCGGCGGACCTTGTCCGGCTCCCGCGAGTCCACCGTGGCAACGATGCGCCCCTGCGAGTCGATCGCAATCGAGTTAGCCGAGGCCAGTCCCGGGAAGTTGGTCCGGACCTTGCCGCCGTCGCCAAATGAAGGATCGAGCTTTCCATTGGGCTCGTATCGGGCGAGAGCGAGGTCCCGCTTGGCGAACCCACCCGCGACGATCTGCCCCTGCGAGTCGATCGCGATCGACAGGGCCCCGTCGTAATCGGTGAAGGGAGTGGCGATGGTGCCGTGCGCGCCGAACGACCGGTCCAGCTTGCCGTTCGGCTTATAGCGCGCCAGCAACCAGGAGTTGCCCGGGGGGCCGGTGCCGGCGACGACGATACGACCGTCGGGGTCGATCGTAATCGCCTGAGCCCAGTCGCCCCCGTACTTGCTCCCGATCAAGGTCCTGACCTCACCGTGGTCTCCGAAGGACCGGTCCAGGTGACCGTTCGGCTTGTAGCGGGCGAGGCCAATCCGCTCTCCGAAGAGCTTCCCGAACGCGACGCCCGCCGCCACGATGCGCCCGTGGGAGTCGATCGCACCGGCGTACGCCCGGCTCAGGCGCTCGTCACGCTTATGGTTGGCGCTCACTTGCGTCGTCACTTTTCCGTTCCCCGAGAAGGAACGATCCAGACGGCCGCTTGGCTTGTAACGGGCCAGCGCGAACTTCCCATCAGCGGTGCCGATGGCGACCGCGCGATTTTTTGAATCGACGAGAACGGCGTTTGCGCGCGGCACGAGGTTGTGGTGGCCGGAGCTCTGGCGACCGTTCCGGTGCTTGAACCGCGTCAGCACCTTGCCGCTGTCGCCGAACGACCGGTCGAGGCTGCCGGCGCCACCGGAGGCAAGCGCGGTCGCGACGCCTGACGCGACGATCGCGACACAGATGATCGCGACAACCCGCCTGAGCCTGACTCCCCGCATGCCTACTAAACCCCTCCCCTTCCGCAAAGTTGCATCGCCCGTGTTGGGCGGAAGGCCTAGACGGCGGCTTGCTCGGCGGCGTCTTCGCGGACCTGGAACGAGGATCCGCAGCCGCATGCGGCGACGACGTTCGGGTTGTTGACCACGAAGCCGGCGCCCTGGAGGCCGTCGACGTAGTCGACCTCCGAGCCGAAGACGAACTGCATGCTCACCTTGTCGACCACCACGGACACGCCCTGATGCTCGAAGACGTGGTCGTCTGACTTGGGCTGGTCGAGGGCGAGCGCGTACTGGAAGCCGGAACAGCCGCCGCCGCGAACCGCGACGCGGAGTGCCTGCTCGTCGGCGCTGTCGTTGGAGCCGATCAGATCCTTGATCTTGCCCGCGGCCTTGTCGGTGAGCTGAACTGCCGTCTCAGGAGTATCCATCGCTTCAGATTGTATAGGCCAGCTCAACCGTCATCGTTGCCCGCCTTCGCCTTGCGTCTGCGGAGCACACGCCTGCGCTCCCTCTCCTTCCCCTTCCTGGCGAGCTTATCGGGCTTATCGGGCTTTTCCTTCTTCGGCTCTTGTTCGTCCTTGCCGTACTTCCACTCGAGGTACTGGATGATCCGCTTGGAGTCGCTGACCACCTCGTCGCCGTCGACGAGCACCGGCACCCGGCGCTGGCGGGTGAGCTCCTCGATCTCGGGGCGCGAAGCCCGCTTGTAGGGCACTCGCTCCGTCCGGTATGAGAGCTCGAGCTTTCCGAGCCGCCGCGCGACCCCGCCGCACGGGCAGAGGACGTTAGTGCGGGTGGGACAGCGGTAGAGGACGATTTCCGTCATCCCGGCAGCACCCGCTCGCCGAGCCGCATGAACGGGGCCATCGCGGCCAGCGCCATCTCCTGCGGGCCTCGGCCCCTCCTGACGCGGTCGCCGAGTTGGTCCATCTGCCAGCGGACCGCGTCCTCCAGTGTCTCCTCGTGGGGGCGGGGCGCGAAGCCGAGCTCTCTGCGGGCCTTCGCGTTCCGGTAGGTCCACCAGCAGTTCGCCGAGCGCACCTCGTCGGGGGCGATCGGAATGGGAATCCCGGCACGGACCATCAGCTCGACCGCCAGGAGGGTGGATGCTCCGGGGAGCTTCACCGGGGCATGTTCGCGGCCCGAGAGGCGGGCCATGTCGGCGAAGAGGCGGTCGAACGTGAAGTTGCGCGCGGCGAGGATGTAACGCTCCCCAGGTTCGCCCTTCTCGTCGGCGAGCAGGTGACCGGCGGCGACGTCGCGGACGTCGACGATGTTGAGGCCGCCGTCGACGTAGGCCGGGATGCGGCCCAGGAGGAACCGCCGCACCAGCTCCATCGACGTGCCCCTGGGATCGTCCGGGCCGAGGACGAACGACGGGTTGACGATCACGACGGGGAGCCCGTGCGCGGCGAGCCGAAGCGCTTCCACCTCGGCCTCATGCTTCGAGTTCACGTACGTGATGCCGAGCGAGCCCGCGCGAAACGGCTGCGTCTCGTCGGCCGTGCCACGCGGCCTGGCGGGGCCAACGGCCGCGACCGAGGAGGTGAAGACCACCCTCTCGACTTCCGCGGAGAGGCTCTCCTCGAGGACGATCCGCGTTCCCTTCACGTTCAGGTCGAACACCTTGTCGCGATGCTGGGGGCGCATCGAGGTGCTGCCGGCGATGTGAAAGACCCGATCGACCCCCTTCACCGCCCGGCTGACCGCCCGGCGATCCATGACGTCGCCGCTGGAGCGCTCGAAGTCGAGGTCCGACAGGTGATCGAGGCCCGAGCCGCGCCGGACCAGCAGGCGCAGGTCGTCGCCACGCTCGGCCAGCGCGCGGACGACGTGCGAGCCCACGAAACCGCTCCCGCCGGTAACCAGAGTCTTGCCCACGGCCCGATGGTAGAGGCGGCGGGGAGGCGCTCGCTCCAGGACCGCTTCGGAGGAAGTGATAGAACCGGCGCGTGCCCGCCGACGCGAAGACCGCCGTCGTCACCGATACGACGGCCTATCTCCCGGAAGAGCTGGTCTCGGAGCACGACATCAAGCGGGTGAGCCTCTACGTCTCGCTCGACGGCGAGCAACGGCCGGAGATCGAAATCGCCGGGGCCGACTACGCGGAGTTCTTCGAGACCCTGCGGGCCAGCGCCGAGGGCGCCACCACCTCGCAGCCATCGGTCGGCGACTTCTGCGCCGTCTACGAGCCGCTGCTGACCGAGGGCAGGGACGTCGTCTCCATCCACCTCTCCGCCGGGATCTCGGGCACCTGCGAGTCCGCGTCGCAGGCAAAGGAGCGACTGACCGCGGAAGGAAAAGGCGGCGAGCGCATCCAGGTCTACGACAGCCGCTCCGCCTGCGGCGGCCAGGCCATGGTGGTCCTCGCCGCGGCCGCGGCTGCGGAGCGAGGCGCGGACGGTGCCGGCGCAATGGCGGCGGCGGAACGCGCCCGCGACGAGCTGGACATGTGGTTCGCGATCGACACGCTGGAGTACCTCCGCAAGGGCGGGCGGATCGGGGCCGCGCAGGCATGGCTGGGCTCGGCCCTCCAGATCAAGCCGATCCTGACGCTGGGCGAGGAGATCACGCCCGTCGAGCGGGTGCGCACCAGGCGCCGCGCGTTCGAGCGGATGGTCGACTACGCCCGCCAGCGGCGCGATGACGGCGCGGACGGCTGGGTCGTCCAGCACATCCAGGACCCGGAGACCGCACACCGCCTCGTGGAGCAGTGCCGCGAGCTGTTCGGCACCGAGCCCATCTTCGTCTCGGAGGTCGGGCCGGTGATCGGCGCGCACGTGGGCCCCGGGCTGATCGGCACGGGCGGCATGCCGCGAGCGCTGCTCAGCTAGCCCCAGCTTCGAGCTGATGAATAGCGGATGCCTGCCCAGCGCTCGCGTCGTTTACGTGATATCTTGACTAACTTACTCAACAAACTCAGAAAGGAGCTGAAGATGCGGATCCTCGACACGCCCCCCACCCAGGAGCTCCCGATCGAGCTCTCCGAGGTCGCTCCAACCGGCCTCAGCCAGGCGCGACGGCGATACGGGGCGCTCGCCGCGGCCATCCGGAGCCACGAGCGCTCGAGCTCCCACCCAGCGGTCCCCAAGCGGCCCGCCGACCATGCCCTGTACGTCGCGCTGATCGAGATCGAGGCGAACGCGGCGGCGGCGGGCGACCAGCTCCGCTAGCCGGCCTCGGCCGGAACCTCGGCCGGCGCGTTGCCGGCCCCCGGTGGCTCCTGCTCGGGGTGCTTGAAGCGCCAGTAGTCGCGCACGACGGCCTGAATCCCCGCGGCGGCGGGGATGGCCATCAGGGCGCCCAGCACCCCGAGCAGCGCGGCCCCGATGAGGATGGCGACGATGACGATCAGCGGATGGAGCTGCACCGCCTTGCCGTAGACGAACGGCTGGATCAGGTTGTTCTCCACCTGCTGGTAGAGGATCAGGACCGCGACCCAAACGATCAGCCCGATCGGGAAGTCCGCGGCGAATCCGACGACGATGCCGACGAGGATCCCGCCCAGTGTCGCGCCCACGAGCGGGATCAGGTCGAAGAACCCGAACAGGATCGCCAGCGGTAAGGCGAACGGGACCCCGAGTATTCGCAGCGTCACGTAGGTGACGAGCCCCGCGAGGACGCTGATCACGAAGTTGCCGAACACATAGCCCGAGATGGCGTCAGAGATGTCGCCGGCGATCTTCCGGAACCGGCGCGCTCGCTCCTCGGGGATCTGTTTGTAGAAGAACTCCAGTAATCGATTTCCGTCCTTGACCAGGAAGAAGGCGATGACGAGGATCGAGAAGAGCTGCACGAATCGCGAGAAGACCCCGACAGTGACGTCGCGCAGGGTCCCGGCGGCTTCTCCAAGCTTGTTGGGGAGCTGCTTCGCCTGCTGCTTCAGCTTCTGGGTGATGTGGTACCGATTGTCGTAGTCGCGGAAGGTCTGGTTGTTGCGCAGGTCGTTGACGTATCCCGGGAGGTTGCTCGAGAGGCTCTCCACCCCGGTGACGAGCGGCGGGATGATCAGCAGGCCGATGCCGAAGATGCTGGCGGCGATACTCAGGTAGACGAGCAGGATCGCGACCCACCGAGGCACCTTTCGCCGATGGAGCCAGTTCACCGCCGGCGCGATCGCGATCGCAAGGAAGGCCGCGATCAGGAACAGCCCGATCACGGTGCGGATCAGGTACGAGAAGTACAGGGCGGCGACCACGGCGGCCGCGACCAGCACGACCCTGGCCACCGCGCGGGACGAGACCTGCGACGTGTCCATCAGGGGTGTGAGGCCGGTGCCGTACGGGGCCGGCAGCAGCAGGTGCCGTTCACCTGCTTGACACTAGGTGCGGAACCGGACGCGCTGAGTGAGCGGCCCGGCTAGCGCCGACGGCGGCGCAGCATCATCCTGGCGCCGATCGTGAAGCCCACGATCGCGGCGCCGATGGCGAGCTCGCGCTGATGCTCGCGGACCTGGCGGCGCCAGTCGGTGAGCTCGGCGACGCGGTTCCGCAGCGCCTCGACCGAGTGCCCAAGCTCGTTGCGCTGGCGCTCGATGTCCGAGCGGATCTGCTCGGAGCTCCGCCCTGGGGCGCCGGCGGCCGCGCGGCCGACCGGCTCCCCGGCGCCGGAGACGTAGACGTCCGGCTTGTCGCTCACCGGGTCCCGGCCTCCAGGGTCTCCTTGGTCCGCTTCGCCTCCTCGATCGCCAGGTCCGGAGTCGGCGGCGCTCCGGCCTCGAACGACCGCTTGGCGATCAGGCCGGCGATCGCGGCGACGATGAGCCAGAAGGCGGCCTCGATCAGGAAGCCGGCATAGACGTCGCCGGAGAAGAACAGATGGTTGAGGAGCCAAGCGATGCCGTGCATGAACATCGCGAGCGCCATGAGCACGAAGACGCCGGCAGCGATTCCCACGACCGAGCCCTGCAGCAGCTTCTGGATCTTCTCGCGGACCTCGGTCTTCGCGAGCTCGATCTCCTCGCGGATGAGGGTCGAGGTCCGCTCGGAGACGTCGATGACGAGCTCTCCGAGCGCCTTGTCCTCGCTGGAAGGCGGTGTCCGCGGGGGCGGCTCGGGGGTACTCACTCCGGCGGGTCCTCCCCGAACACCCGGACCCAGATGGCCGCCGCGATGCGATTCGCCACGACGGTGGCCAGCGCTGCGCTCGCGGCCGTCAGGCCGGCCCAGAGCAGTCTTCTGACGATCTCGTTCTCCATCTCCGTTACCTCGCGGCGGAGTAAATCAATTTGTCCGCCCGCTCCGGGCGCTCATCGCCCTCCCGGGCGCCCGCGCCCGTCTCGTACCCCGCCCAGCGCTCGAAGAAACCGCGCGTGACCGCGTGGAACCAGGTGCGGTCGACCGCGTCGATCGCACCGTGCCCGCCGCCCTCCAGGATCCAGACCCGCACGAGGTCGTTCCCGCTCGCCGCCGCGGCGAGCTCCTCGGCCTGCTCGACGGGGATGATCTCGTCGTCCTTCGGGTGGAGCACTAGGACGGGCACCTTCGCGTCGGCGATGTGCTCGCGCGCAGCGGCACGGTGCCAGAGCTCCTCGGGCTCGACCTCGTAGTAGGGCGCGGAGATCCGCTCGATCGGGTCGACGAAGTCCTCGACGTCCTCCCAGCCCTCCTGCCGGATGCGCGACGTGAGCATCGCCCAGAAGCCGCGATTGAGGGCGTACGCGGGATGCGTCGGCGGGAGCTTCACGGACAGCCGCTGGGCCATCGCCCGCGGGTCGCTCGGAGGGGAGATCGCGAGGATGGCGCCGTCGAGGCCCTCGTCGGCGCCCTCGAGATGGCAGGCGCCGAGCACCGACGAGCCCCCGAGCGAGATTCCCAGAGCGCCGACCGTGGTCGACCCGAGCTCCTTGAGGTACCGCCCGCAGGCGAGTATGTCTTCCCCCTCCTTCCAGCCGGTGCTCGTGGGCGCCGGGCTCGTGAGGTTGGTCAGGCCGAAGCTGCGCAGGTCGATGGCGGCGACGTTGAAGCCCCACTCGAAGAAAGCGCGGACGGCGATCTCGCGTACGTAGTCGAACCGCCGCGACGAGAAGAGGCCGTGCACCACGATCAGGCCGGGGCGGCGCACGCCCTCGTGGAGCCCGATGCTCGCCGCGATGCGCTCGCCGTCCGCCCCCTCGAACACGTGGTCCGAAAACTGGGCCGGATACCCATAGCCGAGGTTCGCCGCCTCCCGCTGCTGGGCGAGGACGAAGGTGGACATGTCGGGAACGCCCTTGCGCAGCAACGCAACCTCCGAGTGGTGGAGGCCGCTTGGGATCGACTCGAGGTCCTCCATCAGCGCGGACACGGTGCGCTCGCGCGGCTGCGCGACGGGCAGCTCCGCCGGGGACGGGTCCAGGCGCCCGAGCGCGGCGCGAAGCGGCTCACGCAGGCGCTGGCCCACCAGCCACACGGGTAGCGCGACCGATCCCACCGCCACGTTGAGGGCCTTCGCCGCGCCGTGCAGCGCGCGATCCTGCCGATACGACGATCCGAGTGATTCCCACATGGCCGTGCGAGCCCTACGAGGGGCGGTCGCGGGCCTCGAGGCCGCCGCAGATCGTCTCGACCAGCATCTCGCGAGCGCGGTCGAAGTCGCCGTCGCCGCCGGGGATCAGGCCAAACACCCAGCCCGACAGGAGCTGCTCGATCGCGCCGTAGAACCACATCGACGCGAACTCCGGATCGACGTCGTTGCGGAACTCGCCGGCCGCCTCGGCGTCGGCGACGATCTTGGCGATCAGATCGTAGGCGCGGCGAATCTCGGGTAGGTGAGTGCGGCCGAAGGAGTTCGCCGCCCGGGTCACCTCGACGATGATGACCTTCATCAGCTCGGGCTCATACCGGTACGAGTCGATGATGAAGCCGGCGACAGCGTCGAGCTTCTCGCGCCCCGTCAGAGACTGTCCGTCGACCTCCTCGATCGCGGCGAGGAGCAGCGACCAGCGCTCGGTGAAGAGCTCGTTCAGGACCTGGTCCTTCGACTTGAAGTAGTGGTAGACGAGCCCGTAGGCGACACCGGCCTCATCCGCGATGTCCGAGACCCGGCAGGCGTTGAAGCCCTGCCGCGCGAACACCGTGATCGCCGCGTCGAGGATCTGCCGCCGCTTGTCCACGGCCGGCGCCTCCGCGCTCACTGGGCGGTCACCTCATGCATGGCTCGGGACCTCCAGCTGGGCTTCCTCGGGCCAGCGGTATGCGCCGGGCCGCCGGTTCGCGAGCGAGGGGAGCGTCGAGCGAACGCGATCCTCGTCGGAGAGATCGAGGTCGGCGGCGACGAAGCACTCGCCGTCGGGGGCCACGGCGAGGACCGTGCCCCACGGGTCGACCAGCATCGAGTGTCCGTAGGAGTCGTACTGCGGCGGTGCCTCGCCCACCTGGTTCGGGGCGATCACGAACGCCTGGCTCTCGATCGCGCGGGCGCGAAGCAGGACCTCCCAGTGGTCCTTGCCGGTCTCGAAGGTGAAGGCCGACGGCACACTGAGCACGGTGGCACCGCGCACGGCGAGGATCCGGTAGAGCTCGGGGAAGCGCAGGTCGTAGCAGACGGTCATGCCGAGCGTGACCCCCGGCAGCGAGCCGCCGATCACCGCGGCGACGATCTCATCTCCCGGCTCCTCGGTCTCCGACTCCCGATAGGACACGCCGCCCACGTCCACGTCAAACATGTGGATCTTGCGATAGCGGGCGTGAAGCTCCCCGTCCGGGCCGATCAGGACGGACGTGTTGAAGAGCTTCGGCTGGCCCTCGACGCGCTCGGGGATGCTGCCCGCGAGCAGGTGGATCCCCAGCTCCCGGGCCCACGAGGCGGCCGCGGTCAGCGTCGGGCCGCCGAGCGGCTCCGCTCCCTCGTGAAGAGCCTCGGCGTCGCCGAGGACGTTCCACTTCTCGGGCAGAGCGATCAGCTCGGCTCCGTCCGCCGCCGCCTCGCGCACGAGGCGCTCGGCTGCGTCGACGTTGCGGCCCTTGTCGGCCGTTGAGTTGAGCTGTATCGCCGCGGCTCGGATCTCCATCAACCTCTACCCCGCACCTCAGTTGACTGACCAGTCAATCTAGGAGTATAGGTTCGAGGCGGGGCGGGAGAATCAGCCCGGTCCCGTGTGACGAGGACCACGCGGGAGGGACGTGTAATGGGGCCTCGAACGGGCAAACGATGGCCGATGTTCGGCTTGGGACGGTTCCGCCGTGCACGCACGGCCTTTGAATCCAGGACCGAGCTCTGGCGGCAGGTGGGGCTCGGCTCGGAGGTCGACCGCCGCGAGGCCAAACGCGCCCGCGGCACCGTCGTCGTGCTCGGAGCGTTGATCGCCGGCGTCCTGGTCGTGTTCGCGAACCGCGGCTCGCTCTTCCCCGGCCTCGGCACCTACGTGCGAATCGGGACCGTCGCCGCCCTGGTGATCCTCGGCTGGTGGCTGGCGCGCTCTCTGGGGCGCGGGCTTGGCCCCGCCCTCTTCCGTCGCATGGAGCCCGGCACCGCCGGGGTGGTCGGGTTCCTGATCCGCCTGCTGACCATCGTCGCCGTGGTCGTCGTCGCGCTGCGGATCGCGGGGCTCCACGCGAGCACCCTGGCGGTCGGCGGAGCCTTCACCGCGGTCATCGTCGGCCTGGCGGCCCAGCAGACCCTCGGCAACCTGTTCGCGGGCCTGGTGCTGCTCAGCACCCGACCATTTCGGGTCGGCGAGCGGGTGAAGCTCGTCGGCGGCGCCCTGGCCGGCTCCCTCGAGGGAATCGTCAGCTCGCTGGGCCTCTTCTACACCGACCTGGTCAGCGGCGCCGACCGGATGATGGTGCCGAACAGCATGCTCCTGAACGTCGCCGTGATCCCGCTGCGCGAGCCGAGCGCGTTGACCTGCGCGCCCGCTTCAGCGCCGAAACGACTCCACAGGACGTCCAGGATCTCCTGGCACGCTCGCTCGAGATCCCCACGCGATACGCGCCCCACGTCGAGCTCGAGGAGCTCGACCGCGACGAGCTGGTCGTCCGTATCGTCGTCACGCCCCTGCAGCCGTCCGACGGCTCGAAGCTGGCGAGCGAGGTGCTTGCGGCGGTCCGCAGAACCACCGGCGCGCACGCGGCTGCGGCCTGACCGCGGGGCCCGCTCAACCGGACAGCAGGGCGGTCGCCACGGCGATGAGGACCAGTCCCCCTGCGCCGGCCGCCAGGAGCCCGGCGCTGCCGGCAAGCGAGTCGCCGGCGAAGTCCCCGGAGGCCCCGATCAGGGCGCCGACGACAGTCACGACGAGGGCGATCCCGCCCCAGATCGGGATCGCCCGGTCCCAGCGCGCGTCGCTGGCGGGGTAGGACCCGCGCAGGCGAGCCTCGAGCACGAACGGAATGGCGATCAACGCTGCGAGCAGGGCGCCGGCGAAGACGATCATCCAGCCGTTGATCCCCTCGAGGCCCAGGTAGGGCGGCCCCGCGATCGCGGCGAGGACGAGCGACAGGGCCGCGACGAGCAGCCCGATCAAGCAGATGAGCGCGCCGGCTCTGTCAGCCGTCGCGTCCGACCGCATGGTGCCTCAGCCGCGCGACGAGCAGTTTTGTGTGAAGCGCGGACATCAGGTCGTTCAGGGGCCCGATGCCGGCCTCGATGATCTCCAGGGCGCGGTCGGGCTCCACGTCGCCGGCGAGGCGCTTGGTCAACACCTCGACCTCCTCCGCGACGACCGGCTCCAGCGCCCGCTTGTAGCGCAGGGTGTCGTAGACGGTGAACCCGATCCGCTCGTCGTAGCCGCCCGCGCGGAAACGGCCGATCGCCTCGATGATCCGCACGTCGGAGGGCGAGTAGCCCTGCTCGTCGGGCGTCAGCACGCCGAGCTCCGCCAGGCGGTCCAGAACCTCCTGGGGAACTTCGTAGCGTTCGCGCACCTCGCTCGCGTCGATTCGCTCGCGCTCACCGGCGAGGGCGCGCTCGAGGATGCGGTCCTCCAGCTCGATCATGGCCCGCAGGCGCTCCGGCTGCGCGTCCTCGCGCTCCAGCAGGTCGCGGATCACGCGCAGCGGCATGAAGCGCTCCTCCTGGAGCTGCTTGATGACCCGGATCCGCTCGACGAACTCGGGCGGGTAATACGCCATGTTGCGGCTCGTCTTCACGGGCTCCGGGAGGAGGCCCTCCCGGAGGTAGTGGCGGACGGTCGCCACCGGAACCCCGGAGCGCTCCGCGAGCTCGGAAATCTTCAAGAGGCCGTTGGCGTCTGCCTGCCGCTTGGCGGTTGCCTGCTCGACGCTCATCCCATGAACCTCGCGCCCTCGGCCTCGGCGTTCGTCCCCGCGGCGGCGCCGGAATCCATCATCGTCTCGACCTCGTCCTCGGAGAAGCCGGCCTCCCCGAGCACCTCGGCGGTGTGCTCGCCAAGGGCGGGAGCGGGACGGGTGGCGTCGCCGGGTGTGCGATCGAGCTTGATCGGCACGCCGAGCAGGCGGACCGGCCCGAGCTCCGGCTGCTCCATCTCGACCACCATCTCCCTTTCGGCGACGAGCTGGGACTCGAGCGCCTCGCCGAGGTCGAGCACTGGCTCGATCATCGCGTCGTGCTCGTCGTTGAAGGCGAGCCACTCGTCGCGGGAGCGCTCCTTGAAGACCGCAGCGATCGCCTGGCCGTCCTGTGAGTCAGGGGCGGCGAACTGCTTCTCGATCAGGTCCGGGCGGCCAACGCCCTCGCAGAAGTTCCGCCAGAACTTCGGCTCCAGCGCTCCGCACGTCACCCAGCCGTCGGACGCCTCGTAGGGCAGATAGCAGGCGATCCCGCCGCTGAGGCTCCCGCGCCCGCGCTTCGGAACCTGGCCGTCGCACAGGTACTGCGCCGCCACCATCGCGAGCCATGCGAGGGAGCCGTCGGTCATCGAGACGTCCACCTGCTGGCCCTCGCCGGAGCGCTCGCGCTCTCGGAGAGCGGCCATCACGCCGAAGGCCGCCATCAGCGCCCCGCCGCCGAGGTCGGCAATCTGCCCACCTGCCTGGATCGGGCGCCCGTCCGGCTCGCCCGTCAGGCCGAGCAGGCCGTTGAGGCCGAGGTAGTTCATGTCGTGGCCGGCGCGCTGGGTGTGCGGGCCCGTCTGCCCGTAGCCGGTGATCGCGCAGTAGACGATCCGCGGGTTGGCGGCGCGCAGTGCCTCGTAGCCGCAGCCCAGCTTGTCGAGTACGCCGGGGCGGAAGCTCTCGAGCACCACGTCGTAGTCGCCCGCGAGGCGAAGCAGCGCTTCGCGGCCCGCGTCCGACTTCAGGTCGAGGCGGATCGAGCGCTTCCCGCGGTTGAGCGAGAGGTACAGCGCGGAGCGGGTGCCGAGAGCCTGGTGCTCATCCGAGCCGTAGTAGGGCGGTGCCCAGCGCACGTAGTCCCCCATGGCCGTGTCCTCGACCTTCACGACGTCGGCCCCGAAGTCGGCGAGCAGGAGCGAGCAGAAGCCGCCGGGGAGCAGCCGGGTCAGGTCCAGCACCCGGATGTCGGAGAGCGGACCGCTCATCGGGGCTCCACCTCAACCGGGCAGATCACCCGTAGCCGCTCCGGGCGCGAGAGGTCCAGGAACCAGAGCTCGCGCGAGCGTCTCCTGGGACGCCGGTAGATCTCGTCCGCCACGGCCGGGGCCTCATGCCTCGACTCGCCGCGGCAGGCCCAGTAGCTCGCGGGCCTCTGCCACCGTCGCGGGCCGTCGGCCGATGTCCTCGGCCATCTGGCGCACCTTCGCGATCAGGTCGCCGTTGGAACGGGCCATGTCGCCGTTCGGTAGGTAGAAGTTGTCCTCGACCCCCGCGCGCGCGTTGCCGCCCAGCGCCAGCGCGGCGCCGATCAGCCGCCACTGGTCGCGGGAGATGCCGATCACCTGCCACGCGTTGCGTCCCTCCGGGCCGCCGGGGATCTGGTCGGCCATGAAGCTCACGTTCCGCGCGTTGGGCCGGATACCGCCGTTGACGCCGATCACCAGCGAGACCTGGAGCGGCTCGGCCAGCAGCTCCATGTCGAGCAGCGGGTCGAGGTTTGCGATGTGGCCCGCGTCGAAACACTCGTGCTCGGGCTTGATGCCGAGCTCCCCCATCGCTTTGAGGAACTCGATGATCGTGTCGAAGCTGTTCTCGAACACGGCCTTGAAGACGAAGTCCTTGCGGCGGCGCGAGTACTTGGCGTAGTTCATCGAGCTCATGTTCAGCGCCGCGACGTCGGGCTTGAGCTCGCGCAGGTACGCGATCCGCTTGTCGATCGGGACGCCGATCGCTCCCGTCGAGTAGTTGATGATCACGTCGTCGACCTCGGCGCGGATCGCCTCGGTGATCGCGCGGAAGTCCTCGATCTCGTAGCTGGGGACGCCGTCGGGCGAGCGGGCGTGGATGTGAATCTGCGACCCGCCCTCGTCGACGATGCGCCGCGCCTCGGCCGCGTACTCCTCCGGCGTGTAGGGAATCGCCGGGCACTGATCGCGGTTGGCGATGGCCCCGCTGATCGAGCAGCTGATGACGACGGGATCTTCAAACCTGCTCATACCGGCATCACCCCGTGCTTCTTCCACGGGCGCTGCACCCGTTTGTTGGCCGCCATCCGCAGCCCGCGGATGATCGTCGGGCGGGTCTCGCGCGGGTCGATGATGTCGTCGATCAGGTCGTTGTGGGCGGCGATGTACGGGTCGATGACCTTTCGCACCTCGGCGAGCATCGCCTCGCGGGTCGCCTCCGGATCGTCGGATGCCTCGATCGCCGAGCGGCCGATGATGTTCACCGCGCCCTCGGCGCCCATGACGGAGATCTCGGCGCTGGGCCAGGCGACGATCAGGTCCGGCTCGTACGCCTTGCCGTTCATCACGTAGTAGCCGGCGCCGTAGGCCTTCCGAATGACGACGGTGATCTTCGGCACCGTCGCCCGCGAGATCGCGTAGAGCATCTTCGCGCCGTGCCGGATGATCCCGGCGTGCTCCACCTTGGAGCCCACCATGAATCCCGGCACGTCCTGGAGGAAGACGAGGGGAATGTTGAAGGCGTCGCAGAGGTTGACGAACCGGGCCGCCTTGTCGGCTGAGTCGTTCTCGAGGATGCCGCCGAGCTGCTTCGGCTGATTGGCGACGATCCCGACCGGCTGGCCTCCGAACCGGGCCAGACACGTGATCAGCGTCTTCGCGAACTTCGGCTTGATGTCGAACCAGACCCCGTCGTCGACGATCTCGCGGATCACGTCGTACATGTCGTAGGGCTTCCGCGACGACTCGGGGACGATGTCGAGCAGGGTCTCCGACATCCGGTCGTCGGGATCGTCGGTCGGGCGCAGCGGCGGCTTCTCCTCGCAGTTGACGGGGAAGTGGGATAGATAGTCCTTGACCGCCTGGATGCACTCGGCGTCGTCCTTGACCTCGAGGTCGCCGACCCCGGAGATGCGGCAGTGGACCCGGGCGCCGCCGAGCTCCTCCATCGAGATGTCCTCGCCGGTCACGGCCTTCGTGAGGTGGGGCCCGGCGAGGGCCATCGCCCCCTGCCCGACGACCATCGGCACGAAGTCCGACAGGCCGGGGATGTACGCCGTGCCCGCCGCGCAGGGGCCGAGCATCGCCGCGACCATCGGGATGACGCCGGACATCGTCACCTCCTCGCGGAAGAGGTGGCCGGAGCCGGCGAACATCGACCCCGCCGCCTCCTGGATCCGGGCGCCGGCGGAGTCGAGTAGCCAGATGAACGGCATGCGCTTGTTCAGCGCCATCTCGCGGAGGCGGCCGACCTTGAACTCGCCGGTCATCCCCATCGAGCCCGCCATCACGGTGAAGTCATAGGCGGCTATGCAGCAGGTGCGGCCCTCGACGTCGCCCCAGCCGGTGATCACGCCGTCGGCCGGCGCCTCCTTGCCGTCCATCGACCGCTGCGAGGAATGGGGGCCGGCTTGGATGCCGAGCTCGACGAAGGTCCCCGGGTCGACAAGCAGGTCGATCCGCTCGCGCGCGGTGAGCTTGCCTCGCTCGTGCTGCAGCGCGATCTTCTCCTCGCCGCCGCCGAGCTTGGCCTTCTCGCGGCGCCCGTGGAGGTCCTCCACCAGGGACTTCATGCCGGTCTGCTCGCCGGCCTCGACCTTGGCCGGCGCCTCGGGCGCCTCGGCCTCCTTGGCGGCGGCGGCGACCTTCTTCGCCTCCTCGCGGGCCTTCGTCTCCTCGGTCGTCATCAGCGCCCCTTCCAGTTCGGCTCGCGCTTCTCGAAGAACGCCTGGGCGCCCTCGACGATGTCCTCGGTCGTGAAGGTCAGTGAGAGCTGGGAGCGCAGGTACTCGAGGGCGTCGTCGAGCGCCATGTCCTGCTGGCGGTGCATCGCATCGTGGCCGAGCCGCATGAGTACCGGGCTCTTCGAAGCGAGCCGCCCGGCCCAGTCGGCGACCGCGTCGTCGAACTCGTCCTCCGGGACGACCTTGTTGGCGAGGCCGTAGGCGACCAGGTCGTCGCCGGACACGCGCTCACCGAGCAGCATCATCTCGTTGACCTTCTTGCGTGGGACGTTCCGGTAGATGAGGGCCATGATCATGTACGGGAACGCGCCGATGTTGATCTCGGGCGTCCAGAAGTCGGCGCCCTCCTTCGCGATCACCAAGTCGCAGGACAGCGCCAGGCCCATCCCGCCGGCGACCACGTGGCCATTTGCGGCGCACAGCGTCGGCTTGCCGAGGCGGGGCATCAGCCGGAAGTACTCGAGGAAGAGGTCGGTGCCGAAGTGCTTTTGGATGGTCGACGCGTCGGAGCCGAATCCGCCGAGGTCGGCGCCGGCGCAGAAGGCCTTCCCGGCCCCTGTCAACACCACGGCCTTAGCGTCGGCATCGTCGCGGGCGCGTCCGATCGCCGCAACGAGCTGGCCCAGCATCTCGCCAGAGAGGCGATTTCGCTTCTCGGGGTCGTTGAGCGTCACGGTCGCGACCCCGTCGCTCACCTCGTAAAGCACCAGCTCCTCGCCCACGAGGCGCACGGTAGCACAAAGTATGAAGTAATACTCTATGCTGCGAACACCGATCCGCCGCGGTTGTCGGATTTATCGGCCATAGCGCAAGGAATCCGACAACGCCGGGAGTGCAAGCGTCGACAAGGAGCCCAACGTGGAAGCAGCGACCGTCATTAAGCCCCAGCACGAGGGAACTCGCAAGCACCTCCTCTTCACCGACGAGCACGAGGACCTGCGCGAGTCGATGGAGGCGTGGGTGAAGAAGGAGCTGTGGCCACACCGCAACGAGTGGGAGGAGACCACCTGGCCGAACGAGGCCATGAAGCGGGCCGGCGAGCTCGGGTTCCTCGGCCTCTGCTTCCCGGAGGAGTACGGCGGGCAGGACGGCGACTACTACTACTCGATCGTCCGCGCCGAGTGCATGAGCCACTCCGGCTCCGGCGGCACCAACATGGGCTTCGCCGTCCAGACCGACATGGTCCTCCCCCCCGTCCACCTGCTCGGCACCGAGGAGCAGAAGCAGCGCTACCTGGTCCCCGGCATCAAGGGCGAGAAGATCGGCTGCCTCGGGATCACCGAGCCCGGCGCCGGCTCCGACGTCGCAGGGATTCGCACCAAGGCGATCCGCGACGGCGACGAGTACGTGATCACAGGGTCGAAGACTTTCATCACCAACGGCGCTCGCGCCGACTTCATCCTCCTGGTGGCGAAGACGGACCCTGACGCCCGTCACGAGGGCATCACCCTGTTCTTGGTCGACCTCCGTGACGACGAGGGCAACCACGTGCCCGGCTTCGAGGTCTCGAGGAAGCTCGAGAAGATGGGCATGCACGCCTCGGACACCGGCGAGCTCTCGTTCAACGAGGTCCGCGTCCCCGCCGACGCGGTGCTGGGCGAGATCGGCAAGGGCTTCTACCACATCTCCTGGGAGCTCCAGAGCGAGCGGATGGTGGCTGCCGCCGGCTGCGTCGCCGGCGCCGAGCGGATGTTCGAGAAGACGCTGGCCTACGCCAAGGAGCGGGAGGCCTTCGGTCGGCCGATCGGCCGCTTCCAGGCGATCCGCCACAAGTTCGCGGACATGGCGACCAAGATCGAGGCCGCGAAGCAGTTCAACTACGTGGTCTCGTGGCGCTACGCCAACGGCGAGTACCCAGTGCGCGAGATCACCGAGGTGAAGCTCTTCACGTCGCGCATGGCCTGCGAGGTCGCCGACGAGTGCGTCCAGATCCTCGGCGGCTACGGCTACATGAAGGAGTACGAGATCGAGCGGGCGTACCGCGACGTGCGGCTCAACCGCATCGGCGCGGGCACCGACGAGATCATGCTGGATGTCATAGGCCGTTCGTACGGCCTATGAAATGTGGTCCCCGAGCCAAAGGCCTGGCCCGGCACCGATAGCCTTCGTCGGAGAGCCCAGGCGGGCATGCACGAGTAGGGGTCAGGATGAGGAGGATTGCCGTTTTCGTACTGGTCACCACGGCGGTGCTTGCGGCACCGGGTGCGGCTGGAGCTGCTCGCACCGGGGTCACCATCCACCACAAGAACCGATTTCACTTCTACGGCTTCGTATTCAGCCCCAAGCCGCACCGATGCGCCAAGGGACGCACCGTGAGGCTCTTCAAGCAGAGGGGAAAGACGCAAGACACCCGACGGGACTTCAGGGTTTCCGCCAACGGAACGTTCAGGACGGACCGGGGCAGGTACAGATGGACCAACAACACGGAAAAGCCGTTGTTTCAGCACGGGAGGTTCTACGCGGTGGCGGGCAAGATCCCCGGCTGCCAGCGGGATAGCAGCCGGACGATTCACGTCGGTTGACCTACAGCCGCACAGGAGCCCCATGTGGGTCCGGTTACTTCCTCTGACTCCGCTCGTGGTGAGGGGCTTTAGCCCGAAAGCAGCATGTAAGGACGGCGAAGCCGTCCGCAAGTGATTCATCGGCCATTCGCACGACCTTTAGCCCTAGCGTCGCTCGAGCAACCGGCCTAGGTCGGCCAGCCGCTCGTCCCACTCGGCTCCCACCGTCGCGATCCAGCGAGCCGCGTCGCCGAGCGGCTCCGCGTCGAGGCTGTAGCGCGTCTCGCGCCCGACCCGCTTCGTATTCACGAGGCGGGCACGGCGCAGGGCGGCGAGGTGCTTGGCCACTGCCTGTCGCGTGATCGGCAGCTCCGCCGCGAGGCCGCTGGCGGTGACGGTCGAGCCGCCGGCCAGCGTCTCGACCATACGGCGGCGCGTCGGGTCGGCGAGCGCCGCGAAGACCGCATCGACGGCCACTAGGCGAAGACGAGCGAGAGCGCGTGTCCGAGAGCGGAGAGGCGGGTGCCCCACGCGCTCCCTGCAAGCCCCATCGGCGTGGTGGCGCCGGCCCGCTCCACGACGACGAGCCGCGTGCCGCTGACAAGCGGAACCAGCGTCAGCTCAACCTCGGTCTCGGGCTCGCCGGGACGGGCCCAGGTGAAAGCGAGCTCGCGTTCCTCCTCGACCCGCAGGACCGTTCCCTCCTTCTCCGTGCCGTCGGTGAAGCGAAAGCTCGCTCGGCCCCCGGGCTCGGGGTCCAGCTCAGCCTCGTCGGCGAGCCACTCGCCGAGCAGCCGCTCGTCGGTCAGGGCCTCCCAGACCTCCTCGGCCGGCGCGTCCAGGACCGTCTCCCGCTCGACCTCACGCCGCTCATCGTCCATTTGGTCCTCCGGTCTCGATGATCCGCAACCTTTAAGTTGCGCTTCTGTTAGCCTCGCTCCAAGAGCAACCGGTCGGTTGCACTTTAGCAACGAAGGAGGTCCCGATGGCGCTGATCCCGATGGTCGTCGAGCAGACCGCCCGCGGCGAGCGCTCCTACGACATCTACTCCCGCCTGCTGGGAGAGCGGATCGTCTTCCTCGGCCAGCCGGTCGACGACGAGATCGCCAACCTGATCGTCGCCCAGATCCTCCACCTCGAGGCCGACGACCCCGACAAGGACATCTCCCTGTACATCAACTCCCCGGGGGGAGCGGTCTATGCGGGGCTCGCCATCTACGACGCGATGCAATACGTGAAGCCCGACGTCCAGACGATCTGCTTCGGCATCGCGATGTCCATGGGCGCCCTCCTCCTCGCCGGCGGCGCAGAGGGCAAGCGGATGGCCCTCCCCAATTCCAAGATCCTCATCCACCAGCCGTCCGGCGGATTCGAGGGCCAGTCGACCGACATCGACATCCACGCCCGGGAGGTGCTCGCCCTGCGCCGCCGCATCGACGAGATCTACGCCCGCCACACCGGTCACCCGGTCACTGAGGTGCACGACGACATGGAGCGCGACCGCTTCTTCACGGCCGCCGAGGCGGCCGAGTACGGACTTGCCGACCGGGTGGTGAACCGCCACGAGCTCGAGCGCACGCCGACCGGGTTCGGCCCGGGCTGAGAGAATTGACGGCCTGAGCAGCCTCGACCACATCCGCTCCTACTACGAGTCGCTGAACACAGGCGACGTCGAATTGGTGGCGTCGCACTTCACGGACGACGCGACCCACTACTACACGCGCCTCGGCCCCCACGAGGGCGCGCGGGCGATCGCCGAGAACGCGAAGTGGGGCGTTGACCAGGTTGACGGCCAATGGTGGCTGGAGCACGGGATCGAGGGCCCAGGCGGCGGCGAGGTCGTGATCGAGTGGACGATGACCTGGCGCGATCCGAAGTCCGGAGAGCGGCGGCTGAATCGCGGGACGGAGTGGTTCCGCATGCGCGACGGGAGGATCGCCGAGGTCCGCGCCTATCACCACGGCGACGCGAAGAACCCGCGCGGCGACCTGCTCGGCTTCGACTTCGAGGGCCGCGGCTACACGACCCTGGACGGCGAGTGAGCGTCGTCAAGGACACGGGCGCGCGGGCGATCCTGCCCCCGTTCGGCGAGGAGCACGCTGAGCTCCGCGAGAGCGTCGGCCGCTTCGTCGCCGCCGAGGTCGCCCCGCATGTCGACGAGTGGGAGGAGGCGCGTGAGTTCCCCCGGGAGCTCTTTGCCCGGTGCGGCGAGCTCGGCTTCCTCGGCCTGAAGTTCCCGGAGCGCTACGGCGGCCAGGGCGGCGACCTGCTGCACGACGCCGTGTGGATCGAGGAGCTCTCACGGGCGGGCGGCTCCGGCGGGGTCGCCGCCGGCCTCAACGCCCACGCACAGATCGCGATGCCGCCGGTGTTCAACTTCGGCACTTCCGAGCACCGCGAGCGCTGGATCGTCCCTGGGATCAAGGGAGAGCTCATCGGGGCACTGGGAATCACCGAGCCGGGCGCCGGGTCGGACGTCGCGAGCCTCCGGACCTCCGCGCGTAAGGTCAACGGCGGCTACGTCGTCAACGGCGCCAAGACCTTCATCACCAACGGCGTGCGGGCGGACTTCCTCGTCTGCGCCGTCAAGACCACCGAGGCGGGCGGACACCACGGCATCTCCTTCCTCGTGCTCGAGCGCGAGATGCCCGGCTACGAGGTCTCCCGGAAGCTGGAGAAGATGGGCTGGCACGCCTCCGACACGGGCGAGCTCAGCTTCACCGACGTGGAGGTGCCCCAGGAGAACCTGCTCGGCGTCGAGAACGAGGGCTTCTACCTGATCATGGCCAACTTCCAGTGGGAGCGGCTCTCGATGGCGATCGGGGCCGTGGGCGGGATGCAGAAGGTCTTCGACGTGACGCTCGCCTACGCCAAGGAGCGCGAGGCCTTCGGCCGGCCGATCGGCCGCTTCCAGGCGATCCGCCACAAGTTCGGCGGGATGGCGACCCGGATCGAGGCCTCGCGGGCGCTGACCTACAGCGCATTGCGGTCCTTCGCCGCCGGGCACGACGCGAGCGCGACGGAGGCCGACCCGCGGAAGGTGATCGAGGCGACCGCGGGGTCCTTGCGCGAGGTGACGATGGCGAAGCTCTTCACCCAGCGGGCACTGCTGGAGATCGCCGACGAATGCCTCCAGATCCACGGCGGCTACGGCTACATGCGCGAGTACGGCATCGAGCGAGCGGTCCGCGACGCCCGCCTCGGCCCCATCGGCGGCGGCACCGACGAGGTCATGAAGGAGATCCTGGGCAAGCAACTCGGGCTGTAGGGCGCAAATTCGGGGCGCCGCGACGGGCAAAATTCCGGTCGGTTTGACGATTTGCGGCTAAGCTGCTGTCCGCGGCGGGCCTGGAATTTCACGACGCCGCCCCTGAGCCCAACTCGCCCTCCCCGAAGACCTGAGACCTTTCCCTGAGTCCATGCCCGACGGCGCCCACAGTCAGTTCGCGATCGGGTTCGATCGCCGCGATCTGCCGAGGCTTCACGATCTCTGGGACGACATCGTCGCCTCGGAGCGCTGGTCCGAGGGGGAAATGACCGGCAGCTTCGAGGACGCGTGGGCCGGGTGGAACGGCCTGGGCTCGGTCGCCTTCGGAGGCTGGGCGGGCGCGGCGCTCGCCGCGCTGGACTTCGCCGGCGTCGACGGAGAGGCGGTGCTCTGCCCTTCGAACACCTTCATGGCCACGCCGCTCGCGATCACCCGCGCGGGTGGGCGGCCCGTGTTCGTGGACTGCAACCGCGACGACTTCTGCATGTCCGCGGATGACTTCGAGCGGAAGGCAGCCGAGCACAAGCCGCGGGCCGCCGTGCTGGTCCACATCGGCGGCCATCTGGCCTTCGAGACCGAGCGCATCGCCGACTATTGCCGCTCCGAGGGGATCTTCCTGCTCGAGGACTGCGCTCACGCTCACGGGGCCGACTGGAACGGCCGCCGGCCGGGCAGCTTCGGCGATGCGGGCGCCTACTCGTTTTACGCGACCAAAACAATTTCGACCGGCGAGGGTGGCATGCTCGTCTCTCGCCACGATGAGCTCCTCGAGCATGCCCGGGCGTTTCGCAACTACGGCAAGCCCGACCACGTGGTCGCCGGGCTCAATTTCCGGATCAACGAGTTCACCGCCGCGATCGGGCTGGTTCAGACGGAGCGCCTGGATGAGATCGTCGCCGCCAAGAACCGTTTCGCTCACGAGGAGCTCGACCCGCGGTATCCGAACCGCGTGCGGCTCCCCCAGGGAATGACCTCGGGCCTCTACAAGTACATCGTCTTCGACGAGATCGAGCGCTCGACCGGCAAGGTCTACGACCAGCCGTGCCACCGCATCATGGGCACCGGCGACGACCTTCCCAACAGCGACTGGGTCGCCGAGAACCACTGGTGCGTGCCGCTCTACTACCACGCCGGCATGGAAGCCGGCCCGGAGCCGGCAGGGGTCGGCGCCGCCGACGATGGGAGGCTGTCATGAAGGTTCTGGTGACCGGCGGTTCGGGCTTCATCGGCTCGCACGTGGTCGACAAGCTGCTCGCGGCGGGCCACGAGCCGGTCGTCTTCGACCTGCTCCGCTCCCCCCACCACGACGCCGACGAGGTCCCGACGATCGTCGGTGACCTGCTCGACGCCGGATCCCTCGAGGACGCGATGGACGGCTGCGATGCGGTGATTCACCTGGCGGCGGCCGCCGACGTGGGGATCGTCGCCGAGCAGCCCGAAGAGTCCGAGCGCGTCAACGCCCGCGGCACCCTGATGGTCCTCCAGGCGGCCAGGGCCAGCGGCATCGGCCGGGTGATCTACGGCAGCACGATCTGGGCCTACAGCGATTCCGGCAACGGAAACGGCAACGGCGTGATCGACGAGGACACGCTGCTGGGCCTCCCCAAGCACCTGTACACCGCAAGCAAGGTCGCAGGCGAGATGTATTGCACCTCCTATGCGGAGCTCTACGACGTGTCATGCACGATCCTGCGCTTCGGCATCCCCTACGGCCCGCGCGCGCGCCCCGCGGCGGTGATCCCGATCTTCGTGCGCAAGGCCCTCGCGGGCGAGGCGCTGACGATTGCCGGCGACGGCAGCCAGGGGCGCCGCTTCGTCTACGTCGAGGACCTTGCGGAGGGCGTGGTCAAGGCGCTGGACCACGCTGCAGACAACCGCGTCTACAACCTCGCGAGCGACACGACGGTCACGATCCGCGAGCTTGCCGAGACGGTCCAGGAGCTGGTCGGCGACGTCGACATCGTCTATACCCCGGGCCGCAACGGCGACTTCGACGGGGCCGAGATCTCGAGTCGCCGGGCCGAGCGCGAGCTCGGCTGGCGCGCCTCAACCCCGCTCCGTGAGGGAGTGAGCCGATACATGACCTGGCTCGCCTCGGACACCCAGCCGGAACCGGTCGCGGCGCCCGAGCCGGAGGTCGCACCGCAGCCGGTCGCGGCGCCCGAGCCCGCGCCGGCGCGGGGGCGTCGTAGCCTCAGGCCGTCGCTCGGCTGGCCATCGGGAGTCTTCGGCGACGGCCCGACCGTCGCCTTCGCGTGCGCAATCGCGACGGTGATCACCTACTTGATCGCGCTTCGGACCAGGAGCCTCGACGACGCGCAGACCCACGCCGTCGGCCTGACCACGGTCGTCTGCACGCTCGGCGGCCTCATGCTGCTGCAGAGCGCAAGCGTGCGGCGCATCCGCATGGGGATCACCTGGGCCCTATGGCTGGTCGCGCTCTACGTGGGGCTGATGACCCTGCACTGGACCAAGCAGAAATTCGAGCTCGCGGTGCCGGGGGTCCACACCCTGGTCCTGAGCGGGTTCGGAGTGCTGATCGCGCTCGCCGTGGCGTGGGGCATCACGAGGTGGCGGCGCGAGTCGACTGCCTCGGACGAGGTCCTTTGAGGCCCGTCGGGACCAGTCCGGCAGCCTCGATCCTCCTCAGCACCTCCGGAAGCGCCGCCGCCGTCGCCCGCCAGGACTCTCGCGCGTTGTAGTGGTCCGCGTCGTGCAGGAGCAGCACGTCGCAGCCGCGCAGGTCCTCGGTGACCTCGGCTGCGATGCTCTCCGCCGTCGCGCTCCCGCGCCAGTCGTGGCCCCAGCGGGACCACAGGATCGGGCGCAGACCCAGGTGCCGGACCACTGCGAGCGCACCCGGGCTGTAGATCCCGTAAGGGGCACGGTGAATGTCGGGCGCCGATCCGGTCGCCTCGGCGATCGCGGCGATGCCCCGCTCGACGTCGGCCTCGAAGGCCCGTGGGGTCAGCCGCAGCGAATTTCGGTGCCGGTGGGCGTGCACGGCGATCGTGTGGCCCGCGGCCGCGATCTCAGCGGCGAGCGCCGGGTTCCGCTCCACCTGCTCTCCGACGAGAAAGAAGGTTGCGGGGGCGCCGGCCTCCCGCAGGGTCTCCAGGACCGCCGGGGTGCCCTCGGGGTGGGGTCCGTCGTCGAACGTGACGGCGACGGCCCCTTCGTCTCCGTGGCGCCTCGGGAGCCGGAGCGCCCTCGCGACCGGCGGCACCACGGGCGCGAGCGCGGGTGAGCACCACCACGCGGCTACGGCCGTAGGTGCGAGCATGATCTGCCTGCTCATGGCCGGATGGTGCCAGTGATCGGCGGATCGGAGGCGGTCGGGTTCCTCATCGCCCTCGCGGCGGCCGCGTGTTACGACACGGGGTACGCGCTCCAGGCGATCGAGGCGCGCAAGGCGCCGAGCCGGTACGCGATGCGCGTTTCGCTGCTGGGACACCTGCTCAGGCGGCGCCGCTGGCTCACGGCCACCGCCCTCTCGCTCCTGGGGTTCCCGCTCCAGGTGCTGGCGCTGACCAAGGCGCCGATTACCCTGGTCCAGCCCACCCTGGCGCTCGGGCTGCTCCTCCTGCTCGTGCTCGGGCGACGAATCCTCGGGGAGCGCGTGGGCGTTCGCGAGGTCGTCGCGGTGCTGATCATCATCGGCTCGGTCGCCGTCACCGCCGTGGCGGCACCGTCCGAGCCGGGCGAGGTTCCGCGCGACGCCACGCTCGTCGTGGCGCTGGCGCTGCTCGCCGCGATCGCCGCGGTCCCGTTCGCTCTCAGCCGCCTCGGGCGGCACCCGGTCGTGCTCCTCGTCGCGGGTGCGGGCGCCGCAGACGGCCTCGCGGGCTTCTCCGCAAAGCTCGTGGCCGAGGACGCATCGAGCGGGCTCTGGCTCGCCGTCATCGGGTGGGTGGCGCTGATCGGCGCCGTGGTCGCCATGGGCCTGATCAGCGAGTCGACGGCGCTTCAGCGAGCGCCGGCCACCCGCGTCGCCCCGACGGTGCTGGCGATGCAGATCGCGATCCCGGTGGCGTTCGCGCCCCTGGTCGGCGGCGAGAGCTGGAGCTCGACGCCCCTCCACGGAGGCGTTCTGGTGGGCGCCCTGCTGGGCGTCGTCGCCGGAGTCGGGCTCCTCGCGAGCTCGCCGGCGGTGGCCGGCGTGATCGCGGAGGCCGAGTCCGAGCCTCGCTCAGCCGAGCCCGCCGGTGCGGGCGGCGCCCAGAACGAGTGAGGCGGCCTCCGGGAGGGACTCGAACGACCGGTCCGGCGCCCTGGGCTCGGCCAGCGCAGCCGTGAGCGCACGTCCGAGCTCCTCGCGGTCGGTCGCGACCCGCGCCAGGCCGAACCTGCGGTAGGCCTCGTTGTTGACGCGCACGTGGCCGTGCCCCCAGCCATAGGAGATCACGCGGCAGCCCTCCATCAGCGCCTCCAGAACCGTCAGCCCGGCGGTCGAGTGGACGAGCACGTCAGCGGCCGCCATCAGCTCGGCCATCCGGTCGCTGAAGCCGAGCACCACGACCCGCTCGTCGCCGGCGAACCGCCCGGCCAGCGCCTGGCGCACCTCCTCGTTGCGGCCGCACAGGCAAACGGCGGTCGCGCCGTCGGCGATCGCCGCCTCCGCGGCGCCGGCGAGGTCGCCCACGGCCCAGCCGCCGCCGGACACCAGGACGGCCCGGCGCTCCACCGGCAGGTCCAGGGCGCGGCGGGCCTCGGCCGGGTCTGGTGGCTCGTAGAAGCTCGGGTCGGTCAGCCCGCGAACGCACACGATCTCGCTCGCGGGGGCGATCGCGCGAACCTCCTCCTCCGACTCCGGGTGGGTGATCAGGTGCAGGTTGACCGCGGGGTGCGCCCAGTAGCGCAGCGCCGCGAGGTCGGTGATCACCGAGACGAGCGGAACCCGGACCCTCCCCCGCTGCCGCAGCTGCCCCAGGATCTCGGTGGCCCCGGGGTAGGTCGAGACAACGACGTCGGGCCGCGCGGCGGCGACCGCCCGCTCGGTGCCACGGCCGCCGAGCGCCCTCCCCAACGTGCCCCCGATCCAGATCGTCGGCCGGACCTCGGTCATCAGCTTGAACTCGAGGTCGAACATGCGCCCGCCCAACTCCGAGTGGAACTGCGAGCCGCCCATGATGATCCGGCGCAGGATCGGGCGGATGAACCCGAGGAAGTCCTGGATCTCGACCTGCGCGCCGGGCTCGGCGTCTCGGATCCCGTCCGCGAGCACGCGCGCGGGCAGGTCATGCCCCTCGCCGATCGACGCCGACAGGATGAGGATGCGGGGGGCCCGGTCGGACATCGAGCCGCGGAGGATAGGTGGCGGGCTGGCGGGCGTCCTCAGAGGCCGACGACCACGTCCCGCGCCTGGTCCATGTTCGCCCCGGTCAGCTCTCGGTAGCGCTTCATCGCCTCGAGCTGCTTCCCCTCGCCGGCCAGGGCTACGACCTCCTCGGGCACCTGCGACCACGAGGGCGTGTACGCGAATCCGCCGGTCTCGGAGATCCGCACCAGCTGCTCCTCGATCATCCGCAGCCGTTTGTTGATGTTCTCGAAGTGCGCCTGCAGGGTCGCCTGGCTGTATTCCCCTGGCATCTCGAATCCTTTCCCTTCGTCTTGCCCGTCCGTGGCTCGGGCCGAGCGATCGGGCGTCAGCCTAACCGGCGCCGCTGGATAACCTGCCTGCGATGGCCACCGCGACGGAGCCCACCGGAACGTACTCCCTCCCCCAGGAGTTCCTCGACTTCCAGGAGACGATCCGCAAGATCGTGGTCGACCGCGTCGCCCCGCGCGCGGCCCAGATCGACGCCGCCGCCGAGTACCCGCGCGACCTGCGCGAGCTCTTCGCCGAGCACGACCTGTTCGGGCTGCCCTTCGACACCGAGCACGGCGGCACCGGGACCGGGACCCTGATGCTGAACATCGCCGTCGAGGAGGTCGCCAAGGCCTGCGCCTCGAGCGCCCTGATGCTGATGATCCAGGAGCTCGGGACCCTCCCGATCAAGCTCTTCGGCACCGACGAGCAGAAGCAGCGCTTCCTGCCCAAGTGCGCTTCTGGTGAGTGGTCACCTGCATTCGCCCTCTCGGAGCCCGACGCCGGGTCGGATCCTGGGGGCATGCGCACGAAGGCCCACCGCGACGGCTCGGAGTGGGTCATCGACGGCACCAAGAACTGGATCACCAACCTCGGTGTCGCGGACTTCTACGTCGTGTTCGCCGTGACCGACGCCGAGGCCGGCCACTCGCGGGGGATCTCCGCCTTCATCGTCGAGGCGGACCGCCCCGGCTTCTCGGTGGGCAAGCTCGAGCACAAGATGGGCATCCGCGGCTCGCCCACCGGCCAGCCGATCTTCGATGAGGTGCGGGTGCCCGAGGAGAACCTGATCGGTACCGAGAACGAGGGCTTCAAGGTCGCCATGTCGACGCTCGACCGCTCTAGGCTCGGGGTTGGGGCCCAGGCGGTGGGCATTGCGCAGGGGGCGACGGACTACGCGGCGGCCTACGCGCAGGAGCGCCAGCAGTTCGGCAAGCCCATCGCGGCCTTCCAGGGCATCCAGTTCAAGCTGGCCGACATGGAGTCGCGCACCGCCGCGGCTCGCGAGCTGCTCTACCGCGCCTGCGCGAAGGTAGACGCCGGCGAGCGCGACATGGGCAAGTACTCCTCGATGGCGAAGCTGTTCGCCTCCGACAACGCGATGTGGGTGACCACCGAGGCCGTCCAGGTACTCGGCGGATACGGCTACGTCAACGAGTATCCGGTCGAACGCATGATGCGGGACGCGAAGATCACCCAGATCTACGAGGGCACCAACGAGATCCAGCGCCTCGTGATCGCCCGGAGCCTGTAAAACACCTGCAAACTGCCCCATAAGCCAGTCGACGTTCATGACGCCCGGCCGTGCGTTCGGAGAGTGAGCAGAGAGCGGCCAAAAAAGTCGCGCGCCTACCCCCCGCAGCCCGGCGGCTTTGAGAGCTTGTTCCTGATTTAGGCCACGGTCTCCCGGTGGGCAGCTCCCACACCGTGCCGCGGGAAGGGGGGCTTGGAGCCGTCCGGATAGTCCGGATAGCGCAGGAAGTAGTCCTGATCTTTGGCCCCCTCCTCCCAGAAGCGACCGGCCTCGCTGATCCTGGTCACGGTCTTGCCGGGCCAGTGGCCGGAGGCGTCGACGTCGCGGATCATCCCCTCTGCCACCTTGCGCTGCTCCTCGCTCGTACAGAAGATCTCCGAGCGGTAGATGGAGCCGACGAGACGTTCGCCGAGGTCGGCTCGGTGGACCTGGAAGAAGTACTCGAGTAGGTCCCGATAGGAGATCCGCTCCGGATCGAAGACGACCTCGACCGCCTCGGCGTGACCGCCAGGGCTCTCCTCGGTCGGGTTGTCGCCCTCGCCGCCGGTCCATCCCACGCGGGTGGAGATGACCCCGTTGGGGTGGCGCAGCAGTTGCTGCATGATCCAGGCGCAGCCTCCCGCGAGGACCGCGGTCTCGGCGTTGTTGCTCATGGCTTCTCCTTCCTTGGAAGTTCCTCCGACATCGCCCGCGCAGT
This sequence comes from uncultured Actinomycetes bacterium, assembly GCA_963782795.1. Lineage (GTDB taxonomy): Bacteria > Actinomycetota > Thermoleophilia > Solirubrobacterales > 70-9 > AC-56. Next base: position 225,793 of record CAWALB010000003.1, read on the forward strand.
ATCTCGCGCACAGCCTCGTGCGGACATGTAGCGGTACATAGGCGCGATCTCTACCGACGCGCTCCGCCTCACCCACCGTTAGGGTTGCGCCGTTCAGAAGGTGCGGGACGCTCGCCTGACCCACCGACCCAAGGAGACAGCCATGCCTGAATCGCTGCGCCGCCTGGCGCCTTTGACGGGAATCCCCTTTGCCGTCCTGCTCGCGGTGGCCTTCGCGACCCCGATGACCCCGGACACCCACGACACCGGGGCGCAGGTGATCAGCGAGTATCAGGCCCACCACGGTGCGCACCTGCTGGGTGACCTCACGGGAGGGGTCGCGGTCGTCTTCTTCCTCTTCTTCATCTCCTCCTTGAGGAGCTACTTCAAGGACAAGGAGGGGGGTGACGGTCTCTCGATGGCCGCCTTCGCCGGCGGCATCCTGATCGCAGTCGGCGGGGCGATCTTCACCAGCCTCGACGTCGCCCTGATCGACGCGAGGCACGACATCACCCCCCAGGCCGCTCAGGCGCTGAACGTGCTAAGCAACGATTTCTTCTTCCCGTTTGAGATCGGATTGATCGTCTTCTCGATCTCCATCGGGTTGGCCATCATCGCCTCGGGAGCGCTGCCCAAGTGGCTTGGCTGGGTGCAGGTCGTGATCGGCGTCGTCGCCTTCACGCCCGTCGGGTTCTTTGGCTTCTTCGTGACGCTGCTGTGGTCGGTGATCGTCGCGATCCTGATCTACCGGCGAACCGCACCCACCGCGGCTGCGCCGGCTACGGCCTAGCCGGAGCGGAGGATCGCAACAGAGCAAAAGAACGGGGGCCTTCGCAGAGGCTCCCTCGTTGTCGCCGCGCCGAGCGATCTGGCGCCGCTGCCGCTTCTCGCGCAAAGCAGAAGCGGCAACCTCGGAGCGCGTCAGCGTTCGTCTAACAGGCCAAGCTCCGACCTGCTCGCACGCGGGGCCAGAACAGAAAGTGGAAGCGGAGTGAGGACCAGCGTCTTCCGAGGCTCGCGCAGAGGCAAGAGAAGGCGGCGTGGGCTACTCGAGCTTCGCGTAGCCCAGGGAATGCAGCTGCTTAAGCGCTCACGCTAGCCGGCGTCGGCAGCCAGGAACTCGTCGAGGCTCTCGCGAGCGCGGCGCCTGACCGGCCTCTGGACCAGCGGGCTCCAGCCCAGGAGGAGCCCGGGAGGCCCGAGCGCCTGGCGCGTCCAGCTGTGCAGGCTGAAGCTGTCCCAGTGCTCGGCGATCAGCCCGTCGCGGAACCGCATCGCGGCCCGGACGTCGTTGACCACCCGCCGCCGGTCTGGGTGAAGGTGTAGGTCGCGACCCAGTTGGCCCAGCCGTCGTCCCCCTTTGCGCCATGGTCCACCAGGTCCACGGACAGGTCGTCGCTTCGCTCGCAGAGCATCCGCCACATGGCGCCCACCTCGCGCCCCTCGAGGTCGCCGAACACCGGATCGGTGAACTGCGCGTCGGTCGCGTAGCAGGCCGCCATCGTCTCGCCGTCGCGAGCGTCGAGGGCCTCGTAGAGGCGGCGGATGACCTCGGCGTTCTCCTCGCCCACGCGCCGACGCTACCACGGGGATGCCGCACCGATACGGTTCCCGCCGACCTCGAGACAGTTTCGGAAGGAGAAACCACACAGATGGGACTACTTGACGGCAAGGCGGCGATCATCACCGGATCGGCCCGCGGCATCGGCCGGGCCACGGCCGAGCTCTTCATCAGCGAGGGCGCCAAGGTGCTGATCAACGACATCGACGGCGACGTCGCGGAGCAGGCCGCCGGAGAGATCGAGGGCGAGACCGCTGTCTTCGCCGGCGACCTGACCAAGCCCGGCGTTCCGGACGATCTCGTGGCCAAGGCCAACGAGGCGTTCGGGCAGGTCGACATCGTCGTGAACAACGCCGGCTACACGTGGGACGGCGTCATCCACAAGATGACCGACGAGCAGTTTCAGGCGATGCTCGACATCCACACGGTCGTTCCGTTCCGGGTCATGCGCGCACTCGCCCCGCACTGGCGCGAGGCGGCGAAGGCGGAGCGCGGCGAGGGCAAGGAGGTGTTCCGCAAGGTCGTGAACATCACCTCGATCTCGGGGACGATGGGCAACGCCGGCCAGGTCAACTACTCCGCCGCGAAGGCCGGGGTCACAGGGCTCACCAAGACGCTCGCAAAGGAGTGGGGCCAGTTCAAGATCAACGTCAATGCGGTCGCGTTCGGCTTCGTCGAGACGCGCCTGACCGCGGCGAAGGAAGAGGCCGGATCGATCGAACGCGAGGGCGAGAAGATCGAGCTCGGCATCCCAGAGCAGCAGCGCGCGATGGCGTCGATGATCATCCCGCTCGGCCGCGCAGCCCAGCCCGGCGAGGCCGCAGGCCCCGTCCTGTTCCTGGCCTCAGACCTGGCGAACTACGTCCACGGCCAGATCCTGAACGTGACCGGCGGCCAGTTCGGCGGCATGACCACCTAGCCCACCCCGGGATTGTCGGATTCTGTGCGATATGCGCGACGAATCCGACAATCCCGCCTAGGGGGAGGGGTTCTTGCGCTCCTCCGCGAGCGGCTCGCCCGACTCGCCGGTCGCGCCTGGCGGTGGCCAAGGCCCGAACCAGTTGTCGCGCGCGCCGTCGATGGTGATCACGCAGCCCGAGAGGAAGTCGCCGGCGGGCGACGCGAGATAGGCGATCATCCAGGCCATCTCATCCGGCGTCCCAAGGCGCTGGAGGGGAATCGTGCGGGCGACGTTCTCGCTCACTTCCTTTGGGTACTTCGTGCGGATCACCTCGGTGTCGAACTGCCCGGCGGCGATCGCGCAGAGCTTGATGTCGAACCGGGCCCACTCGATCGCGAGCGTGCGCATCATGTTCTCCACCGCGGCCCGCGCGGCGCCGGAGTGCGCCATGCCGGGCATCCCGTTGTGGGGCGAGAGGGTGACGCTCACGACCTTCCCTCGAACGTTCTGCGGGATGAAGGCCTTGGTCGCGGCCGCGTGCGTCATGTGCCAGGTCCCCTGGACGTTCAGCTCGATGACGGTGCGAAAGCCCTTGGGCGTGATCGCCTCGGCGGGGCTCAGGAACTGGCCACCCGCGTTGTTCACGAGCACGTCGACGCGTCCGTGGCGCTCGAGCACGCCGTCGAACAACGCGTCGACGGCCTCGGCGTCCCGAATGTCCATCGACTGACCCTCGGCCGTCCCGCCGGCGTCACGGATCATGTTCACGGTCTCGGTCGAGCGGCTCCGGGCGCCGTCCACAGCCGATCACCGTGGCGCCCAGGGAGGCGAGCTCGATCGCGGTGGCGCGCCCAAGCCCGGTTCCTGCACCCGAGACGACGCAGACCTGGTCCTGCAGCAGGCCCTCGCGGAAGATGTGAGACGCAGCTTGCTCCGCCATCCGGCGCGAGCTTAATGTGAATCGTCCCCCGCTACGCTGACCGGCCCATGAAAGTCACGGCAGAACCGAAGTGGCTGAGTGAGCCTTTGCCCGGCGGCAACGCCAGGGCCAGCGTCACCGTCGAGCCGCTCTCCGGCGGCGAGGTGCACTGGCCGCTCCAGGCCATGGAGGCGCCGGGCGGGCCATTCGAGAACCTGAAGGCGATGGGGCTCTTCACGCCGCGCTCCAAGTGGCTGTGGGTCCCGTGCCCCGCGTTCCTGATCACGCATCCGACCGCGGGCCACATCCTGGTCGACACGAGCCTCCACCCTTCGATCGCTGCCAGCCCGAGCGAGAACTTCGGCCGCCTGGCGGCCCGGGTCGCCGAGCCGCGCGTGGAGCCGGGACGCGACCTTCCAGCGCAGCTTCGCGAGCACGGAGCCGACCCGCGCTCAATCCGCCTGGTCCTGATGACCCACCTGCACATGGACCACGCGTCCGGGATCCAGGACTTCTCCGGCTCTACCTTCGTGCTGAGCGATGCTGAGTGGCAGGCGGCCACCACCGGCTCGCGGCCAATCCTCCGCGGCTACAGGCCCGAGCACTACGACTTCGCCTTCGACTACCGACTGGTCGACTTCAACGGCAGGCACGTCGGGTCGTACTCGACCTTCGGGCGCACCTTCGACCTGCTGGGCGACGGGAGCATCCACCTCGCGTTCACCCCCGGCCACTCGATGGGCCACATGTGCGTGATCCTGCGCCTTAAGGATCGTGACTTCGTGATCGCCGGCGACGCCGTCTACACGGTGAACCAGCTCGAGGGCGGCCCCGGCCAGCCGCGGCCGGCTGATCCCCACCTGTGGCGCCGGTCCCTCCAGGAGCTCCGCCTCTTTCACCGCGAGTACCCGCAGGCGGTGATCATTGCCGGGCACGACCCGCAGCAGTGGGCCGAGCTCGAAGCGAAGTACGAGTAGACGGGCTGCGCGCCCCTCTCAGCCGGGCTTACCCGGTCGCTTTCACCTCGGAAGCGGCTCTTTCAATGAGTGCGACCACGGCTTCGCGGCTGCTTAGCGGGACTGCTCAGCCGGGACCTTCTGCTCGGACGGACTCGCGATTCCCTCGCGCAGCGCCTTGATCACGCCGCGGCGCCCCTTTGCGTCGAGGGTGTCGTACATCTCGCGCACGTGCGTGAAGATCTCCATTGCGACCTCGATCTGCTGGTCTCGGGTCGGCTCGGGGACGACGTCGAAGGTCAGGGGCTCGCCGTACTGAACCGTGACCTTCGGGAATCGCAGCTTGCGCCACCCGCGGACGCCGGCCGAGCCATGGATGGCGACCGGGATGACCGGCACGCCTGACTGAAGGGCGATGCGCCCGACGCCGGGGCGCGGCTCGGCGAGCCCGCCGGTCCGGGATCGCCCGCCCTCGGGGTACATCAGCATGCAGCCGCCTCGATCGAGGATCGTGAAGGCGGTGGTGAACGCCTCCTCGTCGTGATGGCCGCGGCGGATCGGGAAGGCGCCGCCGTGCCTGAAGATCCACTTGATGATCGGGTTCGTGAAGAGCTGCGACTTGGCCATGAATCGCACCTTCCGCCGGATGAAGACCCCGGCGAAGAAGTGGTCCCACTGGCTGAAGTGGTTGGGGGCCAGGATCACCGGGCCGGTGGTCGGCACGTTCTTCTCACCGATCGCCCGGAGCCGGTACGCGAGGAGGCAGGGAGGCGTCAGGATGACCCGCGCCACGTCGTAGATCCAGTCCGGCTCGCGGGTGCGAGCGCGCTCGTGGAAGCGGTCGAAGTACTCCGCGGGGCGGGGGTCCTTGTAGACCTGTGGCTTGAGATCGGGCATCGCGAGCTTGCCGCCGTGCGGCTAGTCGCTCCTACCCCGCCGGAACACGGGGGTTACGGGGGTAGCGGCTCCCATTTTCAAGCCCTATTCCGGGCCCGCCCAGCCCTTGGCTCGCTCGACCGCCCGCCCCCAGTCGGCGAGAAGGCTCTCTCGTTGGTCCGCGCTCATTCGAGGCTCGTACCGTGCCGCCTCGCGCCACATCGAGTCCAGCTCGGCTGCGTCCCACGTGCCCGTCGCGATCCCGGCGAGATACGCGGCGCCGAGCGCCGTCGTCTCGGTGATCTCCGGCACCACCACCGGTGCGTCCAGGACGTCCGCCTGGAACTGCATGAGCCAGCCGTTCACGACGGCGCCACCGTCCGCCTTCAGGAGCTCGAGCGCCCTGCCCGACGCCGCCTCCTGGGCTCGAACGGCGTCGACGGTCTGGTACGCGATCGCCTCGAGCGCCGCGCGCGCAAGGTGCGCCCGTGACGCCCCGCGCGTCAGCCCGACGATCGTCCCCCGGGCGTATGGGTCCCAGTGAGGCGAGCCCAGGCCGGTGAGGGCCGGCACGAAGTAGACGCCGTCGTTTCCCTCCAGCGAGGCGGCCAGCTCCTCGGTCTCGGCCGCTACGTCGATGATTCCGAGCCCGTCACGCAGCCACTGGACGGCCGCGCCCGTGACGAAGACGGCCGCCTCCAAGGCGTAGTCGGTCTTGCCCTGGATTCCCCAGGCCACGGTGGTGAGGAGCCCCTCCCCCGGCTCCGGCGCCTCGATTCCCGTGTTCAGCAGGACGAAGCTGCCCGTCCCGTACGTGTTCTTCGCCAGCCCCGGACGAGCGCAGCGCTGCCCGAACAGAGCGGCCTGCTGGTCCCCCGCGATGCCGGCCACGGGCACCTCACCGCCGAACTCCCGGGTGGTGCCGTAATCCACCGCGGACGGAGCCGGCTCCGGCAGCGAGCCGGGATCGACACCGAGAAGGGCACAGAGCTCCTCATCCCAAACAAGCCTGCGGATGTCGAAGAGCATCGTCCGCGACGCGTTCGAGTAGTCGGTGACGTGGCGACCCGTGAGCTTGAAGGTGAGCCAGGAGTCGATCGTCCCAAAGACGGCGCTTCGGGCTCCCTCGACGTTTCGCAAGAGCCACTCGATCTTCGTACCCGAGAAGTAGGGGTCGATGACGAGCCCCGTCCGCTCTCGCACGAGGCCCTCGTGACCGGCCTCGCGAAGCTCGTCGCAGCGCGCCGCCGTCCGGCGGTCCTGCCAGACAAGGGCGTTGTGGACCGGCTCCCCGGACCCAGGGTCCCATGCGACCACGGTCTCGCGTTGGTTGGTGATGCCGATCCCCTCGAGGCTCGCGCCGTCGATGCCGGCGTCGGCGATCGCCTCGGCGGCGACCCCGCGCGTCACCTCCCAGATCTCCGTCGCGTCGTGCTCGACCCAGCCGGGCCTTGGGAAATGCTGCTCGAACTCCGAGTAGGCGCGGCCCGAGATGCGCCCGTCGCGGTCGAAGACGAGGCACGTCGTACCGGTCGTCCCCTGGTCAATGGCAAGAATCACGCCAGCAACCTATCTCCGGCTCCACCACGCGCGAGCGAAGTCGACGAGCTGGCGCGCACGGTGGGCGAAGCCGCGGGCGCTCCGCCCGGTGGCCCGGTGCTCGAGGTCGAGCTCGTACTCGCGGACAGTGAACCCGGCCCGGACGGCGTCGATCGTCATCGCCGTCTCCATGCCGTAGCCGGGAGCGAAGGGCACTACGGCTCGGAGGACCTCGCCGCGCATCGCGCGCTGCCCCGAGATCGGCGCCCCCGCGCGATAGCCGGACCTGCGCTCGATCGCCCAGCGCGCGAACCCAAGCGCCGCCCCGAAGCCCCCGCCGACGCGCTTCGAGAAGGCGCCGATTGCCAGATCGCACTCGCCGGCGTCGACGGCCTCGACGAGTCGCCGCAGCTCACCGGCCGATGCGCCGAGGTCTCCGTCGCAGAGCACGAACACTGGCGGGTCGTCGAGCTCGGCCAACCGGCCGACGGTCGCGGCCGCGGCGGTCATGCTGCCGCCCTTCCCGTGTGGGCGGCGGCGGCTCACGACCTCGGCGCCGCCGGCGAGGGCGAGGTCAGAGGTGGCGTCCGCGGAACCGTCGTCGGCCACGATGATCCGGGCGCCAAGGAAGGCCTCCTTCAGGGCGTCGAGCGTCGCCGCGATTCGGTCCGCCTCGTCGCGTGCGGCGACGATCACGACCACCTCGCTTGTTCGCTCCTCCGGCAAGGCGGTTATTCTGCCGCGCCATGGCGATCGAGATCCCCGCGCACATCACTGGCACCGTGTGGAAGATTGAGGTCTCGCCCGGCGACCAGGTCGACGAGGGCGACACGGTTGCCATCCTCGAGTCCATGAAGATGGAGATGCCGGTCGAGGCCGAGGACCCGGGCACGGTCAAGGAGATCCGCTGCGAGGAGGGCCAGTCGGTCCAGGAGGGCGACGTCCTCGTCGTCCTCGAGTAATGCCGCCCGACGCGGACGGCGAGCGCACCGAGCTCGCCGGCGGCAAGCTCGTCCTGGACCACCCGGCTCCCGCAGTCGCCCGCCTGACGATCTCCAACCCCGAGCGCCGCAACGCGCTCGACCACGACATCCTGAACGCGCTCGCCGAGACGATGCCAAAGCTCGATCGCGGCATCGAGATCCGCTGCGTCGTCATCACGGGCGCCGGCGATCTCTTCTCCGCCGGCTACGACATCGCCGGGATTCCGGACGACACGTTTTCGACCGACGCCGAGGCCCTCGTTGCCCATCCGTTCCACGATGCGATGGAGGCGATCAGCGCGCATCCGTATCCCGTGGTCGCCGCCATCAACGGCCATTGCCTGGGCGGCGGCCTCGAGCTGGCGGTTCGCTGCGACCTCCGCCTGTGCGCGGTGAGCGCAAAGCTCGGCATGCCGCCGGTGAAGCTCGGGCTGATCTACAGCCACACCGGGCTGCAGAAGTTCATCGACGTCGTCGGATACGGCCGCACGAAGGAGCTCTTCCTCACCGGCCGCAACATCAGCGGCCCGCGGGCGATGGCGATCGGCCTGGTCAACGACACCGTCCCCGACGACAAGCTCCCCGAAGAGGCCGTTGCGCTGGCGTCGGAGATCGCAGCGGGCGCCCCCCTCAGCGCCCGCGGTAACAAACTAGCGATCGAGACGCTCAACTCCTATCCGCGCCTTACCGAAGAGCAGGAGCGCGAGCTGATCGAGCTGCGCCGCTCGTGCTTCGAGTCCGAGGACTTCCGCGAGGGCATCAGGGCATTCGCCGAGAAGCGAAAGCCCGAGTGGCGCGGGCGCTGACGGCGGGCCGCGGAGGCGCTGCCCTACTTGCCCAGCCTGGCCCGGAGTCGCAGCACGCGGTTGGCTGACTGCTCGGCCGCAGAGCGCTCCAGCTTCCCGGACTTGAGCTCCTTCTGGAGCGCCTGACTCGCGTTTGCCGCATCGCCGTCGTCGGTGTACAGGAGCAGGTCGGTCCCTGCCTTCGCGGCGTCCACGCCCACCGGAACCGGGCCGCCGAAGTGGTCGACGGACGGGGTCTCGAGCGCGTCCGTGATTGAGACGCCTTTGAAGCCGACACGGTGGCGTAGCTCGCCGGTCGCGATCTTCCTCGTCGCGATCGCCGGCTGGTGCGAGAAGTGGGTGTAGACCGCGGTGCTCAGCATCACCACGTCTCCTCGCTCCTCGGCGAACGGACCGTAGGGGCGCTCGTCCACCTTGCGCAGCTTCGAGCGCGAGAGCTTGATCTTCTGCACGGCGACATCGGTGTTCTGCTTCGCGGAGCCGAGGCCGGGGAAGTGCTTGCCGGTCGCCGCGACGCCATGGCCCTGCATCCCGATTGCGAACGGGACCGCCGTGTCGATCACGAGACCCGGCTTGGAGCCGAAGCTGCGATGCTCGGCGCGGATCGCGCTCCCGCGCCGGCCGACGTCGAGCACGGGCGCGAGGTTGACGTTGACGCCGACGCCCTTCAGGCTCTCCCCCGTCTTCACCCCCTGCAGGGCGCTGTAACGCTTACCCCTCTTGCCCATCTCCTCCGCCGACGCGTTCGGCGGCCCGGATAGCCGCTTCACCAGGCCGCCCTCCTGGTCGATCATGATCAGGAGCGGGCTGCGGAGGTGATGCGGGCGCTTGATCGCCTGCAGCTTGCGGATGAGCCGCCGCGCGTGGTGTCTGGACCCAAGGTTCTCGCTGAAGAGGATCACCCCGGCCAACTTGCCCTGGCCGATCAGGCGCTTGACCCGTTGCGGCAGGTGCCCTCCGGAGAACCCCGTGACCAGGCGCTGGCCCGCCAATTCGGTCAACGAGAGCTTGTCGGCACGCGATTCGCGCTTGGTCGTTCCGTCCGCCAACGCGACCCAGAGAGCAGCCCCGATCCCCGCCGCGACGAGGATGGCGGTGATGCGTCGCCTCCAGAACGTGAGCTTCCCCGGCAACCTCGGGCATCGTATGCACTGAGGCCGTCCGAGGCGGTTCCTAGCCTTCGCGCGTGCCTGTCACCGGGGCCGTCGAGCCGACCTTGAGACACACCGCACTCGAATGCCTCCGCTGATCACGTTCGAGGAGGCCATGGGCCTCGCCGTGATCTCCACGCACGAGGAGATCACCGAGCTGGTCGAGCGCGCCTGGGAGGTGCGCACCGAGCGCTTCGGCGACTCGACGGACATGTGCTCCCTGGTCAACGCCAAGTCCGGCGGCTGCGCCGAGGACTGCGGCTTCTGCGCCCAATCGCGCTACGCCGACGCCGACACGCCCATGCACGCGATGATGGAGCCGGACCAGATCCTCGAGCATGCCAAGGCCGCCGAGGCCGCGGGGGCGCATCGCTTCTGCATGGTCACCCAGGGGCAGGGCCTGTCCCGCCGCGACTTCGAGAAGATCATCGAGGGCGCGCGGCTCGTCTCCGAGAACACCAATCTGAAGCGCTGCGTGTCGATCGGACACATGTCGCCGGAGCGTGCCAAGAAGCTGAAGGACGCGGGCGTCCAGCGCGTGCACCACAACGTCGAGACCGCGAGCTCGTACTACCCCGAGGTCTCCACGACGGTTCGCTACGAGGGCCGCATCCGCACGATCGACGCTGTCAAGGAAGCTGGCCTCGAGAGCTGCGTCGGCGGCATCCTCAACCTCGGCGAGACACCGCGCCAGCGCGTCGAGATGGCCTTCGAGCTCGCCGAGATCGACCCCACCTCGGTGCCGATCAACCTGCTCAACCCGAGGACCGGTACAAAGTTCGGCGACCGCCCGTTGATGGACCCGTGGGAGGTCGTGAAGTGGGTCGCGATCTTCCGCCTGATCCTGCCCGACGCTCTGTTTCGCCTCTGCGGCGGGCGCGTGGAGAACCTCGAGGAGCTCCAGCCACTGGCCGTGAAGGCCGGCCTCAACGGCGTGATGATGGGCAACTTCCTCACCACGCTGGGAGCCGAGCCCGCCGACGACCGCGCGATGTTCGAGGACCTGGGCCTGAACGTCGCCCGCCAGCCCGACAACGGAGGCAACCCGCGCCCCGACAACCGCTCCGGCCACCTCGACGGCGAGACGCCCAAGACGCCGATGCAGGAGCTCGTGGACAGCCAGGCCGAGGCGCCCTTCTGGGATCCGTCGACGCAGCTCCGCGTCATCAAGAAGACGCAGAAGCCGCCCCCCTATCCAGAGCCTGATCCCGCCGAGCAGCCAGCCGGCTGGGGGGACTAGGTTTGAGCGACGTCGGCGAGCGCCTCGACGACCTTCGCTCGGCCGGCCTTCATCGCCGCCTCCGGTTGATCGAGAGCCCGCAGGGCCCGCGGGTGACGCTCGACGGGACCGAGGTCCTGCTGCTGTGCTCCAACAACTACCTGGGTCTCGCCGACCACCCGCGCGTCCGCCAGGCGGCCGCTGACGCCGCCGAGCGCTTCGGCGCCGGCGCGGGCGCCTCCCGGCTGATCTCAGGGAACATGTCGCTGCACGAGCGTCTCGAGAAGCGCCTTGCCGCGTTCACGGGTTATGAGGCCGCCCTCCTGTTCGGCTCCGGCTACCTCGCCAATCTGGGCACGGTCGCGGCGCTCGCGGGCCGTGGGCAGGTCGTGTTCTCGGACGAGCTCAATCACGCGAGCCTCATCGACGGCTGCCGGATCTCGGGCGCCGAGCGATTCGTGTACCGCCACTGTGACGCCGAGCACCTCGCATGGGGCCTCCGCAAGGCCGGCGATCGCGCGGCATTGATCGTCACCGACTCGATCTTCTCGATGGACGGCGACGTGGCCCCGATCGCCGAGATCCACGAGCTCGCCCGCCGCCACGGGTGCCGGCTGCTCGTCGACGAGGCGCACGCCATCGGGTCGCTGGGCCCGTGCGGTCGCGGCGCGGTCGCGGAGGCCGGGCTCTCGGGCGAGGTCGACGTGGTGGTCGGCACGCTCGGGAAGACCCTGGGCAGCTACGGCGCCTACGTGTGCGCGAGCTCGGAGATCGTCGAGCTCCTGGTCAACGTCGCGCGGCCCTTCATCTTCTCGACCGGCCTGCCGCCGCCCGCGGTGGGCGCCGGGATCGCTGCGCTGGCAATGCTCGACAGCCAGCCGGGCATGGTCGAGCACCTGCGGCGAAATTCCGCGACGCTGCGTGAGGCGCTCGTCGAGCAGGGGCTGGACGCCGGGCCGTCGCGGACCCAGATCATCCCGGTGGTCGTCGGCGACACCGAACCCGCGATGGCGCTCTGCGAGCGCGCCCTCGAGGGGCGCGTCTTCGCGCAGGCCATCCGCCCCCCGACCGTTCCGGCCGGGACATCCCGCCTGCGCCTGTCGGTGATGGCGAACCACGGCCAGAACGACCTCTGCGCGGCGGCCCGGGTGATCGCGCGGGCCGCCGACGAGCTGGGGATCGCCGCGACCGGCACGCGGGCGGAGACGGGCCCGGCGCCGACGCAGCTTCGCCGGGCCGCTTAGCGGTAATTGCGCGGCGTCTTCGTCACCGGCACCGGCACAGAGGTGGGCAAGACCGTCGTCGCCGCCGTCATCGCACGGACGCACGCGGAAGCCGGCGAGCGGGTCGCGGTCTTCAAGCCCGCCGTCAGCGGCCTCGAGGAGGGCGGCGAACCGGACCACGCGCTGCTCCGCCGCGCCTCCGGCTCGGAGCAGTGCGACGACGAGATCGCCCCCTACCGCTACGGCCCCCCGGTGTCACCGCACCTCGGGGCGGAGCTGGCCGGGGAGCGGATCGAGCCCCGCCGGCTGGTGGACGCGGCACACGCGGCCGCCGCCCGACGCGACTTCCTGGTCGCCGAGGGCGTAGGCGGGCTCCTCGTCCCGTTAACCCTCGGCTACCTGGTCCGCGACCTGGCGCGGGACCTGGCGCTCCCGCTGGTGATCGCCTCCCCGCCAGGCCTGGGAACGATCAACCACACGCTCATGACCGTCGAGGCGGCTCGGGCGGTCGGGCTCGACGTGGCCGCCGTCGTCCTGACGCCGTGGCCGGCTGATCCCTCGACGGTTGAGGCCTCCAACCGCGAGGCGATCGAGCGACTCGGCGCGGTGCGGGTCGAGACCCTGGGGAGGATCGACCTCGCGCAGCCGGAGGACTGGCCGGCGCTGAGCCTGCCCTAGGAGCTGGCGACGCTGTGTTCGCCGGTGCCGAACTCGGCGGCCGGAGTGACCCCGCCCGCCGGAGCCTCGGTCTCGTGCTTCCGGCTTGGGCGAATCAGGACGATCGCGGCCACCACGCCGGCGACCACGACGGCCGTCGCGACCTTCATCGACGTCGCGAACGCGTTGATGAAGGCGTCGTGGGAGGCGGACGCAATCTGGGCGGCCTGGTCCTGGCTGACGCCCTTTGGCACCGTAGAGACACCGCCGCCGAGGCCATGCGCGATGTCGCTGCGCTGGCTCGCGGTCAGGCCTGTGCCGGCGAGCGAGGAGTCGATGTCCGAGCGGGCTGCCGCCTGGAACACCGCGCCGATCACGGCGACTCCGAGAGTGCCGCCGATCATCCGGTTCATGGACAGAATCCCGGATGCGATCCCCGCCTTGGCGTCGGCGACGGCGTTCATCGCGGCGGTCGACATCGGCGACATCACGAGCGCCATGCCGATGCCCATGAGGATGAACGAGGGCCACAGGTCGCTGTAGGTGGTCGACGGGTCGATCTGGGTGAGCCAGACCAGCGCCGCGGCGGTAAGGGTCAGGCCGACGGTGATCGGGATGCGCGCACCAATCCTGTCGGTGAGGCGCCCGGAGATCGGCGCGATCAGGACGATCATCAGCGTCGCCGGAAGGAACCTGATGCCCGCCTGCAGCGGCGAGTACCCCAGGATGTTCTGCATGTAGAGGGCGACGAAGAAGAACTGGGCCATCATCGCGAAGGTCACGATCAGCGCGATGACGTTCGAGCCGACGAAGTTGCGGGTGCCGAAGAGGGGGAACTCGACCATCGGCGCCTTGACTCGCTGCTCGACCAGCACGAAGCCGGCGAGCATCACGATCGAGCCCGCGAACAGCACCAGGATCGACGTGGAGCTCCAACCCCAGGAGTTGCCCTCGATCAGCGCCAGCACGAGCGCCGTCAGGGCTCCGGTTAGCAGCGCGACGCCGGCGTAGTCGACCTCGCGACCGACCGTCTCGTCGCGTGACTCGCGGACCGCGAACAGCGTCGCCAGGATCGCCCCGATGCCGACGGGCAGGTTGATGAAGAAGATCGCGCGCCAGGACACCGCCTCGGTCAGGAAGCCGCCGAGCACAGGCCCGATCGCCAGCGCCAGGGCCGAGACACCGGCCCACGTCCCGATCGCCTTGCCCCGCTCGGACTGTGGGAAGGCGTTGGTGACGATGGAGAGGGTGGCGGGCATCATCAGGGCGCCGCCGATCCCCTGGACCACGCGGCTGCCGACCAGCCAGGTGGTGTTGGGGGCGAACCCGGCGGTCGCCGATGAGATCGAGAACATCGTCACGCCGATGAGGAAGGTCCGGCGCCGCCCGAAGATGTCGCCGAGACGACCGCCCGTGGCGAGGAAGACCGCGAACGCGAGCGTGTAGCCGTTGACGATCCATTCGAGGCTGGAGAGGCTCGAGCCAAGGTCGCGCTCGATCGACGGCAGCGCCACGTTGACGACCGTGTTGTCGAGCATGAGCATGAAGAGGGCGAAGCACATGGCTCCGAGCGTCCACCACTTGCGGTTGGCGTCGGTAATGAGGCGGGCCTGCTGGCGGGTCATGAGCCGTCGATCTCCTTTAGCCCCTGTGCGACGACCTGAATTTCCTCCTGGTCGAGCACGGCCTCAAGCCCCGCGTCGAGCTTGCGCCTCTGGGCAGGCGTGAGGCTGGCGGCAAAGGCTTCCATGTCGGCCATGCGCGAAGCGACGATCTCGCCGGCAAGCCGCCGGCCCTTGTCGGTGATCGTCAGACGCCGCACGCGGCGGTCATCCGGATCCTCGACGCGCGTCACCAGGCGGCTGCGGACCAGCTCATCCACCGCTCGGCTGACCGAGGCAAGCGAGACCTGGAGCCGCTCAGCGATGTCTCGCCCCGCGTAGGGCTCGTCAGCCTCGGGGCCGGCAAGCATAAGCAGCGTCTTGACCTGGGTGAGGGTGAGGCCGCTCTCCTCCATCTTTCGCAGGTGCTCGCCGCCGGAGAAGAGGAATACGTGGCGCATGAAGGCGCCGAGCCGTGCCGCGGTCTCGCGGAGCTCTGCTGAACGCTCTCCGCCCCTGGTCTCGGTCGGGCTGACGCTTGGCACTCATTAATAGTTGCACAGATGCAACTATTTCGCAGATGAAATAGTTGCTCGTGTGACGCACATCACACACTCGCGTAGTGTCTCGGGCGTGAGCGCGCGCCGCCTCTTTGGCCCCTTCTTCATCTTCGCCGGGGTGATGCACTTCGTCATCCCCCGCGCCTACGCCGCGATCGTGCCGCCACAGCTGCCGAACAAGCGAGCGGTCGTCTATGCGAGCGGAGTGGCGGAGATCGCCGGTGGGGCGGGCGTGCTGCACCCGCGGACGCGGAAGGCCGCGTCCGTGTGGAGCGTCGCGACGCTCCTCGCCGTCTTCCCCGCCAACGTGCACATGGCGCTCCACCCGGAGCGCTACCGGGTGCCCGGCGGCCGCTTGGCGCTCTACCTGCGCCTACCGGTGCAGGCGCTCTTCATCGCCTGGGCGATCGCGGCCGGCCGCGACTAGTCGACTCTGAAGCGGCGAGTCCGCTTCTTGCCGGTGTTGTTGCTCGTGTCGCTCGCCCGGATGATGGCCATGTAGCGGCCCGGCTTCGCGTCGAAGTGCTTGCTCTTGCCGCCGAACTCCGCGTCGTTGAAGCCGACGTGGCCCTTCCAGTCGTCCCATCCGGCGAACTTGCCGCGGTGCCCGTGACGGACCTCGTAGTACTCGGCGTCGAGCTTTGACTTCTCGTTCGTGCCCCATTGAAGGGTCGTGCCCCTGCGCCCGAACTTGTTCGAATGGAGCTTGACGCCGTTCAGGTGTGGCGGCTTCAGGTCGATGTTGATCTTCGGAACCGGATCGACCTCCTTGTTCGGGTCGCCGGGTTTGTCGGAGACGATCACCGAGCCGCGGACGCCCGCGTGGAGCTTGCACTGGAAGGTGTAGGTGCCCGGCTGGTTGAAGGTGAGCTGGTAGGTGTCGCCGAGATCGTGCCGGGGGGTGCTCAACCCGGGATCCGAGTCCCAGCCTTGGTCGTTCGGGGAGGTGCCGGTCACCGAGTGCAGGGTGTCCGGGCCCACCCAGTACCAGGTGACGTGCTCGCCGAGGTTGAGGTGGATCTGCGGGATCGACCACTGGTAGTGGCCGATCGCGACGCGGCGGTTCGCCGCACCGGCCGTCGCGGCACCGAGCAGCATCGCGGCGACGAGCAGCGCGCCCACCCCGAGGCCGACGCGGCGCCGTGTGGTCAGCTGACGAGGTACCACCCGTTCATCCCCATGTGAAGGTGGCTGAACACGTGGCAGTGGTAGAACCATCGCCCCGGGTTGTCCTCTGTGAACTCCGCAGTGAACGAGTCCCCCGGTCCCATGGTCTTCGTGTCGATCACCGTCCCATCCGAGTCCACCCACCGGTGGCCGTGGATGTGGAACGTGTGGAAGTCGTTGTCGAGCGCGATCACGTGGAAGGCGACGCGGTCGCCCACCTTCGACTCGAGCGTCGGTGTGTTGCCCGCGTAGGCACGGCCGTTCATGCAGCCGAACTGCTGGGGCAGGTTGGTGGCCACGGGCTGGAGCGCGTGCATGAAGATGAAGTACTCCACATCGGGCTTGGGTTTCGCCGGGTCGCGGATGATCAGCGGGCCCATGAGCCCCTTGTAGAGCGGGATCGGGTCCATCGGCCCGTGGTCGTGGTACAGCCAGATCCCCTCTGTGCCAGGGTGGGCGTCCCAGATGTAGGTGAACTCCTCGCCCGGCTGGACGAATCCCCCCGGGTCCGTGTACTTGCCCTTGTAGGCGCCGTCCATCTCCTGCGTGTAGAAGATGCCGTGCGGGTGGATCGTCACCGGCACCTTGAGCTTGTTCCGGAAGTGAACGGCGACCGTGTCGCCGATGTTCGCCTCGATCAGCGGGCCGGGGATCTTGCCGCGCTTGAGCGGCTCCCCGAAGTTGGGCGAGTAGGCGCGGTAGGTGTAGGCCTTGAACTGCGTGTCGCCCTTGACCTTCTTGTCCATCATCTCGTCGAAGCCGGTGGGCACGATGTTCCAGCCCCGCTCCTCGGCGCTGATCCAGTACTGACGCTGGGCACGCACCGCGGCCGAGGCCGTGGTGTTCGAGACGAACTGGGTGCCGGCGGGGCCGCTCGCCGCGGCGACCTTCGGTGGAACCTTGACGTTGCCCGCGAGCTTAGGAAGGTCAGCCGGCTGGTCGACGAAGAGCTTGTGACCGGCCAGCGTGCAGACGAACGCCGCTCCACCGCCGGCCAGGAACTGGCGTCGATCGAACGGCCCGAAGTCCATCGCGCGCTACGAGGTTGGTACGACCCTCACCCCTTGACCTTGACCGTCATCTTCATGACGTCGGGGTGAATCGTGCAGTAGAAGTTGTACTTGCCGGGCTTCTTGAACTTCTTCGTGAACTTGAAGCCCTCGGCCGAGCTCGTCTGTGACGTGAAGTCGCTCTTCTTCACGCCCTTGGGGCCCTTCTTCAGCGTCACGTTGTGGGAATTGAAGTCCTGACCCCATTTCCACGTGACCTTGCCCTTCTTCTTCACCTTGACGTTTGTCGGCTTGTAGAAGTCGTCGAGGACCTTCACCTTCTCGGGCTGGTTCCCTTTGCCGAACGGGCTCGCGATGCCGGTAGCCGTGAGGGCCCCCACTGCCAGCGCCACCAAGGCCACCAAGATGCCGACGCGGGTCAGAGCTCTCATGGCGCCGCCTTCGTGCACTTGCCGAAGTTCTTGGTGTCGATCGGCGTGATCCCCTTGAAGTTCGGATGCGAGTGTCGCACCCACAGATCCTGCTGCGAGCACGCAGGATCTGCGAGAACCAATGCGGCGAGCGCGCCGACCTGGCCATTGAGCTTCTTCGCGCCGTCACCCTGGTTGGTCCCCGTGCCGGCGCTCTTCGGTGCGGGGCAGCCCGGATACAGGAACGACTGGGGGTGCGACGCGGTCGGGCTGACGTAAAAGCTGGACGACGAGTTGCCCTTGAAGCAGTTGCCCTTGCCGGAGCCGTCGTTGTAGAAGTCGAACTGGTTCTTGTCGGTCCCGTTCTTGCCCATCTTGTTGTCGACAAACGTGTTGTTCATGTTGACCGCCGCGGTGTTGAACGGATCCGAGAAGGACGCGGCGCCCCACATGAAGTTGCCGAAGATGTTGTTGTTCTTGACGAGCCAGCCGTCGGAGCCGAACAGCACCACGCCGACTCCGGTCGGGTAGTTGACAGTGCGGTTGCCGATCATTCCCAGCCCACCGGAGACCGTCTTCACCGGCGACTTCGGCAGGAAGTAGTTGAAGTTGTTCCAGAAGATGTCGTTGTTGCGGATCTTCCCGTTGGCGTTCGGCTGGAACAGCTCCGAGTCGAGCGTGTTGGGAACGATGCCCGCGCCGTTGTTGTAGAACATCGAATCGTGGATGTCGACGTACTTCGAGTTCGTTCCTGAGTAGCCCAGGACGTTCTCGAAGACGTTGTCATTGCCGATGTCGGTCCACTGCGGGTTCTTCTGCGGCGGGGTCTCGCCGATGTAGATCCCCGAATCGCCTTGGCCCCAGGCCTTCCCGTTGGTGATCTTGCCGCCGGTGCAGTGTTTGGCGAACAGGCCGTAGGAGCCGTTGAACGACGCCCAGTCCTTGTCCATCGCGAAGCCGTGGCAGTGGTCGCCCGGATCGGCGTGGATGAACAGGCCGTTGGTCGGGTAGTTCTTGGCGTAAAGCTTCTTGATCTTCAGGCCGTCGACGTTGACGGCGTCGATGCCGTTCTGCGCCGGCTGGCCCTGGATGCGGGCGTTCTTCCCGTTGAGGACGGTCTTCTTCGGCTTCGTCGTGCCAGTGATGATCAGGTTGTCGTACTTGTGGCCGCCCATGATGACGCCCTCGTGGTAGGTCCCGGGCTTGATCTTGACGATCGAGTTCTTGCCCTTCTTGACCTTGTCGACGGCCTTCTGGACGGAGCTGTACTTGCAGCCGTGCTTACAGACCTTGAAGACGTCCCTCCCCTTTGCCGAGGCCGAGGCCGAGAAGATCGCGCCCCCCACAACCAATAGCGCGAGCACCGAAACCAGCTTGAACCTCATGCTGCTCCTTCCTGGGTGACCCCGTGACGTCCGTGTGCCGCACGTCCATAGCGTGGGCCAACGAAGACAGCCTAGTGCAGTCGGGGGGGGCCGTGCAGGCTTCCGCCGCCGCGGGTTCTATGGTCGCTGTCGATGTCGCAGGTTGCCGACCTCGACCACTCCCACCTCTGGCACCCGTTCACTCAGCAGCGCGACTGGTGCCTCGAGGAGCCGCTCGAGATCGAGCGGGCCGAGGGCACCGACCTGATCGACGTCGACGGGAGGCGCTACATCGACGGCGTCTCGTCGCTGTGGTGCAACGTCCATGGACACCGCCACCCGCTGATCGACCAGGCCGTGCACGACCAGCTCGAGCGGGTCGCACACTCGACGATGCTCGGGCTGACGCATCGGAGTGCCGCCGAGCTGGCCGCGCGGCTGGTTGACCTCGCCCCGCCGGGCCTCAACCGTGTCTTCTACTCCGACTCGGGCTCCACCGCGACCGAGGTGGCGCTGAAGATGGCGTTCCAGTACTGGCGCCAGCGCGGCGGCCAGCACGCCCGGCGCACCTCGTTCGTCTCGCTGCGGGACGCGTACCACGGGGACACGCTGGGCGCCGTCTCGGTCGGCGGGATCGGCCTCTTCCACTCCGCGTACTCGCCGCTGCTGTTCGAGACGCATCACGTCGAGCCCGGCGACGCGGAGCAGCTCGAGTGCGTGCTCGACTTCCACTCCGAGGAGATCGCCGCGGTGATCGTCGAGCCGCTGGTGCAGGGCGCCGCCGGCATCCACGTCCAGCCGCCCGGCTACCTGCGCCGGGTGCGCGAGCTGTGCGACCGCCACGACGTGTTCCTGATCTGCGACGAGGTCGCGACCGGCTTCGGCCGCACCGGGACGATGTTCGCCTGCGAGCAGGAGCGCGTCGCGCCGGACTTCCTCTGCCTCGGCAAGGGGCTCACCGGCGGCTACCTGCCGCTCGCGGCGACGCTCGCGACCGAGCGGGTCTACGAGGGCTTCCTCGGTGCGCCGGAGGACGGGCGGACCTTCTTCCACGGCCACACGTTCACCGGGCAGCCCGCTCGCCTGCGCGGCCGCGATCGCGAGCCTGGACGCGTTCGAGAGCGAGAGCACCCTGCTCCGCCTGCAGCCCAAGATCCGGCTTGCTCGGCGAGCTGCTCGCCGACGTCGCCGAGCTGCCCGAGGTCGCCGAGGTGCGCGGCCGCGGCTTCATGGTCGGCATCGACCTGGGCGAGCACCACCCGTCGCTCCGGCTCGGCCACCAGGTCGTGCTGGAGGCCCGCAAGCGCGGCGCGATCGTGCGGCCGCTGGGCGACGTGATCGTGCTGATGCCGCCCCTGTCGATCAGCAAGGCGGACCTGCGCCGGCTGGTCGACATCGTCACCGAGTCGATCCGCGCCGCATTCGCCGCGGCGTACGGCGAGGTGACCGCGATCGAGGCGCTTCCCGAGCCCGACACCGAAGAGCTGCCTATCCCACGCGCTGCGTAGCCCTTTCCGCTGGGCGACTCGCCGCCCAGTGCCGATATTGGTGTGATGAAGGCGCCCGCGCGGGCGTAGTACCGGTGTGACGGGGATGGCGGCGACAGCGACGCAGGCTCCGAGTGACGTCGATGCCGAGTTCGAGGAGCTGTACCGGCGAAGCCGGGACGACGTCTACGCCTATGTCGCGGGGCTTCTGCGCGACCGCTCCGCCGCCGAGGACGTGACCGCACAGGCCTTCGAGCGCGCGTACCGGCGGCGCCGAACGTTCAAGGCGGGGCGCGGGAGCCGGCGGGCGTGGCTGTTCGGGATCGCGCGCAACGCCGCGCTCGACGAGCTTCGCCGGCGGCGCCGGCGTGCGCGGCTCGTCGCCGAGCCCGAGGATGAGAGCCTCGTCCCCGCGCACGAGGGCGCCGAGGTCGCGATTCGCCGCGCCGCGCTGCGGAGCGCGATGGCGGAGCTGTCCCCGCGCGAGCGCGAGCTTGTGGCGCTGAAGTTCTTCGCCGGGCTGACGAACGCCGAGATCGCCAGCGTCATCGGGACCTCCGAGACGAATGCCGGAACCAAGCTGCACCGAGTCATCCAAAAGCTGAGGAGGGCCATGTCTTCTAACGCCGAGCCGAATGGCGAGGCGACTGGCAGGTGATGTTTATGAGATTTGGGCGTAACCACGAGATGCCACTGGACCCCGACGTCGAGCGCGAGCTCGCGGCGATCGACGCCGGCCTGCTCGGCCTCGAGGTGGCGCCCGACCTCGATGACCTCGCCGAGCTCGCACGCGACGCGCGCGCCGAGGGACCGGCGCCCGAATCGGACTTCGCCGCCAGGCTCGACGAGTGGGCGGCGGCGGGCTTTCCGCGGGACGGCCGGATGAGCGATGGCGGCGAGGGGGAGCGCGGGCCCGCACTCGGGGGCCTTCGAGAGCGGCTCAGGACCGTTCCCCCTCGCCGCCTTCTGCTCCCCGTCGGCGCCGCCGCGACGGTGCTGGTCGCCGCCGCCGTCGGCATCAGCGTGAGCGACCAGCTCGGCGGGTCGAGCCAGTCGGCGCCGAGTATCCAAGGAGTGCCGGGGACCGTCGCCGAGTCGTCCGGGGCGCATGAGGGCACGGCGGCGAAGGCCACAGCGGGCCAGGCCACAGACAGCGTGCAGAAGAACGCGCCAAACGTGACCCAGTTGCGCGGATCAGCTCAGGCGACGCCCTTCGTGCAATCCGGGCGCGGGTCCCGCGGGCGCTCCCGGTGGCCCCCGCAAGGTCGCTCAAAACGCCCAACTCGTCCTGAGCACCGAGCCGCAGAACGTGCGGGACGTCGCCGACGGCGTTGTCGGAGTGGTCGACAGGTACAACGGATTCGTCGTCCGGTCGAACGTGACCAGCGGGCGGGCGCCAGCGCCGACGCCGGTGCCAGAGAACGGTCGCGCGGGCCGCGCACAGCAGGGCAGCGGGACGTTCGAGCTCCGCATCCCGGCCGAGCACCTCCAGGCCGCGCTCGGCGACATGTCGAAGCTCGCCCACGTCACGTCGCGGACGGAAGGAGTGAAGGACATCACCAAGCGCTTCGACGCGGCGACGTGCGCACGTCCACGACCTGAACGTCGAGCGCGCCAACCTGCTGACGCAGCTTGGGAACGCGGTCACGATCGCCGAGCAGGACAGCATCAAGGCCCGCATCAAGGTGGTCGAGAACCAGCTCGCGGCCGCGCGCGACCACTACGGCCACGTGAAGGACCGCATTCACATGGTGCCGGTGAGCGTTGAGATCCGCGGTCAGGCAGGCGTCGACTCAGGCGGTGGCGGTGCCTGGAGCATCGGCGACGCCTTCCACGACGCCGGCCGGTGCTCACGGTGATGGCCGGGATCCTGCTGATCAGCGCCGCAGTGCTGGTGCCGATCGGGTTGATCGTCGGCGTCGCCTGGCTCACCGCGCGAGCGGTGGTCCGCAAGCGCCGCGAGGACGCGCTCGAGTAGGCGGCGCCTACTCGTCGTAGGGCTCGAAGTCGGACTTGCGGGCACCGCAGACGGGGCAGAACCAATCGTCCGGGATCGATTCGAACGGCGTGCCCGGGGGAATGCCCCCGTCCGGATCGCCCTCGTCGGGGTCGTAGACGAACCCGCATGAGGTGCAGATCCAGAGCTGCGCCGTCTGGGTCTCGGTCGGCATCGGCGGCGAGGTTACTGAAGCGGCTCGTACACGTCGAGCCACACCGGGTTGCCCCGCTTGTTGATGTAGCCGCGGGTGTTCCGGTTGGGCTGCTTCTGGCGGCGGCCGTCGAGGGACATCCACGCTGCGGGCCTGATCTTGCCGCGTCCGGGGATCCACACCCGCTCCGCACGCCCGGCGAAGTTGAACGTGGTGTCGACGTCGCACTTGATCTCGGGGCCGCCCAGCGGGTCGCGCGAGAGCTTGCCGTCGGGCAGCACGTAGCGGCCCTTCGCGACCTTCTCGGGCTTGCCGAACTTCTTCTGCAGGATCCCGACCAGGGCCTGGCCGGCGATGTCGCTGGTGTGCGAGCTCGCCGCCTCGGAGTCGTCGGAGTGGCCGCAGCCGAAGCGGTCGGTGTCGTTGCCGCCCGGGTCCTCGCCCGGCACACCGACGCCGTTACCCACCGGGAAGATGTAGCCGGCCATGTCCTCGCCGAGCCCGTCGATGAAGCGGTACGGCGTGTGCATGTACGGCATCGGCCAGGGCGGCAGCGCGGGCCCGGGCTTCGGCATGTCGTTCGGTCCAAGGAAGCCCCGCAGATAGGTGAACGGGAACACCTCTCCCGGCACGGACATGAACGTCCCGTCGCCGATCCGGAACGCCGCGACCTGGCTCTTCACCTCGTCGCCGGAGGTACTGCCGTTGGGCGCGACCGGGAACTTCTGCGTGCAGTTGGCGGTGTAGCCGGGCCGGGCTGCGAACACGCCGAGGTGTGCGCCGAGGGCGAAGAGGGTGTTGGTGAGTGGGACGCAGATGTCGGAGCGCTTGCCCCAGACCGCTCCAGTGCGCGAGGGCTGGCCCTTCGAGTTGAGCGCCTTCGTCACCGCCCCGGCCAGCGACTGCCCCAGCGCCTTCGTCTCCTGGTCGTATCCCACCGGCGCGGGCTGGCCGTTCGCGTCGAACAGCGTCCGGCAGCCGGCCGGATGGCTCTCGTCGATGAACTCCTGCGGGATGCGCGAGATCACCTTCGAGAACACCTCCGGCGTCTCGACGCTGCCGACTGACCCGGCCATCTCGATCGCGACACCGCCGAAGCGCTGCTGCAGCTTCGCGCGGAAGAAATGGATCCAGTCAGCGCTGATCCAATTCTTCTGCGCCTCGTCGGGGTTGAACCCGAGCGACTCGGCGTGCTGGCTCACGTTCGCGAGTGTGGCGATCACCTTGCCGTTCGTGCCGACTGCCTGCAGGCTCGGCATCTGCTGGTCGTCGACGAAGGGATACGACGACCAGCACTGGCGCAGGTTCGACGGCTCCTTCGCCTCCGCGTACCGGATCGTCGCGCTGTGCTGGTTCGCCACCGCGTCCTCGATCGCCTTCGCGGACTGCTGAACCATGTACTTCGAGAAGTAGGCGTTGACGCTCGACGTCGCCGCGTTGACGCCGGAGATGCCGATCGTGTCGGGCGCCGACTCGTCGTGGTTCGAGCTGATGTAGATGCCGTCCAGGTGGACGCCGTCGGCGCGGACCTGGCGCCGGATCCGCTGCAGGTACACGTTGAAGGCCCCCTCGTTGTCGAGCACCTCCACGGCGATCGTCCGCGAGCCGTTGGAGACGACCATCGCCCGCGCGCCAACCTTGTCGGCAACGTGGTCGTAGAAGCGGGGCGAGTCCGAGCCGCCGCCCAGCATGTTGCCGTCCCAACGCCCGTTGCCGTTGCAGTCCACAAAGGGATCGCCGGAGTCGAAGTGTCCGGACCCCTGAAGGTCCTGGTAGGGCTCCTCGAACGCGAACTTCCGCGGCCCGTTGAACTGCCCGGTGTGATCGCAGTTGGCCGGATCGTTTGCGAGCTGGCCCGCCCTCGGCGGCGTGTAGCTGACGCTCGCCGCACCGACTTGGAAGCTGGCCGCGCGGTGCGCCGCAGCCGCGCTCGCCGAGGTCGGAACCGCGATCGCGACGAATGCAAGCGCCGCGGTTGCCAGCGAGACGTTCACAGCTCTCCTGCTGCTCACACTCCACAAACTAGACCTAATCGCGCCCGCGTGCACCGGGGTCTAGGGTGCCGAGGCGTGAGCGTGGAACCGCGACCGGCTGCCTCGCTGATCCTGCTGCGGCGGGGCGGAACGCACCGTGAGAGGGGCGTCGAGATCCTGCTGGTGCGCCGCAGCACCGAGGCGAAGTTCATGCCGGGCGTCTGGGTGTTCCCCGGTGGCGGCGTCGACGCCGGGGACGGCGACGGCGACGAGCCGGCCCACCGTGCGGCCGCGGTCCGGGAGCTGCAGGAGGAGGCCGGAATCGAGCTGGCGCCCGACGCCGAACTCCTGGCGTGGTCGCGCTGGATCACGCCGGAGTTCGTGCCGGTGCGCTTCGACACGCGGTTCTACGTCGCCCTCGCCCCGGCGCACTCCCCCCCGCGGCCCGATGGCGAGGAGACAACCGAGGCCGCCTGGATCGCCCCCGGCCAAGCGCTCGAGCGGCATCGGGCCGGCGACCTCGAGCTCGTCTTCCCGACGATCAAGCACCTGGAGGCGCTCCTTCCCTTCTCGAGCTCCGATGAGGTGCTCGCGGCCGCTCGCGATCGCGTCGTCGAGCCGGTGCTCCCGCGCGTCGTCGGTGAGGGGCAGGAGCGTCGCGTGGTTCTCCCGGGCGAGCCGGGGTACTGACACGCCGTGATCGCGGTCCAATCCCTCACCAAGCGCTACGGGAGGACCGTCGCGGTCGACGGCCTCACCTTCGAGGCGCGGCCGGGCTCGATCCTCGGCTTTCTCGGCCCGAACGGCGCCGGCAAGACGACGACGCTGCGGATCATCCTCGGCCTGGCCCACCCCACCTCGGGCGGCGCCACGATCGACGGCCGCCCGTACCGCTCCCTCACCGATCCGACCCACAGCGTCGGATCGGTCCTGGACACGTCGGGATTTCACCCCGGGCGCCGGGGCCGGGACCACCTGCGCATCATCGCCCGGGCGGCCGGGCTACCGGTGAGTCGCGTGGACGAGGTCCTGAAGCTCGTGGAGCTCTCCTCGGCGGCGCGCACTCGCGCCAAGGCGTACTCCCTGGGAATGCGCCAGCGACTCAACCTGGCGGCTGCGCTCCTAGGCGATCCCGAGACGCTCGTGCTCGACGAGCCCGCCAACGGCCTCGACCCGCAGGGGATTCGGTGGCTCCGCGACTTCCTGCGGTCGATGGCCGCGCAGGACCGCACGATCCTCGTGTCCAGCCACGTGCTGTCCGAGGTCTCCCAGACCGTCGACGAGGTCGTGGTCATCCATCGCGGGCGGCTTCGCGCCCACGCCACCCTGGCCGAGCTCACGGGTCAGGCGGAGGGGGTGCGAATCGTCCGGGTCCGCAGCCCCCAGGCCGATCGGCTCGCCGAGCTCCTGGGGCCCGCGGCGACCGCCGCGGAGCCGGGCCTGATCAGGGTGTCCGACACCACGCCCGAGAAGGTGGGTGATCTCGCCGCCGCCAACGGCATCACCCTTCACGAGCTCGTCGCCGAGGGAATTCACCAGTCGCTCGAGGAGGTCTTCCTGGAGCTCACTCGGGATGCGGAGGTGGAATCACCGTGACCCGGCTGATCGCGTCCGAGCTCCTCAAGCTGCGCACCACGCGCACGTTCTGGTGGCTCTCCCTGGTGGCGATGGCGCTGCCCGTGGTGATCACCGTGATTACGCTGGCGACGAGCCACACGACGAGCACCAACGATGCCCGCGCCCTCCTCAGCAATATCGGGATCGCCGGCCTGTTCATGATCATCCTGGGCGTCGTCGGGGCCGCCGGCGAGTACCGCCACGGCACGATCACCTCGACCTTCCTCGTCGCGCCCGATCGCCGCCGCGTGATCGTCGCCAAGGGCATCGCCCACGGGCTCGGTGGGCTTCTAACGGGCGCCGTGACCGCCGCCCTCGTCGTCGCCATCTCGATCCCGTGGCTGTCCGCCCAGGGACATGCCGTCGGCACGCTCGGGGTCCCGACCGGCGACGTCGTGGCGATCGCGGCCGGCTCGATCGTGTATGCGGGGCTCGCGGCCGTCTTCGGAGTCGGGTTCGGATCGCTCGTGACCAGCCAGGTCGCCGCTGTAATCGTCGTCCTGATCCTGGTCTCGGTGATCGACCCCGTGGTCGCCGGTCTTGTGAACGGATACGGGAGGTTCAGCCTTCAGGGCCTGGCGATGGGCCTGAGCGGCGCCACGGACAAGAACGCCGGTTACGACCTGTTCGCGCCGGTCGTTGCCGGGCTCATCTACCTGGGCTACGCGACCGTGCTCCTCACCGCGGCGGTGGTGGTGGTCCCTCAACGCGACGTCGGCTAGCTGCGAGTTATCGTTCGCCCGTGACCGCGAGCCTGCCGCAAGAGGTCCGCGATGTGTTCGGGGACTTCGTCACGTGCGAGTACACGACGATCGACTCGCGCCAGCAGCCCATCGTCTGGCCGGTGACGCCGTACTACGAGAACGGTGGGCCGTGCATCGACGTCACGACGGGGCTCGGGTATCCGAAGAAGGCCCGCGACGCGCGGCGCAACCCGCATGTCGCGCTGCTCTTCTCCGACTCGACCGGCTCCGGGATCGGGAGCGGGGTCAAGGTCCTCGTCCAGGGCATGGCCGATGTCGACGACAGAGACCTCGCGGCCAACCGCGAGCGCTACTGGCGCGAGTCCGGGGAGAAGCTTCCGGCGACCAGGGCCATGCATCCGCCGAAGCTGGTCCGCGGGCTGTTCGATTGGTACTACACGCGCATCTACGTCCACGTCCGCCCCGAGCGCGTCTTCGTGTGGGAGAGCGGGGACGTGACGAGCGCTCCCGAGCTGCTCGACTCCCACATGGACGAGGTTCGCTCCGGCCACATCCAGGAGCCCCTCGAGCCGCACGAGCACAAGGTCGGCGGACGCGTCGCCTGGGACGGCCGGATCGAGGAGCTCGGCCGTACGCACGAGACCGCGGTCCTCGCCTGGGTCGCGCCCGACGGCTTTCCACTCGCCGTCCGCGTGCCCGTGAACCTCGACCGGGGATCGCGTCGTATCGCACTGGGGGCGGTCCCGGCCGAGCTTCCATTGACGCCCGGCCCGGCGTGCGTGACGGCTCACGCTCACAGTCCCGACTTCACATGGCAGGAGAACTTCCAGGTCCGCGGCGATCTCGTCCGGGACGCCGGCGGCTGGGCCGTGGTGCCGCACAAGCTCGTCGGCGGCTTCGAGCTCCCGGACGAGAGCGAGCTCGCGCGCTACCGGCGCAATCTCTCCAAGTCGATCCGCTTCTACAGGACCGCCAGGCGCTACCGCAAGAGCGAAGGCGTCTGAGCAAGGGGGTCAGGTCGCGGGGAAGGGCTCGAGCCCGGCGTGCCACGGCCCGGCGGGGTACGTGTGGATATTCGTCTCCTCGACCTCCTTGCGGATGCGCTTGAACAGGCGACCGCCGTTGTCAAGCGCCGCCTCGAGCTCGTCGCGCGTGCGCTCGTGCAGCATCCAGAGGAACCACAGCTGCTGCTCAGAGACGCCGAACTCGATCTCGTTGTCCATCGTCGTCACCCACTCGAGGAAGCCCGGGCTGAACGTCTCCCGGAGGGAGACCGGGTCGTACTCGCTGGGGACGGTGGCGAGGAAGCGCTTGTTGAACTCGATGCTCTCGAACTCGACCTTGCGCCGCGACGCCTTGTGCATGATCAGCTCCTCGGGCGTCTTCTCGATCGACTCGACGTTGAACGGCGGCATCACCTTCGCCAGGTCGGGGACGTGCGACTTGGCGAGCACCGCCCCGGGAAGGACCGCCTTCGAGAACAGCCCGCCCTCCTCGTGCTCGTCGGCGTCGCATGAAGCGCCCCAGAAGCCCTCGCTGAGCTCGCCGGTCAGGCGGTTGGTGCCGCCCGGGCAGAGCGCTGCGGCCTGACCCACTGGGTTCAGGCCCCCGATCGGGTCGTAGCGAAGCCCGCGCTTGGCGGCCAGCGACTTGACCGTCTCGGCCCAGGCCTGCTGCTCGTCGCCGGCGCTCACGCGACCTGTGTCCCTCAGGCCTCGGAGACGTTGATGAGGTCGTCGCGGCCCTGGGCTTCCAGCTCGGCCTTGTAGCGGGGGAACACCGGTTTCGTGAGCGGGACGAGCTTCAGGATCTTCGCCACCGGCCCCTTCGCCTTGATCTGCCCGCGGGCCAGAGCAACGGTGATGTTCACCTGCCCGAGCCAGAACCTGTGCGCGGTGTCCGCGGCCATCGACATCGTCACCTCGGGCTCCATCTGCGACTCGCCGAGGTCGACGTCGCCGGGCTGGCCCTCCTGAAGCCGCACCGTGATGGCGGAATCCGGATCCTGGAACTCGTAGCGGACGATGGTGTTGGCCTTGCGGAACTTGGGCGCCAGCTCGTCATCGACGGCGAGGTCCTGGAACAGCTTGCCGAGCGTGGCATAGACCTCGTCGGCGTCCTTGAAGTACGGCATTCCTCTCCTTTCCTGATCGGATCCTATTTCTGTAGTGCCGCGGGGGTCGGCGGCTCACGCGGGAGACTCCGCAGCAGGGATTGCGAGGACAGTGCGAGCATGGATGTGAAGCGTCTCCCGGGGGAGCCGGCGAGCCCCGCGGCTGCGCCAGCGGCTAGGGCTCCGCGTCGAGGTTGGGGGCCTGGCCGCCGCCGAACGCGTCCGGGAACTTGGGCGCCACGAAGCAGTTGGCCGTGGCCGGGTCAGCCGGCTTGTTGTTGATTTCGCCGCCGCTGGGCTTGCAGTCGAAGTTGGGGAAGATCCCGTGCTTGACGGCCTGGTAGCCGGCAAGCGCGTTTGGCTGCGGGTAGCCGTTGCCGCGGTTGGTCGACAGGCGGGTCGGGAAGACCGAGAGGCTCTCCGGGCTCGTGTACCCGAGCTGCCGCAGGGCGTGCATGGGCGCCGGCAGGCAGCCCGGCGGCGTGCCGCCGGTCTTCGAGCACATCGGCTTGTTCGTGCTGAGAGCGAGCGTGTCGCCCAGCGCCGCGGGCGGACCCGTGAGGAAGCCGGTGATCTCGGAGCGGTAGAAGCCGAGGTACTTGATCACGGGGTTCAGGCTGGCGAGGAACGGGTCGAGGGCGCTCAGGACCGGGCGCACGCCCGCCAGGACCGAACTGGTCGCCGGCAGGCCCTTCTGGGAGGCCTTGATCAGCGGCTTGAGGTTGATGAACAGCGACTTCAGGTGCGGGGAAAGCTCGCGGACCGATCGGAGGGTCGGCGAGATGTCGTTGGCCACCGGCAGGAGCTTCTGGATCAGCGGCCGCGTGTTCGCCTGGAAGCTGTCGAGCCGCTGGAGGGTGAGGTGGGACTCGTGCTCGAAGACGGGCAGGATCTGGAAGGTTTCGGCGAGCGCCTTGTTCTGATTCGCGAGCGCCGCGAACGCCTGGTTGGAGTTCGTGATCGCGCCCGACAGCTCCTGGTTTCGCTCGCTGAGGGCGTTGAAGACCGTTCCCGTGTCGCGAACGAGCCCCTGCAGCGCGGTCCTCTGCGAGCGCAGGACGTGCAGCACATTGGTCGCGTCGCCCAGGAAGGGGCCCAGGTTGCCGAGGGAGTCGTTGAGGTCCACGCTGCGACCGTTGATGGCGACGGCGGCGCTCGCCTGCCACTTCTGGAACGCCGTGCGCGTCTGCTTGTCGAGCGCGTTGAAGATCTCGTCGATCTGGGTGGCGTCCTTGGTCTGGCCGACGCCCAGGGTGCCGCCCTCCGCGATTGCGTGGACGTTCTGGGTCTCGTCGGAGGAGCCACCGCCGGACGACCCGAGTGACACCGGCGTCCCAGGCTTGTTGCCCGCCGTCAGCTCTATGTACGTCTCCCCGAGCAGCGTCTTCTGGCGCAGGATCGCCCGCGCGTCGGAGTTGATCGGCGCGAACTGGGGATCGATCTCGATCGTGGCCTGGGTCGTGTCCTGGCCGTTGACCCGCTTGTCCTCCGGGGCGAGCTGGATCGACTTGACCTTGCCGACGGAGACGCCTCCGATTCGCACGTCGGACTCGGTGGCCAGCTGCGTGGCCTCGGGGAAGTAAGCGGTGATCTCGTAGCTCGTCGGCTTCAGCGGGATCGGGCCACCGAAGGCGATCCACAGGAAGAGGATGAGCCCGAAGCACGAGAGCGCGAAGCCGATCGCGACCAGAATGCGCCCTATCGACGGAGCTTGCTTCTGCACTACTTGCTCCCTCCGACCGGGCACGCGGTCTGGAACACCGCACCGAAGGGCGTGACCAGCGCGGCCAGCGGGGACGACTCGAGGAGGCTCTGGACCTGTTGGCAGCTTGCCGTGAAGTAGACGCGGCGGTAGAGGCCGTTTGCGTCCTGGTTCTGGAACACCGTGTTCGCGTCGTGACCGAGCCAAGACGCCCAGTACAGGTAGCCCTCGTCCCGGGCCGGCTTGCCGGCCGGCTGCGGGTCGCACTGACCGCCGGGGCATCCCTGAGCGCCGTGCGGGTTGTAGGCCGCCATGTTCGCCAGGCGGTTGATCTCCTTGCCCAGCGTGGTCAGCTTGGGCGACGCCTTCGAGTAGCGCTGGGCCGCCTTGTTCAGGGGCGCGAGGTCGGGACGGGCAGCGCGGACGAACGGGCGGATCTGGTTCTTGATGATCGGGGTGTCCGCGATCGCCGTCTGGCGCACCGAGGTGTTCAGCGCGTCGAGGTGCTGGGCGAACGGCCGCAGCGAGTTGAATGCGGGACCGAGCTCGTGCGCGAGCCCGTTGACCTTGCCGAACGTGTTGGTCGCCGTCGAGAGCGTCGAGGGGAGCAGCGAGAGGGCGCGCTGCACGTTCGGGTCCTGAGCGCCGATAGCGCTCAGAGCGGCATTGTTCGCCTTGACGAACGAGGTGACGTCGCCCTTGTGCTGGCCGATCGTCTTCGTCAGGACACCCAGGTTGTGAACCAGGTCGGCGAGCTCGTGACGGCGCTGGGCGACCGTCGAGTTCAGGCGGTCGAGATCCCTGTTCAGGGGCCCGAGGCTTCCGAAGAGCTTGCCAAGGTTCTGGCCCTGTCCCTTGAAGCCCTGGCCGGCGCCGATCAGCAGCAGGCGGAGGTACGCCTGGGTGTCCCCGTCGAGGGCCGAGAGGATCTCGTCGATGTTGACGTCGGGAGCCGTGTTCTTGGTCGAGATCGTTCCCCCGTCCGGGATCACCCCTGCGGACTTGGTCCCCGGGTCGAGCTGGAAGAACATGTCCTGCAGGCCGGTACGCGGGCGCAGCAGGACCGTGGCGTTCTTGTAGATCGGGAGAAATTGGCGGTCGATCCCGAAGGTGACCAACGCGACGCCATTCTCGAGCTGGACGTTCTCGACCTGCCCCACCTCGACGCCGGCGACGTTGATCGTCTGGCCCTGGCCGGGGACGACCGCCTGGGCCGACGAGAACTCGGCCTTGAGCTCGAATGGCTTCGACTGGAGGATCGGGATCCGGAGCCGCTGCTGCTCGACGATGATGTACGTCGCGGTGAGGCCGACCACGATCAGTACCGCGATGGCGATGAAGTCGCGCAGGTGCTTGCGGATCGCGGTCTTCACTTCGAGCTCCCCTGGCTCTTCTGGTCGAGTTGCGCGCGGAGCTGCGGGTCGGACTTGGCCCTCGCCTGGATCCACTGCGTCATGGCCTTGCCAATGAGCGTGCTCGCCTTCGTGGCCTTCCCGCCCTTGCTCAGCTGCTGCGCCTGTACGTAGGACTTCGCGTAGTTGGCGGATGCCTGGGTAATCGACTCCTGGTTCGACGAGTTCTTGCTCGTGGACTTACTCGAGAGGGGCAGTGGGAGCGACTTGGGCGCGACCTGCGTCGGCGCGGGGCCGTTCGAAGTCTCCAGGTTCGGCGGCTGCTGCTTCTCACACGGAGCGTCTGGCCGGAACGGAGTCTTCACCGAGTCCTCGTGACCGAGGGCCAGATTCGGCTGCGACCCAAGGATCTGGCTCTCGGCGAAGCCGACGAACGGAACCGTCTGGTCGGAGGGCTGGGAGCCCTCGATCACCTTGCCGACGGTTCCCTGCAGCGGCCCGGGGATCTGGGGCGTGTTCACGCCGCCGCCCGCCTCGACCCGGATGTACTGGCCGTTGGCGTCGCCGGAGCGGCTCTCGCCGCCGATCCCGACCAGTCCGTAGCCCGTCTCCTCCGCCACGGTCGCCAGGTGCGTCCCGGCGCCGTCGGTGACGGTCGGCGGCGGGAAGTTGTTGTCAGGAACGCTCGAGTTGGACCACGGGATGATCGTCTGGTTGAAGCAGCTCGCCAGCGACCGCGACTGGTCCAGGAACGGGATCGTCCGGTGCGAGAGCTTGGTCAGGTTGGGGATCGTGTGGCGGAGGTCCTGGCTCAGGCCGCGAAGCTCGGGCTTCGAGACCAGCTTGCGGATCTGGTTGAGCAGCGGAGTCGCGGCGTCGAGCGTCTCGGGCGTGGAGCGGACGCCCGGCAGGACCTCGCGCGCGAATGCGCGGAGCGGCGGGAAGGACTGATCGAGGGCCGCGAGCGCTGGCCTGCCGACCTCGAGCAGGCGCGGGAGGCGTGAGATCGCCTCCGAGAGCGCCTGGTTCTGCGCCGCGAAGGAGCCCGTGACGACACGCAGGTTCGTGACCAGGTTCTGCAGACCCGTCTGGTCGGCGTCGAGTGCCTGGACCGCGGAGTCGAGGTTGACCACGAGGTTGGACAGGTCGTGCGGCTGGGTGCCGAGGAAGGCCTGGTTGACAAGCGACGTGTACTTGTAGGCACCCGGTGAGGTCTGGAACTGCTGCCGGAGGCCCTCGGCACCGCCGTACTTGACGAGCGCGTTACCGAACTCCTTGAGGAAGATCTGGAGGTTCCGCCGAACCCCCGACTGGAGCGTAGTCAGGACCTGGTCGAGCTGCACCGACGCCGACGTCTGGGTGACCGGGAAGGTGTGATCGGAGGGCACCGTCGGCGATTCCGGGCTCCCCGGGTTGACGTCGATGAACATGTTGCCCTCCAGGAACAGACGCGGCCGCAGCTTGAAGGTTGAGTCCTCCTTGATCGGCTGGCCCTCAGAGTCGATCTGCATCGTCACGATCGCCGCCTGCACCCCGCTCGCGCCGCTTTGGGGAGGATTCCCAGTCGTGGAGGCACTCGTGGTGTCGCCTCCGTCGACGCCGCCGCAGGCCGGGTTGTCGTTCGTGCACGACTCGACGCTGATGACCTTGCCGACGTTCACGCCGGCGATCCGCACCGGCGAATTCGGCACAACGTTCTGCGCGGTCGTGAACACGGCCTTGACCTCGTATCCGTGCGACCAGGGGAGCTTCTTCGTGTAGGCCAGGTACGAGCCCACGGCGACCAGGCCGATCAGGATCAGGCCGATCACGTGGTTCGGGATGCGCTTGTGCTGGCCGGGTCTCATGGCTGATGCGAGGGGATTCGCGTGTCCTTGATCACGCGTTGGCCGTTCTTGTTCCAGAAGACGTCGGTGATGCCGCGAGAACCGGGCAGGTTCGCGAGCACCTGGGCCGGGTTGGACGGCGCCTGGCCCGGCGCGGGGAAGTTGCCCAGCGGATAACCGGTCTGGCCGGGCTGGCAGTCGGGGTATTCGTTGTAGTTAGGCGAGAAGCCCGACAGGCCAAGCCTGCTCGCGTAGTTGCGAATGACGTTATTCGGCTGGCCCGTCGGGGCGTAGGAGTTGCCGTGGAGGATGGGAATCTGATGCGGCGCGAAGGTGTTGGGCGGCAGGCCCTCCAACGGATCTCCGGTCGCTCCGGTCTGGCCGTTGGCCTGAATGCCCGAGTAGCCGGCAAGGCTTCCCTGAACGAAGTTGCTCTCCGTCGGCCCGACGGTCCCGCCGACGATCCCGACCCGCTGGCCGAACCCGATCTGGTCGCGGTCAGACAGGTGCTCCGGGAGCATGGTCCAGAAGTAGTCCCAGTAGTTGCAGACCGTCTGGGAGGGGGCCACCCACTTCGCGAGCGGGGTTGCGCTGTCGAAGGTCTCCTGGAGTCGCTGCAGGCTGGTCTTCGTCGCCGGCTGCTGGACGAGCTTCTTGAGCTGGACCATGACGCCGCGCAGCTTGTGGTTCATCGACGGGGTCTGGTTGAGGACCGGTGTGCCGATGGTGATCGCGTCGTTTAGCGTCGGGATCGCCACGCGAAGCTGGCGGACGCCCGGGTTGAGCCGGCGGGAGAGCTCGGTGAACTCGGTGAGGAACGGGCGCTGGCGGCGCAGCTGACCCGGTCCCTGCGTGACCACCGGCACGCCCTCGGTGATAGCCGCCTGGAGCGCGGCGGGATCGGATGAGATCGCCGCGAAGGCGACCGAGGCGTTGCCGAAGAAGTCGGCGTTCTGGACGGCGACCGGGGCGACGATCTCCGCGGTGTGGCCCAGCGCCTCGAAGAACCGGCGGAGCTGGGTGTCGGGGCTCGCCAGCACCTTGGAGACCGGCTTGAGGTTGGTGAAGAGCGGGCGGAGCTTGGATATTGCCTCGTTCAGCGAGGCGCCGCGCCCGGCGAGCGCGTCGCCGTACCCGACGAGGTTCTTGCGGACGTTGTTACGCGTCCGCGTGTCGAAGGTGTCGTTGATCGCGTCGAACTCGGTCTGCTTCTGGAAGCAGCCGTTCCTGGCGGAGGCGGGGATGTTGGAGGCGAACGTCGCCGGATCCGTGGGCAGCTGGCACTTGCTGCCGTCGTCGAGGCCGTCGAAGACATACCCCTCCGGCGCGGCCTTGCCCGTGCCGCGGGTGATCTCCAGGTACTTCAGGCCGAACGAGGAGCGGTAGCGGACCCTGAACACCGAGTCCTCCGGAATCGGCGATGCCGTCTTGTCCAGCTTGAGGTTGAGCTCGGCCGCGACGCAGCAGGTGTTGTTGGTCGACGGGTTGGTACTCGTCGGGGTGATGGAGTCCTGCGCGCCGCTGGCCAGCTCCTTCGGGTCGACGTGGGTGATGTCGATCGACTCCACGACGCCCACCTGGGAGCCGCCGATCCTCACCTCGTTGTTCTTGATCAGGCGGGCCGCGTTCGGGACGACCACCGACACGCGATAGGTCGGCACGAACGGGAGGCCGTTGTTGGCGTTGTAGGCGAGGAATACGGCCACGATCACGATCAGGGTCGTGACCGCCCCGACCATGGTCGGCGACGCTGCGATCGACTGTAGGGGGGAGCTTCCTCTTCTTCTCATGGCGAGAACAGGTAGTTCAGGAGGTGGTCTGTCTGGTGCCCGACGTGGCCGCCGACCCGGCCCCCGGGCTTGGGCAAGTGGCGCCCGACCGTTCCGCCCACGTTCGGCACGTGGTGGTGCCCGAGGCCGAGGATGTGCCTCAGGTTGTCGCCGATATGGCCGGTGGTGCCGCTCGGTGGCTTGACCGGAAGCGGCGGGCCGCCGGGCGTCCCGGAGGGGCCGCTGGCCCCGGTTGCGCCGGTCGCACCCGTCGGGCCGGTTGCACCGGCGGCGCCGGTCTTTGGCTGCGCGGTCCCGTTGCTCTTCGGCGCGGCGACCGTGCTCTTGCCGGCCGGATTACAGAGCTGGAGGTCGGTGGAGCCGCCGGGACAAACCGAGGGGTCGTACGGCGGCGAGCCGATGTTCTGGTTGATGCCAGGCTGGTTGGCGCCGAGCCACGACACGCAGGAATTCGCGTCGGCGAGTTGGGTCGTCGTCCCGTCCCCGGCCGCGTTCGGAACACCGATGTCGTGGTTGCCGGGCGGCGGGTTGTTGTCCGCCGGGTTGTCGCCCGCGTTGTAGCCCTGGACGCAGGGACCGGCCAGGTCGTAGATGGGAACGTGCAGCACGTGCCCGTACTGGTCGTACTGGTTGATGGCGCCCGCCTGGTAGTAGAGGTAGTTCAGGAGGCCCTCCATGCCGGTGTAGCCCGTGGGGGCCTTGCGGCCGGTGGACCAGCACGGCGCCTGCTTGTTGTTGCAGCTGCGAGCGGCGCGCTGGTCGATCTCGACCGCTCGCTTCGGAGTGTCGATGTCGAGCAGGAACTTGTCGAGCGTGTTGGTGGCCGGGTAGGCGTTCTTGCCGGACCGCGCCAGGGCCTGGATCTCGTCCTTGCCCTGAGTGAGCGCCTTGCGACCGGGGATCGCCGCCTGGCCGAGACTGGTCAACGAGCGATTCGTCGCGTCGTTGAAAGCCGGCAGCTTCAGCGCGAGCGTGTTGAGGCCCGGCGCCGCCAGCTTGAGATTGGTCAGCAGCGGCGTCTGGGCGTCGGCAAGCGTGCCGAGCTTCGTCAGGGTCGGCTTCAGCTGCGCCAGGAAGTCGTCGAGCCGGTTGAAGTCGGTGGAGAGGTCGTCCCGCCGCGACGCCGAGATCGCCGCCACGTCGCGGGCGTGCTGGATGAAGCTGATGACGTCCTGCCGCTTGTTCGCCAGCTGGGTGATGATCGTGTCGGAGTTCGCGTTGAGGTCCCGGATCGTGCGGTTCTCGGAGGCAAGGATCCGCAGCGCGGCCTGGAGCTTGCGAAGCGCCGGCGAGCCGAGGGAGATCGCCTGGTTCAGCTCCTTGGGGTTACCCGCCAGCGCGGTCCCGAACTCGTTGATCAGGATCGACAGCCGGTCCTTGTAGGGCTCCCGAAGCGTGTTCTGGACGAGGTCGGGCTGAACCGTCTCGGTGACGTGGCTGGCCGGGATGGTTCCGCCGTCGGCCAAGGGCGGGCCCTTGGGGTTGCAGGTGATGAAGTACTCGGCGATCAGCGACTGCGGCTCGGAGGCGCAGCGCGTGTCCTTGCCCAGCGTCCCGAGAGGCCCGGAGGTCTCGATCGTGACGTCGGCCCGCTTCTGCGGCGTGATCCCGAGGCCGGTCACGGTGCCGGTGTCGACGCCCGCGATCCGGACGTTGGAGCCGTTGACGATGCCGAACGCGTTGTACATCTCGACGTGGTACGTGTGCGAGTCCGAGGCGCCGGCCAGGGAGGTGACCCACGCCACGCAGGCGCCGAGCAGGACTGCGATGAGGGCGATCCTTCTCATGGCCCCATCGGCACCTGTGACGGATCGCAGGCCAGGGTGCCGTTGTCGGTGAACGGGGTCGAGTTGTCGCCGGGGTTTCGCTCGTTGGTGCCGGGGCAGCGGGCGCTCTTGTCGGTGCCGCCGAGGCCGGCGATCTGGACGATCGGCGACAGCGGGTCCTTGA
Organism: uncultured Actinomycetes bacterium; assembly: GCA_963782795.1. Classification (GTDB taxonomy): domain Bacteria; phylum Actinomycetota; class Thermoleophilia; order Solirubrobacterales; family 70-9; genus AC-56. The sequence goes on from CAWALB010000003.1 coordinate 263,339, forward strand.
ACAGGTCAGGGAGGCCGGGGGTGAAGGCGTTGAAGGTGGTCGAGATGCGGCCGATGCCGCCGTTGGCGTCCGCAATTCCGGAGGTCCCGAAGTCGTTGAACCAGGAGACGAGCTCCGGCGTGTAGGAGCGGAAGAAGGACAGGCTCGGGAGGCCGTTTTGAAGCGAGCAGACCGACTCGCCGAAGGCGCCCTGGGTGAAGTTGTTGTCCGCAGCCTGTTGGTAGTCGGTGTTGGGGTTCTTGCCGCAGTCCGGCGAGCCTGAACCGACCGCCGCCTTGGCCAGGGGCACGGCGTCGCGGGTCAGCTCGACGAGGTCGTTTTGGTTCCCCGGCCTGCGAATCGTCTTCTGCAGGTCGGTGATCGTCGGCACCGCGTCGTGGGCGGCGCTGCGGAAGGTGTGGAAGAAGGGACCGAGCTTGTCGGCGACCGGCTTTGAGGCGTTGACGAGCGGCGTCAGGTCGTCGAGGGTGGCGCGCAGGTTGACGAAGGTGGTGTTCGACTGGCGCATGAAGTCGGGCAGCTTGATCAGAGCCTGCTGGAGGGCGTTTGACTGCGAAGCCAGCGCCCCCATCATCAGGTTCGCGTTGTGGACCAGGAGCGAGATGTCGGAGGAGCGCTGGGCCAGCGCTCCGGACAGGTGTGAGGTGTCGACGATCAGGTTCTGAAGCGCCGGCGTGTCTCGGGTCAGCTCGCCGAAGACCTCCCTGGAGGTCGACAGGAACGGGTTTAGGTACTTGTAGCCGGTGTTGGCCTGGTGGGCTACGCCCTCATAGGAGAGCTGGAAGCCCTCGATCACGTGCTTGAAGTTGGAGATCGTGCGGGCGTTGAGGGTGTTGAAGAGCTGGTCGAGGTCGACCTCGGAGGTGGTCTGGGACTCCGGCAGGGTCGATCCCGACTTGATCTCCGGGCCGGCGACGCTCGGCGCCGGCAGGTCGAGCTGCACCTGGCGGTTGGCGATCCCCGAGAGCGAGTAGGAGCGGATCGTCGCCGTCGTTCCCTGCCGCAGCGGGGCGTAGGGGGAATCGACGCTGAAGGTGACCAGCGCCTGGCCGTGGTCGCCTAAGGCGATGTCGGAGACGGTGCCCGTGGGGACGCCGGCGACTACTACCTGGGAGCCGGGAACGAGCTGGCTGGCGTTCTGGAACTCGGCTGTGATCTCGTAGCTGGATCCGCCACGGAAGAGCAGCAGCCCGACGACCACCGCGGCCACGCCCAGCGCCACGATGGCGGCGATCCGGCCGACCGCCGAAGACCTCCTCACTGTCTTCAAGTCCTCCATCCCGTAGCGCCCGCGACTCCCTCCACGGACGCCGGGGAAGCTTCGCGGTGCACGCCTGGAGTTGTCAAAGGACAACCGTGCGTGGAGAGAGCCTCGACAGGCACGAAACAGGGTGCCTTTCTTGACTTCGTGTTAAGGGGCGCTAGCGGGAGCCGAAACCGCCCGAAACGGCGGGGGAGCCAGCTCGGACCGCCTGGAACGAGGCGGCGCGGTTGTAGCTCTCGTAGAGCAGCGTGGACTCGGGCGCCGATCCCGAGCAGATGCGCTGGAAGAGCCCGTACGCCGCGCCGCCGCTGAGAGTCGCTCCGGGGTTCTCCGGGTCGGGGTGGGTCGCCGCGACGGCGAGCATCTGAACGATCGTCATCCGCTTTGCGACCGAGGCGTCGCGCCAGTCGGCGCACGTGGTGGTGCCGAGGAACGCAGTGCCGGGCGCGGATGCCGCCGTGGGGGGCGCCTCCGCGGGGGCGAGCTCCTCCCAGGCTGCCACCGCCGCCAGAGACATCGCCAGTACGACGACGGCCAGCGACGCCAGCCGCGCGCGGACACCGAGCCGGCCGATGCGTGGAGCATGAACCCGCGGGCGACCGATTCGGATCGCCGGCAGCCTCCATCCGGAGTGGAGCGTCGTGTCGCTTGCCTGGGGTGGCTTCATGGGCGGTTCGCGTATCTCTCGCAGCTCAACACGGGTGTTAGTGAGGATCCTTCAGGCGACGAAACTGGCTGGGTGCCGTTAGAGATGTTCATCAGCTCGCAGGTCGGCGCCGAGAGACGCTGGGACGCGAGGAGCATCCGGGACCGCTTCTCCTGGCGACGCGCATCACGCGCGGACGCCGCGGTCCCGGGCCGCTTCGGAGGCGCGTACCAGTCGCACGTCTTGTCGCCGAGCGAGGCCTCGGCGCAGTAGACCAGCATGGCTTCCTTAACCGGGTTTCCGCTCCCGGTGCTCGTGCCGCAGGCCTCGGGCAGGAAGTGCGGCACGGACATGCCCGGTTTCGCGAATCGCTCCGGGTCGCCCGTCCAGCTCGCGTCGGTGCCGTCCGGCCCTCGGTTGCCGTACCAGCAGTTCCCGGTGTTGCTTGGGAACTCGTCCCACCAGAAGTCGACGCCGTTCGGCTGCTGCCGGCCGCCCGGCGCCCGCCCGACCGCGTTGTCGTAGAAGCGGTTGTCGTAGGAGGTCGACGACGGGTTGGTGGGCGTGCACGTCGCCGTTCCCGGCGGGCAGCTGATCGCGTCCGGGACGGCGAGGAGCATCGCGCCGCGCTTCCAGTTGTCGTAGATGTGGTTGTCGCGGACGATGTCGTCGTTGCCGCCGGCGATCAGCAACCCGACACCGATCGGCACGCCGACACTGGACTCCACCTTCTTGCTGTCGGGATAGCCCTTCGGATAGTGGTAGTCGTCGAAGTTGTTCGAGTAGATGTCGTTCTTCTCGAACACCGCCCCGCTCTGCGGGAAGCCGGGGTGCCCACCAGCGTAGAACGAGTCCGTGGCGATCGCTGTCGTGTTGTCGTAGAAGTTGTTGTGGACGACGTGCGTGGCGTTGCCCATCGTCCCCGAGTAGCCCAGGTTGTTGTGGTGGAGGTCGCAGCGGGTGATCTTCTGGTTCAGCCGTGCGCGCGGATAGAAGGACGTGTCGCGCGCGTCGGGCGCGTTCGGGGCAGTGTCGTCATCCGTCTCGGGAGCGCCTCCCGGATAGACAGCGGAGTCCCCGTTTCCGACCGACTCGCAGTTCTCGGTCAGCCCGTGGTCGGAGGCGAACATGAGCGCTCCGTACTCGCCCGCGTAGAAGAACTTGACGCGGTCGAGCAGGTAGCCGTCGGTCTCGAGCACGTAGACGTCGTGCTCCGCGGCATGCCTCACGGTGACGTTCTTGAGCACGAACCCGTCCGCGCGATCGGCCTTGAGCGCGACGTCCTTCTTCGACCCGACGCCCGAGGGGCCGCCGTTGCCCGCGGAGACCTTGCCCGAGTCGATGACCACGTCCTCCGGCCGCGGGCCCGAGCCCTGGATCTGGAGGTTGCACCGGACGCAAGGCCCGAGGTCGGGGATCCCGTGGCGGTCCGCCTGCGGAGGCGGAGGCGCGCCCTTGCCGGGCTTACGGCCGAGGACGTTGATCAGCGACTGGTCGTTCGGGCAGTGCCACTGGTAGCGGTAGGAGACGCCGACCGGCCCTCCCCCGCCGAAGTCCGTGTCGGTGAGGTACTTCTGACACTTCGGGTCCTGGGTCGGCTGCTTGCGGGAGTGCGGCTCGCTGTAGACCCCCGGCATGACGACGATGAAATCGTTGTTGTGCGCGTCGAAGACCGCCTTCTGGATCGAGTGGTAGCGGCACCGCTTCGCGAAGCGCCTGTTCAGGGACCGCACGAGGTGCGCCCGCTTGGCGCTCATCTCGTGGGCCTTCATCGTGGGCCGCAGGGCGTAGCCGCGCATCCTCATCAAGTGGATCGAACGTCGGGTCCGCGCCATCGAGTCGCTCTTGCAGACCACGCGCGTCTTCCCGGGCTTCGACGTCTTGAAGGCCGAGGGCAGGGAGCGCGCCTTCGGGACCTTGCCGCCGGCCGCCGGCTTGACCTGATGGTCCGGCCGCGGATCGGGCCAGTACGCGGGCCGCTCGATGTGGGCGAGCGCGAGCGCCGGCAGAACCAGCAGCGCAACGCCCGCCGCAACGATCGCTATTGCGGATCGCCGGCGCCGTCCTCTCCCTTTCACTCGGTCACCCATTGACACCCCGTAGAGGGCGGGCAACCTAACAGCGGCTATTCGGTTGTGCGCCGGTTCGAAACCAGCCGCGCCCGTCCCGCCGGGCGCCGGGGTTGGTTTCTCACACACTCACCATCCGGGTTCGTTCACGAACCGGCTCAGGGCAGACCTAACCCGCGGCGCTGAAGCGGCTCGCGACCTCCGGCCAGTTCACCACGTTCCACCAGGCGTCGATGTAGTCCGGGCGCTTGTTCTGGTACTTGAGGTAGTAGGCGTGCTCCCAGACGTCGACGCCGAGGAGCGGGGTCTGGCCGTCGGAGATCGGCGAGTCCTGATTGGCGGTCGAGACCACGGCGAGGCCGGAGCCGTCGTGGACCAGCCACGACCAGCCGGAGCCGAAGCGGCCGACGCCGCCGGCCTTGAACTCGTCCTTGAAGGCATCGAACGAGCCGAACGCGTCGTCGATCGCGGAGGCGAGGTCGCCGTCCGGCTCACCGCCGCCGTCCGGGCTCATGATCACCCAGAAGAACGAGTGGTTGGAGTGTCCGCCGGCGTTGTTGCGCACTGCGGTCTTGATGTCGTCGGGAAGCTGGTCGAGGCTGCGGAGAACGTCGTCAACATCCTTGTCGGCCCACTCCGTTCCTTCGAGCGCGGCGTTCGCCTTGTCGACGTAGGCCTGGTGGTGCTTGTCGTGATGCACGCGCATCGTCTGCTCGTCGATGTGCGGCTCGAGCGCCGCGTAGTCATAGGGAAGATCGGGGACCGAGTAAGCCATCTGCCGCTCCTTCTTCGTGCGAATTGGATTCTGTTTCAGCCTATCCAAGCGCCTCGCGAAAGCCGCTGCGCCAGCTGGGATACCGAGGCTCCCAGCCGAGCTCGCGCCTCGCCTTTGCGTTGGAGGCGCCCCGCAGCCCGATGGTCATGCGAGCTGCGGTCCCGCCGAGCAGGCGCCCGACGAAGCCCGGCACCTTCCACGGCCGCTTGGCGCCGAGCGCCTCCGCATACGCCGGTAGCCACTGCGCGACCGTGCCGGGCTCGTCGTCGACGATGTTGTAGATCCCGGGCTCGCCCCGCCCGCATGCCGCGACGGTGGCCCCCGCCGCGTCCTCGATGTGGATGAACGAGAACAGGCCGTCGCTGCCGCCGAGGACCGGGAACCGCCGCTTGCGGACCATCTCGGCGATGCTCCCACCGGCCGCGTAGTAGGTGCCGGGCCCGTAGAACCAGCCGTAGCGCAGGACGAGGCCGTCGATGCCCTCGGCCTCGAGCACGGCGCGCTCGTGGGAGACCATCGCGCGCACCCCGTCGCCAAACGGCGCTGGCGCGTCGGTTGACGTCCGCCCCTCCTCGTCCTTGACCATGTCACCCTCGGGCGCGTAGAGGAAGGCGATGCTCTGCGTCACGAACCGCTTCGCTCCCGCCGCGCGCGCCGCCTCGAGCAGGTTCCCTCCCCCCTCGGTCCGGATCCGGTTGGTCGGCGCGTAGAAGCGCTCGTCCATGTTGCGCGTGTCGTAATCGCGCGGGAGCTTGGTGAGCTCGTTGACAACCGCGTCCGGCCGCGCCGATCCCACGGCCTCCCTGACGGCGTCCGCGTCGAGGGCGTCGCACACGACGGCCTCGCCGCCGCCCTCCGTGATGGCGGGGGTGCCCGCCTCCCGGCTGGTCATCCCGACGACGTCGTGGCCGGCGGCCACGAGCTGGCGCACCAGCGGCCGCCCGATGACACCGGAGGCACCCGCGACAAAGACCCTCATCGCGGCGAAAGTTATCTAGATGTAACAGCGCCAACCGAAGCCCGACCTAGTCTCATTGCCGGCCGCCCATCCGACACGGAGGTTCACGTGAACGACCGAACGATCCTCACCGACAAGCAGATGCAGATGGTCGAGTCGAGCGAGACCGACTACTCAGATCTGCGCGCGTTCTTCATCAACTGCACGCTGAAGCGCAGCCCGGAGACCTCGAACACGCAGGGGCTGATGGACATCTCGATGGAGATCATGCGCCGCAACGCCGTGGAGGTCGAGTGCATCCGCGCCATCGACCACGAAATCGCCACGGGTGTGTGGCCGGACATGACGGAGCACGGCTGGGACATTGACGAATGGCCCCAGATCTTCGAGCGCGTGATGGCCTCCGACATCCTCGTGCTGGGCATGCCGATCTGGCTCGGTGAGAAGTCCTCCGTTGCGACCCACATGATCGAGCGCCTCTACGGGAATTCCAGCCTGCTCAACGACGCCGGCCAGTACGCCTACTACGGCCGCGTGGGCGGGTGCCTCGTCACCGGCAACGAGGACGGCGTCAAGCACTGCGCGATGAACACGCTGTACTCGCTCCAGCACCTGGGCTACGTGATTCCGCCGCAGGCGGATGCGGGCTGGATCGGTGAGGCCGGGCCCGGCCCCTCCTACCTCGACGAGGGCTCAGGCGGGCCGATGAACGACTTCACCAACCGGAACACCACGTTCATGACCTGGAACCTGCTCCACCTGGCGCGCATGTTGAAGGACGCCGGCGGCATCCCGGCGCACGGAAACCAGCGCTCCGAGTGGGACGCCGGCTGCCGGTTCGACTTCCCAAACCCCGAGCACCGGTGACGGACGGCGCCCTCTAGTGGCGCACGTTCACCCGCAACTTCGCGCGCTCGTGGCCGCGCTTGCGAAGGCGCGGGTGGCGGACGCCGGCCTGCTTGAACTTCTTGCAGATGATCGCCTTGCCGTGCGCGTCCGTCCGGGCGCGCTTCCCACCCATCTTCACCTGGACGTTGGGCATCGCGCCGCCCGTGGGCCGCTTCGCCTTGAATTCGAAGCATGTGGGCTTACCGGCCGTCGCGCGGCCGGGCTTCACGGAGCCCTTGATGCGGCTGTGGCCCGCCGGGCCCGGCTGGTACTCGTAGGCGCCGATGTCGGAGCCGTCGCCGCCCTGCGGGCGCGGGACGCCGGGAACGATCACGGGGCGCGTGTCGCCTCGCTGATCGGTGGTCAGGCCGCCGCTCACCCCCTGATCGAGGGCCGGGCTCGAGAGCGGAATCGCCATCGTCTGCGTCGGGCCGCCGTTGTCGGCCAACGGCTTCAGCTGCGGATCGGTGTCGGATCGGTCCCCTTTGGCCTTCAGCTCGCAGCTCGAGTCGCTGTCGATGTTGTAGCCCAGCGACTTGATGGCAGACGGGAACGAGCTCGGGTGGCCGCAGTTCTGACCCCGTCGCGGATTCGCGACGATCGTGTTCTGCAGGCTCAGGCCGGAGAACGAGTTCTCGATGTTCGAGCCGCGGAAGGCGCCGTTGCCCGAGATCGTCGCGCCGAGCACCGTGCTCGGGTGGGTGAACGTACTCTGGTTGTCGATCCCGCCGCCGATGCTCTGACCGTCCTGGTGGCTGCCCGACCCGGCAACCGCTGAGTTGTTGGCGATCGTCGAATTCTCAATCCCGAACGTGGCCGGCTCGAAGTTCTCGATCGCACCACCGATAGCGAGGCCGGCCACGTTGCCAGCGCCGCCACCGGCGAGGTTTTCGCTCAGCGTCGAGCCTTTGACCGTCAGCGCCCCACTCCCTGAGTTGTAGATCGCGCCGCCGAGACCGGGGCCGCCCTCGTCGTGCGCCGCCCCACCGATCGCGACGTTCTGCAACAGCGTCGAGTCCACCAGCGTCAGATCGCCGGTGTTGAAGATCCCGCCGCCCTTCGCCTCGGCGCCGATGCCTCCGGAGGCGGTCGTGTCCCCGGCATGCGCGACGTTGTTGATCAGCCGCGCATGGTCGAGCGTCATCGTTCCCGAGTTGGTGATCCCCCCGCCGGCGACATCCGAGCCGTCGCCGTTGCCAGTTGCGAAGTTCCGGGTAAGCGTGCTGTTCTTCAAGATGAGCGTCCCGGTGTTGGCGATCGCGCCGCCCGAGGCCTGGTTGCCCGGATCAGCGATGGCGTCGTTCATCTCCATTAGCACGCCGTCCAGCGTCAGGGTCCCCTGATTGCGAACGGCCCCGCCGGCGCCGTTGTGCACGCTGGAGTGGCTGATGGTCATGCCGGAGATCGTGGCCTCCCCGCCGCCCTTGATGACGAAGCCGCGGCCGAACCCGACCCTGAGCTTGTCGGAGCCGGGACCGTCGATCTCCAAGTCGCTGGTGATCTCGAGAGGGTCAGAACCGGTGCCGGCCTGGCTGACGTCGGGAGCGAAGTCGATCCTGTCGTGCCCGGGGTGCGCGTTGGCGTCGAGAACCGCCTGGCGAAGCGTTCCGGGTCCCGCATCGCCGAAGCTGGTCACGGTGAACGTGTCGGCGGCGGCCGACGTTGGACCGACCAGCCCCAGCGTGAGGGCCGAGCACGCCACGATCCATTGGAAGAGCTTCCTTGCCTTCAAGTCGTCGTCCTTTCCTGCCTGGCGAGATTTCCCTGCCTAATACCGTCCGGCGTCCGGTAATCCTAGCCGACCGAGAGTCTGAAGTCAATTGCCCCACGATGACGACCTGCGTGGTCGCGACCTCGGAGGGGATTTACCGCGGCAGCCTGAGTGTCGGCGGGAGCGCCGTGAGCTGGAAGTGGGTGGCATCGGATGCCGACCCCAGCGACCCGCTGAACGCTGTCGCATGCTCGTCGCCTGACTCGTGCACGGCGGTCGGGTTTGCGGGCCAGGTGTTCAAGACGACCGATCCCGCCCTCATCCACTGGACCGCGCAGGAGATCGGCACCGGCCCTGACGTCGACCGCCCCCCGCTGAAGGCGGTGAGCTGTCCAGCGGACGGCGTGTGCATCGCCGCCGGCTTCCGCGGCTTCGTCGCCACGACCACGAACAACTGGAAGAGCTGGTCGCTCGATCAGGTCGGCGGCACGCCGAAGCCCGGGATCAATGCCGTCACTTGTGGATCGCCGACGCGTTGTATCTTGGCCGGCGACACCGTGCTCACCGGCACCCGCTAGAGCGAGACAGCTGGCGTGTCAGTGTCAGCATGTCCACCTCGTCCCATGCCTCGACGATCAGGCCGTCCTCGATCCGCAGGACCGCCGTCGAGGTGAACTCGACCCCGCGCCCCGTGGGCGGGATGTCGAGGAACGGGCCGTCGTGAGTGCCGGTCCAGCGCTGGTGGGCCGCGACCAGATCGCCCTCGGCGAGGATCAGCAGGATCTCGTTGCGCAGATCGGGGAACCCGGCGAGGAAGCCAGCGACGACCTCGCGTTGACCGGGTCGTCCGCGGCGCTCGCCGTTGTGGACGAAGTCCTCGCTGAGCAGGCGGTCCACTGATTCGAGGTCGCGCTCGTTGATCGCCTCCCGGTAGAAGCGACGGACCAGGTCCTTGTTGTCGGCCAGCTCGGTCATGCGTCGCGGCAGGGTAAAGCCAGCTGGATGCGGACCGGTTCTGACCTAAATGGTCACTACGGTCCAGCGGCGTGATTGAGGATGGCAATCGGGCAGTCGAGGTCCGCTCGCTGCGACGGACGTTCAAGGGCGGGGTTGAGGCCGTCCGCGACATCGATCTCGGCATCAGCAGCGGCGAAGTGTTCGGCTTCCTCGGCCCGAACGGCGCGGGGAAGACGACCACGGTCCGGATGCTCTGCACGCTCTTGCCGCCGACCAGCGGGAGCGCCAGCGTCGCCGGCATCGACGTCGTCGCCGACCCAGCCGACGTGCGCCGCCGCATCGGCGTCGCGCTCCAGGAGATCGGACTCGATCCAGTGCAGACCGGCCGCGAGCTGCTCGAGTTGCAGTGCGGCCTGTACGGGATCACCGGCACGGACGCCCGCGCCAGAGCCGAGGAGCTGCTCGACCTGGTCGGGCTCACGGAGGCCGCCGACCGGCGCACCAAGACCTACTCGGGGGGCATGAAGCGCCGGCTCGACCTCGCGAGCGCGCTTGTTCACTCACCGGAGGTGCTCTTCCTGGACGAGCCGACCACGGGGCTCGATCCCGCCTCGCGGCGGACCGTCTGGGACGAGGTCCGGCGGATCAACTCCACAGGGACGACCGTCTTCCTCACCACCCAGTACCTCGAGGAGGCCGACCAGCTCTGCGACCGGGTCGCGATCATCGACGCCGGGAGGATCGTCGCGGAGGGCACGCCCGAGAGCCTGAAAGCCCAGATGGGCCACGACGTCGTCCGGGTCGAGCTGGACGGCGCCGACGCCACACGGGTCGAGGCCGCGATGGCCGGGCTGCCGGGGCTCGAGCGGGTTGTCCCCGAGGCCGACGCGCTCGCGCTCTACCTGGAGGACGGCGCCGGCTCAATCGCCGAGATCGTGCGGCGGCTCGACCGCGCGGAGGTTCGGGCCGGGGCGATCGCGGTCTCGCGGCCGACGCTCGACGACGTATTTCTGCGGGCTACCGGGCGCCGGCTCGAGGGCGCCGAGGAAGAGCAGGAAGAGGAGGAGCAGGCCGCATGACCGAGACCCTGTTGCTGGGCCGGCGGGCTGTGCGCGAGATCGTGCGCTACCCCGAGGCCACGATCCCCGCGCTGTTCATCCCGCTCTTCTTCCTGGCGGTCAACATCGGCCAGGTGTCGGAGACCTTCCCGGACACGACGCCGTTCCTGAAGGGCCAGGGCTATGCGGCCTTCCAGATGCCGGTCTCGCTGATGTTCGCCGTGGCCACCGCCACCTCCGGCCTCGCGCTGGTGACGGAGATCGACAACGGCTACTTCGACAAGCTGCTGGCGGCGCCGATCCGGCGCTCCTCGATCATCTTCGGGCGGCTCACCGCCGACCTGGTCCGCGGCATCCTCGGCTCGACCGTCGTCCTCGTAGCGGGGCTCGCCTTCGGGGTGCACATGGAGAGTGGCGTCCTCGGTGCGATCGTCCTCGTCGTGCTGGCCGCGCTCTTCGGCGTCGGCTACGCCGGCTTCGGGATCCTCGTGGCGCTGCGGACTCGCAACGTGCAGGCCACCAACACGAGCTTTCTCCTCTTCTTCCCGCTGCTCTTCCTGACGCCGAACTTCGTCCCGTTCGACCGGCTCACCCCGGTAATGGAGGCCCTCGCCCGGATCAACCCGGTGAGCTACGTCATCGTCGGGCTCCGCTCGCTCGTGATCGACGGTTGGGTCTGGGACAAGCTCGCGATCTGCCTGGCCGTTATCGTCGCCCTCACGGCCGTGCTCACGGCGCTGTCGCTGCGGGCGATAGCGACGTACGACCGCGACTAGCCCGGGCCTTGACAAGCCGAACGTCGAACACGACCTCCCTCTTCCTCAGCGAACTGACTGACGCGAACCTCAGCGGCTCAACGTGGTCGCGCGACGAGGAGGGCCGCGACCCACCGAGCTCGGGACTGCTGTGCCGCACCACCCTTCCGGAGGGAAGCGTCAGCAACCGCGACTGCCCCTCGAACTAGGACTACCAATCGGGGCGACTGGATTTGAACCAGCGACCTCACCGACCCGAACGGTGCGCGCTACCAGGCTGCGCCACGCCCCGAGAGCCAGCATTCTAGGGGCCCGGGCCTGAGGTCAGGAGCCGCTGACCTGGGCGATGGCGTCGTCGACCTCGGTCTTCGATGGACCGTCCTGCAGCACCTTGGTCCCGCCCGGGCCGTCGACGACGATCGACGGTGCGTTGATGCGAAGCCCGTACTGCGCGGCGAGCTTCTGGTCCGCGTCGACGCTGTCCTTCACCTGTGGCGAGTCCATGTCCTGGTGCCACTGGCCCACGTCCAGCGTGCTGAACGAATCGATCGCGTTGCCGATGTCGTCAAGGAACTGGGTGGTGACCGTTCCGTTCGGCGCCGCATCCTGGTTGCGGAAGAAGAGGTCGGCGAACTGCCATTCGACGTCCTGCTGCCCGGCGGCGGTCGCAGCGTAGGCAGCCTGCGTCACCTCGGCCTGGCCCAATGAGTAGTTGTGGAACTCGAACCGGACATCGCTCCCGCGCGCGTACTCCTCGATCAGCGGGTCGACGGTCTCGAGCTCGTACGTGTCGCAGGTCGAGCACTGGAGGTCCGTGAAGAGCGCGACCGTCACGGGCGCGTTCGGATCGCCGAGGGAAACCCCGTTCTGCTGTACCCCGCCGAGGAGCTCTTGTACGGCGTCGCCGCCGGTGATCTTGATCACCTTGGGCCCGCCGGTCCCCACCGACAGCGAGATGATCGCTCCAACGAGAGCGGCGAGGCCCACGCCCAACAGGACGCGGGGCACCCAGGGGCTCGACATCTAGCCGGCGACCGCCTTGTAGTAACGGACCGCCAGGCCCGTCAACAGCGTCTCGAAGCTCTCCTCGATCGGCCCGCCGGCCTCGCTCGCGTAGGCCTCGAGCCCACGCCGCTCGATCTCCTCGCTGCGGGCGACGACCTCGTCCACGAGGTCTGGGTGCTCGTCGCAGAAGAACGCCCCGATCGAGTAGAGCTCGGTGTCCATGAGCGACTCGAGGAACGAGTCGGGGGCGGCGACGCCTGGAGTGGTCTCGGCCACCCGCACATCGTAGGGCTCGGGCCTTCGGTGCCAGGCGTTCCCGCTATTTGCGGCGAAAGCCATTGACACATCCGTCTCATGGGATAAAACTCACTGCCACAACCAACGGGAGGAGGACACCGAGTGGCAATACATCTGACGCCCACCGAGCTCGCCGACGAGGTCAACATGAAGCGGCGCGAGGTGATCTCGAAGTGCATGGAGATGGGCGTCCCGATCTTCAACGGCAGGATTGACAAGACGCTGTTCGTCTCATCGCTGCGCCGCCTCACGGGCCGCCAGGTCAAGCAGCCCGCCTAGCTTTCGCGCTCCGCAAGGGCGCGCTCCCTCGCTGAGATAGCCTTCTTCGCGCGCCGCGTTCGCTGCGCTCATCGCACGTCACGAAGGAGGAGAGAGACGCATGGAGACCGCCACGGTCCAGGCCGGTCCGGCAGCCGGAGTCACTTCGAGCACGGTGGCGGACCTGCTTCCGATCGCCGCCCGCGAGCACGGTGGCCGACGCGCGGTCATGTACAAGCCGGACGGCGCCTCGAACTGGGCCGAGAAGTCCTATACCGAGGTCGGCGAAATCGTCCAGGGCCTCTCTCTCGGCCTCATCGACCTGGGGATCGAGAAGGGCGACAAGGTCGCCATCCTCGCCAACACGCGGCCCGAGTGGACCTACTTCGACTTTGCGGCGCTGACGGCCGGGGCGACCGTGGTGCCGATCTACCAGACAAACTCTCCCGACGAGTGCCAGTACGTCCTGGAGAACTCGGACACGAAGGCCGTGATCGTGGAGGACTCCGAGCAGCTGGCGAAGATCCGCGAGGTGCGGGACCGGTGTCCGGCCCTCGAGCACGTGATCCTCATGACGGGCGAGGCCGACGACGCCATCTCGGCGGCCGAGGTCGCCGAGCGCGGCGCCCAGCACGACGCCACCGAGTGGGAGCAGCGGTGGAGCTCCGTGACGCCCGAGGACATCTGCACCTTCATCTATACATCGGGCACCACCGGACCGCCGAAGGGCTGCGTCATCTCCCACGGCAACTACCGGTCGATGCTCGACATGGTTCTGGACGTCGGCGCGCTCGGCGACGACGAGCTCACCTACCTATACCTCCCCCTCGCGCACTCCTTCGCCCTGCTGATCCAGTTCGGCACCGTGGCGCTGGGCGCGACGATCGCCTACTGGCAGCGGGACCCGCTCAAGATCATGGCCGACCTCGCTGAGGTCAAGCCGACCTACTTCCCATCTGTCCCACGGATCTTCGAGAAGATCTACACGGCCGCCACGGCGGCCGCTGAAAAGGCCGGCGGGATGAAGAAGGCGGTCTTCAACTGGGCAATCGGCGTCGGCCGCAGGATGCGCGAGACCGAGCGCGCGGGCAGGGAGCCTGGCTTCTTCCTGGGTCGCCAGTACGAGATCGCCGACAAGCAGGTGTTGTCGAAGGTCCGCAATCTGTTCGGCGGGCGAATCAAGCTCGCCGTCAGCGGCGCCGCCCCGATCAACCCTGAGATCCTGCGGTTCTTCGACGCGGCGGGCGTGCTCATCGTCGAGGGCTGGGGCATGACAGAGACCTCGACCGCGGCGACGATCGCGACCGCCGAGGACTTCAAGTTCGGCACCGTCGGCAGGCCGTTCCCGGGCTGCGAGGTCAAGATCGCCGAGGACGGGGAGATCCTCGTCAAGGGGCCCAACATCTTCCAGGGCTACTACAAGAACCCCGAGGCGACGGCCGAGACCCTCGTCGACGGCTGGCTTCACACCGGCGACATCGGAGAGATCGACTCCGAGGGCTACATCAAGATCACCGGCCGGAAGAAGGACATCATCATCACGGCCGGCGGCAAGAACATCACCCCCGCCAATCTGGAGGCCGAGATCAAGCAGCACCCGCTCGTCTCCCAGTGCGTCGTCATCGGCGACCGCCGGCCGTATCTGGTCGCGCTCGTCACGCTCGACCCCGAGGAGGCCGCCGCGTTCGCGAAGGAGCACGGCCTGCCACCCGATCCCGAGGCTCTCGCCTCGAACGATCAGGTGCGCGCCGCTCTCGAAGCGCACCTCGAGAAGGTCAACTCCAAGTTCGCCCGTGTCGAGCAGGTGAAGAAGATCGAGATCCTCCCGCATGACCTTTCGCAGGAAGGCGGCGAGCTCACGCCGACGATGAAGGTGAAGCGCAACGTCGTCGCCGACAAGTACGCCGGCGAGATCGACTCTCTTTACGGGTAGTTAGCCGGCTTCCTCTTCCGCATCGCGCTGGCGGTCGCTGCGAAGCAGTACGGAGGTGGTCTGCTCCAGGACGCGCCGCCAGGCTGACTGCGGCTCGTGCTCGCGCTCGACCTGGTCGAGGACGTGGCGGACCCGACGCGCCGAGATCTCGATCCCGTGGCGCTCGGCGATCGACTTGTAGCGCTCGTAGTCGCGGGCCAGCTTGAGCGTCACGGACTCGAAGCCGTGCTTGGCGATCTCGAGGCGGGCGCTGTAGTCCATGATCGACGTGCCGAACATGAGCTCGTCGTCGAACTCGGGCTCGATCAGGATGATGTCGACGCCCGGGTAGCGCTCCTCCCAGTGCTGAACCGCGATGTGAAGGCGCTCGTGGGAGAGCAGGCGGAAGGCCTGGTTGCCGATCGCCGTGAAGCCCATGTCGGAGACTCGACGGGCCCGGGTGCCCATGATCGTCGGGATCCGCTTGCGAAGGTCGTTGACGTACGGGACGACGGGGTTGATGACGACGATGAACTTCGCGCCGTGCTCGACGGCCACGTCGATGTTCGTGGTTGAACGGATGCCGCCGTCGATGAACTCCCGGCCGTCGATCCTGACCGGTTCGTAGAGCATGGGGAGTGCCCCGGAGGCGGCCACCGCCGTGGAGATCGGGACATCCATCCACTGTCCGTCGCCCATCACGACCCGCTCGGTCGAGTCCAGGTCGGTCGCGGTCAGGTAGAGCTCGTTGTTGAGCAGCCGGAAGTCGTTGGTCCGATCCGGGTCCGCCAACGCCTCCTCGACGTAGGCCTCGATCCCGCGGCCGCTGTAGACGCCGCTGGGCAGCCCTCCTGCCAGGCCGTTGACGATGTCGACCGCGGAGACCTCGCTCAGATGGCTAAGCAGCCCGCGTGCCACGCCCGCGACGCGGAGCGGAAAGGTGAGCGACTTGCGCACGAAGCCGCCGTAGTTCGGGTGCAGGAGCGTGCCGAGCGAGATGTCGGAGAGGGGGGACGGGAGGTCGCTGTTGATCACGCGCATCATCTCCTCGGGCGTGATCCCGTTGGCGACCATGCTCGCGATGAAGGCGCCGGCGCTGGTGCCGACGTAGACGTCGAACTCGTTGATCGTCCGGTTGACGGCGAGCAGGTCCAGCGCCCGCAGGGCGCCGATCTCGTACACACCGCCCGTGAACCCGCCGCCGCCGAGGACGAGCGCGGTCTTCGACTGACGCCGGCGACTTCTCTTGGCCCGACCCCCCCGCGACTCCGTCCGCGGCGTCTCGAGCTCGACGACCTTCCCCATCTAGCCCCTCATTATTACTGGCCAGGCAGCTAGTCTGGCGACTTCGTGCGGGATTGGAGACTGCGAATCGTGGCCCTGGGCGCCGCGTGCGCGCTCTTCGGCGGGGCCGTACCGGCGGCCGCGTCGATCTCGCGCGCGCACCTGGAGCACGGTCTGAGCAAGCAAATGCACGGCGTCGGCGGTGCCAGCGGCGCCTGGGTCTACGACCTCGACGCGTCGGGCCATGGGCTCTTGTTCAGCTGGGCGTCGAAGACGCCGCGAGTGCTCGCCTCGAACTCGAAGCTGTTCACGACGGCGGCGGTGCTCCACCGGTTCGGGGCGGACGGGCGGCTCGAGACCACTGTCTATCCGCAGAAACACTCGGACCTGCACCGGCATGCGATCCGCGGCAACCTGGTGCTGGTCGGCGCCGGCGACCCGGCCCTGGCGAGCAGCGGCTTCGCCAAGCACAACAACCTGCCGGTGACGCCGCTGGGCGCGCTGGCCAAGGAGGTCAAGCAGGACGGCATCAGGCGCGTCACGGGCAAGGTGCTCGCGGACGACAGCGTCTTCGACCGCCAGCGCGGCGTGCCGACGAACGGGGTCGACGCATCGGGTGAGCTCCCCCCTCTCTCCGGCCTCTCCTACAACTCTGGGTTCCTCGACGGCCACTATGCGCCAAGCCCCGAGCTGGTCGCGGTCCGAGCGCTCACCGACAAGCTCCGCCACTACGGCGTGAAGGTGAAGAAGGGGACGGGCCACGGCCAGGTCTCCGGCAGCGCGCTCGGGCATCGCCCGCTGGCGAAGGTCAACTCGCCGAGCATGTCGTCGCTGGTCACGGCGACCAATCGCCCTTCGAACAACTTCTTCGCCGAAATGCTCCTGAAGAGCCTCGCGGCGAACGGCAAGCACGTGGGCACGACGAGCCGCGGCGCTCACAAGGCGGAACGGTACGCGCGCCAGCTCGGCGCCAAGGTCAACATGGTCAACGGCTCGGGGCTCTCGCGCTCAAACCAGGCATCGCCGAACTCGGTCGGCCATCTGCTCCGGGCCATGAACACGCGCGCCGACCACGCGGCGTTCCTCAACTCGCTGCCGCTCGCCGGGCGCGAGGGAACGCTCTCCGACCGCATGCGCGGCACCGCCGCGGAGGGCAACTGCCGGGCCAAGACCGGGACGCTCGACGCGGTCAGCGCCCTGTCGGGCTACTGCCGGGCCGGCCACGGCACGGTGGCCTTCTCGATTCTCATGAACTCGGTGAACGTCACCACGGCGCAGAGCGCCCAGGACAAGATGGCGGCGCTCATTTCGCGGTATAGACGTTAGTGGCTGACGCCCCCGCCGTGCCGAGGCGCGAGACGGCTGAAGGGCAAGTAGGGCAACTCCGGGGCCACTCGATCGCTCGAGAGAAGGATTGACCACGTATACGGTGGTCAATCCTGCGCTCGATCCCCCGCGGGGCTCCGGGGACGCCGATGGGGCTCAGGCCGGCCCTACTTGCCAGCCGTTTTTCGTCCCGCCTCTATGACGGAAGCAACTCGCGCAGGCCCGCTTCGTCGATGACGGCCGTGCCCAGCTCCTCCGCCTTGGCGAGCTTTGAGCCCGGGCTGTCGCCGGCGACCACGTAGTCGGTGCTCTTCGAGACGGAGCCCGTCACCTTGCCGCCCGCGCGGCGGATCATCTGGGTCGCCTCCTCGCGGGTGAGGTTCGCCAGCGTGCCCGTGAGGACGAACGTCTTGTCCTCCAGCGGGCCGCCCCGCGTCGGACGCTCGGCCTCGGAGAGCTCGAAGCGCAGGCCGTGCTCACGGAGGCCCCGGATGAGGTCGAGCGTCGGCTCCTCCGACAGCTCCTCGACGATGCGCTCGGCCACGATGGGGCCCACTCCCTCGACCTCCTCGACCTCCTCCTCCGACGCCTCGATCAGGCCGTCGATCGTGCCGAAGTGCTCGGCGAGCGCCTGAGCGGTGACGAAGCCCACCTCGGGCAGCCCGAGGGCGAACAGGACGATGCCGAAGGGCTGCGCCTTGGAGGCCTCGATCGCCTCGACGAGGTTGCTAGCCGACGTCTCCCCGAACCCGTCGAGGGCCGCGAGCTTCTCGGCCGTGAGGTCGTAGATGTCCGCCTGGTCGCGGATCAGCCCCTCGTCCAGGAAGCGCGCCGAGAGCTTCTCCCCGAAGCCCTCGATGTCCATGACCGCGACGAAGTGCTTGATGTGCTGGAAGACCTGTCCGGGGCACCCGCGCCGGTTCGGGCACGTCGTGAACACGCCGTCGGCGGGCTTGACGGTCAGCGTCCCACAGCGGGGGCACTTGGCGGGCGGCTTGGGCTTCCGAAGGCGCTTTCCCTTGCGACGCTGCACCAGCGGCGAGATCACCTGAGGGATCACGTCGCCCGCGCGGGTGACCACGACCTCGTCGCCCTCGCGGGCGTCCTTCCGCGCCAGGTCCTCCTCGTTGTGGAGGGTCGCGGTGGAGACCGTGACGCCGCCCACGCGCACCGGCTCGAGGGCGGCAAAGGGGAACAGCGCGCCGGTCCGCCCCACGTTCCAGAAGATGTGGTTGAGCTTCGTCGTCGCGGTGATCGGCGGGAACTTCCAGGCCACCGCCCACCGCGGCTCGCGCCCGACCACGCCGAGCTCGCGCCAGAGCGTCCGCTGGTCGACCTTGATCACGACGCCGTCGATCTCGAAGTCCAGCGACTCGCGGCGGTCCTCCCACCACTTGCAGCGCTCGACCACCTCGTCGGCCGTCTCGTGGATGGCGGTGTCCGCGTTCACCTTGAATCCTCGGTCGCGCAGCCAGGTGAGCTCCTCGGCGTGTGTCGGGAGCTCGACCTCACGCTGGGCGCTCGTGCCGTAGCACCAGATCGACAACGGCCGCGAAGCCGTGACGTTGGGGTCGAGCTGGCGCAGGGAGCCGGCCGCCGCGTTGCGCGGATTGGCGAATGCCGCCTCTCCCGCGGCGCTACGGGTCTCGTTCAGCTCCGCGAACGCCGAGCGCGGCAGGTAGACCTCCCCGCGCACCTCGATCAGGCCCGGGGCGTCGTCGATCCGCATCGGGATGGCCCTGATCGTGCGGATGTTCTGAGTGACGTCCTCGCCCACGATCCCGTCCCCGCGCGTCGCGCCGCGCGTGAACACACCGTCCTCGTACGTCAGCGAAATCGCGAGGCCGTCGATCTTCGGCTCGGAGACGAACCGCAGGTCGCCCGGCTCGATGTCGAGCTGGCGCAGGCGGTTGTGGAGGCGGTTCTCCCAGCCGCGGAACTCCTCGCCGCTCCGCGCGTTGGCCAGCGAGAGCATCGGCTCGGCGTGGCGGATCTCGCCGAACTTGTCCAGCGGCGCCATACCTCCCGCCACACGCTGCGTGGGCGAGTCCGGCGTTCGCAGGTCCGGGTTGTCCTCCTCGATCTGGCGCAGCTCGCCCAGCAGCGCGTCGTAGGCGTCGTCGCCGATCTCCGGGTCGTCGAGGACGTAGTAGCGGTGGTCGTGATGCGAGAGCTCGCGGCGGAGCTCCTCTGCGCGCTTTGCCGGATCCCGCGGGCTCACTGCGGTGGTGTCGCGACCGAGGGGCTACGGCGCGACACCGGCGAGCACCTCCCTGAAGATCCGGTCGAGCTCCCACTCGCGCAGCCGCGTCAGCTCGTCACGGTCAGTGAGGTCGAAGTGAACGGGCGTGACCGAGATCCTCCCGCGCGCGACCGCGGCGAGATCGGTCCCCGGCTCGTCCTCGAACGAGGGCTCGAACCCGTAGATCTGGTACCGGCGGCGGCCGTCGCCATCCTCGCCGACGAGTCGCAGCTTGTCGTTGTAGAGGCGCTTGCCGAGCCCGGTCACCTCGATCCCCTCGGGCTCGCCCGCGGGGACGTTCACGTTCAGCAGCGTCTCCGCGGGCAGGGGCGAGCCTGCCAGCATCCGAACCAGCTGGGCCCCGATCCCGGCGGCCACGGCGAAGTCGAAGCTCCGGCCCGGAAGGAATCCCATCTCCTGCGCGCTTCCCTGCTGGGAGATGGCGATCGCCGGAATCCCGAGCACGATCCCCTCGAGCGCGGCGGCGACCGTCCCCGAGTAGGTGATGTCGTCGCCCAGGTTGGAGCCGTGGTTGATGCCCGAGACGATCAGGTCGGGCCGTTCCCCCACCAAGCCGAGATCGGCGAAGCGGACGCAGTCGACGGGGGTGCCGTCGGTCGCGTAGGCGATGAAGCCGTCGTCGAGCTCGACCTCCTCGACCGAGAGCGGAGAGCGCGTCGTGATGCTCCGAGCCGTGGCGCTGCGATTGGAGTCGGGGACGATGACGTGGACCTCGATCCCGTCGATTTCCATCAGCGCGCGCCGAAGGGCGTGCATCCCCTCGGCGCCGATCCCGTCGTCGTTGGTGAGCAACACCCGCATCGCGTCGATTCTAGGGACGCGCCCACCGGCCAGTAGAGGGGGTATGGCGGGGTAATCCAGATCGGCGCCGACGGCGTACTTGAGGAGCACGAGGAGACCCTCGCGCTCCATTAGGGTCACCTAATATGCTAGAAAGCGCACCTCGCTCATCGGGAATACGGCCGCGGCAGGAGATCGACGTGACCACAACGCTCAAGAGAGACGCCCTTGTCCTTCACTGAGACCGTCCTGCTCGGCGCCCTCGCCGGCTTCACGATCTACCTCGGGCTCCCCTTCGCCCGTCTCCGGCTTCTCGGCCCGCGGGCCAAGGTCGCGCTGGCGATGTTCGCCGTCGGCGTTCTGGCGTTCCTCTTCGTCGACGTGATGGGGCACGGGTTCGCGATCGTCGAGAGCGCGGTCAGCGGGCTCAAGGACGGCGGCGACAGCTTGGGCCACGTGCTCTGGTTGGCCCTCCTGCTCGGCGGCGGGTTCGCGCTCGGAAGCGCGGGGCTGAGCATCCTCGAGGCCTGGATGCGCCGTGGCTCGGGCACGCAACCACCGATGTCCGGCGCCTCGGCCGAGATCACGATGGACGACGCCGCCGCCCTGGAGCAGCAGGCGCGCGCCCGGGCCCTGCGGACAGGCATGACCATCGCCGCGGCGATCGGGCTGCACAACTTCGCCGAGGGCCTGGCGATCGGAGTCTCCGCCAACACCGGCGAGATCAGCCTGGCGACCGTGTTGATCGTGGGCTTCGCCCTCCACAACGCCACCGAGGGCTTCGGCATCGTCGGCCCACTCGGATCGGTGCGCCCCACGTGGGGCTGGCTCGCCCTGGCGGGCCTGATCGGCGGCAGCCCCGTCCTCCTCGGCTCCATCGTCGGCTACAACGTCACCTCGGCGCCGCTTGAGCTGGCGTTTTACGCCGTCTCGGGCGGCGCGATCCTTTACGTGATCGGCGAGGTTTGGACGGCCATGCGGCGCTACGGCTACCGCGAGCTCGGCCTCTGCCTCCTCGCGTTCGGCTTCTTCGTCGGCATCGCGACCGACCTGATCGTCGCCTACGGCGGCGGCTGAGCGCCCCACGCCGCTTACTCAGACCGCCAGCAGATAGCTTGGCGCCGATGGAGCGCGCGGAAGCCCAGGAGGCCGTGCAGGTCTGGCGCGAGCCGGTGCGCGGCGGCTACCCAGACCCGCGCCTGATGGCCTGGCCCGGGCGGCGTCGCCTGGAGTGCTGGCGCCGCGGCATCATGCCGCCCCCGCCGCTTCGCCATCTGACCGGCGCCATGCCGACCGGATTCGGCACCGGCACCGCCGAGGCGAAGATGCCGGCGTCGCCGTGGCTTGCTTCCTCGAGCGGCCTCATCAGCGGCGGCGCCCTGGCCATCCTGGCGGACATCGCGTTCGGGCTCTCGATCGAGACGGAGCTTCCCCCCGCCACGCCCTACACGACCGCCGAGCTGTCGCTCTCGTTCCTGCGCCCGGCGCGGATCGGCGCGACGCTGCTCGCGGGCGGGCAGGCGATCCACGTCGGCCGGTCCGTCGGCCTGTCGGAGGTGTTCGTGATCGACGAGGAGGCCGACCGGCTGATCGCCCACGGGACCTCGCGGCTGACCATCTTTCCGCCGCTGGAACGGGTGCCGGACCCGCCCGAGACCATCGAGGCGTACGCCGCGCCCCCCCACGAGTCCCCGGATCCCTACCTGCGGCCGCCGCCGGGCGGGGTGATCCCGCAGGAGGTGTGGGCGGAGCTCTCCGGCGCGGAGATCCTCACGCGCCAGCTCGCCGGCGAGCTGCCCGCGCCCCCTCTGCACCACCTCACCGGCCTCCGCCTGACGGAGTTCGACGAGGGCACGGCCACCTTCGCCATGCCCCGAACCGAGTGGCTCGCGAGCCCGTCCGGGAGGCTGCAAGGCGGCACGATCGCGATGCTGGCCGACTTCGCGATGCTGGGTGCGGTCGAGACGACCGCGCCCGCGGGGCTCGCCTTCGCGGGCCTCGACCTGAAGACGAACTTCCTGCGGCCCGTCGAGCCGGGTGACGGCGAGCTCACAGCAAGCGGCGAAGTCGTGCACGCCGGGCGGACGCTCGCGATCACCCGGGCGACGGTGACGAACCCGGACGGCAAGACCGTGATGCTCGCGACGGGATCCTCGATCTACCTCCCAGGCCGCCCGGCGAGCCTCGGCGAAGAGGTCGAGCTCAGTGAGTAGCGTGAACCCGCCGACACCGGACGCGAAGCGGAGGCTGTCGGCGGAGGTTGTTCAGTAGCGGACCGACGCCAGGTAGAGGCCGTGCGCGTGCGCGGTCTCCCCCGCCCGGTCGCGCGGCGCGCCCTCGAGCAGCGACTCGAAGTCCTCGAGCGAGCGCCGTCCGGCGGCCACCTCGAGCATGGTCCCCACCAGCGCGCGGACCATTCGGCGCATGAACGCGTCGGCCTCGATCCAGAACTCGAGCAGCCGGCCGGCGAAGGGCTCCCCGAGCCCGTGGGCCAGCCACTCGGCGCGGAGGATCTCCCGCTCAAACCGGACGTGCTCGGTCTGCGTGGGCGTGAACGCAGTGAAGTCATGGGTGCCGAGGAGCAGCGACCCGCATTGATCGAGGGCATCGGTGTCCACCGGGTAGGGCCACCAAAGGGCCCGGCCCAGCTGGAGCGGGTTGCGAACCGGACCCGCGATCACCCAGTAGCAGTAGGTCCGTGAGCGGGCGTCCCGCCGTGCGTCGAAGCCCTCGGGCGCGGGCTGGGCGTCCAGCACGGCGATCTCCCGCGGCAGCATCGAGTTGATCCGCTGCGCGAGCGCGTCCGGGGGATCGCCGTCCGTTTCGAAGCTTGCCACCTGGCCCCAGGCGTGCACTCCGGCGTCGGTCCGGCCGGCGACGGCGAGCTGCACGGGCCGCTGGAGGACCTGCCCCAGCACCGCCTCGAGCTCGCCCTCGATCGTACGCAGGCCGGGCTGCGCCGCCCAGCCCGCGAACGGCGTTCCGTCATAGGAGATCGTGAGCCGGATGATGCTCACGGCGTGAGGCTAGTGAGCGGGTCGCTAGACCAGTTCCAGGAAGACCATCTCGGTCGAGTCCGACCGCCGCGGGCCGAGCTTGACGATCCGCGTGTAGCCGCCCGGGCGCTCCGCGTAGCGAGGGCCGATCTCCTCGAACAGCTTGTGGACGAGGAAACGGTCCTGGCCGAGGGCCGACAGCGCCTGACGCCGTGCGTGCAGGCTCCCACCCTTCGCGAGGGTGATGAGCTTCTCGACCTCGGGCTTGACCGCCTTGGCCTTGGCCTGGCTGGTCTTGATCCGCTCGTGCTCGATCAGCTCGCGCGAGAGGTTGCGCAGAAGCGCCTTGCGATGCGCGGAGTCACGGCTGAGCTTGTGTCGCTGCTTGCCGTGGCGCATCGGCTACTCGTCTCGGAGCGAAAGGCCCAGAGCGTTCAGGGCGTCCTTGACCTCGTCCGTTGAGCGCTTGCCGAAGTTCGGGATCGCGTTCAGCTCCGACTCGGAGCGCTGGAGGAGATCGCCGACCGTCTGGATGCCGGCGCGCTTCAGGCAGTTGTATGCCCGAACGCCGATCTCCAGCTCCTCGATCAGCCGGTCGTCGCCTTCGGCCGCGGTCAGCGGGGCGAAGGCCGCCTCGGCGGCTCCCGCGCCGTCGCGGCTGGTGAGCTCCTCGACCCGGTCGGCGTCGGTGAAGATCGCCAGGCTCTTGATCAGGATCTCGGCCGCCTCGCGGAGAGCGCCCGACGGCTCGAGGGAGCCATCCGTCTCGATCTCGAGCGCGAGCTTGTCGAAGTCGGTCCGCTGACCGACGCGGGCCGTGTCGACCGAGTACGAGGCGCGCCGGATCGGCGAGAAGATCGAGTCGATCGGGATCACGCCCAGCGGCTGGTCCTCGGTCTTGTTCTCCTCGGCCGGCGAGTACCCGCGGCCGCGGCCGATCGTGAGGTACATCTCGAGCTTCGTCTTCTTCTCGAGGGTCGCGATCGAGGCGTCCGGGTTGAGGATCTCGACGCCCGCGGGCAGGTCGATGTCCTTCGCCTTGACTTCGCCGGGGCCGCTGGCAACCAGCGGGGCCTCGACCTCATCCGCGTCCGTGTGCATGCGGACGACGATCTCCTTGAGGTTCAGGACGATGTCGGTGACGTCCTCCTTGACCCCGGGGACGGTCGAGAACTCGTGGGCGACGCCCTCGATTCGGACGCTCTTGATGGCGGCACCTCCGAGCGACGACAGCAGCACGCGGCGCAGGCTGTTGCCGAACGTGTAGCCGAAGCCCTTGTCGAGGGGCTCGATTGTGAAGGTCCCCCGGTTGTCGTCTTCCTTATCGGAGGAGATCTTCGGGATCTGGAATTCGGGCAGGGTGGTCATCGCTTCCTTCGTTGTCGCTTTTTGAGTGCGAGCCCTACTACTTCGAGTAGAGCTCGACGATCAGCTGTTCGGAGACCGGCGTGGTGATCTCGCCGCGGTCGGGCAGGCGAAGTACCTTCGCGGTCAGTGAGTCGTGGTCCGCCTGCAGCCACGGCGGCACCGCCGCCGTGAGCTCCGTAGCCGAGCGGACGACATCGGCGGCGCTGGAGTTGGGCTTGATCGAGATCACGTCGTCGTGGCGCACCTGGTAGGAGGGGACGTCGACCCGGCGCCCGTTGATGTACCAGTGACCGTGGCTGATCAGCTGGCGAGCCTGGCGGCGGGAGGCCGCGAAGCCGAGGCGTACGAGCACGTTGTCGAACCGGCGCTCCAGGAGGCGGAGCAGGTTCTCGCCGGTGACGCCATCCTGGCGCGAAGCCTTGTCGTAGTAGCTGCGGAACTGCTTCTCGAGCACCTGGTAGTAGCGGCGCGCCTTCTGCTTTTCGCGGAGCTGCTGCCGGTACTCCGACTGGCGCATGCGCCCGCGGCCGTGCTCTCCCGGCGGGTAGGAGCGGCGCTCGACGCCGCACTTCTCGGTCAGGCAGCGCTCGCCCTTCAGGAAGAGCTTCTGCCCCTCCCGGCGGCATTGCTTGCACTGAGGTCCGGTATCGCGAGCCATCCTCAGACCCTCCGGCGCTTGCGGGGACGGCAGCCGTTGTGGGCCTGCGGGGTGACGTCCTTCACGGTCGTGACCTGGAGGCCGGCGGCCTGCAGCGAGCGGATCGCGGTGTCGCGGCCCGACCCGGCGCCCTTCGCATGCACCTCGACGCGCTCGAGCCCGTGCTCCATGCCCTTGCGGGCGGCGGAGTCGGCGGTCACCTGTGCGGCGAACGGTGTCGACTTGCGCGAGCCCTTGAAGCCGGCCGAGCCGGCGGACTCCCAGCAGACGACGTTGCCTTCGGTGTCGGTGATGGTCACGATCGTGTTGTTGAAGCTCGTCTTGATGTGCGCCACGCCGTACGGGATGTTCTTCTTGACACGGCGGCGCGAGCCCGCCTTTCCACGGCTTCCTCGCTTTGGTTGTGGCATGGCCAGCTAACCCCCGTCCCTACTTCGCCGACGGCGGCTTGCGCCTGCCGGCAATGCTCATGCGCTTGGGGCCCTTGCGGGTCCGCGCATTGGTCTTGGTCCGCTGGCCGTGCACAGGAAGGCCGCGGCGGTGCCGGGCGCCCCGGTAGGAGCCGATCTCCGACAGCCGCTTTATGTTCTGAGATCGATCCCGGCGGAGGTCACCCTCGACCTCGCGGGACTCGACGGCCTCGCGCAGCTTCACCACCTCGTCGTCGGTCAGGTCCTTGACGTAGGTGTTCGGATCGACGCCGATGTCCTTGACGATCTTCGACGCCGTGGACTGGCCGATGCCGTGGACGTACGTGAGCCCCACCTCCACGCGCTTGTTGGTTGGGACGTTGACGCCGGCGATTCGAGCCATCAGCCCTGCCTCTGCTTGTGCCGGGGGTTGGAGCAGATAACCAGCACGACGCCGCGCCGCCGAATGATTCGGCAGCGCTCACACATTGGCTTTACGGATGCTCGTACCTTCACCCTCTACTCGCTGGGTCGTATCCAATCACCTTCGGAGAAGGCCCACAGGCCCCATGAATCGGGCCCACAGGAACACAAAAACGGCCCTTCGGCCAACGGGGAATGGTAGCAGGGCACGCCTGATCTCACGCCTGGCCACGCACGATCGGCCCAAGGAGCCCAGCGGGACCGGACTAGTCCAGGTTCTCGATGATCTCGTTCGCCCGCGACCACTGGTCGGGCGGCACGACGAGGAAGACGTCGCCGCGGCCGAAACGGTCCAGCGGGTGGTCGGCTACGCAGGCCGCGTCCACGCCCGTGCTCCGAAGGTGATCGCGCCAGGCGACAGCCGTCGTGGAGTCCTCGAGCGTGGCCACCGTCTCCCAGTCGGCCAGGCGCGGGTCGCCGATCGAGATCGCCGGCTCCCCTGCCGTTCGGGATCTGAATGGGCGCCTCAGGGACACGGACCCGAGGACTGTACGGCGCTCAGGGCAGGTTGCGCTTGACCGAGACCGTCTGCTGGAACGTCGGCCGGTTCTGGAACGGCGCCGGCGGGACCGAGATCGCCGAGGTGATGATCGAGCGGTTCTGGTCGTAGCAGCGGGCTGCGGGTCCGGGTCGCCGGCGCAATCGCCGTGGCCGTACAGCGTCTGGGGCGTGACTTTCAGCGCCTGCTTCAGCGAGGAGCGCAGCGCGGCCCGGCATTTGGACTTCGAGCCGCCGCCGCAGTAGGTGCGGCTCCACGCGCCGCGGGGCCTGGGGCCGAAGAGGTCGCGAAGGTCCTTGGAGACGTAGCCCCACCAGCCGGCGAAGAAGTCGGGCGCGGTGGGCTCGCCGCGGGTGTGGTCGCCGACCGGCAGCATTCCCTGGGTCTTCTGGAACAGGCTCTTGCCGAGCGTCGGCTCGAACTCGGCGCGGACGAGGAGCGGCCACCAGGCGTCCATGATCGTGATCGCGCGGGTGTGCTCGTCGTTGCCGTTGCCGTTGAGGTCGCGGCGGTGTCCGCCGTCCCGCCGCCACTTGTTGAGGATCGACAGCGCCTTGCGGAGCTTGGCCGAGTGCGGGTGGCCAATCGCCCGGTCGATGATCGGCAGCAGCGTCACCGCCCGGAGGTCCTCGGTCGCCGGCTCCGCCATCGACTTGACGAGTTGCGCCAGAGACGCCTTGCGGTTGCCGCGGATCGCGCTGCGGACGCGGTCGGCGATCATCTGCTGCCGGTGGATCGGACCGTAGTCGTACTGGTCGTCGGCGGCCGCCCACCCAGGCGCCTGCTTGTTGTTCCAGGAGACGAGGAAGCGGGGATCGACGGCGTGCGGGTGCTTGTCGATCGGCAGCCAATCCGCCTCGTGGGTGTTCGGGTTGAACCCCTTCCAGTCGTACTGCCCGGTGCCGAGGATCGGGAAGTCGGGCGAGGTGCCGCGAGCCCGCTGCGGATACCAGCCGGTCAGGTAGTAGGCGATGTGCTTGGAGTCGAGGTAGGACCAGTTGAAGGCGAAGTTCATGTCCTTCGCCGCGCGCCGGAACGAGCTCGGGCCGTTCCGGTCATGAAGTGCGGGTTGTTCAGTGGGCGAAGAACAGGGCCGAGTCCGCCTCGTGGAAGTAGGTCGAGCGCGACTGGACGAAGGCGACCTTCTTCCCGTGCGACCTTGCCCCGGGCGTAGACGATGCCGTGGACCGTCCGGTAGGCCTTGAGCGTCTCGCTGCCGGGGGGCGTGTTGTCGATCGCGTTCGGCGTCCACGTGTTGGTGCGGTCAAGCTCTTCCATCGGCAGGCATTTGCCCTTGTAGAGGTAGTGGAAGTCGTCCTGGCAGAGGACCTCGGCGAAGGTGTCGACGTTGTCGGAGGTCGCGGTGGTCGCGCTCCAGGCGTAGTCGCGCCCATGCCCGAGCAGGACGTAGAGGTTGACGCCCGGGAAGGTGGCGCCACGGGCGTCGATGCCCGGCCCGTGGACGTCCATCCTCCATCAGGATCTGCGGGTCGTAGTAGCCGACCTGCGGGCCCGAGAACGCCGATCGGATGGCCGGTCGCTGGACTCGCGCGCGGAGACGAGCTCCCAGTTCGAGGCGTGCGGCATGTGGAGGTCCTGCATCAGCTCGGCGCCGATGTTCCCGAACTCGCCCTGGGCGCTCGCGGAGTCGGAGGAGGCCTGCACCGGCGGCGCGACCGGCGCCGGGCGCACGGAGCCCTTGTCGGGCAGCGCCAGGCCGCGCTTGGCGAAGGCGCTGTTCGTCTCGTAGGGGAAGCGCTGCGAGAGAGTCGTCGGCGCCTCGGGGTCGTTCTTGGAGCGGAAGCCCAGCCAGGCCTTGACGGCCCGCCTGGCGGCCGAAGCGCTGCTCGAAGGCCTGCATCAGCTGAGCGGAGTCGAGCTCGCGGCCGCCGCCCTTGCCGAAGATCCCGCCGATCAGGGACGCCTCGGCGACCACGTCGGTGGCCTTCCACGGCTGCGGCAGCTTGCCCAGCGCCGTGTACTCGGCCGGCATGAGGCTCGGGTTCCGCCTCGCGGCGGCGATGTAGGCGTTGATGCCGTCCACGTATGCGTTGACGTCCGCGACGACCTGCTGGCCGGCCTTGCCGTAGAACTTCGCCGCCTCGTTGATCTGCTTCTGCGAGGTCCGCCTCCGTGTAGGGGGCGAACTGCCACTGGGCACGGTCCATGGCCCGGTTCGACGGCGACCCGCCGACGAACGAGGAGAGCTCGCGCCCGGCCGGTGTGGCGCAGGATGTCCATCAGGAAGAGGCGGTCCTGGGCTCCCGCGTAGCCCGGCCCGAACATCGCGTCAGCGCGCGTGGTCGCCGTAGATGTGCGGAACCCCGTACTGCTTGTCGCGGATGATCGTGACGCCGGGCTTGGGCGTCGTCGTCGACTCGACGTCGCCCGGCTTCACGCCGAAGGTGGCGTCCTTGAAGTAGTCGGGGATGGTCGCGTTCGTCAGCCCGTCGGCGCGCCCTAGATCAGGTTGTCGTAGAGGGGCTGCTGGTCGGTCCAGTGGGCCGGGTAAGCGCCCGTGGTCTCGAACTGCGCGAGCTGTGCGACGTTGTCGGTGCCCGCTCTCCCCGGGGGCAAGCACGTTGCGAAAGCCGCCCGCGTCGTGGGCGCCGTACGGCGCGACCACCGCGGCCCTTCGCTGCCCGGCGCGCCGGGCGCGCCGGGCGCGCTCGAGGCGGTCGCGAGCGCGATGGCGACTGCGAGCGCAAGCACGCCGGCGCCGATGCGCAAGATTTGCGGCCGTATCTGAGCCCTGGTCCCCATCCCGGTCTCCGCGCGGTGGCACCCACCGCCCACGAAGCCGCGCGAGTATAGGAACGCCCCGGCGCCCTTGCGCCGGTTCCAGAGGCGCGGACTGCAGCGCCCGGTGAGCGCTCAGCTCACCAGACGCCCGGAATGAGACGGTCGGTCCGCTTCATGTACTCGCGGTAGGGCTCCCCGAGCTCCCTAGCGAGGACCCGCTCCTCCGTCAACAGCCGGATGGAAAACGCGATCAGCGGCGGCAGGAGGCAGGCCGGAATCGAGAGCCAGGTTCCGAGCGCAATCCCCAGGCCGAGCTCGATCATCAGCAGCCCGGTGTAGCTGGGGTGCCTGATCAGGCGGTACGGGCCCGTGTCGACCACCTGGTGGTCCGCCTGCACCACGACCGTGAACTTGAAGAAACGGCCCAGCTCGCGCACGGCCCAGGCCCGTAGGGCCAGCCCGAGGGCGAACACGACCACCCCGAGCGCCACGGGCCACCAACCCGGACCCGGCAGCGCCAGTCCCGCCCGCCTCGCCACGAACTGCCCCAACGCCATCCCGCCGAGGACCGCGAGCGTGAGCGGCACGAAGCTGCGGTCCCTGCCGCTCGCCCCCCGGACGTGAATCGCCAGCCCGAGCTCGAAAAGAGCCCAAGCGGCCGCGCAGACGGACCAGATCGTCATCGCCACCCCGCCATGAATCGCGAGGGGCTTCATCGCGCCGGCCTACTCCTCGTGCCAGGGGGTGAGGATTCGGGGGCCGTCCTCGGTGACCGCCACCGTGAACTCGAAGTGCGCCGCAAGCGATCCGTCGGCCGAGTAAACGGCCCAGTTGTCGTCGCCCACGCGCACGTTTGGTCCCCCGGCGTTGACCATCGGCTCGATCGCGAGGACCATGCCCGGCTCCAAGCGAGGCCCGCGGCCGGGCTCCCCGTAGTTGGGGATCTGGGGGTCCTCGTGCATGTCGCGACCGATGCCGTGGCCGACGAGGGAGCGGATGATCGAGAAGCCCTCGGACTCAACGTGCTGCTGGATCGCCGCCGAGACGTCGCCGAGATGGTTGCCCGGCCGGACCTGGTCGGCGCTCGCGAAGAGCGCTCCCTGGGTCACCTCGAGAAGCCTGCGCACCTCCGGCTGGACCGGGCCGACCGACACGGTCGTCGCGGCGTCCGCCACCCAGCCGTCCTTGGTGACGCCGACGTCGAGTGAGATCACATCGCCGCGCTTGAGCTCGTACGGGCCCGGGATGCCATGCACGACCATCGAGTTCGGCGACGCGCAGATCGACCCCGGGAAGCCGCGATAGCCCTTGAACGACGCTTCGGCGTCCTGCGCCCGGATGAAGCGTTCCGCGGCCTCGTCGAGCTCGGCGGTGGTGACGCCCGGATGGCACTTGGAGCGCAGCATGCGCACGCACCGGGCCTGGATCGCGCCGGCTTTCGCCATCGCGTCGATCTGCTCTGGAGTCTTGCGGATGATCACCGAATCGAGGTTAGAGGCCTAGAGCTCTTCCTCCATGCGCAGGGTGGCCAGCATCGCCCTGATTCGGTCGCTGACCTCATCCGGGGGGGGCAGGCCGTCGACCCTCTGCAGGACCGAGCGCTCCTCGTAGTAGCCGACGAGCGGCTCGGTCTTCTCGTGGTAGGTGCCCAGCCGGCGCCGGATCACGTCGGGCTTGTCGTCGTCGCGGATCTCGAGCCGCGAGCCGTCCATGTCGCAGATGCCCTCGTTCTTGGGCGGGTCGAACTCCATGTGGAAGATGTGGCCCTCCTTGACGCACACGCGCCGGCCGCTGAGGCGCCTGACGACCTCCTCGTCGGGAACCTCGATCAGGATCACGGCGGTGAGCAGCCTGTCGAGCTCGCCGAGCTTCGCGTCGAGCGCCTCGCCCTGGCCGATCGTGCGGGGGAAGCCGTCGAGGATGAACCCGTCCGACGCCTCGGCGCTCGAGACGCGCTCGGCGATCAGGCCGACCATGACCTCGTCGGGCACCAGGTCGCCGCGATCCATGTACTCCTTGGCCTCCTTGCCGAGGTCGCTGCCGTCGCGCACGGCCGCCCGGAGGATGTCTCCGGTGGCGTAGTACGGGAGGCGGAAGTCCTCCTGGAGCCGCTCGCCCTGAGTCCCCTTTCCGGAGCCGGGCGGGCCCAACAGCACGAGATTGAGCTCGGACATAGGCGGGAGAGCCTAGAGAGTCGGGGCCGCACACGCCCGCGGGCGCACCTCGGGCACGCGCCGCTCCCTCGAGCTACTTCAGGAAGCCCTCGTAGTTGCGCATCATCAGCTGTGCCTCGAGCTGTTTCACCGTGTCGAGGGCCACGCCGATGACGATCAGGATCGATGTCCCGCCGAAGAAGAAGTTCGCCGAGGTCTGGTTGATGAGGATCGTCGGCAATGCGGCGACGGCGCCCAGATACAGGGCTCCCGGGAAGGTGAGCCTGGACAGGATCCTGTCCAGGTATTCGGCGGTAGGTCGTCCCGGTCTCACCCCGGGGATGAAGCCTCCGTACTTCTTCAGGTTCTCGGCCTGGTCGACCGGATTGAACGTGACCGCCGTGTAGAAGTAGGTGAAGATGATGATGAAGAACACCTCGCCGACCACGTAGGCCCAGCTATTGGGGCTGAAGAAGGCGGCGAAGTCGAGGGCGGCCGGGGTGTTGAGAAGCTGCCCGATGGTGGGCGGGAAGGCCATGATCGACGCGGCGAAGATGACCGGGATGACGCCCGCCATGTTGACGCGCAGCGGCAGGTAGGTCTGGCCGCCGGTGGTCATCCGCCGTCCCACCACGCGCTTCGCGTACTGAACCGGGATGCGGCGCTGGCCCTCCTGGACGTAGACGATCCCGACGATCACGGCCAGCGCGATGAAGGGCATCATCACCACGAAGACCTGGTCGGGGTTCGTCCACCATGCCTGGATGCCCGCCGGGATGCGGGAGGCGATCGAGGCGAAGATCATCAGCGAGATCCCGTTGCCGATCCCCCGCTGGGTGATCAGCTCGCCGAGCCACATCAGCAGCGTGCAGCCCGCGGTGAGCGCGATCACGATCATCATCAGCTTCGGGAACGTCAGGTTTCCGACGACGCTCGTGCCGCCCGCCGAGAACGATTTGAAGAGGT
Source organism: uncultured Actinomycetes bacterium (assembly GCA_963782795.1). Taxonomy (GTDB): domain Bacteria; phylum Actinomycetota; class Thermoleophilia; order Solirubrobacterales; family 70-9; genus AC-56. The sequence goes on from CAWALB010000003.1 coordinate 295,820, forward strand.
AGACGTAGCCCAGCGACTGGGCGAACGCGAGCCCGACGGTCAGGTAGCGCGTGTACTGCGTGATCTTCTGCTGGCCGACCTCGCCCTCCTTCGACAGCCGCTCCAGCGAGGGCACCACCACGGTCATCAGCTGCAGGATGATCGAGGCGGTGATGTAGGGCATGATCCCGAGCGCGAACAGCGACAACCTCGACAGCGAGCCACCGCTGAACAGGTTGAGGAACGGCAGGATCCCGTTGCCCGAGAAGTTCGACTCGAGGTCCTTGACCGCGGCGGTGTCGATCCCCGGCGCGGGGATGTAGGCGCCGAGCCGGTAGAGCAGAAGCATCGCCGCCGTGAAGGCGAGCTTCATCCGGATCTCGGGAACTCGGAAGGAGTTGGCGAGCGTCTGGAGCACGAGAGAAAGTTACTCCGCCGGCTGCTCCGCTTCGCGTCCGCGGCCGGCGGGTTCCGCCGATTCGGATGCGGGCGTGGAGATCACCTCGACCGTGCCTCCGGCCTTCTCAATCTTCTCCCTTGCCGCGCCGCTGAACGCATGGGCGCGAACGGTGAGCTTCTTGGTCAGCTCGCCGCGCGCCAGCACCTTTACGGGGTGGCGGCGCTTGGCCAGGCCGGCCTCGCGAAGAGTTTCGGGGGTGACCTCGGCGCCAGCGTCGAAGCGCTCCTCGAGGTCGGCGAGGTTGACCGGCTGCGTGTGGGTGCGGAACTTCTCAAACGGCATCGACATCTTGCGATGCGGGCCGCGCAGCTTGCGGGTGCGCATGTGAATCGGGTTCTGCCCGCCCTCATAGCCCGGCTTGCGCTTGTTGCCAGACCGCGCACCGGCGCCCTTGTGGCCGCGACCGGAGGTCTTGCCCAGACCGGAGCCCGCGCCGCGGCCGACGCGCTTGCGGGCATGGTGTGACCCGGCCTTCGGCCGCACTGAGTGAAGCCCGATCTCGTCGGGAGCGAGCCGCGGCATCAGGAGCCCTTCCCGTCGTCCACCTCGACGAGGTGTCCGACGACGTTCAGCATCCCGCGCAACTCGGGGCTGTCCGGGCGCTCGACGGAGCGGCCGATGCGTCCAAGGCGGAGCGAGCGAAGCGTCTCGCGCTGTGCGGGGCTGGTGCCGTTGACTGAGCGCACCTGCTTGATCACGAGATCAGCCACCGTCAGAGCCCTCCTTCGGGGCCTCCTCTGCCGGCTTGTCTGGCTCGCCGGGCGAGGACTCCGCAACCACCACAACCGGCTCGGCGGTGCCGTTCGCGCCCACGGTCGCGGTGGGCTTCGGCTGCTTCTGGATGCCGAGCACCTCGTTGACGCTCAGCCCGCGCAGCTTCGCCACCTGCTCGGGGCGACGGAGGCTCGTGAGCCCCTCCATCGTCGCCTTCACGAGATTGATGGGGTTCTGTGTGCCGATGCTCTTGGTGAGCACGTCGCGGATGCCCGCGAGCTCGAGCACGGCGCGAACGCCGCCGCCCGCGATCACCCCGGTACCGGGGCTGGCCGGGCGCAGCACCACGTGGCCGGCGCCGAAGCGGCCGATGATCCGGTGGGGAATCGTCTGGCCGTACATCGGGACCCGGATCAGGCTCTTGCGGGCGTTCTCGACCGCCTTCTGGATCGCGAGGGGCACCTCGCGCGCCTTGCCGTAGCCGATCCCGACCACGGAGTTCTCATCGCCGACCGCCACGAGGGCCGTGAACGAAAAGCGGCGCCCACCCTTGACGACCTTGGCGACGCGGTTGATCTCGATCACCCGCTCCTGCAGGTCGAGTCCCTGGGGGCTGACCGTCTCGATGTCTGGATTCACTTTCAAAGCTCAGGTCACGGTAGCGAGTTAAAACCTCAAGCCGCCCTCGCGGGCGCCCTCCGCCAGCGCTTTCACGCGGCCGTGGTACTGGTAGCCGCCGCGGTCGAAGAGGCACGCCTCCACCCCAGCATCCTTCGCACGCCCGGCGAGGAGCTCGCCGGCGCGCTTGGCCTGCTCGAGTGGGCCGAGCTTCCGGAGCTCGGGCTCCGTCCACGAGACGGATGCGACAGTCCTCGCGGCGTCGTCGTCGATCAGCTGCGCTGACATCCCACGGTTGGAGCGGAACACCGACAGGCGCGGCCGCTCGGCCGAGCCGCGGATCTTCGCCCGCACCCGACGGCGCCTGCGCATGCGGCGCTGCGGCTTGGTCTGGACGGTCATGCGCGCTTGCCGACCTTCCGGCGAACGTGCTCGCCCGCGTACCTGACGCCCTTGCCCTTGTACGGCTCGGGCGGCCGGGTGCGGCGAATGCGCGCGGCGATCTCGCCGACGAGCTGCTTGTCGATCCCCCGGACCACGACCTGCGTGGGCACGGGGACCTCGAAGTCGATGCCATCGGGAGCGCTCACCGCGACCGGATGGGAGTAGCCGACGCTGAGCTCCAGAGCTTTGCCCTGAAGCCGAGCGCGATAGCCGACGCCCTGGATCTCGAGCCGCTTCTCGTAGCCGTCGGTGACTCCGGTGACCATGTTGGCGATCAGGCTGCGCGTGAGCCCGTGGAGGGCGCGGTGCTCGCCACGATCGGTCGGGCGGTCCACGGTCAGCGTGCCGTCGGACTGCGTCACCTTCATGTCCTGGCTCACGGCCTGGGTCAACTCGCCCTTGGGCCCCTTGACCGAGACCATGCCGGGCTTGATGTCGACGGTGACGCCGTCGGGAACGGTGACGGGCTTTCGTCCGATTCGACTCACGTCAACTCACCACACATAGGCGACGACTTCGCCGCCGACGCCCTTCTGCTTCGCCTCGTGGCCGGTCATCACGCCCGCCGACGTGGACAGGATCGCCGTGCCCATGCCGCCCAACACCCGCGGGATCTCCCCGTGGGCGACGTAGCGCCGCCTGCCGGGCCGCGAGACCCGGCTCAGGCCGGTCACGACCGATCGCCGGCCGTTCGTGTACTTGAGCTGGATCTTGATCACGTCTCCGACCGGGGTCGGCTCGACCGAGAAGCTGTCGATGTAGCCCTGCTCGGAGAGGATCCGCGACATCTCGCGCTTGAGGCGCGAGGACGGGATCTCGACCTCGGCGTGCTGCGCCGTGATGGCGTTGCGCACGCGCGTCAGGTAGTCGGATATGGGGTCGGTGAGCATCAGGGTCATCGGCGTGCCGGCTCCGTCACCAGCTGGACTTGGTCATCCCGGGGATGTAGCCCTTGTGGGCGAGCTCCCGCAGACACAGCCTGCAGAGGCCGAACTTGCGGTAGTAGGCGCGCGGCCTCCCGCAGCGCCGGCATCGATTGTAGGCCCGGGTCTTGTACTTCGGCTTTCGTTGCTGTCGAACTCTCTGTGAAGTCTTTGCCATGGGTTACTCGCTTGATTCCTCCTCGGCGGGGGCCGCCTCGCCACCTTCGGCGGGTGCCTCTCCCTCCTCGCCTTCCTCGCCCTCCTCGGGGCGCTCGCGCTTCGCGTATGCCTCCGGGTTCTCCTCCTTGAGCTGCTCCAGCGCGGCCTGCTCGGCCTCGGCCCTCTGCCGTGCCTCCTCGCGCCGGCGCTCCTCCTCCTCATCCTCGTGCTCGACCTGCCCGGGGCGCCCCTCCTCGGAGAACGGGAAGCCCAGCCCGAGCAGGAGCTCGAACCCCTCCTCGTCGGTCGGCGCGCTCGTCGTGACGGTCACGTCGAGGCCGCGCACCTCGTCGATCGAGTCGTAGTCGATCTCGGGGAAGATCAGCTGCTCGCGGATGCCCAGCGAGTAGTTGCCGCGCCCATCGAACGAGCGCGGATTGAGGCCGCGGAAGTCGCGGATCCGGGGGATCGCGATCGACACGAGCCGGTCGACGAACTCCCACATACGGGCGCCGCGAAGGGTCACCGACACGCCGACCGGCATCCCTTCGCGGATCTTGAAGTTCGCGATCGACTTGCGGGCACGGCGCACGTTCGGCCGCTGCCCGGAGATGACGCCCAGCTGCTCGGTGGCGGCCTCGAGGACCGACGTCGTCGTCTTCGCTTCGCCGATGCCCATGTTCAGGGTCACCTTCTGGAGGCGGGGGACCTGCATCGGGTTCGTGTAGCCGAACCGGGAGGTCAGCTTGGGCGCGAGCTCGTTCTGGTACAGCTCCCGCAGCCGGGGCGGCGGCGCTGCGCGTTGGGTTTCTGTGACGGTTGCTTCCATATCTCGACCTAGATGTCGACGGCGGTGCCGGTGCGCTTCGCGTAGCGCTCGCGCTTGCCGTCCTTGACCCGCACGCCTACGCGCGTCGGCTTGTTGTCGCTGGGATCGAGGAGCATCACCTTGGAGACGTGGATCGGCCCCTCCTTCTCGATAATGCCGCCCGCCTCGCCGCCCTTCTGCGTGTCCTTGATCGACCGCGGGCGCTGGTGCTTCTTGACGATGTTGAGGCCCTCGACGTAGACGCGCTGCTTCCGCGGCTCCGTGCGCAGGATGCGGCCGGTCTTCCCGCGATCCTTGCCCCCGGTGACGAGAACCGTGTCGTCCTTGCGGATCTTCATCGCTAGATGACCTCCGGTGCGAGGGAGACGATCTTCATGAAGTTGCGGTCGCGAAGCTCGCGGGCAACCGGGCCGAAGATGCGGGTCCCACGCGGGTTGCGCTGCGGGTCGATCAGTACGGCGGCGTTCTCGTCGAACGAGATGTAGGTCCCGTCGGGGCGGCCGAGCTGCTTCTTGGTGCGGACGACGACCGCCTGGACGACCTCGCCCTTGCGAACGCCGCCGTGGGGCGTCGCCTGCTTGACCGTCGCGGTGATCACGTCGCCGACGCTCGCGTAACGGCGGTGGTGGCCGCCCTTGACCCGGATGACCAGGATCTCTCGCGCGCCCGAGTTGTCGGCGACACGAAGCTTTGTCTCCTGCTGGACCATCGCTAGCGCGACCTCTCCACCACGTCGAGTAGCCGCCAGCGCTTGGTGCGTGACAGCGGACGCGACTCGACCACTCGGACCACGTCGCCCTCCTGGGCGGTGTTTGCTTCGTCGTGAGCGTGCAGCTTGCTGGTCCGGCGCACGACCTTCTCGTAGGTCGGGTGCCGGCGGACCACCGGGATCTCGACTGTGATCGTCTTGTCCGCGGCGGCTGACACGACGGTCCCCTGGCGCACCTTCTTCGAGCCGGGCTCGCGGTCGGGCTTGGGCGTTCCCTCACCGGGCTCGCCGCGCTTGGCGCGACGGGCTGCCCGGTAACGCCGCCGGCTCACGGCACCGCCGCGCCGCGCCTCGGCACGCTCGCTCGCGCGGTCCTCGGCGGTGCGCTGGGGCCTCGCCGGCTCGCTCGCGCGGGATCGCTTGCGCCTACGGAGCTCCTTGGGCGAGAGCACCTCCTCGGGCTCCGCTTCCTCGGCGGGAGCCTCAGCGGCGGCATCGTCGCCAGCCTCGGCCTCTGGCACCTCGGCTTCGGGCGCCTCGGTCTCGGGAGCATCGGCCTCTGGCGCCTGCTCCTCAGCGGGAGCCTCTTCGGCGGCTGCCTCTTCAGTTGTCTCTTCGGTCTCTTGCTTCTCTTCCTCGGCCATCACTGCCTCAGTTCCTTTTCCAGGTCGATGCCGCGCTGGCGCGCGACGGTGAGCAGCCGGGCGACGTCGTGCTTCGCGTCGCCGAGCGCGGCGGAGTTCTCGAGCTCGCCGGTCGCGTGCCGGAAGCGCAGGCTGAACGCCTCCTCGCGGGCCTGCTTGAGCCGCTCGACCAGATCATGGTCGTCGAGTGCGTGGACTTCGGAGCCCTTCACTCCGCCACCCCCTCGCGCCTCACGAACTTGGTCTTGATCGGGAGCTTGTGGCCGGCGAGGCGGATGGCGTCCTTGGCGAGGTCCTCGGGGACGCCCGCCAGCTCGAACATCACGCGGCCCGGCTTGACGACCGCGACCCAGCCCTCGGGATTGCCCTTCCCGGAGCCCATGCGGGTCTCGGCCGGCTTCTTGGTGTACGGCTTGTCGGGGAAGACGTTGATCCACACCTTCCCGCCACGCTTGATCTTGCGGGTCATCGCGACTCGGGCGGCCTCGATCTGGCGGTTGGTGATCCAGCCACGCTCGAGCGCCTTCAGCCCGTACTCGCCGAAAGCCACCTGACTCCCACCCTTCGTGTTCCCGCGCCTGCGGCCCCTGTGGACCTTGCGGTGCTTGACGCGCTTCGGCATCAGCATCAGGCGGACTCCTCCTCGGGCTTCGCGGCTTCCTCGGCGGGCGGCTGCTCGGCGGGCGCAGCCTCCTCGGCGGGCGCAGCCTCCTCGGCCTCGGCGGCCGGCGGCGGCTCGGCGGGCGCGGCCTCCTGCGCTGGGGCGGGCGGCTGCTCAGCGGGTGCGGGCGGCTGCTCGGGCGCTGGGGGCTGCTCGGCTGCGGGAGGCTTCTCGGCTGCGGGAGGCTTCTCGGCTGCGGGAGGCTTCTCGGCTGCGGGAGGCTTCTCGGCTGCGGCGGGCTTCTCGGCTGCGGCCGGCTCGGGAGCCGGCTGCGTCGGTGGGGCCTCGGCGGCCTTGGCGGGAGCCTGCTGGGGCGCGGCGCCGGCCTTGGCGCGAGCGGGGGCTGCGTCGCCACCGCGACGGCCCTGGCGCTGGCGGCCGTCTCCGGACCCACCATCGCGGCGATCGCGCCGGCGGCGGCGCGGGCCCAGGCCCTCCTCTTCGTCGGTCTGCCCGGCGCGGTAGCCCTCGGGCATGACCTCGCCCTTGTTGATCCAGCACTTGACCCCGATGCGGCCGGTGGTGGTGCGGGCCTCGACGAAGCCGTAGTCGATGTCGGCGCGGAGCGTATGGAGCGGGACGCGGCCGTCCGAGTAGCCCTCGGTGCGCGCCATCTCCGCGCCGCCCAGGCGGCCGGAGACCTGCACCTTCACGCCCTTGGCGCCGGAGCGCATGGCGGAGGTGAGCGCGCGCTTCATCGCGCGCCGGAAGGCGACGCGGTTCTGGAGCTGCTCGGCGATCGACTGGGCGACCAGCTTCGCGTCGAGCTCCGGGCGCTTGATCTCGCGGATGTTGACCTTGACCGGCTTGTTGGTCAGCTTGTGGAGATCGCGCCGCAGGGCGTCGACCTCGGAGCCGGACTTGCCGATCACGATGCCGGGCCTGGCGGTATGGATGTCGACCGTCACCTCGCCGCGCTGCTTCACGATCGTGATGTCGGAGAGCCCGGCGTGCGCCAGCTTGTTCTGGATGTGATCGCGGATCGCGATGTCCTCGAGCAGGTAGTCCGAGAACTCGCGCTCGTTGAACCACGTCGACTTCCAGTCGTGGATATACCCGACCCTGAAGCCCTCCGGATGAATCTTCTGCCCCACTACGCCTCCTCGGTCGGGGTGAGGGCCACCTTGACGTGGCACGTTCGCTTGTCGATGCGGGTCGCGCGGCCACGCGCGCGGGCGCGCCACCGCTTGAGCGTGGGGCCGTCGTCCACGCTGATCTCGGCGATCCGCAGCTCGTCGCCGATCAGGTCGTGGTTCGCCTCGGCGTTGGCGGCTGCCGACGCGACCAGCTTGTCGAGGTCGGCCGCCGCGCCGCGAGTCGAGAACCTCAGCAGCGTCCGGGCCTCGGGCACGGACAGGCCGCGCACCTGGTTGGCCACCAGGCGCGCCTTGCGGGGCGCCATGCGCACGTACTTCGAGCTCGCCCGCACCACGGGGGCCTCCCTCTCCTTTTCCTTCGCCTTCGCCATCAGCGCTCAGCCGCCGCCCTGCTGCCGGAGTGGGCGCGGAAGGTCCGCGTGGGCGCGAACTCGCCCAGCTTGTGCCCCACCATCGACTCGGAGACGAACACGGGCACGTGCTTCCGCCCGTCGTGCACGGCGATGGTGTGGCCCACCATCTCGGGGAAGATCGTCGAGCTCCGCGACCAGGTCTTGACCATCTGCTTGTTGCCGCTCTCGTTCATCTGCTTGACGCGCCGGAGCAGTCGCTCCTCGGCGTGCGGGCCCTTCTTGGTCGAACGTCCCATTACCTGTTGCCTCCCTTCCGCTTGCCGCGGCGCCTGCCACGGACGATCACTGCGTCGGAAGCCTTGCGCTTCTTGCGCGTCCGGTAGCCGAGCGTGGGTTTGCCCCAGGGGGTCTCGGGGTGTCCGCCGGGGGTGTGGTGCGCCTCGCCGCCACCGTGCGGGTGGTCGACGGGATTCATCGCGACGCCGCGCGTCTGTGGACGCACGCCCTTGTGGCGCTTGCGCCCCGCCTTGCCGAGCTCCACGTTCTGGTGCTCCGAGTTCGAGAGCGTCCCCACCGTGGCCCGGCAGTCGGCGCGCACCATCCGCATCTCGGACGACGGCAGGCGAAGGGTGACCATCGGGCCCTCCTTCGCGGCAACCTGAATCCCGGAGCCGGCGGCGCGGCCGAGCCGCCCGCCCTGGCCGGGCACCAGCTCGACGTTGTGGACCATCGTTCCCGTGGGGATCGCCTGCAGCGGCAGGGCGTTGCCGGGGCGGATGTCGGCGCGGTCGCCGGACTCCACTTGAGCGCCGGGGCGCAGGCCCTGCGGGGCGAGGATGTAGCGCTTCTCGCCGTCCGCATAGTGCAGGAGCGCGATGTAGGTGGTGCGATTGGGGTCGTACTCGATGGTCGCGACCTTGGCCGGCACGCCGTCCTTGCGGCGCAGGAAGTCGATCTGGCGGTAGCGGCGCTTGGCACCGCCGCCGCGATGGCGCGAGGTGATGCGGCCGTGCGTGTTGCGCCCGCCCGACTTGGGCTTGCCACTGGTGAGCGGCTTGTGCGGCTGCTTCTCCGTCAGCTCCTCGCGAAGCTGGAAGGTGGCGAACCGCCGCCCGGGTGAAGTTGGCTTTGACTTTCTGATCGCCATCGTGTCTCGCTATTCCGCGACCGCCGCGCCCTCGAACAGCTCGATCCGGTCGCCCGGCGCGAGCTCGACGATCGCCTTCTTCCAGGCGCGCGTGCGGCCCGAATGCACGCCGCGCCGCTTTGGCTTCGCGCGAACCTTGGCCGTGCGGACGCCCGCGACCCGCACCTCGAAGATCTCCTCGACCGCGCGGGCGATCTGGGTCTTGTGCGCGCGGTCGTCGACCCGAAAGGTGTACTTGCCGTCAGACATCAGGGCGTAGCTCTTCTCGGAGACGACCGGCTCGATGATCACCTGGCGCGCGTCCACTATCGCTTCGCCTCCGTGGCCCTTTCGGAGACCTGCTCGAGAGCGGCCTGGGAGAGCACCAGCGACTGGTGGCCGATAACGTCGGCCACGCCGACCTCGCTGGCCTGGAGCACGTCGACGTCCGGCAGGTTGCGGAAGCTCTTGAGCGCCGCCACCTCCTCGGCGTCCAGCACCACGAGCGTGGGCGTGCGCGCGCCCCACTTCTCGAGCCACTGGGCGGCCTGCTTGGTGGCGGGCTCGTCGATGGCCGAGCCGTCGACGAGCGGCGATGCTGCCGCGGTCGGCGTGAACCGAGAGGGCGGCACGCAGGGCGCGCCGGCGGGCCTTGCGGTTCACCTTGACGTCGAAGTGGCGCGGCTTGGGGCCGAAGGCGACGCCGCCGCCGCGGCGGTGGGGCACGCTCAGCGCGCCGGCCCGGGCGCGGCCCGTGCCCTTCTGACGCCAGGCCTTGGCGGTGGTCATCGCCACCTCGCCGCGGCCGAGCGTGGACGCCGTGCCCCGGCGTTGCGCAGCCATGTCGGCGCGCGCCGTCTCGTGCACGAGCGACTCATGGAACTCCTCGCCGAACACGTCGGCCGGCAGGTCCGCCTTGGACTGCTTGCCGAGCACCGGCGCCTTGGTGGCGGTCGCCGCGGCCATCAGTCGGACCTCACCTCGACGGTGCCGTTCTTGGGACCGGGGACGGCGCCCTTGATCAGCAGGAGGTTGCGCTCCGCGTCCACCTCGACGACCTCGAGCCGCCGCTGGGTGACGCGCTTGCCGCCCATCCGACCGGGCATGCGAACGCCCTTGAACACGCGCGCGGGATCGGCGCTCGCGCCGATCGAGCCCGGGGCCCGGACGTTGTGCGAGCCGTGGGAGACGGGGCCGCGATGAAAGTTGTGGCGGCGGATGGTGCCCTGGAAGCCCTTGCCGACCGCGACGCCGGAGACCTTGACGCGCTGGCCCGGCTCGAACTGCTCCACGGTCAGCACCTCACCGATGGCGTGCTCGGTGTCCGGGTCGCGGAACTCGACCAGCGTCTTGAGCGGCCCGGCATCGGCCTTCTTCAGATGGCCGAGCTCACCCTTGGTCAGCTTGTGCTCCGGCGCCTCCCCGAAGGCGAGCTGGACGGCCGAGTAGCCGTCGCGCTCGGGGTCGCGCACGCTGGTGACGGGACACGGCCCGGCCTCGATCACCGTGACCGGCACGCGGGTGCCGTCCTCGGTGAACACCTGGGTCATCCCGATCTTCTTGCCGATGAGAGCGGCCACGGCGATCAGGTCTTGATCTCGATGTCGACGCCCGCGGGGAGCGCGTCGAGGCGCTGGAGGGAGTCGATCGTCTTCGGCGTGGGCTGGTGGATGTCGATCAGCCGCTTGTGGGTGCGGATCTCGAAGTGCTCGCGCGAGTCCTTGTCCTTGAACGGGGAGCGGATCACGCAGTAGACGTTCTTGTCCGTCGGCAGGGGTACCGGGCCGGCGACGCGGGCCCCGGTGCGCTGCGCCGTCTCGACGATCTCGCGGGCAGCGCGATCGATGGCGTCGTGGTCGTACGCCTTGAGACGGATTCGGATCTTGTTTGCGGCAATTGAAGCCATTTCGTCTTTCTGTGCTGCCTACTGCGATCTGTCCTTATCGCGCAGATGGGGCGTCGCCCCATGCTCGTGGGGCGCCGCCCCAGGTTTTATGTCCTTTCAACGCCCGCGTATCGCGGGCGAATAAAGGGCCGGCCTCGCGGCCGGCCCCTGGTCGCTACTCGAGGATCTCGGTGACGACCCCTGAGCCTACGGTACGGCCGCCCTCTCGGATGGCGAACCGAAGGCCCTTGTCCATGGCGATCGGGTTGATGAGCTCGATCGTCATCTCGACGTTGTCGCCCGGCATGACCATCTCCGTCCCCTCCGGGAGGTTCGAAACCCCCGTCACATCGGTGGTGCGGAAATAGAACTGCGGGCGATATCCGGAGAAGAACGGAGTGTGGCGGCCGCCCTCCTCCTTCTTGAGGCAATAGACCTCGGACTTGAACTTGGTGTGAGGCGTGATGGAGCCCGGCTTGGCGAGCACCTGCCCGCGCTCGATGTCCTCGCGCTTGGTCCCGCGGAGCAGACAGCCGACGTTGTCGCCGGCCTGGCCCTGGTCGAGGATCTTGCGGAACATCTCGACCCCGGTGACGACGGTCTTCTGCGTGTCCTTGATGCCCACGATCTCGACCTCGTCGCTGGTGTTGACGATGCCCTGCTCGACCCGGCCCGTGGCGACGGTGCCGCGCCCGGTGATCGAGAAGATGTCCTCGACCGGCATCAGGAACGGCTTGTCCAGGTCGCGCTCCGGCTCCGGGATGTACGTGTCCAGCGCCGCGGCGAGCTCGAGGATGGCGGCCTTCGCCTCCTCGTCGCCCTCCAGCGCCTTCAGGGCGGAGCCCTTGATCACCGGGGTGTCGTCCCCCGGGAACTCGTACTCCTTCAGCAGGTCGCGGACCTCCTCCTCGACCAGCTCGATGATCTCCTCGTCGTCCACCATGTCCACCTTGTTCAGGAAGACGACGACGTAGGGCACGTTCACCTGGCGAGCCAGGAGGATGTGCTCACGCGTCTGCGGCATCGGGCCATCGGCCGCCGAGACCACGAGGATCGCGCCGTCCATCTGGGCGGCGCCGGTGATCATGTTCTTCACGTAGTCGGCGTGCCCGGGGCAGTCCACGTGGGCGTAGTGGCGGTTCTCGGTCTGGTACTCGACGTGCGAGGTCGCGATCGTGATCCCGCGCTCCTTCTCCTCAGGAGCGTTGTCGATCTGCTCGAAGCTCTCGGCTTCGGTCCCGGTGCCGGTCTCGGCAAGGACCTTCGTGATCGCCGCTGTCAGCGTCGTCTTGCCGTGGTCGATGTGACCGATCGTGCCGACGTTGACGTGCGGCTTATCGCGCTCGAACTTCTCCTTGGACATCTCGCTCCTTTTTCAAGTGAGGGGCTTTAGCCCCGAAACTGGCTGGTGCAGTTTGTTGGTGTCTGTGCTTTCAGTGATCTCGATTGAAGTCTTTGTCTTGGTTGTGCTGGTCTTTCCGCGGATTCGCCAGAACGCGGGCGAACCTGGGGAATATAGGAGAAACTACGCCGCCGCCACGGGCTCCGGGCTGCGGTGCTCCACGATCTGCTCGGCGATGCTCGCCGGCACCTCCTCGTAGCGCTCGAACTGCATCGTGTACGTCGCGCGTCCCTGCGTGGAGGAACGAAGGTCCGTCGCGTACCCGAACATCTCCCCGAGGGGCACGAAAGCATGGATTGCGACGGCGTTTCCGCGGGGCTCCTGGCCCTGGACCTTGCCGCGCCGCCGCGAGAGGTCGCCGATGACGTCGCCCAGGAACTCCTCGGGCGTCACCACCTCGACCGACATCACGGGCTCGAGCAGCGTCGGGTCCGCGCGGCGGGTGGCCTCCTGCACGGCCATCGAGCCGGCGATCTTGAAGGCCATCTCCGAGGAGTCGACGTCGTGGTAGGAGCCGTCGACCAGCGTCACCCGCACGTCCACCATCGGGTAGCCGGCGCGCACGCCGCTGCCGAGCGCCTCCTCGATCCCCTGCTCGACGGCGGGGATGAACTCGGTCGGGATCGTGCCGCCCTTGATCTTGTTGACAAAGTCGAAGCCCTCGCCCGGCGCCGGCTCGGCATTGATGACCACGTGGCCGTACTGGCCGCGGCCGCCGGTCTGGCGCACGAAGCGGCCCACGACCTTGTCGACGGGGCGCTTGATGGTCTCGCGGTAGGCGACCTGCGGGCGGCCCACGTTGGCGTCGACGCTGAACTCGCGGAGGAGGCGGTCGACGATCACCTCGAGGTGGAGCTCGCCCATCCCGTGGATCAGGGTCTGGCCGGTCTCGTCGTCGGACTGGACCTGGAAGGTCGGGTCCTCCTCGGCGAGGCGAGCGAGGCTGGCGGAGAGCTTCTCCTGGTCGGCCTTGGTCTTGGGCTCGATCGCGACGGCGATCACCGGTTCGGGGAACTCGATGGTCTCCAGCACGATCGGGGCGTCGGGAGCGCACAGCGTGTCGCCGGTGCCGGTCTGCTTCAAACCGACGCCGGCGCAGATGTCGCCGGCGTAGCACTCGTCGATCTCCTCGCGGTGGTTCGCGTGCATCATCAGCAGGCGGCCGATTCGCTCGGTGCGCCCGTTGGAGGCGTTGAGCACGCGGCTGCCGGCGCTGAGCTTGCCGGAGTAGACCCGGAAGTACGTGAGCTTGCCGACGTAGGGGTCGGCCATGACCTTGAAGGCCAGCGCGGCGAAGGGAGTGTTCTCGTCGGCGGGACGGTCGGCTTCGCGGCCTTCGCCGTCCTCGCCCTTCTTGGGGGGCTCGATGCCGACCATGGGCGGGACCTCGAGAGGCGACGGGAGCAGCTCGACAATCGCATCGAGGAGCGGCTGGACGCCCTTGTTCTTGAAGGACGAGCCGCAGAGCACCGGCGTGACCTTGATGTCGATCGTCGCCTGGTGCAGCGAGGAGACGATTCGCTCATGGGGGATCTCCTCCTCGTTGAGGTAGGCCTCCATCAGCTCGTCGTCGTAGTCCGCGCAGGCCTCGATGAGGTGGGTGCGCGCCTCTCGCGCCGCGTCCTGGAGGTCTTCGGGGATCTCCTGGTGCTCGAACTCGGTTCCGAGCTCGTCCTTCCAGACGAGGGCCTTGTTCTCGATCACGTCGACGACGCCGGTGAACTCGCTCTCGGCCCCGATCGGCAACTGAATCGGGAGCGGATGCGCTCCGAGCCGGTCGCGCATGGTCTGGACGGCCTTGGCAAAGTCGGCGCCCGTGCGGTCCATCTTGTTGATGTAGGCGATCCGTGGGACCTTGTACTTGTCCGCCTGGCGCCAGACCGTCTCGGACTGAGGCTCCACGCCCGCCACGGCATCGAAGATCGCGATCGCGCCGTCGAGGACGCGCAGCGAGCGCTCGACCTCGACGGTGAAGTCCACGTGGCCGGGAGTGTCGATGATGTTGATGCGGTGGCCCTCCCATTCGGCTGCGGTGGCGGCCGACGTGATCGTGATGCCGCGCTCCTGCTCCTGCTCCATCCAATCCATGACGGCTGCGCCCTCGTGGACCTCGCCCATCTTGTGGGTGCGCCCGGTGTAGAACAGGATCCGCTCGGTCGTCGTTGTCTTACCGGCGTCGATGTGAGCCATGATCCCGATGTTCCGGGTCTTTTCGAGTGGGAATGTGCGTGGCATTTGTGCGTAAAGTGTCGTTAGTCGTCGCGGCAAACCGAGCCGCGGCACCGCTTAGGAGGAGACGTTCGGGCCGGACACTGAATGCGCCCACAAAAAAGGCCCGCACGGGCCTGGCGCTAGTGCCGAATCAGCCCGAATACGTCTATATCGTGCGGCTCTCCATGGATTGGATCTCCGCTCGGAGGCAGCACATCGCTGACGCCCGAGCGACGGCTGAATATAGCAGGTGGATGCTGCCCGTCAGGCAGGCTGAATGAGGCTTAACCGTCGCAAGAATCGCGGGTCCGAGAGCCGCCGGAAGCGGTCGTCCGGCGACGCCCCGGAATCCCCTCCAAACGGCGGCGAGGGCAAGGAGGAGAAGCCGCGCAGCTCGCTCGCCCGAAGCGTCGAGGAGGTGAGGTCCGAGAGGGACACGGAGTTCGAGGAGCGGTCGGCCCGGGAGGAGCGCGAGGAGCGTCGCGCGGCGCGGCAGAGCCGCAAGAAGGGCGAGGGCTCGAAGGGACGCGAGAGCCGCAAGCGGCCGCGTATCCGGCTTCGTGGGAAGCGCCAGGGCCGCAAGCCGCGCGAGCGCCGCAGCCGGGGCGAGAGCGCGGCGGAGCGGCGCGCGAAGCTGGTCCGCGCGGCGAAGGCGGTGGCAGTGGACCTCCTGGGCATCGCCCGGGAGCTCCTGCGCTGGCCCGCCCGGATCTGGATGACCGTCGCCGAGGCGCTCGGCAAGGTCATCCTGGCGGCCTGGATGCGAGGGGTGCTTCCCGCATGGCGCGTGGTCCGGCGGGCCCTGCGCGTGGCGCTGGCGTTCGGCGAGCGCACCGTCACCCCCGCCCGCGGCCTCGCGGTCGTCGCGCTCGCGGCGACGATCACGCTTGGGGCGTCTCAATTCGGGAACTACCGGGCCGTGGAGGTCGGGAAGCCCGCATACACGAAGGTCGAGGACGTGGCCCAGGCGCCTCAGGTCGCGCAGGCGATGCCCCGCTCCGCGCACGGCATCTGGGTGTTCGCGATCGCCGTGGGTTCGCTGTTCGTCACCGTGTTCGCCGTCTGGCGCAACTACCGGCTCGCCCGATTGCTCTTGTTCGGAGGATTGGCCGTGGTCGCGATAAGCCTGTTCACGGATCGCCCCGAGGGCCTGCGCCTGGGAACGACGGGTGAGGCGTACGCGGGCGCCCAGGCCTTGCTCCTGGGCCCCTTCTGGGTGCAGCTCTTCTCGGGCGCGACCCTGGCGATCGTGGGGCCCCTGCTCGCGCTTCAGCTGCGAGCCGAGCGGGCGGTGCGCCGCGGCCGGGCCGGCACGGATGACGAGTGCGCGAAGTCTCGCCGGGCGCCCAGGCTGAGGCCCGGGGTGGGGACGTGAGCGCCCGCAAGTACGCGTCGGCGGTCCCGACGCCGATCGGCCTCGCCGTGGCGGCGGGGATCCTCTTCTTCGTCATCTCGCTGATCTCGGGGGCCTCGTTGGGGCTGGCGCTCGCGCTTGCGGGCGGTGGCGGCGTCCTCGTCGGGGCGCTGTTCTCCGCGCGCCGTAACCCGGAGCGGCTCCTGCCGCTCGCCTGCATCGCCGGGGCTGCGGCCCTGTTCGCGTCGGAGTTCATGAACACGTTCCAGCTCGCGTCGACCTCCTCCGCAGGCCCGGAGTTCTGCAACGTCGAGGCCGCCGGGCGTCACCACTTCGCGCTCGGGATCCTCGCGATCTTCGCGGTGCTGGCGGTGATCGTCGCGGTCACAGCCGGCTCCAAGCCCGCCGCGATCGCGGTGGGCATCGCCGGCGTGGCGGCCCTGATCCTGTTCCTGACGATCGACCTGCCGCACGCCAACAACACCGGGACCCTCGGGCCCTGCAACGCGACGGCGGAGGCGAACTTCTTCGACGCCAAGGCCAACCCGCAGGCCGGCTTCTGGCTCGAGATGGTGGGCGCTCTTGCGCTTGCCCTGAGCGGCGTTGCGCTCGCCACCCTCAGTCCCGGCCAGCTGCGGGCCATCCGCCCGCGCTGGCTGGGCGGGGCGAAGGAGGACGAGACGAAGGAGGACGAGAAGCAGGCATCGACGCCCGCGGCGACCGCTCCACTGAGCGATCTCGACGCGGAGCTTGCGGGCTCGGACAACGACGGCCGTGAGGCCCGGGCCGCCCGTCGGCGCACCAAGGCCAGGGGTGGCCGGGGCGGCTAGGCGCCGTGTCGAGTGAAGCGCGCCGCTACCAGCGGTAGTGCGCGAAGGCCTTGTTGGCCTGGGCCATGCGGTAGATGTCGTCCTTGCGCTTCCAGGCGCCGCCCTGCTGCTGAGTGGAGTCGAGTATCTCGTTGGCGAGGCGCTCGGACATCGACTTCTCGCGGCGGGCCCTCGCGTACTGGACGAGCCAGCGGACGGCGAGGGTGCGCGCCCGGCGGGCCGGGACCTCGACCGGGACCTGGTAGGTGGCGCCCCCGACGCGGCGGGAGCGAACCTCGAGGACAGGGGTCAGCTCCTTGATCGCGTCGTCGAGGACGTCGACCGGCGGGCGGCTGGTGCGCTCGCCGACGACCGCGAGGGCGTCGTAAGTGATCTGCTCGGCCAACGACTTCTTGCCGTCGGTCATGACCTTGTTGATGACCTGCTGGACGAGCCGGCTGCGATGCGTGGCGTCCGGCTCGACCGGGCGGATGGGTGCGCGGGCGCGACGGGGCATCGCTACCTCTTCACGCCGTAGTGCGACCGGGACTGCTTGCGCTCCGACACGCCCGAGGCGTCGAGCGTGCCGCGGACGACCTTGTAGCGAACGCCCGGAAGATCCTTGACGCGGCCGCCGCGGACGAGCACGACCGAGTGCTCCTGGAGGTTGTGCCCCTCGCCCGGGATGTAGCAGGTGACCTCCATGCCGTTGGTGAGCCGGACGCGGGCCACCTTGCGGAGGGCCGAGTTCGGCTTCTTCGGGGTCACCGTGTAGACACGCGTGCATACGCCCCGCCGCTGGGGTGCCGCGATGCGGCGCTTCCGCCCCTGGCCGGACTTCAGCCCGGGCGTGGCCACTTTCTTCGTCGGCCTGTTGCGGCCCTTGCGGATCAGCTGACTGGTCGTAGGCACGGCGGGGAATGGTACAAGGCGCCTGATCTCGGGCCTGCCAGAGCCCCGTTACGCTGAGGTCGTGGCGCAGGAGCATCCCGTACTCGCCCTCGACGTCGACGGCGTGATCAGCCTCTTCGGCTTCGAGGGGCCCATGGGCGAGGCCCCTGGGCGGTTCCACCTCATCAACGGCATGGCGCATTGCATCCCCGACGGGATCGGCGGGATGCTCGAGCGGCTGGGAGCGTTCTACGAGATCGTCTGGGCGACCGGCTGGGAGGACCGGGCTAACGAGCGGCTTCCCGAGATCCTGGGGCTTCCGGGCGAGCTCCCCTTCCTGACCTTCGACGGCAGGGCACGCTTCGGCACAGCCCACTGGAAGCTTGACGCGATCGATCGCTACGCCGGCAAACGAGCGCTTGCGTGGGTCGACGACTCGATTGACGAGACCTGTCGGGCCTGGGCGGACGAGCGCTCCGCCCCCACTTTCTTGGTCGCAACCGACTCCGATGTCGGCCTCACCGAGAACCATGTCGAGGCCCTGATTGAGTGGGCGCGCGAGGGGTACACTCCCTGACGCGTGGAGGGGTTCTGGCCGATCTTCTTCCTGGCGGTGATCCTGAAGATCCCCGTCGCCGCCCTGCTCTATCTCGTTTGGTGGGCGATCAAGCAGACGCCGGAGACCGAGGAGGCCCCGCCGGAGGCCGAGGACCGCGACCTCCTGCACTGGCGCCGCGAGCCCAAGAGGCCGCGCGGCCCGCGCCGCGGCGGCCCGCACGCACCGGACGCCCTGCCGCTCCCATCCTGCCCGCCGGGCGGCCGCACCCGCATCTTCACCCCGCCTGTCCCGGCCAGGGCGGCGACGGCCCACGCCCGCGGCTCCGCGGAGCCTTCGGAGCACGAGACCGTCTAGCGACTCCGCGCGCGTTCCGCGAGCGCCCGGCCAGCAGCACCAGCGTCGCCTCGGGCTCGGCCTCGAGCTGCCGCCAGGTGGCGCGGATCACCTGCAGCCCCGCGGGCTGCGAGCCCGGAATCGCGCCGCCGATCGGCCTCGAACGAGTCGCGATCGCCATGGAACGCATAGCCGTCGAGCTCGACGGCGAGGCCCTCGTCCCGCCAGTAGAAGTCGAGCTCGTAGCCGTGCAGGGCGATGTTGACCTCCGGCGCCGGGACGCCCGAGCGCCGGACGAGCCTCAGGAACCGCTCCTCGGCCTCGGACCGGGCGAGCGCTGGCTTGCCGGGGGCGTTCAGCAGCTCACGCAGCTTCGGCGTGCCGGGTCGGGCCGGGTAACGGGCAAGCAGGGCAAGCAGCTTGTCTCGGGTCGTGAGGTGGCGCCGCTCGGCCTGCGCCACGGCCTGCTCGAGCTCCCGCGCCGAAGCGCATGCAGCGAGATCAAGCAACGTTCGGGCGGGCGTCGTGACGGGAATGCGTCGGAGCCTCGTCACCTCGTCGTGGTGGAGCGGGCTTCTGTGAACGCGGATACCCCGTCGACGGGGCGCGTGAGAAGCACTGACGGTCACCTCTAGGGGGCCGTGGCGCTGCCGCGGGATCACGCGCCAGAGTGCGCCGGCGCTCCGGTGACTTAATACGGCCCGCTCTCCGCATGCAAGTACGGCGGCCATCTCCGGTGCCTCATCGGATTTGACGGGGCCCACCGCGTACACGCCGCGGTGAATCGGCCGCAGCCATCCCGCTTCCACTCGACTGTCTATGGCTCGCGCGGCGATCCCGGCCGCGATCAGCTGGTCGCGCCCCGCAACTCCGCGCGGTCGGGCCAGCCGTTCGATTTCCCGCTCGACAACGAATCGGCCGGATAACTGCACAATCGTCAGCGCGCCAGCGCCCGTGTGGTGAATTGTCCCTCCACAGAGGGAATAAGTCACCTTGCGCGTTGCGTGCCCCCGTCGCGTGGGGAGTTATCCGGCGTCGGGGCTGCCCTACTTGCCCTTACGCGGCCCGGGGTGGCGCTGCGGCCCGAAGAAAGAGGGGCGCCCGGCCCTACTTGTCCCCGTCGCTGTCCGAGGTCTCGATCTCCTGGGCGAGCTCCTCGAGCTCGTCCGCGAAGGAGGGACCGAAGCCCTCGAGCTCCGTGACCTCGTCGCCGTCCTCGGTCAGGCCGAGCTCTGCGGCGAGCTCCTCCTCGTCCAGGAGGTCCTCCTCGGGCCGCTGGGCGGGCTCCACCGGCTCGATCTCGAGCGACCGGTAGTGCTTGAGGCCGGTCGCGGCCGGGATCAGCTTGCCGATGATGACGTTCTCCTTCAGGCCGACCAGGCGGTCGCGCTTGCCCTCGAGCGCGGCGTCGGTGAGCACCTTGGTCGTCTCCTGGAAGGAGGCCGCCGACAGGAAGGACTCCGTGGCGAGCGAGGCCTTGGTGATCCCGAGGATCGTCTCCTCGGCCTTGGCCGGCGTGCCGCCGTCCTCCTTGACCTGCTTGTTGAGCCGCTTGAGGCGGTGACGGTCCTCGAGCGCGCCCGGGAGGAGCGTGGTCGAGCCCTTGGAGTCGATCCGCACCTTCTTCATCATCTGGCGCGCGATCAGCTCGATGTGCTTGTCGTTGATGTCGACGCCCTGGGCCTTGTAGACCTTCTGCACCTCCTGGACGAGGTAGAGCTCGGTCTCGGTCCGGCCGCGGATCTCGAGCAGCTCGGCGGGATACAGCGAACCCTCGTTCAGCTGCGTGCCGGCCTCGATGCGATCGCCGTGCTTCACATTCAGCCGCGTGCGGGCCGGGAACGAGTAGCTCTCGTCCTCGCCCTTGGCGTCGGTGACGATCAGCTTGAGCGCCTTGTCGGTCTCCTCGACCGCGACCTTGCCGGCGGCCTTGGCCATCTGGGCGAGGCCCTTCGGCTTGCGCGCCTCGAACAGCTCCACGACGCGCGGCAGACCCTGCGTGATGTCCTGGCCGGCGATGCCGCCGGTGTGGAACGTCCGCATGGTCAGCTGCGTACCGGGCTCGCCGATCGACTGGGCGGCGATGATCCCGACGGCGTCGCCGAGCTCGACGATCGAGCCGGTGGCCATCGTGCGGCCGTAACACGTCTGGCACACGCCCGACTCGAGCTCGCACTTGAGCACTGAGCGGACCGGCACCGTGACCTCCTCATCGCCGTATGCCTCGGCGATCGCTTCGAGCTCGGGCTGGTCGATCTCCTGGCCGCGCTTGAGCAGCTCGCGACCGCGCTTGGTCCCGAACTTCTTCGCCGCCATGCGACCGATGAGGTTGGTGTTGAGGTTGCCGTCGTCGAGCCGCAGCGGAGCCTCGATGAACTCCTTGGTCTTGCAGTCCTCCGCCCGGACGATCACGTCCTGGGCGACGTCGACCAGGCGCCGCGTGAGGTAGCCGGAGTCGGCGGTCCGCAGCGCGGTGTCCGCGAGGCCCTTTCGGGCGCCGTGTGTGGAGATGAAGTACTCCAGCACCGACAGGCCTTCCATGAAGTTGGCCTTGATCGGGCGCTCGATGATCTCGCCCTTCGGGTTGGCCATGAGGCCACGCATCCCGGCCAGCTGGCGGATCTGCTTGAACGACCCGCGGGCCCCGGAGTTGGCCATCATGAAGATCGGGTTCAGCTCGTGGAGGTTGTCCTCCATAGCCTGCGCGACCTCCTCGGTGGCCTTGTCCCAGCGGTCCGTGACCGCCTCCTTGCGCTCCTCGGCGGTGATGTAGCCGTCCTCGTAGTTCGACTGGATCTCCTGCGTCTGCTTCTCGTAGCCCTCGAGGATCTGCTCCTTGTTGGGCGGCGAGACGATGTGGTTCTTGGAGATCGTGATCCCGGCCTGGGAGGCGTAATGGAAGCCGAGGTCCTTGAAGGCGTCCAGCACCTGCGCGACCGCCGCCGCGCCGTAGGCGTCGACCAGGTCGGTGACCATTGTGTTGACGTTGTTCTTCTTCAGGTTGTGGTTGACGTACTCGAACTTCTCCGGGTCGTACTCGTCGCCCATGGCCTCCTCAAAGGCCCGCTCCACCTTGTCGTTGAAGATGATCCGCCCGACCGTCGTCAGGAAGTGCTCCTGCCCGGTGCGCCGGTACTGAGCCAGATCGTGCAGGTCGACGATGCCGTTCTCGTAGGCGAGCTCAGCCTCCTGGGCGGTCCGGAACGGGTGGGGGGCCTTCTTCAGCTTCTTCGGGTCGATCTTGTCCACGTCCTGGTCCGCGTAGGTCAGGAAGTAGAGGCCCAGGACCATGTCCTGCGTCGGCGTCGCCAGGGGCTGGCCGTGCGCGGGCGACAGGATGTTGTTCGAGGACAGCATCAGGATGCGGGCCTCGGCCTGCGCCTCGGCTGACAGCGGAACGTGGACGGCCATCTGGTCGCCGTCGAAGTCGGCGTTGAACGCGTGGCAGACCAGCGGGTGGATCTGGATCGCCTTGCCCTCGACCAGCACCGGCTCGAACGCCTGGATGCCCAGGCGATGGAGTGTCGGCGCGCGGTTGAGGAGCACGGGATGCTCCTTGATGACCTCCTCGAGCACGTCCCAGACCTCCGGGATCATCGAGTCGACCATCTTCTTGGCCGCCTTGATGTTCTGGACGGCCTTGCGCTCGACCAGCCGGGCCATGATGAACGGCTTGAAGAGCTCCAGCGCCATGAGCTTCGGAAGCCCGCACTGGTGCAGCTTCAGGCTCGGGCCAGAGACAATCACGGAGCGCCCGGAGTAGTCCACGCGCTTACCGAGCAGGTTCTGGCGGAACCGGCCCTGCTTGCCCTTGAGCATGTCGGAGAGCGACTTCAGCGCCCGGTTGCCGGGCCCGGTGACGGGCCGGCCGCGGCGGCCGTTGTCGAACAGAGCGTCGACGGCCTCCTGAAGCATCCGCTTCTCGTTGTTGACGATGATCTCCGGCGCGCCGAGGTCCAGCAGCCGCTTGAGGCGGTTGTTCCGGTTGATGACGCGGCGGTAGAGGTCGTTCAGGTCCGAGGTCGCGAACCGGCCGCCGTCGAGCTGCACCATCGGGCGCAGCTCCGGCGGGATCACCGGCACGCAGTCCAGGACCATCCACTCGGGCCTGTTGGCGGAGTGCAGGAAGGACGATGCGACCTTGAGCCGCTTGACCGCCCGGGCCTGCTTCTGGCCCTTGGAGGTGATGATCGTCTGCTCGAGCTCCTCGCACTCGGCCTCGAGGTCGACCTGCTCAAGCAGGTCGCGCACCCACTCGGCGCCCATGCCGCCGCGGAAGTACTCACCCCAGCCGAACGAGGAGCCGAAGCGATCCTTGAGGTCCCGGAAGACGGCCTCGTCGTTGATGACGTCCTTGACCTTCATCTCCTGGAAGGTCTTCCAGACTTCCTCCATCCGCTCGGCGGCGTCGTCGAGGTAGGCCTCGGTGTCGGCGATCTCGCCCTCGAGCCCCTTACGGGTGTCCTTGAGCAGCTTCGTGCGCTCGGCGTCCTCCAGCTTCTTCGGATTGACGCCGAGGGCGTCCGCCCAGAGCTCGTCCTCCTCGTCGAACTTGTCCTTGGTGCCCTCGCCCTCGATCCAGGCGATGCGCCGCTCGATGGACTCGTTCAGCTGCTGCGTGCGCTGCTCGCGCTCCGCCGCGTAGCTGTCGAGGACCTTCTTGACCTCCTTCTCGAGCTTACCCACGTCCTTGGCGCGGGCCTCCTCGTCGATCCAGGTCACGAGCGACGCCGCGAAGTAGAGGACCTTCTCGAGCTCCTTCGGAGCCATGTCGATCAGGTAGCCGATGCGGCTCGGGACGCCCTTGAAGAACCAGATGTGGGAGACGGGCGCGGCCAGGTCGATGTGGCCCATACGCTCGCGGCGCACCTTGGAGCGGGTCACCTCGACGCCGCAGCGCTCGCAGACGATGCCCTTGTAGCGGACCCTCTTGTACTTGCCGCAGTAGCACTCCCAGTCCTTGGTGGGACCGAAGATGCGCTCGCAGAAGAGCCCATCCTTCTCGGGCTTCAGGGTCCGGTAGTTGATCGTCTCCGGCTTGGTTACCTCGCCGTGGCTCCAGCTCCGAATCTTCTTGGAGGAGGCGAGTCCGATCTCGATTGCGTCGAAATTGTTGATGTCCATCATTCCTCTACCTTCGTCTCCTCTTCGGCGCCCGCGCCGTTAGTGCTTCCAGCTTCTCCTTCGGCCACGACCTGCTCCTCGCGCTCGTCGGCAGCGCCCTTGGCGCCGTCACCTTCAGCGCGAACCCCGGAGAGGTCGATCCCGAGCTCCTCCGCGGCGCGGAGGAGCTCGTCGTCCTCCTCGCCCATCTCCACCGCGCCCTCCTCAGCGACGAGGTTGACGTCCAGGCCGAGGCTCTGGATCTCCTTCAAGAGGACCTTGAAGGACTCCGGGACCGACGGCTCGGGGATGTTCTCCGACTTGACGATCGACTCGTAGGCCTTGACGCGGCCGACGGTGTCGTCGGACTTGACGGTGAGCATCT
Source organism: uncultured Actinomycetes bacterium (assembly GCA_963782795.1). Lineage (GTDB taxonomy): Bacteria > Actinomycetota > Thermoleophilia > Solirubrobacterales > 70-9 > AC-56. Next base: position 319,468 of record CAWALB010000003.1, read on the forward strand.
CCTGGAGCGTGTAGGCGGCTCCGTACGCCTCGAGCGCCCACACCTCCATCTCACCGAACCGCTGGCCGCCGAACTGGGCCTTGCCGCCCAGCGGCTGCTGGGTGACGAGCGAGTACGGGCCGGTCGAGCGAGCGTGGATCTTGTCGTCGACCAGGTGCAGCAGCTTGAGGATGTACATGTTGCCGACGGTCACGCGGCCCTCGTAGGGCTCGCCCGTGCGGCCGTTGTAGAGCTGCGCCGTCCCGAACGAGCGCGTGCCGTCGCGACGACTCTTGTCGACCCCGAGCTCGATGCCGCGGTCGGCGTGCTCGTCCTGCCAGCGCACCAGGGCCTCGTCCACGTCCTCGACGGCCGCGCCGTCGAAGACCGGCGTGGCGACGAAGACCCGTCCGCCGTCATCCTGGGACTCCTTGTAGGCCTGCGTTCCGTCGTCATACCAGCCGTTGGCGGCCGCCCACCCAAGATGCGTCTCGAGGATCTGGCCGATGTTCATTCGGCTCGGCACGCCCAGCGGGTTCAGGATCACGTCGACCGGCGTGCCGTCCTCCATGAAGGGCATGTCCTCCTCGGGGACGATCCGCGAGATGACGCCCTTGTTCCCGTGGCGGCCGGCGAGCTTGTCGCCCTCGGCGATCTTCCGCTTGGTCGCGACGAAGACGCGCACCAGGTTGTTGACGCCCGGCGGCAGGTCGTCGCCCGCCTCGCGGTCGAACGTGAGGACGTCGATGACGACGCCGCCCTCGCCGTGCGGGACCTTGAGCGAGGTGTCGCGGACCTCGCGCGCCTTCTCCTTGAAGATCGCGCGGATCAGCTTCTCCTCGGCGGTCAGCTCGGTCTCGCCCTTCGGCGTGACCTTCCCGACCAGCAGATCGCCGGACGACACCTCGGCGCCGATCCGGACGATCCCGCGCTCATCGAGGTTGCGCAGGCTCTCCTCGGAGCGGTTCGGGATGTCGCGAGTGATCTCCTCGTCGCCCAGCTTCGTCGTGCGGGCGTCGATCTCGTACTCCTCGATGTGGATCGAGGTGAGCTCGTCGTCCTTGAACAGGCGCCGGGAGATGATGATCGCGTCCTCGAAGTTGTAGCCCTCCCAGGACATGAAGGCGACCGTCACGTTCTTGCCGAGCGCGATCTCGCCACCGGCGGTGGAGGACCCGTCGGCGAGCACGTCGCCGGCCCTGACCTTCTCGCCGACCGAGACGATCGGGGTCTGGTGGATGATCGTGCCCTGGTTCGAGCGCATGAACTTGAGCAGCTCGTACTCGTCGCGCTTGGACCCGTGGGTGATCACGATCTTCTCAGCGTCGACATGAGCGACCTCGCCGTCGTTGTCGGCGATCACGACGTCGCCGGTGTCGACCGCGACGCGGCGCTCCATCCCGGTGCCGATCAACGGCGCCTCAGGCTTGAGCAGCGGCACAGCCTGGGCCTGCATGTTCGAGCCCATCAGGGCACGGTTGGCGTCGTCGTGCTCGAGGAATGGGATCAGCGCCGTCGTCACCGACCAGATCTGGGTCGGTGAGACGTCCATCAGGTCGACCGCCTTCGGCGAAACCGAGACGAACTCGCCGTCGGCCGAGCGGCACATCACCTGCGGGCCTCTGAGGCGCTTCGTCTTGGGATCGATCTCGGCGTTCGCCTGAGCGATCGTCTGCTCCTCCTCCTGGGTGGCGTCCAGGTGGACGATCTTGTCGGTGACGACCCCGTCCTTGACCACCCGGTAAGGGGTCGTGACGAAACCGAACTCCGAGATCTGGGCGTAGGAGGACAGCGAGCCGATCAGGCCGATGTTCGGGCCCTCCGGGGTCTCGATCGGGCACATCCGGCCGTAGTGGGTCGGGTGCACGTCGCGCACCTCGATCGGAGCGCGCTCGCGCGTGAGGCCGCCGGCGCCGAGCGCCGACAGGCGGCGCCGGTGCCTGAGGCCGGCGAGAGAGTTCGTCTGATCCATGAACTGCGACAGTTGCGAGGAGCCGAAGAACTCCTTCAGCGCCGCCACGACCGGGCGGATGTTGATGATCGTCTGCGGCGTGATCGCGTCGGAGTCCTCGGTGGTGAGGCGCTCGCGCACGACGCGCTCCATGCGATAGAGCCCGACGCGGAACGCGTCCTGGATCAGCTCGCCGACCGTGCGCAGGCGACGGTTGCCGAAGTGCTCGTACTCGTCGAGGTGGTCCACGATGGGATCGCGGGGATAGGTCTGCGCCTCCGCCGCGTAGTCCTTGATCGGGTTCTCCTCGTCGATCTCCTCGGGGATGCCGAGGAGCTTCGGGATGCCCACCAGCTCCTTGATCAGGGCGACGATGTCGTCACGCGTCAGGACGCGGTTGTCGAGATCGACGTCCAGGTCCAGGCGGGCGTTCAGCTTGTAGCGGCCCACCCTGGTGAGGTCGTAGCGCTTGGAGTCGAAGAACAGCTGGTCGAGCAGCGTCCGCGCAGCGTCGACCGACGGCGGCTCGCCCGGCCGCTGCTTCTTGAACAGCTCGACCAGGGCGCCCTCCTCGGTCTTCGTGGGCTCGGTGTCCGCCTCGATCGTGTGGCGGATGTAGACCGAGTCGTCGAAGAGCTTGAGGATCTCGTCGTCGGTGACGTAGCCCATCGCGCGAAGCAATACGGTGACCGGGAGCTTGCGTTTGCGGTCGATGCGGGCGTAGACGCGGCCCTTCTTGTCGATCTCGAGCTCGAGCCACGAGCCGCGAGCCGGCATCAGGTTCGCGATGAAGATCTGCTTCTCGCGATCCTTCGGCTCCATGACGTAGGCGCCGGGAGACCGGACGAGCTGGGTCACGACGACGCGCTCGGTGCCGTTGATGATGAACGTGCCGCGATCCGTCATCCAGGGGAAGTCCCCCATGAAGACGGTCTGCTCGCGGATCTCACCCGTCTCGCGGTTCTGGAACGCCACCTTGACGTTCAGCGGGCGCGAATAGGTGATGTCCTTCTCACGGCACTCGGCGATCGAGTGCGTGGGCTCGTCGAATGCGAAGTCCTGGAAGACAATCGCCAGATTGCCCGTGTAGTCCTCGATCGGCGAGATGTCGCCGATCGTCTCCCGCAGCAGTCCATCCTTCGCGTTCGTAAGACGCTCGAAGGAGAGACGCTGGATATCTATTAGGTGTGGGACTTCAAGCGGGTTCTCAAGACGGGAAAAGGTCCTCCGGGTGACAGGGGCAGCGTTGGATCTGGCCAACTGGGCGACTCCTCAGATGGTCGTGGGACGCGAATCTGCGCGAGTAGATTCGGGGCAGCAAGGCTCAAGCGGCGCGCGACCCTGCAAAATACCATAGAAATGCACGCCTAGGCAAGCCTAGCAGGCCCATGCTCCATTACTCGTTCGATTGGGGCTGATCGGCTACTTCAGCTCGACCTCGCCGCCGGCCTCCTCGAGGTCGGCCTTCAGCTTGTCGGCCTCCTCGCGCTCCAGGCCCTCCTTGATCGCCTTCGGCGCCGAGTCGACCAGAGCCTTGGCCTCCTTGAGCCCGAGCCCGGTCGCCGAGCGAACGGCCTTGATGACCTGGATCTTCTTGTCGCCGGGAGCGGTGAGGACCACGTCGATGGTGGTCGACTCCTCCGCCGCGCCGTCGGCGCCATCGCCCGCGGCTGCCGCCGGGGCCGCCGCGGCGACCGCGGTCGCCGACACCCCGAACTCCTCCTCGAGCGCCTTGATGCGCTCCGAGAGCTCTAGCACGGAGATGTTCTTCAGCTCCTCGATCCACTCTTCGGTGGACATCGCCTTCGTTGCTGCTGCCACTGACTATTCCTCCTTGGCTTCTTCCGAGCCCTCGGAATCAGAGCTTTCGCTCGCGGATCCCTCAGGAGCCTCTTCGGTTTCGGTTTCCTCTGAAGTCTCTGGATTACCGCCGTCCGCCTCCTCCGCTTCGCGTCCGGGGGCGTCCGGGTCTGCGTCGGCCTGGGGTTCTTGGGAGTCCTCCTCGGCCTCGGCTCCTCCTCGCCGCGGGCTCCGGCTCGGCCGCGGGCTCCTCGCCGCCGACCAGGCCCTTCTCGGCGATCTGGCCGAGCCCTACCGCGAGGCCGGAGATCATCGCCGCCAACCCGCGCGTGAGCCCGGTCAGCGGGCTGGCGGTGACGCCGACGAGCTGGCCGTGCAGGACGTCGAGGCCGGGCAGGCGGGCGATGACACCGAACTTCTCGGGGTCGAGCGGCTCGCCGTCCATGATCCCGCCGCGGTACTCGAGGACGTCGTGGCGGCGAGCGAACGTCGCGATCGCCTTCGCGGCGACCACCGCGTCGCCCTTGACGAAGGTCAGCGCGATCGGTCCTTCCAAGAGGTCCTGGAGCTCGTTGGTCCCGGCCTTCTCGGCGGCTCGCTTGGCGAGCCGGTTCTTGACAATGCGGAAGGTGGCGTCAGCCTCACGCAGGCTGGAACGAAGCTCGGCCGCCTCAGTGACGCTGATCCCGCGATAGTCGACCGCGAAGATCGCCTCGGCCTCGCCGAGCCGCTCGGCGATGTCCTCGACTGCTGCTGCCTTCTGTTCCTTGTTCACGTGTCGATCCTCAAATGAAAGAGCCCGCTGGCAGGCGGGCTCGAAGCATCAGCAGCGAACCTCACCTGCGCCGGTCTTCCGGGCCGCTTGGTCGCGGGCCCCGCCGACGGTCTTGGGCAAGTGACGGGCGATGTTAGCCGATCGCGGGAGCGCGGCTAAGGATTGGACGCCCGCCACAGGATGGCCGAGATGTCGCCGAGATCTTCCGCGGCGTTGATGAATCCCCGGAAATCCGGGGCTTGCCCGGCGTTGTTGGCGACGACGTCAAAGACGTGCCAGCCCCCGTTGGCTCCCCGGAAGTACCCGGCCAGCGCCTTCGCGTGAAGCGCCAGGTGGCCGTTGAGCAGATTCCCCGCGATTGCAGTCCCCGTCTTGGCGAACACCTTCCCGCGAGCAGGCGTGTCCACGCCGTCGTCCACCAATGATCCGTCGACTCCGAGGATCGGCAGGCACTTGCGAAAGGCGGCAAAGTCCGGTTGTCCGATCCAGTAGCGCAACAGCTGATCGACCGCCATCGGCGTGAACTGGTCCGCGGGCTCGCCGCCCCGGCCGTCGCCGAGCACGACCTGACTGACGTCGACGCCCGCTTGCTCGAGGAACGCGTTCAACGGCCCGAACCCGGCCGAGCAGTCCTGTTCGCCTGCGTGCACGGCGAGCAGGCATACCGCAAGGTTCGCACCCAGGTTGTGGCTGACCTTGAGAATCAGCCTGGCGTAGTCGCGGTAGGGCGGCGAGACGTAAGCGGCCACCCGTCGCTTTCCGCGGTAGGAGCTCGATGCAGGCAGCAGGTTCGCGGGATTAGCGCCCCGGCGGGCGGCGTCGACGCGGACCCCGGCGCGCCGCAGCGCCTGGATGAAGACCGTGCGAGCGAACGCCGCGGGATGAGTGATGTCCGCGGCTGGATGATTCGAGGCGATCCCGCGGCGACCGTCCCCGTAACCTCGATCTGCCCCGGTGCCTGTCCGGTCACGTGGACCGTGCTCAGCGCGCTCGACGGCCGCTTGCCCGGCACCGTTCGCACGTTGGCGCTCACGTCGAGAGTCGAAGCGTGAGGCCGGTACCGGACCTTGGCCCTGTGGCCGGACGACGTCGGCTTCGCCACCACGTCGATGACGTTGTCGTTGATCATCACCGGGGTCGGCTCCGGCCCGGGGTTGAACTCGGCCTTGAAGAGGCGGTCGTCGATCGCGACGTTGCCGCGTACGCGGCGGATCCCGGCCCGGCGAACTTGACGGGCCAGCTTCTTGATCCCGCCGAGCGGGTTCTCGTGGGTCAGGTAGACGTTCGGAACCCCGTCTGCATCGGTGTGGTCGGAGTTGGTGTAGATCTGACAGGAGGCGGCCGGCTTCGCGCGAACGATCTTGTCGACCACGGCGGCGTCCAGCACCGCTAGTGCGGCGCGATTGTCGGTGGGTCCCAGCCCGAGCCGTCGAGGATCCCGGGGATGGCCGCGGGCTTGGCGGCGTAGATCCGCATCAGCAGCCGGAAGGAGCCGGTCGGCGCCGGCAGCCAGTTCTGGCGCTCGACCGGCGACAAGGGCTCGTCGTGCTGGATGTAGACGTCGAGCGAGCCGTCGTGGTTGAAGTGGAGGTCGGTGCGGTCGTTGATCAGGTAGCGATCGATCGGGTTGGGGACGAAGAAGCCGTCGAGGTCGTAGAGGCTCACCGACCAGAAGGCGCGAGCCGGGGGCAGTTGTCCCGGGTCGAAGTGCATGACGTAGCTCTTCGCGCCGGTGAGGTCCTGGCCCGTGTGGTCGACCTGCGCCAGCGGGTAGATCGACTCGTCGGGTGTCAGGGCTCCCAGGCCGATCTGCGCCACGCTCGCGCGCAGCTTGTAGTTGGTGCCGTAGCGCCCGGCCTTCGAGACCAGCCAGCCGTCGTGCGCCACGAAGCCCGCGGCGTAGGCCTGCCGGATGTCGGCCAGGATCGCGTCGGGCCCGTCCGCCACCGCGTTGCGCAGGCCGCGACGCTCGTCCGCGTTCAGCTTCGGGTCCTTTGAGGGCTCCATGCCGGGACCGATGCCGACGGTCGCCAGCTTGGCGAGGATCGGGTCGTCCCGCTCGGGCGGCAGAAAGCGGTCGAGCAGGCTGCCCAGGCGGTCGAAGTACCGCAGGCCGGTCGGCACCGAGTAGTGGGTGGGGTGCTGCCGCTCAGGATGGGCGGCGTAGCGCTGGCGCCAGCCGGTCCCGTAGCGGGACAGGGGGGTCAGCCTGAAGCGCTTTTCGAGCTTGACCACGTTCGGCACGTCGTCAGGGCTCCGGACGAGAGCCCGGGCGATCACCCAGACCCTGTCGTAGGGGGCGTTGATGCGGTGAACTCCCTTGGGGAGGCGCACGTGCTCACCGCGGGGGACGACGGCGTAGTCGCCCGGCTTCGTGTGGTTGACGGTCCCGAGGTTGCGGAAGTTGGTGGTGTACGGGTCCACCAGCTCGAACACGTAGTAGCGGTCCTTCACCTTCGGCACGTGGATCACGACGGGCTGGCGCTTCAGGTTGAGCCACCCGATCGAGTAGAGGGTGTCGTGGTTGGGAGCGACGACCGTCCGCGCGTTGGGATTGGCGAGCTTGTGGGCCTGGCTGAAGCGGTTGGGCGGCGCGTAGGCACGATGCGTCGGCTTCTTGACGCTGGTCGCCGTGCGGTAGGTCTGCTGGGTGGCGAGCAGCGGCAGGCCGTACTTGTAGGCACGCAGGCCCAGCTTGTAGGCGCGCTGGTAGTCCGACTGCGACGCCGAGGCCGTCTGGGCGCCCAGACCGGCGATCGCCGCCACGGCGAGAAGCGCCGCGGTGCTCATCCGCTTCGGCCACCTTCCCCGGCGCCCGATGCCGGTCATGTCGCGCGCCGCGCCTATCCCGTAGCGGCCGCTTCGTCGGCCTCGGCGGCGACCGGCTCGTCACCGTCGGCGCTCGCGCCGTTGCCGGACGGGGCGCCGGCCAGGATGTCGCCCTCGCGCGTGCGGGACTCGTCGACCCGGACTCCGGGGCCCATGCTCGTTGCCATGGTGATCGAGAGCAGGTAGCGGCCCTTGGCGGCGGCCGGCTTGGCGCGGACGATCTCGTCGACCACGGCCGCGTAGTTCTCGAGCAGGGCGCGCTCGTCGAAGCTCGCCTTGCCGATCGTGAGGTGGATGACGGCCTGGCGGTCGGTGCGGTACTCGACCTTGCCGGCCTTGGCCTCGCCGACCGCCTTGGCGATGTCGTTGGTGACCGTGCCGACCTTGGGGTTCGGCATCTTGCCCTGCGGGCCGAGGATGCGGCCCAGCTTGGAGACGACCGGGCCCATGAGGTCGGGCGTCGCGATCGCGACGTCGAAGTCGGTGAAGCCCTCGTTGACCTTGTCGGCGAGGTCCTGCGCGCCGACGAAGTCTGCGCCGGCCTCCTCGGCCGCGCGGGCGCCGTCGCCGTCGGCGAACACGGCGACCGAGACGTCCTTGCCGAGGCCGTGGGGAAGCGCGAGGGTGCCGCGCAGCTGCTCCTCGGCGTGGCGGACGTTGACGCCCAGGCGCAGGTGCACCTCGACCGTCTCGTCGAACTTGGTGGACGCCGTCTCCTTGATCAGGGCGACCGCCTCTGCGGGCTCGTAGTGGCGGGCGCGATCGACCTTCTCGTAGGCGGCGCGGTAGCGCTTGCCGTGGGCCATGGCTACTCCTCCAGCCCCTCTACATCCACGCCCATCGACCGGGCGGTGCCGGCGATGATCCGCGACGCGGCGTCCAGGTCGTTGGCGTTCAGGTCGGGCATCTTGCGCTCGGCGATCTGGCGGACCTGGGCGGCGCTGATCTTGCCGACCTTCTCGCGGTTCGGCTCGCCCGAGCCCTTCTCGATCGAGATCGCCTCCTTGATCAGGACGGCGGCCGGCGGCGTCTTGGTGATGAAGTCGAACGAGCGGTCCTCGTAGACCGTGATCTCGACCGGGATGATCGTGCCCGTGTCCTGCTGCGTCTGCGCGTTGAACGCCTTGCAGAACTCCATGATGTTCACCCCGTGCTGGCCGAGCGCGGGGCCGACCGGCGGAGCAGGGTTCGCCGCCCCGGCCGGGATCTGGAGCTTGATCATGGTGAGGACCTTCTTCGCCATGCGGCGGCTGAGGATACAGGGAGCCTGCCGATGCGCCGGCGATGGCGAGCGGCCTCAAATGCACCCATACGGTTCAAGATCGCCCGCTCGCGGCGCGGGGGAGGTGGGTGGTCGCGCGAGCGGCCTCGAATGCACCCATACGGTGGATTTCCTCCCGCGCCTGGGCCATCGGCCCCATCGTGGGCACCCACGGCGCACGGATCAACGCACGCGCGTGCCGGACCTGTCACGGCTCCGTGCTGACTGTGCGCCCGCGGCAAGCGGCGGCACAGGCGCTGCGACCCGGTCGCCCCTGGGCGCGCGTTAGACCCGTCGGCCGCTCCGGTGCGGCCCGGGCTGAAGACGAACGGCCGCTAGACCTTCTTCACCTGGTCGTAGCCCACCTCGACCGGGGTCTCGCGACCGAAGATCGAGACCAGCACCTTGAGCTTCGCGGCGTCCTCGTTGATCTCGGCGATCTCGCCGGAGAAGTCGGACAGCGGGCCGGAGATGACCTTGACCGTCTCGCCGATCGTGAACTGGGCGCGGGCGCGGGGGCGCTCGGCGGTCTCGCGATGGAGCAGACGGTCGACCTCGGGCTGGGAGAGCGGGATCGGCTTGTTGCGCGAGCCGACGAAGCCGGTGACGCCGGGGGTGTTCTTGACCAGGCCCCAGGCATCGTCGGTCATCTCCATGTTGACCAGCACGTAGCCGGGCATGGTGCGCTTCTCGACCGCGATCCGCTGGCCGTCCTTGAGCTCCGATACCTGCTCGGTGGGGACGACGACCTGGCGCACACGCTGGCGCTGGTTCATCGTCTCGATGCGGTGCTCGAGGTTGTGCTTGACCTTGTTCTCGTGGCCTGAGTAGGTGTTGATTACGTACCAACGAAACATGAAAATGAAGTCGCTTTCAGTGAGGGGTGGGCGAGACTTTCGGGGTGGGGATCAGATGAGGCGCTGGACGAGCCAGTTGAAGAGCGCGTCGAGGGCTCCGAGGTAGGCGGCCATTACGGCGATGAAGATCACGGTCACCGTCGAGGCCTGAATCAGGGTCTCGCGGTCGGGCCACTGGACGCGCTTCAGCTCCGCCCAGCAGGAGATGAAGAAGCCGATGACTCGGCCGCGCTGGCGCTCGGTGGGCTGAGAGGGAGCCTCGCGGCGCTTCGCGGACTCCTTGCGCTTGCGTTCTCGCTCCTTCTCCTCGCGCCGGCGGGCGCGGCGGCTGATCTTGTCCTCGGCCGGGGCCTCGGCGACCGCACCGTCCCCGGGCTGGCCGACGTCCGCGCGCGACGGGGCCGGCGCGCGAAGCCGCCGACCACGCTTCTCCTTCTTCGGCGCCTCCTCCGTCCCGGCACCGTAGGTCTCCGGCGCCTCCTTCACCAGCTCGTCGAGGTCGGCACCCTCCTCCGCGAGCTCGGCCTCGATCACGTCGGCGGTCTCGGGCATCTGGGTACGGGCCTGCGCGCGAGACTCGTCGTCGCGCGAGCGCTCGGCCTCCTTGGCGGTGCGCTCCTCGCGCGCCCGCCGCTCGGCCTTTCGCTGCGCTCGGGTCTTCGCCATCTTCCGGCAGAGCCCCGCTCAGCGGGTTTCCTTGTGAGGCGTGTGCCGCCCGCACCAGTGGCAGTACTTGCGCAGCTCGATGCGGTCGGGCGTGTTCCGCCGCGACTTGTTGGTCTGGTAGTTGCGCCGCTTGCACTCCTCGCAAGCGAGCGTCACTGCGATTCGAACGTCTCCGCGGGCCATTGGGTGCTGAAGCCTTCCTTTTCGAGTTCGAGCGGGCGGTACTCCGGAGCGGCAGAACCCCCCTCCTCAGAAAAAAGACCCCGCCCCCCGCTTGTGGCGAGGGACGCGAGGTGCGGCGAAGGATAGCGCTCCGGGGTAGTTCGGTCAGTAGCGCGGCGGGGTTCGGCGATGTGCGGCTGCTACCCGCTTTGATGGGCGTAGATGTGGAGCTTCTTAGATGTGGAGCTTCTTCTTAGTCCGCCACTCTCCATCCCGTTAGGGGTTGTGCAGCAGGTCACGGGGCTGGAGGTTCACGACGGCGCTCGCGCCCTGCTTCCAGAGCAGGTAACACGCGTCCTTGATCCAACGCGCCAGCTTCTTGTCCGGGACCTCAGTGGTACTCGGTCTTGGGGCCCTCGACGCGATGATCGCCGCGCGAGTCGGCTACGCGATCCGCGACCTCTCTCGCAAGCGGCAACGCAAGAGGTAGCCAGAGCCACACCCAGACGGCGGACGCCCCTCGGACGTCCGGCGTCGCTGGCGACGTGGAATCCCGCGCTAGGGGGTTTCCGCGGGGAGCTTCAATGGCGAGACGTGAACTTTCACGGCGTCCGGGTGACAGACGATCTTGCGGTGGCTGAGCTTGGCCTTTGCCACCTCGATCTTCAGGGTCGCCAGCAGCGGGCCGATGTTTCTCTCACATGCCCAGGCTCCGTTGGCGCTGGAGCAATCGAGGTCGACGACCTTCGAGCCGGAACTGGTCTCACTTGGATTCCCGCATCAGGCGCGGATCGAGGCACTTTGGGTTAGTGCAGAGGTCTCCGTAGACAATGGCGTTGCTCGGCGTTCCAAGCCAACCGGATGGATCTTGGTGGGTAGGTCTTCGCCGCGAACGCCGCGCTCACTCCGATCACCAGCGCTGCGATGGCCACGAACTGGGGGTATCCATTTCGAGCGCCTTCAGGGCCTGCTCGCCGAGCGGACGCTGATCCTGGCCGGCCCTACCCTGGGCCCCGACGAACACCGGGATCGCCGTCCTCGAGGCGCCCGACGAGGAGGCCGCGCGCCCAGAATGGGTTTCCTTCTCAAGACTGCTCCGTCCGCGGGCTGGGGCAGCCCCCGTGTGGCCGTACCGCGTTGTTGATCGCCCGCTCCCGGGCGGTGCAGGTGATCGCAGCCTACCCGCGCGGGCCACCGCTGGCAAGGCATTCGGCTTGTCACCTGGCATGCGTGGGGCCAGAATGAGGTTCTGAGCCCGTCTTAGGAACTTATGGGCGGGCGATCCGCGGCGCTCTGCGCCGCCGCGACCGGAGCTCGTGCCTCCCGGTGCTCCCTGTACCACTCGATGGTGCGGCGAACGCCCTCGCGAAGCTCTACCCGGGGCTCGAAGCCGACCAACTCTCGGATCTTGGTCGGATCCGCGTACTGGCGATCGATCTCCCCGGCGGGGTTGCCGGTGCCGAGGATGCGTAGCTCGACGTCGGTGTCGGCGAGGCGGGCGATCAGCTCCACCACCTCGCCGACCGCGTGCGGCATTCCGCCGCCGGCGTTGAAGGCCTCGCCTCGCACCTCGTCGCGATCCAGCGCGTCGGCGATCGCCAGGTAGGCTCGGGCTGCGTCCTCCACGTAGAGGAAGTCCCGCTGCGGCGACCCATCGGAGCGCAGCACGAGGGACCGCCCGTCGATGGCCGCGCTGACGGCCTCCGGGATGAGGCGGGAGAAGTTGGTGTCGCCGCCTCCGTAGATGTTCGCGAAGCGCGTCACCGCCACCGGAAGCCCGTAGGAAGGCCAGTAGCTGCGGGACAGCAGATCGGCCGCGGCCTTGCTTGCCTCGTAGGGCGCCGTGGGACGAAGAGCGAAGTCCTCGCGATACGGGAGCTCCTCATGCGCGCCGTAGGCCTTGTCGGAGGAGGCGACGACCACGCGCTCGACGCCGCATTCGCGGCATGCCTCCAGCACGATCCAGGTGCCGCGCACGTTCGTGTCGAACATCGCCGCGGGCGCTTCTGCGGCCGATCCCACGAGGGCCTGCGCGGCGAGGTGGAAGACCAGGTCGATCTGGTGCTCGGCGACGGTCGTGCGGATGAGCTCCCCGTCCACCAGATCACCCGCGACCTCCGCGACCTCCCCACCGACTCCGAGCAGTTCGAGCGCCGAGGGGCGGCCCTCGCGAACCGCGCGGTCCAGCGAGATCACCCGATCGCCCCGCTCCAGGAGCTGCCTGCAGATCCAGGCACCGACGAAGCCGCGGCCACCGGTGACGAGCGCGCTAGCGGGCACTGGCGTCGGCGGCCGGACTGCGCTCCCACACCGCCCAAGGCGCGTGCCGAGCCGACCACAGGTCGTTGAGCGTTATCGCGTCCTTGTGGGTGTACATGCATTCCCAGAACTCGGTGTGCCGGAAGGCGTGCAGCTGCCGGTCGACCGTCACTCGGCGGAGCGGGTCGTTCTCGAGCACGCTGCCCAGCTCGACGTACGCCAGGAACTCGGGCTCGAACATGAAGAACCCGCCGTTCACCCAATGGTCGAGCCGGGGCTTCCCCTCGAATGCGAGGACCCGGTCGTGCTCGGCGAGCCGTGTCACACCGAACTGCGTTCGGGGCTTGACCACGGTCACAGTGGCGAGTCCGCCCTGTCCGCGATGAAACGCACCCAGAGCCGCGAGGTCGATGTCCGCCACCAGTCGGCGTACGTCAGGGCCAAGGGCCCGTCTGCCAGGTGGTCAGCCGCAAGCCAGATCCGGCCTCCTGTGGGCGTATCCAGCCCCGTGTCCAAGCACTCGACTTCGACGGGGTCAGGCCACGTCGTCGTGGAGACGAACTCCTCGTTCGCCTCGCCCAAGTAACCGGTCAGCAGCAAGAACCCGTGAAGTTCCCGTGCCATGCAGATGCGGATGACGTGCCAGGGGATGGGCATGCCGCCGATCTCCACGAGCGCCTTCCGGATCGCATGCGTGTGTTCCTGGAGCCTCGTTCCGCATCCGCCGCAGAGGATGGCCACTGGATCGCCGTTGTCCACGGCGAGCAGAGTAAGGAATCGACGGCTGTGGCGACGCCGTCGAGCGCGTCAGCCGAAGCTGGGCGAGTGCCACAGCGAGCGAGAAATCGCCCTCGCTTAGGGTCCCTCGCGTAGGGTAAGTCACGCCGTTGATTACGGACCGCCGGCCATTTGCCTGGGCCTGCCGCCACCCCGGACCACTGGCTGATCGCGACCGCCGTCCGGGGCGGCCGGCACGAGCTACCGCCTCTTTGGGACGAGGCTGCGAAGGGCCCGCAAGGCAAAGAGGATGGTGAAGCCCGCCACCAACAGGCCCAACCCCACGAGCGCCAACCCGATTGGATCGCCGCCCGTGTAGGGAAGCTGCCCGCCGGCCCATCCCGCTCCGGCCGCCGCTGGAGTCACAAGTCCTGCCTTCGTGTACATGTTTCCTATCTCTTGGATCGTGGTTTCTAGGACCACTGTGTCGTTGTGGTCAGCGCACTCCTGATGAGCACGGCTTGAAGGAAGATGTCGTAGACCATCTCGGGGATCAAGAGCGCCGCCAGCAGCGTCGCCCGCCAGCCCCGACGCCGAACCGTCACGCAGCGTTCCAATGCGAAGAGGCCGGTCAGCGCGGTCCAGGGTGTGAGCCCGAAATGTCCGAATGCCACCGTGAGCGCGCTGAGTGTGAGGAAGCAGACCGTCGCGAACGCCCCCACGAACATCGCCAGCTGCTGGCGGATATAGGGCCAGGTCACAGGAGTGAGGCCCCGTCTGTGTATCGCCTCGAGGGCGCCGCGCTGCCAACGCAGTCGCTGCACCCACAGCTCGCGCCACGTCGGCATGACCTCGGTGATGACCTCGCACCCCTGCGGTGACACACAGCGCCAGCCCAGGTCCATCAGGTCAAGGGTGATCGCGAAGTCCTCGGTGAGCGCGTCTGGGTCGTACCAGCGACCCTTGCGGCGGTGCAGCTCGTCCAGCGCCGCGCCTCGGAACGCCGTGCCCGTGCCGGTGAGGACGCGGGCCGCGTCGCGGCGCCGGCCGATCTCGCGCGTATAGCGCTGGTATTCGTTGCGTTGGAAGGCCCCGAGCAGGCCGGCGCCACCCTCGCCGTGGAACAGCCCGCCGACGGCACCGACCCCCTTGTCGCGCATGACCTCCAGGGCGACTGCCATGAACGTGGGCGCCACCTGCGAGTCCGCGTCGGTGATCAGCACCACGTCCGCCTGGTAGCGGGCAAGCGCCAGGTTGAGCGCTCCGGCCTTGCGGTCGGAGTTGTCCTCGGTCGCAAAGACCTCCGCTCCCGCGCGGCGCGCGATCCGGGCGGTGCCGTCGCTGGAGCGATCATCCACGACGATCACCCGGTCCACCTGATCGCGCACAGCGCGAACCGCGGCTGCGATGGTGGCTGCCTCGTTGTGGGCGGGAATGAGCGCCAGGCTGCCCGTCGGACCGCCGTTTGGGCTCGGGCCCGGATCCACATCCGTCCAGGAATTTGTCGAGAAATCGTTCATGCGTAACCTGCTTCTGTACGAGAGCGCCTTTCTGTACAAAGAACGTCTGCGGTTGGTATGAATGAGGTAGGAGGGGCCAAACGCGCGAGGCCGCCCGCCGTTCCGGATTGGCGAGGAGGACGAGGGCTCGTCGAGGGATCTCCCAGGCTCGTGCGCGCATCCCTCAGCCGACGAGTCTCGTCCTCCAGCTCACGCAGACGGCCCTCTATCGCCGACGAATGGTCGGCACCACGTCGTCCTCGCGCTCCCGGCGCTAACGCAGATGCGACTGAATTTCGTAGCAAGTCGCGGTTGTGCGCGCGAATCGCCGTTGCGCGGCCCGTTGCTTGGGTGACGTGCAGTGCTGGAACGGGGCCGAACCTTGACTTCGGACGCGCCTGTGATTGCATGCAGCGGATTGGCAATCGACTCATGACGAAACCGAACGCACCCAGCAACCGCCTAGGAGGCGGACGTGTGAGGCGCACGTTCACGCTCAGGTTCGACGAGTTCGGGTGGCAGAGCCTCGAGTCGGTGGCCCGGCGCGACCGTGAGACGCTGGACGACCTGCTGTCTCGCGCCGCGGCGTACTTCGACGCCGAGCGGCCCGCGAGCCGAGCCGCGATGCTCGCCCCCGGGTTCAAGCCCGGCGAGCGAGGAATGGAGCGCGAGATCCGACTCGAGGTCAATCGCGACTGTTGGAAGGGCCTGGAGGATGAGGCTGGACGCCAGGGTGTCCCGCTCGAGCGGCTGCTCGAGCACGCGGCGCTCTTCTACCTTGCGGATATCGATTCCGGTCGCGTCGCAGAGCGCATCCTCGGTCGCGCGGGGGGAGGCGACGAGCCGTAGTCGAGCTGGCGTTAGCGAGCGAGCCTCAACCGCAAGAAACGGAGCTAGGAGCTCGCCGGCGCGGCGTCGAGCTCGATCAACGTCGCCTTGAGCGCGGCACGTCCACGATGGTGCAGTCCGTGGATTGAGCTTTCGGTCTTCCCCAGCCGTTCGGCGATCTCCGGCGGCGAGAGGCCAAGCACATGTCGCAGCACGAGCACCTCGCGTTGCTCCTCGGGCAGACCGGCGAGCGCCTCCTTGAGAGACTGGCGCTGCTCGAACTCAAGCGCGTTCGTCGCACGGTTCGCTCGTGCGCACCTCCTCGACCGGGATCTGTCGTCGAGCCCGCATGTGATCGAGCGTCGCGTTGCGAGCGACCCGCATGATCCAGGCGGCGAAGGGGACCGCACGCTCCTCATACCGCTCGATCGCCGTGATTAGCTTCGCGAACACGTTCTGGGTGATGTCCTCGGCCTCGTGGTGATCACGGACGATGCTCTGGACGTAGCCAACGACGTCGTCCGCATAGCGAACGTAGAGGTAATGGATCCCATCCCAATCGCCCCGCTTGGCGGCGGCAATCGCGTGTCGTTCGAGACCGTCGTGGCTGTTCGGCCCGTTGTCCGCGGTCAACGCAGCGTTGCCGTTGCGAGACGGGGCACTAGACCGGGATCCGTTGGCCTGCCCTCTCATGTCTCCCGTTAGATTCATTCGCTCCCTACCGTGCTCGATCTCATTTCCCGATCTCCCGTCGCGCCCGATCGGGAGCCGCCTCCTAATTCACGTCCTTGTGAGGATGGCGCTCCCTCCATCGGATGCGTGACGCTACTCACAAAGAACGCGTGAATGCAAGAGGGTGCCGCGTGTTCTTGAAGATTTACCACGGATTGGTCATCGATTTGGAGTACAGCCTCTAGTTCGAAGCGCAGTCGGATCGGATCGGATCTCGCGGATGCCCAACCCGGATCCGCGCTCGGGATCGAGGATCACGGTGGCCGCCTCGTAGCGAGATGCGACGCCGAGCTTGCTGAAGGCCGACGACAGATGGCTCTTTACGGTGCTTTCGGCGAGAAACAGCCTGCCGGCGATCTGGGCGTTGGTCAGACCCGTGACCATGAGCGCGAGTGCCTGCTTCTCACGGGTCGTCAGCGCCTCCACCATGACTTCCCCGCGGTGTCCGCGCAGGGACCGACACCTGACCCGCGCATACCACCCCGACGACGGCAACGAGCACTTCCTCGGCATCATCGTTCAGCACGACACCGTCGACGCCGAGCCCGACCGCCCGGCGCACCTCGGTCCCCCTCGCACTTCGACAGACGAGCACCGCCGAGGCTCCGTCGAGTTTCGATCGGATCAGGCGCACGGTGTCCATCACCGAACGGTCTGGCCGGTCCGCGGCGACCACCACGCATGCCGGAGTGCTGCCCTTGCAGGAGGCGAGAAGGCCCTCGACGGTTGCGGTGCGCGCGAAGACGGCATGGCCTCCTGCTGCGAGCGCCGCACAGACCCGGTCGCGATGGGAGCGTTCCTCCACGCAAACGGCGACCGACAGCCGTTCACCTGTGACGTCAGCGGATGGGGCGCCAAGCTCTGCCATCGACTCACCAACGCCCCTTGAAGGCGGTACTTTCGCGCTGCGTTGCGCCACCACGCGAGTCACAGCCCGCGGCGCTCGAGCACGAACGAGACGGTACGCAAGAGAATCTTCACGTCCAGCCAAAGAGACCAGTTGGCGCCGTACAGGTAGTCGATCTTGACCATCTCCTGGAGCGGGATCCGCGCCGATCCGAACACCTGCCACGGACCGGTCATGCCGGGCGGGAGCTCGAGACGCGAACGCTGCCAGCCCTCGATCCTCCTGTCCTCGTCGAGCACCAGCGGGCGCGGACCGACGAGAGCCATCTTGCCGCGAAGCACGTTGAAAAGCTGCGGCAGCTCATCAAGGGAGGCCCGCCGCAACGGCCTCCCGACTCGGGTGATCCGCGGATCGTCCTCGATCTTGAACAGGCCGCCGTCGGCTTGGTTGCGCGCCTCGAGCGCTGACTTCTGCACCTCGGCGCCGTCCACCATCGTGCGGAACTTCAGCATCTCGAACGGCACGCCGTCCTGGCCCATGCGCCGCTGTCGGAAGAAGACTGGACCGCGCGAATCGAGCCTGATCGCGATCGCGATCGTCGCCATCAGCGGCCCGAGCACTAGTAGGCCGAGACCGGCTCCGGCAACGTCGAACGAGCGCTTGATGGCCCGGGAGTAGCGGCCGAGGCCGTAGCGACGCATCCCGAGCAGGGTGATCCCGTCCACGTCGTCGACCTCGACCGAGGAGCCGACAACCTCGAGCAGTCGGGGTAGCACGCTCACCTTCATCCCCAGCGACTTGAGGTGCAGGATGGTGTTCAGAAGGTCATCGGAAACGGCGCCGCGCGGCGCGATGATCGCTCGTTCGACCTGCTGTTCCTTGAGCAGTGGGCCCAGTGCATCGGCTCGGCCGAGCACGGGGATCCCGTTCGAGCTGGGCGGCTCGGGCTCGAGCGGCACCCGACCGACCACACGCGTCTTCAGGCCGGACGCCTGGTCGAACCGCCGCGAGATCCAGCCCGCTGTGTTGGCGTCACCCATGACCAGGCACCTCTCCTCGACCGATACGGTGCGGGCGAGGTACCTGGCGAGCGTTCGTGTGGCGAGCATGCTTGCGAAGAGCAGCGCCCAGACCCCGACCGCTTGATCGCGGCCGAACGTACCCTCGACAATCAGGTCACCGGCGAGCCAGATCAAGAGCGCGTAGAGCGTCGCAACCCAGAACAGGGTTGGCACCTCGTCGAGCGTCGACTTTCTCACCAGATACTCATCGTGCTCGTAGAGACCCGTGAGCTTGCCGGCCACGAGCACCAACGGAAGCGCGAACAGCGCAATGGGGTTGAGAGCGTCCTGTCCCAGAATCGGGACGCCGATCAGGACAGCGGTCGCCGCCGACGCCACGTCCGCGAGCCCGAGCGTCCGACGGTACCTGGCGTCCCGGCGATAGCTCGCTTCGGGCCTACGACCCTCGGAGATCCCCTCTTGCGCCGACTGGGCCCGCGTCGGAAGGCTGGCGAGCCGATTGCGGATCCTCCTGACCCGCGAACGAGGCGTGAGGGGAACGCCTGGGCGGGGCTCGGTGTGTTCGAGTTGTAGTTGCTGCTCGGGCATCTGCGCCTGTTGGGACAACGGCCGTTGTCCGCGCCCGAGCGCGCATCTCATCCCGGATCCAACGTAATTGGAACCGGTGCGCTGGAATCTCCGCCGCGGCCGGGGAGGGCTGATGGCTCGAGTCCGTCAGCAGGGCTCACGTTCGGAAAGGCTGGCCTGCCCTTCGACGCCGCTCGGCGAGCCGACTGCCAGATCACCACCCACGGCGACTAAGCAGCTCCTCGCAGGCCGGCAAGGCTGTAGTTGTTGAAGTACCGGAGCGCGCTTGGGGTGCCAGAGGACGGCAACGAAGACGGATCAAGGTGCCACCGGCAAGGGGCAACGCCCAGGGCGAAACCGGCCGAGCCGAGCCATGGTCAACTTGGCCACACCTGATTAGGCGAAGAGCTCCTCGGCGCGCTCCGGCCTCCAGCGGTTGAGGAGCAGCCCGAAGGGAACGGTGAGGAACCAGGTCGCGACGGCGGCGGGCGTGCTCACAAACGCCACCGGAACCGACAGGGCGAAGAGGAGGACTGGCGAGGCCGACTGAAGCGTGCCCTACCGGTAGACGTCCTCGGGCATCTCCCTCGTCAACAACCCCCTCCGCTGCACGTGGCGAAAGGGGACGACCTCCATGCCCGCTAATTGACCCCTACGACGGCGGCGAAGATCGCCACCGAGAGCGGATTGCCGAAGTTGCGCCCGAGCAGGCCGGTCGGGAAAGGCAGGAAGGCGATGAAGACGAGGTAGACGAGGTTCAGGCCCATCATCCCTCGTCGAGCCGATCGACGAGACCGAAGAACTGGTGGTGGGCGGCCCGGTAGCGGCCGATCACCGCGAGGCCGATCAGGAAGCTGACGAAGTCGGGGATGAGGCCGTTGAGGGCGCCGGCGAGCTCGTGGACGCTCCCCGACTCCTTTGGCACCGGCACCGCGACCCCGACGACGAGGAGGGTCGCTGCGATCGCGAACACCTCGTCGCTGAAGGCGAGAAAGCGCCCGAACTCGACCCCATCCCTTTCGTAGGTGCGGTCCCACGCCTCTCGTTGGGAGCGCACCTCGGCACGCACGCGCGGGCCTAAATGGCAACCGGTCCTGATGCGACGGCCTCGTTAGGATCGCGGCGATGCACCGCATGCGCGTGCTTCGCCCCGCCGAAGGCGTTTTCGCCTTCTATGACGGACGCATCGACGGTTATCGCTACGCCGCGGGCCCAAACTGGGTGGACGACGGAGCGCTGTCACTCGGCATTGCGAGCTACGCGGTGGTGGCTGACGGCGAGGCGGTTATCTATGACACGCACGTATCGGTCGAGCACGCGCGCCGCATACGCGAGGTTCTCGAAGAGCAGGGCGTCGGGAAGTTCACCATCGTCCTCAGCCATTGGCACCTCGATCACGTCGCCGGTACCGCCGCCTTCCAGGACTGCGAAGTCGTTGCATCCGCTCGGACGGCCGAGTTGCTCGCGCGGTTCAAGAATGCGATCGAACATGGTGAGCACGAGGGACCGCCCGCTATCGATCCACTGATAGTGCCGACCAGGGTTTTCGAGGATCGTCTGCAACTTGCCGTTGGCCAAACGTCACTCGAGTTGATCCACACCAACATCCATAGCGATGACGCGACGGTGGTCTGGTTGCCCGAGCGGCGGCTGCTCCTCTGTGGCGACACGATGGAGGACACGATCACCTATGTCGACGAACCGGAGAGCTTTGATGCGCACCTCACCAACCTCCGCAGGCTCTCGGAGCTCGCCCCAGATCGCATCCTGCCCAATCATGGCGATCCGGACGTCATCGCGGGAGGCGGCTATTCGAGCGATCTGATCCGCGCAACCGAGCAATACATCCACGCGCTTGAGCGCTGTCGAAACGAGCCGAGCTTGCGAGATACCGAGCTGCGGGAGCTGATTACCCCGTCAATCGAAGCGGGGGCCATCCATTACTTCGCCCCCTACGAGACAGTCCACCGGGAAAACCTCGAGATGGTGCTCGCCGGCACGTAGGGGACGCCTCAGTTCCGCTTTGTGCGAGAAAGCGGAACCGGGAGACTCGCACTCGCCTTAGCGGTGCCGGAGGGGGCGACCTCTTGAGATCCTCCGAATTTGAAGGCCCGGCCCGCGCAGGAAGATTTCTTGCAATTGGAGGGAGGGAACAAACCGCCGGGTAGCCCGCTGGTGAAAATTGCCCACTCGTTCATCGCCGGGGATCGACCGTTCTCCGGCCCTAGTAGAGGGAGTTCGCCTTGAGGAACCTGAAGCGGCTTCGGCTATCACCGGCGTTGGTGGTTTCGACGATCGCGCTGTTCGTGGCGATCGGCGGCGTCAGCTGGGCAGCCGCGACAATTGGCACCAGCGACATTAGGGACGGCGCCGTGACGAAGAAGAAGCTCCATGACGATGCGGTCAGCGGCGTCAAAGTCAAGAACGACTCGCTGAGCGGCAGCGACATCGACGAGAAGACGCTGAACCAGGTGCCCTCCGCGAACCACGCGCAAAACGCGGACAGAGCGGCTATCGCGAACAGGGCGGCAAAGGCGAACAACGTCCTGTCCGCGGTCGTGGGCAAGGGGGCCCAGGGTTGCACGCTGCTGCGAGCCACGCAGCCTGGCACGAGCTCCACAATCGCCACCGGCCATAGTGGCCCCGCGGGCAGTGCTTGCGCGGTCGACTTCTCGAGGGACGTCACTCGGTGCACGTACGTCGCGGGGATCGGAGAGAACAACGCGGGCGAAGCACCCGCGGGACTCGCCACCACTGCCCCGTCGGTCGGAAATCCCCAGGCTGTTTTCGTGAGAACGATGAAGATCTCGGGCAAGAACGCGGCCCGCCCATTCCACTTGCAGGTGATCTGCTGACCCTCCCGAAGGGCCTCTACGACGCGCTCTCGGAGCCGTCGGCGGACTGGCGCGATCCGGCGAGCCTCTCGCGACTCGACCCGGCCAAGGTCGCCAAGCGGGGGCCGCGCCGGCCGACGAGTCGTACTTCCTACGAGGGGTGGCGTTCTGCCGTCGATGCGGCGCGGCGATGCTCGCTCGGCGGCAAAAGGCGGGACGCATGCGTGTGCCGCAATCGGCGCTGGAGCACCGGCCTTTGCTCGCCCCGCCGATCCCGGCGCTGCTGATTGAGAGCCACGTCCTCCGCCACCTGGACAGCTTCGTCGGCTCCGTCGAGGAATTGGCTTGCCGAACGCGCTAATGGACGCGACAGCGAACGCCAGGCCCGCGAGGCGGCGCTTCAGCGGCAGCGGGCAAGTCGTGGACGTCGACCGCCAGCGCGAACGTCACCTGGCCGAGCACTGGAAGCTCGTCGACGAGGGCAGGACGACCGCCACATCGCCCTCGAGGAGGTCGAGCGGCTTGACCGCCAGCGGGCCGAGCAGGAGAAGGCGATCCAGCGGGCCGAGGCGATCGTCAGCGAGCGGGCCGGGCCACCGGACGTTGATGCGGTGCTCGACTTCTACAGGCGGCTCGTCGACCACGTCCACGGCCGGATCGAGAAGGCCGAAGGCGCACCAGAGTTGAACGACGCGCTCGGCACCGTCGTCGGGGGTCTCTGGGCCGCGATCGCGAAGGACCGTGACCGGCTGCAGGTCGACCGGCCTTAGGCCCCACGCGCAGCCGATTGCGTCCGCTCGGCACGTCCCGCGCCTGGCGGACCGAGCGACAACGCGCTGCATCCCCCAGCGCCCGGCGGAGTGATCGCCGGGTGACGGCCGCACGGCGGCCAGCTCAGCCGCTGAGCGTGCCGGTCAGCGTTCCGCGGTTGCGGGCCCCGGCGAACGACTGGTGGAAGATCGCTGTGCCGTGCAGACCCTCGAACTGGCCGGTCCCATCGGCGAACTCGATGCTGTCGTCCTGCGAGAACGGGTTGCCGTAGGAGTGCGTCCCGCCGGGCGCGTTCCCGGAGTTGCCCGGTTGGCAAAGGACGCCGGTCAGCGGGCCGGAGATCGTGCTGCCGTCGGACTGCAGCGAGATCGTGAACGTGCCGTCGACGTCGAAGCAGCCCCTCCTCCCGTTCGGCTCGAACGTCGGGCCGTAGAGGTAGACGAAGTCGGCAGGCCCCAGCCCGGCCAGCTGTATGACCCCGCACTCGTTGCCGTCCACATTCGGAGGACAGGTACTGCCATCGAAGTAGTCCTGCTTGTGCACCGCCCGGGAGAAGGATCCGTCGAGGTCGACAGCGGCGTTCGCGGCGGCGGGCACCGCGGCGAGCGCGACCATCGCGACAGCGGTGAGGAGAAGGCGAAGGATCGAAGCCAGTGCGTTGCCTTACGGTGGCGGGACGGGAGTGGCGATCCTAACCCGCCTTCCCCCCAGGAGTCAACGGTTCAGACAAGAAGAGTCGCCCTGGGGGCGCTTCCCGCGAAGGGCGAGAGCGCGGCGAGCCGACGGTAACGTGCACCCTCTGGCGCCTCGCTCCCCTGACCGCCGGCGACGTTCGGTCGCTGCTCGACCGTTTCTTGGGGGATGGGACAAGGGGCGTCACCGCGCAGGATGCAACTTCTGGCATTCCGCACGGGAGAACCGCGGCTCGTGCGACGTTGGTGGCCCGAGAGCCTTCATGCACGTCCAGCTTCGAGACCAGATCGATCCGCGGTCGGCCGAGACGGCCCTGCCCAGCTGCCGCTTCTGCTCGGCACCCATGCGCCACACGTTCGTCGACCTCGGCATGTCGCCGCTGTGCGAGAGCTACGTGCCCCCCGAGCGCCTGGGGACGATGGAGCCGTTCTATCCACTGCACGCTCGGGTCTGCGAATACTGCCTCCTTGTGCAGCTCGAGGAGCTTGTAGCGCCGGAGGACATCTTCACGGAGTACGCGTATTTCTCCTCCTATTCGGATTCCTGGGTCGCCCACGCACACGACTACGTTGAGTCAGCACTTGAGCGCTTTGCGCTCGATGCGGATAGCCTCGTGGTGGAGCTGGCCAGCAACGACGGTTACCTGCTCCAGCACGTCGTCGAGCGGGGCGTGCCAGCGCTCGGCGTCGAGCCGGCCGCGAACGTGGCCGCGGCGGCGCGGGAGCGTGGGATTGAGACCGTCGTCGACTTCTTCGGTCGAGAGCTGGCGGCTCGCCTGGCGGCCGAGGGCCGCCAGGCAGACCTGCTCGTCGCCAACAACGTGCTCGCGCACGTTCCGGACCTAAACGACTTCGTCGGCGGCATGGAGCGGGTACTGGCGCCGCAGGGCGTGATCACGATCGAGTTTCCGCACCTCGAGCGGCTGATAGCAGACAACCAGTTCGACACGATCTATCACGAGCACTTCTCCTACTTCTCGTTCCTTACCGCCCAGACGGTGCTCAGGGCCCACGGCCTCGAAGTGTTCGACGTCGACGAGCTGCCCACGCACGGAGGCTCCCTGCGCGTGTACGCGCAGCGACAACCTGGTGGTGGCCAGCCCGTGAGCGCGCGTGTGACGGAGCTGGCCGAGCGGGAGCGCGCACTCCGGTTCGACCGGCTCGAGGGGTACACCGGGTTCGCGTCCCGCGTGATGGAGACCAAGTGGAGGCTGTTGGAGTTTCTGATCGAGTGCCGCCGCGATGGCAAACGGATCGCGGGTTACGGCGCTCCCGGCAAGGGAAACACGCTGCTCAACTACTGCGGCATCCGCACAGACCTGCTCGAGTTCACGGTGGACCGAAACCCGTACAAGCAGGGCCAGTTCCTGCCCGGGACCCACATCCCGATTCGCCATCCAGAGGCGCTCGAGCGCGCCCGCCCCGACTTCGATCCTGATCCTCCCATGGAACCTGAAGGAGGAGATCGTGACCCAACTCGCCCACATGCGGGAATGCGGCGCGCGCTTCGTCGTCCCCATTCCGGAGGTGGAAGTCCTGTGAAGGTCGTCATCTTCTGCGGCGGCCAGGGGCTGCGGATGCGAGAGGCGTCCGAGGTCGCGCCCAAACCGATGATCCCGATCGGCAGCCGGCCGGTCCTCTGGCACGTGATGAAGTACTACGCCCATTTTGGCTTCACCGATTTCGTGCTCTGCCTCGGCTACAAGGCCGAGGCCATTAAGCACTTCTTCCTGACCTACAGCGAGGCAATGGCCAACGACTTCGTGCTCTCCGACGGGGGCGCGAGCGTCCACCTGCTGAAGACCGACATCCACGACTGGAACATCACCTTCGTCGACACCGGCCCCCGAGCCCCGATCGGCGAGCGGCTACGCGCCGTTCGCCACCTTCTCTCCGACGACGAGCTCTTCCTGGCCAACTACGGGGACACGCTCACGGATGCCGATCTCCCCGCGATGATCGCCCGCGCCAGGGAGGAAGACGTGCTGGCGAGCTTCCTCGCCGTGCGCCCGAACTACAGCTTCCACATCGTCTCGATGGGATCCGATGGGCGCGTGCACGCAATGCGTGACGTGATGGGCTCCGACATCTGGATCAACGGCGGCTACTTCATCCTGCGCAGGGAGTTCCTCGACGAACTGGGCCCCGGCGAGGATCTCGTCGGGGAGCCGCTGCAGAGACTGCTGCCGGCCGGGCAAGTGCTGGCACAGCAACACGAGGGGTTTTGGGCCCCGATGGACACGCTCAAGGACAAGCAGTGGCTCGAGAACCTGCACGAGAGCGGCGACGCCCCCTGGCAGGTGTGGGATCCCGGCCGCGTCGCCGGCCGCGACCTCGAGTACGCCTCCGGATGATGTTGCCGCTGCGGCTCGGCTCGGCGGAGGCGTCGACAGCGCGTCTGCTGGTCATCGGTGCCCACCCGGATGACATCGAGATCGGTTGCGCCGGCACCATCCTGAAGCTGGTCGAGGAGGCCGCGGTCTCCGAGGTCCACTGGGTGGTGCTGAGCGGCGAAGGCGAGCGCGCCGACGAGGCGCGGCGCAGCGCCGAGGCGCTTCTCGACGGGGTGCCGCGAAGCGAAGTGGTGGTCTGCGACTTCCCCGACGGCTTCTTTCCCTACGAGGGTCAGCGGATCAAGGACTTCTTCGAGCGGCTCAAGGTTGACCTCTCGCCCGACGTCGTGCTCACCCACCAGCGGGCCGACCTGCACCAGGACCACCGGCTCAGTTGCGAGCTGACCTGGAACACCTTCCGCGATCACCTCATTCTCGAGTACGAGGTGCCGAAGTACGACGGGGACATGAGCGTGCCGAACGCCTTCGTGCCGCTCTCCGAGCGCCTTTCACAGCGCAAGATCGATCACCTGATGAGCCACTTCGGCTCCCAGCGCTCCAAGCGCTGGTTCCAGGAGGACCTGTTCTCGAGCCTGCTCCGTCTGCGTGGCATGGAGTGCAACTCCCCGAGCTCATACGCCGAGGCCTTCTTCTGCCGCAAGGCCGTGCTCGCATGACCGCGGTTCTCACACGCGAGGCGCCTCGAACGGAGCCCGTCGGAGACGACGCCTACGAGCTGATGCGGCGGCTATTCCCGCTATGCCGCAGCCTCACCGGCGACGGGGTGCGGGCCACGTTCGACGTCCTCGAGGAGGAGATTCCGCTCAGGCGGATCGAGATCCCGAGCGGCACCAGGGTGTTCGACTGGATCGTGCCGGACGAGTGGAATCTCCGCGACGCGTACATCGCGGACGCCGACGGTACCCGGGTCGTGGACTGCCGGGACTCCACCCTCCACGTCGTTTCCTACAGCGAGCCGGTACGGACGACGCTTCCACTTGACGAACTGCGTGAGCGGCTGCACACGCTGCCCGACCGACCGGACGTGATCCCATACAGGACCTCCTACTACGAACGCACCTGGGGCTTCTGCCTCTCGCACCGCCAGCTGCTTGAGCTCCCACCGGGCGACTACGAGGTCGTGATCGACTCGACTCTCGAGCCCGGCCACCTCACCTACGCGGAGCTCGAGATCGAGGGCGAGAGGGAGGAGGAGGTGCTGGTCTCCACCTACGTCTGTCATCCCTCGCTGGCCAACGACAACCTCTCGGGGATCGCCGTCGCCACCGAGCTCGCCAAGCGACTGCTCGAGCGCCGCCCGCGCCACACGCTACCGGTTCCTGTTCGCGCCGGGCACGATCGGCCCGCTCGCGTGGCTGCACGAGAACCGCGACCGGCTCGACCGCATCGAACACGGGCTCACGGTCTCGTGCATCGGGGACGCCGGAGATTTCACCTACAAGCGGAGCCGCCGCGGTGACACCGCCGTCGATCGGGCGATGGAGCTGGTGCTTCGCGACTCGGGCGCCCCTCACCGGCTCCTTCCATGGGAGCCCTGGGGGGGCGACGAGCGCCAGTTCTGTGCCCCCGGGTTCGACCTCCCGGTGGGGACGCTCATGCGCACGCCCCATGGCGAGTTCGACGGCTACCACACCTCGGCCGATTCGCTCGATCGGATTCGCCCCGAGTCCCTTGGGCAGGCCGTTGACACCTGCCTGCAGCTGGTCGACGTTCTCGACAGCAACAGGCGCTGCCTCAACCTGAGCCCGTTCGGTGAGCCCCAGCTCGGGCGTCGAGGGCTCTACAGGTCGGCGGGCGGCGCCGTCGCAGCGCCGGACCTCGAGCGGGCGCTGCTGTGGGTGCTCAACCAGGGCGACGGCAGCTCGACCCTGCTCGACATCGCCGGCCGCTCGGGACTTAGGTACGAGCTCGTGCGTCGGGCCGCGGACAAGCTCGAGCAGGCGGGGTTGCTCGAATCCGACCCGCCGAGCGATGAGGGTCCGTGATGATTCGCGCCGGCTCACTCGACGCGGAGCACGCGGCGGCCACGACCTCCGGCCTTGCCCTTCGGGGTCAAACCTGCGTCGTCACCGGCGCGAGCAGCGGCATCGGGAGGGCGATCGCACTCGCTCTCGCCGCGGCGGGCGGCGCGGTCCTCGCGGTGGCCCGCCGGCAGCGCGAGCTCGAGGCGGTCGCAACCGGGGTCGGGCAGCTCGAGGCGCACGTGGCCGACCTCGTCGTCGACGAGCAGGTCGACGACCTGGCTGCCAGCGTGCTCGAGCGCCACGGAGGCGTCGACATCCTCGTCCACAGCGCCGGGGCCTTCTTGCCGGGCAGGCTCGAAACGGCCTCCGTGGACGACCTTGACGGCCAGTACGCGGCAAACGTGCGCGCCCCCTACGTTCTCACGCAGGCCCTGCTGCCGGCTCTGCGCGCGAACAGGGGGCAGATCGTGTTCATCAACTCAACTGCCGGGCTGACGGCTAGCGCGAACGTCGCTCAATACGCGGCCACGAAGCACGCGCTCAGAGCGATCGCCGACAGCCTTCGGGACGAGGTGAACCCCGAGGGGATCCGAGTCGTGAGCGTCTATCCCGGTCGGACGGCGACGCCGCTTCAGGCCAGGCTCCATGCGCTGGAGGGCAAGGACTACCTACCCGACCGTCTCGCACAGCCGGAGGACGTGGCTTCGGTCGTCTTGAGCGCACTGACGCTGCCGAGGAGGGCCGAGGTGACGGATGTCATGGTGCGCCCGATGATGCAGGGCGCCGGCTCGTAGTGGGGATAGTGAGATGGGTTGCGTTGAGTTGGTCGAGGGGGTGACATCGTGCTGAAGCCGGGAGATGTGGTCGAGGTGCGGTCTCCAGAGGAGATTCGGGCGACGCTCGATGACGACGCCACGCTGGACGCGATGCCGTTCATGCCTGAGATGCTGAGGCACGCCGGAAAGCGCTTCACAG
The DNA here is from genome assembly GCA_963782795.1 of uncultured Actinomycetes bacterium. Taxonomy (GTDB): domain Bacteria; phylum Actinomycetota; class Thermoleophilia; order Solirubrobacterales; family 70-9; genus AC-56. The sequence continues at coordinate 347,809 of CAWALB010000003.1, forward strand.
TCTCGCGTCGGGTGGAGAAGATCTGCGACACGGTCAGCGGAGGCCCTCCGAACAGCCGGAGAATGCGCGACACGGTTCTCCTCGAGGACCTGAGATGCGATGGGTCGGGGCACGGGGGGTGCCAGGCCGGATGCCGTCTCTACTGGAAGGAGGCGTGGCTTCGCCGGGTTGACTCGGATTCCGAGCCTGCAGATGGCGGGCGGGACCGGTTGGCTGAACTCGAAGAGCTCGCCCGCGCTGCAACAACGTTGGCGGGCGGGGGCGATGACGCTCAGCTATATCGTTGCCAGGCGACTGAGGCCCTCCGCGCGACCGAGCCACAGAGGAGCCTGGACCCCGGCCAGTACGTTCGCGAACTGCGTCTGGAAACGTCGGGGCACTCCATTTGCTTCGGGTCGCGGTGCGAGCGTTCCTCAGTGCGGTCGGTCGCTGGCTCAGGCTGTCCGGCTACCGGCCACTCCGACAGGACGGCAGTGCAGTCCCGGCTCGGGGCGAGCTCGACCTGCAGCCGGGCGACACGGTGCAGGTCCGGTCGAAGGAGGAGATCGCACGAACGGTGGACGAGAACGGCAAGACCCGTGGGCTCTGGTTCGACTGGGAGATGAAGCCGTACTGCGGAGGCCGCTACCGCGTCCTGGATCGCGTCGAGCGGCTCATCGACGAGCGAAGCGGAAAGATGATCGAGATCTCGAGCGACTGCCTGATCCTCGACGGCGTCGTGTGCAGCGGGGAGCACAGTCAGAAGCACTGGTTCTGTCCGCGGGCGACCTACCCGTACTGGCGGGAGGCATGGCTCCGGCGCGCGGGAAACGCCGATCTGTCGACGTCCCCTGGGGATGACCTCTCGCCGGGTGCCGGATCCGATGGCGACGCTACAAGGGCCTGACGACGCCTCCGGCGTCGATGTCACGGTGGGGATCCCCACCTGGAACAGGTCGAGCCTGCTTGGCACGGCGATTGAGAGCGTGCTGAGGCAAACGTACCGACGCTTCACTCTGATCGTGTCGGACAACGCGTCAACGGACGACACCGCGGATGTCGTCGCTTCGTTTCGCGATCCGCGCCTCGTCTATCGACCGCTCGAGCACAACATCGGCAGGGCCGAGAACATGAACCGACTGATCGCGATGGCCGAGACCGAGTTCCTACTGCTCCTCGGTGACGACGACGAGCTCCATCCAGACCACCTATCGCTCACGGTGGGTGCCCTTCAGCGCTGGCCAAGTGCTGGACTCGCGCACTCCGGTTGCCTGGTCGTCGACTCACGGGGTGTCACGCTGGACCAAGCTCGCTTCATCAAGTCCAAGCACCCGATCGTCTTCGAGTCCGGGCCGGAACTCTTGGAACGGAGCATGAAAAGGGGGTGGACAGCGTGCTTCTCATCGGCAGTCTTCCGGCGGGCGGCGCTGATCGAAGCCGGCGGACTGCGGCCGGAGGACGGCGAGATCGACGACCTCCCGTTGCTGATGCGGATTGCCACCACCTGGGGCTCCATCTATGTGAATCGACCACTGGCCACCATGAGGTCTCACGCCGAGGCGTCATCCTCCTCGCTCGGCTCGATCACACCCGGCGGTTTTCGATCCTCGAGCGCGCTGGCGGACATGCTCTACGAGCGCCGACGCCGGTTTCTCGACGACGCCCAGCTCCCTGAGGCAGACATCGGGCGGCTGGCGCGGATCGCGAAACGTACACGCCGGCGCGACCGCATCCTGCATCTGTCCACGCGAGCGAGCACGGGGGATGGTCCGGCGACGCTGCTGAGGGCACTCGGCTCGGAGCTGCGACATGACCGCTCGCTCGCGCTGGACCCGGTGGCCTGGCGCTTCGTCGTTGGGCAGCTCGGAGGCAGGCGCATCCGTGAGGCCGTGCGGCGGGCGAAGGGAGCGCCCGAGGGCAGTGATCATGCGACGCAGCTGACGGGCAGCGCTCCTCGCCGGGACAGCCCGGCATGAGACGTAGACGACTGCGCCGTCGTGACCACAAAGGAAGGGATCTCCCCAAACAGCAGAGATGCGAGGCGGAATGCGAGGGCGGCAACCCCACCAGGGTCGGATCGGATGGGCGCGGCGAGGGTCGATGAACACCGTGAAGAGAGCACTCGCCTGGATTGCCGCCGCGCTCCTGATCGCGGCCGTTTGCGCCATATTCATGCGGGAGCCGTGGCACGGCCCTGTGATCGTGCCGCTGTTGCCCAATCACGGCTTCGACGCCGGGGACCTCCCGGCGGTCGTGCTCGTGGCGCTCGCGCTCGCGCTCGCCCGATGGGACCTTCGGGGGCGGAGTACGGGTTAGGCAGCGGGCGGCGCGGCTCCCCGTGATGCCGGCCCGCTCGGAAGGCCCGCCCACCCGAATCCGTTACATAGGAGAAAGAAAGGGACGCGGCTGAGTCGGGGGTCGGGTCGACCGAGGAGGACTGATCATGCCTGCCATCTATCTCGACGCGCCTCTCGACGACCAAAGCCGCCGCCATCGGCTGTACGGGGGCGACCTCTTCGCCTTCTCGGCGAGTGAGCACGCAACGAAGCTATCTCGCCTTGCGGCGGAGTTGAGCGAGGCAGCCTTCTTTCCGCTGGATCCGCAGGTCGCCCAGGAGAGTCTGCGCCCTGAGGAATACGTCCAGATCCTTGCCGAGCTCAAGCCGAGGTTCATCCATCATCCACGAGCCAAGGAGCTGATCGCGATGATGCTGTCCGAGCGTTGGCTGCAACCTCGAGGAGACGTACTTCGACGTTCCGCGGCTTCGCACGATGGCCCATGGGCAGTACCTGAACGCGGGCCTCGCGTACCAGTTCCACCCACATCGGGACACCTGGTTCTCAGCACCCGCACCAGCAGCTGAACTGGTGGCTTCCCGTCTACGAGGTCGAGTCGGAGAACGCGATGGCCTTCCACCCCCAGTACTTCGACAGGGCGGTGCGGAACAGCTCTTCCGGCTACGACTACGAGGAGTGGAGCAGGACCGGTCGCCGGGATGCGGCCAAGCAGGTCAAGAAGGAGACGCGCAAGCAGCCGCAACCCGCAGGAACCGCTTGAGCTCGAGCCGGATGTTCGGGTCGTGACTCCTCCCGGGGGAACGCTCGTGTTCTCCGCAGCGCAGTTGCATTCGACCGTGCCGAACACAACCAATCGCACGCGTTTCAGCATCGACTTCCGCACCGTCAATGTGGACGACTTGGAGGAGGGCGTCGCCGCGCCCAACATCGACTCGGAGTGCACGGGGACGACGCTTCGCGACTATCTGCGGGCGAGCGACCTGGAGCCGCTCCCCGAGCGCATCATCGCGATGTACCAGCAGGCTCCTCTTGTGAGACGCCCGTTGGCTGACGCGAGCGCTATGGCGCTGAGAGAGGGCGATTCGATGTTGAAGCCGGGAGACGTCGTCGAGGTTCGCACCGCGGCGGAGATCCTTGCGACGCTCGACGGCGACGCCTCGACCGATGCGATGCCGTTCATGCCGGAGATGCTTCGGCACGCCGGCAAGCGATTCACGGTCTCGCGGCGGGCCGAGAAGATCTGTGACACGGTGAGCGGTGGTCCTCCGAGAAGCCTCAGGATGCGCGATACCGTTCTTCTCGACGACCTGCGGTGTGACGGGGCAGCCCACGGCGGCTGCCAGGCCGGATGCCTGCTTTTACTGGAAGGAATCGTGGCTGCGCCGCGTCGATGCCGAGTCCGAGCGCGAGAATCACGACGAGCTCGAGAATCGGGATCCGAACGCACTTGACAGGCTCGAGGAGCTCGCCCGCCAAGCCACGCGAGTGGTAGATGAGGATGGTGGAGCCCCAGCGGAGAAATACTCCTGCCAGGCGACCGAAACCGCTGCGCGCGAGCGAGCCCCTCAACAACTACGACCCGCGCCAGTACGTTCGCGAGCTCACGGCGGGAAACGTCGGGCTGCTACGGCTCCTCCGCGTCGTGGCCCGGGCTGTGAGCGGGCCGGTTCTTCGGCGGCTCAGACTTCTCGGATGGCAGCCACTGCCCCGTCAGGCTGCGACTCTCCCGACCCGAGGGGACCTCGACCTGCAGCCCGGCGACACCGTGGAGGTGCGGTCGAAGGAGGAGATCACGCGCACCGTCGACGAGAATGGGAAGACGCGCGGGCTCTGGTTCGACTGGGAGATGATCCCCTATTGCGGCGGCCGGTATCGCGTGCGGGATCGCGTCGAGCGGATCATCGACGAGCGAACGGGACAGATGATCGAGATCTCCAGTGACTGCTTGATCCTCGACGGCGTTGTCTGCAGCGGGGAATGCAGTACCGGACACTGGTTGTGTCCGCGAGCGCAGTTATCCGTACTGGCGGGAAGCCTGGCTGCGCCGAGTCGACGGCGTCGATCCTTCCATCACTCGCGGCTCGCCGGCGGATGCAGCGACACGTTAGGGAGTGCCGTGAGCGCTGAGAAGAGATCGGATGCGTGCGTCGACGTCACCGTTGGCATACCAACACGAAATCGGTCGCATCTGCTTGCCAAGGCGATCGCGAGCGTCCTTGGGCAGAGCTTATCGCGATTTCACCCTGGTGGTATCCGACAACGCGTCCGACGATGACACCGCCCGCGTCGTTGCTTCGTTTCACGATCCACGGCTCGTCTACCGACCGGTGAAACGCAACATCGGCCGGGCCGCGAACTTCAACCGGCTGATCGACCTTGCCGAGACCGAGTTCGTCGTCCTCTTGGGCGACGATGATGCGCTTCACCCCGATCATCTGGCGGTGACGGTCGATACGCTCAAGCGCCGGCCGAACGTTGGGGTGGTCCACACCGGGTGCGTGATCGTCGACACTGCCGGCAACACCCTGGTCCCCCATGCCCGGCCTGTCAGCACCAAGGACCCGATCCTGTTCGAATCGGGGCGGCAGTTCCTCGAGCGGAGCATGAGATCGGGGTGGACGGTGTGCCTCTCCTCTGCCAACTTCCGCAAAGCGGCCTTGGTCAGCGGCGGCGGGCTGCGGCCCGCGGATGGCGTCATCGATGACTTCCCCCAGATGATGCGCATCGCGATGGGCTGGGACTTTGCCTACATCAACCGGCCGCTTGCCCTGATGAGAGCTCACGCCGAGGCGGACTCGTCCGAGCTCGGCTGGTTTACGCCCGATGGGTTTCGGTCCTCGCCCTCGGTCCCTCGGATGCTCCATCTAGCATCGGCGGAACTTCCTCACCGAGGCCAACCTCCCGGCGAGCGAAACCCGCCGCCTGGCCCGCATCGCCGACAGGACATATCGGCGCGAACGTCTCGGGCACCTTTCCGAGTGCGCCCGTACCGGGCGATGGCCACGCCGCGGTTTTCAAGCGCTTGGCGAGCGAGATGCGAGGCGACCGCCGCCTATGGATCGATCCCAGGACGTGGCGTTTCGTCGCCGGACAGCTCGGGGGACGGCGGCTCCGCGACGGACTACGTCGGGCGATCGAGCCGGCGCTGAACCGGCGAGCCTCTGAGCCTCAGGACTGGACCCGAGAGTACGCCAAGCCGTAGAGCCCGCGGCAACGAGCCCAGCGTAATTCAGGTCTTGGGCCGCAGGATCGGCCCGGCGAGATTGCGGGCCATCCGGAGCAGCTCGCGAGCGATGCTTCGTGCGAAGAGGCTCAGGGCCGCGACATACACCAGGGCCCCGACGAGGACCGAGAGCAGAACCCGCGCCTCGACCGGTGTCCCACCATGCATCGAGGGCCTGACGGAGGAAGACGACGGCGAGGCAGGTCGCGGCGGAGGCGAGCGCAATCCCTCGTAGGCGTCTGAGCACGGTGAGGCCACTCAAGGAGAGCTCCCGGGTTGTGATCACGAACGACGGGAACTCGCCGAACACGAGCGTTGCCAGGCTGAATGCCACGGCGGCGCCTTCGATCCCAAACTTGCTGCCGAACCACAGGCTGGGCGCGATGACGACGAGAACCGCCGCGTTGATGAGCATGGCGACGTGGGGCTTCCCGGCCGAGTCCATGACCGCGTTGTTCCAGGTCTGCAGGGTCCTCGACATGAGAAATACACACAGAATCTGAACGACGGGAACCGCAGGGCCCCATTGAGATCCGAAGACGAAGGGAATCAAGTCCGGCGCCACGGCGATGAGGCCGAAGAGCGCGGGAAGTGCCACGGCGGCAAGCAGGGTGAATCCGTTCAGCCACACCTCCGCCACGCGCTCCGGGCTCTCGCGCATTCGCGCGAACGCCGCATAGATCACACGCGAGAGAGGAGCGGCGATCAGCGACAGCGGGACGATCACCACCGCCATGGAGAGATTCCAGATCCCCAGGTCCTCGATCCCGAGGAAGGCGCCGATGAGGATCACGGTCAGGAGCCCCTGGACCACGAACAGGACAGCTCCTCCCGTCAGTGGCAGGGCGAATCTCGTCAGAGATCGAAAGGCGGTCCGCGAGAACTCAAACGATGGGTGCCAGCGGGCCGCCAGGATGAAGAGCACGGAGGTCACCGCGGCGAGAACCACTTGCTGGGTGACGAGAGCCCACGCGCCGGCTCCAAGAGCAGCGGCGACGATGGCGCTCGCCGATGCGAACACCCAGGCGGCCGTGGTCGCACCCTGAATGACACCGAAGCTCATCGACCGCGTGAGGAACGCATTGCTGGTGGCCCCGATGGCGACGAGGAGCAGGGTCAGCCCGCCGGCGATGACGAGGGCCGTCACCTCCGGCTCGCCCAGCGCGAGCGCGACCGGGAAAGCGCCAAGGGCGGCCAATCCCGATCCCAGCGCTCCCGCCGCGAGAGCACACCAAAACGCGGTCGACGCCCATCGCTGCGAAGCCGTTTTGGCCTGCACGAGGGCGGTGCCGTACCCGAGGTCACCCAGAATCATCGAGAACGAGGCGAGCTGGATGGCAAAGGCCGCCGCCCCGTAGTCGCTCGGGGTCAGGAGCCGGGCGAGCACGACGACGCTGATGAACCGAATCGCCTGAACCGCGACCTGCGATCCGATTGCCCAGATGGCGCCACGCTTCAGCGAGCGCTCGATCTCGTGCGGGGCGACGTCGGTCAGGGGTTGCGTGCCCTTCCCGCGCCTGCCGAAGCCCGCACGCGGGCCCGCCCGCAGACTCTCGGACGTCGCCCCGGACATCAAGGTCGGAGGTCGGGCCACGACCGATCACGCTCCGAGATGAGTCGCTCCGGGGCCGACGGCCAGTCGATCGCCAGCGCCGGATCGTCCCAGCGCACCCCGCTGGCGGCGTCGGGAACGTAGGTTTGCGACATCTGGTAGAGGACCTCCGTGTCGTCCTCGAGGGTCTGGTAGCCCTGTGCGAACCCCTCCGGGACGTAGGCGAGGCGGCCTCCGTTTGCGTCCAACTCCGTGCCGAGCCACTGATGCCGAGTCCCTGAGTTCTGCCGGAGGTCGACCATGACGAGAAAGATCGAGCCGCGAGTGCAGCGAACGAGCTTGATCTCGGCGTGCGGCGCCTCCTGATAGTGCAAGCCCCGAAGGGTGTGACGCCTCGGACTTTGGATCGTGCTGCTCTGCGTGACGTGGAGGGGCGCGCCGTGCTCCGCGAACTCCCGCTCGCAGAAGGTGCGCGCGAGGAAGCCGCGCTCGTCGCGATGGCGCTCCACGTCGATCACGAAAGCGCCATCGAGCCTGGTGGGGGTGAAGATCACGGCTCGGGCGAGGAGCTCTTCAGCCGGCTCCCACCGGCAGCCGCCAGCGAAGGTCGTCGTCCAGCTGACCGGCCTCCTGGAGCTCGCGCACCCGGTTTATGCGCAGGTACCGCGTGCCGGTGAACTGGTCGAGGGTCAGCTCGTTGCGCACGTAGGCATCCCGAAGCTGCTCAACGCCCCGCCGGACCGTCCACCGAACCCGGAAGTCCGGCAGCACCGCGCCGATCTTCGAGCAATCGACCCGATACGAGCGCTTGTCGGGGCCGCCGCCGGCCGCGAACGATGCGCGAGTGCCTGGCATAACCTCTTCGACGATCTCGGCCAGATCCCGGATCCGGTAGTTCTCGCTGCTGGCGCCGACGTTGAACGCCTCGTCGTGGACCAGCTCGTGCGGCGCATGCAGGACTGAGAGGAACGCGCCGGCGATGTCCTCGACATGCACCAGCGGGCGCCACGGCGTGCCGTCGCTCTGAATCAGGACCTCGCCGGTGGTGTGGGCGTAGCCGGCCAGGTTGTTCACGACCACGTCGACACGCAACCGCGGTGAGGCGCCGAAGGCCGTCGCGTTCCGCAGGTATGTCGGGCTGAAGTCGTCGCCGGCCAGCTTCGAGATGTCCCGCTCCGCGAGCACCTTCGAATGCCCGTACGGCGTGACCGGCGCGAACTCGGCGCCCTCGTCCAGCATCTCGTCGCCGGCCTTCCCGTACAGGCTGCACGAGGACGAGAACAGAAAGCGTGAGACACCCGCCTCCCTGGCCTTCTCGGCCACGCGCACAGCGGCTTTGTGATTGATCTCGTACGTCGCCTCCGGGTTGAGGTTTCCGACCGGGTCGTTGCACACGGCCGCGAGATGGATGACCGCGTCGAAGCCGACCAGGTCCTCGCTCTGGACGTCGCGGACGTCCATTTGCCGGGAGTCGACCTCAGGAGGGTCGGCGCCGAAGGTGCAGGTGGCGAACAGGTCGGAGTCCAGGCCGACGACCTCGTGGCCCGCCCGCTGGAGAGCGGGTGCCAGCACGGATCCGATGTAGCCGTTGTGACCGGTGACGAGAACGCGCAATGGAGCCTCCTGTTGACGCCCGCGCGAGCGGGTGCCTTGCGGGACAGATCGCCTCATGGGTAAAACGTTGGCCCGCTGCCCACTCTTGCGCGGGCGATCAGCCCACCGTGACGAACGGGGGGTCCTCCGGGAGCGTTCTCACGCTCCCACGTGCTCCCGCCACGAGCTCGGCCAGTGTGAGGTCGTCCGCGTCGACCGATACCGACAGGCCGCGCCTTCGCAGCTCGCTCGCGATCTGGATCTGATGATCGTCGACGTGCTCACCCCGGGCATGGCGGCGAGGCACGAGCACCGGGCACTTTCCCGTCTCGAGCGTGGTCAAGGCGGCGCCGACGCCAGCGTGGGCCACCACGACGTCCGCCTCGTGGATCGCCTGCCGGAGCTCGCTGTCCGGTATCGCCTCGTGCGCCTCGACACCGAGCCCCCGGGTGTCCGTGTCGCCCGTCTGCCACAGCACCTCAGCCTCGGACGGGATCACCTCGAGGAGGCGACGCACGAGGCGAGGGAACCCGTATCCCCGGTAGGTGCCGAGGGTGACCACGACCTTCCGAATCCTGCTGGGCTCCTGGGCCGCGCCCGCCCGCTCGAAGGAATCGAACACCGATCCACGGTAGTGCCAGCCGCCGCCGGCCCAGCGCCGGTGCTGTGCGTACAGCCGCACGCCCGGCAAGCGGCCCATGATGCGACCGGTCGTGGACGGCCCCGTGCCGCGCGCGGCACTCTCGATGTAGTGGCACTCCAAGCCGCGGGCCCGCGCCACCGCGAAGTAGGGGAGGGCGACCGAGGAGCCCGTGCTCACGGTCTTGTCGATTTCGCGGTCGCGGAGGATCCGGTGCGCGATCGGCAGGTTGCGCAGGAGATTGATCGGATCGCGTCCGCCGACGAACGGCACGAAATCGACCTGCTCGCCCTCGAGCAACGACTGGCTCTGCGGGGTGTCGAACGTGACCCAGCGATAGGGCCCCGTCACGCCGGAGAGCCGCCGGTGCAGGCGATGGAGCTGCTTGAGGTGACCACCGGTCGACGCCACCAGAAGCGTCGTCAAGCCGCATCACCCCAATACTCGGAGACGAGCTCGCGGGTGCTCCTGATGTTCTTCCGGCTCGACGCCCCGAAGGCGATCGCATCGATGTTGGGCCGTGTGCAGACCCACTCGATCGCCTCCCGGGCGGGGATGGCACCCGAGGCGTAGACCGACATCGCGACCGCCCGGAAGCGCCGCTCGCGCAGCGCCGCTGCGTACACCTCCTGCCCGCCGCACATGCGAAAGCCGATCTTGTTGATGTTCGAGCAGACGATCGGGTTGTCGATGCCCACGTCGTCCAGCACCGGTAGGAGGGCGGGCAGGTTCATGGTGATGAACCCGGGCTCGGCGCCGTAGCGGTTCTTGACGTGCTCGCCGAACACCCGAAAGCCATCCTTGAACCCGAGCCCGAGCAGAAGGTCGACCACCACGTTCTGAAGGAAGATCACAGGGGTCTCGAGCCCGTCGAACATCTTCATCTCGGCGTCGATCAACAGGGTCGTCATTCCCTCGATGTCGTTCATGGCCATCGAGGATCCACCCCGCTTGGCCGCGTCCAGGAGGCCCTCGTCGGGAAGGAACCGCTTGATGGCGCCGAGCATCCCGTTCTCCGTCACCGCGTTCGCGTACTTGTGCGCGTACGGCATGCATGGATAGAGCGCGAACTCGCGGTAGCGGCCGGGGTGCGCGCGGATGTGATCGCAGATCGCCCAGACCCGGTCGTGCGTAGTGCACATGAAGGCCCGGATTCCCTCGTCGTACGCCGAGTCGAGGACCTCGACGATCGCATCCGTCGATCGGAAGCGCATCGCCTGCGTGCGCGCCTTCTCCTCGGACATGTGGTTCACGCCGAAGAACTGGTTGTCGCCGAGGACGAGGCGGTCCATCAGAGCTGTCCCCGGGCTCCGAGCCGGGCAACCGGAGCGGCCGTCCGGGCCTTCGGACGGAGGAAGCCAGGTCGCCGCGGGCGCCTCCGAGGTGCCGGCAGCGCCTCCAGCTCGCCCGGGCTCGTGGACGGGCCCTTCTCGGCGTCGGCGAGCATCATGGCGATCACCCGGTCCGTGCCGGCCGCGCTGTCGAACCCGTTCGTGCCCTCCACGCGCCCGGCCAGAGCGCGCTGCACGAAGTGCTCGATCTGCGCGCTGTATTCCTCGCCGCGAAGGTAGAAGCCCACGGGATCTGTGAGCTCCGTCGCGTAGCGCACGTTCCAGCCCTGCTCATATCCGGCAGGGATAGCGGCCGTGTCCCGCAGATAGGCCTGGCACTCCTGCCGATCGGCGTAGATGCGGCCCGCCGTCCCCCAGACGGTGACGCGAGTGGTCATCTTGCGGTAGGACTCGTCGGACCAGTTCACGGCGATTCGCCCTGTCGATCCGTCGCGGTAGAACAGGGTGCTGAAGACCTCGTCGTCGATCTCGCGCGAGAAGATCGGCGCGAGGATCGTGGCTCCCACTCCGGCCGGCTCGCCTCGGTACCAGTTGAGGAGGTCGATGGGATGCGCCGCGTAGTCGTGCAGGCTCCCTCCGCCCTCGACCTTCCGGCTGCGCCAGGTGCCGCCCTTCGCTCTCAGCACCACCGGGCCGTACGCCTCGCCGAGGACGTGGGTGATGGGCCCGATGGCTCCTGCGTCGAGCAGCCTCTTGAGCTCGCGGAAGGCACCGACGAAGCGGTTGTGGTAGCCGACCTGGGTGACCAGGCCCCGCTCGCTCGCGAGCGCGACAAGATCCTCGGTGTCCTCGAGGCTCAGCGTCAGGGGCTTCTCGCAGAAGACGTGCAGGTCCCGCTCGAGCGCGGAGCGGACCATTCCCGCGTGCGCTCGCGAGGGCGTCGCGATCAGCACCGCATCGAGGTCGAGATCGCCGAGCATCGACTCGTAGTCGCGATACGTGGTCACCCCGGTGTACTTGCCGAGCACGCGGAGCACCTGACGCGAGGAGTCGCAGACGGCGGCGACGTCGACCTCCGGATGGGCGTTGAGAACCGCCAGATGCGACAGGCCCATCTTGCCGAGCCCGACGACAGCGGCCTTGATCAAGTGAACCCCGCCTCGACCTGCGTTTCACTGGTCATGTACTAGGAACGCGAGGGCGCCGCCGCCGCTTCCGTCCCTCGTTCCACAGCCGCGAGGAAGGGCGCGCCTGCGACTCCCGTTGATCTTGCGATGGTCAACGCCTCAGCCCGGCGGCGGCTCTACGTGGCCGTCGCCGCATTCAGTGCATTCGTCGGCTTCGTCTGCGCCGGGTTCAACAGCGGCCTCGGGCCATTCCCTCCCAATGGCGAGGGCGACGGATCGCAGGTCGCCACCGCGACGACCCACGTGATGGTCGACGCGGGAGCGATCGCACCATCGATCGCCTACCAGCGCGCCATGCCCCAGGATCAGCAGACCGCGATCCAACACGCCGAGCTCCTGGGGCGGACGCTGGTGAGCCCGCCGGTCCTCAACCGAATCGCGCACCGGTGCGACGTGTCGCCGACCGAGATCTCGGGCCTTGCCCGGACCACCGCCAACGTGCCGATCGAACTGCTCCAGCCCGACAGTGAGCGACGCGCGAGCGACATCCAGGCGTCGCGGGCGCCGTACCAGTTGGAGGTTCAGGCGCAACCCACGACGCCCGTCATCGACGTCTACACTCAGGCGCCGTCGGTGGGGGGGGCCGAGTGCCTGGCGAACGAGTCGTCTGTCGGCCTGAGCGGATTCCTCCGGAACCTTGCCGGCAAACAGGGAGTGCGCCAGGGCGACGTGTCCCGGGTACGTCAGATCGGAGGCGCATACGCCACCGTCGTCGATGCGCGCGCACCGCTGGAGATCGCCGCGCTGACGTTCCTGGTCGCGTTCATCATCTCGTGCGGAGCTCTGGCTGGTCTCATCTATTGGCGCCAGCGCCGGCTGGCGCGGCGCGGACCCGGCCGAGAGCAGCCGCACGGCCAGGGAAACGGGGCCTCCAGAGGGAACGGGGCTTCGCCGAACGGCGACCGGAAGCCTCATGACGCGCTGGACGGCCCGGGCTCGGCGGAGGACGACGAGGAGGCGGGAGTGCCGCCGGACGACTGCTGGCCGCGGACCACACGCGTGCTGCCGTGGATGCTGGCCGGGTTTATCGCGGTTCTCTGGCTCGTGCCGTTCAACACGCTCCTGCTGAACGTGCCCTTCCCGATCGATCTGTCGTTCGACCGGCTCGTTCTTCCCCTGGTCGCCATCGCCTGGGTGTTGGCCTTCGTGGGGCGGAGCAGCTTCGCCCCGCGCATCCGGCTGACCTGGATCCACGCCGCTCTCGGGCTGTTTCTGATGCTCGCCCTGCTCAGCGTCGTCCTGGACGCGCCGTACCTGGACCAGACGCTCGAGTTGCCCCTGGCGCTCAAGAAGCTTCCGCTCCTCTTCTCCTACATGTCGCTGTTCGTGATCACGGCGAGCGCGGTGCGGCGCGAAGAGGTGCGGGCCTTCCTGACCTACACGCTGGTGCTCGCCGTGATCTGCGCGCTGGGCATGATCTACGAGTACCGGTTCAAGCAGAACCTGTTCTGGAGCTGGGCCCATCTGCTGCCGGGACCATTCAGCGTGATCGGGCAGCCGGGAGGTGTCGACTCGATCGGCAGGCTGCAGGTGCAGGGACCCACGGAAGCCCCGCTGGAGGCCGTCGCCATGCTCACGATGGCTCTACCGATTTCGCTGGTTCGGCTCATGGATGCGAAGGAATGGCGCGGGCGGGTGCTGTACGGCCTCGCTGCCTGCCTGCTCATGGCGGCGGTGCTTGCGACGAACCGCAAGAGCGCGATCGTGGCCCCTGCCGCGGTCTTGTTGATGCTCGCGTATTTCCGGCGCCGCGAGCTGCTCAGGCTGGCGCCGCTCGGCGTGGCTCTGGTGATCGTCGTGGTGGCGCTCTCACCCGGTGCGCTGAAATCCACCGTCGACCAGTTCACGCGCTCGGACGCGCAGGCCGTTGGCACCGTGAGCGACCGGACGGCGGACTACGACGCCATCCGCCCGGACGTCTGGAGCCACCTCGCATTCGGTCGGGGGTACGGCAGCTACAACCACGACACCTACCGGATCCTCGACTCCGAGATCCTGCTCCGCACGATCGAGGGCGGCGTCTTCGGCCTGGTCAGCTTCCTGCTGATCGGAGTGTCGGTCATCGTCAGTACGCGACGATCGATCCGCTCCCGCGACCCCACCTCCGCCCAGCCTGCTCTGATCGGCGCGGCGATCGCCGTCGCATTCATCGTCCTCGCCTTCCTGTTCGATGAGATGTCCTTCCCACACGTCCCGTACATATTCCTCTACATGGTCGGTCTCGCCGCGGCGGTGGTGGCCCCGCGCTGGAGTCCCAAAGCGAGGAGGACGACGCCCGCACCCGCGGTCGTCCCGTTGGAGCCTCGCCGGGTGGTCGGTCGATTCGGCGCGCAAGACCCGCTGGTGCCGCAGCGTTGACTGGGCGTGGACAAACCGGGCTTGACCCACAGATCCGCCGTTAGAGGCGATTCAGGTGCTGTCTGACATGCGTCTGACCGGGGCAGCCGACGTCGCCCAGGTGAAGGCGGTTGTGATCGAGACGCTGGGCGTGGAGGACCGTGCGGATGCACTCGAGGCAGCTACGCCGTTGCTTGGCACCCTGCCTGAGCTCGACTCCCTGGCGGTGCTCGAGCTCGTCGTCGAGCTCGAGGAGCGTTTCGGGATCGTCGTCGAGGACGACGACGTCACCGCCGACGTGTTCGCGACGCTCGGGAGTCTGACGGAGTTCGTCAACAGCAAGCTTCGCTGACGGCACCTGGCGGCCGGGCCAGTCTGCGGAAATATGCGCCCGTGGCCAACGTTGGTCTGGCAGATGAGATTCGGGAGGCGCATTTGGGCGCCGTTGTGGAAGCGGCCGTTCGTGGCTGTCAGTGCGGTGCTGGCCGTCATCGCGGCCATCTGGAGCGTTGCGGCGATCAGCCTCGTTCCCCCGGGGCTCGCCTCACGCTCGCTCGAGATGGCGACGGGGACGACACACGTGGTGGTCGACACGCCCAGGTCCTCGCTCCTCGACCTCCGCCAGGACACGTACAGCTTGGAGGCGCTGACGCAGCGCGCCATTCTCCTGGGAAACGTGATGGCGAACGGCCGAGTGCGAAAGGCCATCGCGAAGCGAGCCCACGTGCCGGTCAACTCGCTCCAGGTGACACCCCCACTCACCCCGACGCAGCCAGCCGCCCTCGTCGGCGCGGGTGACCAGAAGCACGCCACGGACATCTTCAAGTCCACGGATCAATACCGCCTGGACATCCAGGCGAACCCGACGGTGCCGATGCTCGACATCTACTCTGAGGCGCCGACGGCGGACAGCGCGACCGTCTTGGCAAACGCCGCAGTGGTCGAGCTGCGAGCCTACTTGCGGGATCTGGCCACCTCTCAGCGGACGCCGGCATTGGACCGGGTGCGGTTGGTGCAGCTGGGGCGTGCCCATGGGGAAGTAATCAACGGAGGGATCGACTGGCAGCTCGCGTTCGTGGCCTTCGTGCTGACGTTCGCGGCCTCATACGCGGCTCTCGTCTTCCTCGCGCGGGTGCGACGGAGGTGGCGGATGGCGGCGCTCTCAGAGCGCGCCGCTGGGAGCTGACCGGGATCCACCATGGAGATCCTCGTTGCCCTGCGGGCGCTTTGGCGACGACGTTTCCTGATGGCACTCGGAGGGGTGCTCGCGGTTCTGCTCGCCTACTCGGTCGTCGGAGCAGCGACGCCCGGCAGCGGCGTGGCCACGACCAGCGTGCTGCTCGACAAATCCCAGTCGCAGGTCATCGACGCCACCCCGGCGGGCGCCGGTGGCCTTCCTTGGCGCGCAACGATTCTCACGGAGCTTCTCGGAACCGAATCGGCGAGGCAGGAGATCGCGCATCACGCGGGCATTCCCGCCGATGAGCTCGCCGTGGTGAATCCCAGTCTGGAGGCGCCCATAGTCCCGACGTCGCTGGCCGAGACCGCAGCGGACGCAACCGCGATACCACCGGACGCCTACCTGCTGACCGTCAGTGCCGACGGCGTGCTTCCGCTCGTCTCGCTCAAGGCGCAGGCTCCGGACCGGGGGGCGGCAGTCCGCCTCGCCGACTCGGCCGTCAAGGCGCTGGACGCTCGTGCGGCGCCCGCGAACGCTTCCAAGCGCCAGGGCTTCGTGGTCAAACGGGTCGCCGTGGTCGATGCGCGCGAGCTGGCCGGGGGTACGCCGTGGGTGAAAGTCCTCGCCGCGGCCATCGTCCTGTTCTTCCTCTGGTGCGGAGGCATGCTTGCGGTTCAGACGGCCCTGATGAAAGTGTGGGAGGGCAGGCCGCCGCCTCGCCTGGTCGGTAACGGGCGATCATGAGGCACGCCAGCGCGCTCGACCGGTTGCGCCAGACTCGGCGATTGCTGGGCTCCGAGGGGTGGCGAGGTGTTCTCGTTCGGGTGCTCGAGCGTGCGTCGAAGCGACTGTCACCGGCAGGGCACGTCGTCGTCCCGGTTGAGCAAGCCGACTTGAGACGTGTAGCGGACATCGCCGCCTCCGGCTGGACCATGGCCCCCTCGCTCCCCGTGCAACCGGGCGAGCCGCTTACGATCGCATGGGTCTGCGCCCCGCCGGGGCCGGGATCCGGTGGCCATACGACGATGTTTCGACTCGTTTCCGCATTTGAACGCGCCGGGCACTCGTGCATCCTCTATCTAAAGGACGATCACGGCTGGTCGCTGGCGCAGCACGAACGGACGATCCGATCGTGGTGGCCTTGGGTGGACGCGGAGGTGCGAGACCTTGCGGATGGCATCGAGGACGCGCATGCGATCTTCGCGACGGCCTGGGAGACCGCGTACCCCGTGCTGGCGTCGCCGGCGCGGGGAGTGCGGTTTTATCTGGTCCAGGATCTCGAGCCATTGTTCTATCCGGCCGGGACCGAGGCGTTGATGGCGGAGGCCACCTACCGCTTCGGTTTCCACGGCATCACGGCTGGGACGTGGCTGGCAGAACGACTACGGCACGACTACGGGATGGCCGCAGATCCCTTCGAGTTCGGCTGTGACCCGGGTTACGCCCTCGACGGCAGCGTCCGCGCCGCCGATCGGACCGGGGTCTGCGCATACGCGCGCCCTGATACGCCGCGGCGGGCGTTCGAGCTCGCGGCATTGACGCTCGAGGCATTGGCCGACCGCCATCCGGAGGTCGATATTCACGTCTTCGGAGTCCCCGTCGGGCGACTTCCGTTCTCAGTCACCGACCATGGGCTGTGCACTCCGGAGCAGCTCAACGGGCTCTACAATCGCTGCATCGCAGGTCTCGTGCTGTCGGCAACCAACGTGTCGCTCGTTCCGCATGAGATGCTCGCCGCCGGGTGTATCCCGGTGGTCAATGAGTCCGAGCAGAACCGCATCGTCCTGGACAACCCCGAGGTCGCATACGCGCCCGCGACGCCCTACGAGCTCGCTGACACGCTGTCGCGGCTGATCGAGCGTCCGCTCGCAGAGCGCACGCGCGGCGCGCGCGCCGCCGCCGCCAGCGTTCGCGGAACGTCCTGGGACGACGCGGGCGCGTCGGTCGAGCAAATCGTCCGCGGCGTTGTCACCGCACGATCGGAATGCGCGAGCGTGACCGTCCCAGACGAATCAGCTGCCGCTTCCGCCGCAGCGCTGGGATCTGACGGTGCGAGCGATCTGGTAGCCGCGGGCTAGCCGCACGATGCTTGCGTTCCAGCCCGATAGCGCTGAGCAGTTGACGTCAACCGGGCCATAGTCCCACGAACCCTGCACGATCTTCAGGCCCGAGACGTCACCCTTGACGCCGAGGCGGAACGGGTAGCCGCCCCCCATGACGAGCAGGCGATCGACCTTTGCCCTCGTGTTTCCCTGCCCTGATGGCACGAAGAAGGGGGCGGTTCCACAACTCGCTTCGTAGAAGTCAACCGTTGTGTTGCTGACGCTCAGCGGCGGCCCGTCGTAGCCCTGGATGCCATCGGCGTGAAGGTCGCAGCGGCCCTTCGGGATGACGATCTTCGCGAACGAGTTCACGATCCGGACCGGGCCGCAACCCTCCGACAAGCCACCGTCCCGGAAGCCCTCGGAGCGACGCCAGATCTTCACCCTGCGGGCCGTGTAGCCGCCGTAGCTGACGACCCCTTCAGTGTCGACGCTGGAGCTCGTCCCGGGTGCGGGTGCGATCGTGGTGCTCTCGATCACGGTCCCGTTGCGGCAACGATCGGAGGGCGCGTTGTTGATAGAGCCGCCAAGGAGCTCGACGTTACGGATCGTGACGTTGGGCGCGTCCACGAGCAGGTCGGCATTCTTGAGCAGGACGTTCTGGACAACGGCGCCCGGCTTCGTTACGCGCAGGTCCGTGGTTCGGGTGCTGGTGGGCTTCCAGTCCCGCGGCACGCCGGTGTTCGAGGGGTTCGGAAACTTGGGGTGCGAGGCCTGCTGCTGATGATCCAGCGCGGACACGTGGAGTGGTCCCGCGAAGAGCGCGAGCACGAGCACTGGTAGGTATGTCCATATCGCCATCAATCGACGCCTGTGCTGGGCCACCACTCCGTGACCCGGTGCTGCTCGCAGCGACTAACCGGCTGCGCCCACCTGCGGCGAGATCAAACCACGGGGAAGAGCCGGCGCCTCGAGGACCTCGACCGCGCAGCACTATAGCCACACCGGCGGATCGACCGCCGGTTCAGGCCCGCTCGGTCGGGGGGAAGTAGTCGTCGCGGCGGAGCACGCTTGCGGCGGCCCGCAGCTGGACGACGGCCTTCCATCCCAGATACCAGGGCGCCACCAGGAGCGCGAGCCAGGTTCGCGGGCCGGCTCTCGCCTGGATCAGGCCGGTCACCAGCACGAGGGCCATGGCGAGCAGTCCCCCGCAGAGAACCGCCGCAAGCAGCCAGGCCCCGGCGATGACGGCGAGAGCGAGGCCGGCCAGGAGCGAGAGCACCGCGACGGCGAATGGCGGGGTGGCCAGGAACCATGCCGCCTCGAGGCAGGCGCCGTCCAGGTGACGGATTCCACGCCTCAACAGCGGCACCAGGTACGCTCGCGCAGCGGCCATCCGCCCGGCCTCGTAGCGGACTTTCTGACCGCCGAACGAGCTCCAGGTGCCCGCCCCCTCGGAGCGCAGGCGGGCGCCGTCGATGTGTCGGCAGCGGATCCCCTCCAGCAGCAGGTCGAGGGTATAGACGAGGTCCTCGGAGGCGGGCGCGTGGAACCGCCGACCAAACGCAACGTCACGACGAATCACCATGCCCGTTCCGCGCAGCCGCACGGACGCCCCCAGGCGGTCGCGGCCACGTGGAATGGTGACGCCCTGCAGCGTGAAAGCGGCGAGCGCGGCCTCGTCAGCCAATGTTCGCCCAGGCCTGCCCTCGCTGCGGGCCTGAGCCGCCACGGCCCCGGAAGCGAGGGTCCGCTCGCAGGCCGAGAAGAACCCAGGTGCGACGACGGAGTCCGCATCGACCATGACTACGGCATCCCACTCGAGGCCGCGGGCGTGCTCCAGGCCTGCCTGGCGCGCGGCCGCCCGACCGGGCTCGTCGGCCCGGCCGCGCTCGAGCACCCGGGCTCCGGCGGCCCGCGCGATCTGGCCCGTCGCGTCGGTGCATCGATCCGCAACGACCAGCACGAGGTCCTCGGGGCGGCGGTCGGCGTTGATCGCCGCGAGGCACCGGCCGATCACGCGCTCCTCATTGTGGGCTGGTATCAGCACTAGAAATCGAACTCCTTCGTGAGATCCCGGCCGAGGAGCGCGATACGCGAGCGAGGCCAGGGCCACGAGTCCGAGATGCGCCGACGCGATGAGACCGGGGAGGCCCACCGCAACCGCCGCCGCGACGACGAGGGTCATGATGTCCACGACTAGACGAGCACCTCCGGCGGGGATGGGTGGCTCAGAAAGGCGGTTGGGCTGGCCGTGAGGCCGTACGCACCGGCCTGGGAGATGACCACCAGGCCGCCGACGTCGGCCCTCGGGAGGGACACATCGTCGGCTAGCAGGTCGAGAGGTGTGCACAGGCATCCGACGACGCTCACCGTCTCCGTGGGGCGCTCGTTCGAGCCGATGCCGATCGCCACCGGATAGTTCCGGCGAATCACCTGGCCGAAGTTCCCCGACGCCGCCAGTTGGTGATGCAGGCCGCCGTCGACCACCAGGAAGGTCTTGCCGCGCGACTCCTTACGGTCGACGATCCGGGTCACGTACACGCCGCACTCCCCGACGACGTAGCGGCCCAGCTCGACCGTGACCCGCGCATCGGGGAGATTGGGGCCGATCGCATCCGACATCAGGACGGCGAGGTTGTCTCCGATCGCGGCGAGATCCAACGGCCGGTCGCCCTCGAAGTAGGGGATCCCGAAGCCGCCGCCGATGTTCAGGTAGCGGATGGCAGTCGGAGCGGCATCCGCCAGGCGCAGCGCGAGCGCGACGGTCTTTCTCTGCGCCGCGCAGAGGATCTCGGCGTTCAGGATCTGCGACCCGGCGAAGATGTGGAACCCGAGGAGATCGAGGTCGACGTCGGCCAGCATGCCGAGGAGGGCGGGGACTCGTTCAGCGTCCACGCCGAACTGCTGGGCGCCCCCGCCCATGCGCATGCCGGAGCCCCTGATCTGGAAATCGGGATTGATGCGCACCGCGACCCGAGGCCGGGTTCCGAGGCGCTCACCGATGTCGGCCACGCGTGCGGCCTCGGTCTCTGACTCGATCTCCAGCGTCACGCCGGCCGCGATCGCCTGGCGAAGCTCGGCGGGGGTCTTGCCGGGGCCGGCGAAGCTCACGCGCTCAGGCGGTATCGGCGTGTCCAGAGCCACCTTCATCTCGCCTGCGGAGGCGACGTCGAACGAGTCGACCAGCCCGCTCAGATGCTGGACCACGGCCGGCATCGGGTTCGCCTTCACGGCGTATCCGAGCTCAATGCCGCGCGGCAGAGCGGACCTCAGCAGCGCGACCCTCTCGGTGAGGTGTGCGCGGTCGTAGGCGAAGAACGGCGTCGAGCCGACGATCTCGGCGAGACGGTTGAGCGGCGTGCCGCCCACCTCCGACAGGCGGGCGGGGCTCACGGCGGTGGCGATGTCGGCGGTCAACGTGTGGCCAGCTCCTGTCGCAGGAGGTTGCGATCGAACTTGTTGTTGGGCGACCGCGGCAGCGAGCCGCGGACCACGACGTGCTTGGGCAGCATGTAGCGGGGGAGCTTCCGGCGGAGTTGGGCGAGCAGCTCGTCGGGGTCGAGCCGGCCGTTGACCGGGCTGGCGGCGAGCACGATGTGCTGTCCGAGGCGCTCGTCCTCGACGCCCAGGGCGACGGCCTCGCCGACCAGGCCGGTGCCGTAGGCGACCTCCTCGATCTCCGTGGGACTCACGCGGTACCCCGAGGTCTTGATCATCTCGTCCTTTCGGCCGACGAAGTACAGGAAGCCGTCCTCGTCGCGCTTGACGAGGTCGCCAGAGAAGACCGCGGTCTCCGCCGTGCAGATCCGGCCGTCCCCTCCCGGCGCGGGCTTGAATCGCGCCGCGGTGCGCTCCGGGTCGTTCCAGTACCCCATCGCGACGAGCGCGCCGCGATGGACGAGCTCACCCTCCTCGCCCGGGTCGCAGATCGACCCGTCCTCGCGAACCACGAGGATCTCGGCGTTGGGGATCGCCTTGCCGATCGAGTCCGGGCGGCGGTCCACCTCCGCAGGGTCGAGGAACGTCGAGCGGAAGGCCTCGGTCAGCCCATACATCAGGTATGGCTTGGACCGGGGAAAGGTCCGCCGGAGCTTGGCGAGCGTCGCCTCGGGCATCCGCCCACCCGTGGTGGCGAAGTAGCGCATGCTCTCGGTTGCCTCCGGTGGCCACTCCTGATCGGCGAGCTGAATCCATAACGGTGGGACGCAGGTGAGCCCTGTGACCCGGTGCTCGGCGCACAGTCGGACCACGTCGCCCGGCAGCAGGTAGTTGACGAGGACGACGTGGGCTCCCACCGCGAACGCGGTCGTCAACTGGCTGAACCCCGCGTCGAAGCTGAACGGGAGCGCGGCGAGGATGCGTGTCCCCCTCGTGGTTGCCCAGGTATTCGCTCACGCTCTCGGCGCCCACGATGAGATTGCGGTGCGAGAGCACGACGCCTTTTGGCTGACCGGTGCTGCCGGAGGTGTAGAGGATCGCCGCCATGTCGAGGTCGATGGGGTCGGGCTCGGGAGCCGCTTCGGCGTCCTTGAACTCATCCCAGCCATGCACCGCGCAGGGCAGGTCATCAGGAGGCTCCGGCCCGCCGCCGACGATCACCGCGTGCTCGACCGACGGGCACCCAGCGAGCTCGGGGCCGAGCAGCGCGAGCCGTTCCGCGGAGGTGACCAGCACCCGAGCGCCGCTGTCCTCGAGGATGTGGGCGACCTGGTGTGCCCGCAGCACGGGATTGATAGGCACGAACGCGCCCGCGCCGGCCGAGGCGCCGAAGAGCGACACGACGGTTTCGACTCGCTTGTCCAGGTAGACCGCGACCCGGTCTCCGCGCTGGAGCCCGACCCGGTGGAGCCCGCCGGCGAAGGTGAGCACGTCGTGCCAGAGCTCGGCATAGCTCACCGTGTCGTCGTTGAACGTCACCGCGGGCGCGCTGCCCCGCCGGGCGGCCGACTCGGCGACGATCCGATGGAGTTGCGTGCGTATCCTCGGAGCGCTCTCTCCAGGGTCCGCGAACGTCACCACGACACGCAGACCAGCTCGCTGTAGAGGTCATCGATCTGAGCCGGCTTCAGACGGGGGCTGCGGAACATCTTGCGGCGCGGCGAGCGAAGTCGGAGCGAGGGCCGCGGACGGCGTCCCACGATTCGGTCTTCGGCCAACGTGGCCACCGCACCGTGGTGGATCAGCAGGTGGCGTGCGAATTGACGGCCCATCTCGTGGAAGAGCGTCGGGTTGCTCACATAGAGCACGCTCGCGAAGAGCGTGAGCTTCTTCCGCCGATCCTTGCGGAAGACGACGTAGCACCACTCATCGTCCTTGATGAGGACGAGATGCCGTGCCGCGGCCGTGCCGGCGTGATCTCGATACAGCTCGAGGTCATGACCGGTGAGCGTGCGCTCGATGAGCTCAGGATCGGAGCTGACCACGCCTCGGGCCGGCCAGCTGGGCCATGGGAGGTTCGGGACCAGAGCCGTGGTCGTGTCGAGGAAGCGGAAGCTCAGCCTCGCGTTGACCCCCACTACGTTTCCGCTCGGGGAGAGGTCGGTGAAGTGATAGCCGTCCTGCGCCAGCGCCGCCTTCAGCAGCCGCAGGCTGTGGAACCGGTAGGCCGGCTCCACGCACCAGGCGCCCAGGTTGCAGAACCGCTCACGCCGGCCCTGGATCGTTCGCTCGGAGTAGAAGGCGAGCTGGACGCCGACCACCGAATCGCCGTCGAGGAGCATGAAGCCGGCGTTCGGGGCCTGGACCGCCCACGGCACCTCGACCGCGCGCGCCCATCGGTCCGCCGGCACGCGGCCGTTCAGGTTGAGGTGGAGAAACTCAGCTGCCCGGCGCACGTCGTCGCCGGTGATCGGGGCCACCCGGACGGCTCGAGCAGTGCTCACGGCCACCGCATTCCCGCGACCTTCAGGCGCCGGCGGGCCGCGCTGTACAGGGATACCCGTTCGGAGAGGATCCGCTGGACCATGCTCGTGGCGTCGGCCGGCCGCACCGTGTTACGCGCCTGGATCCAATTGCCTGGCCGCGCGGTTCCGCGATCGCTCGTGTAGGCCCTGCGGTACCCATGCCGCTGCAGCGCCCGGAGGACGCGACAATCGTAAGACCCGAACGGGCATGCTGCCTCCGTGACGGGGCGCTCGATCACCCCTTCGAGCTGTTCCTTCGCGTCAACCAGCTCCTCTCGCAGCGCGCGATCGTCGAGCCGCCGCCATGGACGGTGGTGCATGCCGTGGCTGCCGACGTCCATCCCCGCAGCGGCGAGCTCTCGCACGCTGCTCTCGTTGAGGAAGCCCGGCACGCCAAGCCTGCCCGCCACCACGAAGAAGGTCGCGCTCAGGCCACGTCGGCGTAGCGCCGGAAGGGCGTATTCCAGGTCGGATGTGTTGCCGTCGTCGAATGTGATCCGGACGTCGCTCTGTCCGACGGCCGAGTCGAGGATCGCCTCGAAGTGCTCGGGGTCGAGCCAGATCTGCTCCTCGCCCGGCTCCAGCCGCCGCTTTGGGTCCCCGATGCCGTGGAAGGTCAAGTTGATGATCCGATGTCCCCACACCGACCTACCAACGGCGGTGCCGGGACCACACTTGCGACCGGCCGCGAGCTGTCCCTCGGAGCCAGAAGAAAGCCCGCCGCGCCTGCGTTCATCTGGGCAGGACGACGTACCCCCTTCCCGCCTCGACAACCCCTTCCCCGATCCTCGGATGGAAACAACAGTCACCATCCTGCGTGAGCTCTGGCAGCGCCGCATGTACGTCGGCCTGGTCGCGGTGGCGGCGATCCTCATCGGGGTAATGCTCGCCTACCGCCTCTCTGTGCCTCCGGAGAGCCGCCAGTACGACGTGGGCATGGCATCCACTCACATCCTCGTCGACACTCCCCAATCGCAGGTCGTCGACGTCTCTCCAAGGGGGTCGGGCAGTCTCGGCACCCGGGCCAACCTGCTCGCGAACCTGATGACGGAGGGCAAGGTCAAGGCTGAGATCGCGCGGCGGGCCGGCCTGCGGCCGAATGAGCTGCTGGCCGGGGTCGATCCGGGGACCGGCTTGCCGCCGGACCTCGCAAGTGCCGCGGGCAATCGTGACGTCCATCTGCTCACGACTCATCCCGAGACCAACTCGGTCGGGGTGCCGCTTCCGATCATCGAGCTGGACGCCCAGGCCCCCGATCCCGCGAGTGCCAGCCGGCTGGCGAGCGCGGCCGTCGCGGGCCTGCGCTCGTACCTCGATTCGCGGGCGGCGACGGAAAACGTGTCCGCTTCGCACCGGCTCGAGGTCAGGGGCCTTGGAGAACCGCAGGTCACCGACGCGGTTCGGGGCCCGCAGCACTTGGTCGCGCTGGCGGTCGCGGTCTTCGTCTTCGTGCTGGGGTGCGCGACCATACTCATCGCCCCTGCCATCGCCCGCGCCTGGAAAGCCGCGTCGGAACGGGAGGCTCCGAGCGACGTCGAGCGCGACCGCGCGGACTCTCCCGGGTCGTCCCGCGGCCCGCGGCCGCCCCGGGCACCCGTCGAGAGCGCCGTGACTCCGAGCCGGCGCTCAGACCCTGAGGCGGAGCCGCGCCGCGCCGCTCCGGCGGCGGCGGGCAACGACGCCAGCCTCGCCCGGATGCTGCTGGTCCACAAGCGCGACGGCGACCGCTCGAAGGCGGCCGAGCGACCATCCGGGGCCTCGTCCCAACGGGCGGACGAGAACGGACAGCGGGGGAGTCGGAACGGAAAGGCGGAGAATGGCCACGCTGGCGGCAATGGCGGAGCAACATCCGGCACGACCGACGCCATTCCACCGCGACATTCGCCGCGCGAGGCCGGACGCCCATCCCACCCGAGCCGGACGCAGGCGAAATGACGCTGCCGATGCATCCGCGTGGCGAAAGCGCGGCCAGGTCCGCAGCGTTGGTGGGCTGACGTGGACGACATGGGGATTCTCAACATCGGAATCTTCGACATCGCCATCATCATCGTGTCAACGAGTGAGGCGATCTGGCTCCGGCCGTGCCTGCGCACCGTGTTCGCGCACCTGGGAGGCGTCCGTGCGGACGTCGTCGTCGTCGACAACGAGTCACGCGACGGCACCGCGGACCTCGTCGCCCGCGAGTTCCCAGAGGCGCGGGTCGTGCGATCGAGAAATCACGGGTTCGCTCATGCGAACAACCAGGCCCTCGATGACTTGCGACGCTCGGTACGTGCTGTTCCTGAATCCGGACACCGAGGTCCTCGACGGGACCTTCGAGGAGCTGGTGCACGCGATGGATGCTCGACCGACGGTTGGCCTGGCCGGTGTGCGCCAGGTCAACGGTCAAGGCCGACTCGACCTCACGATCCGCCGCTTCCCCAACGCCCTCCGCGCCCTCGGCGACGCATTCTCGGCCGAGCGGGTGCCCCGGCGGCCCGGGTGGCTGGGAGAGCGCGAGCTCGATCGGGCCGCGTACGACCGCGAGGTCTCATGCGACTGGACGAGCGGATCGTTCATGCTCGCCCGGCGCGAGGCGATCCAGAGCGCGGGGTTCCTCGACGAGCGGTTCTTCATGTACTCGGACGAGACCGACCTCTGCCGGCGCATCAAGACCGCCGGGTGGGAGGTGCGACACCTGCCGGACATGACGATCCTCCACCATGAGGGCAAGGCCGGGGTGAAGCCGAGCATCGAGAGCCTGCAGGCCTACACGCGCACCCTGTACGCGCGCAAGCACTTCTCGCCGCTCCATCGGGCCGTCTACATGGGCGCCGTCATCCTCCGCCATCTCCTCCGGTCCGTCTACGCGGGCGGCGGCGAACTGGGCCGACCCCGCAGAGTGGCCAATCGGAGCGCCTTGAGCACGCTGCTGGGCCGCGCCGCCGTGCCCCACGGCCGGCCTCGGTACTCCGTGCGCCCCGCGGACCTCCAGCCCAGGTCCGGGATCGCGGACCGAGCCACACAGCCGTCACGGGATGCTCCACGCGCGATCGACGCCTGATGGGCCCGACACACGAGCAGAGACGGCGGACAGACGAAGCAAGTAACGGGGGCCGACAACCGTTTTTCACTCATGAGCGGTTCCAACGGCGGCGGTCCCAGTAGCAGCGAGTCCAACGGGCTCGGAGGCCTCGGCGGCAGGCCCGGGCGTACCAACGGCCTGGCTCCGAATCCTCCCGCGAAAGGGCAGACGGTCCTGGTCACCGGCGGGGCGGGCTACATCGGAAGCGTGCTCACGGGACGGCTGCTCGAGCGCGGTTACAACGTTCGCATTCTCGACCGCCTCTATTGGGGCGAGCAACCGCTCGAGTCGTTCGCGGGGCGGATCGAGCTCGTTGTCGCAGACGTGCGCGACATTCCGCCCGAGGCGCTCGATGGCGTCGATGGCGTGATCCACCTGGCGGGCCTCTCGAACGACCCAACCGCCGAGTACGACCCTGAGGCGAACTGGCAGATGAACGCCGTGGCGACCGATGCTCTCGGCCACGCCTGCGTCGAACGAGGCATCGAGCGCGTCGTGTTCGCCTCGTCATGCTCGCTCTACGACGGCCTGCCATCCGGCATGCACGACGAGACCGCAGCGCTCAAGCCGAGGGGGGCCTATGCGACGTCAAAGGCGTTTGGCGAGGAGGCACTGCTCGAGTTGATGGACGATGGCCTGTGCCCGGTGATCCTCCGCAACGGAACGGTGTACGGATTCAGCCCGCGCATGAGGTACGACCTGGTGGTCAACACATTCGTCAAGGACGCACTGCTCGAGGAGCGCCTGCTCCTCCACGGCGGCGGCTGGATGTGGCGACCGTTGGTCGACGTCCGCGATGTCTCCGACGCGATGATCGCGGCGCTCGAGGCCCCCGCCGAGCTGGCACGCGGCGAGATCTTCAACGTCCTGCACTCGAACTACCAGATCCGTGAGCTGGCCATGCTGGTCGCGGGCTCGGTCCAGCTGCTCGGGCGCGCGGTCCGGCTCGAGGAGGTGCCGGCGCCCAACCTCACGCGCGACTACGAATGCTCGAGCGCCAAGCTCGCGCAGAAGCTGGGCTTCACCCCCGGCGATCGGTCGTCGAGGCGGTGTCGGACCTGCTCACGGCGATCGACCTCGCCGACCGCTCGAAGCTGACCGACCCGCGCTTCTACAACATCCGCTGGCTCGAGCTGATGCATGAGCTTGAGCCGAGATTCGAGCGCTTCGGCGCCGTCCTCTAGAAGGTCCGCTGGTTCGCGCTGATGCACGAGGCGAACTCCCGCGTGGATCGGTTCGGATCGGTGCTGTGAGCCCGCGCCGGGCCATGATCACCGGCGGCGGCGGTCAGCTCGCATCCGACCTCGAGCTGCTGCTCGCCGACGGCTGGGAGACGGCGGCGCCGCCTCGCGCCGAGCTCGACGTCACCGACGACGCGGCGGTCGAGAGCGCCGTCGCCGAGCTGCCGCCCCGAGGTCGTATTCAACTGCGCCGCCTACCACAACGTCGACGCGTGCGAACAGAACGAGGACCTCGCGTTCGAGGTCAACGCCCGGGCGGTGAAGCGGCTCGCCGAGCGCTGCGCCGCGATCGACGCTCGGCTCGTCCACCTGAGCACCAACTACGTGTTCGACGGCGCGCGGGCCGACCCCTACGGCGAGGACGACCTCCCGCGCCCGCGAAGCGTCTACGCGATCTCCAAGCTGGCCGGCGAGGCGGCGGCGCTCGCGTATTGTCCCGGTGCGCTTGTGGTGCGCACCGCCGGCCTCTACGGCCTCCGGGGAAGCGCGTCAAAGGGCGGGAACTTCGTCACCCGCATGGTCGCGCGGGCCCGCGAGCAGGGCAACATCAGGATGGTCGCCGACCAGCGCCTGACGCCCACGTTCACGGCCGATCTCGCCGCGGTCCTCCTCGACGCCGTCGAGGCCGGGGCCGACGGCGTCGTGCACCTGACCAACTCCGGCGAGTGCTCCTGGCACGAGTTCACCGACGGCGATCATGGAGCTGTCGGGGGTCGAGGCGCGGATCGAGCCGGTCTCCACGTCGCGGCCTCCCGGAGGCGCCGATCGCCCCCTGAACGGGGTGCTCGCCCGGCCGCGCGCCGACGCGCTTGGCCTACCGGAGCTGCGCCCGTGGAGGGATGCGCTGCGGGACTACCTCGCCCAGGCCGAGCTGACCGCGGCCAGCTCGGCTCAGGAACGCGCTTCGTAGACGAAGGGGAGCTCGGCCTCGATCTCCCGCAGGCGCGGCGCGTTCGCGTCGCGCTCCGACGGGACCAGTTCGATCTTGGGCCACTCGACTCCCACGTCGGCGTCGTCGTAGGCGATCCCACGCTCGGTCTCGTCGCTGTAGTACGAGGAGCACAGATACAGGACGTCGGCGGAGTCGCTGAGGACGCAGAACCCGTGGGCGAACCCGATCGGGCAGTAGAGGCTGCGGAGGTTCTCGTCGTCGAGCCTGAAGCCCTCCCACTCGCCGAACTTGGGTGAGCCGCGACGCAGATCGACGACCACGTCGAGAATCGCCCCGAGCCCGCAGCGGACCAGCTTCGCCATCCCTTCGCCGACCTGGAAGTGCATCCCCCTGACCACTCCCCGCCCGGAGCGCGAATGGTTGTGCTGCACGAACTCGTCCGGAATGCCGACTTCCGAGTAGGCGCTGCGCCGGTAGGTCTCGCTGAAGAAGCCGCGCTCGTCCCGGAACACGGTGGGCTGGACGAGGATGGGACCGTCGAGCCGGGTGTCGAGTCTCTCGAAGCCTGCCATGCGAGATCGCGCCTGCGAGCGCCCCGCCACAATACCCTCGAATTGCCAGAGCCGATGCTCGACATCACCAACCGGTGGCTTCGAGCGTGGCCCCGGGGCGGCGGGCGAAAGGGTGAATTTCGTAGCAGTCGCGTTTTCGTAGCAGTCGCCGCGGAGCGCGCGAATCAGTGTTTCGGCTGGCCGTTGGTCTCGTATGCGGTGCGAGCATCAGGGTTTTCATACGATCAGCTCATCCTACGATCGGGGAACGAAGATCCTCACCTACTTCCGTCGTTGCGATGAGTGCGGGGCGCGACTCACCGATGTGGGCCGACTCGTTTACGAGCCGCGGTTCGATCCGGGCGGGACCGATCGGATTCTCTCGATCGCGAACCCGCCTGTCGTCGGCACAACGCAGGGCAAGCGCTGGGGGGCCGGCTTGGACGATCGAAGCGCCCCCCATAATGCGGCAGCCCAGGAGCGACGGACATGATCTTGACTCGCGACAGCTTCTGTTTGAGTGCCGGGCGACCGGGTATGGACGCGAGGGAAGATCAACGGCCGGGCGCAGGAATACATAGCCGGCGAGCGACGGCCCGCAGCGGTCCCGGCGAGGGACCAATCACGAACGAAGGACCCATAAGGAACTTGGACGCATCCATCGACGGGCGAGGACACGCGCGCGCGGCGCACCGGGTGACCCTCAGGTTCGACGAGTTCGGGTGGCAGAGCCTCGAGTCAGAGGCGGGGGGCGATGGTCAGGCGCTCGACGAGTTGATCGGCCGCGCCGTCGCCTACTTCGACGCGGAGCTGCGCACGACCCGTCGCGCGCTGCTCGCCCCGTGGTGCAAGCCCAGCGGGCACGGAACGCCCCGTGAGATCGGGTTCGAACTCAGGTGCGGCCTCTGGGAGCGTCTGGGGAGTGAAGCTTCACGCCAGGGCATCTCGCTCGAGCGGCTGCTCGAGCACGCGGCGCTGTTCTACATTGCGGATGTCGATGCTCGAGCGACTGCTCAAGCGCGCGCTGCTGTTCTACCTCGCGGATGTCGAATCGGGCCGCCTTGCCAACCGCGTTCTCGCTCGCGCGGCCAACCGCGTTCCCGCTCGCGGGGGGTCGGGTGACGACGCCTAGCTCGGTAGGCCTAGGCCGTCAGAGGCACGGACTCGAGCTCGATCAACGCCGCCTTGAGCGCGGCACGTCCACGATGGTGCAGTCCGTCAGCCGTGGATTGAGCTTTCGGTCTTCCCCAGCCGCTCGGCGATCTCCGGCGGCGAGAGGCCAAGCACATGTCGCAGCACGAGCACCTCGCGTTGCTCCTCGGGCAGGCCGGCGAGCGCCTCCTTGAGAGATTGGCGCTGCTCGAACTCAAGCCGTTCGTCGCACGGTTCGGTCGTGCGCACCTCCTCGACCAGGATCTGTCCTCGAGCCCGCATGTGATCGAGCGTCGCGTTGCGAGCGACCCGCATGATCCAGGCGGCGAAGGGGGCCTTCGCTGTCTCTATCTACCGCCAGATCAAGCGGAACACGGCGGGGCACAAGCATCCCAGACTGCCCCTCTAGTCACTCGGGCGGCATGCCAGTTACCTCCAGATCGGGGATGAATCCCTCCGGCACTCGGCGCTTCGGAGTGATCGCGGCGCGGCCATCCTTCGGGATTGAGACCTCGAATAGCCGCCTCAGGGCCCCGACGCTGGACGCAGCCCTGGCGGAGCGCCCGCGGAAGCTGGACGGGCTCATCATCGTTAGCAGGGCATGGAAGCGACGCACGCTCGGGGTTTGACGTATTTCCGCAGGGCGGGTCTCTTCGCAGTGTCGCTCGCTCTGCTGCTGCCCGCGACCGCGAGCGCCGCGGACAGTATCTACTGGGGCGCCGAGTCGGCGGCACGATCCGGGAGGCGAACCTGGACGGCTCCGGTACCGCCTCGACCCTGTTCGGCAGCGAGGGCGGTCCCTGCGGGGTGGCGATCGACCCCGCGGCCGGCAAGATCTACTGGGCCAATTTCGGCTCCAACGGGATCCGGGTCGGCGAACCTGGACGGCATCCGGTACCGCCTCGACCCTGTTCGACGGCGGTGCGGGCTCGCTATGCGGGGTGGCGGTCGACCCCGCGAAGAACAAGATCTACTGGGCCAACTTCAGCACCAACACGATCCGCGTCGGCAACCTGGACGGATCGGGCACCGCCTCGACCCTGTTCACAGAGCCGGCCGGAAGCGCGCCCGAGCGGGGTCGCGATCGACCCCGCGACCAACAAGATCTACTGGACCAACCAGTTCACCGACCAGGTCCGGGTCGGGAACCTGGACGGCTCCGGCACCGCCTCGACCCTGTTCGGCGGCGCCAACGAGGACAACCCGATCGGGGTCGCGATCGACCCCGCGGCCGGCAAGATCTACTGGACCAACCTCAACTCCGGCACGGTCCGGGTGGGAACCTGGACGGCATCCGGTACCGCCTCGACCCTGTTCGGCAGCGAGAACTCGCCGGGCGGAGTGGCGATCGACCCCGCGGCCGGCAAGATCTACTGGGACAGCTTCTTCGGCGGCACGATCCGGGTCGGGAACCTGGACGGATCCGGCACCGCCTCGACCCTGTTCGGGCCCGGCGGGAGCAATCCGCTCTTCGCGGCGCTGCTGCGTGCGCCGGTGGGCACCGAGCCTCCAGCGATCTCCAGCGGAGTCGGCGAGGGGCTCAGCTGTAGCCAGGGAAGCTGGGCGCCCGACCTGCTCGGCGCGTTCCTGTTCAGGGCGCCGCAGAGCTTCGCCTATCAGTGGCTGCGAGAGGGGCGCCCGATCGCCGGCGCCACGGAGCAGACCTTCACGCCCACCGAGCCCGGCCCCTACACCTGCCGGGTGACCGCCTCCAACGATGCCGGGTCGGCCTCCCAAACCAGCGGGGCGTTCTTCGTCCGGGCTCACGTCCCGGCTCACGCGACGCTCAACATCGTGAACTTCTACGACGCCAATGCAAATGGATGGTTCGACGCCGCATCCGAGAGCACGATCGCTGGCTGGAAGGTTCAAGTCGACGGCGGTGCCTACCTGACGCCTCAGAGCTTGACTGTCCACCCCGGCGGCCACCGGGTCACCGAGTGGCATCCCGTGCAGACCCACTGGCTCCACACGAACCGCGGCTCCGTGCAGGTTTCGCTTGCCGCGGGCGACAAGGCGACGGTCAAGTTCGCCAACGTCTGCGTCGGTGCAGGCGGTGCCCGATCGACCGGCTTCTGGTCGAACAAGAACGGCCAGGCGCTGTTCGGCGCCGACGGCCTGGCGTTGATGGTGAGCCTCAACCTGAGGAATGCCAATGGGACCGCGTTCGACCCGGGCAATTACAGCCAGGTCAAGAACTGGCTCCTGAAGGCGAACACGACCAACATGGCCTACATACTGTCGGCGCAGCTCGCGGCGATGGAGCTCAACGTGCACAACGGCAAGGTCAGCGGCCGCTCGCTGATCCACGCGCCCGGTACAACCAGTGCCAACGCGGCCGGGTTCGCGACCGTGAACGCAGTCATGGCCGAGGCGAACAACGAGCTGGGGCTGCACGGGCTGACGAAGAGCGGTAGCCCCTACCGCTCCTCCCAGACGGCGCTGAAGAACGCGCTAGTCAAGGCGAACAACAACCTCACGTTCGTTAAGGCAACGCCCTGCGCGTTCAGGTTCGGCTGAGCAAAACCCGAGCGTTTCGTGGCGGTCCTGGCGGTGTTTTCGGGGGACGAGGACGCCGACCCCGAAGAGCGTTGGCACGTCGAGATGCTGCAGATCCACTCCGACGCCAAGGCGATCGACTACCACGCGTCGTACTTCATTCAGATGGTGAGCGAGCCTTACCCAAGGCAGCGTTGAGGTCATCGCTCAGGCCCTGATCAGCTCGAACGGTTCACGCAGATAACGAAATAACGCGCCAGCCACCGCACGCTCCTCATACCGCTCGATCGCCGTGATTAGCTTCGCGAACACGTTCTGGGTGATGTCCTCGGCCTCGTGGTGATCACGGACGATGCTCTGGACGTAGCCAACGACGTCGTCCGCGTAGCGAACGTAGAGGTAATGGATCCCATCCCAATCGCCCCGCTTGGCGGCGGCAATCGCGTGCCGTTCGAGACCGTCGTTGCTGCTCGGCCTGTTGTCTGCGGTCAACGCGGCGTTGCCGTTTCGATGCCCGGTTCTTGGTCGCGATCTCGTTGCCCGCCGTCCCGCAGCTTCCGTGACGCCCGATACATCCATCTCGATGTCACCCCGATGAACTTCACGTTCTTCTTGCTGATGAGAGCTGCGCTCCTCTGTTCACCCCTACACCGGAACACGCTCGGATCGGATCTCGCGGATGCCCAACCCGGATCCGCGCTCGGGATCGAGGATCACGGTGGCCGCCTCGTAGCGAGAGGAGACGCCGAGCTTGCTGAAGGCCGACGACAGATGGCTCTTGACGGTGCTTTCGGCGAGAAACAGCTTGCCGGCGATCTGGGCGTTGGTCAGCCCCGTGACCATGAGCGCGAGTATCTGCTTCTCACGGGTCGTCAGCGCCTGCACCAGAACGCCGCGGCGTCCGCCAGGGAGGCAGTCGTACACACGAGCGCGACGTCCTCCGTCGGTCGGGGACGTCTTCGAAGCTGGCGGGGCCGCCGTCATGACTCCAGCTCAATCGACGCCCTGAACGCAGCAAACTCGTTCACGAGTAGCCGCGCGTCATGTCTATCGCGCCGAGCCTCACGACTGTTGACTGACGTGGCGAGAACCGCTTGATCGTGTCATTGGGCGAGAATGCGCAGAAAGGCCGTTGCGGTCAGCCTCCAAGCGGAGGCCAAGTACGCTACGGCCCCGTAGGCGAACCGAGCGAGGGAAACCAAGCGGCAACGATGATGGAGGCGAAGAACTCTCATGCCTACCGTGCTGAGGACAAGCGCCAGTCCCTGACCGAGCGCGAGAGCCAGGTCTTGAGCCTGCTCGCCGTGGGGCAGAGCGGGGCGGAGATCGCCGCTGAGCTCGTCCTCTCCCCTGAGACCGTGCGAACACACGTTCGCAACGCGATGTCGAAGCTGGGCGCGGCGACGCGCTCACACGCCGTGGCGCTTGCGCTGCAGCGCGGCGAGATCGGGGCCGGCACCGTGGGCGCACCTGCGGAGAGACGTTCGCGACCCGACCATTTCGGCGACGAAACCTCGGTCGCGCTCGAGCGGATGCTCGGCGGGCTGGTGACGCTTTACGACGTCGACGGGGGCGGGGCTTACCTGACCGAGGAGGATGCCCTTTCGCTGCGCCGGGTCGCGGTTACAGAGACGCTCGGCTTCGAGCTGCCGGCGCTCGTCGCGCTCGGCGACGGGACGCTGGGCCGAGCGGCGCTTGAGCGGCGCCCCCAGTTGTGTCAGGAAGGTGATGGCTCCTCGCGCGGCACGTTGATCGCGGCGCCGATCGTGGGGGGCGGCCGGCTGCTCGGGGTGATCGCGCTCGGCGCGCGAGGTAGCCGGCCGATCAGTCGCAGTGAACAGCTGCTCCTGCAGGCATTCTCGAACCGCGTCGGCGAGGTGCTCGCCACGGGCGGCGACGTCACCCGCCCTCTCGCACGGGCGATGGAGCAGTTTCGAGCGTCGTGGTCGGCGGCGCGCCGGATCCCCTGAGTAGGGATCCGGCGTGAGCCGGCCCGCGCTCAGTCGGTCGGCCCGGCGATGGCTCCGAGCACGTCCGCCAGATCGCCGTAAATCGGCGCGACGGACTCCACCGCGCAGAGCTCGAGCACACGGCGGACCGGCGCGGTCTCGGGCACGATGAGTCTGATCGATTGACGGCGTGCTGCCAGGCTGCGGCCGAGCTCGAACACAAGCTCGATACCGGAGCTGTCGAGGTAGGTGACCCCGGAGAGATCGAGAGCAAGCGCGCTGGCCGTGCTGGGGAGGCGCGCGGCGAGCGCGCGTCGTAGCTCGGAGGCGTTGGAGGAGTCGATCTCCCCGTCGATCCGGGCGACGACCACGTCGCCGCCGTGATTGACGTCGAAGGTCAACTCTCTCACCGGTCGCCCTCCGGCGAATCGGGCGCCCTCACCGCCCGCCGCATGTGCACCACCGTGCCGGTCGCCGTGCGGTCGATCTCGAGCTCGTCGACGAGTTGTGAGATCAGCCTCAGCCCTCGGCCCTGCGAACCCACGCGCGGTGCTCGCCAGCATCCGAAATCGCGGATCTCGAGCTCGATCGCGCCGTCGCGGCGGCGCGCTTCAACGACATAGGAGGAGGCCTCCCCGGCCTGGTAGGCGTGAGCGACGGCGTTCGCGCATGCCTCTCCGCAGGCGACGAGGATCTCGTATGTCTCGGCGTCGTCAGCGCCCGCCACCCGCAGCCATCGGCCCAGGACTCGACGCATGTAGACCAGCGATTCCGGCTCGGCCGAGAGAGCGAGCTCCATTCCCTCCGGCTCGACCGACTCGAGGCGAACGGCGAGCAACGCGACGTCGTCGGCCTGGGACGTCTCGTGAAAGGAGGCCCGCAGTAGCGTGGAGCAGAAATCATCGAGGCCGCCGGAGATGCCGGCGGCGAAGTTGCGGAGCCAATCGAGACCCTCGTCCAGGGAAACGCCGGGACGCTCGATCAGGCCGTCGCTGTAGAGGACGACCGTCGCGCCAGGTTGCAGTGAAATCGTCGACTCTTCGTAGACCGGGAACCGAACCACGCCGAGCGGGGGGCTGGCGGGGCCCTCGGCGAACCAGGCGTCGCCCTGCGGCCCGATGACCAGCGGCGGTGGATGGCCGGCGCTCGCCAGGTGCATCCTGCCGCGCTCGGGATCGACGACTCCGTACAGCATCGTCGCCATCGGCCCGCCAGCGGCCTCGCGCGCGAAGCCGTTCATCCGCTCGAGAGCGACCGAGGGGCGCAGGCCGTCGAGAGCGTAGACGCGCAGCGCGTTCTGCAGCCTCGCCATCTTTGCCGCCGCGTCGAGACCGCTGCCGACGACGTCGCCGATCGCGATCCCCGCAAGGCCGTCGCGGAGCTCGATCAGGTCGTACCAGTCGCCCCCCACCTGGGCGTCGGTCGAGCCCGCAATGTAGCGCGCCGAGGACGCTAGCCCGGCGACCTCCGGCAGCCGTTCTGGCAGCAGGCTGCGCTGAAAGGCCTCGGCGAGCGTCGCTCCGTGCTCGACCTCGGCCGCGGCCAGCCGCAGGCCCTGGAGCGTTGCACCGATCAGCGCATCGCCCCCCTCCCCTTCCGGAGACTCGGCTCCCGGTGTGCTCGATTCCACCGTCAAGGGAGTCTAACCCGCGGATCCCGGCTCCTGCTGGACTAAAGATGATCATGGTCTGCTGGCTTTCCGCGGATTCTCACGGAGGTTGCCGGGGACCTAGGTGACGCATCGCCGCACTCTCCGAGCGCATCGCATACAAGATCCGGCGAAAAGTCGCAGACTCGAAAGTCGCGATACTACTTCGTCGATCCATGGGCAACCGTCCCTCAAGAGCGGTCATCGGAGTGGAAGGGACCGCCGTCGCAGCGGCCGCGATCGTGGCGGTAGCTGCGAATGGTCTAGCGCACTGGGACATCCCTTTTTTCGCCACCCTGACGATCCTGTCGGTGGTCAGCGATCTGGTCGCGACACGGACACGTGTCCATCGCGTGGTGGTCTCCGCGAGCCTGATGGCGATCGTAATCGGAGCGGTCTTCCTCGGGCCCGGACCGGCCACCGCGATGGGCCTTGTGACGATCCTCGCCGGATGGAGCGTGCGCCGCTACCCGTCG
This sequence comes from uncultured Actinomycetes bacterium, assembly GCA_963782795.1. Lineage (GTDB taxonomy): Bacteria > Actinomycetota > Thermoleophilia > Solirubrobacterales > 70-9 > AC-56. The sequence goes on from CAWALB010000003.1 coordinate 384,509, forward strand.
ACTGACCTCCTCACCAATCTCGTCGCCTACATGTGGTTTGCGCTAGCCGCCGGGCTCTTCTTTAATTGGATCACCGAGGCCGGCGCAATCGAACGTGGGAGCGTCGCCTTCTATCTCGCGATTTTTTTCGCCTTCGTGGTTGCGATGACCGTGAACTTCCTCCTCGTCGGCAGCTACTCAAGCTACATCGACGGATCGAGCTTCGCAACCGAGGCGCGCCGCGCGCTGTTCCCCGTGCTGCCATCGGAGTTGGCGGGGGCCACACTGGCGGTCGGCGTTTCGTTCGCCTACGTTGAGGCTGGCACCGCGGCCGTGGTGCTGGTCGGGATTCTGATCCTCGTCTTCCAGTATCTGGTCGGGGCGTTGCTGAAGTCTCAGGATCGCGCCGACGAGCTCGAGATGCGCACCCGCCAGCTCGCCGGGTTTCAGATTGCCCTGCTGTCGGCACTGCTGCGGACGGTTGACCTGCGCGACCGAGTGACCGCGCGCCACAGCGCCGCGGTGGCGCGCTACTCGCGCGAGATCGCCGCCCATGCCGGGCTCTCCACAGACGAGCAGGAGGTGGTCCACACCGCCGGGTTGCTGCACGACATCGGCAAATTCATCCTTCCGGACAACATCCTCAAGCCAGGCGGTCGCAAGCTCACCGACGCCGAATTGGCGGAGCTTAAGAAGCACCCTGCCGAGGGCGCGCGAATCGTCTCCCAGGTCGACGGCTACCAGCCAATCGGCGAGATCATCCTCGCCCACCACGAGCGAATCGACGGTCGGGGCTATCCGCGCGGGCTACGAGGCAATGAGATCCCGGTGCTGGCGCGGGTCATCTCGGTCGCCAATATCTACGACAGGATGACCGCCCACAACACCTATCGCGAGTCGGTCAGCCCGCGTGAGGCCGTGGCCGGCCTGCGCCAGGTCGCCGGCACCGAGCTGGATCCGCGCTTCGTCGAGGCCTTCGTCGACTTCCTGAACGACAAGGACCTCGCCTACCGCCACGGCGAGGATGTCGACTTCGAGACCGAGCTGGCGCGCGACGAGCGGATCCGCAAACTCGTGCAAGCAGCACCCACCGCGCCGGAGCTGGCGAGGTTCAATTCATAAAGACTATCCGGCACGCAGAAACGCTGCCTAAATCACCAAATCCGGCGTCGTCGACGGCGTTGCTGCCGTGCAGGTCGGTAGGCCGACAGCTCAGCCTCTGCGCCAGCCCATTTGGCCCTCCTTTCGCGATATCGCTCGCGCTCATCCAATCCATACACAAGAAAGACACAACGCGAGTACACTCAGTAAACCACGTTGCCCAGAGGACTTGGGGCTTGGCGATTGAGGGCTTGCGATTTGGCCGCAAGGTGGGCAAGCTTGCCGAGATGGTCGGTTTGCGCCCGTTGCGACTGCCCGGGTTCAACAGCCTGGGTCTCGCCTATCTTGTCAACGAGCTAGGGAACTGGCTCGGCGAGATCGCGCTCGCGGTGCTGGTCTACGATCAGACGGGCAGCCCGATGGCGACCGCGGCGCTGTTTTGCGGCATGCAGTTCCTGCCGGCGCTGCTCGGCCCGCCGATCGTCGCCCGACTCGAGAATTTGCCGGCGCGGCTGACGCTGCCTACCCTCTACGCTGCCGAGTCGGCCGCGTTCGGTGTCCTGGCGTTGCTAGCGCACGACTTCGTCTTCGCCGCGGTTCTGACGCTCGCGATCTTCGACGGCTCGATGGCGTTAGCGGTCAGGGCGCTGACCCGCGCGTCGGCCGCGTCGCTGCTCGCCCCCGCGGGCCAGCTGCGTGAGGGAAACGCGCTGCTAAATATCGCTTTCGCCGCCGGCGCCGCCGGCGGCCCCGTGGTCGCGGGCCTGGTCGTGGCGGGCGCCGGGACGGCGACGGCGCTCGCAGCCGACGCCATCTCCTTCCTCGCCGTGGGCACGCTGTTGGCGCTGACCCCGAAGCTCCCGAATCCCCAGGCCGAGCCTGTCGAGGGCGGCTGGTCGGAGCGGCTCCGCGGCGGCTTCACCTACGTCGCCGCCCGCCCGGCCCTGCGCCGACTGCTCGGCGCCCAGGCGGCGGCCTTCGTCTTTTTCTCGCTGGTGATCCCGATCGAGGTCGTCTTCGCCAAGCAGACGCTCGGGGCGGGCGACGCCGGCTACGGGGCGCTGCTTGGGAGCTGGGGCGCCGGCATGGTCCTCGGCGGCCTCGCGTTCGCCGGCCTGCGCGCGGTGCCGCTGCGCGCGCTGCTTCTCGGCTCGACTGTCGCGATCGGCGCCGCCTATCTGGGTACCGCGGCCGCGCCAACGCTGCTGGTCGCCTGCCTGGCATCGGCGGTCGGCGGGATCGGCAACGGCGCCCAGTGGATCGCACTGGTGACGGCGGTCCAGGAGCTGACGCGGGCGACCTACCAGGCCAGGGTGCTTGCTGTGCTCGAGGCGCTCGCCAGCGCGATGCCGGGCGCGGGCTTCCTGCTCGGAGGTGCGATCACGGCGCTCTTCGAGCCCCGCGCCAGCTACGCCGTCGCGGGCGCCGGAGTGTTGGCGGTGGTCGCGGCTGCAGCGGCCGCACTGCGCCACGTGGACTGGAAACCCGAGCTCGAGCAGGGCGCCCCCCGCGACGGTGCAAGCTCCGCGGCATCCGAGGAGACCGTCCCCGTGGCGATCGATCGCTGACGCCCGCATGGGTTGAGCAACCTGAACATGTCGCCCGGTTCATCCACGAGCTCTCCGTGAAATGACTAGGATCGCAGCGGCAGCGCCGCGGCGCAGGCAGGACGGACTGGCCTGCGACAGCGAGATGCGGAACCGATGCGCTCGGGGGTGCCCGGGTAAACAACGTCTCCCGTCGCCGCCGAAGTCCTACTGATCGGTCCAGGCCGGGCGCAGCTCGTGAGTCGTTTGGTACCCGGGCGGTACCTTCGGATCCTCGCCTGCGGGTCTGCGCTACGGCCGCGCAAGTGGTGAGCTCGCGGTCACCGACGACGTGAGCCGGCGCCTGCTACGACTGCCGCTGTGGGCCGACATATACCCGGAGACGGCGAACACGGTGATCGATGCCGTCCGACAGGCGGTCACGCGTGTCGCAGACCGCTGGGCCCTCGCCGGGGACGTTTCGTTCCTGGCCAACCTGGAATGTGACCTTGCGCCACGCGGGCCATTGGAATATCGTCGCGCCACCGCAATCGGGCTAGGAGGCAGATGATGAAGAGACTGGGCGTCGCGACCCTCATCGGACTGGCGGGACTCCTGACGATCGGCACGAGTCTTGCGGGGGCGAGCACGACGCCGCGGTGGGTGAAGCACGTCGACCGCTACCCGGGCGGCATCTCCAGCGGCGTGCGCGCCTACAGCGATCCCGGCCTGCAGAGGGCGCAGGCCGCCGCCAAGTTCAGAAGCCCCTCCGCCGCGCCGGTGTCTCCGGCGAGCCCGGGGTCGCTCCACAACCTCCAGGTGAACAGCGACTCCAACCCTCCCCTCCCCCAGAACGAGACCCAGATCGTCCACAGCGTCTTCAACGACAAGGTCGCGATTGGCGCCGCCAACGACTACATCAACGGCGGCTCACAGCTCTACCGCACGACCGACGGCGGCCAGACCTGGACGACGCAGGACCGGTCCTCGGCGACCCTGGAGACCGGCGACTCCTGCGGCGGCGGCGGCGATCCGGCGCTCACCTACAGCCGGCGCGACCACGCCTTTTACTTCGCGCAGCTCTGCTTCTTCCGCAACTTCCTGCCGTCGGAGATCGAGGTGATCCGCTCCACCGACAACGGCAAGACCTGGACGGGTTCGCTCACGGGCTCCTACCCGATCGAGCAACTTCAGCCCGAAGCTGGGCGACTTCAACCCGGCGCTGTTCTACGACAAGGACGCAGATCACCGTCGACAACAACCCGTCGAGCCCGCACTACGGGCGGATCTACGTCACCTACGTCAAGTTCCACATGCTGCCCAACGGGTTCAGCGACTACTGCCCGGCGCAGGTCGCCTACACGAACAACATCGACCCGAACGGCGACGGCGACCTCACGGACGCGGTCTGGCACCACACCGGGATCTCGCCCGACAATCCGGGCGGCAACGGCAAGGGCCCGTCGGCGAACCAGGGCGTGCAGCCGGTGGTGGACAACCAGGGCGGCCTCGACGTCTCCTACATGACGGAGGAGTGCAACACGTCGCTCGACCACGGCATCTTCATGCGGCGCTCGACCAACGGTGGCAGCAGCTTCGGGCCCGCGCTGAAGATCAACAAGGACGGACAGTGGGCCGACAACCCGAATCCCGACGACCTGCTGCAGCACAAGAAGGCACGGATTGCGGCTTCGACCTCCGCCCCGCTGGTCTTCAACCCGGTCGACAACTCCCTCAACTACATCGTCCAGAACAACGTCGACCGCGCGACCTCGGGCGCGGACATCTCGTTCACGAAGTCCAAGGACTACGGGCAGACGTGGTCGAAGATGCAGTTCGTCGCCACGAACGGAGCGGGCAAGCCGGCCCCGAAGGACCAGTTCTTCCCATGGATGGACGTCGACCCGCAGGGCAACCTCCACGCGATCTGGTTCGACAACCGCAACGCGCCCAAGAACGTCCGCATCGAGACGTTCCAGGGCGATTCGGGTATCGGCGGCCAGAACTGGTCGAACACGGATATCAGCACGAAGTCGTGGAACCCGAACTCGAGCTTCTTCGGCTCGGGCGCGTTCATCGGCGACTACAACGGCTTCGCGGCCGGCAACGGGGTGATGTATCCGCTCTGGACCGACGGGAGAGATACGCCCGGAGCGCCGCTCGGACAGACAGACATCTGGACGAACGTCGAGCTAAATACGGTCCCTTAGGGTAGACACAGCATGGACTCGCGTCGCCGACGGATCGGCAGCCTCGGGGTCGGCGTCCTCATGACCGTACTCATGCCGGCCCTGGCCGCGACCAACGCCGGAGCGTTTGCCAGCGGCCCCGCCGCTGTCGCCGCTCGCGGGCACGACGGCGCCCCGGTGCGATTGAAGCTCGCGACCTCCAGCGACGCGCAGGCGCTGTCCGCGGGAAAGCTGAGGGTGGTGGCCCGCACGTCACACCGCCGGACGGTCACGTTCTCCACGAACGCCTTCCAGGATGGCCCCCGACTCACCAAGCCCCGCACGAGGTCGTTGAACGCAGGCAGAAACGCCTTCGGCCTGCGGCTCTCCGCCGCCGGCCGCGAGGTCCTCGCGGGCTGCGGCGCCGAGCGGCTGGCCGTGCATGCGTCAAAGGCGAATGAGGGCCATACGCAGCTGGCGCGGGCGACGAAGGCGATCGACGGCACGGTTCCGCAATGCGCGGAGCTCGCGCACGCGTCGCGCTGCGAGACGATCGCGGATCCCGGCACCAACTGCCTGTTCCCCTGGCCGAGCGATCACCTCACGGTCCGTGACTCGAGCACCGGATCCGGGCGGCGGGTCGACCTGAGCCCGAAGTCGATGCCCACGAACAAGAGCGGCGTCCCGGTCGACCCGACGGAGCTCAACCGAAGCGACGGCTTCAGCCCCGGGGTGAGCATCGTCACGCGCGTCCCGGGCATGGACACGCCGCAGGCCTTCCGGCGCACCGGCGCGGTGCCCCTCACCGACATGAGTCAGGCCTTTCGCCCCAAGCAGCCGATCGTTCTGATCGACGCTAAGACCGGGAAGCGGCAGCTGATCTGGACGGAGCTCGACGCCAACGCCACCAGCCCGGAGAACACCGACTTCATCATCAGGGTGGGGAAGAACCTGAAGGAGGGTCACCGCTACATCGTCGCGATGCGCGGGCTGAAGGACTCGAGCGGCAAGACGATCCCTGCCCCGCCGGGGTTCGCCCTCTACCGGGACCGGTTGAAGACCGACGTGCCCAAGATCGAGCGACGCCGCCGGCACTTCGATTCGATCTTCCGCACGCTGAAGAAGGCCGGGATCCACCGCGGCAATCTCTACGACGCCTGGGACTTCACCGTCGCCAGCACCCGGAACATCACCGGGCGCATGCTCCACATCAGGGACGACGGGCTGCGCCAGCTCGGCGACCGCACCCCCGGCGACGGAATCGAGCAGGGGCACGCCCCGAGCTTCACGGTCACCGACGTCAAGACCGTGAACGAGCCCAATCCGCGGCCCGGGCACGAAGACCTCAAACAGACCGACCCCGACCACGCGGTCCAGAACGTCCGCGAGGTGACCGGCACGTTCCAGGTGCCCTGCTACCTGGACCAGATGGGCTGCCCGTCGGGCTCCAGCTTCAACCTCGGCGCCGAACGGGCTGCCGCGGCAGATGCCCGGCAATACCTATACGGCGAACTTCACCTGCAACATCCCGCGCTCAGCCGTGCGGCAGACGATCCCGGGGTCCGGCGACTGGCGCGTAGTCCATCCCGACCGGACATCGATGTACGGGCACGGGCTGTTCGGCGACGCCAGTGAGGTGCACACAGAGAACGTGCGCGAGCTCGGTGACGACGAGCATGTGGTGACGTGCGCGACGGACTGGATCGGCATGGCGGAGCAGGACGTCGTCCCGGAGGCCGTCCCCGCGCTGCGAGACCTGTCCAACTTCCCGGCTCTGCCCGACCGCATGCAGCAGGGGTTTCTCGACTTCATCTACCTCGGTCGGCTGATGAGCATGTCCGACGGCTTCGCGAAGAGCCCCGCGTTCAGGTTCGGCGGCAGGTCGGCGATCGACACCAAGAAGGGCGTGTTCTACTACGGCAACAGCCAGGGCGGGATCGCCGGCGGAGCGCTGACCGCGCTCGAACCCGACCTGACCCGCTCGGTGCTCTACGTCCCGGGAATGAACTACTCGACCCTGCTGACGCGAAGCGTCGATTTCTCCGACTACGCGCTGATTCTCTATCCCTCCTACCCGGACGAGAGCGCCCGCCCTCTGCTCCTGTCGATGATCCAGTCGGAGTGGGATCGCGGCGAGCCCGACGGCTATGCCAACCACATGACCGACGACCCGCTTCCGGGCACCCCGGCCCACAAGGTCCTGATCGAGATGGCCTACGCCGACCACCAGGTCTCAAACGTCGCCACCGAGGTCGAGGCGCGGACGATCGGCGCGCCGCTTCGCCGTCCCGCGCTCGATCCCGGCCGCGTGCCGAGCGCCTTCACGAGCTTCTTCCCGAACCTGCACACGCTCGGCTCGCTGCAGGGGCCCGTCCGCCGCGGCAACGGCTTCTTCGTCTGGGACATCGGCCCCAAGCGCCCCGACGGGATGGGAGGCTTCCTCGGCACCGAGTCGGCGCCGATCACGAACACGGCGCCCGACGACAGCTTCGGCGTCGATCCCCACGACACGGTGATCGACACCTCGCCCGCGATCCGCCGCCAGATCGCGCAGTTCATCAGGCCGCACGGCAAGATCGTCCCGGTCTGCGCCCACCATCCCTGCCGCGCGGCGGGCTGGCATGGGCCGGGGCCGTAGCCAAAGGGGCTCTGCTCAGCGCGGCCGGCGCCGGAGCGTTCGGGCCAGCCTCGCCCGCAGGCCATCGGGATCGACGGCCGGGAAGCGATACAGGTGCTCCTCGATCCGTTCGAAGAGCTCCCACAGGCGCCCCGGCTCGACCAGGCCGCTCGAGATCATCGCCTCGACATCGGCCAGGTCGATATCGAAGCCCCGCTCGATCTTCGACAACGCCTGCGCGTAGTAGTCGAAGTCGTAGACGTCGAGCGTTCCGGCGCGGAAGCGAAAGCGCGAGCGGTCGCGCCAGCCGGGAAGCTCCGGCAGGAAGTCGAGGGGCGAGGCCAACTCGATGTTCAGGTTCAACTCCTCCTTGAGCCGCGCGATCGTCTGGAGCAGCTCGTCGGACTCCGGCTCGATGCGAATGTCCACGTCGATGGTTGTCGCCCGCCAGCCCTCGAGCACCGCCGTTGCGCCGCCCGTGAGATAGACCCTCGTGCCGGTCGGGGCCCGACGCCCAAGCTCCTCGGCGAGGCGCCGGATGCGCTCCTCGTCAGTCGGCGCGCGCACGCTCCGCGGCCCGTGCGAAGCTGATAACCCGACGCAGGATCGCGTTGTAGTGCGAGTGAGCACCGCGTGCATCGTCCCGGGCGAGCTGCTCGTAGAGGCGATGCGCCGCGGGTTGACTCCTCGCCGCATCCGGCACGTTCTGGCCCGCCGCCCGCAATCGCGCCGCCGCCATCAGGACGGCATTGGCCTCGATGGTGTCGCGGCCGGCCTCGAGGTCGGCGATCCCGGCATTGACGATCTCCGCCCCCGGCAGCGAGCCGAGCTTTGGCTCAGATTCCACTGCTCGATCGTAATCCAAGACTCGGTCCCTTTTCCGCAGTTCGGCCCAGAGCTCTAACGTCCTGGCGATCTCTTGCTCGGCAACTAGCGGATCTCCAACGTCGCCACCGAGGTCGAGCGGGAAATCGGCGCGCCGCTGCGCCGCCCGGCGCTCGATCCCGGACGGGCGCCCAGCGCCTACGTCGCCTTCTTCCCTGGCTATCGACGCGGCGCTCGCTCCAGGCCCCGCGAGGCACGGCAACGGTTCTTCGTGGGACATGGACCCCGACCGGGGCTGAACGCCAACGTCGCCGCTGGTGTGCGTCGCGGTGCCCGCCCACTCAGTCGCGCCGGGCGAGCGGGCACCGTCCGCCTCAGGGATCGCAACGATGGCCGAGCGGGCTAGGCAAGGGTAACGGCGGCGAAATCGAGTCCCTCGCCGGCCGCGGCGAGCTCTCGCGGACGGACCTCGAGGAACCCGACAAATCGACCGTAGACGTGCCGAGTGAGGGGGTCATCACCGGAAGGCCCCCGGCTTCATCTCTCCAGGCTTCTCCGGTGGGGACCCAGCTGATCTGGCAGGATCGTGAACGTCTGCCGGCAACGACCCCTGCTGCGCGGCGGACGGACCCGTCCCGCCGTAGCGACTAAAGGCCCAGCGTCTTGGCGATGATGTTGCGCTGGATCTCCGAGGTGCCGCCGTAGATCGTCGAGACCAGCGTCTGGCGCACGAGGCGCTCCATGTCGTACTCCGAGGAGTAGCCGTAGCCGCCCATCATCTGCATGCCCTCGAGCGACGCCTTCTGCGCGGTCTCGGTGACGAAGAGCTTCACCATCGAGGCCTCGCGCGGCAGCATACGGTCGGGGTCCTCGTCGACCTTCGAGGCGACCCAGCGAGTCATCAGGCGGGCGGCCTCGACCTCGGTCGCCAGGTCCGCGAGCCGGTGCTGGAGCGCCTGGAACGAGCCGATCGGGCGGCCGAACTGGCGGCGCTCCTTGACGTAGGCGAGCGCGTCATCGAAGGCGCGCTGGCCGATGCCGAGCATGGTCGCGGCGAGGATCAGCCGCTCGACGTTCAGACCCGCCATCAGCTGGGTCCAGCCCTGGTCGACGTCGCCAAGCAGCGCGGACTCGGGCGCCTCGACCTCCTCGAGGAAGAGCTGGGCGGTCTCGCGGCCGCCGAGCGTGTCGATGGGGTCGATGGTGAGGCCCTCGGCGTCGGTTGGAATCCAGATCATCGACAGGCCCTGGTGCTTGTCGTCCCCCTTGGTGGTCCGGCAGACGACCAGGATGTGCCGGGCGATCGCGGCGTTCGAGCAGAAGACCTTCTGGCCGCGCAGCACGAAGCCGCCGTTGACGCGCTCGGCCGAGGTGGTGAGTGACCCGACGTCCGAGCCGGCCTCGGGCTCGGTCATCGCGATCGCCTCGACGTCACCTTTGGCGATGCCGCCCAGGATGTCCGCCTTCTGCTCGTCGGTGCCGAAGCGCTGCGTGGCGCCAGCGACGATCAGGGTGGTCGCGTAGCCGCCCATCGGTACCAGGCCGCGCGCGGTCTCCTCCATGAACAGGCAGGCATCGAGCATCCCGCCGCCCGGAGCCGCCGAACTCCTCCGGGATCGTCACCCCGAGCCACCCGAGCTCGCCGATCTTCCGGTAGAGCTCGTCGTTGTGGGCCTCGCTATAGCCGTCGGTGAGCGCCGCGCGCTGCTCCTGGGTGCCACATTCGCGCTTGGCAAAGTCGCGAATTGCGGCGACGAAATCGGTCTGAGCGTCGGTCAGGGCGAAGTCCACGAGGCGGATACCCTAGCCGCCCTCCTGCGGAGAACGGAGAGAGACATGCAGATCACGAGGAATTCCATCGAAACCACACCCGGCCCGGCCGACTGGTTCACCGGCAACGTGTACATCGACGCGGTCGCGGCGCCCTCGGGCCCGTACCGCGTGCAGGCGCTCAGCGTCCACTTCACGCCGGGAGCCCGGACCGCGTGGCACACCCACCCCAACGGCCAGACGATCTTCGTCACCGAGGGGATGGGCCTCTGCCAGCGCCGCGGCGACCCGGTTGAGGTCATCAGGCCGGGCGATCGCGTCTTCTTCGAGCCCGAGGAGGAGCACTGGCACGGAGCCATGCCCGACCGCTTCATGACCCACATCGCGATCGTTGACGTCGACGACGACGGCAACGCCGCGACCTGGGGCGACCACGTCACCGACGATGAGTACGGAGCGGCAGGCGCAGGCGCAGGCTCTTGACGTCGACCCGGAACTGGCCGTTCGACGGGCGGGCGTAGGGGGCGTCCGACCCCAGTAGCTCGAGCCGCGGGGTGTGGCCCCTGGCGAATCGCCATGAGGCCGGGTGGAGCTGCCAGGCGTTGGCGCCGTCGTGGGGGCGGTAGGTCCCGCGGGCCACGAGGGTCTGCTTGGCGCCGTCGCGCGACACGTCCCAGAGGCGCGCGGCGATCTGCGCGTTGGCGGGGGTCGCGCCGCCGACGCTCAGGCGGGCGTGGATCGCCGGCGCCCCCAGCACGGTCGCGGCTCGGCGCCGGGCTGGGAGGTCGTAGCTCGCCGTGCCGGGCTCCGCACGCGAAGAGACGGTCGCGCACGCGTCACCCCCTCCGGCCACCGGGTCGAGCGCCGTGCCGACGCTCGGGTCGCCGCCAGTCGAGAGGAGCGTCTGCACTTTGAGGGAGTTGAAGCGCAGGGCGCGGTCCGACAGCGCGCCAAAGGTCCGCGCGTGGAATGGGCCCCGTGAGGGCGCGCTGCGCGGGCAGGTGTCGACGTGGGCGGTGACTCCCTGGCGCGGGCGGGCGGAGCGGCCACGGAGGTAGTGGTCGAACCAGGCGTGGATGGCCTTCAGCAGGCGGGTGCGCTCGCCCGGCTTGTTCGAGGCGCGCTGGTGCCCGAAGTCGCCGAAGAGCATCGACATCGGCGAGCGCGGGTAGCGCTTCGCGGTTCGGTTGGCGAACCGCAGGTCCTCGTCGACCGGGAAGAGGTCGTCGGTGAAGCCGCTGCCCACGAACAGGGGAGCTGGCCGCTCGCTGGCGTTGATGTAGTAGGCCGAGTGGTAGCGGCGGAGCTGGTTGACGATGAAGTCGACCTGGCTCCCCTTGTACGGCTCGCCCTGGTCGGTGCGCTTTACCCACGAGGTGACGTCCGCCTCGGGATCGGTCCCGGGCGGTGAGAGGAAGCCCATCGGCCGGCCGGGGATGAATGGCTCGCCGGTGGGCTGGCCCGGGCCGGTCGCGGTCTGGGCGGCGGCGAAGATGCCGTTCACGAACGAGGCCTTCTCGACGCCGACCGGCGAGACGCTCGCGCTCCTCGGTGTGACGCCGTTGGCGCGGGTGAGCCCGTTCGGCGCGGCCGCGTAGATCAGATCGGTCCAGGGGATGACCGGAGCGGCGGCCGCGATCCGCAGCGGCGTCCCATCCGGGCTCCGCCAGGGCACGAGCTTCCCGCTCGGCAGCATCATCCGGTTGCGGAGCGCGGCCAGCTCGAACGACTGGCCGCCGCCGTAGGAGTCGCCCGTGACTCCTACGCGGCGGGCGTTCGCGACGCCCTCGTCGACCAGCCGGCCGATCAGCGTCTGCGCGTCACGGACCTCGTAGCGCACGTCGGCGAGGTGGATGTAGCCGTCGGCGCAGGCGACGGGATTGGCCGCTCGGGACTCAGGCGTTCCGCACGAGCCCCACAAGCCGCGGGACGTGTAGGTGAGGACCGCGTAGCCGTCACGCGCCCAGTCATACGCGTTGTCCGTGTAGGCGGTCGACTTCGGGTCGAGGTACTCGTACTTGCTGTTGCCGAAGCCATGGAGCTCGACGACCAGCGGGAGGTTGCTCGCGTGGGCGGACGGGAGGGTCACGGTGGTGTCGAGCGGCACGCCGTCCCACGTGCTCGCGAGCCCGGAGCACTGGTAGGTGCCCTCGGTGCTCTTGCAGGCGCCCAGGCCGAGCGGCGCCGGCGTGGCCGCCCCGGCGCTCCCAGTCGTCGTCAGTGCGAGAGCGCACGCGACGAGCGCCGCGGCCCCGATGGGTCTCCTCGCCCCCATGCCCTGATTATTGGCGGCGCGGCGCGAGCCGGCGCCGGTTCGGCGTGAGCTCGCCTAGGGCGACTCAGCCAGACGGTAGACCGCGGATCCGGCGGCGAAGTAGATCTGGCCCGCGAGGCCCTGGCCGAAGCCGGTGACTCCGTGGGCGGTCAATCCGGTCGGCGAGTCGTCGATCGCCTGCTGGCCGTTGACGTTCGGGATGAAGCTCCGCAGGTCAGTCGCGCAATGGTCGCCGTAGAGGTAGCGGCCGTCGAGGCTCGGGAGGTTGGGGTCGTGGACGACGTAGCCGCCGATCACCGCGCAGGCGGGATCGTGCGGGATCTCGAGAATCGGGAACGTCGGCGGACCGGGGCCCTTCGGGCCCCCGAAGATGTGGTCGCCCTCCCAGTAGGGCCAGCCGAAGTTGGCGCCGCGGGCGTCGCTCAGCTTGAGTAGGTCGATCTCCTCCCAGTAGTATTGCCCGACGTCGCCGATCGCGATGCGGCCACCGTCGAATGAGAAGCGGAACGGGTTGCGCAGGCCATAGGCGAAGATCTCGTCGCGGCCGGGCTTCCCCACGTAGGGGTTGCTGCGCGGGATCCCGTACGACTTGCCGCCGCTGGGCAGCGGGCCGATGCGGATCACCTTGCCGAGCAGGCTGTGAAGGTCCCGGCGTTCTTTCCGTGCTGCGTGGTCACGCCGCCACCGTCCCCGGTCGCGAAGTACATGTACCCGTCGGGCCCGAACTGCATCGTGCCGCCATTGTGGTTCGGATAGGTGGGGTGTGGGACGACGATCACCTGGCGGCGGGTGGCGGGGTCCGCCCGCGTCGGGTTGTTGGCCGAGCGCTTGAACTCGTCGATCTCAATGTTCCCGTCGTTGTTCGTGAAGTAGACGTAGAACCGGCGAGAGGTCGGGTAGTCCGGCGGGAACGCGATCGATAGCAAGCCCTGCTCGGCAAATGCTCCGGCGTCCCCCGGCGCGCGCACCTTGTCGCGGATATCGAGGAAGGGCCGGGCGAGCGTCTGGCCGTCGTCGATCACCATGACCCGCCCAGCCTGCTCGACGACGAAGAGCAGCCTGGGCTCACCCGGTGCCTGCGCGGGATACACCGGGCGCTGGAATGTGCCCATCGTGACGGCGTGAAGGCTCCCGGCCGCCTCGGCGCTGGGGACCGAGCCGCTGTGCGCCGGTGCAGCGATTGCCAGGGCGAGGATGAGGGCCGATCCACCTGCGAACAGCCCCCGGCGTCGAATGCATCCCCCGATGCCCACCTGGATCCTTCCGTCTGGGACGCGCCCAAGTGTGGCGCATCGGCCCCGCCGGCGACGAGGGCTGGAAGCCCGGAGTCGGACTCGAACCGACGACCCCCTCCTTACCATGGAGGTGCTCTACCAACTGAGCTATCCGGGCGGGTCGCTCACGATAGCGCCGGGTAGCCCACCGCGAACTCGAACCCCCGTCCGGTCCGCCGGTGGCGGCGGCGAGATGGACCTATGGTTACTGCGAGTACGGCCTAGCTCAGGCCAACGGCCCGCAGTGCCTCGTCGGGATCGGAGTACATCCGCATCCGGGTCTGCTTGCCGTCCTTCATCGTCCAAACCATGGCGAAGTCCATGTCGACCTCGAGGCCTGTTGCCTTCGAGCGGCCGCTCTGGTGGACGACCGCCACCACGTCGTCGCCGGCGTCGATCAGCTCCCTGACCTCCAGCCGCCAGTCCTCCCACGCGCCCACCCAGTCGGCCAGGAACTCCCTGGTCCCCTCGACCCCCTCGTAGGCCTGTCGCTCCGGCCAGTTGTGGAACGTCGACATGTCCCAGACGAACTCCGGCGCCGTTATGCGCTCGACCAGCTCCCCGGTCGCGAGGAACTCCTCGTAGCCGAGCCGGACGATCTCGACGTTCTCAGCCGACATCGCCTATCGCCGACTCGAGCGCGGCGGCCAGCTGATCGATGTCCTGGGCGGTCGTGTCCCAGGAGCACATGAGGCGAACCGTGCCGGCGTCCTCATCCCAGACGTAGAACGGCATCGCGGCGGGAAGCGCTTCGCGCAGGCGGTCGATCGCCGGGGCGGGCAGGTTGGCGAACACGCCGTTCGCCTCGACCGGGTGGGCGAGCTCGACGCCGTCGATCGCCGTGATCGCGTCGGCGAGCCGGCGCGCCATCCCGTTCGCGTGCTCGGCGTTGCGCCGCCACAGGTCATCTGTGAGGAGGGCGTCAAACTGGGCGGCGATGAAGCGCATCTTGGAGGCGAGCTGGCCGAGTTGCTTGCGCGTGTAGAGGAACGACTCGGCGAGCTCCGGGCGCAGCAACACGACCGCCTCCCCCACCACCAGGCCGTTCTTCGTCCCGCCGAAGGAGACGGCGTCGACACCGGCGTCTGTCGTCACCTCGCGCAGCGACGCGCCGAGTGAGACGGCCGCGTTGGCCAGGCGAGCGCCGTCGACGTGGAGGCGGATGTCGAGATCGTGGGCAGCGTCAGCGATCGCCCTCGTCTCCTCGAGCGTGTAGACGGTGCCCAGCTCGGTGGCCTGGGTGATGGAGACGACCCGGGGCTGGACCGCGTGCTCGTCACCGCGATGGGCCTCCCAGCGGCTCAAATCGTCCGGGGTGAGCTTGCCGCCCGTGTTGGGGACCTGAAGCAGCTTGATGCCCGCAATGCGCTCGGGTGCGCCGCACTCGTCGACGTTCATGTGGGCGACGTCAGTGCAGATGACGGCCTCGTGCGGCTCGGTGAGAGCGTCGATCGCGGTGACGTTGGCGCCGGTGCCGTTGAAGACGAAATAGGCAGCCGCGTACTCGCCGAAGTGCTCGCGGATCCGGTCCCGCGCGGCGGCCGAGTAGACGTCGTCGCCGTAGGCGACGACGTGGCCCTCGTTGGCGGCGGCGATCGCCGCGAGGACCTCCGGATGAACGCCGGAGTTGTTGTCGGACGCAAAGCCGCGAGGAGGAGCGTCGCTCACGGATGAAGTTCGAGCCGCTTGCCGTTCATCTTCGCGGCGGAGTCGCCGACGACATAGCGGATCGCGTCCGCGAGGTCCTCGGCCGAGGTGAAGGTGGGGAACTTCTTCTCGGGGCTCTCCGCGCGCATGCGGGGGGTGAGAATCGCGTTCACGACGATGATGTTGGCCGTCGCGTTTGTGTCCTTGAAGGAGTCCGCGAGGGCCAGCGTCCAGCTCTCGGCGGCGGCCTTGGTCGCGGCGTAGGAGGCATTGGTGCCGCTGGGCTGCTGGGCCTGCGATGAGGAAACGAGGACGAAGCGACCGTGGTCGCTCGCGGCGAGCTGCTCGTAGAAGGCCCTCGTCGTTCGCTGCACGGTGTGGACGAGCAGGTCGTGGAGCCACTCGTAGTCCTCCAGCGGCGTGGTGGCGATCGGGTCGCCGCCCTTCCAGCCGCCGACCAGGTGTGCGAGGCCGTCGACCTTGCCGAAGCGGTCGGTGAGGGCGGACGCCCAGTCCCGCGTGGCGTCCTCCGACAGGAGGTCGACCGTGCGGCCGTCGAAGCGGTCCTCGGGGAGCCCCAGGTCGGTCCCCAGCTGGTCGAGCCGCTCCTGGTGGACGTCGGTGGCGGCGATGGTGGCGCCGGCATCGGCGAGGCGGCGAGCCACGGTGGGTCCGAGGCCGCCGGCAGCGCCGGCAATGGCGATCACGCGTCCGTCGAGCTCGGCCATCGCGGATGAGCTTAGTCGGACTACGCTGCGGTCGTGAGTGAGCCCAGGCGACTGAGGCCGGAGACGATCGCCGTCAAGGCGGGCCGCGGCGCGGGGCGCCCCGGTGAGCCGCTGGCGCCGCCGCTCGTGATGGCGTCCAACTTCCACTTCGGCGGCGATCGGGCCTACGCACGGACCGAGGGCACGCCCACCTGGCAGGGGCTCGAGGAGGCCGTCGGCGAGCTGGAGGGCGGCGAGGCGGTGCTGTTCTCCTCCGGGATGGGCGCGGTCTCATCCGTGCTCGAGACACTGCCGCTCGGCGCGCGGGTCGTCCACCCCACCGTTTCCTATCTAGGTGTCCGGAGGCTGATGGGCGCGCACGCTCAGGCCGGGCGGATGGAGGCGACGCCGGTGGACGTCACGGACGCGGATGCTGTCATCGCGGAGCTGGACGGCGCCACCATGCTGTGGCTTGAGACGCCGACGAACCCACTGGTCGGGATCGCCGACCTCGGGCGGCTGGCGGAAGCCGCGAGCGAGCGCGGCATTCCCACGGTGGTCGACAACACCTTCGCGACGCCGCTGCTGCAGCGGCCGCTGGAGCTGGGATGCGACATCGTCATCCACAGCGGCACGAAGCTGATCGGCGGGCATTCGGACCTGCTGCTCGGGATCGCGGTTGCCCGGGACGGCGAAAAGGCCGAGGAGCTGCGCGGCGTGCGGCACGACGCCGGCGCTACGCCCGGCGGGCTCGAGGTGTGGCTCGCGCTGCGCGGGCTGCGGACGCTTCCGGTGCGGATCGAGCGGATGCAGGCGACGGCGCTCCTGCTCGCCAAGCGGCTGCGCGACCACGCGGAGGTGATCGCCGTCCATTACCCCGGGCTGCCCGACGACCCGGGCCACGAGCTGGCGAGCCGCCAGATGGGCGGCTTCGGCACGATGCTCGCTCTCCAGGTGAGGGGTGGCTCGGATCAGGCCGATGCGCTGTGCGACAGCGTTCAGCTCATCACCCACGCCACGAGCCTCGGCGGCGTGGAGACGCTGATCGAGAACCGCGCCGCAGCGCCAGGCGAGGAGCACCTTCCCGAGGGGCTGCTCCGGATCAGCGTGGGGTGCGAGCACCCCGAGGACGTCTGGGAGGACCTGGACGCGGCGCTGAACGCGGGCGCCCCCTAGGCGTCCCCTAGCGGCGCGGCCGCATTGAGGCGGGCGCCGCCGCCCCGGGATTGCCCACCGTGACGGTCCTCGAGAGGCCGTAGCGCTTGCCCTTGACGGCGACGGCCTCGAACCACCCGGGAGCCGGGATGTCGGCGGCGACCTTGGCCAGGCCACGATTGTCCGTTAGCGCCGTGGAGCGGAACCCTGCGAACTTGACCTTTGCGCCCTTGACCGGTCGATCGCCGGACCTGGTGACCTGCAGGGCGACGTACAGATTGCGGGGGCCGGTTCCTTCCACGTCCAGGACCTTCACGTGGTAGCGCTGACGCCCCGGGGACCGCTGGAAGTGAGTTATTGCGCTCGTCGGGCCGAAGGTGAGCGTGCAGCCGGAGTCGTCCGACGGGGCGATGATCCAGTGCAGGCGGCCGCCGAGGCCGGAGAAGAGATCGAGGCCCTCGGACTCTCCACAGAAGTGCTGCTCGAGCTTCAGCTTGCGGTCGCCGGTCTTCGTGTTCACCGACCAGACGTCGTACACGTGGTTCGACTCACCGGCGACGAGCAGGTTGCCGTGCCGGAAGACCGCGCCGGTGACCCCTGTGGGCGGCACCGCGTTCGTGAGCGTCTTGACCGGCTTGAGCTGCGGGCCGGACGGGGCGGCGTTCGCCTGAATCACCTGGCTCGCGCGATAGGCGATCAGGTCGTTGTCGACCGAGGTCCAGATGAGCTTGCCGTTGGGCGAGGTCTCCGCCCACATCGCCTTGGGGATGAACTTCGGGTCGAGCTGGACGTAGTAGCGGAAGGCGAGCGTCTGCGGGTCGGCGATGCCGAAGGCGCCCTTGCCGCACGTGTTGGAGGGGTCCTGCGCCGGGTTGTAGCACTCCATCGGGAGCACGACGCGGCCGCCCTCGCCGTCGAGCCATGTGGGATCGCCGATGTGGTTGTAGCCGACACTCTGCTTGAGCGCTGTCGGGATCGCCTTGTCGACGCCGGCGGTCTGAACGAGCTGCGGGGTGGTCTGCCACAGGCCCTGCGAAGGGCCGATGAAGAAGAGCTGGCTGTCGGAGGGATCTGACGTGAGCCCCTGCCAGTAGTTGTCGGGGACAGAGCTCGCTCCGGTGAGGATCCAGCGGCCGGGGTTGCTCGCGGAGGCGGTGGACGCGAGCGCAAGCGCCACCGTCATCGCGGCAGCGATGAAGAACGACATCGCTCGGGCCCTACCCACGGACCCACCCTACCGCCGGCGGGGACTGCCGCTTAGATCGCGTTGTCCGGGCGCGCCAGAGCGGGCTCGAGCTTCTTCTGGAGCTGGACGTAGAAGAGGCTCAGCGGGAACTCGTCCTCCTTGACGAGGTCGACGAGCTCCTTCGGCTCCTCCACCTCGGGGAGGTCGCGGTTGGCCTTCGCCCAGACAGAGCCGTCCGCGGGCGCGACGTAGGTGGCCACGAGGTCGTGGGCGGCGATCCACTGGCCGAGCTTGGAGCGGTCGATGCCGGAGTGGTAGAGGTCCTGGACCTTCTCGCGCAGGGCGCCGACGCCGTCGGCGACGCGCTCCCACTCGATCGTCAGGTGGTTGTCGGTCCAGTGGAGGTAGCCCTCCTTGTGCAGGAACGCGAACAGGAGCTGGCCGCCGAGGCCGTCGTAGTTGCGCTTCCGGCTGCCGGTAACCGGGAAGCGGAACATGCGGTCGAAGAGGATCGCGTACTGGACGTAGCGCGCGAAGGCGAAGCCTTCGCGCTCCAGCTTCACGGCCTCGCCGAACGCTGTGAGGTCGCAGCGGAGCTCCTCCAGCGAGTACATCCAGTACGGGCTGCGCTGGCGGATCATGAAGGGGTCGAACGGGAGGTCGCCGTGCATGTGGGTGCGGTCGTGGATGAGGTCCCACACGATGTAGGCGTCCATCGAGAGCTCGGGCGAGGTCATCAGGCAGGCGGCGTCCGGCGGGAGGTTGAGGTCCAGCAGGTCCACGGCGCTGCCGCAGACGCGGCGGAAGCGCTCGGCCTCGCGGTCGCAGAAGATGCCGCCGAAATAGCTGGGCGGGCGCTCGGCGGTGGAGAAGGTCTCCGGGAAGAGGACGGCGCACTCCGAGTCGTAGCCCGACGTGTAGTCGACGAAGTTGACGGGGACGAACTTCGGGTTGTCGTAGCCGGAGGCCTCCAGGTCGGCGACGAACCCGGGCCACGGGACGCGGACGATGAGCGCCTCGAAGCAGGTGTCGGTGGAGGCGTTCTGCTTGTACATCGGAAAGACGACCAGGTGCTCGATGCCGTCGCGGCGGTCCGCCTCCGGGTGGAAGGCCTCGATCGAGCGGACGAAGTCGGGCTTGGTGAAGCGGCTGTTCGCCCAGTGGCGGAGGTCAGCCCGGAGGGCCTCGACGTATTCGCGCTGGTGCGGGAAGTGGTGGGCGAGGCCGCCGACCGCGGTGCAGATGTCCTCGACCAGCTCGGCCAGGCGGGAGCCGTCGTGCGCATCGAGGTCGACCGAGCCGTCGGGCTGCTGGGTGGCGCGCAGCTCCTCGACGGCCTCTTTGAGCGCGGCCCAATGGCGGTCGGCTGCGGCCGGCGAGTCGGTGACGGGCTCGAGGCCGCCGAATGCGGGCTGGGCGGCCCAGTAGACCAGGTTCAGCCATAGATCCTCGTTGTCGAGCTCGCCGATGCAGTCGTCGCCGAAGAGGTCAGAGTCGGCGAGGACGACGACGCGGCCGGTGCCGTGCTGGGCGACGGCGGCGATGGGCGCGCCCGGACGGGAGGCGGTGGAGAAGGTGCGGGCGAGGACGTGGCCGCCGTTGTGGAGGGCGAGCGTTCCGGAGCGGTAGAAGCAGGCCTCGTGGACGCGGGCGAGGAGGTCGACGGTGTGCGGGCCCTCGGCCGAGGCGTCGGCGGCGCCGTTGGACCCGTCGCCGTTGGCGAAGCCGTCGGCAAGGTCCGCGAGCACCCACGAGGGGGCGCTGTGGTTGTGCTCGTAGTCCTGGACGGTGGCGTTCTCAACCTCGATGCCGAAGCGGGAGAGGAGGAGGTTCAGGTTGTTGCCGTACTTGTCCTGCTCGGTCTCCGCGAGGACGATCAGCCCGCCGCCGCCGCGGACGAACTCGTCGAGGGCGTCGAGCTCGTCGTCACGCAGGGTGGGACGGCCGGACTTGGTGGTCGCCTCCCACTTGGGGTCGGAGGGGTGGGCGATGACGACGACATCCGCGCCCGCGAGGGTCTCGCGGGTGAGGGGGCGGTCGGCGTTGGGGATGACGTCGAAGTCGCGGTCGGCCAGCTTGCCGGCAGCGATCGCGTAGGAGGAATCCTCGGGGTGGGCGGGCTGCATCTGCTTCGCCAGCTCGCGGCGAATGGTCCACGCCTCCGAGTGGGACTCATCGAACAGGACGCGGGCGACCTTGGGCTGTGCGAGCGTCTTCACACCTGCTCCTTTCTCCGCGGCAATCGGCATTACCTACACGGTAGGGCCGCCCTCGGAGGTCGTCATCCCCTATTCATTGAGATTTACCGCAATAATTCGCCATATGGACGACCTTGATAAGCAGATTCTTGCGCTACTGGTGGAGGACGCCAGGCGCACGTACGACGACATCGGGCGGCGGGTGAATCTGTCGGCGCCGTCGGTGAAGCGGCGGGTGGACCGGCTCATCGCGAGCGGGGCGCTGGAGGGCTTCACGGCGGTCGTGGATCACGGCGCGATGGGGTGGAACACCGAGGCGCTGGTGGAGCTCTTCTTCCGGCCGGGAACGCAGCTCGACGAGGTCGCAAGGGTTCTGCGCGAGCACCCGGAGGTGGTGGAGGCGTGGAGCGTCACCGGGGACGCCGACGCGATCGCGCGGGTGCGGACTGAGGACAACGCGACGCTCGAGCGGCTGATCATGGACCTGCAGCGGAACGGGCTCGTGATGCGAACGCGCTCGCAGGTCGTGATGTCGCGCCTGGTGGGGCGGGCCGGCGAGGGGCGCTAGCGGCGCTCGAGCAGCTCGATCTCGGTGGTATAGGGGAACGCGAAGCGGTCGGGCAGCTGGGCGGCGATGGCGCCGGCGCGCTCGAGGACGCTGGCCCGCTCGGAGTCGGGGAGGTCGGCGATGAAGCTGGTTGAGGCGACGCGGCGGACGAGGGACTCGCCGTCGACGGTCTGGACGTTGGGGAAGTGGTTCGTCTCTGTGGTCTCGAAGAGGTCGCTCGCTTCCAGTGCGTCGCGCCAGTGTCCGCTGCGGTGCGAGGGGGTATCGCCGCGGTACGGAGTGAAGAGGTCGTCGACGGCGCGCTGCGTCGGGTTGTCGAGGTCGCGGATGTTCCAGACGAGGGCGAGACGGCCGTCGGCGCGCAGGATGCGGTGGATCTCCGGAAGGGCCTTCGGCGCGGCGAACCAGTGGAAAGCTTGGGCGACGGTGACGGCGTCGGCGCTCGAGTCAGGGAGGCCGGTCTGCTCGGCGGTGCCGTGCCGGGCGTCGGCGTCCGGGGTGGTATTGCGGAGCGCGTCGCGCATCTCGTCGACGGGCTTGATCGCGATGACCGTGGCGGCGGTCGGGACCAGGAGGCGGGTGAGCTTGCCGGTGCCGGCCGCGAGGTCGACGACGTTGCTCTTCGGGCCGAGCCTGAGCTGGGCAGTGAGCCACTCGATCGCCTCGGCGGGGTAGCTGGGCCGGCTGTCCTCATAGACGTCGGCTGCGGAGGCAAACCCACGACGAGCTGTGTCGTGTACGGCCATTCCACACAGCGTGGCGCATTGCCTGCTCCCGTCACACCTCCGGCACATTCGCCGCGCCACGTGTCACACCTGGATCCGTAGGGTCGATCCCATGGATCGACCCTCGCGCCAGACGCGGGAAGACCAACGCCTCATCAATCGCCGACGCCAGGGCGACCTCGGCGAGGCATCGGCGATCGAATGGTTCTCGCGGCTCGGCGCGACGGTCTTCATCCCCTTCGGGCATAGCCCTGACGTCGACCTTGTCGTCCAGCTGGAGGGACGGCTGCTGCGCATCCAGGTCAAGACGTCGGCTCAATTCGCTGAGACCCCGGACGGCCACCTCCGACGGATCGTGTCCTTGAAGACGTACGGTGGCAATCAAAGCTGGAGCGGCGTCGCGAAGATGATCGAGCCTGCCCACCTCGACCTTCTCTTCGTGCTTACCGGCGACGGACGTCGCTGGCTGATTCCCTGCGACTGCCTCGAGGCTCGGAACTCGATTCGACTGGGCGGCGCGAAGTACTCCGAGTACGAGATTGACCCGGCGCCCCGGATCGACCAACTGGTCTATGGAGATGGGCCCGTTCTAAACTCGCACCCAGTGCTGGGGGAGTATCCAAGAGGTCAAAGGGTGGCCGCTGTAAACGGTCCGGCACTGCCTTCGCAGGTTCGACTCCTGCCTCCCCCACTTCCACATCGCGACTCGGGCTTCAAGCGCACCAGGTACGAGCGCAAGCAGGGGCGCTCCGGCCAGACGACGATCAACATCAAGCGCAAGGTCACGCTCCCTCAGCAAGCTGTCCTCGATGCCGGGCTGGATGTAGGCGATCGCCTCCGCGTCCAAAGTCACGGATACGGGCGAATCGTCCTGCAGCGCATCGACCTCTACAGCGACGCCGCCCAAGGTTGAGCGGCGTCGCCGAGTTCGTGTCGTCTCTGTTTCGCGAAGCTACTTGTCGTCGTCCGAGGTGACGGTGTCCTTGACCTTGTCGGCGGCGTCGCCGACCTTCTCCTTGACGTCGCTCGTCGCCTGGTCGATCTTGCCTTCGCGCTTCAGGTCCTTGTCGTCAGTGAGGTTGCCGGCCGCTTCCTTCACGCGGCCCTTCGCCTCGTCGATGTTGTCACCCATTCCGGCTCCTTTCGTGGTTTCGGGCCGGCCACGCGAACGCACCCGGCAGAGCACCGGGTGCCCGCACGAGCGGACTGCGAAACCGCCGATCGGCTACTGAGGCTTCCGGCGGCGGCTGCTCCGGCGATGACCCCGCCGCTCGCGGGACCCGCTCGCGCTGGCGAGCCCGCGCTGGATCTCCCGCCCGGTGACCTCCTCCACGGTCTCGCTCATCACCTGCTGGAAGATCACGAGCAGCGCCTCGGACGCCAGCGGCCGCAGCCGCTCGAGGGCGTCGCGCACCTTGGGCCAGTCCTCCTCCGGCCGGCCGGCGTCGTTGAACGGCTTCCAGACGCTCTCCAGGAAGAGCTCGATGAATACCCGCGCAACCCGCCGCGCGCTGGTTCGAACCTGGGACACGACCTCGAGCGCAACGTCGGGCCGCACGCCGAGCTCCGCGAGCTCGAGGCCCGCTCGTTGCAGGCGGGGGCTCAGGATCTCGTAGCGACCGTCCCCCATGTCCCGAAGCAGTCCCAGCTTCTCAGTACGCGCCATGAGCCGCGGATCGAGCGGACCCCCCCAGCGCTCCGCGAACTCCTCCTCGGTCAGAATCTCCGGCTGCTCGTCCTCGAACGGCGCGCGCAGGGTCCGCGAGAAGTTCAGCACCTCGCCGCTCGACCCGCCGGCGCTGTCGAGCAGCTTGCGGATCGACTCCAGGTTGAACCCGTCCGCCTGGAGCTCCTGGATCAGCTCGACCCGTGAGACGTGCGCGTCGCCGTAGTAGCCGGTCCGCCCTCGAACCTCCGGCGGCGGCACCAGGCCCCGCGACTGGTGGGCGCGGATGTTTCGCACTGTCATGCCGGTCCGGTGCGCCAGCTCGTCGATCGTCATCGACGCGTTGCCGTTCTCGGCCCGTGCGGTCTCCGTTACCTCTGCCATCGCTCAACCATCAAACCGATGTTCCATCAAACGATGTTACATTCGGCCGCGGCCATCCGCCGCGTGCACAGATAGGTTCATGCCGCATGTCATTCCTCGAAACGGTCGCCGCGCCCATCCGCCCCGCGAGCGTGGTGCTCCGCCCGGCTGCTGCGGTGCTGCGACCGGTGCTCCTTCCCCGCCTCCTGGTCGAGGCGGCTGCCGACGTCCGCTCGATCGCAGTCTCGACGCGCGAGCTGACCGTCGCCGTGAATCAGCTCGCCGACATCGACGAGCGCGTCGGCGTCCTCGAGGACGAGGTCCGGCTCATGCGCCAGGCGGTCGAGGCGATGGGCGCCGAGGTCGGCGCCATCCGCGAGTCGGCGGAGCCGCTCGGCCGCGTCGCCGGCCGCTTCTCCCGGCGGCGGCGCAAGCCCGCCGAGGAGCTCTAGCTAGGCCAGCTCCCGAAGCCGCTGTGCCTCGGGAAGTTGCTTCAGCTTCTTGAGCGTGTTGTTCTCGATCTGCCGGATCCGCTCGCGGGTGACCCCGAATGCGCGCCCGACCTCCTCGAGCGTCAGCGGCTCGTGGCCGCGTAGCCCGTAGCGCAGCTCGATCACCTGGCGCTCGCGCTCCGGCAGGGCATCGAGGGCCTTCTGGATGTCCTCGCGCTGCAGGCGCTCGGTCGCCGTATCGAACGGCTCCTCGGTGCGGTCGTCCGCGACGAAGTCGCCGAGCTCCGACTCCTCCTCGTCGCCGACCGGCTTCTCGAGCGAGATCGGCATCTGCGCGACGCGCAGGATGTCGCGGACCTCGCGAACGCTGATCTTGAGCTCCTCCGCGATCTCAGCCGGCTCGGGCTCGCGGCCCATCGTCTGCACGAGCTGGCGCTCCACGTGGGTAACCCGATTCAGCTTCTCGACCATGTGGACGGGGATGCGGATGGTGCGCGCCTTGTCGGCGATCGCCCTTGTCACCGCCTGACGGATCCACCACGTGGCGTAGGTCGAGAACTTGTAACCACGGCGGTAGTCGAACTTCTCGACCGCTCGGATCAGGCCGAGCGAGCCCTCCTGGATCAGGTCCAGGAAGCTCAGCCCGCGGCCGAGGTAGCCCTTCGCAATCGAGACGACGAGCCGCAGGTTGGCCTCGACCATGTGGCGCTTGGCGGCGATGTCGCCGCGCTCGATGCGCTTCGCGAGGGCGATCTCCTCGTCGGCCGTGAGCAGATCGACGCGCCCGATCGAGCGCAGGTAGAGCCGCAGCGAATCGAGGCTCGGCTCGACGGTCAGGTCGAGCTCGGGCTTCTTGGTCTGCCCGGGCTGGTTGCCCTCCTTCGCCTCCTTGTAGGCGGTGAGGCCGTCCTCGGCGATGACGTCGACGCCGTGCTCGATCAGGTACGCATGCAGGTCCTGGACCTGCTCCTTGGTGACCTCGACCTCCTCGAGCGTCCCCGCGATCTCCTCGAACGTCAGGTAGCCGCGCTCGCGGCCCTGGGAGATGAGCGTCCGAAGCTCGTCGGAATCCTGGAACGGAGCGTCGCCGTTGAGTCCGGCGCCAGCGCCGTTTCCCGTTGAGGTCTCGCCCCCACCTACCGCTCCCGGCTCACCGGTGACCAGTACGTCTCCCTTTTTTGTCATCCCCGCCCCCACCTCTCCTAACTTTCGGGGTCCGGGCGGCCGGAAGTATAGGGGTCAAACCTTTTCGGACGCGCCGAATCCCGCCCGCTACTCTGGCCAGATGACCGAGACCACGGGACTCACGTCTCGCGATGTACAGGCGTCCAGGCCGCGCACCGAGGTGAGCCTCACCCGCGTAGGCGTCCGCGGCATCGAGAAGGTGATCCGCGTCGGCGGGCACCACGCCATCTCCGGCGACGGCGCTGACCGTCCGGGCAACTACTTCTTCGCCGAGCTCGAGTGCTTCGTCGACCTCAACCCGCGGCAGGCCGGCGTCCACATGTCGCGCTTCGAGGAGGTGGTCGGCGAGGCGATCGACGGCGTCGTCCTCAGCGAGGCGCTGCGCGCCGAGGAGCTGGCCGCGCACATCGCCACCCGCATCCGCGAGCAGCAGCAGGGCCTGCGGGCCGAGGTGACGATCGCCGCCCGCTACCCGGAGACCGTGCGCACGCCCGTCTCGGAGCTCCCCACCCAGGAGATCTACACGCTGCTCGGCACCGCGGTGGTGTCCGAGCGCGGAACCCGCACGCTCACCGGCGTTGAGGCGCAGGGCATGACGGCCTGCCCGTGCGCCCAGGAGCTCGTCGCCGGGCACTCCCGCGAGCGGCTCGCCGCCGACGGCTTCACCGATGACGAGATCGAGCGGATCCTCGCGGCCGTGCCCATCGCGACCCACAACCAGCGCGGCATTGGCTCGCTGCACATCGGGCTCCCGGAGGGCCTCGACCTGGAGGTCGACGCTCGCGATCTCCTGCACATCGTCGAGCAGTCCATGAGCTCGGAAATCTACGAGCTGATGAAGCGTTCCGACGAGGTCTCCGTCGTCGAGAAGGCGCACCGCAATCCCCGTTTCGTCGAGGACTGCGTCCGCGAGATGGTCCGGCGAGTCACCGAGGCCTACCCCGGCCTCCGCGAGCGCGGCTTCATCCTCGCCCGCCAGGAGAACCTCGAGACGATCCACCGCCACTCCGTCATCGCCGAACGCTCAGGCCTCGTCGGTGAGATCCTTGCCGAGCTCGAGACCGGCGAGCACTCGCGTCACCACATGACGGAGCGCGAGTGGCTCGAGGCGCCCGGCTCCTAGCCGGGCTCGGTCTTCGCAGCCGTTTTGCTCTCCCGCTCCTCGGCGAGACGCTTGCGCAGCCCGAAGAAGTAGTCGAGCCCGGATATGACCGTGGCCGCCAGCGCGAGATAGACAAGGGCGTCCACCGGCCACGGCGACGGGTTCCAGATGATCAGGGCGAAGACGGCGGCGATCTGGAGCGTCGTCTTGACCTTCCCGAGCCAGCTGGCTGAGATCACGACTCCCTGCTCGACTGCAATCGCCCGCAGCACCGTCACCGCCAGCTCGCGGGCGATGATGACCATCGCGACCCAGGCCGCGAGCCGGTCGAGCGATACGAGTGAGACCAGCGCCGCGACGATGAGGAGCTTGTCGGCGAGCGGATCCATGAGCTTGCCGAACGTGGTCACGTCCTGGCGCCTCCGGGCGATGTAGCCGTCCAGGCCGTCGGTGAACGCGGCGAGACGCGAACACACCGGCGGCGAGCGCGTCGCCGTTGGGCGTTTCCCCCAGGAGGGCGACCACGATCACCGGCACCGCCAGGATCCGCAGCAGGGTGAGGACGTTGGGCAGGTTGATCGGCACCATCGCCTCTTCCAGTATCGCGGACACCGAGCGGGCCCGACGGTTGTTCTCTCCCGGTTCGGGTCCAGGACCCTCAGACCGCTCGCAGTCCATGCTCGCTGGGCTTCAGGCGAGCTCGCGCGCGCGGGCGAAGACCGCGTCCATCATGGGCTCGGTGAGCTTGCCCGTGAAGGTGTTCTGCTGGGACGGGTGGTAGCAGCCGAGCAGCGCGTACGGCCCAACGCTCACCTCGGCGCCGTGCCCGAATCTGGGCTTCGGGCGGGGCACCTCATCGCCGCGCTCGCGCAGCGCCAGCAGCGTCCCGTCCCAGGCATAGGAGCCGAGCGTGACGATCACGCGGGCCCGCTCGAGCAGCGCGAGCTCCCGCACGAGGAACGGCAGGCAGTTGTCGCGCTCCGCCGGCGTCGGCTTGTTGGCGGGCGGCGGGCACCTGTTGACCGCCGTGATGTAGGCGTCAGTCAGCCGCAGCCCGTCGCCGCGGTGCGCAGACAGCGCCTGGTTCGCGAGCCCCGCGCGGTGAAGCGCCGCGTAGAGCCAGTCACCCGAGCGGTCGCCGGTGAACATCCGCCCGGTGCGGTTGCCGCCGTGAGCCGCGGGCGCCAGGCCGACCAGCAGCACGCGCGCGCCCGGATCCCCGAAGCCGGGTAGCGGCCGTCCCCAGTACTCCTCGTCCCGGTAGCGGCGTGGCGGGTCGGCAGCCGTCTGCGCCCGCCACTCGACCAGGCGCGGGCAGCGCTCGCAGCTGACGATCTCCTCGGTCAGGCGCTCCAGCGAGTCGGCCACGCCGCAAGGCTATGCGTGGCCCTGGCGCCGCCGCCGTTACGATCGCCGCCGATGGAGCCCAAGCCCGCCTCCGACTCCGAGGCGGTCCTCGTCAAGTGGATGGGGATCGGCGACGCCAACTCGGCGGGGTTCGTCCACGGCGGGATCGTGATGAAGCTCTGCGACGAGGTGGCCGGCATCGCAGCGATCCGCCACTGCCGCAGCCGGGTGGTCACGGCCGCCATGGACCGGATGACGTTCATCCTCCCGGTCAACGTCGGCGAGCTCGTCACCTGCACGGCCAAGGTGAACGCCGCGTGGCGGACCTCGATGGAGGTGGGCGTCCGAGTCGAGGCCGAGAACCCTCGAACCGGCGAGCACCACCACACCTCCACCGCCTACCTGACGATGGTCGCGGTCGACGACACCGGCAAGCCGACCCCGGTCCCGCCGCTCGAGGCCCAGTCCGACACCGAGCAGCGCCGCCAGCGCGAGGCGGAGCTGCGGCGGCAGAACCGGCTCACCGAGCGCCAGCAGATCCTTGCCCACCGCTCCGCGACGGAGTAGTCCCGGTTAGGAGGAACTCGGAACGACCCGGCCGGTGACCCACCGGCCGATGAAGAAGATAGTCAGCCACATCAGCATCGCGGCGAGCGGGCTCACGAACGCGACCGGGATCGAGGTCGCGAAGACACCGATCACGACCAGGTTGACCGGGCCGGCGTTGCGACGCTCGTACGGCCGCGCCTCCGAGCGGACGAGGCCGGCGCGATAGCTGTAGGCGAGCTGCGCGTAGAAGGTGCTGCTGACCGCGATCATGTTGATCGCATAGAGGACGACGGCCTCGGTGTGGCTGGCGTAGTCGCCCAGTACCTGCGAAGTGAACGGCACGAGCGCGATGCACGCGAGGTAGACGAGGTTCAGCATCATCAGCCTCCCGTCGAAGCGCTCGAGCGACGAGAAGAAGCGGTGGTGCGCCAGCCAGTAACGGCCAAGGACGGCGAAGCTGATCGCGTAGGCGATGAAGTCGTCCTGGTTGTTGAGCAGGGCGCGCCGCAGGTCGCTCAGGTGCGGAGGGACCGTCAGTCCGAGGACGAGCAGCGTGATCGCGATCGCGAACACGCCGTCACTGAACGCGACGATGCGGTTGAACTCGACCTCGGCCTCGTCGCGATGGCGGGCGTACCCGCCGGCGACCGGGTCGAATCTGGGCGCCTTGCTCTCGGCCACGCTTGGAGGTACGTTCGCAGGCAGCGGAACCCTCCCACCGGTCGATCTTGCCCGCCCTGACCGTTATACCCCCCTAGGGTATATACTCGCGCCCGAATGGACATCTTTCTCAACGGCTTGAAAGACGCCGCCCTGATGGCCTACCAGGTCTGGTGGGCCCTGGTGCTGGGCTTCGCCATCTCCGCGATCGTCCAGGCCTGGATCCCCCGCCACCGGATCGAGGCCGCGCTCTCGGGCACCGGCCCGGGGCCGGTCGCCAAGGCCACGGGCCTCGGCGCGGCCTCCTCTTCCTGCTCCTACGCCGCCATCGCCATCGCCCGCTCGCTGTTCGAGAAGGGCGCCTCGGCCGTCACCTCCCTCGCCTTCCAGTTCGCCTCGACGAACCTCGTCTGGGAGCTCGGCCTGGTGCTCTGGGTGCTGATCGGATGGCAGTTCACGCTCGCCGAGTACGTCGGCGGGATCATCCTCATCGTGCTGATGGCGGTGAGCCTGAGGTTGTTCGTCTCGCCCCGGCTCGAGGAGGTGGCGCGGCGCCACGCGCAGGAGGCCGCCGCCGCGCACGCGCACCCGTCCGCCGGCGACGAGGGCTTGCCCTGGCGTCAGCGGCTGACGTCGGTGAACGCGTGGACCAACGTCGCCTGGAACTTCCGCATGGACTGGAAGATGCTCTGGAAGGAGATCACGATCGGCTTCCTGCTCGCCGGGTTCATCGCCCAGCTCGGCGACGACTTCTTCAACGTCCTCTTCGTCACCGACGCGCCCCCGGTGGTCCGCACGATCGAGAACGTCATCGTCGGCCCGCTCATCGCCGTCCTTAGCTTTGTCTGCTCCGTCGGCAACGTGCCGCTCGCCGCGGTGCTGTGGTCCGGCGGGATCTCCTTCGCCGGCGTGATGGCGTTCCTGTTCGCCGACCTGATCGTGCTGCCGATCGTGATCGCCTACCGCAAGTACTACGGGCTCTCGTACGCGCTCCGCATCACGGCGCTGATGTTCGTGACAATGGTGATCGCGGCGCTGATCGTGGACGGCATCTTCTCCGCCCTCGACCTGATTCCGACGACGCGGCCGACCCAAACGGACATCTTCGGCAGCGTGACCGTCAACTACAAGCTGTTCCTGAACATCTTCGGCCTGATCGTGTTCACCGGCATGTTCTGGCTGACCCTGCGCGGGCGCGAGCGAAAGCTTCCGCCCCAACCTGCGCCCGCCGGCCCCTAAACTGATTCGGCCGAGCGGCGCATCCGGACCTGGAGACTTCCGGAGCCGCCCTGCCAGCCGCCATGGCGCGCAACCACCATCAACTCCGCAAGCTCGCGATCGTCCCCGCCTACAACGAGCAGGGGATGGTCGGGCGCGTGGTCCGGGACATCCACCGTCAGGCGCCCGACTTCGACGTCGTCGTCATCGACGATGGCTCGGTCGACAACACCGCGGCCGAGGCGCTGGCGAGCGGCGCGGTGGTCGTGCGACATCCCTTCAACATCGGCATCGGCGGGGCGATGCAGTCCGGGTTCAAGTACGCGCTTCGCAACGACTACGACGTCGCGGCGCAGGTCGATGGGGACGGCCAGCACAAGCCCGCCCACCTGGAGGACCTGCTCGCGAAGCTCCATACGTCGGGTGACGAGGCGGACATGGTCTGCGGCAGCCGCTTCCGCGGCGACCCCGGCTACAAGGTCCCGATCGGCCGCCGGATCGGCAACCTCATCTTCTCGGTCGTCCTGACCGCCATCACTCGCCGGCGGATCACGGACCCGACCTCCGGCTTCCGGATCACCAACCGCCGCGGGATCGAGCTGTTCGCTCGCGACTACCCCCACGACTACCCCGAGGTCGAGGCGATCCTGATGCTCCACGCGCACCGGCTGCGCCTCCACGAGGTGCCCGTCCGCATGAACGCCCGCGGCTTCGGCAAGAGCTCGATCGACTATCCCCGCAGCGCCTACTACATGGCGAAGGTGCTGCTCGCCCTCTTCATCGGCCTGTTCCGCCGCCGCCCGACTCCGATCGGGGAGCCGCCCGACACGAGTGAGGGCATCGCCCCCGGGGCGGCGGTCTCGGGGGCCGGCGAGGCCCCGCGGGGCGGCTGAGCGATGCTCGACTTGAGCTCGGCGCTGTCGCTGGCGGCAGGCGCACCGCTCGACGCTCGCGTACGCATCGTCGCCGTGATTGTGACCGCGGTGATGCTGGGAGTCGTGCTGGAGCTCGTGCGACGGCGACGGCTGATCGAGCGCTACGCCCTGCTGTGGATGGTCGTCGCCCTGATCCTTCTGGTGCTGGCCGTTTGGAACCAGCTCCTCGCGCACGTGTCGCACGCGGTCGGGATCGAGCTCCCCGCCAACGCGCTCTTCATCGCGGGCCTCGCCGTGGCGTTCCTCATGCTCCTCCACTTCTCCGTGATCACGAGCCGCCTCTCGGAGGAGACGAAGATCCTCGCGCAGGAGGTCGCGCGACTCGACGCCGAGGCACGCGCCGCCCGCGCGGCGAGGACCAACGGCGACGCGGCGAACGGGCACAGCGAGGAGCCCGCGGAGCACGAGGCCGAGGCTCAGCCGGGCAGCAGCGCCCGCACCCCCGACCAGTAAGCGCGGAGCAGCGCGCGGAGCACGCGCGAACGGCCGGCGGCGCCGAGATACGCCGAGTCGAGGTCGGCAGTCAGGCTCTGCGCGAACGCGGCGGGTGCAATCCGGCGGGTCGCCTGGATCGCCTGCCGCTCCCGCCGCAGCCGCGGCAGCCAGCGGAGCACGTCGATCCATGAGGCGAGCTTCTGCGTAAACCACCCGCCCACGATCGAGATCGGAACGAGAGCGAGCTCCGTGGCGAGCAGCGCCGGGAAGAGCAGGCCCAGGAGCCCGGCGGGATAGGTGCGGATCAACGTTGCCCAGCGGTTGCGCTCCAGCCGGCGCCACTTTTCGGGGCCCTTCTCGAACTCGTAGTCATGGTCGACCCGAGCGCCGCCCTCGAGGCCCAGCCGTCCGCCCGCGAGCCGCACACGCAGCGACAGGTCGACGTCCTCCTGGTAGAGGAAGAACTCCTCGGCGAAGCCGCCGAGCTCATCGAACTCCCTTGACGGAATCGCCAGGCAGGCGCCCGAGACGAATCCGGGCTCACCCGCGTCGCGCGTCGATTGCGCGATCGCCTCGCCGGCGCCGCCGGCCCAGGCGATCCCGGTGAAGTGCACCTCGCCCCCGCCGCTGTTGATCGTCCGCCCCCCGTCCGCGGTCACCAGGCCCTGCCAAGCGGCCCATCCCCGGCCGGCGGCGAGCGGCGCCTCGATTGCGTCCCGGAAGCCGGGCGCCACCACCGCGTCGGGGTTCAGGAACAGGAGCAGCTCGCCCGAGCTGATGGCCGCGCCGCGGTTGGATCCGGCGGCGAAGCCGAGGTTCTCACCGGCCTCGACAAGCGTCGCGCGCGGCGCGGACTCGCGGACGGCCTCGGGGGTCCCGTCCGCCGAGCCGTTGTCGACGACGATCAGCTCGTCGCCGTCGCGGAGCTCCCCGGCGATCGCGCCAAGCGCCGGACCCACCACGTCGTGGTGGTCATGGGTGACGACGACGACCGAGAGAGTGGCCAGTTTCAGCTAGCCCAGCGCCTCGAGGGCCTGGGCGGTGTCCGCCCACCCCTCTGCGTCCGCGATCAGCCCGTCGCGCAGCTGGTAGATCCAGACATTGCTGCCCTCGATCGTTCCGCCGCCCTTGACCTTGCCCTTGGTCTTGGCGACCACGATGACGTGGTTGTCGTCGGCTCCCAGCACCTTTTCGGGAGTCGCCTTGAAGCTGTCGAACGCCTGGTCGAGCTTGTAGAGAAAGTCCCGGAAGCCGTCGGGCCCGACGTACGTCCCACCCCACGGAACCGACTCGGGCAGGCGCGTCTCGGCCGACGGGGCGATGGCGTCCACCACGCCGTCGATGTCGCCCCGGGCGAACGCGTCCCAGGCGTGCTGCACGACGTCAACGTTGTCCTTGGCCATCGACCCTGTCCCTTTCTCGGAAGCCCGTTCACCCTATTAAGGCAGCGCCGCGAGCGTCAACCTCCTCCGCGACATTCCGACGGAGAATGGAATCAAGCCGGCGCCCGGATTCGAACCGGGGACCCCTTCATTACGAGTGAAGTGCTCTGGCCAACTGAGCTACGCCGGCGGGCGGCTCAGTTTAGGACGAGACCGGCGGGCTACGTCCCGTCCTCTGACAGGCGGTAGCCGACGCCCCGGACCGTGAGCACCAGCTCGGGCTCCTGGGGATCGCGCTCGATCTTCTGGCGCAGGTTCGAGATGTGGACGTCGCAGGCGCGCACGTCGCCCGAGAACTCGGACTGCCACAGCTCCTCCATGATCTCCAGGCGGCTGAAGACCTGACCGGGCCGCTCGGCAAGCAGGCGCAGCACCTGGAACTCGGAGCGCGTCAGGCTAACCGGCTCCCCCCGGATCGTCACCAGGTGGCGCGCGAGGTCGATCCTCACCGGGCCCGCGTCGATCGTCTTGCCCTCGCGCTCGGACGAGGTGCGATCGAGCTCGCGGCGGCGGAGCTGGGCGCGGACGCGACCGAGGAGCTCACGCACCGAGAACGGCTTGGTGACGTAGTCGTCGGCCCCGACCTCGAGGCCAACCACCTTGTCGACTTCCGCATCCTTCGCGGTCAGAAGGATGATCGGCACCGGGCTGCGGGAGCGGACGTCCCGGCAGATGTCGAGGCCGCTGCGCCCGGGCATCATGATGTCGAGAATGAGCAGATCGAAGTTCGGGGCCTCTGTGCCGATCTTGCGGTCCGCGTCGTTGCCGTCCTCGGCCAGGGTGACGTCGAAGCCCTCCTGCTCCAGCGCGTAGCCCACGGCGTCGCGGACCGAGGGCTCGTCGTCGGCGATCAGTATCCGTCCGTCGGCCATGATCATGCGACCGGGCTGGGAGCCGTGGCGGCGGCCGGAAGGCGCACCCAGAAGGTGCTTCCGACGCCCACCTCGGATTCGACACCGATCTCCCCACCCATGACATCGACCATGCGCTTGGCGATCGACAGGCCGAGACCGAAGCCCTCCTGCCCCAGGGCCTTGGAGCCCCGGTAGAAGCGCTCGAATACGCGACCGACCTCGTCGGGTGCGATCCCGTTCCCGGTGTCCTCGACCTTGATCAAAACCTCTCCGTCCGGAAGCCCGCGCGCGCGAAGCGTAACGGCGCCGGGCGCAGGAGTGTTCTTGAACGCGTTCGTGAGCAGGCCGATCAGCACCTGCCGCAGCAGGACGCCGTCGCCCTCGGCAGTGATCCCCGTCACCACATCGACGCGGACCTCGAGCCCCTCCGGGGGCGCGACCGCCTGTGCCGCCTCCTCGATCACGAACCCCACGTCGATCGCCTCGCTCGACTCCCGGCCCACCGCGTCGATGCGCGCCAGGGTGAGGAGCGCGTCGGTCAGGCGGCTCACGCGCTCGGCATCCTCGGACAGCCTGCCGAGGAAGTGCTCGCGCGCCTGCGGGTCGTCCTTGGCACCGGCGCGCAGGACCTCTATCGCGCCCGAGATGCCGGCGATCGGGTTCCGCAGCTCGTGCGCCGCGTTGGAGACGAACTCCCGCTCGGCGACCTCCCGGCGAAGCTGGTCCGTGCGGTCGCGGGTCACCGCGAGCACCGCGTTCTCGGCCGCCAGCCTGCGGACCCCGATCGCGTAGACGCGATCGCCCACCCGAATGCCGTCCCGCTCCGCGGCGCCGCGCTCCTGGGCCCAGATGAGCCACGGCTCGATCACGTCGTTGGCGGTGCGGTCGGGGTCGATCAGCGGCTCGGCGGCGGGGTTCGAGAACCTGACCTCGCCGTCGGGGCCGACGACCATGATGCCGTCGGTGAGGGCGTCGAAGATCGCGGCGAGGCGGTCGCGCTCCGAGGAGAGGGCGTCGAACGTCTCACGCAGGGCGATGCGCATCGTCTCGAGCGACTTGCCGAGGTCGGTGATCTCGTCGCGGCCGCCCGTCCCCTCGAGCGGCTCGTCGAGCTTGCCCTCGGTCATCCGCGCCGCGCTGCTCGCCAGTCGCTTGACCCGGACGGTGATCGCCGTCGCGATCAGGAACCCCATGACGATGGCGATCCCAACCGCGACGATCGCGGCTTTGAGCCGGTCGCCGCCCAGCCCGGCGATCGTGCGCGAGAGCGCCTGCGGCTGGTCAGCCCGCACCACCAGGGCCCCAGCCATCTGGCCGTTGCGGAAGATTGGCGTCGCCACCACCGTCACGCCGTCCGGAAGCCGGTCGACCGTGCGCTCGCCCTGAAGCGCCGCCGTCACGTCCTCCGGGTGGCTCTCGACGTCGTGCAGGGCGAACCCGCGCGAGCGCTTGGAGGTCAGGAGCGTGCGGTTGCGCCCGTAGGCCCAGGCCGAGAAACCCGGATCGGCGATCGAGGCGAAGTGCTCCTGGGACTGGCCGGCCGGGTGCCTCCCGATCCGGTCGGCAAGGCTCACGGCGCGACCGACGGTGATGTCGGCGGCGCGCTGGCTCGCCGCCGAGTCGCTTGAGCCCGTGAGCAGCAGGTAGGAGAGGCCGGCCGCGATCAGCGCGACCGCCGCGAAGCCGATGGTCAGGTAAAGCCGGACCCCGAAGGGCCGTTTCGACCGGCCGCGCCCGGCCGCGTCCCCGATGGCCATAGATTCCTAGCGCCGAGCCGTAGGGCTCGGCGACTGGCATGTGTCGTTCACAGCTTGTGAGTCTAGGCGGGACTCAGGGACGGCTCCGGGCGTTGGAGAGCAGCGCTTCCAGGCGAAACACGAGCGCCTCCAGCGCGAGCTCCTCCCCCACGTTGACCGTGAGACGGCGTCGCGTGTCCATCACCAGCTCCGCCCCGCGGCGTGCGGCGCGAGCGTCGAGGCCGCTCGCCGCCTCCCTGAGCTCCTCGAGCCGATCCGCGTTCAGCACCAGCTCCTCCGCTCCCTCGGCGACGGCCACCATGTCGCGAAGCCACGCCGTGAGGAGGCCGAGCCCGGCGTCGAGCGCCTCGGTTCGGGCGCGCCGCGAGACGCGCTTGCCGGCCTCCTCCGCCTCACGGGCAGCACGCCGGGCGGCGCGTCCCTCGGTCTCGCCGGCCTCGGCGGCGACTGCGGCGAGGCGGGCGACGGTCTCCTCGCCGGCGCTCGCGCCTGTGGCCTCGGCGGTCGCGAGAAGGCGGCGCCATGGCGCATCCGCCAGCTCGCCGGAGAGCGCAACGGCCGCGCACTCCGCCGCAACGGCTCGCAGCTTGCGGCCTTCGTCGCTCACCAGGTATTCGGCCCGCCGCGGGTCGCCACCCGCCAGCCGGGCGGCGGCTCGGCGCTCGTCGGCGCTGTCGCCAAGCCCTCGCGCCTCGAGCGCCTCGACGACCGCCTCCTCGGTGAGCGGGCGGAAGCGCACCATCTGGCAGCGGGACCGCACGGTCTCAAGCAGCAACTCGGGCTCGGCGCTGATCAGTAGCAGGTGCACGAAGTCGGCCGGCTCCTCGAGCGTCTTCAGCAGCGCGTTCTGGCTCTCGTCGGCCATCGCGTCGGCGGCCTCGATCACGAACACCCGGCGCCCGCCCTCGAAGGGGCGATACGCGGAGGCGGTGATCACCCGCTCGCGAACCTCGTCGACGAGGTGCTGGTTGCCACGAGGCGACAGCCAGACGAGGTCAGGGTGCGACGAGGGGTCGGCCAGCGCTCGCCGGCGCGCGTCGTCGGCGTCGGGAGCGTCCTCGACGAGGAGCTCCGCCGCAAAGGCCCTCGCCGCGCTCCGCTTGCCCGAGCCGGGCGGCCCGGCGAGGAGATAGGCGTGGACCGGCGCCGCGAGCGCGGCCGCGAGCGCAGCTCGGGCGCCCGGCTGGTGCGCGGTGGCATCGCCGAGTGCCTTGGGGATCTCGGTTGCCGCAGGCATCAGCGCGCCAGCTCGCCCACCGCGGCCATGACCCGCTGCTGCACCTCACCCGGCGAGCCCTCGGCGTCGATCACCTTGATTCGCTCGGGATGGCGGGCGGCGAGCTCGTCATAGGCGGCGGCGACGGTTCGCTGGAACTCGATGCCCTCGCCCTCGAAGCGGTCCGACCCGTCCTCACCACCGGCGGCGAGCCGCTGCTGGCCGCGCGACTCCGCGCCGGCCGGGTCGATGCGGAGCAGGAGCGTGAGGTCCGGGGCGCACCCGGCGGTCGCGATCTCGTTCAGTCCCTCGACGAGATCGACGCCGAGGCCGCGAGCGGCTCCCTGATAGGCGGCGGTCGAGTCGACGAAGCGGTCGCAGATCACGCTGCGGCCGGCGTCGAGAGCCGGCCGGATGACGCTCGAGCAGAGCTCTGCTCGGGCGGCGCAGAACAGCAGCAGCTCAGCGCGCGCGTCGAGCTCGAGCTCGGCGTCCTTCAACAGGTCGCGAACCCGCTCACCGGCCTCCGTGCCGCCGGGCTCGCGGAGCAGGAGCGTCTCGGGGCCGAGAGCGTCGCGCAGAAGCGCGGCCTGGGTCGTCTTCCCCGAGCGGTCGATCCCCTCGAGCGTGACGAACACGCCCGGCGCCTACTTCGCCGATTTGCTACGGGCCGGCTTGCGGCGAGCGGTCTGCGGCGACGGCTTGCGGCGACGGCGGCCGTTGCCGCTCGGGCGAGCACCGTCGCTCACGTCGTCGTTCGCGCCGGCGGTCTTCGCCGCCGCCTTCTTGGCCTCCTGCGCGCGCTTTCGCTCTTCGCGCTTCTCGCGCATCTCGACCATCGACGGGCAGTCGTCGTTGAGGCAGAGCCTCCAGGGACGGCCGCGGAAGCCCTTGACCGTGAGCCGCGGCATCTCGCCGCAGATCGAGCACTGCTCCTCGAGCCGCCACAGGTCGTAGCCGCGGCCCGGGAGCGGCCCGCTGACCTGGCAGGAGTCGGGCGACTCCGGGTCGTCGCGGTTCCAGCCCTCGCAGCCGTACATCCGCTTGCCGCCCTTGAGCTCGATGATCCGGAGGCGGTTCGGCGAGCCGTCCTCGTGCTTGCGGCCGGCCTCCTCGCAGACCTTGCAGGGGCCCAAGAACTTGTCCTCGTCCATCCCGCTCCAGATCTGCTTGGCCAGGTCCTCCTTCTTTTCCTCGAGCTCGGTGGTCGTGCCGTGGAGCATCTCGCGACTGATCCGCAGCACCTCGTCCTTGGAGGTCTTGCCGGCCGCGATCTGGTCCATGTCGGACTCGAGCTCGGCGGTCATCTCCGGAGTGGCCATCCGCGGGACGTAGTCGTGGAACGCCTTGTACATGGCGATCCCGGTCTCCGAAGGCTCGGGCGGGTTGCCGTAGACATAGCCGCGGTCGTAGAGCTTCTGGATGATGTCGGCCCGGGTCGCCTTGGTGCCGAGCCCGCGCTCCTCCATCAGCTCCACGAGCTTCCCCTGGCTGATCCGGGACGGCGGCTGGGTCTCCTTGTCGACCATCCATGGATCGCCCTCGAGCTCGAGCTTCTGTCCCTCGGTGAGCTTCGGGATCTCCTCGTCGGCCGAGCGGGCGTAGGTGTAGATCGCGGCGTAGCCGGGATCGATCAGGACGGAGCCGCGAACGAAGTACGGCTCGCCACCGGCCTCGATGTCGGCGCGAGTGGACTCGGTGACCATCG
Organism: uncultured Actinomycetes bacterium; assembly: GCA_963782795.1. Lineage (GTDB taxonomy): Bacteria > Actinomycetota > Thermoleophilia > Solirubrobacterales > 70-9 > AC-56. The sequence goes on from CAWALB010000003.1 coordinate 423,119, forward strand.
GCTTCGAGAAAGTGGCGAGGAAGCGGCGCACGACCAGCTCATACACGCGTGCCTTGGGCCCGTCGAGGGCATTCGGGTGAAGCGCCTGCGTCGGATAGATCGGCGGGTGGTCGGTCGTCTCCTTCTTGCCGCGGGTCGCGGTCAGGTCGCCGTCGAGCAGCGGCGCCGCGGCCTGGAACTCCGGGATCCGGACGAGCGAGCTGACCAGCTCGCGAGTGTTGAGCGACTGTGGATAGACCGTGTTGTCGGTCCGCGGGTAGGAGATGAACCCGTCCATGTAGAGGTCCTCCGCGAGGCGCATCGCCCGCGACGGGGTGATGCCGAGACGGCTGGAGGCGTCGGTGGTGAAGGCGGTGGTGTTGTAGGGAGTGGGCGGCCGGCGCGAGTTCCGCTTGGATGCGACCTCCTTGACCACGCCCGGTGACTTGGTTCCCGCGAGCGCGGCATCCGCCTCGGCCTTCTCCCAGAACTTGTCGGTCGCGTGATGCGCCTCGAAGGCGCCATCGGGGTGCTGGAAGCGAGCGAAGACCTCCCAGAAGGGCTTGGGGACGTGGGCGCGGCGCTCGAGCTCGCGCTCGACGATCAGGCCGAGGGTCGGGCTCTGCACGCGGCCCACCGAGAGGAAGTTGGATCCGAAGCGCCGGGTCGCAAGCGACACCGCGCGGGTGAGGGTCGCGCCCCATATCAGGTCGATGTCCTGGCGCGCCGCACCAGCGTCGGCGAGGTCGTACGAGAGGTCGTCGATCGCCCCGAAGGCGCGCTCGATCTCCTGCTTCGTGAGCGCCGAGTAGCGCGCCCGCTTGACCTGAGGCCGAGCGGCGAGCGCCTCACCGTCGGCCGCGCCGGCCGCGCCGACCACCTGCGGGTTCGACTCGACGATCGCCTCGAGCGCCTCGAGCCCGATCAGCTCGCCCTCGCGGTCGTAGTCGGTCGCGATCACGACCTCGTCCGCGTCCTTGGCCAGCTTCTTGATCGCCTTGACGACGTTCTTGTCGGTGGGCTCCTTGACGATGTCCGCGTCTATCAGTTCGTGCAGGTCGGTCTGCTGCCAGTTGGAGTAGCCCTCCACGAACGCGGGGCTCATCACGTGGCCCTTGAGGCCGACCGTCATCTGCTCGCCCTCGTCGTCGGTCCACGTGTAATAGGGCACCTTGTACGCGGCGTCCGCTTTCGCGTCGCCTCCGCTGAGGATCTCGGCGATCTTCTTCGCCGAGTTGTTCTTCTCCGTGACTATCAGGCGCATTGGCCGCTCGATTCCCTAAACACTGCGGCGGGACACGATGCCCCGCCAATCGGACGCGAGCGTAGCAAGGGGCCTTTTTCGCCCAGACTGCCTACAGGACCTGCATCGGCAGGCCGCCGCGCGGCGAGAGCGTCGGCATCTGGCGGATCCGCATGGCCCGCCCGGGCTCCAGGCCGAGGCGGAAACGGCGCAGGATCGCGGCCGCGATCGCGCGGATCTCGAGCTCGCCGAACCGCATGCCGATGCAGATCCGCGGCCCCGCGCCGAACGGCACGTAGGCCCCCTTCGGGAGCTTGGCCTTCTCCTCCGGAGCAAAGCGCTCGGGTCGGAAGGCGTGCGGGTCAGCGAAGACGTCGGGCAGCCGGTGGCTGGCCCAGGAGGAGTAGTTGACCGGAAGCTCCGCCGGGATCCGGTAGCCGCCGAACTCGAACTCGGTGTTCGACCGGCGGGGGCCGATCCACGCGGGCGGGTAGAGGCGGAGCGTCTCCTGCACCGCCATGTCGAGGTCGGGCATCTCCGAGAACAGCTGGGCCGCGTTCGGCGCCTCATCCCCAGCCACGCGGTCGCGCTCGTCCGCCAGGCGCTCACCCCACTCCGGGTGGCGGGCGAGCTCGTAGAAGAGGAAGGAGACCGTCGAGGTGGTCGTGTCGTGGCCGGCGAACAGCAGCGTCAGGGCCTGGTCGCGGACCTGCTCGTCGGTGAAGCGGTTGCCCTCCGTGTCCTCGGCCTCGATCAGGAGCCCGAGGATGTCCTCGCCGGCGGCGCCCTCGCGGCGGCGGCGCGCGATCTCGCCGAGGATGATCCCGTCGAGTGTTCGGCGCACTCGCCGCAGCCGCGAGAACGGGCTGCCGGGGCCGCGCAGGACCTGCAGCCAGTACTCACGCTCATAGAAGGAGAGCCCGCGCTCGAACGTGGCCGCGACGTCCACGCCGGCCCGGTCGGGGTCGAGCCCGAACAGGGCGCGCATCGCGACGCGCATGGTCACGTGGCGGGTCCAGTCATAGAGATCCACCTGCATGCCGGGGCGCAAGCCCTCGAGCGCGCGCTCGGCCTCCTCGCTCATCACGTCCGCGGCAGCGCCGATCCGCTCGCGGTGGAAGACGGGCAGCATGATCTCGCGGGCACGGTCGTGATACTCGCCGTCGGTCGTCAGCAGGCCGTCGCCGATCAGCGGGATGAGGTCGCCCAGGCTGCCGTCGCGCCAGCGGAACTTGTCGCGATCGGTGACCAGGATGATGCGGTTCGCCTCGGGGCCGAGCATGAAGACGTGGATCGCGTGGAAGATCCGGATCGCGAACACCGGCCCGTGCTCCTCATAGGCGGCGAGCAGCACCGAGAGCGGGTCGCGGCGCATCCGCTCGGTGCGCGAGATGCTGGGGAGCTTGTCGCCCGGCGGGAGCTCCCCGCTCCTCGTGGCCCGGCGCTCGGCGCCGAGGTCCTCGCGAATCCGGGCGAGGGGGTTGGTCGTCGGCGCGGGCGGGACGCTCAGCGGCACGCCCTTAGATTAGACCGAGTTGGCCAGCTGGCCAAATCTCCGGCCCTCCGCACGCCGGTCGCGCCAAGAACGGCGGCAACGAGGGCGCCCGGACGGTGATCGCCGGGTCGAGTGAATCCGCAGCCGCTTTCCGAGCGCGGATTCACTTGACCCGGCCGGTTCGCTCCTCGCCTACTGCACTACAACGAACTTCAAAAGCGCCTGGTTGTGCTGGCGGTTGTGGATCAGGAGCTTGCCGGACGCCCCGTTCCAGGCCCGGGTTCCGCCGACAATCGGGACCTTGTGGTTCTTCTGGTTGCCGCTGGCCTTGATCTTCCCGTTGTCGAAGGTGAAGACCGCGGCGAGGTGGCCTCCCCGGCGGAACTTCGCGCGGAAGTGGCCGACGACGTTGCTGCGGTTGTTCGGGTCACGCAGCTTGCCCTTGAGGATGAACGCGTGCTGCCGCTCCTTGTGAGAGGTGGAGTCGGCGATGACCCTGAACCTCGACTCGGACCGCGCCCCTGCGGCGGGGGCGAGCACCGCGGCCACCAACGCCGCCACGATGCCGATCAATATCAACCTGCGCATGCGATGCCTCCTACCTCCCTATCCGTGGATGACACTGGCCCGTTGCTACCCCGATTTCCGTGCGATACGCGGCCGGCACGTGTCTGCTCGCGGACAGGGGTGGGTGACTAGGCTTGAGTCATGCCCGCCCAGGCCTATGCAGGCAAGGAGTGCGTGTGCCAGCTCCGCAAGGGGATCTGCGATCAGTCGTGCGTGCGGGACATGCTCTCGACCCCTCTTTACATCGCGTGCCTGCGGCTTACCGGCCGTGAGTGCCTCGTCGTGGGCGGCGGCGAGGTGGGACTCGAGAAGGTCGAGGGGCTGCTCGCCTGCGACGGCGCCGTGACCCTCGTCTCCCCGGACGCGGTGCCCGAGCTCGAGGCCTACGCGAGCGAGGGCTCGATCCGGTGGGAGCGCCGCGAGTTCGCCGACTCGGATCTAGACGGTAAGTTCCTCGCCATCGCCGCCACGAGCATCACCGACGTCAACATCTCCGTCTACGAGGGAGCCGAGCGCCGGGCGATGCTCTGCAACGTCGTCGACGTGCCCCCGCTCTGCAACTTCATCCTGCCGGCGATCGTCCGGACCGGGCCACTGGCGATCGCCATCTCGACCGCAGGGGCGTCGCCCGCGCTCGCCAAGCGGATGAAGCGCGAGATCGCCGAGACCTACGGCGAGCCCTACGCGCGGCTCGCCGTGGCTCTCAACGACGCGCGCGGCTGGGCGAAGGCCACGCTCCCGACCTATCAGGACCGCAAGGAGTTCTTCGAGGGGATCGTCAACGGCGACCCCGACCCGATCGAGCTCATCCGCGCCGGCCGCGAGGACGACGTGCGAGAGCTGATCGAGACCGCCAAGGAATCCCACGCTGCACCCACTCCGAGCTGATGCAGTACCGGCGCCTCGGCAAGTCGCAGCTCGAGGTCTCTGAGATCGCACTGGGCTCCTGGCTGACCTACGGGGCCGGGATCGAGCGCGAGCACACCGAGGCCTGCACCCGCGCCGCCTTCGACGCCGGGATCAACCTCTTCGACACCGCCAACATCTACGGCGTGGGGGCCGCCGAGTCGGCCTGGGGGGAGATCCTCAAGGACTTCGTCCGCGAGGACTACATCCTCGCTACCAAGCTCTACTTCCCGATGTCGGCGACCGACCGCGGCCTGTCGCGCGAGCAGGTCCACAAGCAGCTCGACGCATCCCTCGACCGGCTGCAGACCGACCACATCGACCTCTACCAGTGCCACCGCCCCGACCCGGAGACGCCGATCGAGGAGACGATGGAGGCGCTTACCGAGGTCGTCGAGGCGGGCAAGGTGCGAGAGACCGGGTTCTCCGAGTGGACCGTGGAGCAGGTCGGGGCGAGCCTCGACGTCCCCGGCACGAGGGACTTCGTCTCCTCGCAGCCGCAGTACAACATGATCTGGCGGGCGGCTGAGGCGGAGCTCATCCCCTTCTGCTCCGAGCACGGGATCTCGCAGATCGTCTGGTCGCCGCTCGCTCAAGGCGTCCTCACCGGCAAGTACCCGCCGGGGCGGCCGCCGCCCGAGGGCACGCGCGCCGCCCACGACGAGATGAGCGTCTCGATCTCCCGGTACATGGTGGACTCGGTGCTGGAGGCGGTGCAGCGGGTCGAGCGCGTCGCGGAGGACAGCGGCATCGGCATGGTCCAGCTGGCGCTCGCCTGGGTGCTGCGGCAGGACAACGTGTCGGCGGCGATCATCGGCGCATCGCGACCGGAGCAGGTCCATGCCAACGCCGAGGCGTCGGGGGTCGAGCTATCTCAGGACGTGATCGACGCCGTCGACGAGGCGCTCGACGGCGTGATGATCACCAAGCCGCAGCTCGCAGCCTTCGCCCAGGAAGGCGTCACGCACCGCTGAGGCCGTCCTCGGCTCAGCCCGAGGGCAGGGCGTAGATCGCGATCGCCGCGAAGTGCGCGGTGGCGGCGGCGATGACGAGGACGTGGAAGATCTCGTGGTAGCCGAACACCGCCGGGTTCGGGTCCGGCCGCTGTCGGGCGTAGACGACTGCGCCGGCGGTGTAGAGCACCCCGCCCACGGCGATCAGGACCCCCGCGCCGACTCCTGCGCCGACGATGATCGCCGGAAACCCGAGGAGCCCGATCCAGCCGACCGCCAGGTAGACGATCGTCGACACCCACTTCGGAGCGTCGACCCAGATCAGCTCCACGACGATGCCGGCGAGGGCACCCGCCCAGACGGCGATCAGGAGGGCGTCGGCGAGCGGGCCGCTCATCACCAGGAGGGCGAACGGGGTGACGGTCCCCGCGATCAGCAGGAAGATCATCGAGTGGTCCAGCCGGCGCATCCACTTGCGGATCTCGGGCCGGCGCCAATTGACCCGGTGGTACAGAGCGCTCGTGCCGAGCAGACCCGACAGCGAGAAGGCATAGATCGCCATCGCAATGCGGGCATGACCGCTGGGAGCCGCCGCGATCAGGGCGCCCCCGGCAATCAGTGAAATGAAGAAGGCCCACTCGTGCGAGACGCCGCGCAGGCGCGGCTTCGCGATCGCGATGAACTCCCCGGCCGCGGCCTTCGCCTCGGTTACCCGCTCCGTCGCGACCGTCCTGGCGTCCGTGACCCGTTCGGTCGCGGCCACCCTGGCCTCCGTCACCCGCTCGGATGCGGCGGCCTTCGCGTCCGACATGCGCTCGGACGCGGCGGACTTCGCTCCCGTCACCCGCTCGCGCGCTCGATCCCTCCTTGACATATCTAATGCGGCGGCTTCGCCGCCTTACCTGCCTGACTCGTCGCTAGACGCTCCTCGACCCACAACTGCGAGCGTACCGAACCCGCACCATGCGGGAGTTACTTTGTCACAGTCAGGCGTCGAGCGCCTCATATAGCGTCCGAAGTGAGGGAGGAAACCGCTACCGCTAGTAGAATCAATGGGGTGGTTTGTCCCTCGTGTCGCACTCAGACTCGCGTCCTCGAGAGCCGGCGCGCCCCCGACGGGGACGTCGTGCGGCGCCGCCGCGAGTGCCCGCAGTGCGGCCGGCGCTTCACCACCTTCGAGCGGCGCGACCCCGAGCCGGCCTACGTGATCAAGCGCGACGGCGAGACCCAGCGCTTCGACCGGACGAAGCTCCGGGCGGCGCTCCTGGCCGCAGCCCACAAGCGCCCGGTGACCGCGGTCGACGTGGAGACGATCGTCGACCGGATCGAGATGGCCGCCGCGGACTCGGGAGAGCTCTCGACCGAGCGGATCGGCGAGCTCTGCCTGACGGAGCTCGGGGCGATCGACCGGGGCGCCTACCTGCAGTTCCTGGGGACCCTGGCGGACCCGGTCCCCGCAATTTCCGAGCAAACGACCGCGACGGGGACGAGTGGTTCCGTCCGGGTCGGGCGCGAGGATCCGCAGTCACCCCCTAAAGCTGCCGTGAGGAGAGGACTTGATGAGTAAAACCGCTGCAAACCGCGCAGGAACCACCGACGCGGGACTGACGGTCGAGCGCCGCAGCACCACGCCCGGCGTCCACCCCTTCGACGAGGTCGAGTGGGAGCTCCGCGACGCCGTGATCGGCGATCCCTCCAACCCGGCCTTCGAGCAGCGCGGCGTCGAATTCCCCAAAACCTGGTCCCAGAACGCGACCAACATCGTCGCGCAGAAATACTTCCGCGGCCGGCTCGGCTCCCCGGAGCGCGAGAACTCCGTCAAGCAGATGATCTCGCGGGTGGCCGGCACCATCGCCGGCTGGGGGCGCGAGGGCGACTACTTCGCGACCGACGAGGACGCGGACGGCTTCGAGGCCGAGCTCATCCACATCCTGCTCCACCAGGAGGCGGCCTTCAACAGCCCGGTGTGGTTCAACGTGGGCTTCGAGGAGCACCCGCAGTGCTCCGCCTGCTTCATCTTGAGCGTCCAGGACACGATGGAGTCGATCCTCGGCTGGAACACCAAGGAGGGCATGATCTTCCGCGGCGGCTCCGGCTCGGGCATCAACCTCTCCAACATCCGCTCCTCGCGGGAGCACCTCTCCAAGGGCGGCCTCGCCTCGGGGCCGGTCAGCTTCATGCGCGGCGCCGACGCGTGGGCCGGGACGATCAAGTCCGGCGGCAAGACCCGCCGCGCGGCGAAGATGGTCGTCCTCGACGTCGACCATCCCGACATCCAGGACTTCATCTGGTGCAAGGCCAACGAGGAGGAGAAGGCCGCCGCCCTGCGCGACGCCGGCTTCGACATGCGGATTGACTCCGACTCGTTCCACTCGATCCAGTACCAGAACGCCAACAACTCGGTCCGCGTCACCGACGACTACATGCACGCGGTCGAGGCCGGCTCGGACTGGGAGCTGACGGCCCGCGTCACCGGTGAGCCGGTGAAGACGGTCGCCGCCCGCGAGCTGATGCGCGAGATCGCCGACGCCGCGTGGCGCTGCGCCGATCCGGGCGTGCAGTACGACACGACCATCAACCGCTGGCACACGTGCCCGGAGTCGGGGCGGATCAACGCGTCGAACCCGTGCTCCGAGTACATGCATGTAGACGACTCGGCCTGCAACCTGGCATCGATCAACCTGATGAAGTTCCGCCGCGAGGACGGCAGCTTCGACACGGAGCGCTTCGCGCACGCCGTCGACGTGGTCTTCCTGGCGCAGGAGATCGTCGTCACCCCGTCGAGCTACCCGACCGAGCAGATCGGCGACAACGCCCGCGCATTCCGCCAGCTCGGCCTGGGCTACGCCAACCTCGGCGCCCTGCTGATGGCCGATGGCATCCCATACGACTCCGACGAGGGCCGCAACGTCGCTGCCGGGATCACCGCGCTCATGACCGGGCGCGGCTACCGCAAGTCGGCCGAGGTCGCCGCCGCGGTCGGTCCGTACGACGAGTACGAAAAGAACCGCGAGCCGCACAACAAGGTGATGCGGATGCATCGAGACGCCGCCTACGAGATCGACGCCACCGGGGTCAAGGGCGACCTGGTCGACGCGGCCCACGAGGCCTGGGACGAGGCGGTCGAGCTCGGCGACGAGCACGGCTATCGCAACGCCCAGGCGACGGTGCTCGCCCCCACCGGGACGATCAGCTTCCTGATGGACTGCGACACCACGGGGATCGAGCCCGACTTCTCGCTGGTCAAGTTCAAGGAGCTGGTCGGCGGCGGTCAGATGACGATCGTCAACCGCACCGTGCCGATGGCGCTCGCGACGCTCGGCTACTCCGCTTCGGAGATCGAGCAGATCGAGGCCTACATCAACGACAAGGCGACGATCGTCGGCGCGCCCGGCCTCAAGGACGAGCACCTGCCGGTGTTCGACGTGGCCGTCGGCGAGCGGGCCATCTCGCACATGGGCCACATCCGCATGATGTCGGCAGTGCAGCCGTTCCTCTCGGGTGCGATCTCGAAGACGGTCAACCTGCCCGAGTCGGCGACGGTGGAGGACATCGCCGACGCCTACACCCAGGGCTGGAGCCTCGGCCTGAAGGCGCTCGCCATCTACCGCGACGGCTCGAAGACGGCGCAGGCGCTTCGCACCGACGCCGGCGACAAGAAGTCGGAGCCCGCGGCCGCGGAGGAAGTCGCGGAGCCGCGGCCGACCCGCCGCAAGATGCCTCGCGAGCGCCAGTCGATCACCCACAAGTTCTCGATCGCCGGCCACGAGGGCTACATCACCGCCGGCAAGTACGAGGACGGCTCGATCGGTGAGATCTTCCTCACCGACATCGGCAAGGAGGGCTCGACCCTCCGCGGCATGATGAACGCGTTCGCGACCGCGATCTCGATCGGCCTGCAGTACGGCGTGCCGCTCGAGGTGTTCGTGAAGAAGTTCAGCTACATGCGGTTCGACCCGGAGGGGATCACGTCAAACCCGGAGATCCCGTTCGCGAAGTCGATGCCCGACTACATCATGCGCTGGCTCGCGAGTCGGTTCGTCGAGGACCTCGACGAGCTCGAGGACCTCGGCATCCTCACTCCCGAGGTTCGCGCCCGCCGCGAGGCCCAGCAGACGCTGATGCTCGACGACGAGCCCGAGACCAACGGGTCCAACGGCGGCAACGGCAACGGTCACTCCAACGGCGGCGAGGCGAGCAGCGCCTCGGTGGCCCCCACCGAGGCGCTCACCGACACTCCACCGGTCGTCCCGGCGAAGATGTCCGGCAGCGACCTAGGCCCGGCGTGCGAGCAGTGCGGCGGCATGATGCAGCGGACGGGCTCGTGCTATACGTGCTCGAGCTGCGGCAACAACACCGGCTGCGGCTGAGGAGTGGGCTCTAGGCAGTAGTTCGGTAGCCGGTCGCCGTGCCGGCTGGCTACCCGGCGCGGCTGGTGGCTTTTCGCCCTCTGGACGCACGGGAAGATCACCTGGAGCGCCTTCTTGGCGTTCGGTCCCTCCGCGTCGCCCTGGGTCTTGAAGCCCGCCTTGGTCAGCCCGTCCTGGATGCAGTGAGCCGCCAACTCGGCCTGGCTCGAAGTCAGCCCGCTCTTCTCGAAGCTCTGCACGAGGACGTTGAAGTAGTCCGACGAGGCGATCTGGGTCGACTTGGGGTCGGGTCGTGGGGAAGTGCCCACCTGATTTCTCCCTCCGAGACTGGGAACCCGCGTAGATTAGGCGCGGTGACCACGACGGATTGGGCAGACGTCGGGGCCGAGGGCGCATCCGATCTCCGCTTCGCGCACTGGGTGGCGGTGCGGCGCTGCGCGCTGGTCCTCTATTTCGCGGCACTGATCGCCTGGAGCGCCGTGTACGGCATCCCGGTCCAGCGCGAGCTGGTGGTGCTCTGGATCTGCGGCGCGCTCGCCTGCGCGTCGCTCGGGCGGCCCCCGCGGGAGATCCTCCAGCTCGTCCTCGACTGGCTGCCGATGGTCGTGGTCCTGAGCGCCTACGACTTCAGTCGCGGCGCGGCGGACTCGTTCGGGGTCGGCGTACACGTGCACCCGATGCTCGACTTCGACCGCTTCCTGTTCTTCGGCCAGACGCCGACCGAATGGCTCCAGGCGCACCTGAACGGCCCCGGCGTGGCCTGGTGGGACGTGGCCTTCACGCTCACCTACACGTCGTACTTCATAGTCCCCTTTGCGGTGGCGGGCGTCCTCTGGGCCCGCGACAGGCTCGCGTTCCGGCGCTTCACCAACCGCGTGGTGACGCTCGCGCTCGCGGGCCTGGGGACCTACATCGCCTTCCCCGCGGCACCGCCCTGGATGGCGGCGCAGGAGGGCCTGCTCCAGGGCGTCCAGCGCACCACCGGTGACGGGTGGCAGGTGATCGGCGGGGGCACCGCCGGGCTCTTCTCGGAGGGTCAGGCGAGCGTCAACCTGGTCGCCGCCGTGCCCTCCCTGCACTCCGCCTTCACCGCGCTGGTGGCGCTGTTCCTGTGGAAACGCGTCCGCCCGGCCCTGCGACCCCTCCTGGCGCTCTATCCGCTGGCGATGGGCCTGGCGCTGATCGCGACCGGCGAGCACTACTTCTTCGACGTGCTGCTCGGCTGGCTCTACGCCGGCGCGGTGATGGGCGCCTGGGCCTTGTGGGAGCGGCGGCGCAGCGTCGCGGCGGAGCCCGCCCCCGCGCGTGTGCCGCTCAGCGAGCCGGCGGTGCCGAGGACCGGTCGCGCGTGACGGTGGACCGAACGGCCACAGGGTCGCGCAGCTCGAAGCCACTGAGCATCGGTATCGTCGGCGGCTCGATCGCGGGCTGCCTGACGGCAATCGAGCTGCGTGGGTGCGGTCATCAGGTCACGGTCTTCGAGCACTCCCGCGCCGAGCTCAAGGGACTCCTCGGCGCGGTGCTGGGAACCCCCACGCCGATGTTCAAGACCATGCTCGAGCGGGGTCACATCGGCCATGACCTGCCGCACCTCAACCTCCAACACATGGAGTTCGTGGGTCGGGCGGCGGGCTCGCACCGCGGTCACGTCGCGCTGCGGCTCCCCCTGGTCTTCGTCGCGTTCCACTGGGGAGACTTCTACCGCCGCCTTCGCTCGCAGGTTCCCGACGACGTCTACCTCGCCGGCCTCGTGGTCGCCTCCGTCGACTCTCATGACGGCGGCGCGACGATCCAGCTGGAGGACGGGACCGAGCACGAATTCGATCTCGTGGTCGCCGCCGACGGGCTACCGCTCGCAGATCCGCCGCTCGATCTTCCCGGACAGCGAGCCCGCCTACTGCGGCTACGTGTGCTGGCGGGGAATGATGGACGAGCGCGAGATGGATTCGTCCGCGCTGCTGGACCGGACGTTCGCGCGCTTCGGGTGTGAGGGGATGCCCGGATCGTTCCTGTACCCCGTCACCGGGGCCGACGGCTCCGTGACGAGGGGGGAGCGGCTGATCAACTGGGGGTGCTACGTGCAGATGCCGGCTGCGGAGGTCGGCGACTTCTTCGTCGACCGTGACGGAAAGCGACACGACGGAACGATCCCGCCCGGAAAGCTCCGCCCCGAGCACGAGCGCCGTTTCAAGGAGCTGGCCCTCGACAGCCTGCCGCCTTACTACGCCGACATCGTGACCTCGAGCCGGGAAACCTTCGCCCAGGAGGTGTTCTCGGGAGCCGTGCCCGACTACCACGCCGGCCGTGTCGGCCTCGTCGGCGACGCCGGGGCGGTCGCGCCGCCGTTCACCGGCAGTGGCATCTTCAAGGCCGCCAGCAACACGATCAACCTCGGGGAGGCGCTCGCCGAGTACGAGGACGTCGACGAGGCGCTGGCATCGTGGGGAGCGGCCGAGGCCGCAACGGCGGCGGAGATCATCGACCTGGGACTGCAGTACGACCGAGCTTTCATGCACGCATGTCCCGACTTCGGCGCCATGGACACGCCGGCCGCCGCGAAGTGGCTGGACCAGGCCATCAAGGACCCGGAGGGCTTCACCTTCATCGCGCCGACCGACGGGGCCCCGCCGCGATGACGCCGGACGAGCTGATGGAGGAGGCGTGCCGGCTGGCCGAGGAGGCCGTGCGCAACGACTGGGGCGGGCCCTTCGGCGCCGTGATCGCCCGGGACGGCGAGATCGTCGCCACCGGGCAGAACCGGGTGCTGTTGACCGGCGACCTCACCGCGCACGCCGAGGTCGAGGCGATTCGCAAGGCCGTGCAGGTGCTGACCGTCCACGCCCCCGCGATCGCCAAGGAGCGCCGCGACAGCTCGACCCTCCAGCTCGTGCCCAGGCCGACCGACTCCACCGATCCGCTCCCGCACAGCGCGCGGATGCTGATGGGAATGGACATCTACACGGTCGGGATGCCCTGCCCCATGTGCATGGGCGCCATCTACTAGGCCCGTCTCGACTCGGTGCGCTTCGCCAGCAATCTCCACCACTACTCGCTCGCCTATCGCGTGTAGCGCGCCTGCGAACCGTCCGGCGCGAACTGGTACTTGCACTGCTTGCACCGGGGTGCGCTCAGCGGCACCCGGCCGCCGCACTGGGGGCATTCACGGCTCGGCCGTGGGAGCAGGGCCGCGATCACGGCGAAGACCACGAGCACTGCCATGAAGCCAATGACCATGGCGAGGCTCATTGAGAGCCCCATACCCGTTGAGCAGGAGCGCGTATCCTCGGCCCCGTGACTCCGGGGCTCACGGAGGAGCTCCTATCCAGGCGCGGTCTCGTCGCGCGCGGCGCGGCCCTGGCCGGGGCCGCGGTCATCGCGGGGCCGCTCGCTGCGTGCGGGGGTTCGGCGCCCGGCCCGCGCAGCCGGAGAGTGGTCGTCGTCGGCGCCGGGCTTGCCGGGCTCAGCTGCGCGTACCGCCTGCACCGGGCGGGCCTCACAGCCGACGTCTTTGAGGCGCATCCCACTCGCATCGGCGGCCGCTGCTGGACGGCGCACGAGTTCGCGCAGGGGCAGACCGGCGAGCACGGGGGCGAGTTCATCGACTCGGACCACAAACACATCCGAAGGCTCGTGGCCCAGCTCGGGCTGCACCTCGAGGACCTCTCCGGGCGCTCCGATGGGCACTCTCTCGTCTACGTCGATGGCCGGATCAGCTCGGCGCGTACCGCTTACCACGGCTACGGGAGAACGCTGAAGCAGCTGCGGGGAGTGGAGAGGCGCACCGGCTACGCGCACTCCTACTCGAACGCCCACGCTCAGGCCTTCGATCGGCGCACGGCCGGCGAGTGGATCGCCCGCAACGTCCCGGCGAGCCGCTCGCGGCTTCGGACGCTCATGCGCGAGTACTTCTCGGAGGAGTTCGGCCTGGACGCGGGGCGCCTGACCGCGACGGACCTGCTGTATCTGACCGAGGGACCCCACCACGGGAAGGACCCGGCCGCCAGCGACCCCTCGGACGAGCGGTTCCACGTCCGGGGCGGCAACGAGCTGGTGGCGCACGGGCTCGCGGAGCGCCTGCCCGAGGGATCCGTGCACCTCGACGCACCCCTGACCGCCCTCTGGCGGCGCGACGACGGCTCCTACGGCCTTCGCTTCGGCGGAACCGCGGACGATGTGGCCGCGGACCGGGTGGTCCTCGCCATCCCGTACGCGACGCTGCGCGACGTCGACCTCTCACAGGCCGGCTTCGGCAAGCTGAAACGGCGCTGCATCGAGGAGCTCGGGATGGGCACCAACGCCAAGGTGATCCTGCAGTTCGGCGAGCGTCCGGAGGTGATTGGGCGGCGACTTTGTCGCCGCAGAGGCATGTCAGGCGGCGAAGCCGCCGCAGATTGTGTTGTCGGCAATTGGAACGGCGAGCTGGTCACGGACCAGCCGTTCCTCGACACCTGGCAGAGCTCGCTGGGCCAGCCCGGACGGGCCGGCCTGATCACGGTGTACTCGGGCGGCGGGGTCGGCGCCGGCTACCCGGGCCACCCGCCCCACGGCCCGCCGCCGCCCCGCGTGGTTCGGGAGACACTGGCCGCGCTCGACCGGGTCGTCCCCGGGATCTCTCGCGACTTCAACGGGCGGGCCTGGCTCGACAACTGGTCCGCCGATCCGTGGACGCATGGTTCATATGCGGCCTTCCTCCCCGGGCAGTACACGGAGTTCTACGGGGTCATCAAGTCTCCCGAGGGGGGCGTCCACTTCGCCGGGGAGCAGACCTCGGACGCCTACCAGGGCTTCCTCGAGGGCGCCGTGGCCTCCGGCGAGCGCTGCGCCCACGAGATCATGCAGGCGTAGCCGGGCGTCGTTTTCGGGTAACCCGGTAGGCGTGCAATGCGCACGCCGTTTCTTAAAGATGGCTTGACAATCGGCCCCGATAATGGGATAAAACCCGGTTCGCCCTACCGCCCACGCTGATTTGCTTGATCGGGCAAGCAATGCTATACTTTCTGAAGCAAAGTAACGCCAGCGTGAGTGTGGCGTAAGTACCACGGCGGCCCTCGGCAGGGACCAGCACGAAGAAGGAGACGAATGCCTAGATCAAGAGGCGCTGAGACCCAGCGCAACGACAATCACCGACGACGGGGAGAGCATGCACTGTTCTCGCCTCTCGCCGACCACCCGGAGCGGCGCGGCGCGGATCACGCTGCCGCGACCGAGACAACCGACAGCTTCCAGCTCTTCCTTAACCAGGCGAGCCGTTATCCCCTGCTCACACGCGAGGAGGAGGTCGAGCTCGCCCAACGGATCGAGAAGGGCGACCTGGCCGCCAAGGAGCGGCTCATCAACTCGAACCTGCGCCTGGTGATCAAGTTCGCCCGCCGCTACCAGGGCCACGGCCTGACGATGCAGGACCTGGTCCAGGAGGCGATGCTCGGGCTGATCCGGGCCGCTGAGAAGTTCGACTACCGGCGCGGCTACAAGTTCTCCACCTACGCCGTTCTGTGGATCAAGCAGGCCATCCAGCGCGGCCTCGACAACACCGGCCGCCCGGTTCGCATCCCGGCGCACATCGCCCAGCGCGAGCGCACGGTGAACCGGGTCGAGTCCGAGCTCAGCGCGAGCCTGAACCGCGAGCCTACCGAGGAGGAGATCGCGGAGCGGGCCAAGCTCCCGCTCGACGAGGTCAAGGCCGTTCGCGACCTGACCCGGGTGACGACCAGCCTGGACGCGCCCGTCGGGGACGACGGCGACACCACGCTCGGCGAGTTCCGGGCCGAGGCGTCCGAGAGCGTCGAGCAGGAAGTCGACGAGCGCGAGCAGGAGAACGCCGTCACCGCGGCCCTCGCCACCTTGCCGGAGGACGAGCGGCGCGTGATCGAGCTCCGCTTCGGCACCGGCGGCACCCCTGAGGCGTCGCTGCGCGAGGTCGCCCGCGAGGTGGGCGTCTCGCAGGAGCGCGCCCGCCAGCTCGAGGCCCGCGGCCTCAAGCGGCTCGCCAGCGAGGGCTCGCTGGCTGCCTGGCGCGCCGCCTAGGACCGGGGAGCGGGCCAGACCCGAAGGCTGCGACGGGCGGGGGCTTCGACCCTCTCCCGCCGCTTTGCCTGCCCGAATCCCGCTCATCCGTGCGCGGTTCGACCAAGTGGCGAAAAATCGACCACCCAGATTGGCCCAGTGTCGATAGTCGGATCCCCGACCGTCCGGCAACCTGACCGTCAGTGAGTGGGCAGCCGCGGCCGGCCCGCTCGCGTGGTTGTCAAACGGAAGGGCCATCTGTGCCCTCTCTTGGAAAGGAAGACACAGAGCTATGCACTGGTTGAGTCCTGGTGACAACGCCTGGCAGATGACGGCGGCAACGCTCGTCGGTCTGATGAGCGTGCCCGGCCTCGTCGTCCTCTACGGCGGCGTGATGCAGAAGCGCTGGTCGGTGAACTCGATGATGATGGCCTTCGTCGCGTTCGCCCTGGTGCTCCTCGTCTGGGTCGGATACGGCTTCAAGATGGCGTTCGGGTCACCGCTTGAATTGTTCGGATCCAGCGGAGGCGACTTCTTCGCCAACTTCGTCGGCAACCCCGGACCGATTCTCGACAGCTCGTCGCTGTTGAATCAGGGAACCATCCCCCTCCTGGGAGACGTCGGGAAGCTCGCGTTCCCGCAGTCGACACTGGCTTACTTCCAGTTCGTCTTCGCGGCGATCACCCCGATCCTGATGCTCGGCTCGGTCCTCGGCCGGATCAACTTCAAGGCCTGGATCCCGTTCGTGATCCTCTGGTCGAGCCTCATCTACACGGTCAACGCGTTCCTGATCTGGGGCGGCGGCTACTTCGCCCAGCAGGGAGCCCTCGACTTCTCCGGCGGCTACGTGATCCATCTCGCGGCCGGAGTCTCAGGGTTCGTCGCAGCGGCGGTGATCGGCCCGCGCCTCCAGCGCGATCGCGAGGTCGATGCTCCGAACAACCTGGCGATGGTCGCGGTCGGAGCCGGCCTGCTGTGGATGGGCTGGAACGGGTTCAACGGCGGCGACCCCTACCTGGCCAACGCGGACGCATCCGCGGCGATTTTGAACACCAACCTGTGCACCGCGGTCGCCTTCCTCGCCTGGGTCGGTTGGGACTACGCCACCGGCCACAAGCCAAGCCTCATCTCGAGCGTCAACGGCATGATCACGGGCCTCGTGGCCATCACGCCAGCCGCGGGCTTCGTGAACGGCTGGGGCGCGATCGCGATCGGACTGATCGCGGCGACGATCGTCTACTTCGCGCTCAACTACCTGAGCCGGGTGGCGCCGTTCCGGAACGTCGACGACACACTGGGCGTGGTCTACACGCATGGATTCGCCGGGGTGGCGGGCGGCCTGCTCACCGGCTTCTTCGCCAACTCCGCGATGGCCTCGGCCTTCGGAGTCTCGGCGTCCGGACTGATCTCGGGCGGCGGCGCGGACCTGCTGAAGTGGCAGGCGCTCACGGCGCTCTGGGTCATCGTCTTCGCGGCGATCGGCACGTTCATCCTGCTGCACATCGTGAAGCTCTTCGTCCCGCTGCGGATGACCGAACAGGAGATGGAGGAGGGTGATCTGGCGGTCCATGGACACGAGGTCTACCCCTCGGACGTCCCGTCGCTGGCCTTCCCCTCCGGGCTACCAGCGACACCGCCGGAGCGGCCCGCGCAAGCGCCGGGCTGATCAGGACCGGAGGGATCCGGGGACAACCGCAAACGCCCCCGCCATCCGGCGGGGGCGTTTTGCTGTTGGCCCCTAGACGCCGACTCGCTGGAGCGCCTCGGCGAGTCGTGACCCGAGCTCTGCTCCGCGCTCGACGCTCTCGAGCGCGGAGAGCTCCCGCGGCCGTGACCCCCCGGCGAGCTGGACGACCACCGCACGCCCACCCAGGGCGCCGACCGCTAAGCCCGCCTCATAGAGCCACTCCCTCCGCGGCTCATCCGATTCAGCGGCGAGAACAACCGCCACCGGCGACGACTCGTCAGCACGGAGCAGCGCGGCGGCCCACGCGACGCTCTCAAGGCCGAGCTCGCCCAGGGCATCCGCGATCGATGCCAGCCCCGCGTCGGTCTCGGCGAGGATGGCGACCCTCGCGGCCTTACGGGCAGCGCCTCCGATCAGCTCTCGCGCCACATCCCGGCCAGACTGCTCCGCCGCTCCCCAGCCGCGACCGAAGGCCAGATCGGCGGGACTCAGCTCGGGACCCTCGAGCACCCTCAGCTCGCACTCCTCGGGCTCCCATTCGCGGTCGCCGAGCTGCACCGGCCGGCCCATGACCCACGGTTCGAGAACGGACTCGCGGAGCCTCGGCTCGTCTAGGTTGAACTCACGCGCCCACCGGTGGCCGCGCCTGATCTCAACGTGGAAGGGCACCGGCGCGAGTATGCCGACGCGAGGCTGCGGGAGGGTTCCGGACGCTCAGGGCAGACCGGCGCGGCGGCATGCCTCCTGAACCGAGATCGCGCCGGGATCGGTGTCGCCCGCCCGCGCCTGGCAGATGTGCCTCGCGCGGGCTCCGCACGCATCGAGCGTCTCGGAGCCCATGACGTGCGGTATGAGTGCGCGGATGCAGCCCGGCCCCGGCGCCGGCCTGGTCTTGCCCGCGGTGGCGACGATGAGCGCGATGCAGGCAGCGAGGGTGACCACGACCGCGGCGATCGCGATGTAGCGCTCGCGACCGCTCAGCCGGCGGAGCGGCGTGTTGACGCGCTGCCAATGTCCTTCGAGTGGCATGGCGAGCGAGGTTAGACGCTGCGAGGGCGAGTCGGGTTCGACACTCCTGACAAACCGCGAGGCCAAACTCTGGACACGTGTCGGAACGCGCTAGGGAGCGCCCCTCCCGTATTCACGCGAGACGCCCGCGAGGATCTCGAGCATTCGCTCGGCCGCGGGCGCCACGCCCTTGTCACGCCCCGTGGCCGCCGTCACGGTGCGAACCGGTCCCCGGGGGTGCAGGGACCTGATCGCGATGTCGTCGCGCACGCTCGAGAGCGCCAGCTGGGGGATCAGTGCGACGCCAACGCCGGCGGCGACCAGCCCCTGGACGGTCTGGTAGTCGTCGGTCTCGAACGAGACGCTGGGCTCGAATCCGGCGGTGTGGCACGACCGGACGACGTGTCGGGCGCAGGGGCTCTCGGCCGACGTCTGCACCCAGGACTCGCCCGCGAGGTCCTGGAGACGGATCCTGGGGACGTCCGCCAGCCGGTGGTCGTTCGGGAGCGCCAGGTACATGGGGTCCTCGAGCAGGTCGATCCGCCGGAGCCCCGAGCCCAGCCCCTCGGTGACGCCGTCGAACTCGAACAGGAGCGCGAGGTCGAACTCGCCCGCGCGCAGCCGGGGGCCGATCTCGTCGGGCTCTCCCTCGGCGAGGCTCAGGTTGACATCCGGGTGGGCGGCCCGGAAGGTCGCCACGGCCAGCGGCATGATCGTGGCGCCCGCGGTCGGGAACGACGCCATCGCGAGCTGGCCGCCGCGAAGGCCGGCGATCGCCGCGACCTCGGCCTCGGCGGCGTCGAGCTGCGCCAGGATGCCATCGGCGTGCGCCATGAGCGCCTCGCCGGCGGTCGTGGGCCGGGCGCCTCGCCGGTCGCGCTCCAGGAGGGTCACCCCCATCTCGGCCTCGAGCGCCGCCACCGACTGGGACACAGCCGACTGCGTGTACGAGAGCGAGTCGGCCGCGGCCGAGAACGACCCACGGCTCGCAACCTCCCGGAAGACGCGCAGGCGCTGCGGATTCAGCATTAGCACAGCTTATTAACTCGATCAGAAGAATCACTGGCACTGCTGGCAGGGAAGTGGAACCATCGCGTGAAATGGGAGACCGAGAGCCAATTCGAAGCGAAGGAGCTTGAAATGACCCCGAGGATCATCGTCTCCTACGACGACACCGACAACGACCGCGACGCACTGGCGCTCGGGCAGCTGCTCGCCCAGCGGCGGAGCCGATCTGTCGCTGGCGTACGTCCGCCACGCACAGCAGTCCGACAGCGAGCGCGAGGCGCTCGAGGAGCGCGGGGCGCGCGAGCTGCTGGACCACGGCGCCGCCATTCTCGGCGATCCGGACGTCCCGCGCCATGTGATCGTCCACGCTTCCACGGGCGACGGCCTTCGCGAGCTCGCCCTGCGAGAGGGCGCCGACCTCGTCGTCTTCGGCTCCGACTACCGCACCGCCCCCGGCGCGGTCGCCCCGGGCAGCTCCGCCCAGCGGCTCCTGAGCGGCGGGCCAGCGGCCGTGGCCATCGCCCCGGCGGACCTGCGCTCGCAGCTTCCGCACCAGGTGGATCAGATCGCCCTCGTCGAGGACGGCGACCGCGCCGCCGGCGAGACCGCCCGCGTGCTCGCGGCCAGTCTGGGCGCAAAGGTGATCACCGGCGACGACGCCGAGGGCGATCTCCTCGTCCTCGGATCCACCTCGGACGGCCAGAGCGGGCGCGTCACGCTGAGCGCGTCGGTGAGCTACGAGCTCGAGACCGCCACGGTCCCGGTGCTCGCCGTGCCGGTCGGCAAGCCCGTGCCGTTCGTGGCACGGGCGCTCGCCAAGGCCTGACGCCGGATGTACAACCGGACGCGCTGAATCTTCGACATCCGGCCGGTGACCTGCGCTCGCTCAGCGCCTAGCCTGCCGGCATGGATTCAGATTCGCGTCCGCTGATCGGCGTCACCACGTCCGAGGTCCGCCTCTCCGACCAGGTCACGCTCACCCCGCACGGCGAGCCCCCGCGGCGCGAGATGGCCCTCGGGCTCACCTACCTGCGCGCAATCGAGCGCGCCGGTGGGATCCCGGTGGTCATCCCGCCGCTCGAGATCGAGGCGATTCCGTCGCTGCTGGCCCACCTCCACGGCGTGCTCCTGTCCGGCGGACCCGACATCCATCCCGAGTCATACGGCGAGTCCCCGCACCCGGAGATGGGGCCGACGTGGCGCGATCTCGACGCGACCGAGCTCGCCCTGGCCCGCCAGGCAATCGCGACCGGGATGCCCCTGCTCGCCATCTCTCGCGGCGCCCAGGCGCTCAACATCGCGCGAGGCGGAACGCTCTTCCAGCATCTCCCTGAGCAGTTCGGCCGGGCGATCCAGCATCGCCAGCTCGCAGACGGGCCCGGCTCGACCCATCCGGTCGAGGTCGACGCGGACAGCACCCTCGCTCGCGCGCTCGGGTGCACGGAGCTCGACGTCAACTCCTACCACCACCAGTCCACCAGCGGGCTTGGCCGGGGGGTGCGGGCCGTGGCGTGGGCGCCAGACGGCGTGGTGGAGGCGGTCGAGGTGCCGCGCGCCCCGTTCGCGGTCGGCGTCCAGTGGCACGCCGAGTCGATGATCGAATCCGCCCCGCACGCGAGGCTCTTCCGGGCCTTCGTCGAGTCGGCTGCCAAGCCCGCCGTGGAGGCGGACGCGCCAGCGGCGGTGGCCTAGGCGCCTAGGAGACGGACTTGACGGCGGCCTCGATCTGGGAGACCGTCGGGATCGTCGTGAACGGCTTCTTCCCGCCGGGACCCTCCACGAGGATCGACGGCGTGCCGGTGAACCCGAGGCTCTTGGCGTCGCTGTCGTTCTTGGAGAGCAGCGGATCCCACTTCGAGTTGTCGGACCGGTCGCTGTTCCACTTGCCGAGGTCCTTGACCCCGGCGCCCTTCGCGATCGAGGTCAGGAACGAGTCGGTGACGTAGCCCGAGTTCTCGGTGCCCTGGTTGCGGTAGAAGAGCTCGATGAAGCTCCAGCCGCGGCCCTGCTCGCCCGCGGCGTAGGCCGCCCTGGAGGCGATCGGCGACTGCGGGCCGATGATGTCCCAGGGGCGGAACTCGTAGTTCGCATCGCCCTTGCGAACGATCTGGGAGATGATGTCCGGCGCGACCTGGAAGGAGAACTCCTTGCAGACGGGGCACTGAAGGTCGCCGAACTCGATCACGCTGACCTTGGCCTTCGGGTCGCCCAGCACGAGGCCGTTCTGCGGGAGACCCTTGAGCTGGTTGTCCACCAGCGAGACGTCGGCGACGTCACCACCGGCCCCGGCCCCGCTTGAGTCGCTGCTGTTGTTCTGGCTGGCGATGATGAGGGCAGCCACCACGACGACCGCGAGCAGTCCCGCCAGGGCGCCGTACTGAACCAGGCGCTTGCGCCGGGCCACGGCCTGCTCCGCCTGCTCTGAGGCGAGGCGCTGGGCGCGCAGCTGCTCCTTCTGGTCCTTGCGGGATGCCATCAGCGCGCGCTCAGTCCGCGGACGCCAGCGCCTGGCGCAGCTTGGCCGCCGTCTGCGGGCCCTGGAGGGTCTGGACGATCTGGCCCTGGGCGTTCAGGACGAAGGTGGTCGGAAGCCCATTCAGCCCGTAGGCCGTGCCGACCGCCTGCGAGCCGTCGCGCAGGATCGGGTACTGCCAGCCGGCGTCGGCGATGAACTTCGTCGCGTTGTCGGTGGTGTCGTTCCAATCCACGCCGACCAGATTAGCCTTGTTCCCGAGCGTCTCGTCGAAGCGCTTGAGCTCGGGCGCCTCCTGCCGGCACGGCTCACACCAGCTCGCCCAGAAGTTAACGAGCGCCGGCTTTCCCCGCAGCGACGCCAGGTCCACCCGCGGTCCGTTGAGAACCTGGTCGGGCAGTTTCGGAGCCGGCCGCGTGCTCTCGCCCCCGCCGCCGGCAGTCAGCACCTCGGCCAGGACGACGCCCACGACCACGCAGGCGAGGACGGCGAGCCCGATTGCGCGTCCGCGGGTCACGTCGCTGGCTCGCCTCTCTAGGAGCTCGCGAGCTTGGGCACGTCGTGGACGATCTGATCCGGCTTGAAGTTCGCCGGGTAGAGCGTGGTGATGTCGCCCGTGGCCGAGATGCCGTAGATCAGCGCCGAGTGCTCGACCGCGTCCGGGCTCTTGTTGCTCGGGTCGTTCTTCTGCTTGATGTTCCAGTCAGACCACACGTTCTCGAGCTGCGGGCGCGAGCCGATCAGATAGTCCATCCGCCCGGTCATCTGGTGGTCCGCGAGGAACTTCTTGACGGTCCGCGCCGTATCTCCCTGGGGGTCCACGGAGACGGCAATGATCTGCAGCTGCTTTCGCTCCGCGCCGCTCATCTGGTTCTGAGCTGCGTGGAGGTTGGAGACGATCAGCGGGCAGATGTCCGGACAGTGGTCGTAGATGAAGGTGACCAGCACTGCCTTGCCGTGGTACTGGTCGATGTTGACCGGCTTGCCGTTGTAGTTGGAGAGCTGAAGGGGCGGCGCTGGCTTCGGCGGGTTGGCGGTCGCGCCGGAATAGTTGCGCGGCGCTGGCCGTGGTGGTGGTCGGGTCTGACGAGGAGCTCGAGCCGCCGCAGCCGGCGACGAGCGCCGCCAGGCCGCGCCGCCAGGACAACGATTGTGAGACCCCGCTTCACGGCGTCTAAGGATGCCAGGTGCACCTTTCTACTAATTAAGGCCTGCCTAAGTTCGGCGAGGGCGCCGGGCTGCGGCCTCTATCGTCCCTCCAGAGAAGCTCCGATGACGCTGCCGCAAGCCCACTTCGAGCCCGAGTTCGCACCGCTCGAGCTCCTCCCCATCCTCGTTCCCGCGCTCCTTTACTGGTGGCGCGCTCAGCACCTGGCCCAGCGCGGGCGGCCGGTGCCGGCGTGGCGCCAGGTGTCGTTCGCCGCCGGGCTCTCTGATCGTCGCCCTGTCGCTGATCGGCCTCGGCGAGATCTCGGACGAGCTCCTGTGGGGGCACATGGTCGAGCACCTCCTGATCGGGGACCTCGCCGCGATCTTCCTCGTGCTCGGGCTCACCGGTCCGTTGCTGCAGCCGATCCTCGCCATCAAGCCGCTCGATCGGCTGCGCTTGTTGGCCCACCCGGCGATCGCCCTTCCCCTCTGGGCGATCGACCTCTACGTCTGGCACATCCCCACGTCTGTACGAGGCGACCCTGTCCCACCCACTGCTCCACGCCCTCGAGCACGGGATGTTCATCTTCTTCGGCTGCGTGATGTGGATGCCCGTGCTGGGCCCGCTGCCCACCCCGACCTGGTTCAACGCCGGCTGGAAGGTCGTCTACGTGATCGTGGTGCGCTTCGTGAGCACCGTGCTCGGAAACGTGCTCATCTGGTCGGGAACGATCTTCTACTCCGGCGTACGAGGCCGGCGACGCGGCGCACGGCATCTCACCGCTGACCGACCAGGGCATCGCGGGGGCGATCATGATGGGAGAGGGGATGATCGTCAGCCTCGTGGTGCTCAGCTGGTTCTTCCTCAAGTGGGCGGCGGACACGACCGAGCGCCAGCGCCTTCTGGACCTCGCCGAGGCGCAGGGCATCGAGCTCGACGAGGCGCGCGCCGCGCGAGCGGTCGCGGCGGGGCAGTCGAAGCGCCTCGAGGAGCGGCTGCGGGCGGGCAAGCCGGAGGTTCCGGGGGCCGCGAGGCCCGGCTAGAGGGCGCCTGACGTCCGACAGCGCCGCAAAGCTTCCCGCGATGCCCGAGCCAGCCCCGCTTGAGGCGCACGTCGATCGCGATCATCGTCCTGGCGAGCGTCGTCGCCTTCTTCGCCGTCTTCGCCGTGTGGGCCAAGCGGCAGATCCTCGAGACGAACACCTGGACAGAGACGAGCACCCAGGTGCTGGCGAACCACGACGTCCAGTCGTCGCTGAACACCTTCCTGGTCGACGCTCTGTTCAAGCAGGTGAACGTCGAGCACCGGCTGAAGAAGGCGCTGCCCGACAAGGTCCAAGGCCTCGCCGGCCCGGCCACCGCCGGGATCCACGAGCTCGCCACTCGCGCCGGGCTCCAGGCGATCCAAAGCCCAACGTTCCAGAGCCTGTGGGCGCAGGCGAACGCCAAGGCCCACGACGCATTCCTGCAGATCATCGAGGGAGGCAATGAGACGCTCTCGACCGAGGGCGGCGTGGTGAACCTCGACCTCGGCAGGGTGGTCACGCAGGTCGCCCAGAACGCCGGCGTGGACGTCAAGGGCAAGATCCCGCCCAAGGCCGCGAGGATCGAGCTGCTGCGATCCGACCAGCTGGGCGTCGCCCAGGACGCGGTGAACGTGCTGCGGGTCCTCGACCTGGCGCTTCCGGCGCTCGCTCTGGCGCTCTTCGCGCTGGCGATCTACCTGCCTCGCGGCTGGCGCCGCGAGGCTGTGCGGGCCTCCGGCTTCGCGTTCGTGGCGGTGGGGATTCTCGTCCTCGTCGCCAGGAGCATCGCGGGCGGCATCGTCGTCGACACGCTGGCAAAGACCGACGCGGTGCGTCCGGCGGCCGACGCCGTCTGGGGAATCGCCACTTCGTTGCTGCGCGACGAGGGGGTGGCCATGATCGCCTACGGCGCCCTGATCGTCGTCGGCGCCTGGCTCGCGGGCAAGACGGCGCCGGCCCGAGAGATCCGGCGCGCGCTCACCCCGGGGCTCACCCGCCGGGCGTGGGGCTATCCCGCCCTCGCTCGTGATCGTGCTGATCTTCTTCTGGTTGGGCCCCACCTCGGGAACCAGCCGCCTGCTGCCCTCGCTCGTCCTAATCGCGCTCTTCATCGGCGGGTTCGAGGGACTCCGGCATCAGGCGATGCGCGACTTCCCCGAGGAGACGCCGGAGCGGGCCATGGAGGAGTGGAGAGCCCGCTGGGAGCGGGTTCGCGACTGGGTGCGCGAACAGCGCCTCCGGCACAGGGCACCGGCCGAGGCCCAGGAGGCGGTCGCGTCCGACTCCCGCCTGGAGGCGCTCGAGCGCCTTGGGCGCCTGCGCGAGTCGGGCGTGCTCGACGCTGACGAGTTCAGTCGCGAGAAGGAGCGCATTCTCGCGGCGTGACGCCCATTCCGGGGCGCGTTCGAGCGCCTATCCTCCGGACAGGGTGAGGTGACAACAGGGATGGCCGGTGAATCTGACGAGTGACCAGTTCGGCTCGCTGGTGATCCCGCGGAGCCGGCGGCGGACAACGATCGTGATCGCGATCGCGATCGTGCTCTACCTCGGGTTCCTAGTCGCTCGACTCGAGAACTCGGACCAGAAGAACGGGCTGCTCGGGCTCCAGCTGATCCCGATCGCTCTGGTCGCGCTGGAGCTCGGCCTCGTGCCCGGGCTCCTGATGGCCGCGGCCGCGATGGGCAGCGTCGCGATCTGGGCGGCCGTGGAAGACATCCACATCAGCGCAGGCGAGTACCTGGCGCGAGCAGTCGTGTACTTCCCGATCGCGATCGCGATCGGGTGGGTTGCCGGGCGCCTGCACCTGACGGAGCAGACACTCGAGGACCGGGAGCAACGGCTCGCGACCATCGTCGAGAGTTCCACCGACGCGCTGGTGACGATGGACGAGGACGGTCTGATCCTCGCCTGGAACCCCGTCGCCGAGGAAATGTTCGGCTGGCGCCCCGACGAGGTGCTCGGCAAGGACCTCGCGGAGGTCACGATGCCGCCGCGGATACGGGGCCTGATGCAGGAGGGCAAGCGGCGGTTCCTGGAGGAGGGCGACGCGGCCATGATCGGGCGTCGGTTCGAGAGCCGGGCGCTGACCCGGGACGGACGCCAGTTCCCGATCGAGGTCTCGATCTCCGCGGTGCGGGAGTCCGACCACTGGATCTTCCACGTCTTCGGGCACGACATCACCGAGCGGAAGGCCTCGCAGGAGGAGCGCAACCGGCTGGCGAGCATCGTCGACTCCACGGGCGACGCGATCCTCAGCTTCACGCTCGACGGCCGGATCACGAGCTGGAACCCGGGCGCCGAGCGGATCTACGGCTACACGCAGCGCGAGGCACTGGAGATGTCCCTGTTCGACTTCGTCCCGCCCGACCGCCCGGACGACGTCGCGCCCCTATTGAAGAGAGTGCAGGAGGGCGACCGAATCGTCAACGTCGACTACGACCGCGTCGGCAAGGGCGGGCGCCACGTGGAGGTCGCGGTCACGACGACCCCGATCGAGAACGCCGCCGGAAAGATCGTGGCGGGGGCGGCGATCCACCGCGACGTCTCCGAGCGCAAGCGCCGCGAGCACTACCTCACCGCCCAGCACGGCGCCACCCGCCTCCTGGCGCAGGTTCCGGAGCTCGAGGAGGTCGGGCCGACGATCCTCCCGCTCATCGCCGGCGCCGGATCCTGGCTGTGCGGCGCCTACTGGACCGGTGCCGGGGAGGAGCTCCATTGCCACGACGTGTGGAGCGCTCCCGAGACCCGACTGCCGGTCAACCCGATCCACGAGGGAGCCATGTGGCCGAGCGAGGACGCACCGACGGAGCTCCAGTGGCTGACGGACGACGTCGCCACCGGCTCGCTGCCGAGCGGCGAGCAGGCGGCTCTGGGCGGACTTCGCACGCAGCTCTGGGTGCCAATCGAGGTGGAGGGCGAGCTCTTCGGCGGCTTCCAGTTCTTCGACCGCCGCGAGCGCGAGCCGCGACGACGAGCTGCTCGGCACGCTGGCGGCGATCACGGCCCAGATCGGGAACTACGTGCGCAGGCGCCGCGCGGAGGAGGCGGCCGAGCAATCCAAGGACGAGTTCTTCGGCCTCGTCTCGCACGAGCTGCGCACCCCGTTGACCTCGATCATCGGGTACGGGGAGCTGCTCGCCGAGAGCGAGGCAGATCGCCTGACCGACCAAGGCCGCCGGTACCTCGACGTGATCCGCCGCAACGCGCAGCGCGAGATGCGGCTGGTCGGGGACCTGCTCCTCCTGGTCCGCATCCAGGAGGGGACGTTCAGGATCGAGCCCGAGGAGGTCGATCTGCGGCGAATCGTGGAGCAGGCCGTCGAGGCGGCCAGGCCGGCCGCCGCCAAGCGGGAGATCGAGCTGACCGCGGAGGCGACCTCGACGCCGTCGTTCGATGGCGATCCGCACCGCCTGGGACAGGTCGTGGACAACCTGCTCTCGAACTCGATCAAGTTCACCCCGAAGGGCGGGGAGGTGTCCGTGCGCCTGGGCGCGTCCAAGGGCGTCGCGGCGATCGAGGTCATCGATACCGGCACCGGAATCCCGGAGGACGAGCAGGAATTCCTCTTCGACAGGCTCTACCGCGCGCCCAGCGCCGCCGCCTCGGCGGTGCCGGGCGTGGGGCTGGGGCTGACTATCGTGAAGGCGATCGTCGACGCCCATCACGGGCGGGTGACGCTCGAGAGCGAACCAGGCGTCGGCGCCACGTTCCGCGTCGAGTTGCCCGTGGACGGCCCACAACCGGAGACCGAGGAGGCTCCTGAGCAATGAGTGAAAGCACCGAGCAGGTTGGCGTGATCCTGGCGGCGGATGACGATGACGACATCCTCGAGCTGGTCTGCCTGACCCTCGAGCAGGTGGGGCACACGATGATTCGAGCCAGCAACGGCGACGAGGCGCTCGACGCTGGCAAGAGAGCACAAGCCCGACGTGTGCGTGCTGGACGTCGTGATGCCGAGCAGGACCGGCATCGAGGTCGTCGAGGCGCTGCGCGACTCCGAGGACACCGCGGCGATCCCGATCCTGCTGCTGACGGCGACCGTCAACGAGAAGGACCTGATTCCCGGTATCGAGAAGGACAGCGACCGCTATATGAGGAAGCCGTTCAGCCCTCGGGAGCTTCAGGACCGCGTGGCGGCGCTGCTTCGCTCTCGTTGACCGACTCCCTGAGGATCGCGCAGGTCCGCGCGATCTGATCGTTCAGCTCCTGGATCGCCTCGAGCCGCTTCTCGATCGTGTCGATCCAACGGAGGTGGCGATCCGCCGACATCGGCTCGTCCTCCTGGGAGATCAGCTCGAGGTAGCCGATCACCGGCGTGACCACGGTCCGCATCTCGACGGCGAGGTCGCCCACGTCGACCTTGGGCTCCCGCGCGGCCCGGAGGTCGGGGCCCGTTCCGTCGGCCTGGGGGGAGCCGGCTGTGGAGCTAGTTTGGCCACGCAGCAACTATCGGGCCGGCGAGGATGAACGACCGTGGAAGCTGGTATGAATCAGGTATGAGAGATGGCAAGGTCCTCATCGTCGAGGACGACGACGATCTGCGTGACCTTGTGCGCACGGTGGTCGAGCGTGAGGGAATGGCCACGATCGAGGCCGCGGACGGACGCGAGGGATTGCGCCAGTTCTACGAGCACCGGCCGAGTCTGCTGATCCTGGACATCGGCCTGCCCGAGCTCGACGGCTGGCAGGTGCTCGAGCGGGTGCGCGAGCTGGGCGACGTTCCGGTCCTGATCCTCACCGCTGCCTCCGACGAGCTCGACAAGGTCCGGGGGCTCCGCCAGGGCGCCGACGACTACGTCACGAAGCCGTTCGGGCGCCAGGAGCTGATCGCGCGCGTCGAAGCCCTGCTGCGGCGGGCCGGGGACAGCGAGGTCGGCGACGAGGTGCACGCGGACGGCCTCGTCGAGATCGACTTCACGCAGCGGCGGGTCTCGATCGCCGACAAGGAGCTCGACCTCACCCCGACGGAGTTCCGCCTCTTCGCGGCCCTCGCCCGGCACCCGAACCAGGTGCTGAGCCACGACCAGCTGCTGGAGATGGCCTGGGGGGACTCGGTCAACCGCTCCCGCCAGCAGGTCAAGCTCTACATCGGTTATCTGCGGCGCAAGCTGGTGGAGGCCTGCGACCACGACCCGATCGAGACCGTGCGGGGCTTCGGCTACCGCTACCGGCCGACCCCGGCCGACTGAGACACCTTCGTCTCCAAGCGGGGTCCGGGGCGAAAAGCCCAGGAGATCGTTCATACGACGGACATACCGGTTTCCGCCCGGCCCCGGACCTGCGGGCCCGAACTTAGAGACATCGCGAGCATTGGCCCCGGAAACGACCTCTCAACACATTCACCGCGGGGACGCTGACCATGTCCAACTCAAATGACGCCGCGGCGATCCTCACACGGGCAACGGCACCAGCAAGTCGATCACGGGGCTCGGGTTCTCGCCCGAGTACGCGATGGTCCTGCCGGGCGCCAACACCGCCGCGGTGCAGCGGATGAGCGCCATGACCCGGCGCTTCCCAGTCGCCCCCGCCCTCGTCGTCATCCTTGTCGCGCTCGCGATAGCCGCGGCCGCGGCCTGGAGATCGGAGCCTCAGGCTCCCCGCCCCAGCTGAACCTCGCGTCCAGACAGCTGCGCCTGGTGCAGACCCAGGCGAACAAGGCGCTCATCAAGCTCAGCAACGCAAAGCCGGGGCGGGTGGCCAGGGGTACGACCCTGGTGACCACGACCGGAACCACGGCCAACGTGACGATCGGCTCCTCTGGACAGCGACTGCGGGCTGACATCCGCAGACGCGGATTGAACCTGGACCGCCTGGACGCGGTATCCCGGACAAGTCAAACGCCGTAGCCTGTTACTCCAGTCGAGCAGGAGGAAGAAATGCTTCGCCACAGATGGTCATGGTTCTCCTACCGGGCGGTGGCCGTCATCGCCGCCCTGGCCCTGATCGCCGCAGTCGCGGTCGGCTGCGGGTCGAGCGGTGGCAGCACCAGCACGAGCGCGAGTGGTGGCGGGGGCGCAACGCCCGTGACCAACAGCTCCAAGCCCACAACCACCACCTCGAAGCCCACCTCCACCACCTCGACCCAGAGCACCACCAGCACGAGTAGCAGCGGCGGCGCCGGCTGGGGCTAGAAGCGTCCACGACCACCGGCGACGCGCCGGGCGGGGAGCAAGCGTTCCCCGCGCCGCTGTTCCTGGGCCTCGCGGTCGCCTCCATCGGGGGGCCGCTGGCGCTCGGGGCGCTCTACCTCCCCGTGCCGCTCGGCGACGCGGTCGTCTCGTCCGGGCTGGCAACGGTTATCGCGATCATCGCCTTCGCGGCGCCCGTCGCGATCTGGGTCCTGTACTCGCGCCGGATCGCGTCCACAGGCGGGCTCACGGCCTTCGTCGAGGCGGCGGCCGGAACGAGGGTCGCGAGGGTCCAGGCGGCGATCTGGGCCGTCAGCTACGCGCTCTACCTGCCGTTCACAGTCACCGACGTCGTCTACGACCACCTGCCGGTCGTGTTTCCCGGGCCTCACCGGCTGGCGCACGGAGCTCGAGCTGATCCTGCCCGTCGCCATCACCGTGCTCGTCCTCCTGCGGGTCACCGTGGCGCTCGTGCTGCTGCTGCGATCTCGGCCGTGGTCCAGCTCGGGCTGCTCCTCGCGCTCGGTGTGATCGAGCTGTCGAACGCCGCACAGCCGGCCCACTCCCTGGCGCCGCACGTGGGAGCGAGCACGCTCCTCGACGGCGGGCTCGGCCTGAGCCTGCTCTTCGTGTGCGCGAGCCTGCCGCTCTTCTTCGGCAGCGAGGTCCGCGGCGGCACCCGGACGATCCGCGTGGGGATCGTCGCGGCGTTCTGCCTCGTGAGCGCATACCTGCTCGTCGTGGCGATCCCGTTCTCCCAGATGCCGCCCGAGCTGCGATCCGCGGCGATCCCCGGCATGGCGATCGCCGACGCTTATTCCAGCCACACGCTCGCGGTTGCCATCGGCCTGACGACGGTGATCAGCATCGTCGGCATCATCGTGATCGAGTTCCTCGCGCTGGGCCGGCTCGCGAACTACGTCCTCGGCGTGCCGATCAGGACGGCACTCGCCGTGATCGCCGTGCCCTTCATCGCCATCGACGCGATCAGCCTGATCAACCCGGAGAAGATCTACGCGCAGCTGCTGCGCCCCTCGCTGATCGCCCTGTTCACCGCGCAGGCGATCGTCTTCCTCGTCTACCCCCTGTACCGCCGCAGGACCGACCCACAGAAGTGGCTCGCGCCGACGGTCGTGGCGCTCCTGGCCGCGGCCCTGATGATCTACGGCCTGTACCACGCGAGCTTCGACCCGCTCGCCACGTAGGCTCCAGGACCGGGCGCCTGGAGCTGGGCCTGATAGAGATTGGTACGTGCGCGTCTCAGCCAAAGCCGACTACGCCGTGAGGGCGGCGATCGAGCTGGCCTCCGGATTCGACGCCGGGCCGATGAAGGGCGACCAGATCGCCGCGGCCCAGGACATTCCCGTGCGCTTCCTCGAGAACATCCTCGGCGACCTGCGCCATCACGGCCTGATCGAGAGCCGCCGCGGCGCCGAGGGCGGCTACTGGCTCAGCAGGCCTCCCGAGGAGATCACGATCGGCGAGGTGATGCGCGCCGCCGAGGGGCCGCTCGCAAACGTGCGGGGGGAGAGCCCCGACGAGCTCGAGTACAAGGGCTCCGCGGCGCCGCTCCGCGACGTCTGGGTGGCGCTGCGCAACAACGTGCGCGGGATCCTCGACGACGTCACGCTGGCGGACGTGATCGCCGACCGGATCCCGTCCGGCGTCAAGGAGATGGGCAAGAAACCCGACCTGCGGGCCGTACTGAGGCCCTACGCGGCCTGGAGCTCCTCCGTGGTCGGCTGCGTCGCCGACGGGCTCCGTTCCGATCGAACACCTTCGCCCGGCTGGGCCGGACGTAGACGATCTGGCCCTTCTCGAGCTCGAGCTGCTCGGCCTCGGCCTGCGTGATCTGCGCCCACAGGTTCTCGCCCTCGGCGAGGACAAGCTCGACGCGGACCTCGAAGCCCAGGTGGACCATGTGCTCGATCATCGCCTCGTCGGCTCCCGGCTCCGGGCCTGGAGGATCTCGACGTCGTGCGGGCGCACGAACAGCGAGCCCAGGCGGTTGACGGCGCCGACGAAGCCCATGACGAACTCGCTCTGCGGATGCTCGTAGAGCTCACGCGGCGGGCCGGTCTGCTCGACCTGGCCGTTGTTCATCACGACGATCTGCTCGGCGACCTCCATGGCCTCCTCCTGGTCGTGCGTGACGACGATCGTCGTCACGTGGACCTCGTCGTGGAGGCGCCGCAGCCAGGCTCGCAGCTCCTTGCGCACCTGCGCGTCGAGCGCGCCGAACGGCTCGTCGAGGAGCAGCACCTTCGGCTCGACCGCGAGCGCACGGGCGAGCGCCATGCGCTGGCGCTGGCCACCTGAGAGCTGTGACGGATACCGCTCGAGCGAGCCCGTCGAGATGCACCAGCGCCAGGAGCTCGTTCACGCGTTGGTCGATCTCGGCCTTGTCGCGCTTGCGGATCTTGAGGCCGAAGGCGACGTTGTTGTGCACGGTCATGTGCTTGAACGCCGCGTAGTGCTGGAACACGAAGCCCACGTTGCGTTGCTGCGCCGGCACGTGCGTCGTGTCATTGCCCTGGATCAGGATGCGGCCGCTGTCGGGAGACTCGAGCCCGGCGATGATCCGCAGGAGAGTGGACTTCCCGCTGCCGCTCGGGCCCAGCAGGGCCGTCAGGGAGCCGTCGGGAACCGTGATCGAGACGTCGTCCACTGCCACGAAGTCCCCGAACCGCTTACTTGCGTTCTCGACGATGATGCTCATCAGGTGGCTTCCTTTCGCTTGAAAACGTTCATTGCGACCAAAATCGAGACGGCGAGCAGGGCCAGGACCACCGCGCCGAGATAGGCGCCGGCCTGGTCGAAGTTGCCGAACGCCTGCGCGATCCAGATCGTCGCCGTCTGGGTCTGGCCCGAGATGCGGCCCGAGATGACGGCAACCGCGCCGAACTCTCCGAGCGCGCGGGCCGTGGCGATGACGACCCCGTAGCTGACTCCCCAGCGGATCGCCGGGAGCGTGACGCGCCAGAAGGTCTGCCACCAGTTCGCGCCCAGCGTTCGCGCCGCCTGCTCCTGCTCGTCGCCGATCTCGTGGAGCACGGGCACGACCTCGCGAACGACGAAGGGCAGCGTGACGAAGATCGTCGCCAGCACGATCCCGGGCACCGCGAACGCCACCTGAAAGCCGTTGGCGTCGAGCCAGGAGCCGAACCAGCCGGTTCGGCTGTAGACGAGGAGGAGCGCGAGGCCGATGACGACGGGCGAGATCGCGAACGGTAGGTCGATGATCGCGTTGATCAGGGCCTTGCCGCGGAAGTTCGTCCGCACGAGGAGCAGGGCGCAGCCCACGCCGAAGATCGTGTTGAGCGGGACCGCGATGGCGGTCACCAGGATCGTCAGGTAGAAGGCGTGCAGGGCGTCCGGGGTGGTGATCGAGGCGAACGCCGGGCCGAATTGCTTGATGGCCTGGTAGAAGATCATCCCGAGTGGGATCAGCAGCAGCAGGGCGAGGTAACCCACCGCGAAGCTCCGAAGTCCCCACCTGCTCCTCCGGCTAGCCAGCATGGCGGAGGCTCCACTTCGTGAGGCGGCCGAAGATGAGCAGCACGATCAGGGCTATCACGAGCAGGATCACCGACTGAGCCGCAGCTCCGGTGAGGTTGCCCGAGCCGATCCCCTGGTAGATGAGGCCCGACATGACCTCAGTCTTGAAGGCGATGAAGCCTGCGAACAGGACCAGCGAGCCGAACTCGCCGATCGCCCGCGCGAACGCGAGCGCGCTGCCCGCGAGCATCGCCGGCAGCAGGCTCGGCAGGATGATCCGGCGGAAGGTCGTGAGCGGCGAAGCCCCGAGCGACGCCGCGGCCTCCTCCATCTCGACGTCCAGCTCCATCAGCACCGGCTGTACCGCCCGCACCACGAACGGCAGGGTCACGAACAGCAGCGCCATGATGACCGCGACCTTCGTGTAGGCCGCATTGACCCCGATCGGGCTGTTGGGGCCGTAGAGGGCGAGGAGCGTGATTCCCGCCACGACGGTCGGCAGCGCGAACGGCAGGTCGATGACGCCGTTCAGCGCGGCCTTCCCGGGGAACTTGTCCCGGACCAGGACCCAAGCGATCGCGGTCCCGGCGAAGACGTTGATGACGACGACGATCAGCGACGCGATCACCGTCCACTTGAGCGCCCACCAGGCCTCGGGATTCGAGATCGCGCTCCAGAACGCGCTCCAGCCGCCATCGGTCGACTGCGCGACC
Source organism: uncultured Actinomycetes bacterium (assembly GCA_963782795.1). Lineage (GTDB taxonomy): Bacteria > Actinomycetota > Thermoleophilia > Solirubrobacterales > 70-9 > AC-56. The sequence goes on from CAWALB010000003.1 coordinate 457,325, forward strand.
AGGGCGGCGATCGGGATCAGCACGATGATGGTGAGGTACGCGACGACGAGGCCGCGACCAAGCGCGGCCCCCCCAAGGCGCGGCCAGACGGCCGGCCTCGGGGGGGCAACGCTGGAGGTGTCCGTTACGGCGGTACTCATCCGCTCGTGGAAACCCCCAGGTCCTGCTCGTCCTTGGTGACGATGCCGTTGTTCTCGTCGAAGAACTTGGTCGTCACCTCATCCCAGCCACCGAGCTTGTCGATGGTGAACAGCCCGGGCGGGGTGGGGAACTCCTTCGCGTTCTTGTCCAGGACGGACTTCACGACGGGCCGGTAGCCGTTGTCGGCCCAGATCTGCTGAGCCTCGGGCGTGTACAGCCACTTGACGAAGTCCTGAGCCGTCGTCGACGCGTCCGTGGTGGTCGCGATCGGCGTCTGGATCTGGATCGTGTCCTTCGGAATGACGTAGTCGACCTTCTCGCCGGCCTTCTGGGCCGCGATCGCCTCGTTCTCGTAGGCGAGGGCCACGTCGCCCTTGCCCTGGGTGAACGCGGTCATCGAGTCGCTGGCTGACGGCGCCTGCAGGGCGACGTTCCCCAGCAACTGCTTCAGGTAGGCCTGCGCCTCCGTGTCGGACTTGCCCTCCTGGAGCTGCGCTCCATAGGCGGCCATCAGGTTCCAGCGCGCGCCACCCGAGCTGAACGGGTTGGGCGTCAGGACCTCGACGCCGGGCTTGACCAGGTCATCCCAATTCTGGATGTTGTCCGGGTTGCCCTGGCGGACGACGAAGACGACCACCGAGTCCTGGACGAACCCGTTGTAGCTGTTCTGGCTCCAGTTCGAGTCGACCAGACCGGCGTCGACCAGCCGCTGCATGTCGGGCTCGATCGAGAAGTGGACCACCGAGGCCGGCTGGCCGGACTCGACGGCACGGGACTGGTCGCCGGACGGGCCGAACGAGCTTGAGAAGCTCGCATCCGCGCCCTGGGAGGTCTTCTTGAAGGCCGGGATCAGCCCGTCCTTGTAGACCGTCTCCGGGGTCGAGTAGGCGACGATATCGACCGGGCCGCTGCTGTCGGCGCTCGACGACGAGCCGCAGGCGGCAATGCCGAGACCGATCGCGAGCGCGGCGACAGTCGCCAAGACGACCCGCGCGGCGGTCCGTGGCCCTCCATGCCTACCGTCGGCGCGTCCCTTGAGACGGCTGACGGGCCTTGAAAAACGGTTACCCATCAAAAGAGTTTCTGCCTTTCCCGATTAGATTAGTGTACAAGCGGCCGGCTAGGCTAGCAGACCTCTTCGGTCGAGAAACTGCAAAAGGCCGGTTCGGGGTGGTCTAGACGACTGGGTTCGGCGGCTCCGCCCCGTCAAGGACGGCCAGCACGTTGTCCGCGACGAGCGACGCCATTGCGTCGCGGGCCTTGGTCGTCGCGGAACCGACATGCGGAAGCAGGACGCACCGCGGTGCGTCGAGCAGATGCTGCGGAACGCCGGGCTCGTGCTCGTAGACGTCGAGGCCGGCGGCGCCGATCACCGAGTCGGCCAGCGCCTTTGCGAGCGCCTCGGAGTCCACGAGCGACCCGCGGGAGGTGTTGACGAGCACGGCATGCGATTTCATCGCGTCGAGCTCGGCGGTGGAGATCATGTGCTCCGTCTCCGGCGTGGCCGGCGCGTGCAGGCTCACGACGTCGGACTCGGCAAGGAGCTCCTCCAGGCTGACCCGGGAGGCTCCGAGCTCATTCTCCGCCTCGGGCTTGGGCGCGGGAGCGACGTAGAGCGTCCGGCCGCCGAAGCCCGAGACGAGCTCCGCGTAGCGGCTCCCGATGCGACCCAGCCCGACGACACCGAAGGTGGCGCCGCTCAGCTCGAGGCCGAGCATGTCGCCCGGGTCCCACCCCCGCCAGCGGCCTCGGCGCAGCTCGGCCTCGGCGCTGTTGGTGAGACGGGCGGCGGCCAGCGTCAGCGCCAGCGCGAGCTCCGCAGTGGCGTTGGTGAGCACGCCGGGGGTGTTGGTCACAGCGACCCCGCGGCGGCGGCAGGCATCCAGATCGATGTTGTCGTAGCCGACGGCGTAGTTGGCGACGACCTCGAGCCCTTCCCCGGCGACGTCCAACAGCTCCTCGGTGACCGGCACGGTCGGGTCCGCCACGATCGCGTCGACGCCGGGCGCGAGGGCGAGCAGGTCATCGGCCGTCACGTTCAGGCCGCCCTCCCTCAGCTCGCACCGCGCGGCGAGGCGGTCGCGGCCGGCGGGCAGCAGTCGCCGCGCGATGAGGACGGCCGGCTTGCGGTCGGTCTCGGTCAACGGCGCCTGTCGATGAGCAGCGTCTGGCCCGCGCGACCGACCGGGCCCCGCTCGTCGTAGAGGGCGGTGTCCGCGATCCCGATCCCGGTCCGCTCGGGAATCGTGATCGCGTCGAGGCAGACCCACTCGCCGGCCAGCTCTCGATGGACGTGCACCGTGAGATCGACGTTGATGAACAGGAACGAGCTCCAGTCCAGCGTGGAGCTCACGCCGTTCCCGGAGTCCGCGGCAGCGAGGATCCGCTCGAGCGGTGTCGACTCCTGACCCTCAACCAGCGGCACCTTCATGCGCATCCAGGCGATCGCCGGGCCGGGCTCGCCGAAGCCGCCGCTCACGAACCGGTACTCCATCGCGGTGTGGTAGCCGAGGTCCTGCCCGGTGTCCGGGAAGGTCCCCGGCGGGCACTCCATCGGGCCGGGCGGGGCGAAACCCGGTCGCAGCGTCGAGGGCGAGCTTCCGATCGTCCCGGGGCCGTCTTCGCTCGAGAGGCCCTCGGGGATGTCGACATCGCCCTCGCGGAGCCGCCAGGCCCTGGCCCTGATCACCTCCCCCTGGTCGTCGGCCAGGCTCGCCTCGACGAGCTCGACCGTACGCCCGGGCCGGACCACCTCGGCGGTCACCGTCAGCGGGGCGATGGGCACGGGGCGCAGGATCTCGTAGGTGATGCGGCCGACGCGACGGCCACCTCCGTCGAGGCGCGCCACCTCCCGCCCGATGAGCGCAGCAGGCGGCCCGGCGTGCTGGGAGTCCGGGTCCCAGGGACCCCGGGTCAGCTCGGTCGGAACGTAGTGATCGCCCTCGGGAGCAAAGAAAGCCTCCGGCACGCGGTGATCCACGCGGCTGATCGTATGCGCGTGCCGGAGCGATTGCCGGCTAGGGACCGGCGAGCCCTACGTGGCGGCGCCGACCTTCTCCTTCGCGGGGACCGGCCCCCCGGCACCGTTGCCGGCGGCCATCTGGACTGCCGTGGTGTCCACGCACTCCTCAGCCTCCTCCTTCGACCCGCGACGTCGCATCAGGAAGTAGGCACCCGCCGCTCCACCGGCAGTGCCCACGGCCAGCGCCGCGCCAGATTGGACCGTTGGTGGACGGCGAACGGTGACGGCCCGCGTTCGGGTCGTGCCCCACGCCTTCCCGGTGCGGAATATCGCCTTGACCGCGCCGATCGCGATCGCACCGATCCTGCGTATGCGTTGAATCTTGGTAGCCATGCCGCACGACTTCCCGGTCGGAGCACGTGGAAACAGCGTCCGCCGGCTACCGATCACGCCCGCGTAACGCCTGGCCCCCTCGCGCGACTAACCTCATGTATGAGAACGCGAACTGAGCGAGGAAACGAGATGGAGAAGGTTCAGAAGTCGGACGCGGAGTGGCGTTCGGAGCTCACCCCCGAGAAGTACGACGTGCTTCGCAACAAGGGAACCGAGCGCGCCTTCACCGGTAGCTACTGGGACGAGAAGGCCGGCGGAAAGTATCGCTGTGCCGGCTGCGGACAGGAGCTGTTCAGCTCCGACCAGAAGTTCGACTCCGGCACCGGCTGGCCGAGCTTCTGGGATCCGATGGAGGACGACCGCGTCGAGACGCGCCCGGACAACAGCCTGTTCATGAAGCGGACCGAGGTGGTCTGCGCGCAGTGCGGCGGGCATCTGGGCCACGTCTTCGACGACGGGCCGAACCCGAGCGGCAAGCGGTACTGCATCAACTCCTGCGCCCTGGAGCTCGACCCCGAGGAGTAAGCCTCTTCGGGCTAGGCGCCGCCCCAGATCATCACCGAGGTCGAGTCCTCCGGGTCGACCCTCACCTTTACGTCCTGCCCCTCCGAGAACGGATTGGAGGGGTAGACGTACTGGTTGATGGTCGCCTCATAGGCCTCGCCCGAGGGCGGCGTCACCGTCAGCACGATCACGTGCTCGGTGCCACCCGGAGCGTCGGTGTTGCCGGTTGAGGTCATCGAGTCGATGTGCGCGGGAGTCTCCACGCCCACGTCCGTGAGGCGCTTCGCCTTGTTCGCCAGCGCCATCTGATCGGCGGACGCGCCCACCCCGACCTTGTTGGTCGCCGCCTGCGCCGATTCGGCGGCCTTCTTGACCTTGTCCATGAAGCCCATCGATGCCTCGCTTCCGTTGAGGTTGATCCTGCGGTGCCCGACCCTAACGCCGGCCGATGGCCTGCGGGAGACCCGCGTCGACCAGCGCGGCCGGGAGCAGGACCGAGCCGTCGGCCTGCTGCCCGTTCTCGATCAGCGCGATCAGGGTGCGCCCGACGGCCAGCGCGGTGCCGTTGAGGGTGTGCACCGGGAGCGGGTGCGCCTCCGGCTCGGGCCGGTATCTGCAGTCCAGGCGTCGCGCCTGGTAGTCGGTGGTGTTGGAGCAGGACGTGACCTCGCGGTAGCGCTCCTGGCTGGGGATCCACGCCTCGCAGTCGAACTTCCTCGCGGCCGGGGCGCCCAGGTCGCCGGTGGGGATGTCCACGACGCGGTATGGCAGGTCGAGCAGCTGGAGGATGCGCTCCTGGATCGCGAGCAGGCGCTCGAGCTCCCCAGGGGAGGTCGACGGCTCGACGAACGAGAACATCTCGACCTTGTCGAACTGGTGCACGCGGAAGATCCCCCGCGTGTCCCGGCCCGCGGCACCGGCCTCGCGCCTGAAGCAGGTCGAGTAGCCCGCGTAGCGAATGGGCAGCTCCCCTGCGGCCAGGATGTCGCCGGCGTGAAGCGCCGCGAGTGACACCTCCGAGGTGCCGACCAGGAACAGCTCGTCCTTCGGCACCTCGTAGATCATCTCGCGTTCGCCGGGGAAGAACCCTGTGCCGTAGAGCGGGCCCTCGCGAACGAGGACGGGCGGCACCACCGGCTTCATGTCCTCCTCTTGAAGCAGCTCGAGGACGAGGCGCACGAGCACCACCTCGACCATCACCAGGTCGCCCATCAGGTAGGCGAACCGCGAGCCCGACGCCTCTGCTGCCTTCTCCATCTCGATCCAGCCGTTGGCCACGCCGATGTCCAGGTGGTCGCGGATCTCGAAGTCGAACTCCCGTCGCTCGCCGACCTCGCGGAGCGTGACGGCGTCCTCGTCCGGCTTGCCCTCGGGCGCGTCCGGGTCCGGAAGATTGGGCAGCGTCGCCGCGAGCTCGTCCCGCGCTTCCTCCACCCGCGCCAGCTCGGCCTCCTGCTCCTTCAGCCGCCCGCCGAGCTCGCGCATCTCGGCGATCGGCTCGTCGGCGTCCTTGCCCTCGCGCTTGAGCTGGGCGATCTGATCGGAAACGCGGTTGCGGCGCGCCCGTCCTTCCTCGACCTGCGGCAGGATCTCCCGGCGGCGCTCGTCCAGGCTCAGTAGCTCGTCGAGCTGCTCGGCGGCGCCGCGCCGGCGCAGGGCCTCGCGCGCCGGCTCGGGGTCCTCGCGGATGCTCCGGAGGTCGAGCATGGACGGCGCTCTACCCGCCTATTTTTGCTGGCCGGCGTACTTGGAGACGAAGGCCGCGACCTGGTTCGCCTCGCGGCCGGTCACGATGTTGGCGGGCATGATGCCGCCGGAAAAGCCCCCGTTTCGGATCGCGAAGAGCACGTCGCTCAGCTTCTCCGTGCGCTGGTCCAGGTTCGGCCCCTGAACGCGGACGTTCCGGTTCGCGGAGCCCTGGGTCCCCGCCGGGCTCAGCGTGTGGCAGCCGGCGCACCGCTGCGAGAAGAGCACCGCGCCGCGATAGTCCGTGCTGTCCTTGGGCACAGAGATCCCTTCGCTGCCGCCGCAGGCGCTGAGCCCGATGGCCGCCGCCACCGCTGCTGTGATCACAAGGGGCCGCACGCGGGCGGCATCATACTTTTCCCCGTGGAGCCGGTCACTAGATGACGCAAGTCGCCCCCGAAACCCTTCGGGACGCGATGGCGCGTTTCCCCACCGGCGTCACCGTCGTCACGGCCGTCGGACCTTCCGGCCCGGCCGGCGCGACGGCCAATGCCGTCGTCTCGCTGTCGCTCGAGCCGCCGATGATGCTGGCCGCGCTGGACCTCGGCTCACGCACGCTCGTCGCGGTCGAGCACGCGCGGATCTTCGGCATCAACGTGCTCGCGGGCGACCAGGCGGACGTGGCCCGGCGGTTCAGCACCAAGGACCCCCATCCCGAGAAGTGGGACGGGATCGGCTGGTCGGAGCGGGCCGGCGCGCCGATGATCGAGGGCTCGGCGATCTGGCTCGCGTGCGAGCTGGCCGAGGTGCACGAGGGAGGCGACCACTCGATCGTCACCGGAACGGTGACCGAACTACAAGCAGGTGGTGGGGAGCCGTTGCTGTTTCTCGACGGCGACTACCGCCCTTTGACCTAGCCGCCCGTCGTGGCGGCGCGGATCGCCAGGCCCAGGATCACCAGCGCCGACACGGCCATGATCCCCGTCTCGCGCCGCACGATCTCCAGCGCGATCGCCTGCTGGCGGCTCTTCGGGAGCGACTCGAAGTCGAGTCCCTCGAGCTCGCGCTCCGCGGCCCCCGCCCGCGCGGCCTCGGCGAGGAGCGAGACGCCCAGCGGCAGCACCCCGTACAGGTAGTGGAGGCCAGTGCTCGCCTCGTGGCCCGAGAGCAGGAGGATCGCGCCGAGCGCGACCTGGAGGACGACCGCGACCTGGGCCGTTCGCAGCGCGTACCAGAAACCCACGGTGGGGACCGATCGGAGCCACGCGATTCCCCCCCAGACGCCGGCGACCAGGTTGCTCGCGATCACGAAGATCCCGACCACGAGGTGGACGTCCGTCAAGCTGGGCCCTGACTCGAAGCCCGCGTGTTCCATGGTTCCGCGGGGACTCGATAAATCCGCCCGAAAGCGTCGGAAATCCGCTTGTTGATGCGGAAAATCACTATGTAGCAGCTTGGCACAAAGTGGGTATATAACTCGCCTGTGCTCGCCGCCGGATTGAGGGAGTCGTAGCGTGCTTCGAAGCTACCTCCCGGTACTCGTATTCGCCGGCCTCGGGATTCTGGTTGGGGGCCTGCTGGCGGCGGTCAACGGGCTCATCGGGCCGCGGAAGCCGAACAAGGCCAAGAGCGATCCGTACGAATGCGGCCTGCCCAGCGAGGTGACCAGAACCTTCCGGTTCGGGCTGAGCTTCTACATGATCGCGATGCTCTTCATCCTCTTCGACATCGAGGTCGTCTTCCTCTATCCGGTCGGCGTGATCGTGAAGCTGGCCCACTCGGTGTTCGTCCTGGTGGAGGTGATCGTCTTCGTCGTCCTGCTGCTCGTGGCCCTGGTCTACGTGTGGCGGAAGGGGGCGCTCGATTGGAGGTGAAGCGCGAGAAGCTCCGCGCGCACGCTCCGCTGGAGGAGCCGCCCGCGCCCACCGACCTTCGAGTCCGCCAGCTCCGCGCCCGCGATCTCCTGCGCGGCGACCTCGAGGGCCCGGACATCGAGCGGCACGTAGAAGAGTCCCTGCTGATGACGACGATGCACAAGGCCACGGGTTGGGGCCGCGCCAACTCGATCTTCCCCGCGACGTTCGGGCTGGCCTGCTGCGCGATCGAGATGATGTCGATCGTCGGCCCTCGCTACGACATCGCTCGGTTCGGCGCCGAGAACCTGCGCGCCTCGCCGCGGCAGGCGGACCTCCTGATCCTCTCGGGGAGGGTGGCCGTCAAGATGGCGCCCGTCGTCCGGCGCCTGTACGACCAGATGCTCGAGCCCAAGTGGGTCATCTCGATGGGCGCATGCTCGTCGTCCGGCGGCATGTTCTCCAACTACGCGGTCGTTCAGGGCGCCGACAAGTTCATGCCGGTCGACGTCCACGTGCCCGGGTGCCCGCCCCGGCCCGAGGCGCTCATGTACGGCATCAACAAGCTGCAACGGATGATCCTGGGCCGCCCCGACCCGGGGTGGCGCCAGCGCTACAACGCATACGGGACCGAGGAGTGGGCCCGCGAGGCGACCGGAGACGCGACGAGGGAGGAGATCGAGGCCTACGCCGCCGCGCGCGAGCTGGCCGCGAATCATGAGGCGACCCGCTCTGTGGCCACTCGCGGGAGTCGCTCCTGATGCCCGACGCACCGGGGCTCGAGCTGATCGCGCAGGAGTTGAACGGGGCGGCCGAGGGATCGGTCCTCGGCACCTATCACGAGCACGGCCAGGGCTGCCTGATCGTCAACCCGGAGCGGATCCTGGACGTCCTCGGTTGGCTGCGCGACACGCCGGGCCAGGAGTACCGCTTTCTCTCCAGCCTCCACGGTGTCGACTACCTGCCCGCCGAGCCGCGCTTCGGCGTCGTGTACGAGCTGCTCAACATGCCGCGGGTCGAGCGCCTGCGGGTCCGCGCCGCCCTTGCAGATCCGGGTGGTGAGGAGCTGCCGGAGCTCGACAGCTGCGTGCCCCTCTTCGCCGGCGCCGAGTTCCACGAGCGCGAGGTCTACGACTTCTTCGGGGTCCTGTTTCGCGGCCACCCGGACATGCGGCGGATCCTGATGCCCGAGGAGTACGTGGGCTGGCCCCAGCGCCGGGACTTCCCGATCGGCGGCGAGCCCGTGATCTTCACCCGCAACGAGCCCGAGATGCCGAGGTGGTACGAGTGAACGCCGAGACGCACCAGTCCGCGCCGGCACACGGCGGCGACATCCTCGGTGAGACCGGCGAGGCGGTCATCGGCACCTCGCCCCTGGAGCGGACGGCCGCCGGCGACGTCCTCGAGCCCGAGCAGGAGCTCCTCACGATCAACATGGGCCCGCACCACCCGGCGACGCACGGGGTGCTGCGCCTGCTGGTGAGCCTCGAGGGCGAGGTCGTGCGCGACCTCAAGCCCATCGTCGGCTACGTCCACACCGGCATCGAGAAGAACTGCGAGGACAAGTCCTACTGGAAGGTGATCCCGTTCGTTGAGCGGATGGACTACCTCTCCTACTTCTTCAACATGGAGGCGTTCGTCGGCTGCGTCGAGCGGCTGCTGGAGCTGGAGATCCCGCCGCGCGCGAGCTACCTCCGGGTGCTCCACATGGAGCTCAACCGCATCCATTCCCACCTCGTGTGGCTGGGGACTTCGGCACTCGACCTTGGAGCGATGTCGATGTTCTTCTATTGCTTCCGCGACCGGGACCGCATCCTCGACCTGTTCGAGATGTCCACCGGCCAGCGGATGCACACGCGCTATTTCCAGGTCGGTGGGGTGTTCGAGGACATCCCGGTCGGCTTCGCCCGCAACGTGAAGGCGTTCTGCGCCGAGATGCCCACGCGCCTGGACCAGTACGAGGCGATTCTCAACCGCAACGAGATCTTCCTCGAGCGCACCAGGAACGTCGGCATCGTGTCCCGCGAGCGGCTGCTCGACCTGGGCGTGACCGGCCCGCTGCTCCGGGCCGCAGGCGAGCCGTGGGACCTCCGCAAGGCGGCACCCACCCATTGCTACGGCGATTTCGACTTCAACATCCCGGTCGGCACGGTCGGCGACGGCTACGACCGCTACCGGGTCAGAGTCCAGGAGATGCGCGAGTCCGTGCGGATCATCGAACAGGCCATTGATGGCCTTCCCGAGGGGCCGTGGATCGCCGACGACCGGAAGATCGTCCTCCCGCCGCGGGACGAGCTCTCGACCTCGATGGAGGCACTGATCCACCACTTCAAGCTCGTGACCGAAGGATTCCGGGTGCCGCCGGGCGAGGCGTACTACGCGGTCGAATCCCCTCGCGGCGAGCTCGGCTGCTTTGTCGTCGCGGACGGCTCCGCCAAGCCCGCCCGGGTCCACATCCGCGATCCATCGTTCGTGAACCTCCAGTGCCTGCGTGACCAGTGCCTCGACGGCTACATCGCCGACCTGATCCAGAACCTGGCGATGCTCGATCCGATTCTCGGGGGGATCGACAGATGAGCGACGGGTGGGTCCCCGAAATCAGGCCGACCGACGACATGTCGGCCGAGGAGCGGCAGCGGCTCGTTGCGTCGATGCGCCCCGAGGACGCCGAGCCGGTGCCGGAGCTCCACGAGGTCGCGGTGCCGCCGGAGCTGCAGGAGCGGATCGAGGCAGCGATGGCCAAGTACCCAGAGGTCCGCTCGGCGTCGCTGCCGGCGCTGTGGGCGGTGCAGCGCCACTACGGGTGGTGCACGCCCGAGGGGATCCGCCAGGCGGCTGCCGTGATGGGCGTGACGCCGGGATACCTGGAGTCGGTCGCGACCTTCTACGACCTCTTCCGCACCACCCCCGTGGGACGCCACCACGTGCTCGTGTGCCACAACCTCGCCTGCTGGCTCCGCGGTTCGGAGGACGTCCTCGACGCGTTCTGTGAGGCCGCCGGCGTCGACGCCCACGAAGTCGACCACATCGGCGCCAGTTCCGAGGACGGCGAGGTCTACCTGAAGGGCTTCGAGTGCCTCGGCGGCTGCGACATCGCGCCGATGGCGTCGATCGACGAGCGCTACTACGGGCCGCTCACTCCGGAGGATGCCCGGACGGCGGTCGACCAGCTGCGCGCCGGCGCCGACCCCATTCCGGACAAGGCGCTGTTCGGCCGGCAGACGGCGGGCGGCCCCGAGCCCGACCCGGACCCGCGCGTGAGAAAGGGCGAGGAGTAGTGGCTGAACAGACGCGCATGCTCTTCCGCCACATCGACGAGCCCGGGCTCGCCTCGATCGAGACGTATCGAAGCCTCGGCGGATACCGGGCACTCGAGCGGGCGCTGAAGGAGATCGAGCCCGACGAGCTCCTGACCACGCTCGAGGACTCTGGCCTCCGCGGGCGCGGCGGGGCCGGGTTCTCGATGGGCAAGAAGGCGTCGTTCCTGCCGCGGGGCGAGATGGAGAAGTTCCTCTGCTGCAACGCGGACGAGTCGGAGCCGGGGGCGTTCAAGGACCGCGAACTGATGTCGAAGAACCCCCACCAGCTGATCGAGGGGATCATCATCGCGGCTGCGTCGGCGGGGGCCGGCTGGGCGTTCATCTTCATCCGAGGCGAGTACGCGCAGACGGCCGACGTGCTCGAGCGCGCCGTCGAAGAGGCCTACCGGGCGGGCTATATCGGGGAGAACATCCTCGACAGCGGCCGGCGGGTGGAGCTCGTCGTCCACCGGGGCGCCGGCGCCTACATCTGCGGCGAGGAGACCGCGTTGCTCGACGCGCTCGAGGGCAAGCGCGGCAACCCGCGGCTAAAGCCGCCGTTCCCCGCGATCCAGGGTCTCTACGGCGGGCCGACGCTGATCAACAACGTGGAGACGCTGTCCAACGTCCCCCACATCGTCAAGAACGGCGCCGACTGGTTCAAGAGCTTCGGGACCGAGCAGTCCCCCGGGACCAAGGTCGTGTCCGTCTCGGGCCGCGTGCAGCGCCCCGGCAACTACGAGGTCGAGCTGGGCATCCCGTCGCGCGAGCTCATCTTCGGCCTCGCCGGCGGCCCGTTCGAGGGCCACGAGGTGAAGGCCTGGTTCCCGGGCGGCTCCTCCGCCCCGGTGCTGACCGCGAAGGAGCTCGATCTCCCCTACAGCTTCGAAGCGATGGCCGAGGCCGGCTCGATGCTCGGGTCCGGCTCGATCATCGTCGCCGACGACACCGTCTCGATCCCCCACCTGGCGCTGCGGACCGCCCGCTTCTACCACCACGAGTCCTGCGGCAAGTGCACACCATGCCGCGAGGGCACCAACTGGACGGTGAAGATGCTCGAGCGGGTGATCTCCGGCGAGGCGACCCCGATGGACCTCGACGTCATCTCCTCGGTCCAGGACAACATCATCGGCCACTGCCTCTGCGTGCTCGGCGACTCGATGGCGATGCCTGTGGGGAGCATGGTCGCCAAGTTCCGCGACGAGTTCGAGGCCGCGATCGAGGCGGGCCGTGACGCGGCCCCGCGCCCGCTGGACGAGTCGCCGACCGATGTGAAGCCGGTGCCCTTGGAGGCGACCGCGTGAGCGGCGACCAGATCACGCTCGTCGTCGACGGCGTTGAGGTGCAGGCGACCGCCGGCGAGATGCTCGTCGACGCGGCCAAGCAGGGCGACGTCGAGATCCCGGTCTTCTGTTACGAGCCGAAGCTGGGCGAGCCGGTCGGCGCCTGCCGCATGTGCCTGGTGGAGATCGAGGGGATCCCGAAACTTCAGACCGCGTGCTCGACGCCGGTGCGCGACGGCATGGTCGTCTACACGCAGACCGACCGCGTCAGGGAGGCGCAGAACGCGGTCGTGGAGTTCCTGCTCGTCAACCACCCGCTCGACTGCCCCGTCTGCGACAAGGGCGGCGAGTGCCCGTTGCAGGACATCTCGATGGGCTGGGGCCCCGGGAAGAGCCGTGTGATCGACGCCAAGCGGCATTTCCAGAAACCGATTCCGCTCTCGCCGCTGATCAAGATCGACCGCGAGCGCTGCATCCTCTGCTACCGCTGCGTTCGCTTCAGCCAGGAGGTCGCCGAGGACGAGCAGCTGCAGCTGCTGGAGCGCGGATCCTCGAGCTTCGTCGGCACCTTCGACGACCGCCCCTACATCGCCCCTTTCCACGGGAACATCATCGAGCTCTGCCCCGTGGGAGCGCTCACCTCCGACGCCTACCGCTTCCGCGCCCGGCCCTGGGACATCGAGGACGCCGGCACCGTCTGCACCCTCTGCCCGAGCCAGTGCAACATCAAGCTGACCGTTCGCGACGAGAAGATCCAGCGCGTCCTCGCCCGGGACAACTTTGAGGTCGACGACGGGTGGCTCTGCGACAAGGGCCGGTTCGGGTACCAGGCGATCGAGTCGGCCGAGCGGATCACCGAGCCAATGGTCCGCCGCGGCGGGAACCTCGAGCCGGTGGGCTGGACCGAGGCGCTCGAGGCCGCGGCGGAGGGCCTGCGCCAAGCGGGCGAGCGGGCCGCCGCGATCGTGGGCGGGTCCTCGTCCAACGAGGAGGGCTACCTGACGCAGCGGATCATGCGCCGCGCGCTCGGCTTGCCGCACGTCACCTCGAGCCTCACAGAGGAGGCCGACCGGGCCCTTCACGTCGAGCTGTCGCGGCCCGAACGCGGCGCCAGCGTCTCGGACCTCGACAGTGCCGAGTCAATCCTCGTCCTCGGGACCGACCCCCTTCATTCGATGCCGATCGTCGACCTCCGCATCCGGAAGGTCGTGCGCCGCAATGGCACCCGGCTGGCGATCGCCACCGACCGGCCCACCGCCCTCGACGGCGGCGCCGAGGAGACGGCTCGTTACGTGCCGGCCTCCTTCGCGGCCTTCACGGCCGCCCTCGCCGGCGAGGCCGGCGCCGACGGCTATGAGCGCGCCCCTGGCGACACCGGCGCCGACGCCGAGCGCGTCGCGGGCGTCATGCGGCCCGGTTCGACGATCATCGTCTGGGCGGGAGAGCCGAACGACGCGCTCGTCGACCTGGCCCGGGCGCTCGAGGCGAAAATCCTCGAGGTCCCGTCCGGTGCGAACGCGCGCGGTCTCAGGGAGATCGGGTGCGTGCCGACGGCCGGCCCCGGTTTCTCGGAGACGGCCGAGGGCCTCAACGCCGCCGACACCTGCAACGCGCTGACCGAGGGCGGGCTCGACGCCGCGTTCCTGGTCAACGCCGACCCGGTCCGCGATGCGCCGGACGGCCCCGCCTGGACCGAGGCGCTGACCAAGGCGGGCTTCGTGCTGGCGATCTCGATGTTCGAGGACGCCTCGACCAAGCACGCCGACGTCGTCTTCCCGGCCGAGTCCTACGCCGAGAAGGAAGGCACGGTCACCCACCCGGACGGCCGGCTCCAACGCGTCCGCCCCGGCGTCCCGAACCCTGGCCGCGCCCGTCCGACATGGGAGGTGCTGGTGGAGCTCTCCGCCCTGCTAGGCGAGGAGACCGGAATCGACTCCGTGAAGGAGGCGCTGGAGGCAATCGCCTCGGAGGTCCCCTTCTACGGCGGGATCACAGAGGAGGAGATCGGCGGCCTGGGCGTCCGCTGGCAGGACCGCGACGCCGCCGCCGCATTTCCGGGAGAGGCCTCGAGGGAGTCCGCGGGCGGCGGCTCGCCGGCCTCCCCCGCGCCGGCCAACGGAGCGCTTCGCATCGGCGCGTACCGTGACCTGTGGGCCGCGGAGGTCACCGACCGCAGCCCCGCCCTTCGCTTTCTGGCACCGAAGCAGACGATCGAGCTCGCACCCCACGACGCCGAGCGCTTGGGCATCGGCGGCGGCGATGAGGTCGACGTCCGCTCCAACGGGACGAGCGTCCGGGCGCGGGTCGTGATCCGCGAGCGTGTGCGGCCCGGCTCGGGCTTCCTGATCCAGGGCCTCGGCGACCTGGCCGGCACCCTGGTCGGTGAGGACGTGGAGGTCTCACGGGTGGGAAACGACGAGTGATCCTGCCGATCGCCGACACCACCTTCGTCGAGGCGACCTGGATCCTGATCGTCAAATCGATCGTGATCTTCGCCGTCATCTTCGCGATCGTCCCGATGCTCACGGTGATGGAGCGAAAGCTCCTCGGCCGCTTTCAGGCGCGGTACGGGCCGAATCGGGTCGGCCCACTCGGCTTGCTGCAGCCGCTCGCCGACGCCGTGAAGCTGATCTCCAAGGAGCACTACCGCCCGCGGGCGGCGATCCCGCTCCTCTACTACATCGCCCCCTCGATCGTCGTCTTCACCGGAGTGGCGACGCTCGCGATCATCCCGTTCGGGAACGTCCAGGACGGCTTCGGCCTCTACGGGATCGACGTTCCCATCGGCATCCTCTACTTCTTCGCCTTCAGCTCGATCGCGTTCTACGGCCTGCTGCTGGGCGGCTGGGCTTCCGGCTCCAAGTACAGCTTCCTCGGGGCGATGCGCGCCGCCGCGCAGCTGATCTCCTACGAGGTCTCGATGGGGCTGGCGCTGCTCGGCGCGATCATGATGGCCGGGTCGCTCTCCCTCGTCTCAATCGTCGAGGCGCAGAACCAGATCTGGTACATCGTCCCGCAGTTCATCGGCTTCCTGGTCTTCATGGTGGCGGGCTTCGCGGAGACCAACCGGGCGCCGTTCGACCTGCCGGAGGCGGATGCCGAGCTGGTCGCCGGCTACGGGACCGAGTACGGGGGGATGCGCTACGGCTCCTACGCCCTGGCGGAGTACATCGAGATGTTCGTGATCTCGGCGGTCGCGGTGACCTTCTTCCTCGGCGGCTGGCACGGCCCCGGGCCCGGCTGGCTCGACCCGATCTGGGTGATCGTGAAGATCTTCGTGTTCCTCTTCCTCTTCATGTGGGTGCGCGCCACCGTGCCCCGGGTCCGTTACGACCAGCTGATGTCGCTCGGCTGGAAGGTGCTGCTGCCGCTCGCGACCTTGAACGTCCTGGTCACCGCGATCCTGGTGACAGTCACATGAGCGAGAACGGCGCGGAGAAGCGCTTCCCCTATCTCCCCGACGAGAGCGTCGTGGCGGTCCAGCGGGGGCCCGAGCCCGGAGGCGTGGGCGGCGCCTACCGCGCCTTCGGCGAGACGCTCCGCGGCCTGAAGACCACTTTCGCTCGGATCATCGAGGGGCCGGTCACGATCCAGTACCCCGAGGAGAAGACGCCCGTCTACCCGCGGTTCCGCGGCCGCCACAAGCTCCACAAGTTCGAGGACACGGGCCTCGAGAAGTGCGTCGGATGCTCGCTCTGCGCCGCCGCCTGCCCGGCGGACTGCATCCGCGTCGTCGCCGCCGAGAACGACCCCGACGACCGCGTCTCCGCGGGCGAGCGGTACGCCGAGATCTACGAGATCAACCTCGCCCGCTGCATCTTCTGCGGCTACTGCGAGGTGGCCTGCCCCTTCGACGCGATCACGATGGGCCACGAGTACGAGCTGGCCGACTACAACCGCGAGGACCTCGTCTTCACCAAAGAGATGCTCCTGGCGGAGCCGGTCGAGCGCACGCCGCTGCGACGGGAGGGCGAGTGATCGGCATACTGCGGCCGGCATGGAGGGGTCGGACAGGGAGATCGTGCGCCAGGCGTTCGAGGCATTCAGCCGCGATGACATCGACGGCGTGCTGGAGCTCTGCGACCCCGATGTCGTCGTCCACGACCCCCAGCGCACAGGCACGACCTTCCACGGGCCCGATGGGCTTCGGCAGTTCTTCGCCGAGTGGATGGAGAACTGGGCGGAGTACCGCTCCGAGCCGGTCGAGCTCACCGAGATCGAGGACGCGATCCTGGTGCGCGCCCATCAGACCGGCAAGGGAAAGCTCAGCGGCATCGAGATCAACCAGGACATCTTCGTCATCGTCCGCATCCGCGACGGGAAGTTCGTCGAGTACCGGATCTACACGAACCGGGAGGACGCAGTCGCGTCGATGGGCGCCGCCGACTAGGGCGGTCGCCCGGTGATCTACGTCGCGTTCTTCGCCGGCGCCATCGGCGCGGTCGGTGGCGCCATCGCGGTCATCGCGATGCGCAACCCCTTCTACAGCGTGCTCGCGCTGGTCATACACCTCGTCGCGCTGGCGGGGCTGTTCCTGCTGCTCTACGCCCAGTTCATCGCCGCGGCCCAGATCGTCGTCTACGCCGGCGCGGTGATGGTGCTCTACGTATTCGTTGCCGCGTACGTCGGCGCGGTCGAGGAGCCGCTGTGGGAGCCGATCCCCGGGCAGCGGTTCCTGGCCCCGATGCTGGCGGCCGCGCTGCTCGTGGAGCTGGCGATCGCGATCCTCGGCACCGGGCTCTCGGCGATCGACAGCGGCGGGCCGACGCTGCCCGGCGGATTCGGCACGCCGAACCAGATCGGGCACCTGCTGCTCGAGCAGTTCCTGGTGGTCTTCGAGGCGGCGTCGATGCTGCTCCTCGTCGCCGCCGTCGGCGCGGTTACGCTCGCCGCTCGCTCGCGAAAGCGCGACCGGGCGAGGGAGACGCCGGCGTGACCGTCACTTGGTACGTGGTGCTCTCGGCGGTGCTCTTCTCCATCGGCGCCGGGGGCGTCCTGATCCGTCGCAGCCCGCTCGTGATCCTGCTCTGCCTGGAGCTGATGCTGAACGCGGGCAACCTCGCGCTCGTCGCCTTCTCCCGCGCGCACGGCAACGCCGAGGGCCAGGTGTTTGCCCTGATCGTGATGGTGGTCGCGGCCTGTGAGGTGGTCGTCGGGCTCGGCCTGATCGTGGCCATGTACCGCCGCCGCCTGACGCTGAACGTCGACGACATGCGGAGCCTCAAGGGATGAGCCCCACAGCGTGGGGTTGGCTCGTCCTCGCGTTCCCGCTGGCGGGCTTCCTCGTCAACGCGTTCGGCTGGCGGGTGATGCGGAGGCGCACCGCCGGCTGGATCGCGACGATCGCGATCGGGCTCGCGTTCGTCTGCGCGATCGGGGCGACCATCTCCCTGCTCGGCCACAGCGAGAGCGACCGCCAGGTCACGTCGTCGCTGTGGACCTACGCTTCAGCATCGGGACTCGACATCAAGGTCGGCATCCTCGTCGACCCGCTGTCCGCATTCATGATCCTGGTCGTCAGCGGGGTCTCGACGCTGATCCACCTGTACTCGGTCGCCTACCTCGACTCCGACCGGGGCTACTCGCGTTACTTCGCGTACCTCAACTTCTTCGTCTTCTCGATGCTGCTGCTGGTCCTCGCGGGCAACTTCGTCCTGCTGATCGTCGGCTGGGCGTTCGTGGGCTTCGCGTCGTACGCACTGATCAGCTTCTGGTACCGGCGGAACACCGCGACCAAGGCCGGCATGAAGGCCTTCGTCATCAACGTGATCGGCGACGTCGGCCTGGTCCTGGCGACGTTCTTCATCTTCCGCGAGCTGGGGACATTCGACTACCTGGCGGTCTTCTCCGACGCGCAGCAGCAGTTCCACACGAACCAGGGCGTCGTGATCGCGATCTGCCTGCTCCTCTTGGTCGGGGCGTTCGCGAAGTCCGCCCAGCTACCGCTCCACACCTGGCTCCCCGACGCGATGGAGGGCCCCACCCCGGTCTCGGCCCTGATCCACGCAGCGACCATGGTCACCGCCGGCGTCTACCTGATCGCACGTATGCACGTGCTGTTCGAGATCGCCCCGACCGCCGCCGACATCTCAGCATTCATCGGCCTCGCCACGCTCATCTTCGCCGCGACCTGCGCGCTGGCGGTCACAGACCTCAAGCGGATCATCGCCTACTCCACGATCAGCCAGATCGGATACATGATCGTCGGGGTGTCGATCGGCGCCTACGCCGCCGGGATGTTCCAGCTGATGACCCACGCCTTCTTCAAGGCGCTCCTCTTCATGGCGGCCGGCTCGGTGATCTCGGCGATGGCCGGGACCCAGGACATCAACCGGATGGGCGGCCTGCGAAAGGCGATGCCGATCACCTTCAAGCTTATGACCATCGGCGCCCTCGCGCTCGCCGCGTTCCCGTTCATGTCGGGCTTCTTCTCGAAGGACGAGATCCTCGGATACGCCATCCACCGCGGAGGCTTCTACGTGATCTTTGCGATCGGTGGCTACTTCGCGGCGCTGCTCACGGCCTTCTACGCCTTTCGGATCATCTTCCGGGTTTTCTGGGGCGAGCCCGTGCCCGAGGCGCGCGAGCTCGAGCAGGGGCACTTGGCCCACGCCCCGCCCGAGAACCCGCTCACCGGCGAGGAGGAGGACACCGACGTCGGCTTCCCGGGGGAAGACCACCACATCGCCGAGCGCGAGTGGCCGATGTGGCTGGCCATGTCGGTGCTCGGGTTCCTGTCGATCTTCGGCGGAGTGGTCGAGATCCCCGGCCTCGACAACGTGGTCGAGAACTTCCTGGCAGGCTCGTTCCTCGACTCCAAGCTCTACGAGGACCTGCCGACGGTGGCCGCCGACTGGAGCGGGCTCGCCCTCGGCGGGGCGATCTCGATCGTCGGGATCTCGCTCGCCTACCTGTTCTACGTGCGCCGCCCAGGCACCACTGCAGCATTGATCAGACGGTTCCGCCCGGTCTACACGCTCTTCGTCAACAAGTGGTACTTCGACGAGCTCTACGACGCCGCCATCTACCGCCCCCTGCTGGCCGTGGGCCGCTTCTGCAACGACGTCGTCGAGCGGTTCGTTGTGCAGGGCATCGTGGCGGCGGCCGTCGACCTGGTGCGCGGGGTTGGCGTCGTGGTGCGCGGAGCCCAGTCCGGGTTCGTGCGCGCCTACGCGCTGCTGCTGATCGGGGGCTTCGCGGCCCTGGGCCTCTACTTCCTGATCGCGGCGCATTGAGGAGCGCTGAGCGATGATCCAGATCCTCCTCTGGCTCCCCCTCGCCGCCGGCCTCGTGTGCTTCGCCGTGCCCCGTCGAGCGGTGCCGGCGGTGGCGCTCCTTGGGACCCTCGGAACGCTCGCGCTCTCGATCGCCGTCGTCGTCGGCTTCAACAGCGACACCGTCGGGCTCCAGCACACCGTCAACGAGTCCTGGATCCCCGCCCTCGGAGTGCGCTACCAGCTCGGCGTCGATGGGATCAGCCTGTTCCTCATCCTGCTCACCGCGGTGATGTGGGCCGGCGCCACGGCCTTCTCCATCTTCCGGATGCCCGAGCAGCGGCGGAACTACTTCTTCATGCTCGGCCTCGCGGAGACCGCGGCGCTCGGGGCATTCCTCGCGCAGGACCTGCTGCTGTTCGTCCTCTTCTTCGACCTGATGCTGGTGCCGTTCTGGTTCCTGATCGGCGCGTTCGGCGGCGAGAACCGGATCGCGGCGACGACGAAGATGATCGTCTACACGCTCGTTGGCTCGCTGCTGATGCTGGTGGCGGCGATCGCCACCGCGGTGCTGGCGTCGGGCGACATCGGCCATATCAGCTTCTCGCTCGCTGACCTACAGGCCAACACGCTGTCGACCGGCAGCCAGTACTGGATCTTCTGCTTCTTCGCGCTTGCATTCCTGATCAAGATGCCGGCCATCCTGGTGCACGGCTGGATGCCGGACGCGTACCGCGCCGCGCCGTTGCCCGTGCTCGCGCTGCTCTCCGGGGTGCTTTCTAAGGTCGGCGCATACGGCTTCCTGCGCGTCGTGCTGCCGCTCTACCCGAACGCCACGATCCACTTCCAGGAGGTGATCCTGGTGATCGGGGTCGCCGGGATCATCTACGGCTCGATCATGGCGTTCACGGTCACGAACGTGCGCCTGATCGCGGGCTATTCCTCGCTCGCCCAGCTCGGCTTCATCACGATCGGGATCTTCTCCCTGCGCCCCGACGGCGCGGACGGGTCGGTCCTCCAGATGGTCAACCACGGCCTCGTCGTGGGGGCGATCTTCCTCATCGTCGCTTTGCTGTGGGAGCGATCCGGGAGCGAGGACCTGACGCGCCTCGGAGGGCTCGCGATGCGCGCCCCGGTGCTCGCCGCGCTGTTCCTGATCATCACCCTCGCCAACCTGGCGATGCCGGGCACCGCCAACTTCATGGGCGAGTTCTACATCCTGATCGGCGTCTTCCAGTCGAAGATCGTCTTCGCCTTCGTCGCCTCGATCGGTGTGGTGCTGGCGGCGTATTACGCGATCCGCCTGTTCCAGCGGACGATGCACAACCGGCGGACCGAGAACGCCGACTCGCGCGAGATCGGCCTCCGCGACGCCCTGGTGCTCGCTCCGCTCGTGGCCTGCATCGTCGCGCTCGCGCTGTATCCCGGGCTGATCCTCGGCCGGAGCGACACGTCGGTCAAGAACACGATCGCCCAGACCTGCATCACGGGCACCTACACGAACGTCAGCCCGGGTTCGCCGCCGACCGCGAGCGTCGGCAATCGGTGCCCTGGCAACCCGTTCGACAAGACCTCGCCACCACAGGTGACGGCGGCGACCGCTACTCCCGAGCTCAACGTGATCAAGTGACCTTCACCGCCCCCCACATCGACTACGCCGGGCTCTCTCCAGTCATCGCGCTGAGCGCCGGGATCGTGGTGGTGCTGATGGCCGGCGTCCTGAGCGGCCGCCACCAGAAACTCGTGGTATCGGCGCTGTCCCTGATCACCCTCGCCACCGCCGCCGGCCTCTCGACCTGGCAGTGGGGGACTCGCGAGGACCTGGTCTCCGGCGCGCTGCGCCTCGACGAGCTGGGCCTGGCCGCGGCGCTGATCGCGATGTTCGCGGCCGCGGTCTGCATCCCGATGTCGTGGCGCGACCCGGCCGCCGCCCCGCCGGACGGCGATCCTCGGCATGGCGACTTCCAGGCGCTGCTCCTGGCGTCGGTGCTCGGCATGACGCTGCTCGCACAGGCGCAGAACCTGATCGCGTTCTTCGTCGCGCTCGAGCTGCTCTCGGTGCCGCTCTACGTGCTGTGCGGGTCGGCGATCCACCGCGCGACTTCGCTCGAGTCGGGCCTCAAGTACCTGATCGTCGGGTCGCTCGGGTCGGCGACGCTCCTCTACGGGCTGTCGTTCATCTACGGCGCGGCTGGGTCGACCGACTTCAACCAGATCGACCAGGTGATCTCCAACGGCAACGCGAGCGACTCCCTAGTTCTCATGGGGGTCGCGCTGATCGGGACCGGGCTCGCGTTCAAGATCTCGATCGCGCCGTTCCACCAGTGGACGCCCGACGTCTACCAAGGCGCCCCCACGCCGATCACGGCGTTCATGGCGGTGGCGACGAAGGCGGCGGCGTTCGTCGCCCTGGTCCGCATGTTCGACGTCCCGCTCGGCTCGATCGTCGACGATTGGCAGCCGGCCCTCTCGGTGCTGGCCATCATCTCGATCGCGGTCGGGAACATCGGCGCGATCGGCCAGAACTCGCTGAAGCGGCTGATGGGCTGGTCGGGCGTGGCGCAGGCGGGCTACATGCTGGTGGGCGTGGCCGCCGCCTCGGAGCTCGGCATCAACGCCCTCGTCTTCTACCTGGCGGCCTACACGCTGATGAACCTGGCCGTGTTCGCCGTCATCGTGATCCGCGAGCGCGAGACGCCCTGGGGAGACGACATCAAGTCGGTCGAGGGACTCGGCCGCGACCGGCCTGAGCTCGCGTGGCCAATGACGATCTCGATGCTCGCGCTCGCCGGGCTCCCCCTGACCTCGGGCTTCATGGGCAAGCTCTACCTGATCGAGGCGGCGGTGGACGCGTCGCACACCTACCTCGGCGTGGCGATCGTGATCGGGGCGATGATCTCGCTCGTCTACTACCTGCGCGTCATCGCGGCGATGTGGATGCGCCCGGCGGCCGAGCCGGCGCCGGCGATGGCGGGCGGCTCCCCCGAGGCGGATGACGAGGCCGAGGGCGCCACGGCGCCGCCCAAGGGCACCCGCTGCCTGGCGATCATCGTGCCCTGCATCCTGTGCGCCGCGGCGACGATCTTCTTCGGCGTGATCCCGACGCCGCTCGTCAACTGGGCGAGCCACGCCGGCGCTTCCATCGCGCCGTTCCTCTGAGGGTCGACGCGGCCGGGGTGAGGACGAACAGTCGAATGCTGCGCCTCGTCACGATCCCGATCAGCCACTACTGCGAGAAGGCGCGATGGGCGCTCGACCGCGCCGGGATGCCGTACCGAGAGGTGTCGCACGTCCAGGGCATTCACAAGATCGCGAGCCGGCTCGCGGGCGGCAAGGGGACGGTCCCGGTGCTGGTCACGCCGGACGGCGCGATCGGGGAGTCAGAGGAGATCGTGACCTGGGTGGACGCGGGGCTCCCCGCCGAGCAGCGGCTTTTTCCCCCGGAGGGCGAGGCGCGGCGCGAGGTCCAGGCGGTGTGCCGCCGCCTGGACGAGGAGCTCGGCCCAAGGGGACGCCGGCTGATGTACGTCCACATGCTCGCCCGGCCCGAATTCGCGCTCCGGTTCAACAACGTCGGTGTGCCCCGCTGGGAGGATCGCGCCGTCCGCTGGGGCTTTCCGCTGTTCCGCAAGCTCATCAACCGCGTCCTGGACATCCGCCCGGGCATTCAGCGGGAGGACGAGGCCGCCGTGTGGCACGAGTTCGACTTCGTCGCGGATCTGCTTTCCGACGGCCGTCCCCACCTCTGCGGCGAACGGTTCGGCGCCGCCGACATGACCTTCGCCGCCATGTCGGCGCCCGTGGTCGTCCCGCCCGTCTACGGCGTTCCACTTCCTCAGCCGGACATCCTGCCCCCGGACACCGCGGCTCTCGTCGAGCGGGGCCGCGAGCACCCGGCTGGGCGGTACGCCCTCCGCCTGTACGCCGACTACAGACGGGTGCGCATCGTCTGACCTACCTCGTCTCGCGCCAGCCGCCCGACTCGTAGTCCTCCAGCCCGCCGAACAGCTCACCGGTCTCGAGCGTCGCCATGCCGTGCCGGTACTCGTTCGCGAGCGCCTCGTCCAGTGTCATCGACCACTGCTCGTACGAGGAGCGCCGATCGCTGCGAAGCGCGGCCTGCGGCTTCCCCGCGATCTCGTGCGCCAGGGCGATGGCCTCCTCCAGCGCTTTGCCGCTCGCCACGACGCGGTTCGCCAGGCCTATCTCGAACGCCTCCCGGCCGCTGACACCGCGCCCGGTGAGGATCATGTCGAGGGCCCGGCTGTGCCCGATCAGCCGCGCGAGCCGGATCGTGCCGCCGTCCATCAGCGGAATGCCCCAGCGGCGGCAGAAAACGCCGAACACAGCGTCCTCGGCCGCGACCCGCAGATCGCACCAGACGGCGATCTCCAGCCCGCCCGCCGCCGCGTGCCCCTCGACCGCAGCAATCACCGGCTTCGTCAGGAGCATCCGCGTCGGCCCCACCGGCCCGTCGCCGTCAGGCTCCACCCGGCTCGCGCGCGGCGCGCCGGGCTCGCGCATCGCCTTCAGGTCCGCTCCGGCACAGAACTTGTCCCCTGCCCCGGCGAGCACGGCGACGGCAAGCGAGTCGTCGGCGTCGAACCGCCGAAACGCATCCGCCAGCTCCTCCGCGGTCGGCCGGTCGACGGCGTTGGCGACGTTGGGGCGGTCGATCGTCACCACCACGACCGGCGGATCGGGCTCGAAGCGAACGCTCATCTGGGACCTCCTGGTCGGTTGCCCCCGAACTCATACCGGCTCGGTGATCGGCCGGGCGGCGCGAGTGCCACAATCGGGCCGTGGCCGATCACTTCCAGCGCTCCGGGTGGTTCACGCAGCACGTTTTCAACCCGATGGTCGCGCTACTGACCCGCCTCGGGCTGCCGCTCGCGGGCTCCCGGGTCCTCGAGGTACGGGGGCGGAAGACCGGCGAGCCCCACCACACCCCGGTCAACCCGCTGTCGCTGGACGGCGCGCGCTACCTGGTCGCTCCCCGGGGGCACACGAACTGGGTGCGCAACCTCCGCGCACGGGGCGAGGGGCGCCTCCTCCAGGGCCGGCGCGCCGAGGACTTCACGGCGGTCGAGGTCGGCGACGAGGAGAAGCCGCCGATCCTGCGCGAGTACCTCAGGCGCTGGAAGTGGGAGGTCGGCCAGTTCTTCGGGGGCGTCGGGCCGGACTCATCAGACGAGGAGCTCCGCCGCATCGCGCCGGACCACCCGATCTTCCGCATCAGCGCACGGGCGGGCTGAGGGGCAGCAGGTGGCCGATCTGGGCGACGTCAGGGAGGATGTCGTCGCCGCTCCGCTCGCGGGCAGCGAGCTCGGCGGTCCGAGCGACGACTTCGTGATCGTCGAGTGGTCCGATTCGGGGCGCGGGGAGTGGGAATGGATCGCCCCGCTCCACGTCCACCACGCGGACGACGAGGCCTGGTACGTGCTGGACGGAACGCTGCGGTTCCGGCTCGGCGACGACGAGATCGAGGCCGGCCCGGGCGCGGCCGTGCTCGTCCCGCGCGGGATGCCGCACGCATACGGCAACGCCCGCACCGAGCCTGCCCGCTACCTCCTCGTCATGACGCCCAAGATCCGCGCGCTGGTCGACGAGCTGCACGCCCCCCGCGACGGTGACGAGCCGATGGACTACGCGGCGATCTTCCGCAAGTACGACTCCGAGCTGCTCACGTAGCGAGGGCTCACGCGCTCACGCGCGTGAGATGCTTCTGCCGTGCTCCACCACGTCTCGCTCGAGGTCGCGCCCGACGACGTCGATCGCACCATCGAGTTCTTCGGAGTGCTCGGATTTCAGCGGATCCCCGCGCCGGACTCGATCGCCCCGTTCGTCACCTGGCTCGAGTCCGGGACGACGCAGGTCCATTTCATCCACACCCCCGAGCCGACGACGCCGATGCTCGGGCACCCCGCGGTCGTCGCGAGCGACTTCGACGGCGCCGTCGGAGGCCTACGCGAGGCCGGCTTCACGGTCGAGGAGGCCGACGAGCTGTGGGGCGAGCGCCGCGCCTTCGCGATCATGCCCGGGGGCGGGCGCGTCGAAGTGATGGCCGCGCCTCCCGCACCGAGCACCTAAGGGCCTAAGTGGCTATTGCCGGTTCTCGCGTGTCTGCCCTGACCGCGCAAGGTGTCCCGCGTAGATCAAGGCGAAGGTGTCGCCGAGGATCGATTCCGGAACCGCCCGGGCGTCGATCAGTCGCTGAATTGCAAGGCCCTGGCCCAAGGCGATGAAGGCGGCAGCCAACTGCTCGGGCTTCTCATCGAGCGGTGGCGCCCCGAGCTGTTCCATCCGTGCCGCGATGGCGCGGCCCAGTGCGCGCCGGAGCGCTCGCTGGCGTTTCGCGTAACGGCTGCGCAACTTCGGATCGCGAACGGCGAGTGACCAGTACTCCTGGTCGAGCAGCACGAGCTCGCGCTGGCCGCGGAGCATGGCGGTGAAACGGGCGCTCGCCTCTGGTGCCATGTCCATGTCCGCGGACGCAGATTCCAGGAGAGCGATGCCCTCGCGCCACGGCTTGTCGAGCCGCTCCTCAAGCAACGTCGAGAACAGCTCGTCCTTACTTGAGAAGTGCCAATAGACGGCGCCCTTCGAGTAGCCGGCGCGCTCGGCGATCTCGTCAATCGAAGCGTCGCGATATCCGCGGTCGGCGAATACCTCAAGTGCCGCGTCCAGCAAGGCCTCCCGACCGTCTCGTCGCTCGGCTCGGGCAGAGCGGGTGCGGCGGTCGCGGCGAGGTCTGGAGCTTCTGCTCACCGGCGGCATCGTATGTGTTACTGTACTGACTGACCAGTCAGTATGTAGAGAGGAGGCCTTCGATGCATTTCACAAGAGTTCCCTTCAGTCCCTGCCGCCCTGCGGCGATTGGCCTGGCCACTGCAGCGACTGTCCTGCTGATCTCCTTGACCGCGCCATCCCCGGCCCGGGCCGCAACGACCTGTACCTGGGGTGGAACTGCCCTCGCGCCAACGGGCTGGTTCACGGTCAAGCCCGGAGTCACCGCCGCGCCGATGCCCACGGCGGGGAGGTTCGTCGCCACGGGTCGTCTCGGCGGGAGCGATCCGCGATGCAGTGGGCGGATGACGTGGACGGGCCAGGTCGACGCGGGTTCGACCTGCGCCGTGGCCTCCTTCGAGGGCGCCGTCGAGGGACTGCCAGGGGTTGCCCGCTTCTGGGGCAAGGGCAGCCTGCTCGTGCCTTCTCAGCTCTACGACAAAGCCGGCAACGTCGTCGGGGTCGAGAACGCGAACATCCTGACCCAGCACAACTCCTCCCTGACCGCTTCGTGCACGACGCCCGCGGGGTTCACTGGACCGGCGGACTTCAGCTCAGTGGTCGAGCTCTACAGGTAATGAGCGCAAAGCCGGTGCACCAGGGGCGACTGCGATGAGCGCGCTCGCCATGTACGCCGCAGCCATCGTCGTTGCGGTTGGATTTGGGATCGGCGCGATGCTGACATACAGCCCGCCTACACGTCCGTGTTACCAGTGCGGAGCGAGGATCGCGGCCACAGCCAGGCGGTGTCGCCACTGCGGATATCTGTTCGAGTAGCGTCCACTGGCTTCAGTCCAGCGAGATCACCGGCAGCCCGGAGTCAGGGTCCTCGACCCGGGCCAGGTTCTCCGCCGACTCGGTCACGAAGACCTCGCATGTCGGTCGGATGACGAGTTCGAACACGTGGCCGGCGATCGTCGAGCCATCCTCGCGCGACAGCACGCAGTGGACGTGGAGCTGGCGCTCCTTCGGCGGCGCGCCGGGATCAGCGTCCCGCGGCAGCGTTATCCGCCCGCTCAGCGACGCAAGCTCCGTCTGGCCCGGATCGCGGATGTCCAGGTATTCGCGATTGTCCGGGTCGAATGCCGCCAGCTTGGCCGAGGAGACCGCTCCAATCCCGCTGAACTCGGCAGCCCGGAGACGCTCACGCTCCGCGAATACCTTGACCTCCGTCATCAGCTCGTCGCCACGCTCGAGCACCAAGACGTAACGGCGTCCGAGCTCGGACTCGGCGATCAGCCTTGATCTCACGAGAGATCCGGACTCCTGAGGGTCGTGTGCACCTCGTAGAAGCTGATCTCGGGCTCCGGGAGGTCCAGTTCGTCGGCCTGACGAGCGAACTCCCCCGTGAGCGTTTTGTCGAACGCCTCACGCGAGGTCCATACGTCCACGACTCGGATGCCGTCGTCTGTCATTGCTACCCAGTGAAACAGGCAGTCGCGCTGGCCCTCTCACCCGGGGGTGTACCCCATCCGGAGATGGCGGCGTCGTGCTGTTCCAGCGTTGCCCCAGGGAAGTCCAATATGACCCCGATCATGCCTCTCCCTTCGTCGAGAAATTGAGGCGCGAGCTTATATCTGCGATCCGCGGCCGTGTCGCTCCTCGAAAGTCGGGTTCACCCCCTTATACGTGGTCAATCCTCCTCTCGATCCGTCGAGTGAGTGATTCGCCGGAATATGTGTGGTCAACCGCTCACTCGATCGTCATAGGAGCGGTTTCGCGCCGAGAGCGCTTCTGCTTTCGCGTGAAAGCAGAGCGCCGTCGTGTTGCCGGGGGAAGTGCACGGCTGACAGCCGGGCCTGCTCTAGAGTCCTGCCGACCCACGGCTCGACGACCGCCATGGGCGCATTCCGCGAGGTGGGACGGCCGGCACGGTGCTCCGACGATGGATCGACAGAACGCCTCGACCCCGGCCCTGGATGGTCGCTGGGGTCCTGGTTGCGGCCGCCTCGGTGCTCGCCGGTGGCTATCTGCTCGGCGCCTCGAGGGCGCCCGATGAGCATGACGCTCACGCCGAGCGCGTCGCTGCGCAGAAGATCGCCTTCCAGAGGGCGTATGCGACCGGATACGACCGCGGCCTGAGCCGGGGCCGGGCGGCGGGGGTCGCCGCCGGTCGCAAGGCCGGGGCGACGAAGGGAAAGCGAGAGGGCCGCGCGGCCGCGAATTCGACGATTCACCGTGCCCTCGTGGTCGCGAAGACGCAGGCGTCGGCCAACAAATCCAGGTCCCAGCATTCCTCCCGCCGCCCCCTCCCGGGATCCGGAGGCGTGCTCGTGGTCGGTGACAGCCTCGAGGTGCTCACCTCTCCCTACCTGCAGCAGTACCTGCCGTCAGCGTCGCTGACGATCAACGCCGAAGGTGGCTACAACAGCCTCCAGATCTACAAGCTGTTCCAAGAGAGCTACGACCCGTCGCAGTCGGTGATCGTGTTCGACGCCGGCACTAACGACAACCCGGCATACCCCGAGATCCTGGCCGGACGGCTGCAGGCCGTGGCGCAGCAGATCGGCGGCCGCTGCATGGTGGTGCCGACGATCCACGGACTCACGGTCAACGGCGTCAATTCGGCCGGCAAGAACCGGGTGGTCAGGGAGTTCGCCGCCTCCCGGCCGGGGACCCAGACCCCCGACTGGGCCCGAGTGGTGACGACCCACCCGGAGTTGATGCAGTCCGACAACCTGCACCCGGCTCCGGCGGGAGCCGACTACCGCGCGCGCCTGATCGCACGAGGCGTGAAGGACTGTCTGGCGCAGGGATCGCCGTCGGGATCGGGGTTCGGCCCGTGAGCATTCCCAGGGTTCGACTGCGGCAGGTGATCGCGGCAATCGCGGTCGCCCTAGTGCTGGCCGGCCTCGGCGTCGGCGCTTACTTCTTCGGTCATTCCAGAGGCGAGGACCTGGCGGCGGCACGCGCCGCTGGGACCAGCGCCGGCTCGAAGAGCGGCGAGCATCGTGGTGAACACCGGGGCTATGCGAGGGGCTTCAAGCGGGCGCGCTCGCAAAGCTTTCAGCCCGCCTACGACGCTGCGTTCCGCGGCGCGTATGCGAACGCCTTCCGAAAGATTGGCGTTCCGCCCCCGCGTAACGTCAACGTCCCCGCCCCTGGCACCACAAAGTCCCAGGCGCCGCCGGGCGACTGAGCAACGAGCACGGCCATACGCGGCGTATGCTCGCCACGTGAGCTTTCCGACCGTGCGAGTCGCGGCGATCCAGGCAACACCGGTGATCCTTGACGCCGAGGCGAGCGTCGACAAGGCGCTGGGCCTCTTGGAGCAGGCCTCGAAGGATGGCGTGCAGCTCGCGGTCTTCCCGGAGGTGTTCATCCCGCTGTACGAGTCGGGCGCCTGGGCTCACGACGCGGCCGCCTTCGACGGCTGGGACGAGCTCTGGGAGCGCCTCTGGGACAACTCGGTCGACGTTCCCGGCCCGCTTACGGACCGGATCGCCGAGGCGTGCGCGAAGCTCGACATCCACTGCGCGATCGGCGTCAACGAGCGGGAGTCCGACCGGCCGGGCTCGCTGTACAACGCCCTGCTTCTGTTCGGCCCGCAGGGCCTCCTCTCCAAGCACCGCAAGCTGATGCCGACGATGCACGAGCGCCTATTCCACGGCGTGGGCGCCGGCGACGACCTGAGGGTCACCGACACGCCGGCCGGCCGGATCGGCGGCCTCATCTGCTGGGAGAACATGATGCCCCTCGCGCGCTACGCGGTCTACCGGGGCGGCCCGCAGATCTGGCTCGCCCCCACGGCGGACGACACGGACGGATGGATCGCGAGCATGCGCCACATCGCCCTCGAGTCGGGGGCCTTCGTCGTCTCGGTGCCGCAGTTCATCCCGGCGGACGCATTTCCGGACGACTTCCCGGTTCCGCTCCCCGAGGGCAAGGGGGTCTTCGGTCGGGGCGGCGCGGCGATCATCGAGCCGAGCGACGGCGAGGTGATCGCGGGGCCGCTATACGGCGAGGAGGGCGTGGTCGTGGTCGACTGTGACCTCCGCGTCGGGCTCCACGCGAAGCGCTGGTTCGACGTCGTCGGCCATTACGGCCGCGAGGACGTGCTCCCGGACCTCGTCTCGCGACCCTCCCAAGACGGCGTTGCGCCGATCACACGTCCCGCGCCCGCGGACGGCGCCGCCGGCGAGCGCGCGGCCTCCTAGGCGGGCCCGCGCAACCGCCGCGCGCGCAATTACGATCAGGCGACCTTGCGCTACCCGGTCGAGAATTTCACTCCCGAGGAGGAGGCCGTCCTCCGCCCCCACTTCACCAATCTCGACCGCCCGGTGTTCTGCCTCGTCAACCTTCCGGAGACGGTCAAGGGGGCGCTTTTCGCCCGCTATTCGCGCTATCCGGGGACATTGCGGCGCCTGTTCCTCGAGGAGTTCGCCGGTGACGTGCCCGCCGGGGACCGGCCGTTCGACGGCGTCGAGGGCGAGCGGGCCGCCGGCCTCTACGAGCGGGTCTTCATGGGCTACGGCGATGACTCGATCGCCCAGGTGGGGGGCGCGCATCTCGCGTGCGAGTGGGTCTCGAACGTCCTCACCAAGGTGCTCCAGCGTGGGCGCCTGGCGGCGTACCTGGAACAGTCCACCCGCTACATCCCCTACGACCAGCCGATGCCGGAGGAGGCGGGCGGCGGCTACCGCTACTACCGCGACGACGAGCTGGGCGATCCCTATCGCGCGGCGATGGACGACCTCTTCGACATCTACTCGCGGAGCCTCGAGGCGGTCGGAGCCTGGGCCGAGGAGCGGTGGCCTCGCGGCGACGAGCCCGAGGCCGCTTGGCGGCGCTCTATCCGCGCCAAGGCCCTCGACCTTCTGCGCGGCCTCCTCCCCGCGTCAACTCTGAGCCACGTCGGCATCTTCGCCTCAGGCCAGGCCTACGAGCAGCTCCTGCTCCGCCTCATGGGATCGCCGCTTCCCGAGGCCCGCGCCTACGGCGAGATGATCCTGTCCGAGCTCGACCAGGTCATCCCCAGCTTCGTCGCGCGGGTCAAGCGACCCGATCGCGGCGGCGAGTGGATCGAGTACCTGAGCGCCCGGCGCGAGACGGCCGAGCAGGCGGTAACCCGCCTGGGGCTCGACCGCCCGGCGGTGAGCGACGCGCCAGCCGTCGACCTGATCGCAGTCGAGGGCGGCGAGGAGGACCTGCTCGCCGCGTCGCTCTACGAGTCGGCCGCGGTCGGCGAGGGCGACATCCGGCGCCGAGTCGAGACCCTCGACCCCCTCGAGCGCGCCGAGCTGATCGGCGAGCTCGCCGGCGAGCGCGCCAACCGCCGCCATCGGCCCGGCCGCGGATGGGAGGCGGTCCGCTACCGCTTCGAGATCGTCTCCGACTACGGCGGCTTCCGGGACCTGCAGCGCCACCGGATGCTCACCTGCCAGTGGCAGCGGCTCGGCCCGCATCTCGGCGCGGGTGTCCCGGAGGAGGTCCGGGAGGCTGGGGTCGGCGACGAGTACGAGCGGGCGCTCGAGCTGTCGCATCGTGAGTTCGACCGCCTGGCCGACGCCGGGCTCCACGACGCCGCGCCGTACGCGCTCTGCCTCGGCTACCGGATCAGGTACGTGCTGGACCTGAACGCGCGCGAGGCCATGCACCTGATCGAGCTCCGATCGGGCCGCGAGGGCCACCCAACCTACCGCGCGGTCGCGCAGGCCATGTACGAGCGGATCGCGGCGGTTCACCCGGCGATCGCCGCCGCCATGACCCACGTGGACTCCTCGCGCGAGCCCCGCCTGGAGCGCATCCTGAGCGAGATCCGCACCCACAGAAAGCAAGTGGCGGCCGCCCAGGGTTGAACCAGGCCGGCCTGCAAGCCGTATGCCGATCACTTGGCAAACGGCGACCGGTCAATTAGGGTCTCAGCATGAGAGCACGCAGGACCGTGCTCGCAGTTGGGGTACTAGGGGTTTTCCTCACAGCGCCCGCGGCGTTCGCGGCAGGGGGCGGCACGGCCACGCCGCCGCCGGTCGCGGCGAGCGGCGCGACCGGATCCGCCGGGGCGACCGGCGTCACAGGGGTGACCGGGGCGACCGGTGTCACCGGAGCCACCGGGGTGACCGGGGCGACCGGTGTCACCGGAGCCACCGGCGGGGCGACCGGGCCCGCCGGTGATTCGACCACCGATCAAGGCGCCGCCAAGGGAAAGAGCTGGGTCGACATCGTCGGCAAGACTCCGCCGCAGTACGCGTTCTCCCCCAAGTCGATCACGATCAGCGTGGGCGACACCGTTCGCTGGGAGAACAAGTCAGCCGCCGCCGAGGGCCACACGGTCCACGGCGACGGCCTGAATTCCAAGGTCCTACAGGAGGGCGACAGTTACACCTTCAAGTTCAAGAAGGCCGGGACCTACAAGTACAAGTGCACGATCCACCCGAACATGAAGGGAACCGTCACGGTGACCAAGTCGAGCGGCGGTGGTGGCTCGAACGGCGGGTCGGGCGGAAACGGCAACGGAGGCACCTCGCCCAGCAGTGGCGATTCGACCGGCAGCACCGGCACGGCAACAGACACTGGCGCCGTCCCCGGCACCACGTTCACGGATCCCGCACCGACCAGCACGCTGCCGATGACCGGCTTCGGCGTGCTGCCGCTCGCGATCCTCGGTGCTCTCCTCCTCGCGCTCGGCCTTCTGATGCGGCTGCCGGCAGTGCGCGATCGCTTCCGGGTCTTCTAGGTCTCGACCGGCTCGGCCTCTCCAACCGCCACGGCGATCGTGGCCCGCATGAACGCCGGGAGGTCCGGCGGCCGGCGCGAGGAGATCAGGTTGCCGTCGACGACGACCTCGGAGTCCTCCCACTCAGCGCCCGCATTGCGCAGGTCGTCGGCGATCGCCGGCACCGACGTCATGCGCCGCCCCTCGACGATGCCCGCGGAGATCGGCACCCAGCCCGCGTGGCAGATGAACGCGATCGGCTTCCCAGCCTCATGCATCCCGCGCACCAGCGCCTTGACGCCGTCGTCCGTGCGGAGCTTGTCCGGGCCGAAGCCCCCGGCGATCACGAGCAGGTCGATGTCGTCGGCGATCAGGTCGCCCGCCGCCTGGTCGGTGGTGAGCTCGACTCCCTGCTTTCCCTTGAGGGTCGTGTCGCCCTCGATCCCGATCAGCTCGACCGTGGCGCCGGCCTCGATCAGCCGGTAATAGGGATAGGCGGCCTCGAGATCCTCGAAGAGGGGGCCGATCATCACCGCCGCCCGCCTGCCGGCCAGCGGCTCATGCTCGTGGTGCGTCATCTCAACCTCCGAAGGTGGGCTTGCCGTCTTCGGAATCGAGGGTAGACCAGTGCCACCCGCGGCCTAGTCGCGGCTCTTGCGTTTGCGCTTCTGGGGCGACCTCGTCTTCGTCCCCGAATCGCCGGATGCGTCCGCGTCGACCTCGGTGGCGTCGCCCTCGATCGCGTCTCCGTTGCCGTCCGCGATCACCTGGTCGCCGGGCCGCGGCCATGGGATGGCCTTGCCGGCGTCCCAGGCGGGTGGTCGCCCGCCGGGCACCCTGCCGACGAAGGTGAGGCCGAGGAAACCGGTCCAGGCGAGCATCGCCAGCACGGCGATCGGCAGGATGAGGATCATCGAGGCGCCGAGCGCCATCCCCAGGCTCCCCAGGAACCTGGTGACGAGGCCGCAGCGCAACGCCTGTAGAGGGACGTAGACCATCAGCACGACCAGGCCGAGAACGGCCGGCAGCAGAAGGCCCTGGGAGGCCTGGAGCGTGCCGTTGTCGCCGGTGATCTTGTTGGCCTCGGCGTCAGGAGGGCCGGTTCCCGTGTCCGTATCGGTGTCGGTGTCGATGCCCGCCGCGGTGAGATCGCTGGTGATCTTGCTCTGGTCCGCGCTCGGGAACTTCTTCACCTGGTAGAAGCCATCCCCGGTCTGCTCGACCTCGAGCGCATGGGCATCGGCGTAGATGGTCACCTTGGCGATCTGATCCGGGCTCTGCTTGACCTGCTTTTGGTAGTCCGCGTAGGAGCGGGGCGTCTCGGAGGGGGCGCTCACGAAGTCCGAGGCGGCCTTGCCCGCTCCGATCGCCTGCACGATCCCCTGGGCACCGAACAGGATCGGCCCGATGAACACGAATCCGACCATCGCGGCCTGGACGCGCGTGCTCCGGGCCTGGGCGGCGCGGAAGAGGTAGAGGAACGGGATCGGCAGGAGCAGGAAGCCGATGCCCCTGACCACCGACGAGATCAGCACCGTCCCCGAGTTGTCGTGGAGCGAGGTGAGCTGTGCCGCCTCGCTCGACCCGCCAACGAGG
This sequence comes from uncultured Actinomycetes bacterium, assembly GCA_963782795.1. Taxonomy (GTDB): domain Bacteria; phylum Actinomycetota; class Thermoleophilia; order Solirubrobacterales; family 70-9; genus AC-56. Next base: position 491,697 of record CAWALB010000003.1, read on the forward strand.
TGCGCCTGGCCCACGACGAAGATCGAGATGATGTAGAGGACGAGTGGGACCAGCGCGAAGACCGCCGCCGGAACCGCCCAGCGACGCTCGCGCTCGATGATCCGCTCGCGGCCCACGAAGGCGCCTATCTTAGGGGCGGCCGCTCGCGCTCAGTCGACTGGAGCCCTGCGCTTGCGCGCCTCGTCCAGCTCGAACGCCTCCGCCGCGGGGCGGATCGGGTAGTAGTCGCTGTCGTCCGGCAGGAGCAGCCGCGAGGCGCGGTCGCCCGCGTTCAGGAGCAGGTCGAAGGCCGGCGACGCGACCCCGATCAGGGTCTCGAAGCGGCCCTGCCAGATTCGCTGTGTTGGAGTCGCGGGCATCGCCGAACCCACTACCCGCGCTCGTGGAAGAAGAACTCGGGGAGGGCGCCCTCGATGACATCTTGCGTCATCCGCTGGGCGACCTCGAGGTTTCCGGTCCGGACTGCGATGTCATCGAGGGTAACGATGCCGGACAGCCCCTCGGGGCCGACGACCGGCAGGCGCCTGATCCCGTGCTGGACCATGCGGGCAGCGGCCTCCTCCAGGTCCATGTCCGGCTCGCCGGTGATCAGCGGCCGGGAGGCGTGCGCCCGGGCGGGCTCGGATGGCGGGCGGCTCTCCGCGATCACGCGCACGGCCAGGTCGCGGTCGGTGACCATCGCAACCGGGTCTCCCTGCGGATCGCAGAGGACCACCGATCCGACGCCGTGATCCCGCATCAGGCGGGCGATATGGAGGATGTCGTCCTCCAAGCCCGCGGTGACGACGGCGCTGGTCATGATGTCCCGCAGCTGCATCGCCCGCGTACCGTAACGGCGCCGACCCGAGCTCGCCGGCTTCCCGCCCCATAGCATCCCGTCCCCATGCCAGAGGATGTGGCACAGACGGGGCCGATCGCCGTCTACGGCGCGACCGGATACACCGGCCGTTTGGTCGCGGCCGAGCTTCGGCGCCGGGGCGCGGAGTTCGTGCTTTCCGGGCGCAACCCGGCGAAGCTCGAGATTCTCGCGGAGGAGGTCGGGGGCGCGGAGACGAAGGTGGCGCGGCTCGACGACCCGGCCGGCCTGCGCGGGCTGCTGGAGCCCTGCGCGGCCGCGATCTCGTGCGCGGGGCCGTTCGTCCAGCACGGCGAGCCGGTGCTCGCCGCGGCGGCCGAGACCGGGACGCACTACCTCGACACCACGGGTGAGCAGCCCTTCATTCGCACGGTCTTCGAGCGCTACGGCGCGACGGCCGAGCGCGCGGGGGCCGCGCTCGTGACCGCGATGGGATTCGACTATGTCCCCGGCGACCTGATCGCCTCGCTGACCGCCGGGTCCGGGCCGGTGGACGAGGTGGTGCTCGCCTATTGGGTGAAGGGCTTCGGACCCACGCGGGGGACCGCACTCTCGGCCCTCGGGATCATGTCCGGCGGGGACGTCGAGTGGCGTGGCGGCGCGCTGCAGCCGGCTTCGCAGAAGGTGAGCAGGGGCATCTGGGACTTCGGTGCGGAGATCGGCGTCCAGCGGATGGTTCGCTACCCCGCGGGCGAGCACATCACGGTTCCGAAGCACGTGGACACGCCGCAGGTGACGACGCGGCTCAGCGCGTCGACCGCGGTGCCGCTTCCCGGCCCGTTGGCTCTCCTCGCCATGGTTCCCTTCCAGCTGGCTCTCCGCACCCCGATCCGCCGCGGCCTAGAGGCGCTGATCCCGCGGATGCCCGAAGGGCCCACCACGGAGAGCCGTCGCAAGAGCCGGTTCGTGATCGTCTGCGAGGCGCACCGCGGCGCCGAGCGAACGCGCGGCACCGTGTTCGGATCCGACCCCTACGGCCTGACAGCCCGCACCACGGTGGAGGGCGCAGTTCGCTGCGCGGCTGAGGGATATGACCGGCGCGGAGCGCTGGCGCCGTCGCAGGCCTTTGACCCAGCCGACTTCCTCGATTCGCTCCGATCGGCCGGAGTCGAGTACGAGGCGCCCTCGGGCTCGCAATAGTGGAATCTTCCGACGGCAGCAGGGAATGCCCGGCCTGCGGGCAGCCGCTCTACGGCTGGCTCGAGCTGAACACGCCGGCCGGGCCGGCTCTCCTCGAGCGCTGCGAGAACTGCCGCCTGGGCCTCGCGGCCGGGATGACGGCGGACGACGCCTCGCACGAGCTGCTCGCCGACGCGCGGCGCCTTCCCGACGGGCGCCTGGAGCTGGAGGTCGCGAACCGCGACAGCATCGCCGCGCGGCTCGGAGGCCAGAACTGGGCTGCGCTCGAGCCCGGGCGGGGCCTCTACCCGACCCCCGAAGCGCTCCGGCTCCTGGCCGAGAAGGCGGGGCTCGGCATCGTCCGGCTCCGCTCGCCGCGGCGGCGCCGCGCGCTGGTGTGGATGTGGCAGACGATCATCAACGCGTTCACCTTCACCGAGAACTTCGCGCTGAGGCTCCGTCAGGGAGACCTGCAACCGCACGGCACGTCCGAGCGGCTCAAGTACGGCATCGACATGCTCGTGACCGTGCTCGCGACCCCGCTCGTCCTGCTCGTCTCGATTCCGATGGAGCTGATCGCCGACCAGGCCGGCAGCGGCGGCGTGCTCGTGGCCGTGGCGTCTCAGTCTTCGGACGAGTACGAGAAGGTCGACCAGTAGGCGCAGACCTCCTCGAACCGGAACCCGAGCGCGTCGCCGTCGGCGTCCACCTCGATGGAATCTGAGTGGAGCTCGTGCCCGGTGCGGTGGTGGCCGGGGATCACGCACGTGACCGGCTCCTGATCGGCGACCGGCTCGCCCACGCGAACCGTGACCTCCTTCCCCGCCCGGAACCAGCCGCGCTTCTCAGAGTGGTTGATCTCGATCGGCACGACTCGCGTCCCGATCAGGCGGCTCGGCTTGAACACCCACGGGAACTGCTGCTGTGGCGTGCCCCCGAGCTGCCCGAGGAAGATCGCCTCGAGCAGCCGGCACTGATCGGGGTCGGCCCGGTCGTCGAGGAACAGAACGTAGTCCCACGGCGAGCCGGGCTCGTCGTCGTCGTACTTCAGCGCCATCACCGCGCTGAGGCCCGCCAGTGACACGTCCTCGGCCCCGCCATCCTCGATCTCCCACGAGAGCGCGCCCATGCATACGCCGTGGGTGGAGCGGCCGCCCTTGCGGCCGCCGACGGCCCGGCACGGGCAGATCGGGTCGCAGTTGCAGGACTCGAGGTACGTGCCGCTGATCGCCCAGGGCCGCGCCTCGCCGGACATCTAGAGGGCCCGGCGCCAGACGCGCTTGGCGAGCGGCAGCGCGAGCATGCGCGGGGCGTGCTGGCCGGTGATCGCCCCCGCTCGGTTGAGGAGGCCGGGCACGATCGCCCGCTTGCCATCGTCCGCGGCCTCGACGGCCGCCTTGGCGACGGACTCGGCCGACAGCCAGAACATCCCCGGTAGCTGATCCTCGGCCCCGGAGAGGCCGGCGACGTCCATGAACTCCGTCTTGACCGGCCCGGGACAGACCGCGGTGAGCGTCACCCCGGTGCCCTTGAGCTCCTCGTGGACCGCCTCGCTGAGGCTGAGGACGAACGCCTTGGTCGCGGCGTAGGTCGCCGAGCCCGGGAGCGGCTGGAAGGCGGCGGTCGAGGCGATGTTGATAACCGCACCCCGCCCGCGCTCGACCATCCGCGGCAGGTAGACCGCCTGGAAGTCGAGCAGCGCGACGCAGTTCAGCTCGACCATCGACATCAACAGCTCCCGGTCGGTCTCGGCGAAGTCCGCCCCGCCCCCGAAGCCCGCGTTGTTGACGAGGACCTCGACCTGCAGGCCGAGCTCGTCGATCCGGCGCACGAGGTCGGCCCGGGCGGTAGCGCTGCCCAGATCCGCGCCGATCGCCTCGGCCCGGATGTCGAAGCGGTCCGAGAGCTCCACGGCGAGGGAGCGCAGCCGATCCTCCCTCCTCGCCACCAGCGTGACCCCGTGGCCCCGCGCCGCGAGCTCGCGCGCGGTCGCCTCTCCGATCCCGGCCGATGCGCCGGTGATCAGCGCCGTCGAGGCGTCGGCGGGCTCGGGAAGCGCCACGAGGCCAGGCTATCCGTTCGGGGGCTGAAGCCCCAACTACAGAACCATCAACGGCACCTGCCAGTTTCGGGGCTAAAGCCCCTCACTAGAATCTGTTAAATGGAAGGAAGCGAAGGATTCAACCTCTTCGGCGACCCGGATGAGCTTCGTGAGCGCCTCGGTGAGCTGGCAAACCAGATGCAGGACAGCCAGCGTGTGGCGTGGGCGGACAACGCGATCAAGCTGGCGGTCGACATGACCGTCGCGGCGATCAACCGCCTCGATCTCACTGGCGGCAGCGACGAGCAGGCGGTCCAGGTTCGCGACGCGATCAGGATCGTCTTCCCGGAGGCAGTGACGCTCGTGCGCGAGGCGCGCGAGGGCCTCGCCTAACCGGGCTCGCATTCGGCACATCCCGCGCGCCCCAGGCCCGCATTCGGAGCCTACGTTGGCTCCATGCGAGCCCGCGACGAGAACGGCGGCGCCTCGGTCGAACACGTCGGCCTCGTGCTGCTGATCGCGCTGCTCGCGATCGGAGCCATCGCCGCGCTCGCCGCCGCCCCACCCACCGACGAGGCGAGGAGGCTCGGCTCGTCGCTCGACCGCAAGATCCGCTGTCCGGCGCGCCTGCCCGACCCGTGCTGGCAGGACCCGCTGACCGAGGCGTACAGCAGGCCGGTCGCAGGGCTCGTTCGCGCTCTCGCCCCGACCCCGCGACCCGTGGCCGGGCCCTCGGGCCTCGGCCTGGTGCCGGTGGATTTCCGCTACTGCCGCAGCGAGAGCTGCGCGGTCCCCGGTGACAGTGCTGGCCTCACCCGATCAAACCGGCGGGTGACGGCATTCACCTCGGTGGTCGACCTCCGGCGGTCGGGCGGGGATATCGAGGTCAGCTACTGGCTCTACCGGCCCGGCATCGGCTGGAACCGCGCCGTGCGGCACGGGTCGGCGGCCGATGTCGAGCGCTTAGCGGGGACGCCCCTTCTCGATGGCGCCAACCCGGTCCTGGTGCCGCTCGAGACCCTCTACGGACGCGACCACTACGACTTCCCGCCCGCGGAGGAGCCGCCATGGCGGTGGAAGGTGGAGAGCGTCTACCCCGGGTAACCGAACCAGCAACGGCACCAGCCAGTTTCGGGGCTAAAGCCCCTCATTGGAATCCCTTGCTACCAGTGCGCGTCGTGGTGCTCCATCACACCGAGGCCGCTCGCGAGCGTGATGCCGCCCGGCAGGGTCCCCGAGAATGCGCCCAGAGGCTGTCGGTACGTGTAGCGGACGCCGAAGCGGCTCTCGTCCCGCTGTCGCTCGCACTCGCCGGCGAAGTCGAGGCGCGACCCCTCGTCGAAGCGGATCGCCTCCAGCCCGTCGAACTCGACCGGCCCGGGCTCCGTCGGCTCGCCATCGACCCAGATGCCCCGCTCGGAGAGCTCGGGCGGATCGTTGATGCCGCTGACCAGGTTCCAGCCCACCGATCGCCCGTCGGTGGCCTTGCCGACCCCGGCCGACCAGCTCCAGACCGTGTGGTGCGGGTGGTAGCCCTCGGACTCGTCCTCGACGCCCCGAGCCTCCGTCTCGATACGGCGCGAGCCGATGCGGACGTCGCACGCCACCGGCACGTCCACCCGCTTGCGCGTCCAGACGTACTGGCCGTCGCTGGTCGGGCAGACCACCTCCACCCATTTCGCGCTGCCGAAGCGCAGGAACGCACGGACCTCGCCGGCCTCGGGGTGCTTGGCCTCGATCCGAACGACCGACCCCTCGTCGGCGCTGTGGAGAACGAGGCCGTCGCCCTCCCGGCCCTCGGTCCACACGTCGCCGCGGGCTCCCGGCATCAGGGTGGCGGTGCGCTCCCAGAGCTTGCCCTCAGTGCGGTCCCAGATCGCCCAGAAGGTCTGGCCGAGCGGCCCTACGTTGATGCGGGCCGCGCACAGCAGGAGCTCGTCGCCGAACGCCCCCACGTAGCGCCAACGCTTGCGCCAGTGGCCGTCGCGGCGGATCGGAAGCTTGTCGGGCGGGAGCGGCAGCTCGGGGCGCCCGGGGCCGGGACCTCGCCAGGGAAGAGACATGTCACTCAATGCGAGCGATCGTGTCGCCCGCGGCGACCGAGCCGCCCTCGGTGACGGCGAGCTCGCTCACCTTGCCCGCCCGGTGGGCGGTGATCTCGTTCTCCATCTTCATCGCCTCGACCACGCAGATGAGGGTGCCCTCCTCGACCTCGTCGCCCTTCTTCACCGGGACCTTCAGAACGGTGCCCTGGATCGGCGAGACGAGCACATCAGTCGCGCCGGCCGCGGCTCCACCGCTGGCCGCCCGCTCGCGCCGCGGGGGGCGGCGCAGCCCGGCCGCCGGGCCTGGATTGCCGCCCGCGGGGGGTGCCGCGCCGATCACCTTCACGCTGTGGAGGCGGCCGTCGACCTCGACCTTGTAGGTCCGGGCCAGCGCCTCCTCGGGCTCTCCCTCGCCGTCCACCTCGGCCTCGGGCGGCCCGGTGGCCTCGGGCTCGAGGCTCTTTAGCCACTTGCGGTCGCCGATCAGGTCGCGGGCTGTCTCAGCGTTTCGCCACTGGTCGGTCGAGAGGATCGCCTCGTGAAAGGGGATCAGGGTGACCAGGCCGCCGACCTCGTACTCCCCCAGGGCGCGCAGCATGCGCGCGGTAGCCCGCTCGCGGTCCGTGTCCCAGACGATGAGCTTGGCGACCATCGGGTCGTAGAGAGGGGTCACCTCGGAACCGGCGCGGACGCCGGAGTCCACGCGGACGCCCGGGCCCGCCGGCTCGACATAGCTAGTGATCTTCCCGGGGGCCGGGGTGAAGTTCTTATGGGCCGCCTCGGCGTTGATCCGGCACTCGATCGCGTGCCCGCGAAGCTCGACGTCCTCCTGGGAGACCGAGAGCTCCTCCCCGTCCGCGACCCGGATCTGCTCGCGGACGATGTCGATCCCGGTGACCATCTCGGTCACGCAGTGCTCGACCTGGACGCGGGTGTTCATCTCGAGGAAGAAGTACTCGTCGCCGTCCTGAAGGCCCTCGACCGTGCCCGCCGAGCGATAGCCGACGGCGGCCGCCGCGTCCGTGGCGATCTTGCCGATCCGCTCGCGCATCGCCTCGTCCACATGCGGGGCGGGCGCCTCCTCGATCAGCTTCTGGTGGCGCCGCTGGATCGAGCAGTCGCGCTCGCCCAGGTGGATCACGTTGCCCTGCGAGTCGGCGAGCACCTGCACTTCGACGTGGCGCGGATCCTCCAGGTAGCGCTCGAGGTAGACGCGCGGGTCCGAGAAGAACTTCTCGCCTTCGCGCGACGCCCCCTCGAACGCGTCCTCGAGCTCCTCCTCGGAGTGCGCCACGCGAAAGCCCTTGCCGCCGCCGCCGCCGGCCGCCTTGCAGGCGATCGGGTAGCCGATCTCCTTGGCCTGCTTCTTCGCCTCGGCGACGTCCTCGGCGGGCGATGTCGTCCCCGGGACGATCGGTACCCCGGCCTCGGACATCAGCTCACGGGCGCGTGTCTTCGACCCCATGGCCTCGATCGCGCTCGCCGGCGGGCCGATGAACACGACGCCGGCCTTCTCGCAGGCCTCGGCGAAGCCGGCGTTCTCGGCGAGGAACCCGTATCCGGGATGGATCGCCTGGGCGCCGGCCCTCTCGGCCGTCTCAAGGATCTTCTCGATGTTCAGGTAGCTCTCGGCGGGAACGGGCGGGCCGAGGAGGTGCGCCTCGTCGGCCTCGCCGACATGCGGGGCCTCACGATCCGCCTCCGAGTACACGCCCACCGAGACGATCCCCATCTCCTTGAGCGTCCGCATGACGCGAATGGCGATCTCCCCCCGATTGGCGACCAAGACCTTCTCGAACATGGCGCGTGAGTCTATTTGGCGTGGACCGGCCAGCCGCGCGCTCGGCGCACCGCTCGCCCAGCGAAACGCTGGTCACGAACGGGGTACGTGTCGCCGTGGCCCGGCCACGGCCAAGAGGAGAGGGCGACATCGGCTCGACCGCGGCGTTCTCGGTGCTGTTCGTCGCCCCGCAGCTCTTGCCGCGTCGCTCTGGATCGTATTGTCAGTCCTCCACACAACGGTCGGGCTCGGAAGCGTTGCGTTCCTTCCCTGGCGGCTCGTGGTATTCGCACCGGCGAGCATGAGCGCCGCGGTTCCATTCGGCGACTAGGGCTCGATTCGCGGAACGACGTCTCGGGCCACCAGCTCGATCTGCCGCCGTTCGTGGCCAAGCGGCCACAGGTAGACCCGCTCGCACCCCGCCTGCGCATACCCGGATAAGAGCGCCGCGCAATCCTCGGCAGGGCCGATGCAAAGGCGTCCCTCGAGCTCCTCCGCGTCTCTTCTCAGGAGAGGTCCGAGGACATCTCCGAGCACGCGATCGCGCTCCGAGCGATCCTCGGTCACCCAGGTCCACATGGTGGCGAGCCCATTGGGGAAATCCTGCGCCTCGCGGCCGCGCGCCTGCAACTCGGCTCCGAGTTCCTCGCGAGCCGTGGCGAACGCCTGGGGCGTGGTGTTGTACGCGGAGGCGAGCCAGCCGTCGCCCAAACGTGCGACCCGTCGAAGGCCCGCGGCGGACCCCCAGCTGCCAACCCATATCGGCACCCCGCCTTCCTGCGACGGCACGGGCGTCAGCTCCAGACCAGCGGGCAAACGGTAGTAGCGCATGCCCTCCGGGGTTGGATCCGGTCCCAGGAGCGCCCGGAGCGAGACGATCGCCTCGTCCAGTCGCTTCCAGCGCTCGTCGAAGTCGATGCCGAGGGCGTCGTAGTCGCGCTCGGAGGAACCCGGGCCGACCGCCGCGATCAACCGGCCCCCGGAAAGCACATCGAGTGCGGCCAGCGTCTTTGCGAGGGGCACCGGCCCGCGCAGGACCGCGAGCGCGACCGTCGTGGCGAGGGTCATCTCCCCGGTGCGGTCGATCACGCTGGCGAGCGCGGTGGGCCCGTCGAGCCAAGGGGTCGAAAAGACGAAATGGTCGTTGACCGAGACCGCTGCGAACCCGCACTCGCGGGCTGCGTCGACCGCCTCGCCGAGCCGCTTCGGGGAGATCTCATCGTCACCGAACTGCATCAACGGCAAGTGGACCCCGGCATCCATGCCTCGATCCTTTCAGGCCCGCTTGTGACGCGTACGGCTACGCCGCGCGCAGGTGGCGCTCGGCCTCGCCCATCCAGATGACCTGCTCGCGGCCCGGTCCGACGCCCACGAGGCGGATCGGGACGCCCACGTTCTGCTCGATGAAGTCCAGGTAGTCGCGGGCCTCGCGCGGCAGATCCACCTCGCTGCGGCAGTCGCCGATGTCGGCCTCGAACCCGGGCAGGTTCTCGTACTCCGCCTCGGCGGCGTGGAGCACCGACTGGTGGTAGGGCAACTCGTCGAGGCGGGCGCCCTCGCTCGAGCGGTAGCGGACCGCCACTCGAATCGGGTCGATGCCCGCGAGGACGTCGAGCTTCGTGATCGCGAGCGCGGAGAGAGTGTTGAGTCGGGCCGCGTAGCGGAGGGCCACGAGGTCGAGCCACCCGGTGCGCCGGTCGCGACCTGTGGTCGTGCCGCGCTCCCCGCCGCGCTCGCGGATGTAGGCGCCCATCTCGTCGTCGAGCTCGGTCGGGAAGGGGCCGGCTCCCACCCGCGTCGTGTAGGCCTTGGCGACGCCCCAGACCTCGTCGATGTCCGCCGGCCCGATCCCGGCGCCCACGCAGGCGGCGCCCGCGATCGGGTTCGAGGACGTCACGAACGGATAGGTGCCGTGGTCGAGGTCGAGGAGCGTTCCCTGCGCACCCTCGAAGATCACGGTCTTGCCGTTGTCGAGCGCGTCCCAGCAGAGGTGGGCGGTGTCGGCGATGAACGGCTCGAGCCGGTGGCCGTAGCGCAGGTACTCCTCCGTCATCGCGTGCAAGTCGAGGCGCGGGTCCTTCGCGAAGGGGCGCAGCATCTGCTGCTTGGGCTCCAGCGCGGCCATGATCTTCTTGCGCAGGATCTTCGCGTCCAAAAGGTCCTGAACGCGGATCCCGAGCCGGGCGGCCTTGTCCGCGTAACAAGGCCCGATGCCTCGCTTGGTCGTGCCGATCTCGAGCTTGCCGAGCTTGGCCTCGCCGGCCGTGTCCAGCAGCACGTGGTAGGGCATGATCAGGTGGGCGTTCGCGGAGATCCGGAGGCCGCTGATGTCAATCCGCTCGCGACGGAGGCCCTCCAGCTCTCCGATCAGTACCCCGGGGTCGATGACGACGCCGTTGCCGATCACACAGGCCTTGCCGGGATAGAGGATTCCCGAGGGGATCAGGTGGAACTTGAACTCCTCGCCGTCGCGCACGATCGTGTGGCCGGCGTTGTTGCCGCCCTGAAAGCGCACGATGGCGTCGGCCTGCTCTGCGAGCAGGTCCGTGAGCTTGCCCTTGCCCTCATCGCCCCACTGGGCGCCGACTATGACGATGCCTGGCACGGCCGATGATTATGGAGTACCCGCCCGGCGGTTAGCGACGCGCCGGCCGCGCTTCAGACCGCGTAACGCATGTCGTCGCCGAAGAGCGGCAGCGGATCGCCGCAGATCTCCACCAGCCGCGAGACCGTCCGCGGGCCGATCTGCTCCTCGAGCGCGGCCTGATCGAGGTTGGTCGTGACGACGACCGATCGCTGGCTCTCGTAGCGCTCGTTGATGATCGAGTAGAGCTGCTCGAGCACCCAGTCGCTCCGCTTCTCGGCGCCGAGGTCGTCGACGTGGAGGAGGTCGACCTCGGTCAGGCGCTCGAAGAACTCCCCGTAGGACTGCTCGCCCGCGTCGGCATCGTAGGTGCGGCGGATGCGCGACAGGAGGCGTGGAAGCGAGTAGATCGCAACCGTCCGCCCGGCCTCGACCGCGGCCTTCGAGACGAGCATCGCAAGGGTCGTCTTGCCGGTCCCGACGTCGCCCATCAGCCACAGGCCCTCGCCCTCGTCGAGGCGGTCGTCGATCGCCTCGACGTAGCCCTTCACCGCCTTGTACACAGGCGCCTGCCTCGGATCGCGGGCCATGTCCGAGATGGGCGGGCGGTCGAGCCCCACACCGCGGTACTTGCGCGGGATGGCCGATGCGACTCCGCGCGCCCGGCGGCGCGCCATGCGCCGCTCGCGGCACTCGCATGGCCGGGCGACGTCCTCGGGGCCGAGGATCCAGCCGGAGCCGTCGCAGGCGCCAAGCGGGCAGCTCGGCTCCGAGCCCGCGCTCGGGTTCGCCAGACGCACGGGTCGCGGGACGAAGCTCACGCTTCGTCGGCGAACTCGTCGTCGGCCAGGTCAACGAGGGGCGGTCCCTCACCAGCCCGCTGCTCGATCCCGGGCTCGGAGCCGCGCGCACGATCGACGAAGCGCGGGTACTGCTCGAGGAAGACGACCGGCACGTCGCCGGTGGGCCCGTTGCGGTGCTTGGCGATGATGAGGTCCGCCTCACTCGGATCGGCGTCCTCGTCGTACTTGGATGCCCGGTAGATGAAGCAGACGACGTCCGCGTCCTGCTCGATGCCGCCGGACTCGCGAAGGTCGGAGAGCATTGGCCGCCCGCCGGGGCGCTGCTCCGGAGCGCGCGAGAGCTGGGAGAGGCCGATCACCGGGACGTCCAACTCGCGGGCGAGGATCTTCAGGCCGCGGCTGAACTGGCTCACCTGCTCGACGCGGTTGGCCCGCGGGTCCTCGGCGCGCATCAGCTGCAGGTAATCGACGATCACCAGGCCGAGCCCGCCCTCGCTGGCGGCGAGCCGCCGCGCCTTGGCCCGCAGCTCCAGGAGACTCAGGTCCGAGGAGTCGTCGAGCCACAGCGGCACCTTCTCGAGCTCGTTGCACGCGCGGACCACCCGGGGCCAGTCCCGCGCCGCGACATTGCCCTTGCGGAGCTTGTCGTTGGGGATGCGCGAGCGGCAGGAGATGAAGCGGTGGGCGAGCTCGGCCTCCGACATCTCGAGTGAGAAGAAGGCGACCGGCTTGTCGTACTTGGAGGCGACGTTCTCCGCGATGTTGCACACGAGCGCCGACTTACCGAGCGATGGCCGGGCGGCGACGATGATCAGGTTGCCCGGCTGAAAGCCGCCCAGCTTCGCGTCCAGGTCGCGGAAGCCGGACGGCGTGCCGGTGATCGTCTGGTCGCCCTTGGCGAGCTGCTCGAGGCGGTCGATCTCGTCGCCCAGGACCTCGGCGACCCGGCGGAAGTCGCTGGCGCGCTCCTCGTGGGCGACCTTGAACAGCAGGCTCTCGGCGCGCTCCACAAGCTGGTCCGGCTCGCCTTCGCGGTCGTGGACCGACTTCTGGATTCGCTGCGAGGTCGCGAGCAGGCGGCGCAGGAGCGCGTTCTGCTTGACGATCTGCGCGTAGTGGCCGGCGTTGCCCGGAACCGGGACCGTCGAGGCGAGCTCCGAGACGGCTTCCTTGCCGCCCGCTTCGGCGAGCTCGCCGTGCTGAGCCAGGTACTCGGAGACGGTCAGCGCGTCGACCGGCTCCCCCTGCTCGTACAGGGCCGTTATCGCGCGGAAGACGATGCGGTGCCGCTCGCGGTAGAAGTCCTCGTCGTGCAGGCGGACGTCCAGGATCACCGGGGCGATCGCGCCCTCGGAGACCATCATCGCCCCTAGAACGGATCCCTCCGCTTCGAGGTTCTGGGGGGGGACGTGGGTTTCTGCGGTGGCCATTCCGGGGTCGTGATTGTTCGTATCGGAGCGCATGCGCTCCGTCAATTAGAGGGCCGGCGGCGGTCGGATTCGCCCCGTCACTGTCCCGCTCGCGAGCAAAGCACAGCCACCGGCACGCCGCACGCGGCGTTCCCGCAAATTTCGTGAAAGACGTGCGCCGGAGGTTCGGAGAGTTCGCCGCGAGTTGCGGGCTTACTTCTCTTCGGCGACGATCGTCTTGATGCGCGCGGTCGATCCGCCGGCGAGCTCGACCTCGATCATGTAGGTGCCGACCTCGCGGATCGGGTCGTCGAGGCGGATCTTCTTCCGGTCGATGCGAAGCCCTCGGGCCTCGCCAATGGCGTCGGCGATCTCCTTGCTAGTCACCGAGCCGTAGAGCTTTCCGTCCTCGCCCGCGCGGTGCTGGATGGTGAGCACGGTCTTGGAGAGGAGCGCCGCGGTCTCCTCGGCCCGCTCGGCGGCCTCCTTGGCGGCGCGGTCGGCTGCCTCCCGGCGGCGGCGGGCCTCCTCTAGCGACGCGTCAGTCGCCGGCTGCGCGAGCTTGCGAGGCTGAAGGTAGTTGCGGAGGAAGCCGGGCGAAACGTCGACGGCCTCACCGGCCTCGCCGAGGTTCTCGACGTCCTTGAGGAGGATCGCCTGCGCCATCGGGTGCCCCGCTCCTACCGCTCGCCGACGTAGGGGAGCAGCGCGATCTCCCGTGCCCGCTTGACGGCCAGCGCGAGCTGCTGCTGGTGGCGCCGTGAGAGCCCGGTGACGCGCCGCGAGCGAACCTTGCCGCGGTCGGAGATGAAGCGGCGGATCGTCCCGAGGTCCTTGTAGTCGATCTCTTCGACGTTGATCCGCGTGTACTTGCGCGGGCGGAACCGGTCGGACCCGCGAGGACGGCGACGACCCGCGCTGGATGCGCCCGGACCGGTGGTCGAGGTTGGCCGCCGCCGGGCCATCAGTCGATCTCGCTTTCGCTCGCCAGTGTCATGCCTTCATACGCGCGCCGCCCGTCCAATTGGGGCGGCGCGAGAGTGCGCATGATAGCCGGGGCGCCTCAAAAAGACGCCCCGGAGTTGCGTCTTCCGGCGGTCTAGAAGGGGATGTCGTCGCCCGCCGAGCCGGCGCCCACGGGCTCCGTGTTCTCGAAATCGGACGTGTCGGCCGGCACGTTGGAGCGCGCCGTGATCCCGTTGCCCTGTACGGCACCGGAGCCGTCACGGCTGCCCAGGAATTGCACCGACTCGGCGATGATCTCGATGCTCTGGCGCTTGCCGCCGTCCTGCGCCTCCCACTCGCGCCAGTCGAGACGGCCGTCGACCGCGACGGGACGGCCCTTCGACAGGTAGGTGGCGCAGTTCTCGCCCTGCGCGCCCCACACCGTCACGTCGAAGTAGTTCGGCTTGTCGACCCACTCGCCGCTCTGGTCCTTGCGGCGGCTGTTGACGGCCACGCGAAGCTTGCAGACCGCGGTCCCACTCTGAAGGCTCCTGAGCTCCGGATCCCGCGTCAGGTTGCCCGTGATGATCACCCGATTGATGTTCGTCGCTGCCACTGGAATCAGCACCTTCCTCGATTCGTTGTCTGGTTCCCCAGTCTAAGGACGGGTACGGCGCGTTCTCTCCCCCCGCTGGGACAGGAAGGCGCAACGAGCGGCTTTAGAGACAGCCGTGAGCGGTTAGGAGGTGGGCTCTTCGCCCGACTCAGGGGCCGGCGGCGCCTCGGGCTCCTCCGGTGCGGCCTCGGGAGCCGCCTCGGCGGCCACCGGCGCGTCCGCGGCGGGAGCGGGAGCGGCCTCCTCGGGAGCCGCCTCGGCCTGGGCGGGCTCCTCGGTGGCGGGCTCCTCGGTGGCGGCCTCGCTCGGGGCCTCTGCTGCTGCCTCGGCCGGAGCCTCGGGCTCGCTCGGGGCCTCGGCGGCTGCCTCGGCCGGAGCGTCGTCGCGGCGCGGGGCGCGGGTGGGGGCGCCCGACGTGCCCATCGCGGGCGGCGGGACGATCGTGGGTGAGCTCGGATCGACCTTGAAGATCCGGAACCTCAGGACACCGTCGGCGATCCGCAGGTTGTGGTTGAGCTCGTCGAGCACCCCGCTCTGCCCCTCGAAGCGGAACAGGCGGTAGTCGGCCTCGGTGCGCTGGCGGATCTCGTAGGCGAGCTTGCGCATCCCCCACGAGGCGTCGTGCTTGAGCGTCCCGCCCGCCTCGATCCGCTGTCGCGTCTGGGCGGCGATCTCGTCGCGGCGCTCGTCCGGGACGTCCGGATCGAGCATCAGGACGAGCTCGTATTGCTTGTCGACGGCGATGGCCAAAACGGCGGTCGACTATAGCGACCGGGGGGCGGCGCGACCGCGTCCGGGGTTCGAAACCGTAGATGGGAAGCCGCACTCGGATCCGCTGGACAAACGTCGCCAGGCTCGCCGCCGCGGCGCTCGGCTGCACCGCCCTGGTCGTGGGTCTCCCGGCGCTGCTCGAGCGACCAAAGCCGCCGCCGCTGCCTGACGACATCGGCCTCGTCCAGGCCGGCCAGGCCCCGCCCGTAACGCCGGCGCGCATCCCGGGAGCGGCGCGTCCAGCCGAGCATCGCCCGAAGGGCGCGGATCCTCAGCCCGAAGCTCGTCACCATCGGCCGGCGCCGCCGCGGCCCCACCATCCCGAGCCTAGGGTGCGCGATCGCGAGCGGGTCTCCAGCCCGCCCCCTTCGGCGTCAGTCGCGACCCCCGCGTCGCCGCCGGCCGCTCCGGCGCCTCCCGCTTCACCCCCGCCCTACGTCCCGCCCGCCCCCGCCCCCGCCCCCATCGCGACGAGCTCGCCCTCCCCTCCAGCCAGCTCGTCGCCGGGGGGCGGGGCTGGGCAGTCCGGCGGACCTTCGGAATTCGGCTTCGAGCGTTGACCGACCACCAAGGGAGGCCCGACCGATGAAGCGCCCGATCGTTGCCGTTCATGCCCTCCTCGCCGCGACGGCGCTGGCGTTGATCGCGCCGCCGTCTGCGAGCTCCGGCGTCTACCGCGCGGCCGTCTGCAACCCGGCGCTCGGTGCCCTTCATCCGGACGCGGTCTTCGCGCGCACCTCCCACCACTACGTCTCCGATGCGTCGTGCGGTGAGGTACAGCCGGGGCTGGCCGTCCGGCACGAGGGAAGGCGAACGGGGCAGGGACGGTGGGGCGGCTGGACGGTACGCGCACCCCGCGGCACGGTCATCTCCCATCTCGGCGTCAGCGCCGCCGGGCGCCGCGACGGCGGCCAGGTGCCTCAGCTCCTGACAGCGCCGCTCGCCGGTCCGCCACAGCCGTTCCGGGTTCCCGATCCCGGCATGGAGCGTTCGCGCTGGAACGGCCGGGCGAGGTCGTTCGTCGCAAAGCTCGCGTGCGCTCGCGACGGCGGCTGCGGCGAGGGCAAGCGGTCGGGCATTCGGATCAAGCGCCTCTCGCTCCGCATGGCCGACCGCGTGAGGCCCCGGATCGCCCTGCGTGGACCGGCGTTCGCCGCCGGGAGCAAGCGCGGCATCCAGGCGATGCAGGCCATCGCCACCGACGTCGGTGCCGGGATCCATCGCTTCCTCCTCCAGCTGAACGGCGAGCCGGTGGCGGCTCACGCCTCCCGGTGCCGCGCCGCCGAGGGGTTCGCGCTCCGCCTCAGGCCGTGCCCCCTTCACGCCCGCACCACCTTCAAGGCCGCGACCACCTGGGCGCCGTTCCGCCAGGGGCCGAACACGGTGCGGATCTGCTCGGTCGACTATGGGTTGGACACGCAGGCGAACCGAGCCTGCGCCGAGCGCCACGTGCGGGTCGACAACCTCTGCCCGATCTCGAGCGCCGGCCCCGGACGCGTGCTCGAGGCTCACATCTCCCGCACTCGCTCGGGCCATGAGCACGGGGACGCAGCGGTTCGCGGCCGGCTGCGCTCGGCGTCGGGCGCGCCCGTGCCGGGGGCACGGGTCTGTGTGGCCACGCGGGTCCCGCTTGCCGGTGTCGGCGAGCACATCGCGGCCACGCCCGTCACGGGAGACGACGGGCGATTCAGCGCCCAGCTGCCATCCGGTCCGAGCAGGCAGGTCCGCGTCGCCTACTGGTGGAGCGGCACCGAGGTCACGGAGCGCCGCCTCGACCTCCGCGTGCGTGCCCGCCCACTACTGAAGCTGCGGCCGCGCCACGCTGTCCACGACGGTCGCCGGGTCCGTTTCAGGGTCCGGCTCCAGGAGCCGGCGGCGCCGCGCCGATGGGTTCGGATCCAGGCCCGCTCAGGCAAGCGCTGGATCGAGGTGAGCAACGGCCGCACCAACCTGCACGGCGCCTACCGAGCCCACTACCGCTTCCACTCGACCTCGGGCCACCACCGGTACGCCTTCCGGGCGGTCGTCCCGAGCCAGCGCGGCTACCCCTACCGGGGCGGGCACTCGAAGCCCCGCCACGTCACCGTGACCGGCTAGCGCGGGCCGCGGCTGGTCGCCGACTGGACCAGGCCCAGGACGCTCACTCGCGGCGCTTCGGCCAGAGCTTCGCGAGGCTCAGTCCGGCGTAGACGACGGTGTTGATCGCCACAAACGCGGCCAGGGCCTGGAACCAGCCCGATTTCAGCAGGTCGGCCGAGAAGAGAATGCCTCCGATGAGGGTCATTGCGCAACCGCCTCTCGCTGGACGTCATTCCAACCGGCCTTGCGCCCGGTGGCGATGTCGATCAGGGATTTGAGAAAGATGATCTGCAGAATGAGGTCGTAGGCGATCTCGATGACGAGTGGCGCCGCGACCGCCCTGCCCCGCCAGCCGATCGGCCACACCGTGACCACGCGCTCGACCACAAAGATGAGGCCAAGACCGAACCAGATCCACGCGACATCGAAGCTCTCGGCCGCGAGCAGCGTGATCGTCATCAGCAGGAAGTACGCGTTGAGCGCGATCGTCCCGTAGGCGATGCCGATCTGCTGCAGCCAGTAGCGCAGCGTCGCGCGGGTCAGACCGTAGGCTCCGATGTCTCCAGCGCGCCGCGCTCCCACGCATCCGCTGCCGCCAGAGACCTTTCCAATCCGGCATGACCTCCGTCACCACGCAGCACTGCATCGGCGAGACCATCTTCGCCCCCAGCGACTTCAGGGCCAGCGTCATCTCGTTGTCCTCGGTCATCGCCAGGGTGTCGTAGACGAGACCAGGCTCACCGGGAATGAGGGTCCCGCGGGAGTCGGCGACCGCCTTGAGGGCGTACGCCCGAAACAGCGACGCGGTACCGGTGAGCACGAACACCTTTCCGTGACGGCGGGAGATGTAGCTGGTACCGGGTGAACTCGTTGCGCTGGAGCTGACCGACCAGGCCGTTGCCGTCCTCGCCATAGAACACGCCGCCCACCGCGATCAGCTCGGGATCGGCCGCGAGTCGCCCCATGCCCGTCTCCAGAAACTCGGGGACGACGGTGGAGTCCGCGTCCATGATCATCACGACGTCCCGCGCCTCGACGTCGGCAAACATCTCGGAAAGCGCCTGGTTCAGCGCGCCGGCCTTCTTCTCGGTGTTGCCGACGGTGGTGAAGACCTCCGCCCCGTTTGGCGCGCGATGTCGGCCGTGTCGTCGGTGCAGTTGTCGGCAACCACGACCACCCGGTCCGGTTGCCTGGTCTGGGCCCACAACGACGCGAGCGAAGCCTCGATGGTGAGCCTCTCGTCGTGCGCGGGAAGGAGAACGGTGAGGCGCAACTGCGCCTCGGATGCGTCATCGTCGGCAGCTTGCCGGGGGGCAGGTCGGGGTCCTTGACGAGCCGGACCGTGGCTGGACCAAGCGGGGTCAAGAGGAGGTCACGCGCCCGGCGCATCCCGGGAGAGAGGGGAGCCGGTATGCGTCTGTCGCGGGCCAGGACCCGCATCCGCGCGGCGGCGTTCAAGGCGGCGAGTCCGAGGCAGAAGGCGACCGCGGCCGCGACGGCGGCCAGGATCGCGGTGACGGTGGGAATGTTGTCGTTGGCCCCGAGAAGAAAGTGCCCGACGATGTCAGTCGCGTGGCCTCGCAGAGCGACCCACGCGGCCGCCGCCAAGAAGACGAGGCTGACTCCCATCAGCGCAACCGACAGCCAGCCCAGGCGCGCGGCTCGTCGACGTGGTGGGGAGTCATCGACTGCTGCCATCAGGTATCAGGCGACAGTCGACGCCACCGCGCTGTTGCTCGAACGTCGCCCTCTCGCCCTGCCGGCCCTCGCGGGCACGCCGTGGCGAGGGACCAGGGTGATACCCCGCATCACGACCGGATCGGCCTTCGGCCGCACCGGTTCGAGCTCCACCTGCTCGAGGACAACACGTATGACCTCCGCCATCTCGGCCTGCGCGAGGGCGGCGCCTACGCAGCGGCGGATGCCCCCGCCGAAAGGAAGCCATGAGTACGACTCGGCCTTGCCGTCGAGGAAGCGCTCGGGCCGAAACCGGTGGGACTCCGGATACAGGTCCTCGCGGCGATGGATGAGCACGATGGCGGGGTACACGCGGATCCCGGCCGGCAGCTCCCAGCCGGCAATCACACGGGGCTTCTTCAGCGTGCGCTCGGTGGCGTCGATCACCGGCCGTAGCCGCAGCGACTCGGTCACGGTCGCCTCGAGGTAGGCGTCGTCGCCCGAGGCCAGCTCCTCGCGGAGCCGCTCGAGGACCTGCGGGTGACGCAGCAGCAGATCGAATGCGAACGCGAGCATGGTCATCAGCTCGTCCCGAAGCTCCGCGTCGCTCATCGCCTGGCCCTCCTCGTCGCGGGCGCGAAGCAGAAGCGAGAGCACGTCGGTGCGCTCCTCGAGGTCGGGGTCAGCCCGCCGGCGCGCGATCTCCTCGTAGATGAGGCGGTCGGCGAGCGCGAGCCGGCGCTTGAAGCGACCCCAGGGGCTCCACGGGCCGAAGTCGCGGCGGAACGGGCCCGGGAGGAAGAACATCGCACCCGCGTCGATCACCGCCGTGAGCGCGGTCCGGAGGCGCTCGACCCGGCCCGGCTCGGTGACGCCGAACACGGCGCGGCAGATCACGTCGAAGGTCAGGGCCCTCATGCGATCGCGAAGGACGATCTCCCTGTTCGAGGCCCAGCTCGCCACCTCCGCCTCCGCTACGTCGCGGATGACCTCTCGGAACTGCGTCACCGCGGACCCCTGGAAGGGCGGCAGGAGCAGGCGGCGCTGGCGCAGGTGCTCGGGCCCGTCCAGCACCAGCACGGAGCTCGGCCCGAGCACGGGAGAGAGCGGGGCGTTGGCCTCGCCGGCGTGGAGATCCGACTGGTCGCCCGTCATGAGCTCCCGGACGGCCGCCGGATCGGCGACGTAGACGCCGGTGCCGAAGATCAGGTACGGGACCGTGAAGACGTCGCCGTAGCGGCGGTGCCAGCCGAGCAGGCTCTCCAGCGGACGCTGGATCAGTCGCACGGTGTTGACGGTGGCCGGCGCGGGGGGGCCTGGAGGGAGCGTCACCCCTGGAAGTATCGGTGAGAGCGTGCCGCGCGGTCTAGACGTCGGCGTAACAAGAGCTGTAGTCGTGCATCGTCAGCGGTCCGAGCGGCCCCGGCTTCTCGACGGAGCCCCTGAGAACGGTGTCGAGTGGCTGGTCGGCAGGCGGCCGAGGCTCCCGACGATCAACGCGACGATGCTGACCAGGTACATCTGCCCCACCAGCGCCTCGATGATCGCGAACGAGCGCCCGATCTGAAGCTCGGCGACCAGGTCCCCGTAGCCCACGGTCGTCAGCGTCGAGTAGCTGAAGTAGAGGTAGTTGGAGCTGGTGCCGGCGACTCCGTACTTGAAGAAGGGCGTGGACCCCTGCGAGCCGATGATCCCGAAGAGGAAGGTGAAGATCAGGCCAATCAACAAATAGACGCTCAGGACCCCGATCACGGTGCGGACCGTCACCCGGCTCCGCGCCCTCATGTCACTCAGCACGCCGACGACGATCGCGATCGGCGCGAAGGCGATCAACAGCAGGTTGATGAGCTGCGCGTCGAACTGCCCGAGCGTTGCGAAGCCCGCCAGGGCGATCACCGACACCGCGACCGCGACGACGATCAGGGCCAGCAGGATCCGGTCGACCGCCCCGTGGATCCCACCGACGGTGAGCGCCAGGTACAGCGTGCCGGACGCGAGGAGCACGATGACGAGGCGCGCCCACTCGCTGTCAGACGCCGCGACCTGAAACCCGATCGTCGACAGGATCAGGATCAGGATCGCGAGGTATCGCGCCGTGTCGGCGCGGCGGAAGGCGGGGAAGCCGGTTGCCATGGCTCGTGGGATTTCGCCCACGGGGCGGCGGCACCTTCCGCTGGCAGGCATCGCCCGCGACCGGCATGTCGCGTGCGCCTACCGGCTAGGGCTCGTCGCGCTTGTCAGCCGAATCGTCGTCGCCACCGAGCGAGCCCTTCAGCTCGCGAATTCCGGAGCCGACGGCTCGCCCGATCTGGGGGAACCGGCTCGGACCGAACAGGATGATCACCACCACGGCGATTACCAGGAGGTGAATCGGATTGTCGAGGCCGCTGAACAAGCAGAGAGATCGTAGACCTCGGGACACTCGGGCACGCTCTATGTGAGCCCCGGTGATCCCCCTCGTGATCAGAAAGGCGGCGGCGATCGAGCAGATGACGATCGCCACCTCGCGGGCGTGGGCGCGGAGCCAGCCGTTCATGCTCGTGATCAGCACCTGTGTGCGCTCCGGCGCGACCGCATAGCCGACGAGCGGAATCTCCGCCCACTGGAACATGATCAGGTTGTAGAGGAGCAGGACGCCAACCGTCTCGGCGATGCCGATATTGGCTGCCGCCACATCCTTCAGCGCCACCAGGTACATCGCGCCGGGGAGGTTGAACACCATTCCCACGAGGAACGTCAGCCGAACCGAGCCCCGCTGGATCACCCGCTCCGACCACGGCGGGCGTTCGCGCTTCGCCTGCTTCGCCTCCCGTCTTGACTTCATGCGCTCGCGCCGCTCCCGCCCCCAGTCACTCACGAGGAACCAGACCAGCAGGAGGGCGATGGCGCCGAGAAAGAGGTTGACGCCCGGGCCGACCGTGACGTCGCCACGTCCGACGACGTTCCCCTCCCGAAGCGCGGTCACGATCACGTAAGCGACCACCATGCTCGTCAGCACCGCCCCCGCCAGGTAGGCGCCCAGCAGACGCCTGGGGTCGGGCCGCTGGAGCACCACAACGACGACGGCCAGGAGCGTCGGATAGAGCGCCGAGAGGAACGCCAGCGGGATGACGTCGATCAACTTGTGCTGTCTCGCTCAGTCGGCTGCGGCTACCGCCGCGCGCTTGGCGCGGATGTCGTCGAGCTGCTCGGAGATCCAGACCCCCGGGTCGCGCTCGCGCACGATCTCGCGGAGGCGGGCGGCGCGGATCCGCCGCTCCTCCGGCTCCATGGTGAGCGCCCGGTACATGGTGTCGGCCTGCTCCTGGATGTCGAACGGGTTGACCGAGAGCGCGCAGTCGCCGAGCTCCTCGTGGGCGCCGGTGTTCTCGGACAGCATCACGACGCCGTCGCGCGTGTTCACCGCCGGGGCCTCCTTGGCGACCAGGTTCATGCCGTCGAACAGGGAGTTGACGATCAACAGGTCGAAGTGCTTGTAACGCGCTACCGCTTCGGGGAAGTTCTCGTAGATCCGGAGATCGATCGGCATCCAGTCGGTCGTGCCGTGACGGTGGTTGACGACGGCGACCAGCGCCTCGATCCGCTCCAGATACTCGGCGTACTCGGGAACGTCGGTTCGTGAGGGCTGCAGGTGCGCAACGAAGGTGACCTTCTCGCGGAACTCGGGGTGCTGCTGGAGGAAGGTGTCGAAGGAGGTGAACCCCCGCAGGACGTTCTTGGAGAGGTCGGCGCGGTCGACCCGGAGGATCATGTGATCGCGGCGACGGCGCAGGATCTCCTGCTCGTACTCGAGGACCTGATCGGACTCCGCGGCGCGGTCAAGTCGCCCGGCATCGATGCCCAGGGGGTAGGCGCGGACCCAGGTCTCGCGCCCCGAGTGCAGGACGGCACCGCGCTCGTAGTCCACCTCGACCTCCATCAGCTCGCGGCAGCAGGCCAGGAAGTTGCGGCAGTACGCCGTGGTGTGGAAGCCGATGATGTCGTTGGCGAGCAGACCCCGGAAGATCTCCTCCCGCATGCGGTTGGGCAGGATCCGCCAGCTGTCCGGCTGTGACCAGGGGATGTGGACGAAGTGGTGGAGGAGGGCGTCCGGCCGGGCGTTTCGCACCAGGGCCGGGCACGTGTACAGGTGGTAGTCGTGGAACATCACGAGCGGGTCGGCCTCGTTCTCGATTGCGGCGAGCACCGCCCGGGCGATGTCCGCGTTCACGGCCTTGTAGCCGTAATCCCAGGCGTCGGCCTCCTCGCGGCGGATGTCCGGCGCGTTGGAGAGGTCCCAGAGATAGTGCTGGATGAACCAGAGGATCGGGTTAGCGATGACGTTGTAGAAGCGGTCGTAGGCCTCGCCGTCGCTCTCGACCAAGAGGGTCTCGTAGGTGACGCCGTCGAGCTCCTGCGTGACCGGCTCCCCCCCGGCCTCACGGCTGACGGCGACGTCCTCGTCGGTCATCGCCGACGCGATCCACAGGGCCCCCCGGTGCGCGACCAGCCCGCTGAGCGCCGTGACCAGGCCGCCCCCTCCCCGCCTTACGGTGCGCTCCCCCTCCGGACCCCGCTCGAACTGCGCCGGTCCCCGGTTGGAGACGATCACCAGGCGGGGATCGTCGCTCACACGTCCATCTCCCCGAACAGTCGGAGCCAGTCCCTGAGCAGCCGCGGGGTGAGGAAGTGCTCCCGGGCGCGCTCCTTGCCGGCCCGGCCGAGCTGCTTGGCGAGGCCCGGGTCCCTGAGGATGTCAATCGTTCGCTGCGCCGCCTCCTCGGGCGACGAGCTGAGGTAGCCGGTCTCGCCGTCAACCACCTGCAGCGGGATGCCGCCCACCTTCCCGGCCACTACCGGCCGCACCTTCCAGAGCGCCTCGGTGACCGTGAGGCCGAAGCCCTCGCGCAACGACTTCTGCATCACGACGTCGGACTGCGACTGGAAGGCGTTGACCTCGATCGCGCCGACGTTGTTGAGGTTGTTCAGGATCTTGATGTCGGGATCTCCGTCGGCGTAGTTGAAGGTGTCGTGGAAGAACTCCCAGCCCTCGGGGTCGTCGGTGGCCATCGAGCCGACGAGGGCGAGCTGCAGCTCTGGGATCTTCTCCCGCACGATGCGGAACGCGTCGATCACCCCCTTGGGGTCCTTCCAGGGGTCGAAGCGGGAGACCTGGCAGAGCAGCGGGCGGTCGGTGTCGATGCCGAACTGCTGGCACACGAACGAGGCGTCCTCGGGCGAGAGGGCCATGTTCTTCGGCGAGAGCGGATCGATCGCCGGCGGGATGATCTGCACGTTGCCGTCCATCCCGGCCGGGACGTACTGCTGCATGTGGTAGATCGACTCGTCGTACTCCCTGATCAGAGGCAGGAGCCGGCCGAGTGTTTCCTGGTTCGGCGCGGACAGGTCGATGTGGCAGCGCCAGATCCAGTGCCGCGAGTGGTTGGTCGCGCCGGCACGCAGCCCCGCCGGCTGTGGATCGTGGACGATGATCACGTCCCAGTCGTCGTCGAGGCTCTGCGCGTTCATGGCGTTGTATGCCTCGAACACCTCCCACTGCTGGTCGGAGATCGACTGCGGGTCGCCCTGGAGGGAGTTGTGCATCAGCTTCGTGACGTTGAAGAACTCCTCCCGGCCGAGGATCACGCGCCAACTCACGGCGAGTCCGACATCGCGCATGAGCGGCACGAGCGTGTAGAGAATCTCCGACACGCCCCCGCCGAACGCGGTGGCGCTCACGTGCAGCACACGCTTGCCCGCGAGCGGGGCGGCCAGTTCCCGGATCTCCTCCACCAGGCCACGACCCACGAGATGGGTGTAGTCGGCGAGGGACCGGTCGCCTAGGGAGACGTCCTGGAGCATTGCGGCAACATAGCGGCGCCCGCGCGGCGGTGGCTAAGCAAGGGCCCGCACGAGGCGGTCGATGCCCGCGTCGACCTCGGTCACGATCCGGGCATGGAGCTCGGGCGTGGCGGCTGTCACGCACGACAGCTGGTACTCGACTCCCGAGCCGAGAATCGGCGACGCGGCGAGCGGGCCTCCCCATGCATCGCTCACGACGGCGCCGGCCTCCTCGCAGATCAGGACCGCCGCCGCAATGTCGTACGGCGAGTTGTTCAGAACCATCCCCCCGCCGATTCGCTCGAATTCCGCGCGCATGCCGGGGATCTCGGCGATCAGCCTCGCGCCGGGCTCGACATAGGCATCGAGCTGACCGGTGACGACGCGGGTCATGTCGAAGGTCGCGGAGCCGAGGTCGAAGGTCCCGCCGCCCACGGACGAGGCGTCGATCAGATTGCCGATCACCTCGGCGATCCGGCGCATCGGGCGCCCACGCAGGCCGTAGGCCCAGAACATCCGCGAAGGCTCGGTGTTGGCCGACAGCGACGGCGCCGGGTCGATGCCCTTGCCCCGTTCGGCGACGAACGCCTGCCCCGACTTGATCTCGATCACGCAGCCGACGGTCACGTCCCCCAAGGTCGGGTCTCCGTCGCCCAACGGCGCCAACGCCACCGACACGCAGGCGGCCTCCAGGCCCGCCATCGCCGGACGCGTTCCGTCGATTGGATCGACGACGAGGACCCACTCGGCGTCCCCGGTGGGCGTGACCAGGCCGCGGTCCTCCGAGTAGAACGCCACCTCGGGCGCGCGCTCGGCCAGGAAGCGCTCCATGAACGCCTCTGCGCGCTCGTCGATCGCGAAGGTGACGTCGCCGCCGGCGCCGGCGCCCTCGTGCTTCCGCCCGGCGTGCTGCCCGAGCTCGGGGGCGACCTCCTCGCGGAGCGCCGTCGCGAGATCAAGGACGACGCTTCGCATCGGGGGCACGCTAACCGCTGCTCGGCCGCTCGCCCAGCTTCACGTCGACGGTCTGCGTCTTGCCGTCGCGGATGATCTGGACGTGCACGGTGTCACCCGGGTTGTAGTGGGTGATCAGCTGGGGCAGGTCCGATTCGTTGACGATCTGGTGGCCGTCGATCGCGGTGATGATGTCGCCACCGGTCCTCACCTCCTGGCCCTGGAAGTGGATCGTCTGGTTGGCGGCCTGGAGGCCGGCCTGATCGGCGGGGCCTCCGGAGATCACCTTCGCGACGATCGCGCCGTTGTCGGTTGACAGGCCGAGCCGGTCGGCGAGCTGTGGATAGAGCGGCTCGGTCGTGACGCCGATGTACGGGTACTTGACCTCGCCGTTTTGGCGCAATGCGTCGAGCGAATGCGCCACGAGCCCGATCGGCACCGCGAAGCCGACGCCCTCGTTGCCACCCGAGTTGGTGCTGATCTGCTGGTTGATCCCGATCACGTGCGCGTCCGAGTCGAGCAGCGGGCCGCCGGAGTTGCCCGGGTTGATCGCGGCGTCGGTCTGGATCGCACCGTCGATCTGGAAGCGGGTCAGCGACTGGATCGACCTGTCCGTTGCGGACACGACGCCGACCGACAGCGACGACTCCTGGTCGAACGGGCTGCCGATCGCGGCGACGGGCTGGCCGACGGTGACGTTCTCGTTTGTCGCCAGCGTCAGGGGCTTGAGGTCGAGCCCGTTCGGGTCGACCTTCAGCAGGGCCACGTCGGCGTTCGGGTCGAAGCCGACGATGGTCGCGCGCACGCGATTGCGGTCGCCGAACTGGACGTAGACCTCCTTGGCCTCGTGGATTGGCCCGCCCCCCGGGCTGTCCGCGTCGGTGACCACGTGCGCGTTCGTGGCGATCTCGCCGCTGTCGTTGATCACGAACCCGGATCCCTCAGCCGCCGAGCCACCGCCCCCGCCGAGGATGCTGGAGAGGCTGCCGCCGGGGAAGATCGAGAGGATGGTCACCACTCCCGGCGAGGCCGACTGGTAGATCGACTCCGGGTTGAAGCTCCCGCCCTGGGACTGCACCACGACGGTCTTCTGCGGCGAGCTCTGGGTGGACTCAACCGTGGTGACCGAGCCCGAGTCGCTCGTGCTGCTGCCACCGCCGCCACCGCAGGCGCCAACCGCGATCGCGGCCGCGGCCAGCAGGCACGCGGCCGCCACCCGTTGCGCCGTCACGCCGGGACCCCGCCGAGGACGGCCCCGGGGAGCCTCAGCTCGAATCGGGTGCGGCCGCGTCGCGAATCGACCGCCAGCTCGCCCTCCATGCGCATCGCCAGCTCGCGCGCAATCGCCAGGCCGAGACCCGAGCCGCTGACACGGTCGCCCGTGTAGAAGCGATCGAACACCCGGTTTCGATTGTGTGGGCCGATGCCCGGTCCGTTGTCGGCAACCACGAGGCTCGCCGACCCGTCCCGCCGCTGAGTTGAGATGGAGATGGAGGTTCCCTCCGGAGTGTGCGTCAGTGCGTTGTCGAGGAGGATACGGATGATCTGCGCGACCCGGTCGGCGTCGGCCATCGCGGTCGCGGCGCCGTCGGCGTCGACCTCGACCGGCGAGGAGTGCTGCTCGGCCGCCGGCCCGAACTCGTCCGCCACCCGATGCGCGACCGAGGCCAGGTCCACCTCGTCCGCGCTCACCTCCAACACGTCGGCGTCGAGCTTCGAGAGGTCGAGGAGATCGGCGGTCAGCTTGGTCAGCCGCGCGATCTGCTCGCGCATTGTCCGGACGAACTCCGCCCGCACGGCCGGGTCGGGCTCATCCTCGTCGAGCAACTCGACGAACCCGCCCAGGGAGAAGATCGGCGTCCGCAGCTCGTGCGAGGCATTCGCGATGAACTCCTTCCGCGCGCTGTCGAGCCGCGCGAGGCGCTGCTGCATCTCGTTGAAGGTGGCTGCGAGCTGGCCGACCTCATCCGTGCCCTCGTCCGGGATCGGCGTCGAGAAGTCGCCCTCGGCGACCTTCTGCGCCGCCTCCTCCAGCCGGTTGAGGCGCTTGGCATGCGCGCGGGCGGCGAGCCATCCGGCGGCCAGGGCCAGGAGGAGCGCGATCCCCCCGGCGATCAGGATCTGGCGCCGGATCAGGGCCACCGTGTCGTCCACGTCGCCGAGCGGCGTCGATGAGACCGCGACCCAGCGGGGATTCCCGTTGACGGAGATCGGCACCGCGATCTCCCCGGTCCGCTCCCCGTCGATCTCCTCGATCGCCGACGAGATATTCCCGCTCGACACGGCAGCCGTCGCGGCGGGGGAGCTCGGCAGGATCGCCGTGCGCTTGAGCGCCGAGTCGGCGACCACGACGTCCGAGCCATCCGGGCTGGGCTTGACGCCCAGGATCGTCACCCTGGCGTCGGTGCGCTGGGCCGCGTCCCTAACCAGCCGGCGAATCTGCGCTTGGGACGCGCCGTGGCGCATCGCGCTGTCGAGGCGGGCGCTCTCCGTCGTGGCCACGTCCTCCAGCCGCTGGAGCTTCTGCGCCGTCAGGTTCGAGCTCAGCTGGGGCACTACGTACAGGTAGATGAAGCCCACGGCCGCCGCCGTGATCAGGAAGAACAGAATCGCGAGCCGGTTGCGGACGCTTGCGCCGATCAAACGCCCCTCCGTTCCAGGTCTCTACTCGTCCTTGTCGCGGAAGCGATAGCCGACGCCGCGCACCGTGAAGAGGTACTCGGGGGAGCGCGGGTCCCGCTCGATCTTCTCGCGAAGGTGGCGGATGTGGACGTCCACGGTGCGGGGGTCCCGGTACGCCGAATCGCCCCAGACCTGCTCGAGGAGCATC
Source organism: uncultured Actinomycetes bacterium (assembly GCA_963782795.1). Lineage (GTDB taxonomy): Bacteria > Actinomycetota > Thermoleophilia > Solirubrobacterales > 70-9 > AC-56. The sequence goes on from CAWALB010000003.1 coordinate 520,026, forward strand.
TCGCGCGTCTGGACCCGGCCCGGCGAACGGGCGAGCGCGGCGAGGATCTCGAACTCGACGTAGGTGAGGTCGGCGCGCTTGCGGCGCACGGTGACGACGCGCCGCTCGAAGTCGATCTTGAGGCCGCCGGCGGCGATCGGCTCCTCGCCGCCCGGCCGGCCGCCGATCATCTCGGCCCGGCGCAGCGCCGCCCGGACGCGGCTGCGGAACTCACGGACCGAGAACGGCTTCGTGATGTAGTCGTCGGCGCCCATCTCCAGGCCGAGCACCTTGTCGATCTCGTCGTCCTTCGCCGTGAGCATGATGATCGGCACCTGGCTGCGGCTCCGCATCCGGCGGCAGACCTCGATCCCGTCCAGCTTCGGCAGCATGATGTCCAGAACGACAAGGTCGAAGCGCTGCTGCGCGAAACGGTCCAGCGCCTCGCGGCCGTCGTGCGCGGGAACGACCTCGTAGCCCTCCTTTCGCAGGGGGTAGGTCAGAAGCGTCTGCACGGATTGCTCGTCGTCGACGAGCAGGATGCGTGCCGATGAAGCGTTCTCTCCAGCCACGGTCCCTTCCGAAGGGTAATTTCAAAACGACTTACCAACTGCACCAGCCAGTTTCGGGGCTAAAGCCCCTCACCTACAACATCAACTAACCGCACCTGCCAGTTTCGGGGCTAAGCCCCTCACCCACAACATCAACCAACCGCACCTGCCAGTTTCGGGGCTAAGCCCCTCACTTGAACATCTTCATGATCGACTTCCGGATCTACCGTGCAGGCTTCGCACCGGCCCTGGCCGCTGTCGTCGTGCTGCTGTTCGCGCTCACGGCGCCGCCCGACCCGCTGCCGACAGCGGTGACGCCGGCGGAATTCGACGGTCAGGCGGCAACCCGGCTGGCCCGCCAGGTCGTCGACATGGCGCCCGACCGGACCCCCGGCAGCGAAGGCGACGCGCGGGTCGGGGACTTCGTCGCGCAGCGCTTCGGACAGGTCGACGGGGGCGAGGTCTCCGAGCAGAACTTCACCGGGCAGCTCGACGGCAACGACGTCGACATGCGGAACGTGATCCTCACGCTGCCGGGCGCCTCGCCCCGGACCGTCGTGCTGATGGCGCCGCGCGACTCAGCCGGCGGCCCGGGCGCGGCGTCGAGCGCCGCCTCCACCGGGATGCTCCTCCAGCTCGTCAACCAGCTCCGGACCCAGAGCCACGAAAAGACGCTGGTCTTCGTTTCGACCGATGGCTCGAGCGCCGGCGCGGCCGGCGCCAGCGAGTTCGCCCGGAACTACTCGCAGCGGGACCAGATCGACGCGGTGATCGACCTGTGGCAGCCCGGCTACGCAAACCCGCGACCGCCCTTCGTCCTCGAGTCGTCCGCCGGCCCACAGAGCCCGCCGGCGCAGCTCGCGCGTACCGCCGAACACGTGCTGTCAGATCAGACGCCCCACAGGCAGGGGGCCGAGGGAATGCTCGGCGCCCTGGCGGACCTCGCCGTGCCGAGCGGGCTGGGCGAGACGGCCGTGCTGATCCAGAGCGGCCTCGAGGCGGTGGGCCTGTCGTCGGCCGGGGAGCGCCCGCTGCCGGCTTCCCAGGACCAGGTCGCGGACCTGTCGTCTTCGACGCTGACGGACTTCGGGCGGACCGCGCTCCTGCTCGCGGCAGCGATCGGCGCCTTCCCCGAGCCTCTCGACCACGGCCCGTCGACCTACGTGCCGATGGCGGGGAACCTCGTCCCCGGCTGGACGCTCGCACTGCTGGCGCTCGCGCTCCTGTTGCCGGCAGCGCTGGCAGCCGGCGACGGCATCCTTAGGGGCTTCCGCGCCGGTTCGAACCCCGGCTGGGCGCTTGCGTGGGCGGGCTCGCGCGCCGTGCCGCTGCTCGCCGGCCTCTTCTTCTTCTATCTCCTGGCCCTCGTCGGCCTCGTGGCCAGGCCGACGTTCCCGTTCGACCCCAACCTCTACGCCATCGGGCCCGGGCAGGTGATCGTGATGCTCCTCTGCGCGGGCGTCATCGGCGGCACCTACTACGTCATCCGGGGCTGGCGGCTCCCGGGGGCGCTCTCCCGGCAGGCTGCGGTCCCGGCACTCGGCGTGGTGTCGACCGTCGCCGCGTTCCTGGCCTGGCTGGCGAATCCCTTCCTGGGGCTCCTGCTGGTCCCGACCGCCCACGTCTGGCTCACATGCGCGCGGCGCCGAGGGCCGCTCCCGTGGCCCGCGGTCGCAGCGGCGGCCCTGGTCTCGCTGCTGCCGGTCATCGCCGCGATCGATCATGTGTCCGGCCAGCTCGCCCTCGGCGGCTCCGCACCCTGGCTCCTCCTGCTGATGGTCAGCGGCGGCCAGATCGGGTTCGGGACGATGTTCTCCCTGAGCCTGATCCTCGGGGCCCTGCTCGGCGTGCTCGCGCTTTCACTCCGCCGCCGGATACCGCACCGGGCGCGGCCGCCTCACCCCGAACCGCCCGGGCCACTGAACCGCGATGCCGAGCTCGTTTCCGAGCCGGTTGGACCATCGTCCGAGAGACTGGACACATCTACGATCACGTCCAGGGAGGAAGTTGACGATCTGAGGAATGACGGATAGCACCGCAAGAGCGGCCGGGACTTGAAGCATCCAGCGCCAATCCAAGAGTTAGGACAGGACACGGTGAGTCAGCTGAAACGGCGGATCGCAGCACGCACCTATCGCGTCGACTCGGAGGCAGTGGCACGCGAAATGCTGTTCAAGCTCCGGATGATGGCTCTGCTCCGGAGCCAGCAAACGGATCAGCGACGAAGCTGATCGAACCCAGGGACCCCGCGCTCCGATCCGTCGGTGAGCCGGAGCGCCGCTCCCGTGCCCTCGGTGACCTCGCCGATCGCGGTCAGCGACGTGCCGCCAGCCTCTAGCGCGGCGCGGGCGCTGTCCACGTCGGCCGGCGCCAGGGTGGCCAGGAGCTCGTAGTCCTCCCCACCCGCGGCGACGAGGTCCATCGGATCCACTCCCCCCGCGCCCGCCACCTGGCCGACTCCGGACTGCACCGGAACGCTGCCGAGCTCGATGGAGATCCTCACGCCGCTCGCAGCCGCGACGTGGAGGGCGTCGCCGCCGAGGCCGTCGCTCAGGTCGATCATCGACGTCGCGCCGCTCGCGGCCAGCGCCCGGCCGGCCGCGAGTAGCGGTGACGGCGTGAGCTGGCGGCGGCGAAGCGCGTCCGCCGCCGACGCGTCCAGGGCGTCGGCGAGCTCGGGGCGGTCGAGCAGGAGGAGGCCGGCCGCGGCCCCGCCGAGCTCGCCGGTGACGACCACGACGTTCCCGGGCTCGGCGCCGGCGCGCGAGACAAGCTCATCCGCCGAGCCGGCGTGGCCGACCACGGTCACCGCGATGAACAGGACGGGCGCCCGGGTGACGTCACCGCCCACCACCGCCACCTTGTTCGCCGCCGCGGCTGCCGCGAGGCCGGTGCCGAGGTCCATGGCCCCAGTCTCGTCCAGGTCGGTGGGAACGCCCAGCTGGACGTATGCCTCACCCGGGGCAGCGCCCATCGCAGCGAGATCGGAGAGGGCGGCGGCGAGCGCCTTGTGCCCGACGGACTCGAGGGAGGCCGTCTCGCGGCGGAAGTGGACGCCATCGACCAGCACGTCGACGGACGTCGCGGTCACGCCGGGAGGATCGGTGACCGCCGCGTCATCGCCGCTCCCGATCACGATCCGCCCGCCGCGCTCAGGCGCCGCGCCGGCGTCCTCGACCAGCTCGACGAGCCGGGCGATCAGGTCGAACTCTCCCATTGGTGCGCTCTCGGTCAACGGTGGTGCGTCCGACGACGATGTGCCCGAAACGGCGCGACGCAGGTGCCGCCAGGCAAGGATGCAGGGCGCAGCCCTTGCTGGTGGCAAGGGCAAGCCCGAAGACGCAGCATGGCGGCTACCTGCGGCCGCCGTTTTGGGTGCAGCGTTGTCGGATGTACCACCAAGTGCAATATTGAAGCTCGTGCGCGTTCTCGCCGCACTAGGCGCCATCTGCTTCGCCTACCTCGCGATCATTCCGGGGGCGGTCGTGGGCGCGACGATCGACCCGGCGTGCTCGGGATCGCAGTGCTCCTATTCGCCGCCAGTCACGATCTACATGGTGTTCATCTTCGCCGCGACCGCGCTCGCGCTCCTTGCTTCGGCGGTGACCCTCGCGCTCTACGCGATGCGTCCCTCGGCGCGCAACTCCCGCCTGATCGGGACCGCATTGAAGGCGTCCGCCGGCGCGATCGGAGTGGTCCTGCTGTCGGAGCTGGCGCTTCCGGATCCCGTCGCGGCGATCGTGATCGTCGGGGTGTGCGTCCCGGTCGCCCTGCTCGGGACCGCTCGGCGGACTAGCCGGGCACGCCCACCGGGAGCTGGTACGCACAGAGCCCCAGGGTGAGCAGCATCAGGAACCGATCGCGCGACACCGCGACGAGCGGCAGCACCCAGAGCACGTACCAGGGCACCAGATAGATCGTCGCGGCCAGCAGTCCGAGCATGGCCCAACCGCTCGCCCGTACCCAGTCGCCTCCGCGCGCGGTCCAGACCAGAAGCCAGATCACGAGCACCGCATAGACGCCGGCGAAAACAGCGCGCACGACGTCGACGTCCACGCCGACGCCCCTCGCTGCGGTCGCCGGAACGCTGTGGTAGCTCACCCGCTGCTGGCTCCCGGACAGGAACTCGAGGCCGTGGCCGATCGAGGTCCCGAACACCGCCAGGGCGACCGCGGCCATCGCCAGGACCGCGACGGCCAGGCCAACGAGGAGGTGCTTGCGACCCCGCCCGCGGTTGGCGCCGAGGAACGCGAAGGGCGCCACGACCGCCGCAGGGAGCTTCACCGCGGCGGCGGCGACCATGGCCACTCCCCCCGAGGCCTCCCGGGCCCCGAGCACGAGTGCGACCCCGGCGGCAAGCCCGAGCATCATCAGCGCGTCGTTGTGGGCCCCTCCCACGACGTCCACGAGCACCAGCGGGTTCAGCGCGACGAACGCCGCCGCCGGCGCTGCAGCGATCCCGCGGGAGATCGCCAGGCGCGAGACGATCGCCGCGATCCCGAGCACCGACGCCCCAGCCAGCGCCTTCATCGCCCACATCCCCGCCGGCACGCCGATGAGGGCGAACGGGTAGCTCACAAGCGTGAACAGCGGCCCGTAGACGCTGGTCGCGTCGCTGAAGTCCTGGACCCGCACGGCCGCGGCGTCGTGAATCGCGGCCGGCGCGAAGTCGTACGGATTGAGACCGTGGAGCACCCCCAGGCGGGCGTAGGACAGGTAGCTGAAGACGTCCAGCGAGAGCAGCGGCGGAGCGAGCGCGAATGTGAGGACGGCGGCGACCACGGCCCAGCGGATGGTGCGGCGGCCGAGCGCGGTGGCGCACAGGACAACCCCCAGATACGAGGCGAACGCGACCCATAGCGCCGCTCGGTAGCCGCCCGGGCCAGTCCCGAGGCCGCCGCCGTAGGGGCCGAGCAGCCAACGCGGCGAGCCGGCGTCGGTTCCCGAGACCAGATCGGCGCCGGGCGCCGCGAGCGATACGGCGGCCGCCGCGAGCGCGGCGAGCGCCACGACGCCCGCCACTCGCCCGAGCTTCAGCCTCAGCCGGTGCCCCCGGTCCCGCCACCACCGGTCGACGGTGGCCCGCCGCCGGAGGGCGGTCCGCCGCCGGAAGGTGGTCCGCCGCCGCTGTTGCCGGAGGGCGGTGCGGGAGCGGGCGACGGCGGTGCGCCGGCGCCGGGCGCGTAGTACTGGGACGGGTACTTGCTGCTGCCGGAGCCGCCGGACGGGGGCACATAGCTGCCGGTGCCGCTGCTGCTGCCCGTCGTGCCATAGCCCTTCGAGGGGCTGGAGACCGAGTGGGCGCCGCTCCAGCTCGAGGACGGCTGGAACGGGGTCGACGGCTGGGGGAAGTCGCCGCAGTAGCTGCCGTGTGCCTGCTCCATGTAGGAGCGCCAGATCGGCCCGGCGGTCGGGCCGCCGAAGCCGGTGAGGTCGCGGGAGAGGGGATGCCCGACCCAGACCGCCGTGGACAGCCGCGGCGTGTAGCCGACGAACCAGGCGTCGGACTCGCCCTCGGTGGTTCCGGTCTTGCCGGCGGCCGGACAGCCGAAGTCCGTATAGCCGGCACCCGTGCCCTCGGTGATGACGCCCTTGAGAATGTCGGTGACCTCGTAGGCGATGCCGTCGGAGATCGCGCGGGTCGCCGTGCCCGCGTCCGGAATGTCGGTCTTGCCGTTCGGGAACACGACCCGCCCGATGGCCGTCGCGGGATGGTGGACGCCGCCGTCGGCGAACGACGCGTAGGCGTCGGCCTGCTCGAGCGGCGTGACGCCGATCCGAAGGCCGCCGATCCCCTCCGCGGGGATGCCGTCAAGCGGCGAGGTGATCCCGAGCTTCTCGGCCATCTGCTTCACGTTCTCGGGCCCGACATCCACGTCGAGCTGGGCGAAGATGACGTTCACGGAGTCGATGGTCGCCTGGCGGACGTTCATCGTCCCGCCCTCGCCGTCCCCGGCGTTGTTGACGGTCCAGGTCGTCCCGTCGTCAAGGGTGAGCGTCATCGGGCTCTTGCCGGAGTAGTAGGTCGTGTCGGGGTTCATTCCCTGCTGCAACGCGGTGGCGAGCACGTAGGGCTTGAACGAGGATCCGGGCTGGCGGTGGGCGTCGGCCGCGAAGTTGAACTGGGAGCTGGCCGAGTACGGCGTGGAGGAGGCCATGGCCAGGATGTGGCCGTTCGTGGCATCGACCGAGGCGAGCGCGGCCTGCGGACCGCCGCCCGAGTAGCAGACGGAACAGGAATCCACGGCGTTCTGGGCGTCGGCCTGGAGCGCCGAGTTGATAGTCGTGTAGACCTTCAGGCCCCCGCTGCGGACCGTGTTGACGCCGTACTTGTCGATCAGCTGCTGCTGGACGTAGTCGAAGAAGTACGGCTGCCTGATCTGCTGGTACTTGTAGCCCTGGTCGAGGCCAAGGCCGCTCTGCAGGGCGCTCTCGTAGTCCTTGCGATTGATGTAGCCCTGCTGCTGCAGCGCCTGGAGCACCTCGTTGCGACGCTGGATGGCGGCCGTGGGGCTCTGCAGCGGGTTGTACTCGGAGGGCGCCTGTGGCAGCCCGGCGACCAGCGCCGCCTCCGGAAGCGTGAGGTCCTTGGCGCTCTTGTTGAAGTACGTCTCGGCCGCCGCCTGCACCCCCACCGCCGTCTGGCCGTCCGTCGTGCCGTAGGACGCGGTGTTCAGGTACTTGGTGAGGATCCAGCGCTTCGTGTGCTTGGACTCGAGCTGGTCGGCCATCACGGCCTCCTGGATCTTTCGCTGGATGTCCTCCTGGGGGTTGGCGATGTAGAGGTTGCGAACGAGCTGCTGCGTGATCGTCGAACCTCCCTGGACCGGACTGCCGGCCTTGACGTCCGCCACCGCTGCGCGGACGATCGCGGCCGGATCGATGCCGCCGTGCTCGTAGAAGTTGCGGTCCTCGATCGCGACCGTGGCTTCCTTGAGGAGCTTCGGGATCTGGCCGCTCTTGACCGGCTGCCGAAGCGTGTCCGAATGGATGTAGCCGAGACGGGTGCCGTCGGCGGCGAAGACCTGCGAGATCGATCCCTGGTGGATCGGCTTCAGGTGGTTGATGCTGGGGGTGCCCTGGGCGACGCTGTACACCCAGGCCGCAAGTCCGCCAACCGCGAGGAGGACCATGGCGAAAAGCACCCCGAAGATGACGAGGAGCTTCCGCCGGACCGAGCCTCGCGAGCGGCGATGGCGTCTGCGCGCTCGCTGAGTCATGAGGTCGAATAAGGGTACCGGGGCGACGCACGGGCTCGGCCGGAATGCGCCTACTCCGGGTGGCCGTTCTCCTCGAGCAGGCCCGCGCGGCGCAGGGCCTCGTGGGCGCGCTCCCGCAGCTCGGCTTCCTCGTCCCCGACCTGCGTGCGCTCGCGATCCCGCGAGCCCTTCAGCTCCAGACGCACGCCCTCGACCGTCATCTCGGCGACGCTCACCTCGGTCGCGCCCGCGGGCTTCAGCACGCGCCGCGCCTCGTCGAGCGCTGCGGCCGGCGGCACCCACACGGACACGGTCGCGGGCGCCGTGCGATCGCCGGTCGAATGGTTGAAGACCGGGGAAGACAGGACCTGCTCGTTGGGCACGACCATCAGGCGGCCATCCCCCGTGTCGATGAACGTGTAGGAAAGAGTGAGGTCGTCGACGCGCCCGGTGCCGTCGGCCACGGTCACCGTGTCGCCGACGCGAATCGGCTGCGTGATCGCGAGCAGGATCCCGGCGACCATGTTGGCCAGCGTCTGGCGCGCCGCGAAGCCGACGACGAGGCCGAGGACCGCGCTCGAGGCCAGGATGCCGGTGGCCAGCCGCGAGAACTGGGTGAACTTGCTCAGCGCGAGCGCCGCGCCGATCGCCAGGATGATCACGAAGATGAGTCGGCGGATCAGGCGCAGCCGGGTCTGGGCGGACCGGGACAGCGTCGTGTCTCCGGAGACCTTCGATGCGACGTGGCCCCCGCGCGCGATAACCAACCGGTCCACGGCGAAGGCGATGGCGACCGCGACCCCCATCGTGACGAGAGCTGCGATCAGGTCCTGCTGGCCGTCGGCGAGGAGCACCATGTTCGGAGATTCGCCCCCCTTCCGGTGGGTTCCTGCTCGGCTGTTGGTGAGAATGGGGCGGTGACGCGCTGTGTGCTCCTCGATGCCCTTGGGACGCTGGTGGAGCTCGAGCCGCCGTGGGATCACCTGGATGGTGGGCCCGGCGAGCCGCTCGAGCGCGCCTTTCGCGCCGAGATGAGCTACTACCGCGAGCACAGCGACGAGGGGCGCGACCCCGACTCGCTCGCCGACCTGCGCCGCCGCAGCGCCGCGGTCCTGTCCGCCGAGCTCGGCCGTGACGTCTCGATCGAGGAGATGATGGCCGCGATCCGTTTCCGCGCCTATCCGGACGCGGCGCCCGCGCTCGCCGAGCTGCGCGCCCTCGGGGCGCGGCTCGTCTGCGTCTCGAACTGGGACTACTCGCTCCCCGACATGCTCGCCCGCGTGGGCCTCGCGGACGGCCTCGACGGCGTCGTCACCTCCGCCGCGGTGGGCGCGCGAAAGCCCGATCCGCGCCTGTTCGAGGCGGCTCTCGAGGTTTCCGGCTGCGCCGCGGACGGGACGCTGCACGTCGGGGACACGCCCACCGACGACATCGAGGGAGCGCGGGCGGCGGGCATCAGGGCGCTGCTGATCGACCGCGACGGAGGCGGGGACATCGAGTCGCTGGGCGCCATCCGCCACCATCTCGATTCGTGACCGCTTCGGAGATCACCGCTGCCGCTCCGCGCTACGCCGGCCTGGCCCGGCGCGTCGCCGCCGGTCTGCTCGATCTCGTGGTCGCCTGGGCGGCGTACTCGATCGCGATCATGCTGCTCGCCCCTGACGCGGCGAGCGAGCACGCGACCACGTGGGAGACCGTGCTCGCGGCGCTGATCCTCGTCGCGGTGGCGGCCCTGTGGCTCGGCTACCTCGTGTTCGCCCAGTGGCGGTGGGGGCAGACGCTCGGGATGAGCGCCGTCGGCATCGAGGTCGTCGGCGATCGGGATCAGGGGCTCTCGTGGGCCCGCGCGCTCGTGCGGACCCTGCTGATCGGCGTCGACTGTGTCGCCGGGCTCTTCCTGATCCCGCTTTCGCGGCGCAAGCAGCGGCTGGGCGATCGCCTTGCCAATACCGTCGTATTGATGCAGGGCGACGACGCATACGTGATCGGCTCCGGAGGATCGGAGCCGCCCCCGGGGGCCGCGGAGCAGGGCGCGCCGCGGCGCGTCCCCGCGACGTGGGGGCCGGGGCGCGTGGGCGTCGGGATCCTCGTCCTCCTGGTCCTCAGCGTCATCGAGGTGGCGATCGTCGCGGTCTTCGATCCGGGGCTGGACACGCTCGGCGCCCGCCTCGCCGCCCAGGCCCTCCTGGCGGCGACGCTGATCGGCATCGCGTTCACCGTGAGCTCGGACCACGGCTTCCCCGCAACCTCGGTCGTGCCGCGGTGGAGGCTCGGGCTCCGTCCGTCACTCCGATCGAAGGGGGCGACCATCGCGATGGCCGGCGCCGCCCTGCTCGCCTACTTCATCTTCGCGGCCGTCTATTCGTCGCTCGTCCAAACCCACCAGAAGGACATCACCCGCGACCTGGGCTTCGGGCACGGCGCCCTCGGGACCGTCGCCGCGGGACTGCTGATCATCATCGCGGCCCCGATCTCCGAGGAGATCTTCTTCCGGGGCTTCCTGTTCGGGGGCTTTCGCAAGCGCCTCTCGTTCCCAATCGCCGCGCTGATCTCGGGCTTGATCTTCGGCCTCTTCCACTACACGGGCGCGAGCAGCATCACGGTCGTCCCGCAGCTCGCCTTCCTCGGGTTCGCACTCTGCTGCGTCTACGAGGAGACCGGCTCGATCTATCCGACGATCGCCCTCCACATGCTGAACAACGCGCTCGCGTTCATCGTGCTGACGTCGTGACCGGCGCAGAGGACACCGGGCCGGTGGTCCTCGCTCGCGAGCTGGCCAAGAGCTACGGGGACCGGGTCGCCGTCGGGGGCATCGACTTCCAGGTTCCGGCTGGGGTCTGCTTCGGGTTCCTCGGCCCGAACGGAGCCGGGAAGACCACCACCATGAAGATGATCTACGGGCTCGCGACGGTAGGCGACGGCGAGCTGCGGGTGCTCGGCATGGATGCGAGGACCGAGCGGCGCCAGATCAAGGCGCGGATCGGCGTCGTGCCGCAGGAGACCAACCTGGACGGCGACCTCACGGTCCGCGAGAACCTGATCCAGCAGGCGAACTACTTCGGGGTCAGCCCCGAGAAGGCCGCACCGCGAGCCGACGAGCTGCTCGAGTTTGCCCTCATCGGAGATCGGGCGGATGAGCGGATCCATGCCCTCTCCGGAGGCATGAAGCGGCGCCTGCTGATCGCGCGGGCGCTGGTGAACGACCCCGAGCTGATCGTCCTCGACGAGCCGACCACGGGGCTGGACCCGCAAGCCCGCCTGGCGGTGTGGCGCGCGCTCGAGCAGCTCCGGCGCCAGGGGGTGACCCTGCTGCTGACGACGCACTACATGGAGGAGGCGGCGAGGCTCTGCGACTCGCTCCTGATCATGGACGAGGGCCGGATCGTGGCCGAGGGCGACCCGGTGGCGCTGATCCGCGAGTACGCGGGGCGGGAGGCGCTCGAGCTTGACCTGGCCGAGGAGTGCGATCCCGACGCGCTCCTGGAGGCCATCGGGGAGCGGACCAACGGGCACGAGCTCCACGACGGCGCCCTCACCCTGTTCGCGGACGACGCCGAGGAGCTCCTGCGATCACTGGATCACGAGCGGTTTCCCACCCAGTCGGCCATGGTGCGCCGGGCGAGCCTCGAGGACGTCTTCCTGCGACTCACCGGCCGGTCCCTCAAGGAGGGTGAGTAGGGCGATGTCCTACGAGCCCGGCTACGCGGGATTGGGTAGAGGCCTCGGGACGCGGGACCTGATCCCGTCACCGCGCCATGCGGCGTCGATCTGGAGGCGCAACGCGCGGGTCTTCTCGAAGCTGTGGAAGGGCGCGCTGCTGCCGACGTTCCTCGACCCGTTCTTCTACCTGCTTGCCCTCGGCTTCGGCCTGGGGACCTACATCGCTCACGGGATCAACGGCATTCCCTACAAGGAGTTCGTCGCGCCGGGCCTCATCGCCTCGGCGGCGATGTGGTCGTCGGCGTTCGAGACCACCTACAACGTCTACTTCCGGATGAACGAGCTCCGGCTGTACGACAACGTCCTCTCAACGCCGATCGAGCCGCCGGACCTCGTCGCGGGCGACATCGCCTGGAGCGCGACCCGGGCGACCATCTACGGGATCGTGGTCCTGATCGTCGTCTCTGCGGTCGGCCTCGTGTCCTCGCCATGGGCGATCCTGATCCCGCCGTTCGTCTTCGTCGGCGCCCTCTGCATCTCGGTCATCGGCTACTCGTTCACGTCGTTGATCCCGAAGATCGACCTCTACAGCTACTTCTTCACGCTGGGGATCACCCCGATGTTCCTGTTCTCGGGGATCTTCTTCCCGTTCAACCAACTCCCCGGCTGGGTGGAGGTCGTGGCCTGGTTCACGCCGCTCTACCACCTGGTCGAGATCACCCGCGGAATGGCCACCGGCCCGGACGCCGTGCAGATCCTCATCAACACGGCCTGGCTGGCCGTGGTGACCGCGATTCTCTTCCCGATTCCGGTCCGCGCCATCCGCGCCAGGCTCGTTCCGTAAGGGATCGTCCATTGAGTTCGCCTCGCCGCATGGCAGAATGCTCGGCAACGATGGGCAGGCGCAGCATCTCTCTTGTCGTCTTGTGTGCCTCGGTGGGCGCGGTGATCGCGCTGCCGTCGGTGGCGTCCGCTCAGGACGCGACCACTCCCGCGACCGGCGCCTCGGGCCTCGCCGGCGCCGCCGTCCCGGCGCCGAAGAAGGACAACAGGGCACCGGCGCACATGAGCGTGGTCGTACACGGCATCCACAAGGACGGGAAGGTCCGCGTGGGCAAGCCGGTTCGCGCCTTCGGCTACCTGCGGCCCTTCGTCCAGGGCGAGCACGTGCGGGTGAAGCTAGTCCAGAAAGGCAAGGTCCTCCGCAACGTCAACCCCGAGGTCAACAAGGTGCCGGGCAAGAACAAGGGCCGGTTCAACTTCCACTCGAAGGACCTCATCGCGCCCGCCAGCTACAAGGTGATCGCGGAGCACGAGCGCACCGCGAGCCAGCGCCGGGTCGTCGCCCGGTCGAAGAAGTTCGGCGTTGACTATCCGGATCTCGACCCAGGGAATCGCAGCTCGGTCGTCCGGACCTTCAACCAGCTCCTCAACAAGCGCGGGTACTTCAGCTCCCACGGCAAGAAGTACAACGTGCGCACTCAGTGGGCTGTGATGGCCTTCCGCAAGGTCAACGGGATGAGCCGCAACTACAACGCCACCCCGCAGATCTTCCGCAAGCTCGCCGCCAACAAGGGCAAGTTCCACCTCCAGTACCCCGGGGGCGGCAAGCACGTCGAGGTCGACATCTCGAAGCAGGTGATGGCGCTGGCGAATCACGGCAAGGCGCAGCACGTGTTCGCGGTCTCCACAGGGGCGCCGGCCACCCCGACGGTCCGCGGCCACTACCACTTCTACCGCAAGGACCCGGGCTACAACTCCGAGGGGATGTACTACTCGGTCTACTTCATCCGCGGTTACGCCACTCACGGCTATAACCCGGACCCGCCGTACAACGCAAGCCACGGCTGCGTCCGCAACCCGATCCCCGACTCGATCTTCATCTACAACTGGATCTCGCTCGGGGATTCGATCTGGGTCTACGAGTAGCGCTCGGCGCCGATGACGTCGCCTGAGCTCGACGGCGCCAGGGAGACGCTCCTGGCCCAGCTTCGCGAGCACGCCCTCGTGATCGGGGACGTCACGCTCTCGAGCGGGCAGCAGGCCTCCTACTACGTCGACGCGCGGCGCGCCCTGCTGCGGCCCGAGGGGTTCCTCGCCGCGGGCCAGCTGATCGCGGCGGCCGCCCGCGAGGCGGGGCCGGGGCCGTCGGCGGGCCGGTGATGGCGGCGATCCCGCTCGCATGCGCGGCGATCGCGGTCCCTGGCGGGGCGGACCTGGTCGGCTTCTTCGTCCGCAAGGAGCGCAAGGAGCACGGCCTGCAGCGATGGGTCGAGGGCCCGGTGGAGCCCGGGACGAGCTGCCTCGTCGTCGAGGACACCGTGACCACCGGGAGCTCCACCGTCGCCGCGATCGAGCGGATCCGCGAGGAGGGCCTGGAGATCAGGGCCAACCTCTGCGTCGTCGACAGGCTCGCCGGAGGCGGCGAGGCGATCGCCGCCGCGGCCGGGGCTCCGTTCGAGGCGCTGGTCACGATCGACGAGATCTATCCGGACCGGCCGGACCGCGCGGACCGGTCGTAGGGCTAGCCCTTCCCGGTGCCGCTGCCCTTAACGGGCTGGTCGCGGAGAGTCTGGATCATCCGCAGCGCGACGGCGCGGTCGACGCTCGCCCCGGCCTGCTGGGAATTGGCGAGCACGGCCACCGTGTAGTTGGTGAGGTGGTCCCGCCGCAGGACGACGAGGGTCGCGTTCTCCTTCAGGCCTCCGGCCTGGGACCCGGAAGCCGACGTCTGCACCGCCTTCAGCGGGGTCCCCGCGAACGGCCTGACCTTGCCGGGATTAAGCGGGACCTTGAAGCCGGGCAGGCCGCCCAGGGCCTGCGCCGCGAACTTCTCGGGGGAGGTCTCGAAGACGGCGGGGTCGCGGTTCGCGGCCAGCGTCACCGCGACCAGGTGGTCCGGCGAGCGAAACAGCACGCTGCGACGCTGGCTCGCCGTCTTCCACCCCGGCGGGATGCCGATCGCGTAGCCGACATTCGTGTCGCGGTGGGCGCGCCACCCCGGCGGGAGCTTCGGGAGCTTCTGCGCGGTCTCGTTCGGGCCGGTGGTCGTCGACGCGGTCGTGGAGCTCGAGCTGCCCCCGCAGCCTGTGGCGATCACGGCAACGGCGGCAACCAGGGCAGTCCCAATCAGACGGGTCAGAGGACTTGGACCTTGCCCGATTTCAGGTCGTACTCGGCGCCGACGATCTTCAGCTTCCCCTTCTCGACCAGGTGCTCGAGCAGCGGCTCAGTATGGCTCAGCTCGTCGACGCTGTGCTTGACGTTGGCCTGGATCGACTGCTCGACGAGCGCGTCCTTGGACGACTTCGGTGACTTGCGCTTCGTCTTCTTGACCACCGGGACGATCGGGTCGACGAAGCTCTGGATCTCGCCCTCCTGGTGGGCGCCCTCGGTGGCAGTTGCGACGGCCGCCTTGACGGCGCCACAGTTCTGGTGGCCGAGAACCATCAGCAGGATGCTGCCCAGGTGCTCCGCGGCGTACTCGACGCTGCCGACCACGAGCGGGTCCTCGGCCGTGTTCCCCGCGATGCGCACCACGAACAGATCGCCCACCCCCTGGTCGAAGATGACCTCGGGAGGCACGCGCGAGTCGGCGCAGCCGAGGATCGCGGCGAAGGGCTTCTGCTCCTCCGCGACCGCGATGCGTCGGACGCTCTCGTCGACATTGTGGATCCCCTTTCCCTGGATGTAGCGCTCGTTGCCGGCCATCAGCTGCTCGAGCGCTGCCTCCGGCGTCGCCGGCCGCTTGTGGGCCTGGAGGTGCTGCTTCCGGCCGTTCGGGGTCGTCGATGCGGTGCTGCTCGAGTCGCCGCCGCATGCCGCAAGCGCCGCCACCGGCCCTGTCGCCGCAACGGCGACGCCGGATCGAACGAGCCGCCGCCGCGTGAGTCCTGACGTCATCTCTACCTCCTTGGGTGACATCGACCGATCCTATGCGCACCGGCGCAGCACGACGCCCGTGCCGCTGGGGTCCCGAGACCGGTCGGCCCGTCATAGCCGGGCCCGGCCGTGCACAGGTACGTGGGCGTGCAGCTGCCGTTGCTGCCCGCGGTCACGTCGTTGAGCGACGACGTGTGCCCGTACGGGAACGCGGGGAGCGCCCATTGACGGCCGCCCCGACGTGTGCCCGTACGGGAACGCGGGGAGCGCCCATTGACGGCCGCCGTATGATCTCTCTGCCGACGGATCGGCGAACCCAGATGGAGTCCACTTGAGGCAGCTGGAGGCTGCCAGGCGATTTCGACATACCCGCGCGCGGCGCGGGTTAGTTATGTGCGCGATCGTCCTGGCCGCGCTCGCCGCGGGCCTCACGCCAAGCGGCGCGGGTGCGATCGTCGTCCAGGTCCACGGGCCCGACTACTCCTACCAGCCGCTGAACGGCGTCACTCCGGCGTCGAACCGCCAGTCGCGGCCGCCAAACGGCACCCACCGCTCGGGCGCCCCCGCGGGCATCTCGAGCCTCACGTACCACGGCGGCCCGGTCATGCCGTCGAACACCGAGTACGCGATCTTCTGGGCCCCCGCGGGGTTCTCTTTCCCTAGCGGCTACCAGGCGGCGATCACCAGGTACTTGCAGGACGTCGCCGCCGACAGCGGCAAGCCGACGAACGTGTACTCGGTGGGGACGCAGTACACGGATTCGACCACCGCCCGCGCCGCCTAGCCACCCGTTTCGGCGCCGCCCTCTCCGACACGGACCCCTATCCGGCCTCGGGCTGCCCGAACTACACGTCGTCCGGCACCGCGTTCGTGAGATGCCTCACCGACGGCCAGATCTCTCACGAGGTCGACGCCTTCGTCAGCGCCCACGGCCTGCCGCGCGGCATCGGCCCCGACTACTTCGTGTTCACGCCGGCGAACGTCGGCAGCTGCTTCGACGCGGGCGGCTCGTCTTGCTTCGACACCGACTACTGCGCTTACCACTCGTACAACAACACCGGCGGGACGACGCTGTACGCGAGCCAGCCCTACGCACCCGACGATCCACGCGGTTGCGGTACGCAGTAGTACCCCAACGGCACCGCGAACGGCAAGGTCGACGACGAGCTGAGCGGTCTGAGCCACGAGGCGAACGAGACGATCACCGACCCGCGGCTCAACGCCTGGTGGGATCCGCAAACCGGGGAGGAGAACGGCGACAAGTGCCGCAACACGGCCGACGATTTCGGGACTCCGCTCGGAGGACTCAGCGGGACTCTGTTCAACCAGATCATCAACACCGACCACTACTACGTGCAGAGGGAATGGAGCAACGCCGCCCGGGGTTGCGAACAGCGGTACCCGCTCACCGGTGCCTTCAGTGGACCGTCCTCCGGGGCCACTGGAGGGGTGGTGAGCTTTTCGGGCAGCGGCACCGACTCCGACGGCGGGTCGATCACGGGGCTTTCCTGGAGCTTCGGCGACGGCGCGACCGCCACCGGCGCCAACCCCACTCACACCTACTCCTCGGCCGGCACCTACAACGTGACCCTCACCGTGACCAACTCCACCGGCCTGAGCACGACGGTCACCCATCCGATCTCGATCGGGACCGGTCACTCCCGGTCCTCACCGTACAGAAAGCCGGCACCGGCTCCGGCACGGTGACGAGCTCGCCGGCGGGGATCAACTGCGGGAGCACCTGCTCGGCGAGCTTCAAGCCGGGGACGGCGGTCACCCTGACAGCCAGCGCCGCATCGGGCTCCACCTTCACCGGCTGGTCGGGCGGCGGCTGCTCCGGGACCCGCAACTGCAACGTGACGATGAACTCCGATCTGACGGTCACCGCCACGTTCTCTCGCCGCTGATCGCGCCCGTCCAGTCGCTGGGGGCGAGGCCGGACGAATGCTCGCCCCACTGTCCTGCGGGAAGCCCTGGAAACGACGAGCGCCCCGAGCAGGATTCGAACCTGCGGCCTACTCCTTAGGAGGGAGTCGCTCTATCCACTGAGCTATCGGGGCAAGATGGCTTATTGAAGCCAGATGCACGATCGTAGCGTGCCCCCAGGAACCGCGAAAGGTACGCCTGCGGTACATGTCAGACGCCGGCCTTGAACGACTCCCTCATTTGTACCTCCTGCCGGGCGGTGCGTATCCCGTCTTCTGCCGAGCCGCCTGCCCCCTCGTACTCATCCCAGAGATGACCATAGGTCCGGAGACATAGCTCAGGACTGTTCCCGGCTTGTTTGGCGACCTCAAGAACATTGCTGCCCTCGGCAATGAGCAGGGAGACAAAGGTGTGGCGCAGCGCGTATGGGCGCTGATCCGGAGCGATCCGCTTGAAAACGCGTCTCCGCCAGTTGTTGAAGGTTGTGGACGTCCATTGCCGTCCCCATCCGCTGGGGAAGACCAAGACTTGGCGTGACTCAGCGGCGAGTCGCAATTCTGCGAGGTCGCCAGCGAGGGGACCCAAGAGTCTGACCGCCCTTCCTTTCGCGCCAATCTTCTTCTGCGCACGAACGAGGATCGTGCGCTTCCGAACGTCGGACCAGGTCAACTCCCAGGTCTCATGGGGACGCAGGCCGGCGTACGCCATCACCGAAACGAGCACGGCGTCGCGGAGGCGACCTTCAGAGCGGAGCGTCGCATGGATTCGCTCAACCTCGATGGGCGTCGGTGGAATTACCACCGCGGGGGTAGACCGCGGCATGTCCGCGAGGTCCGCTGCATTCGCTGAGAGCTCGCCCCATCGCACAGCGGCGTTCAAGACCTGTCGCAGAAGCTTGAGCGCCTTGCGTTGCGCCTCAACTCCGACTTCCTCATCGGCCATACGTCAGGAGGGGTGTGTGGCACGACACTTCGGTGACATTCCAGGTATCTCAGCTGGCACTGCTTTCGAGTCTCGTCGCGCTCTCGCGCATGCAGGGATCCATCGTCTTCTCCAAGCTGGAATCTCAGGATCCGACTCGGAGCCTCTAGGCGGCAATGTCTAGCTTGGCCGCCGCCATGGCTCGGCAGGCGCAGTTTCCGGACTGGAAATGGTCAGTTGGAGGACTGCTCGAGCCACCGCCGCTTACTGCCCTTCCTCGCGTGAAGCAGAAGACCACCGACGACTACAGCGACTGGCGGTTACAGGTGAATCGTCCGGCTGCTGTCAGGCTCACAACCTTGGAATCCCGGAGAAGGGACCTCATCCCCACATCACGTGTCAGAGCGGCCGCACTCTGCGTGCCCGGTAAGACACGACGCGCGGACAGGCGCTCGAGACGATCTTTCCGCTGACTTTGTGCTTTCCCTCGAAGTGACCCTTGAATACAACCCCCGACCGCTTCTTGGTCGCGAACCTCCCGTTCGGGTGGACGGCGGCGGGGCCCCAGTTCGTGGTGTACCAGCTACCGCTGCCGCAGGACCTGATCTTGAACCCGGTTCGGCGGACGACGTCGTCCTTGACGAAGAACTGCACGGAGGTGTGCTGCTCGGTCTTCCCCCGGTAGTGCCCGGGCTTGGCGCCGAAGGCCTCGCTCTTGATCCTGAACCGAGCCAGGGCCGGCGTCGGGTCCACGTTGCCCCTGGAGTCAACCGCCCTCACCCGGAAGATGTGCTTTCCGTCGGCGAGATGCTTGTAGGTCTTTGGCGAGGAACAGCTCCTATACGGCGCATTGCCCAGCTCGCACTCGAATCCAAGCTGCCCGACACCGCCTGAGCCGGTGAAGTCGAAGCTCGCCTTTCCCTTTCTGAGACCGATGCTCTTGTGAACGATCTTGGTGTTGGGCGGCGTTCCCCTGTTGAGTGAGGCGGTGGCCGGCAGGGTCGCGGCCAGCGTCACGCCGGCCACGATCGTGGCCATGGTTAAGCGTCGGTTCATCCGTGCACCTCCCTGCCTCGGCCGTCGCTACACAGCTACGGCAATAAGACAGATCCAACTCGGCCTGCCTGACCGCCTGCTATGACGACTCTCTCACAGCGACGCTCGGGCGTCAACCCGGCGAAGAGGCGCGGCCGCAGGGGCCCCACCGATTCTCGTGGCGTGACCCTTGTCAAGACCCAAGATCACCACGCCATCGATGCGTGCCATCTCCACGCGCGTGGAAGGTCACCGAGGTTGCTTGAGCGAGGCGACATGTTGCCCTTGGACGGCGCCCGCCGGTCAGCCGAAGAGTGAGCCGGGAACGGCCACGAAACCGCGCAGCCTACTCCCGCAGCCCAGCGGTTTCGAGACGGCGGTCAGTCAAGTGCCGCATGTGGTTTCAAGCGGGTGACCGCACCCGCAGATGGGGCAGGGCGGCGGCTCGGCGGCTTCGGGCACCGCCAGCATCTCCACGAACTCACGTGCTTGCTGATCGGTCATCTCATTAGGTCCTACGCGCGGGTTAGTAAGCGCCGCCGGCGCCACCGCCGCCCGAGGCGAATAGACCTATCGCGACGATCGCCGCGAGCGCCATGAGGACTCCGATTGCGATCCACACGTTTCGGGTGAGAGTCATTGGCTTTCTCCTTTCGTAAAAGGTCGTTCATAGATAAGGACGCCGCGGAGCTTGATTTCTTCCCGCGCGGCGCCGGGACTCAGTTGACCGATGCCTGCTCCGCCCCGCCCGGACTAATCCGGCTGCTCCGCCAGCGATCGCGCGCCGCACGAGCCGGCGCCCGCTACGACTGCCGCTATGGGTTGACCTATGACCTATACCGGAGATGGCGAACACGGTGTTCGATGCCGTCCGACAGGCGGTCACGCGTGTCGCAGACCGCTGGGCCCTCGCCGGGGACGTTTCGTTCCTGACCAACCTGGGATGTGACCTTGCAACGCGCGGCGGAGAGGAATATCGTCGCGTCACCGTCATCCGGGTTAGGAGGCACATGGTGAAGAGACTGGGCGTCGCGACCGTCATCGGACTGGCTGGACTCCTGACGATCGGTACGAGTCTTGCGGGGGCGAGCACGACGCCGCGGTGGGTGAAGCACGTCGACCGCTACCCGGGTGGAATCTCTAACGGCGTACGCGCCTACATGGCTCCCGGCCTGAAGAAGGCCCAGCGGCAGGCTCGCGCGCGTGCCGCCCTCAGCGGGTCCTCCTCCGCGCCCGTCGCCGGCCCGCTCCAGAACGAGCAGGTCAACACGGCGGACTCGAACCCTCCCCTGCCCCAGAACGAGACTCAGGTCGCGCACAGCGTCTTCGACGACAACGTCGCGGTGGCGGGGGCGAACGACTACGTTAACGGCGGCTCGCAGATCTATGCCACCAACGACGGCGGCCAGAGCTGGACGACGCAGTACCGGTCCTCGGCGGCGGCCGAGACGGGTGACTTCTGCGGCGGCGGCGGCGATCCGGCCGTCGCCTACAGCCGGCGCGACCACGCCTTCTACTTCGCGCAGCTGTGCTTTTTCCGCAACTTCCTGCCATCGGAGATCGAGGTGATCCAGTCCAAAGACAACGGGCAGACGTGGACGGGCTCGCGCACCGGCGCTTATCCGGTCAGCAACTTCAGCCCGAACCTGGGGGACTTCAACCCGGCGCTGTTCTACGACAAGGAGCAGATCACCGTCGACAACAACCCGTCGAGTCCTCACTACGGGCGGATCTACGTCACTTACATCAAGTTCCACATGCTGCCCAACGGGTTCAGCGACTACTGCCCGGCGCAGGTCGCCTACACGAACAACATCGACCCGAACGGCGACGGCGACCTCACCGACGCGGTCTGGCACCACACCGGGATCGTGCCCGACAATCCGGGCGGCAACGGCAAGGGCCCGTCCGCCGACCAGGGCGTGCAGCCGGTGGTCGACAACCGGGGCGGCCTCGACATCTCCTACATGACCGAGGAGTGCAACACGACGCTCGACCACGGCATCTTCTTCAAGCGCTCGACCAACGGAGGGTCGAGCTTTGGCCCGGTCCACCAGATCAACAAGCCGGGGCAGTGGGCCGACAACCCGAACCCCGCCGACCTGCTGCCGGACAAAAATGCCCGGATCGGGACTTCGTCGTCGGCCCCGCTGGTCTTCAACCCGGTCGACAACTCCCTCAACTACATCGTCCAGAACAACGTCAACCGGGCGAAGACCGGCGCTGACATCTCGTTCACGAAGTCCAAGGACTACGGACAGACCTGGG
This sequence comes from uncultured Actinomycetes bacterium, assembly GCA_963782795.1. Classification (GTDB taxonomy): domain Bacteria; phylum Actinomycetota; class Thermoleophilia; order Solirubrobacterales; family 70-9; genus AC-56. Next base: position 541,447 of record CAWALB010000003.1, read on the forward strand.
CAAACATGCACTACGTCGCGGTCGATGGATCCGGCGGCCCGGCGCGGAACGACCAGTTCTTCCCCTGGATGGACGTCGACCCGCAGGGCAACCTCCACGCGATCTGGTTCGACAACCGCAACGCGCCGAAGAACGTCCGCATCGAGACCTTCCAGGGCTCGTCCGGAATCGGCGGGCAGAACTGGACCAACACCGACATCAGCACCAAGTCGTGGAACCCGAACCAGAGCTTCTTCAGCTCGGGTGCCTTCTTCGGCGACTACAACGGCCTCGCCGTCGGGAACGGCGTGATGTATCCGATCTGGACCGACGGCCGCAACACGCCAGGAGCGCCGCTCGGTCAGACCGACATCTGGACGAACGTCGAGGACGGGCCGTAGGGTGGCGCCACCCGGCAACCGTCTATATGGCTGGTAGGCGCGGCCGAGCGGCTCCTCCGCCCCCACGCAGGAGGCGCGGGATTCTCGATTTCCAATTCCCGGTTTTCCATTTCGCGATGAGATGGGCTGTGCTCGGTGCCTGAGCTCGATCCGTTCAGGCACTGGTGCCCGCTGACCGGCTGATGGTTCCGGGATCCTGTGGCGCTCCGACAAGGGACGTGTGGCGAGATAGGCCCACTCCTGCCCGAGCAAGCGGCCTGAGCTGTGCCACCTTTTTGGCCGTTCGGATACGTACGGCGGGACGTTGTCTCGGCCTCTTCGTTGGCTTACTGCCAGAGAGCCGGGGCTTCTGCCTAAACGCCTGACACTGCCACGTATTAGCTAGGCACGAAAGCGCAGCGGGCTACGCAGCCGGCGTGCTGTAGGAACAGGTGCCGAGAACTGGAGCACCTACAGCCACGCGATGTCATGACACCCAGCTCCTAGGTCAGACATCCCATGTGCGGCGCTTCTCTTTCCGTGGGCGAGTGTGGGCGCTGGGGGCCCAGGTGGAAGTCGCGCTCGCCGATGCAGGCGCGCCGCCAGTGCAAGGAGGACGGCAACGACTAACCATTGGAGGCGCCGACAGCCACTCTGCCGAATTCATCACCTGCAAAGCAGAGTGAATTGGTGGGACAAGTCACCGCGGTCAGGGGAAAGTCGTCGATCTTTGTCGACTGCCAGGCTCCGCTCCCGCCGGTCGGATCACTTGACGACAGGGCATTGCCCCGATCGTCGACTGCGACACACCAACTGACAGACGCGCACGAAATTGCTGCGATCGTCCCAGGTTCATTGACGTTCACTGTTTGCCATGTAGCAGGGTTCGTTGGCTGCGTGGAGGTCGCAATGCCGTTTGGGTAGTCGGGCACTACGCACAGGTTCTCGGTTGGGCACGCGACCGCCGGGAGGGCTGGGTTGCTAAAGGGGTCGAAGGCACCGGACTGTTTCCACGCCGCGGGGCCCCCGGTGGGATTCGTGGAGGTCACTAAGGCACCGCCGGGGTTGTAGTTGTCATCCCCCAGGTCGATGCTCGCGCAAAGCGAGGTGGACGGGCAGGACAGATCCCCGAGGCTCTGCAACTGCGGGTAGACGAGCCTCCATGCAGCCGCTCCACCGGTCGGATTGGAGGCGGTGGCCACCGCCGCCGTGTTATGGGTACCGCCCACCGCGAAACATTGTGAGGGCGTGGGACAGGAGACATCGTTTAGGCGCGGGGTCTTTAGCTTGGCGACGGTCCACGTCGAGGCGACGGCGGTCGGGTTGGTCGATGCCACCACCCTGCCGCCACCGCCGAGCGCCGTCTCGCCACCGGCGGCTACACACAGCGATTTACTCGGGCAGTTGACGTCGAGCAGGCCGACGCCCTGAAGCTGCTTTGAGGTCCACGCTGCCGCACCGCCGGTCGGCTGGTTCGAGCTCACTACTTTGCCGACACCATCGACGGCCACGCAACGCGACGGTGCGCCGCATGAGACACCGGTGAGAGGGCTTCGGCCGGACACGTTCTGGGGCTTCCAAGCCAAGCGGCCCCCGGTGGGGTTGGTGGAGACAAAAGCTCTGCCAAGGTCATCGACGGATACGCAAAGCGACGCCTGCGGACACGAGATCCCCCAAAGCCTCGTCTTGCCAGCGATATCGGTAATACGCCAGGAGCGAGCGCTGCCAGCAGGATGGGTCGAGGCAAGGACATTCCCGAGTGAGTCGGCGGCCACGCACAAGTTGGTTGACGGACAGGAAATCGCCCAGATCCACTCGAGGTTGGGGCCGGGGTCGACAGGCATGATCTTCCAGGCCGCTGCTCCCCCAGACGGATTTGTTGAGGTTGTGACGTCGCCGTTTTGACCGACTGCCGCGCACAGCGACTTGGTCGGACATGAGACTCCGAGGAACGGAGCCCTGACGGTTACCGTATGCCAGGCGCTCGGGCCGGCGGTCGGGTGGGAGGAACTGACGACCTTGCCCCCCAGGGCGACACCGACGCAGAAGCTGGGGCTCGAACAAGAGATATCGGTGAGCGAGCTCACTGACGGAAGCTGCGTAACCTGCCATGATCCCGCGCCGCCGTTGGGGTTGGTGGTGGTCGCGATCTTGTTGCCACCGGCGACAGCGCAAAATGAAGCCGAGGGGCACGAGACGCCGCCGAGGTAGCGAACTCCAGGCAGATCGGCCACGTTCCACGGCGCGCTCGAAGCGGGATTCGCCTTGGAGAGGACCTTGCCGTTCCCTTCGGCGGCAACGCAGAGTCCGTTGGAGGGACAGGTCACGTCGTCGTCGCTGACGAAGGGCTCGCCTCCGAGCGGAGCCGGGCGCCATCTGGCTCCGGTGCGGGTGGGACTGGCCGTCGAAAACCCCGTGCTTGGGTCTTCGCTGGTCGAGCCGAGGCCGCCGATTGCGACGCAAAGCGTCTTTGACGCGCAGGCAACGCCCCCGGTCAGGGGGACTCGCACCGCGAACGGCGCCTGACCATCGACCAGCGCGGGCTTGGACCAGGTGAGTGCCTGTGCTTGGGCAGCGGCGCCGGTGGCGAGAGCAACCGCGGCGAGAATCCCAAGGACCAAGAGCCGAACGCCGGCACTCGACGCTGAAGCCGCTCACCGCCCACAACAGCAGCCACGCCGATCACAGTCGTCGATGGCTTACGCATGTCCTCTTTCCTTCCATGGGGTTCGCGCCCGCCGCGTCGATCCCACGGCGCTAACGGATGCGAGCCTAGCCGATGCGGGCGACGGTCAGGGATCGCTCGTCGTCGGTGCCCGTGCGACATCGCCCACTCCCGAAGCCCGGCGGCTGCGAGGGCATCGTCACGCTCGTCGAACCACTGCCACGGGGAAGAAACCGAAGGCGTTGCACCTAGGACGCGCGCGGGGAAGGCAGGTTCAACTTCCCTATCGCCAGATGAGCCTCATTACGCCGATCCTCCAGGTTTTTGCCTGATCCGCCTCATCTCCAGGCACACCTGTAATCAAAGGAACGGTCGTTTATGGCGATGCCCCGGAGCCCGGGACCTCTGACTGCTGCTTTCGCGCGAAGCGAAAGCGTGCCGTCCGAGGACTCGCCGTGCTACTTCAGCCGGTCTAGCGTGCCGCGCGGTCGTGTCAGAGACCTGTAAGCGCACACAGAGCTTCTCATGCACTGTTCAACGTCTCCGACGAACCCTGAACACCCAATTTCCGATCTGGCCGCCCGGCCAGAGGCAAATCTGGGTAGTGCGACTAGTCGCGCGCGGGAGAGTAGGCCGGGTGGTCGCGGAGGTACTACGGCGATGCCTTCATCTACATCTACCACCTCGCCGGGGGCACCGATCCGGCCCTCATCTCCGAGTACACCAAGCTTCGCGACGAGCAGCGCCTGGCTCCAACAAATTCGGCCACCAGCCGCTTCTCCGCGTTGATGTCCCGTACCTTCCGGCAGAGGTGACCCGGTTTTCAATCGGCCTTGACATGACCGTGTCTCCGGTTCGGTTCACTCACTTCTCGATCGTTCTCTCGGGTTCTCATCCCGACCCCGAAGTAGGTCCTTATAGGCGGAACGCACGATCGCTATGCGTATCCGACGAGGTCCGCCAAGAAGAGAAAACGCCGCTCTTAAGTGCCACTTGTCAACGACCGCCACGGGCGAGCGAGAGTTGACAGCGCGGATGATCGCGTTTGCGACCCGCTCCGGGGGCATCGCGCGGTCCGGCGAGGCACCACCGGTCGGTCCCCACTGGCGCTCGTCCTCCAGCAAGTCGGTACGGACGTCCCCAGGGCACAAAGCCGTTGCCCGAACGCCGCTCCCCGCGAGTTCGTGCGAAAGGACCTCTGCTAGCCCTACGAGGGCGAACTTGCTCGTGCTGTAAGACGCGTACGACGGACCGCCGACTAGGCCGAGCTCCGAGGAGACCAGCACGATTCGTCCATAGCCTCGGGCACGCATCGTAGGAATGACTTGCTGCGCAAGCCACAGTGCGGCTCCAACGCCCAGCCGATAGGAGTCCTCGAAGTCGTCGACCTTTACGTTCTCGATGAAGTCGCGCCGCAAGACACCCGCGTTGCTAACGAGGACGTCAACCGCGCCCAATGCTTGCGAGACCTCTCGGACTACGCGTACACACTCCTGTGCATCCCTCAGATCCGCCGGCACAGCGACACATGCTTCACCGAGCTCGCTCGCGACCGCCAGTCGGTCAGCTTCGCGAGCCACCAAACCGACCTGTGCGCCTTCCGCGACAAATCGCTTGGCGGTCGCCAAGCCGATACCGCGGGAGGCTCCAGTGACGAGGACCGTCCGTCCAACAAATTCGGCCATCAGCCGCTTCTCCGCATTTATGTTCCGTACCTTCCAGTGGGATTCAATCGGCAACGGCGCGACCCGCAGATGGCCGAAGGGATCTTCGCGCTCCGGATCTCACGCCCGGCATGGTGGTCGGCTCGTCGAACCGGTGACGCGCTAAACAGCTTGCACGTTAGACAACGATGTCGTATATCTGGACAACGCAGGTTGTCTAGCGGGAAGGAGACAAGGTGAGCGGGTTCGTCGAAGGGACGCGATGCGCCGGATCGTGGCGGCTTCGAACCTCGACCTGGGCAGCGTGGGCGCTCGGCGCCATCTCCTTGCTGGCAGTCGTGCTCATCTTCGCAGCTCCTTCCGCCGAGGCGGCAACGCCATGGGCCAAGCGGATCACCGGGTACCTACCGGCGCGCGACGGAACGATGCTCAAGTACAGCGTTCTCCTTCCCGCCAAGAAGGGCCGCTTTCCTACGGTCATGAACTACAGCGGCTATGACCCCGGCAGCATCGGCGGCTATGCCTACAAGCAGGGGAACACGACGATGGACCCCAAGCTCGACGCGCGGCTGCTCAGACATGGCTACGCGATCTTCGGCGTCAACATGGCGGGCACCGCCTGCTCCGAGGGCGCTTTCCGCCTTTTTGGGCGGCGGTGGGGGACCGACGGGTACGACGCGATCGAGTGGGCGGCCAAGCAGGCCTGGTCTGACGGAAAGATCGGGATGGCGAACTGGTCTTATGCCGGGCTGAGTCAGCTCCTGACGGCAACGACGCGGCCGCCCCACCTGCGAGCGATCGCCCCCGGAATGGCGGTCACCGATCCCTGGCGCGACGTCGGCTTCCCCGGTGGGGTCACGAACTACCTGTTCCCGGTGGGCTGGACCGGGTTCATCCAGAGTCGCTGGAACGCTGCTGGGGAATCCGCAATGCACGAGGGCGACAGCAAATGCCTCAAGGACCTGGCCGCGAACCGAGCCAAGTTCCCCGCCGTCTCCCCGGCGGCCGATCTGCTCCGCTACCCGTATCCGGAGGACGTACCTAGCGCGTCCTGGCGCCGTAGCCTTGAGCTCTTTAAGCGAACGGACCGCATAAACGTCCCGGTGCTGTCGCTGATGGCCTGGCAAGACGAGGCAACCGGTCCTCGCGCGGGGTACTACCAGAACACACTGAACCCGGACAAGACCTACGTCGTCGGCACTAATGGCCCCCACGACAGCTACGAGAGCACCCGCTGGCAGCGGCTGCTGGTGCGATTCTTCAACCGGTACCTGAAGGGCGACAGCAACGGATTCGCCAAGGAGCCGCATGTCCAGCTGTGGGAGGACTCGACGGCACCGGGCATGTCGGACGCCATGGGCGGCAACCTGGCCAAGATCAAGCCGAGGGTGGTGATCAAGCGCAACCGCTGGCCGGTGAAGCTGAGGCCAATGCGGTGGTCGCTCCGTTCCCACGGCCGTCTCACCCGCCAGCCCGCGGGCAAGGGCGAGGCACCGGACAGCTACAGCTATCCGATCCCCGGGCCCACGGTGAACGACTACACGGTGTCAGGAAACGATCAGTGGAAGCACGATCCCCCGTCCAAGACAGGCTCGGTCGCCTACACGACGGCCCCGCTGCGCAAGACCCTGACCTTCTTCGGCTCAGGGAGCCTCAACCTCTGGGTCTCCTCGACCGCGCCCGACGCCGATATCCAAGCGACCGTGACCGAGGTCCGACCCGACGGCCGGGAGCAGTACGTGCAGCGTGGTTGGCTGCGCCTTTCGGAGCGTGCGCAGGACAAGAAGTACTCGACGCCACTGCGACCGTTCCAAGAGCGCACGCGCTCGGCGGTGGCTCCGCTCACGAACGATAAGCCCGTGCGCGCCCGCCTCGAGATCACGCGGTTCTCCCAGATCTTCCGCCGTGGCTCGAGCATCCGGGTCTGGCTCGATACGCCGAGCAGAACGGGCGAGATGGGGTTCAAGGATCCGACGCAGCCATCCACGATCCGCATCTACCACAACGCTAATCACCAGTCGCAGTTGGTGCTCGGGCGGCTGCAAAAGGGCGGCATCGATACGCCTCAACCCGCGTGCGACAGCGCCCTCAGGCAGCCGTGTCGAGACAATCCGATACCCGTACCCGGTCGCTAGAGGCAAAGATCGGGGACGGCGGCGAGTGCTAGCCAGGCGAGGAGCGCCAAAGCGAAAGGGCCGAGGCGCTCACTCCTCTACGGAGGCGCCCGCGCTGAGGAGAGCTCATCAAGCCGTAGTTGCCGAAGGGAACCCGAGACGACTGGTACATCCTTCCTGGGAGGGCTTCATTGCGTGCATTCTCCTTCGGAGTGAGAAGCGAACGGGCGCGAACTGTTGAGTCCTTGAGGCGTTCGCTGGGGTCGGACTAGCCTCAGGTTCTTTAGAGCAGCGCACTGTCCCACTGCGCCCGCCAAGAACGCGTGCTCCAAGCAAGCGAGATACTGCGTAGCGATGTCGGGGGACACGCTCAGACGGGCGGAGAAGGTCATGGAGGCCCTCAGTCGCCGCGACCTGACGCGCCTGATCGCGTTCGCCGACCCGGAAGTCGAGTGGCACTCGTTCTTCGCTGAGTTGGGCCAGAGGGGCGTCTACCAGGGCCATGAGGGAACGCGCCAGTACCTGAGCGATCTCGACGATGCATGGGAGATCGTTCGCGCGGATGTCGATGACGGCGTTGGGGTGGGCGACGTCGCCGTGCTCGTCGGCCACATCCACTACCGGGGCAAGGCCAGCGGCATCGAAACCGAGTCGGCGGCGGGATGGATGCTCAAGTTCCGGGAAGAGAAAATGGTCTGCTTCCGCGACCCTGAACAAGCGCTCGAAACTGTTGGGCTTACGGAGTAGGCGGTGTCGCAGGAGAACGTCGAGGTAGCGCGCCGATTCTTTGAGGCGCTCAGCCGACGCGACTATGAGGCCGCGACACCCTGTCTTCACCCTGACGCGGAGTGGCGCAACACGTCCTCTTTACCCGGTCCGCAGTCGCTCGCCGGGCAGGAAGCGATATTCGAGTTCTGTGAGACGCTGCTCGAGTCGTTCGCACCTGATTGGGCGGCACCGATCGATGACTCTGAATCGGGTTCGGGGGTAACTCACATCGAGGAACTGAGGGCGAGCGGCGCATGCGTCGTGGCGGTGCTGCATTCGCGCGGACGGGGCAAGACCAGTGGCGTCCCGGTGGAGTCCCGCTACGCGGCGACCGCGCTTCTGCGCGGCGGAAGGATCGAGCGCATCGAGATCAGCGGTGATCCGGCGAAGGCTCTTCGAGCAGCGGGGCTCGAGGAGTAGGCGATGTCGCAGGAGAACGTGGAGGTGGTGAAGGCTCTGTTCGCTGCGTTCGCCGACCGAGATCTCGTCGCCGCCACCACCATCCTCGATCACGAGGTCGAGATTCGTCCCGGCCTCGTCGGTGGCTTGGAGGGAACGGTCTATCGCGGTCTGAGTGGCAACGAGCAGTTCTGGACGGACATCGATGCAACCTGGGCGGAGTTCCGCATCGAGCCTGACGAGTTCCGCGACGTTCGCGGCCGAATACTCGTCCCGGGACGCGCCTTTGCTCGGGGTCGCGAAAGCGGCGTTGCCCTTGACCAACCAGCGGCTTGGATCGCTGAGGTTCGCGACGGGAAGATCCTGAGGTTCCGGAGCTTCAGCAATCAGCAGGAAGCCCTCGAAGCCGCCGGGCTGCGGCAGTAGGCCGCCGCCTACGCCGCAACGTGTGGACTGCCCCCTTCTGCGGGAAGGCGGTAGCCGGGACACGGCTTCGGTTAGGAATCTGCGTCGCCGGGAGAAAGTCTGGGTCGGCCAGGCTATATAGCGGTTTCGCGTTGGCACGGTCGGCGTACCCCGCCGCACTCGGCGCCATCCTTGGACCATGGGCGACATCCGCGTCGGCACCTCAAGCTGGACCGATCCCGGCTTCCTTGAGCACTGGTACCCGCAGCGGCTCTCAGCGGCCGAGCGCCTTGCCTATTACGCCGAGCGCTTTGACTGCGTAGAGCTGAACTCGAGCTTCTACGCCGTGCCCGCCGAGCGCCAGGCCGAGCTTTGGGCAAAGCGCACCCCTGACGGCTTTCTCTTCGACGTAAAGCTCCACCGCTACCTCTCCCACCACGTAACCGAGCCCGACGCCCTCCCCGCCGACCTGCGCGGGGCGTGCGAGCTCGACGAGCGTGGGCATCTCGTCCGGAATTCGGACCTGGAACGCGAGCTGGCCCGGCGGATGCGCGAGGCCACGCAACCGCTCGCCGAGGCCGGCAAACGCGGCGCCTTCCTCTTGCAGCTCACGCCCGGCTTTAGCCCGCGTCGCAACGACCTCTCCGAGCTTGACCAGGTCCTCGACGAGCTCGAGCCGGTGGCGATCGAGTTTCGTAACCGGGGCTGGGTCCAAGGCGATCGTCGTGCGGGAACGCTCGACTACCTTCGCGAGCACGGCGCCGCGTTCGTGGGCGTGGACTCGCCGCGTGGCGAGCACTTCACGCTCCTGCCGCCGCTCGACGCGGTCACCGATGGTCGCCTTGCCTACCTGCGCTGCCACGGGCGCAACCTTGACGGCTATCTGCACGGACGCACAGTCGCCGAGCGCTTCGACTACGACTACCCCGACGACGAACTCGAGGAGATCGCCGACCGCGCCCGCGTCCTCGCCGACGAGGCAAGGGAGGTCCACGATGTTCAACAACAACGCCCGCGACTACGCGCCGAAGGCGGCCAGGCGGCTGCTGCAGGCGCTCGGACAGGGGCGAGACTAAGCGAGCCGCCTAGATGTGGTCGCTGGTCGTGCTCCGATCCCGACGCGCTGCCGGCGGATGACCAGCTTCGCCAGCCGAGTCCGCTTACCGGGCACCCTGGCTCAGGGCGTGTAGTGGATCGCGTGGCAGGGATCGCCGTGGCAGGTATCGACGATCTTCCCGTTCGGCCTCAGGAAGGCCGACATCTGGGTGCGTGCCGCCGGCGTGTTCCGCGGATCAGTGTGGGGGTTCAGATTGAGGGGCGGCACGTCGCTGGCGATCGGCGCCGTGTTGGTGATTGGCGGCGGCTGCACCAGCCTCGGGCCCGTGTCCCAGATCACGATTCCCGAGCCATCGTAGGGGTAGCTCGGGATCGCCGGGATCTTGTAGAACAGATTGCGGTCCTGGTTTCGGGGCGGGATGTTTAGCGCCGGCTCGTGGGCCTTCGCCCCGATCGTCCGTGCCTCGACGGATGCCGCGTACTGGCTGACCTCGAAGTCGCCGTACGCGGTCTCCATCAATACCTCGTGCGCCGGCGTGTTGCGGAGCGGGTCCGAGGTCATGCGAGCTGCGTAACCAACCGCCTCGCCGCGTTGCCACAGCTGCTCCACCAGGGAGAGGAGCAGCGGGTGGATCGAGGTGTCCGGGTAGCCCCCGGTCCCCGCCTGCCCGTAGAGGAAGGTGGCGTAGGCGGTGAAATCCGTGCTCCGCTGGAGCAGTAGCCCGCCGAAGTCCATTCCGGTGGCGCCCAGGACGGAATGGGTGAAGTCGGGGGCGACCGCGGTCAGCGCCCCGCCAAGGATGCCGCCCTGGCTGTTGCCGTAGTAGTAGGTGCTCGACGTGTCGATCAGCGGCTTGCCATTCTTCTGGAACGCCGGGTCGGAGACCAGCCCGTCGGGGGTTCGCAGCAGCCGGGAAAGGAACAGGGTGTTGAGGAAGCCCTGCTGGAGCCGATCGACGACCGGCGGGAACTTGTTCAGGTCCGAGAGCGCCGAGATGTCGTACGGGACGTCCGCGCTCGACATGCCCCACCAATCGGTGGCGCAGATGACGAAGTTGTGCTCCCGCGCGAACGCCTCGATGTAGTCAAACGTGATCTGCGTCCCCGATAGCAGCAGTCCGTGGCCATACAGGGAGCCGCGACCGGGATTCGCAGGGGTCGCCGCCTTCGGAACGATGCAGTAGAAGTTCGGCTTCGCCACGTTGCCGGGCTCGTGCTGCGGTGCCGCGTAGCGCTTGCCGGAGGAGTAGTTGAAGTCCGAGCCGGTTGGGCAACCGTCCGCCTTGAGGTAGCAGGGAACGCGGAAGGTCCCGGTCACGTACTCGGCGATCCCGGCCGCCGGGTTCTGGTCGACGTTGTCGACGTGGAAGGCGGGCGCGTGTCCGTCGACCTTGCCGTCGGCGAGGTTGGTGTCGCCGAGTCCACGGAAGGCGGCGTTGCGGATGTGGAGAACGCTCTTGGTGAGGCTCTTGCGGCTGCCCACCGTGAAGTCCCACGCCTCGTACAGGTTGCCGCGATTGATGCCGGCCTTCTTCAGCGCCCTGAAGATGGACTGGTAGCGCGACTTCTGCGAGCGCTCGTCGGCCGGCAGCTTCTTTCCGTCGCGAAGCTTCGCGAACCAGCTCGGAGCCTCGAGCACCTCGCCGCCGGCGTTCTTGAGGTTACGCATGGCGACGATGTAGCGGTGTCCGTAATCCAGGTTCGTTCCGGGGTGGATCAGCAGCGTGGTGTCCCGCGCGCTGGCCGCGTTGGAGTCGATCTCGACCCAGATCAGCTGCCGCTTGCCGGTCTTCGCGTCGATGAGCACGATCGGCGCGTTCTTCTTGAAGGTCTTCGACATGTTGGTGAGCGGCACCGGGTCGGTCGCGCTCAGGGCCTTCGCGTTGTCGAGGCCGGGAACGCGGACCACGATTGCGCTTCCGGGGCTGAAGCCGTCGTTTCGGTCGTACGGGCCGACGTCGATCTGTGCGCCATCCTGGTTCGTCGGCATCGCCGCCTGGGGAAGATCCACCCGCAGACCCGTCTTGCTCCCCTTCGTGGGCTTCGTGAACAGGTCGTTGGGGAAGGGCAGCAGACAGGGCTTGCTCGCGAACGGCTGGCAGTCGCCCGCCGGGCCGTTGGCTGCGGCGCCGGATGGCGCGGCGCTCAGGCCGATCGCGACCGCTGCGCACGCGATCGCGCCAAGGACAGCCCGGGCGCGGCGGCACCGAATCCGATCCACATCCTTGTTCATGCCCTCTCCTTCCCCGTCAAACCCTGCGCCCGCCGATCGGTCTGCCGAGCGCTCCCCGGCGCGTTACGGCCTGGAGCCTATGCGATTCGGGTCCGCAACCGAACGCGAAAGGAGGCGTAGCGAATAGAGGCGCGGATAGCGGTGCAGCCAGTTGAGCGCCTGGGCGGGCACCTATGCTGCCGCGGCGGGGCTCGGGCGTAGAGTTGGGACCGATGAAGCTTGAGGAGCAGCGGCCGGCCATCTACCCATGACCCTGCCTGTGCACGAGCTGCCTGGGCCTCCTGGCCGCTGCAAGGATGTCCCCGTCGCCGATGGAGAGCGACCCGAGTGGTGCCATCCGGCGGCCGATGCTCTGGCGATCGGCCGCCGAGCCTCTGCTCGATCCTGTTGAAGCTGAGCAGCGACGAGGTAAGGAGGTAGTCGGAGGGATGATTCAGGTAGAGGTGACGATGAGAGGCGACGTTCCGGGTGCGGCGCGCGAGTACGCGGAGGAGAAGGTCGGGGCGCTGGACCGACTCGTCGAGATCCCGGTCCTCGGTGCTCGAGTGGTGCTCGTCGAGGAAGCGAACCCGCGGATCGAGCGCTCCGCCCAGGCCGAGGGCGAGATCGATCTGAATGGCCCGATGATCCGGGCGAAGGTCGCCGACATCGACCCGATCGCAGCGGTCAACAGCCTCACTGAGCGGCTCGAGCGGCAGCTGCGGAGCTTCGTCGACCGTCGCACCGACCGGGCCCGCCGTCCGACCGAGCGCAAGGCGGGCGAGTGGCGGCATTCCAGCTCCGCCACCGACCGTCCTGACTACTTCCCGCGAGCGCCGGAGGAGCGGGAGATAGTCCGCCGCAAGACCTTCGCCACCGACCCGCTCACCCCCGCCCAGGCCGCCGAAGAGATGGAGTTCCTCGATCACGACTTCTATCTGTTCATCGAGCGCGAGACCGGCGCCGACGCGGTCGCGTACCACCGCGACGACGGCCGACTCGGCGTTATCGGACCGAGTGGGATCGGCTGGTCGGGCGAGAGCGCTGGGATCGTCCACGAGGAGAGCCGGATGAGCGGGCCGACCAGACTCGAGGACGCGGTAGCGGAGATGAACATCCTCAACCATCGGTTCATGTACTTCACCGATGCCGCGAGCGGCCGCGGCAACGTGATCTACATGCGCTACGACGGTCACTACGGTCTGATCGAGTCGGCCCGGTAGCCGGCAGGGGCAGGAGGTGCGTCGGGGTCAGCCTCCGATCGGTCGCCTGGGTCGACGATGAGCGCGCCGCGAACGGCACCGTACGGGCGTGGCGATTGAGCGGCGAGAGAGCGGGCGCGAGGCGGCGTGGGCTGGAGGCAACGCCATCCTTTACGAAATCTATACGCCCTGCGGAGGAATCTCCACGCGCGCTTAACGTGCGGCGCTCGACGATGATGAGGTGGCGAGTTCCGCTGCCTTGGGAGCCGCGGCGGATGTCCGCGCGAGCACCCTCTTCCCACCGCGCACGCGTGCGCCGCGCGGTCTTCTCCTGCGCCTTCGCACGCGGCTCCGGCGTCCCTGGCTCGACGGCGCGATCGCCTGCGGCGTAGAGCGACCCGGCGACCGTGGATTGGCGCTGCGCCAAGCACAGCTGGTCGATCCACGCGAGCGACGCCGTCTTTCGCGTAACTTCGAGCGAGTCCTGACCGAAAAGGCGCGTCCCGGGGTACCCACCAGCGCAGCACCGATTGACCACGACGCCGTGAGGGTGGCGAAGCCGGTGCTGATCGAGATCATCCTCAGCCTGCTTTCCGTGGAGGCGGTTGAGCCGCGCGGGCTGGTGCTCGGGTGGCGCCTATTGACCCACCCGTGCAGTCCGCTATACATGCCCCATAGACGTGGAGCGGGCGCCCTCGATCGCCTCTGGCACGAGTCGACCTTGGTGCTATATGCGCTCCGGCCGCTGTATGGCGTGAACGCAATCGTGTTTTGCGCCGATGGCGACCGTCATCTGCCGGCTGCACGAAGCTCAGCACTAGGGTGAGCGACGCCGGCCCAGCGGGCAGACGAGGCGCCACGACGCGGCACACAAGGTACGTGTGAAGGCGCCTCCCGAGACCGAGGAGCAATCTCGCGCGGGCAAGCGACGGCGGAGCTTGCACGAAGCTGCGCACAAGCTTGGCTACTTCAGGCCGCCGGCGGCCGCCGCCGAGGAGAGGTCGGCTGCGGTTCAAAGGCGCTTTCAGGCCCTGGCCGACTCCGATCGAGATGTAGTTGCGGATGCCGGCAGGGCGGTGCTCGCGCTCGGTGCCCTAGGCGTCGTCTACGGCGATATCGGAACGAGCCCGCTCTACACCGAGCAGGTGATCTTCACCAGCCATGGGGACGCCGCCCAGGCGACGCCAGCCGGCGTATTCGGGGTCGTCTCGCTGATCTTCTGGGCCTTGATGATCGTCGTCTCGATCAAGTACGCGGGCTTCATCATGCGCGCCCACAACCGCGGCGACGGCGGGATCATGGCGCTCGCGTCACTGCTCCAGCGCCACAAGGTCGCCTACAGAACGGCGCTGGTGACGCTCGGTATCTTCGGCGCGGCGCTGTTCTTCGGCGACGGGATCATCACCCCGGCGATCTCCGTCCTCGGCTCGCTCCAGGGGCTGAAGGTCGCGGCGCCGGGGCTCGCGCACCTGATCGTGCCCCTATCGGTTGGCATCCTGATCGGGCTGTTCTTCCTCCAGCGGTATGGGTCGGGCACGATCGGCTGGCTGTTCGGCCCGGTGATCCTGGTCTGGTTCGTCGCGATCGGGCTCCTGGGCCTCAACGAGGTCGTCAAGGACCCCGCGGTGCTTCAGGCGCTATCACCCACCTGGGGGGCACGGTTCCTCGTCGACAACGGCGTCGCCGGCTTTCTGACCCTCGGCGGCGTCGTTCTGGCCGTGACCGGGGCCGAGGCCCTTTACGCCGACCGCGGGCACTTCGGCGCCGCGCCGATCCGGCTCGGCTGGTTCGCGGTCGCCCTGCCTGCCCTGATGCTCAACTACCTTGGCCAGGGCGTGCTCATCCTCCATGACCCGAGCGCCGCGCGAAACCCGTTCTACCTGATGGCCCCCGGTTGGGCCCAGTATCCGATGCTCTTCTTGGCGACCGCGGCGACGATCATCGCTTCGCAGGCGGCGATCTCGGGCTCGTTCTCGGTGGCAAGGCAGGCGGTCCAGATTGGCTTCCTGCCGCGCCTCGCGATCCGCCACCCCTCCAAGCTCGAGGGCCAGATCTACGTTCCGATCGTCAACTGGGGACTATGCATCGGGGTTGTCGCGCTGACGCTCGTCTTTCAATCCGCGGCCAGGCTGGGGGACATCTACGGCGTCGCCGTCACCGGAACCTTCATCCTCAACACGGTGCTCTTCCTGGCCGTTGCCCGGTTTCTCTGGGGCACCACGAAGCGCAGGCTCGTCCCCATTGCGGTCCTGTTCCTGACTGTCGAGGTCGCGTTCTTCAGCGCCAACATCGCCAAGATCGAGAACGGCGCCTGGCTCTCGCTGGCGATCGCGCTGGTGCTGTCGATCGTGATGCTCACCTGGCGACGAGGACAGGTGATCGTCACCCGCAACCGCACGGCCCAGGAGGGATCTCTGGTGGAGTTCCTCGACGGGCTCCCGGCCAGGGACCCTCCCGTGGTGCGGGCGCCGGGGGTCAGCGTCTTCCTCGACCGGACCACGGAGACCACGCCGCTCGCTCTTCGGGCCGAGGTCGAGTACACGAATACCTTTCACCAGCGGGTCCTGACCGTCTCCATTGATCAGGTCAGCATCCCGCGGGTCGACAACGACGAGCGATTCACCGTCGAGCGGCTCGGCGGTGAGTTCACGGTCTGGTGCGTGACCCTCAGGATCGGCTACCACGAAAAGCTCAACGTCCCAGTGTTGTTGCAGCTCTGTCGCAAGCAGGGCCTGCTCGAAAAGAACCTGGACCTCGAGCACGCCAAATACTTCCTCTCACGGATCACGATCACGCCTACGGACGCCCCGCCGTTGCGCCTTTTGGGCAAGAGGCTTTTCATCGCGATGGCCCGCAACGCGGCGAGCCCAGTCGACGCCTTCAGACTGCCAAGAGACCGCACCGTAATCATCGGTTCACAGGTTGTCCTCTGACACCAGAGCGGTTACGTCTCGCGGGGCAGACGGCTTGCGGCAGCCGTAGTGAAGCTGTCAGGTACCGATACCTGCGCGGCGGAGCACCCGGGCGACGGCGCGGAGTGCCCGAACCCGGACGTTTGTGCTGTCCCCATCCGTATGACGGGATACGGGATAGCGGCCTGGAAACTTCCGGCCCCGATTTCCCCTAAATCACGGGCAGGCACCTGGGTGGAACGAAAAGCGGAACGCCGGCGGGCTCAAGCATCGGGTACCGGTTCCTCGACTGACCTTTACGAAATCTTGATGGCGGGGGCGGAAACCTTGATTCCGCCTCCATATCGCCACGGAACCCTGGTGGTGTGTCTGCAACCGCCGCCACCACCCGCATTCCTCACCGCCTAGCGAAGCGTCGAAGCCTCGCCTCTTGGGCCCGCGAGCGCCTCCAGGGCCGCCATCTCGACGAGGAGCTCGCCGCCGGCGCGGAACCACTCGCCAACCAGTCGCTGATGCTGCACGCTCACCGGCTGTCGATGCCGCGCTCCAGGGCGAGGTTGGCCGATGGCCTGGAGAGCGCCTGGCGGGACGCCGGCAGGCCGCACGGCCTGAGCGCCAAGGTCCCGCTCGAGCGGTCGGCGATCCTCGCAGTCGGCCCGGAGCTGCAGAGCGTGATCGCCGAGCTCCGAACCGACGACGCCTGCGATCCGCGGGGAGTCGCGCTCGCGCGACTGCTGTTGATCGACGCCCGGAGCCCGCTCTATGAGCCGTCGTCGCGGGACGAGCTCGCGCGCGCTCTCTCGCGGACCTACCGGGCGCTTCGCTTCGGGGAGCCCGAGTGATGGGCTGGGCCGTGGTCGCAAGCGTGTTCGGCGGCGGTGGCACGCCGGTCGCCGACGTCGTGGCGGTCGCGGTCGCCGTCGTCATCTTCGTCCTCCTGTTCTGGGCGATCGAGCTCATCGACCGAATCTGATGAGCGGAGCGGATCTCTTCGGTCTGATCGTCGGGCTCCTCGTCTGCGCCTACCTCGTGTACGCGCTGATCCGCGGAGAGAGGCTGTAGGGAGCTTCCACGTGGCCCAGGGATGGCTCCAGCTCGGGATTTTCGTCGTCGTCGTCATCGCGCTGACGCGGCCGCTCGGGGCCTACATGGCGCACGTCTTCCGCAACGAGCGGGTCCCCCTGACGCCGGTGATCGCCCCGATCGAGCGCATCACCTACCGGATCCTCCGGGTCAACCCGAATGACCAGCAGAACTGGAAGGTCTACGCCCGCAACCTCATCGCCTTCTCGCTCTTCTCCTGGCTCGCGCTCTACCTGATCCTGCGCACCCAGGGGATCCAGCCGTTCAACCCGGCCGGCTTCCACTCGGGGCCGTGGGACGTGAGCTTCAACACCGCCTCCTCGTTCGTCACCAACACGAACTGGCAGTACTACGGCGGCGAGACGACGCTCAGCTACTTCGCGCAGATGGCCGGACTGACGGTCGAGAACTTCGTCACCCCGGCGGTCGGGATCTGCGCCTTCCTGGCGCTGACCAGCGGGATCATCTCCCGCAGGCGGCGAGGGGCTCGGCAACTTCTGGCAGGACCTGGTCCGCAGCCTCTACTACGTGCTCCTGCCGCTGTCGATCGTCGTCGCCCTGATCCTCGTCTCCCAGGGAGCCCTGCAGACCCTGACCGGCACGGTGACCGCGACGCACGCTCGAGGGCGCCAACCAGACCCTCGCGCTCGGCCCGGTCGCCTCCCAGATCGCGATCAAGCAGCTCGGGACCAACGGCGGCGGCTTCTTCAACGTCAACTCCTCGATGCCGTTCGAGAACCCCACGACGCTCTCGAACTTCGTCGAGGTCCTGTCGATCATCCTGATCCCGGCGGCGCTCGCCTACACGTACGGGCGCATGGTCGGGCGCACGCGCCAGGGCTGGGCGATCTTCGCGACGATGCTGATCGTCTGGGTAGCGCTGGTGGCCGTGATCTATCCGGCCGAGCAGCACGGCACGCCGGCCGAGCACAAGGCGGGGAGCCCGACCACCGCTCTCGTTGACTCGACCGGCGGCAACCTGGAGGGCAAGGAGCAGCGCAACGGGATCGCGCAGTCCGCGCTCTGGGCATCGACGACGACCGTCACCTCCAACGGCTCCGTCAACGGCGCCATGGAGTCCCTCACCGGCCTCGGCGGGGCGGTGCCCGATGTCGGGGCTCGGGATGAGCGAGGTGATCTTCGGCGGCGTGGGCACGGGCATGTACTCGATGCTCCTGTTCGTGATCATCGCCGTCTTCATCGGCGGGCTGATGGTCGGGCGAACGCCCGAGTACCTGGGCAAGAAGATCCAGGCGCGGGAGATCAAGCTCGCCTCGCTGGGCGCCCTCTACACGCCGCTCGCCGTGCTCGTGACGACCGCCGTGGCGATCGGCACCAAGTACGGCTCGCCGTCGCTGTTCGTCAAGAGCGGTCCGCAGGGATTCTCGGAGACGCTCTACGCCTACATGTCGCAGGCGAACAACAACGGCTCGGCGTTCGCCGGCTACACCGGATTCGTCCAGCCGGACGCCCCGGGCAACGCCCACTCCTACGGAATCACGTTCGCCGACCTGATCGGCGGCCTCACGATGATCACCGCCCGCTTCATCCCGATTCTCTTCGTGCTCGCGATCGCCGGGTCCCTTGCCACCAAGAAGATCGCCCCGGCCGGCCCGGGCACGATGCGCACCGACAACCCGACCTTCGTCGCCCTACTGATCGGAGTGATCATCCTCGTCGGCGCGCTGACCTTCTTCCCCGCGCTCCTGCTCGGACCCATCGTGCAGAGCCTGACCACGAGGCTGTTCTGATGCGGCGCGACCTCCTCACCTCCGTGATCGCGGTCGTCTTCTGCACCGTTGTCTTCGGGCTGGCGTACCCCCTGGCGATGACCGGGCGTAGCGCAGATTCTGTTTCCTGGCAACTCCAGCGGCTCGAAGATCACGGATAACGGCCAGGTCGTCGGCTCCAAGCTGATCGCGCAGGACTTCCGCAAGGTGGTCCCGAGCGGGGCCAAGCACGGGCCGAAGTTCGCAGCGGGTTCCCGACCCTCGCTACTTCCAGCCGCGGCCCTCGCAGACGAACTACAACCCGTCGGTCACCTTCTTCAGCAACCTCGGGCCGAACCAGAAGGACACCCGCGACGCGGTGAAGGCGAATCTCGATGCGTATCTGAAGCTCGAGGGCCGTTACGACCCGGGCCTTACTGCGGCTGACGTCCCGGTCGACGCGATCACGCAGTCGGCGTCCGGAGTCGACCCGCAGATCTCGAAGGCGAACGCCGAGATCCAGGCTCACAGGATCGCCGCGGTTCGCCACCTACCGCTGTCCCAGGTGCAGAGCCTCATCGACGACAACACCGACGGCCGCTTCCTCGGTCTGTTCGGCGAGCCGGGCGTGAATGTGCTTGAGCTCAATCTCGCGCTCGACAAGGAGGCACCAACGACATGACTGAGAACCAACCCCGCTCCCTGTTCGATCGCGAGCTGCTGGTTCCGGCTCTTTGGGGCTCCGTGATCAAGCTCGATCCGCGAGTCCAGATTCGCAATCCGGTGATGTTCGTCGTCGAGATCGGGGCGGCCATCACGACGGTGGCCTGGCTGATCCAGGTCTTCGGCGGCCGCCCCTCGGGGCGGAAACGAGCCCGCCTGGTTTACGTTCAGCGTCGCGATCTGGCTGTGGCTGACGGTCGTGTTCGCCAATGCGGCGGAGGCGCTCGCGGAGGGCCGCGGCAAGGCTCAGGCCGATTCCCTGCGGGCGATGCGCACGGAGACCGTCGCGAAGCTCCGCGACGGGACGACGAAGCCGTCGTCGGAGCTCGTCCGGGGCGATGTGGTCGTCGTCGAGGCCGGCGAGGTGATCCCCGGCGACGGAACGGTGATCGAGGGCATCGCCTCGGTGGACGAGTCGGCGATCACCGGCGAGTCGGCGCCGGTGATCCGCGAGGCGGGGGTGACCGAAGCGCGGTCACCGGCGGCACGCGTGTGCTTTCGGACCGGATCGTCGTCGAGATCACGCAGGAGCCCGGAAAGTCGTTCCTGGACCGGATGATCGCGCTGGTCGAGGGAGCGGAGCGTCGCAAGACACCCAATGAGATCGCCCTCGGGATCCTGCTCGCCGCACTGACACTGGTCTTCATGTTCGTGATCATGTCGCTGCGGCCGTTTGCCACGTTCGCAGGCACCGACGTCTCGGTCACGACGCTGATTGCGCTCCTGGTCGCATTGATCCCGACGACGATCGGCGCGCTTCTGTCGGCGATCGGGATCGCCGGGATGGACCGGTCTGGTGCGGCGCAACGTCCTCGCCCTCTCCGGCCGCGCCGTCGAGGCGTCCGGCGACGTCGACGTGCTCCTCCTCGACAAGACCGGGACCATCACCCTGGGCAATCGCGAAGCCACCGAGTTCATCCCGATGCCCGGGGTCACCGAGCCCGAGCTCGCCGAGGCGGCGCAGATGTCCTCGCTCGCCGACGAGACCCCGGAGGGACGGTCGATCGTGGTCCTGGCCAAGCAGTTCGGGATCCGCGAGCACGATTTCCAGGGACACGAGCCGACCTTCGTGCCCTTCACCGCCGAGACGCGGATGAGCGGCGTGGACTTCAACGGCACCCGTCTGCGCAAGGGCGCGGGAGATGCGATCAAGTCCTGGGTGACGGCGGAGGGCGGAAACGCGCCGCCGCAGCTCCAGGAAGACCTGGATCGCATCGGTCGCGACGGTGGCACGCCGCTGGTTGTCGCGCGCGACAACCAGGTCCTCGGCGTCATCTATCTCAAGGACATCGTCAAGGAGGGCATCCGGACCCGCTTCGACCACCTGCGGGCAATGGGCATCCGCACCATCATGATCACCGGCGACAATCGCCTCACCGCCGCGAAGATCGCGGAGGAGTCGGGCGTCGACGACTTCCTCGCCGAGGCGACACCGGAGCGCAAGCTCGATCTGATCAAGGAGCAGCAGGCGGACGGCCGGCTGATCGCGATGACGGGCGACGGGACCAACGACGCCCCGGCGCTCGCGCAGGCGGACGTGGGCGTGACCATGAACACCGGCACCCAGGCCGCGCGCGAGGCCGGCAACATGGTCGACCTCGACTCCAACCCCACGAAGCTGATCGAGATCGTGGAGGTCGGCAAGCAGCTCCTGATCACCCGAGGGGCGCTGACGACCTTCTCGATCGCCAACGACGTCGCCAAGTACTTCGCGATCCTGCCGGCGATCTTCGTCGCCACCTACGCGACCGCCGGGCACAAGGGCCCCCTCAACGCGCTCAACATCATGTCGCTCGGCACCCCCGAGTCGGCGATTCTGTCGGCGGTCATCTTCAACGCGCTGATCATTCCGCTGCTGATCCCGCTCTCGCTGCGCGGGGTCAGGTACCGCCCGATCGGCGCCACGGCGCTGCTGCGACGCAACATGCTGATCTACGGCCTCGGCGGGCTGATCGTGCCGTTCATCGGCATCAAGCTGATCGACCTCGTCGTTCACAACCTTCTGGGGGCGTGATGGCGCACCCACCTCGCACGCGGAGGTGCCGTCCCCGCCCCGACCGCGCGCGGACGGATCGCATGGCCGCGATTGAGGCTTCCGGTTCGCTGGCGCGCGATCGCGCACTCCGCGGAGCTCGATCGGCAGCTGGCCGCGGGCGCTGATCCCGCTGCCTCCGAGCTGCTCTCCCGGCGGGGTGCCCAGCTGACGAGCGAGCGTTCGAGGAAACGGCTCGCGAAAGGCCTCGAAACGCTCATCGCCACGCCGAGGGGCCCCGCGGGGCTCAGCTCGACGATCAGGCCTCGTGCCGATCTGTGTCGATCGCGCGCGGTGCTGGAGGCCCTGCAGCGGAGGCTGCTCTCCGACGAGCTCCTGAGGCCTGGAGGGGTGGCCATTCTGAACTGGCTCCTGATCGATGCGGCCAGCCCCCTCTACGCCGATCCGGATCCGGAGGCGGTGAGCAGCCTGCTGCGCCTCGCGGCTGCGAACATGACCTCCGGCGGCGACCCATGATTGAGGAGGGTGCAGCTCCAATGGCGGCCGAGGCCGCTTCCCCCGGCGGTCAGAGGGGCCGCTACAAGATCTTCCTCGGCATGGCCGCCGGGGTCGGCAAGACCTACCGGATGCTCCAGGAGGGAAGGTCCGAGTCCGAGGCGGGACGCGATGTTGTCATTGGCTACCTCGAGCCACATGACCGTCCCGAGACCGCCGCTCAGGCACGCGGCCTCGCGGTCGTCCCGCGAAGGAAGGTCACCTACCGCGACACGACCCTCGAGGAGATGGACCTGCCCGCGATCATCGACCGGCGTCCGGAGCTGGCGCTGATCGACGAGCTCGCGCACACCAACGCCCCCGGCGTCGAGCATGAGAAGCGGTTCGAGGACATCG
Source organism: uncultured Actinomycetes bacterium (assembly GCA_963782795.1). Taxonomy (GTDB): domain Bacteria; phylum Actinomycetota; class Thermoleophilia; order Solirubrobacterales; family 70-9; genus AC-56. The sequence goes on from CAWALB010000003.1 coordinate 563,602, forward strand.
TGGAGGTCCTGGATGCGGGAATCGACGTGTTCTCGACCGTGAATGTCCAGCATCTCGAGTCGCTGAACGACCAGGTGTCCGAGCTCACGGGAGTGACCGTGCGGGAGACGTTCCCAGACTCGGTGCTCGGCACCGCCGACGAGGTCGTGCTCATAGACTTCACCCCGGAGGACCTGATCGAGCGTCTCCGCGCCGGCAAGGTGTATCCGGGACAGAACATCCAGTCGGCGCTCGAGAACTTCTTCCGCGTCGAGAACCTCGCCGCGTTACGTGAGATGGCGCTCCGCGAGGTCGCCGAGGAAGTCGAGTCGAAGCGGCTGGTCGTCGAGACCGTCGAGTCGCCCTCCCGTCGCGAGGAGCGCCTTGAGGACGACGTCCCGAAGGCGGTTGGCGAGCGGATCCTCGCGCTCGTCCGCCCGCGGCGAAGCTCCCAGCGCCTGGTCCGTCGCGCATGGCGCTCCTCCCAGCGCCTGGGAACCGATCTCGACCTGCTCTGGGTCAAGCGGCCCCAGGAGCGGATGACGGACCGCAAGGAGAAGCAGCTCCGCGCACTGAAGCGCCTCGCCTCGGTGCTGGGTGCCACGGTGCTCGTCGAAGAGAGCGACGACATCGTGGACGCCACCGCTGAGGTGGTCCGCGAGCGCGGCATCACCTACATCTTCGTCGGCGAGTCCGATCCGCCGAGGTGGTGGCAGAGGCTGCGCGAGCCGCTGCCGCAAAAGCTGATCAGGGCTACGCCGCGCGGCGTCGACGTGCGCATCGTGGCCTACCGCGGCCAGCCCGACGAGGAGGACACGTGAGCCCGCTCGAGGCGATCCTGATCGCGATCGGCCTCGTCGTCGCCGGCATCGCCGGCTTCCTGTTCGCCCGCGGCCACCTGACTGGCTCATCACCGACGAGGACACACCAGATTCTGCTGCCGTTCGCCGGCCAGTCGATCTCCCGGCGGGCGCTGGACGCCGCGCTTCGCCTAGCGCGAGCCGAGGACGCTGTCCTCATGCCCGCCTACCTGGCGGTCGTTCCGAGGTACATGCCGCTCGACGCCGCCCTGCCCAAGCAGGCATCGAAATCGATGCCTCTCCTCGAGGCGATTGAACAAAGGGCAACAGCCCAGGGAGTCCCAGTCGATTCCCGGATCGAGCGCGGGCGCTCGTACCGACACGCGCTGCTTCGGCTCCTGGAGGAGGAGGAATTCGACCGCGTGGTTGTTCCTGCGACCGCGCTTCCACGCACCGGATTCTCCGGAGACGACCTAGTGTGGCTCCTCCAGCAGACTCCCGCCGAGGTAGTAATCCTGCGCCCGGCTCAGGACGACACGCGCGTAGTCTCAGGCGCCCGGAACAACGGGCGCCCTGCGGGCCGTGTACTGACCGAGCGCGTGTAGGAACGACTTCTGCTGTCGCGTGAAAGCAGAAGCGCTGAGCTCGGAGCAGTAGGACGTGTCCGCTTGCGTGGGGTGACCTGTCCCGCAACTTCAGCCACTAGCTACACCCCTTGTTTAAGCTATTTATAGGTATTTTTCGCGGGCTGCTAGGGCGATCGTCCACAACACCCGCAGCCCCCGGTTCGAGAAGGCGCACTTCGACCTCACGCGCTGAGGCCAAACTGCATCCAACCTCTGACGGAGGCCCGCTTCGGCGGGCCTTCATCGCGAGATACTGCCCGGGCGATGTCGCGGGAGAACCTCGAGGTGGTACGGGCGATCTATGAGGATTGGTTGCGGGGCGACTATGAAGCGGTGTTCGCACGAATCGACGCCGATATTGAGTGGTACGCGCCGCCAGACATCTCCGCCTCCGGCGAACCCGGCTCCGGCCTCTCGCGGGGACATCAAGGCGTCCGCAAATCGCTGGCGAGGTGGATCGGCGAATGGGACGACTTCAGCTTCGAACTGCGCCAGCTCATCGATCTCGGCGATGATGTCCTGGCCGAAGGCTGGCAGCGTGGTCGCGGCAAGGCCAGCCGCGTCGAGGTCTCCGAAGAGATCTTCAGCGTCTGGACCATCCGAGGCGGACAGGCAGTCCGGCAGCGGATGTTCCGAGACAGGGCGCAAGCCCTCGAAGCCGCCGGGCTGCGGGAGTAGGCGCTTTAGCAGCGGTTTAATCGACTCGAACAGGGTTGCCTTACATCGGCGGATCGCCGAATCGCCGACAGGCCCAACGGACTCGCCGACGCACCTGGCCTCCGCCCAACACAAGGGAGGTCTTTCACATGCGTCAATGGATTCGTTCTCACCTGACGTACGCCAACGTGATGGTCACGATTCTCGCGTTCCTGGTCCTCGGAGGGGGGACGGCGTTGGCGTCGTTCGTCGTCTCCTCCAACAGCCAGATCGGCCCCGGCACGGTCTCCGGGCACAACCCGCCGGCCGGAAAGCACGCCAACCTGGTTCCCGGCTCGGTGAGCAGCTTCGACCTCGCAGACCGGGCCGTCAATCACCAAAAGCTCGGCCAAGACGCGGTCACCGGCGCCAACGTCCTTAACAACTCGCTGACCGGTGCCGACATCAATGAGTCGACGCTCGGCACGGTGCCGAGCGCAAGCCACGCCAACAACGCGAACCAGGCGACGAACGCCGGCAATCTCGGCGGCATTCCCGCGAGCGGCTTCCAGCGCTCGCTGCGGTGGGCGGTCGTCAGGGCTAACTCGGGCGGTGCCTCGGTCGTCCGTGGCAACGCCACCGGCGCCAGCAGGCTCGGCACCGGTCAGTACATCGTCAGCTTCCAGCCCGACATCCGAGACTGCGCCTACGTCGCCACCAACGGCGACACGGCCGCCGGCATCGGACAGCCCGGCGAGATCAGCGTCGAACAACAAGCCAGCAACAATTCGACAGACGTCGAGGTCCGCCACTACGACCCGGCGGGCAACCAGGTGGACTACTCCGGCTCCAGCGGCTTCCACATCATCGTCATCTGCCCGCCCGCGTAGGACTCGCCGACGCGGCACGGCGCGGACATCGGCCAAGCCGTCAGATGCGTCGCAAGGGAGGGGTCGGACTGGGTCCGGCCCCTCCTGTTTGCCGACGCCGCCTTCCGTGGGGGCGGGCCGAGGCCCTCGAAGCCGCCGTGCTTGGGGAGTAGGCTTGCCGCATGCCTCGGGCCGTCCAATACCTTTTCCTGGCACTTGTTATGGGCGTCGCGGTGGTCATCACTGCCGGTGGCCACGGCGCATGGACGTGGATAGCGTGGATCGCGGCGGCGATTGCCTGGACCCTGGTCCTGAACAGACAAAGCAGTTAGGTTCAAGCCAGTCGTCGTTACAAGGGGTGGGAGCGCCGCGCTCACGACCCTCCCCCTCGCGAGATACTGCACGGGCGATGTCGCAGGAGAACATCTGGAACCTCCAGATCAGCTTCGTCGGCTCCGGTGAGGAAGCGGGGCGAGCCAGCGGCATCATCATCGCCGCGCGGAAACGAGGAAACCCGGTCTACGGCGAGGGGCCGTGGTGGGATGTCCGCTACGAGGATTTCGCTACTCGGGCGGGCGCGCTCGATGCTCTGAGCAGCGACCTGGACCAGATCGACGCGGATTGGCGGGATGTACTCGCCGTGCGCTAGGAAGTCACGAGGCGCTCCGCGAATCCGCGAAGCCGCCGGGCTGTGCCTCTGGGCCAGCGCTTCTTGATCGCGTAGCCCGGGTCATACGCCTTCGCCTGGATCGCCCACAGGCCGCCGTCGTGCTGCTCGGCGACCAGGTCGATCCCGGCATCAGGCGCCCAGGCATCCGGCCACTCCGACCACAGCCACACCTTGCGGAACTTGCGCCGGTACTCGGGCGCGCTCCGCAAGTACCACTTGCAGATGCGCTCGAACTGGCGGCCGCGGATGTCGGGCCGGGGATCGAGTTGCTGGAGAAGGTCGGCGAGGGGCACGGATGGCAGGGCTAAGTTGAGCCCGCTGCCCAGGCTAGCCGCCACCGGCGATGCGGTCGGCAAGACAATCCTCGATCACAGCGTCGCCCGGCTACGGCCTCTGTGAGTGTAAAAGCGGCCAGTGCGAGGTCCATCTCATGCCGCGAGCCAGTATTCAGCCAACCGGGGGAGCGCGCGTGATCACGGCTGCCTGATCGTCAGCCTGGACACCCTGGGATAGGAAGGGAGGAGCACCGGATTCTCAGCGCGTTGCAGCACTCACTGCGGCTGCTGGGGTTCTCCATCGCCGGATGCGGGGCAGCGACAACTCATCATCGACCACAGCCGCGACGGGAGCCCTGCGGCTCTGTCGATTCTCCTCGTCCCGTACGACCGGGGGTGGCTGTTCGAGTTCAAGGACCGCAAGCTCTCTCGGCTACGGACCTTCGCGGAACAGAGGCAGCCTCTCTGCGGCCGGTCGTTTCAGTTCCCCAGATCTGCCGGTCTACGGCGCCTGGTTCTTGACTCCGTTGTAGAGGTTTACGGCTGCGCTGCCGAAGTACGGGCCATACATCCTCCCCGGCTTGCTCTTATACCCGTAGCTGTTGACGGAGTTAAGGTAGGCGTTCTGCACGATCCAGCCGCCGCCGCTCGAACCGCCGGTCATATTGCAGGTGATCCACTGGGTCTGGGGGTTGCTGGTCGACGGATCCAGACCACGGAACGGGCTCGGGCAGCTGTACAGATTCTGGCCGTTGAACGGGGGTGCCGCCGGGTAGCCGAACGAGACGAAGTTCTGCTGGCGCGCCAGGTTGAACTTGATCCCCCTGGAGCCGACCACGGCAGCGACCTTCCTCCTGCCGCCCAGGACGGCTGCCGAGATGTCGTAGCTGAAGTTCCCGCTCTGGATCCAGCCGTTGATCGAGTAGAGCTTCGTCGCGACGAAGGTGCCGTACGGGCGGACGCCGTTGTGGTACCCGGGGACGAACGCGACGTTGCTCGACACCGCACCCTCATCGACCGCGCAGTGCCCAGCCGAGAAGATGACCCGCTGGGTCGGCGTGTTGACCACGGTCGCCGAGCACACGAAGCTGCCTCCACCCTGGTTGAAGAAGAGCTTGCCCTGCGTGCGGTAGGGGTACTTGGTCGGGTCAATGATGAGGTTGGCCATCGGGGTAGGTCCCTCAGCGCTGCTCGATGCGGTGCGGCCCCTGGTCGGTGGGACCGTCTTCGCCTTCCCGCGAGCCGATGCAGCGGCGGTCCTGCGCGCCGCACGGGCCACCTCCCGACGAGAGGGGGTGGCGGTCAACGGCGTCGCGCGACGCATTCGCTGCGGCGTCCAGTAATGCTTGATCTGCTTGATCTTCGCGGTGGAGTTGGCGACCGAGTACGAGGTCACGGCCGCCGGATTGGCCGCCGCTTCCGATGCCCAGAAGGCCACGAGGCCCACCAGCGCGAGCGCGAGCGCGAGCGCCGCCTTGGTCATCGAGAGATTCACCTGCCGAGTCACCCCGACCCCGCCGTTCGAGTTGCCTGAGCTAAGTCTCATGGACTCCATGCGTGATTCGTCTCCTCGTCTCGTGCGACGCGACTTTGGTGCGTCTGCTTGTGCGAGACGCCCTCCCTAGTCCAACGAGCGCCGGTCCGGCCTGCTTTCAATGTCTCTGATAACGGTGGGCACCCACGTGGTCAACCCCTCGGTCGGTCAGTTCGTTCCCCCCCGATCGGATGATTGAGTGCTCATCCGATCGGGGGCGATCCCGGCGTCGGGCGCCCAGGCATCCGGCCACTCAGACCACAGCCACACGCGCCTGAACTTGCGCCGGTACTCCGGTGCGCTTCGCAAGTACCACTTGCAGATCCGTTCGAACTGGCGCCCCCTGATGTCAGGGCGCGGATCGAGTTGCTGGAGGAGGTCGGGGAGGGGCACTGGGTGACAGCCTAGGTCGAGGCTGCTGCGGAGCGTGCGTGATCACGCCGGATGGCAGCCGCGTTCTCGCGCGTGCGGTGCCCGACGCGCTGGCGCGACAGCAGTCGGACTAGTCAGGACGACGGCCCCGCAGCCAGGCACCGCTCAACCGAGTCCTGCCGGACGGGAAGAAGTCAGGCTCCGCGGCGTCCTTATCTATGAACGACCCTTTCCGACCAAAGGAGAACACAATGGCGCTCAGCCGAAACGTCTTCATCGCAATCGGAGTTCTCGTGGTGCTCGCGGCGATTGTCGCGGTAGCCCTCGTCGCCTCGGGCGGCGGTGGTGGCGGGGGCGGCGTCTACTAACCCCGGCCACGTCGGCTGCATCGTGATCAGGCCGGACGGCAGCCGTGAGCTTGCTCGCGCCGTGCCCGACCCGTTGGCGGAGTAGAAGCCCCCGAGTAGAAGCCCCCGACTTGACCAGACGAGCCTCGGGTGAGAGGCTCGCCCGACATCGGCGGATCGCAAGGAGGTTGAACGAATGGCTACGAACGCGATTGACGAGGCGAAGCTGGAGGCTTTCATGGGCCAAGCCGTCACCGACATGGGGGCGATCATCAGCGCCCCGCTGTTGCTGATCGGCGAGAAGCTCGGCCTCTACAAGGCGATGGCCCACGCGGGGCCGCTCACCTCGCAGGAGGTCGCCGATCGGACCGGGGTCGCGGAACGCTCGGTCCGCGAATGGCTCAGAAACCAGGCGGCGGGCGGTTACGTCGAGTACGACCCCGAGAGCGACCGCTACACCCTGCCCGACGAGCAGGCGATGGCGCTCGCCGACGAGGACAGCCCGTTCTACGTCCTCGGCGTCTACGACTCGATCGCCTCCCTTTACGCCGACGAGGACCGCATCCTCGAGGCCTTCAAGAGCGGCGAGGGGATGGGCTGGCACGAGCATGACCCGCGCCTCTTCCACGGCACCGAGCGGTTCTTCCGCCCCGGCTACCGGGCTCACCTCGTCGCCGAGTGGATTCCGGCGCTCGAAGGGCGTCGACCGAGAAGCTCGAAGCGGGCGCCAAGGTTGCCGACGTCGGCTGCGGCCACGGCGCCTCGACGGTGATCATGGCCGAGGCCTTCCCGAACTCGCGAGTTCACCGGCTTCGACTACCACGAGGCCTCGATCGAGCAGGCCCGCGAGCGCGCCGAGCGATGCCGGTGTGGCCGACCGGGTCAAGTTCGAGGTCGCCTCCGCCAAGGACTACCCCGATCCCGAGGGCGGCTACGACCTCGTCTGCGTCTTCGACTGCCTGCACGACATGGGCGATCCGGTCGGCGCTTCTGCGCACATCCGCGAGTCGCTCAAGCCCGACGGGACCTGGATGGTCGTCGAGCCGTACGCGAACGACACGGTGCGAGGAGAACCTGAACCCGGTCGGTCGTGTCTTCTACGGCGCCTCGACCGTGATCTGCACGCCGGCGTCGCTGTCGCAGGAGGTCGGCCTCGCGCTCGGTGCTCAGGCAGGTGAGCACGCTCGCGGAAGTGATCAAGGAGGGCGGCTTCTCCAGCGTCGACGGGCTACCGAGACGCCCTTCAATCTGGTGCTCGAAGCGCGCCCCTAAGCCTCGCCGCTCCACCTGCGACTCGTCCTCGAAGCCGCCGGGCTGCGGGAGTAGGCGATGTCGCGGGAGAACGTGGAGCTCGTCCAGGAATGGTTCGAACGCTGGAACCGAGGGGATCGGGACTTCTCGCGGGCCGAGATGCTGCATCCGAACTTCCAGGTCATCAGCCGCTACCAGGGCGAGTCCTTCCGGGGGTTGAAGGGACTGCGTCGATGGATGCAGGAGACCGAGTCTCAGGAGTGGAAGGTCGTCGTCGACGAGTGGCGCGATACCGACGACCTCGTTGTGGCACTCGGGCGGGTCCAGCTTCGCGGGAAGGAGAGCGACGTTGGGTTCGAGCAGCCGAGCGGATGGCTATTCGAGTTCCAGGACGGCAAGCTCTTTCGGTTCCGGACCTTCGCCCAACAGAGGCAGGCCCTCGAAGCCGCCGGGCTTTCGGAGTAGGCGATGTCGCGGGAGGACGCAGACACGATCCGTCGTGCCTATGAGGTCTGGAACGAATCGGGTCCGGCGGCGGTGACCGAGCAGTTCTGGGCTGAGGATGCTGTCTACCGCGAGGGACCGGGCTGGCCCGATGCCGGTGTCTACCGAGGACGGCCCGCCGCGCTCGAACGGATGCAGAGCCTGATCGACCTGCTCGGGCCGATCGCGGTACACCTCGATGAACTGATCGAGGTTGGCGATGGCCGCTTCGTCGCCTGCACCCGGATCGTCGGCGAGAGCGAAGAGGATGCCCCCTACACGCGGTCCTTCGCCGTCGTTCACCGCCTGCGGGACGGCCTCATCGTCGAGGCCGACTATTACCTGGACCGCGAGCAGGCTCTCGAAGCGGTCGGGCGCGCGGCGTAGCCGATGTCGCAGGAGAACGTGGAGACCGTTCACAACGTGACCGAGAGCGGGCGAATGGGGGAGCCTTCCGACAGCGAAACTCAATGCGAGAGAACTCCGATCAAGCCCCTGTTGTCTAAGGCGCGCGCGGACGCGATAGAAGCATCGAGGTGACCTGAGTGAGCTTGCCAAACGGTTCGGCCCGAGGAGTGGGTATGCATCCGCGCGTTGAAGTCCTCGTCCTGCTTATGTTTGTGGTGGTCGTGCTGGGGTTGGCGACGGGCGTATTCAGCTTCACGCTCGGCTCATTCCTCGTCTGGGGCGCGATCATCGGCGTCGCGCTCGCGATCTTGTCACGCCTTTACGAGTGGCCCAACGTTGTAGGGCCACCGTATGGCTGGGCCTACCTCGTCGCCGTACTTGTGTTCTTAGTTCAGGTGCTGCTCTAACGCCCTTCGCCCACTTGGGGGGCGCGAGTCGACCCTCAGGCGCCCAACCGCTTCAAACTCCTCTAAGGCCATCGCAGGCACCCCAACCTCCCGGCAGCCGCCTTTCGCGCCGCGCTAACGTAGGTACTTCGTCGTAGTCCGGCACGACGTTGGGGCACGACCGGGGCGCGGAATTTAGTTCCTACCAAGAAGGTGTCTCTCATGCCGGACATCCGAAACGACATCGCGCGCTGGACTCGCGAGGGTGCGTCCCTCGGGCTGATCGAGGAGCGCATCAGTGGGATGCCCGCGTCAGAGGACGACAAGGCGGCTTTTTGGCTTTGGGCATGGTCATGTCGACGCCCCGGCGAGAGCCATCGAAGGGTGTTCGCCGACCAATTAAGAAAGCCCACTCGGCGGCTGCCCGCGCTGTCCTCCCCGCGAGATACTGCGCGGGCGATGTCGCAAGAGAACATCGAAGTGGTGCGTCGGGGATTTGAAGCGTGGGAGGCGGACAACCTCTCTGGGGTGCTTGCCCTGTTCGACGACAACCTCGTTACCCGCAGGCTCGCGCCGATGCCGGACCCCGGCACGTGGTACGGACGCGAAGGATTGCTTGATCTAGTTGCCGAGTGGATAGAAACATTCGACGAGTTCAGCATGAAGGCCGAGGAGTTCATCGACGCTGGGGATCACGTGGTGGTCCGGGTGGCACAGGAGGGACGTCCCGAGCGTCCCGTAGATGTCCAGGGAGAGCACCTTGCGGTTCCGCAGGCCGTAGTCGAACCAGAACGTGCCCGTCACCGGAGCGCCGCTCTCTGCGCCGCCCTCGGAGCCGCCGGGCTGCGGGAGTAGGCCTCGCTTCTGCCTTGCGCGAAAAGCAGAAGTGCCGCTAGAGGACTGTCGCTTTCACGCGAAAGCAGAAGTAACCAGATTGGGCTACCAACTGCTGCCGCGAGATACTGCCTAGGCGATGTCGCAGGAGAACGTCGAGATCGTGCGGCGCATCTACGACGGTTGGTCGCGTGGTGATTTCAGCGTTGGGACCGACCACGCTTCTGCTTTGCGCGAAAAGCAGAAGCGAGCGGATGGTCAGGCTGGGGGAGGACCCCCGAGTGGCGCTGAGGACCGCCGAGGTGGTTGACGGCGAAAAAAACAATGTCGGCGCCGGGGGCGGGCCTAGTCTGAGCCGCGTCAAAGTGGCGTGCGTCGGCGGTCGTCGCGGGGGTGCGACGCTTCCTCAGAGCCAACCGAGGCCAAAGCCAGAGAGAGCCCCGCTGCAACGAAGCTGGCCGGGATGCTCAATCGCTCCTCCCAGCCCCACCTAACCCAGATTCGAATCCCTAGCGCGATGAAGATCGCAGCAAATAAGAACGACCCTCCGGGCTGTGTAGCTGCGATAGGCATCGCAGGGCCCAGCCTAACCAGGGGGTGACTTTCCGACGCCGGTTCGCACGATGATTCAGGGCCGTGGGCAAACGGGAGCGACCGAGGCACCAGCTCTACGACCGCCGCTACGACGCGACCCTCGCGGACCCGCACTACGGGGCTATAGCTCCGACCCAGGCTAAGAAGTGCGGGTGCGAGTCACCGCTAGGGCTTGTGGACGAGCTCGGCGATATTCGATGCTTCCGCTGTGGCCGCTCGCTGGCACCGAGCGCCCACGAGCTGCCGTCGCCGGCGTGACTGACGAGGGGGCGCTTCAACAGCGCCGGCTAGGTGTTTAAGCGCGTCGAGAGCGCCCCGTCTCGTAAACAGTCGCGCGCCGCCCAGAGTTGCGCCAGGAGCGCCGGTGCGCGATTTGCCAGCGGTTTGCCAACCAACGGCACGAAATCAGGCCGAACTAGACGTCATCGCCACTTGGCCGATTCCCGCGATTAGCAGGCTAAACGCACTTAGCCGTCAGTGCCCGTCACGGCCTAAATAGAACCACGAGGACTGGCGCAACACCCTCCACGACCTCCGCATCGACGTGCATTCGATCGCCGCGAGCGGAGACACCGTCGTCGCCGTTTGCGGCCTGCGAGGCGAGGGTGCGGAGAGCGGCGCGGACGTCGAGGTCGAGATCGCCCTCCTGACCACCTTTCAGGACGGGAAGGCCGTTCGCGTCGAGGAGTTCCTCGACCCAGCCGAGGCGATGCGCGCCCTCGAATCTGATTCCTGAGGCGATTTCTGGGGATCTAGCGTTGCTATGGCAACGCAATGTCCCCGAGCGTCACGGCCGGCGGTCAGCGTGGTCGTGCCCTTTCGAGGCGATTCGGCTGGCGCTGATCGCCTCGTGGCGGCCCTTCGGTTTCTGGACATCCAAGACGGCGACGAGCTGATCGTCGCCGACAACACGGGCGGCGGGAACGCGGGCTGGATCGCCGCCGACGGGATCCGGGTGGTCCGAGCCGCTCGGGAGCGCTCCGCGTACCACGCCCGCAACGAGGGAGCGCGACTGGCTGCCGCCGACTGGATCCTGTTTCTGGACGCGGATTGCCGCCCGGCGCCCCGCCTCCTTGCCGCTTACTTCGACCTGCCGATCGCCGACGACTGCGGCGTGCTGGCCGGCCAGATCCTGGGCGAGCCGCAGCAGGGGTCGTTCGCCGCGCGCTATGCGCGGTCGCGGAACCTCTTCGACCATGCGGAGGGGCTGATCAGGGCAAGTGGGGGCGGAGCGGCCGCGGGGAACCTGCTCGTCCGCCGCAGGGCGTTCGAGCAGATCGGCGGGTTCACGGAGGGGATCCGCAGCGGCGGCGATCTCGACCTCTGCCGCCGGCTCGACGCAGGGGGCTGGACCCTTGAGTTTCGGTCGGAGGCACTGGTGCACCACCGCCACCGCGCGACCCTGCCCTCGCTGCTTGGAGCCGTCGCTCGATATGGGGCCGGCGCGCGGTGGCTCAACGAGCGGTACCCGGGGTCCTCGCCTCCATGGCCGCTGCGCTACGGGCTCGCCGGAGCCGCGCGCGACATCGCTGGTCGATTACGAGAGAGGCAGGTGGGGGAGGCGGTCTTCCGCGGGGTGGATGGGCTCGGCCTGGTCGCGCACCGCCTGGGCTACGCAACCAGCAACGAGATCCGCCCGATCAAGTGAATCCGCATCCGGTTTCCGGATGCGGATTCACTTGACCCGCCGATCCGGTGGCGGGCGCCGCCCTTAGTGCACCTTTTCCACAACCGCCCGAATCGCCGCCGCCGTCTCGCGCATGTGCTCCTCGCTGTCGTACTTCCGCCGTGGCCAGAAGAAGCCGCGGAGCCCGTCCTTGCGGTTCCGCGGCACCAGGTGGACGTGCAGGTGGGGCACGCTCTGGCTGATGATGTTGTTGAGCGCGATGAACGCGCCCTGTGAGCCCATCGCCGTCCGAATGGCCTCCGAGAGCGACTTCGCGTTCGCGAACAGGGGGCCGACCAGCTCATCGGGCAGGTCCCAGATCGTCTCGTAGTGGTCGCGCGGGGCCAGGAGCGAGTGGCCGGGGAAGAGGGGACGGTGGTCCAGGAACGCGATCGAGATCTCGTCCTCGAAGACGACGTGCGCCTGATCGTCGCCGGCGACGATCGCGCAGAACCTGCAGCCGTCGACCCGGGTCATGGCAGTCCGCGGCCGAGCTCAGGCAATGACCGCGAGTGCACCCGGCTCGATGCCGAGCTCGAGCTCCCCGTGATCGCCGATGTAGTCGCCGTCGACCTGGACGGGAAACGGGCGGATGCGGCCGTCGGAGCCCTTGGAGAGCGACTCCACCCGGCACTCGGTGACGCCTTCGAAGTGGTCGATCTGTCGGTGGCCGGGCGTGCGGACGCTCTTCATCAGGACGCGCGTCGCGATGGTGGGCACGTCACGCTGGGCCGCCCTCCGCAGCATCGCCACGGAGAGCGTGCCGTTGTCGAGCGCCGCGCTCTCGCAGATGTGCAGCGGCTGGCTGCCGAAGTAGCTGAACGGATCCGAGTTCTGCGCGATTGCCGTGACGCCCTCGGTCGTGGCGTCGTCAACGCGCATCCGCATCCGGACCGGGTTGCGGAGGTAGGAGCCGTAGAAGCCTGAGACGGCGGCCCAGGTGTAGTACCAGCGACCACCGCGTCGCTTCAGCCTGGGGTGGGAGTCGACGGTCCTCGCCGCGGTCGCGTCCAGGCCTGCGCCGCACGCGAACACGAAGCGTCGCCCGTTCGCCACTCCCAGGTCGATCCGCCGCGGATGGAAGTCATCGGCGAGGCCCAGGAGATGCTCGGTCGCGTCGACGACGTCGTTGGGGATCCCGAGCGTTCGCGCGACCACGTTCGTGGAGCCGCCCGGCAGGACGGACACCGGCACGTCCGTGCCGGTGAGCCCGTTGGCTACCTCATTGAGCGTCCCGTCGCCCCCGAATGCGACGACGACGTCGTAGCCGCCCTCGCAGGCCTCGCGGCCGATCTCGATCGCGTGGTGCTGCGCCTCGGTCATGACCGCCTCGACGTCATAGCGGCCCTGAAGTGCATAGACCACGAGGTTCTTCAACCGGTCGGACACGGTGGTCGCGTACGGGTTGACGATGATCAGCATTCGCTTCTTGGCATGGCGCGCGGGCGCGGGCGCGCCATTCGTCTGCGCCTCGGATCGAGGCGGTGCCTCGACGGTTGCGGGGCCGGCCATCAGCAGAGAGCTCCTGCATCCTCACGTTACTAGCGGCGCCCCGACCCGGTGGGCACCACTACGTCGCCTCGAAGCGGATCAGCTCTCCGTCCGCCACCTCGCGCACCCGCCCGTCGGCGGCGAGGAGGTCCATGTGACCTAGGACCTCGGAGAGGGTCAGGAATGCCTGGGTGACCGCGACGTTTCCCCAGATCTCCTGGGCGATCTCGTAAGCGGTGCGGGGGCGCTCGGCGACCAGCCCGTAGATCTTCTCCGAGCGCTTCTTGTGCAGGGAGAACCGCTCGTCGATCAGCGTGCGGTGGTCTGTGATCGGCTCGCCGTGGCCGGGGAGCAGGATCCGGGCGGGCAGCTCCCTCGTCTTGCGCAGCGACTCGATGTAGATCATCAGCGCGTGGGGCCGCTCCTCGGAGCCGTCGAGCGGCCTGGAGATCAAGGGGTTGGAGGAGATGTGCGCGATCAGGTGGTCGGCGCAGATGAGGATCTCCCGGTCCGCGTCCCAGAACACGGTGTCGGACGGGCTGTGGCCCGGGCGGTGCTGGACCTCGAGTGAGCGGTCACGCAGCTTGAGCTCCTCACCGTCGTGGAGCGGGCGCGTGACCTTGGCCTTTGCCCCCCAGGCGCGAAAGCTCCTCGAGACGGAGCGCAGCGCGACCACTACGTCCTCCGGGATGCCGTGGCTCAGCATCAGCGACGCCGCGAACTTGTCGTCGGCCTCGATGTCGTCCCCGAAGTTCTCGACAAATGGGACCACGACGTCGATGGCGGCGACATCGGCACCCGAGCGGTCGGCGATGATCTCAACCAGCCCTAGGTGGTCGATGTGCTGGTGGGTGAGGACGACGAGCTCGATGTCCGCGATCGAGCGGCCCAGGTCCGCCAGCTGATGCTCGAGCTCGTCGAGCGACTTGCCCGAGTTCGGCCCGGTGTCCACAAGGGTGAGCGGGTCGTCCTCGATCAGGTAGCAGTTGACCCGGCCGACGGCGAACGGCGTCGGGATCTGCAGGCGATGGATCCCGGCCTCGCGCGCCTGCTCGAGAGCCTCCTCGGGGGTCACGTGCGGATGATGCTCAGGACCTCGTCCCTCTTGGCTTCCATGTCCTCCGAAGAGATGAGGGACTCGAGGTTCAGGCGTAGCAGCGGCTCGGTGTTCGAGGGGCGCACGTTGAAGTGCCAGTCGGGGTAGTCGACCGATACGCCGTCGAGCCATGAGACCTCGCCGTCCGAATGGCGCTCGGCGAGCTCTTTCATCTTGCCCTCCTGGTCGCCAACCTCGGAGTTGATCTCGCCGGAGATGAAGTAGCGCTCGCGAAGCTCGCCGACGAGCTCCGACAGGGGGCGGTCCTGAGTCGAGACCAGCTCGAGGACCAGGAGCGCAGGGATCGTTCCCGAGTCCGCGCACCAGAAATCGCGGAAGTAGTAGTGGCCGGAGACCTCGCCGCCGAACGCCGCCTGGTGCTCGCGGAGGGCCTGCTTGAAGAACGCGTGCCCGACCCGGTTGATGTACGAGGTGCCGCCAAGCTCACGGACCGTGTCCGGGACCGCGCGGCTGGCGCGGACGTCGTAGACGATCCGCGCGCCCGGCTCCTTCTGGAGCAACTGCCGAGCCAGCAGGGCAGTGAGGAAGTCGCCCTCGACGAACACCCCCTCCGCGTCGATGAAGAAGCACCGGTCCGCGTCGCCGTCCCATGCGATGCCGAGGTCCGCGCCCTCCTCGCGGACCTTCGCGATGATGAACTTCCGGTTGTCCTCGACCAACGGGTTGGGGTCGTGGTCGGGGAAGTCGCCGTCGGGGACCCAGTAGAAGGTCTCGAGGTCGAGCCCCAGGCGCTCCAGAAGCGGGCCGACCATCGGGCCGGCCATGCCGTTGGCGCCGTCGGCGATGACCTTCAGCGGCTTCACCTCGCTCGCGTCGATGAAGCCCAAGACCCGCTCGTGGTAGTCGTCGTAGATGTCGACCGCCTCGACGGTGCCGCCGCCGGGCGGGTCCGGTAGGCCCGCGTCGATGGTCGCGCGGACGTCGCCGATTCCGGCGTCGCCCGACAGGGCCAAGGCGCCCTCGCGGACGAGCTTCACGCCCGTGTACGCCTTGGGGTTGTGCGAGGCGGTGACCATGGCGCCGCCGTCGAGGTCCCGCGAGCCGACCAGGTGGTAGAGCATCTCCGTCCCGACCATTCCGGCGTCGAGCACGGTGCAGCCCTCGTCCACCAGTCCCTCGCGGACCCTGCCGCTCATCTCCGGCGCTTCGTTTCGCATGTCGCGGCCGAGGCCGACCCGGAGGTCGGAAGGCTCCTTGTCGCGCAGGCCGCCGAGTACCCGGGCGAACCCGCGGCCCACGAGGTAGGCGGTGTCCCCATCCATCTCGGTCCCGTAGAGGCCGCGGATGTCGTAGGCCTTGAAGATCCCGGGGGGGACGGTGGGCATCAGAACTTGCCCACCAGCGCGTCGTAGCTGTCCTCGAGCGACTGCGGCATCACGCGAGTGTCGGCGAGCACCGGCATGTAATTGGTGTCACCGGCCCATCTCGGCACGACGTGCAGGTGGATGTGGTCCGCGAAGCCCGCCCCCGCGATCCGTCCCTGGTTGAGCCCGGCGTTGTACCCCTGCGGGTCGTAGACCTCCTCGAGCACCGTGATCGCCTTCTGCGCCAGCGCCATCATCTCGGCGACCGACTCCGCATCGAGGTCGGGAAGGGTCGCGAGGTGGCCGTACGGAGCCACCATGAGGTGCCCGTTCGTGTACGGGAACTTGTTGAGGATCACGTAGCAGCGCTCGCCGCGATGGAGGATCAGGTTGCCGCGGTCGTCATCCTCAGCGGGCGCGGTGCAGAAGATGCACCCCTCATGGGTGTCCTTCGCCGCGTCCTTCACGTATTCGAGCCGCCAGGGCGCCCAGATCCGGTAGTTGGCCACACCGCCCATCGTATGCGTCAGGCACGGGTGACAGGCACGCGATAGGGGTCAGTGACGGTCAGTCGAGGTCAGTCGCGTACCCATGCCGTACCGACGGCCGTACCCTCGGCGGTCAGGATGCGGCAGAGCGCGGCGGGATCGTTCGCAGATCCGTAAGCGAGGAGACCCCGGTCACCGTTCCCACTTGGGAGCGAAGACCGCTCCGCTTATCACCGCGGCGTGGCTCTCCGCAGTACGCCGGAGGAAGGGAGCAGAAAACGGCAACAGGCGCTGGTGCTGGACATCCGAGTTCACGCGACCGGCAGCTTCGCCACCCAGGCGAGGCTGAAGCCTAGGCAGACAGCCTCCATGAAGGCGAAATTCACCGGCAAGCGCGACCGCGAGGTGATCGGGACGGTGCGGGCGACGAGGAAAGATGAGCGACGAAGGTCAGCCCGCGACGTTCGTCGCGCAGATGATTCCGAACTTGTAATGCCCGGTCGCATTAACCAGATTGACAAAGCCGAACTGCCAGGCACGAACCGTAGCCGCGGACTGGTTGAAGACATCAGCGACGATGAGTCGGTCCGTGTCATAGAACCCGGTGAGGACGTGTTGGCCCGAGGGACAGTTGAAGGTCCAAACAGGCGATGCGTGGTTTCCTCCGAGCGGCTTGATACCACTGACGAAGTATCTCAGCGTCACGCCCGACGAAGCCCTCTGTGCTGCGGCCGTCTGGGGTACGGCAGAGCGCTTGACCTCGTGTCCAGTGACGTGCCTGACCGAGTTGTCCATCGGGCGAATGAACGTAGATGCAGCGGACGTTGATCCGGTGCCACCCGAGCTCACAGCGGCGAAGACGGCGATGCCCCCAATGCGACTACGCTCAGCAGGGCAATTAGACGGATTCTCATTTCTGCACTCCTTTGCCTCGAATTGCCTCGAATTACGGATACGGCAGATGGTGCGGGTCAATGACCTCCCCTCCGGCGACTCGCCGACCTTATGCGGCTGCCAGCCGCTCGGTCAACCCCGGCTGTCAGAATCCAGACGACCGTCTCACGCCGAGAGGGAGAAGTCAACGCCCGGAGGCCGTGCGTGGCTGAGCTCGACCGCTTCTGCGGGATGCGCAAGGACCGCCGCAACCGGGAGGGGCCGGTGCAGAACTCTTAGTCAAGCAGCCCCGCGGCCTCGATGGCGGCCTCGCGGCTAGTGAAGCCCTGTCCTCGCACCAGCTTGCCTCTGCGGAGGGTCCAGAGCTGCCAGGTGTCCCAGGTCGTCTCGACCCCGCTCAGCTTTCCGCGCCCGCGAGCGGTGGCAGAGACCAGGACCTGGTCGCCGGCGTCCAGAAGCTCGCTCACGTCGGCACGTGGCTCGTCGAACTCCTCGTACAGCCCGGCGATGAACTCCTTCACGCCCTCGGGCCCCATGAAGATGCCTGTGGCGCCGGGCACGGCGCCCGAGGCGACGTATTCCATGTCGGAGGCGATGCAGGAGACGGCCGTGTCGAGGTCGCCCCGGTTGACGGCCGCGTAGGCCTCCCGGACGATGTCGACATTCATCGGAGGCATTCGGCCGCCGCCGCGCCGCTAGGTCGTCTTGACCACGAAGACGGAGCAGGGTGCCTTGTGAGTGACGGTGTTCGGAACGCTGGCCAGCACCCGGCGGTGCATACCCTTGTTGCCGATCACGAGGACGTCGGCGCCGCATTCGGCGGCGAGCTCGACCAGGACCTCGGCGGCGTCGCCCTCGTCGACGCGGGTGGCGCAGTCGATTCCCTTGGCCTTCAACTCGTTCTCGGTGCGCGAGAGGATCTCTCGGACCCGCGCCGAGGAGTTGGCGGCCCAGTCGATCTCCTGAGAGGAGCCCGTGGCCGGGGGCGCCCCGCCGGACCCCTGAAACGCGCTGAGGAGGACGAGCTTGGCGTCGAATCGGGACGCCAGGTCTGCCGCCATGCCGACTGCCTCGCCGGCTGTTCGCGAGCCATCCGTCCCTACGGCGACCGTCGAGAGCATCGTGCTGTCAACCCTATACCGGAACCACACCCGGTCCCGGATCTACAGCCAGCCGCGGCGGCGGAACAAGGCCAGCAGGCCACCGAACACGATGATCATCACCCCGATGATGACCCAGAAGGCGACGCCGATGCCGGCCTGAGGATCGTTGTCACCGGGCAAGCCGACGTTCATGCCGAAGATGCTCGCGACGAGCGTGAGCGGGAGCAGCAGCACGCTGATCACGGTGAGGACGCGGAGGATGTCGTTCACGCGGTGCGAGATGACGGACTCGTTCGTCTCCTCGAGCGCTTCGACTACCTCCTTGTCGTTCTCGAGCATGTCCCAGATCCGCTCGTGGGCGTCGACGATGTCGTCGAAGTAGATCTCGAGGTCGTCGCCCTCGCGGGCGGCGAGGAAGCGCTGCTTGGTCCGCTCAAGATCTCGTAGAACCGGTCGCTGCGGGCGGATGATCTTGCGGAAGTTGATGATCTCCTGCTTGACGTTGAAGATGTCGCGCACGACCTCTTCGGACTTGCCGGAGAAGATCTCCTCCTCGAGGGCGTCCAGCTTGTTGCCGATCTTCCGGAGCATCGGAAAGCAGTAGTCGAAGCTGTCGTCGACGATCTTGTAGAGGAGGAAGCCCGACCCCTTCGAGAAGAGCTGGTCGCGGAGCTCCTCCTTGCCGCGACAGCGTTCGAACAGGTAGGCGACCGGCTGCAGGGGCTGGTTGGGGATGGTGACCAGGAAGTCCGGTCCGACGAAGATGTCGAGCTCGCCGGCGTTCAGCCGCCCCACGGTGCGGTCGAAGACCGGGAAGTGCAGCACGATGAACAGGTACTCGGGGTACTCGTCGATCTTCGGCCGCTGGTTGCGCGACAGCACGTCCTCGAGGTCGAGGGCGTGGAACCCGAACTGCTCCTCGAGCCAGGCGCACTCGAGGGGTGACGGACGCTCGATGTTGACCCAGCGGAGGCCCTCGGCCGTGATCGTCTCGACGTTGGGCTTGCGCTCTGCGGGCTCAGGCGCGGACGCGACCAGCTGACGGGCGCGGCCGGCCCTGCGCAGCCTCGGCTTCGGGAGGTTCGGCATCGCTCATCTCGCTCGGTCGCTCGTCCATCGTGGCTTTCCATCGAAGAGTACCCCCAACGCCGCGGACCCCCTGCAACCGAGCGAGCATCGAGATCCGGTGATCTGGCATGGCCACGCGGCGCCTCCTGTATATTCGGGGCCACATAACTGCCACATCCAGAGGGGTGGAGGGACTGGCCCGATGAAACCCCGGCAACCCCCCCGCGAGGGGAAGGTGCCAACTCCAGCAGGTGAAATTCCTGGGAGATGTGAGCGGAGTCCCGATAGGACCTCTGCTCATAGCCCGGCAGAGGTTTTTTCGTTAGATGAGTGAAAGACGACGGGATAGAAAGCGAGGCTAGAGCGGATGGCACCTGAGGCACTGGTCTGCAGGGAATGCGAGGCGCGATACCCGCTCGACGCACGGTACGTGTGCGAGCAGTGTTTCGGCCCACTTGACGTTGCCTACGACTTCGGGGACCTGGACCCGGCCGAGGCCCGGCGAAAGATCCAGGCCGGCTCGCGAGGCATCTGGCGCTACGCGGACTTCCTGCCCTTCGAGGAGCGCCCGCGCGATCCGCTCGAGCCCGGGCTGACGCCCCTGATCCGCGCCGACCGCCTGTCCGCGACGCTTGGGCTGGAGAGCGTCTGGATCAAGAACGATGCGGCCAACCCGACCCACTCCTTCAAGGACCGCGTGGTCGCGGTCGCGCTGGCGAAGGCCAAGGAGCTCGGGTTCGACACCGTCGCCTGCGCGTCGACGGGGAACCTGGCCAACGCCGTTGCCGCCCATGCGGCGGCGTCCGGCCTCGACTCGTACGTGTTCGTGCCGTCCGACCTGGAGGAGCAGAAGCTGCTTGCCACCGGCGTGTACGGCACCAAGCTCGTGGGCGTCAAGGGGAACTACGACGACGTCAACCGCCTGTGCACGCAGCTGTGCGAGACCAAGCCCTGGGCGTTCGTGAACGTCAACCTGCGCCCGTACTACTCGCAGGGCTCGAAGACCCTCGCCTTCGAGACCGTCGAGCAACTCGGCTGGTCGCTTCCCGACCGCATCGTCGGGCCGATCGCGTCCGGCTCGCTGTTCACCAAGCTCGGCAGCGGGTTCTCGGAGTGGCTCGACCTCGGGATGGTCGAGGGCACGCTACCCACCTTCAACGGCTCGCAGCCCGAGGGCTGCAGCCCGGTCGCCACCGCGTTCGCGGAGGGGAGGGACGTCTGCAAGCCGCAGCGTCCCGACACGATCGCCAAGAGCCTGGCGATCGGCGATCCGGCGGACGGCCCCTACGCGCTCGATCTCGCGCGCGGGACCGGCGGCGCCATCGACTCGGTGTCAGACGACGAGATCCGGGACGGGATCCGCCTGCTTGCGGAGACCACCGGCATCTTCACGGAGACCGCGGGCGGTGTGACGATCGCCGTGCTCACCAAGCTGGCCAGGCGCGGGGACATCGATCCGGCCGAGCGCGTCGTCGCCTACATCACCGGCGAGGGCCTGAAGACGCTCGACGCGACCAGGGACGAATTCCACATGTACGAGATCGAGCCGACGCTCGAGGGCTTCGAGGCCGAACTGGAGCCAGTGGGCGCCACTAGCTAAGGTTCCCGGCCCGTGTCAGTGACCGTCAAGATCCCGGCGCAGCTCCGCCTCGTCACCGACGGCGAAGGGGAGATCGAGGTCGAGGGCTCAACCGTCGGCGAGGCCCTCGACGCGGTCTTCAACGAGCACGACGACCTGCGCGAGAGGATCACCGAGGACGGTGGCCTGCGGCGCTTCGTGAACGTTTACGTCTCCGGCGAGGACATCCGGTTCCGCGACGGGCTCGAGACGGAGCTCAGCGACGGCGACGAGGTGACGATCCTCCCGGCCGTAGCCGGCGGCTGATCCGCGCCTGGAGAGCATGAACCGTCCCCTGGCGGGGGTTGATTCCTTACTCTCCTCGACCGTGGACGACGGCAATCCGGTCGCGATCCTCTGCGGAGGTCGCGGCACCCGGCTTCAGGAGCACACTCACGCGATCCCCAAGGCGATGGTGGAGATCGGCGGCATGCCGATCCTCTGGCACGTTGTGCGGATCTACGCCGCCCAGGGCTTTCGCCGCTTCCTGCTGCTGACCGGCTACCTCGGCGACGCGATAGAGGAGTTCGCTGCGACGACGCCGTGGCCGGAGTCGATTGACGTCGAGTGCGTCGACACGGGACTTGACACGCCCACCGGCGGCAGGGTGCTCCGGGCGGCAGAGCGGCTCGACGGCGGGCCGTTTGCGGTGACCTACGCGGACGGCGTCGCTGATATCGACCTGGCATCGCTCCGGGCGTTCCATCGAGGCCACGGCGACATTGCGACGGTCACCGTTGTGCGGCCCCATGCGCAGTTCGGGGTGACCCAGCTGGACGACGAGGACCGGGTGCTCGCCTTCGAGGAGAAGCCGCGGCTCGACCAGTGGGTGAACGGCGGCTTCTTCGTCTTCGAGCCCGCCTTCCTCGCCTACCTCGAGGACGACAGCGTGCTCGAGAACTCTCCGCTTCGCCGGCTGGCGGCCGACCGCGAGCTCCATGCGTTTCGCCACACCGGGTTCTGGGACTGCATGGACACCTACAAGGACGCCGTCACGCTCAACGACCTGTGGTCGGCGGGTCACCCGCCATGGGCGGTGTGGGAGCGAAACCGGAGGGTGGACGCCGGTGCCCGCTAGCGCGCTCGTCACCGGGGGCCGAGGCTTCGTCGGCGCCTGGATCTGCACGCAGCTGCTCGAGCGCGGTGACAGCGTGGTCTCGTTCGATCGCGGCGCCCGCGAGGGCCGCCATTCGGCGCTGGAGCTGCTCGGAGTGACGAGGGAGGTCAACGAGGTGGAGGGTGACCTGCTCGACGCCGAGCTCGTCCGAGCGACCCTCGCCGAGCACGACGTGGACGTCGTCTTCCACCTCGCGGCGCAGACGCTGGTAGGCCCGGCGGCCGAGTCCCCGGAGTCGACCTTCGAAACGAACGTCCGGGGGACGTGGATCGTGCTCGAGGCGTGCCGTGAGGTAGGCGTGGCGCCGTCGTCGCCTCGTCGGACAAGGCGTACGGCGCGCACGAGGAGCTGCCCTATCGCGAGGACTTCGCGCTGCAGCCGACCGCGCCGTACGAGGCGAGCAAGGCCGCTGCGGATCTGCTCGCGCGCAGCTACTGGCCGTCCTACGGGCTGCCGGTGGCGGTGACGCGGTTCGCGAACATCTACGGCGGGGGAGACACCAACTTCAGCAGGCTGATCCCCGAGTCCGTCAGCGCCGCGCTCGACGGTCGGGCGCCGGTGCTTCGGTCCGACGGCTCCCCGCAGCGGGACTTTCTCTACGTCGAGGACGCGGCATCGGCGTACCTGGCGATCGCGGATGCGCTCGACCGCGACGAGGTGCGGGGCGAGGCGTTCAACGCGGGAGGGGGAAGCCCCCATGCCGTCGGCGAGGTGGTTGGGCTGATCGCGCGCCTCGCCGGCACCGATGTCGAGCCGCGGATACTGGGCGAGGGCAATCCGTCCGGCGAGATCGACCGCCAGTACGTGGACCCGACGAAGATCCGCGAGGTCGTCGGCTGGGAGCCCGGTGTCGGGCTGGAGGACGGCCTTCGGCGCACGATCGAGTGGTATCGGGAGCACCCGGAGGCGCGCGCTCCGGCTGCCGCAGCGGCGGCCTGACGCCCCGGGTCTAAGTAGTTCCTAAAACCTTCCTCAACGGCTGCCGGATTCACCGGATCGTGTCGAATAATGAAAGTGATCCAGCCAAAGGAGGAACCGCATGTCTCCTGTGATCTTCGGCTTCGGAGCACTCGACGCGATGATCGCGGCCCAGGCGGGCTATGCGATCCGTGACCTGACCCGCAAGCGGGGGCCGCAGCAAGAAGTAGCCGGCGGGCGCCGAGCGATGGCCCGGCGCCCTCGAGGAACGGATTCCCAGCCAAGGGGGCCGGCGGACTAACCGACCTTGAACGACCCCGCTTGCGCCGGCGCGAGCGAGAGCGTCGCGGGCTTGCACACGACTTTCCCGTTGTTGCGCTTGTCCTTCGCCACCTGGATCGCGAGATTGGGCGCGCCATTGATCTCCGCTCGCAGAGCGAACGCACCGTTGAAGCTGCTCAGGTCGACGTCGATCAGCTTGAAGTCGCCGCCGCTCGTCTCTTTGAAGAGGCCGACCTTGCGCGCGCCCAGGCAGTTCGAGTTGGAGTTCAGGTCTCCGTAGAAGGTCTGGTCTTTGGGGTTCGAGCTCGAGCCGCTGTTGCCCAGGAAGACGATCTTCGTCGAGTACTTGTGCGCCGCGAAGGCGACGCCGGGCCCGATCGTGAGCAATCCGGCCAACGCGATCGCAAGAGCCAGGATTCCCTTCCGTTTCAAAGCAACTCCCTTCCGTGCGTGGCAAGCCCTGCGGTACGGCTGTGCCGGTTTCGGTTCCCCGCGCCGTTCCCTGGCAGGCGCGTCGTTTGACCCTAGCCCATCCGTGCGATGCTGGCACGGTGCCGGAGTGGATCTACTTCATCCACCCGCCGCGGGAGGACTTCGCCGCGGCGATGACGGATGAGGAGCGGGAGGCGTGGGACCGGCACTTCGAACGCCTCCAGCGCCTGCTCGCCGAGGGAACGCTGATCCTCGCCGGGCCGACACTCGGGCGTGTCAACACAGGAATCGCGGTGATCGAGGCCCCGGACGAGGACGCAGCGCAACGGCTCATGGAGGAGGACCCCGCGATCTCAAGCGGGGTCGCGCGCGGCGAGCTCCGACCGTTCCGCGCCTCCCTGCTTCGCGGACGGGACTAACGCGCCCGGCAGGATTCGAACCTGCGACTTCTGCCTCCGGAGGGCAGCGCTCTATCCACTGAGCTACGGGCGCCTGGCGACCCAGTTTAGTCCCGGTCTGAGGAGCCTCGCCCAATCGCGCGCACGCTCGGGGATACCGTTTGGGTCATGGATCTCTCGGTCGTCTTTCTCGGTACCGGCGGCTCCGTGCCCACCGCGCGGAGGGCCACCGCGTGCGTGCTCGCGAGGGTCGGGGGCGCCCGGATCATGTTCGACTGCGGCGAGGGCGCCCAGCGGCAGATGCAGCGCTCGACCGGGCTGGTCCAGGTTGACGAGATCTGCCTCACGCACTACCACGCCGACCACTACCTCGGCCTGCCCGGGCTGCTGAAGACCTATGACCTGCAGGCGCGCGAGCGACCGCTGCGCATCATCGGGCCGCGGGGCCTCCAAAGTCTCTTCTCCGTGCTCGGCCGGATCTTCGGCAAGCTCAGCTACGACGTCGAGCTCGTGGAGCTCGCCGAGGGCGACGCGGTGGCCCATGACGGCTTCGAGGTGCGCTCGTTCGAGGTCAATCACCGGATGCGGGCGCTCGGATACGCGCTGGTCGAGGACGAGCGGCCTGGGCGGTTCGATCCCGACGCCGCCTCCCGCCTCGGTGTCAAGGCGGGCCCGGACTTCAGCCGCCTTCAGGAAGGCGAGGCGGTCGAGGGCTCGGACGGCCCCGTCTCACCCGACCAGGTGATGGGATCGCCCCGTGCCGGCCGCAAGGTAGTGATCAGCGGCGATACGGCTCCCTGCGAGATGACACGGGTCGCCGCGCACGAGGCCGAGCTCCTGGTGCACGACGCGAGCTTCGCGGACGAGGAGGTCGCCCGGGCCGCCGAGACGGGCCACTCCACGGCAAGGCAGGCCGGCGAGCTGGCCGCGGAGGCCGGCGTGAGGCTGCTCAGCCTGGTGCACATCTCGTCGCGCTACGACGTGCGCGAAGTGCTCGCCGAGGCCCGCGAGGTGTTCCCGACCGCGGAAGCACCGCGCGACTTCGACGTCGTGGAGATCCCCTTCCCGGAGCGCGGCGAGCCGACGCTGCTCGAGAACGGCGCTCGCGCCGAGGCACCGACCTGAGCAGGCTCCGTCGCCTCAGCCGAGCGGCGCGGCCAGGTCGGTGATCGCGTTGGCGACCGGGATCGCCTGGTCCTCCTGCAGGAAGTGCTTCGCGGGCAGCAGGATCGGGTCGGGCACCTCGAGCGCCTCCTGAACGAGGCGGAGCTGGTCGAGGCCAAGGGCCGGGTCGCGCTCACCCCAGACGATCCGCGCCGGGTAGGACCGCTTGGCCAGGCCCTCCCAGAGGAAGCGCTGCTTCTCCTCGGTCAGCTCGAAGCCGCGCATGATCCGCAGGAACGCTCGCCCGCCGTCGGCCCGCTTTAGCAGGAAGTAATAGGCGTAGACCTCGCGCCTGGGGGTGGCGGCCCGGTTGTCGATCGCCTGCAGGTAGAGGAGCTGCGACATCGGCAGCGGGCGAAGCGCGGCAAGCCACAGCTTCCCGACCCCACGGATCGCGAACGGCTGCATCGACCAGGGACGTTTGAACCCCGCGATCCCGAGCATGGTGTTGAGCGCCGTGAGCGAGAGCACCCGCTCCGGGTTTCGGACCGCCCACTCGCAGGCGATTGGCCCCCCGATGTCGTGCACGACCAGATGGCACCGATCGACGCCCAGCGCGTCGATCGCCTCTCCCATCCAGCGCGACAGCCCCGACCACGAGTAGTCGAAGTCCTCCGGCCGGTCCGCCAGGCCGAGGCCGGGGAAGTCGAACGCGATGGCGCGCAGGCCCTGCTGCGCCAGCGCAGGGATCATCTTCCGATAGAGGAACGAGCTCGACGGAACGCCGTGCACGAGCACGACTGCCGCGCCGGTCCCCACCGAGGGCGGCTGATCGCGCACGAAGCTCTGCACCCCGCCGGCCTCGAAGCGCCTGCCGGCGGCCTGGTGGATCGCGATCGCCTCGCGCGTCGCGTCTGGAACTCGCATCGTGCGCCTTTGTAACGCATTCGCTGCAAGTGGAGTCAGATGTGGGTGCTAGTCTCGCTGCGTCGGTTCCTTTAACCCGGTCCAGAGAGGCCAGGAAGGAGCGAGTTTTGAGCAGCGATACGGACAGAGTCGTCCTCGATCGTGACGATCTGCGCCGCACATTGGTGCGCATCGCGCACGAGATCGTCGAGAAGAATTCCGCGTCTGACGGCGTGGCGCTCGTCGGCATCCACACCCGCGGGGCCGTCCTCGGCGAGCGCCTCCACGCGCTGGTCGGCGAGCTGACCGGCACCGAGGTCCCGTTCGGCGACCTCGACATCTCCTTCTACCGCGACGACGTGAACGACCGTGAGCCCGGCGCGCAGCCGGTAGTCCACGCGAGCCACCTCGACTTCGACCTCGACGGCCGCACCGTGGTCCTCGTCGACGACGTGCTCTTCACCGGACGCACCGTCCGCGCTGCGATCGACGCCCTCTTCGACTACGGACGCCCCCGGCGGGTGCAGCTGGCGGTGCTCGTCGATCGCGGCCACCGTGAGCTGCCGATCCGACCCGACTACGTCGGCAAGAACATGCCGACCTCGCACGCGGAGCGCGTCTACGTGCGGGTGGAGGAGCTCGACGACGTCGACGAGGTGACGATCGCGAGCTCGGTTGGGGCGAGCCGATGAAGCACCTGCTGGCAATCGGCGACCTGGACCGCGACGACATCGAGCGCATCATGCAGCGGGCCGAGGGGTTCGCCGAGGTCGGGCGGCGGGACATCAAGAAGGTCCCAACCCTTCGCGGCCGCACGATCGTCAACCTCTTCTACGAGTCGAGCACGCGCACCAGCTCCTCCTTCGAGCTCGCCGCGAAGCGCCTCTCGGCCGACGTCGTCTCGATCAAGTCGAGCGGCTCGTCGGTCGACAAGGGCGAGTCGCTGAAGGACACGATCGCCACGCTCGGCGCCTACGGGCCGGAGGCGATCGTGATCCGCTCCCCGCACGCCGGCGCAGCGGATCTCGTGGCGCGGTGGAGCGACGCCGCCGTCGTCAACGCCGGCGACGGCAAGCACGAGCACCCGAGCCAGGCGCTGCTGGACACTTACACGCTGCGGCGCCGCCTCGGGTCGCTGGAGGGCAAGAAGATCTGGATCGTCGGCGACGTGCTGCACAGCCGCGTCGCCCGCTCGAACGTCCTCGCCTTCCGCCTGATGGGAGCGCAGGTGACCGTGTGCGGGCCGCCGACCCTGATCCCTCGCGACGTCGATGCCGCCCTGGGCTGCCGCGTCTCGTATGACCTCGACGGCCTCGAGGAGGCGGATGTGGTCTACGCGCTTCGCATGCAGCAGGAGCGGATGCGCGAGTCCTTCGTGCCCTCGATCCGGGAGTACGCGGCGCGCTACCAGATCGACTCCCGCCGCCTGAGCCCCAGACAGCTGCTGATGCACCCGGGGCCGGTGAACCGCGGGGTTGAGCTCTCCGGCGAGGTGATCGACGGGCCCAACTCCCTGATCACAGAACAGGTCGAGAGCGGCCTCGTCGTGCGGATGGCGATCCTGTACGAGCTCCTGACGGGCGGGCGGCCTCGTCCCGAGGAGCAGTCGGGGGAGCCCACGGACGTGACCGACCCGACTCCGATCAAGGAGCCGGCATGACCCCGACTCGGGCCATCTCCTCCCTCGACTGGCGGGGCGGGGGCAGCCCGGGCGGTGATCTCGTCCTGCGGCGCGCCTCGGTGCTCGATCCCCGGGCGGGGATCGCCGGGGTGCACGACGTGGTCATCCGCGACGGAGAGATCGCCGAGCTGGCGGAGCCGGGCGCGGGCGAAGGCGGCGGCGAGGTGATCGACGCGGAGGGCAAGCAGGTCTTTCCGGCCTTCTTCGACCCGCACGTCCACCTCCGGGTCCCGGGCGACGAGGACGAGGAGGACATCGAGACCGGCACACGCGCCGCCGCCGCGGGCGGCTACTGCGGCGTCCTTGCCATGGCGAACACGAACCCGCCCGTGGACACGGCCGCGGATGTCCGTGCGCTCCGCGAGCAGGCGGCCGAGCACGGATCCGTGCCCGCCGGCTTCCTGGCCTGCGTGTCACGCGGCATGGAGGGCGGGGAGCTGACCGAGATGGCCGAGCTTCACGACACGGGCGCCGTCGGGTTCTCCGACGACGGCCTGCCGATCGCAAACGCCCGCCTGATGCGCCGCGCCCTTCAGTACCAGCACCTGGTCGGCGCCAACATCGCCCTCCACGAGGAGGACCACGACCTCTCTCGCCCGGCGGGCGCGCATGCGCCGCACCTCGGCGGCGTGATGCACGAGGGCGTGGTGTCGGCGGCGCTGGGGCTCGCCGGGTGGCCCTCGGTCGCGGAGTCCACGATGATCGCCCGCGACGCGGCGCTCGCCGTTTACGAGGACGCGCGCATCCATGTCCAGCACCTGTCGGCCCGCGAGTCGGTGGAGGCGGTGGCGGCGGCGAAGGACGCCGGCGTGCGCATCACCTGCGAGGCGACGCCGCATCACTTGGTGCTGACCGACGAGGCGGTTCGCAGCCTGGACTCCCACTTCAAGATGAACCCGCCGCTCCGCGCCGAGGACGACCGCCAGGCGCTGATCGAGGCGGTTCGCTCCGGGCTCATCGACTGCATCGCGACCGACCACGCTCCTCATTCGACCGAGGAGAAGGAGGTTCCGTTCGAGGAGGCAGCGATGGGCGTCACCGGCCTGGAGACGGCATTCGCGGCACTCCACACCGAGCTCGTGCTCCCCGGGGTGCTCGACCTGGGGATCCTGGTGGAGCGAATGAGCGCCGGCGCGGTTCCCTTCGGCTTCGAGCCTCCGAGCCTGGCGCCCGGATCGGAGGCATGCGCCGTCCTCTTCGACCCCGACGCCAAGTGGGAGGCGGGCGCCGACGGCTGGGAGAGCCGGTCGGACAACTCGTGCTTTGCTGGGCGCCGGATGGTGGGACGCGTCTTGATGACGGTGGTCGCTGGCCAGGTCGTCTACCGCCAGCGGAGCTTCGCGATGGGGGTCGCGTGACGCCGGCGAAGCTCGACCGCGAGCGAGCCACGCTCGTGGTGATCGACGTCCAAGAGGCCTTTCGCAAGGCGGTCCCGAGCTTCGACGACGTGGCGCGCGCGGCGGCAGCCCTCGTCCGCGGGGCGGAGGCCACGGGCGTCCCGATCCTCGTCACGGAGCAGTATCCGAAGGGCCTCGGCCGAACCGTCCCCGAGGTCGCCGACGTCCTGCCCGAGGGCTTCGAGCCGATCGAGAAGGTCTGCTTCTCGGCGTCGGAGGCCGACGGCTTCGACCTCGGTGGCCGCGGCCAGGCGCTCGTCTGCGGCGTCGAGGCTCACGTGTGCGTCAACCAGACCGTCCTCGACCTGATCGACAAGGGGGTCGAGGTGCACGTCCCCGTCGACGCCGTGGGCTCCCGCTTCACGCAGAGCCGGGAGATCGGCATCGAGAAGGCGAGGCGCGCGGGGGCCGTGATCACCAACGTCGAGACGGCGCTGTTCGAGCTCGTCGGCCGGGCCGGGACCGACGAATTCAAGGAGATCCAACGAGTGGTCCTCGACTACGCCCCGAATCCCGCATGACCGAGCCCCGCGAAAGCTCCGGCTACGTGCTGCTCGAGGACGGCACGCGGTTCGACGGCAGCCTGCACGGCGACGCGAGCCTGCCCGGGATCACAGGCGAGGTGGTGTTCAACACCTCCATGACCGGCTACCAGGAGGCGGTCACCGACCCCTCCTACGCGGGCCAGATCATCACCTTCACCTATCCGCTGATCGGGAACTACGGCGTCTCCGCGGAGGCGATGGAATCAGACCGCATCCACGCTCGCGGCGTGATCATGCGCGAGGCGAAGAACTCCGAAGACGCGGCGAGCGCCGAAGGGGGCTGGACCGACTGGCTCGAGGGCTGCGGCGTCCTTGGCATCGATGGAATCGACACCCGAGCCCTGGTTCGCCACATCCGCGACCGGGGCGCCATGCGCGGCGGGATCTTCCCGGCCGACATGTCCGAGGCGGAGGCTGGCGAGCGGGTGGAGGCGGAGCCGCGGATGGACGGCGCCGACTTCGCCCGGACCGTCACGCCGGATGCGCCGATCGAGCTCGACGGCGACGGCCCGCACGTGGTGGGGATCGACACGGGGATCAAGCTCAGCATCATTCGGCAATTCCGCGAGCGGAATTGCCGGTTGACTTTGCTTCCGTGCACAGTCTCTGCCGAGACGGTGCTCGCTCAGGAACCGGACCTCGTGTTTCTGGCCAATGGGCCCGGGGACCCTGCGGCGCTCGACTACGTCGTCGACACCGTGCGCGAGGTGGTCGGCAAGCGCCCGGTCGTGGGCATCTGTCTCGGGCACCAGCTGTTGTGCCGGGCGGTTGGCCTCGAGACCTTCAAGCTCCCGTTCGGGCACCGGGGTGCGAACCACCCCGTGAAGGACCTCGATACGGGCCGGATCGAGATCACGTCTCAGAACCACGGGTTCGCGGTGCAGGGGCCCGATGGCGAGCCGCGGATTGAGTCCGACGAGCCGGTGCGCTGGGAGACGGAGTTCGGCGCGGCAGAGCTCACCCATCTCAACCTCTACGACCGCACGGTCGAGGGCCTGGTCCTGAGGGACCTCCCGGGAGCAACGGTCCAGTACCACCCGGAGGCCGGCCCGGGCCCGCACGACGCGCGCTACCTGTTCGACCGCTTCGTGAACCTCGCGGCGGATGCCTGATGCCCCGTCGCGACGACATCAACAAGATCCTGCTGATCGGCTCGGGCCCGATCGTGATCGGGCAGGCCGCGGAGTTCGACTACTCGGGAGCCCAGGCCTGCAAGGTCCTGCTGGCCGAGGGATATGAGGTCGTGCTCGTCAACTCCAACCCGGCGACGATCATGACCGACCCGGAGTTCGCGCACCGCACGTACGTGGAGCCGCTCACGGTGGAGTCGGTGTCGGCGGTGATCGAGCGGGAGCGGCCTGACGCCCTGCTGCCCACGCTCGGCGGCCAGACGGCGCTGAACCTCGCATCCGACCTGCACAACGAGGGCATTCTCGACCGGTTCGGGATCGAGCTGATCGGCGCGAACTACGACGCCATCCGCCGGGCCGAGGACCGCGAGGTCTTCCGTGAGACGATGGAGCAGGCGGGCCTCAGGGTCCCGTGGTCGCAGATCGTGCGCAGCGTCGGGGACGCGGAGCGCGGGCTCGCGGAGGGCCAGATCACGCTTCCCGCCATCGTGCGCCCGGCCTACACGCTCGGCGGCGAGGGAGGGGGAGTGGGCCGGACCGAGACCGAGCTGCAACAGGTGGTCTCCGAGGGCCTCGCCGCCAGCCCCATAAACCAGGTCCTGGTGGAGGAGTCCGTGCTCGGCTGGGGCGAGTTTGAGCTCGAGCTCATGCGCGATCGCAACGACAACGTCGTAGTCATCTGCTCGATCGAGAACGTCGACCCGATGGGGGTCCACACCGGCGACAGCGTCACCATCGCGCCCGCACAGACGCTCTCTGACCGCCTCTACCAGGAGCTCCGCGACCAGGCGATTCGCGTCATTCGCGCCGTGGGCGTGGAGACCGGGGGGTCGAACATCCAGTTCGGCGTGAGCCCCGAAACGGGCGAGATCGTGGTGATCGAGATGAACCCACGCGTGTCGCGCTCCTCGGCGCTCGCGTCCAAGGCGACCGGCTTTCCAATCGCGAAGATCGCCGCCAAGCTCGCCGTGGGGTACGCGCTCGAGGAGATACCGAACGACATCACCATGGCCACGCCGGCGTCCTTCGAGCCCACGATCGACTACGTCGTCACCAAGATCCCGCGCTTCGCGTTCGAGAAGTTCCCCGGCGCCGAGGGAAGCCTCTCGACGCACATGAAGTCGGTGGGGGAGGCCATGGCGATCGGGCGCACCTTCCGCGAGTCGTTCGCCAAGGCGATGCGCTCGCGGGAGCTGGACTCCAGGCCCGACCTGCCTGACGACACCGGCGAGCTGCTCGACCGCCTGGTGACGCCTGCACACGATCGCTACGACCTGGTCCTCGAGGCCTTCCGGCGCGGCGTCACGCCGGAGGAGGTGAACGCCCGCACCTCCATCGACCCCTGGTTCCTGAACGAGCTGCGGGCGCTCGCCATCGACGGGGACGGGACCGACGGCCTGGTTCGCACCTATAGGTCGGTGGACACCTGCGCCGCGGAGTTCGAGGCGGAGACGCCGTACTACTACTCCGCCTGTGAGCGCGCCCCGGAATCGGAGGTCCGGAGGGGGGACAAGCCGTCAGTGGTCATCCTCGGCTCGGGCCCGAACCGGATCGGCCAGGGGATCGAGTTCGACTACTGCTGCGTGCACGCCGCGATGACCGTGCGGGAGTCCGGGCGTGACGCGGTGATGGTCAACTGCAACCCGGAGACCGTTTCGACCGACTACGACACCTCGGACCGCCTGTACTTCGAGCCGCTGACCGAGGAGGACGTCCTCGCGGTGATCGAGGCCGAGCAGCCCGAGGGCGTGATCGTCCAGTTCGGCGGGCAGACGCCGCTGAAGCTCGCGGGAGCGCTCGAGAAGGCCGGCGCGAAGCTGCTCGGGACGCCCGTCGACGCCATCGACCTCGCGGAGGACCGCGGCCGGTTCGGCGCCCTGCTCCGCCGCCTGGAGATCGCCCATCCGCCCTACGGCACGGCGCTCTCGGCGGACGAGGCGGTTGTGATCGCCGAGGAGGTGGGCTTCCCGCTGCTGGTTCGGCCCTCCTACGTGCTCGGAGGCCGGGCGATGGAGATCTGTTACACCGCCGAGGGGCTCCAGTCCTACCTGGAGCAGCACGTGAAGGCAGACCAGGAGCACCCGCTGCTCCTGGACCGCTTCCTCGAGGACGCGATCGAGGTCGACGTGGACGCCCTCGCGGACGGCACCGACGTCCGGATCGGCGGGATCATGCAGCACGTCGAAGAGGCCGGGGTCCATTCGGGCGACTCGGCGTGCGTGCTTCCCCCCATGAGCCTGGGGGAGGAGATGCTCGACGAGATCCGGCGAACGACCGAGCTGATCGCCCGTGAGCTCGGCGTGATAGGCCTGATCAACATCCAGTACGCGGTTGCCGGCGGCAAGCTCTACGTGATCGAGGCAAACCCCCGCGCCTCGCGGACGGTCCCCTTCGTCTCCAAGGCGACGGGCGCCCCGCTCGCCAAGATCGCCTGCCGGCTCATGCTGGGCGAGCGCCTCGCGGATCAGGAGCTCCCGCCCGCGCCGGAGGGGCACGTGAGCGTGAAGGAGGCGGTGCTGCCGTTCGCGCGCTTCGCGGGCGCCGACTCCGTGCTGGGGCCGGAGATGAAGTCGACCGGGGAGGTCATGGGCATCGCCATTGACTTCCCGACCGCGTTCGGCAAGGCGCAGGCGGCGGCCGGGATCTCCCTGCCGAAGGAGGGCACCGTCTTCATCACGGTCACGGACCGCGACAAGCCCGCCGCGACCCAGCTCGCTGCCCGGTTCCACGACCTCGGGTTCAAGGTCATCGCGACGAGGGGCACCGCGCAGGCGATCTCCCGGATGGGCGTCCCCGTCACCGCGATCAACAAGATCGGCGAGGGGTCTCCGCATGTCGTCGACTACATCCGCAACGGCGAGGTGGACCTCGTCATCAACACGCCGACCGGCAGCGGGGCGCGCAGCGACGGCTACGAGATCCGCACGGCCTCCGTCCGCCACGGGATCCCGTGCGT
This sequence comes from uncultured Actinomycetes bacterium, assembly GCA_963782795.1. Lineage (GTDB taxonomy): Bacteria > Actinomycetota > Thermoleophilia > Solirubrobacterales > 70-9 > AC-56. Next base: position 597,281 of record CAWALB010000003.1, read on the forward strand.
CACGACGATGACCGGCGCCTCGGCGGCCGCGCGCGCGATCTTCGCCCAGCGCGAGCATGGCGCCGAGCCGCGCTCACTCCAGGAGCTTCATGCCTCCGGCAGCCGACAGCAGGCCGCGGTCTGACGAGCGCGTCGTCGCGCCGCTGGGGCGACGCGCGTGCGAGATCACGGACAACCGCCAGGCGGGCGGCTACAGGATCTTCTCCGCCATAGACACCGCCGGCCCCGAGCCGCGAGCCGGGCAGTTCTACATGCTCGCCGCCACCGAGGGTTGGGGAACGCGCTTGGGCCGGCCGTACCTGCCCCGTGCCTTCTCCGTCGCGGAGGCCGAGGTCACGGACGGCGGCGTCCGGCTCGACTTCCTGGTCGAGGACGTCGGCCCGGGCACCCAGCGGCTCGCCGCGCTTCGCCAGGGGGAGCAGCTGTGGGTGACGGGGCCGCTCGGCCGTCCGTTTTCGCACCCGAGGGAGCTCAACTCCGAGTCCGCCGGGGCGATCCTCGTAGGCGGCGGGATCGGCCTGGCTCCGCTGGCGATCCTGCGCCGCCAGCTGGCGGACCGGGGGGTTCCGATCCGCACGCTCCTCGGGTTCCGCGACGAGGAGCATTCGGGCGGGGTCGACGAGCTCTTCGGATGCTGCGAGGTGCGGATGGCGAGCGAGGACGGCCACCTGGGCCATCGCGGCTACGTGACGGAGCTCCTGGCGGTGCTGCTGGAGGGGGACGCGGCGCGGTCGGCGGCGGTCTACGCGTGCGGGCCTCCCGCGATGCTGGAGACGGTCCGCGCACTGTGCCTGGAGCGTGAGGTCGACGCCGAGCTGGCCGTGGAGACGCCGATGGCCTGCGGCTTCGGCGCCTGCATGGGCTGCGCGGTCCCGCTGGCCGAGGGCGGCTATATGCGCCTGTGCACGGACGGCCCGGTGGTCAATGCCACGGAGATCGAGACCGCCCTCGTGCGGGGATCCGGTCACTGATGGATCTGGCGGTGCAGCTTGCCGGGCTCGATCTCGAGCATCCGGTGTTGAACGGGTCGGGCACTTTCGACGTGATCGCCGCCAGGCGGGCGTTCGGCGACGTGCTGCTGGCCGAGTTCCCGTTCTCGATGTTCGTCTCGAAGACGATCACGCCCGAGCCTCGGGCGGGCAACCCACCGCCGAGGCTGATCGAGACGCCCGCGGGGATGATCAACTCGATCGGTCTCCCGAACAAGGGATTGGAGGGCTTCCTCGCGGCCGACCTCCCCGTCCTCGGCGAGCTGCCGGTCCCGCTCTGCATATCGGTGATGGGGACCAGCCACGGAGAGTTCGAGCGGCTGGTCGAGGGCGTGGCGGCTCGCGACGAGGTCGTGGCCCTGGAGCTCAACGTCTCGTGTCCAAACGTGGAATCGGGTCTGATCGTGGGCGAGCAGGCGCCCGAGACGCTCTCGATGCTCCGAGCCGTGCGCCCGATCACCGAGAAGCCGTTGATCGTGAAGCTCACTCCCAACGTGGCCGACCCGGCGAGCATCGCGAGGGCTGCGGAGGAGGGGGGAGCCGACGCCGTCTCGCTCATCAACACGCTGAAGGCGATGGCGATCGACACCAGGACCCTCGGCCCCTGGCACGGGGCGGGTCGGGGCGGCTTGTCGGGACCCGCGGTCCATCACGTAGCGCTTGAGCAGGTGCGAACGGTGGCCGGCGCGGTATCGATCCCGGTGATCGGCATGGGAGGGATCGAGTCCGGGGCCGACGCGCTGTCCTTTCTGGCCGCCGGGGCCGCCGCCGTCGCGGTCGGGACCGCCAACTTCCGCGATCCGCTCGCGGGGTCGCGCATCCGGGCCGAGCTCGAGACGGCGTTGGCGGAGGCCGGGGTTGGTTCGATCTCGGACCTTCCGGCCCGGATGGCGGCTTCGACCTCAACTTAAGGTCGAAGCGAATTCGGTCCGATTCGCCCCGACCCCCCTTGCACGCGGCAAATGCGGGCATATAATCGCCGCCGCCGATGGTCCCTTCCGTCGACACAGCCACCGCTGTTCCCGAACGAAGCCACGAGCAGCGGTTGCGGGCCCTACGGCGAGCAAATGAGATCCGGTCGAAGCGCGCGCAGCTGAAGCGCGACCTCAAGGCCGGCAAGATGAAGATCGAGGCCCTGCTCCTCGACCCGCCCGACTACGTCATGTCGGCGAAGGCCTTCGACATGATCCTGGCCGTCCCCAAGTACGGGCGCGTCAAGGCAAACAAGATCCTGACCCAGTGCCGGATCTCCCCGTCGAAGACGATCGGCGGCCTCTCCGAGCGCCAGCGCGGGGAGCTCGTCGGACAGCTTCGCAGGTGAATAGAGCGGCGACTCTGTCGCCGCAGCAGCATGTAAGGCGGCGAAGCCGCCGCAGGTGATTCGGAAGGACCCGTCTCTCTCTAGAGAGGCGAACCCCGGGGCGTGGAGCGCGCCTCGCGGGTTGATGCATTTGATGGGTCCTGTCCGTCCATCAGGATTGGCGCTGTGGCGAAAGTGTTTGTGATCACCGGGCCGTCGGGGGTCGGGAAGGGGACGCTGATCCGCGAGCTGCTTCGGCGCGCGCCCGGGCTCGAGCTGTCGGTCTCAGCGACCACGCGCCCTCCGCGCGAGGGCGAGGCAGATGGCCGCGACTACCACTTCCTCGACCGTGAGGAGTTCGACCGCCGCGCGCAGGAGGGTGAGTTCGTCGAGCACACGACCTACAGCGGCAACCGCTACGGGACGCTGCGCTCGGAGGTCGAGAGCCGGTTGGCCGACGGCGCCTCGGTGGTCCTCGAGATCGAGGTACAGGGAGCTCGCCAGGTGCGCGCCGCCATGCCGGAGTCGGTCCAGGTCTTCATCGCGCCGCCGACGCCCGCGAGCCTTCGCGACCGCTTGACCAAGCGCGGCACTGACTCTGCCGACCAGATCGACGAGCGCCTGCGGACCGCGGAGATCGAGCTCGCGGCCCAGGAGGAGTTCCCGCACGTGGTGGTCAACGACGAGGTCGAGCGGGCCGCGTCGGAGCTGGGAGGGATCGTGCGCAGCGAGCTTGATGGAGTCGCCTGAAAGGCGGTCCCCTACACTCCACTCCCGCCATGATCAAGCCACGCGTTGACAAGCTTCTCGACCGCGCCGACTCCCACTACGCCGCTGTGCTGGTGGCAGCCAAGCGCGCTCGTCAGCTGAACAGCTATTACCGCGCGCTCGGCGAGGGCAGCTACGAGGAGTTCACGCCGCCGATGGTGGATACGCCGTCGGGCAACTACCTCACGATCGCCCTCGAGGAGTTCGCGCAGGGCAAGATCCGCTACGAGTACCGGGCCTGAGCAGGACGTCCCGGGTGGGTCCACTCCGATGGCCCGCATCCTTCTCGGCGTAACCGGCGGAATCGCCGCCTACAAGGCACTTGAGCTGGCGCGGCTCGCGACGCGCGCCGGTCACAGCGTGCGCGTCCTGATGACGCCGGCCGCCACTCGGTTCGTCGGCTCCGCGTCGTTTGAGGGCATCGTCGGCGCGCCGGTCCTGATCGACGAGTTCGAGCGCGACCCGCTGCGCGGCGCGTTCCCGGGCGACGAGGTCCCTGACCACGACCCGATCGGGCACCTCGCGGTGGTCGGCAACGCCGACGCCTACCTGATCGCCCCGGCTTCGGCCAACACGGTGGCGAAGCTGGCGGCGGGCATCGCCGACTCGATGGTCACCACCTCCTTCCTCGCCTGTACCGCCCCGCGCGCGGTGGCCCCGGCAATGAACGACCGGATGTACAGCGACGCGGCGACGCAGGCGAACCTCGCGAGGCTTCGGGAGCGCGGAATTCGCGTGATCGACCCCGAGGAGGGGGAGCTCGCCTCCCGCGGCGAGTACGGTGTGGGCAGGCTGCCCTCGCCTGAGCGGCTCCTCTCGGAGGTCGAAGCGCTCGTCGGAGCGCCGAGCGGGCCGTGGGACGGGATGCGAGTGCTGGTGAGCGCGGGCGGCACGCGGGAGCCGATCGACTCGGTTCGCTTCATCGGCAACCGCTCCAGCGGACGTATGGGCTTTGCCCTCGCGGAGCAGGCGGCGCGACGTGGGGCGGAGGTGACCGTGGTCGCGGCCAATGTGTCGCTTGCCGAGCCGGCAGGCGTCGCGAGAATCGACGTCGAGACCACCGCCGAGCTCGCCGAGGCGGTCAAGACCGAGTTCAAGCGCAGCCACGTGCTCCTGATGGCGGCCGCGGTGGCCGACTTCCGCGCCGCGGAGGTCGAGGCGGGAAAGATGCAGCGCGAGGGCGCGGAGGCGGTGAGGCTCGACCTGGAGCGCACCGAGGACGTGCTCGCGGGGGTCGCGCAGCTTCGCACCGACGAGCAGACCGTCGTGGGCTTCGCGGCCGAGCACGGCGCCGAGGCGATCGGTCGCGCTCGCGAGAAGCTCGAGCGCAAGGGCCTGGACGCGATCGTGTTCAACGACGTGTCGCGGTACGACATCGGATTCGACTCCGAGCAGAACGAGGTCGTGATCGTCGATCGTGAGGGCGAGCACCGCGTCGAGCTCGCGCCGAAGCGCGAGGTGGCGGACGCGATCCTCGACCGGGTCGAGGCGGTTCGCAACAGCGTGGGCAGCCGGAGGTAGCTCCCTACACTGGCCTGCATGCCTGAGCAGGCCGGCGAGAACCTCTACGCGCTGTACCGCAGAGGCGTCGAATTACTCGAGGACGGCAGCTTCAGCGAGGCCACTGTGCCGCTTGCCGAGGCGGCTCGGCAAGCGCCCGAGAAGAGCTCGGTTCGCGAGGCCCTCGGCCGGGCGTACTTCCGCGACCGCCAGTTCGAGAAGGCGGCCATGGAGTTCGAGGCGGTGGTCGAGTCCCATCCGGTCAACGACTACGCGCACTTCTGTCTCGGGCGCGCGCTCAGCCTCACCGGTCACACCGATCGGGCGCGCCATCACCTGGCGCTCGCTTCGAACCTGCGGCCAGAGCGGCGCGACTACAGGATCTATCGGGAGCGGCTCGCCTCTCAAGCTTCGTGAGGGCCCTCGTCCAGCGCGTCTCGCGTGCCTCGGCGGCGACCGAAGCCGGCCCGCTCGCGTCGATCGGGCAGGGGTTCCTGGTGCTGCTCGGCGTGGCGCCGGGGGACACCGAGGAGGTCGCGGACCGGATGGCGGACAAGGTTCGCGCACTCAGGGTCTTCGACGACGCCGACGGGCGCATGAACGAGCCCCTGGGCGACCGCGAGGTGCTGTGCGTCAGCCAGTTCACCCTCTACGCCGACACCAGGAAGGGCAACCGGCCGAGCTTCGTGGGAGCGGCTCCCCCGGAGGTGGCCGAGCCCCTCTACGAGCGGTTCTGCGAGCAGCTCGGTGCTCGACGGGGTAGGTTCGGCGCGCGAATGGCGGTGGAACTCCTGAACGACGGACCCGTGACCATCCTCCTCGACTCCTGATGGCCACGTTCAGCCGACGGGACCTGGTGCAGCGCGGCGCCGTGATCGCGGGAGGCTTGAGCGTCGCTCAGTTGCTTGCGGCCTGTGGCGGATCGGAATCCACAACCACCTCGGCGCCGGACCTCGAGGACCTCGCAGGGGCTCTTCGCGGCAAGTTGATCCTTCCGGACAGCCCTCGCTATCACGCTTCGCGCGTGGTCTGGAACAGCCGTTTCGACGGCGCTCGTCCGGTCGCCATCGCGCAGGTCGTCGACAGCGGCGACGTCCGCACCGCCGTCGACTTCCCGCGACCATGGCCTGCGGCCCATCCCGCGGAGCGGGGCGCACAGCTTCGCGGGTTACTCGACCGGCGACGGCCTGGTGATCGACGTCGGTCGGCTCACCAGAGTGCAGGCCGATGCCAAGGCGGAGCGGGCGACGCTCGGGGCGGGAGCCACCGTGCTGCCCACCTACAGCGCCCTCTGGCGGCACCGGCGCGCGATCTCCAGCGGGACGTGTCCGACGGTCGGCATAACCGGCCTGACAGCCGGGGGCGGCCTCGGATTTCTCTCGCGCCGCTATGGCGCGACCTGCGATCGGCTGGTGGAGGTCGAGATGGTCACCCCGGACGGCAAGCTCGTCCGCGCAAACGAGCGCGACAACGAGGACCTCTACTGGGCGACGCGCGGCGGTGGCGGCGGCAACTTCGGCGTGATCACCGCGCTGACCTTCGAACTCGTCCCGGTCGACAGCCCCTTCACGCACGTCGACTACGTGTTTCCGTGGAAGGCGGCGGAGCGCCTGCTGGCTGCGTGGCAGGACTGGCTGCCGACCGCACCACGCGAGACCTCGTGCCTGCTCGAGGTTCTGAACCAGGCGCCACAGGACGGCGACACGCCCATGGTCGAGCTGGAAGTGGTGCACGCCGGTTCCGAGGCGGCGACGCGACGCGTCATGGCCGACCTGCTCGGGACCGTCGGCGTGCCGCCCGTCCAGAGCAGCTTCACGACCGGCCCCTTCGTCGACGAGGTGAAGGAGCTCTATTGCAAAGGCCTTCGCCCCAAGGAGTGCACGCTCGCCGGCAAGTCGCCCGCGGGGGAGTTTCCGCGAGCGGCTTTCTATGCGAAGTCGAACCTCGCGCGGGGGCCGTGGCCCCGCGAAGGCCTCAAGGCGCTCTTGGACGGCATGGAAAGGCGGCAGCGGGACCGCACGCTGACCCCGCGCGCTTTCTCCCCGGCCCACACGACCGGCAAGCTGATCCTCGAGCCGGCAGACGGCGCCGTGAACTCGATCCCTCCGGACGCCACCGCTTTCGTCCATCGCGACAACCTGTTCGACATCCAGTACCAAGCGCGCTGGCGCCGCGGCGCGCCGAAGCACGTAGCCGACGCGAACATCGAGTGGACGAACGATCTGTATGAGCGCACCAAGCCCTACCGGTCGGGGTTCGCGTATCAGGACTACATCGACCCGGAGCTCGCGGACTGGCAGCACGCGTACTACGGCGCGAACCTCAACCGCCTCCGTCGCGTGAAGGCCAAATACGACCCCGACGACCTCTTCCGCTTCGCCCAGTCGATCCCGCCCGCAGGCGGCTTCCACGCCTGAATCACGCCCCTCCGGCGCACCAGGCCAGGGCTATACTCATCGTCACCTCTTTCGCACCCGAACCCTTACGAGGTGGGCCCGGGCCCGCCTTTTTTTCGGCGCGGAAGCGGTCACGGAGAGCAGATTGAAGACAAACGGAACGAGCTTTGGACGAACTTCAAGGGCAAATCGAGCAGAGGCTGAGCGACCTCGATCCCAGGATCGAGCTGATCGCGCTTGACCAGCCGGCGGCCGAGACCCTTCGCCTCTACATCGACCATCCCGACGGCGTGGACCTCGCGCTCTGCGAGCGCGTGACCGACCATCTCCGCGACCTGCTCGAGGCCTGGTCGCTCGAGGTGTCATCGCCGGGAGCCGATCGCCCGCTGACCAAGCCAGAGCACTTCCACCGCTTCATGGGCCGCCGCGTCCGCGTGCGCACCCGTGAGGCCATCGAGGGACAGCGCAGCTTCACCGGCACCCTTACCGGGGCCGACGAGGGCGGAGTCCGGATCAAGGCGGGTGACGGCGAGGTGGAGATCTCGCTCTCCCGCATCCGACGCTCGAACCTCATTCCCGACTACTCGACCCCGCTGGAGGAGAGCTAATGAGCCGTGAGATCGTCGAGGCGATCAGGGGCCTCGAACAGGAGAAGGGAATCGATGCCGACACGCTGATGGCGGCGCTCGAAGACGCCCTCCTGTCCGCCTACAAGAAGACCCCCGGCGCCGCCAAGTACGCCCGCGTCGACCTGGACCGCGACACAGCGGACTTCCGCGTCTTCGAGCTGATCCTGCCGCCTGAGCTCGAGGAGAAGCTGATGGCCCAGGCGATCGAGGATCAGGAGCAGACGATCGACCCCGAGACGGGGGAGATGCGCGAGCCCGAGGATCCGGAGCTCGACCCGGAGATCATGGCTCCCTACGAAGACCAGATCACGAGCCGCGACGTGACGCCCGGCGACTTCGGGCGCATCGCCGCCCAGACCGCGAAGCAGGTGATCCTGCAGCGGATCCGCGAGGCGGAGCGGCACATGATGTTCGAGGAGTACCAGGACCGCGTCGGCGAGCTGATCACCGGGATCATCCAGCAGTCGGACAATCGCTACACGCTGGTCCAGCTGCGCGAGCGCGTCGAGGCGCTGCTGCCGCGCTCCGAACAGGTGTGGAACGAGCGCTACGACCACGGCATGCGCGTCAAGGCCGTGATCACCGAGGTCAACGCCGAGGGCAAGGGCCCGGGGATCGTTGTCTCCAGGCGCAGCCCAGAGCTGATCAAGGAGCTGTTCGAGCTCGAGGTTCCTGAGATCGCCGACGACCTCGTGGAGATCGTGGGCGTCGCCCGCGAGCCCGGCTACCGCTCGAAGATCGCGGTCATCTCACATACCGACGGGGTCGACCCCGTCGGTGCCTGCGTCGGGCCACGAGGCTCGCGAGTGCGGATGGTCGTATCCGAGCTGCGTGGCGAGAAGATCGACATCATCCCTTACAACGAGGAGCCCGCCCGTTTCGTGGCGAAGGCGCTCTCGCCGGCCCGCGTCCGCGAGGTGCTGGTCGACGACGAGACGCAGGAGGCGACGGTGATCGTCCCCGACGACCAGCTCTCGCTGGCGATCGGCCGCGAGGGCCAGAACGCCCGCCTCGCCGCCAAGCTCACCGGCTGGAAGGTCGACATCAAGTCGGAGACCGAGTTCAGCCAGGAAGAGGAGGAGCTGACCTATGAGGATGGCGAGGACGTCGACGGCCGGTGCGCCGCCGTCCTCTCAGCCGGGCGCCGGTGCCCGAATGCCTCGCTCCAGGGCTCGCGCTACTGCGGCATTCCGCAGCATCAGGCGCTCGCCCGTTTCGACACAAATCAGGTGACGGTGCTCTCCGACCTCTCCGACGCCGAGGTATCGGTGCTTGCCGACCCCAAGGCCGACGACGCTCAGGTACGGCCGCTCGTCGAGCGCGCCACCGCCGCGTTCGAAGAGCAGCAGGGCGGCGAGGAGGAGCCCTCCGAGGCCGAGGCCGCAGCAGAGGAGCTCGAGGAGGCAGAGGCAGAGCTCGAGGAGGCCTCCGAGCAGGCCGAGGCCGATGTCGAGGAGGCCGAGCAGGAGCTCGAGGAAGCCGAGGAGGAGGCCGCCGAGAGCATCGAAGCTGACGACGCGGAGGAGGAGTCCGAGGAGCCGCAGGAGACTGCCGAGGCGGAGTCCGACGACGATCTCGAGCCCGAGGTGGCCCTCGCCGAGGATGCCGCGACCGAGGGCGAGGAGCCCTCTCCGGAGACCGCCACGGTGGGAGCCAACCCATCCGAGGAACCCAAGGCCGCGGGCGAGGATTCCGAGGGGAGCCGTCGCGAGGGTGCCTAAGAAGCGCGTCCACGAGATCGCGAAGGATCAGGGGCTGAGCAGCAAGGAGCTGCTCCAGGCTCTCAACGCGGCCGGAATCGAGGCGAAGGTCGCCGCGTCGAGCGTCGAGGAGTCGGATGCCCTGAAGGCCCTCAAGGCCGCCGGTACCGACGGTGCGCAGGCAGCCGCTAAGCCCGCGAAGGATTCGGCGGAGGCCGCGCCCGCCGCGAAGAAGCCCGGGTCGGACAAGGCCGCGGGCAACGCGACCGGCCGCAAGCGACGCCGCGTCGTGATCGACTCTCAGGCGTCCCGGCGCGACCACATGCCGCAGGCGCCGCCTCATCGCCCGCCGCGGCGCCGCGGAGGCCGGCGGCGGAGGCCGCTGCTCGAAGAGGGACCGGTCAGGCCGCTTAGCGAGGCGCCGGAGCCCGATGCCACGAAGATCGCGTCGGGCGCCACCGTGCGTGAGGTCGCGGAAAGCCTCAGCCTCGGCAGCGCCGAGGTGATCAAGAAGCTGATGGAGCTGGGCGAGATGGCCACGCTCACGCAGACACTGCCCGACGAGACGGTGCAGGCTCTTGCCGAGGCGCTGGGGCAGAAGATCGAGATAGTCAGCGCCGCCGAGGAGGAGGCCGAGGAGCCCGTCTTCGACGACTCCGCCGAGGATCTGACCGAGCGCCCGCCGGTGGTGACCATCATGGGCCACGTCGACCACGGGAAGACTTCGCTCCTGGACGCCATCCGTGAGACCGAGGTGGTAGCTGGCGAGGCCGGTGGAATCACGCAGCACATCGGCGCCTATCAGGTGCACCAGAACGGCAACCGGATCACGTTCCTCGACACTCCCGGTCATGAGGCGTTCACGGCGATGCGCGCTCGTGGCGCCAAGGTAACGGACCTCGCCGTCATCGTTGTCGCGGCAGACGACGGCGTGATGCCGCAGACTGTCGAGGCGATCGACCATGCGAAGGCCGCCGACGTGCCGATCCTCGTCGCCGTCAACAAGATCGACCGTCCCGACGCCCAGCCGGACCGCGTCCGCACCGAGCTGGCCTCGCAGGGACTCAACCCCGAGGAGTGGGGAGGGGAGACCATCTTCGTCGACGTTTCCGCCAAGACGAAGGAGGGGCTCGACACCCTGCTCGAGATGATCGGCCTCGCCGCGGAGCTCGAGGAGCTCAAGGCCAACTCCAAGGCGCCGGCCTCCGGCTACGTGATCGAGTCCCACCTCGACCCCGGGCGGGGGCCGGTGGCCACCGTGCTCGTCCATCGCGGGACGCTTGCTGTGAGCGACGCCGTGGTCGCGGGATCGACCTGGGGCAAGGTCCGCGCCATGCTCGACTTCACCGGCGCCCGCATCGAAAAGGCGGGGCCGGGCGATCCGGCCGAGGTTCTGGGTATGGAGGACGTCTCGGAGGCCGGTGAGCGCTTCGAAGTGGTGACCAACGAGCGGCGCGCCCGCCAGCTCGCGCAGGAGCGAAGCCACCGCCTCAAGACCGAGTCCCTGGCCCGTCAGCAGGCCCGCACGATTAGCCTGGAGGAGGTCTTCAACAAGGCCACGGCGGGCGAGGTCAAGCAGCTCGGGATCGTCCTGAAGGCGGACGTATCCGGCTCGCTGGAGGCCCTGCAGGACGAGATCGCGAAACTGCCCCAGGAGCGGATCGCGGTCGACGTCATCCACGCCGCGGCCGGTGGGATCACGGAGTCCGACGTCATGCTGGCAGCGGCCTCCGACGCGATCGTCATCGGCTTCAACGTCCGCCCGCTCGCCGACGCCCGCAGGGCCGCCGAGCGCGAGGGCGTCGAGATCCGCACCTACTCGGTGATCTACAAGGTGACCGAGGACCTCCACGACGCGCTGGAGGGGATGCTCGAGCCCGAGGAGGTCGAGGAGTCGCTCGGCCAGGCCGAGGTCAAGGAGCTCTTCCGCGCATCGCGCGTCGGCGTGATCGCCGGCTGCATCGTCACGGACGGCAAGGTCACCCGCATCGCGCAGGTCCGCCTGGTCCGCGACGGCACGGTCGTCTGGACCGGGCGCCTGGGCTCGCTGCGGCGCTTCAAGGACAACGTCCAGGAGGTCGACGAAGGCCTCGAGTGCGGCATCGTGCTCGAGGGCTTCCAGGACGTCAAGGTGGGCGACGTCCTCGAGTTCTTCGAGACGCGCCAGGTCGAGCAGACGCTCGAGTAGCCCAGCGTCACCGTTCTGACTGACAGGCCCTCGCTCACCACCCTTGCGGGTGTAGGTTTGCTTCGACGCGCAGTCGAGGGGGAGAGATGGCCGCACCCGCAAAAGGGACCGTGAACCTGGCTGCTCGAATGGGCCGCTGGAGCGCTCAGCATCGCAAGAAGGCGATCTGGGGATGGCTGGTGTTGGTTTTCCTCGCGTTCGCGATCGGCGGCGCCGTCGGGACCAAGACCCAGGACGCCGCTCAGAGCGGTGTCGGCGAGTCGGGAAGCGCTGCGCGCACCATCGACAACGCCTTTCCGAAGCACGCGGTCGAGCAGGTGCTGGTCCAGAGCGACAACGCAATCGCGACGGATCCATCCTTCCGCCGCGTCGTCGACAGCACCCAGCGCCGCCTGGAGGCGGTTCCATACACGCAGGCATTTGAGAGCCCCTACGCAACGGGCAACTCGGGGCAGATCTCGGCCGACGGGCACTCCGCCCTCATTCGCTTCGAGATCGCCGGCGACGACACCCAGGCCGGGGACCGCGTCGGCGCCACGCTGGACGCCACCAGCGCGGCGCAGGCGGCCAATCCCGACTTCGCCGTTGAGCAGGTCGGCGATGCCAGCATCAACAAACAGCTGAACGACTCGATCAGCAATGACTTCAAGCAGGCGTTCGTGACGTCGCTGCCGATCACCCTCCTGATCCTCCTGATCGCTTTCGGCGCCCTCGTCGCGGCCAGTGTTCCGCTCATCCTGGCGCTGACGGCAGTGCTCGCCACGATCGGGATCATCGGGGTGCTCAGCCACATCTCGCCGGTGGATCAATCGATCAACGAGGTGATCCTGTTGATCGGCCTGGCGGTGGGCGTCGACTACTCGATGTTCTACCTCCGCCGCGAGCGCGAGGAGCGCGAGTCGGGGCGCACCGAGGAAGCGTCCCTGGCCGCCGCGGCGGCGACGTCGGGGCGGGCGGTGCTCGTCTCCGGGTTGACCGTGATGCTCGCCATGGCGGGCATGTACCTCGGGGGAGCGCCCACGTTCACGTCGTTCGCGACCGGGACGATCATCGTCGTGGCCGTCGCCGTGGTGGGGTCGCTGACGGTATTGCCCGCGCTTCTCGCCTGGCTCGGAGACCGGATCGAAAAGGGCGGTGTGCCGATCGTCAAGAACCAGCCTTGGAACGCCGAGGAAAGCACGGTGTGGTCGCGGATCCTCGATCCGGTCCTCCGGCATCCCGCCATCTCGGTCGTGGCCGCGACAGGCCTGCTGCTCGTCCTGGCGACCCCCACGTTGCACATCCATACCGCCACTGGGGGCGTCGACACCCTGCCTCAGGACCTGAGCGTGATCAAGACCTACAACAAGGTCCAAGCCGCCTTCCCCGGCGGGCCCATCCCTGCTGTCGTGGCGGTGAGCGCCGACGACGTCACCACGCCCGAGATCAGCGGCGCCGTCAACGATCTCCAAAAGCAGGCTGCCGCGAGCCCCTCGTTCGGGCAGCCGATCACGACGCTCATCAGCCCCGATCGCACAGTCGAGGAGATCGATATTCCCCTGGCCGGGGACGGCAGCGACTCGAAATCCAGGGCCGCGCTGACAGAGCTCCGCGATCGTCTGGTTCCCGGCACGATCGGTCAGGTCCCGAGCGCTACGGCCGAGGTGGGTGGGTTCACTGCCGAGTCACAGGACTTCAACGAAACGCTGAAGTCGCACGTCTTCCTTGTCTTCGCGTTCGTCCTCTCGGCGGCGTTCCTGCTGCTGCTGGTGACCTTCCGCTCGATCGTGATCCCGATCAAGGCGATCGTGCTCAACCTGCTCTCGGTCGGTGCCGCGTACGGAGTGCTCGTCTGGATCTTCCAGGAGGGTCATTTCGAGTCGCTGCTGGGCTTCCAATCCAACGGCGCGATCGTTGCGTGGATGCCGCTGTTCCTGTTCGTCGTCCTGTTCGGACTGTCGATGGACTACCACGTGTTCATCCTCACCCGGATTCGGGAGGCCTATGACCGCGGACGGCCAACCGAGGAGGCGGTCACCCATGGGATCAAGACCACCGCGGGCGTCGTGACCAGCGCCGCCGTCGTGATGATCTCGGTCTTCGCGATCTTCGCCACGCTCTCGTTGCTGATCTTCAAGGAGCTCGGAGTCGGCCTTGCGGTGGCGGTGCTGATCGACGCGACGGTGATTCGCGGCGTGCTGCTGCCTGCAACGATGAAGCTGCTGGGGGACTGGAACTGGTACCTGCCGAAGTGGCTGGAGTGGATCCCGCGGGTTGGCCCGGCACAGGGGACCGATCTGCCGCCGGCGCCAGACGCCCCGGCTTCAGGCTCGAAGACTGGACCGGAGGCCATTCGGCCCTGAGCACCGGTGGGCCGCTGATGGGCCGTCGACGGCGCCTATCCTGGGAAGGTGACCACGTACCTCTGCGTCGTCGAGGTGCGCCTGCATCTCAACGACTCCCATGACCTGAAGGGGAAGCGAAAGCTCCTGCACTCCCTGAAGGCCCAGCTCCGGCAGCGCTTCGGGGCCTCGGTCGCAGAGGTCGATGGCCACGACACGTGGCAAAGAACCACGCTGGTCTGTGCGCTCGTGGGGGACGCGGATGTCGGGCGGCGGGCCGATCAGCTCGAGCGGTTCGTCGAGTCGCGCTGTCCGGACGGGTCGGGGTTCGACCGCGACCTGCTCACCCTGGCCGACATACGCGGATGAGAACCACCAAGCGACGGCATCCGTTGCGCTAGAGTCGCCGACCGATGGCCCAGCGCATGAGAAGGGTCAACGAGCTCATGCGCGAAGTGATCGGGTCCGCGATTACTAGTGAGCTCGAGGACCCCCGGATTGGATTCGTGACAGTGACCTCCGTGGACACCAGCCCAGACCTGCGCTCAGCCAGGGTCTACGTGAGCGTGCTCGGCGACGAGGCCGAGCGCGAGGCGACGCTTGCCGGGCTGCGCTCCTCACACGGCGTGCTCCAGGCGACCATCGCGAGCGAGATGCGGATCAAGCGCACCCCAACGCTGACCTTCCACTACGACGAGACGCCGGAACGAGGTGTGCGGATCACGAGGTTGCTCGAGGATGAGTGAGGCTCCCGCCGCGGTGGCGCAGCGCACCGATGCGACGCTCGCCGAAGTGGCCGAGGAGATCAGAGCCGCCGATCGGTTCCTGCTCACGACCCACGAGGGACCCGACGGCGACGCGCTCGGCTCGCTCCTGGCCACCCACAAGCTGCTTCAGCAGCTCGGCAAGGACTCGGTGATGTTCCTGGCGGCGAAGGAGTTCCCGCTGCCGGTCGAGTACCGCTTTCTCCCGCTCGAGGAGGTGTTCCACGAGCCGCCGGTTGACTTGGTGGACCGGTTGGTGGTGTTCCTCGACTGCGGCAACATCGACCGCATGCCCGTCGACTTCCTGCGGCGCGACGACGCGAAGATCCTGAACATCGACCACCACCACGACAACACGCGCTTCGGGAACCTGAACCTCGTCGACACGCGCGCCTCGTGCACCGCCGAGATCCTCTACCGGCTCGCGAGGCTCCTGCGCGCTGAGATCGCGCCCGACATCGCGACGGCCCTCTACGTCGCGCTTGTGACCGACACGGGCCGCTTCATGTACGAGAACACGGGCCCGGACTCCCACCGCATGGCCGCCGAGCTGATCGAGGCCGGGGTCGACGTCCACGACATTTACCGACGCCTGTACGAGCGCGTCCCGATCGAGAAGCTCCACCTCGTCGCGCGGGCGGTCGAGCGCATCCAGCGGCTCGACGAGTGCCGCCTCGCCGTCACCTACATCTCTGCCGAGGACTACCTCGAGACCGGCGCGAACGAATCGCTGACCGAGGGCATCATCGACCACGTGCGGGCGCTCGAGGGCGCCGAGGTGGCCGCGATGGTCCGTGACAAGAGCGACGGCGGCGCGCACGCGCGCAAGGTGAGCCTGCGGTCGGCGACGGGCACCGTCGACGTCTCCGCAATCGCTCAGCGCCACGGGGGCGGCGGCCACCCGCGTGCCGCCGGCTTCTCGACCGACCTGTCGTACGACGAGCTCCTGCAGGTCCTCTGCACTGAGGTGAAGGCGGAGCTGGGCTCGTCGTAGCGTCCGCGGCATGACCGCCGACGCCCCCGGGCCAAGCGTGCTGCTCGTCGACAAGCAGGTGGGCATTACCTCACACGACGTCGTTGCGCGGGTCCGCCGCGAGCGCGGCCTAAAGACCGGGCACGCTGGCACGCTGGACCCCTTCGCCACGGGCCTCCTGCTGGTGCTCTTCGGGCGGGAGGCGACCCGATGCCAGGCGCGGTTCATGGGCCTGCGAAAGGTCTACAGGACGGTCGCGCGCTTCGGCGCTGTCTCCACCACGGGCGACCCCGACGGGGAGATCACCGAGACCGGGGTCGTTCCCGGCGACGAGCTGGAGCTGCCCACGGGTGAGGTGCGCCAGCGCCCGCCGGCCTACTCGGCGGTGAAGGTTCGGGGCGTGCGGGCGTACAAGCGCGCCAGGCGAGGCGAGGAGGTCGAGGTCCCGGAACGGCAGGTCACGGTTCACCGGTTCGAGCAGCTGTGGCGAGAGGGCGACCGGGCGGAGTTCGTAATCGAGTGCTCGTCGGGCACCTACGTGCGAAGCCTGATCGCGGACCTCGGCGACGCCTACTGTGAGAGCCTGCGGCGAACCGCGATCGGCCCATTCCGGGTCGACGAGGCCGAAATGCTCCTTTCGCTCGACGATGCCTTGGAGCGGGTCGAAGACTGTGCGTGAAAGGCTTTCGGCGCGATGAGCATCAAGGTCACCCAGCTGCCTGACGCCGAGCGCCGCCCACGCCACGTCGCGATCGGGACCTTCGACGGCGTCCACGTCGGGCACCGGCAGGTGATCGACAGGGCGGACACGGTCCTCACCTTCGAGCCGCACCCGCTGAGCGTCATCCACCCTGTCGCGACGCCCAAGCTGATCATGCCGTTCGCCATCAAGCGCGACGTGATCGAGGGCCTCCGCGTGGAGGAGCTGGTTGTGATCCCGTTCGATAACGAGTTCTCCCAGATCCCGGCCGAGGAGTTCTGCAGCCGGATCCTGATCGAGACGCTCGGAGCCGAGAAGGTGTCGGTGGGGGAGAACTTCCGCTTCGGCGCCAAGGCGAAGGGCGACCCGGAGATGCTCGCCGCGCGCCCGGAGTTCGAGGAGCGGGTGGTGCCGCTGGTCGAGCTCGACGGCGAGGTCGTCTCCTCGAGCCGCATCCGCTCGCTCATCGCCGCGGGCGAGCTCGATATCGCCAACCGGTGCCTCGGCGCGCCCTTCCTGCTCGAAGGCACGGTTGTCGAGGGCGACGGGCGCGGCCGGACGCTGGGCTTTCCGACCGCGAACCTCGTGCCGCAGGACGACCTGGTCGCCCCCGGGCACGGCGTGTATGCGGCCTTCGCCGACGGGCAGCCCGCGGCGGTGAACGTGGGGGTCAGGCCGACCTTCGAGACCGGGCGGGGTCTGCTGATCGAGGCTTATCTGATCGACTTCGAGGGCGACCTGTACGGCAAGACCCTGCGCATCGCGTTCATCGCCCGACTGCGCGGCGAGCGGCGGTTTCCGAGCGTGGAGGAGCTGATCGCGCAGATGCATCGTGACGTGGCGGAGGCCAGAGAGCTCTGTGCTAGCTTCACAAACTGATCTAGGGCCACCAATAGCACCAGCCAGTTTCGGAGCTAAAGCTCCTCACCAGATTTGATGCCTCTGACCAAGGAAAAGAAGCAGGAGCTGATCGGCCAGTACGGCCGTGAGGACGGCGACACCGGTTCCGCCGAGGTTCAGATCGCCCTGCTCACCGAGCGCATCAACCACCTGACCGAGCACCTTCGCTCGCACAGCAAGGACCACCACTCGCGGCGGGGCCTGCTGATGATGGTCGGCAAGCGCCGGCGGCTGCTGCGATACCTCGAGCGCGCTGACCTCGACCGTTACCGCAAGGTCGTCTCGGACCTGGGCCTGCGTCGTTGATTTCGATCGGCGAGGAGGCGCCCGACTTCTCGCTGCCGGATCACAAGGGGGAGCAGGTCTCGCTTTCGGACTTTCGCGGCCGGCAGGTGATGCTCGCGTTCTACCCGAGCGACTTCAGCCCGGTCTGCTCGGACCAGCTCTCGATCTACCAGGAGGTCAAGCCGAGCCTCGACGAGGCGGGCCTCGAGGTGGTGGGGATCAGCATCGACCACTCCTGGGCGCATCGGGCCTTTCGCAAGCAGCTGAACCTGGATTTCACGCTGCTCGCAGACTTCCACCCGAAAGGAGAGGTCGCAGAGCGCTATGGCGCGTACCTCGCCGACCACGGCACCAGCAACCGGTCGCTCGTGCTGGTTGATCCCGACGGCGTGGTGAGCTGGGTCTACGAGACGCCGACGCCCCTCGAGATCCCCGGCGCCAACCTCCTCTTCGACGCCCTCGAGGCCACTGACAAGGCCTGAGCTCACCAGCGCCGGGGTGCCCCCGGTGGGTCCCGCCGACCACGTGCGCGGCGAGGGCCTTGAGCTGATCGTTTATCTGGATCTGGCCTGCCCGCACTGCGCGGCGACATGGGCGGAGCTGGAGGGGCTACCTCTGCGCGTGGTGTTTCGCCACTTCCCGGTTGCCAGCAAGCACCCCCGCGCGCCGGCGCTCCACGCCGCCGTCGAGGCGGCGGCCCTCCAGGGCTCCGATGAGGCGTTCTGGGCCCTTGTGGACTCGATCTACGGGGATCAGGGCAGGGTTGACGACCCTCACCTGTGGGAGCGCGCCAAGGCCCTCGCGTTGGACGTCGAGCGTTTCGACCGGGACCGCCGCACGCCCGCGCTGGCGGAGCGCGTTCGCCGGGACTTCGAGGGCGGCATCCGCGCGGGTGTGGCCAGCACCCCCGCGGCGTTCCTCGAGGGAAGCCCGGTAGCGGGCCATCTGGCCTCAGAACTTGGCTAGTAACATCGTCCGCTAACGAGAACGAAAAGTTCTGAACGATTGGGCCGTCATCCGGACGGCCGAAGGGAAGTAATACATGAGCATGTTTGAAGTAAGCCGCGTCTCGGTCGAGGTGGGCGGCGAGGAGATCTCCTTCGAGACGGGCAAGCTGGCTCGCCAGGCGGGCGGGGCAGTTGTCTCGCGCTCCGGCGACACGATGGTGCTCGGCACCGCGACCGTCGGCAACCTGCGCGACGTGGACTTTCTGCCGCTGACCGTCGACGTCGAGGAGCGGCACTACGCGGCCGGAAAGATCCCCGGATCCTTCTTCCGTCGCGAGGGTCGAGCGGGCGAGAAGGCCACGCTGACCGCGCGGATGATCGACCGGCCTGTTCGGCCGCTGTTTCCCAAGGGATGGCACTTCGAGACTCAGATCGTCTGTACGCCGCTGTCGGTCGAGTTCGAGCACCCGTACGACATCCTGGCGATGAACGCGGCCACGGCCGCGCTGGCCATCTCCCAGATCCCGGTTCCGACCCACGTCGGCGCCGTGCGGATCGGGAAGCTCGACGGAGACTTCGTTGTCAACCCGTCCGAAGACGACTACGAGAACCTCGAGATGGACCTCGTCGTCTCCGGCTCGAGTGAGGCGATCCTGATGGTCGAATGCGGGTCGCAGGGTGTCAGCGAGGCCGAGGTCCTCGACGCCCTCGACATCGCACACGAGGAGATCAAGAAGATCGTCGCGACGATCGAGGAGCTTCGCGACAAGGCCGGCAAGGAGAAGGTGGAGGTCGTCGAACCCAAGGTCGACCCCGAGCTTCTCCAGGAGATCCAGGCCTCACACGGGACCAAGCTGGACGAGGCGACTCAGATCCCCGACAAGCTTGCCCGGCAGGATGCCGCGAAGGCGGTCGAGGAGGAGGTTCTGGAGCAGTACGCGGGTGCCGGCGACGACGGCGAGGTCGATGCCGACCGGCGCGCCGAGGTCTCACGGGCATTCGACGCGCTGGAGAAGGACATCATCCGCCGCCGCATCGCAATTGACAAGAAGCGCCCCGACGGCCGCGCCCAGGACGAGATCCGGCCAATCGAGTGCGAGGTGGATATCTCCCCGAGAGTTCATGGCTCGGCGCTTTTCACGCGCGGCGAGACGCAGATCCTCTCCAACGTGGCGCTGGGGACGACCCGCATGGACATGAGGGTCGACAACCTCGGCCTGGTGGAGTCGAAGACCTTCTGGCACCACTACAACTTCCCGCCGTACTCAGTCGGTGAGGCGGGCTTCATGCGCGGCCCGAAGCGTCGCGACATCGGCCACGGCGCGCTCGCCGAGCGAGCGCTCGTGGCGACGATCCCGAGTCAGGAGGACTTCCCGTACGTGATTCGGGTCGTCTCCGAGACCATGGAGTCCAACGGCTCGTCGTCGATGGGCTCCGTGTGCGCTTCCTCGATGGCTCTGATGGCGGCCGGCGTGCCGGTCTCCGCCCCCGTCGCCGGCGTGGCGATGGGCCTGATCAAGGAGGGCGACGACCACGTCGTCCTCACCGACATCGCCGGCGTCGAGGATCACCTCGGCGACATGGACTTCAAGGTCGCCGGCACCGCGGACGGGATCACGGCCCTGCAGATGGACATCAAGATCTCCGGGGTCACCTTCGACATCCTGCGCGACGCGCTCGAGCAGGCGCGCCAGGGGAGGCTCTTCATCCTCGACAAGATGTCCGAGGCCATTCCGGGCCCGCGCGAGCAGCTCTCGGAGTTCGCTCCCCGCATCGAGCAGATCAAGATCGACACCGACAAGATCGGGGCGGTCATCGGCAAGGGCGGCGAGACGATCCGCGGCCTGTCGGAGGAGTTCGAGGCCGACATCAACGTCGAGGACGACGGCACCATTCAGGTGTACGCGCCGAGCGGCGCCCTGGTCGACGCTGCAATCGCCCGCATCGAGGCGATGACGAAGGAGGCCGAGGTCGGGGACCAGTTCAAGGGCAAGGTCGTGAAGACCACCGCGTTCGGCGCGTTCATCGAGCTCACCAAGGGCACGGACGGGCTGCTGCACATCTCGAACGTCAAGCCCGGCGAGCGGGTCGAGTCCGTGGACGACGTGCTGTCGCAGGGCGATGAGCTCGACGTGACGGTGGTCGAGGTCGACCGCGAGCGCGGCCGCATCGGTCTCCGCCTCTCCGCCGACCCCTCGGTCGAGGGCAAGTCTCCGGCGGAGCTCGCGAACGTTGGTTCCGGCGATCGCGGTCCCCGTGGGGGGAGCCGTGACGGCGGGGGCGGTCGGCGCGAGCGCCTGGACGGCGGACGCGACCGCGATCGCAGCGGCAGCGGACGCGGGCGCCGTTGAGCGAGGCATCGGCCAGCGCCGGCGCCCCGGGTGAGCTGCCCGAGGGCGTCCGGCTGACCGATCCCGCGGACGGCATCCGCGTCGTCACCGAGGAGGTGCCCGGAGTCCGCTCCGTGGCCCTCGGCATGTGGGTGCGGACCGGCTCTCGCGACGAGGGGCCGAAGGAGGCGGGCGTCTCGCACTTCCTCGAGCACCTTCTGTTCAAGGGCACCGAACGCCACTCGGCGATCGAGATCTCCGAGCTCTTCGACGGCATGGGCGCGGCCACCAACGCCGCGACGAGCAAGGAGTCGACGCACCTGCACGCGCGGCTTCTCGATGAGCACACCGACGAGGCGTTCCAGCTTCTCGCCGAGATGTTGATCGCGCCCTCGATGCCGGTCGAGGAGGTCGACTCCGAGCGCGAGGTGGTGCTCGAGGAGATCGCGATGTATGAGGACGAGCCCCAGGACCGCGTTCACGACGTCCTCGCGCGGGCCGTGCACGGCGACCACCCGTTGGGCCGCCGGGTGCTGGGCGACGCCGACGTGATCGACTCGATCCCGGTGCCCGAGATCGCCCGGTACCACCACGACCGCTACAGGAATCCGAACATCGTCGTGGCGGCGGCGGGCCACCTCGACCACGACGCGATCGTGGAGCTCACCCAGGCGCATCTGAGCGCGCCGAGCGGCGAGCCGAACGGCTCCGTGGCGAACGGCGAGCCGAACGGCGCCGCGCCGCGGTTCATGTTCCAGGCGAAGGACACCGAGCAGTACCACATCTGCTTCGGCGGTCTCGGGATTGCCCGCGCCGACGAGCGCCGCTACGCGCTCGCCGTGCTCGACGCCATCTTTGGAGGCTCGACCTCCTCGCGCCTGTTCCGCGAGGTCCGCGAGAAGCGGGGCCTCGCCTACGCGGTCGGCTCCTACACCGAGCAGTACACGGAAACCGGCATGGTCGCCATGTATCTGGGGACCAGAGCCGACAACGTCCAGGAGTCGTGCGAGATCATCGGCCGCGAGCTCGGCAGCATCCGGGACACGGGGATCACCGCCGAGGAGCTCGAGCGCGCGAAGGAGCACGTGAAGGGGCGCATGGTGTTGAGCCTGGAGGCGACCGCCACGAGGATGTCCCGCATCGCCCGCTCGATCCTGTTCGACGTTCCGCTGCTCTCGCTCGACGAGATGCTCGAACGCGTGGAGGGGGTCACCGAGGACGACGTCACGGCACTGGTGACCGACCTCTACGACCCGGAGCGCCTCTCGGCTGCCTGCATCGGCCCGCAGGAGGAGCTCTTCAGGGAGGCGAGCGCCTCGGTCAGCGAGGCGTTGGCCGCGGCGTGATCCGGGTCGGCGTTTCCGGCGCTGCCGGCCGCATGGGCCAGGCCGTCTGCGAGGCGGTCGAGGGTGCCGACGACATGGAGCTGGTGGGCCGTGCCGATCCTTCGCTCGAGACGCCGTTGGGCGACATGCTGGGAGACAGCGACGTGGTCGTGGACTTCACGACGCCGGACGCCGCGCCGGCAAACGCCCGGGAGTGCGTGGGCGCTGGCGTGCACGCGGTGGTCGGGACCAGCGGTTTCGATCTGGACAGCCTGCGGGATGAGGTCGAGAGCGCGGACGGCGAGGCGCGAGTCTTCGTCGCCCCCAACTTCGCAATCGGCGCGGTTCTCATGATGCTGCTGGCGCGGGAGGCGGTCGCGCATATGCCCGAGTGCGAGATCGTCGAGCTCCACCGCGAGGGAAAGCTCGATGCCCCGTCCGGGACGGCGAAGCGTACCGCCGAGCTGATCCGCGAGGCGGGCGGGAACGTTCACGAGCCGATCCACTCGATCCGGCTCCCCGGCATGGTCGCGCACCAGGAGGTCATCTTCGGCGGCGAGGGCCAGACGCTCACGATCCGCCACGACTCAATCGACCGGAGCTCCTTCATGCCCGGCGTCCTGCTGGCGGTCCGCAAGGTCGCCGAGCTGCCGGATCGCTTCACGATCGGGCTCGAAACGCTGCTGTAGCCCGGCGGGCTTGCGCCGAAGGCTGCCGTTCGGCGAGACTAGGCGACCAGTTGGCCGACGGCGGAGAACATTCCGGGGGGCTCACCAGGCGCCGTCTGGTGGGGACGGCCGCGGCCGGAGCGGCTGGGTACACGGTCTCCCAGGTGGCCGGCGGCGGGTCGGTCGCCGAGGCAGCGACGCGCAAGAAGGTCGACGTCGTTGTCGTGGGCGCCGGGCTCGCGGGATTGTCCGCGGCCCGCACGCTGAAGCGGGGCGGCGCGTCCGTTGCGGTGCTGGAGGCGCGCGACCGGGTCGGTGGCCGCACGCTCAACCACAAGCTCGGTCACGGCGAGGTGGTCGAGATCGGCGGTCAGTGGGTGGGCCCGACCCAGTACCGGGTGTTGAAGTTGATCAAGGACCTCGACTTGAAGACTTTCAAGACCTACGTCGACGGCAAGAACGTGTATTACCGGCAGTCGAACCCGCCGCCGCTGCGCCTCCAGACTTACACGGGGACGATTCCGCCGCTGAATCCAGCGTCGCTCGTCGAGCTCGCGAAAGCGCTGAACAGCCTCGACAAGATGGCGGCGGAGGTGCCGTTGGAGGAACCCTGGAAGGCCGCCAGCGCCCATGAGTGGGACGGCCAGACCTTCGAGACCTGGAAGCTCGCCAACACGACGATGGAGGAGACCCGGGCCGTGATCGATCTCGGCATCGAAGCCGTCTTCGCGGCTGAGCCGCGCGACCTCTCGCTACTCCACGTTCTCTTCTATATCCACTCGGGGGGCAGCTTCGAGAACCTCATCAACACGCCCGGGGGCGCCCAGGACAGCCGGATCGTCGGCGGCTCGCAGGAGATCTCGATTGAGGTCGCCAGGCGGCTCGGCGATCGCGTGGTCCTGAAGGCGCCCGTCGAGCGAATTGTCCACCGCAAGAGCGGGGTGAAGCTGCACACGCCCAAGGGCACCTGGGAGGCGAGCCGGGTGATCGTGACCGTGCCGCCCACCCTCGCGGGACGGATCACCTACGAGCCGCATCTGCCGGCGCCGCGCGATCAGCTCACACAGCGGGTCCCCATGGGTTCGGTGATCAAGTGCATGGCCGTCTACGACCGGCCGTTCTGGCGCGACGACGGCCTGAGCGGCATGGCCACGAGCGACACTGGGCCGGTCAAGGTCACCTTCGACAACTCGCCGCCGGACGGCAAGCCGGGCGTGATGCTCGGGTTCATCGAGGGACAGCCCGCCCGGAACCTGACCCGCAAGTCGCAGGGTGAGCGCCGCAAGGCTGTCCTGGCGTGCTTCGAGCGCTACTTCGGTTCCAAGGCCCGTACGCAGGCGACCGACTACTTCGACAAGAGCTGGGCCGAGGACCCGTGGACCCGCGGCTGCTATGTCGGCTACTTCCCGACGGGCGTCCTCACCGGCTATCGGAACGCGATCCGAAAGCCGATCGGCCCGATCCACTGGGCGGGGACGGAGGCCGCCACCGAGTGGAGTGGCTACATGGACGGCGCGGTGCAATCGGGCGAGCGCGCCGCCGACGAGGTGCTGGCGGACCTGTAGGCCGTCCCTAGGTTGTGCAATAAACGATCGCCTTCTCGGTCGGCGCTGTCGTCTCACCGATGATGACGGCGATGGTCGAAACCTTCCAGCTCTCCCCTCCGGCTCGCTTCGAGGTGAAGGCGAGGCTGGTGTCGGCGGTGGTTCCGGAGCCGGAGAACGTGCTCTTGTACCCGCCAGAGAAGGCCTTGCTTCCTTCGGGGCACTTCGCGGTGATCGCCGCCTCCTGCAGGGAGACCGTCGCCTGAGCGCTCCGTGACACGAGCTTCGGCGCGTGCTTCTCGCAGTAGGCGAAGGCCGTCACCGTGTGTGAGCTCGGGTCGAGATTCAGCACGGCGATCTTCCAGGCCTGATCGCCGGCGCGCTTCGACGTATATGCGAAGTTGGTGAACTCCCCGGTTCCGGGCGTGGGCGCGTCGGACTGGAACCCGCCGGAGATGGCCTCCCTTCCGGTTGGGCACGTCGGAGTGAGGGTCGCGTGCCCTGCGCCTGCGACGGTCGTCGTGGCACTGCGGACGGTTACCGATGGGTCGCTCTTGTCGCAGTAGGCGTAGGCGAGGAGGGGTCCGGCACCCGGTTCCGCCTTGTCGGGAGGCGGGGTGGGGCTGTTGTAGTTGTGGGCGCTCGCCACCCACTTCCCGCTCGCGGGTCTGTTCGACGCGAAGGTGAGGTTCGCCGGTCCTGTAGAGGCGGAGGGATCGAACCCCGGCGCTGCGAATCCGCCGGCCACCGCGGCACTGCCGGAGTCGCATTTCGCCGTCGCGGTGCCATTCTGCTGGGGGTCGATCGTGGTGGTTGCGGAATCGCTGGTCAGCCGGGCGGCGGCGACTCCGGCCACCGCCAGGAATGTCGCTGCCCCCACCGCAGCCGCAATCGATCGGCTCCACCTGCGTCCGTTGCCTTCCATGGGACCTCCTGATAGCAGGTCCCTCCCCTGACAAGACCATAGCTTCTACTTGCCCTCCGTGACGTCGACCCGAGCGCCTCGCGAGCACGCAGGCCGGTGCTTGTCCACCGGGAACGGCAGGTCGGCGACCACCGCGGTCTCGAGGTAGTGGTTCTCGATCGGGCTGCCGGTACCCGGCGCCAGGTCGGCCGCGGTGGCGCGGAGCTTCTCGCGGTTGCTCGTGCCGGGGAGCACCCACCGCGCGAGCCCGAGGAACTGCTTCTTGCGCCCCGCGTATGTCTTGAGCTCGGCGGGGTCGTTCTCGGGTGGGCCGGGCATGAAGTGGCGGTTGCCGACGTAGTTGCATCCTTGGCCGGTCGACTTCTTTCGCTGGGTGATCGAGCTCTGGCCGTCGAACACCAGGTCGGCCAGATTGCCGACCATGAACGGCGTCACGTTGTAGTCGATGGCGACGCCCTCGTCGGTCACGTCGCGCCAGCTCGATCCCATCCACTCCAACGGCTGCCACGCGCCGCCGCCTCCGAGGCCGGCCCACTGCGCATCGTTCGCCTCGTCCTGGATGACGACGTTGGTGCCCAGCTTCGACAGGCACCTCATGTAGGTGAGCGCAATCTCCGAACACGGTTTCGTCGCCGGTGGCAACTGCCCGTAGTCGTAGCCGAACTGGAAGGCCGGGAGGCTGGTGGCGAAGCCGACCTTCGCCTTCGTATGGGGGACGTGGAAGGGCCTCAGGTTCGCTCGCCCGTCGGGGCCGCTCGACGGCCCGTTCGACACCTGGAGCGTCTCCTCGAACGACGTCAGGGGCACCTTCTGGTTGCTTGCGACCACGTTGCGCAGCGGCACCGGGCCCTCCTCGTTGACCGCGTGCGGCCCCCACATGAAGACCTCGTTGTAGACGTTGGGCCCGGTGGCGACGTAGACGGACTTCGAGTCGGCGACGTCGGGGTCCCTGAATCTCTGGATCTCGGACGGGTCGCGCGACTCGCGGAACGGGGCCTGCGTGTTGGACCCGACGATGTAGATGCCGTAGCGGCGGGCCATGTCAGAGAACGTCTGCATCCAGCCGCGGGCAAACGTGTCGGTCGGCCCCACGAAGCTCTGCGCGAGCGCGCCCATGTCCGGGAAGCGCGCGCGATACTCCGCGACCGGCTGCGCGTACGCGCTGGTGATCTCCGTCAACGCGACCGCCGCCACACACGGCGCCGGCTTCCCCCGGCAGTTGGGCACGCCATCCGGGTGGCCGATCGTCTGGCGGGCGACGTCGCCGCGGGACCCGGTGCCGAGCGTCATCAGCCCGACGTCTTCGTTGAACGCGACGATGTTCGGCCGGTTCTTCGCCAGGTGAGGGACGACGTACTTGCGGATCATGCACTCGATCTTCGTCCTGAAGGTGCCGTAGGTGGCGACGTTCGCGACGTCCTGCTTGAACTGCATTGAGAACACCCGGGGCGCGCCCGGGGAGGGATCGAGGCTCTTGATCGGCGGAGCGTGAAGTGAGGCGTCGGTCCGGCGGCAGTCGGCCTTGCTCGGCGCGGGAGGCATCGGCGGCGCGGCCGGTGCCGTCTTGTGAAGGACGCGGCGGGCACGGGTGGGGTCGTTGGTGATGATCGCGTCGACACCCTCGTCCGCTGCCGCAATCATGTCGCTCCGCGTGTCGACGGTGTACGGGACTATCTCGCGGCCCTGCGAGTGGGCGTTCGCGATGTACCCCGCGTCGACCGGCCACTGTGGCGAGACCCATTGGATCCCGTGTGTCGAGGCATAGGCGATGCCGCCTGTGTTCGCGGCGGAGAGCGTCAGGTAGGACAGTGCGGCATCGGGCAGGATCCTTTGGGCGACGGTCAGGTTGGGCGGCCAGAAGCTCTGGATGACCAGCCTCGACTGCGGCACGCCGCTGGTCCGGATTGCCTTGGAGACGATCGTCGCGAACCCCTCCGTCGGGTCGAAGTCGGGATCGGTCGGGACGTTCCTGATCTCGATGCTTGATTGAGCGCCCTCCTCCTTGATGAAGTCGAGAACCTGCGTGAGCGTGGGGATGGAGGCGGAGCGAGGGCTGTGCGGGTCGATGCGCCTGGAGTTGCCCTCGCTTCCGAGGATGTCCACTCGGCAGTGGCCGAGCTGCGCCAGCGTCTTTAGCGCGACCTCACCCGTGCAGTCGGTGGTCCGGTTCAGCGTCGCGTCGTGGATGATCACCGGCACCCCGTCCTTGGTCAGCTTGACGTCCATCTCGAGGACGAAGCCCTCGGCGGCCGAGTGCCGAAATGCCGGCATCGTGTTCTCCGGGTAGGTGGGTTCGCCGTTGACGACGCCCCCGCCCCGGTGCGCCTGGATGTAGGGCGAGCCGATGGTTCGCTCGGCCGAGGCGGTGGCTGCCGCACAGGCGAGCACCGACGCGACGATGCCCACGGCGACGACGCATCGCGTCCGTGCACTCCCCACGAGCCGATCGTACCCCAGCCACGATTGTCGGATTTGTGGGCCTATGCGCTACGAATCCGACAATCGCGGTGTTCCGGACGGGCTGTAGAGTCACGCCGCGTTGCGCCTCTCCCAGATCGCGCTCAGCGTCAGCGACGTCCGCCGCAGCCAGCGCTGGTATCGCGACGTGCTCGGACTCGAGCCGGGCGGCGGGACGAATCTGTTCGCCGGTCCGCTCTCCTCGATGGTGCAGGGGGTCCCGCGCGCGGCGTCGACCTGCTGGTGGCTCGTCGACCGGCAGGACCTCTTCCAGGTCGAGCTGTTCGAGTTCCGTAGTCCCCTCGTCCGCGAGCTGCCGCCCGACTGGCGCCCGTGCGACATCGGCTACACCACCGTCAGCGTCTGGGTCGACGACTTGGATGCCGCGGTGGGCCGGGCTCAGGAGGAGGGAAGCGAACCGCTCACCGAGCCGATCGGCCAGCCGGGTGCGCGCCGCGTCTGCCTGCGCGACCCCGACGGCGTCCTGGTCGAGCTGATGGAGGAGGACCCGCGATCGGACGCGCCCCGCAAGCGCCCGCGGGAGGAGATCGGCGCCGTGGCCCGGGCCGTGACCCTGTCCGTCTCGGATCTGGCGGGCTCACGCCGGTTCTTCGAGAAGGTCCTGGGCCTGCCGGTGGCCGAGGGCCTCGAGCTCCATCGCCCCGAGGACGAGGCGCTGTGGGGCCTGGACGGGGCGAAGAGCGAGCGCGTGTGCCTCTGGGCGGACGACTTTCTGGTCGAGCTGGTCTCCTACTCGGATCCCTCCGGGCGCGGCTGGCCCGAGGGCTACCGCATCAGCGACCTGGGGCTCCTCAACATCGCGTTCGGCTTCCGCACCCGCTCGGAGTTCGATGAGGCCTGCCGCCGATGCGCGGAGGCCGGGGTGGAGGGCAACGGGCCGCCCCTACACCTGGGGGCGTGGTCGGTGATCTATGTCAACGACGACCAGGGCTTCAGCGTCGAGCTCCTTCACGTCGAGCCCTGGTACGAGAGGCAGATGGGATTCCGGCCGCGACCCACGCCGCGCCTCGCGCCGTTCGCCGGAGGGGCGCCAGCGAGGCGACTGCGGCCGGGGAGCCGTTTCGGGAAGGCGATCATCACCGGGGTGGCTGGAGGCATCGGGGCCGAGCTGGCGCGCCTGGCGGCCGAGGACGGCACGTCACTCGTGTTGATGGACCGAGAGGGGACGGGGCTGTCGGAGCTCGCGGCGGATCTCGGCGATCAGGCTGAGGTCGCGATCGCGGAGGTCGACTTCACAAACCTCGAGGCGGTGGACGCCACGATCGCCTCGCTCGTCGATGCGCATCCGGACGTCGACCTGCTGCTCGCAGGAGCGGGCCTCGACCGAGCGCAGTCCCTCCTGGCGTTCGACTGGCGCCAGGCCGAGGACGACTTCAAGGTGAACGCGCTGTCGAACCTGGTGCTGCTTTCCCACCTCGTGCCGGCGATGGCCGAGCGTGGCCGCGGGCACGTGACCGCGATCGTGAGCCTGGCGGGCCTGGTCGGCCTGCCCTATGAGGCCGCCTACAGCGGCAGCAAGGCCGCCCTCGCGACGATTGCCGATTCCGCCCGAGCTGAGCTGGAGCCGCGCGGCATCACGTTCACCGCCGTCTTCCCCGGCTTCGTCGACGCCCCGATGTTCCGGGCGAACGCCTTCAAGCACACCTACTCCCTGACCCCGCGCGACGCCGCGGAGCGGATCTACGTCGCGACGCTCCGGAGGCGGGAGCGCCTCGGGTTTCCCGCAATCGAGTACGGGCGGACCAAGCTGGCCGCGATGCTCCCGGCCAGGATCCGGGACCCGCTCGCCCGCAAGGCGATGAACCCGCCGGCGCACCTGTCCGGCAGCGGGTAGAGTCGCCGACGATGAGCGACGACCTCGCGCGGCTGGATGCCACCGCCCAGGCGGAGCTGGTTCGGAACGGGGAGGCGAGCCCGCTGGAGCTGGTGGACGCCGCGATCGAGCGCATCGAGGCCTCCAACGGCGAGATCAACGCCGTCATTCACAAGCTCTACGACGAGGGGCGTGATGTGGCTGCGGGGGATCTGCCCGACGGCCCCTTCAAGGGCGTTCCATTCCTGCTCAAGGACCTTGGCGCGGCCTTCGCCGGCCAGCCTCTCCACATGGGCATGCAGCTGCTGAAGGACGTGGACTTCCGCTCGCCGGTCGACACCTATCTCGCGCTGCGTTTCAAGCAGGCGGGCTTCGTCACGATCGGCAAGACGAACACTCCCGAGCTCGGGATCCTGCCCACCACCGAGCCGAAGGCGTACGGTCCCAGCCGCAACCCGTGGGACGTCACGCGCTCCACCGGCGGGTCGAGCGGGGGCTCCGCTGCGGCGGTCGCCTCGGGAATGGTCCCGGTAGCGCACGCCAACGACGGCGGCGGTTCGATCCGCATCCCGGCAAGCGAATGCGGCCTGGTGGGGCTCAAGCCCACCCGGCAGCGCATCTCCGAGGGGCCGATCATCGGCGACAACATGTCGGGCCTGACGGTCGAGTTGGTGGTGTCGAGGTCGGTTCGCGACACGGCGGCGATCCTCGAAGCGGTCCATGGGCCGGCGCCGGGCGATCCCTACGTCGCGCCGCCACCCTCGCGCCCGTACACGGAGGAGGTGGGCGCCGATCCGGGTAAGCTCCGCATCGGGCTCCTGACCGAGCCACAGCTGGAGGCCGAGCCGAATGAGGTCGTCGCCGAGGCGGCTCGCGATGCCGCGCGGCTCCTGGAGTCTCTCGGGCACACGGTCGAGGAGAGTTACCCGACCGGCTTTGAAGAGTTCGATCTGCTCGACACCTTCCTCACGAGGTGGATGGCCGGTCAGGCGGCGACGCTCGACCAGTTGGGGATCGTCGTCGGCCGCGAGATCGGTCCCGACGACGTCGAGCCGCTCACCTGGGCGCTGGCCGAGGAGGGCAGGCGCCGGACGTCGGCCCAGTACATCACCGCCGTGAGCCAGCACCAGGTCGTTTCGCGCCTGGTCGCGGCCTGGTTCGAGTCCGGGTTTGACCTGCTGCTGACGCCGACGCTTGGGGAGCCGCCCCCGCCGCTCGGCAGCTTCGACGACTCGGGCGACGACCCGATCGCCGCGCTCATGCGGGGAGCCCAAACCGCCACCTTCACGGCGAACTTCAACGTGACCGGACAGCCGGCGATCTCGCTACCGCTGCACTGGAGCGATGACGGCCTGCCGATCGGCGTTCAGCTCGTCGCCGGCTTTGGTGAGGAGGACCTCCTGCTGCGGGTCGCCGCCCAGCTCGAGGAAGCACGTCCGTGGGCGGACCGGTTGCCGGTCGCCCTGGCTGCCTGATCGCACCCGGACTCGCCCGATAGCCGTTCCGTCAGCCATACTCTCCGCAGTTCCGATGGCCACGATTTCAGGAGTAATGACGGCGATGGTGACGCCGTTCGACGCGGACGGCGCTCTCGATCTCGCCGCCGCGCGGCGTCTTGCCCGCTACCTGGTCGAGAACGGCTCGCACGGGCTGGTCGTCGCGGGAACGACGGGAGAGGCGCCGACGCTCTCCGACGACGAGAAGCTCCGCCTTCTCGAGGCCGTGCTCGCGGAGGTCGGCGACGAGGCGACGATCGTCTGCGGCACCGGCTCCAACGACACCCGTCACTCGGCGCACCTCACCGGAGAGGCGTGCAGCCTTGGCGCCCACGCCGTCCTCGTGGTGACGCCCTACTACAACAAGCCGAACCGGGCCGGACTGCGGGCCCACTTCTCGACGGTGGCCGAGGCGGCGGGGGAGACCCCGGTGATCCTCTACAACATCCCCTCGCGGGCGGTGATCAACCTGCCGCCCGAGTTCATGGCCGAGCTGGCGAGTGAGATCGACAACGTGGTCGGCGTCAAGCAGGCCAACGACGACGAGCTGGGCGCGATCGACGGGCTCGACGTGCTCGCCGGCAACGACGGGATCTTCCTGCGGTGCCTGGAGGTCGGCGGGACCGGCGGCATCCTCGTGAGCTCCCACCTGGTGGGGCCCGAGATGCGGGCCCTCTACGACGCGGCGACCTCAGGGGACCTGGATCGCGCGCACGAGATCCACGAGAGCCTCCTGCCGATCTACGACGCCGCCGTCGTGACCGCGAACCCGATCCCGGTGAAGACGGCGCTACAGATGCTCGGCGTCGTCGAGGACAACATGCGGCTGCCGATGGTCCCGGCGAGCGACGAGGAGCGGGCGGCGATCAGGGCGGCGCTGGAGAAGCACGGGCTTCTGGTCGCGGGCGGCGCCGGCTAGTGCGACGTAGCTGTCGGCGGGGAACCGTCGCGTGACGGCCGTTCGCATCCTGCCGCTCGGCGGCCTGGGCGAGATCGGCAAGAACATGACCGTCGTCGAGTACGGCGACGAGATCGTGGTGGTCGACACCGGGCTCATGTTCCCGACCAGCGAGATGCTCGGGATCGACCTCGTGCTGCCGGACTTCTCGTACCTTCGCGACCGCGCCGACGACATCCAGGCCATCGTCCTGACCCACGGCCACGAGGACCACGTCGGAGCGCTGCCGTTCGTCCTGCGGGAGATCTTCGAGTCGGACTCGACCCGCATGCCTCCGATCTACGGCGGCGCGCTGACCATCGGGCTCGTGCGGTCGAAGCTCGAGGAACACCGGATCCGGGACGCGCCGCTGGAGGTCCTGGACCCGGCGACGCCGATCCCGCTCGGCGCCTTCGAGCTCGAGTTCATCCACATGACGCACTCGATCCCGGACTCGTGCGCCGTGGTCCTGCGCACCGAGGTCGGCCCGATCCTGATCACGGGCGACTACAAGTTCGACCAGACCCCGGTGGACGGCAACCCGGCCGACGTGTCACGGCTTGCCGCGCTGGGGGCCGAGGGCCTGCTGTGCCTCTGTGGGGACTCCACCAACGCGGATCGGCGGGGGATCGCGCCGTCGGAGTCGAGCGTGGGGCCCGCGCTGCTGGACCTGTTCGCCCGCTGCGAGGGCCGCATCATCGTCACGTCGTTCGCCTCCAACGTCCACCGGGTCCAGCAGGTGATCGACGCGGCGGCTCAGCTGGACCGCAAGGTGGCCCTCGTGGGCCGCTCGATGCGCAAGAACTTCAACATCGCCAGGAACCTCGGGATCGCTAACGCTCCGGAGGGGATGCTCATCCCCGCTCGGGAGATCGAGTCGTTCCCGGACCACAAGATGGTCGCGATCTCCACCGGAAGCCAGGGGGAGCCGCTCTCGGCGTTGCGGCGCATGGCCCATGCCGATCACAAGGACGTCGAGCTCCACTCCGGCGACACCGTAGTCTTCTCCGCGACGCCGGTTCCGGGAAACGAGCGCTCGGTCAACGAGACGATCGACCGGATCTTCGAGATCGGCGCGCAGGTGGTGACCGCGGCCGACGCGCCGATCCATGCGTCGGGCCACGGCTGGCAGGAGGAGCTCAAGCTGATGCTCAATCTCACGCAACCGCGTTACGTGATGCCGTTCCACGGCGACTACAAGCGCCTGCGCCTCCACGCCCAGCTCGCCGAGTCGGTGGGGATCGATCCCGACCGGATCTTCAAGTCTCGAAACGGCGGGTCCGTCGAGATCGATTCATCTGGCGCCCGCCCCGGGCGCGAGGAGTCGGCCGGGATGATCTTCGTGGACGGCGTGGACATCGGGGACCCCGATGACGTCGCGCTGCGCGACCGGCGGGCGCTCTCGGCGGACGGCGTGTTCATCGTGGTCGCGACGATCTCCTCCGACGACGGCGCCCAGGTGGCGCCGCCCGAGATCATGTTCCGCGGCGTCCCGTTCGTGGACGAGGACGACGGCCTCGTGGAGGAGCTTCGCGACGTGGTCAAGCGTTCGCTGTCCGACGCGGCGTGCCACCAGGAACGCGAGCCCAGCCTGCTCCAGGAGGACCTGCACGACGACATCGCTGAGTTCGTGTACGAGCGCCTGCGGCGTCGGCCCATGGTGCTGCCGGTGATCGTCGAGGTTTAAGTTGCGAGCTTCGCCCAGGGCGTGTGCCGGGTCGGTCGCTGCCTTCGCGGCCTTATTGACCGTTGCCCTGGCAGCGGCCCCCGCCACCGCCACCCCACCGCGGGTGTCGAAGGAGCTGCGGGCCGCCGCGGCGCCGGCGTCCGAGCTGCCCTCGGCGAGCCAGACGGAGCTTCCGGGCGGTGCGACCGTCTACCGCTACCACCAGCGCGTCGACGGCCTGCGGGTGCTCGGGTCGGAGGCGGTCGTGAACCACGCGGCGGGTGCGCCGCCGAAGCTCGTCGCCGACTCCAGCAAGCCCTCGATCAACCCTCCGGCGCCGGCGAGCGTCAGTCGCTCGCGCGCGATCGGCATCGCCTCGGCGCGAGTCGGAGTGTCCCGGCTCAGGGCGCCGGTCTCGGCCGAGCTCGCGATCGAGCCGGGGAAGGGGGGAACGCTCGTCTGGCACGTGCTCATTCCCGCCGCTCAGCCCCTCGGCGACTTCGACGTCCTGGTCGACGCCGCGAATGGGCACGTGCTCAGCCGGCACAATCTGCTGGAGCGCTTCCAGACGGGCCACGCCAAGCTCTACAACCCGAATCCCGTGGTCGAGCACCACGGCGCCAAGGGACTGCGCAGGGACCACCACGATCGCGATACGCCCCTGTTGCGAAAGCTCCGCCGGAAGGTCTCCCTGCCGAACATCGACGACGGGCAGGACTGCCTGCGAGGGCGGTGGGTCCATGCGCTGCGGGGCAAGAGGGACAAGGAGACCTGCAAGCCCAGCCTGCAGTGGAACAAGGTAACCCGCGCCGACAGTCGCTTCGAGGCGCTGATGGTCTACTTCCAGATCAACCGCTCCCAGGCCTACATCCAGTCACTGGGCTTCTCGAACTCGAACCCCACGCCGAACGGCATCGACGACAGGGCCCAGGGCGCGACCGCGGACGCCTTCAAGCGCGACAACTCCTTCTACTCGCCAGCCACCCAGTCGATCGTGTACGGGTCCGGGGGCGTCGACGATGCGGAGGACGGGGACGTGATCCTGCACGAGTACGGCCACGCGCTTCAGGACTCGTCGTCGCCCTCCTTCGGCCACAGCAGCGGCTTCCAGCCGGGTGCCCTCGCCGAGGGCTCCTCCGACTACTGGGCGGCGGCGATGTCATCGCTCGTCCCGCACACCTCCAACGAGGACGACGTCTGCATCTTCGACTGGGACGCGACGACGTACGGGGAGTTCTTCGCCAGGGTCCCCGGCGAGCGGTCTGGCCGGCGCTGCGGGCGGCGGGCCGATGTCAGCCGCAGGCTCCAGAAGGCTGAGCAGGGAAGTTGTGGCAGCGACGTCCACTGCGTGGGCCAGGTCTGGTCCACAGCGCTCTGGAACCTCCGGCGGGAGTTCGTGCAGCGCGACCCCGGCACCGGCGGCGCGCAGATGGACCAGATCTACCTGGCGTCCCAGTTCCTCTACACCGGCACCGAGCAGTTCCGCGGCGCCGCGAAGGCGCTCCTTTGCGCGGACGAGGACCTGCACCCGAGAGGCGCCGCCGGCGATTGCAAGGGTGCCAACTACGCCCTCATCCGCCAGGAGATGCGGTCGCGCGGCATCCTGCGCTGAGCCGCGCCCCGCGTCCGACACCCGTCCCGGAAAAAGACTGACCCGCCGGCGTCAGGGAGGGGGAACACCGGCGGGTCGCTTGGCTCAGACTGGCCAACGTTCACCCGTTGAGGTGGTGTCGGGGGGTGCCCCCAACGGGTGGGTTGTCTCGTCCGCGGGGAAAAGTAATTCGGTTGCATAAACCGCTCTTAAACGTTTCCCGCGCAAACCCTAAGAATCCATTAGCGCCATTTGGCGCTAATTCATGCGGTTGGGAGGGTGACCGTGAACCGGGCGCCGCCGGTCGGCGAGGGCCCCGCCTCGACGTCCCCGCCGTGCGACTTTGCGACCGCCTTGACGATCGCCAGCCCCAGGCCGGTGCCCGAATCACCGGCGACGTCGGCGGGCCCGGACCCGCGAACGAAGCGCGAGAAGATCTGGCTCTCCATCCCGGGCGGGATGCCCGGGCCGTCGTCGGAGACCTCGAGGATGGCTTCGCCGTTCCGGCGCTCGACGGCCACCTTGATCTCGGTCCCGTCCGGGGTGTGGCGAAGGCCGTTGTCGAGAAGGTTGACCGCGAGCCGGTGGAGCTCATCCTCGTTCGCCTGCACAGGGACCGGGCCGGCCTCGCTGATCGTCAACCGGTGGCCGTCCGCGACCGGCCGGACCTCGGCGAGCGCAGCGGATGCGACCTCCGCGAGGTCGATCTCGTGCCGCACGCCGGTCCGTCCGGCGTCCGCGCGGGCCAGGAGCAGGAGGTCGGAGACGAGGCGGCTCATGCGCTTCGACGACCGGAGGGCGGAGCCCACCATCTCCTGCTCGTCGTCGGTATTCGTTTCCGAGGTGAACCGTTCCTGGAGGAGCTCGAGGTTGGCGAGGATGCTGGTCAGTGGCGTGCGAAGCTCGTGCGACGCGTCGGCAACGAACTCGCGCTGCAGCTGCATCATCTGCTCGGTCTCCGACCGAGCAGCGTCGAGCTCTCGAAGCATCTGGTCCAGGGTCCGGGCTAGCTCACCGACCTCGTCGTCGCGCTCCGGCTCGGGAATCCGATGCGAGGGGTCGCGGGTGGTCGCGATCGACCGGGCGGTGTTCGTCAATGTCGCGATGGGGCGCATCGCACGGCCGGCGATCGCGATTCCGGCGAGGGCGGCGAGCGCCGTGCCGCCCAGCACACCCACGGCGAGGAACAACCAGAGGCGGTTGATTGTCGAATCGACGCTCCCTTGGTCGCGGGCGTACTGAACGAATATCGGCTCTCCGGTGTTGGGAACCTGCGCAGCGGCCACCGCATAGTTGCCGATCACCCGCACGTGAGAGACATCTGGCGGCCCGAGGTTAGGGGTGCCCGGCAGTGCGCCATTGCGAATCACGGATCCGTCTGCGGTGACGTAACGAAGCTTTGCGTTGGGCGGTATGGCCTGGAGCTGAAGCTGCAGATGCGTGAAGGGCTGGAAGGGGCTCGAGAAGACCTGGGTCTGCGTCGCAATTGTGGACGCCGTTTCGCTCACGTCCTGGTTGAAATCACTGTGCAGCCGGCTTGACGTCAGCCGCCCAACCACGAACGCGAACATGACCAGGATCAGGAACGTCATCACCGCCGATACGGCGGCCAGGCGCCAGCGGACCGGCCAGCGCTTCGGCGTCAGCACCGAGGCGAGTCGCTCAAGCCTCTTCATCGCGGGGCGCCCTCATGACATACCCGGCGCCGCGCTTGGTGTGCAGGATTCGCGGCTCGCCCCCCGCCTCGAGCTTCCGCCTCACGTTTGAGATGAAAACGTCGATTGTGTTCGTCATCGCCATCGGGTCGTAGCCCCAGACCTCCTCGAGCAGGCGCTCGCGGGAGATGACCAGGCGCTCGTTGCGCATCAGGTACTCGAGCAGCTCGAACTCGCGGTTGGTGAGCTCGATTGGGCGGTCGCCACGGTAGACCTCGCGCGTGTCGGGGTTGAGGCGCAGGTCGGCGACCGTCAGCGACGCGGTGCCGCGTGGGGGGCGGCGTCGCATCAGCGCCCGCATCCGGGCGAGGAGCTCCTTGCGCTCGAAGGGCTTGACGAGGTAGTCGTCGGCGCCGGAGTCGAGCCCGACGACGCGGTCGTCCGTCTGGGTGCGGGCGGTGAGGATCAGGATCGAGACGTCGCTGGAGTCGCGAAGCCGCCGGCAGACCTCGACGCCGTCCAGCTTCGGCAGGCCGAGGTCGAGGATCACCAGGTCGGGGACGAAGTCCTCGGCGACCTCGAGCGCCGCCACGCCGTCGCCCGCCGAGCGGACCTCGTGGCCCTCCTGGCGCAGGGTGCGCCGCAGCACGTCGGCGATCTCGGCGTCGTCCTCGACCACCAGCACGCGGCCGGTGTTGATCTCGGTATCGACCATTCAGAGACAGATTAGCCCTGGTCCGCCTGTATACCGGCAGGTTTTATGGCCCCTTTATAGGGATGGCGACTGGTGTCCGGCCTTTGGGCTACTCGGGCAGCCCGGCGGCTTCGAGGGCAGCGTCGCGATCTGTGAAGTCCCAGATCGCAGCGATCTTTCCCTCGCGTACGGTGACCACGGTGCAGATGGCCTGATCGACTTCGAGGCCACTGCCCTTGCCGCGAATGGCGTTACGACTCTCGACGAGGACCTGATCCCCACCGAGGTCCGAGACATCCTCGACGAGGATGCGCCAGTGATCGGCCGCGTCGAGCCAGTCGGTGACGGCGGCCAGCCACGCATCCTTGCCCCGAAACGCCTCCATGTGCGGCGGCTTCCACTCCGCATCGGCTTGCACGTCCTTGAACACCTCCTCGGTCCCGGGGTACTCGCTGAGGGGGACTGGATCTACCCAGTACTCGCCAAGCATGCGATCGATGAGCTGGAAGTAGCGCCGGACGATCTCCACGTTCTCCTGCGACATCGTGGCTAGCCGTCCAGGCAGAGCGCGTACGCCGTCAGGATGACACTGCCCCCGGCTTGGTCGTTTCTGCCGTTGGCGGCCCAACCGTCCGTAATTGGGAAGCTCCCGGTGATCGTCTGGCCGACGCTGTCGTTAGCGCCACCGCCGATCCTGCGTGTCCCTGCCGGGCACCGAGCGACCGCACTACCGTGTTGGCGGGCGGCGACGGTGGCCTCCTGCCTCACCACACTGATCGTCCCGAGGGCCGGCGCTCGCACGGCGCCCCCCGCGAGCTTTGATGCGTTGACCGAGCCATCTTTGAGGTCGCTGGTGCTCACGGAGCCGGCGATGATGTTCGTGTGGCTCCCGGTCGGCGGGTGGTGGCCGGAGATCGTCCCCGGGCCGACCTGGCTGTTGGAGGAGACGACGTAGGAGGCGAGCGCGGTGCCTCCGCCCAAGACCAAGAAGAAGCTGGTCAGCGCGAGAACGTCGTAGACCGAACGTGGACGGATGCGGTGCATGGTTCCTCCCTTGGATTGACGGGTTCGGGTCAACCTAACCGTTGACGCGCTCCCCGCAGGGGAGAGGGGACGCACACCAGGCGTCGAACCTGCCCACACATGCTGCTGACGCGCAAGCGCCCCTCGAAGGCGCGCGGGAGCCAGAAGGCTCGGTCGCGCACGCGTTCGCGCGCGCCCGCTCCCAAGCCGCGAAAGAGCCCCCGCGACGTGGTCGCCGGGCTCGAGCAGCGCCACCTGGACCTGATCGGACTGGGGCTGATTGCGGTCGCGGTCTATCTGGGTTGCGTGCTCTACGTCGGTTGGGATGGCGGGCCGGTCGGCGATTCCCTGAAGAAGGCGCTCACCGACGCGACCGGCCGGGTCGCGTACCTCGTGCCGATTGCCGTTGGCGTAGGGGGGGCCGGCCTGATGATGCGGCCGATGATCAAGGCGCCGGGCGCGTTCAACGCCGGCGCGATCCTGATCGTCGCCTCTCTGTTGCTGGCCTTCGCCGCCGAGACCGCGGGGCTGGGGCCGTCGCACCCGGCGAGGCACGGTTACTTCGACCAGCCCTTCTACTCGGTCCACGGGGGCGCGCTGGGCGAGGGTCTGTACTGGGCCGCGACCTCTCTCTTCCATCGGCTCGGGGCTCAGATCCTCGCGGTCCTCATGTTCGTGAGCGGCCTGCTCCTGATCACGCAGACCACCATCTCGAGCCTGTTGAAGGGGGCGGGGAAGGTGGCGCGCACGGCGGGCAGCGGCACGCGCGACCTGGCCAAGACGGTCCGCATGAACCCGGGTCGGGGCGGGTTCGGAGGGTTCGAGCCCGACGGGCGCGAGATCGCAATCACCCGTGCGGGAGCCACCGAGCCACTGGCCACAGCGGCCCTTTCCGACCCTGACATGGACGAGGCCGAGACCGCACGCTTCGTCGACGAGGACGAGACCGACTGGGGTGCCGAAGACCCCGAGGCGCCGGGGCCCGGGCAGTTCGCCTACGAGGACACCACGCCCGCCGTCCCCGATGAGCAGGACTCCGAGACGGAGGCAGAGGACGACGACGTCTCGGCCTCCGGCCTGACTCCGATGGGCAACAAGCGCTCGGGCGTCACCGAGTCGGATGAGATCGACTACAAGCTTCCCGGCCCGAAGATGCTCGAGCGCGGCAAGACCGACCCGGGGCCCGACATGCGCGACCGCGAGGCCACCGCGAAGTCGCTGCTCGAGGCGCTCCAGCACTTCGGCGTCGACGCCCGGCTCCTGGGCGTCGTCAGCGGGCCACACGTGAGCCGCTACGAGCTGCAGCTCGCGCCCGGTACGAAGGTGTCCAAGGTCGCCCAGCTCCGCGACGATCTGGCCTACGCGCTCGCGTCGACCGACATCCGGATCCTCGCGCCGATCCCGGGCAAGAAGGCCGTCGGGGTCGAGGTGCCGAACCAGCGGCGCCGGCTTGTCCGCCTCGGCGACATCTATGACGGCCGCCCCAAGGGCGCCTCGCCGCTCGCCGTGTGGCTGGGCAAGGACGTCTCGGGTCAGGCGGTGTGGACCGATCTCGCGCTCATGCCGCACGCGCTTGTGGCAGGCACCACGGGCTCCGGAAAGTCGGGCTGCATCAACGCGATGCTCTGCTCGGTCCTTCTCCACGCGTCGCCCAACGAGGCCCGGCTCGTGCTGGTCGATCCCAAGCGGGTCGAGCTGAACCACTACGAGCAGCTGCCGCACCTGCTCACCCCTGTGGTGACCAACCCGCGGATGGCCGCCACCGTCCTATCCAACCTGATCGGCGAGATGGAGAGCCGCTATTCCGTCATGGGCGAGGCGCGCACGCGCAACCTGGCCGAGCTTAACCGCGTGCGGGTCAAGGCCGGCGAGCCCCCGCTGCCCCACATCCTCTGCGTGATCGATGAGCTCGCCGACCTGATGATGGTCGCCCCGGCCGAGGTAGAGGACTCGATCATCCGGCTCGCGCAGAAGTCACGGGCGGTTGGCATCCATCTGGTCCTGGCGACACAGCGTCCGTCGACGGACGTCATCACGGGCACGATCAAGGTGAACATCCCGGCCCGGATTGCCTTCGCGGTCGCCTCGCAGATCGACTCTCGCGTCATCCTCGACCAGGGCGGCGCCGAGACGCTGCTGGGACAGGGCGACATGCTCTTCCGCCCTGTGGGCACCTCTCGCCTGGATCGCCTCCAGGGCGCCTTCGTGACCGAGGACGAGATCGCAAAGATCAGCGCCCACTGGTCGCGCCAGGGCGAGCCCGAGTTCGACCCGGCGCTCACCGAGGCACGGGAGGAGCCGGAGGACGAGCGCGAGGGCGACCTCTCGCCCGACAACGACGACCTGCTCGAGCAGGCCGCCGGCATCGTCGTTCAGAGCCAGACGGCCTCCGTATCGATGCTCCAGCGCCGCCTGCGGGTGGGTTACACGCGCGCCGGTCGCCTGGTCGACATGCTGGAGCGCCGGGGGATCATCTCGGGCTACGAGGGCTCGAAGCCGCGCCAGGTGCTCGTCAGCGAGGGCGAGCTCTCCCGGGTGCTGTCGCGCCATGGTGGCGGGGCGGAGGACGAGCCCGACGCCGCTGAGGAGCCCGCGGTCGACGCGCCCGAGCCGGATGAGCGCGAGTCCGTGAGCTCAGCGCCCGACTGATCGCGCCGCCTTCGGAGAACGCACCGGCCCCCCGGCGGCGAGAATATGCGCCGCCATGGTGACCAGGCATGAAGGCGAGGGGCTGCCGATCGGCGAGGTCCTGAAGCGCAGCCGCAACCGGCTGAAGATCGACATCGGCACCGCCGAGCGCGAGACCAAGATCAGGACCAAGTACCTGCGTGCGCTCGAGGATGAGGAGTGGGGCACCCTGCCGGGCCCGACTTACGTCAAGGGGTACCTCCGTACGTATGGGAAGTACCTGGGGCTGGACACGGATGCCCTCGTCGACGAGTACCGCCGCAGCATCGAGCGCTCCCCGGCCGCCGAGCAGCCGTATCTCTTCTCGGAGCCGCTGCTGGAGCGGCGTCGCAGGCCGGCACCGCCACGGCGTCGAGCGTGGGGGCAGGCGCTGGCCATTATCGGCATCCTCCTGCTGGCGGTGGTTGCCGTCTTCGCATTGGTCCGCACCGATCCCCTGAACTGGTTCGGGAGTGGCGGCGCGGGGGCGCATCACCACAAGGGCAAGCACCAGCAGCCGCACCAAGGGTCACACGGCTCCGGGGACGCTCATGGCGGCGGGGGCGGCGGCTCGTCCGCGGGCAAGCCGGTGTCGGTGGCACTCATCCCTCACGACGAGATGGTCGTCTGCCTGCGTCCCGGCCACGGGCGTCCGCTGATCGACGCCCAGACCCTGATCACCGGCTCGAAGCAGGGGCCGTTCTCGCCGCCGGCCGAGAACTACCGCCTTGACCTGATCTCGGGCGGCGCGGCGACCGTGGTGGTGGCCGGCAAGCCCCAGCGGGTGCACTCAAAGAAGCCGGCGAGCTTCGCGATCGACGCGGGCGGGATCAGGTCGGTTCCGTACCAGGGGAAGAAGTGCCCGTAGGCGACGGCACGGTTCGCGGCGGCGTGGTCGTCACGGGAACGGAGGTGCTCACGGGCCGGATCACCGACCGCAACGGCCCCTGGATCGCTGAGCGGCTGGGCGAGCTCGGCGTGGAGGTCTCCCACATCGTCTGCGTGGGGGATCGCAAGCCGGACCTCGAGGGCGCGCTCCGGTTCCTGACCGATCTCGGCGCGGACCTGATCGTCACCAGTGGCGGGCTTGGCCCGACCGCCGACGACCTCACCGCCGAGGCGGTGGCGGGCTTCGCCGGGCGGAAGCTCGTCCTGGACGAGGAGATGGAGGAGAGAATCGCGGAGATCCTGGCCGGCTTCGCGCGCCGGCTCCGCTTCGACCCGGAGGCGCTGCGCGAGGCGAACCGGAAGCAGGCGATGGTTCCCGAGGGCGCCACCCCGCTCGACCCCGCCGGAACGGCTCCCGGGCTCGTGGTTCCGACGGACGGGCCGGTGATCGTCGTGCTCCCAGGGCCGCCGCGGGAGCTCCAGTCGATGTGGCCCGGGGCGCTCGAAACAGACGCCGTCCGGGAGGTGGTCTCCCGGGCGACGCCGTTCCGAACCGAGACGATGCGGATCTTCGGCATCCCCGAGTCGGAGCTGGCGAAGAGCCTGCGGGAGATCGAGGAGGACGTCGACCTCGCGCCGCTGGAGATCACGACGTGCCTGCGGCGCGCGGAGCTCGAGATCGACGTGCGCTACCGCGAGGGCGCCGAGCCAGTCGCGCAGCGACTCATGGACGAGCTCGCCGAGAGGCATTCCCGATACGTCTTCAGCAGGGACGGGTCATCGATCGACGAGCAGATCGCACAGCTGCTCGCGGGCAGGCGGATCGGGCTCGCCGAGTCGTGTACGGCGGGGTTGCTCGCCGCGCGCCTGACCGAGATCCCCGGGTCGTCGGAGTACGTCGCGGGTGGGGTGGTCGCGTACTCGAACGAGGCGAAGGTGAACCTCCTGGGCGTCCCGGCCGAGCTGATCGAGTCCGAGGGCGCGGTATCGCCTGAGGTTGCCGAGGCGATGGCCGACGGTGCCCTCTCGCGCTTCGACGCCGAGCTCGGGATCGGGATCACGGGGATCGCCGGCCCGGGTGGCGGGACCGAGGAGAAGCCTGTGGGGTACGTGTGCATCTGCGTCGAGCACGCTGACGGCGCGACGCTCGCTCGCGACTTGGTGCTGCCGGGCGACCGCGCCGAGATCCGCGACCGCTCGACGACCCTCGCCATGCACCTGCTGCGCCGCCTGCTGCTGGGCGACGACTTCCCGCTCTAGGCCGTCTCGGCGCTAGTCCGTGGCGCCCGACAGCCAGCCGCGTGTGCGCTCGATGACCAGGTCGGGCTTCTCGTCGACGATGAAGTGCCCAGAGTCGGGCACGAGCTCAACCCGCATGTCGTCGGCGAACGGCTCGTAGCCGGGCAGGAGCCTCGTGCTGACGTAGCGATCGCGAGCGCCGAAGAGAAGGAGCGTGGGCACGGTGAGCCGCTCATGGCGCCAACGGCCGCGCACGCCCTCTCGCACGACTCGCTGGTAGTAGCGGTAGAGCTTCACGATCGCGTCCGCCCGAGCCGGCTCCCGAAAGCTGTCCACGTACAGGTGGAGCTCTTCCTCGGTGAAAGGGGTTCCCACATTGCCGCCGCCGAGGATGCGGCGGGCGATCCACGGCCGCTCGAGGACGAGGCGGCCGAGTCCGGGGGTGGCGATGACCCACGTGTACCAGGCGCGCCATGACTCGATTGCCACGCGGGCCGAGAGCCTGGGCCACGGGTGTGGCGCGTTGCAGATCACCATGCGATCGACCCGATCCGCGTGCAGGATCCCGAGGAGCATCGCCGTCCAGCCGCCCCAGTCGTGTCCCACGACGTGCGCTCGCTCGAGCTCGAGCGCGTCCAGCAGCGCCACCTGGTCGGCGGCGAACGTCTCGCCGTCGTAGCCGTGGCCCGGCGCCTCGGTCCAGCCGAACCCGCGTAGGTCCGGTGCCAGGAGGCGGTACTTACCGGCGAGGGCGGCCATCACCCCGCGCCACATGTACCAGTGCTGAGGCCAGCCGTGGAGGAGCAGCACCGCCGGCGCGTCCGCGGGTCCCGCCTCGGCGACGTGCACGCGGATCCCGTTCGCGTCGACGAACCGGTGCTCAATCCCCTCGACTGCCGGAATGTCGTCGGCCATTCGAGGCAATCTATTTGCGAATGGAGAGCATTGCGCGCACCGTGAGCTCATACCGTCAGAACCCATGAACCGCACATGCCTCTGCCGGCGCCTTACGGCACCGGCCCTACGTCACTGATGGCGAAGGAGCGGCTGAAGAGCCCTCGGGCGCGCCTGTTCGTGGCGCTCGATCTACCCGACAGCGTCCGCGTGGGCCTCGAGGCCTGGCAGGCGGGAGCGCTGAGCGACCCGGCGCTGCGCCCGGTGAGCTCCGCGGCTCTCCACGTGACGCTGTGCTTCCTGGGCTACCACCCAGAGCGGGCAATCGAGAGCGTCGCGTCGGAGGTCACGGCGGTCGAGCCGCGACCGGTTGAGATCCGGTTCGAGGCTGATCCGGCACCGGTGCCGCCGAAGCGCCCGCGGCTGTTCGCGGCGGAGGGGCAGAGCCCGGCCGCATCGGCGCTTCAGGCGGAGCTGGAGGAGCGGCTCATCGCCGCGCGCTTCTACAAGCCGGAGAAGCGCGAGTTCTGGACCCACGTGACCGTCGCCCGCGTGCGCTCGGAGAGGGGGCCCCGGGGTCGCGGCGGTCGCGGCAAACCCATGCGGGTGGAGACCCCACCGGAAGCGCTCCCAGCGGAGCTCACGCAGCCGTTCGAAGCCCCTCGAATAGCGCTTTACCGCTCGTATTTGCGCCCTTCGGGCGCCGAATACGTCCGACTCGCAGAGTTGAATCTGACGCTCGCAGAAGAAAGGTGATGAAGAAGATGGCACAGGAAAAGAAG
This sequence comes from uncultured Actinomycetes bacterium, assembly GCA_963782795.1. GTDB lineage: Bacteria > Actinomycetota > Thermoleophilia > Solirubrobacterales > 70-9 > AC-56. The sequence goes on from CAWALB010000003.1 coordinate 642,256, forward strand.
GCGAATTTGAAGGCAGCGGACAAGGCCGCTGACAAGGAGGCCAAGGCAAAGGACGCGGCGCTCCAGGCGGCCAAGACCCAGATCGAGCGCCAGTTCGGCCAGGGCTCGCTGATGCGCTTGGGCGACCAGGACGCGATCGAGATCGAGGCAATCTCCACCGGGGCGCTGTCCCTGGACCTCGCGCTCGGGGTAGGCGGGGTGCCGCGCGGCCGGGTCGTCGAGATCTTCGGCCCCGAGTCGTCGGGGAAGACGACGCTCGTCTACCACATCATCGCCGAGGCGCAGGCGCTCGGCGGGATCTGTGCCTTCGTGGACACCGAGCATGCGATCGACCCGATCTACGCCAAGCGGATCGGCGTGGACGTCGACGAGCTGCTGGTCTCCCAGCCCGACTACGGCGAGCAGGCGCTCGAGATCGTGGACGTGCTGGTCCGGTCCGGCGCCGTGGACCTCGTGGCAATCGACTCAGTGGCGGCCCTCACGCCGCGCGTCGAGCTCGAGGGCCAGATGGGGGAGACCCAGGTCGGACTCCAGGCGCGCCTGATGTCGCAGGCGCTCCGCAAGCTGACCGGGAACCTGAGCCGGGCCAACACGATCTGCGTGTTCACGAACCAGATCCGCGAGAAGATCGGCGTCACCTTCGGTTCGCCGGAGACCCAGCCCGGCGGGCGCGCGCTGAAGTTCTACTCCTCGCAGCGCCTGGACATCCGCCGCATCGAGACCCTCAAGGAGGGCACCGAGGCGGTCGGCAACCGGGTCCGTGTGAAGGTGGTCAAGAACAAGGTCGCGGCGCCCTTCAAGCAGGCCGAGTTCGACATCGAGTACGGGGTGGGGATCTCCAACGAGGGCTGCCTGCTCGACCTCGCGCTCGAGCACGACCTGGTCCAGAAGTCGGGCTCGTTCTTCTCCTACGGCGAGCTGCGGCTCGGCCAGGGGCGCAACAACACCAAGCAGTTCCTGGCCGAGAATCCCGAGACCGCTCGCGAGATCGAGCGGAAGCTGTTCGAGATTCTCGAGATCGAGCGGCCCGCCACCCCCAATGCAGCGCCCGCCGAGGCGGCTCCGATCGAGGATGCGGCGGCTGAGCCCGAGGCCGAGGAGGAGCGGAAGGCTGCGTAGTCCGCGGCTCAGAGCCGATGGCGGAGGCTGACGCATTCGAGGCGGCGCTCGGCGCACTCGACCGTAAGGAGAGGACCGCCCATGAGCTGGCCCTGTGGCTGAAGGGCCGCGGGTTCGGCATGGACGAGATCGAGGCGGCGCTGAGGCGCCTGTTCGAGACCGAGGTCCTCGACGACGAGCGGTTCGCCCGGCGCTACGCCGAGGACAAGCGCGACCTCTCGGGCTGGGGGCCGGAGCGGATACGCGAGGCCCTCTTGGAGCGCGGCGTCCCGATCGACACGATCGAAGGCGTCCTCGCGCTGGACTCCCACGGCGATCAGCTCGGCCGCGCCTGCGAGATTCTCATCCGCCGCGCGCGGCCGCTCGACGACGACGCGGACCGGCAGCGTGCGCTCGAGTACCTGGCGCGCCGGGGCTACGACTACGAGATCGCCTACCAGGCGGTGCGCGCCGCCTCCCCGTCGCACGAGTAGCCGCCCGGGCCAGGCTTGCCAGATCCGCCGCGCGGGACTACGATGCCTGGAGCGACCGATGGTCGCGTGATGGCGCGAATGACCAGCTATTTCAGGCTTTTGACGACTACTGAGCGAATGACACTTCAGCCGGAACCCGACATGGGGAGGCTTCGCACCTAAGCGTCCGCCCTTGGGCGATAGCGGGCATGCGCTTCTCGCGCGCCGCCGGTCGAGGATGCGCCCGCTGCGCGTCCGACCGATAGGCAACCAGGTCGGCCGTAGGAACGGCCGAGGGAAGGTGGCGATGGAGATACGCACGCTGTTGCAACCCTGGCGGCGGCATGCGCCATCAGGCGACGATGACGGCGAGCCCACCCCGGGGAGGGGCGCCGGCGACGAGCTTCGGGCTCGCCGCACCGAGATCGCGCGCATGGAGGAGCGCGCCCTGCGAGAGGCCGAGTCCCTCGAGGTGCAGCGAGCCGACGTGGACCGACGGCTTCAGGCCCTCGAGGACCGCGAGCGCAACGTCGAGCAGAAATCCGAGGAGCTCAAGCGCGCCAAGCGCGTCCAGAGGCGCGAGCTGGAGCGGATCTCGGGCCTGAGCGCGGCCCAGGCGAAGCAGATCCTGGTTGCGGACGTCGAGCAGGAGGCGCGCCACCAGGCGGCGCTGCGGCTGCAGGAGATCGATCGCGAGACGCGGCACGAGGCCGAGCGGCGGGCGCGGAACATCCTCTCGGTCGCGATGCAGCGGCTGGCCGCGCAGCATGCCGGGGACAACACGACCCGGCTGGTTGAGCTGCCCAGTGACGAGATGAAGGGCCGGATCATCGGCCGCGACGGGCGCAACATCCGCGCCCTCGAGAAGCTCACGGGAGTCGACGTGATCATCGACGAGACGCCCTCGGCGGTGGTGCTTTCGAGCTTTGACGGCGTCAGGCGCGAGATCGCCCGCATCACGCTCGAGCGTCTGATCGCGGACGGTCGCATCCATCCGGCCCTGATCGAGGAGACCTACGAGCAGGCGAAGGCCCAGCTCGACGAGCGAATCGTCGAGGAGGGGGAGCGGGCAATGCTGGAGGCACGCGTGCATGGACTGGACCCGGAGCTCGTGAAGCTCCTCGGCAAGCTCAAGTTCCGTACGAGCTACGGCCAGAACGTCCTCGACCACCTGATCGAGTGCTCGGAGCTCGCCGGCCTGATCGCCGCCGAGCTCGGGGCGTCGGTCGAGACGGCTCGGCGCGCCGCCCTGCTCCACGACATCGGCAAGGCCGTGAGCCACGAGATCGAGGGCCCTCACGCCCAGGTCGGGGCGCGCATCGCCCACCGACACGGCGAGCCGGAGGCCGTCACCCATGCGATGGAGGCCCACCACAACGAGGTCGAGCCGCGAACGGTGGAGGCCGTGATTGTGCAGACCGCCGATTCGCTCTCGGGGGCGCGGCCCGGGGCCCGGGGAGACTCGCTCGAGGAGTACGTCGAGCGGCTGCGCGAGCTCGAGGAGATCGCGTTGCGCCAGGACGGCGTGGAGCGCGTCTATGCGATGCGCGCCGGACGCGAGATCCGGGTCATCGTGGATCCCGGCCAGGTGGACGACGAGCGCGCCGCCCTGATCTCACACGAGATCGCGGCGGCCATCGAGCGGGAGCTCGAATACCCCGGCCAGGTGAAGATCACCGTGATCCGGGAGAGCCGTTCGACTGCGTATGCGAGCTGAGCCCGACGCACACGGAGGGTCGAGCGCTTAGGATTCCCCGCCGCATGGACAAGACCCTCTTCTTCGTCTTCGGAATCGCCCTCGTGGTCTCGGCTGTCGGGATCGCCCTCGTCGGGCTCAAATTCGAGAACTTCCCTTCGAACCGGGCAGCCCTAGTGGGCGTGATCATGTACTTCGCTGCCCTGGTCGGCGCCACGGCGGTCTTCGCCGTCCTGAATGCACGCGACGAGCAGCACGCGCAGCAGGCCGAGGCCGCTGCCGAAACGAGCACCACGACGAGCGCCGCGCCCTCCGGCGGCCCCGTGCAGCTCGCGGCGGACCCGAGCACGATCGCCTACACGACCAACTCGCTGCAGGCAAGCGCGGGGAACGTGACGATCGACTTCAACAACCCCAACCAGGCGATCGCGCACGACGTCTGCGTCCAGACCACCAGCGGCCAGAGCCTCGGCTGCACGAAGCCGATCACCGGGGCGAAGACCTCCCTCGACCTGAAGAACCTGAAGGCCGGCAGCTACACCTTCTTCTGCAGCGTCGATTCGCACGAGGCGGCCGGTATGAAGGGCACGCTCACCGTCCGGTAGCCGCCCCCGGCGCTCACCGTCGGCCACTTAATATCTGAGAGCACATGGCGCGGTACCACGTCACCACGTTCGGGTGTCAGATGAACGAGCACGACTCCGAGCGCATGAAGGGCATGCTCGAGTCGCTGGGGTACGAGGAGGCGGAGGGGCGAGCGGACGCCGATCTGATCCTGTTCAACACCTGCTCGATCCGTGAGTCGGCGGACAACCGGTTCATTGCCCACCTTGGTGAGGCCAAGCGGCTGAAGTCCGAGGACCCCGAGCGGGTGGTGGGAGTCGGCGGCTGCTGGGCGCAGTCGGTCAAGGACGAGGTCTTCGAGCGCTTTCCGTTCGTGGACGTCGCCTTCGGCCCGGGGCAGATCCACATGCTGGCCGAGTTCCTGACGCAGGACTCGCTCACGGCGCAGGGCTACTTCGACTTCGAGGACTTCTCCGGACACCTGCCGGCAAAGCGCGAGCGGGAGTTCCAGGCCTGGGTGCAGATCTCGGTGGGCTGCAATTGCGTCTGCGCGTACTGCATCGTTCCCCAGACCAGGGGGCGCGAGGTGAGCCGGGATCCCGGCGAGCTGCTGCTCGAGATCGAGGCCCTCGCCGCCGACGGCGTGCGCGAGGTGACGCTGCTCGGGCAGAACGTGAACAGCTATGGCCGTGAGCTGCCGAAGCAGGACCGCGTCACGTTCGCAGAGCTCCTGGGCCGTGTCGACGCGATCGAGGGCATCGACCGCATTCGCTACACGAGCCCGCATCCGAAGGACATCCGCGAGGACGTCATCCGGGCCCACGCCGTGCTACCCGCGCTCTGCCCGCACATCCACCTGCCCCTCCAGTCGGGCTCCAGCCGGATGCTGAAGGCGATGCGCCGCACGTACAACCGGGAGCGCTACCTGGACCGGGTCGCCCAGATCCGCGCGCACGTTCCCGACTGCGCGCTGACAACCGACATCATTGTCGGCTTTCCCGGTGAGACGGAGGAGGATTTCGCGGAGACGCTGGAGGTGGTGGAGGCGGTCGGCTACGACGGCGCCTTCACCTTCATCTTCTCCCCGCGGCGGGGCACCGAGGCCGCCGACATGTCGCATCAGCTTTCTCATCCGGTAAAGCGCGAGCGCATGGAGCGCCTCGTCGAGGTGGTCCAGCGGCGCGCCCGCGAACGGGGGCAACGCTTCATAGGCCGGACGGTCGACGTCCTCGTCGAGGGCCCGAGCCGGACCGACCCCTCGCGCCTTCGCGGCCGCAGCGGCCACAACAAGACCGTCAACTTCGATGGCACGGCCGGCCAGGGCGAGATCGTCGAGGTCGAGATCACGAGCGCCACGTCCACGACGCTCGCCGGCCACGAGAAGCTCCTCAGCAGAGTCCCCTGAGGCGTCGGATCGCCGGTTTGCGCGGCCGCGCGGTCCTGTGAGAGTCTGCGCGGATCCATTCCCCGGCTGTAAGGAGACACATGCGCAAGGGCAGTTTCGTGATCGTGAGCGGCCTCGCAATGGCGGCGCTGTTCGCAGGGGCATCATCTGCCCAGGCGAAGGGAGCGACGGCCCCTACCTATTGCAACGGGACGCTTGCTTCCGGCGGGTACAGCAGGCTCGTCGTGCCGGCGGGTGCGACCTGCACCGGCACAGGGGCGAAGATCTACGTCAGCGATGGAGTCCGGGTGAAGCAGGGCGCCACGCTCATTCTCGGCCACGAGGGCGGAGCCAGCACGGGCGTCATCCGGGGCGGAGTCCACGCCAACTCGCCCGCCTCGCTGCAGTTGCATTTCGCCCACGTCTACAACGGCGTGAGGATGTACGGGGGGAACGGGGAGTTCTCCACGATCGAGGACAACGTCATCCGCGGCGGAGTGACGCAGACGGGTTATAGGGGGTTCTGGCTCGGATTCATCCGCAATCGGGTGATCGGCAATGTGAGGCTGACCGACAACGTGATGCAGGATCCCGACGCGAACGAGTACGTGACCAACAGGATCCAGGGGAATCTCATCTGCCACGGCGACTCGCCCGCGCCCCAGACCGGCGATTCGGGGGGCCAGCCCAATATCGTGACCGGGAGCAAGGTCGGCCAGTGCCGCGGGGTGTGACGGCCGGCTGAGCAAAGAGCCGCTCAGCGGGACCATTCACGGTCACCGGCGCAGGGTTCTCGCGATCTTCGGCCCCACCGGGGTCGGGAAGACCGCTGTTGCGATTGCAGTTGCCGACGCTCTTTGGGCGCGGGGCGAGGACCCGGTGGCCGTCTCTTGCGACGCTATCCAGGTCTATCGGGGGCTGGAGACGCTCAGCGGCGCGGCCACGCCGGCGGAGAGGGAGCGCCTGGAGCACCGCCTCGTCGGCTTCGTCGACCCCGCAGGCGAGTTCAGCGCCGGGCAGTTCGCCGCCCTGGCGCACGAGGAGATCGACCAGCTCCTGGCCGAGGGACGGCGCCCGATCGTGGTCGGCGGGTCGGGGCTCTACCTGAGAGCGGCACTCGCGGACCTGGACCTGCGCCCGCCCGTCTCGCCGGAGACTCGCTCCGAGGTCGAGCGCGAGATCGCTGAGCGTGGGTCCGAGGCCCTCTGGGGGGAGCTCGACCCGGACCTCGCGGCGACGATTCACCCCAACGACCGCAAGCGCATCGCGCGCTTGACCGAGCTTCAGCGGGCCGGGATCGAGCCACCTCGCTCGAGCGAGGGCCTCTGGACGGCCCGCCTGCGCCGCCCGACCCTGCTCGTGGGGCTGACCATGGACCGCGAGGAGCTCGCGGGCAGGATCGACGCCCGCGTGGACGAGATGATCGCGGCGGGTGCCGCGGACGAGGCCCGTGCAGCGGCGGAGTCCGGCGCCTCTCGGACCGCAAGGGCCGCTCTGGGCTTCGAGGAGCTGCTCGACGGGAACGTTGACGCGGTCAAGCGGGCCCACCGCGCGTACGTGCGCCGCCAGCTCACGTGGATGCGGAGGATGGAGGGGGTCCAGCTGATCGACCGCACCGGGCGGGACGACGAGAGCGTCGCGGAGGAGATCGTCTCCGCGCTCGGGGAGAATGGCGCCTGACATGAAGTTCGAGAAGTGGCAGGCCCTGGGCAACGACTACCTGATCGTGGAGAGCGCGAACCTGCCGTGGGACCTCAGCTCCGAGCGGATTCGGCGCCTGTGCGAGCCACACGTTGGCATCGGCTCTGACGGGATCCTGCTGCTCTCGAAGGCGGAAGACGGGGCCTATGTGGCCGAGCTCCGGATCTTCAACCCGGACGGGTCGGAGGCAGAGCTCTCGGGCAACGGCGCGCGCGAGGCGGTGTTGTACCTCCGCCGCGCCGGGTGGACGGACGCCGACGAGTTCGCGATCCTCACGAAGGCGGGGGAGATTCGGCCCACGATCACCGGCGCTGACAGCGCAAGCATCGCGATGGGCCGGGCGTCCGTGGCCTCCGCCGATTACCCGTCGGGCGGGCCTGACGGGACCGGGATGGTTCGCTCCGATGGGCGGGACTGGCGCTTCCAGCACGTCTCGATCGGCAACCCGCAGTGCGTGATCGAGGCGGGGGAGGTGGAGGAGCTCGACCTGGCGCGGATCGGGCCGGCGATCGAGACCTCCGAGTTGTTCCCAAACCGGACGAACGTGTCGTTCATCAGGGTCGACGGATCGGCGGTGCGGGCCCGGATCTTCGAACGCGGGGTGGGGGAGACGCTCTCATCGGGAACCGGCGCGAGCGGGGCTGCAGTGGCGGCGGTCCTCCGTGGCGCGACGGCGCCGATCACGGTTCGCCTGGACGGGGGAGAGCTGATGGTGGAGGTCAGCGACGACCTCGACGTCCGCCTGACCGGGACTGCGTCGCCCGTGTACCGAGGAGAGCTCTCCCAGGACCTTGTGGACGAGCTTTCGGCCCTCGGCTAGCCCGTAACCTTTCCCGAGCATGTCGCAAGAGACGAAACGCCGGCTTACCGAGCCCTCAAAGCGGCTCGACGCCGTGCCTGCATACATGTTCGCCGAGATCGAGCGGCGGGTCGCGGAGAAGCGCAAGGCGGGCATCGACGTCATCAGCCTCGGCATCGGCGACCCGGATCGCCCGACCTACCCGCACATCATCGAGGTGATGCAGGCCGCGGCCGCCGAGCCGGCCAGCCACCGCTACCCGACGAATCGCGGCCGCGAGGAGTTCCGGGAGGCGTTCGCGGGCTTCTACGACTCGCGGTTCGGCGTCGCGATCGACCCCGAGACCGAGGTGATGCCCGCCATCGGCGCCAAGGAGTGCATCTACAACCTGTGCTTCGCGTTCATGGACCCGGGTGACGCCGCGCTCGCCGCCGACCCGGGATACCCCGTCTACACGGGCGGCCCGGCGCTGGCGGGCGCCGAGGCCGTGCTGATGCCGCTGCGCCCGGAGCTCGGCTTCGCGCCGGACCTCGACGCGATCTCGACGGAGGACCTCGAGCGCGCGCGGCTGATGTTCCTCAACTACCCGAACAACCCCACTGGTGCGGTGGTGCCGGACGGCCTCTTCGAGCGGGCGGTGGAGCTGGCGCGCGAGCACGAGGTCCTCGTGGTCCATGACAACGCTTACTCGGAGACCACCTACGACGGCTACGTCGCCCCGAGCTTCCTCGCCACTCCGGGCGCGAAGGAGGTCGGCGTCGAGGTCTTCTCGCTGTCGAAGGGGTTCAACATGACCGGCTGGCGCTGCGCCGCGATCCTCGGCAACGCGGACGCGATCGCAACCTACTGGCGCCTGAAGACCAACGTCGACTCGGGCTTGTTCGAGGCCGTTCAGCTCGCGGGTGCCGCGGCCCTCACCGGCCCGCGCGAGCCGCTCGAGGAGATGAACGCGATCTACGCTCGGCGCCGGGATCTGGTCGTCGATGCGCTGCGCGAGATCGGGGTGGACGTCGAGCCCCCCAAGGGGACGATCTACGTGTGGGCGCCGGTGCCTGAGGGCCACACCTCCATCTCATTCGCCGAGCTGGTGCTCGAGGAGGCCTCGGTGGTGGTCTCGCCGGGCTCCATGTACGGCCCGAGCGGCGAGGGGTTCTTCCGCATCAGCCTCACGACTCCCGACGATCGCATCGCCGAGGCCGTGGCCCGGCTGCGGGAGCACCTCGCGCCGGGCGCCTAATGAATTTGTTGAGTCCTTAACGGGATCTCAAAGGAATCTTTAAACACGGCCGATACGTTCCCGCGCCGCTTCGCAGCATCTTCACGGATCGCTCGCAGGACACCGCGGCCCGACAGCAAATTCCCGGAGAGATGGTTCAACTCGGCATATTGCTCGCCCTTGCCAGCGCGTTCATCGCGAATCTGGGCCTTCTCTGCAAGTACCGCGGGGCGATGGCGGCGCCCACCGTCGAGCTGGGACACCCGCTTCGCAGCGCCGCCGGGCTCTTTCGATCGCGCTGGTGGCTCATCGGCTTCGCGGTCGCGACGGTCGGCTGGAGCTTCCACGTGGCGGCCCTCTCAGTGGCTCCCCTCTCCCTGGTCGAGACCACCCTCTCCGGCGGGATCCTTCTGCTGGCGTGGATCGCGGAGCGCTGGTTCGGCGTGAAGGTCGGCCCGCGGGAGTGGATCGGCGTCGGGCTCTGCGCGATCGGTCTGGTCCTCCTAGCCCTGACCTCCGCGGGTCACGGCGGCGCCAGCTCCAAGTACTCCGTCGAGGCGATGGCGTCGTTCGAGGCCGCCGCCGTCGGCGTTGGCACCGCGCTGCTCCTCTCCGGGAGCGCCGGCGTGCCCGGGCGCGCCAGCGGCCCCTTCCTGGGGATCGCCGCCGGCCTGATGCTCGGTGTCGCCAACGTCGCCGTCAAGGCGCTCACCGGCACCGTTCCGGGCGCCCCACTCTCGATCATCGTGAGCCCCTGGGCCTTCACCGCGCTTGTGGCGGGCGTGGGCGCCTTTTTGGCCCTCGGGCTAGGCCTGCAAACGGGTGGCGCCATCCCCGTGATCACGCTGAGCTCCGTGACCGCAAACCTGGTCTCAGTCGCAGGCGGGATCGCCGTCTTCGGCGATCCGATGGGCACCGACCCGCTGGCGATCGCCGCTCGCAGCATGGCCTTCGCCGCGGTAATCGCGGCCGCCTTCGTCCTGCCCGCGCCGGGCCAGGCCGCCGCCGCCCGGGCTTAGCGCACGGTCGCAGAGCGCCCCGGCGGCGCGAGCCGTCTCAGTGGGTGGCGCTGGCATCGCCGCGACGCGATCGGGCGCCTCGCCCGGATGGAGTGAAATCTGAACCGTCCGCCGCGACGGCTATGAAACGGTTCCGATGTCCTGGATCTTGCTGATCACCGCTGGGGCCTTCGAGACCGGCTTCGCCGTGATGCTGAAGCAGAGCGACGGGTTCACGAAGATCGTCCCGACCATCCTCTTCGCGGTGTTCGCCCTCGCGAGCTTCGGGCTCCTGAATCTGGCACTGAAGGACCTGCCCGTCGGCACTGCCTACGCCGTTTGGACCGGCATCGGCGCTGCGGGAACGGCCACGGTCGGCATCCTGGCGCTCGGTGAGCCGGCCGGCGCAGCGCGCATCGCCTGCATCTGCCTGATCGTGATCGGCGCGATCGGCCTACAGGCCGTCGAGAGCCACTGAGAGCCGCCGAGCGGGGCTAGGCGGGGGCGCCCGTGGGGAGCCTGCCCTCGGCCGCGAGGGTGTCGCGCAGGCCCTGCTCCAGGCCGCGAGGCGAGTAGCCGAGCTCGGCGATGGCCTTGTCGTGCTTGGCCCAGAAGGTGACGTTGTCGGCCGAGCTGATCAGCTCGCGCAGGTTCGGGCCCTGGTTCATCACCTTGCCGACCACCGGGCCGAGCGGCGTCATCGCCTTCATGAGTCCGGTCGGCAGCGCGCGCTTCGGGGGCTTCTTGTCGGTCACCTGCCCGAGCGTGTCGATCAGCTCGCGCATCGTGGTGATCTGGCCGCCGAGCACGTAGGCTTCGCCGACCTCGCCTTTGTCGAGGGCAAGGAGCACGCCATCGGCCACGTCGTCGACGTGGACCATGTTCATGCCCAGCTCGGGGAAGGCGATCATCGGCATCTTCCCGTCCAAGAACTGGTTCATCTGGCGGCCCAGTGCCGAGTGGTCGTCGGGCCCGTACACGCCTCCGGGCTGGACGATGACGCAGGGAAGCCCCTCGTCGGCGATCAGCCGCGTGGCCACCCGATGGGCCTCGACCTTCGTCTCCTCGTAGTAGGAGGTGTAGTCGCCACCCCGGTGCTCGTAGCTCTCGTCGACGACCTGGCCCCGGGTGTTGCCGAAGGCGCCGACCGTCGAGATGTAGACGACCTTTGGGACCTTGGCGTCGAGTGCCGCGCCCAGCACGGTCTCGGTGCCCACGACGTTCGCCTCGTACATCGCGCGGTGCTCGGACTTGGGAATGCCGACCTCGTAGACGGCAGCGCCGTGGATGACGGCGTCGCAGCCCTCCATCGCGGTGCGGATCGCGTCGGCGTCGGAGAGCGTGCCCGGAATGAGGTCGCAGCCGAGCGCCTCGAGGGCGGCCCCCTTCTCCGGCGTGCGAACGAGAGCGCGCACCTCGTCGCCACGCTCGCGCAGCTTGCGCACGACGTGGCCGCCGATGAATCCGGTGCCCCCGGTGACGAAGACCTTCATCGGGGCAAGCCTATATCCGCCCCGTTGCCTCGTGTCTCGGTGATCCCTCCCGGAGCGTGCCTACACTGGAAACCGATGGAAGGAACCGGCGACTTGGCGACGGGGAGCGCGAACGGCGCGAGCGGGATCCAGAATCCGCGGGCCCGTCAGCGCGCGCTGTGCGTGGGCGTCCTGCCCGCGTCCCCTGGCGACGGCGATCCCCTGGCGGAGCTCAAGGAGCTCCTGCGCACCGCCGGAGTCGCGAACGTCGGCGAGGTCGTCCAGGTGCGCTCCCGGCCGGATCCGGACCGCTATCTCGGCCGCGGGAAGGTCTCCGAGGTCAAGGCCGAGATCGCCCGCTCGAACGCGAACCTCGTGGTGTGCGACGACGAGCTCGTTCCCCGGCAGGAGCGCAACCTCGAGCAGCAGCTTGCCGTGCCGGTGATCGACCGTACGGCGGTGATCCTCGACATCTTCGCCGACCACGCCCACAGCGCCGAGGGCAAGCTCCAGGTGGAGCTGGCCCAGCTCGAGTACAACCTCGCGCGGATGCGGGGCCTGTGGACCCATCTCGAGCGGCTCGGCGGCGGGATCGGCACCAGGGGCCCCGGCGAGTCGCAGATCGAGACCGATCGCCGCCTGGCGCGCGACCGCATCGCGAACCTGCGGAGCCGCCTCGAGCGCATGGAGCGAAACCGCGAGGTCATGCGGGCCCGCCGCAGCGGCTCGGCGCTCCCGATCGTCGCGCTCGCCGGGTACACGAACGCCGGCAAGTCGACCCTCCTCAACGCGATGACCGGCGCCGGGACCGGGGTGGGGGAGAGGCTCTTCCACACCCTGGACCCCACGACCCGCGCCTACCGCCACAACGGCCGGCGCTACCTCCTGACCGACACGGTCGGGTTCATCCGGAAGCTTCCGCATCAGCTGGTCGAGGCGTTCAAGGCGACGCTCGAGGAGACCGCGCTGGCCGACCTCATCGTGCACGTCGTCGACGCCTCGGAACCGCAGGAGCAGCGCCACGAGGCGATCGCCGCCGTCGACTCGGTGCTCGAGGAGATCGGCGCCGGAGAGGCGCCCCGGCTGCTCGTCTACAACAAGGCCGACCGTCTGGAGCCGTCCGAGGCGAATGAGCTGACGATTCGTGACCCGGGATCATTGGCGATCTCCGCGCTCACCGGGGAGGGCCTGGAGAAGCTTCGCGACCGCATCGAGTCGACCTTCGAGGGAACGCTCTCGTCACTGGACCTGCTGCTCCCGTACTCGGAGGGCGCCGTGCTGGCCGAGCTTCACGAGCTCGCCGGCGACCTCGATCGCGAGGATCGTCCGGACGGCGTCCTGGTCCACGCGCGCGTCCCTGCCGCGCTCGCGCACCGATTCACGGACTTTGCGCTGAACGGGGCCGGCGCGGCGAGCGACGGCCACGGCGAGGCCTGAGTCCCGCTCTAGGCTCGCACCTATGAACTGCGCCTGCTGCTGCCGCCGCACTACGGCGGCGGCCTAGAAGACCCGTGGAGCTTCGAACCACGCGACTGCGCGACAACGCGCTCCTGCCGACCCGCGCACATGACGGCGACGCAGGCCTCGACCTTTACGCCGCCGATGCCGCGACGATCGGCCCCGGTGAGCGCGCCACGGTCGGAACCGGCATCGCTTTGGAGATCCCCCACGGGTTCGCGGGCCTCGTGCTGCCGAGGTCGGGCCTCGCGGCCAGGCACGGCATTGCGCTCGTCAACGCGCCCGGGTTGATCGACTCGGGCTATCGGGGCGAGATCAGGGTGCTGCTCCTCAACACCGACCGCGCGGAGGCTTTCACCGTGTCCCCCGGCGATCGGATCGCCCAGCTCGTGCTGACCCCGGTGGCTGAAGCCGAACCGGTCGAGGTCTCGGAGCTCGCGACGACCGTTCGCGGCGCGGGCGGCTTCGGCTCGAGCGGCCGCTAGGGCGCACGCCGGGCGCATGGAGGGGGTGCACGCAGAGGTCGCCGAGCTGGACCCCGTCGCCTACATCCGCCGGATCGGCTTGCGCCCGGAGGACAGTTACGGGTTCATCCCCGTGAAGCTCGAGGAGGGAGCGCCGATGCTGTACCTGTACCGCGACCGCCCCGAGTACGAGAGCGCGCGGGCGACGTCCGCCGGGCCCCGGGTGCCGATGCAGGCGCCGGAGGAGCCCGGCGGCGGCATGTTCGGCGGCCTGATCGAGCAGGCCCAGGACCTGCAGCGGATGTACGGCGGCGCCGCGTACCAGCCGCCCCGGCGCGCCCGGAGACCCGATGCCGGCGATGCCGGACACAGACAAGCTCATCGAGGCGGCGAAGCTCCGTGCCTCCGGGGCGATCGACGACGCCGAGTACGCGCGGCTGCGGGCCGAGGCCGGCATGCCGGATCCTGGCGCGGCCGTGCCCCCGCCGCCCGAGGACCCAGGGGAGGGCCCGCCGATCCTCGCCCACAGGATGTATCCGGGTGTGCACTCGCGCAGCAGCACGAGCCAGCTCGATCACTTCCTTCCGCGCTACCGCGCGACGGTCGGGCTGCGGCCGGAGGACACATACGGCGTCTTTCCCTGGGGCGCGCGCACCGGATCGTCCGCCGGGGACGCGGTGGGCGCGACCGAATGGGACGACTACTGGGTCGTCTACAGGGACCGCCCGGAGTACGCGGCGGCGCGGGACGCCTACGCGGCCGAGATGGACGACAAGGGTCGCTGGCCGCCCCCGGTGACGGCGCCGGGCCTGAGCGAGCCGTCGCGGGCGGGTGCCGCCGGAGGCGAGGTCGAGGTGGACCGCGAGCGCTGGCCGCGGGCGATGCTCGTGATCAAGCAGACCGCCGGCCAGCTCGCCGACAGCCTCGAGGAGGCGATCGCCGCGAGGTCCTACGAGCCCGGCGACTCATTCGGCTTCTGCCCCAATTTCGAGCAGAGCAGCATCTACTTCGGGCGTCTCGCCCGCTGACGCCCGAACAAGGGCGGCGGCTTCGCCGCCTGACAGCACATGCTGCTGCGGCGACAAGTCGCCGCACTTCATCACCCGCGCATCGCCGCTTCATGCGCCGACTCGTGGGCGGCGGCCTCGAGCGTGTCGTCCAGCGACTCGAGCTCCGGCTCAGCGCCCTCGCGGCGCGCGAGCGCGAGCGCGATCAGGCGGTCGGCCAGCCATGCGTTCTTGGGCAGTAGCGGCCCGTGCAGGTAGGTGCCGATCACGTTCCCCTGGTGGATGCCCTCGTGGCCGTCCTTGCCGTTGTTGCCGAAGCCGCGGATCACCCGCCCGAGCGGCGTGGCGTCGGAGCCCAGATAGGTCCGCCCCCCATGGTTCTCGAACCCGGCCAGGCGGCGCGGGCCCGCGCCGAGGTCGACCTCGATCTCCACGTTTCCGATCAGCCGTGGGCCCGCCTCGCGCACCGTCTCCAGGTCCGCCAGGCCCAGGCCCTCGATCCGCTCCTCGCCCAGCTGGTAGGAGCGGCCGAGCAGCTGGTAGCCGCCGCAGACCGCGAGCAGGACCGCTCCGTCGCGGGTTGCCGCGGCGACGGCGTCTCGTTTCGTCTTCAGTAGATCGGCGGCGACGATCTTCTGGTCGCGGTCCTGGCCGCCGCCCATGTAAAGGAAGTCGTGTGCCGCGGGATCGAGGCCGTCGCCTGGACCGGCCGCCGTGTAGGTGAACCCGATTCCCCTCCACTCGCAGCGGCGCTGGAGCAGCAGGATGTTGCCGCGGTCGGCGTAGATGTTCATCTGCTCCGGGTACAGCGCGCAGAGTCGAAGCTCCATCAGGGCCGCTCCGTGACGACGATGGTGGAGCCGATGTAGCCGTCGGCGGGCGGGACGAGGATGCGGTCTACCCGCCGCATCCCGGCGACCTCGGCCTCGGCCTCGAGCTCCGCCGTTCCGAGAAGCCAGATGGAGTCGATGTGCTCGGATTCGCTCAGATCGCCGTCGGGCGACACCGCCTGGCGCACCCGCCGGAGGTCCAGGCGGCCGTTCTGGGTCGCGAAGTCGACCGCCAGGCTCGAGTGCATCCAGCCGTCGATCTCACGGACGTCCGGCAGCGGCGGCGATTCGGACTCGAGGTCCTCGGGCATCCCGTCGACGATGGCCGCCGCGAACCGCCCACCGGCCTGCAGGTGCGCGGCCACTCCGCCGAGGGCGACCGACCGCTCCGCCGGCCCGCCGAGCATCTGGATGACGTGCATCGGCGCGATCACCAGGTCGAAGCTCCGGTCGAGCCGAAGATCCCGGATGTCCCCCTGGAGCGCGTGCACGGGAAGGTCGTCTGCCCTTGCCCTCGATGCGGCGGCCGCCACCAGGTCGGCGTCCTCGTCCACGGTCCAGAGCTCGTGCCCGCGCCGGGCGAGGTGAAGGCAGACGCGACCGGTCCCGGCCCCGAGCTCGAGTATCGGGCCGTTGGACGCCGCCGCCAGCCCCTCCCAGGCCTCGAGGTCGGCGGAGTAGGCGCCGCATTCGACGTCCTGCCAGGCCGCTGAGGCGATCATGCCCAGTAGTCCCTGGCCAGGCCGCGTTTGGAGAGGAGAGTTCGCAGCTCGAGGAGGGCCGTGTAGGTGGGCAGCGCAAAGAGGCGCTCGTCGGCGCGATCGACCGCGCGATCGATGGACTGCGTGATCTGGGGAGCCACCTCGATCGCCTCGGGAGCGATGCCGGCGTACTTGAGCCGCACGGCCATCTCAGGGGCCCGAGTGCCGGCGCAGGTCACCCGGCGGACGTGGCCGGCGAGGAGCTCGAAGTCAGCATCCCAGACCCAGGAGATGTCCCGGCCGTCGGCGATGCGGTCGTTGAGCGCAACCCAGAGGTCCAGCCTGCGCTCTCCGTTCGACCCCGATTCGAGGAGCAGCGTGCGGAGCACCTCGTTGGCCCCGGCCGGGTTCTTGATCAGGAGGATGGACACGTCCTTGCCGGCGACCGCCACCGTCTCGACCCGTCCGAAGACCGCCCGCATCTCCTCCATGGCACGGGCCGCATCCGGCAGCGCCAAGCCCAGCCGCTGCGCTGCGGCCAGCGCCGCCAGCGCGTTGTAGACGTTGTAAAGGCCGGGGAGGGGGAGACGCAGCTCGGCCTCGCCGTCGGGTGTCCGCACCTGCACCCGGGACCCGCGCATGCCCTCGAGCTCGATCCGAGTGGCGGCGACATCCGGTACCGGGCGATCGGCCCCGCACGAGGGACAGCGATAGTGCCCTAGGTGTCCGACGAACGCGCGCTCGTACTCGTAAGGGGCGCCGCAGCGCCGGCAGTGCTTTGCGTCGAAGGCGTGCTGGGGCTCCGGCACCGCCTGACTCGGGTCCTCGATCCCGAAGTAGGTGACGCCGGGGCGCCGGGCGAGCTCGGCGTCGCGGCCGAGGTCGGCGATCAGCGGGTCGTCCGCATTCAGAACGAAGCCGGTGTTGCCCGCGTGCTTGGCGACAGCTGCCGCCCACTCGTCCGCAATGTGCTCCAGCTCGCCGTAGCGGTCCAGCTGGTCACGGAAGAGGTTGCACAGGACGACGAGGCGGGGGTTGAGGTCGTCCGCGACGCTCGGTAGCCAGGCCTCGTCGACCTCGAACAGACCCTCCTCGCCGTCCTGCTCGAGTAGCGCGGTGGCAACGCCCCAGGTCATGTTCGACCCGGCCCGGTTGTGCACCGGGGGCCGTCCCGCCGCGCCGAGGGCGGCCGCGATCATGCCGGCCGTGGTCGTCTTGCCGTTCGTGGCGCTGACGATCGTCGCGCCGTCGGGGAGGCGCGAGCCCAGACGGGCGATCGCATCCGGCGCCATCCGCAGGAGCAGGCGGCCCGGCAGCGTGGTCCCACCGCCCCGCCCACTCGCTCGACTCAGCCCGCCCGCAGCCCGCGCGATCGCGAGCTTCGGGCCGAAGAAGCGACTCACCTCGGGCGCGAGCTCGGCGCGCCGTCCGGCGGCGCGATCACGTCAAGCGCGCGGGGAAGCACTCGGATCGTGGCCGGCAGGTCGGCGATGTGGTCGCCGTCCGCGTAGATAGCGAACGGCCGATCGGCCTCGATCACGACCTCGGAGCCACGCAGCACCGTCACCTCCGGGTTCTCCACGTGGCGTCCCTTGAACACCTTCGGCAGGTTAGCCAGGAAGTGGAGCTTCGAGACGTCGCTCGTCCACACGACGTCGAGCTTGCCGTCGTCGAGCTCCGCGTCCGGCGCGAGGAACATCCCGCCGCCGTATGCCTTGTTGTTGGCGGCGGCAACGGCAAACCCGGTGAACTCGCGTCGCTCACCGTCGAGGGTGACCTCGAAGCGTGCCGGCTTCCACGCGGCCAGTGCACGGAGCGCCGCATAGAGGTAGACCAGATTGCCCTTTACCAGGCGAGTCTCGTTGGCGATCCGGTTGGCGTCGGAATCGAAACCGCAGCTCGCGATGCACAGGAAGCGGTGGCCGTTGACCTCGCCGACGTCGATCGACCGGGTGTTGCCCGCCGCGAGCAGGTCGACCGCGTCGGGAATGGCGGTCGGGATGCCGATCACGCGAGCGAAGTCGTTTCCCCTGCCACCGGGAATCACGCCGAGCGGCGTTTCGGTGCCCACGAGAGCCCCGCCAACCTGGCCGATGAGGCCGTCGCCGCTCATGACGACGGGGATCTCGCCGTCTGCGGCCGCGGCTCGTGCCTCCTGGACCCCGTGGTCGAGGCTGGTGGTCATGACGAGGCGGTACGCGAGATCGCGTCGGCGCAGGGCTCCCTCGAGCTCGGGCAGCAGGTCGCGGGTGCGACCCCCGCCGGCCGAGGGGTTGACCAGGACGAGGTGGCGACGGTTGGTGCTCATGCGCGGGGCTTGCGGCCCACCCAATAGGTGCCCACGCCCACCTCGCCGGCGGCGTTGGGCTCGATCGCCCGCTTGGCGAATGCCCAGTCGAGCGCCGCCTTCGGCGTGTAGAAGGGAGTGGCGCTGCCCCAGCTGGAGGCCACGATGACCTGGCCGCCGGGCCGCAGCACGCGCTCCACCTCGGCGACGAACGGCGGCATGTTGAGATGCGTGATCAGGTCGAAGGATTCGTCCTCGTACGGGAGGTTCGCCGCATCGGCCACCCGGAAGGCGATCCGCCCTTCGGGATCGAGCCCGACCTTCTGCTTGGCGCTCCGGACCATCTCCTCCGAGAGGTCGACGCCTCTGACCCTTGCCTGGGGGAACTCGCGCGCGAGGAGCAGCGCTCCCTCGCCGGTGCCCGTCCCCACCTCAAGAGCCCGCTCGGGGGCGGGCTTGACGTCGAGCAGGGCAGCCGCCAGGGGCGCAAGGTGATCGACCGACCCGGCCCCGGTGCGCTGGTCCCATCCCGGCGCCGCGCGCTCGAAGAACCGGCGCATCGGCCTGCGCACGAGCGGCCACGCCCACGGCGCACGCACGACTAGCCGATTGAGCATGCGGCCCATGACCCGGACGCGGGTCGGAGTGGGGCGGTCTTCGCGCGACCCCCCGCTCGACCGCTCGGCGGTGGCTGGCATGCCCCCATCTTGCCTACTCCCCCCGACGGGCGCGGTAGGCTGCCGCGCCGATGCTTCGCCGCGCCGTGCCCCTCCTGGCCCTCTCCGGGGCGACGCTTGCCCTCGCCGCCTGTGGAGGCGGGGGGAGCAGCACGTCCACGGGAGCATCGCTACCGAGCGGATGCGAGCAGGTGTCCAAGCCACCGCCCAAGCACCGCCAGCTGAGGAAGCCGAAGCAGACGGTGACGCGGGGCGAGAGCCTCACGGCGACGGTCGACACAAGCTGCGGCCGGTTCGACATCCAGATGGACACCTCGAACTCGCCGAAGACCGCGAACTCCTTCGCCTACCTCGCGAAGAAGGGCTTCTACGACGACACGACCTTCAACAGGATCGTCCCTCACTTCGTGATCCAGGGCGGGGACCCGCTCGAGAACGGGAGCGGCGGCCCCGGGTACACGGTCGTCGAGCCCCCGCCGGCGAACGCCACCTACCGGACGGGGATGGTCGCGATGGCGAAGACCGCGGTCGCACCGTCCGGGCAGTCGGGAAGCCAATTCTTCGTGGTCACCGCCTCGGACGCGGGTCTACCGCCGAATTACGCCATCCTTGGCAAGGTGACTTCCGGCTTCGACGTGGTGAAGAAGATCGGCACACTCGGCGACCCTGCGAGCGGCGACGTCGGCACACCGCTGGCGACAGTCCTCATCCGGCAGATCAGCGTGAGTGGGGGATAGAGCCGATGGCGCGGATCGACTGTGGCGATCAGGCTCCCGACTTCGAACTCACGGGGACGAGCGGCGGTACCTACCGGCTCTCCGAGCACCGCGGGGAGTGGGTGGTGCTCGCCTTCTATCCGGGTGACTTCACACCGGTGTGCACCCGCCAGTTCTGCTCGTACCGCGACGCGGCGGATCGGCTCGACCAGCTCGACGCCACGGTCTGGGGGATCTCGCCGCAATCGGTCGACTCCCACGAGCGATTCCGCTCCAAGTACGAGCTGACCGTGCCGCTGCTTGCCGATCCTGACCGCGGCGTCATCCGCGCCTACGGGGTGTTGGGCCCCGGCGGGCTCGTGCGCCGGTCGATCTTCATCGTCGATCCCGAAGGCATTGTCCGCTACCGCCACGTGGCCCTGCTCGGCCTCCATTACCGCGATGTGGACTCGCTAGGCGACTCACTGGATCGGGTCCGCTCGCAAGCCGCGGCCTGATCCCGTATGCCTGGGCTAGAGCCCGTGGAGTTCACGGTGGAAGGCCCCGTCGGCACCCTGGCGGGAGAGTCCCTGGGGGAGGGTCCTCCGGTGGTCCTGCTCCACGGCGTCAGCGCCACCCGCCGCTATGTCGTGCACGGCTCGAAGGCACTCGCGCGCGCGGGCTTTCATCAGGCGACCTACGACGCCCGCGGACACGGTCGCTCCGATCCCGCCCCGCCGGATGCCGGCTACTCCTACACGGAGCTCGTCGCGGACCTCGAGGACCTCGTCGACGCGCAGGTGGGGGAGCGCCCCTTCCTGCTCGGAGGGCATTCGATGGGCGCGCACACGGCCGTCGCGTACGCGATCGAGAACCCCGACCGCCTGGCCGGGCTGATCTTGATCGGCCCCTCCTACACGGGCTTCGTCGACGACGAGGCGCTCGCGGGGTGGGATCGCCTGGCCGAGGGGCTGGAGCGGGGAGGAGTCGACGGCTTCATGGAGGCCTACGACCACGGGCTCGACCCGGCATGGCGGGAGACAGTGCTCCGCTTCACTCGCCAGCGCATCAGTGAGCACCTGCAGCCGAAGGCGGTCGCGCGCGCCCTCCGCGAGGTGCCGCGGTCGAAGCCCTTCGAGTCCATGTCGGAGCTCGAGTTCGTCGACGTCCCGTCCCTCGTCGTGGGAAGTCGCGACGACGGGGACCCAGGGCACCCGTACGCGGTCGCCGCGGCCTACGCCGAGACCCTGCCCAACGCGTCCCTGGTAACGGAGGACCAGGGCGCGTCGCCTCTGGCCTGGCAGGGAGGGCGGCTCTCGCGCGAGATCGCGGGCTTTGGCGAATCCACGGCCGTGCGGTCGCGGCTCGCCTAGCGGCAGGCTCGAGGAACCGGGCCGTATGCTTTTGCATCGATGGTCGACGACGGCCCCGCGATCCACTATTCCGCCGTTCCGCGCGGCACGCCCGTGTACGACCCAGACGGGAACGAGATTGGCACCGTCGACCGGGTGATGGACAACTACCGGGAGCACATCCTCGACGGATTCGTGATCCGGATGCCCAAGCACGGGCTGCGCTTCGTCGACGCGCCGGAGGTGGCACGCACCGCCGAGCGGGGCGTGACGCTGACGATCACCGGAGCCGAGGCCGAGGCGCTGCCACCCCCGCCCGACGGCGGGGCCGTGCTCCGGCCGAACCTCGGATCGAGCACGCTCGGGCGCCTGTTCGGCGGCCGCAAGCGTCAGTAGTCGGCGCTACGGGGGATCGCCGCAGAGGATCCAGTCGCCGCTTAACCCACGCTCGAGCATGCCTCGGTCCGTGAGCCCGCGGAGCGCGAGGGTGACGGTGGGCCGGCGCGCGCCGACCAGATCGGCCAGCGTCTGGTGTGACAGCCGGAACGGGAGGATGGCGCCTCCCTTCGTCTTGCGGCCCCATAGCTCCGTCAGCTGCCACAGAAGCAGCAGGAGCCGTTCTTCGACGCCCACGGTGTTGGCGATCGCGGCGCTGACGGCGATCCGCCGCGACCGGCTGAGGGCGCGCTCGGTGAGCGCCTCGAGCAACTCCGGAAGCTCCCTTACCTGGGCGCTGAAGGTCTCGTCGAGCGCGGCGATCGAGCTCGGCTCGATTGCCGTCCATGCCACCTGGGAGAACGACGGCGAGTCCTCCTGCCAGGGGCTGAAGAGATCCCCACGCCCGAGCAGCTCGAGGCTGCGGCCGCGATCGGGCACCACGACGCGCCGCCCGACGAGGCCGTCGAGCACCATGTAGCCGAGGTGGGCCCCCGACGGCTCCGCGGCGGGCTGCCAGGGACCGCGTTGAAGCTTGAGAGCCGAAGCCCACAGGCGGTCGATCGCGCGCCCATTGGCCGTGCGCACCAGGCGCGCAAACTCCCTGTCTCGCTCGAGGAGGTCGACGCGCTCGCCGTTCACGGCTGCCTGGTATCTGCCTTGCTCCACCCCGAACGGTTACCCCGGATGTACGCTAGAAAACGGTTTGACGGGCGCAGCCTCGGCGATGGCGCTCATGGCGAGCGTGGCTACAGCGGAAGAGAAATCCATGTCCGGCGGCCTCAACCGGGAGATCTCCCGGGCGATGGTCGGCCTGTTCAAGGAGGCGACCGGACGCGGCCCGGGGCGGGCCCGCACGTACATCGAGGACGGCCTGGTGGTGACGGTGCTCCACGACACCATGACGAAGGCGGAGCGCACGCTCAAGGACGAGAACCTCGAGGACCATGTCCGCAGCCTGCGCCGCATCTTCCAGGGGACGTTCCGGGACGAGGCGATCGCGGTGGTGGAGCGCCTCACCGGCTCGAAGGTGCTGGCCTTTCTCAGCGACCACGCCGTCGATCCCGATTACGCCGTTGAGGTCTTCGTCCTGGAGCCCGGGCTGGAGAACGGCCGATCGACCGGCGAGGACGCCTGAGCTCGTTGTTTTACTGACAGGCGGCGGGGTAGCAGTTCGCTAACATCGCACCCGGTCACGCGAGCTCGCCAAGGCCCCGTGATCCGACGAGTAGCGGACAAGCCGCGAGGGGCCCACATCAGACGCGCGTGGCGTGCGCCCATCCGCGCGGTTCCCCGCCCGTTCCAGTTGCTTCAGGGACCCAGTTCTGGAGGAGGGAAGGGAACATGTCGACCAGTCCACGCACGCAGCCGACCGCTATACAGCGGTCGGGGAATCGCAGCGGTCGGCCGGCGGCCGACAGCGTGGACGTCACAAACGCCATCAGGATGGACGGACACCTAGCCGACGAAAACGACCTGCTTCGCGAGTACGCGGAGACGCACGATCCGAGGCTCAAGGAGGAGCTCGTCAGGCGCTTCCTGCCTCTGGCGCGATCGCTGGCGCTGCGCTACCGGGGCGCGTCGGAGCAGCTCGACGACCTGATCCAGGTCGCGAGCCTTGGGCTCGTCAAGGCGCTCGACGGGTTCGACCTCGACCGGGGTCACTCGTTCGTCGCGTATGCGGCCCCGACCATCCTGGGCGAGCTCCGCCGGCATTTCCGCGACCGAGTCTGGGAGCTGCGCCTCCCGCGCGGCCTCCAAGAGCGGACCATGGCCGTGCAGGAGGCGGCGCAGAAGCTCGCCGAGGAGCTAGGGCAGACCCCGACGGTGGGTCAAATTGCCGGGCGACTGGAGCTGAGCGAGGAGGAGGTTTCCGAGGCCCTGCAGGCGGAGGAGGCCCGCAGGACGCTGTCGCTTGACGTACCACGCAGCCGCGAGGATGCGGAGTCCGTGCCGATGGTCGAGACGGTTGGGTCGGCCGAGAGCGGCTACGACCGGGTCGAGGCCCAGTTCGCCGCCGAGGGCGCTCCGCTGACCGAGCGTGAGCGCACCGTGCTTCGGCTCCGCTTCGAGGAGGACCTGAACCAGTACGAGATCGGCCAGAGGCTCGGCGTCTCCCAGATGCAGATCTCGCGCATCATGCGCAAGGCGCTGCGGAAGCTCCTCGATGCGGTGCAGGCTGAGGGCCCGCCCGGCGAGGGAGGCGCGGCCTCCCGGTAGTAGCCTCGACCGCGTGGACCACTCGGAGCGGGCCAAGCTTCTTCGTCGCCTGATCGAGTGGCGGTCCGATACGGGCATCCTCACGGTGTACGTCGACCTGGACCCGGGCGATCGTGGGAGGCCCTGGAGAATCTCGCTCCGAGAGCAGCTGCGCGAGCTCGAGGGGCAGACCGACCCGCATGCCGAGCGTCGCGCCTTCGACGCGGCCGCGGGCGAGATCCTCGAGCGCTTTCCCGAGAACGGCGCTCCACCGGAGGGGCGTGGCCAGGTGGGCTTCATCGAGCTCGCTGAGAAGCACCCGACGACGATCTGGCGCAGCATGCAGATGGCGCCCCGGCGCACCGAGGTCACGCGCTCGGCGCGGCCGTACGTCCGCCCGCTCGTGGAGCTCTTCGCCGAGGGCCCACACGTTGGCGCCGTCCTCGTCTCGGCGGACCGTGTGCGGCTGCTCGACTGGTCGCTTGGCGCGATCCGAGAGCTGGACGATTGGGAGATCACCCTGTTCGATCAGGATTGGCGTGAGGGGAAGGCCGAGCGGGCGATTCCCGGCAGAGGCACAGGGTCCTCGGCTTCGGGTCACGACCAGTTCAGCCAGCGGCTCGACGCAAACCGGCGACGCTTTCTCCACGACATCGCTGGCCTCGTCGCGCGGGAGCAGGCGGAGCGATCGTGGCAGCACCTCCTCGTCTTCGGCGTGGAGGACCTGCCGCGCGAATTCTCTGCCAGCGTGGGCAACGGCACGGGAGCCGTGCACACCGTCCAACACGACCTCGTCAGCTCCAAGGAGTCCCAGGTGGCGGACCGCGTGGAGGCCGAGGTTCGCGAGGTCAACACCGCTCGGGCAATGGAGCTTGTCGGCGAGGTCGAGGAGGCGATCGGCGCCGCCCCGGGCGCCGCCCTCGGGACGCAGGAAACGCTTCAGGCGCTCGCCGAGGGGCGCGTGCGGCATCTCGTCTTCGACGCCCAGCAGGACTTCGAGCGCATCCCGCCCGTGGACCTCGCCTACGACGACGGCAGAGAGGACCTCCCCGTGGGCGAGCACCTCGTCCAGCTGGCGGTCGCCACCGACGCGGCGGTGACGCCGGTGTACGAGGAGTCCGCCACGAAGCTTGACTCCCACGAGGGCGTCGCTGCACTCCTGCGGTACTGATCCGGCGGGCCGCGTAGGGCTCAGCTCACCCGGCGCGGCGTAGGGTCCCGCGGCTGACCACGCCGCCGCCGCGAAACTCGTAGCCGAGGCGGTTCGTCGACGATCCGGTCGCCAGCGTCACCACTCCGACGCCCTTGCATTTCCCGCCCTTGCCGCGATCGATCATCTCGCGGAACCGGTAGTCGGAGCCGCTCGAGTCGAGATAGCTCCATTTGCCCGAGCAGTTGATCCCCGTGTAGTGGACCGTATTGCCGGACGAGCCCGCGGGCGACTGGATCGTCGCCATGACGTTGAAGGGGGCGAGGCCCTGCTGGTGGAGGCGGCCGGTCCAGAGGCCGGCGAGCACGCTCTGCCCTGTGGTCGTCGAGGTGCCGCCTGTCCCGGAGCCGCCGCAACCGGCCGCGACGAGGCCCGCGATCGCCGCTGCGGTCGCGATCAGGACTCGGACCACGGCGCCACTCGCTCGGCGAGGTCGTAGTGGACCTCGGTGTGGCCGAGCGTGTCCTCGAGCCCGCGGCGACGGTCGGAGAACACGATGCCGAGGAAGCCCAGTCCGAGCGTCAACACGGCCAGGATGAAGCCGAACAGCCGGTGGATTGCGATCCGGAGGTCCATCCTCGGCTGATCGAGGGAGACGACCCGGAGCCCAACGATGCGCATACCAGGTGTCTGGCCCATCAGACCCCAGAACAACACCTTGAAGGCTGCGCCCGCGACCAGCCAGGCGGCCGCCCCGATGGCGAGCGCGGGCACCGCCGCGTCGCTCGGGAAGACGAGCGAGGCCACGAAGGCCAGCAGGGCGGAGATCGCGATGAAGGCGAGATTCAGCACACCGACGTCGATCACGAATGCGAGTGCGCGGGTGAAGGCCCCGGCGCACTCGGTGGGCCCGGTCCGCTGTGGGCGCCGCGTGATCCGCCGCACGATCCGCTCGATCGCGCCGTCGGCCGTGCGCGCGATCCTTCCGATCTGGCGCCGGATGTCGTCCAGAAACCCGACGCCCTGGGAGGCGATCGCGGCGCGCACCTCGGGCGCCTCGGCGATGCGCTCCACGAGCTTCTGCGCCTCGTCGCTCGCGAGCAGCCGCTGCCACACCTCGTCGACGAGCTCGCTGTCGAGGGCATCGATGAGGGCACGCTCGACCGCCGGGCTGTCGAGCGCTCCTCGCATCGCCTCCTCGACGGCCGGCCCCTGAAGAAGCCTCACCAGGGCGCGCTCGACGGCGGGGCTCTCCACCGCGCGGACGATCGCCTCCTCGGTTGCGGCCTCCACCGCGCGGTCGACGCCGGCAGCCTGCGCGACCCTCCGCGCACCGCGAGCGCCGCCGCCGAGAAGCCGGGCGGGAAGCGGAGGTCTGGGTTCCTCCATGCGACGAGTCTAAGCCGCTGACGGTCGCGATCGGCGACGCGACGCGCCGCATGGCAGTAGGCTCGGCGGCAACGACTCCGGCTATATCCGAGGAAGGTGTGCAATGCCCCCAGCCAAGCGGTCCACCACCAAGCGCCGCACGACAACCCGCAAGAAGCCGACCGCCCGCAAGAGCTCCGCGTCCAAGGAGCCGGCGGCGATCGCGCGCCTCAACAAGTCCCTCGACGCGGTGCAGGATGCGCTGACCGCGCTGCGCAAGGACCTCACCAAGGACGTTGGCTCGAGCGCCAAGGGCATGTACAAGGACCTCGAGAAGCGCATCCGCGACGTCCGCCGCGACAGCGGCAAGTTCGGCAAGGCCCTCCAGAAGGACCTCGAAAAGTTCCAGAAGCAGCTCGCCGACGCCGCCAAGCAGGCGCGGCCCGGCTCCAGTGCCAAGAGCAAGCCGGCGGCTCGCTCCAAGGCAAAGCGCGCCACCCCAAAGCGCTCCACGGCGAAGCGCTCCACCGCAAAGCGCACCACGGCCAAGCGGTCGACCGCGCGCAGCAGGTAACCGGCCGAAAAGAGATCGTTCGGGCTCGCGGGTGGCGCTCAGGCGCCGCTCGCGGTCAGTCCTGGCGCGTGTTCACCGCGATCAGCGCTCCGACCGCCGTCACGCAGATCGCACCGAGCGCCACCCACTCGGCCCAGGAGTTCAGGTCGAAGATCGACGCGTAGGCGAGCATCAGGAGCACCAGGACGAGGACGAGCGAGAGGATCGTGATGTGCGTCCGCTGGCGAGCGAGCTTCTGCGGATGACTCAGCTCGTCCGTCGGTTCGCGGATGTGATGCTCGTGGTGGTGCGGCGCCAGCGGATCGGTGAACTCGCGGGGACCTTCGTCGGCCATGCACTCTCCTCCTTGGTCTGCCCAGCCGACCGTTAGGATTGACCGGTCGGTCTTCACGGATGAGGCTCTCGCTCCCGAAATTCGTCGTCGCGATTGCGGCTACAGCTGCGCTGCCCCTACTGGCCGCGGGCTGCGGCTCGACCACGTCGGACTCCACGAGCTCCACGGTCGCCGCCGCGGACTGCACGCCGGACAAGATGCAGACCAAGACGCCGGGCGAGCTCACCGTGGCAACGGACAAGCCCGCCTATCCGCCTTACTTCGAGAACGACGATCCGACCAACGGCAAGGGCTTCGAGAGCGCCACCGCTTACGCGATCGCGCACCAGCTCGGCTACTCGCCCTCGGACGTGAATTGGGTGACGGAGCCGTTCAACTCGAGCTACGCGCCCGGGCCCAAGGACTTCGACTTCGACGTCAACCAGATCTCGATCACGCCACCTCGCGCCCAGCACGTCGACTTCTCGGCGCCGTACTACACGGCCAACCAGGCCGTCGTCGCCTCCAAGGGCTCCAGCGCCGCGAGCGCGACGTCGCTCGCCGACCTGAAGGACGCCTCGATCGGCGTTCAGATCGGCACCACCAGCCTCGACGCCGTGAACTCCGAGATCCAGCCCTCGAGTCAGCCGAAGGTCTTCAACGACTCCAACGACGTCGTCACCGCCCTCAAGGAGGGGCAGGTGGACGCGGTCGTGGTCGACCTGCCAACCGCCCTCTATCTCACGGCGGCGCAGGTGCCGAGTGCGACGATCGTCGGGCAGTTCCCGGCCCCGGGCGGCGACCAATGGGGTGCCCTGCTCGGCAAGGGCTCGTCGCTCACGAGCTGCGTCTCACACGCGATCGACGAACTGCGCTCCTCCGGTGAGCTCGGCAAGATCGAGAACCGCTGGATGAGCAAGGCCGCACAGGCGCCCACCCTGAACTGACGTTTCAGGGCGGGGGTCTCGGACTGGGCGACTAACCCTGCTGATTTGCAGGGGTTTCCGAATCGCCGCGATCCGCCGCCGCCCTATTTGTCAACGGATTGTCAACGAGCGCCGCGGCGACGACCTGGGCCGCCTCGGCGTCCGAGTGCGGGAGCAGGTGCGCGTAGACGTGCAGCACGGTCTTAGGGTCGTCCCCGAGCCGACCCGCGACGACGTGCAGCGGAACCGGCGGAGTCGCGGTGAGCGCCAGGGTCGCCGACGTGTGCCGCAGGACGTGAAGGGTCCCGGTCGGAATCCCCACCGCCTTGCGGTGACGCGTGAACGCATCGCTAAGCCGCCGCGGCTGAATCGGCTCGCCGACCTCGTCGCAGAACACGAGGTCCCGGTCGACGTACGCAGAGCCCGCGACGTCGCGCTCGAGGAGCTGCGTCTCGCGGTGAGCGCGGAGCGCCTCGACGGTCTCCGGGTCGAGCGCGATGGTCCGCTCGGACCGTCGCGTCTTTGGCGGAGCGTCGATCTTGAGGCCGCCCGACGTGGAGACGACTTGCTGCTCGACGCGGAGGCGCCCCCCGTCGAGGTCGAGGACGCGCCAAGTGAGCCCGAGCAGCTCGCCGCGGCGCATACCCGTCGTCGCACCGAGGCGCCAGAGCGCATACAGGCGATCATCAACGACGTGCTCGAGAAAGGTCCGCAGCTCGCGCGCCGTCCATGACTCGACCCGGGTTCGCGGCTGCGCCGGAGGATCGGCAGCCGCGCGGGGTTGCGCGCGAGCTTGCTCCCACCTGACGGCGTCGCCGAGGGCGCGGCTGCAGGACAGCGTGCGACGATCCGGCGCGTGGCGACCGAAAGGCCGTCGCGCTCTAGCTCGGCGTACAACGCGTTCAAGTGCGCGCCGGTGAGGCTTCGGAGCGGCACGGCGCCAATATCGCGCTCGGCGACCTGGCGGACCACGGCTGCATAGCGGTCGCGGGTGAGCGGCCGGATGGTCCCGGCGATAGCCGGGAGCCATTCGTCGACGAGATAGCGGGCGAGCGGCTGGCGCGACGGCTCGAAGTAGGTTCCCTCGGCGACGTGCTTGACGACCGTCGCGAGGAACTGCTGCGCGTCCTTCTGCGTCCTGAATCCGCCCT
Organism: uncultured Actinomycetes bacterium; assembly: GCA_963782795.1. Classification (GTDB taxonomy): domain Bacteria; phylum Actinomycetota; class Thermoleophilia; order Solirubrobacterales; family 70-9; genus AC-56. The sequence continues at coordinate 671,244 of CAWALB010000003.1, forward strand.
TCGACTTTTGGCGCCGCCCCCCGGTCTGGGGGCCGGGGTCGAGGTCCCAGTACGCCGTCCACGTGCTCCCGCGCTTGCGCGTTGATCCTCTCATCGATCCTTCTCCTTCAGGAATCCCTTCTCGACGGCCGTGTTCAGCCACCGGTGGACGGTCGCCTCGGCCGCGTAGCGCTCCTTCATCAGCGCGCGGATCGGCGTCCGCGGTGCTCGCGCTTAACTCGCCGGTAGTCCTTGGCGACCTGGCGATAGAAAGCGTCTGAGTGGCCGCGCCGACCGGGGCGCACGCGGCGTATTGGCCGCTCCTTGCTGGTGACGGGCAGCAGGTCTTCCCAGAGTCCCGGGATCTTCGGTGGCACCTCGCCGGTCAACCGGTAGTCGATGCCGTGCAGCTCGCCGAATAGCCGCGAGTGCGTGGCCGGCTTTGACGCCGCGTCGGCGAACTCAGCGACGATGCGAGCGAGGGGGATGCGCAGCTCGCGTGAGGTCAGCTCATCGTCGGCCTCGACGAGCACCCCGGTCGCGACCAGGCGGCCATCATCGCCGAGCCCAAGCCTAATCAGAACCGGATGCGGCAGCTCGCGGTCCTCGGCGCGAATCCAGGTTGCGCCCGCGAGCCGGGGAACGCCGCGAGCCGGAATCGAGAATCGCATGACTCGGCATTGTACCGATCCTGTCGCCGGTGCACGCAAGGCTCTCGATTTTCTGTGCACCGGTTCGCGGAGTGCCGAGGCGGTGTAAGACCTGTAGCAGTGACTGTTACCGATGCACCGACGAGAGGTCTGGTCGATGAGCTCCGAGCCATTCGGCCGCTTCCTGCGCCCAGTGTCGCCAGGGCTATCCGTGTGGCGGCCGGAGCCACGCAGAGGCGGGTCGCCGAGGAGCTCGGGGTCGACCGGGTGACCGGTCACCAGGTGGGAACTCGGCATGCGGACTCCACGGGGAGAGCTCCGGACGCTCTACGCGGAGCTGCTCGAGGATCTGCGGGAGCTCAGCGATGTCTGAGGCGCCGCTCGTCCTGACGGTGGAGGAGACCGCGACCGCCCTGCGGCTGGGGAGGACCGCTTGCTATGAGGCGATCCGCCGCGGCGAGATTCCGAGCGTCCGCATCGGTCGAGCTCGACTTCGGGGGCGTCGGCGGGCCGGCGCTGAGGACGAGCTCTGGCGTGAACGGCGACGTGGCCGGCTGCTGGACCGACCAGCGATGTCCAGGGGGGTGAGTCAGGCGCACACGGACCCAGCGGCCCGCCCCTCACCTACTTCCGATACACGGCGGACGGGGAGCAAGTCTCTGAACTGTTCGTCCAGGACAGCGAGGTGGTGGAGCACAACACCCTGTCGAGAAAGGATGCGCGGAAGAAGTACGCACGCCTCATTAAAGGGGGCTGGGTGGAGCAGCCGACCGACGATTCGAGCTACGTCCTCGTCCCGGCGGCACAGCCGGCGGCGCCGACGGTAGGAACGACGCCGATGGAAACAGGGTCACCGCTCGTGAACCAGATCCAAGCCTACGCGGGGCGATACATGATCCTCGAATAGGACTCGCTGCTGGTCCTCGCTGTCTGGATTATCCACACGCATCTCTTCACGATCTTCGACACCACCCCCTACCTCCTAGTGATGACCCCGGAGATGGGGAGCGGAAAGACTCGCGTGCTTGAAGTAACAGGGCCGCTCTGCAACAGGCCGCACTCGGTCACGAACATCTCCGTCGCGGCGCTCTACCGACTGATCGACATGGCGAAGCCGACCCTGTTCGCCGATGAGCTGGACACGATCTTCGACCCGAAGCTGAAGTCGGAGAAGAACGAGGAGTTGCGCGGGATCATCAACTCCGGCAACCGCCCGGATACTCCGGTGCTGCGCTTCGATGTCAAGGCGAACGCCCTCGTTGGGTTCGATGCGTTCTGCCCGAAGATGCTCGCCGGGATCGGGAGGGTGCCGGACACGGTTGCGAGTCGTGGGGTGCCGTTGGGCCTGAAGAAGAAGAAGCGGAGCGAGCAGGTCGCCCCGTACAAGAGGCGGGAGGCGCTCCCACGCGCAACCCCCGTATTTCAGGCAATCGCGCAGTGGGCGACGGAGAACAGCGACAAGGTTCGGGAGCGGTACGACGCGGGGACCTCGGCTTCACCTGAAGGTCTGCAAGACCGGATGGAGGAGGCGGTTGAGCCGCTGGTCGTGATCGCCGACGAGCTCGGCTGCGGAGCCGAGCTTCGCGGGGCGCTGACGCGCCTGCTCACCGTCGAAGGGGCGCAGGAACAGCACTCCTACCGTCTGCGGTTGCTCCACGACCTGAGGCAGATCTGGCACGCGGCAGAGGCCGGGGGTGACCGTCAAGACGGGCTGCACACGGAGTTCCTGCTTCAACACCTGCACGCGATTGAGGAGGGGCCGTGGGCGACCTACTACGACCACAAGCTCGATGCGAGGGACCTCGCTTCGCTGCTACGGCACTACGGGATCACGTCTCAGGACGTGAAACGGGACGGGGTGAACAGGAAGGGCTATCGCCGAATGGCGCTCCAAGACGCTTGGGAACGCTACCTCGGAGACGAGAACGCGACCCCAGAATCCCAGCAATAAAGCCAAAGGTAGCGGAGGTAGCGCAGGTAGCCCCTCTCGGCGGTATAAGTGTTCGAGTTCTTCGCTCCGGACCCGATTACGACCTTCTCGGGGTTCTTGGAGGAGCAAACCGCGCTCCACGGCGCGGATGTGTTCCTTGACTTCCGCGTCGCGTGGATGGAGCCGTATGACGACTTCAGCTACGAGCCGGTGAAGATCACCGACGCGGGAGCGAACCGGGTAGCCCATGCCCCATCTGCGCCCCCTGTTCGCGATTTAGAAGTAACCGCTGAAGTGCCCCAGAGGGACCCACCGCGGGCGCGTTAACGATGCGTGGTTCGGGATCGAGAGTTCCCTGTTGGTTGCCTTTCCTCGCCAAGTTCCGGAGGGAACCACGGAATCGCGGCTCCGCCCGGCGCCAACCGGCGTTCAGGACTCCCCACGGGCATGTTGAGCCCCTAGCGTCCGATCTAACGGAGAGGCGTTGGAAGACGCCCTGCGGGGGACAGGCGGCTGCTGATGCTGTCGCCCGCTGAAAATGACCGCACTGTGCGGGCACGGTATTGCGTCGCCATTGCGCTCGGCGCGGCGCGTGGGCGAGCATCGGAGTACCAGTCCGAACGGGGCCAGCTTGCCCTCCGAAAGAGGAGGTCGTATGGACAAGGACCGCTATGCAAAGTACGGTGCCGCGACCGGCATAGTCTTCGTGATCTTCCTGGTCGTCGGGTTCCTGATCGTGTTTCCGATGCCGCCTGACGCCGACGCCTCCGCGCAGGAGTGGGGCACGTTCTTCACCGATCACCAGAACGCGATCCGAGCGGCGCTGACCATCGTCGGGGTCGGCACCTTCTTCTTCCTCTGGTTCCTGGGAAGCCTGCAGAAGTGCCCTGACCAGCGCCGAGGGTGGCACCGGTCGCCTGGCCTCAATCGCCTACGGCGCTGGCCTGGTCACTGTCGCTTTCTTCATTGTCGGCCTCACGGCGGGCCTCACGGCGGCCTACCGACCCAACGAGGTCGATCCGAGCTTGACCCGTGCGCTGGGGGACCTCTTCGCCGTCGTCGGCGCGCCGGCTGCGGCGGCGTTCGTCGCGTTCTTCGCCGCCACGGCGCTCGCCGGCTTCCGCTACGAGGCGCTGCCTGGCTGGGCCGCGTGGATCAGCGCGGTGGCCGCGATCTGTCAGCTGGGCGGGTTCGGGGTAGGCGACACGACCACCGGAGTCTTCGCGTCCGACGGTGCGCTGGGGTTCGTGCTGCCGGTCGCCAGCTTCGTGATCGGCGTCCTGGCGATCAGCATCGCCTTGGTGCGCAACCCGCTGCCCGCAGCGGCACAGGCGGCTCAATAGGTCTGACGATCACGTAGAAGGGTGCTCCGGCTGCGCTGGCGGGCCGGTGCTTCGTCGTGCTGGGCTGAGCCGAGCGGAGTCGCGCACGCAGGCCAGAGCGAGATACTGCGTCGGCGATGTCGCAGGAGAACGTGGAGGTCGTCAAGGGTGCCGTCGACGCGTTCAACGCCCACGAGCTTGATCGGTACTTGAGCCTCCTCGCTCCGGAGTTCGAATATGTCGATCACATGGGCGCCGTCTCGGAGGTGGAGGGGAGCGGCATCGACGCGATCCGTCGTCAGATTGAAGGGTGGTTCGACGCATTCCCAGATTTCCGGGCATCGGTCGACGAGTTCATCGATGCCGGGGACCGCGTGGTCTCCGTGACCACCTGGCAGGGCACCGGAGCGGGGAGTGGCCTGCCCTACTACCAGGAGGCAGCCGAGGTGCTCACCGTCCGCGACGGCAAGATCATCCGTGCCGAGTTGGGCTTTGTCGATCGAGCAGCGGCCCTCAAAGCCGCCGGGCTGTCGGAGTAGGCGATGTCACAGGAGAACGTGGAGTTGGCGCGGCGTTGGTATGAGGTCGCCACGAGCAAAGCGGCGCTGTTGGCAGCGATGCCGAGGACGATGGCGTTGTGCCATCCAGATGTCGAATGGAGCGCCCCCGAAGACGGAACGACGTATCGCGGTCGCGAGGGCGTCAGGCAGCGGCTGAAGGAGTGGCTCAATAGCTTCGACGACTACCGATACGAAATCCATCGGATCATCGACTGCGGAAACGATGAGGTGCTGGTGAAGGCGAGCGAGGTCGGGCGCGGTGCAGCCAGCGGTGCCGAGGTTCGCCAGACCAACTACGAGTTGCTCACCATCCGCGACGGGCTGATCGTCCGCATCCGCGAGTACTACGACGAGGGCAAGGCCCTCGAAGCCGCCGGGTTGCGGGAGTAGGCCACGGCTGAGCCGCACCTTCAGCGCCAGTTCACGCCTCATCGGACCTCAGCTCGATCTTTGATCGGCGCGCCCAGTCGGCGATCCTCCGGTATTTCGTCTCAGCGATCACCGCAGCCGACCCTCCCCTCTGCGGCGGGTCGCAGGAAGAGCGGCGGCGAAGGCTAAGTTTCGACCTGTGAACCCGGAGGAGTGGCGGTACAAGGTCCGCCCGGAGTGTCTCGGCAAGGCGCAAGAGGCGGTGGCGCAAATGCGAGCCCTGGGTATGCGTGTTGAGCTGCGGCGCGACGACTCGCTGGTGTTCACCATCGAGGACACCGAGGTCGATCGCCGGGCGGCCGAGACCCTGGAGCGCGTTTGGCCGGGCTGGCGGGAGTGCGTGAGCGATTAGATCACGGCCGCGAGCGCCCTCGAAGCCGCCGGGCTTTCGGAGTAGGCGGCGCGGCCCTTGTAGGGTGGGCGCGAGACACGGCAATCCAACGGAGGCGAAGAGATGGCTGTAGGAACGATCACCCGGTTCTCTGAGGGCATGGGAGCTGATCAATACGACGCTGTGACTGCAGAGATGGGCATTGCGGACGAGCCGCCCGAGGGACTGATCTTCCACTCCGCAGGCGAGCTAGAGGGCCGCTTCCAGGTCTTCAACGTCTGGGAGACGCCCGAGAACTTCGAGCGGTTCACACAGGACCGCCTTCGACCGGCCCAGGTCGCCGTCATGGGCGAGGAGCGCGTCGCCGCGCTACCTGACGCGGAAGTCGTCCAGGTCGCGATTCACAACTACGTCATTCCGTAGCCAGGACCCGCCCTCGTAGCGCCGGACAACGGGAGGACGGCCTCCTCGTACGCCCTCATGCACGCGGGCGCGTAGCTCAGGTCGTCGCCGCGAACGTTCGCGCCAAGCCCGCTGTCGCGCTCAGATCCCCTCCTCAGCCCGTCTCGGGCGCACGCGCACCCAGCGCACGCGCTCCGGGCCGCGCCCGACAGAGTCAGCCGTCTCGACGCCGAGGCGACCCCGCGCTCCGGCGCGCCGGTCGGCGAACGGGCGCCCGAGTGTCAACGCGGGCCGAGGTCCAATCGCCAGCCGAAGCTCGGCCCGCCAACAGAAGATCCGCACCCCCGAGAGGCCCACTTTTCCGCCGCGCCGGATACGAGTGGGACTTTCCGAGCCACCCGGCGCTCAACAGAGGATTCGGGGCGGAAAGGGCCGATTCGAGCCTCAGGTTTTCCGCCGAGGAGTGACACTCTATAGGCCTCGGGCCTCCACTTGCCAGGCCTAGCCAAGCCGGACCCGGCTAGAATGGGTTGCACTTTGGGGGGGAAGTGACCCTCTCAGCCGACGGGAAGGAGCCGCGTGCCGAAGGGACGCCTGCCGGCCGAGCTATACGAGCCGCGTGACGTGAAGGCGCTGCTCGACGCTTGCGGCCACTCCCGCACGGGACTTCGCAACGCTGCCCTGATCGCGCTCATGGCTGGCGCTGGGCTGCGAGTGTCCGAGGCCCTCGCCCTAGAGCCGCGTGACGTGAACGCTGAGACGATCCGAGTGCGCCGGGGCAAGGGAGCGAAGTCGAGGACAGTGCCGCTCGACGCGACCACTGCCGCCCACTTGGATCGCTGGCGGGCTGTCCGACCCTCAGAGGCTCGGACCCTGATCTCGACGCTCGAAGGCGAGCCGGTGAAGGCGTCCTACGTTCGCTCGCTGCTTCCCCGCCTGGCTCGACGCGCCGGGATCGACAAGCGGGTCCACCCTCACGGCCTGCGCCACTTCTACGCCTGCGAGCTAGCCCGCGACGGGTACAGCCTCCCTCAGCTTTCCGTCCTCCTCGGGCACACCCGGACGACCACGACTGCCGCCTACCTGACGCGGCTGCGGGGGGTGGATGAGGTCACGGCTGAGCGCCTGCGGGGAAGGGAGTGGCTTGCCGTCGCCGAGCCGCGCTCCGAGATCGAGCAGCTTCGCCGCGAGTTGGCCGAGCTACGAGCGAAGGTGGGGGCATGATTGGTCTGGTCCTCATCCTCATCGCCCTGGTCATCCTCGGCGTCTCGCTGATCGTCGCCGCGTTCGGAACCATCGGCTGGGTCGCGATCATTCCGATCAGCGCTGCGCTCATCTGGTTTGTCCTAACCAAGTGAGCCTGGCGACCACCCTTGACCGGCGATCCAGAGGCAAACAGACCCCCCGTCCCGCGTCCCGAGATTTCACGCCGGAGCCCACCCACCACCCGTTTCGCTGAGATTTTTCAGATTTTGATTGCCAACTTGCTTACCTGCTAACAAACCCACACCAGGGGGTGAACCGATGGCGACTGGGATTGGCAGCGACCTCCGACCTTCGGCCTCTCGGACTCAGTGCGGCCCCGGCTGACTACGTCGCTCGCGCTCGAACTGCCCCAGCTCCTGGCGCAGCCATGAGTTGAACCTGAGTCTCGGCGTGACTCGCTCGCCCATCTCAAGATCCGCGTGCCAGGCGCGGACCCTGGCGGCGAGTGTGGGGGCTTTGAAGAACTCGACCGCACGCTCACCGACCTCGGCGTACACCAGTCGCCAGTCGTGCAGGTTCGCCAGCTTGTCGGCGATGTAGATTGCGGCGCACTCAGGCCCGGACTCGGCGACGCCTTCGCGAAGCGCAAGCTTGCGCTTCTCCCAGTCCTCGATCGTGGTGTCCTCGGTCAGCGCCGCGACGAGCGCCCCCACCTGCGAGCCGAAGCTCTCGATCACATCGCTGATCGTGACGCCCGAATCCTCGACCACGTCGTGCAGGAGGCCGGCGGCGCACACAGCCTCGCCATAGCCCTCGTCGTGGAGCAACTCAGCGACCTGGATTGGGTGCTCAAGATATGGCCTGCCGTGACCACCGCGCGTATGTCCGGAGTGAGCCCGACGCGCCGCCGAGAACGCCAGGGAGAGGCTGTCGGACTCGACCACGAAGGCCGGCGGCTCGGTCCCGCGCTCTGCGTGCAGGTCAGGATCCATGTGGCACGAGAGTCAATTGGTGCCTTGTACCGGAGCCGCCCGACACGGGCCACGCTCGGTCCCGGTCAAGCCCTCGACATTTGCCACGGAGCTCGCTGACCCCGCCGGCAAAGGCTCAGGCGAGTCACCTTCCGCCTCGTATCCGCCCGGCGCGAGCTGCCACACGCCGCCATTCGAGGTTCGGCCTATCGACCGACCCTCGGGCACGTCCCTTTGGTTCAGGAGCTGGCGATCGACCTCAGAGAGCGGCTTGGATCGACCTGCGGATCCAACCCGTCGGCGAGATTGAGCACCGCATGCAACTGGCTGTACAGCAACTTCGTCGCCGGTCGATTCATTGAAGAGGGAGACTCTGAACGTGGCTGTTCTGAGGTCGGAAGTCGCTTCCACGGAGCTGTTCCCACTGGCCGTCGCGCTCGGTATCGGGCTGATGCTAGGGGTCGAGCGGGAGACCGCGCTCGCTGCGGTCCAGGGGCCGGGGCGCCGTATGGGGATTGGAGCTCTCGCGGGTGTAGGATCGAAGCGCGAGTAGGTTTCGGTGGGGAGGGGCTCGCTGACGAAATCTCAACCATGCCCCCCGCACCGACCACCTCCCCGCCCGTAGATCTTCTCGCCTCGCCAGATGAGCGCGCAGCCTCCGGCAAGGCGGCGCGGGAGAAAGCTTCGCGCGAAAGCCACGGCGACTGGGAGCCGGCAGCCCGCCGACGAGATCCGGTCAAGGTGCTCGAGGACCAGGCCAAGAACCGCGTCCCCGAACTGGTTCCGATTCGCTATGGGCGGATGTTGGCCTCGGCGTTCACGTTCTATCGCGGCGCGGCGGCGATCATGGCGATGGACCTCGACAAGACCCCTCAGTCCGGGCTCCAGGTCCAGGCCTGTGGTGATGCCCACCTGTCGAACTTCGGCGTCTTTGCAGCCCCCGATCGCCGCCTGGTGTTGGACGTCAACGACTTCGACGAGACCCTCCCCGGCCCCTGGGAGTGGGACGTGAAGCGCCTCGCGGCAAGTTTTGCGATCGCCGGGCGCGATCGCGACTTCACCACGACCGAGACCCGGACGGCGGTGCTCACCACGGTCCGCGCCTACCGCGAGGCGATGCGGGAGTTCGCCACGATGCGAAACCTCGACGTCTGGTACGCACGTCTCGACGTCGAGAGCCTGCTCGGCGATATCAGCAAGGTCGCCAACAAGAAGCAGATGAAGGCGGCACAGAAGAACGTCGCGAAGGCCGGAAAGAAGAACAGCATGAAGGCCTTCGACCGCCTCGTTCGGGTGGTCGACGGCGAGCCGCAGATCATCAGCGATCCCCCGCTGCTGGTCCCCGCACGGGAGTTGCTCTCCAAGGGCCAGGAGCACGAGTACGAGGAGCGAATCCGCGAAATGCTCCGCCGCTACCGGGAGAGCCTCAAGGGGGACCGCCGGCACCTTTTCGACAGCTACCGGTTCGTCGAAATGGCTCGCAAGGTCGTAGGGGTCGGCAGCGTTGGTACCCGCGCCTGGGTGCTGTTGATGATGGGCCGCGACGGCCAGGACCCGCTGTTCCTGCAGGCGAAGGAGGCCGAAGCCTCGGTCCTCGAGCGCTACGTCGGTGCGAGCGACTTCGGAAACCACGGCGAGCGGGTGGTCGAGGGCCAGTGGTTGATGCAGGCCTCGAGCGACATCCTCCTCGGCTGGCTTCCCGCGATTGGACTCGACGACCAAGAGCGAGACTTCTACGTTCGCCAACTCTGGGACGGCAAGCGATCGGTCGACGTCGAGACCCTGCCGCCGGAGGGGCTGGCGATCTACGGCCGCGTCTGCGGCTGGACGCTGGCTCGAGCTCACGCGCGGTCCGGGGACCGGATCGCGATCGGCGCCTACCTCGGCAAGGGCGATGCCTTCGACCAGGCGATCGCCGACTTCTCCGAGCGCTACGCCGACCAGAACGAGCTCGACTACGGCAAGCTCGCGGACGCGGCCAAGTCGGGGCGCATCGAGGTGGAGACTGATCTCGACTGAGGGGCGGGCGGTCCGTGTGAGCTGAATCCCTCAAGCGCCGGCTCGATCGAGGCCTGGAAAGATTAGGGACGGGTGGCAGGGAGCTTTCGCGGCTTTCCAGGCGGTCTGCCAAAGCCCGGCCCCAACGGGCCAGCTAAGAACCAGGCTCCTAGTCCAACCGGAGTATCCCGCGCGCCGCTACCTCCGTCTCCGGCGGACGTGCAATCAGGTAGATCAGGATCCCGATTACCGGGAGGATGAAGATCAGCAGGACCCAACCCGCCTTCCCCCATCCAGAAAGATCGGGGCGAGTGAAGATGTCAGCGAAGATCGCGATAAACAGCCAGATCGCAAGGATCGCGAAAAAGAAGGCAAGAATCCCGAGCAGCAGGTCCCCCAAGGTGAAGTCGGCAAGAAGTAGCACGGGCGCATCCTTTCGATTGAGTTCTCATTGCCCCGGCGGGCTAGCCGCTACACGGCCATGCGAGGAACTATCCCTTCGATCGACACATCCGCATCCGCGAAGCCCCACATCCGCGGTCGCGGTTTTTCCGCAGAAGATGAGCAGAGGGCGGGCGTTCTCGGACCGGCCAGTCCGAGAACGGCGCGTCGCGATAGCGCCGTAGCCGAGGCCAGCCGCGATCCAGCTACCGCCGAGAGCCCGCCGTCCGGCGCTCCGCCGGGAACGCGCAGGATCGCCAACACCGCGATCGCTAGGAAGCCGAACGCGGCGACCTTCGGCGCAAGAAACGCCAGGGCCAGCACGACGCCGTAGAAGACGACGTTCGGGCCCGCCCGCGCCGCCAGCGCAACGACCTCGTCGCGATTTCCCTCCTCGATGAGATCCGGCCGCGAGCTCGCGTAGCGGATCATCGCCGTGATCAGGACGGAGATCACCAGCAGCGTCCCTCCGTAGAAGAGGACGGCGACGCGCGCGGCGTCGGTCGAGTTGATCGCCTCGGCGACCAACTTCGTCGGAAAGGGCAGGAAGGCGGCCGCCATCAGCAGCCCCAGGTTGAGCCGAGTCAGGGTGAAGTCTGCGAAACGAAGGCGCCTGAAGATGCCGTGGTGAAGGAGCCAGATGCCGCCGATGGTGAGGAAGCTCGTCGCATAGCTCAGGTAGGAGGGCCACTGGTCAGCGATTCCCTTCCAGAGGTCATGGAAGTCGGCCTCGGGCACCGAGATCTCCAGGACCAACAGGGTGGCCGCGATCGCGAGGACGGCATCGCTGAAGGCCTCGATGCGCCCGGTGTCGTAGCGGTCTCCCATTTCTAGGCCAGGCTGGTGCGGGGGCGGCCGCGGCGCTTCACCTCCACCGAGTGCATGCCTCAGCGCCGGCGAGCGAGGACGGTCGTGGCGATGACGAGGGCCACGGCGACCAGGGCGCCGAGGGCGCCGAGCCAGTTGATCCCCGTGCTGTTCCTGACGTGGTCAGCGTAGGCGACGAAAGCGATCGGGACGGCGATCGAGAGCGCGAGGAGCCCCGCTCGCAGTAGGTCGCGCTTGGTGCGGCCGCCGTCCTCGCCGCCGCCGGCGCTTCCGGCCTCGGCGATCGCCGACTCGCCGCCATAGAAGCTCATCGTGCGGTGACCGAGGCTTCGCGCGTGGCTCTCGCAGCCCCAGGCCATCGCGATCATGAAACTGACCGGCAGTACCCAGGTGATGATCCAGATGGCGAGCCCGAACAGGAAGCCGAGCGCAGCCCTGAGGCGCCAATGGGCGTACTTGTCGCGATCGTCGCCGGGCGCCGAGAGGAACCCTCCGTAGATCAGCAGGATGTTGACGCTTCGGACCCAGACCCGAAGCGGCCGACGTGCGGTCGGTTTCTCGGGGAGCGGTGCGTCCTGGACCTTCACCAGGGCTTCGCGTGCGGCATCGGCCGTCGGGTGTACGCCGCGCAGCACCAGCACCTGGGAGGAGGTTTGGAGCGAATGTGGGTCGTGGCCGTAGAGCGCCGCGATCCGCCGCTCCATGACTCCTTCCTGCCACAGGTAGGCGAGGTAGCCGGGGACGAGCGCGATCAGGAACGGCGTGCCGGATACGGCCCCGTCTATGCGCGCCACCTGTGCGGTCTGGATGCGCACCTCCTCGGCGATCAGGCCGCGGGGAGCGTCCGGTCGCTCCTGCCGGACGCCTTTTGCCCACTCCAGTGAGGAATCGCTGAGGCGCTCGGAGCCGAAGAGCGTGAGGCGCTCGGCGACGTGCTCGGGGTCGCGGTAGGCGATCCGCGCCAGACGGCGCCCGCTGGAGAGCCTGCTCCTGAGGCGCCCCGTCGATTGGGCCGGGCCCTCGCCGTCCGGCGCGTCGACGGCGGCGTCAGGGGAGGTCATCCATCCAACCTACCGAGGCCGTAGCTGCTGAGGGGTCCCGTGCAGTCAGCAGGAGCCGCGCCTGTCCAGCCGAATGTCGATCCATGTCCGAACGTCGTAGGGAGCGCGGCGGCCGCCTGGGTCGCGTGCGCCGCCCCCGTGAGACGAAGCTCGAGCTGGTCGAGCGGATCGGCGAGGCCTACGGCCTCGTCCTGCTCCTGATCCTCGTCACGTTCACGGTGATGATGACGCTGCCGCCCGAGGGCTGGGGCGGCCGCGTGGCGGCGGTCGCGGTTGCCGGCCTGACGGCGATCATCGCGCTCACGAGCTCCGATGTGCGCTCGGCGCGGGTGCGCCTGGCGATCGTGGTCGCGGTGGCGTCCGTCATCGCGGCGCTGATCGCCCAGGCCGCCTCCTCGGAGCGACTGCTCGGCCTCGCCTTCGGCGCCGACGCGATCCTGCTGGCGATCGCGGCCGTCACGATCCTGCGCCGCGTCATCTTCGGCGCCAGCGAGGTCGACTTTCGCACGATCCTCGGAGCGATCAGCGTCTTCACGTTGCTCGGCCTGCTGTTCGCGTTCCTGTATGTGGCGTTCGCCAACTCGACGCACACCGAGTTCTTCACCGGCGTGCCGAATCCGCGCTCCAGCGACTACCTCTTCTTCAGCTACACGACTCTCACCACAACCGGCTACGGCAACCTGGTCCCGGCCGGAACCGTCGGGCAGTCCTTCGCGGTCTTCGAGATGCTCGTCGGCCAGATCTTCCTCGTCACGCTCGTCGCCGGGCTCGTGAGCCTGTGGCGCCCGGGTCGCGACCAAGGCCCCGGCCGAGCGCGCCGATGCCTGACCGGTGACGTCCGCTTGCGCCGGCAGCACACCGAACCGGCTAGATCGCCAGCTCCGTCCCGAGACCGGCACCCGGAAGCCTGATCCCAACAGCGTGCGAATGAGCCGGGGACTACTGCCGCGGCTCGACGGTGACGGTGTAGTCGTGGTCGGGAAGGGCTTCGCTCACAAGGCGCTCGGCATCGGCGGCGCTGTCCGCGTCTACCTCGGCTACGACCTGCGGACCGCCCATCGCGCCGTATGACCCCGTTTGCGTCTCCGGGGCCCAGCCGGGCTCGTGCAGCTCAAAGCCAGCCTGCTCCGGTGCCTCTCTCGCTGCACCTATTCCCACTCCCTCAGTGGTGATGGTGACTCGGAACCCAACAAAATATCCTCACTTCCTAGACCTCTTCAGCTGAGGTCCGTCATGAATGGGGCGGCCGAAGCTTGCGCAACCTGCCCACGAGCGACAGCATCGAGGCTCATCGTAGGCAGGAAGGCCGGATGTTCAGGCTTCACTCACCTAGTCACGACGGCATCCGCCGCGTTGGACTCGGCGCAGCGACCGCCTCGCCTTTCTCGCTACTGCGGCTTGGGGTCTAACTCGCGGCGGCCTCCTTCTCGGCCTCGTCAAGCTCCCGCTTGAACTCCTTGCTGTCGACGTCGACTTCCTTCTCGGCCGACTTCTCGGCGCCCGTGAGCACCTTGTCGAGCTGTTCTTCGACGCGCGACTCACCGATCACGAGCAGCGTTGCTTGACCCGCTTCGATCATGTCACCGAGTTCCTTAGCGTCGTCGCGGGAGATGCCCTTGCGGAAGTGTCCGCCGAGGCCACCGACGATTCCACCGACCGCCGCCGCGGGGAGGATCGCTGGCGCGGCCAGAACTCCGACCGCCGCGCCGACGGCGATGCCTCCCCAGGCGCCATGCTGGGTCGGCTTCTCGTGCTTTTCGACGTGGACCTTGCCGTCGGCGTCCTTGGTGACCACGGCGACGTCATAGGTGCCCACGAGCTTTGCTGCATGGAGGTCGAGCAAGGTTTCGTAGTCGGCGAGGGCGCCTGCGCTGTCGGCGTAGGTTGCGGCGTAAATGAAAACGGGTCTGTCGCTCATCTGATCTCCTGTTCTGGGCTTGGTCGGGTGTCTGCGCGAAAAGTTCTAGCCGCCGCTCGACGATGACGCGAGCGCGTCGCATAGTTGCAGTGCGGCGCTCTGGCCCGTCGAAAGTTGCTGCGCGCTCTTCCGGCACTCGCTGACGAGGTTGTTCTCGGCGGTCTTCAGGTTTCCCTGCGCCGTCGACGCGGCGTTAGCAACGTCCTTGCTGAGGGTGGTTCCGAGCTGATCGCAGGCCGTTTGGGCGGCGCTCGCCGCCGAGGAGTTGGAGATCTGCTGCGCCGCGCTGCGACAGGAGCTAACGGCGCTGTTGACGCCGTCTTGAAGCTGGGCCTCAACCGATCCGGTGGTGACCGATCCGGTAGTGGTGGCGGTGCTGCTTGCGGTGGAAGTGCTGCCCCCGTAGCCGCCCCCGCAGCCTGCGGCCGAAAGCGCCACAACCATCGCTGCGACAAGGATGATCGGTACGCCGAAGCGTCGAAGGGACTTGCTCACGGGAGGAAATCTACTCTCAGGGACCTGGCCGCGGATCGGTGGTTGCCGTTGAGCTCGCGCGGCGAACTACGCAACGCTTGTGTTTCAAGCGCAGGCTCAGACAGGGTTCCCCTGGACACCGCTGGGTCGACGGACTATTGAGGATCGGAGAGCCGGAGTGAAGCCCCCGGCCGCTTCCGACATGTTCCCCGGAAACGGCGTTCAGTCGCGTCGGAGTCCACGATCCGGTCGACCTGCTGGCCCTTGATCCACCCGTCCGAGGTGTCTCGCCGAGGCGGCCAGCGCATCATCCGGAAGGGGTGAACCTCCTTCGGTGTCTTGTACCTGAGGAACTGGTGGGGTGCGCTCAAGCTTGCGGATCCGCCTTTGCAACTCGCGTTCGCCTTGGCGCTCGTTCCTTGCCGGCCAGGGCGAGCTTTCTTGACTCAACAAGCAGTTTGTCGCGCCAGCCGTACTAGAGGGGCTCCGCGATCTCGTGCTCGCGACAGACGTCGCGGGGACCGACTTGTCTGCGCGCAGGCCTGCCAGACGATCTGCAGCTTCTGCCGGGCCATGAACTTCGGTACTTGCGTTGCTCTGCCAACTCGACCCCCTTTTGGGCGAGCGGCATCCTGGGTCGAGCCTCGGATGCCCTCGTCGGGGCAACGCCCCGCCTCGGCATCCGAGTGATCTAAGTCAGGTGGGTGTCAGCGCGGTGGTCGGGTCCAGGCCACGGGCAACGCGGGTTGCGGGATCGGTGCTGTGCGGGCTCTGGGCACGGGCACGTGATCGCGGCCACCCACAACCTTTCTGAAGCTCCACCGACACCAGCTGGCGGTCCCAACGGCCTGATCGGAGGCCGAGAGGCCGTGCCGTTCTCAGATCGTCTCGATTCTCACCGCCAGCGGCCCGTGGTCCGCCCGTCTATGCGACAGCCTCGCGTGAAGCAGAAGTCGTGAGGCGGCGCTTCTGCGCTGCGCGAGAAGGGAAACAGTCGCCTCAGGCGGGCATCAATTTGAGCGCAACTCAACCCAACACCGCGCTTCCCGCCGTGCCTGGCTGCGCCTGAGAACAGGCGGGACCTATGCGGAAGCTCGATCTCATAACCCGGAGGTCACGAAGCCGACGGACATGATGTCCGAGGATGCGAAGTTCGCGCTCGGGGACTAGGTCCCTGACCAATCGTACGGCCGGGGCCTAGGCGGCCGCATCGGGCTCGGCGGTTCGCGCCGGGGCCGGCGACGATCGCGACCAGCGCCAACGGCCAAGCGGGGACGTCATCGAGTATCGACGGCCCCCACTTTTTCGAAAGCGCGCCCAGGGGGATCTCGAGTGCCACAAGGCTGCGAGCCCGTAGTTTGTCAACGCGATGTCAACGAACGGAGCCGGACAGACCGACACTCGCCGTCACCATGGCCCGGCGGCGCGGTGCGTTTTCCCCGCTAATCCGGAATTTCCGATACGGGCCGATACGCGCCATTACGAGCGTCGATGAACTGACGTTTCTGCCGCCGCTCGCGTTGCGAGCATCCCGCGGGTGACCGCGATCGAAGCGACGGTCGGCCGCCGAGCGGAGCGCGAGGCGGCCAAACGACGGCGTGCCCGCAGAGGCCAGGCGATCGCGGCGGTGTCGTCGCTGATCGTCATCGGGGGACTGGTCGCGCTCGCACTGACGAGCCCCGGCTGGCCAAACGTCCGCGACACCTTCTTTTCCTGGAGCGCGTTCAAGGACTCGTTCCCCGACGTGGCAAAGGCCTTCTGGCTCGACATCAAGATGTTCTGCGTGATCGAGGTCGCGGTGCTGATCGTCGGCATGGTCATCGCCCTTCTTCGGACCAGCCGCGCCGCCGCCCTGTTCCCGGTGCGGATGCTGGCCGCTGTGTTCGTCGACGTGTTCCGCGGCGTGCCGGTGATCCTGCTGGTCTACCTCGTGGGGTTCGGGATCCCGGCACTCGAGCTCTCCGGACTGCCCTCGGATCCGATCATCCTCGGCGGGATCGCGCTCACCCTCTCCTACAGCGCCTATGTGGCGGAGGTCTATCGGGCCGGGATCCGGTCCATCCATCGTGGCCAGCGCGATGCGGCGCTGGCCATCGGGCTCACCGAGGGGCAGGCACTTCGCCATGTGATCGTCCCGCAGGCGGTGCGGCGCGTCGGGCCGCCCCTCCTGAACGACTTCATAGCGCTGCAGAAGGACGTCGCGCTGGTCTCGATTCTCGGGGTCATCGAGGCGTTCCGCGAGGCGCAGATCATCTCCGCCTCGACGTTCAACTACACCGCGCTCGTGGGGGCGGCGCTGCTGTACTTGTGCGTGACGATCCCGCTCGCCCGGATTCTCGATCGGTGGGGCGCGGGGGGGACGACCGTATGAATGAGCCCGTGCTGGAGATCAAGGGGGTCACGAAGGCCTGGGGCGAGAACGAGGTCCTCCACGGCGTGGATCTGACTGTCGCCGAGCACGAGGCGGTGGCGCTGATCGGCGCCTCCGGCTCCGGGAAGTCGACGCTGCTGCGGTGCATCGACCTGCTGGTCGAGATCGACGACGGCGACATCTTCCTCGACGGCCAGGTGATCACCGATCCGTCCGTGAACCCCGTATCCGTCCGGCGCCGGCTGGGTCTCGTCTTCCAGGCCTACAACCTGTTCCCGCACCTCACCGCGCTCCAGAACATCGTGCTCGGGGACCGCTACGCGCACGGTGCGTCGAAGGACGAGGCGCGCGAGCGGGGGCGGCGGCTGCTCGACCGCTTCGGCCTCGCCGGGCGAGAGGACGAGCATCCCGACGACCTCTCCGGCGGGCAGCAGCAGCGGGTCGCGCTCGCGCGGGCGTTTGCGGGTCGCCCGCGAGCCCTGCTCCTGGACGAGGTCACCAGTGCGCTCGACCCAGAGCTGGTCGGGGAGGTGCTCGAGGCGGTGCGTGACCTCAAGCAGGAGGGGGTGACCATGTTGATCGCGACCCACGAGATGAGCTTCGCGCGCGAGGTGGCGGACCACGTCGCCTTTCTGCACGAGGGACGGATCCTCGAGCTCGGCCCGCCGGATCAGGTCTTGGTCGATCCCGAGCGCCCGGAAACGAAGCGCTTCCTGCGCCGGCTGCTCGAGGCGGGTCGTATCTAACTCATCGCCCTCGGTTATTGGCGGCCAGGTTGGCCCAGACCTGCTGTGACACGTTCTGGATCGTGTCGATTCCGTAGTTGAAGCCCTCGGTGCCGCCGCCGCCGACCGGATTCCGCGTCGTGAGCACGCTCAGCGTGTAGTTGCGGCCGTTGCCGCGCACCCAGCCGGTGCTGTTGACCTGCCAGGGGCACTGATCGACCGGCTTGGTGCATGTCGGCAGGGTCTTCCACCCGTTCTTCACCGACACGGTGACGTCGGGATCCGGCTTCGCGTAGTTCGGCGGGTCGCACACGGTGCCCCAGGGGCCGCAGGTGATCCCGAACCGCTGGTCCGGCTCGACGCCCTGCATGAGCTGGTTGCCGTAGTTCTGGGCGTCGGAGGACAGGACTCCCTTCGGGCGGCCGTAGGCGAACACTCTCATGAGCTGGGCCTGATCGGCGGCCGTGGTCGTGGTGTTGCCCCAGCCGTAGTAGCTCGGGGTCTCGCAGCCGACCGTGGTGTCGTCCATCGGGATCAGCCGGTTGAACTTCGTCAGCGAGTTGCAGCCGCCGCCGAAGTAGAAAAGCGAGGTCGCTGCGGCGTTATCGCTGTTCTGGATCATCCGCTGCATCAGGTACTTGATCGAGTAGGGGATGTCATCGGGGATCGATGCCCCTTGCTTGTCGTAGGTGCGCAGCCACTTGGCGAGGATGTCGACCTTGACGATGCTCGCGGTGTATTGGGTGTCGTCACCGTTGGAGAGGCGGTACAGGCGACCGGCCCTCTGGTCCCAGAGCGCGACCTGTACGACACCGTCGCGACCGTCGAGGTAGCTGCAGATGCCGCGAAGCGGTGAGGGCGCGTCGCGAGGCGCTGCGCGCTGGTTGGCCGCGCAGTCCCGCTCGGCCTGTGCCGGTGCGGCGAGCAGGGCAAAGGCCAGCGTCGCTGCCAGCAACGCGAGAAGCGGTGGTGCGGCGCGGCGAACGTGGCGGGGGGTAATTGCGGTGGGCACTCAGCGACCTCCATGTCGGGTGAGCCTGCCTTGGATCCGCCCACCGTTCGGTAACTCCTAACAGAGCTTACCCGCCGCGGAGTCGATTTCAAGCGCCCGCGCGGTGAGCGAGCTGAAGACCTCGGTAGCTTCCCGTGAGTGAGCGCTCGCGTGGCAATACCGGTCGTGGCGGCGGCTTCCTTCCTGGCCGGCTTCGGGATCGCCGAGCTGACCGGCGTCCGCGCCATCGGCGGTCTCGTGCTCCTCGCCGGCGGCGCGTGGTGCGCACGGGCGGCGTATCGGCTCGCAGGAGGGCCGGCGACGGCGGCCCTCGTGGTAGCCGCTGTGGCTCTGTTCGTGGTCTCACACCTGCTGGGCCACGTGATCGGCGCGTGGCCGGCGGTCCTGGTGAGCGCGGCCGTGGTGGCACTCGCGGCGGCGGCGCTCGTTGGCGGGCGCCACCAGGTCGTCGAGGCTCCGACCCACCCACGGTAGGGTGGGTCAATGCCGTCGTCGCTTACGCCGGGCAAGCCTCCGGACGTACCGCTGCGCGGTGAGTTGCGCTACGGCCTCGAGCTCGCGCGACTGATCGCGAACGGGGACTTTCTGCGGCCCGCGAGCCGGGGGAGGGGGCCTGCCGTACTGCTCGTGCCGGGCTTTATGGCGGGGGATCAGTCGCTGAGCGTGCTCGCAGGCTGGCTGCGCAGGCGGCGGTCGCCCACCGAGAGCGCCGGGATTCTGTTCAACACGGGCTGCGCGGAGCGCGTGGTCGGCCAGATCGAGGCGCGCCTGCGGCGGTTCTCCGAGGAGACCGGGGACCGGGTCGTGCTGATCGGGCAGAGCCGTGGCGGCGAGCTCGCGCGGGTCGTGGGGCTACGCAACCCCGACCTCGTCAGCTCGCTCGTCATGCTCGGGTCGCCGGTGCTCGAGCCGCTCCGCGTCGGCCCGGTCGTCCTCGGGGCGGTGCGGTACGTGGCGCGACTTGGCGATCTGGGAGTCCCCGGGATGTTCTCCAGCGAATGCGGCGACGGGGCCTGCTGCGCCCGTTTCCGCGAGGACCTCCTGGCGCCGCTCGCCCCGAGCGTGCGCGCCGTGTCGATCTACTCGCGCTCGGACGGGATCGTCGCCTGGGAGGCGTGTCTGGACCCGTCCGCCGAGCACGTCGAGGTGGAGTCGAGCCACGCCGGCATGTCGGTCAACGGACGGGTCTACCGCGTCCTCGCCAGGATCCTCGACGAGGAGGGCGATCGATGGACTGGATGAGCCCCATGGACGCCTCGTTCCTCCACATCGAGGGACCGATGAACCCGATGCACATCGGCGGCGTCAGCATCTTTGAGGGGCCGGCTCCGCCGTTCGAGGACCTCGAGGAGATGGTCGACCGCAAGCTGGGCCTCGTCCCGCGGTACCGCCAGAAGGTCCGCTTCATCCCCCTCGGCCTCGGCCGCCCGGTCTGGGTCGACGATCCGCATTTCAACCTGTCGTACCACCTGCGCCACAGCGCGCTGCCACCGCCGGGCACGGACCAGCAGCTGCGGCGGACGGCCGCGCGGATCTTCGCCCAGCGCCTCGACCGCGGCAAGCCGCTCTGGGAGATCTGGATGCTCGAGGGACTTAGCGAGAACCGCTGGGCATTGCTCTCGAAGGTCCACCACTGCATGGTCGACGGCGTCTCGGCCACCGACCTCATGTCGGTGATGTTCGGGCAGGAGGACGCGCCGGAGGCAGGCCGCGCCTGGGAGCCCGACCCGGAACCGAACGGCCCGGAGCTGCTCATGCGCACGCTGACCCACCGCACGCTCAACCCGTCGGAACAGCTTCGCACCGTGCGCGCGGCGGCACGCGCGCCGCGCGAGTCCATCGTCCAGGCCGGAGAGCTGCTCCGTGGCATGGCCTCGAGCGCGCGGATCCTGCGCCCGCTGGGCGGGTCGTCGCTGGTCGGGCCGGTCGGGCCGCACCGCACCTGGAGCTGGGCGCACGTGCGACTGAGCGACGTCAAGGCCGTGCGGGCGTCGCTCGGCGGGACGGTCAACGACGTGGTCTTGGCGATCGTCTCGGGCGGATTGCGAGATCTGCTCGAGAACCGCGGGGAGAGCGTCGCCGGGCGCACGGTACGCGCGCTCGTGCCGGTCTCGGTCCGTCGGCCGGGAGAGCGCGGCGTCTACAACAACCGCGTGTCGGCGATGTTCGCTGAGCTGCCCGTGGGGATCGCAGACCCGGCCGAGCGCCTCGAGTCGCTGCGCGCGCAGATGGACGGCCTCAAGCAGTCGAAGCAGGCGGTGGCGGGAGACGTGCTCACCTCGCTCTCCGGCTTCGCGCCGCCGATGCTGCTGGCAATGGGCGCCCGGCTCGCCGCGAGGTCGCCGTCTCTTGGGCTGCAGACCGGGGTCACCAACGTCCCAGGGCCGCAGCAGCCCCTCTACACGCTCGGGCGCAGGCTCCTCGAGTCCTTCCCGTTCGTCCCGGTGATCGGGCATGTGCGGATCTCGATCGCGATCTTCTCCTACGACGGCGGCCTCTACATCGGCGTCACCGGGGACTACGACAGCTCGAACGACATCGACGTCCTCACGGCCGGTGTGGAGCACTCGATGGCGGAGCTGAGCGAGCTCGTCGCCGGCCCACCCGCCGCCGAGCCCGGGCTTCGGCCCGCGCCCGAGCCGGCGCCCTCAGATCGCTGAGGCCACCGTCGCGTCGGCGATCGCGGCTTCGCGGTCCGGATAGGTCACGAGCCTGATCGCCTTGCCGTCGCGGCCCAGCCACACCTGCACCAGCTCGTAGGCCACCGGCTCGCCGCCGTCCCTGAGCCGCCCGTGCATCCGCACCGGGACGATCACCCGGTCGCCGGCGTCGATGAACTCATGGGGGTCCGCGCCGAGGTCCTCGATCAGGTCGTCGAAGAAGCGAAACACCTCGCGGACGCCCTCGTGGCCCCAGAACACCCGCGGGGTGTGGGTGAAGACGGCGGACATGTGCCACTCGACCCCGGGGTCCAGGAACTCGAGGATCGCCTCGACGCCGCCCTCGTCGAACGCCCTGTAGCCGCGGCGGACGATCTCGACGTTGTCGATCTCCATCGCGGTCAGTATGGCTCTCGCGCAGGCGTCCCGGCGCAGACCGGGCGCGGCTTAACGTGCGCTTAGGACGGGGTTCCAGCATGCGCGAATGCGCGTGCTTACCGTGATTGCCGCAGCCGCAGCGGTGGGCGCCATGTGCTTCTTCCTCATCAGCGGCTTCCTCGGCAACGGCGCCGCCCTGGTGCTGACGGCGCCGGCGGTTCTGTTCACGGTGTTCGCGCTGGGAGTCGGGCTGCGCTAGTGGGGCCGGGCCCCACCGGGCATTGATAGGTCAACCGGCGCCCATTCGATCGGCGGAGCGCTAAATGGTCCGATCGGAGGATGGACCGGCCGGGCCCGACGTGTGAGGATTGACCGGTGTCGATGCATGGCATGGACGCCGAAACGTCCAAGTCGACGATCCTGATCGCCGACGACGACGGTGACATCCTCGAGCTTCTCGAAACCGTGCTCCAGCGAGCTGGGTACGGGCCGATCCCGACGACCGATGGGGAGGAGGCATTGCGCCTCGCCCGTGAGCGACTGCCGCGCGCCTGCATCCTCGACGTCGTGATGCCCGGGCTCGGCGGCCTCGACGTGCTGCGGGCGCTGCGGAGCGAAGGGGCCACCGCCCAGATCCCGGTGCTGATCCTCTCGGCCTCGGTTCAGAACCCGGACGTCGAGGCCGCGCTCAAGACCGGGGCCAACGACTACCTCACGAAGCCGCTCAGCTACACCGAGCTCCTCGACCGGCTCAACCGCGTCCTCGACGGCCAATCGGACTGACGCCTCCCGAGCGGTCAGCGGGAGTCGACGTAAGGGGCGTCAGGAATCAACCACCCGCGTTGCTCCTGCGGCGAGCTAGAGTCGCTCGGAGCGAGAAAGCACGCGATGGACCACACGTTCAGCACCGAGTCGATCGACGGGACCGAGGTGTCCCTTATCTCGATCGAGGGCGAGCTCGATAT
Source organism: uncultured Actinomycetes bacterium (assembly GCA_963782795.1). Classification (GTDB taxonomy): domain Bacteria; phylum Actinomycetota; class Thermoleophilia; order Solirubrobacterales; family 70-9; genus AC-56. Next base: position 693,855 of record CAWALB010000003.1, read on the forward strand.
CGCCACGGTCGAGCAGGTCGAAAAGGCGGCTGACGCGGCGATCGCGGCTCGGCGCCCGGTCGTGGTGGATCTGGCGAAGTGCCCGTTCATGGACTCGACCGGGCTTCACTGGATCGTCCTGGTTCATCAGGCACTCAGCCACGAGTTGGGGCTCGACGCTCCGATGGCGATCGTGGCCCGGAGCTCGGGCATCCTGCGACTCCTGTCGGTGACGACGATCGACGAGCGGATTCCCGTGTTCAGGACGGAGGACGAGGCCCTGACGGCGTTGCGGCCCGTCCGCCGATGATCCGCGTCCCCCGGCCGCGCGTGAAGAAGCTGAACGACCACCGGATGAAGACCAGCAGGCGATTCTGGAACCCGATCAGGTACCAGAGGTGGACCACCAGCCACGTGACCCAGGCGGGGAACCCGCTGAGCCGGACGGCGTGGAGGTCGGCGACCGCCCGGGCGCGGCCGATCGTCGCCAGGTTGCCCTTGTCGCGGTAGCGGAAGGAGCCGATCGTCTTCCCGCCCAGGCGGGCGCGCACCATCTTGGCCGCGTAGCGGCCCTCCTGCATCGCCACCGGAGCCACTCCCGGGTAGACGACGGGCGCGCCATCCGCGCCGCGCACGCGAACCATGTCTCCGAGCGCGAGCACCTCCGGATGGCCCGGCAGGGTCAGGTCCGGCTCCACCGCCACCCTCCCCGCGCGGTCGAGCTCCGCCCCCGTCAGTTCTCCCAGCTGAGCGGCCATGCCTGATGCGGTGACGCCGGCGGCCCAGATCACGGTCCGCGCCGCAATGCGCTCCGAGCCGTCCTCTGCATCCACGGTGACCGACTCGGAATCGATTCCGACCACCATGCGCTCCAACAGTGGCGTCACGCCCAGGCCCTCGAGCGACCGCGTCGCCTTTCGCGACAGCGACGGCGGGAAGCTGGTCAGGACTCGATCGGCCGCCTCCACAAGCAGGATCCGGCCATCGCGTGGGTCGATGGCGCGAAAGTCGCGGCGCAGCGTGTCCCGCGCCAGCTCGGCGATCTGACCCGCCATCTCGACGCCGGTCGGACCGGCGCCCACGACCACGAAGGTCAGCCACGCGCGGCGCAGCTCGGGATCGGGCTCCATCTCGGCGGCCTCGAACGCGCTCAGGATCTGCCCGCGGACCTCGAGCGCGCTCTCGAGCGACTTCACCTCACGGGCCACCTCCGCCCACTCGTCGTGGCCGAAGTAGGAGTAGCGCGAGCCCCCGGAGACGATGAGAGTGTCGTAGGGGATCGTCGTCGGACCGGCGTCGCCGGCCCCCGGCTCCACCTGAACCTCGTGCGCGTCGAGGTCGAAGCCGTGGACCTCGGCGAGCAGCACCCGCACGTTCCGCCGCCGCTTGAAGACCGCGCGCAGCGGATAGCAGACCTCACCCGGCGACAGGGCACCCGTGGCGAGCTGGTACGTCAGCGGCTGGAAGAGATGAAAATTCCTCCGGTCGATCAGGGTCAGCGCGACCGGGGCCCGGGCCAGATGTGTCGCGGCCTGAAGACCTCCGAACCCCCCGCCGATGACCACCACCCTGTGCCGGCCGCCGTTATCCACCGGCCTCCCACCCTAACCAGCGTTCGGGACCGACGCCTTCAACCGATACTCACGCTGAGCCGAGGAGCGACGCGAGGTCCCTACTTGAAGGGAACGGTAACGGGACCGGACTGGCGCCGGTAGACGGCAAAGAAGTCGCGGTCGTCCGGGGTGAGATAGCGCGTGGCGGGTTGCATCGGGTTCGATCCGACTTCTGTGGGGACGAGGCCGTGGTGGTGGGCGTAGGTGATCAGGGTGTGCCATTCAGGGTTGATGTCGAACTCCATCGCCCGAACCGCGCCCGCGCGCTTCAGGATCCGGGCGAGCGAGGTCACGGTCTGGGCGTCCGCGGCCGCGTAGATCAGGTTGCCGCGGCGGTCGATCCCGACGCCGGTGCGCCACACACGAACGGCGTTACCGAGCGTGTAGCCCCACTGGGTGCTGTCGTTAAGCGCCGGGCTGAGCTTTCCGTTCCAGATGATCGGCGGCAGGCTCTGGCGACTCCACGCGACGTTCGGCCCTGCGTTCGATCCACCGCTCCACTTCTTGATCGCGACGCGGCCGTCGCGATAGCCGATGAGGGTGGCATTGCCGTCCGCCAGCGGCTCGTTTACCAGGCCGTTGTCCGTCGAACCGTTGTTGACGTCCGAGTAGACGAAGCCGCTGTTGAAGGTCGCAAGCAGCCGCGAGCGCTGGTCGTTGGGCACCATCATCGGTCCACGTACGGCGGCGTTCGGCGGCTCGTAGCGGCCTGGATAGAACGCGAGCGCGGTGCGCGTGTGGTCGAACCAGGCCACGTAGGCGACGGTGCTCGGATAGTTGATCTGGGAGCGAAAGGTCGTCACCAGCACCGGTGGACCGCCCTTGACCGGCGGGCCGGTCGGCTTCCAGATCCCTTCGCCGGGCAGCGGGTGCGCGAAGACCGGCTTGATCGCCGGCGGCCAGGGAGCGGCCTTCTTGGTCGTCTTCGCCTTCGCGGCAGTCCCGGTCGTCGGCAGGCTCTTCAGCTGCGGCCCGCCCTTCTGCGGCGCGTTCCAGGTGTAGTAGACGTGCTCGACCTCGTCGACCACCTGGTTGCCGTAGGGCACATCGGCTCTCACCCACTCGACGCTGCGCGCGCCGAAGGGCATGCTCGAAGGCCGCAGCATCCAGTGCGCATACGAGTAGATCGTCGGCACGAGCAAGACCAGGACGACCGCGAGCAGGATTCGGCGGCGTAACCGCCGCCTGCGGCGTACCGGGCCACTGGCGTCAGCCCGCCGCAGACCGCCCATCCGAGGCATCCTGGACAGGTAGAAGGTCGCCCATGACCGTCAGGCGCGGGACGTCGCGACGGGTGACGGTGAGCTCTTGACTGCACTTCCTGCATTGCCACTCATCGAGGGAGCCGGTGCCGCTTACCGCATAGCGTCGTCCGCAGGACGGGCACAACAGTAGATGCATCTCGTGCTCCTTCCGGGAGGCCAGACGCCTCCGAATCTCGCGGCGGTCGGAGACCTTTACCGACCATCCTCGGCGCCATGGTCACGCGGCGACCTTGCGGGAGGATCAACGCCGGGTAAGGGTTTTCTTCGAGATTCGCTGAGAGGAGAAACCAGTCAAGCGTGCCAGGCGTTCATGCTCGACAGAAGCGAGAGCGCCAGCGCGACGCCGCCGCCCAGCGAGGCCGCAACCAGCATCGCGCGTATGCCGGCCCCGGGCACGGCCGCGCGTCGTGCGGCGCCCCAGTCGGCGCCCAGGGAGCGCACCACGCGCGGGAGGTAGGCGAGGAAGTGAACTCCGAACAGCGCCAGCCAAGCGATGAAGCTCACCTTGTGAATCTCGAGCAGCGTCCCGTCCTTGTGCCCCGCCGCGAGGAGGAGTACGCCCGTAGCGAGCACGGCGATGGTGGTTACGGCCAGCATGGGCGCCATCACCCGCATCGGCAGCAGCGGCGGGCCTTTCGCGCGGTAGGCGCGTGATCGCGTGTAGTAGCGGACGAACCGGTAACCCGTGCTGGCGAGCTTCACCAGCACGGCCGGGATGAGCACCATGCCGATGAACATGTGCACGGTTCCGAGGCCATTCATGTGGATGACCGTGACGCCCTCCGCGATCAGAAGGGCGACGAGCACAATCGCGGTCGCGCTCGTCAGGATCTCGTTGCCCTCGACCCCGGGTGACAGATCGCCGGCGTGTTCGGACCAAAACAATGAGCGCAGCCGCTCGATCGCCGGGCTGACGGTGCCTTCGCGTGAGGTTGTGGCCGTGCGTGAGCCGATACCGCAGGCATTGTTGGCTCCGACGGTGCGCCAAGCTTCAAGCTTCCCTAAGAGTTTTCATCGACGGTGGATACGTAGTTCGCCGCGCATATCGGCGCCGTTCCACGGATGACGGCGGCACCGGATTTGGGAACCCTTGAGATGCCTTTGTCACGGTCAATCGGACGCAGGTTGCCGGAGGCAACCACATGAACCAGCTCAAGGAAGCCCAGCAGACCCACACGAACGGAGTCGCGGCCCGCAGCGGTCGGATTCTCTTTGTCGAAGACGAAGCCGCGATCTCGGAGCCGTTTTCACGTGCTCTCGAGCGCGAAGGGTTCGAGGCGGTGGTCGCGTCGACCGGGGAGCGGGCCCTGGCTCTCGCTGATCAGTGGGAGCCTGATCTCGTTCTGCTCGATCTGAACCTGCCCGATCTCGATGGGAGGGACGTCTGCCGCGAGTTGCGCCGCGAGTCTGATGTCCCGATCGTGATGCTCACAGCACGAGGAACGGAGACCGACCGCATCGTGGGCCTGGAGATGGGCGCAGACGACTACATCGTCAAGCCGTTCAGCTCCGCCGAGGTCATTTCCAGAATTCGTGCCGTGCTCCGCCGCACGGGAGGCACGCGGGCTCGGCCGCCCGTCATCCGCGTAGGTGGGCTGGAGGTCGACGAAAGCGCGCGCTCGACGTCGCTGGACGGCGAGCCGGTCTCTCTGACCCGCAAGGAGTTCGATCTCCTGCACGAGTTGGCGCGCCATGCCGGTGAGGTGGTCAAGCGGGAGGATCTGATGGCCCGGGTCTGGGACGTGAACTGGTTCGGCTCGACGAAGACGCTCGACGTGCACATCAGGTCCCTTCGCAAGAAGCTCGGCGACGATCCTCTGCATCCACGATTCATCGACACGGTGCGCGGCGTCGGCTTCCGCTTCTCCGGCCCGGGGGTGAAGGAGCCGTAAGCCTTCGAACGCGCCTGCTTCTCGCCGTCGCCTACGTGCTGTTGCTGGCCGTGGTCGCGTTGGGCATCCCGCTCGCGCTGAGCCTCCGCGACCGCGTCGATGCCGAGGTACGCGACCAGGCGCGAAGCGAGGCGAACGTCGTGGCGGCCAGCGCCGCAGCCATGCTCGGCACGGGGGACCGTCACACGCTCCATCGCCTGACTGTGGTGGCAGGCCACAGCGTCCGCGGTCGGGTGCTGGTCCTGAGCCCGTCGGGCCGGGTGATCGCGGACAGCGCGCCGCAAGGCCAGGTGGGGACGAGCTATGCGACCCGTCCCGAGGTGAAGGCGGCGCTGAAGGGCCAGGACTACCAGCAGACGCGCAACAGCCAGACACTGGGCACACCCATCCTCGCCACGGCCGTCCCGATCACCAAGGGCGGGAGCCCGATGGGCGCGGTGCGCATCACGCAGAGCGTGAGCGCGGTCACGAGCGCGGTGCGCACTGCGATCCTGGGCCTGGTGATCCTGGGGGCAGTGGTCCTCGCCCTGGCGCTCGTCGCCGGCGCCCTGATCGCACAGCAGATCTCGCGGCCGATTCGCCGGCTCGATCGCGTGGCGCGGCGTGTCGCCGGAGGCGAACTCGAAGCGCAGGCGCCGCTCGAGGGGAGCACGGAGCAACGATCGCTCGCCGTCGCGTTCAACGACATGACGGCTCGAATGAGGAGGCTCCTCCACAGTCAGCAGGACTTCGTCGCCGACGCGTCCCATCAGCTCAGGACTCCGCTGACGGGATTGCGCCTCCAGCTCGAGGAGCTGCGGGAGACCGCCGCGCCGGACGATCCGAGCGTCGCGCGCCTGGACGCCGCGCTGGCCGAGGTGGATCGGCTGTCCGAGATGGTCAACGAGCTTCTGATCCTCAGCCGGGCGGGCGAGCACGAGCTCCCGGCTCAGAGGGTGGACCTCGCGCCCGCGATGGACGCCCTCGTGGACAGGTGGAACAAGGCGGCCGCGGATGCCGACGTCCGGCTCGTGCGGCGCTCGGAGGACGGCGTCGAACCCGTGTGGTGCGCCCCGGCGGATCTCGATCGCGCGCTCGACGCGCTGGTGGAGAACGCCATCAGGTATTCGCCTGCCGGCGGCGCCGTCGACGTCGTGATCGGACCGGGCCGCGTGGAGGTGCTCGACCGCGGGCCCGGGCTGGACCCGGCCGAGGAGGAGACCGTGTTCGAGCGCTTCTACCGTGGCAGGGCGGGACGGAACGGCCCGCACGGCACCGGGCTCGGGCTGCCGATCGCTCGTGAGCTTGTGGAGCAATGGGGCGGGTCGGTGACGCTCACGAACCGCCCGGACGGGGGCGCCCGTGCGGTCGTGGCGTTCGCCCCGGTCGAGGCGACGGCGGCCGATGGCTACCGTGGAGGGCGATGACCTCGCTCGGAAGCATCAGGTGGATCCTGCTCGCGTTGCTCGGGTTGGCCGTCGCCGCCGGGGTATCGGTGGCGGCAAGCCAGCTCGTCAGTCAGCGCATCGGACTGGCGGCAGAGCCAGTGTCGGCGGGCAACGACCTGGCGCCCACCAAACATGATTCAGCTCAGGGCGGGGGGGACGCCAGCCGCCACACCTCGACCAGCAGGACCACCGGCCCGGTCACGACCACGACCACGACCACGACCGTGCCGTCGTCTGCGCCGACGACCACCACGCCCGTCCCGACGCCGTCCTCGACTTCACCGCCGACGGGCTCTCAGGGCGGCGGGACAGGGCGCGAGCCGCCTGACGATTAGGCACGTTCGTGCCTCGCCCGCAAGTTTTCCCTTGATTTAACCCTCGCCTGGGGGGCTCCTTTCGGGCCGTTTCGCACACTGGCGCAGACAACTGCCAGAGAGGAGACGTTCGTGCGGAACATGAGGATGCTGATCGCGGTCGGAGCCGCAGGGCTCGGACTCGGGGCACTTGGCGGCTATGCCGCCACCTCGAACGGAGGCGGCCAGGGGACCACCTCGACAGTCGCGGACCTGAAGCCGAAGGTCCACACGAAGGTGATCCACCACACCAAGCACGTGAAGCCGAAGCACCCTGTGGCGGCGCTCGGCCCGCCGAAGGGCGCCGGTGCGCCTGCGTCAGCCGCAACGCCGGCTGCCGCGGCACCGCCGCCCACCTCAGCGCCTCCGGTGAGCACCGCGGCGAGTGGAAGCACTGCCGGCAGCACGGCGACGGCCAGTCCCGTGACGACCGGCACCAGCGGCACAAGCTCAAGCACCAGCACCAGCTCAGGCACCCCCGTCTCGACCGGCACCAGTGGCAGTACGAGCACCGGGTCCGGCGGTAGCGGTGGCGGCCCGACCACCCACACCAGCGGCGGCGGTGGCAGCACCGGCGGCGGTGGTGGACCCACCACCCACACCAGCGGTGGCGGCGGTGGTGAGGGCGGCGATGGAGGTGAGGGCGGTGACTGATTCCCGACCGGTGACTGATCCCCAACCAACCCAGGGATCACAAGGGACGGCGCGGCAAGAGGCCGCGCCGTCCCAGGCGGCTCCGCCTCGGACCCGCCCGGCCCAACCCAGTCGCCGCAGGCGGTTCATCACCACGCTGGCGGCAGCGGCCGCCGGATTCGTGATCGTCTTCCAGTTCCTGGCACTGCAGCTGCAGTCCGGCAACGACCCGGCCCTCAGCGGGACCGCCAGTCCGTCGATTCCGGCGGCTCACCAGGCCTCGGCGCCGTCCTCCAGCACGTCTGCGCCGGTGGTCACGCGCACGAGCACCGGTGTGCAGAGCACGCCGGTTTCGAACCCGAACGTGAGCTCCGCCACGCAGTTGGCGACTCCGCACTCGCGGACTCATCACACGGTCCTGACGAGCGCCAGTGGCGCTGGACCGGGAGGAAGAAACGATGACTGACACGCAGAGCCCACAGCCCCGGTCGTCCGACGCCTCGCCGAAGGCACCTGACCGCAGGCCGACCCTCGGCTCCAAGCCGGCCTTCTGGCCGACCTTCATCATCGCCGGCGCGAGCTTCCTGCTCCTGTTCGAGTTCCTGGCCTTCCAGCTGGGCCATGGAAACGATCCTGCGATCGGGAGCCCTCCGAGCGCGGTGGCGGCCAAGCCACCGCGTCCGGTCCTGATCCGCCGCATCGTTGACACACGAGTGATTGCGGACGGCGGCAGCGTTCCCAGCGGGAAGAGCACGGTTACCTCCGGCTCGGCCTCGAGCGGCAGCTCCGCCGCCAGCGCGGCGGCGGCGACGGCGCCCGCGCCGGCCCCCGCGCCGGCCGCTCCAGTGGTGAGCAGCTCGTCATGAACGAGTGCGATGTCACCTTCGAGGCGATGGGGTGCGAGGTGCGCCTGATCATCGGCGCTCCGCGGCCCGGCGAGCGGTCCCCGGCTGCGGCGGCCGAGCGGGCACAGCAGTTCATCGCGAGGTTCGACCAAACGCTGTCGCGCTTCAAGCCCGATTCCGAGCTCTGCGCCCTCAACGCCGACTCGCGCGACGTGGTCCCCGCGTCCGACCTTCTGCGCCGGGCGGTTCACGCCGGGCTGTGGGCGGCGGAGCAGACCGACGGGCTCGTGGACCCGACCCTGGTCCGCGAGATCGAGTCGATCGGATACGCGCAGTCCAGGGCGGGCGTCAAGCCGGCAAATCTGACCGATGCGCTGGCGCTCGCGCCGGAACGGCGCCCCGCGCAGCCGAGCCCGAAGTGCCGCTGGCGCCAGATGGACGTCGACGATGAGGCGGGCGTGATCAGACGTCCCGCCGGCATCGCGTTCGACACCGGCGGTAGCGGCAAGGGACTTGCGGCAGACATGGTCGTCGCTGCCCTCCGCGGCTACGCCCGTGTCGTGGTCGACTGCGGCGGCGACGTGCGAATCGGAGGCTTCGCCGGGAAGGCGTTGCCGTTCGAGGTCCAGATCGAGCACCCGCTGACCGGTGCGAGAGCGCACTCGCTTCACATGGGCTCCGGCGGCATCGCTACCTCCGGCCTCAATGTAAGGGTGTGGCGCCGCGACGACGGGACCTACGCCCATCACCTGCTCGACCCGGCGACCGGAAAGCCGGCATGGACCGGAATCGTCGGTACGACGGCAGTGGGCGACACGGCCCTCGAAGCCGAGACCATCTCCAAGGCGGCGCTTCTTTCCGGCCCGGACGGCGCCCGCCAACTCCTGGCACATCAAGGCGGCCTGATCGTTCACGAGGACGGCAAGGTCGAGGTCGTCGGGCCCCTGCCCGCGCGGCCGCGGCTCAGCATCACGGTGCCCCGGAACGTGGCCGAGGGGAGCCTGGCGGCATGAACACCACCCTCGCAAGCCACGCCTGGTGGTTGGCCAGTCGTGCCTCCGGCCTGATCGCGCTGGCGCTGATCACCATCTCCGTCGGCCTCGGACTCGCGCTCTCCGGGCGGGTGACGAAGAAGCCCGGGCTGCCACGCATCCTGAATGCGATCCACGAGCAGACCGCACTCACAGCGCTGATCGCGATCGCGGTCCACGGATTGACGCTGCTCGGGGATCCGTGGCTCAACCCTGGCCCCGCCGGGATCTCGATCCCGTTCACGATGGCCTACAAGCCGCTATGGACCGGCCTGGGAATCGTCGGCGGCTACATGGCCGCGATCCTCGGCCTGAGCTTCTACATCCGCCGTCGCATCGGACCCAAACTGTGGCGGAAGGCGCACCGGTTCATGATCGTGGTCTACGGCCTGGCGGTGGCCCATACGATCGGCGCCGGCACCGACGCCTCTACGCCGTGGCTTCGGGTGTGGCTCTACGTTACGACGCCGGTCATCGCGACCCTGTTCGTCGCGCGCCTGGTGTCCTCGGTCCGCCTCGGGCGCCGACCGGCACCCGCCGAGCGGCTGCCACACCACCGGCCCTCACACCAGCCGGGCCTCGTGCGGCCCCAACCCCAGTTCAGCGAGGATCCGGCATGAGCGGCCCGGGCGTCGTCATCGTCGGCGGTGGATTGGCCGCTCAACGGTGCGCAGAGACCCTGAGGCGCCGCGGCTACGACGACCCGATCGCGATGGTCTGCGCCGAGCCGGTGCGACCCTACGACCGACCGCCGCTGTCGAAGGGGCTGCTGGCCGGCACGCTCCCCAGCGGCTCGGTTTGGCTGCGTCCGAAGGATTGGTACGCGGACAACGAGGTCGAGCTGATGCTCGGGCTCATGGGAGTCCGGCTCGACCCCGTCCCGCATGTGCTCGTGGTCAGCGGAGGCCGCCGCATCTCCTACGAGAAGCTGCTGATCGCCACTGGCGCGCGCGCCAGGCAGCTCCCGTTCCTGCGCGGCTACCGGAACGTGCACACGGTGCGCACGGTCTTCGACGTCGAGCGCCTGCGGCCCCAGCTTGTCCCGGGGAGCCGGCTCGCCATCGTCGGAGCCGGCTTCATCGGCCAGGAGATCGCATCCACCGCTCGTCGGCTTGGCGTACAGGTCACGATGATCGAGGCTCAGGCGACCCCCCTCGCCGGCATCCTCGGCGAGCGGGTCGGCAGCTGGTTCGGGGAGCTTCATCGCAAGGAAGGCGTGGAGGTTCTGACCTCGGCGATGCTCGAGAGCGCCCGCGGAAACCGCCGCGTGGAGGAACTGGTGCTCACGGACGGGCGCAGGATCGGATGTGACGTCGTCGTCGTGGGGGTGGGTGTGGCGCCGGAGACCGGCTGGCTCGAGGGCACCGGCCTTTCGCCCGACGGGATCCCCGTCAGCGTCGGCGGTCGGACCGCAATCCCTGATGTGTTCGCCGCCGGAGACGTCGCCGCCGTCTTCGAGCCCCGCCTCGGCAGGCATCTACGGACCGAACACTGGGATTCCGCGGCGCGCGGTGGGGCCGCGGCGGCGAGAACGATGCTGGGGGAAGGGGTGGAGGCTCCGGCTCTGCCGAGCTTCTGGAGCGATCAGTACGGCCTTCGAATCTCATACGTGGGGCACGCCGGGATCGCCGACGACCACCGCATCGAGGGTGACGGGTCCGGGCGCGAGCTCACCGTCGTGTACGAGCGCGAGGGGTCACCGGTCGCCGCACTGACGATCGACCAGCCTCGGCGGCTCGCGGAACTTCGCCGTCAGATCGACCTCACTCACACAAACTCGACAAGACCGGAAATGGAGAAGGCAGCATGAGCTACATACCCACCATCGACGTCAATGCCTGCGCCGCCCACGGTGACTGCGTGGACGTGGCCCCGGAGATCTTCGCGCTCGAGGACACGGCCGTCGTCATCGGGGACGGGCCTGACGACCTGATCATGCAGGCCGCGGAGATCTGCCCGTCGATCGCGATCACCGTCGTCGACTCCGAGACGGGCGCGCAGGTCTACCCGTAGGAGCCTGTCGCTGCGGGTAATTACGGATGCCCGCCCGTGGTTTTGGACCGAGAAATGTGCGGGGACCTCCCGAGGTCAACCTCTCGCTCACGGAGCATGATCGTCATGCAATGGAATTCAGCAAGGAGCGAGACATGGCAGAGCAGCAGATCCCCGAAGATCAGGAGCTTCAGGAAGCACAGACCAGGATCAGCCACAGGATCAGCGGTTTCTTCCTTGGCCTGATCGGCATCATGAGTCTGGTGGCGGCGATTGCCTACTTGGCGCTGCCGGGCAATGATCAGGCACCGTCCCTTGGGGCCGCTCCGGCGGCCGCGCAGACTGTCACCGTTGCGATGAACGACCCGGGTTGCCACTGGCTCCAGCAGGGCCAGAGCTTCACGAAGTCGATGTCCGTAACCGGGCCGGTCAACCTCCAGAACAGCGACGAGGCGGCGATCAAGGTCGACAGCTCGACCGCAGTTCAGAAGGACCCGATGGGTGGGCAGGTCTCCCTGACCCCGGGCTCCTACACGATCACGATGGTCGGCCAGGCGTCCGACGACAACACCCTCCATCTCCAGGTCGACTGAGTCGGCCTGGAGCCGCGAAACCGGCAGCGCGTACGTAGGTCTCGCACCCTCAATAGATGCCCGGCCCACCTGGGCTAGGGTTAGAAACACGACGTGGTGCAGTCGGAGGGAGCAAAGCGAGAGTTGCTGGTCTCTCGCACCTGGGTACAGGTTGCGGGGCTCGTCTTCATCGCGGGATTCTTCATTCTCGTCTTCCTCGCCTATCGGACCTACCAGTCCGATCCGCCGATTCCCGATCGCGTCGTCGGGCCGAGCGGCCAGGTGGTCTTCACGGGCGACGACATCCGCGCCGGCCAGAAGGTCTTTCTCGAGAACGGGCTCATGGAGTACGGCTCGATCTTCGGCCACGGCGCGTACCTCGGCCCGGATTTCACCGCCGACTATCTGCACCGCTCGTCTCGCTCGGTGATCGATCAGCTGGGTGGAAGCGGCTCCGATTCGGCGCGCCAGGAGACGATCGACCAGTTCCAGGCCAATCGCTACGACTCTGCGAACAGCACGCTCCCGATCAGCGCCCAGCAGGCGCGCGCGTTCGGGCAACTCGAGCAGCACTACGGCAACTTCTTCGAGACCCCCACCACCAAGTACGGACTGCGGCCCGAGGCCATCAAGGATCCGCAGCAGATCCACGAGCTGACCGCGTTCTTCGCGTGGTCGTCGTGGGCGGCCTCGGCGCGACGCCCGGGCCACAACTACTCCTACACCAACAACTGGCCGCCGGAGGACCAGGTCGGGAACGAGCCGAGCGCGGACGTGATCGTCTGGTCGGTGATCTCGCTGATCGCTCTCCTCGGAGGGATCGGGATCCTGTTCGCGGCATTCGGGCGCTGGCGGATGGGGTGGGCGGGCCGCGACCAGGCGACGCTCAGCTTCCGCGCTCCCGGCGACGTCGCGCTCACTCCGGCGCAGCGGGCCACCGCTTGGTTCTTCTTCGTGATGGCGGCGCTGTTCTTACTCCAGACGCTGGTCGGGGGCATGGCCCAGCACTACCGCGCCGACCTCGGCGGCTTCTTCGGGATCGACGTCGCCCAGGTGTTTCCCTACAACCTCGTTCGCACCTGGCATGTGCAGCTGGCGATCTTCTTCGTCGCCACGTCGTTCGTAGCCGCCGGGATCTTCCTGACACCGATGATCGCCGGCCGCGAGCCCAAGGGGCAGAACCTGCTCTCGTTCGGCCTCCTCAGCGCGCTGGCCGTCGTGGTCTTCGGGAGTCTCTTCGGGGAGTTCGCCGACATCCACAACTGGTTCCAGGGCTCCCTGTTCGGGGATCAGGGGTTCGAGCATCTGGACCTCGGTCGCTTCTGGCAGGTGCTCCTCGTGATCGGGCTGTGCGTCTGGATCGTGATCCTCTATCGCGGGTTACGCGGGAGGCTCCGGCGGGAGCGGGTGGGGAACATGCCCTGGCTCTTCTTCCTGGCGGCGCTCGCAATACCGGCGTTCTACGCGGTCGGCCTGCTCGTAAATCCCAACGACAACTTCACGATCACGGACTACTGGCGCTTCTGGGTGGTGCACCTCTGGGTGGAGGACTTCCTGGAGCTGTTCACCACGGCGATGGTCGCCTACATCTTCGTGCTGCTTGGGGTCGTCCGGGAGCGCGTGGCGCTGCTCGTCGTCTTCCTGGACATCATTCTGTACTCGGCGGGTGGGGTCATCGGGACGATGCACCACCTCTACTTCTCCGGCGCCCCGGCCGAGAACATGGCGCTTGGCGCGGTGTTCTCGGCCCTGGAGGTGATGCCACTCACATTCCTCACCGTCGAGGCGTGGAGCTTCCTGCAGCTCGGCGCCCGTCAGGAGTCGAGATCGGCGACCCCGTTCCCGCATAGGTGGGCAGTGATGTTCCTCGTCGCGGTGGGCTTCTGGAACTTCCTCGGAGCGGGCATCTTCGGGTTCCTGATCAACCTGCCGATCGTCTCCTACTACGAGATCGGCACCGCCCTCACCGCCAACCACGGGCACACGGCGATGATGGGCGTGTACGGGATGCTCGCGGTGGGTCTCGCTCTGTTCTGCCTTCGCTACCTGATCCCGGCCGATCGCTGGAAGGAGCGCGCAGCCAAGATGAGCTTCTGGGGGCTCAACATCGGGCTCGCCTGGATGTCGTTCGCGACTCTGTTCCCGCTGGGTATCCGGCAGCTGTATGAGTCAGTCAACGTCGGCTACTGGAATGCGCGCTCGCTCGACTATCTCTCGACCAACACCAACACGGTCATCGAGTGGCTGCGCCTCCCCGGCGACATCTACTTCATCGTCGTCGGCGTGCTACCGCTCCTATACCTCACGTATCTTGGGGTCCGGTACACCGTCAAGCGGGTCGTGATCTCCGAGCCCGAGGACATCCTGTTCACCGAGGTCACGGAGCCCGAGGAGGCAACGGGGGTCGGACGATGAGCGGGGTCGCGACGGAGAGCCTGCTTGCCGCCGGATACGGCATCTTCCTGGCGCTGGCCGCCATCGGATTGGACATCCTGGCGCGCCACTCGCACCGGCGCTCCGAGCTCTACCGGACCGCCGGCTTCAAGTACCTCGAAAGCGCCGACGCGTGGGAGTGCCCGGAGGGCGAGCGGCTACACCGAATCGAGACCGACATGCATCAGCGGCTCGCCCGATATCGGGCCGCGGCCCGGATCTGCAACGCCTGTCCGCGCAAACATGACTGCACCGACTCCGACAACGGGCGCGAGGTCACTCGGGCCCTCGATCCGTGGCCACACTCCGAAGCGGGGCACTTCCATCGCGGGATCGCGGTCGCGATGGTGGGCTTCGGCGTTCTCGTGATCTGCGCGGGCGCCGTCCTTCATCACGACAGCGGGGACCTGGCTGTGCTCAGCGCCGGTCTCCTGATCAGCGGTGCGTTGGGTCTCTATCTGCTCGCGGACTTCCGCTCGGCTCCGGCGGGCTTCCCATGGCCCGATGGGGAGCGAAGCGGCGCTCTGGTAGCGGGGGGCCGCAGCGACCCGTCATCGACTCACTGAGACGTCACGGTCTCGTCCAGCAATTCGCAGAGGGACTTACCCCACTCCTGGGCGCGGTCGAGCTCGCCGTCTGCAAGGGGCCCTTCGGTGTCGTCGACGAAGAAGCTCTCCGGGTCGGCGACCACCGCGTAGCCCCGCCGTCGCAGGCGCTTTGCAATTCCGCGCGCAGCCGATCCGGTGACGATGGGGGAGCGGTCGATGCGGGTGTCGAAGGCGGCCGCCGGGCGCCCATCTCCAGACCGTTGCGACAGCCATTTGCGAAGTCCCGGTCCATCCGTAGCGCCGGGCTCCAGGCTGAGGTCCCCCTCCTCCTCGGCCGCCTTAGCGACGCCCTTGCGGCTCATCTCGGTGGCAAGGCCGTGGATGTGGGTCGGTCCCCCGACGACCAAGAGATCAGCAGCGTCGACGCCGTCAACGTCGCCGCCGTTCACCGAGACCACCTGCACATCGCCGAGTTGGGCCAGGCCGGCAGCGATTGACTCTGCGATCTGCCGCGTGTTTCCGTACATGGACTCATAAGCAACGATTGCCTTCATCGGTGTGCTCTCGTGGTCGATTGACAGTCCTCGGGGACCGTAAATCGAGCGCTTCCCGACCACATCCGAAGGCGCCCGCAGTTCGAGTGCGGTTCACTACGGACGCTCGCAACCGCGTTTGAGCAGATCATTGGGTGTAGATGCTCGTCTTGTTACTTGCGGCGACCGGCACGGCTCTGGCAACGGGCGTCGGCGCAATCCCGGTGTTCATGCTCGGTCCGCGGGTCGTGGCTCTGCGTCCGGCGCTGTGGGGGCTCGCCGGCGGCGTCATGGCGGTCGCCTCGGTGGTCGGCCTCCTCGAGCCGGCTCTCGACCAGGGGTCGGGATGGGATGTCGCCGGAGGGTTCGCGGCCGGCGTCGCGTTCCTGCTGGTGGGCCGGCGTTTCCTGGGCTCGCGCGACGTTCACGTGGGAAGTCTGCGCGGGGCCGACGTACGAACCTCCGTCCTGGTGTTCGGAGTGCTGTTGGTCCATAGCCTTCCGGAGGGGTTCGCGATCGGCACCGCGTATGCATCCGACACCGCCGGGTTGGGCGCGTTTGTGATCCTCGCGATCGCGATCCAGAACATCCCGGAGGGGACCAGCGTCGCCATTCCCATGCAGGCGTCCGGCTTCTCTCGCGCGCAACAGTTCTGGGCCGCCGTCGCGACAAGCTCGCCACAGCCCGTCGGGGCGCTGGTCTCCTTTCTGGCGGTCGAGGAGGTCTCGGGCCTGCTGCCGATCTCGTTCGGCTTTGCGGCCGGCGCGATGCTTGCGCTCGTCGCAGCCGAGTTGGTCCCGGCGGCGCTGGGCGGCAGCGGCCGAGGCCTGGGCGTCGTGGGGCTTGCCTCGGGGGCCGTTCTCATGTGGGCGGTGAGCGTCCTGCTCAATGTCTGAGGGCACCAGCAGCGATTAGGCTTGACGTCGCGATGCCGGATCAGCTGCTGGATGAGGCGCGACTTCGTCGGCTGATCGACGTTGGGCGAAGCCTCGTCTCCCAGCTCGATCTGGAGACGGTCCTTGGCCGCGTTCTGAACGCGGCCCGTGATATGACGCGAGCGCGCTATGCCGCCCTGGGAATCCTCGATGCTGATCGCAGCCGCCTCGAGCGGTTCATCACGGTCGGCATCGACGACATCACCCGGGTGCAGATAGGGACCCTCCCGGAGGGTCGCGGCGTGCTCGGCGTCTTGATCCGCGACCCCAAGCCCTTGCGGCTCACGAACGTCGGCGATCATCCGCGCTCATACGGCTTTCCGGAGCAGCACCCGCCGATGCGCTCGTTCCTGGGCGTTCCGATTGTGATCGGCGGTGAGGCCTACGGGAACCTGTATTTGACCGAGAAGGAGGGGGGAGAGTTCGACGAGGTCGATGAGGAGTCGGTGATCGTCCTGGCCGATTGGGCGGCGATAGCGATTGCCAACGCGCGGTCGGTCGCCCGGGATCGCCTGCGCCGGACGATGGAGGCATCGGAGCGGGAACGAAAGTTCTGGGCGCGTGAACTCCACGACGAAACGCTTCAAGGCCTCGCGGCACTTCGAGTCCTTCTCGGGTCGGCCCTTCGTGTGGGCACGCCCGAGGCGATGGCCCGGGCGATGACCCAGGCGACTGACGAGCTCGGTGGCGAGATCGAAAATCTGCGCGGGCTGATCACCGAGCTTCGGCCCGCCGCCCTCGACCAGCTTGGCCTGATGGCGGCGATCGAGGCGCTGACCGAGCGCGCCGCGGCGACAGCGGGGCTCGAGATCAACACTGAGTTCGAGCCCCCGGAGACATGGGCCCGAGAGCGGCTCGACCCCGAGCTCGAGAGGACGACCTACCGCCTCGTCCAAGAGGCGCTGACCAATGTCGTGAAGCATGCGCGTGCCGAGCGGGTCGACCTGCAGGTGTCAATGAATGGAGACGCGGTTGCGGTCACGGTGCGAGACGACGGCATCGGCTTCGATTCGGCCACAACATCCGAAGGGTTCGGGCTCGTCGGAATGAGAGAACGCCTCGAGTTGATCGGCGGCCGCGTCGACATCTCCTCTGCCCCAGGGCAAGGGACCGAGGTCAGGGCCGAGCTTCCAGTGCCCAGCCAGTCGCGCCCGGTCGTCTAGTGACCGGTCTCGACCAGGCCGTGATCGAGGGCGTAGCCGACGAGCTCCGATCGGGTCGAGAGGCCGAGCTTCTGCTGGATGTGGGCACGATGGGATTCCACGGTGCGCACGCTCAGGAACAGCTGCTCGGCGATCTCGGCGTTGGTGAAGCCGAGCGCGATGTTGCGAAGGACCTCTGTCTCGCGCTCGCTGAGGTCATCGCCGTCACCTTCGGGCTCGGCCGCCAGGCGCGCTCCCAGGGCGGGCTGTACGTACGTGTTTCCGGTCGCAGCACTTCGGACGGCCTCGACGAGCTCGGCGTCGGCAGCCTCCTTCAACACGTAGCCGGCGACACCGGCCTGTAGGGCCTGTCGCACGAAAGCGGTCTCAGCCTGCATGGTGAGGACGACGACCCGCGTCTCCGGCGATGCCTCGTTGATCTGCGGGATCGCCTCCAGGCTCGGTTGTCCAGGCATGTTGAGATCGAGGATCAAGACGGTGGGCTTGTGCCCGCGGACGTAGCGAACGGCGTTCGGTGCGTCGCCGGCCTCGGCGACGACCTCGAACTCGGGCTCTGCCTCCAACAGCATCCTGAGCGCCGTGCGAACGACCGTGTGGTCGTCGGCCAGCACGATCGTGATCTTTCCCTGGCTCGAAGCGGATTCAGGCAATGGGGTCACCTTAGCCTCTACCCAAGACCTAGGAATCGAAGCCCAGCGGCTCTTCGTGCCACTCGACGGGAAGGGCCACCTCGACATCGATGCTCCGTCTTGGCGGCTCAGGCTCGGCGTGCACTTCCCCGTGATAGAGCCAGGGAGCGAGATAGCGGCCGCTGATCTTGTGCGGAGGCCACCACAGCGCGTCAAGAGAGGCCGAACCCTCACCTCCGCCGCCCGCGATCTCGCTCCGAAGTTGGAGCGACTCCTCACCGGTCAGGAGCTTGCCGCGGAGCACCGGCCTGAAGGGTTCGGCGTCGATTGTCGCTCCGAGGCGGTGGGCGATGTCCGCCGCTGCCGCGTCGGCCTCCTGCGTTGCGATGCCGCCCTGCTTGATCGGGAAGTTCGTGCCGTCACCGGCGGCGTAGACGTCGTCAACCCCGATTACATGCGCGTGCGCGTCGATCGGGATGAAGCCGTCCTCGTCGCTCGGCAGCCCTTCGATCGCCGGCCCCGCCATCGCCGGCAGGGCGACGACGTCCGCGACAGGGATGCGGTGACCACCCGGGGTCAGCACGATCTCGCTCGCACGCTCCTGATGGGCGTGAACCGCGGTCTCGACGGCGATTCCCCGCGCGGAGAGGAGCTCCGCGACGGCTGTGCTCGCCGCTGGACCGAACACCGCAAGCGGCGCCTCCTCGGGCGTGATGACGGTCAACTCAGCTGCGGTCCCGAGCTCGAGCGCGCGCCGTTGGGTCATCAGGGCGATCTCGTAGATCGGCAACGCCCAGGTGACCCCGCTTGGCACGACGAAAAAGATCTGCCTGCTCGCTCCGGCGGCGCGCAAGAGCTCGTTGATTCGAAGCGGCTCGCCTGCGGTGGGAAACGTCGTAACCCCCTCAAAGGCGGGGTGGAACCGCCCGCCCGTGCAAACGACCGCGTAGTCATAGTCGAGCGTCTGGCCGTCTCCAAGGTCGAGTGCGTGTGCGGCGGCGTCGACGCGGCGCACGGCGCGTAGCAGGAACCGCGCGCCCAGCTCCTCCGCCACCGGTGCAAGAGCGTGCTGCTCAGCTGGTCCCAGGTCAAACGGCTCCTCGACCAGCAGTGGCTTATAGAGGAAGTCGGGATCGGGGGCCACGAGGGTCACCTCGGCGCGATCCCCGGCGAGATCGTGAAGCGCCAGCAGCGCCTCGAGGCCTGCGACGCCGCCCCCGACGATGGCCACCCGCCCGCTCATGAGGCGGGAAGAATGACAACTGGACGCGTGGCGTGGTGCATTGGCTTCATCGAGGACTTGGCGGACAGACTATGAGCTACATCAAATCGTGCCATCCGCCAATAGGCGCACGTCGATTGCGGGAAATCACTGATTGCGGGCGGGGTCGCCGACGCGAGCGCGGAGCTCGTCCACGACGGCAACCACCGTCCGTGCGATTCCGTCTTCGACGCGAGGGCTGAGCCCGGCGCCGGCATCGAAGCACTGGCCCTCGATCCCGAACACGATCAAGCGCGACGGCAGGCGATCCAGGGCACGCCCGAGCTCGATCGCGGTGGCGAGCCCCACCGCGTGGGTCGAGTGGCGGCTCAGGTCACGGGGGAGGCTCGTAGCGCGCGCATCGAGCTTGTGAAGGACCCCCGGCTCTGCGCCCGAGCTGACAGCGTCGATGACGATGACGTGCTCGCTGCCGTCCCACGCATCGATCAGGGAGGTGAGATCGCCCTCCAGCTCGTCCACCTCGACCTCCAGACCGGGCATGGCCCGGACTCGGCGAGCCGCCGCCAGCCCCGCGGCGTCATCGCCGCGCCACCCGTTGCCGACGCCGATCACCTTGGAGCGGGCTGTCACGCGGCGGCCCTCATTCGCGCTCCACCTCGAGCTTCAGGAAGTGAGTCGCGCAGGAGATGCAGGGGTCGTAGTTGCGAATCGCCTGCTCGCAGCGAAGCGAGAGCTCGCCGTCCGGCAATCCCGCGTGCCGGGCCACGAACGCGTACAGGTCCTGCTCGATCGCGGCCTGATTCTGCGAGGTCGGCGGCACGATCTTGGCATCCTTGATCGTGCCGTCACCGTCGATCTCGTAGCGGTGATACAGGAGGCCGCGCGGAGCCTCGCTCACCCCGAAGCCAATCGCCGGTTGCGGCTCAAGCTCGACCGCCGCCTGGTCCGGCGGCTCGTATTCCGCGATCAGGCGCAGAGCTTCATCGAAGGCGTAGAGGATCTCGACGCTGCGCACGACGATGCTCTGGAACGGGTTCCTGCACGAGCCGTCCAGGCCCGCATCGACCGCGGCATCGCGCGCCAGGGGCGAGAGACGGTCGAAGTTGAGCGCAAATCGCGCCAGGGGACCCGCCAGATAGGAGCCGCGCTCCCGGATGCGGCAATGCAGAGCGTTGGAGTGGGGGACCTGCTCCTCGACGAACGTGTCGTGGAACTGGGAAGCGGCGATGTCGATCCCGCGGTCGGAAACGATCCGGCCGTCATCGATCGGATACTCGTCCGTTCCGGAGCGCAGTGCCACCACCTCGTGTTCCAGATCGAGGTCGGGAAAATCGAGTCCCGCCGCCCACCGAACCGTCGCGAGCGCGTCCTCGCGGGCCCGCTCGAGCGGGTCAATGAGCCGCTGCAGCTCGGCCTTGGTCGGTACCCGGTAGAAGCCGCCCGGCCGGACGTTGATGGGATGCACCTCGCGCCCGCCCACCAGGGCGATCAGAGCGTTGCCGGCCTTCTTCAACCGCAGGCCGCGCTCGACGATCTCGGGATGGTCGCGCGCCATCTCCATCGCGCTCTCGTACCCCATGAAGTCCGGCGCGTGGAGCATGTAGACGTGCAGCCCGTGGCTCTCGATCCACTCGCCGCAGTAGATGAGTCGCCGCAGGGCCCGGAGCTGGCCGTCGACCGTCGCTCCGCAGGCGTCCTCGAGCGCCTGGGCCGCGCTCGTCTGGTAGGCGACCGGGCAGATGCCGCAGATGCGGGCCGTGATGTCCGTGGCCTCCATGAACGAGCGGCCCCGCAGAAACGCCTCGAAGAAGCGGGGTGGCTCGTAGATCCGGAGCTTGACGTCGAGAACCTCGTCGCCGCGCAGCCGCACGTACATCGCGCCCTCGCCCTCGACCCGCGCCAGGTAGTCGGCCTTGATCGTCCTCGTCCGCGCGTCAGCCACGCTCGAGGGCCTCGCTCTCGCTCCGGAACGGCTCAGCCTGGCTGTAGAGCTGGCGGTACTTGCGGACGAGGTCGGGCGTCTCCAATCCGAGGCCGCTCATCCATGCAGATAGGGAGGCCGTGTTCGGTGTCTCCATGGGGCCGAAGCAGCCGTAACAGCCGCGGTCATAGCTGGGGCAGAGCGCCCCGCAACCGGCGTGCGTGACCGGGCCGAGGCACGGGGTGCCATGGGCGACCATGACGCAGACGTTGCCGCGACGCTTGCACTCCATGCAGACGCTGTGAGGGGCGATCGCGGGGCGGCGGTCCGCCAGGAAGGCGCTGATCACCTCGAGCAGCTGGCGTTTGTCGATCGGACATCCCTGGAGCTCGAAGTCGACCGGAATGTGAGCGGAGATCGGGGTCGAGGTCTCAAGCGTCGAGATGTATTCCGGCGTCGCGTAGACGACCGACACGAACTCCTCGACGTCCGCGAAGTTCCGAAGGGCCTGGATGCCTCCCGCGGTCGCGCAGACGCCGATCGTCACCACGCGCTTCGACAGCCGCCGAACCTCACGGATCCGCTCGGCATCCGCCTCGGTCGTGATCGAGCCCTCGACCAGGGAGAGGTCATATGGGCCGTCGACCGCGGCCCTGGTGGCCTCGAGGAAATAGGCGATCTCGATCCGGTCGGCGAGGGCCAAGAGCTCGTCCTCGCAATCGAGAAGGCTGAGCTGGCAGCCGTCGCAGGAGGCGAACTTCCAAACGGCGAGCCGCGGCTTGTGCTCGGCCGCCATCAGACCTCCCGCAGCGTGAAGAAGCGCTCGATGTCCGAGTACGCCATCACAGGGCCCTCGCGGCAGACGTACGTGGGCCCGAAGACGCAGCGACCGCATTGGGTCAACGCGCACTTCATGTTTCGCTCCATCGAGACGTGGATGTCACCGGCGTCCACTCCCCGATCGCGCAGGGCCTGCACCGCGAAGCGAATCATGACCTCGGGGCCGCACAGCATCGCCACGGTGCGCTCGGGTTCCAACTGTGCCCGGTCGAAGAGCGTCGTGACGAGGCCCACGTGGCCGCTCCAGTCCTCTCCCGCGCTGTCGACGGTGATGTGCACGTCGATGCCATCCGCCTCGAACCGCTCGAGCTGGTCTGTGTAGAGAAGCTGGTCGGGCGTCCGTCCGCCGTAGAGCAGGACGATCCGCTCGTAGCGCCTGCTCTCGGCGAGCGCCCCGAGCACGGCCGGGCGAAGCGGGGCGAGCCCGATGCCGCCCGCCACGATCACCAGGTCTCGGCCCGCGGCGCGCGCAAGGGGCCAGGAGCTGCCGTACGGTCCTCGAACGCCGAGGACCTCCCCAGGGCGCGCGGCGCAGATCGCGGCGGACGCCGCTCCAACCGACCGCACCGTGTGCTCCAGCGGTCCGGAGGCGGTGGGATCGCCGCTGATCGAGATCGGGACCTCTCCCACGCCGAAGGCGTAGAGCATGTTGAACTGCCCCGGGCCGAAACGGGGACTGGGCGCTCCGTTCGCCGCCTCGAGTCCCAGCGTCCAGGTGTCCTCAGTGTCACGCCTCGTCTCCACGACCCGGAATGGCTCCGGAACCATGGGCCCTGGTCGCTTCGCCTCAGGCACCGGGCTTGCCATAGACGTCGAGCAACTGGACCCGCGTGGCCTGGAGACGAGCGAGCATCGACGATGCGAATCGCTTCATCAGCTCGTAGCCCAACGTGTGGTCGGCCTCGCATTTGTCCCGCAGGCACGCGCCATCGAAGCTGAGCGCCCTCACCGCCTCCATGGCCCGCCCGTCGAAGTGCCACCGGTAGGGAGGAAACAGCCACGACCAGCCGACGATCTCCCCCGGGCCGAACGTCGACACGATCATCTGGCCGCGACCCGGAGCGAAGAGCTCGAGCGCGATCCGCCCGTGGCGGATCAGGTAGAAGCTGTCGGCCTGATCGCCCTCACGGAACGGGTAGGAGCCGGCGTCGAACCCGGTGGTGGAGCCGCATCCGGCGATCAACTCGACGTAGGCGCCGTCCAGGCCGGCGAAAGCGCCGACGTCCGCGATCAGCTCATCGATCGCGTGCGGTTGTGCCATCCGTGTTCCCCTCCTCGGTCCGGAGGCCGTCGGTCGCTCGGATCGCAGCCGCCTCCTCGGTGATGTCGATCGCCACCGGGCACCAGGTGATGCAGCGCCCGCATCCGACGCAGCCCGAGGTCCCGAACTGGTCGATCCACGTCGCGAGCTTGTGGGTCATCCACTGCCGGTATCGCGAGCGGGACGACGACCTGACGCTGCCGCCGTGGACGTATGAGAAGTCCATCGTGAAGCAGGAATCCCACTCGCGACGGCGCTCGGCGGTCTCGCCTGTGAGATCGGTGACATCCTCGACCGTGGTGCAGAAGCACGTCGGGCACGCCATGGTGCAGTTTCCGCACGTCAGGCAGCGCTCCGACACCTCGTCCCAGCGGGGATGCTCGTAGTTGCGATAGAGGAGCTCCTTGATCCCGTCGGTCTCGAGCTGCCTGCCCATGCTCGCCGCGGCACGCTCAACGCCCGCCGACGCAGCCTCAACCTCGTTTGTGGCGGCATCGCGATGCGATATCTCGGCGAGCACCTCGCCGCCTCGCTCGCTTCCCGCGTCCGCCACGAAGTAGTGGCGGTCCCCTTCGATCACCTCGGTCAGCGCCACGTCGTAGCCGGACGTCGCCCGGGGGCCGGTGTTCATCGACACGCAGAAGCAGGTTCCGCCCGCCACCGTGCAGTTGATCGCGACTATGAACGCGTCGCGGCGACGACGCTCGTAGACCGGATCCGGGTAAGCCCCCTCCAGCATCACCTTGTCCTGTGTCGCGATGGCGTGCAGGTCGCAGGATCTGGCGCCGATGAACGCGTAGGCCGGAGGGTCGTCCGGTTCCTCGGTGACCTCGAAGCCGCCGTCCTCGCCGCGCCGTGCCTGCCAGAGCCGGATGACCGGCGGGTGGAGAAAGTGCTTCCACGATCGCGGCCCGACCGCGTACCCGAACAGCGCGTCGTCGTCGCGCCGCCGCAACCGGTAAGTCCCGCCATCCTGCTCGTCGGTCCAGCCAGCCGGTAGATCCCGCGTCGAGGAGATCTCGTCGTAGACGATCGCGCCCTGGCTCAGCGTGGGACCGATCGTCGTATAGCCACGCCGCTTAAGAGCCTCAAACAGCTCGTCCAGGGAGTCGCGCTCGATGACATCCATTCGTCATGGCGAGCCTAACGCGCCTGGGTCGCGGATAACCGCATGAGACGATTGATCGAGCATGAACGGGGCCCATGAGCGCAAGCATGTCCTGATCGCGGGGGGAGGGATAGCCGGCCTCGAGGCAATGCTGGCGCTGTCGAACCTGTCCCCGGAGCTGACCGACGTCGAGTTGCTCTCCTCGGAGCCGGAGTTCGTATACCGGCCGCTGCTCGTCGCAGAGCCGTTCGGGGTGAGTAAGGCGCTCCGGCTGGACCTGGCTCAGGTCGCCGAGGAGACCGGCTCGAGGTACACGCGGGGCACGGTCGTCTCGATTCAGCCCGAAGTGAAGACCGTGGAGACCGCGGAAGCGGAGACTGTTCCTTACGACTTCCTGCTGGTCGCAATCGGCGCCGGGCCGGTCGATGCGGTGCCCGGCGGACTGACCTTCGGGAGCGATGAGGAACGAAGCGGCTTCCCCGAGGTGTTGGCGGCCTTCGGTCGCAGGGGGAATGAGCGCATCGTCTTCGTCGTTCCTCCTGGCGTGAGCTGGTCGATCGCGGCGTACGAGCTCGCACTGCTCACCGCAGCGGAGCGCGACGCCCGGCGGCTCCACGGGACCGAGATCCTGCTCGTCACCCATGAGGATGCTCCCCTCGAGGTGTTCGGCCGCTCGGCGGCCACACTGGTCGCCTCGCGTCTTTCCGATGCCGATGTCTCGCTTCGAACGGGGGCGGACGCCGATCGGGTGGTCGACGGCAGACTCCATCTGAAATCGGGTGAGAAGCTCGACCCCGGTGCCGTCGTCGCGCTTCCGGCGCTTCGGGTACCCGCCGTCCCCGGGCTGCCACAGCGAAACGGCGGCTTCGTGCAGACGGACGTCAGCATGCGCGTCGCCGGCCTCGAGCATGTGTGGGCGGCCGGGGACGCCACCTGGTTTCCGGTTAAGCAGGGCGGGCTGGCGGCACAACAGGCGGATGCGGCAGCGCGGGGGATCGCCGCTTCATCCGGCGCCTACGTTGCCTCGGAGGCGTTTGAGCCCGTGCTGCGAGCCGCGCTCATCACCGGCGGAGCCCCCGAGTTCCTCCGCGCCTATCTGCCCAGCCGCGGCCAGACGGAGGCGACCGTCGGAGCCGGGCTGTGGTGGCCGCCCGTAAAGGTCGCGGGCAGGTACCTCGGCCCATTCCTCGCACACCGGCTCGGGCACGATCCGTCCGGGGACGAGCTCGCCGACCTCAGCCCCTGCGGAGACGAGGCCTCCGAGCAGCAGGAGCACCGGCAGGCGCTGGCGCTCGTGCTGTTCGCGGCGGAAGCGGATGCCGCGGTCGGTGACTTCGAGAGTGCGCTTCGGTGGCTAGCGTTCGCCGAGCAACTCGATTTCGTGATTCCGGCGAGATACGTCGCTCACCGATTCGAGTGGCGCCGCCACCTCGAGCCGGACATCGAGCCGGACGCGGCGGTCAAACGGATCGACCCGACTTTTTCGAGCGCCGATGCGGCCCTGTCCGACCTGTACCGGCGTGTTGGCTGGATGCGGGTGATCGAACGGGACACCGGGGGCGAGATGGAGCATCACCTCGCCGACCTCGATGAGGGCATGGAGCAGCTGCGCTCGCTGACGCGGCAGGCGCATATCTTCAAGCCCGGAGGGAGCGGGGCCGGTCAGGACCGGCCGTAGGCCAGCGCCCCGGCGAGGCCGCGGGCCGAGATCACGCCGACGGGATCGTCGCTGTCCGGTTGCAGGACGATCACATGGGTGATTCCACGTTCCGCCATGATCTCCGCCGCGCGGCGAAGCGGCTCGTCCGAGCGGATCGTCGTGAGGTCCGTGGTTGCGACGTCCCGCGCGGTCACGGAGCCGAGATCGCCCGCCACCCGCGCCAGGTCGAGGCTCGTGACGATCCCCCAGAGGCCGCGCTGCGGGTCGACGTCCGCAACGACGACCGAGTGGACGTCGTAGCCAACCATCATCCGGGCCACGTCCGACAGGCTGGTTTCGGGCCGGCAGGTGATCACGCCGACGCGCATCGCGTCACGGACCTTCGCGTCCTCGAATGCGGGACCCACATAGCTGTGTTCCATCTCGCGAACCGTACTCATCTTGGGCTCCTAGAAGCCGCGACGCTCGCGGAAGACGTGTGCATCGCGCATCATCGCCTCGTGGCCCCCCGGCGTCCTCATGGCACGGCGCAGCCGGACCATGTGGACGATGAAGGCCGCGGTGAAGACGAATGCCAGGACCGTGAAGCCCCACAGCTCGAAGGGCGAGAAGACGCCCAAGACCAGGCCATAGACGTAGAAGCCCAGATACGCCAGGCCGAGCACCAGGGCCACGCGGGTGAGGCTTCCGAACAACCTCCTCGTTCGAGTATCTCCCGGGTTCGTTTGGGGGTTCGTTTCGGTCATGGGGAGAACATATGCGCAGTGCGTCGTCGCGTCATCCGGGAAAAGCCGCGACTCAGTCCGCGGTAACCACGGACGCGGCCTCTTCGGCGAGATCCTGGAGGTCGTCCAGAGACGCCGAGATGCCGCTCGCCAGCACCTCGAGGTCCGGCATCGAGTCACGGTCGGCGTTCAGGCAGAAGTACATGCGGCCGTCGTAGCTGAAGACCGCGAGGCCGACCGCATGGCTCGCGGCGAGGGGAACGATCGGCCAGACCGAGAGCAGCCGGGATCCGAACGCATATAGCGGCTCCTGCGAGCCTGGGACGTTGGTGACGGTGATGTTGAACAGGCGGCTCGCGAACAGCCCGCGTGCGAGGAAGGTGTGGAGCACCGGCGGAGCATGTCCCGCGAGGTCGATCATGGTGCTGGACCCGGTGCCCTGTGACCCCGACTTGAGGCTTTCGGCCTCCGCCATCTGCCGCGTGTAGCGCCCCTCGGGCGTCGCCTCGGCAACCGGCAGGTGGACGAACAGGGTCGTAATGCGATTGCCGAGGGCGAGGCGCTCGCCGGCCGCGCGGATGTTTACGGGGACCATGGCTCGAAGACCCTGCGGTGGCGGCGTGTCGCCCCGGCTGTCGAGCAGGGCCCTGAGACCGCCGGCGGTCGCCGCCAGGACGACGTCGTTGACCGTCCCTCCCAGGGCGCGCTTGATCTCTTTGAGTCTCGGGAGCGGAGCGGAGATGACGGCCAGGCGCCGGCCGGTCCCGATTGGGACGTTGATGCTCGATGGGGGAGCGGCAACCACCTCGTCCTTCACGAGCAGCTCGACGAGTGCACGTGAGCGCGCCATGGCCTCCTGGGCCTGCTTGGGGTGGAGCGAGACGCCCACTCCTCGCGCGCCGAGGCGGAGCCCCGCCGCCGCGAGACCGACCGTCTCTCGGACGAGGCGAACGCCGGCGCCGGCGGCGCCGGCGCTCAGCCGCAACGGCAGCAGTTGGGGAGGGGGTGCCTCGGACGGATCGATGCGCGAGTGGGCGACGGGGCCTTCGGCCGAGCGTGCCATCGGGTCCGCGTCCGGGCTCGCGTCGAGCAGGATGTTCGCGGCGTCCACGGACCCGACTCCGTCGACGATGCAGTGATGCGTCTTGGAGGCCATCGCCCAACGCCCGTCGGCCAGCTCGACCACGGCTGTCTCCCAGAGCGGATGGGATCGGTCCAATCGACGGGAGTAATAGTCGGCCGCCCACTCGAGGAGCTCGCTCTCACCGCGCGGCTCCGGGAGCCCCTTCGCGACCACGTGTCGGGCGATGTCGAACTGCTCGTCCTCAACCCAGCGCGGCCAGTGGAGCCCGCCCGTCTCAGGGCTCGAGAGTCGCTGGCGGTAGCGCGGCAACCCGCCCAATCTTGCCTCGACCTCCCGTCGGATCCGATCGATGGAGGGAGCGCCGCCATCTCCATGCGGCTCGAAGATCACGACGCCCCCGATGTGCATGTGGGCGCTCGCGTCCGCCTCCTCGAGCTCCAGGAATGTTGCGTCAAGCGGGCTCAGATGGTCATCGGAGCGGCTCATCAGGCCGGTACCGGGGCCGCGGTTCGCGGGACGGCGATCACCGGACACGGTGCAGTCCTCATCACGTCGGCCGAGACGCCGCCGAGCAGGGTCCTTCGAAGCGGGCCGTAGCCGCGCGAGCCGACGACAAGGAGGTCGAGGTCGACACCATGGCGCGCCAGCGCCCTCGCCGGATCTCCCTCCTCGAGGGCCGATTCGACCTCGACCCAGGGCGGGAGCTCATCAAGGGCTGCATCGCGTACGTCGCGGCCGTGGTCCTGCATCACGGTGCGGAAGGTGGAATCCGCATCCGGCTCGATGGCCGGCACGATCGTGACGATCCGCAGCATGGAGTCGAGCCGCTTCGCGAGCGCGAAGGCGTACTGGAGGGCGATGTCCGACTCCGGGCTGCCGTCGAAGGCGGCCCCGATCAGGCCCAGTCCGAAGTGGTCGGTGTTGGCATAGCCGCGGGGTGCGACGGCAACGGGACACGGCGCCCCCGAAAGGAGACGTTCTC
The DNA here is from genome assembly GCA_963782795.1 of uncultured Actinomycetes bacterium. GTDB lineage: Bacteria > Actinomycetota > Thermoleophilia > Solirubrobacterales > 70-9 > AC-56. The sequence continues at coordinate 722,501 of CAWALB010000003.1, forward strand.
CGACGCTTCCCGGAACCACCCGGCCCAGCTGCCCGCGGTGGGTCGACCCGATCACGATGAAGTCGGCCTGCTCGCTGGCCGCCAGGTCCTTGAGCCCCCCCACGGCACCGCCATCTCGGAGCTCGCGCATGGCGAACTCGCGGTGAGGCAGCTCCTGCCTCGCACGGTTGAAGATGCCGGCGAAGACCTCTGCCTCCGACGCTCCCAGGTCCACGCGCGGGTTTGAGGCGGTGGCCACGATCAGGTCCGCGTCGATCGCATGCCCCATCGCACTACCCAGGTGCAGCGCGTCGCGGGATTCGCTGCTGCCGTCAAAACCGATCACGATCGTCGTCATTTCGTTCCCTTCTCGCGGTGTCCCACCAAGTTAGGCTTGCGAGCGGTGGATGCCATCGGGAGAGAGCCACCCTTCGACTCCGTACTTCATACGGAATCTGGGGCGGCGTACCCCGAGCACCGCAAGGTGGATGTGGCCCTGCGAGACGGCTCCACCGTGCACGTTCGCCCCATCCGTGCCGAGGATCGAGCGGCGCTCCAAATGTTTCTCGAGGAGCTCTCCGACGATTCACGGGTGTTTCGGTTCTTCACCGGCGCCGCTGATCTGAAACGCGCGGCAGAGTCGGCGGCCGACGTCGACTACGTGACGCGTTACGGCCTGATCGCGCTGAGGGGCGCCGACGAGCGAGTCGTGGGCCACGCGTCCTACATCGCCGCCGGCAATGGACGGGCGGAGGTTGCGTTCGCGATCGCCGATGCCCTGCAGGGCAAGGGCCTGGCAACGATCCTTCTGGCACACCTCGCCGACGCGGCCGCCGAGGGCGGGGTGCGCCTCTTCGAGGCCGATGTTCTGCCCCAGAACCACCGCATGGTCGAGGTCTTTCGCGAGTCGGGGTTTCCGGTCGAGATCTCCTCCGTCCCAAGCTCGATCCACGTCGAGTTCCCGACATCGCTCTCGGATGAGGCGCGGGAGCGGTTCGAGAATCGGGACCGAGTCGCCGCGGCCGCTGCTGTTGAGGGCTTTCTCCGCCCGCGAGCGATCGCCGTGATCGGAGCATCTCGCAAGCGCGGCACGGTGGGCGGCGAGATCTTTCACAACCTGCTCACGACGGGCTTCGAGGGAGTCGTCTATCCCGTGAACCCCGCCGCCGACGTCATCCAGTCGGTGAGCGCCTACCGGACCATCGAAGACGTGCCCGGCGAGGTCGACGTGGCGGTGATCGCCGTGCCGAGCGCACACGTTGCCGCCGTGGCCCGGCAATGCGCAACGAAGGCGGTCCCGGCCCTGGTGGTCATCTCGGCCGGCTTCGCGGAGGTGGGGGAGGAGGGGCAGCAGCGTCAGCGAGAGCTGGTCGAGATCTGCCGCGATTCCGGAATGCGGCTCATCGGACCGAACTGCCTCGGCATCCTGAACACGAGCCCGAAGACGCGGCTCAACGCGACATTTGCACCATCGACGCCGGCCGCCGGCAACGTCGGGTTCCTATCGCAGAGCGGTGCTCTCGGCCTGGCCTTCATCGACCTCGCGGCGGACCTGAGCCTGGGCCTCTCGTCGTTCGCGTCGATCGGCAACCGCTCCGACATCACCGGAAACGATTTCCTCGAGTACTGGGAGACCGACCCGGAGACCAAGGTGGCGCTCCTTTACATCGAGTCCTTCAGTGATCCGCGCCGTTTCTCCAGGGTGGCCCGGCGGATCGGTCGAGACAAGCCCATCGCAGTGGTGAAGAGCGGGCGCTCACGGGCTGGCGCTCGGGCTACGACCTCACACACGGGCGCGCTGCTCGCGGCGTCGGATGTGACCGTCGATGCCCTCTTCGAGCAGGCCGGCGTCATGAGGACCGACACCCTCGGCGAGCTCCTCGACGTGGCCTCGCTGTTGGCGAACCAGCCGCTCCCCAAAGGCCCGAGGGTGGGGATCATCACCAACGCGGGTGGGCCGGGGATCATGTGTGCGGATGCGTGTGAGGCGTCCGGTCTGGAGGTACCACCGCTGCAGGACGACGTCCAGGCGAAGCTCCGAGGCTTTCTGGCGCCCGAGGCGGGCCTGGGCAATCCGGTGGACATGATCGCGACCGCGACCGCCGACCAGTACCGCGAGGCGATCGCGACGATCGCCTCCTGGGGCGGGGTCGACGCGCTCATAGCCATCTTCGTCAGACCGCTCCTGACGAAGGCGGAGGACGTGGCGACCGCTGTTCGGGCGGCGGTCGCCGAGCTTCCGCCGGAGTTGCCGGTGCTGGCGGTGTTCATGTCACGGCGCGACCACGCCGCCATGGCGCAGGGAGGCCACATCCCCACCTATCTCTACCCGGAGGATGCTGCGCGAGCGCTGGCACGCGTGATGCGGCACGTGCGCTGGCGCGAGCGTCCGCACTCAGGTCCGCCGGTCTTCGACGACGCACGAACCGACGAGGCGGCGGCGATCATCGCCGATGCGCTCGGGCGCGGCCTCGAGTGGCTACCGATGCCCGAGGCGATGCGACTCCTCGATTGCCACCGAATCGCCGTCGCCGAGTGGGCGACCGCAGCCGATCCGGTCGCCGCGGGCCACGTCGCTGACCGCCTTGGCGGACGCGTCGCGCTCAAGGCCGTGGGATCCGGGATCCTTCACAAGTCGGAGCTCGGTGCCGTGCGGATCGGACTGGAGGGCGCAGCCGAGGTCTCGTGGGCGGCTGTGGAGATGGACGAAGCGCTCTCGAGCGCGGGGGTCGAGCGCGAGGGATTCATCGTCCAGGACATGATGGATCGGGGCGTGGAGCTGATCGTTGGGGTGGTCGGCGACGCGCTCTTCGGCCCGGTGATCGCCTGCGGGGCCGGAGGCGTCCAGGCCGAGTTGCTGAAAGACGTGGCGGCTCGCATCAGTCCACTCTCGCGCCAGGACGCCGCGGAGATGCTCCGCTCTCTCGCGAGTTATCCACTGCTCACCGGCTACCGGGACACCCCGCTCGCGGACGTGGCCGCCGTCGAGGACGTGCTTTTGAGGGTGAGCGCGATGGTCGAGGCCCACAGGGAAATCGCGGAGCTCGACCTCAATCCAGTCGTGGCAACGCCCGATGGGGCGGTCGCCGTCGATGTACGCGTGCGGTTGGAGGCGGCGCCCCCGCAGCGTCCCTGGCCAAGCGCCTACGCCGGCGCCTGACCGCCCGCGCGAGCCGCGGCCACGGCGACCTGGCCGTAGGCGATCGCGCCATCGTTGGGCGGCAGGCGAGTGGGGAAGAGGACGCGGAGCCTGCGGTCCCTGAGGATCGCCACCGTCCGCTCAAGCAGCAGCCGGTTCTGGAACACGCCGCCTGACAGGACCACCCGGGCAAATGTCATTTCAAGCCGCGATCGCGGTGGCCGCCGACCGACTGTGGTCCTGCGCCCCGGTCGAGGTCGCTGGTGATCGCGCGCCGGCTGTTTGCCGCCTGGGAGTCACGGATCGAGCGCGAGCGCTACGCGGCGAGCGCGCTCAATCTCGCGCGTTACATCGCACTGCGCCGGAACGAGCTCCGAGATCTGCAGCTGGAGCTGATGCCGTGGGGCCTGTCATCCCTGGGCCGGTGCGAGGCCCGGGTGATCGAGAGCATCGAGGCTGTGATCGGTGCGCTCGACCGCATCGACGCGCCTACCGAGACACCCGTCCCACAGCCACAGGCAGCGCGTTTCTTTCGTGGACACGAGCTCCTGCGCGAGGAGACAGAGGCCGCGCTCGGGCCCACCCCTGCGAACAGGAGTGTGCGAATGATGGTCACACTGCCCTCCGAGGCAGCCGAGGATCGCGAGCTCGTGAGCCAGCTCGTGAGGCGGGGGATGGACATCGCCAGGATCAACTGCGGTCACGACGATGCGGAGGTGTGGCGGGCGATGGCCAATCAGGTGCGCGAGGCCGCCCGTGAGGTCCCGCGGCCCTGCGCAGTGTGCCTGGACATCTGTGGACCCAGGGCCCGTACGGATTCCGTTGCCTTCCCCGGTGAGCTGAGGCTCCAGATCGGCGAGCGGGTCTTGATGCGCGCCGCGAACGCCGCGCGTAGAGAAGGCCAGCCAACGCTTCAGTTCGAATGCTCGCTGCCCGGAGTGGTTTCGCAGCTCAAACCGGGAGATTCGGTCTGGATCAACGATGGGAAGCTCGGATTGGTCGTCGAGCGGCGCGACGCCGAGGGCGCGATCCTGCGGGTGACGCACGCGGGGCCGAAGGGCACACACCTGAGAGCTGACAAGGGCCTGAACTTCCCCGACACCGATCTCCGCCTTGATCCATTGACGCCGAAGGACCTTCGCGACCTCGACACGGTCGCCGAGATCGCCGACATGGTCGGCCATTCCTTCGTTCAGCGGCCCACCGACATCGAGCAGCTGCAGCTAGAGCTTTCCCGTCGCGAACGGAGCCCCAGCTCGATCGCGCTGATCGCGAAGATCGAAACCAAGGCAGCGATCCGGAATCTTCCGGAGCTGATCGTTGCGGGCGCCGGCCGCCAGCCGTTCGCGGTCATGATTGCGCGCGGGGACCTCGCCGTTGAGTTGGGGTATCGGCGGCTGGCCGAGATTCAGGAGGAGCTGCTTTGGCTCTGCGAAGCTGCTCATGTGCCCGTGATCTGGGCCACCCAGGTTCTCGACACGTTCGTGCACAAGGGAACGGGGGCCAGGGCCGAGATCACGGACGCAGCGATGGCAGGGCGCGCCGAATGCGTGATGCTCAACAAGGGTCCCTATGCCGCCGAGGCAGTGAGCCTACTCGACGATCTTCTCGGGCGCATGGAGGGCCACCAATTCAAGAAGGCTTCGCGAATGCGCAGGCTCCACTCTTGGTAGGGAGACGCTCGACTTGGTACGGACAGGCTCGAAAGAGGCGGATTTCGTGCGTGGCCGGTCCCAGCCAGCGTCGGTCGCGTTCACGCGTGCGTAACACCGGCCCGATCCGCGCCGAAGATAGTTCGAGAAGGGGCATCGACGATGAGCAGCGAGGCGCTGCCGACGCAGCTTCGATCGAGCTGCACGCCAACGTTTGAAATTGGACTCCGAAGCAACACATCACGATCACTACACCCTTGGCCAGGTGATCGCGGAATCCCTCAGAGCATCTGGGATCGCGACTGCGGAGCAGGCAGATGCCTTCGTCGCGGCCTGGTGGGAGGCCTTGGACCAGGACAGACAGGAAGCCGAGGCGGACGCCACCAGCAACTGACAGCTGGGCAGGATCGACCTAGGCCGCTTCTGACCCATATGCGGGGCCAATCCTCCTCTCGACCGCAATTGCCGGCCACCGGAGCCGACGGATTCCTGTGGCGACGGCGCGCTTCGACTAGCATCGGCCTACCTGTTGGGAGCGTCGGCGGAAGCAGCCCGTGAGTCAAGGCCAATACATCCGTTTCTTCGAAGAGGTCGGCATCGACGACGTTCCGTTGGTGGGCGGCAAGAACGCGTCGCTCGGCGAGATGTACCGCGAGCTCTCCGACGAGGGGGTGGTCGTGCCCAACGGATTTGCCACCACCGCCGATGCCTATCGGTACGTCCTGAAGGAGGCGGACGCCTGGAGCGGGCTTCACGAGGCTCTCGACGATCTGGACCCCGACGACGTGGCCGATCTGGCGCGCCGCGGCAAGCGCGCTCGGGAGATCGTGTACGGCGCCGGGCTCCCGGATGACCTGGCCCGTGAGATCCTCGAGGGCTACCGGCGGCTCCGGGAGGAGTACGGAGACGATACGAGCCTCGCGGTGCGAAGCTCAGCCACCGCCGAGGACCTGCCCACCGCGAGTTTCGCCGGCCAGCAGGAGACCTATCTCAACATCCACGGCGAGCAGAGCCTTCTCGACGCCTGTCGCCGGTGCTTCGCGAGCCTCTTCACCGACCGCGCCATCCACTACCGGGTCGACCAGGGCTTCGACCACTTCAAGGTCGCGCTTTCGATCGGGATCATGAAGATGGTCCGGTCAGACCTCGCGTCCTCCGGGGTGTTCTTCTCCCTCGACACCGAGTCGGGCTTTCGCGACGTCGTCTTCATCACCGGCGCCTACGGCCTCGGCGAGAACGTCGTCCAGGGCGCGGTCGATCCCGACGAGTTCTACGTCCACAAGCCAACCTACGAGCAGGGTCATCGCGCCGTTCTGCGCCGCCTGGTCGGCGACAAGGCGATCAAGATGATCTTCGTCGAGGGCGAGACCAAGCAGACGGTTCGCAACGTCCCGACCCCCAAGGCCGACCGCGACCGCTTCTGCCTCTCCGACGAGGACGTCCTGGAGCTCGCCGACTACGCGATCAAGATCGAGCGCCACTACGGCAAGCCCATGGACATGGAGTGGGCCAAGGACGGGCTCGACGGCAAGCTCTACCTGGTTCAGGCCCGCCCGGAGACCGTTGCCTCGCAGCGCCGGGCGACCATGCTCGAGACCTACGTTCTGGAGGGCGACGGCGAGGTGATCACCCAGGGTCGTTCGGTCGGCGAGAAGATCGCCGCCGGGGAGGCATGCGCGATCAAGAACGTGGATCAGCTCTCGAGCTTCAAGCCGGGCGAGGTCCTGGTGGCCGACATGACGACGCCGGACTGGGAGCCCGTGATGAAGACCGCGGCCGCCATCGTCACCAACCGCGGGGGGCGAACGTGCCACGCGGCGATCATCGCCCGTGAGCTGGGCATCCCGGCGGTGGTCGGCACCGGCGACGCCACCACCACCGTTCCCGGGGGCAAGATGGTCACCGTCTCCTGCGCCGAGGGCGACACGGGGAACATCTACGACGGCAAGGTGGACTTCCGCGTCGATCGCACCGACGTCGGGGAGATCGAGCGGCCGGCCACGGAGATCATGGTCAACCTCGGAAACCCGGATCTGGCGTTCAAGACCTCGTTCCTGCCCAACGACGGAGTCGGGCTGGCGCGGATGGAGTTCATCGTGAGCGAGTCCATCAAGGCCCATCCGCTGGCTCTCCTCCACCCGGATCAGGTCACCGATCCCGAGGAGCGCGAGGCCGTGAGGCGACTCTGCCGCAGCCACGACGACGGGGCGAGCTTCTTCGTCGAGCGCCTCTCGGAGGGGATCGGGACGATCGCGGCAGCCTTCTGGCCGAAGCCGGTCGTCGTGCGCATGTCCGACTTCAAGACGAACGAGTACGCCAGTCTGCTGGGCGGCGCCGCGTTCGAGCCCGAGGAGGACAACCCCATGATCGGCTTCCGGGGAGCGTCGCGATATGCGCATCCGGCCTACGAGGAGGGGTTCGCTCTCGAGTGCAAGGCGATGCAGCGGGTCCGCGACGACATGGGGTTCACCAACGTCGTCCTCATGCTGCCGTTCGTGCGCCGCGTGGACGAGGCGAAGCGCGTCCTGGACCGCATGGCCGAGCTGGGCCTGGAGCGCGAGGGCAACGGCCTGAAGATCTACTGCATGTGCGAGATCCCGAACAACGTCCTGCTGATCGATCGCTTCGCGGAGCTGTTCGACGGGTTCTCGATCGGATCCAACGACCTCACGCAGCTCACGCTCGGCGTCGACCGCGACTCCGAGATCGTCGCCTTCGACTACGAGGAGCGCGACGAGGGCGTCAAGGAGATGATCCGCATGGCCGTCGACGGCTGCCGGCGCAACGGCAGCCATTCGGGGCTCTGCGGGCAGGCGCCGTCCGACTACCCGGAGATGGCCGAGTTCCTGGTCGAGCTCGACATCGACTCGATCAGCCTGAACCCCGACACGCTGCTCAAGACCACCGCGAGGGTCCTCGACCTGGAGAAGCGCCTCGGGCGACCGCCGCGGGAGCCCGCCGGCGCCGTCCCGGTCGGCTAGATCGTCTCGGGCTCCATCCTGATCGCCCCGCACGGGCATTCCGAGACGCAGATCCCGCAGCCCTTGCAGTAGTCGAGGTCGATCTCGTAGCCGTTCACGTTGGCGTCCGCGGCCTCGCTCAGCTTGAGCACGGCGTTGTCGGGACAGACGCCGTAGCAGTTGTCGCACGAGGCAGTTGCCGCAGGACAGGCAACGCCGGGCCTCGTAAAGCGCCGTCGAGGAGTCGAGGCCATGCACGACCTCCTCGAACGTCGTCCTGCGCCGCGCCAGCTCGAGCCGCCGGCGATGGCTGCGGGGCGCATCCGCGTAGTACCAGGTGTTGAGCATGTCGAAGGTCGCGACCCGGTGCGCCGGCGGACCCCCTAGCGTGTGAAGCAGAGGAAACTACCGCCGACAAACCATTCGACCAAGGAGGCTTGATGGCTGTGGAGCGTGACGCAGGTCCTGTCGTGTTTGCCTACGACGGGTCAAACCACGCCAAGTCGGCGATCGAGCAGGCCGGTCAGCTGCTCCGTCCAGGCGGCGAGGCGCTCGTGCTGACCGTGTGGCAGCCGCTCGGCACCGTTCCGTTCTTCGGCGGTGCCGCGTCCCCCACGGTGCCGCGGGAGGTGTTGGAGGCCGCGGCCGACGAGGCCGGGAAGGTGGCCGCCGAAGGCGTGGAGCTTGCCGTTGCCTCGGGATTTGAGGCGGAGCCGATCGTCGAGGAGGGGACGCCGGTATGGAATTGCATCATCGAAGCGGCGAATCGACGAGACGCGGCGATCGTCGTGATGGGATCCCACGGTCGCAGCGGGCTCAGCTACACGGCGATGGGCAGTGTCGCCACGTCGGTCGCCCATCACATCAACCGACCGGTTCTGATCACACGTCTGGTCTGAGGCGCGAGGGCCATCTAGCCGACCGAGACCGATTACCCTGCGCTGGCAGCTTGTCACCGTGGCTGGGATGATCGACAACGGGATGGCCGACGATGCCTGAGCTCAGTGGCAGCGAGCTCGTCCGCGAATGGCGCAAGCTCATGGACTCGGTGATCGATGCGGTGGCGTCCGTCACAGGCCGATCGGAGGTTCCCCGCCAGATCCTCGAGCCGCTACAGGGCCAGCTTGAGCTGGTGGAGGAGCTGATCGAGCGTGAACGTCGCCTCCAGGCCGAGGTGGCCGAGAGGCTGCTCGCTCCGACGGATCTCGCCTTTGATCTGCTGGAGCAAAGCGGAGTAACGCTGCGACGCCAGGCCGAGGCGCTGGAGGCCGCCGGCGACGCCCTGCGGGAGACGGCCGCTCTGATGGCGAGCCAGGCGGAGCTCTTCGAAGGAACGATTGGCAGGCTGCGCACATCGGCTGACGCGGCACGTTCGGTTCTCGGCGGGGAGCGTCAGGAGCCCACGCGGCGCACTGGTCGATCTCGAGCGGCCAGCCGGAAGAAGAAGCGGTAGACGATGGCCGGTGAGCTTCGCGGCGGAGCCGATCACGACGGTGCGCGGAGTGGGGGAAGGGTTGCGATATTCGGCCCCAACCCGATGCTCTCGTTGACGATTGAGCGCGGTGGGAGCGGAGACGAGGTCCACGTGCATCCTGCCGGCCAGGGGGTGTGGGTGGCACGGATGGTCGGCGAGATGGGCGCCGTACCGGTGCAGTGCGGGTTCATCGGGGGCGAGACGGGCGCGACGATCCGCTCACTCCTCGAGCGCCTGCCCGGCGAGCTTCACCTGGTCGAAACGGCCGGAGCGAACGGCGCCTACGTTCACGATCGACGCTCCGGAACCCGCGAGCTGCTCGCGATGATGCCGCCAGGCACGCCAACAAGGCACGAGGTCGATGAGCTCTTCTCGCTCACCTGCGCCGCCGCCCTCGACAGCGATGTGCTCGTCGTATGCAACCCGTTCCCGGCCGAGGTCCTACCGACCGAGCTCTACGCGGATCTCGTCTCCGACGTGAGTGCGAACGGGACGCCCGTGCTCGTCGATCTCTCGAGTCCGAGGCTGGAGAGCGCGCTCAAGGGCCAGCCCACGCTGGCGAAGCTGAACGACTGGGAGCTCGCGGAGTTCGTCGAAGGATCAGTTGCCTCGAGTACTGAGCTTCGGTCGGCGGCTCGACGGCTGATCGACGACGGAGCGTTGGCAGCCGTAGTGACCCGGGGTGGCGAGTCCGCCCTAGCGGTTCGCGACGGTGAGGTTCTGGAGTTGTTCCCGCCGCGATTTGAGCGCGGTTCCCGCGAGGGCTGTGGCGATTCGATGATGGGGGCGCTGGCCGCCGCCTGGGCGCAGGGCTTCGACTGGGAGCGCTCGCTGGTGCTCGGCGTCGGCGCCGGCGCCACCAACTTCCTTCGCCACGGACTCGGCACAGGATCCCGGTCTGTGATCGAGGATCTCGCGGCGCAGGTCCGAGTCGAGCGCACCAAGGTCTAGGCCGGGAGGAACGGCGGCGTCAGTTCCTCGCCGGCAAGGATCCCCGCGGGCGCCAGTTCTGCGACCCAACGCGCATGTGGCTTGACGGTAGGGATGCGAGTCAGGGCTGCAAGCCCGCCCGACAGCCGCACAGGTCGCCCGATCCGCGCCGAGTGCGAGTCGCTTCCCAGCACGTGGATGAGGCCGCGCCTCGCGAGGTCGAAGAGGGGTGACTCGCCGCCCTCCTGCAGCAGCGCCGCGGTTCCCTGAATCAGTGCGCCGGTGCGAACGAGGGCGGTCAGGATCTCGATCGCCGCCTCACCGAGGTGGCGCTCCGGATGGGCGACGAGGGCCCTGTACCCCAGGGCCGATAGCCGCTCCGCAGCCGTGAGAAGCGAGTCGGACAGCGCTCCCGGAGCGGGCTCGAGCAGCACCCAACAGCCGCCCCCAAGCGCAATCTGCGCGAGCTCTTCGCCGTCAAGGCCTTCAAGCGCGGTCTCGGCGAGTTCCCCACCGGCGGCGACGCGGACGCCGATGCCCCGGTGTGCCAGCTCGTCGTTCAGGGTCGCTCTGCGTTGGATCAGTTCGGAGATCCGGACATCGTGGTCATGACGAATGTGGGGGGTGGCGCAGATGGTTGTGATCCCGTCCGCCTCAGCCTGCACCGCCATAGCAGCGGCTTCGTCGATATCGCGGGCACCGTCATCGATCCCGGGAAGGATGTGGCAGTGAAGATCGATCACGGGAGGGAGATCCGCCGCCAGCGGCGTCGCTTGACGGGCGGCCGCGGACGGTGTGCGGCTAGATGTCTTCTGGCTCCATCCTGATCGCGCCGCAGGGGCATTCCGAGACGCAGATCCCGCACCCCTTGCAGTAGTCGAGGTCGATCTCGTAGCCCCTCACATTGGCGTTGGCCGCGTCGCTGAGCTTGAGCACGGCGTTGTCCGGGCAGACGCCGTAGCAGTTGTCGCATGAGAAGCAGTTGCCGCATGACAGGCAGCGGCGCGCCTCGAAGAGAGCCGTCGACTCATCGAGGCCGTGCACGACCTCCTCGAACGTGGATCGGCGGCGAGCCGCCTCGAGCCGGCGACGATGAGTGCGGGGCGCATCCGCGTAGTACCAGGTGTTGAGCATGTCGAAGGTCGTGAGCTCGTGCCTGGGGGGCACCTCGAACGGCCGACCCTGCAGCCAGCCGTCGATGTTGCGCGCCGCCCGCTTGCCGTGGCCGACCCCAACGGTCACCGTGCGCTCGGCCGGCACCATGTCCCCTCCGGCGAAGATGCCGGGGTGGCCGGTCATCATGTCCGGCCCGACCTTCACCACGCCGTCCTCCACCTCGAGTCCGGGCACCCCCTCCAGCAGCGATAGATCCGCCTCCTGGCCGAGGGCGAGGATCACCGAATCCGCCTCCAGCTCCTCCATCTCGCCGGTCGGTTGCGGGAACCCGGTCTCGTCGAGCTCCATCTTCTCGAGCAGCAGCTTGCCGTCGTCGGCGTGCTTGATCGTGGACAGCCACTTCATCATCACGCCCTCCTCCTCGGCCTCCTCGACCTCGAAGTCGTGGGCCGGCATTCGCTCCCGGGTACGCCGGTAGACGACGATTGCGTCGGTGGCGCCGAGACGCTTCGCCGTCCGGGCGGCGTCCATCGCAGTGTTGCCGCCGCCATAGACCACCACGCGGCGTCCCAGAAGCGGCTTCTGGCCCTCCTCCATGCTGTGCAGAAGCGAGACGGCGTCGAGGATCCGAGCTGCCTCGCCCGCGGGGATATAGGCACGCTTCCCGATGTGGGCGCCCACCGCCAGGAAGGCGGCATCAAACCCACCCGCCTCCTTGCTCTCGAGGATGTTGGTCACCTTGCGGTTCAGCTCGAGCGTCACTCCCATGTCGAGGATTCGCTGCGCCTCGGCGTCGAGGATCGCGCGGGGAAGCCGGTACTTCGGGATCCCGAACCGCATCATCCCGCCGGTCATCGGGCCGGCCTCGTGGATCGTCACCTCGTGGCCGAGGCGCGTCAGGTGGTACGCGGCCGCGAGCCCGGACGGGCCCGCGCCCACCACGAGCACGCGTTTGCCCGAGCGCTCGGTCGGCGGCTCGAATTGCCACCCCTGTTCGATCGCAAGGTCTCCGAGGAAGCCCTCGACCGAGTTGATTCCCACCGACTCGTCGAGCTGAGCGCGGTTGCAGGCGGTCTCGCACGGGTGGTAGCAGACCCGTCCCATGATCGCCGGAAACGGGTTCTCCTCGACGAGCTTTCGCCAGGCCCCCTCGTAGCCCTCGCCGCCCTCCTCAGCCTCGTACAGCCAGGCCTGAATGTTCTCCCCGGCCGGGCAGGCGTCGTTGCAGGGCGGCATCCGGTCGACGTGGACAGCGCGCTCGGTGCGCCACGTCCCGGTCTTGTTGGCGAGGCTCGAGCCGACGTCGAGCGTGATCGCATACGGCTTCCCAGTCACTGTGCCCCCCGGTGCGTCTCGGCGAGCAGGCGCATCAGGTTGCTCTCCTCCTCCGTGCGTCCGGCGGCGTCGGGCTGGCCCTCCGGCAGGTCGGCGGCGTCCGTGGCCTCGCCGGGCAGGTCGCCGCCCTCCTCGGCGGAGGCGAGCAGGTCGAATCGCCTGATGTTGCGATCGGCGATCGCCTGGAGTCGCTCGATGACGTCGTCGCGGCGGTGCTTGCCGAAGAGATGCGCGTAGCGCCGCTGCAGCTTAAGGTACTCCTCGACCGGGACCGGGCGGCGGATCTTGGAGACGCTCACCACTTCGCCGTGCTCGGCCTCGAACACGGGAAAGAGGCCGCTCTCCTTGACGAGGCGCGCGAGCCGAATCGTGTCGCGCGATGCCGCCCCCCACCCGAGTGGGCACGGCACGAAGACATGTATGTAGCGGGCGCCGCGGAACTCCATCGCCCGCTCGACCTTGTGCTCGAGGTCGCGCAGCTCGGCGACCGTCGCGGTGGCGACGTAGGGGATCTCGTGCGCCATCGCGATCAGCGGCACGTTCTTGCCCTGGCCGAACACGTTGCCGGGCTCCTCGCCCACTGGCTTCGTCGTCGCGGTCCGGGCCGCCGGCGGCGTCGCGCCGGAGCGCTGGACGCCGGTGTTCATATAGGCCTCGTTGTCGTAACAGATGAACAGCACGTCGTCGTTGCGCTCGAACATCCCCGACAGGCACGCGAAGCCGATGTCGACGGTGCCGCCGTCGCCGCCCTGGCCGATAACGCGCACGTCGGTGCGACCCTTGACCTTGAGTGCGGCGGCGACCCCGGTCGCGACCGCTGGTGCATTGCCGAACAGGGAGTGGATCCAGGGGAGCTGCCATGAGGATTCGGGGAAGGGGGTCGAGAACACCTCGAGGCAGCCGGTCGCATTGGTCGCGATCAGCTGACCGTCGGTGACCCGCATCGCGGCGTCGAGTGCGTAGCGCGCGCCCAGCGCCTCGCCGCAACCCTGGCAGGCCCTGTGGCCGGAGGTGAGGGTGTTCGACCGCTCCCCCCGCGCCTGGACCGAGCGCTCCTCGGGGTCGAGCAGCCGGTTGCCCACGACGAAGGTGCCCGCCTGGTAGAAGCGGATGTCGTGGGGTGCAACCCGCAGGTCGCCGGCGGGGCGGGAGGGGGGAGGTCTGTCATCGGTCTGGCGTCGCATGGGTCTCCGTTGATTCAGTGTGATCGTCCGGCCACGATGCCGAGATCGCGGAGGATGTTCTCCTCGTGCGGGCCGGCACGCCCGGTGGTAACGCGCTCGAGCTCGCGCTGAACGAGGTCCGTGTCGAGGTCGAGGAAGTGCAGGCGGCGGGGCTCGAGGCGGTCGGCGAGCACGTCGTCGAAGAGCCCGTTCAGTGAATCCTTGGTGATCGCTCGTCCGCCGAGGCCCGCGACCACGTCGTGGACCTGGATCGGAAGCCCGGACAGCGCGAGGCGGACGTTCTGTCCGACGATCCCGCCGGCCCCGACCGCAAACGCCTTCTCGATCACCACGATGCGCTTGGCGTGCGAGAGCGCCTCGCGGACCTCCTCCAGGGGATAGGGGCGAAAGCACTTGACGCCGAGGGCGCCGATGTTCGTGCCGCGCTCCCGGAGGTCGTCGACGACGTCCTCGATCGTGCCGAGAACGGACCCAAGGGCGACGACGATCGTCTCGGCGTCATCGGCGCGGTAGCTGCGGACCAGGCCTCCGGACTCGCGGTCGAAGGCGTCGGCGAACTCGCCCGCGATTCGCGGGATCGAATCGAGTGCCTGCATCTGCTTATGGTGCATGAGGTACCGGACCTCGGTGAAGGCCTCGGGCCCCACGAGGGCGCCGATCGTCACCGGATCGCCGGGGTCGAGCACCTGACGGGGCTCATACGGAGGCAGGAACGCGTCCACGTCCTCCTGACCCGGCACGTCCACCTCCTCGAAGGCGTGGGTGAGGATGAAGCCGTCCATGCAGACCATCACCGGCAGTGACAGCTCCTCGGCGAGCCGGTAAGCCTGGATGTGGAGGTCGAGCGCCTCCTGGTTGGACTCGGCATAGAGCTGGATCCAGCCCGAGTCCCGTTGCGACATCGAATCCGAGTGGTCGTTCCAGATGTTGATCGGCGCGCCGATCGCCCGGTTCGCGACCGTCATGACGATCGGCAGGCCGAGGCCCGAGGCGTTGTAGACCGCCTCGACCATGTAGAGGAGGCCCTGGCTCGCGGTCGCCGTGTAGGCGCGGGCACCGGTGGCCGAGGCCCCGATCGCCACCGACATCGCCGCGAACTCAGACTCGACGCTGATGAACTCGCATGGATCGAGTTCCTTCTTGCGCACGGCGTCGGAGAGGTACTCGACGATGTGGGTCTGCGGCGAGATCGGATAGGCGCAGATCACCTCCGGCCGACAACGGACCACGGCCTGGCCTACCGCCTGTGAGCCCTCCATCTGCTCAAGCAAGAGCCGGCTCCTCCATCTTCTCGCGAACGTATTCATATGCCGCCGAAGCGCCGGCGGCGTTTCGATCGCCGATCGGCCCGTCGAAGCGGCGCTTGATGGCGCTCAGGACCGACTCGAGTGAGATCACGCCGGTGAACGCCGCAAAGGCACCGAGCAGCACGGCATTGGGCAAGGGCCGCCCCAGGTGCTCGCGGGCGATCTCGGTGGCGGGAACCGTCAACAGGCGATCGGGACGGACGCGGTCGCCGATGTCTGCGAGGCCGAGCGAATCGGGGTCCTTAGCAGAGTTGATCAACACGCGGCCATCCGCCTTCAGCCCACCGAATACGTCCACCTGGTGCAGCAGGGTTGGATCCTGGACGATCAACCCGTCCGGCTTCGCGACCGGCTCGCGGTTGCGAATAGGTACGTCGTCGATGCGGCAGAAGGACACGACCGGTGCTCCGGTGCGCTCGGAGCCGAAGCTCGGAAACGCCTGGGCGTGTCGACCCTCGACGAAGGCCGCGACCGAGAGCATCTCGGCGGCCGTCACCGCTCCCTGGCCGCCTCGTCCGTGGATGCGCACCTGAAACATCGATCGACTCTCCTCGCTCCCAGACTACCGGGACGTGAGCGCTCCCTCCTAACGCCTACGATCCCCCGGGCAAGTCCAAGAACAGAAACGCGCCTTCACGTGAGGATGTTCACCGCGCGCGCGATGACAAGCCCGATGATGACCAGGGAGATCAAGGCTTGCACGGCCATGGTCAACTTGGCCCAATGGCGAAGCGGCATCACGTCGGTCGGGCTGAGCGCGGTGGAATTCGTCAGGCTCAAGTAGAGGTAGTCGAGGAACAGCGGCCGCCAGCCGGGAGGCGCGACTTCCGGGCTCAGGTGTTCGGGGAACGCCAGGGCCGGGTACCTCGGAGTGCGGTGGGCGCGCGCCGCCGGGCCGCCGCCGTCGACCTGCCAGTAGACGAAGCTGAACGCGATGATCGTTTCCAGCCACACCATTGCTCCCGACGAGAGCAGGGTGTCGGCGCTGTTCAATGCCTTGTTGCCGCCCACCAGCTCGACCGTCAGCACCACCGCTTGGGTCGCGGCACCCACCACGAGCACGGCCATCAGCCCGACGCCGATCGCGCGGGCGGAGCCCGTCTGCCGGTCGATCCGTCCAGGGTCGGCGATCATGTATGCGACGAGCATCAGCGCGAGCAGCGCGGGCAGGATCCACTTCGCTCCGAGGCTGAAGCGGTCGGATAGGAGCAGCGGGAGGACGATCGCCACCACCAGCACCACGGTCGAGGGCCAGCGACTCTCTCCCCGACGGTCGTCGATCTCCTCCTGGATCCGGGGATCCCGGTGCATCACGCGCTGCCGCCCAGGGTGCTTGGGAGCCCATGTGTCGCCAGGTTCTTGTTCGCGTAGCCGGCCTCACCGGTCACCTCGGCGCCGATCCACTCCGGCGGCTCGAAGGACTCGCTGAGCTGTTCGGAGGCGAACTCGATCTCGACGGTGATTAAGCCCTCCAGGCTCCCGCTGTAGACGTCGACATCGAAGTCGCCCACCTCAGCCCGAATGTGGTGGCGCGTCTTGCGAACCCGCCGCCCTTCCGTGAGTGGCCACAGCTCGGCGAAACCCTCGGCGCTTATTTCGATCTCTACCTCGGTCCGCCGCAGTCCGTGACCGCGCTTGACCGTCAGCAGGGGTCGGTTGCCGAGCCTGCGCAGGCGCACCTCGATCTCATCGTCTTCGATGGCCAGATATCCCTGCTCGATTTCCTCGACGCGACGCTCCGCTAGCTGATCCGGAACCCGTGAAGCCAGGAACTTTCGTTCGATCTCGGTGGCCAGGGTGCGAGCATAGTCGCCGGCTTCAGGCCTTCAACGGCTGACGCCGAGCACACGGCGGCCGTTCTCCAGGTAAAGACAATGCTTCGCGCTCGCCGCCTTCGACACCCGGCGCCGCAGCGGTCCGCTGAGCAGCGTCAGGGCTTCGTCCATCTCGACGACGCGATGGTCGTCGATCTCGTCGGCCTGCAGCGTGACCGCATTCAAACGCTCATCGCTGAAGGCGCCGCAGTGGAAGAGAAACCTGACCCCGCCGGGGCGAGGTGGTCCGTCTGGGCGCGGCCGCGCCGAGAGGAAGTCGACGCACACGAGCCGGCCGTGCTCGACCTCGAGGCCGCACTCCTCGAGCGTCTCGCGCCGGCATGCATCCCATGGCGACTCGCCATCGGCCTCGATTTGTCCACCGGGAATCGTCCAGCCGCGCTTGTAATTGGGCTTGAGGATCAGCAGCCGTCCCGCCTCGTCGAAGATCAGGGCGCCGGCTGAGGCCGGGATCCGGGGGATGCCAGGGTGGTCGCGAGGCGAGGGTGTCTACCGGTGGGGAAACCGTCGTTTCATCCCGCTTCTCGCCTCGCCTCGTGCAGTGCCCAGCCGAGGGCCCCCAAGCCGAGGCCGTTGATGATGAAGCCGATGCCGACCAGGATCGCCAGCGTTGCGAATCCGATGTTCGGGTTGGCGACGATCGCGATCCCTGCGATCAGCTCGATGACGCCCGCTAGGGCATACCAGCCGCGATGGTCGTACTCATCGAACGCGCTCGCGAACCGGATCACGCCGATGACGATCAGCCAGAGCCCGATCAGCAGCGCGACCGCGGTGACACCGCCGACCGGGTGTCGAATCAGGAGCACTCCGACGATCGCCGTGATGGCCCCGAACAGCGCAACCATGCCCCGATTGCGGGTGCTGCTCATGAACGACTCGGCGAGCTCGAGGATGCCGTCGACGAGCAGGAAGATTCCGGCGATCACGGCGAGGGTCGCCAGGCTGTCACCCGGCTTGATCAGGATGATCACGCCCGCCACGAAGCTCAGCAGGCCCACCAGCAGAACCAGCCACCAGCCCCAGCTGAGTTCCTTCGCTTCCGCTTCGCGCATGTCGTCGGCCATGTGACTCCTAGGTCAGGGTGAAGGGGTGAATCGACCCTACTCCTTCGGCTGCTCGGTCACTGGGAGGCGACCGATAGGGGAGGGGGGAGCTCTAGTCTCAGAAGACCGCAATCGGGTTGAGAGGCGACCCGGTTCCATCGACAACCCGTAGCGGTGTCCCGACGAACAGGAATTCCCAGCGTCGCTCGCGCTCACACGCGGTCGCAAGGTCCTCGAACTGCAGGTAGTCGAGGAGGTGAACCCCCATCGCGTTGAGGGTCAACGCGTGGATCGGGAAGTCGATGCCCTCCGTCGTGCTGGGTGCGGTGTCACTGTTGCCGTCCGATCCGAGGACCGAGATGTGCCGGTCCGCCAGAAACGTCACGGCGGTCGGGTGCAGGCCCGCCTTGGCGTTCGGCGTGTCCCATGGACCCAGTTCGGCCAAGCGGCGAGAGTGACCGCTCCGAACTAGCAGGATGTCGCCGGCGGCCGCCGTCACGCCCTGCGCTCGCTCGGCTTCCTCCAGGTCCGCTCGAAAGATGTGTTCGCCAGGCTCGAGCCAAGGGACACCACGCAACCGAGGCACGTCGAGCAGCACGCCGCGTCCGACGATGCCGTCCTTGACGACGTCGATTGTGTCGACCGTTGCGCCCTCGCGGGTGATGGAGCCGCTCGGCTTGCCGTTGTAGAGGGAGCCATCGAAAGCGACATGGCATAGCGCGTCGATGTGAGTGTGGCCGTCGTTGTGGTAATCGGCCCCGATGTAGTCCTTGGCGAAGCGGAGCGTCCCGGAGCCGATGTCGACGTCATCGAGCATGGTCATGCGATGGTCCGCCGGCACTGGGTTGTCGATTGCGGGCTTCGTATTCAGGGGGAGGCTCAGCGTCGTTGTCTCCCCGCTCCGAACTAGCCGGGCGGCGGCGGCAACACGGTCGGGAGTGAGGTAGTTGAGGGCGCCTCGCTCATCGTCAGTCCCCCAGCGCCCCCAGTTGGAGACCGCCTCGAACAACGCCTTGAAGTCAGCGGCACTAACGTCGATGCTGCGATCGCCGTCCTGGGGGTCGTCGTGTTTCATCATCCTGCCGCGCCGAGGGTCTCACAGGAACGGCTCCTCGGCTCACCCCTAGGTGCCCGGTGCGTCAGCCCCGATCCGCTCGAGCAGGTGGTCGCCGACACGGAGGGCATTGGCCATAGCGGTGAGCGCGGGATTGACGGCGCCGATGCTGGGAAAGATGCTCGTGTCAACCACGTAAAGGTTGTCGAGCTCGTGCGCCTTGCACCGCACGTCGACCACCGAGCTGGCGGGGTCGGTGCCGAAGCGGCAGGTGCCGGCCTGGTGCGCGCAACCGGCCACCGGGATGTCGTTCTTCATGTATGCGTGGTGTGTGAAGAGGTGGTCGGAGTGCATGCCGAGGCCTCCCAGCATCGACTTGAGCTTGGCGTACAGCTGTTTCCTCGCCGTAGGGTTCGTCTCCGTGTAGCTCAGTGTCAGCTTGCCGTCGCGGTCGACGAGGGCGCGATTGTCCGGGTGTGGAAGGTCCTCGGTCGAGAGCCAGAAGTCGACGGCGTGGCGTGCGATCCGCTCCAGGGTCCACTGGGGTGCCAGCTTCGTCTCGACGGGCTTCTCGCCGCGGAACATCGGCGCCTGCGACTTGCCGACCATCTGGATGTTGCCCAGCGGATAGTCGAACTCATCGCTCGAGAAGTAGAAGTCGTTCAGCCCGAGGGTCTTCTGGAAGATCGTCGGGTTCTCCTCGTGCGACAGCGCCAGGACCGCGGTGCTGTCGTGGAACATGAAGTTCCGGCCAACCTGATCGGAGCCGTTGGCCAGGCCGCTGGGATGCCTGTCATTCGCCGAGCGCTGAAGCAGCTTGGCCGAGTTGGCCGCTCCGCACGAAACGACCACCACGTGGCCGGCGAATCTCTCGGTCTCGCCATCGTGCTCCACGACGACCTCGGTTACCACCGTTCCCTGGTCGTTCGTCTCGAGCCGGACGGCCTCGGCGTTGGTGAGCAGCGTGACGTTCGCATGCTCGAGCGCCGGCCTAACCGCCAGCACCTCGGCGTCGGACTTTGCGTGCACCAGACAGGGAAAGCCGTCGCAGTCCGGACAGCGCACGCAGCGGCTGTAGGGCATGTTGCCCTCGTCGAGCATGATCCCGCACGGGGCGTGAAACGGGTGATAGCCCGCGGCCGCCAGATCGTCGGAGAGCTGCTGAATGCGGGGCTCGTGCGAGACCGCCGGATAGGGGTAGGGGGCGCTGGCGGCTCCTTCGGTCGGGTCCTCTCCGCGGGCGCCATGTACCTGGTAGAGCTGCTCGGCCTCGGTGTAGTAAGGCTCCAGGTCCTCGTAGGAGATCGGCCACGCCGGCGAGATCCCGTCGTGGTGGCGAAGCTCGCCGAAGTCCTGCTCGCGCAGGCGGTAGAGGGCGGCGCCGTACATCTTCGTCGCCCCGCCGACGAAGTAATGCACCTGCGGCTGGAAGGGTTTGCCATCCGGGTCGTACCAGGTCTCCGGCGAGACATAGCGGTTGTCGACGAACACATCCTGAGCGAGCCAGTTCTGCGGCTCCCGTGGGAGCCAGTCGCCCCGCTCCAGGAGGAGGATCCGCTTGCCGGAGGGCGCCAGGCGGTGGACGAGGGTGCCGCCGCCGGCGCCGCTCCCGATCACGATCACGTCGTAGGAATCGGCCACTACGGCGTCCTGGTCCTCTGGGCGCTTATGAGCCGATCCACGGCTCGTGCCAGGTGCCGTGTCCGGACACCAGGTCGTTTGCGGCCGCCGGGCCCCAGGACCCCTTCGCGTACTCCTGCACCGGCGGTGGCGCGTCGAGCAGCGGCTCCAGGATCCGCCACGTCTCCTCGACGCTGTCCTGCCGGGTGAAGCGGACGCTGTTGCCCAGCATCGCCGCATGGAGGAGGACCTCGTAGGGCGTGGGGCCCTCGCCGCCCTCCTGGGCGAACTCCATGTCGAGGTTGATCTGCTCCGGCAGCCGTTCGCCGGCGCGCTGCGCGTGGATGAGCAGCTGGATGCCCGTCGTCGGATCGAGCCTGACGATGAGCTGGTCCGGCTCGGGTAGGTGGGTGAGTCCGGGATGGAAGCCCAGCCGCGGAGCACGGCGGAATACGAACCGCAGCTCGGTCTGAGTCACAGGCAGGTCTTTTCCGGTGCGCAGGAAGAACGGCACCCCCGACCAGCGCCAGTTGTCGATCTCGAGTCGCAGCGCCGCGTAGGTCTCTGTGGTCGAGTCGTCGGCGACGCCGTCGATCTCACGGTACCCCGTGTGCTGGCCCCGCACGTAATGCGCGGGGTCGGCGTCACGCATCGATCGGAAGACCGCGTACATGTAGTCCTTCAGGATCTCGGGCTCGTGGCCTGCCGGGGGCTCCATCGCGGCGGCCGCCACGACCTGCATCATGTGGTTGACGACCACGTCACGCAGCGCGCCAACCGGGTCGTAGAAGTGGCCGCGGTCCTCGACTCCGAAGCGCTCCGCCATCGTGATCTGGACCGAGGAGATGTAATTGCGGGTCAGGATCGGCTCGAACACCGCGTTCGCGAACCGGAGCATGAGGATCTCGACCAGGCCCATCTTGCCGAGGAAGTGGTCGATCCGGTAGAGCTGCGATTCGTCGAGGTTGGCGTGGATCTCGTCGTTGAGCGCGCGCGCCGACGCCAGATCGTGGCCGAACGGCTTCTCGACGACGACCCGCGCCGTCTTCGTCAGCCCCGCCTCCGCGAGCTGCTTGATGACTGCTCCGAACAGAAACGGCGGGATCTCGAGGTAGAAGACCGGGGTCTTGGCGTCGCCGACCGCCTTGCCGACCGCCTCGTAGGTCTTGGCGTCGGTGAAGTCGCCGGATACGTACGAGAGACGGTTCGCGAAGCGCTCGAAGACCGCCTCGTCGACCTCCGCCTCGATCGCCTCGATCGACTCGCGGGCCCGCTTGCGGAGATCGTCCACCGTCCAGTCGTCGACCGCGACGCCAACGATCGGGCAGTCCAGGAGCCCGCGTGCCTCGAGCCGGTACAGCGAGTCGAACGTCATCACCTTGGCCAAGTCGCCGGTGATGCCGAAGATGACGAACACGTCCGCCGGCCGAGAATCCGTACCGTCGCCGGTCGTGGCGGGCCGCCTGGTTGTGTTCGTCATGCGACTTCCTTTCGCCTGCCCCAGGCGATCGCAACGACTCTACTCCCCAATTTATCCGCGGACCCAGCGCGGGGGGGTGTAGTCCGGTGATGACGCTGGCCCACTCGGTCTGGAATGCTCTTTGGTGAGATGGCGAACGAGGTTCCCGACCACGGCTCGGAGTCCACGCCTGGTGAACGACCGAGCAGGGCCCCCTCCGATCTGGTCGGCCTTCGGCTCACTTTCTATCTGGGGATCGCGATCGTCGCGGTCCTGGCCGCGTTCTTCTTCGTCGGCGTGGTCGTGGGGGTCATCGTGCTGCTTGCGTTCGTCGTGCTCGGAATTCTCGGCTTCGTCGCGGTAATCCGCCGCGCAGACGAGTCTGACTGACCGCCTGTGGATTAAGCCCGTTCTGCTCTCAGTCGCGTCTGGCAGCCCCCCTGCGGCCGGACCTGAGGTTGTTATTCAGAGGTCTCCTTCGGCTGCTCGCGCTCGGCTATGCCTGGCGGCACCACGTCGCCACGGTCGATTTGCCCCGACAGTCGTTGCTTCTCTAACAGGCGCCCCGGAGACAGTGCGCCTGAGCCCGCTGCCCTCGAGATCGGATCGCCACCTCGTCCGCGTAGAACGTACGCACAGCCGACGGCGAGCACCGCGCCGGAGATCGGGCCCGCGACATAGACCCAGTAGCTGGTGAAGTCGCCACTGACAAGCGCCGGTCCGAACGAGCGCGCCGGGTTCATCGACACGCCGCTCACCGGCGCTGCCCAGAGCCCCGCCAGCGCGATGTAGCCGCCGACCCCGAGCGCCGCGATGGCGCCGACGTTCTGGGCCGCCGATGCAGTCCCGAGGATGACGCTGACGAGACCGAGTGTGAGCACGACCTCCATCAGAAACGCCTGCCAGTTCTCATAGCCGGCACCGGGGAGCGTGGCCCCGAGGTGCTGGATGTTTCCGAACACTGCGTCAAGGAACAGGCACGCGAGCGTGGCCGCAGCGAGCTGGACGATGACGTAGCCCGGTACGCGCAACCAGGGGAAGTCGCCGCGCAGTGCAAACGCCAGCGAGACGGCCGGGTTCAGGTGCGCCCCCGAGACCGCGCCCATGAACAGGATGATCGCCATGACCATGAGGCCCGGCGCGACAACTGCCGCCGCGAGGCCGATCTGGCCCTCGCCGACCAGGATCCCGCCGCCGGCCGCGACGAGCACCAGAAAGAACGTTCCGAGCAGCTCCGAGAACAGCCGGCGCCACTCGAGCCTCGGGTTGTCCCACTGCTCGCGTGAGCCGAACTCGAGCTCTAGCCGGTGTCGAACCCTCTCCTCCGCCTCGGCGGGGGGGTAGGCGGCTAACGTGGCTTCGGCACGAGGCTCCTCAGCCATTGCGGTCAAGCTACACCCCAGAATGCCGCCGACGCGTGCCCCGCTTAGAGTCCAGCCGCGCGAGAGATTGAGCCACGAGCTCCAGGGCTGGCTTGCCGGCGACGGCGACAAGACGGTCGGGAGCCTGGTGGATCTGTTCGGGCAGCGGAGCTTCGCGGTTTTGTTCGTGCTGCTCCTCGGCGTCCCGGCGCTTCCGTTGCCCACGGGTGGTGCGACCCATGTGTTCGAGCTGATCGCGATGCTGCTCGCGCTCCAGTTGATCGCCGGTCGCGATCAGATCTGGCTGCCACGGCGCTGGTGCGCACTGAGCCTGACCGGCTCCAAGCAGCAGCGCTTCATCGCAGCTCTGATGCGGATGATTCGGCGCCTGGAGCGCATCTCACGGCGGCGCCTCGGCTTTCTGCTCGGGCATCGGCTGAGCCAAGTCGCCTTCGGGGTACTCGCGCTCGCGGGCTCGCTCGGCGCGTTCCTGGCGCCGCCGTTCACGGGTCTCGACACCCTGCCGGCACTCGGCGTCGTGCTGCTGTCGCTCGGCGTGCTGCTCGAGGACATCGCGATCGTGGTCGTCGGGATCGCCGTCGGGAGTGGGGGAGTGTTCCTGGAGATCGTGCTGGGTAAAGCCGCCGTCCATTGGGTCAGCAAGCTCTTCTGATGCTTCACATCACCGAGTAGCCCCCGGATCGCTTGCATTCGTCATCACGCATTACGAGAGGAAGATCATGCGCGCTCTGCTCCCACGCGACCAGTACGAGGCGTTGAGGCATAGCCGGTATCTCAATCAGGCGTCATTGGGCCTCATCCCGCGGGACTCAGTCGAGGCCATGACGGCCTTTCTCCACGACGTTGCCCAGCACGGCAACGTGCGAATGTCTGATGCGGCCGAGGCTCGCGTGCTCGACGACCTGCGGGCGGCTGCCGCGACGCTGCTGGACGCGCCGGCGCGTTCCATCGCCATCACTGGAGGAGCAAGCGAGGGCCTCGGCCAAATGGCGGCGGCCCTCGCCACGAACTCCGGCGAGGTGGTCCTTGTACCCACGGATTTCCCAAGCGTCACCTATCCCTGGCTGGCGGCCCGGGATAGATTGGGTACCGCGATCCGTTGGGTGGAGGACAGCCCGCACACGGACCTGAGCGCGGCCGTGATCGAGGCAGTCTCAAGCTCCACCTCGGTGGTGTGCATCAGTGCGGTGCAATATGCGACCGGTACCGCGCTCGACGTTGCGGCCGTCGCACGGCGGGCTCACGAGGTAGGCGCGAGGATCGTCGTGGACATTACGCAGCTCGCTGGTGCCGCCCCAGTCAGCATGCGGGAATGGTCTGCGGATGCGCTCGTCTGCAGCGGCTACAAATGGCTCTCTGCGCACGGCGGCGTCGCGATCCTGGCCGTATCTGATGAGCTCATCGCCGCCACGCCGGCGATCGTCGGCTGGAAGGGAGCCAGCGACCCCTTCAACTTCACCGCGCGGACGCTCGTCTTGGCCGACGACGCTCGACGGTACGAGCTATCCACGATGTCGTACTGCTCGGCAGTCGGGTTGAGCCGGTCCATTGCGCTGCTTGCCGGAGCCGGTGCTCAGGCTCTCGCTGAACACTCTCGCGCTCTCGCTGTAGAGCTGGCCGATCAAGTGGAGCCCCTCGGCTGGACGCCGTTTCGAGCGCTTGAGGACAGCAGCGCGTGTGGTCACATCGTTTCCTTGCGGCACGCAACTCTCAGTGAGCCGGCGGTCCAAGCAACACTGGCGAGCGAATCCGGTGTGATCGTCAGCTCCCGCGGTGGCGGCATCCGGATCTCACTGCACGGATACAACGACAGTTCCGACGTCGCCGCCATCGCTGACGCACTGAAAGAACTGGCACGTTGAGGTAAGTGCGCCCTCGCTAGCCCGTGCGCGGGGTGCTCGCCGGTGAGGAGGCCGGCCGCACGAGTTATGTCAACCCGCTGAACCGCAGTATTCGAGGTGCCGGCAATTGATCAGGCGGTCCGGCGGCGAAGTGTTGCTGCACCGAGCAGCAGCGCTAGCAGCGTGACGCCGCAGATCACGCCGACGTCGAGCCAGCCGCGCGCTCCGAAAGGCCCAGCACCGGCAACGCGATCGAGCGCGTCGAACGCGTAGGTCAGGGGCAGCGCAGCCGAGATCACCCGGAGGACCTCGGCCATCTGATCGCGCGCGACGAAGAGCCCGCAGAGCAGAAGCTGAGGCGTGACGAATGCAGGCATGAACTGAACCGCTTGGAACTCCGTCCGCGCAAAGGCGCTCGCGAACAGCCCAAGCGACATGCCCAGGACGGCATTGCCGATCGCTAGGAGAACCACGCCAGGCACCGAGCCAGCCACATCGACGCCGAGCGCGCCGAAGGCCACCAGCGAGGTGGTCCCGGCCTGAACGGCCGCCACGAGGGCGAACGCGCCGCCGTAGCCCACGAGCAGGTCGAGCTTCGCGAGCGGCATGGTCATCAGCCTCTCGAGCGTGCCGCCCGTGCGCTCCCGCAGCATCGTGATCGAGGTGACGATGAACATCGTGATGAAGGGGAATAGGCCAACAAGGGGCGGTGCGACGGAGTCAAACTTCTCCGGCGATTGCTCGAACACGTACTTGAGGATCACCAGCAGGGCTGGTGGCACCAGCAGGAGCAGAGCTACCGTTCGCGGATCGCGACGCAACTGGCTCAACACTCGCGCCGCGGTCGCACCGCTCACCCGCGGGCTCACCGGCCGCTCGTCTCGATCAGGGAGAGGAAGGCGTCCTCGAAGCGGTCCTCGCCCGTGCGCCGGCGCAGCTCATCTGGAGTGCCCTCGGCGAGGATCGCCCCATCGCGCATGAGCAGGAGCGCGTCGCATCGATCGGCCTCGTCCATCACATGGCTTGTGATCAGCAACGTCGCGCCCTCCTCCGCCAGTCGGTGAAAGGTCTGCCATAGCTCCATGCGGAGCACCGGGTCGAGGCCCACCGTTGGCTCGTCGAGAAGGAGCAGCTCGGGCTCGCCGAGAAGTGCCAGCGCGAGTGACACCCTCGCCCGCTCGCCACCGGAGAGCCCGGAGATAGGACGCGAGGCGAACTCCGACATCGCCACCGCCTCCAGCGTCTCCGCCACGCGGCTCGATCCCGCGCCCACGATCCGACCGAAGTAGCGCAGGTTCTCGGCAACCGTGAGATCGGCGTAGACAGACAGCGCCTGTGGCATGTAGGCGAAGCGGTGGCGAAGAGACGGGGCGCCCGCCGGCTCTCCGAGCACGGACACGGTGCCGCCAGCGACGATCTGTATCCCCGCGATCGCCCGGATCAACGTGGTCTTCCCGCACCCGCTCGGCCCGAGCAGCCCGACCACCGAGCCGCGCTCGACTCGAGCGTCGAGATGATCGAGCACAACGTTGCCGCCGCGGATCACCCTCAAGCGCCCTACCTGAATCGCCGCGCTCGAGGTCAAGGCGCTATCCGACCCTCAGCCAGGCCTTGGCTCGCAGTTCAGGCGGCCTCGCTGCGCTCGGGCAGGCGCGTGATCAGCACGGCGCGGTCGATGTGGTGAGCGACCGAAGTCGCGACGCTCCCCATGGCCGCGTAGCTGACCCCGCTTCGACCGTGCGAGCCCAGAACGACGAGCGCGGCATCGCGCGAGTCCGCAACAGTGACGATCCGATGCCAGATCGGAGAGCCCTCCTCGACCAGATGCTCCGCGTCGAGGCCCGCCGCCGATGCGAGCTTGGCTCCCTCCCGAGCGATCGCCTCGGCCTCCTTTGCGCCGGCCTCCGCCACCTCGGACGGGACCATCGGCATCGCAACGCCACCGAAGAAAGGAACGGTCTGCAGCGGCTGCCAGACAGTGAGCACGAGGGCTCCACGCTCCGGACGAAGCAAGCGAGCGGCCTGCTCGATCGCCAATTTGGCATCGTCCGACCCGTCGTAGGCAAACAGAACAGGACCATCGCGGCCAGCCTCGCGGTTCATGCGGTCTCCTTCATCGGGTTGCGCCCCAGCAGCCTAATTGGCGGTCGGTTCGGGAGTGGGTTAGCCGCGAGCTGGCCTCGCCTCCCAGCCTCGGATCGTGCGACGTAGTTGCAGGTAGGCGATCGCGCCGGGGATCGTCGGCAGCCAGAACGAAAAGGCGCGGTAGGTGAGGACCGCCACGAGTGCGAGACCTCCCGGTACGCCGAAGCCGACCAGGGCGCCGATCATTCCTCCCTCGACGCCGCCGATGCCGCCTGGAAGGGGCAGTGCGTTGGCAAGCATCCCGGTGAAGTAGGCGATCACCAGCACGGCGGTTGGCGGCGGTTCGCCGAAGGCCTGAAACGAAGCCCACAGAACCGCGATGTCAAACCCCCACCAGGCGGGGGCGCCTAGGAGTCCTAGGCGGCGCTGCCGGACAAGGTGAATGGCTGTGCGAACGCCTGCTGCAAGCATCGCCGATGCCCTGGCCGCGGTTGCCCTCCAGCGCGCAGCGAAGCGGGGTTCAGCGGCTGGACTCCGCAGTCGCTCGGCAAGATCGGGGGGTATCAGGCTAAGCGCGAGCGCCAGGGCGATGACCGCCACGCCGAAGGCAGCCGGGATGACGGTCAGGCCGAAGGGCGCTGGACCTGGAAAGACCCCAAGGTGAAGCCCGGTTCCGCAGATCACCAGCGCAAGCATGAAGACGCCGTAGAGGAGGACGAGAAAGGCCGTCATTCGGCGATTGATGGTCGCCGCCGCCATTCCGGAGCGCCGCAACGCCCACACGGTGAGAACGATCCCGCCGATGCCCGCGGTCGCAAAGAGCCGCGTGGCCGCCAGCCCTGCCATCGTCACTTCGTAGCTGACACGCCAGTCGATTCGCTCCTGATCGCGTGCGAAGACGGCGCGAAAGAGAGCCAGATAGCCGGCGAACGAGGCGAGCTCCAGGACGAAGGCAAGACCCAGCCACCATGGATCGCCCTGGTTGATGCGACTCCAGGTGTCATCAAGGCCGGCGACGTTCGGCAACAGCACGTAGAAGACGCCGATCGCGCCCACGGCCAGGAGGAGCGTGCCCACCAAGGCCCGGGTCGCCACTGGTCGGCCGAGATGGCGCTCCTCTGATGTCTCGCCCGTTGACATACCCGGCATCCTTAGTGTCGCCGGGGCGGCGCGATCGCGCCGCGAGTCAGCGGCTTTGTAGACCCTCGACCACCTCCAGGTAGTCGGCGAGGTGGTCGATCATGGAGAACCGCTCGGCGACCCGTGTCCTAGCGGCCGCTCCGAGCGAGCGGCCGAGACCCGGATCCTGTAGCAGCCGATCGATCGCCGTTGCGAACGCCGCTTGATCTTGCGGATCGTCGATCAGAATCCCGCTCTCGCCATCGACGATCTGCTCGGGGATCCCTCCGACCCGGCTCGCCACCACCGGACGCGCCTTCCACATCGCTTCGGCCGCCGAGAGACCGAAGCCTTCCTGCAGGGGCTTATGGACTACGACATCCGCACGTCGCTGAATCGCGTTGACCATGGTCGCGTTGTCGTCGCGATCGCCCATGGGGAGCTGGACCAAATGGACTCGCCGTTGGACGTCCTCGGGTAGACCGAGCCGCTGTTCGCGCAACTCGGCGAGCACCGCATGCTCCTCACTCTCGGGCGGATCCGCGCTCGTCGACGGGCCGACCACGACGAGGTGACTGTCCGGGGCCATAGATAGCCGCTCAAAAGCAGCAACCAGCCCACTCGGCGCGCTCAAAGCTCCTGACGCTTAGCTCACGGAATCCGTCTCGTGGGCGGCGGGCAACGTGAACGTCCTCAAGATTCGTGTCGAGCAACTGCGTCAACAGAGCCTCCTTCGGTTGACGTCGCGGCTTGCAGATGCAGCATCGAGATCGGGGCTCGAGTTACGTCCGTGGGATCTACTGAATCTGGTCTCGGACTGTCCGCGTCAGGGCTGCCAGACTTGCCAAGTTGAGCCTCATCATCGTCGGAGATAACGGTCGCGAGGAGGGGCGCGATGCTCTTGCCCTCGCCGAGCTGCTGGCGCCCCTTCTGGGCGCTCAGCTGACCCGGGTGCGAGTGGTCTCCGAGGGCCAGGAGCGCGATGAGGCCACGGTCGGCGATCAGCCCATGAAGGGGGAAGCCCCTGCCGCTGAGCTACAGGTCGGCGACTCTCCGGCTCGGGTCCTCCACGAGTTGGCCGAGTCGCGCAGTGCGGCGATGCTGGTGCTCGGCGCGATCCAACGCGCGGGAGCGGTGCACATCCTCCCGACAGGCGTCGGCGAGCGCTTGCTGCAGGGGGCCCCGTGCCCGATCGCCGTTGCCCCGCGCGGATATGCGCAGCAGACCCCAGGGGAGCCACGCGTCATCGGCATCGCCTTCGATGATTCGCCCGAATCTCACGGCGCCCTGGAACTAGGGATCAAACTCGGCAGGGCGGCGAGTGCCGCGCTTCGCGTCATTTCCGTCTACGCCGGTCCAGCGCCACCGAGCGGGGCGGCCGTGCAGGCTCATCCTTCGACGGCCTACGAGCAGCTACAGGAAGCTCTGCGAGAGGCGGTGCGGCCGCTGCCCACCGAGCTGCGGGCGGAGCCACGGTTTCGCTCAGGGGACCCCGCCACGACGCTCGTCGCCGAGAGCGAGCTCGGCCTTGACCTGCTGCTGATCGGGTCACGCGGCTACGGGCCCGTGCGGAGCGTCCTTCTGGGCAGCGTCTCCGAGGCGGTGGTCCACGGCGCGGCCTGTCCCGCAGTCGTCGTTCCGCGGGGCGGCGCTGCAAACGGCGGCTAGCGTGCCGCGACCCCTGCGTGGGAGCCATGCGTTGGAGCACTCGCCGTCAGGCGCGCGGATCTCAGAGACCGAGCTACCTCGGTTGCGGAGAGGATCCCGACGCCGTCCTCCTCGGTGAGGACAATGGCACGCCCGATACGTTGGAACGCGGGGCGCCTGAGCAGCGCCGCGATGTCGGCGTGCTCGTTGATGAACAGCTCAGGGTCGCGCTCGGCGATCTCGCCGACGGTGCGGCTGATGGCGCTCCTGCGGCGTCATTTCCTCGACGTGATCGATCGTCACCAATCCCACGACCACGCCGCCATCCGTGACTGGAAACGAGCGGTACCGGTGGCGGGCGAAGAATGAGGGCACCGCATCCTCGACCGTCATCTCGGCGGGAGTGGTGATCGCAGGAAACGACATCAGCTCGCCGGCCTCGTGGCCGGCCAACGACGCCTCGATCTCCTGTTGACCCTCCTCCGCCCGGCCAGCCAGAAGCAGGAAGCCGCCGATCAGCGCCAGCCACAATCCCCCGAGCGCGCCCATCAGCGTTGCCAGCAGGCCCAGTGCGATGAAGCCGTAGCCAAAGCCTCGGCCGATCCTGGCGGCCGACCGCGTCGCGCGTCCCATATCGCCCTGGTGCTGCCAGATCAACGCCCTGAGAATCCTTCCGCCGTCGAGCGGAAACGCCGGGATGAGGTTGAACACGAGGATTGCCGCGTTGACGAAGAACTGGTATTCGATCAGCGCCTTGAGCGCCTCGGGAGCGTTCGTGGGAAGCGCCGCAGACAGCGCCCCGAACAGCGTCACGATGACAAGTGTCACCGCGGGACCGGCGATCGCGTAGCGAAGCTCGTCGCCCGGGGCGTGCGGCGAGTCTTTGAGCTTCGATACGCCGCCCAACAGCCACAGATCGATGCCTTCAATCCGAACGCCGCGGCGCCGGGCGACGATCGCGTGACCGAGCTCGTGCAGGAGGATGCTGGCGAAGAGCAGGAGCGCGCTGACGAGCCCCAACAGGTAAGCGGGCCCCGGGGCAATGCCCTGAATCTGGTCCGGGTAATACGTGGCCCCGAGCGACCACGTGATCAAGCCGACGATCACGAGCCACAGAGGGCTGATCCCGATTGGGATTCCGGCCAGACTTCCGATTCGCCAAGCCTTCCCGCCCATATCTCCTACCTCACGCACCTATCGATCATGGGAACGATCGTATGCATGCCCTAGCCAGCCCGCCAACGAGGGAAACCACGCGATTGGTGTCGGGGGAACTACGGACTGGTTGACCGCCGCGAACTACTGGGCGATGATCGCCCTGGCAATCAACGAGTGCAGGAGGCCGAGATGGCAGTCGCGAGTGTCGCCCGGGACCATTGATGTCCCGCGTTTCCACGGCGACCCTGCTCGCCGCCGAGCGAGCGATTGACGTCGGTGCCGATCTGATCCGGCGCGGGCGCTCCCATTACCGGGCGATGATCGCCAAGGGCGATCGCGATTACGCGACCGCGGTCGACATCGAGATCGAACGCGCGATCAGGGAGGCGCTTCGCGAAGTCGATCCGGAGATTGCCTTTCTCGGCGAAGAGGAGGGGCTAAGCCCCGCCGAGGCCGATGCCATGTGGGTCCTCGACCCGATCGATGGCACCGTCAACTTCAGCAAGGCGAGTCCGCTGTGTGGGATCTCACTTGCCTTGATCGAGGGCGGTCAGCCGACGCTTGGGATCGTCGACCTCTCTCTGCTCGGTGAACGCTACGTCGCCCGCGCTGGCATGGGAGCCTTCATGAACGGCAGGCGCCTCAGCGTCTCAGAGGTCGACGGCCTCGACGACGCGATGATCGGGTTCGCCGATTTCGCGGTGGGCACCAAGTCGTCGACCGAGAACGCCGTTCACATGGAGATCATGCGACTCCTCGCTTTGCGGGCCCTGCGGATCCGCGTCCATGGGTCGGCCAGCCTCGACCTCGCCTGGCTTGCCGCGGGGCATTTGAACGCCACGCTCATGCTCTCCAACTTGCCCTGGGATGTGAGCGCCGGTGTGTTATTGGTTCGCGAGGCGGGGGGAGAGGTCTACGACTTCGATGGCTCGCCCTACTCCGTCGGGTCGGCCTTCACGATCGCCTCCACGCCGAATCTCAGGGACCCGCTGCTTGCAGTCGTTCAGGAAGCTCTGGTCGAGCGCAGCGCCTGACCGGAGTTGGAATGATCCGGGCGAAGTGTCATGGGCTTGACCTCGACCCGGGCGAGGATGCGGTCGATCTCCGCCTGGTGGCCGGAGCCGAGGCCGCGACGGGTCGCGTTCAACGAACCCGCCGCGACCGCCAGGCGCAGCGCTTCGATCATCCCGCGACCGCTGCCGAGAGCCACGCCGATCGCCGCGAACATGGAATCGCCGGTTCCATGAGGATCGAGCGGGGAGAAGCGAGGGCCGGCGATCTCGAGCAGGCGATCATCGACCGATGCCAGCGCCGGCTCGGCGCCGCGCGATATGAGCACGTTGTCCGCGCCAGCGCCCCGCAGCGCTTCCAATGCCGGGACGAGCTCGGCGGCCTCCCGGCTCGCGGCATACCCGCCGGCAACGACCTCCTCGTCGCTCATCTTCAGCAGGTCGACCGTCCCCTCCAGCGCCGATTCGAGCGGCGCGCCGGTCAGATCCGCGATCACCGGTCGGCTGTTCGCGCGCAGGTCTGCAGCCAGTCGCCGATAGAAGTCGCCCGGCAAGACCGCCTCGTTGTGAGGCCCGGTGAGCAGGGTGATGTCGGCGTCGAGGCCGGTCGTCACCGCAACGCCGTAGAGCTCATCGAGCTCGTGTCGCAAGAGCTGTGGACTCTGTGTCTCGGCGATCACGACGCGGTCGCTGTCGCGGCGATCATGCACGTAGGCGGCGTTGGCGCCTCGGCAACGGACGCTTCGCACCTCAACCCCCTCGTCCTCGATTCTGGGCAGCAAGACCGAGCCCGACTCACCGCCGAGCGGGGCGCAGAGAATGGTCCTGGCTCCCAACGCGACAGTCATCCGCGAAACCCAAAATCCCTGGCCACCCGCATGTAGGTGGACTTCCAGCGCATCGTCTGGTCCGTGTTCCACCGTCACCGTGAGCAGCGGCGACGGCGCAAAGACCGCCACCGAGCACTGAGGAGAATCCAGGGTCACGCGTCGAGGCTACGTGCTCGCGATGGCGACGAGGTCAAGCGCCGAGACCACGCCCTCGGGTACGTGTCCCGCCGCCGGGACCACGACTAGGTGCGACGTTCCCGCGTGCGAGAGCTTGATCGCCATCTCACGGGCGGTCGTCCCGGGCGTCACGCTGACCGCGTCCTCCGTGATCGCATCGCGGACCGGGCTCAGCGGATGCTCGCCCTCGAGCTGTGAGAGCAGTCCGCGATCGGTGATCCACCCAAGTGGATGACCGTTGGTGCGTCCCAGCACGAGGATGGCGTGCTTTCGGTGAGCGACCATGCTTCTGAAGCCTTGGCGAAGCGAAGCGTCCTCGACGATCCCGATCACGCCCGGCGTCATCACGTCGCGCGCAGTCAAGTCATCGAGGTGTCCGCTCGGTAGGGGAAGGCGGCGCGCTCGAGGCCGGGCCTCCGGAAGCGGAGGGCCGCCCCCGCGACGGATTTGGCTGCGTTCGACGTTACCTGTGTCTTTGGCCTTTGATCCCGTTTCGATCATCACCTGCGCCTCGCTCTCGAAGACACTTCAAGCATCCCCGAAATCGATGCCGCCTGCATCCGTGCAGATCCGGAACTCTTTCTAGGGGCAACTACGGACCCCGCGTTCGTTGGGCTGCGAGATGATCGAGGCATGGCCGATCAGCTCTCAAGCGAGATCGTCGCGGCGATGCTCGATCCGGGCTTCTATCCCTATCGCCCGGAGCGGGTCGAGCTCCGCGAGACGCATATTTCCTGGGTCTTCCTCGCCGGCAAGCTCGCCTACAAGGTGAAGGAGCCGCTGGTGCTGCCGTTCCTCGACTATGGCCGCCTCGAACGACGGCTTGAGATGTGCCGCGAGGAGGTGCGCCTCAATCATCGGCTCGCGCCCGCGTACTACCTCGGAGTCGACTCCTCGTCCGCCGCGAGGACGACCTGTACCTCGTGGCGGATGAGCAGCCGGGGGCGGTCGAGTACGCGGTCAGGATGCGCCGGATCCCGGAGGAGCGCACGCTCGCCAGCCTGGCGGTGCGCGATGCGCTGACCGAGGAGGACGTCGACGCAGTTGCCGGCAGAATTGCCGCGCTTTCATCTCACAGCGGATGAAGCCCCGGCCTCAGGCCCGCGATCTCGCCGTACTGCTGGAGCCGTTCGAGGAGAACCACGAGACCCTCGGCGACGTCGGCCCGCCGGCACTCGCACCAGATCGCCTGCTTGCGGCCGAGCGTTTCACCACGGCGTTCCTCGCCGCACGACGTGATCAGATCTCGGCCCGAGCTGAGGCGGGACTGGTCCGTGACTGCCACGGCGACTTGCGCGCCGAGCACGTGATCGTGGATGACGATGTCGCCATTTTCGACTGCATCGAGTTCAACCCGGCGCTGCGGTGGATCGATGTGGCGGCGGATCTTGCGTTCCTGGTCATGGATCTCGCTCGCCTCGCGCAGGAGGAGTCAAGCGCGAGCCTCGTGAGCGCCTACCGGGACGCGGGCGGCGACGCTGGCGACGACGCACTCCTCTACTTCTATGGCTCCTACCGCGCCTGGGTCCGGGCGAAGGTGACGTGTCTCCGCGTGGCGGAGCTGCCGGAAAACGACCCGAGACGCGAACGCGAGCAGCACGACGCGCGGACCTTGTTCGAGCTCGGCCATCGGCTCGCCTGGAGAGCCCGTCTGCCGATCGTGATTGCCGTGTGTGGCGTCGCGGCGAGCGGGAAGACTGCCCTGGCCGCGAGGCTCAGCGCCCAGTCAGGCCTGCAGCACTTGAATTCCGACGTTGTCCGGAAGGGGCTCGCCGGCCTTGCGCCGACCCAGCGGGGATCTCCCGAGCACTACAGCGAGGAGTTCACGCTCCGGACGTACGAGGAGCTTGGCCGGCTTGCGGCCTTGGAGGTCGAGCGGCGGGGCGGTGCCATCGTCGACGCGACCTTCCACCGCGCGGACCGTCGGCTGGCCTTCGCGGCGGGATACGGGGCGTCGTCGGCGCCGATGCTGTTCGCCGAGTGTCAGGCGCCGTCGGAGGTGCTCCTTGAGCGGGCGCAGGCGAGGGTGGGCGCTGCCCGGGGGGTCTCCGATGCCGACACCGCCATCGTCGAGGCGCAGCTGTCTAGATTCGAGCCGCTGGATGAGGTTCCGGCCGACCGCCGCGCGGCGATCCGAACGGATCAACCGGTCGCAGCCGAGGTCGTGGACGTCGAGGACTTGGCTAATCGCGCCCTCAGCGAGAGCCGGCCCGGCCGCGACTGATGGTCGAGGTGACGAGTCTCAGGCGCTTGTCGGTCCGTAGTTTCTCCCACTGGTAGCCGCGGGGTTTGCCCCGATGCCCTGTTGACGCGTCGAAAATACTCTTGCTCCAAAGCAACGGAACACGCGAAAAGGGGTAAAGGTGCACGCGCCGGTCTCAGCCCAAGAGCAGGAGAAATCATCAACCAATCTGATCACGCACTACCTCGACGAGCACAACGTTGGGTACAAGCTGTTTGAGCACGATCGATCGTTCTCGGCGGCGGGAGAGGCCCGGGCCACCGGTGTGGCCCCGCATGACGCGGCCAAGAGCGTCTTGCTGCGGGACCGGCGAGGCTATCGGCTGACCGTGATCCCCGCCTCGGAGCGGCTCGATCTGAAGAAGCTCCGCGGTCTAATCGACGCCGGTCGGGACTTGCGCTTCGCCACCGAGCAGGAGATGGCCGAAGATTTCCCCACGTTGGAGATCGGGGCGTTGCCTCCTCTGGGTGCGTTGCTGAGTGTGCCCGAAGCCATCGACGAGCGGCTACTCGAACACGATCGCATCCTCTGCAACGCGGGCGATCACCGACACTCGATGCTGATCAACCCTCGCGATCTCGCGGATCTGGCCGGAGGCCGCGTAGGCGACATCTGCGAGGGTTGACCGACATCGGCATACCTCGATTGCCTAGTCGCGACCTGGCGGCTCGAGCGCATAGACGTCAACAGGCTTCGCAAAGCCTCGCAGGTGCGTCGGGCCTCGATCTCGCCAGGGGTATTCGGCCGTGGCCCTCGCCACATCCTCGCTGGCCATGATCTCCCCGGCCCCGGCCGAGCCGAGAAGCCGCGCCGCGAGGTTGACGGCGCGGCCGAAGTAGTCGCCGTCGCGAAACACCGCGACTCCATGGTGAATCCCGGCATGAACCTCGATGCCATCCACATCGCGCATCGCAGCAGCGATTCGCAACATAGCCGTTACCGCCTCCGGCGGTTTCGGGTAGGCAAGCATGTAACCGTCGCCGAGCCTCTTGACAAAAGTCCCATGCTCTCCCCGGCA
This sequence comes from uncultured Actinomycetes bacterium, assembly GCA_963782795.1. GTDB lineage: Bacteria > Actinomycetota > Thermoleophilia > Solirubrobacterales > 70-9 > AC-56. Next base: position 759,100 of record CAWALB010000003.1, read on the forward strand.
CTCGTCAACGGCTTCGCCGAAGCGCTCGATCACCTCGAGCGCCGCAGCGTCGCCGCGGGCGTCGGCATAGGCGGTGAAGGCACACAGGTCGCAGAAGAGCAGCGATACCTCCCGCGAGCCAGGAACCAGGCCTTCGGCCTCTGACTCGACCGCCCAGACCGCGGCCTGTGTTAGCTCCTGCTCGAGCTTTCGACGGTGAACCCCGACCAGCAGCGGGTCGGTCAGGGGCAGAAGCCAAGCGAAAGCCTGGCGAACCGCGATCAGCGCATCCAGCGGACTCGGGCTTGTCTCGCGCAGCCACGGCTCAACTCGCGAGCGAAACAGGTGGACCTCGGTCTGCGCGATCCGCGTCAGTGCACGACCGTAGACGCGTCCTACTTCTCGGCGAATCTCAGGCGGCCATAGCTCGCTGAGACGGCCAAGGTCGGTAAAGGCCTTGGCTTCCTCCGGGGACAGGCACGCATCGTCCGCGTCCGGCGCGGGCAGGCCGAACGCCCTCATCAGGTTCCGCGTCTCGCCTACCGACAGGCCGCCGGCGGACTCGACCTCAGCCGGACTCACCGTTCGCTCCTCACGCTCTGGGTCGAGGACTTGATCGAAGATCGCGTCCTCGACACGGCCTTGCTCGGCGGCGCGACGGATATCGTCGGCGGGAACTCCCAGGCGAAGCAGGCCCGCGACCAGTTCGCGGGCGTCCGGCCCGAGGCCAAGCTCGCCTGCCAGGGATGCCGTGAGACCTGCCCCCTCGCCGCGATCCTTCGGGTCGTCTGACAACGTGGGAATCCGCCCGCTGCGGGGCGATTGACCTCTATGCGCGGCCCCAGGCCAGGATGCCGACGACGTCCAGGCTGGAGAGGATTCCAACAGCACGATCGTCGTCGACGACGATCAGATGGCTCACCTCATGGTCGGCCATCACGTGGGCCCCTTGAGCCAGTGTCGCATCGGAATCGACGACCGGAAGCTCGGTTGCGGCGAGGTCACGTGCTACCTGGGTGTCCAGGTCCGCAGACGAGGCGCGAAGGAGGTCGACGTCCGTGACAACCCCCCAGTCACGTCCCGAGCCCGGGGAATCGACACCGGCGACTACCACCGAGTGGATGTGGTGCTCGGCCATGATCTGGGCCACGGTGCGAAGCGGAGTTTCGGGCGTGCAGGAGACCAGGCCTGGGTGCATCGCATCAGCGACCCGCGCGTTCTCAAACGACGGGAGCCGATAGCTGCCTTCGATCTGTGTTCGTGTCACATCAAGCTCCTTCTTCCGCTCTCTTCGCCAGCCTACTCACCGGCCGGCGGCACTTCACGACGCTCTTGCGCTGTCTGCCTTGGGCGGCACCACCAGAACCGAGCACCGAGCCTGGTGCACAACCCGTTCGCTGACGCTGCCAAGTGCACGTATTCCAGTCAGCCCTCTGCGACCGATGGCGATCAAAGAGCATCGCTCGCTGCGAGCCGTATCGACGATCCGCTCGGCAACCTGACCGCCACCGTCGGTGACGGTCGGCTTCGCGCCTGTGAGCTCCTGAATCGCTGCGGCTTGCTCGGTTACGACCTCGCGCCGCTCCTCTGGGGCCTCGTTGGGCACGTGGAGGACCACGATCCGTGACCCGCGCGCGCGGCCGATCCGGCCAGCAGCTCGTGTGGCTGCCCAGGAACCCGCGGAGCCGTCTGTCGCGACGAGAATGCCCGTGGGGAAATCGCGCCATCTTCCGACGGGCCGACGGGCGACGAGTAACGCACGCGAGGCATCGTGGGTGGCCCTGGTCGCCGTGCTCCCAAGCAGAATGCCGCCGGCGCGTGAGCCACCGTGACTGCCGAGGACCATCAGTTCGTGCCGTTTGCTCTCTGTGAGCAGTACCTGGTTGGGGGAGCGCCCCCGACGCAGCTTGGTCGCCGCTGAGACACCGGTCCTGTGCGCCAATCCAGCGGCTTCGTCGAGGGCCTTACGGGCGCGCTTCTCGCCGAGCCCGGCTGTTTCGGCCAGGCCGGTTCCGGTGGCATAGAACACGGCGATGAACGTGAGCGCGCTGCCCGGCCCTGCCAACGCGATTGCCTGGCGAGCCGCCTCGGCGCTTCCCCGGCTGCCGTTGACGGCGCAGACGATGTCGCCAAAGGCCGCTGGCCGAACGCGCTTTCTAGTCGCCACGGGTTCTCACTTGTGGCCGAAGCGCTGAACGAATGCGTCGGAGCCGGGAAAGACCTCGGATGTGTGTCCGTCTTCCCAGCGGACGCGGTACGGAGGCTCACCGTCCTCACCCAAGACCTCGATGATCTCGCCGTCGCGATCCGGCTCACCGAGATGGTGGCCACGAACGACGAAACGATCACCCGGCTTCGCCCGCAATTCCGATTCCCTTTCGCTTGTCATGTGTTCCTCCTTCGTTGAAGCGAAACCGCGCTCACTCGCAGATCGCTCGGATCCCGGGCGGTCCTGTCACTGGTCCGCGGCGCCGCGTGGCACCACGACCACCGGACATGGAGATGTCCGCATCACCTTGGCAGAGACGGCTCCCAGCAGTGTCCTGCGCAGCGGCCCATAGCCCCGCGACCCGATAACCAATAGATCCAGGTCGACCGCAGATGCGGTGAGCGCGGCTGCCGGTTCGCCCTGTTCCAGCACGGTCTCGATTTTGGGCGCGTCGCCCACCCTCTCTAGGGCGGCGTTCTGGATGTCGCGATAGTGGCCGCTCACCATGTCCATATATGCGTCGCTCGCTTGTGGGTGGACGAGAACGAAGGACCAATCCGAGACGACGGTGATCAGGCGCAGCTCGCCGCCGAGGAGCGTGGCAAGCGCGAGCGCGCCCTCGAGCGCCAACTGAGACTCCGGGCTGCCGTCGTAGGCGACGCCGATCGTTCCCTTCCCCAGATGCTCACATCCGGCGTATCCGCGCGGGGCCACGGCGACCGCGCACGGAGCCCCGTAGAGCAGGCGCTCGCCGACGCTGCCGAAAAGGACCCGGCCCACCTTTCCCCGATGAGCCGAGCCGATGACGATCACGTCTGCGCCCTCCTCCTCGGCGAGCTGACCGAGGCCGCGCGGAGCGGACACCTCACGCAGCTCACGGCGCTCAAAGCTCGTGCCCCCCAGCTCATCCTCCGCTTTCGCGAAGACGTCCGTGAAGTACTCGGACTCCAACGCCTGTGGGTCGACCCCCGGTCCAGCGAGAATCGGTCCGAATGCAGAGGCGACAATCAGCTCGGCGCCGGTGCCGAGGGCGAGCGCGCGGGCAAGTCGCAGCCCGTCGCGTGACTCATCGCTGCCGTCGAAGCCAACCACGATCTTTCGCATCGCCATTTCCTCTTGACCCGCGTTCACTCTCGAGACTCCGCCATCACCCCAGCCAGATCGAGCGTCGATACGACGCCGACCGCCCGCGCGGGATCGCCCTCGACGGCGATCAGGTGCATCACCCTGTGCTCGGCCATGACCCGCGCAGCTGCCGCAAGCGGCTCCTCAACGTCCACTGTCACAGGCTCTTCGCTTGCGATTTCAGCTGCGGTGACACGGTGCACGTCGGAGCCAAAGGCTCGGATCAGATCGAGGTCGGAGATCACGCCCCATCTGTGCTTCCACACGGGCATGTCGAGATCGCTGACGACCACCGCATGAATGCGTCGCTGAGCCATGATCTGAGCCACGGTTCGAAGCGGAGCCTGGGGAATGCAGAAGATGACTCCCGGATGCATGATCTCGCCGACTTGAATCTCGTCCCGCACGCGGGATGCCGAACTTCCAGGTGAGTTGGCCACGCTCGGACCGTACGACCGCTCGCGGCTCGCGGCATCCGCCAAAAGGCGCGCCCTTGCTGCGGGAAATCACTGATTCGCGCGGCGCACGAAGTAGCGGCGGCCTCTGAGGTGGCCCTCCTCAGACCGGGGCCTCCGACCCCGACGGAACGCCGGTCAGGTGAGTCGCGAACCAGTCGCTCGCCAGCTGGGTCACTTGCTCCAACGCACCCGGCTCCTCGAACAAGTGCGTGGCGCCGGAAACCACCTCGATCTCATGCAGGCAGGTCATGTGCCGAGCGGCCACCTCGTTGAGCCCGAGCACCGCCGAGTCATTCCCGCCGACGATGAGCAACGTAGGCGCGAGCACCTCGGCCAAGCAGGATCCCGCGAGGTCAGGCCGACCCCCGCGGGAGACCACCGCCCGGATGTCGTCGCCGAGCTCGGCGGCGGCGCAGAGGGCAGCGGCAGCTCCCGTCGAGGCGCCGAAGTACCCAACCGGAAGCTCGCCGACGTCGCTGTCGCCGTGAGCCCAGCGCGTCGCGGCCACCAGGCGCCCAGCAAGAAGCGCTACGTCGAAGACGTTCTCCCGCTGGACGGCCTCTGAGTCGGTGAGCAGATCGAAGAGCAACGTGGCGAGCCCGCTCGCGTTCAGGGCGCTTGCGACCTGGAGGTTTCGGGGACTGAGCCTGCTCGAGCCGCTTCCATGGGCGAAGATGACGAGACCTCCGGGGTTGGGCGGGAGGCGCAGATCGCCATCGAGGTGGACCCCAGCGGCTGAAATCGAGATCGCGTCGCGCCTAAGCTGGGTCCAGTCGAGCCCGCCATTGGCGCGCGGGGGATCGCTCGCGACGGCCGCCGTGGCCCGATCGTCCGACCGCTCGAGCGCTGCGGCCAGCAGCTCCCGCACCTCCGCGTCGCTTGTCTGACCGAAGTCCCGGTAGTAGGCGCCAACCGCGAAGAATCCCAGAGGGGTCTCAAGGCAGATGAACTCGTCGACCACGCCGGTGAAGCGGCGTTCGGCCCCCGGCGGGCCGACCGGGACAGCCAGGACCACCCGGGCCGCACCGCGCTGGCGTGCAGCCCGGGCTGCTGCGACTGCGGTGCCCCCGGTCGCCACGCCGTCATCGACGAGGATCACAGTGCGTCGGGCCAGGGAGATCGGCGGGCGATCGCCGCGGTAAAGACGCTGTCGACGTTCGAGCTCCTCCTGCTCATAGGCGATGATCGCGTTGAGGTCACTGCGCTCGAGTCCCAGTGCCGCGAGGGCCCGACGATCGACGATCTTCACGCCCCCCTCGGCGATGGCTCCAACGCCGTACTCGGGTCGAAGCGGAGCCCCGAGCTTGCGAACCAGGATGACGTCGAGCGGTGCGTCGAGCTTCCGCGCGACCTCGTAGGCAACGGGCACTCCTCCGCGGGGGAGGGCCAGCACGACCGGATCGGTGGGACGCAGGTGCTCCAGCCGCTCGGCTAGCTTCCGCCCCGCCTCCCGCCGATCGGTGAAGGCAACTCGGAGCAGGTGGTGATCGAAGAGAGCCATCGCTGTCAAACATTAGGCGCGATGGGACGACGTCGAATCGGTGCAGACCGCGGTAATCCGGCGGGGGTGAACTACGGATCCAGCCGATGGCGACCATGCGCTCGATCGGCACTCGGGCGCGGTCGGCGCCTCCGCGGACACCTTGACCCCGGACCTCAGCTCCTCGGCTGTCAAAGCGCGGTCGGGTAGGTCTCCGGGGGTTCGCCGGTGTCCCAGGCGGCGGTCCGCTCTAGGGGCTCAACCGCTCGGGTCTCGTCGAGGTGGATCACCGCGTCGAACTGGCCCGCGATCCGCGAGCCGAAGTAGTGGCTGGCGCGCTCGGTCTGTGGCCGGTAGATGACCCCGATCGCCCGCTCGAGCCGCGGATGGCGCAGCTGTACGGCGGCTTCGCCGCGGTCCAGACGCAGGGCGAACCGACCGACGCCCGTCTCGTGGAAGATCGCTTCGTAGCTCTCGGGAAGCGCCGGTCGAACCCGCTTGCGCTCCGACGGTCCGCCCCAGTCTGAGGCAGCGGTGACCGTCCCCCCGTAAGTCGTCATCCCGATCAGGACCGCATCTTCGCCGCTGCGCTGGCGAGTGAGCTGGCCAACGTTCAACTCGCCGCGTTGGCTCATCTCCGTCATCCGAGCATCGCCGACGTGTGAGTTGTGCTCCCAGACGACGATCCGCGTGCGGCCGTTGTGGCGATCCAGATGGGCGGCAAGCTGGTCGAGCGTGTCGGCCATGTGGCGATCGCGAAGGTTCCAGGACGACGCTCGGGTCGAGAACATCGATCGGTAGTACTCCTCGGCATTGGCGACCAGGCGCGCGTTCTGCTCCGCATAGAAGAACTCGTCCTCGGCCGCCAGGCCGTCCAGCCGCGCGTAGACGGACGCCGCCCGCTGCAGCTCGAGGAGCTGCTCCATCACTCCCCTTCGGCAGGAATCGCTGATCCCCATGCTTGCCGCGTAGCCGTACGCCTGGCTCTCGCCACCGAATTGCTCGAAGCACGCATAGCGATCGCGCGCCCGCGCTGCCCCCGCCGGATCGATCTTGTCGAGATAGCCGATCACGGCGTCGACGGAGGCGTAGAGGCTGTAGAGGTCCAGACCGTAGAAGCCCACGCGTGGGGCTCCGGCTGTACGACGCTCGTTGTGGGCCTGCAGCCAACCCACGAAGTCCAGGACGTCGGCGTTGCGCCACATCCAAGAGGGAAAACGCTCGAAGCCGCGCAGCGCCTCCTCGGCGTCGCCGTCCTCTCGGGCACCGCGTACGTAGCGGTTGACCCGGTAGGCATCCGGCCAGTCGGCCTCGACCGCCACGGCGCCAAACCCGCACTCCTCGATCAGCTGGCGGGTCAGGAGCGCGCGCTCGCGATAGAACTCGTGCGTTCCATGCGACGCCTCCCCGATGAGGACGAAGCGCGCGTCACCGACTAACTCGAGAAGCGAGTCGTAGTCGTTGGGCCCACCGGTCAGAGGCTCGGCCTCACGGCGCACGGCTTCCGCGAGGCCCAGGCCTACCGTCGCCGCTTGCGTCCGCGACTCCTGACGGCGGTCGTGATGGACTAGTACTCGCTTGGTCATGGCTAGCAATGCGTCGTGATCGACCAGTACTCGCTCGGTCATGGCTGGCAATGGATAGGCAGTAGGGCCGCTCGCTCAGTCGAGAACGAAGGTCACCTTCAGATCCACGCGAAAGGCGCTGATCTCGCCGTCATCGACCTTGACCTTTTGTTCCTTGACCCAAACCCCCTGGATGTTGTGAACCGTCTCCGAGGCCTTGCCGATGCCCTGGCGAATGGCGTCCTCGAAGCTGTCATCTGACTCTGCCGTGAGCTCGATGATCTTGGCGACTGCCATCTGCTCCTCCTTTTGTGGTTGACAGGGCCAGCCTGCTCGACCAGCCTGTCGCCGTCATCCGTATGGGACTCGGTATTTGGCGGTCGGATAACTACGGACCGGCTGATTGACACTGTCACCGGCGCGCGTCTGCGTCTATGGTCCAGCGGAAGTGACGATGGCCTCGTGCTGGAGATGGAGGACGACGTAGGGCGTGGCTCGGACGATCGTGATCGGGTTTGACGGTTCGGAGGGCGCCACCGACGCCCTCGCCCTTGGGGCCCAGCTCGCCCACACTCTCGACGCGGGCGCCCTGATCGCCACCGTTGTCCAGTATCCGGAACACCTGCTGATCGATGAGGACCTGCGACGGGGACTCGAGCGCGAGGCTGAAAAGCTTCTCGATGTCGCCGCCGACCTGCTCTCGGAACTCGAAGTCGAGACCAGAGCGATCATCGATGAATCTGCGGCCCGGGCTCTCCACTACCTTTGCGAGGAGGAGGAGCCGCTTCTGATCACACTTGGCTCGGCGCATCGCGGGCCAGTCGGCAGGATCCTCCTTGGCAGCGTCGGTGAGGGGCTGCTTTCGGGCGCCCCGTGCCCAATCGCCGTCGCCCCACAGGGCTACGGCCAAGGCGAGAAGGAGCCCGGCCTACGTCGCATCGGGGTGGCCTTCGATGGCTCGTCCGAGTCGTCGGCTGCCCTGCGAACGGCGATCGCCCTCGCCGAACGGGCACACGCCTCGCTCACCGTGGTTGGGGTCGCCGAGCCTCCGCACTACGGTGAGGCCGCCGCATTCGCATTCCTCACCGTAGGTGAGTACGAGAGCGCCGAATACAAGGAGACGCAGCGCCTGCTGGACAAGGCACTGGCGCAAGTCCCGAAGGCGCTTGAAGCCGAGCCTCGAATCATGCAGGGGATGCCGGCGAAGCTGATTGCCGAGGCCGCCCAGGACTTCGATCTGCTGCTCGTCGGTTCCCGGGGTTACGGACCGCTGCGGAGGACGCTGCTCGGTAGCGTCTCGGCGAAGTTGATGCGATCGGCTCTGTGTCCGGTCATGGTCCTGCCGCGGGGGGCCGAAAGCGATCCGTTGGGCCTGGGCGAAAGTCGTTAACCGGTCGTGCTCGTGGCGGCCGGCTGGCGACCTAGTCCTCGCAAACGTCCTCCACCCGTGCGTCAGATGCCCGCACGATGTCGTTGGGGTCGAGCAGGACTGAGTGGGCGTGGTCACCGCCGTTGCACAGCACGCGATCGTGCTCGAGCACGTGCGGATTCACGATCTTCGGCACCGGAAGCATCTCGCCCAGCGGCGGAACCGTGCCGAGTTCTAACTTCGGGAAATCAGCGCCCATCTGGTGCTCGGTCGCGAGTCGGAGATTCGCTCTGCTGGTTCCAAGCAGGTTGCGGACCTTGCCGAGGTCGAGGCGATCCGAGGCCTGGATGACTGCCGTGGGGAACTACGGTGCCGTGGGGACGTTCTGTTCGAGCTCAGCGAGCCACACCGCCGCCGAGGCATCGCTCGGCGCTCGCCAGTCACTGCGCGGCGAAAGCGAGCCGCCGGAGCCGACCTTCGGCGCGTTCGGCATCGCGGAGCGCTTGAACTGGCTGGTCTCGAAGAAGCGCTCCAGAAAGACCGCCAGCCAACGCTTGATTGCGGCAAGCGAGTACTCGTTGCGGTGCTCTTCCGGGATCAGGTCCGGCCAGCGACCAAGGCGGGCGTCGTGCCAGGCGTGGTGGGCGAGGAACGCCACCTTGCTCGGCCGGTAGCCGAATCGCAAGGTGTAGTAGAGGAAGAAGTCCTGAAGCTCGAACGGCCCGATGACGCTCTCGCTGTCCTCTATCGGGCGCCGCGAGTCATCCTCTCCCACCGGGATCAGCTCCGGGGAGATCGCAGTGTCGAGTACTCCACGCAAGACTTCGCCCGCTTCCTCCCCGAGCTCATCCGCGTCCGCGACCCAGCGGATGAGGAACTGGACGAGCGTCTTCGGCACGGACGCGTTGACGTTGTAGTGGGACATCTGGTCGCCGACCCCGTAGGTGCACCAGCCCAGCGCGAGCTCGGAGAGATCGCCGGTGCCAACGACGAGTGCACGATGATGGTTGGCGAGCCGGAAGAGGTGCGATGTGCGCTCGCCCGCCTGCACGTTCTCATAGGTGACGTCATAGACGGCCGCGCCGCTCGCCGCTGGATGCCCCAGATCACGCAGCATCTGGGTCGCCGAGGGCCGAATGTCGATCTCCTCCGTGGTCACTCCGAGCACTCGCATGAGTCGGCGGGCATTGTCGAGGGTCACTTTGCTGGTGGCGAAGCCGGGCATCGTGTAAGCGAGAACGTTGGCGCGCGGCAAGCCGAGTTCGTCCATCGTGCGGGCGGCCACGATCAGGGCCTGCGTTGAGTCGAGCCCACCCGATACGCCGATCACAACCTTCTCGATGGATGTCCCGCGCAGGCGGGTCGCCAGGCCCTGCACCTGGATCCTGTAGACCTCCTCGCAGCGCTCGCGGCGACGGTCCGGCTCCGTCGGCACGTAGGGGAAGCGCTCCACGCTGCGCCGCAGGCCCGTGGTCGCGGTGGGCCCCCCGAGGTCGATGCCGATCCGCCGCACTGCCAACAGCCGCTCGCGATGATCGTGTGCGCAATCGGTGAAGCTGGTGGTTCGGGCACGGTCGGACACGAGGCGGTCGAGATCGACATCGGCCATGGTCAGCGCGTCGCCCCCAGCGAACCGGTCGCCCTCGGCGAGGAGGTCACCGTTCTCGTGGATCAGCGCCTGGCCATCCCAGGCGAGGTCGGTGGTCGACTCGCCGGAGTCGGCGGCGCTGTACAGGTAGGCGGCGATCAGGCGAGCCGACTGAGAGGCGCAGAGCTGGCGCCGATAGTCAGCCTTGCCGACGGTGATGTTGCTCGCCGAGAGGTTCGCGAGCACTGTGGCACCGGCAAGGGCAGCGTAGGTACTCGGCGGCAGCGGCGCCCACAGGTCCTCGCAGATCTCGACGTGCAGGACGAAGCCCGGCAGGTCACGGGCCTCGAAGAGTAGGTCGGCGCCGAACGGAACGGTCTCACCCAAAACGTCGATCGCGTCAGAGAGCGCGTCGCGCGCGGCGCAGAACTGGCGTTTCTCGTAGTACTCGCGGTAGTTCGGCAGGTAGCTCTTCGGCACCGCCCCGAGTACCGCACCCCGGTGGATCACGACAGCAGTGTTGAACAGTCGTTGATCGGCGAGGAGCGGCGCGCCAACGACGAGCAGCGGCGCCAGGCCGGCGCTCTCGGCAACGATTTGCCGAAGCGCCTCGGCCACCGCTTCCCGCAGCGCCTCCTGGTGGAAGAGGTCCTCGTTGCTGTAGGCCGAGGCGCCAAGCTCGGGAAAGATCACAAGCGACGCGTGCTCCGCGGCGGCCCGTCGAGCAAGCGCCAGGGTGTGCTCGGCATTCACGCTCGGTTCGGCGACCCGAACGGATGGAACCGCGGCCGCCACCCGAACGAACCCGTGCGCGTAAAGGGACCCGAACGGCTGCGCGCTCCCGCCTCGTTCGGATGATGCGCTCATCGTGGCCAGTATCAACCACGCGAACGCCTAGGGAACCCAGGATGACTTCCCGGCCAGTCGCACACACGTGGTCGGCAGGCAAGCACTGCCGCGGGAGGCGCCTGGATTAGGAGTGCGAGAGATTCCGACAAATCGAAGAGCCGTTCCGGTGCCCGATCTCAGCTCGAGGAAATCGGCGCGGTCTGTGCTGCGGGAAATCACTGATTCGCGCGGCGCACGAAGTAGCGGCGAAGCTCGTCGGCGCCCCAGACGATGAACGGGAACGGCAGCAGGATCAGCAGATCGCTCGCCGGCAGCGGCGCGGTTCCCAAGAGGTCCTGAAAGACGGGGACGTAGATGAGCATGGCGGCCAGCACGAGCTCGAACGCCACACCCCAAAGCAACAGGCGATTGCTCAGCACTCCAATCGAGAACAGCGACGCCCGTTCGGTCCGGGCCGCAAACGCGGTGCCGATCTGGGCGACCACCATCGAAAGGAAGGTCATCGTCGTCGCCTGCTGGTATCCGTGGTGGAGCGGTGTTCCTGCGCCCACATCGTCGCCGGGATGCCAACCGGCACGCGTGAGGACGTAGAAGAAGGCGCCCATCTGAAGCGCCGCGGCGATCAGGCCGAGGAATAGCCACGCTCGAAGCAACATCGCACGTGTGATGATCGAGGCGCTGCGAGGCCGGGGTGGACGGTCCATGATTCCCGGCTCGGCGGCCTCGCGGCCGAGCGCCAGCGCCGGCAGGGTTTCGGTGCCGACGTCGAAGGCCAGCAGCTGCATGATCGTCAGCGGCAGCGGGACTGCGCCACCGGCGAGGGCGAAGACGACGAACGGCGTCACCTCCGGGGTGGCGTGGGCGAAGATGTAGACGATGAACTTGCGGATGTTGTCGTAGATCCGCCGCCCGGCCCCGACCGCGGCGACGATCGTCGCGAAGTTGTCGTCGGTCAGGACCATCGTCGATGCTTCGCGGGCGACATCCGTCCCGGACTTGCCCATCGCGACGCCGATGTCGGCGCGGCGAAGCGCCGGCGCGTCATTGACGCCGTCCCCGGTCATCGCGACGACGTGGTTCTCGGCGCGTAGCGCGTCAGCGATTCTGAGCTTGGCCTCCGGGGTACTGCGGGCGAAGATCAGCTCCTGTCCTTCCCGGAGCAGGTGGTCGAGCTGGTCCTCGCTCATCCGATCGAGCTCGGCCTCGGTGACCACCGTCGGATCGCCCTTCGCGATTCCGATCCGCCGGGCGACTGCCGCCGCCGTCAGGCCGTGATCGCCGGTGACGACGATGATCCGGATACCGGCCTGATGGCAGCGGGCGACGGCCGCCGCGACCTCCGGGCGCGGGGGGTCGAGCATCGCGACAAGCCCAAGCAGCACGAGATCGCGCTCGGCGTCTTCTCGCCGTGCGGGACTCTCATCGACGTGGCGCTCGGCGACGGCCATCACCCGAAGGCCCTCGCCGGCGTAGTTGTCGACCTGGGACTCGATGCGCTCTCGCTCAGTGGCGTCCATGGTTCGCGAGGTGCCGTCGGGGTCCATCAGATAGCGGCACCGCGGGAGCACCGCCTCCGGGGCCCCCTTCGTGTGGACACGAAGCTCGTCGCCGCGCTGATCGACCGTTGACATCAGCTTCAGCACCGGGTCGAAGTGAAAATGTGCCTCGCGCCTGGCATCACGCCCTGCTTGGCTGACGTCCGCTCCGAGGTCTCGGGCGGCCACCAGGAGCGCCACCTCAGTCGGATCTCCGCCTGGTTGCCCGTCGTCGGCGATGCGGGCGTTGTTGCAGTCACCGATCGACTCAGCGAACTCCCGGAGCGGTGGAGGCCATCCTTGGTCGGGCGCCGGCGGGAGCCCGCGCTCGAGATCGAGCGAGTCGCCGCCGCTCCAGATCCGCGTCACGCGCATTCGGTTCTCGGTCAGGGTTCCCGTCTTGTCGGTGCAGATCACGTCAGTCGAGCCCAAGGTCTCGACCGCGCTCAAACGCTTGACCACCGCCCCCTGGCGAACGAGGCCACGCACCCCGATCGCCAACGCCAACGTGATCACCGGGAGCAGGCCCTCCGGCACGTTGCCGACGATCAGGCCGATCGCGAAGACGATGGCGTCGCGGATCGGCAGCCCGGCGCCGAACGTCGCCATCGGGATGAACGCGATTCCGGCGATCACGGCGATTGCTGCGATCAGCCAGGCCACCCGGCGCACCTGGTGCTCGAGCGGACTTTCCTCGGCTTCGACCCGCTCCGAAAGAGCGGCGATTCGCCCGAGCTCGGTCGACATGCCGGTTGCGAAGACGAGTGCTCGCGCCTCTCCGCCGGTGCAGGTGATCCCGCTCAAGACAAGGTCGCGGGCCTGGATCAACGGCCTATGGGTGTCGACGAGATCTGCCGAGCGCAGGACGGTCGTGGACTCGCCGGTCAGCGTCGACATGTCCACCTCGACCGCCCCGTCGATGAGCCGCGCGTCGGCCGAGATCCGGTCGCCCTCCTGCACGAGCAGGATGTCCCCGGGGACGAGCTCGCTGGCCTCGATCTCAGTGCGCGCGCCGTCGCGGACCACAATCGCGTGGGGTGGCAACAGCCGCCGCAATGCCTCGACCGCACGCTCGGCCTGCTGCTCTTGGGCGAACGCGAAGCCGGCGTTGAGGGCGATCACCACGACGACCGCGATCGCGACCGCCACGATGCCGGCGATGGCTGCCAGCGCAGCCGCACCCCAGAGCAACAGAGCGAGCGGATGAGTGAACTGCTTGGCCAGCTCACGTGGCCAGCTCCGTCGCTTGCGCGTCTCGAGCTCGTTGCGGCCGTAGACGACAAGTCGCCGCTTCGCCTCGCGAGCCGTCAGTCCGCCCCGGGATGCCCGAAGGTCTCGCAGCAATAGGTCGATTCGCTCTTCCGGATCGACCACGGGCTCGCGGCTCTCCTCGCCCGGGCCGAGCGCTAGGGCGCTGTCATCTGTCCGCACGCTGCGCCGAGCCGTGTCCATTGATCCGCGCCGCCAGCCGCCTCGTCAGATCCAGCTACGACTTACCGGCGCCGCGGGGGACGACGATGACCGGGCATGGAGCCGTGCGCATCACCTCGCTCGAGACGCCGCCCAGCAAGGTTCGGCGGATCGGCCCGTAGCCGCGCGAGCCGATTACCAACACGTCCAGCTCGACTCCATGGCGCGCGAGCACGGCCGCGGGATCGCCCTCCTCGAGCACCTCCTCGATCGCGAGGTCCGGAATATCTCGGCGAAGCCTTGAGGCCGCAGCATGCACCTTCTCTCGAAATCCTTCGCGGTCGATTTGTGCAGGAAGTCCCTCGGGCATCGAGCTCTCGATCACGGCGATCACCCGCAGGGTGCATTCGAGCTCGCGGCCGAGCTGGGCCGCTTCATCGAGCGCCAGTTCCGACTCCGGTGAGGTGTCGTAGGCGACCCCGATCAGGCCGAGACCGTAGTGCTCGCCTCGCGAGAATCCACGTGGGGCGACGGCGACGGCGCACGGAGCGCCTTGAAGAAGCTTCGTGCCCACGCTTCCAGGCAGGATCCGCCCCAACTCACCGCGATGAGTGGAGCCGATCACGATCAGATCCACGGCTTCCTCCTCGGCGAGGTTGTTAAGCGCACGAGCGGGGGAGAGGTCGCTGAGGGTGCGCCTCGCGGAGCGACTAGCGGGGTTCCGGGCAAGCTCGTGCGTGCCTCCGAGAACACCCGGTGGAAGTACTTCTCGCTCTTCGTCATGATCGATCGCGGCCCTCGGCGCCAGTGGGTGATAGAGGTAGACGGCAACGAGCTCGATCTGTGCGCCCTCCAGCTCGGCCAGCCCCGCCGCCAGGAACAGCGCGTCGCGCGATTCGTCGCTGCCGTCGAACCCGACCAGAATCTTCTTCACCCGGGACCTCCGATCCCTCTCGACCGTGTGCTCCGCGGAGCACAAACTAGGACCACACGACGGGGATGACATCGGGGAAATGCCGTCGATGCGACACCGTAAGAAACACGTAGCTCACGGGGCCCTTGGACGATGCGTTCGCGCGGCGGCCGCCGGCAGGCTTCGCTTGCATCATGGCGGATCGGCGCGTCCGTAGGAACTACCCACGCCAATGCCGTGTTGGCCCGGGTTGTACCTAGCACGTGGGTCGAGGATGCTGGGAGCGAAGACAAGGAGGTACAGCCATGTACAAGACCATCGTCGTCGCAATCGACGGCTCAGACGGATCCAAGCAGGCCATTCCCTTCGCCCGGGAACTCGCCAGCCGTGATGGGAGCAAGCTCGTCATCGTCCACGTCGAGGAGGACATCGTCGGCAAGGGCGGGGGGGCGATCCACGCCACCGAGGACGAGATCCAGGCCGAGATTCGCGACCTCGCCAAGAAGCTCTCAGACGAGGGCGTCGAGACGAGCGTCGAGATGACCTCGATCAGACTCGGCGGTCCCGCGCACGCAATTGCCGAAATCGCCGACAAGGCGAACGCCGACCTGATCGTCTGCGGAACGCGCGGTCATTCCGCCGTGACGGGCGTGCTCGTGGGAAGCGTGGCGCAGCGACTGCTTCACGTGGCCAAGCAGCCAGTGCTCGTCGTCCCGGAG
The DNA here is from genome assembly GCA_963782795.1 of uncultured Actinomycetes bacterium. GTDB lineage: Bacteria > Actinomycetota > Thermoleophilia > Solirubrobacterales > 70-9 > AC-56. The sequence continues at coordinate 774,299 of CAWALB010000003.1, forward strand.
GCCGCGACTCCGAGCACCAATGGTGGGGGCGCAGAGTCTCGCGAGGCGGCGGTGAGCGCCTAGCTCACTTTGTTTCGAGGCCCAAACCGGAGAAAGTCGCAAGGGGGGCGCCAAAGCGCCCCCTGCGGATGCTGGAGCATTCATGGGCTTTCGCGATCTCATACACGGCTACGAGCTACTGTGCGCCACCGGCGGCGATCGCATGGATCAGGTCACTCATCCGTGCCCAAGGAGTATTGATTGAAGTAATGAAGCGCCCGCCCGGCCTGATTGGAAGCTTTGGTCTTCTCACTCACCACGGCAAGCTGCACCTCGCCAATCCCGAGCGCCTGGACTGGCACCACGGCAGGGTCACGACCTACTGCGGGCGAAACTGGCCAATTCCCCAGCACACTCGCACCTGGGACGACGCCGCCGAAGCCGATGTCTGCAAGACCTGTCTGCGGGCAGCTCAGCTCTCGGAATCGGTGGCGCACGAAGCCCACAAGCGGTTCTGGACCCGTCTTTGGACGCGATAGTTCACGGCCGAGCCGGCTTACGGCTGCGCGAACCGGATGATCATCGGCTTCAGCTCCTTGCTGGACAGAGGCCCGCGTTCAGTCCCGGGACGGACATAGGAACGCACCGCGGCCGAGAACAGGCCTTGTGTGCCCTTCCCGAGCGGCGGCACCATGTCGTTGGGGATGGAAGTGCACTGTCCGTCGGTGAGACCGGCGATCGCGCTGCAGTCCCTGGTGAAGTAGTGGATGAAGAAATTGCCGGTGTGCTGGACAGTGCCCGCGTACGATGAGGCGGATCCCGCCGGCTTGGTGTCCGGGATGTTCAGCACGCCCTTCAGCTTCGACATGTCGTTGGCCGACAGCCCCACGTAGGTGGCGTTGCCCGTCTCCGTGGCGAGCGTGCCGACGACGGCGTAGACCCATCCCGGATCCAGCGGATGGCCCGGCGCGATGAAGTAGCTCGCGTCCTGGCCATCGTCAAGGCAGTCCATCCCGATGGCTCGACATTCGGGGCCGAACTGATGCAGATCGAGTTGCAGGTCGAGCAGCCGGCTCAGCTGGTCGGGGTCGGGGTTGTTGGGGTCGCACGGCTGTCCCCACCGCTGGCACACCTGCCGGGCGAGGTTGTCGAGGTCGCCCGCGTAGCGCTTCTCCGGCGCCGCGGTCCGCTTGTCGGGGACGAACGGCGGAAACGGCTTCGTCGGGCGGTTGGAGGACGGGCGCTCGCGCACCCGAAGGACCGTGAGCGGCAGGTTGTGCTGCCAGGCGCCGCCGGCGTCCTTGTTGTCCGGCAGCGGTACCGGATCCCGGTCATGAAGTCGTCGGCCTTCCGGCCGAGCCCAAGCGGGTGCGAAGGCGGGATCGGCTCGGTGAAGACCTTCTTCTTCTGCACCCCGACGTGGCGGAGCGAGCGCAGAACGGCGTGCTTCATGGCCCGGTCCGGCGTGATGATGAAGTACCGGTTCTTGTTCCATACGGACCCCGCCTGGCGCCGGATGACGACGTTGTTGATGCTGTTGCTGAGGCTGGAGAAACTCTGGACCCGAGACGGATCCCCGGGAACGAGGTTGAAGAGGTACTGATACAGCTGCGGTGCTATGGCCTGTATCTCCGCGTGCGCGGACGGGTCCCACGGCTGGTCGTCGGTCAGCCACTCCTTGGTGAACACATAGGACTCGAGCCCCATGTACCTTGCGGGAGGCGGCATCTTCCCGTAGACGACGATCGCCTCCCTGGGGTCGAGCCGGTAGCTGGTGCTGTATCCCGGGCGGGTCTTGCCCCACGCGTTCACCGTCGCCGGGTCGACGAACTCGTGCTTCCAGGACTTGACGATCGCGGTCACGTAGGGGGAAGCGGGATTGTTGGCGTAGCAGGTCCCCATGATCGGGAACGTGTACCGGTCGCAGTCCTTCTTCGTGTACAGCCTCGGGTAACCACGGCTGACCTAGAAGTGGCGCTTGTCCTTGAGGACGTGGATCAACCTGTCGGTTCGTCCCGCGGTGGCCTTCGGCTCGGCTTGCGCGCCGGACGCCCGATGCGCGCTGTCTGCTCCGCCGACGCGACCCTGGGCCGGCGATGCGAGGCCAACCGACCCCAAGACGACCGTCAAGAGCGCTGCAACCGGAATTCCGAGTCGTCGCTTCACGAGTCCCAGCGTCACGCCCGGATGCCTCCGGCGCATCCGGATTTGCCCCGTGTGTCGCGTCCGTGCCAACTACGGACACCGACTCCACCGCCGTCCGGCCACCCGCCATCGCCGAAGCGGAGTGGAAGTGGTCGCCGGATCCATCTGTCCACAGCGGCCGTTTGTGCAGAGATGAGGTCTGTCTCGCAGATAACTCGGGCCGTAGTTATGTCTACTCGCAATACCGGCACATCGGCCAGCGGCGCCACGGCGGAGAGCACCGCGTGATTCGCGGCCCTTGGGAGCCCGGAGCTGTCGTTTCCTGGCCATGGCGGTTCACACGAATCAAGGGGGGCTGTGCAGTCCTTGAAAGAGCCACGTGCACCAGCGAGGACCGGCTGCGGCGAGTACGAGCACGCCGAGGCGGGCCGCCCGCTCGGTTCGAGGCGGCCGGGGTCTAGTGTGAACGTCGTTGAAACGACACAGCCGATGACAACTGAAACGACACTGAGACGCGTCAGTTATCCCATCACCGTTTCGCGCCACTTATGTCAGCAGTTGGCGCCCACGGTCATTTGGGCGATCTGATGGCAGCAGCCGATTAGCTGGTGGAACCCTCCCAGACTTCTGTCCCGTCGGATTCGGTATCGATCTGCCGTGGTAGGAGCGCGACGACCTTGAGGCGATCGCCGTGCTCTTCGGCGACGACCTCAGCTCCATCGGCAGTAATGCCCTGCACCTTCGGATAATGGTTCAGGGGGAACCGAGACGCAGTTCGAGGCTCGGCGCCGCGAGCACGGCCAGCGAGTGCGTGCTGTGGGCCTGCTCCGGAGCGCGGCAGAGGTATGCCATTTCATGCCGTGGAGCAGGACCGAAGTCAGCACCCGTGGTCGCTGCTTCACGGGACGCATCTCACCGCCTATTACCGTTCGCCCGAAGGCGACGGGACCCGGTTTCTCCTCGCGCTGTTTGGCTACCTCGGCGCGCAGATCGAGCTACCACGAACTGACTGTTCTCCCGATGAGCCATCGTGGCTCATACCTAGGGGGACATAAGAAGCCTTATCGTGCACAGTGTGTTTTGCGCCGCGGCTGACCCACCTCCCTTTGCAACGACATCAAATTGACCCAGCGAAACGTCACGAGATGACACACGGAAACGTCACGAGATGGCACAGGGAAACGACATTCAGATGACACAGCCCGCTGACGGGCCTATCCGCTCTCGTTTTCGGCATTCGTGGGTCCACCGGCTAGCGGTCTTGCGCGGGCGCGCCGAGCGTTGCGCTTCATGCCCCCTAGGAAGGTTAAAGCGGGGGACAAGGAGGGCTATCGAGCGGCAGGGTGTCGTGGTCGCCCCAGCGATACTTCTGTATGTGATGCCGAGATGCTCGGCCAGGCGGCGGTCCATCTCTCTGCTGAACGCCCTCAGCCCCTGCAGAACGACTGAGGGGTCGAATCCCGCCTCTTTGGTGCTGCAGGATCCAGGCATGGGCACGGTTGGACAGATTCGTGCTGGCCAAGGTCCTTTGTGGTGTCTACGCCCCGTTGCCAGACCGATCTGCGTCAGGGCTCGCAGCCCTCGGGTTGACATAACTGCGTCCGGGTTATCGCGTCCTCGACTCGTGTTGTCCCCCGAGCCGCCTTATCGATCCTCATCCCTGGTTGAAATCCCGGGGAATGCGTGGCTCCATCCAATCCGAGCCGCCTCCCTCCCCCACTCGCGCTGGACAAGAGCACAAAATCGTTCGAGGTCTTCTACCGAGGCGTTTGAGGCAGTCCTCACAGAAGCAACGCCTCCGGCGGCGATGCCTGCTGACGGCGGAGCCCACAGCCGACAAATTCACCCTGATCGGACGATGCGCGATCTGGCCTCCGACTAGATGATTTCTCCTATGCCGGGACCGTCGTAGACCCGGACCCAGCTCGCAGACGGGAGATGAGCGATGGCGGCCACCAAGCCCAAGTCGAAGACGAAGACCCGCTCGAAGCCGGCGCCGAAGAAGGGATCCGCGAACGGCCTCGCCTCCAACGGCTCCAAGGCTGCCCCCGAGCGCCAGGCTCAGTCCGCCGCGGCGCGATCTCCGTTCCCACCGATCGCGGACTACGCGTTCCTGTCCAACTGCCATACGGGAGCGCTGGTGGCGCCCGACGGCGCTGTCGACTGGCTCTGCGTGCCGAGCTTCGATTCGCCGAGTGTGTTTGGCACGCTGCTCGACCGGGAGGCCGGGAGCTTCCGCCTCGGCCCCTTCGGGATAAACGTCCCGACCGCCCGGATCTACGAACCCGGAACGAACATCGTCGCGACGACCTGGAAGACGCCAACCGGCTGGGCCATCGTCTTCGACGCGCTGACCATGGGCCCCTGGCGCGGCGAGGACGAGGTCACGCCGCACACGCGTCCGCCCGCCGACGAGGACGCGGATCACATGCTCGTTCGGACCGTGCTGTGCATCGACGGCAAGATCGAGATGGAGCTCGTCTGCGAGCCGGTCTTCGACTACGGGCGGGCCCCCGCCGAGTGGACGTTGGTGGACGGCGACCGACACGCGGCCGACGCGAGCGGCGCCGGAGTGACGATCCGCCTCGAGACCGACATGGCAATGGGGATTGAAGGGGACTGGGTTCGCGCCCGCCACACCCTCGAGCAGGGCGAGCAGCTCTACTGCTCGCTGTCGTGGGCCGAGGACCTAGCCTCGCCGGACGGCATCGACGATGCAAATGCGCGAATCGCCGCTACGAGGCGGTACTGGCGGGACTGGCTCGGAGCGGCGCGGCTTCCCGACCACCGCTGGCGCGATCCGATCCAGCGCTCGGCGCTGGCGATCAAGGGCCTCACCTACATGCCGACCGGGGCGACGGTGGCCGCCCTCACGACATCGCTGCCGGAGACCCCGGGCGGCGAGCGCAACTGGGACTACCGGTTCACCTGGATGCGCGACTCGACCTTCACCCTTCAGGCGCTGCACTACCTGGGTCTCGACTGGGAGGCCGACGAGTTCATGCAGTTCGTGGCCGATCTCGAGCCGAACGAGGACGGCGCGGTGCAGATCATGTACGGGATCGATGGTCGCCGCGACCTCACGGAGGCGCTTCGGGAGGACCTCTCGGGCTATGAGGGGGCGAGTCCGGTCAGAACCGGCAACGGCGCATTCGACCAGCGCCAGAACGACGTCTTCGGCGCCGTGCTCGACTCGATTCTCCTCCACACGCGTCGCTCCGAGCGCCTGCCGCGACGGCTGTGGCCGATCGTGGAGGCGCAGGCGAAGTGCGCGACCAGCGTCTGGCGCAATCCGGACCAGGGGATCTGGGAGGCGCGGGGCAAGCCCCAGCAGTACGTCTCGTCGAAACTCATGTGCTGGGTCGCTCTCGACCGCGCGTCGAAGCTCGCCGGGATGCGCGGCGACTCGAAACTGGAGGCGAACTGGCGAGCGACCGCCGACGAGATCAAGGCGGACATCCTCGAGCACGGCATCCGTGGAGGCGTCCTGCGCCAGCACTACGACACCGACGCCCTCGACGCCTCGACGCTGCTTGCCGCGATCTTCGGCTTCCTGCCCGGCAACGACGAGCGGCTACGGAAGTCGGTCGAGGCGATCGCCGACGACCTGACCGAGGACGGGTTCGTGTTGCGCTATCGAACTGGTGAGACCGATGACGGGATGTCCGGCAAGGAGGGGAGCTTCTTGATCTGCTCGTTCTGGCTCGTCTCGGCGCTGGCGATCGTCGGCGAGCACCAGCGCGCCCGCGACCTGATGGAGAAGCTGCTCCGCGTCGCCTCGCCGCTCGGGCTCTACGCCGAGGAGTTCGACACCAGCAACGGCCGCCACCTGGGGAACTTCCCGCAGGCCTTCTCCCACCTGGCCCTGATCGAGGCGGCGGGACGGATCATCGTCGCCGAGCGGCTGGCCGAGCTCTCGTAGCGGCGTCGAGGGATGGATGGCTGGCGCAGTGGAACTGATTCACCCCGCGGGTCGGGGGCCTTTACTAGGCAACGAAAGTCTCCTAAAGTGCGGTTGTTTTGAGGTCGCCAAGGGAAGCGAATGGGGGGCGAGCGTGAGAACGGAACGCGCTCGACAAATCGCTGAGTGCGTCCACCGAAATGCTCTTGAAGCAGGCGGCATGCCTCTAATCGACCACGTCCGGCGGGTTGCCAAAGGCTCCCCGGCATTCGCGCGATCGGTGGCCTGGCTCCATGACGTCTTGGAACATTCCTCGGTCTCAGAGGAAGAGCTGTTGGAGAGCGGGCTCACAGACGAGGAGCTGCGCGCGCTGAGGCTACTGACCAGGCCTGGTCTTAGTGGATCCGACCAGGACTATCTCGCCCACATCGGCCTCATCGCTCACACCTCCGGATCGGCAGGCGAGATCGCTCGCGCTGTGAAACGAGTCGATCTTGCTGACCGGAAGCGTCATCCCAACCAACGCGCCGACGGATGGCATCCGCCATATCAGGCGGCAATCGGCCTCTTGGAAGAAGTCGAGGCGGAAAGCTCCTTCTCGCCGCGACTGCGAGTTCCCAATTCATGGAACGTGCGCGCCGAAGCCTGACAAGAAGGGCAATCCCAGCTGCAAGGAGATCAAGACCATGGCCTCAGCACCCACCAAGACCCCACCCGCAGACACTCTGCCGACCCCGGAGGAGCGCGCGGCCGCCGGGAAGGCCGCGCGCGAGACGGCTTCGCGTGAGAGCCACGGCGAGTGGGAGCCGGCCGCCGACCGGCGAGATCCCGTAGAGCTTCTCGAGGACCAGGGCAAGAGTCGTGTCCAAGAACTGCTACCGATCCGCTACGGGCGGATGCTGGCATCGGCCTTCACGTTCTACCGCGGCGCCGCGGCGATCATGGCGATGGACCTTGCGAACACCCCGGTGTCGGGGTTGCGGGTCCAGGCATGCGGCGACGCCCACCTCTCGAACTTCGGCGTATTCGCCGCCCCCGACCGCAGTCTGGTGCTGGACGTCAACGACTTCGACGAGACCCTCCCGGGACCCTGGGAATGGGACGTCAAGCGGCTCGCGGCGAGCTTTGAGATCGCCGGCCGCGACCGCGACTTCACCCCAAAGGACACACGCGCCGCGGTTCTCACTGTCACCCGCGCCTACCGCGAGGCGATGCGGGAGTTCGCCGGCAAGGGCAACCTCGACGTCTGGTATGCGCGCCTCGACGTCGACACCCTGCTCGCCGACCTCGCCAAGGCCATCGACCGCAAGCAGATGAAGGCGGTGGAGAAGAGCAAGGCCAAGGCCGAGAAGAAGAACAGCCTCAAGGCTTTCGAGCGCCTCGTTCACGAGGTCGACGGCGAGCCGCGGATCATCAGTGACCCGCCGCTCTTGGTCCCGGTTCGGGAGCTCGTCTCCGATGATCAGCGCCAGATCCTCGAGGAGCGGATCCTCGAGATGCTCGGCCGCTACCGCGAGAGCCTCAAGGGCGACCGCCGCCACCTATTCGACAGCTACCGATTCGTTGAGATGGCCCGCAAGGTGGTCGGGGTCGGCAGCGTCGGAACTCGCGCCTGGGTGGTCCTGATGATGGGCCGCGACGGCCAGGACCCGCTCTTCCTGCAGGCCAAGGAGGCCGAGGCCTCGGTTCTCGAGCGCTACGTCGGTGAGAGCGAATTCAAGAACCACGGCGAGCGGGTGGTCGAGGGCCAATGGCTTATGCAGGCCGCGAGCGACGTCCTGCTCGGCTGGCTACCTGCACTTGGGATTGACGACGCCAGGCGAGACTTCTACGTGCGGCAGCTGTGGGACGGTAAGCGGTCGGTCGATGTCGACAATCTCCCACCCGAGGGGCTTGAGATCTACGCGCGGGTCTGCGGCTGGACGCTCGCCCGAGCGCACGCACGATCGGGCGACAGGATCGCGATCGGCGCGTACCTGGGCAAGGGGGACGCTTTCGATCAGGCGATCGCCGACTTCTCGCAGCGCTACGCAGACCAGAACGAGCTTGACTACGGCGCACTCGCCGATGCCGGCAAGTCAGGTCGCATCGAGGTCGAGACCGACCTCCTCTGAGGAGTCGCCAGTGCCTGATGGCTTCTCAGGAAGGCAGTCAAACGGACCTTGCGGTCGAGCGAACTCAGCTCGCCTGGTGGCGGACCGGCCTTACCGCCCTGGCCGTGGGCGTCGGGATTGGACGCATCGTTCCGGACCTGGGGCACTCGTCCACACATTGGCCCTATGCAGTTCTGGGCGTCGCGTTCTGCGCGTACGGCCTCTGTCTGATCGCCTATGGCTACCGGCGCGCTCGGCGCACCGGTTCGGTCTCTGAGCGCCCCGGCTCATTCGCCCTCGCCTCCTTCGGTGTCGTCCTGTCGCTCGCAACGATCGTCTTGATCGTGACCGCCTGAGCGACCCACGGCGGCGAGAGTTCGAGGCTCACAAACTTTGCTCTACAGAGTTACGCTCTGTCGGTGCCGGCCGCGGCGACACTGGTCATGTGGTTTCAGCTGCGCTCGCCGGAGCTGGCCGAGGATTTTGAGCGTCTGATGGCCAGCGATCGGGACATCGTCCATGGCTCGCTGGACACGATGCCGGATTGGCAATTGACGCGGCCGATGGATGTGCCCGGACAGGCGATTGACTCAGCCGATTACGTGCTGATCGCGGAGATAGTCAACCTCGAGCGCTGGCAGCAACAAGCAGAGCAACGGGTTCAGGGCTTGGCGGATGACTTGGAGCATCTGGTGTCCAGCCGGAGGATGCTCATCCTCGAACGCATCCTTTGAAGCCATGCTGATCTACTCGATGGGCGTTTCGGTGGACGGCTTTATCGCCGACCGCGAGGGCGCGTTCGGATGGTCGGTCCCTAGCGAGGAGCAGTTTCGTTTCCACACCTCGCAGACACGCGAGCTCGGCGCCTTTCTATGCGGCCGCAGGCTCTACGAGACCATGCTGGTGTGGGAGACGGATCCGTCGATGCGCGACAACGAGCTCGACGCCGCGTTCGCCGACCTCTGGTGCGCTATCCCGAAGGTCGTGTTCAGCCGCACCCTCGACAGCGTTCAGGGCAACGCCCGGCTCGCCGAGGCGTCGGTGGCCGAGGAGGCCGCTGCGGCGCTCGACGCGACCGAGAAGGACGTCGCGATCGGCGGCGCCGGCCTGGCCGCGGCAGCGATCGAGCTCGGCCTCGTCGACGAGCTGCGCATGTTCCGCAATCCGGTCGTTGTCGGTGGCGGCACGCCCTTCCTGCCGCCGGTCACCGAAGACGTTCGGCTAGACCTGGTCGAGACCAGGACGTTCGGCTCGCGCGTGATCTACGAGCGCTACAGGCGCGCCAGCGATAAATACCCTATGGGGGTATAGTGGCGCGACTCGACGCCACGAGCTCGACAGCGGCGTCGGGGCGATCGCAGCGCACCATCACCGCGTCGCCGATCGTCTTCACTTCTTCGCCGCCGTAGTCGGGCAGAAGATCGCGAACGCAGTCGAAGAACTCGGCCGCGAGGTCGGCTGCCTCCTCGTCCCCGTGAGCCTCGGTCAAGGCGGTGAAACCGGCGAGGTCGGCAAAGAGAAAGGTGTGTGCTTGCCCCTCAGTCACCGGGTTGGTCGACCATGGACCGTGGGCGCCCTCAATCCCTAGCCGCCCCCTTTGGGCTCACCCGTCAAGAGTTGGCGGCGCTCGCGGTAGTCCTCGACACTCATCGCCCCCTCTGCGAGCTTGCGATCGAGAACATCCAGCGGCCCCGGCTCGCCACTACGGCTGCCATCCGCCGGCCGATGCTGAGTAAGCGTCCGAACCAGCCAAACGATGCCGAAGATCACGAGCCCCCAGAAGATGAGCATGCCCAGCCCCATTAAGACCCAGCCGCCCCCCGCCATGTGGTTCCAGCCGGTGTCGGCCACAAAAGGCTGTGCAGCCGCGATCAGATTCATCAGTTGGCTCCTTGATCGGGTTTCGCTCGCAGTTACAAGCTAGGTCCAATACCCCTCCCCCGTATCCGTAGTCTTCCCGGATTTGACCGCGGAGTTCTGCGGTTGAACGCGGCTCCCAGGCAGCGGCCGGCTTGCGAAGACCCCCTCAGGCCTCTGACAACTCCGGTGCGTCGGGCCGCCTGCTGCGCAGCCGCTCGATCGCCCGGACGTACGCGGCCGTGCCCGGCAGCGCGCTGAGGCCATGGAGGACGATGCTGAGCGTCACCGTCAGCGCAATCACGTGGACGATCAACGAAGTCGAATGCAGCGTCTGCTCGATGACCACCAGTCCGAAGATGATCGAGGCCGTACCGCGCGGCCCGAACCAACCGACATACAGGTAGGTGGCGCGCGAGAGGCCGCTTCCGATCAGCGCGACAGCGACCGGCAGCATGCGCACGAGAGTCAGGGAGAGGACCGCGTAGAGGACGATCTGGACGCTCAGCCCTTCGAACGCGATCCATACGGCCTGGGCGCCGAACATAGCGAAGACGAGAAGTACGAGAAGCTCGCCGATCGAGCCGGCGGTGGTCTCCTGCTCGGCGGCCATCTCGGGAGCCACGGCGCCCATCGCGATCCCGGCCGCGAACGCGGCGACGAAGCCACTACCCGAGAGCTGGTCGACAGCGACGAAGCTGATTGCGGCGAGCAGCAGCACTCCCAGCTCCCCCCACCCGCGGCTCATCGATCCAGCTGCGTTCGCCGCCGCCAGTGCTCTGCCACCGAGGTAACCGATCGGGACCGCCACGAGTACCGAGATGCCGATCGTCTTGACCGTGTACCAGGTCCAGTGACCGAAACTGCCGCCGGTCGTCTGCTCCGCAGCGAAGGCGATTGCGATCGTCAGAAAGGGCAACGCGAGGCCGTCGTTGAGGCCGCTTTCGGCCTCCAGGGAGCGCCTGATGAAGGCGGGAACACGCCGATCGCTGATGACCGCCTCCCCAAGGGCGGCGTCCGTCGGCGCCAGGACGACGGCTAGCACAACGGCCTCCCAGAACACGAGCGACCCGAACAGAGCGAGGCCCGCCAGGGTCCCGGCGACGATTGTCAGCGGCATCCCGATGCCGAGCAGACGCAGTGGCAGCCCCCGCCTGCGGGCCAGGTCCTTCCAGTCGAGGCGCGAGGCCTGCGTGAAGAGGAGCAGGGTCAGCGCCGCGTCTGCGAGCGCCTTGAAACCCTCGCTGGTGAGCGGGACGGTGACGATGTCGAGCAGGTGCGGTCCGGCCAGGAGGCCGGCGGCGGTGAAGAGCAGCGGCGCCGTGATCGGGCTGGCGTCGAAGCGCTTGGAGACGGTCGCGTACGCGAGCGAAAGCAGTGCCAGGGTCAGGATGGTCGAGGAACTCACACGACCAGCCTCTCAACTTGAGCGCCGTCTGCCCCGCCGGGCGTCGTAACGCGCTCCGGGCCCTCAGCCAGGCAGATCCTCGGGCCGCTTTTTGGCGAACTTCCCCTCCAGCATTCCTGTCGCCTGCCCCACCTCGATCAGGTAGCCGTCGGGGTCGCGCATGTAGCAGCGCACCTCCGCCACACGGTCGATCGGCTCGGTGACGAAGTCGGCCCCCTTGGCCTTCCAATCGCGGTAGCACGCGTGGATATCGGCAACTCTCAGGTTGAGGAAGGTTGAGACCTCATTCGAGGGCTCGTAGGGGACGACCGAGATGTCCGGCTTGTCGGGGGTCGGCCCGCCGCCCGGGTTCATGATGATCCAGCCGTTGGCGAGCTCGACGACGCAGGGGTTCTCCTCGAGCACCACCTGACCGCCGAGCACGTCCGCATAGAAGGCCCTCGAGCGAGCGACGTCCCGGACGATCAGGAAGTGGGTCATGAGGATGCCTTCGTCCGGCGCGGGGAAGTGCTCGAGGTCGAGCTTGGGATCTCGGTCGGTCACCTTTCGTCACCTTATTCCTCGACGAACTCGTAGGTGAGGAGGACGAGGCCGTCCCCAATGGTCTTCGTATCGACGAGGTGCATCGGCTTCCTCTCGCTGGCCTCCCCGAAGAGGCGCTCGCCCGCACCGAGGACTACCGGGAAGACCACTAGGCGCAGCGCGTCCATCAGGTCATGCGCGATCAGCGTGCGCCCGAGCTGATAGCTGGCAGGGACGACGATCTCTCCATCTATCTCCTGCTTCAGCTTCGAGACCTCCTCGATCACATCGCCCTTGAGGACTGCCGTGTTGTTCCAGTCGGGCTCGACGAGCGTGGATGACACGACGTACTTGGGCATGCTGTTCAACCTGTCCGCGAGCTCGCCACTCCGGGGTCGCCACCGCTCCCCAAAGAATTCGTAGCTCCGCCGGCCCAATAGCCATGCCTCGGCGCCCAGCGCCTCCGCGAGCGCGACCTTGTTCCACTCTTCGAGGTCCTTGCCCCCAGACTGGACGAACCAGCCGCCCAGCCTGAAGCCCTCCTTGCCGTCGGGGTCCTGGATGACCCCATCGAGCGAGACGTTCTGCGGCCCACTCATCACGATCGTTCCCATCTCATGTCTCCTTTCGTCGGACAGTTGCCTGCTGCATTTGGTGAGGCGTCTGCCGCGGCGAAAACTGAGCGACGAATTTCAAGTCGCCGCTACGTCATTGGTTGTGATGGCGGCGAAAGGAAGAGTCGGTGCGAGGATGGGCGCGTGACGAGCGCGACCGAGCGAACCCTCGCCCGTGCGCGCGCCGGCGACGAGGAGGCGTTCCGGGAGCTGACCGACCCATACCGGCGTGAGCTCCAGGTGCACATCTACCGGATCGTCGGCTCGGCCCAGGACGCCGAGGACCTGCTCCAAGAGACGATGCTTGCCGCATGGCGGGGCCTCGAGCAGTTTCAGGGGCGAGCGACGGTCCGTGCGTGGCTATACCGGATCGCCACCAACCGGTCGCTGGACGCCCTGCGCGCGAGTCGCCGGCGTCCGGGGGATCTGCAACGGATGACCAACGTGCCGGAGCCGACGCGCCGGGCGCGAACCGATCTGGCTCGAGCCGTTCCCGGACGTCCTGCTCGAGGGCGTCCCGGACGAGGCTCCTGGACCGGAGGCGCGCTACGAGACCAAGGAGGCGATCGGGCTGGCGTTCATCGTCGGTCTTCAGCGCCTCCCGCCGCAGCAGCGCGTGGTGCTCGTGCTGCGCGATGTTCTCGGGTTTCGCGCCGGCGAGGTCGCCGAGATGCTCGAGACGACCGAGGCATCGGTCAACAGCCTCCTGCGCCGCGCGCGTGACGCATTCGAATCGCGCCTGCCGGCCGCTGGGCGCGAACGGGCGCCGCTCCCGAACTCCAAGCTCGAGCGCGAGATCGTCGGCCGTTTCGCCACGGCCGTCGAGGCCGGCGACATCGACGGCATGGTGGCGCTGCTGAGCGACGACGCATGGCTGACCATGCCGCCCGAGCCGCACGAGTACCAGGGCCCGGACGCGATCGGCGCGTTCCTACAGGGCCGGGAGGTCCGCCGCGGCAGGATGCGGCTGGTTCCAACCCGCGCCAACAGCCAGCCCGCGTTCGGCTGCTACCTCGCCATGCCGAACACCGAGATCGCGCGGCCATACGCGCTCTTGGTCCTCACTCTCGAGGGCGGCGACGTCTCCGCCATCACCTGGTTCGCGGACAACAGCGTCCTCCCGCAATTCGGGCTGCCCCGCACGCTGCGCATCCCGGGTTGACATAACCACGTGCTCTTCTCCCGTTCACGCGTTTGGGTTCATCTCCCTGACGGCTTATTGCACGGACCCTGAGCATGGCCCGAGAGACTGACAAGGAGGACTCATGCCCACCTTCCACTTCGATCAGACGACCACCGCAACCCCTGAGCAGTTCCTCGCTGGACTCACCGACTTCGGACCGGGGCGCTCGAAGCTCTTTGAAAACAGCGCCGACGACGACCTGAAAGTGCATGACCAAGGCCCCACTGAGGCCGACGTCACGGAGGGTTCGAGGGGCATCTGGGAACGCCTGCGCTACGACTGGTCCGATCCCAATCGCATCGTCCTCACGACCACCGACTCCAACACGTGGGCGGACGGCCCAAGCCATACCTACACACTCGAGCGAAAGCCCGACGGGACGACCGACATCGACTATGTCGTCGTCCGCAATGGCAAGAACCTCAAGGGCCGGCTCCTCGGGGTCTTGCTCGGCACCGTCGGCAAGGGGCGCCTGAAAGGCGCGTTCGAAAAGTTCGTCAAGGCCATCGAGGCCCGGAACGACGGGGCCTCTACGCCTGCGGCGAGCGCCGAGTGACCACGACCGGGGTCCCGTGGCGAGGCGAGAAGGTGATGTTGCGCCGGGCGATTCGCTCCGGGGCGCGCCGCGCGAGACGAAGGTCGCATCGACCCACAACCTCTCGGAGCACCACTCGCATCTCGAACTCGGCGAATGCAGCACCGAGGCAGCGTCGGACGCCGCCGCCGAACGGGATCCATCCATACGTCTTCGGTGGGTTGTCCAGGAAGCGTTCGGGTCGGAAGGCGAGCGGATCCGGGTACAGATCGGCGCGAGTGTGCGTGAGCCAGATCGCCGGGGTCACGTCGGTGCCCGCCGGGAGTGCGTAGCCATTCACCGGCAGCTCGGCGTGCAGGCGTCGCCCGGCGAGCGGGATCACCGGACGCAGACGGAGCGACTCGGAGATCACCGCGCGTAGATATTCATCGTTCTCCGAGCCGAGCTCCTCACGCAGACGGGCGAGCACGGCCGGGTTTCTGAGCAGCAGGTCGAAGGTCCAGGCAAGCGCGGTGGCCGTCGTCTCGTGTCCCGCGAGGAGCAGCGTCATGAGCTGGTCCCGAAGCTCGCTGTCGTCCATCACGCTTCCGTCCTCGAAGCTGCTCGCCATGAGCTGGGAGAGGATGTCCGAGCGTGAGTCGAGATCGGTGGCTGCACGTCGGTCGGTGATCTCGGCGGCGAGGACCTCGTCCACCTGCTCGTTCGTCCGGCGAATGTCGTCGAGCGGGCCGGAACGTCCGAGCCGCCGACCGATCAGGACGCGCAGCTGAAGGACGGGCGAGGAGCTCTCGCGCAGGAGCCCGGAGAGCAGCGCCCGTAGGCGGGCCAGCCTCGCCTCGTCGCTGACGCCGAATACCGCGCGCAAGATCACCTCGAGCGTCACGGCCTGCATCCGCGGATGGATCGCGAACTGCTTCTCCAGTGGCCAGCTATCTATCTCGCCGGTGACGATCTCCTCGACCAGCGGCCCGAACGCACGCATTCGCTCGCCGTGGAACGCAGGGATCATCAGCTTGCGGCGCGCCAGGTGCTCCTGTCCTTCGAGGAGGAGAACCGAACGCGGCCCCATCACCGGCTGCAGGGCGACGGTCCGTCCCGGCGGCAATCCGCTCTCGCGGCTCTTGTAGAGGGCGGCAATCGCATCCGGATCGGAGACCATCACCATCGGTGTCCGGAAACCGACGAAGTTGACGCTGAACGCGTCGCCATGGCGGCGACGGCACCGATCCATGAACTCGATCGGCCTGAACAGCCAACTCACCGTCTGAACGGCGGGTGGCGCCGTTGGCCCGGGCGGGAGGCTCATGCCCTGCAGGATAATTCTGGAGCTATGCAGGCCACGATGGGCCTTCAGCGCGAGATCAACTCGCGGCTGGCTCCCGGCCCCGCCGCTTGAACCTGGCGCCGCTCGGGCGTACGCTTGATCCGTGCCTGGTTGACGTTAGACAGCCGCCTTCCCCTCCGCCTCTTCGGTCTCACGCGATCGCGGCCGTTCGCTTGAGATCCGTTCGTGTGAGCGCACCGCCCCGGAGTTCCTCGGCGGCGGCGCTCGAGCTCCCCCAGGAGAGTCCACCACCCCCCGCCGGGATTGGACACGAACGGACAAGGAGATGACGATGACTAAGAACGAACAGCTCGCACGCGATGGCTACGAGGCGCTTATGCACGGCGAGGCCGAGGTGGTCGAGCGCCTCATGGCTCCCGATCTCACGTGGCACTGGTGGGAGCACGGGCCGTGGGACTGTCACAGCCGGGACGAGGCGATGGCCGTCATCCGCGAGCGCATGGGCCAGCGCACGATCGGCGAGCTGACGGAGGTGACCGAGGTCACCGACGGCCAGGTCGTGGTCGTGACGAGGATGCGCCGGGACTCGGAGGTGGCGCCGGAAGATCTGGGCCGCTCACCCGGCCACTTCGAGAGCGCCACCCTGGTCACGTTCCGCGACGGCAGGGTGGTGGCGATGCACGCCTACCGCACCAAAGCCGACGCGCTGGAGGCGACCAGAAGCCAAGCGTGACGATGGTCACGGTGCCGCCATCCGGGTGAACGCCCGGGCGCGGTGCGCTGTACCCCGTGGTCAGAACGATGACGACGAGGGTGGAGATGGATCTCGAGCGACACGGATGGCACCCGGACACCTGGCTCGGCGGCGAGGCGATGATCGTCGGGATGCTTCGCAGCATGCCATGCGGCCTACAGCCGCGGGGATTTCGACGAGGCGGCCGCAAGGCTGCACCCGGACGTCGAGCTCGTCCCAGCCGGCGGGCAACCGGTCATCAGGGGCATTCGCGACGTGCGTGCCTGGATGGAACCCGATGCGTTCGCCGAGCAGCGTTTCGAGGTGCTTGACGTCTCGGTGGCCGGCAACCGCGCCCTGGTTCGCGTCCGGGCCAGTGCACGAGGGGCCTCCAGCGGCATCGGCATCGATTTCGACGCGTGGAGCGTGTGGGCGTTCGACGCCTTTGGAATGGCGACCCGCGCGGAGATTTACCTGAGCCGCCAGGAGGCCGAGGCCAGGATGGCGCCGACTCGGTCGGTGGCGCCGCGGCCCCGTCAGTCGTCGAGCCGGCGGCTCTAGCGCTTGGCCTTGCGGTTCTTCAGCGGCTGGTACTGCCGGCACGGCTCGCCCCGGAGGCCCGGGCACGGCGGCAACCCGGTTGGGACGTTGATGCCCGGGACCGTGGGCAGGGTCAGCCTCGATGGCATGCGCTTCGAGTAGGCGATCGAGACATTCGCGTGTCCCTTGGGCTGCGTCTCGCCGAACGACCAGATGGGCTGGTCGCCGTTGGGGGCGGAGATCGTGACCCGGATGCGCGATCCCGCCCGGTACGCGTGGCCCTCGTAGTACATGGGGATCGTGACCTTCACGTACCGCGCCCCTTGGGCATCGGCTGCACGTCGGACTTCCGGAGCGAGAGGACGGGCTCGAGCGGCGTGCTCTTGCTCGGATCCAGCTTGCGCTCGTCGCCGCGGACCCATCCTCCCTGCACGAAGACCTCGTGGCCGTCGGGCCTCACCTCGCTCACCGTGGCCTGAAGGTCCACGCTTGGCGCCGAGGACTTGACCCACAGGCGCACGGCCCCGGCGCCGATTGCGGTCGTGTCGCTCTTGAGCGGCTTGGTGAGGTAGGAGACGGCGCTCCCGGGCGGGTCCTGCGCCCAGTGATACGGCGGCGTTGCGGTCCAGAGGCCGCCCTTGCCGGCCGCGGTGTCACCCGTGAAGTCCGTCAGCGGAGTCGCGTGGGCGTCCCAGTCGAACGAGTTCGCGCCTCCTCGTGCGGGTGGCTGGTCGCTCAGCCCGCCCTTGTTCGCCAGGTACCAAGAGCGACCCTTGGTGCCCGAAATGGGGAACTTGCTGAACGAGTGCTCGAAGCCGGGCTGGGGCTGGCCGGGCTTCGTGCCGCCGGCGCCGTTGTCGAAGAGCACCCGGATCGGCGGGAAGCTCTCGAACTTCTTCAGCGCACCCGCGTAGGTCGGCTGCTGTTGAACCGGGTCGGGGGGCATGGTGACGCCGGCGATCCCCATCGCCTCCTGGTAGATGACCGGAGTCGCGGCATGGATCGCCGCCGATTTCGTGATCGGCGCCTGATGGGCCACGAACAGCTGTAAGAAGTCGTACCAGCGGTTGAACGTGGTCGGGTCGAGCGAGTCGACGTGGGTGCCGTTCGTGAACGTGAACCACTTCTGCCGCGTGCCGGTCATGTGCTCGGCCAGGGTCGGGCAGTGCCCGCCGGTCTGCTCGTCGGTCCACTGACAGGCCATGAACACGGGGACGTGGATCTTGTGGACGAATGTGATCGGCGAGAGCGGGTCGGCCACCTTCGGTCGGTAGTGGCTGTTCGCCCGGATCTTCTGCAGGAGGTTGGCCGCCTCGCCGTGGAGGGCCTGGTTGGCCTTGCAGGTCTGGTCGCCGTTCTGGATCTGCTGGTAGGCCCAGGGCTGGCCGCCGTTCGGCGATGCCGGCTCGGCATCGTGGACGCGCTCCTCAGCCCAGTTGACCGCGAACCCCGTGTTGAGGATGCCCCCCGGATACAGGGTCGTCTGCGTGTTGTCGATCACCGAGAGGGGTGAGATGGCGGCCAGATGAGGCGGGTTGGTCTGGGCGGTGAAGAGCTGACTGATGCCGCCGTAGGAGATGCCCATCATCCCCACCTTGTGGTGGAGCACCCAGGGCTGGCGGGCGATCGTCTCGATCACGTCGTAGCCGTCCAGGCTCTGGAGCGGCTCGAAGAAGTCGAAGGCCCCGCCCGAGCAGCCGGTGCCGCGCATGTTGACGTCGACGACGGTGAAGCCCATGAGATTCGCCAGGATCGCGATCCCGTTCTGCGGGCCGGCCGGGTCGGCATAGCCGTAGCCCGAGTACTCGATCAGCGTCGGCGTCGGCCCGCTGGGAGCCGCCGGAACGGTGACGCCGCCGGCGTTGCTGATGTCCTGCGGCGGATGCACGTCGATGGCGAGCTTGGTGCCGTCGCGCGTCGTCAGGTACTGGTAGCCCTGCGGCTTGATCGACTGGTTGTAGACCTTGGTGCTCGGCGGCGCCGGCCTGGTCGACAGCACCCTCAGCGGTCCGGACTTCGGCCCGCCCGTCGCGGCACGCACCCTGTACCCGTTCCCTGGGTTGACGTTCCGGAACAAGACGCCGCCCTGTGCGTCCGCGGTCTTCGTCTGAACCGTGCGGCCGCTCGAGCTCAGAAGCGTCATCCGCTCCTTCGAGCTCAGGCCGGTCACATAGACCTGCTCGACGCTGCCATGCGCACTGAATCCGGGGGCGCCGGCCGCCACCGCTGCTGATACCGATACGAGCAGCAGCGCGAGCGCCGCACAGCCAAGTCCGGCGGAAACGAGCACGAAGCGCAGTCGCCGTGGGTCTTCCAGAGCCCAGCCTGCCCTCATCAGGCTGCTGTTTCTAGCAGGCCGGGCTCATCCCCGCTGCAGTTCTCCCCGGGGCCCGCCTAGTGGAGCGGGCCGCGCTCGAAGACGTCGAAATCGCCGCCCGAGTCGTGGCCGATCACCTTCGCGATCGTCTGAAATGCGACCCACCTGCCGTCCGCCGAGATCGCGGGCAACTGCTGGCCGCCGGCGCCGCTCGTCACCTGGCCACCGTTGCTCTTGACGCTCGCCAGCGTCGTCTTGCCGGTCTGCCCGTCGTGCAGGTAGACGTCGCGCTCGTCGTTGGTGTCGTTGCCGACCAGGGCCGCGTAGGCCTCGAAGGCGACGAACCGGCCGTCGGCTGAGATCGCCAGCGGGCGCTCCGACGCGCCGAGGGCGTTGTTGGCGCCGCCCAGCGCGGTCACCTGGTCGCCGTTTGACTTCGCGCTGGAGAGGGTCAGCTTTCCGGTCACGAGGTTCTTTACGTAGACGTCGTAGTCGTTGTTGTTGTCCGAGGCGACGTAGTCGCCGTTGCCGTCCGCGTAGAAGGCAACATGGCGGCCGTCGGCGGAGATCACCGGGTCCACGTTGTCCTGGTTGTGGGTCGGCGAGACCTCCTGGCCGTTGGCGCCGAGACTCGCCCGGATGGTCTTGTTCTGCTTGAGATCGCGGACGAACACGTCCCAGTCGACGGCGAAGCCGTAGTCGCTGTCGGCGGTCATGTGCTGATCGGGCGAGTCGAAGGCGACGTAGCGCCCGTTGCCGGAGATCGAGATGTTGTCGGTGATGTCCGCGTCGCCCTGGGTGCCGTTGTTGCTCAGGCTCGCCCACTGGGTCTTGCCGGTGTCGAGGTTGCGCACGTAGGCGTCGCGATAGCCGTTGGTGTCGTTGGGGTCGAACGCCCCGCCGCTCAGGAAGGCCACATGGCGGCCGTCGGCGGACAGCGTGGGCTCGATCGCGTTCGCGTTGACCTGGTGGTTCTTGGTGTCGAGGCTCGCCAGGGTCACCTTGCCCGTCTGCAGGTCCTTGACGTACACGTCCGCGTAGTTGTTCTTGTCCTTGTTGACGAACTTGCCGTCCGAGGCGAACGCCACGTAGCGACCGTTGGCCGAGATCGAGGCCTCGACGCTGTCGGCCCCTGGGACCTCCTTGCCGTTGGCCTTCACGCTCACCCGGGTGGTCTTGCCGGTGTCGCGGTCGTGGACGAACACGTCCGAGTCGTTGCCGTCGTCGCCCTTGGTGAACTTGCCACCGGACTCGAAGACGACGAAGCGGCCGTCGCTCGACATCTGAGCGAACTCGTTGTCCGTGTTCACCTCCTTGCCCGCGGAGGTGACGCTGACCATGCTGGTGCTAGGCGCTGTGCCCGCGCCCGCGGCGAGGGATGCCCAGGCGAGGAGGGCGGTCAGGGAGGTGATCAGGACGGTGATTGCTCGTCTCGTCGGGCTCATGCGAGCAAGGTAGGTCGCTGCCACCCGCTTTTCATCACCCCAAGGGCTGGACTTCACCACCCCGCGCCGCGTCGATTCGGGCATGCGGCCACAATGCCGCCGCTTGGCGCTCGAGACTTCCCCCACGGCCCACGAGGATTCGCCCGTATCGATTTTCGTGCGCTTCCTGAAGTTCGGCGCGCTCGCCTGGGGCGGGCCGGCCGCGCAGATCGCGATGATCAAGCGCGAGTGCGTCGACGAGGAGCACTGGATCTCCGAGGAGAGCTTCAGGAAGCTCCTCGCGGTCTACCAGGTGCTGCCGGGGCCGGAGGCGCACGAGCTCTGTGTGTACTTCGGCCGCCTGCGCGGCGGCAAGCTCGGTGGGCTCCTGGCCGGCCTCGGGTTCATGCTGCCCGGCTTCGTCCTGATGCTCACCCTCTCGATCGTCTACGTCAAGGCGAGCCTGGCGGGGAACCTGGACACTGTCTTCTACGGGGCGACCGCCGCCGTCGCCGGACTGGTGGCCCGGGCGCTGCTCAGGTTCGCCGAGACGTTCATCACCGGCGTCCCGCTCGCGATCCTCGCCGTGGTGGGCTTCGCCCTGACGCTCTTCCTGGGAGCCAGCTTCGTGCTCGTCCTGCTCGGGGGCGGCCTCGCGTACGAGCTGTGGGTCAACGGCGACCGCTGGCTCCGGCGAGCCAACTCCCTCTCCCCCGCTTCCGCCGGCGTCGTCGTGGTCGCCGGGGCGATCACCGTGTCGCTGACCGGGCAGATCTTCCTCGAGGGGCTCAAGGCCGGCCTGCTCACCTTCGGCGGCGCCTACACCGTGATCCCGTTCCTGCGCGAGAGCGCGGTCACCGGCCACCATTGGCTCACCGGCTCGCAGTTCGTCGACGGCCTGGCTCTCTCGGGGGTCCTCCCCGCCCCGCTGATCATCTTCTCGACCTTCGTCGGGTACCTGGCCGGCGGCCTCGGTGGGGCGTTCGCGATGACCGTGGGCATCTTCCTGCCAGCTTTCGTCTTCCCGATCTTCCTGCACCGGTACCTGGTTGCCCTGGCCGAGAACGAGCGGCTGCGCCCCTTCCTTCTGGGGGTCGCGGCGGCAGTCGTGGGGTTGATAGCGGCCGTCACCGTGCAGATCGTCAAGACGAGCGTCGTCGACGTCTACACGGCGCTGATCGCCATCGCCGCGTTCGCGATCCTGGTCCGCTTCCACAGCAAGCTGACGGTGCTCTACGTCGTCCTCGGCGGCGGCGCGATCGGCGCCGTGCTCCAGGCCACTGTGGTCTAGGTGTAGGTTCTGACGCGGTGCCCGGCACGCTCTCCGATCGGCTCTGGGGCCCGCTCTTCGCGCGGCTCTACGACCGCTTAAGCAAAGGCACGGAAGATGCCGGCCTGCGGGAGAAGCGCCGCAAGCTGCTCGCCCGGGCGCGCGGCCGCACACTGGAGCTGGGCGCCGGCACGGGTGCGAACCTGGGCCTCTATCCGGGCCGGGTGACGGAGCTCGTCCTCACGGAGCCGGATGCTCACATGCGCGCGCCGCTCGAGCGCAAGGCCGGGTCGGAGTGCCCGGACGCCGAGATCGTCGCGGCGGGAGCCGAACGTCTCCCGTTTCCGGACGCCAGCTTCGACACCGTCGTGGCGACGCTCGTGCTCTGCACAATCCCGGCTCCCCGGAAGGCGCTCAAGGAGGTCTCCCGGGTGTTGAAGCCGGACGGGCAGCTCCTCTTCCTCGAGCACGTTCGCTCCGAGGATGCTGGCGCGGCCCGCTGGCAGGATCGCCTCGAGCGGCCGTGGGGATGGTTCGGGCGCGGATGCCATCCGAACCGTGACACGGTGGCGATGATCAACGAGTCTGCCCTCGAGATCAAGGACGTCGAGCGCGATCAGTTGCCGAAGGCGCCGCCGATCATCCGCCCGCTGGTAGTCGGCGAAGCCCGCCCGACCTGACGACCAGCGCTCAGTCCACTCTGCTCCGTGCCAGGGACCCGACGGTCTGAGGATCTCGCGCGTCCAAGCGAGTCGCGAGCGCCAGGAAGAGCTGGGCGGTGGTGAGCGCATCGCCGTCCGCGTGGTGTGGACGGTGGACCGGTAGCCCGAGGTCACGCGCGGCATCCGAGAGCGGCACGACTGCCTCCTCGTCCACGGCGCTCTGGCCCTGCGCGCGCCGAAAGAGCGCGACGGTGTCGATCACGGGCCGGCGCAGGCGTACCCCTGCCTCCTCAATGGCCTCGCTGAGGAATCCGCGCTCCACCCACGCCGCGTGAGCCACCAGCACCCGGCCGGTGAGCGCCTCGAGGATGCTGTCGAGGACGGCGGAAAGCTCCTGCGCCTCCGTGAGGTCCTGCGGCCGGAGCCCGTGGATACGGATCGTCTCCGCACCCGGCATCCGGCTCGGCCTGATCGTGAGCGTCGACACTGCCCCGACGGTGATTCGCCCCGCGTCGATCGGCACGGCGGCGAAGGAGACGATCTCGTCCTGATCCGAGTCGAGCCCGGTCGTCTCGAGATCCACGACCACATAGCCCGCTTCGCGCCAGGGCGTCTCGGCCGGCGGGATTGCCGCCTCGTCGTAGGCGCGGGCCGCGGGTGACCTCGCCGGTCGCCGGAGCCTCATGGCGGGAGGTTCAGCTCGCCGCGAAGGGAGCGCTGAACGGCGCTCACCGCGCGGAACGCATCCCGGGCGTGCCGGCGGTTCGCCGAGTCCATTCCCCTGACGTCGAGGTAGTCATCCGGGTGTTCTCCGCGCGACAGTTGCCCCACCTGATGCTCGAGCCGCACCTCCCAGAAGAGGTCGTGGGCCTCCGACAGCGCCAGGGCGTCCCTGGCGGGGATCACCCCGGCGGTGGCGGCAGCATCGAGGCGAACCTTCGTGGACAGCGTGTGCACCCCCGCTCTCAGGCTCACGTAACGGGCGATCGCCTCGATCGGAATCAACCCGTGCTGCTTGATGTTGAGGCGGCCCTGATGCTCGCCCGAATGCTCGACCACGAACTCACGCGGAGGCTCCCGAAGCCGCTGAAAGCCGGTCGGGGGTTTGTGTGACAGGGCGAGGCGGAGCATCAGCCGCAGCACGGTGCGGTGATGCCAGACCTGCCGCAACTCCTCCAGCGGATTTCGGACCTCGCCGGTCCCGTGGACCGGGCGGCCGTCGAACATCAGGGAGAGAAAGACGAGCGCCCGGCCCTGCTCCGGATCGTTGACGGCGTCGCGGATTGAAAGCCGCCAGGAGCCGGTCGAGCTGTTGAACAGGGGCTGACCCGCATTGGCGCCGTGGGAGTCGGCGGAGAAGCCGCATGCGGCCAGCTCGGACACGACGCGGCGTCCCAGTTCCAGGAAGTAGGGCGGCGGTGATTCCGCTTCGTCCGCCTCGCCGTCCCAGACGAGGCCCGAGTCCAGATCGGACGACAGCACGGCCTCGCGCCGTCCGAGGCTCCCGAGCGCGAGCCACGTCAACGGGCGCGGAGGGGGGCCGAGCCCCGCAACCTGGAGATCGATCAATCGCCGGGTCAGCGCATCGACGACCACGGCGATGACCGACGCGATCTCGGCCGGCGAGATGTGCGCGTGATGCAGGCCGATGATCGCCGGTCGCAACTGCGCCGCGGCTCGTCGCAGCTCCTCGGGGCCGGCGGCCTCCTCGATCGCGCGACGCAGTACGAACGCTGACCTGCTTTCGGTGACGAGCAGATCGCGGTCGCTGAGGATGCCGACGACCTCGCCGTGGGGCCAGACGACCGGGATGTGCCGGATGTTTCGGTCCAGCATCTCGAGCATCACGTCGGCCCCGTAGCGCTCCGGGGTCACGGTGAAGGCCGGGGAGCTCATCACCTCGGTCACCGGCGCATCGGGCGCCACCGCTCCCGCTACGACCCGCGCCCGGAGGTCGCTATCGGTGACGATGCCGAGCTCGTTGTCGGAGACGCGGACGAGCGCGGCGCTGTCTCCGGCGGCGTCCATGCGCTGCGCGGTCTCGCGAACCGTCCAGTCGGGGTCGCCGATGATCGGGCGGCCGTTCACGAGCTGCGCCACGGGCTGGTGAACGGGGTCGAGGGCCACTCCCGTGGAGACCCCCGGCGGCGAGCGCCCGTGCATGCTCTTGGCCAGATAACGCAGCCCCGCCGGCCTCGCCAACGCTGTCATCACCCTGTCGGCCGGCAGCCGGTAGAGCAGCGTGTCCTCAGAGGCCCGCGCCTCGATGCCGATGGGCAGCCCGGCGAGCGTCCAGCGATGCCCGAACAGCTCCCCCTCTCCCAGCACGTCAAGAACGCGGTCCTCGTCGGTGAGCTCGATCTGCCCTCGGCGAACGACCCACACGTACTGCAGCGGCCCCTCTCCCTGGCGAAAGACCGTCTCGCCGGCGGGGAAGAACTCGACCTCCACGGAGGTCGAGAGGTCCTCCAGCCCGGCCTCCGGCAGGGCGTCGAACGGCTCGTGGCGCGAGAGGAACTCGACTATGTCGTGCATGGCCGGGTCACCCCCGCGACCTCACATCGTCAGTTCTGCGACGGATCCGCGGGCATCCGCGCGATCAGCGCGTACTGCCCGCCCTTCCGTGCCAGCACGTCGCTCCACAGCGTGGCGGGGTCGTCGGGGAAGAGCTCGTTCGGCAGGGGCGCCTCGACGATCCAGGAGTCGATCTCCATCTCGGCCTCGAGCTGTCCGGGCCCCCATCCCGAATAGCCGGCATAGACGCGCCCGCGTCTCACCGCCGCCGCGAGCTCGTCGAGGTCGACGTCCGCCGAGGCAAGGCCCACGTCCGCGACCACGATCCAGGCCGCCGCCTCCAGATCGGAGAACTCGGCCAGCAACACGATCGCCTCGGGCTGCACGGGCCCGCCGACGTAGACGGGCTCGCCGCCGGCGATCTCTGCAAGCTGCGGGACCAGCGCCTCCACCGCCGTCTCGGAGGGGCGGTCGAGCACGATCCCCATCGCGCCTTCCTCGCTGTGCTCGGTGATGAAGACCACGGTCCGCGCGAAGTTAGGGTCCACCAGCGCGGGTGAGGCGACGAGAAGCTGACCGCGAAGGGATTCCGCCATCGCCTCCATTCTCGCGCAGCCGCGTAGCTAAGCTCGATTCATGGCCTTCGACGTCACCGAGCAGGACTTCATGGAGCGCGTGGTCGAGCGCTCCCGCGAGGTACCCGTGGTGGTCGATTTTTGGGCCGAGTGGTGCGGCCCGTGCCGGACTCTCGGGCCCGCGCTCGAGGCGGCGGCGGCCAAGCGAGAGGGCGATGTCGAGCTCGCCAAGGTGGACACCGACGCGAACCAGTCCCTCGCGGCAAGCTTCCAGATCCAGGGGATCCCCGCCGTCAAGGCATTCAAGGACGGCCAGGTGGTCGCGGAGTTCACCGGCGCCATCCCTCCTGCCCAGATCGAGAAGTTCCTCGACCAGATCGCCCCCTCTCCAGCCGACAAGCTCGCGGAGTCTGGCGACGAGGACTCGCTGCGAGAGGCGCTCGAGCTCGACCCCCGGAACGCCGCGGCCGGCCGCAAGCTGGGCCGACTCCTCCTCGAGCGCGGCGAGACCAACGAGGCACTCGAGCTGCTGGACCGCTTCCCCGGCGACTTCGAGGCCGAGGGCCTGGCGGCGAGAGCGCGGCTTCTCGCGGACGTCGGCGAGGACCGGACCGATGGCGCGGGCACCCTCACGCGGGCGTTCGAGGCATGGGACGCGGGGGATCTCGAGGGAGCGCTCAAGGGCCTTCAGAGCGTCATCGGCGAGACCGACGATTCCGACCGGCGCGACCTGCTGAGGCGGGTCATGGTCGCGATCTTCACCGAGCTCGGCGCCGACCACCCGCTGGCTCGCGAGCACCGCAGGCGCCTGGCCGCGGCGCTCACTTAGCTTGCTTTAAGGAGCAGTAGGCCGCGCGGCGTACCGTTGGGGGCTGAATGCAGGGCGATCCAGCAGCCGGAATCGGTCTTTTCGCCGCGCTCGGCGCCGGCATCGTCTCGTTCCTGTCCCCCTGCGTCCTGCCACTCGTGCCGGGATACCTCTCCGCGGTCACGGGAGTCTCGATCGCGGAGCTCGACCGCGTCAGCTGGCGCAGCGTCCTCGGACCGAGTCTGATTTTCGTCGCCAGCTTCTCGACGATATTCATCCTTCTCGGCGTCACAGCGACGGGCATCGGCCAGACGCTTCACGAGCATCGGGACGCACTCGAGACGATTGCGGGAATCCTGATCATCGCCCTCGGCGTCTACTTCATCGCCAGCCTGTTCCTGGTCCGGCTGAACCGAGAGTGGCACGTGGAGGCGCTGATGTCGCGCGCCGGCAAGGGCGGCCCGATCGTCGCCGGCGCAGCCTTCGCCATCGCTTGGACGCCCTGCCTAGGCCCGACCTTGGGAGCGATCCTTACGGCCGCGTCGCTATCGAGCTCTGCGGCTCACGGCGCCCTTCTCTTGGCGGTGTACTCGGCGGGTCTCGCGATCCCATTTCTGGCGACGGCCCTGGCGTTCTCGCGCCTGACGACTGCGTTCGCGGTAGTGAAGCGCCACTATGCCGTGATCATGGGCATCGGCGGCGGGATCCTGATCGTGATGGGAATCCTCATCCTCACCGGGGGCTTCACCAACCTGAACGCGGAGACGCAGAGGTGGACCAGCGACCTGGGGATCAACCCCTAGGTCGAGACCTCAGTTGGGGCTCGGCTCCGGGAGCCCGACCTCGATCGGCGTCCCGACTGCCTCGACCTCTTCGAGCTCGCCGCCCTCGGAGTCGCGCGAGCAGACGATGCGGAAGCGGCCGGTGCCGAGCTCTGGGTCGCCGATGATTGGGAGGCCCCGGATCTCCTCCCACCCCAGCCGCTCGATCTCGAAGGGGTTCATGTGCACTTCCGAGGCGGGAAACGGGCAGTTCGCGTTGTGCTGGTCGATCGCCCGCGAGATCGCCTCGAGGTTCTTGGCGTCCGCGCCGCTCACACGCGCAATCTAGCGCCCTGGCCGTCCTCCCCCGCACCTACGATCGGACGATGTCGCGGACCATCGCCCACGTGGACATGGACGCATTCTTCGTGTCGGTCGAGCTGGTGCGCCGGCCCCAGTTGCGCGGCAGGCCCGTCATCGTGGCGAACGGTGACGGCGCTGCCTCCCGCGGGGTTGTGATGGCAGCGTCATACGAGGCGCGCGAGTTCGGCGTGCACTCGGCCCTCCCCCTCGCGACCGCCCATCGCCGCTGTCCACAGGCCGTCCTGATCCCGCGGGACATGGCGTTCTACCGCCGCGCCTCGGCCAAGGTGATGGAGGTGCTGCGCGGATTCAGCGATGGCGTGGAGGTCGCCGGCCTCGACGAGGCCTATCTGGACCTCTCGGAGTGCCCAGCGCCCAAGGCGCGCGCTCGCCAGCTGAAGCAGCGGATGCGCGACGAGGTCCGCCTCGTCTGCTCAGTCGGCATCGCGCCCAACAAGCTGTGCGCCAAGATCGCCTCCGACCTCGACAAGCCCGACGGCCTCTGTGTGCTCCAGCCCGAGCGGATGCTCGATGCGGTGGGTGACCGGCCGGCCAAGCTCATCCCAGGCGTCGGCCCACGAACCTCGGAGCGCCTCACCGGGATGGGCATCCGTACCGTGGCCGAGCTCGCATCGGCTCCGGACGGCGTGCTGGAGCGCGCCTTCGGCCCCCGCCTCGGCGGCGAGCTCCGCGACCGCGCCCGCGGCCAGGACGATCGCTCCGTCGTGACCGAGCGCGAACAGAAGTCGGAGAGCCGCGAGACCACCTTTGCGCAGGACATCTCAGATCGAGCGACGCTCGAGGCCACCGTGGTCGAGCTCGCCGACTCGGTCGCGCGCGGGCTCGCCGAGGGCGGGCACGCCGGGCGCACGATCACCATAAAGATCCGGCTGCGCCCGTTCCGCACCCACACGCGACGGCGGACGATCGACGAGCACACGAGCGACCCCGCCGTGATCCGGGCGATCGCCCGCAGGCTCTTGGCCG
Organism: uncultured Actinomycetes bacterium; assembly: GCA_963782795.1. GTDB lineage: Bacteria > Actinomycetota > Thermoleophilia > Solirubrobacterales > 70-9 > AC-56. The sequence goes on from CAWALB010000003.1 coordinate 802,775, forward strand.
ACTTCGAGCTGGACGCCCCTGTGCGCCTCCTGGGCGTTGGCGTTGCCGGCCTCGTGCGCACCGATGGCGCGGCGGTGCCCGCGGCGGAGAACGCCCCCGCCGGCGAGGCGCTCACGCTGGACGTCTAGCCCCGCGATCACGGTGTCCCTCCCGCGCCGGCTCACGCGCTATCCGCGCAGGTGGTCCATTTCCTCGAGTGGTTTCCGTTGCCGGGAACGCAGCGCAACGACCAGTCCAATGACGATCAGCAGGACGCCGATCACGAGGAGCGCATCCTTCTTTGGCCCCAGTCCGTCGTGACCGAGGCCCAGCGGATCGGCGAGCGCCACGAGCACGCACGCCAGGACTCCGGCGATTGCGATCAAGATGCCCACCTGCCGTCGAGTCACCTCGGCGAAGATTACTTCGCTGCGCCGAGTTGCAAGTCACGCTGAACGGGCATAGCGTCTGAGGCCCAGCCCGAGGAGGAACGAGATGAAGCGCTCCCAATCGCCGTTGCATGGTCGATCTGCCGCCGTCCTCACCGTCGCGGTCCTCCTCGCCGTCCTTGGACTCGGCGCTGCTCAGAGCCTCGCTGCCACCCGTGCGAGCCACCGGGTCTTGATCAAGGGCACGGCGTACTCGTTTGACAACCAGGCTCCCATCGCCGGCGCGACGATCGAAGCGCGCGGCGCTCCCGGAGCGGTCGCGACAAGCGACTCCCGTGGTCACTACCGCCTCGACGTTCCGGCGGGGCGCAAGATGACGCCGTTCATCGAGGCAGAGGGCTACCACGGGATCTTTCTGCAGACGTTCACCACCCACCACCGGACCCTGCGAAAGGTCAATTTTCAGGTCCCGACCGAGCGCACCTACTTTGCCCTCGCCGCGCTTCTGCACGTCAAGCTCGACGCGAACGGCAATCTGCGGCACTGCGCGATCGTCTCCACCGTGAGCACCAAGGCGATCAGCGATCTGAGCTTTCAGGACTTCGTCGCCTACGGTGCCCACGGGGTCCCCGGCGCCACGGCGGCCACGAGTCCGGGGCTGCCCGGTCCCATCTACTTCAACGACAACGTGATCCCCGATCCGTCGCTTACCGAGACATCGACGGACGGCGGGGTCATCTGGACCGAGGTCCCCAGTGGCACCTACAGGGTCAGCGCGCAGCACCCCACCAAGCGCTTCTCGAGCTTCGTCGCCACGTGCCGGAAGGGCCGCGTGGTCAATGCGAACCCGCCGTGGGGCCTCAATCAGATCAGCGGAGGCTGACGTAACGGGCCGCAGGACTTGACGGGTTTGACACCCTGCACTCGATGAGCCTCGAACCGCTCGAAGAGGGAGTCGACCACGTCCGCGGGCCCGTTGGCGCGAGGGCGATCCTCGAGTACGGCGATTACGAGTGCCCGTACTCGCGACAGGCGTCTCGTGCAATCGAGCTCGTCGAGCGGCACCTCGATGGGGGCGTTCGGTTCGCCTTCCGGCACTTCCCGCTGACCGAGATCCACCCACACGCCCTCGCGGCCTCGGGCGCAGCGGAGGCGGGCGCCGCGCAGGGGCGCTTCTGGGAGACCCACGACCTGCTCTTTCACCGCCAGTCGGCCCTCGAGGACACCGACCTGGAGCGCTACGCGGCCGAGCTCGACCTCGACGTCGCGCGCTTCGAAGCCGACCGGATCAGCGACCCGGTCCTGAATCACATTCGCCGCGACGTCTCCAGCGGTGAGGCGTCGGGCGAGGTTCGCGGAACGCCGACTCTCTTCATCGATGGGGTCGTCCATCGGGGTGGTTACGACGTCGACTCGTTGCTGGAGGCACTCGGCCGATGAGCGTCCCATGGCCGGCGATCACGTACGAGGCCTGGAGCGCCACCTGCGACACCCTCCACGCGCACACCCAGGTGCTCGGCAAGCTCGCCGTTCAGCTGGCACCCGCCGAGGCGCAGCTTCAGCACGCCGCGCTGCGGCTGACGGCGCGGGGATGGGAGACGCCCACCCTGCCGGCGCCCGACGGGTCGGGGGCCATCGTGGTGGCGCTTGACCTGCGCACGCATGAGGCCGTCGTGGAGCACTCGAACGGAGGCGAAACGCGGATCCCGCTGACTCCGAACCGCCCCGTCGCGGAGGTGACGCATGACGTGCTGGAGGCGGTGCGGAGCCTGGCCGGGGAGGTCGAGATCAACCCAACCCCCCAGGAGGTGCCCTGGGAGACGCCGCTCGATCGGGACACCGAGCACGCCACATACGAGACGGGGCAGATCGAGACGTACTTCGCCGCGGCGACGCAGGCCGCGCTCGTGCTCGCGGACTTCAGGGCCCCCTACCGCGGGCGCATGTCCCCCGTCAACGCCTGGTGGGGGACCTTCGACCTCGCCGTCCACCTCTACTCGGGCCGGCCGGCAGATCCACCGTCGGACGAGTTCATCATGCGCAACGCAGCCGACGCCCAGCAGATCGAGATCGGCTGGTGGCCGGGTGATCCCAAACACGGAAGGGCGGCGTTCTTCGCCTTCGCCTATCCGACGCCCGATGGATTCGCCGAGGGCCAGATCGACCCCGATGCCGCGCACTGGAGCGAGGAGCTGGGCGAGTTCATCCTCGACTGGGACGATGCGCGAGCGGGCACCGATCCGCACGCCCTCGCCCTCGAGTTCGCGCGGTCGGCATTTCGTCACGCGTGCGCCGCGTGCGGCTGGGATCCGGAGCTCGCGGCGAGCGCCGAGAGCCAGCCCATCCGCTGACCCGGCGGTTCCGAAGCGACTAGGACCGGCTCTCGGCGATCGCCCCCGAGAGCTCCTTCAGGGCCGCCACGTAGATCTCCGAGAACGTCGGGAAGGGCTGGATCGTGTCCCGGAGCACCGTCACCGGGACGCGGGCGCGGATCGCCAGCGTGGCCTGCTGGAGCCACTCGCCCGCCTCCGGTCCGAACGCGTACGCGCCCGTCAGCCGCTCGCCGTCGCTCAGCAGGGTCAGGAACCCGTTGCTCTCGGCGTACGCGCGGGTGTAGGTCTCAGTCTTCGCCACCCCCGACACGGGCGTGGTCGCGCTGAACCGGCCCTCCGTCCCTCCCGCGGCGGCCGCCTGCGGGTCGGTGAACGTCACGCGCGGCACGGCGTCGTAGTTGGCCCTCGCGCTCCTCCCCGAGGATGTTGGCCGCGACCACCTCGCCCTGGTACTTGCCGACGTGGGTCAGCTGCCAGATGCCGGTGATGTCGCCGATCGCCCACAGGCGCTCCCCGGCGCGGAGCCGCCCGTCCACCGGGACCCCATGGCCATCGGGCTCGATTCCGACCGTCTCCAATCCGATGCCTTGGACCCGCGGCCGCCGACCCGTGGCGACGAGCAGGTGGTCGCCGCGAAGCTCGCCGCCGGCATCCAACTCCAGGACGTACTCGTCGCCGTCGCGGCGCGCCGCGGTTGCCTGAACCCCGAGGTGCAGTTCGATGTCCTCGCCGCGCAGGACCTCGGCGAGTGCCTGACCCAGTGGCGCGGCTTCGCGCGAGAGCAGCTGGTCGGCACCCTCGACGAGCGCCACCTCGCCGCCGAGGCGGCGCACCGCCTGGGCCATCTCGACGCCGACAGGCCCGCCGCCGAGGATGAGGAGGCGGCGCGGAACGGCCTCCATGCCGGTGACCTCGCGGTTGGTCCATACGCCCTCGAGCTCGCGAAGGCCTGGGACCGGCGGCACGAACGGGTCGGCGCCGGCCGCCAGCACGATGTGGTCGGCCGTGTGCTGGACACCATCGACGTCGACCACCCCGGTTCCGGCGAGCCTCCCGGTGCCGCGCAGCAGGTCGATGCCGTTGTCCGCCAGCCAACGCTCCTGGCCGGAGTCGGAGTAGTTGGAGACCATGAAGTCACGCCAGGCCAGCGCGCCCTCGACGTCGACCTCCGCGCTCGCGGCGGCTTCGCGCGCCGCGTGCACCGCCTCCCCCGGGCGCAGGAGCGTCTTCGAGGGGATGCAGGCGTAGTAGGAACACTCGCCGCCGACCAGCTCGCGCTCGACGAGCGCAACTCGCAGTCCGCCGCCGGCGAGCTCGCCGACGCAATGCTCGCCCGGGGAGCCGCCTCCGATGACGATGACGTCGTAGTCGCCCGTTGCGCTGGTCTCGCTGGCCATGGTTCCTCCTTGACTCGACGGCTCCAATAAGCCCGGTGCGCGCAAACCCAAGCGCGTGGTGGTGTGGGACGCTTGTCGCATGCCCTGGCTTCCCGAGCTGTTCACAGCGCCGGTGGTGGCGCGGTTCGAGGAGGAGCACCCCGAGGGCAGTGTCATCGTGCCGTACTACGCGGGCCTGCTCACGGGTGAGACCGACGCTCTGGTCGGCTCGTTCAGAGGTGAGCCCGAGGTGCACGATCCGACCCGTGGCCGGATCAAGGGCGCAAGTGCGTTCGCTGCCTACACCAGGGACATGAATGAGTGGTTCGCGGAACGCAAGGTCTCGATCGAGGACGTCGAGCGCGTCATCACGAGGGACCAAAGCATCGAGGAGTACCTCCTTCACTTCGACGGCGAGACCGGCCAGACGGAGGTTCCGGTGGCCATCGTCGCCGACAAGGCCCACGGGCGGATCAACGAGCTGCGCGTCTACCACACCACCTGGGGGCTGACCGGCCGCCATGCCAACCGCCCACCGCTCCTGCAGGCCGATCCGGAGTTGAGCGAATCAGACGTCGTCGGCGAGTATCAGCGGGCCCTCGCCGCCGGGGACGTCGACGCGGTCGTGGCGGCGTTCGAACCGGACGGCTACGCCCGCGAGCCCGCTGGGGGCGCGCACGTCCACAGAGGTCAGGACGGCCTGCGTGAGTTCTACGAGCACCTGTTCTCGAATGGCGGCGGCATACCGCTCGAACATTGCGCGGTGATCGACGACGGGCGCGCGTGCGCACTCGAGTACAACGTCAGGCGGTGGGGAAAGACGGAGCTGCCGCCGCAGGCCGGAGTGGCGGTGTACGTGCGGGGCGAGACCGGCAGGCTCGCCGCGGCCCGCATCTACGACGACGCGGACCCGCCGCTCGGCGCAGCCTCCTAACTCGTCGACTCCTCGGCGGTCCCGCATCCCGGGCCGCGCTTGTTCCAGCCATGGAATGACGACAGGTCGCCGGAGTCCCAGGACTCGCGGAGCCCCGGCGTACTGAGGTCCCAGTCGGGGCGAATCTCGCTGCTGGCCGCTCGGAGGTCGTGCCAGAGGTCGTCAACTGAGGGGCGCCCCCAGAACCAGTAGCCGTTGTAGACGCTGTGGACGACGAGCCCGGGCTTGAGCACGATCGTGTGCGGGATCATCGGGTCGTTCTCGGGGTCGGTGTACTCCTGGATGTCGAGGTCCTTCTGGACGATGCGGCCCGGATCGGAGAGGAACGGCCACTGGGCGCCGACAGAGCTGCGGAACTCCTGGAGCGTGTGGTGATCGTCAGTCGCGATCGTGGCGATCTGCGTATACGCCACGGCGATCTTCGGATAGAAGGCGGCCAGCTCGAGATGCTGCTGATGCTCCTTGGGGCAGTAGTTGCCCCGTGCGAGGGTGAGAATCATCGGATCATCGCCCTGGATCTCGCTGAGCTTGCGGGAATTCTTCTCGTGGTCCGGCAGCTCGTAGTCGGGGAAGCTGCCGCCGGGTGCGATGTCGGAGCGCATCTCGACTCGAACAGTAGCTTTCTCCACTAATTGAGTGAAATAATCGCCGTCGCGTATCGACTCCGGGGGGCCGGATGCCTCAACTCAGTCCAGAGCAGGAAAGGGATCTCGTGATTGCGGCTGAGTCCGGCGGCGCGAACGCCTCCCGGAGGCTCGTCGACGCGTATCTGCCCTCGATTGCGGGCCTCGCCCGCCGCTTCCCGACCGGCGCCGGGGTCGAACGGGAGGAGTTGCTCCAAGAGGGCGTCGCGGGCCTGCTGTCCGCGGTGCGGCGCTACGACTCCGAGCGGGGCACGCCATTCTGGTCCTACGCCTCGTTCTGGGTGCGCAAGGCGATGCAGGAGCTCGTCGCAGAGCTGACCAGGCCGATGGCGCTGTCCGACCGCGCGGCGCGAGGCCTCGCTCAGATCAATGCGGCACGTCGCGAGCACCTCAGGGCCCACTGCTCCGAGCCCACCCGCGCGGAGCTCAGCCAAGCGACCGGCCTCACGCCGGCTCAGGTGGAAAGCCTGCTCGCCGTGGAGCGCACGCCGCGTGCGATGGAGGAGCGGCTGAGCGGGGACCCCGAGACCACCGCGACCGTCGGGGACTCGATCGTCGATCCCGCCGCCGAGATGGCGTACGAGCGGGTGCTCGACTACATCGAGATGCGGCGCGTGCGCGGCATGACCGAACGGCTCGACGGGCGCGAGCGTGCCGTGATCCGGGCGCACTACGGGCTGGGTCAACCGCCGCAGACGCTGGACGAGATCGGAACGACGCTGGGACTTACGGCGGAGCGGGCCCGCCAGATCGAGGCCGGCGCGCTGAAGAACCTGCGCGATGCGCTTGCCTCGTGGCCGACGGTGCGGGTCGCTCGGCAGTTAACAGTCGAGGCCGCCTGATGAGCACCTGCGCTCACCTGGATCAGGTTGCGGTCACCCAGCTCCCCGACTCCGTCCAGGGATGCGAGGAGTGCCTCAAGACCGGCGATCCGTGGCTCCATCTTCGGATCTGCCTGGTCTGCGGCAAGGTCGGCTGCTGCGACGACTCGCCGAACCGCCATGCGACCGCCCATGCGAACAGCGACGGGCATCCCCTGATCCGTTCGCTCGAGCCGGGCGAGCAGTGGTCCTGGTGCTACATCGACGAGTTCGCGATGCTGCTCCCCGAGGTGCACGGCGAGACGAAGATCCCGCCGTCGCCGCTCGGAGGCTGACGCCCCCCGGGCGGCGCCATTTCGCGCTTCCGGTGGCGTCTGAGATGATCTCCCCGTGGCCCATGGGGACAGGCTGAGCGGCCTCGACACGTCGTTCCTGAACCTGGAGACCGGCCCCGTGCACATGCACGTGGCCTCGACGACGATCTTCGAGGGGCCGGCGCCGAGCGAGGAGGAGCTTCGCGAGCACATTCAGTCGCGACTTCACCTCGTCCCGCGGTTTCGGCAGAAGCTCCGTTTCGTCCCACTCGGACAGGGACGCCCCGTGTGGGTCGACGACCCGCAGTTCAACCTCGACTACCACGTCCGCCACACCGCCCTTCCGCCCCCCGGCAGCGAGGAGCAACTCAGGACGCTCGCGGCCCGGATCTTCTCCCAGCGGCTCGACCGCACGAAGCCGATGTGGGAGATGTGGCTGGTTGACGGGCTCGAGGGGAATCGCTTCGCGCTGGTGACGAAGTGTCACCACTGCCTCGTCGACGGCGTCTCCGGGGTTGACATCACCACGGTCCTCTTCGATCTGGACCGCGAGGTCGCCGAGCCCACTTCCGCGGAGCCCTGGCTCCCCCAACCGGAGCCATCGGACACTCAGCTCCTCGGAGAGGCGCTGCTCGACAGGGCGACGAATCCCGTGGAGATCCTGCGCGGCGCCCGAGAGATTGCGACCGCCCCGCGCCGCTTCGCCGACGCGGCGGTCAAGGAGCTCGGGGCCGCCGGATCGTTCCTTCGAACCGGTCTCGCGGCTCCGGCCTCGCCCATCAACTGTGCCATCGGCCCGTATCGCCGGTTCGCGTGGGTGCGCACCGACCTGGCGGAGATGAAAGGCATCAAGAACGTCGCGGGAGGAACGGTCAACGACGTCGTCGTGGCTGCGGTGTCCGGCGCGCTCGGCCGCTTCCTTCGCGGGCGCGGCCACTCCACCGATGGCCTCGAGCTGCGAGCGATGATCCCGATCAGCGTGCGGGCCGACGACGAGCACGGCGCGCTGGGCAACCGGGTGTCGGCGATGATGGCCCCGCTGCCCGTCGATCTAGAGGACCCCATCGAGCGGTTGGAGGCCGTCTCGGAGACGATGCCCCACCTGAAGTCGTCCCGTCAGGCCGTGGGCGCGAGCCTGCTCACCGACGTCACCAATTTCACACCGCCGACGATCGCCGCGCAGGCAGCTCGCCTGCAATCGCGCCAACGGTTCTTCAACACCGTCGTCACCAACGTGCCAGGCCCGCAGTTCCCTCTGTACCTCCTGGGCCGGGAGCTGCTCGACCTCTTCCCGATGGTCCCGCTGGCCGCAAACGAGGCCGTCTGCTTCGGAATCATGAGCTACAACGGCCGCATCAACTTCGGCCTCACCGCCGACTACGACTCGAGCCCGGACCTCGACACGCTGGCAGACGACCTCGAGGCCTCGGTCGCCGAGCTCGCCGAAGCGACGGCCTCACCCAAGGGCGGCGGCGTGCGTCAGGCGAGCGCTCGTCAGCGCCGGCAGCAGGCAGAGGCTGAGCAGCAGGTCTAGGTCCTCCTCCCGGGCCTGGTCGTATCCCGACCCGGACTCGGGATCCGGATGGCCGGGATGGACCATCCATTCGGTGACGCCGTCCGGCAGCTCCCCCTCCTCCTCCACGACCGGCCGGAGCTCGGCCGGAAGGGCACCGTCCGGCTCCTCCGAGTAGCGGCCGATCAGCCGGTCCGGCGTCGCCGCCCCGGCGTCGCGCAGGACCCGCCGATGATCAGCGTCTGCAGAGCGCACCGGCAGCCCGCGCTCGGCGGCCTCTCGCCCCAGCGCCTCGGCGAGGCCGGGCTGCGCATGGCAGTGCCGGTGCCCGTCGAGGTATGCGGGTGGACGGCCGAGCGCCGCCTCGAAGAGCGCTGTCTGCCGCTCCAGCTCACGCAGCGCGTCCTCCCTCTCCGCCGCCCCGACACGCTCGCCCTCGGCGAGCTCCAGGTGGAGCCCCAACTCGACATCCGTGGCCAGGAGCGGGTCGACGTCCAACGGCCCGCGTTTGACCATCACGCTCACGGAATCCACGGCGCGCGCGGTCGCCGCCTCGACGATTCCCTGGTCGTACCGAGGGCTGTACCCGTAGTCGTCGGCGGTGATGATCAGCGCGGCACGTTCTCGCACGGTCGCCATCCTTCACCATTGGCCTGTGAGCGGCGCGGTCGAAACGACGATCAGAGCGGCGTCCACCGCTGACGCCGAGACGATGGCGGGGATCTACAACGCGGGCATCGCCGAGCGCGTGGCGACCTTCGAGACCCGAACGAAGTCCGCGGCCGCTCTCGTGGCGCTGATCGAGGCGGGTCACCTTGTTCTGGTGGCCGAGCGCGAGGGCGACGTGATCGCGTTCGTGAAGGTGAGCGCCTACGACGACGCCAACCACTACTACTCGGACATCGGCGAGGCGACCCTGTATGTCGATTCGACCGCGCGCCGAACGGGTGTCGGCAAGGCGCTGATGGAGGCCGTCGCCGAAGCGGCCGAGGAGCGCGGCTACTACAAGCTCGTCGGCAAGATCTTCACCTCCAACGCGCCGAGCATCGCGCTGGTGAAGGCCTGCGGCTGGCGCGAGGTCGGGGTGCACCGCCGTCACGGGCGACTGGACGGCGAGTGGAAGGACGTCCTCGTGGTCGAGCGCCTGCTGGGCGACGCCGCCGCCTGAGTCTCCCGTCCGATCGTGCCGGGATGCTCCCGGCGTGGCGAAGGACTCGCGGATGCAGCTGCGCTACGAGCAGACCTTCGAGCGCTGGGAGATGACGGGCTACCGCTACGGGATCCTGCTGGTGACGATCCTGACGTCGCTGGTCTTTCAGCTGGCGGCGCCCGAGGCGGACTGGGCACGGCTCGTGACGATCCTCCTCCAGGGACTGACCCTGCTCATGGCGCTCGTCGCCTCGAGGGTGCATCCGTGGATCCTGCGTGCCGCCACCGTCGCCGTGTGCATCTCAATCGTCGGATCGACCGCGGCCCTGATCGGCTTCGGCCAGCTCGGGCCGACCGGGGCCCGCCTGCTCACGGCGCTGATGGTGGCCCTCGCCCCGATCTCGATCGCGCGCGGAGTGATCGTGGACGTCAAGGAACACGGCGTGACGCTCCACACGATGTTCGGCGTCCTGTGCATCTACCTGCTGCTCGGGATCCTGTTCGCGTTCATCTACGGGATCGTCGGTGTCGCCTCCTCAGACCCGTTCTTCGCGCAGCACGCGGCGGCTGAGACCACCAAGAACTTCCTCTACTTCAGCTTCGTGACCATCACCACCGTGGGCTACGGGGATCTGACCGCCGCGACCAACTTCGGCCGCTCGTTCGCGATCGCGGAGGCGCTCGTGGGTCAGATCTACCTGGTCACCGTGGTCGCCACCATCGTCGGCGGCCTCGGGAGCCAGCGCCGGGCCTCCGGTTCATAACCGCGTCGCATCCGGCAATACTGGGCATGTGACCGATGAGCACCGCACACTGCGGCTAGCGCTCGCCCAGGTCAACACGACCGTCGGCGACATCGAGGGGAACACGCGCCTGGTGCGCGAGTGGATCGGCCGCGCCCGCGAGGTCGGCGCGCAGCTCGTCGTCTTCCCCGAGCAGACGCTCACGGGGTATCCCGCCGAGGACCTGTGGCTCAAGCAGCACTTCCTGGAGGCCGCCGCGAGCTCACTCCGGGAGCTCGCAGGCGAGGTCCGGGGGATCGTCGCCCTGGTCGGGTTCCCGGAGCGCGAGGGCGCGACCTACAACTCGGTTGCGGTGCTCGCCGACGGCGCCGTCAGCGCCACCTATCGCAAGGTCCTGCTGCCCAACTACAGCGTGTTCGACGAGCGCCGCTACTTCGAGCCCGGGAACACACCGGCGCTGATCGAGGTCGACGGCGTCCGGGTGGGGCTCACGATCTGCGAGGACATCTGGTACCCGGGGCCGCCCGCCTCCGTGGAGGCGCTCGCCGGCGCCGGCCTGATCGTCAACCCGTCCGCCTCCCCGTACCACCGCGGGAAGGGCATCGCCCGCGAGGAGATGGTCATGGAGCGGGTCCGCGAGACCGACGCCGCGTTCGCCCTCTGCAACCTCGTGGGCGGGCAGGACGAGCTCGTCTTCGACGGTCACAGCGTCGTCGTCTCCCACGACGGGCGCACCCTCGCCCGCGCGGCCCAGTTCGAGGAGGAGCTCCTGGTCTGCGACGTCCCGGTGCCGGCGAGCACGGGGGTCGAGCCCGCGTCGGTCGGCGCCCCGATCGTGGCGCGCCTCGATGCGCCCCGATCCGAGAAGCCGGCCGAGACAAGGCTCGCCGAGCCGATCGACCCCGACGCCGAGGTGTACGCGGCGCTCGTCCTCGGCCTGCGCGACTACGTGCGCAAGAACCGGTTTCAGCGAGTGCTGGTCGCCGTCTCCGGCGGAATCGACTCTGCCCTCGTCCTGCTGATCGCCGCCGATGCCGTGGGGGCCGAGAACGTGACGGGTGTGGTCATGCCATCCCCCCATTCGAGTGCCGAGACGCAGGCCGATGCACGCGCGATCGTGCGCAATGTGGGCGCCGAGCTCGTCGAGATCCCGATCCAGTCCGCGATGCACGCCTACGACGAGTTGCTCGCGGCCGGGGCCGCCTCTCAGGACGGCGGCGGCGAGGCCCACCCGGGCGCGGAGTCGGCGCGCGAGCTCGAGACCGGTGGCCCGGGCAGTGAGCTCGCGGCCGAGAACATCCAGGCCCGCATTCGCGGCAACCTGATGATGGCCCTGTCCAACCAGTCGGGCTGGCTCGTCCTCACGACGGGCAACAAGAGCGAGCTCTCGGTCGGGTACGCCACTCTCTACGGGGACATGGCGGGCGGCTTCGCCGTGATCAAGGACGTGCTGAAGACGCTCGTCTATCGCCTGGTCCGGCACCGCAACGCGGTCGCTGATCGGGAGCTGGTGCCCGAGTCCGTGCTCGAGCGCGCCCCGTCGGCCGAGCTGCGCCCGGACCAGCGGGACGACGACTCACTGCCTGCCTACGAGGTGCTCGACCGGATCCTGGTCGCGTACGTGGAGGAGGACCGCGGCCGCGACGAGATCGTCGCCGAGGGCGTGGACGCGGAGATCGTGGACGACGTGATCGGCATGGTCGATCGCTCCGAGTACAAGCGCCGCCAGGCGCCGCCGGGCATCCGCATCACCGAGAAGGCCTTCGGCCGCGACCGGCGCCTGCCGATCACGAATCGTTTTCGCGGCTAGGGTCGACCGGTTCTCAACCGGGAACCGGGCGCACCGCGACCGTCATCCGGACGAGCGCGCACAGCCGCTCCGCGTCGTCGGTGATCTCGACGTCCCAGACCCACGTGGTACGGCCGCGATGGCGCGTTCGTGCCACCGCGTTCACGTGGCCCTCGGTGATCGGGCGCATGAAAGTCGCGCTGTTGGACTGGCCCATGGCGGCCATGCCGTTGTCCTTCACGCTCAGCCAGGTCGCGGCCGAGCACATGCTCTCGGCCATCGCGGCGAAGACCCCACCGTGAACCAACCCGACCGGCTGGCGCACCCGGTCGGTCACCTCGAGGCGCGCCCGGACCTCGTCGGGGCCCGATTCCAGGTACTCGAGGCCGATGAGCTCACCGAGGCCGTCCCGGCCAGGCGCACTGCCCGCTTCCATGCGCGAGACCCTAACCGGGGCCCCAGGTGGGACGCCCGTACCCCCGACTCCCTAGGCTTCCCGACATGCCTCTGACGGCGGACCAGAAAGCCATGCTCCAGCTGCTGCTCGAACGCGGGCAGAGCTACGACGACCTCGCCTCGATCCTGGGGGTGGGACCCGACGAGGTGCGCACGCGAGCGCGGACGGCGCTGACGGACCTCGCGGGCGCCGATCCGGACCGCAACGTGGCCCTCACGGACTATCTGCTCGGGCAGGCCGACCCGATCGACCGCGCCGACGCCGTCCGCCACCTGAAGGACGACCCCGAGGACCTCGCGCTCGTCACCGAGCTGGCTCAAAAGCTCCGCCTGGTGGCTCCGGAAGCGGAGCTGCCGAGGCTGCCGGGCGAGGACCGCCAGCCCCGCGCCCGGGGCTCCACCCGCCGGCGTCTGCCGAAGCCGTTGAAGAAGCTGGCGCCCGCCCCAAAGAAATCCGCCGACGGCGAGCCAAGCCCTCCCCGCACAACGCTCAGCCGGCGCCAGACCCAGGGGATCGTCATCGCGGCCTGCGCCACCGTCCTCGTCGCCGTGGGGGTGCTCGCGATCGCGGGTGTCTTCAGCAGCGGCAGCTCGGGCTCGACCACCACGAGCTCTTCGAGTGACTCGAATGCGACCCCTCCCTCGGGCACGGTCCAGGGCTACCCCCTGCTTCCGATCGCCGCCGCCAACAGCAAGAGCCAGGGGGCGAAGCTCGACAGCAACGGCAACTTCGAGGACTCGATCCCGATCCCGACCGCTGTGCAGTCGATCCTCCCGAATGTCCAGGCGGTCGCGATCACGCTCGCAAATAACACCAAGGTGGCGCAGTCGATCCAGACGGCGGTCCAGAACAAGCAGGCGATCCTCACCGTCCAGGGCAAGACGGACTTCATCGGGGTCGTCGGCGCCAAGAAGGGCAAGGTGTTCCCCATTGAGCTCAGGGCCGGCAAGAACGTGAAGGGCTCCGGCACCGCAGCGCTGGGCATCGCGAACAAACAGCCGTTCTTCCAGGTCAAGATGACCGGCCTCACTCAGCCGCCCAACGGCTCCAGCTACATCATCTGGCTCGTGGTCGGAACCGCCCCGAAGCAGTAGGGACCGGATGACGGCGGCCGTCCTCGCAATGCTCGCCCTGGCGGCGGGTGGTGGCGCGACCGGATCGGCACAGCGCTGGGAGCCGCCGGCGGGCGCGCGCTGGCAATACCAGCTCGAGAGCTCGGACAAGGCGCTGAAGGCCAGCGGCGGCATCGACGTGAACATCTGCCAACCGCCGGCGGGGGGCGGCCCCTGCGTCCGCCCGCAGGTCTTCGACATCGACCTGTACGAGGATGGGCAGGTCTCGGGCAACGACCACACCGTGAACACGGCCGCGGTCAATGCCATCCACCGCCGGGGCGGCCATGCGGTCTGTTACCTCTCGGCCGGCACGGCGGAGAACTTCCGGCCCGACTATGACAAGTACGTCCAGTTCGACCGCACACACGACCACAGCCTGATCGGCAAGCCGTTCAGCGGCCGCTTCCCGAACGAGTACTGGCTCAACCTCAACAACAGCCGGGGCCAGCGCGACTTCATCCTGCGCCAGCTCGCAGCCCGCACCCGCAAGTGCGCCAACGCGGGCTTCGACGCCGTCGAGTACGACAACGTCGAGACGTACGCCCAGCCGACGCGCGTCACCGGGTGGCACGTGAGCGCCCATACGCAGCTGATCTTCAACACGGCGCTCGCGAAGATGGCTCATGCGAACGGCCTGTCGGTGGCCCTCAAGAACGACCTCGGGCAGGTGCCGAGGCTCGAGCCGAATTTCGACTTCGCGGTCAACGAGCAGTGCTTCCAGTACCACGAGTGCACCAACAACCCGTCGCCGGGCTACAAGGCGTTCCTGCGCGACGGCAAGCCGGTGCTTCAGGTCGAGTACCGCATCCCGCCGTCCCGGTTTTGCAGCGACGCCAATCGCCTCGGCATCAGCTCGATCAAGAAGGCGAAGAACTTCTCCCTGAACGCGAAGCCCTGGACGCCCTGCCGCTAACGCGCACTACTCGGGCTCACTCGGTCGGCACGACGACGCTCTTCACCTCCGCCATGTAGCGATTGGCTGCCTCGGATGCCTCGTCCGGAGCGGTCCCGTCCTGGCGAGCGACCATGTAGGCGGCGTACCAGTCCCACCAGTCGTGCGGTGGGGCGACCGCCTCGAACGCCCCATGGCGCTCGGAGGTCTCGTGCAGTAGGCCCGCCAATGCGCCGACGTCGCCCATCTCAGTCCTCCCACGTCCGGCCGGGGAGCCGCTCCGTGACCTCCTGGAGCTCCCAGATGTTGCCGTCGGGATCGCTGAACGAGGCCCGTGCGAAGTACGAACGCCCTGGCGAGTCGAAGCCGGGAGGGCGCAGCTCCTGCACCTCGCTGACCTCGACTCCGCGGCCGATGAGATCCTCCCGGGCTGCGTCTATATCGTCGACCACGAGGATGCTTCCCTGAACGGATCCAGGTGCGGTCGTCGTCCCGCCCTTGGTGATCTGGATAGAGCATCCCGAGTGGGGCGGCGTCAATTGCACCGTCCGGATGGCGTCGCTGATGACCAGGTCGATGTCCATTCGCCATCCGAGGCCCTCGTAGAAGGCCTTCGCCCGATCGACGTCGGAGACGGGCAACGTCACGACCTCGAGATTCATGTCAACGCCCAGGGCGCCTTCCGCTCTGCTCGTCGCTTCACTGCTTACGTCGGTGCCAGCCATCTCGACCTCCCTCGATGGGTGTGTTGGTTTCGGCGACGCCTCCAATAAGCCGCGGGCGGGCGAACCCAAATGCGAGCGGGCGGCCCTACGGCAGCAGCTTCCCTGGGTTCATGATCCCGGCCGGGTCCAGGCGCTCCTTGACCGCCCGCAGGGCGTCGATGCCGAGCTCGCCGATCTCGGCGCACATGTAGGGGACGTGGTCGCGCCCCACTCCGTGGTGGTGGGTGATGGTCCCCCCGGCCTCGACGATCGCCTCCGATGCGGCCGTCTTCGCGGCGCGCCATTGCTCGAGCTCGGCGCCCGGCCGGCGCGGGGCGATGAAGGTGAAGTAGAGGGACGCCCCGTCCGGGTACGCGTGCGAGAGATGGCACATGACCAGCCCGTGGGTGCCCTGGGCCGCGAGCGCGGACCCGATCGCCGCCCGAACCTCGTCGTGGAGGTGGTGAAGGTCGCTCCATTCGTGCGACGTCTCGAGCGTCTCCACCAGGTAGCCGAGATCCATGAGCTCGTCGCGCAGGTACGGGCCGTCGTAGCGACCGCGCTCCCAGGCCCTGCCGGGTGAGCTGCCGAGTGCGACCGCGCCGCCGGAGCGCAGGATCCGAGTCCCGATCGACCGGCGGCGCTCCACGGCCTCGCCCTCGCCCTCCCAACCACAGATCACGATCGAGCCGTGGTCGCGCCGCCTCAGGCGCAGGTAGCCGCCCAGGAGCGCGCGCTTGCCTCCCCCGGTCCCGGACATGGCGAGCGAGGTGCGCGTCTCGGCCTCGTCCGAGACCCGGACCACATCCGGCAGGCTCTGCGACTGCGCCAGGGTGCGCACGATGTCGGCTCCCGAGGCGAAATCGGACGCCATCCACGCGTCGTAGCGGCGCCGCTCGGGCACGCGGCGCACCCTCGCGGTGACCTGCGTGATCACCCCGAGCGCGCCCTCGGAGCCCAGGGCGAGCTCGCGCAGCGAGGGCCCGGCGGCCGTATGCGGGGTCCTGAGCGTGCTGAGCGTGCCCGCCGGCGAGGTCAGCCGCAGGGAGGTGACGAGCTCGTCGAAGCGCCCGTAGCCACTGGAGGCCTGCCCGGCCGATCGTGCGGCGGCGAACCCGCCGATCGTCGCGTACTCGAACGACTGCGGGAAGTGCCCCAAGGTGACGCCCTGCGCCGCGAGCGCCTCCTCGGCTTCCGGGCCGCGGAGGCCGGGTCCGAGGGTCGCGGTCATCGACGTGTGGTCGACCTCGACGCCCTGCAGGCGCCTGAGATCCAGGGTGATCAGCCGCTCGAAGGCGCCCCGCAGCGGCTCCACGCCCCCCACCACGCTCGTGCCCCCGCCGAACGGGACTACGCCGATGCCCTCCCGCCCGCAGATCTCGAGCACCTGGGCGAGCTCTTCCTCGTTGCCCGGCAGTACGACCGCATCTGGCGCATCCTCCAGACGTCCGGCGCGCAGGCGCACCAGGTCCGGATAGCCGCGCCCCGCCGCCCGCCGCACGCGGTGCTCGTGGCCGTCGAGCACGGCGCCCGCCCCGACGGCCTCGGCGATCGACGAAGGCAGTGGATGGGGCGCCGGGACCGCCACCGACTCCAGGGATGCGGGCTCCTCAGGCTCGGCCTCCCCCACCTCGGAGCGAAGCGCGGCGATCGCGGCAGGGGCGAGGTCCAGCCGGCGCTCGGGATCGCCCCACCCGTTCCACTTCATAGGGCCGGCCGCGTGCTCAGCTCCGCTTCCGCCGCGGCCGGGTCTGTGCAGGGATGCCGCGCTCATGGCTCCCCCACCGCCCGCTCGATCCCGTCGAGCGCCTCGTCGAGGCGCTTCCGGGTCGCCATGTGCATCATCGGCGAGCCGAGCCGGGAGAGCCCGCGCAGCCGCTCGCTCGACGCCAGCCTGACCGAGGTCCCCCCGTCGCCCTCGTCCAGGGTGATCTCGAGGCGCGAGTAGCGCAGGATCCGCTCGAAGGGCGTGCCCTCGACGTCCTGCTCCCACAGGTAGCGCTCACTGGACGCCGCGCTCGTGCAGCGGTAGTCCGCGCGCACCCCCTTGCCGCGATCGGTGCCGAGGACCATGGTCCAGCGGGAGCGCTTCCCGCTCCCCATCTGCTTGACGTCCTCGACCCGCATCGCGCGGGGCCACCACCGGGGCAGGTGATGAGGATCCGACACGAGGTCCCAGACTCGCTCTCTGGGGGCTGCGACCACGCGTGTTCGCGAGACCCGCGGCAGCGGCTCAGTCGCCCTTGATGCGGCGAAGATCGCGAACCAGCATCAGGTGCTTGAGGTGCCCGCAGACCGCCGCGAGGCTTTCGAGGTTCTCGATCGCCTCCTTGCGCCTGGCCTGGCTTCGCGAGCGAAGCGCCGGGCCCACGATCTGCTGGAGCAGTGCCGCCTCGCGGTCGGCGGAGCTCCTGAAGACGCGGAGATTCCTACCCGCGACGCCGAAGCGCGAGAGCTCGGCGGCCGCGCGCACGATCTCGAGGTCGGTCTCGTCGTAGACCATCCGCCCATCGCGGCGGTCTGGCTGCACGATGCCGAACTCCTGAAGCTCGCGGATCAGGCTCTCCGAGACGCCCGCCTCGTCCAGGATCTCCTCCAGCGTCATCGTCGAGACCGCGGCGTCCACCGAGGCCGCGCGGCGGTTGGCCGCCGCTTCGCTTCCGCGCCGAGCCCCGCCGAAGTCGCCGCTCGCGAGCTCCTGCCTGATGACGCGAAGGGGGAGGAACTCGTCGCGCTGCATGCGCAGGATGGCGCGGAGCCGCTCGACGTCGGCCTGGCTGTACAGGCGGTAGCCACCGGCCGTGCGGCGCGGGGCGAGAAGCTTCTGGTCCTCGAGGTAGCGGATCTTGGAGATCGAGATGTCGTCGAACTCCTGCCCGAGGATCTTCGCGACGGCGCCGATCGTCAGCGCCTTGCGCGGACGCGACGGCGAGTCGTTGGCCGGCATGCGCCTCTCGGTGTCCCTGCGGGTCTTCGTCCCCTCCTCTGTGGCCGCGACCGCCATCTCAGCGCTCCAGATAGCTCAGCTTGTACTTGCCGATTTGGATCTCGTCGCCGTCCTCGAGGCGGTGCGACTCGATTCGCCGCCGGTTGACGTAGGTGCCGTTCAGGGAGCCAAGGTCGTCGATGTAGAGCCCGTCACGCCGGCGCACGATCAGCGCGTGGTTGCGAGAGACGGTGACGTCGTCGAGGAACATGGCGGCATCCGGGGTCCGCCCGATGCTCATGCGGTCGCTGTCGACCGCGAAGCTCTCGCCCGCTCGGCCGCCGCCGGAGCGGATCACGAACGCGGCACCGGCCTTATCGACCTCCTCCTCGACGTCGACCGGCTCGTACTCACCGGTCTCGCCGACCTTGTAAGCCATCGTCGAGGCGTCCTCGCCCTCCACGCCGCCGAGGTAGGCCCCGCACTTCTGGCAGTAGTTGGCCCCCTCCGGATTGACGAACCCACACTCCGGGCAGTGCAGAGCCAACCTAGGCCTCCTCCTCCTGGGGCTGCCCCACCCTGCCGGAGAGGATGTCGGTCAGCTGCTGGACGTCGTCGCCGGAGATCAGCATGTCGCCGGCCTCGCGCTTGGCGCGCAAGCGGTTGACCAGCTCAGCGCGCAGGATGTCGATCTTGCCGTGCAGCAGTCGCCGCCGGTAAGAGACCTCGCGCTCCTCGTCCGTGAGCTGGTCGATGAGCTCCTTGAGCTCCTTGTCGCTCATGGAGCTGACGTCGGGAAAGGTGTCCTCCAATTGCGCGCTCCCTCTCGTCGTATGGCCGCCTGGCGATTATAGGCGCGTCGGGCAAAGGTCAAGTTGAGGTTGAGCCCATGCAGGAATATTTCCGCGACGCCTGTGGGGGCTCACTTCTCCTCCCGCCGCATGGCCGCAAGGCCCGTCCGCAGATACAGGGCGCTCGCCAGGAGCGAGCCGACCAGCCCCGCGAAGAACATCGCCGGCGCGATCCAGGCCGCCGTCACGAGCGCCAGGAAGATGCCGCCCATGGTCAGCCAGACGGACCAGCGCCCCACCCAGTTGATCTCCAGATCGAGCCCGCGGCGAAGCCCCAGCTGGGCCACGATCACCGTCACGAGCTCGCGCGCCGCCAGGATCGCGAGCGCCCACCGCGGCAGCAGCTCGAACTTCCAGCAGACCACGACGCCGGCGAGCACCGTGAGCCGGTCGACGAGGGGATCCAGCAGTGCCCCCATCCGGCTGTACTGGCCGGTGACGCGAGCGAGGAAGCCGTCCAGGTAGTCGCTCGCGGCGATCGCCAGGTAGAGGATCGCCGATGCGGCCGTCCGGCCGTCGCTGGAGCTGAGCGCGAGGTAGAGGAACACCGGGATCCCCGCCAGGCGGATGTACCCGACGAGGTTCGGAATCGTGAATGGATGGAGCGGCTGCCCGCGCCGCGTCACCGATGGGTTCGGGCCCGAGCGGTCGAGTCCGAAGAGACGGCGCTTGCTCGTGGTACGCGTCACTCCAGGCCGTCGAGGAGCTCGGCGGCGCGGCTCGCCGCCTCGGCCACACCGAGCCGGTCGTCGGCGCCGCTGTGCCGGACCTGCGCCTCGACGACCCCGTCGCCCAGCCCGCGCCTGCCCACGACGAGCCGAAGCGGACACCCGAGGAGCTCAGCATCGGTGAGCTTCTCCCCCGGCCCCGCCTCGCGATCGTCGTAGACGACCGTCAACCCGGCCTCCTCGAGCTCCTCGTAGAGGCGGTCCGCCGCCTCAGTCACCTCGTCACCGGCCTTTCCCAGACCGACGAGGTGAACGTCCCACGGGGTGATCTGCGGCGGCCACACGATTCCCCGGTCGTCGGCGCGCTGCTCGATCGCCGCCGCGACCGTCCGCGCCGGGCCGATCCCGTAGCTGCCCATCATGATCGGCTGCTCGGTGCCGTCCTCGTCCAGGTAGTTGGCGCCAAGCGGCTCCGAGTAGCGGGCGCCCAGCTTGAAGATCTGGCCCACCTCGATCGCCGGCTCGATCTCGATCGGATGGCCGCCGGGCGCCAGGTCGCCCGCCTCGACCGACCGCACGTCCATCTCCTCGAACGGGAAGTCGCGCCCCGGCTCGACGCCGATCAGGTGCGTGTCGGGCCTATTGGCGCCGCAGACGTAGCCGGGGCCCACGATCGCGGCGTCCTTGATCACCGGCAGGTCCGTGCCCACCGGCCCGATGAACCCGGCCGGTCCGAGGCGATCGGCGATCTCCTCGGCATGAGCGGGCCGGAAGTCGGCGCCGAGCGAGTTTCGGAGCTTGATCTCGTTCAGGCGCTGGTCTCCCCGGACGAGCACGATGACCATCCGGTCCTCGCCCACCACCACCGGCAGCGCCTTGATCAGGGCGCCGGCGGGCACGCCGAGAGCTCCGGAGACCTCGTCCACGGTCGTCATGCCCGGCGTCGGCGCCTCACGGGGCTCATCGAGCGGGGGCGGCATCTTGACCGACTGGGGATCGGCGGATGCCACCTCGACGTTCGCCGCGTACCCCGGTGCCAGGGCGACCTCGTTCTCGCCGGCCTCGCAGGGCGCCAGGAACTCGTGTGCCCCCGAGCCGCCCATCATCCCGACGTCGGCCTCGACGCAATAGGTGCGGAGCCCGCAGCGGTCGAAGATCCGCTCGTAGGCGTCCTTGTGAACGTCGTAGGAGCGATCGAGGCCCTCCATGTCGCGGTCGAACGAGTACGAGTCCTTCATCGTGAACTCGCGGGTTCGCAGCACGCCCGCCCGCGGCCGGGCCTCGTCGCGCTCCTTGGTCTGCACGTGGTAGAGGATCTTTGGCAGCTCGCGGTAGGAGCGGATGTCGCGCGAGACGTGGAAGGTGATCACCTCCTCGTGCGTCATGGCCAGGACCAGCGGCGCGTCCCTTCGGTCTCTGAGCTTGAAGAGCTCCTCGATGCCGTATCGCCCGGTGCGCTCCCAGAGCTCGGCCGGCTGGAGCACCGGCATCAGCATCTCCTGCCCGCCGATGCCGTCGATCTCCTCCCGGATGATCGCCTCGACCCGCTTGACCACCCGGTATCCGGCCGGCAGGAACGTCCACATCCCGGCGCCGACCTGGCGGACCAGCCCCGCGCGCACCATCAACTTGTTCGAGAGCGCCTCCGCGTCGGCTGGATCGTCCCGCAGCGTCGGCAGGAAATAGCTGGACAAACGGCTCATAGCGCCGCGAGCCTACCGAGGGAGAGGCTGGGTGGGGGGTGACCGCCAGGTCAACGCAATCTACGTCCGGAAACCGGACGCGGATTGACTTGACCGGACCTAGGTGCGGGTGAAGCGGCGGCCCGTCACCGGCGAGGCGTCCTCGTCCAGCTTCGGGCGCGCCCTACTTGCGCTGTTGCCGCCCGAGACCGGCGCCAGCGTCGGAAGTGGCTCGGCGTCCGCGCCATCGGCCTTCGCCGCCGCGGCCTCCATCTGGGCGATGCGCTCGGGGGTCAGCTCGTCCGCGTTCTCGTCCTCGATCTTCTGCAGCCACTCCGCACCCTCGGCGGCCTTCCGAGCGTCGACGTCCACGGCGCCGCGGTCGAGCGACTTGTCGATCTCCTCGAACAGAGCATCCACCAATTGCGCCTGCGGGACCTTCCGAAGAGGCTTGCCGTGAGCGAAGATCAGGCCCTCGTTCTTGGCGCCCGTGATGCCGAAGTCCGCGTGCGAGGCCTCGCCGATGCCGTTGACGGCGCAGCCGAGGACGGCCACCTCGACGGGTTCGACGTACTGCTCCAGGCGCTCCTCGATCTCCGCGACGACGGTGTCCATGTCGAACTGCAGCCGGCCGCACGTTGGGCAGGCGATCAGCACCGGGCCGCGCTCGCGGAGGTGGAGGGCCTTCAGGATCTCCCAGGCGACCTTCACCTCCTCCTCCGCGTGGAAGGTGGAGAGGCTGATGCGGATTGTGTCCCCCACCCCGTCGGCCAGCAGCGTGCCGAGGCCGACTGCCGACTTGAGCGAGCCGGACCACTTGGTGCCGGCCTCGGTGATGCCGAGGTGGATCGGGTACTCGATCTTCTCGGCGAGGAGCCGGTTGGCGGCGATCGTGTTGGGCACGTTGGTCGACTTGATCGACACCTTGAAGTTCTCGA
Organism: uncultured Actinomycetes bacterium; assembly: GCA_963782795.1. Classification (GTDB taxonomy): domain Bacteria; phylum Actinomycetota; class Thermoleophilia; order Solirubrobacterales; family 70-9; genus AC-56. The sequence goes on from CAWALB010000003.1 coordinate 824,992, forward strand.
AGTCCAGCCGCTCCATCAGCTCGACGAACTCGACGGCGGCCTGAACGAGTGCCTCGACCGGGTTCTCCCGCTCGAGCTCGTGCAGGTGCTTCGGCAGCGAGCCCGAGTTCACGCCGATGCGCATCGGCACGCCCGCAGCGGTCGCGCTCTCGGCCACCTGGGCCACCTTGTCCGGGCCGCCGATGTTGCCCGGGTTGAGGCGGACGCAGTGGGCGCCCGCGTCGATCGCCTTCAGCGCGAGCGTGTAGTTGAAGTGGATGTCGGCAATTACCGGGATCGGCGACTCGGCGACGATCGTCTTCAGCGCCTCGACGTCCTTCTCACGGGGAACGGCGACACGCACGAGGTCCGAGCCCGCGTCGGCGACCTGACGGATCTGCTCCATGGTCGCGCCGAGATTCGCGGTCTCGGTCTTGGTCATCGTCTGGACGACCACCGGCGCTCCGCCACCGATCGGGACGTCCTTCACCCAGATCTGCCGCTTGGAAGCCATCCGACGGAAGGGTACTGACAGCCCCCCTCAGGACGAGAATCAGCAACGACACCAGCCAGTTTCGGGGCTAAAGCCCCTCACCGACAATCAACTAACGGCACCAGCCAGTTTCGGGGCTAAAGCCCCTCACCTGAATTACCCGTCGTACAGCGAGTCGATCTCTTCGGCGTACTTCTCGGCGATCGGCTTGCGCTTGAGCTTCATGGTGGGCGTCAGCTCGTCGCCGCCTGGTTCCCAGTCGAGCGGGAGGATCTTGAAGCGCTTCACCTGCTCCACGCGGGCGAGCTCCTCGTTCGCAACGCCCAGCCCCTTCTCCACCTCGGCGATCAGTACCTCGTCTTCGGCGAGGGACGCGAGATCGCCGTCGATGCCGTGCTCGGAGGCCCAGCTCTTCGCGGCCTCGGGGTCGAGCGTCAGCAGCGCGCTGACGTACTTGCGCTTGTCGCCGATCGCGATCGCCTGGCTCGACCAGCGGAACCTGCTTGAGGCGCGCCTCGATGTTCGCCGGCGAGAGGTTCTTCCCGGCGGCCGTGATGATCAGCTCCTTCTTGCGGTCGACGATCTTCAGGTAACCGTCCTCGTCGAACTCGCCGATGTCGCCGGTCATGAGATAGGCGTCGTCGGTGAACGTCTCCTTGGTCTTGTCCGGCAGGTTCCTGTAGCCCTTCATGACCACCGGCCCCTTGATCAGCACCTCACCGTCCTCCGCCAGCTTGATGTCGATGCCGGGACTGGGCGGGCCGACCGTGCCGATCTTGATGCGCTCGCGCGGATTGCAGGTGCCGGCGCCGGTCGTCTCAGACATCCCCCAAAGCTCGGCGAGCGGGATCCCGAGCGCGTGGAAGAACTCGATCACCTCCGGCGGGGTCGGTGCCGCCCCGACATTGCACGCCTCGAGCTCGTCCAGCCCCAGGTGACCGCGGAGTTTGGAGAACACTGCCTCGTCGGCCTTCTCAACTCCGGCGGCGAGCTCCGACGGGACCTCCTCACCGGCCTGCTCCAGCCGAACCTTCGCCAGCGACGCCTCGAACGCCTTATCCATCGGCACCCGCTGCTCCTCGGGGAGCGCCGCCATCATCTGCTCCAGGCCGGCTTTCAGCTTCTCCCAGATCCGAGGTACCGCGAAGAACCAGCTCGGCCGCACCTCGGGCAGGTACTCGATGACCTTCCTGGCATCCGGGCAGCACGTGATCGTGAACCCGCACAGCATCGGCAGGTAGTGGCTGACGTTGCGCTCCGCGACGTGCGCCATCGGCAGGTAGGAGACGATCCGGCCGCCGTCGGGGAACTGGATCATCTGGTCATAGGACCGGACGGTCTCGCAGATGTTCGAGTGCATGATCTGCACGCCCTTGGGATGGCCGGTGGTCCCCGACGTGTAGATCAGGGTCAGGAGGTCGTCGGGCTCCACGGACCGCCAGGCACCTTCGAAGTCGAAGTCGTCATCGCCGCGCGAGACGAGCTCGTCGGTCGACATGGCGCCGTCGGGGACGTCGCCGTCGATCACGACCACGTGCTTCAAGGCATCGGCCCCTTCGCGGGCGGCCAGGATCTTGTCCGCATACTGCTCCTCGACGATCGCGACGGCGCAGCCCGCATCGGTCACGAGGTGTTCGATCTCGGCCGCCGTGTACGTGTTGTAGATCGAGAACGGGACCCCGCCGAGATGCATGACGGCGGCATCCGCGAAGTGGAACTCGGGCCGGTTGACCATCATCAGCGCGACTGTGTCGCCCTTCTCGACGCCCAGCGCGGCGAGGCCCGCGGCCATCGCGCGGACCCTCTCCGCGTATTCGCCCCACGTGCACGAAAACTCGTCGTCCCTGGTCCGGATCGCGACCCGGTCGGGGTGGGCCTCGGCGGTCAGCTGAAACGCCTCGCACACCGTCTGTGCGTCGAGCGCGACGGGGCGCTCGGTACCCCTCTCGGCGGTTTTCACCTCCATCCCGCGGTAAGCCTACCCCGAGATCGCCGAAAACGGCAGCGCCTAGCGAATGTTGAGCCCGCCGTTGTTCAGTGCGTGGATGTCGTTCGAGAGCCCGATCGCGAACAGGACCATCACCAGCAGGAAGCCGACCACGCTGGCGCGCTCCATGATGCGGAACGGCACCGGACGCCCGCGGACCTTCTCCACGAGGCTCCAGAAGATGTGGCCGCCGTCGAGCGGCAGGAACGGGAACAGGTTGATGATCGCCAGCGAGAGGCTGATGAAGGCGATCAGCGTCAGCGCCTCGGCCACGCCGTACTGGACGGCCTGCTGCGTGACGTCGGAGATCCCGACGATGCCGTGGATCTTTTTGCGCTCCTGGGGCTCGAAGATCTTGCTGAAGACCCCCAGCGTGCCGGTCGTCACGTGCCACATCTCGCTCGCCGCGTGCCCCGCCGCCGCGGGCGGCGACTGCCCAACCGACTTGGTGCCGTAGCTGAAGCCGAGCCGCATCCGCTTCGCCTGAGCGTCGTAGAAGGGCGTCACTGAGAGATGCTGGACCTCGCCGTTCCGCTGGATCTTGAGATCGACGGGTTGCTTCGCCCTGCAGCCGTCCGTCGGGGGCTGAGCGGCGCACTTGTGCTTCGACACAAGGTTGATGAAGTGAGTGGCGCGCGCCTGTTGGTCGAGATTCGGGAAGCTCTTGCCGTCGACCGCCAGGAGCTTGTCCCCGGTCGCGAGATGCGCCGCGGCCGGCGTGCCCGACTCCACCGCCCCGACCTGGCCGTCGAACTCGTTCAGGCTCAGCGAGACGGCGAAGAGGAGTACGAAGGCGAGCAGGAGGTTCATGGCCGGGCCTGCGCCGATGACCACGATCCGTTTCCAGACGGGCTGGTTGTAGTAGGCGCGCTTCAGGACGTCCGGCGGCAGCGGCTCGCTGTGGCGGCCCTGGCCCGCGCCCTCGACCTTCGTCATCAGGCCCCCGCCGGACTTGCCCTCCTCGTCGTCGGCCGGAGCGGGCTTCAGCTCGTCCGGGTTCATCCCGGTGATCTTCACGAAGCCCCCGAAGGGCAGCATGCCGATCCCGTACTCAGTCTCGCCGCGCTTGATGCTCACGATCTTGGGCGGGAAGAAGAGGAAGAAGCGCTCGACCCGCATCCCGGTCGCCTTCGCGGCGATGAAGTGACCGAACTCGTGGATGATGATCAGGAAGGCAAACCCGGCGATCGTCAGTGCCCAGGGCCAGCCGCTCGACAGGATCTGGCTCACGGCGCCACCCCCGCGCCCTGGATCAGCTCACGGGCGCGCTCGCGAGCCTCGGCGTCGGCGGCGTAGAGCTCCTCGAAGTGCCCGGGGACAGAGGCCGGAATCGTCTCGAGCGTCTGCTCGACGACCTCCGCGATCGCCGTGAACGGAATGCGCCCGCCCAGAAACGCGCTCACGGCCACCTCGTCGGCCGCGTTGAGCACGCACGGCGCGGTGCCGCCGGCCTCGCCGGCATCGCGGGCGAGGCGCAGGCAGGCGAAGGTCTCCGTGTCAGCCTCCGCGAAGGTGAGCTCACCGGCCTTCGCAAGGTCCAGCGTCGGGACGTCCACGTCCGCGCGCTCCGGGTACTTCAGGGCATAGGAGATCGGCACCTTCATGTCGGGATACCCCAGGTGCGCGAGCGACGCCCCGTCGTTCAGGTGGACGAGCCCGTGAATGATCGACTGGGGGTGGACCACGACGTCGATCCGCTCGTACGGCGTGCCGAACAGGTGATGCGCCTCGATCATCTCGAAGCCCTTGTTCATCAGTGTCGCCGAGTCGATCGTGATGCGCCCCCCCATGTCCCACGTGGGATGCGCGAGCGCCTCCTCCGGGGTGATGCCGGAGAGGTCGGTGCGCCCGCGGAAGGGGCCGCCGGACGCCGTCAGGACGAGGCGCTCGACCGTGCCGGGGCTCTCGGCGTTCACGAGTTGAAAGAGCGCGGAGTGCTCGGAGTCGACCGGAATGATGCGTGTGTCCGTCGCCTCCGCCAGAGCCGTGATGAGTTCCCCGCCCACCACGAGGCTCTCCTTGTTGGCAAGCGCGAGCTCGATGCCCTCCGTGAGCGCGACGATCGTGGGGCCGAGCCCCGCCGAGCCGACGATCCCGTTGAGCACGAGGTCGGCGCCCGAGGCGGCGATCAGCTCGCGGACGCCCTCATCGCCGGTGAGGACGCGTCCGTTCCACGCCTGCGACGCGGCGGCCGCAGCGTCGGAGTCCGCCAGGGCGATCGCGGGCACCCCGTGATCGCGCGCCTGCTCGACCAGCCGCTCCCAGCGTCGGCCTGCGGCCAGACCGACCACGGACAGGTCCTCGGACGACGCGACTACCTCCAGCGCCTGCTCACCGACGGATCCGGTGGCGCCCAGGATGACCAGCTTCCTCATCCTCAGGCAGTGTAGGGCTGGCGCTTTGCAGCGCCTAAACCGCTGGCTATGCTCGCGCGCTGTGGCCCCAGCGAAGAAGAAGGACCTCGTTGGCGCCCACGTCGCGCCTGAGAATCCGCTCGCCGAGGCCGAGACGCTCGGCGCGGATTGCGTGCAGTTGTTCCTCTCGGACCCTCAGGGCTGGAAGAAGCCCGACGACCGGCGCGATGCCGCGGAGTTGCGTGCATCTGACGTGCCCCTCTACGTCCACGCGCCGTACCTCATCAACGTCTGCTCTCCGAAGAACAACGTGCGCTACGGCTCGCGCAAGATCCTGCAGCAGACGTGCGACGCGGCCGCGGACGTCGGCGCGGCTGCGGTGATCGTCCACCCGGGGTATGCGGAGGACGGGATCAAGGCGGGATTCGGCCGCTGGGGGCGCACCCTGGAGATCCTCGAGGCCGAGGTTCCCCTCTACATCGAGAACACTGCCGGCGGGGACAACGCCGTCGCGCGGCGATTCGACGCGCTGGCCCGGCTCTGGGACGTGGTGATGGATAAGCGCGGCGAGATCGAGATCGGCTTCTGCTTCGACACCTGCCACGCGCACGCCGCGGGCGAGGAGCTCGGCGACGCCGTCGAGCGCGTGGGCGCGATCGTCGGTTCCATCGACCTCCTGCACGCCAACGACTCGCGGGACCCGCCCGGCACGGGCGCGGACCGACACGCGAACCTGGGCAAGGGCAAGATGGGAGCGGACGTTCTTCGGGAGATGATCCACGCGGCTGGCGGCCCGGTCGTCTGCGAGACGCCGGGCGGCGAGGACGACCTGCGCGCGGACCTGGAGTTCGTCCGCGAAGCGCTGGCCGCGTGAGCCGTACGAGCCAGGCACCGAAAGAGTGAACCCACGGACGCGCGATCTCGTGCCCGGCGTCGCTAACTGCACAACCGTGAGCAGCGTGGAGGGCGACTGGTGACTTGACCGTTCTATACGCCGTCAAGTCACCATCCGACCGCTTCTCGAAGGACGGTTGGTGAGTTACGGCGCATCCCGTGCGGCCGGTCGCTGCCCCACGTGCCCGGGCCCGAACTCAGTAGAGGAACGCCACCGACAGGTAGTAGCCCACCACGATGGTGAAGAGGAGCGCGTCGAGGCGGTCGAGGAGCCCGCCGTGCGGGCCGAAGACGTTGCCCGTGTCCTTGACGTCGAGATCGCGCTTCAGCATCGACTCGAACAGGTCACCCATCGGCGCGACGATCCCGATGCACATGCCCATGATCAGCGCGTCGATGCCCGGCAGCCAGTCCTGGTAGAGGCCGGCGAACCAGAAGCCCGCCGTCCCGCCCACGAAGCCGAAGACGAGGCCCTCGATCGTCTTGTTGGGCGAGATCCTCGGGGCAAGCGGATGGCGACCGAACAGGCGGCCACCCGCGTACGCGGCGGTGTCTGTGAGGAAGGTTGCGACGAGGACGTCGATCACCAGTGCGCCGCCGTGCAGGGGCAGCTTGCGAAGGAGCATCGCGTGGGCGAACGGCACGGCGATCCACAGGATCGCCAGCAGGGTGACGGCGATGGCGGAGGTGGTGCCGCCGCCCTCACGCGGCCCGCGGGCGGCGGCGAACAGGAACATCACCGGGAAGGTCGCCGCCAGCACGATGACCATCTGGAACTGACCGCCGTAGTAGGCGGCGATCACCAGCGCGACGGCGGCGGCCAAAGCGACCGGCGGCAGCGGATGGAAGCGGCGGGTCATGCGGAACAGCTCCGCCATCCCGATCATCGAGAGGCCGATCATCGCGAGCGCGAACGGAATGCCGCCGAGGACCACGATGACGATCGCGAAGACGATCCACGGGACCGCCACGCCGATTCGGGCCATCGTCTCGCGCGTCGGCCGGCGCCTCGGGCGCTTCGGGGGCCCCTGCGCGCCGGTCCCGTCCCCGCCGCGGCGAGGCCTCGGCCCGCGGCGGCGCCGGCGCTGGGCGGGCGGCGGCTTCCCCGGCTCGCCCTGTACCCACGGCGCAGGCTCCAGGTTCACCCCTCCCGAAGCCTCTTCCGCGTCGAATGGGGGCGTTTCCATCGCGGCCCGACCTTAACGCCGCCGTACTTGCTTTGGGTCGTTACGCCCGGGCGCCGAAACGTCGCCTGCGAGCGGCGAATTCCTCGAGGGACTCCTCGAACGCCTCGCGAGTGAAGTCCGGCCACAGCTCGGAGCGGAAGACCAGCTCCGAGTAGGCGCACTGCCACAGCAGGTAATTGGAGACTCGGAGCTCGCCGCTGGTCCGGATCAGAAGGTCCGGGTCGTGCATGTCCGGCGCGTACAGGTGGCGCCGGAACTCCTCCTCGGTGGAGCCCTGGAACGAAGCGGCGGCGTCGACGATCTCGGCACGGCCGCCGTAGTTGAAGGCGACGAAGAATCGGATCACGTCGTTGTCCTTTGTCAGGTCCTCCGCCCACTCCATCCGCCGGATCAGGTCGGCATCGACCCCCTCGCGGCGCCCGATGAACCGCATCCGCACGCCTTCCTCGTGCAGCTCCGGCGTCTCGTTGTCGATGCGCTCGCCGAACATCCGCATCAGGCCGTCGACCTCATCGGTCGGCCGGGACCAGTTCTCCGTCGAGAACGAGAACACGGTCAGCTCCTCGATGCCGAGATCCACGGCGTCGCGAAGCCGGTCCTTGACCACGTCCGCGCCCGCTCGATGGCCTTCGATCGGCGACAGCCCCCGCCGTTGGGCCCATCGTCCGTTGCCGTCGGTGATGATCGCGACGTATTTCGGTTCAGAGGACGTCATCGGTCGGCGAAACGCAACACCCGCGGCCCGGCTAAACCTCGAGGATCTCTTCCTCTTTGCCCTTCAGCAGCGACTCGATCTCGCTGGTGGCCTCGTCCGTGAGCCGCTGAAGCTCGCTCTCCGCCCGGCGCTCGTCGTCCTCGCCGACCTCACCCTCCTTCTTGAGCTCCCGCAGGTCGTGCATGACGTCGCGGCGGATGTTGCGCACGGCGACGCGCCCCTCCTCCGCCACGTTGTGGACCACCCGGACCAGGTCCTTGCGGCGTTCCTCGTTGAGCTCCGGGATCTGGAGCCGGATCACGTTGCCGTCGTTGTTGGGCGTCAGACCGAGGTCGGACTCCATGATCGCCTTCTCGATCGCCTTGATGGAGTTCTTGTCGTACGGGGTAAGCGTCAGCAGGCGAGCATCGGTGGCCGCGACCTGCGAGAGCTGCCGCAGCGGTGTCTCGGTGCCGTAGTAGTCGACGATCACGCGATCCAGCAGATGCGGCGAGGCGCGGCCCGTGCGAACCGTCGCCAGCTCGTGCCGGTAGGCCTCGACGGACTTCTTCATCCGGTCCTCGGCGTCGTCGAGGAGCTCGTCGGTGAAATCGGCGGCCATCAGACTTTGCCTGTCGCTTCCTCCGCCTCGCGTCCGGGAGCGACCGGGTCGCTGGCGGGATGCGTATTTCGGCCATCCAAGCGTCCGTTCGCGGAGACGATCGTGCCAACGCGCTCGCCGGAGATCACGCGATCGATGTTCCGCTCATCGGCGAGGTTGAAGACGCAGATCGGAAGGTCGTTGTCCATGCAGAGCGACAGCGCCGTGGAGTCCATCACCCGCAGCCCGCGCTCGATCGCCTGGCGGTGCGTGATCTCCGGGATGAACTTCGCGTCCGGGACCTTCGATGGGTCCGCGTCGAAGACGCCCTCCACCCCGTGCTTGGCCATCAGGATCACGTCGGCGTGGATCTCCAGCGCCCGCAGGGCAGCGGCCGTGTCGGTGGTGAAGAACGGGTTGCCGGTGCCGGCGGCGAAGATGATGATCCGGCCCTTCTCCAGGTGCCTGATGGCCCGGCGGCGGATGTATGGCTCGGCGACCTCGGTCACCTGGATCGCCGAGAGCACCCGGGTGTGCGCTCCCTGCTTCTCGAGTGCGTCCTGGAGCGTGAGCGCGTTCAGCACGGTGGCCAGCATCCCCATGTAGTCGGCGGTCGCGCGGTCCATGCCGCGTGCCGCGCCCTGCAGGCCGCGGTAGATGTTTCCCGCGCCGACGACGAGCGCGATCTCAACCCCGCGGCTCGCCACCCCGTGGACCTGATCGGCGATGCCCTCGACGCGGTCGGGATCGGTGCCGTACTCGAGGCCTCCCATCAGGGCCTCGCCGGACAACTTCAGCAGTACGCGGCTGAATGCAGGTTCTTCCGCCACGGGGGCGACCATCGTATGCGCTATTCGCCGACCACAAACCTGGCGAAGCGGGCGATCCGCACGTTCTCGCCGGTCTTGGACGCAATCTCGGCGCGCAGCTCCTCGATGGTCTTGCCGTCGTAGGCGTCGGTCCGAACGTGCTCCTGCTCGAGCAGCGCAGCCTCCTTCGACCACTTCTGAAGCTGGCCGTCGACGATCTTCGGAACGATGTCGTCCGGCTTGCCCTCCTCGCGGGCCTTCGCCTCGAACACCCTGCGCTCCGCCTCGCGGGCCTCCTCGGGGATCTCCTCCGCCGAGACGACCAGCGGCGGCGTCGGGGTTCCCGCGATGTGAATCGCGACCTCGCGCGCGAACTCCTTGAACTCGTCGCTGCGGGCGACGAAGTCCGTCTCGCACTGGACCTCCACCAGCACGCCCACCTTCCCGGTCGCGTGGATGTAGGACGTCACGGCGCCCTCGGTGGTGGCTCGCCCGCTTCGCTTGGCGGCCGACGCCTGGCCCTTCACGCGCAGGACCTCGATCGCCTTGTCGAGGTCGCCCTGCGCCTCCGCGAGGGCGGCCTTGCAGTCCATGATCCCGGCGCCGGTGCGGTCGCGGAGCTCCTTGACGTCCGCCGCCTTGATGTCGTCGCCGCTGTCGGGGCTCAAGAGCTCGCCTGCTGGCCGGTCTCGGCCGGTGCAGCCTCGCCGCTCTCAGCCGCGGCGGCGGCCGCCTTGGCCGCCTCCTGCGCCTCCTTCTTGGCTTGCTCCTCGGCCTCGCGGCGCTGGCGCTCCTCTTCCTCGCGCCTGCGGCGCTCCGCCTCCTCCGCCTGGCGCTCCGCCTCCGCCTTGCGGTAGGCCTCCACCGACTCGTACACCGCCTCGCCGATCGTCCGGATCACGAGCTCGCACGACCGGATCGAGTCGTCGTTGCCGGGCACCGGATACTGAACCGGGCCGGGATCGACGTTCGAGTCGACGAGCCCGATGATCGGGATCCGCAACCGCTCGGCCTCGCGCACGGCGATGACCTCGGTCTTCAGATCGATGATCAGCGCCGCCTGCGGCACCCGCTGCATGTTCCGGACGCCGCCGAGGTTGTACTCGAGCTTCGCCAGCTCGGCCTCGCGCGACATGCGCTCCTTGGTGGGCAGCAGGTCAAGCTGGCCGGCCTCCTTGAGATCGCTCAGCTCGTGCAGGCGGTCGATGCGCGCCGACATCGTGTGGAAGTTGGTCAGCAGGCCGCCCAGCCACCGCTGGTTGACATACGGCATGCCGCACTTCTCGGCCCACTCCTTGACCGCGTCGCGGGCCTGCTTCTTGGTGCCCACGAACAGGACCGAGCCGCCCTTGCTCGCCACCTCGGCGGCGAACCGCCGGGCCTCCGCGAGCAGATGCTCGGTCTGCAGCAGGTCGATGATGTGAATCCCGTCGCGCTCGCCGTAGATGTACGACCGCATGGCGGGATCCCAGCGCCGCGTCTGGTGGCCGAAGTGAAGGCCGGCCTCCAGCAGCTCCTTGATTCCGGGTTCGGACATGAGGCTCCCTTGCTCGTTTTGATTGCGTCCCGATGGCGCTGCGGGGACCCGGCGGGCTGTCTGCCTGCCGGGCAGGGCCCCGTGCCTTCCGTTCGGGGGTCGGTTACTGGTCGGTGGGGATTGTAGGGAGCCTTGGCGTGGGCGCACCTCAGGACAACGACTGGCAATAAGGGCAGGGGCTCGGGCAAATCAGCCGTAGAGGCTGGATCAACGCAATCTGCGTCCGGAAACTGGACGTGGATTGCGGTGACCCGGGGTCAAGTGAATCTGCATCCGCTTTCCGAGCGGGAATTCACTTGACCCGAACTAACCCAGCCGACCGGAGGGCCTCCCTCGGTGCCTACGGCGTGCGCGCCCGCTCCAGCGCCTGAGCCAAATCGTCCGGAAGCGGCGATTCGAACTCGAGCTCCTCCCCCGTGATCGGATGCAAGAACCCCAGCCGCGCGCTGTGTAGGAACTGGCGCTCGAGACCGTGGCGCCCGGCGTGGCCGTAGCGGGGGTCCCCCGCGATCGGGTGGTCGATCGCCGCGAAGTGGGCGCGGATCTGATGGGTGCGGCCCGTCTCCAGCCGGGCCTCGACGAGCGCATCGGCCGGAAGCGTCTCCACGACGCTGAAGTGCGTGCGGGCCTCGCGCGGGCCCCGGCCGCCCACGGCTCGCCGCTCCGGTGCCCTGTAGTCACGCCCGAGCGGGGCGTCGATGGTCCCGGTGCGCGAGCGCAGCCGGCCCTCCACCAGAGCGAGGTAGGTGCGGCGGACCTCGTGTGCCTTGATCTGCGCGGCCAGGCGCCGGTGCGCCTCGTCGCCGCGGGCGACGATCATCAGGCCCGAGGTGTCCTTGTCCAGCCGGTGGACGATTCCGGGTCGCTGCGGGTCATCGCCGCCGCCCAGCAGCTCGCCGAGGACGTCAACGAGCGTGTCGCCCCGGTACCCGGGCGCGGCGTGAACGACGAGGCCAGCGGGCTTGTCGACGACCGCCAGCCACTCGTCCACGTGGACGATCCGTGGCTCCGCGCTCACCCCGATCCCGGCTTCGGGTTCGCGTCGTCCTGCGTCTGGGTGGGATTGAGCGAGATGAGCACCAGGCCGAGCGCTCCCAGAGTGATCGCGATGTCGGCGAGGTTGAACGTCGGCCACAGCGGCGGGTTGATGAAGTCCGTGACGGCGTCCATGCGCACCCGGTCGGCGAGGTTTCCCAGCGCGCCGCCGGCGAGCAGCCCGACCGCCAGCCACATGCCCGGGCGGCTCGGATCGAGCGCGAACCAGATCAGCACCAGGGCGAGCGCGATGACGGTGATCACGAGCACGAAGCTCTGGCCCTGCCCGATGCCGAACGCGAGGCCCGAGTTGGGCGTGTTGGTGAGAGTGAACCCGAGAATGAGCTGGACGCGCTCGCCGACGGACAGTGACGAGACCACGATCGCCTTCGAAACCTGGTCGAGGAGCACGACCGCCCCGCAGACGAGGATGGCGCGCCGCCAGCCTCGGATCGCCCCCGCGTTGAGCCGCCCGGAGGTCACCCGCCGATGAGCCCCACGACCACCTGCTGAGCGATGACGAGCAGGATGATCGCCAGGATCGGGCTCAGATCCAGGGCAAACGCGCCGCCTCCCATCGGCGGCAGGAATCTGCGAAACACGTTCAGGTACGGGTCTGTCACCTCCCCGATGAACCCGACCACGGCCCGGAGCATCCGGTTGTAGGGCATCCGCGGGATCCAGCTGAGCAGCACCCGGACGATGATCAAGACCAGGTAGACGAGGAACACCGCGCCCACGTAGTCGGCAATCGTGCTGCGGGTGTCCGCGAGGGGCAGCAGCGTGCTCACCGCGTTCGCGATCACCGGAAGCGCTCCAGGGAGGCGTTGACCGCGTTCACGAACGCATCCTCCACCACTCCCTCGAGGTGGGCGAGCCCGGCCTCGGTGGCTCCGCCGGGCGGCGCGACGGCGTTGCGAATCGTCGCCGGATCGCGCCTCCTCAGGAGCTCCGCGGTCCCGGCGAACGCGCCGGCGACGAGCTCACCGGCGACGTCGGGATCCAGGCCCTCCCGCTCGCCACCCCGAGCGAGAGCCTCCGCCACCAGCGCGATGTAGGCGGGCGAGCTCGACATGATCGCCATCGCCGCGTCGATGTCGCTCTCGTCGAGCTCCACAACGTCACCGAGCGGCTCGAGTAGGGCCAGGAGCCGGTCATGAAGCTCATCGGGCATGGAGACGGCCGGCGCGTGGCAGATCACGCCGCGGCGGACCTCCACCGGCTGGTTGGGCATCAACCGGAGGATCGGCACGCCCGGAAACGCTTCGGCCAGCCGGCTGGTAGACGTCACTGCGAGCACCGAGAGCAGCGCGGGCGCCACGCCGCCAAGCTCTTCGGCGACCGCGTCGAGGGCGGCCGGCTTGACCGCCAGCAGGACGACGTCGCTATCCCCCGCTAGCTCCACGAGCGCCGGGCGCGTCTCGCCGCCCACCTCCTCCGCCAGCGCCGTGGCGCGCGGCTGGTCGAGGTCGGTAAACAGCATCGCCTCAGGCCCGCCCCGCCCCGCGGCCCAGCCGCGTGCCATCGCCGCGGCCATGTTGCCAGCTCCCGCGAACCCGATCCTCATCGCGGGCGAAGCCTAGAGGCAGGCGTTACGACTGGTTGAAGAAGCCCTTTTCGACGAGGCGCGCCTTCTCCTCGGCGGAGACCTCGACGTTGCGCGGCGTGAGTAGGAAGGTCTTGTCGGCGATCTTCTGCATCCCGCCGCCGAGCGCGTAGGTCAGCCCCGACGTGAAGTCGATGAGCCGCTTGGCAAGCTCGGAATCGGTCGTCTGCAGGTTCAGGATCACCGGCGTGTCCTGCTTGAACTTGTCCGCGACCTCCTGGGCGTCGTTGAAGCTGAAGGGCGTCACGAGGTGGACGCGCACATCGGCACCGCCGTTGCCTGCAACCGGCCGCAGGTTGCGGCCGCCGCCGCGTCCAACGGGCTCGTCGTCGGCGAAGATGTCGTCGATCTCGTCGCGTGCCCGGCGACGGTCCCGCAGCGGGCTGACGGTCGCGCCCCGCGGCGCGGGCGCCTCGTACATGTCCTGCCCGGTCTCGGGCTCGTACACGTCGGCCTCGCCGTACCCCGGGTCCTCGGCGAGGCCGAAGTAGACGAGTGCTCGGTGCCATGTGTCGCGGAAGGCCATTGCTCAGCGTACGTTCGCGTAAAGACGAGCTATTCCTGTATGGATTATTGCGGGTTTACCCCGTTGCGCTGCACGCAAAAACCCGCGCTGCAGCGGCCGGTTCAGGCGGCGGGCCTATAGGCGGGCCTATATGTAGAGCGATGTGCCGAGCCGCAGGATCGTCGCGCCCTCGTCCGCCGCGACCTCCCAGTCCTGACTCGTGCCCATGGAGAGCCTGCTCAGCCCGTGCTCGGCAGCGAGCTCCGCGAGGCGGGCGAAGGCCGGCCGTGAGTCCTCGGGATCGGTGCTGAACGGGGGCATTGTCATCAGGCCGACGACGCTCACCGGGCAGCGCTCGATGAACGCTCCCAGCTCGGGCGGGGCGATACCGCCCTTGCTCTCCTCACCGGCGACGTTGACCTCCACCAGCACCTCGGTCTCGGGCCTTCCGTGGCGCCCGAGCTGCTCCAGTGCCGAGCCGCTCGCCACCGACTGGATCAGGCGCACCAGGGGCAGGATGCGCTTGACCTTCCGGCTCTGGAGGTTCCCGATGAAGTCCCAGGCGAACGCGTCGCCCCAGCGCGCCCGCTTCTCCTCGAGCTCCTGCAGGCGGTTCTCGCCGACCAGCTCCACCCCCGCATCGGCCAGCGCGGCCATCTCCTCCATCGGCACGTATTTCGTCGCGGCGAGGATCTCCACGTCGGGACCCACGCGCTCACGCACGCGCTCGAGGTTGGCCCGGATCTTCTCGGCCTCCAGCCCGTGAATCAGCCCCGGCACTAGGCAGCGCTCCACGCCAGACCCGCCTGGCGCCCCGTGCGGCCCTTGTCGCGCCGGTGGGAGAAGAAGAGCTCGGGATGGCAGCTCGTACAGAGGTCACTGATCTCGACCTCCGTCACGACCGCCTGTGCGAGCAGCCGCCGCGCGACCTCTTTCAGGTCGAGCATTCGCCCGGACGCGAGCCCGTCGCCGAGCGGCCGGAAGGCATCAAGGACCTCGTCGCCGACCTCGTAGCAACAGGGGCCGATGCTCGGGCCGACGGCGGCGGATGTCGCCTCGACCTCCTCCACCCCATGCTGGACGATCCCGGCCGCCATCCCGCGCCAGCCACAATGGATCATCGCGACGCCCCGAGGCCCCGCCAGCGCGACCGGCAGGCAGTCGGCGACGAAGACGAGGGGCGTGAGCCCGGGCCGGCCGGTCGCCTGGCCGTCGGCCTCAGGAAGACCTGGAGCGGGCTCCGCGAACGCGCTCGGCTCGGTCGGCTCCTCGTGGCGCTGCACCAGGGCCTCGTGCACCTGGCGGCCGATCAGGACACCGCGCGGGTCGATCTCCAGCGCGGCGGCGAGCCGGTGGCGGTTCTCCCGCACCCCGGGGTCGCCGGTGAGGCGCCCGAGGTTGAGCGTGTCGAAGGGCGGCTCGCCGACCCCACCGAGCCTCGTGCTGAACGCGGCCACCGCGCCGGGGAGGTCGGCCTCGAGCCAGCGCAGGCCGTCCTTCTCTGCCCAGCGCAAGCCGGAGCTCACCCGCCGGGGCTGACCGAGTTGTCGGGGGATCCGGCCTCGGCGGCCTTGAGCTTCGAGACGAACCCGCTCAGCCCGTCGTCGAGGGAGATCTGGATCCGATTGAGGACGTAGGGGTGGGCCGAGGTTGCAAGCCCCGGGACCTCACTGGTCGCACCGCGATAGCCGGCCGCCTTGACCGCGGCGATCACCGTGTTGTCGTACTGCCCCGACGGATAACAGAAGTTGTTGACTGGGACCCCGAAACGATCCTGGAGAATCTTGCGCGAGTTCGCCACCTCCTCGTGAAGCTGAGACGAGTCGAGTGTGGTCAGGTCGAGGTGATGGACGGTGTGCGAGGCGAGCTCCCACCCTGGGTTGGCGTCCAGCATCTTCTTCACGTCGTCGTCGGGCAGGTCGGCCCCCTTCGTCACCAAGTTCAGCACCCCCGGCCAGTGGAAGTGCTGGAGCGCCGGGAACGCGGCGACGTACTGGCTCAGATAGCCGTCGTCGAAGCTGAGGACCACCGGCTTGGGCGGAAGCTCGCCGCCCTTGTACCAGGCGTTCTCCACCTGATCGAGCGTGACGCCCTCATAGCCGTGATCGTCGAGCCACTTCATCTGCTCGACGAAGTCGGCCTGCGGGACGAACAGCTGGGGGTACGCCGACCCGGAGACGGGCGGCTGGATCGCGTGGTACTCCAGGATCGGCACCGGGCCCGTGTAGGGTTTCCAGTCCGCGGGGTAGCTCGTGGTGCTGCCGCCCGAGGTCGCGCCCCCTCCTCCTCCACCGTCGTTGGCCGCGTTGGTCGCGGACTCCTTGCTCCCGCCACCGCCGCCCCCCAGACTCGTGATCGCGATCGCCGCGACGGCGCCCAGGACGGCGAGGACCGCAAGCGCAGCCAGCCGCCGCCGCCAACGGCGCCGCCTGGCGGCCTCCGCCCGGCGTGCCCGCAGATCGTCCGGAAGCTCGGTCAGATAGACCGGGTCGTCCTCGAAGGGCGCGCTCAATCCAGGACCGAAAGTACCTGATGCGCCAGACTGCTCGGGCCGCTAGGAGCGGGCCGCCTCCAGCGCCACCCGGAGCTCCTCCTCGGGGCCGCTGACCGCGCCGTCGAGCTTCGCTCGCAGCGCGGCGGCGAGCCCGCGCCCGATCGCCGGCCCCTCGGGAATCCCCGCCTCCATCAGGTCCTCGCCGTCGATGTCCAAACGGACCTCGCGCCACTCCTCGACGTAGCGGTCGAGCCAGTCGGCGCCCAGCGCTCGGGCAAGCGCCAGGGTGACGCCGTCGTGACCGCGCGCGAGCTCCACCGCCACGGACGGGGCGATGACCTCTGCGGCGGCCAGCTCGCGAGCGGCAGCGAGCCCCCTCGCCCGCGCGGCGGCGAGCACCGCCTGGTCGCGGTCGGCAACACGGGACCACGCCTCGTCCGCGGTCACCGCGCTCACGGCATCGATCAATTCAGGAGCGCCGTCGGGAAGGGGCACCAGCCCCCACTCGTCCAGCAGCTCGAAGCCGCGGCGCGCTGCCTCCTCGGCAGCGAGCTTGCGAAGCTCGGCTTCGACCCGGTCGCTCGACACCATCGCGAGCTCCGCCTCCCGGAGGAGCCGCTCAGTGCCCGGGTCCAGCACGAAGCCGTAGCGCGCCGCGTAGCGCGCGGCGCGAAGAGCGCGGGTCGGATCGTCGGTGAAGGAGCCGGCGTGGAGCACTCGCAGAGCGCCGCGCTCGAGGTCCTCGAGGCCACCATGCGGGTCGATCAGCTCGGGGTCGCCCGCGAGCGGCACGGCCATCGCGTTGACCGTGAAGTCACGGCGCGCGAGGTCCTCGGTCAGAGTCGCCGGCCGGACCTCGGGCAGGGCACCGGGCTCCGGATACGACTCACTGCGGGCGGTGGCCAGATCGAGCTCGAGCCCATCGGTGTGAACCGTTGCCGTCGCGAAGCGCTCGTGGGTGCGGATCTCTCCACCCAGGCGCCGGCCCAGGGCCGCGGCATCGCCCTCTACTGCGATGTCGAGGTCGGTTCGGTCCCGCCCGAGCAGGAGGTCGCGCACCGCCCCGCCGACGAGATATGCGGCCGTGCCGGCGGCGGCCTCGCGCACGCGATCGAGGCCTGGCAAGGCCCGCAGGCGCTCGGGAATCCGCTCGGGCTCGATCTTGGCTCTCTCAGGCGGCATCGGCTGCGATTTAGAGGTCCCTTCGGAACCGTTCCCTACCATGACGGGCCTCGCGGATGGGTCGTCTGCTGAACATCTGGCGCTCTTGGAGCGTCGCGCGCCGGCTTGCGCTGGTGGGCGGACTGGTCGTGGTCGTCGCCGGGGCGGCGGTCGCCGCGTACCTCGTCACGAGGCGCCCGGCCGACGTCTCGAACCCGACCGCAAGTTTCCACAAGCAGAAGCGCGTCAAGAAGAAGCCGGAGACGCTCAACTGGCCCATGTACGGCTACGACCCGGCCCGCACGCGCTACCTGCCCGTCAAGGGGCTGGACCCGCCATTCGGCTCGTCCCTCTGGAGCTTCCAGGCGGGCAAGCTGCTCGAGTTCCAGCCGATCGTGGTCCACGGGACCATCTACTTCATGGACAAGGACGCGACCTTCTACGCCCTCAACGTCCACCGCGGGCACATCGAGTGGAAGCGCAAGATCGGGAGCCTCAACGCGTCCTCCCCCGCCTACTTCAACGGCAAGCTCTACGCAGTGAACCTGGAGCCCCAGCAGGCGGTCGCGCTCGACGCCAAGAAGAAGGGCAAGGTCCTGTGGCGAACCCCACTGCCAGGGCGCAGCGAGTCGTCGCCGCTCGTCCACAACGGCAAGGTGATCTTCGGGTGCGAGTCCGGCGACATCTTCGCCCTCGACGCGCAGACCGGAAAGGTGCGCTGGACGGTTCACACCGACGGCGCGGTGAAGGGCGCCCTGGCCCTCGACCACGGCACGCTGTTCGCCGACAACTACGCCGGCGAGGTGTTGGCGATCGACGCGGGCAACGGCCAGGTCAAGTGGACCGCCCACACCCAGGGCGGCGGGTTCCTACACGGCGGCGGCGTCTACTCGACGCCGGCGGTGGCCTTCGGACGCGTCTACCTGGGCGGGCTGGACGGGCGGGTCTACAGCTTCGAGGAGAAGACAGGCCAGCTCGCGTGGAGCCACTCGACGGGAGCCGAGGTCTACTCCTCGCCCGCGGTCGCCGACACGCCGAATTCGCCGCCGACCGTATTCATCGGCTCAGAGGACAAGCACTTCTACGCCCTCGATGCCAAGACCGGCGCGGTTCGCTGGGATCACTACATCAACGGGATCATCCTCGGCTCGCCCAGCGTCGTGGACCGGACTGTCTACGTGTCGGGCATCGGCCCCAACATCGGCACGTTCGGCTACGGCGTCAACAAGGGCCAGGAGGTGTTCACCAACAGCGAGGGCGAGTACAACCCGGTGATCTCGGACGGCAAGCGGATCTACCTGACCGGCACGTCGACCATCCGGGCGTTCAAGCCCCTGACTAAGGCTGAGCAGAAGCGCCAGCACCGCCGCAAGCGCACCAAGGAGGCGAACCAGAAGAAGCAGGCCTCGAAGCACAACGGCGGCAAGGGCAAGAAGGCCGGCGGCGGGTCGAAGAAGCACAAGGGCGGCGGCAA
Source organism: uncultured Actinomycetes bacterium (assembly GCA_963782795.1). GTDB lineage: Bacteria > Actinomycetota > Thermoleophilia > Solirubrobacterales > 70-9 > AC-56. The sequence goes on from CAWALB010000003.1 coordinate 843,802, forward strand.
GTAGGGCGAGCTCGAACGAGGTTTTGTCGCGTTGAGGCCGCTATGGCGACCCTGAGTCGAGAGAACCTCCCGACGCTACGCCTGCCTGACCGGGATGCCCGCCTCGCGCAGGTGGTCCTTCGCCTGATGGACCGTGTAGGTGCCGTAGTGGAAGATCGAGGCGCATAGCACCGCGTCTGCGCCGCCCTCCAGGATCCCCTCGGACAGGTGCTCGAGGACGCCGGCGCCTCCCGACGCGATCACGGGCACGGTCACGGCGTCCGCTACCGCGCGGGTGAGCTCGAGGTCGTAGCCGTCGGCCGTGCCGTCGCGGTCCATGCTCGTGAGCAGGATCTCCCCCGCTCCCCGCTCGGTCGCCTCCCGCGCCCATGCGACCGCCTCGCGGCCCTCGGCCGAATTGCGCCCGCCGTGGGTATAGACCTCCCAACCCGTGGGGCGTGCTTCAGCCGACCCCGCCGACCCCGGACGCGAAGCGGAGGAGGCGGCGGGCATTTGTGCCTTGGCGTCGATGGCGACCACGACGCATTGCGAACCGAACACCTCTGCGAGCTCGCCGATCAGGTCCGGGCGCTCGAGCGCGGCCGAGTTGACCGCAACCTTGTCGGCGCCCGCATCGAGGACGGCCTGCGCATCCGCGGCCGAGCGGATGCCGCCGCCGATGACGAACGGGATGAAGACGTTGTCCGCGGTGCGGCGCGCCAGCTCTGTGATCGTCTCGCGGCGCTCGTGCGAGGCCGTGATGTCCAGGAAGATCACCTCGTCCGCGCCCTCGCTGTCGTAGCGGGCGGCCAGCTCCACGGGGTCGCCCGCGTCGCGCAGGCCGACGAAGTTCGTGCCCTTGACCACCCGTCCGGCATCGACGTCCAGGCACGGGATGACGCGCTTCAGCGCCATGGCTATCCGGTGACGGCCTTCTTGACGAGCGTCCAGAGCTCGTTGCGCTCGCTCTCGGTCAGGTTGGAGCGCCGACCCTTGGACTTGCGCACGAGGTAGCCGATGTTCTCCCGCTCGTACGGCTCGAGCTTGTCCCAGGCTCGCTTCCCGTGGCCGTAGACCATGCGGGCGGTCTCGTACAGCGCGAGCCAGCGGACGTTCTTCGCGCGCGAGAGGAGCTTGGTTGTGGTTCCCACTCCGAAGAAGTTAGCCGCCGAGAGCCGCCTGGCCCTCCGCGACGGTGAAGCGGCCCTCGTACAGCGCGCGGCCGACGATCACGCCCTCGAGGCTCTCGAGGGCTGTTCCCCGAAGCTCGCGGATATCGTCGAGCGAGCCGACGCCGCCGGAGTAGATCAGCGCCACGCCTGCCTCGGCCGCCGCGTGTGCGACCTCCTGCAGCTGCTCCATCCCGGGCCCGGCGAGCGTTCCATCCACCTCCACGGGCGTGAACACGAACCGGCGAACTCCGCGCCGGGCCAGGTCCGAGACGCACTCGGCCGCCGTGGCGTGCGTCTCTCGCTCCCAACCCTCGACGGCGACCTGGCCGCCACGCGCATCCACGCCCACCACGATGCACTCCCCGTGCTCGTCGGCAAGCGCTTCGACCAGTTCCGGCTCGGCGAGGGCGGCGGTCCCAAGCACCACGCGATCGGCGCCCGCCTCGAGGGCGGCGGTCACCGCCTCCACGGCCCGAAGGCCACCGCCGACCTGCACCGGCACCGTTGCCTCGGAGGCGATCCGACCGATGTGCTCGAGGTTCCTGGGCTCACCTGCCCGCGCCCCGTCCAGGTCCACGACGTGAAGGGCGCGCGCTCCCTGTCCGAGCCAGCGACGCGCGGCATCGAGCGGATCGTCGTCATACACGGTCTCCTCGGCGTAGTCGCCGCGAGTCAGGCGAACGGCGTGGCCGTCGCGGATGTCGATCGCCGGATAGAGAATCACGCCGGAACCGACGCACAGATCTCGGCGAAGTTGGCGAGGACGCGCAGGCCGGCGGCGCTGGACTTCTCGGGGTGAAACTGCACGCCGTAGAGCGGCGGGCGAGCCACTGCGCAGGCGAACCGCTCCCCCCACTCGGCCGTACCCAGGACGTCGCCCCGATCGGCGGGCCGCACCGCGAAGGAGTGCACGAAGTAGAAGGGAGTCCCGGTCTCCAGGCCGGCGACCAGCTCCGACTCGCGCTCCCATCGCACCGGCTCCCAGCCCATGTGCGGGACCTTGAGCCCGGGTGCCTCGAGGCCCGTGACCTCGCCCGGCAGCACTCCGATCCCCGCGGCGCCGCCGAGCTCCGTCGAGCTCTCGAACAGGAGCTGCAGCCCGAGGCAGATGCCCAGCACGGGCACGGCGGCGTCCACCCGGTCGGCGACCAGGGCGTCGAGTCCGGACTCCCGCACGCGGGCCATCGCGCGCGGGAATGCCCCCACGCCCGGGAGGATCATCCCGGCGGCCTCGCGCGCCGCGTCCGGGTCGCCGGTGATGAAGCCTTCGGAGCCCACGCGCTCGAGGGCCTTCTGGACGGACCGCAAGTTCCCCATCCCGTAGTCGAGAACGGCGATTCGCGTCAGGTCAGCGTCCCCTTCGTGCTCGGCACGCCGGTCTCGTCCGGGTCGATCGACACCGCGTCGCGGAGCGCGCGCGCGAACGCCTTGAAGCACGCCTCCACCATGTGGTGCGCGTTGGTCCCGTACCGGTTCCCGACGTGCAGCGTGAGCTTCGCGTTGGTGGCAACGGCTCGGAAGAACTCCTCGGTCAGCTCGGTGTCGAAGCCTGCGATCGAGGTGAACGGAAGCTCGGCTCGGAATAGGCACAGTGGCCGGCCCGAGACGTCCACGGCGCAGACGCCGAGCGCCTCGTCCATCGGGATCGCGGCGTAGCCGAAGCGGCGGATCCCGGCCCGGTCGCCAAGCGCTTCGTCGAGCGCCAGGCCGAGCGCGATCCCGACGTCCTCAACGGTGTGGTGGGCGCCGGTCTCCAGGTCGCCCTTCGCGCTCACTCGCAGGCCGAGCCGGCCGTGGCGGCCGACGGTCTGGAGCATATGGTCGAAGAACCCGACGCCGGTCGCGGCCTCGACGTCGCCGCCGTCGAGGTCGACTGATAGCGAGATCTCGGTCTCGCGGGTCTTACGGTTGATGTCAGCGCTACGAGGCATGGTTCAAAGTCCCTGGAAATCGTAGATTGTCGCGGATCACTCTCCCGCGCGAGCCGCAGCGGACTCCGCGTGCACGGGAAAGCCCTCCGCGCGGGCCAGCGCGTTCACGTACGGTCCGAGCGCCGCGGCCGCGGCGCTCGGAAGGCTGACGATCGAGCTGCGCCGCTGGAAGCTCCCAGGGCCGAGCGGGCCGCCGAAGCGGGCCGCGCCGCCGGTCGGCAGCACGTGGTTGGAGCCCGCGACGTAGTCGCCGAACGCGGCCGCCCCTCCCCTTCCGAGGAATACGCAGCCGGCGATGCGGCCCCTGGCGGCGAGCTCGTCCGCACCTTCGAACATGAGCTCGAGGTGCTCCGGGGCGATCGCGTCGGCAAGCGTGAGAGTCGCCTCGATTCCGGTCGCCGCGACGAGGGCGAGCGGCGCCTGCTGGACGCTTGGGCGCTCGCCCGCGAGCTCCTCGACCGTCTGTTCGAGGTGGTCGAGCAGCGCCGCGTCTGGGGATGCGACAACGAGGAAGCCGTCCGAGCTGTGCTCCGCCTGCGCGCAGAGGTCGAGCGCGATCCACTCCGGGACCGCGGTTCCGTCAGCGACGACCATCAGCTCGCTCGGCCCGGCGACCCCGTCGATGCCGACGGCGCCCGAGACGAGGCGCTTGGCCTCGGCGACGTAGCGGTTGCCCGGCCCTGCGATCAGGTCGACGCGGTCGATGGTCTCCGTGCCGTAGGCGAGCGCCGCGATGGCCTGCGCGCCGCCGATCGCGTAGACCTCGTCGACGCCCGCAGCGGCGCACGCCGCCAGGACCTGCGCGCTGGGTCGACCCCGCGCGCCCGCCGGGCTCGCGACGGCGACGCGGCTCACCCCCGCGACCCGCGCCGGGATGCAGCACATCAAAACCGTAGACGGGTACGCCGCCCTGCCTCCGGGGGCGTACACGCCGGCCGCCGCCACCGCGTCGGCGCGAACCTCCACCCGCTGCCCCTCCGGCAGGTCGACCGTCGCCGGGCGGTCGCGGGTCTCGAGCTCCGCGCGCGCAACCGCGGCGATGTTCTTCGCCGCGAGGCGCAGCGCCTCGCGAACGTCGGAGTCCAGGAGTCCGGGGGCCGCCGCAATCGCATCCGGGTCCACGCGCCATGACTCGGGGGCCTCCTCGCCGAGGCGCTCCGCGATCTCGCGGAGGGCCTCGTCGCCACGGTCGCGGACGGATCCCACGATCTCCGCGACGGTCTCTGCGACCTCCTCCTGCGGCGGCACGAGCTTGCGCAATCGCGCGGCGAACGCCGGCGCGTCGGTCCCGTCCCAGTCGATTCGCTCGATCTTCATCTGGTCGCCTCCCGCATCCGGTCAGTCAGCCGATCCACCTCGGCGGCGCGAAGCTTGTGGGCGACGCGGTTGGCCACGAGCCGCGCCGTGCAGGTGGTGATCTCCTCACGCACCTCGAGGTCGTTCTCTGCCAGCGTCCGCCCGGTGTCCACGAGGTCCACGATCCCGTCGGCGAGTCCCACGAGCGGCGCCAGCTCGACGGAGCCCTTGACCTCGATCACCTCGGCCCGCCTCCCCGCCTCCTGAAACCACCGCTCGGCGGCTCGCGGGTACTTGGTCGCGATCCGCATCGCCCCGAGGCGGCGCTCGGCCTCGTCGAGGGCGTCGTCGCCCCGGCGCGCCGCCAGCACGAGCCGGCAGGCGCCGTAGCGCAGGTCGAGCAGCTCGTAGACCGCCCGGTCGCGCTGCTCGAGCAGGACGTCCTTGCCCGTGATGCCGACGTCCGCGGCGCCGGCCTCGACGTAGGTCGGCACGTCGGACGGCCGCATCGTCACGAGCATGAGCCCGTCGGCCTCGAACACAAGGGAGCGCGAATCGGATCGCAGGTTGGTCGTGTCCACCCCGATCCGGTCGAGCAGATCGAGGGTTCCGTCGAACAGCGCGCCGCGCGGAAGCGCGACCTTCAGCCCGCCGTCGCCCCGCGCGCGGCTCGCGGAGACCTCGCCGAGCCTCACGACCCCTCCTCACGCGCGCCGGCGGTCGTCAGCCGTTCCTCCTCAGCCTGGGCGATGTGCACCCGCTCCAGGTAGAGGGCAAACCCGGCCGCCGGGAGGGGGCGCCCGAAGCGGCCCATGAGCTCGTCGTAGCGACCGCCGCCCCCGAGGACGTGGCCGAGCGCCGGGTCGTAGACCTCGAGGATCGCGCCCGTGTAGTAGCCGAGGTCGCGAAGCAGCCCGAGGTCGAGGTTGATGCGGGGGCCGACCCCGCGGGCCTCCGCCGCGCGGAACGTCGCCGAGAGCCGCTCCGTAGCTCGCTCGACGGCCGCGCCGCCGAGGTGCCGCGCCTCCTCCAGGACCTCGGAGCCGCCGCGGAGGTTCGGGAGGCGCAGCAGGGTCTCTCGCGCGCCGGCATCGAGCCCCAGCGCGTCGACCTCGTCCTCGAGGCCGACGAGGTCATGCGCGGCCAGGAGCTCCAGGATGCGATCGCGCCGCTCCTCGGCCACCTCGAGCTCGGCCAGGAGCTGCCTGTAGAGATCGGCGTCCCCGAGCCCGATCACCGCTCTCGTGAGGCCGACCGCATCGAGCGCCGCGCTCAGCACCTCGATCACCTCGGCGGTCCCCTCCGGAGCGTCAGCGCCAACCAGCTCGACACCCGCCTGAGCGAACTCGCGCATCTGCCCGCGCTGGGGGCGCACGGCGCGGTACGCGTTCGCGAAGTAGGAGAGGCGGAACGGCGGATCGGTGCCCGCGAGGCGCGTCGCGACGACGCGAGCGATCGGAATCGTCATGTCCGTGCGCATCGCGAGCAGCTCACCGTCTGCGTCGAAGAACCGGTAGGCGCTCAGGGCACCGCGCTCGTCCCCGCGGGCGAGCACCTCGTCGTACTCGATCGTCGGCGTGGCGACCTCGCCGTAGCCGAAGCGCTCGAACACGGCCGCGAGCGCGCCCTGCATGCGGCGCAGCTCCCGCATCTCAGCGGGCAGGACGTCCCTCGTTCCTGGGGGAATCCGGTGGATCATCGGCGCCACCTTACCCAGGGTCCAGCGCAAGCCTCGTGTCGTGCCGGGAGGCTACGCGGGGACAGGCTCGGCGCCGACGCGCTCGATTCGCGCGCCCAGGTCCCTGAGCCGCAGGTCGATGCGCTCATACCCGCGGTCGATCTGGATGATGTTGCCGATCTCCGACGTCCCCTCCGCGGCCAGCGCCGCGATGAGGATCGCCATCCCCGCCCGGATGTCCGGGCTGTCCACCCGCTCACCGTGAAGACGGCTCGGACCGTAGACGATCGCCCGGTGGGGATCGCACAGGATGATCCGAGCGCCCATCGCGACCAGCTTGTCCACGAAGAACAGCCGGTTCTCGAACATCTTCTCGAAGATCAGGATCTGCCCCTCGGCCTGGGTGGCGAGAGCGAGGGCGATCGAGGTCAGGTCCGCCGGGAACGCGGGCCAGGGCCCGTCCTCGATCTTTGGTGTCGCGTCGCCCACGTCCGCCCTCACCTGAAGCACCTGCTCGGGCGGGACGAGTACGTCGTTGTCCTCGATGTGGGACGTGAGGCCGAGCCGCTGGAACTGGCGGCGGATCATCATCAGATCGTTCGGGTCCGCCTCGCGAATCCGGAGCTCGCCACGCGTCGCCGCCGCGAGGGCCATGAAGCTCGCGACCTCGATGTGGTCGGCGCAGATGCGGTGCTCGGCGCCGCCGAGCTTGTCGCGGCCGTGCACGGTCATCACGTTGGAGCCGACCCCGTCGATGTTCGCCCCCATCCTGATCAGCAGCCGGGCCAGGTCCTGAACGTGCGGCTCGCAGGCCGCGTTGCCGATCGTCGTGGGCCCGGGGGTCAGGGCAGCCGCCATCAGGGCGTTCTCCGTCGCCATCACCGACGGCTCGTCCATGAAGATCCCGCACGGCTTGAGCCCGCCGTTCGGCGCCGAAAGCACGATCCAGCGGTCGCCGTCCACCTGTGCGCCCATGTCGGTGAACGCATCGAGATGCGGGTCCAGGCGCCGGCGGCCGATGAAGTCGCCGCCGGGCGGCGGCATGCGAACCTCGCCGAAGCGTGCCAGCAAGGGGCCGGCGAGCAGGAACGACGCGCGGATGCACGCCGCCAGGTCCTCGTCGACGCTCGTGTCGGAGACCGCGTCGGCCTGCAAGCGAAGCTCGTTCTGGCCGCTCCAGTTCACCTTCACCCCCAGCCCCTCGAGAAGAGCGACCTGGCTCTCCGTGTCGCGGATGCGCGGGACGTTGGTGAGGACGACCTCCTCGTCCGTGAGGAGGCACGCGGCGAGGATCGGGAGCGCCGCGTTCTTGTTGCCAGCAGCGGTGATTTCCCCCGAGAGCGGCGTTCCGCCCTGGATGACGAACTTCTCCATGGGTCCGCGGCTAGGGTAACAACGGGTTATGGCCGTGCCGACGCGTGACGATGCCTGGGTTCTCGTGTGCGAATGGATCGAGTCCGATTCGCTCCGAAAGCACGTCCTCGGGGTCGAGGGGGCGATGCGCGCGTATGCCCGGCGCGACGGCGAGGACGAGGAGAAGTGGGCGGTCACCGGCCTCGTCCACGACCTGGACTACGAGCGGTATCCCGACCTCGACACCGGCCATCCGCGCTACGCATTGGCGGAGCTCGAGGAGCGCGGCTACCCGCAGGACGTCATCGACGCCGTCGCGGGCCACGCCGACTTCATGGGCGTGCCCCGGACGACCCGGCTGGCGCAGACCCTCTACGGGGTCGACGAGCTATCCGGCTTCGTTGTCGCGTGCGCGCTCGTTCGCCCCACCGGCATCGAGGGGATGAAGCCGAAGTCCGTACGCAAGAAGCTCAAGCAGCCCTCGTTCGCCGCCAAGGTCGACCGGGGCCAGATTCAGCAGGGAATCGAGGAGCTCGGCGTCGATGAGACCGAGCACATCCAGATAGTCATCGACGCCCTGGCCGAGAACGCGTCCGAGCTCGGGCTCGAGCCGCAGTCGCAGTCCTAAATCTTTGCTGAAGACCGGCGGCCGCCCTTTCCGGCGTGATAGACCTCGCCGCGCGACAAGGGGCCTAGAAAGGAGTGCTGATGCGCGTCAATCGTGTCTTGGTTGCAGGGTCGGTGATGGTGTTCGCCATCACCGCGACGGTTCTTCTCGGAGGCTCGGCCGCAGCGCGTTCGCGAAGGGCGCTGCCTCAGAGCTCCCCCAGCTGGGCCCGCGCCAGCAACCTCGAGCACCACGCCAGGGGGAAGGTGAGCTTCTCGCTCGTCCTCCCGTGGCGAAACGCCGGCGACCTGCAGCGGTTCGACAACGCCGTCGCAGACCCGTCGAGCTCGCAGTACGCGCACTACCTCTCGCCGTTGGCCTTCCGCGCCCGCTTCGCGCCCACCTCGGGTGACGTGAACACCACCAAGCGCTGGCTTCGCACCCACGGCTTTCACGTCACCGGGGGCTCTGCAAGCGGCATCCTGGTCAACGCGTCCGGGACCGTCGGCAAGGCGGAGCGTGCGTTCAGCACCCACCTGAACGTCTATCGCCACAACGGCGAGGATCTGCGCGCGCCCGCGGAGCCGGTATCGCTTCCGGCGGGCCTCGCCTCCACCGCGAGCGGCGTCATCGGGCTGGACCAGACGATGGCCCATACGGCGGCACCTCCGCCCCCCGCGTTCGTGAACGCTCCGCCGTGCTCCCAGAACTGGGGCGAGAAGGTCGCCTACAGCAAGCCGACCGCCTACGGGCAGACGCAGCCGTACGCGACATGCGGGTACAGGCCGGCCCAGCTGCGCGGCGCCTACGGCCTGAACCGCCCGGCCGTCAGCAAGGACAACGGCTCCGGGCAGAAGGTCGCGATCCTGGACGCGTTCGCGGCGCCGACGATGAACGCCGACGTCCAGGAGTACAGCAAGCGCCACGGCCTGCCGCCGGCGAAGTTTTCGCAGAAGGTCTTCCACGGCTGCCAGGTCGGCTGCGACATCGCCGACCAGCAGGGCTGGTACGGCGAGGAGACGCTCGACGTCGAGGCCGTGCACACGATGGCCCCCGGCGCTCAGATCAAGTACCTCGGCGCGGCGGACCCGGGGCCCGGGCTGACCAACGCGCTGGCCTACGCGGTCGACCACAAGGTCGCCGCGATCGCGACCAACTCGTACGGCTTCGCGGGCGAGGACATCCCGAAGCCGCTGGTCCGCGTCAACCAGCAGATCTTCCAGCAGGCGATCAGCGAAGGGATGGGGCTCTACTTCTCCTCCGGGGACAACGGCGACGAGCAGGCGACACTCGGGCACACGGCGGCCGACTTTCCCGCTTCCAGCCCGGACGTCACGGCCGTCGGAGGCACGACGCTCGGCGTCGGGCCCTCCAACAACTACCGCTTCGAAGTGGGCTGGGGCACGATGATCACCGGCCAGGCCGGCAACACCTGGAGCCCGCAGCCGCCCGGCGAGTTCCTCTACGGATCCGGCGGTGGTACCAGCAGGCTCTTCGGTGAGCCCGGCTACCAGCGCAAGGTCGTGCCCGCCTCGCTCGCGACCCGATACGGCGGTGTGGGCCGCGTCGTTCCGGACATCTCAATGGACGGCGACCCGAACTCCGGGATGCTGGTCGGCGAGACGCAAACGTTCCCGGACGGCTCGGTCAAGTACGGCGAGTACCGGATCGGCGGCACCAGCCTGTCCTCCCCGCTGTTCGCCGGATACATGGCGGTCGCCGACCAGAGGGCCGGCTTCGCCCACGGGTTTGTCAACCCGACGCTCTACGGGCTGAGCGGCACCGATGCCATTCGCGACGTCAGGCCGTCGCCGACCCAGATCGCGGTCGTACGGAACGACTTCAACAACGGAGTCAACAGGGGCGGCGGCGTGTCGACGACCCTGCGCAGCGCCGACCTTGACGGGACGCTCAAGACGACCACGGGCTACGACGACGTGACGGGCCTCGGTGCTCCTGGTGCCTCGCGCCTGCTGAAGGCGCTCGGCAAGTAGCTCCGAGTCGGCGGCCCGCTGCGCGCTACTGCCAGCGGCCGCCGGCCTTCGCCCACTCGAGCAGGTGGTCGACGGAGCAGAAGTCGTCGGGGATGCGATTCTCGCCTCGATGACGAACGAGGAGCACGTACACGTCGCCCAGCTCGCGGCCGCAGTGGGCGCACTTCCGGGGCTCGCTCTCGGTGCCGGGCGGCTCGTCGAGGGCACCGGCCTCCCAGTGCGGGCCCTGGATCGCCCACGGGATCACATGCTCGAGGCGGCAGAAGGTGGCGCGGCGGTCCCCGGCCGGCTCGTACAGCCGGAATCCGTCGTCGTCCTCGACGCTCGTCCCACACCAGGTGCAAATCTCGGCGGCCATCCCCCTGAAGTAATACCCTCGCGCGGCGATGGCGGCGGTCGAGATAGTCGCGCTCGAGGGCGACCAGACCGGTCAGGAGCTACTGGAGCAGGCTCTTCGCGTTCTCGATCCCGGCGTGCTCGGCCTCGCCGTCGAGATCACGCGCTTCGACCTGTCGTTGAAAAACCGCCGCCGCACCGAGAACGCGGTCTGCCGGGAGGCGGCGGGCGCCATGCGCTCGGCCGGGCTCGGGCTGAAGGCGGCGACGATCACGCCGGAGGGCGCGGACGACGTCGGCAGCCCCAACCGCATCCTGCGCGAGCAGATCGACGGCACGGTGATCATGCGCACCGGGCGCCGGATCCCGGGCGTCACTCCGGTGGGCGGGGTCCACTACCCGATCGCGGTCTGCCGGATGGCGGTGGGCGACGCCTACGGCGCGGAGCAGTGGCGGGAGACGGTTGAGGGCGATGAGCTCGCGCACCGCACCGAGACGATCAGGCGCTCGAACTGCGCCGCCGTCGCCGAGTACGCCTTCCGGGCGGCGGCCGACCTCCGCGGCCGCGTGTACGGCGGGCCGAAGTGGACGGTCAGCCCCGTCTACGAGGGGATGCTGAAGGAGGAGATGGACGCGGCCGCGGAGCGGCACCCGGACATCACATACGAGCCGGTGCTCATCGACGCCACCCTCGCCGGCCTCGTGAGCGGGGCGGCGACCGAGCCGCTCGTGATCCCGTGCCTGAACCGGGACGGCGACCTGCTGTCGGACCTGGTGCTGCCGCTCTTCGGGTCGATCGCGGGCGCCGAGTCGGTGCTCCTTGCGCTCGACAACGAGCTGCGCACGACCGTGGCGATGGCGGAGGCGCCCCACGGGACGGCACCCGCGCTCGAGGGCAAGGACCTGGCCAACCCGATGGGGATGATCCTGGCAGCGGCCGCACTCCTCCACCACGCGGGCGAGGCCGGGTCCGAGGAGGCACAGCGACGCTCCCGGGCCGTCTACCAGGCGGTGTTCGGCGCGACCGCGGCGGGGGTGCGAACGCCGGACCTCGGCGGGCACGCCGCGACGACCGAGTTCACCGATGAGGTGATTCGGCGGATCCGCCTGGCGCTCGGGACCTGAATCAGACCGAGCTGCCGGGGGCCGGCGGCGCGCCTCCCGCGGCGCCGACCCGCCGCCACTGGAAGATCTTGCCGTCGCGGATCACGAACGAGGTCTTGGCGACCCCTCCGACGCCGGCGCCGCATATCCCGGGGCCGGGGCGCTCGGTCAGCCTGAACGTGGCGGTGGTGAACTCCCCGGCGGAGTCGGCGCGGACGAGGCGCGCGCCGCAGGGGAGCGACTCGTTGAAGCGGCGAGCGTCGTCGAAGCTGCGGATGTGCGCCAGAATCGTCCCGTTCTGGGCGGTGCTCGGGATCGCGAAGTACTTCGACGCGGCGTCGACGTTCCCGTGCCGGAGCGCGGTGACCCAGCCGTCGATCACCTTCACGTCGGCGGCGTTGGCGTTGCCGGCGATGGTGGGGGTGGTCGAGCTGGCACTGGTCGAGCTGCCGCCGCCGCAGGCGGACAGGGCAAGCAGGCAAGGACCAGCAGGGCTCCGGCGGCTCGCGCGCGCATGCGCTCCAGTATGGCTACCCGTCGCTCTCGGCCATCGCGATCTCAGGCCGCCGCCGTGCGCAGCCCTCGCTCGTCGAGCCAGGCGGCGTGCTGGCGCCCCAGCTCGTCCACCGGGTCGTCCCCCTCGATCAGCTCACCGAGCAGCGCGCCCCAATCCGCTTCGGCGCGAAGCGTCGTCGCGACCTGGAACAGCAGGCCCTCCATTCGCCGCAGCAGAAGCGCCTCGGGCGGGAGGGTCATCTGGCGCATCTGCTGCATGAGCTCGGCGTTCCGCTGCTCGCGGAGGGCGACGCTGCCGCGCCACGCATCCTCGGGGTTGAAGCGATGAGGGCCGTCGGTCCGCAGCCACCAGGACACGGCCCGCATGTGCTCGAGCAGGAGTGAGCCGTTCCAATCGGTGTCGTCCGACAGGTACCCCAGGCCGCACAGCGTCTCCACGAGGGCGTCCTCGTCGCCCTCGCGGATCGCGGCGAAGATCGCGGCCTCCCGCCGCAGGTATCCGCGGGGCAGCTTCCGGAGCATGCCGAAGTCGATGAACGCCACGTGGCCATCGTCGCACAGCAGGTAGTTCCCGGGATGCGGATCGCCGAGCGCGAAGTCGAGCTCGCGGGCGGTCCCGTAGAAGAAGCGGTAGACGATCTCCGCGTAGCGGTCGCGGACCTCATCCGGCTCCTCGCCGACCGCGGCGAAGTCGATGCCGTCCACCCACTCGCTGACGAGAACCCGGCGGCGGCTGAGCTCCGTGTCGACCGCCGGGACGGTGATGAACGGATGGCCGCGCCAGAACCGGGCCACGGTCCGGTGGCTCGACGCCTCGAGCTCGTAGTCGCACTCGGCCGAGACCCGTTCGCTCAGCTCGGCGAGCACCGGCTTGACGTCGAGCCCCGGCATCAGCCGGCGCATCAGCGGAGCGAGCATGCGCACGTTTCGCATGTCCGATTCCACCGCCTCGCCGATTCCTGGGTACTGCACCTTCACGGCGACCTCTTTCCCGTCGACGGTGCGCCCGCGATAGACCTGGCCGATGCTCGCCGCGGCCGCGGGCTCAGGGTCGATGGAGTCGATGACGCGCTCGGGATCGTCCCCCCACTCGCGGGCGAGGACCTTCCGCATCTCCTTCCAGCTAACCGCCGGGACGTCGTCGCGAAGCGAAGCCAGGCGTTGCTGGACGTGCGCCGCCTGGTCGGAGTCGAGCCCGGGGAACTCGACCGTGGACAGCACTTGGCCGGCCTTCATCGCGGCGCCGCGCATCGTCGCGAGCTGATCGACCAGCGAGTCGAACGTCGCCACGAACCGATCCCCGCGGCGTCGCCGCTGATCCTCCTCGCTCCCGCGCCCGTCGACGCGGTCGCCGGCCCAGCGGGCGGCACCGCCCGCGGCGACCCGCCCCAGGCGCAGCGTGCGCGCGGCGCGGCTGCGGGTTGGGCTCCGCTGCTCGCGGTCGGTGCCGTTCATTGCGTGGCGTGAGGAGCTTTGCTCCGAAACTGGCTGGTGGAGTTCATTGATTCACCAAGTCTGGCAGGGAGCTTGATTTCCGCCGCTCGGTGTACGAACATGTGTTCGTATGTCTCGAAACGGAGCCGAAACCGTCATCGCGTGCGCACTGATCCCTCGATTCACCCTGCTGGCGGTCGTCGGCGGGCGCAGGGAGCTGCTCCTCCAGGCGATGGCGATGGCGCCGGAGCCCGGCGGCCCGCAGGTGATCGGGGAGGCATCCGGGCCGGCTGAGGCGTTCGGGGTGCGCGCCGGGATGCGCCTCGGCGAGGCGCTGGCCCGCTGTCCCGAGCTGACCCTGGTGCCCCCCGACCCGGAGCTGGCGGAGGCGGCCTGGGAGGACGCTCTCCGCCGCTTGGAGGGCATCGGCGCGGCGGTCGAGCCGGGGCGGCCGGGGGAGGCGTTCTTCGAGGCCGGCGGGCTGCGCGGGCTCTACGGGAGCGTCGAGGGAGCGCTGCGGAGGGCACGTGATGCGATCGGGCCGCCGGTCAGGCTGGGCGCCGGGCGGACGAGGCTATGTGCCTACGCGGCGGTGCGTAAGGCGCGGCCGCGACGGGCCCCCGTGGTCGTGCCCGATGCCATGACGCGCGCCTTCCTGGCGCCGCTGCCCGTGGGCCTCCTCCGCGAGCGACTGGACGACGAATGGGGCCGCGCCGACATCCCTGACAAGCTCGAGCGCCTTGGCGTCGAGAACCTCGGGCAGCTGGCGGCGCTCCCCGATCCCGCGATCGCCGATCGCTTCGGGCGCCTGGGCCTCGTCGCGCTGCGGATGGCCCGGGGCGAGGAGGTGCCGCTTCGCCCCCGCCGCGTCCACGAGAGCCTGGTCGAGGGCCTCGAGCTGGGCGAGGCGATCTCCGGCCCGCAGCTGGAGCGGGTCGTGGCGCTGCTGGTCGACCGCCTGCTCGCCAACCCGGCTCGCCGGGGACGCAGCCTGCGGCGCCTACGGCTGGCGGCGCGACTCGCCGGAGGCGGCGGCTGGCGGGACGAGGCGGCGCTCCGGCAGGCGAGCGCCGACCACGAGCGCCTACTCCTGGCGCTTCAGTCGAAGCTCGACGGGATTCCCGGCCCCGTCCTCTCGCTGACGCTGCGCGCGCTGGAGACGGGCCCGCCGGCGGGCGACCAGTCGGAGCTCGACTCCCAGGCGGCCGAGAGCAGGCGCAGGCGGCTGGCCGAGGCGGTGCGGCAGGTGCGCGCGATCGCCGGAAAGGACGCGGTGCTGCGGGTTCTCGACGCCGACGTCGACTCGCGGGTTCCCGAGCGACGCTCGCTGCTCACCCCCTACCAGGAGGCGGAGTGAGCCAGTCGGTCTACAGGCCGCAGGCGGTGCGGGTGAAGACGGGCGCGGCCGGCGAGCCGGCGGCCGTCGATTCGGTCGCCGTCGAGGCCGTCCGTGAGGAATGGCTGGTCGAGGATCGCTGGTGGGCGCCAAAGCCCCTGCGGCGCCGCTACTTCGAGCTCGTCCTCGCCGACGGCAGAAACGTCGTGGTCTTCTGCGAGCCGGCCAACGGCGCGGACCGATGGTTCCTGCAGCGCGCATGAGCAAGGAAGACGGACAACCGACCACCCCGCCACGGCGGACGCGAAGCGGAGCACGTGGCGGGATTTATGTCGAGCTGCATTGCCACTCCGCCTACTCGTTCGGCGACGGGGCCTCGGCGCCCGAGGAGCTCGCCCACCGGGCGGCCGAGCTGGGATACGAAGCGCTCGCGATCACCGACCACGACGGGGTCTGGGGCGCGATGGAGTTCGCGCAGGCGTGCACCGCGTTCGGCGTGCGCCCGATCGTGGGTGCCGAACTGACGGTGGACGACTTCCACGTCACGCTGCTGGTCGAGAACGCTGACGGGTGGCGGAATCTCTGCCGGCTGGTCACCGAGGCGCACGCGGGCACTCGTCCCCACCCCGATCGGGACCCCCTCCCCCCTTCCCTCCCGCTCGCGTCGCTCGAGGAGCGGTCCGACGGGCTCGTGTGCCTGTCCGGATGCGCGCGGGAGGGCGCTCTCGCCGCCCACTTCGAGCGCTCCGGCGGGCGGCCCACGGCTGCCGACGCAGCTGCGGCGATGGCGGTCGGGAGGCGGCTCGCGGCCGCCTTCGGGCGGGAGCGGTTCCGGGTCGAGCTGCAGCGGCCGTTCTGGCGGCACGACTGGTCGCGGAATCGCTGGCTGTCCGGGCTGGCCGAGCGGCTTGGCGTGCCGTGCGTTGCCACGGGCGACGTCCACATGCACGACGCATCGCGGGCGGCGCTCCAGGACGTGCTGTGCTCCGTGAGGCTGGGTGGGACACTCGAGGAGACCGAGCCGCGAAGGCGCGGGAACGGGACGGCCTATCTGGCCTCCCCCGCGGAGATGGCCTCTCGCTTCGGTGAGTATCCGGACGCCGTCGCGGAGAGCGTGCGGCTCTCCGACCGGCTCGGCTTCGATCTGACGCGGGACCTCGGATACCGGTATCCCGGATCGGAGGATCCCGGCGCCGATGGGGCGCTGGCGGAGATCTGCCGGGTCCGGCTGGAGGACCGGTACCGGGGCGAGCCCGAATACGACGAGGCGGGCCGGCGCCTGGAGGACGAGCTCGAGCTGATCCGCAAGCTCGAGCTGTCGGGGTTCCTGCTCCTCCACTTCGACATCCTCGAGCTGGCACGGGAGGTCGCCGCCGAGGTGCGGGGGCCGGACTCGGCGCGGTCGCTGCTCCCGCCGGGGCGGGGGCGCGGCTCCAGCGTCAGCTCGCTCGTCTGCTACCTGACCGGCCTCTCACACGTTGACCCGGTGCGCAACGGGCTGTTCCTCGGGCGCTTCCTCAACGAGGAGATCTCGGAGGCGCCGGACATCGACCTGGACTTTCCCCGGGACATCCGCGAGAAGCTGATCCCGCGGGTGCACGAGCGCTACGGGAGGGATCGCTCGGCACTGGTGGCGGCATTCGCCTGCTACCGGTCGCGTGGGGCGGTTCGGGACTTCGGGAAGGCGCTGGGGCTGCCTGCGGGCGAGATCGAGCGGGTGGCGAGGACGGTCGAGATGTACGACCGGCCCGAATCCGTGGAGGAGGACATGGCGGCGGCGATCGGCGCGGACAGGGCGACGTCCGGGCGCTGGCGGGCGCTCGCGCGGCTGGCCCACGAGGCATGGGGGCTGCCGCGCCACGCCTCCCAGCACCCCGGAGGGATGGTGATCTCCACCCGGCCGCTGATCGATATCTGCCCGGTCCAGCCGGCGGCGATGGAGGGCCGCCAGCTGGTCCAGTGGGACAAGGACTCGTGCTCGGATGGCGGCTTCCTCAAGATCGACCTGCTGGGGCTGGGGATGCTCTCGGCGGTGGAGCGCGCGGTGGACGAGATCGCGCGCACCCGGGGCGAGCGGATCGACCTCTCGCGGATCCCGATGGATGATCCGGAGACGTTTCGGGCGATCCGCGCGGCCGACACGACCGGCGCCTTCCAGATCGAGAGCCGGGCGCAGATGCAGATGCTGCCGCGCACGCTCCCGGAGAACATCGACGACCTGACCGTGCAGGTGGCGCTGGTGCGCCCGGGGCCGATTCAGGGCGGTGCCGTTCACCCCTACCTGGAGCGGCGCATGCGCCTGCAAAGGGAGCCGGGATACCGCGTCCCCTACGAGCACCCGTCGCTGGAGCCGATCCTCGAGGACACCCTGGGGACGATCGTCTTCCAGGAGCAGGTGATCCAGGTTGCGATGGCGCTGGCCGGGTTCGCCGCGGGCGAGGCCGAGGGACTGCGCCGGGCGATGAGCAGAAAGCGCTCTGAGCAGGCAATTCTGGCCTACCGAGACAAGTTCATCGACGGCGCCATGGAACGCGGTGCGAGCCGGGAGGTCGGTGAGCGCGTCTTCGGGCAGATCCTCGGGTTCTCGGGGTTCGGGTTCCCCAAGGCTCACGCGGTGGCCTTCGGTCTCCTCGCCTACCAGTCGACGTGGCTGCGTGTGCACTACGGGCCGGAGTTCCTGTGCTCCCTCCTGAACGAGCAGCCGATGGGCTTCTACCCGCCGGACGCGCTGGTGCACGAGGCGCAGCGGCGCGGAACCGAGGTGCGCCCTCCGGACGTCAGCCGGAGCGACGTCGAGTGCACCGTCGAGGGCCAGGCCGTGCGGATCGGGCTGGGTTACATAACCGGGCTGCGGGCCGACGAGGCGGGAGCGCTCGTCGACGAGCGCGGGCGCGGCGGACGATACGAGAGCCTCGCCGACCTGGCATCGCGTTCGGGGATGGGCTCCGACGGGCTCGAGCGAGTGGCATGGGCTGGCGCGTGCGAGGCGATCGGCGGTGGCCACGAGCTCCGCCGCCGCCAAGACCTTTGGCAGCTGGGGGTCGCCAGCGGTGCGCAGCGGCCGGCCGCCGGCTCGCCGCTTCAACTCTCCCTCCCCCTCTCGATCCCGGCCGCGCCCACGCTCCGCGAGCTCGACTCGTGGGAGCGCCTGCTGGCCGACTACTCGTCGACCGGGATCGCGATCGCCGAGCACCCGATGGCGCTGATCCGGCCGGGGCTAGACGAGGGCCTGGTCACGAGCCGAGATCTGGGAGGACTGGCCAACGGGGCCTTCGTCCGGGTTCCCGGGATGGTCGTCGCCCGCCAGCGGCCCGCGACGGCGAACGGGGTCGTCTTCATGCTCCTGGAGGACGAGGTCGGGACCGTCAACATCGTGGTGCCGCCTCCCGTGTACGCACGGCATCGGCTGGCGGTGAGAACGTCTTCCTTCGCCCGCGTGGACGGCAGGCTCGAGCGCCGGGATGGGGTGATGAACGTGGTGGCGCGCTCGATCCATCCCCTGGCCACGCCGGACGAGCCGGCCACGAAGGTGCGCCACATCGAGCCACCCGCCGAACGGGAGACGGGGCGCCGCGGACGGGACGCCGGCACGGCGCCGGATCCGAGGGCCGCGGAGCTCGCGGCCGTTGCCCCCGCCGCACACAACTTCGGGCGCCGTGGGCGGTGACCGCTTGTTCAAGCCGTTTTCAGGCGCCCGTCGGGGGGCCCTGCAAAATCCCTTGCAGAACATATGTTCTGTCCGAGGGCGTTCGTAGATTGCCCCTCATGTTCCACGGGCGCAACGACCTTGGCCAGCGAGTCGTCGACAGTGTCGACCTCGTGATCGACTTCGCCACGCTTGGCGAGTACGGCCTTGAGCCAATAAGCGCGGAGGGGCCCGCTCGCCAGCGGACCGACCGGCATCCCAGACCCGATCGCCGGCCCGGATGGGAGGCGCCGGCGAGGGCCCCCCGCAGCGCCTGTGGGACAGTTCGCCAGCCCGCAATCCGCGCGGCCCCCCGTGACCATGGCGAGTGGCGCTTCCCCGGCTCGCGGCCGTCGCGCGCCAACTTCCGCGCCGCCGTCGACCGCTACGCGGCCTGAACGACCAAAGCCGCCCGGAGGCGGCTTTGTGAATAAAGAACCGGCGGCGACCTACTCTCCCAGGCGGTTGCCCGCCAAGTACCATCGGCGCTGAGGGGCTTAACGGCTCTGTTCGGAATGGGAAGAGGTGTTTCCCCCTCGCTATGACCACCGAGAATCGGCGGGACCAAGCCCCGACGAGGCTTGAAAACTGCACGCAGGCCAAAAAGAAGATAAATACCGTCAAGACCTCGCCGCATTAGTACCGGTCTGCTGAGTGCGTTGCCGCACTTGCACAGCCGGCCTATCAACCTGGTGGTCTACCAGGCGGCTTACTCCCTCAAGGGGATGGGAGAGCTCATCTCGAGGTTGGCTTCCCGCTTAGATGCTTTCAGCGGTTATCCAATCCGCACGTAGCTAACCTGCAATGCCCTTGGCAGGACAACAGATACACCAGAGGTGCGTTCATCCCGGTCCTCTCGTACTAAGGATGACTCCTCTCAACTCTCCAACGCCCATGGCAGATAGGGACCGAACTGTCTCACGACGTTCTGAACCCAGCTCGCGTACCGCTTTAATGGGCGAACAGCCCAACCCTTGGGACCTACTCCAGCCCCAGGATGCGACGAGCCGACATCGAGGTGCCAAACCGCTTCGTCGATATGGACTCTTGGAAGCGATAAGCCTGTTATCCCCGGAGTACCTTTTATCCGTTGAGCGACGGCACTTCCACTTGCTACCGCCGGATCACTAACCCCAACTTTCGTTCCTGCTCGACCCGTCGGTCTCGCAGTCAAGCTCCCTTAATGCGTTTGCACTCTACGCACGATTTCCAACCGTGCTGAGGGAACCTTTGGGCGCCTCCGTTACATTTTAGGAGGCGACCGCCCCAGTCAAACTGCCCGCCTGACACTGTCCACATCCCGGATCACGGCGATGTGTTAGAAGCCCAGAACACCAAGGGTGGTATCTCAAGGATGGCTCCCCGGCAGCCGAAGCCACCGGTTCACAGCCTCCCACCTATCCTGAGCGAGATGTCCCGAACTCCAATATCAGGTTGCAGTAAAGGTTCACGGGGTCTTTCCGTCTAGCCACGGGTACTCGGTATCTTCACCGAGACTCTAATTTCACCGAGCCCCTCGTTGAGACAGCGTCCAAGTCGTTACGCCATTCGTGCAGGTCGGAACTTACCCGACAAGGAATTTCGCTACCTTAGGACCGTTATAGTTACGGCCGCCGTTTACCGGGGCTTAGCTTCAGTGCTTCGCAGGCCGAAGCCCGCTAACACCTCCGCGTAACCTTCCGGCACCGGGCAGGCGTCAGCCCCTATACATCGTCTTTCGACTTAGCAGAGGCCTGTGTTTTTGGTAAACAGTCGCTTGGACCTATTCACTGCGGCCCCCTCGAGCTCCCTCCGAATGGAGTTCACCCTACCGGGGCGTCCCTTCTCCCGAAGTTACGGGACGATTTTGCCGAGTTCCTTAACGAGGGTTAGCTCGCTCACCTTAGTGTTCTCCACTTGTCCACCTGTGTTGGTTCTCGGTACGGGCACGAGCGTCCTGCCTAGAGGTTTTTCTTGGAGGCATAGGTACACGGACTTGCCGGCGGTCAAGCCAGCTGGCATCGCGCCTCGCGTCAAACGCCGCGGCGGATTTTCCAACCGCGACTAGCTACGCGCTTGCCCCAGGACAACCATCGCCTGGGTTCCGTTCCCTTTCCTCGTCACCCCATCGGTCATAGCGGACGCGACGTGGTACGGGAATATCAACCCGTTAGCCATCGACTACGCCTTTCGGCCTCGCCTTAGGTCCCGACTAACCCTGAGCAGACGAACTTTACTCAGGAAACCTTGGACAATCGGTGGAGGGGATTCTCACCCCTCTTGCGCTACTCATGCCGGCATTCTCACTTCCTGCCGCTCCACGACCGCTCACGCGACCGCTTCGCTGCGTACAGGAACGCTCTCCTACCGATCAGGCCGTCCGCAGACGGCTCGATCCCACAGCTTCGGAGGCTGGCTTAAGCCCCGTTACATTCTCCGCGCCCGAACACTTGACCAGTGAGCTGTTACGCACTCTTTCAAGGGTGGCTGCTTCTAAGCCAACCTCTTGGTTGTCTAGGCATTCGAACATCGTTCTCCACTTAGCCAGCACTTAGGGTCCTTAGCTGGTGGTCTGGGTTGTTCCCCTTTCGCGTACGAAGTTTATCCCCCGCACACTGACTCCCAGGGTGAACATAATGGTCTTCGGAGTTTGCCTGAAGTCGGTAACCTGGTAGGGCCCCTAGTCCAAGCAGTGCTCTACGGCCATTACGTACATACCTGAGGCTATACCTAAATATATTTCGGAGAGAACCAGATATCTCTGGGCTTGCTTAGCCTTTCACTCCTATCCACAGGTCAT
>CAWALB010000003.1:870000-1583794 GCA_963782795.1 uncultured Actinomycetes bacterium
TACTTCGGCAACGGCGCCTACGGGATCGAGGAGGCCGCCAAGACCTACTTCGGCTACAACCATCCCGGCTGCGGCGGGCGGCCGGATCGGTGCGCCGGCGACCTCCTGCCCTGGGAGGCGGCCCTGCTCGCCGGCATGATCTCCAGCCCCAGCGGGTACGACCCGGTGACCAATCCGCAGGAGGCCATGGCGCGCCGAAACCAGGTGCTGCAGAACATGGTGTCCCAGGGTGACATCACACAGGAGGAGTACAACCAGTACTCCAAGGAGCCGCTCCCCAAGCCGAGCCAGATCCAGACGCCGACCGAGAACTCCAAGGCGCCCTACTTCACCAGCTGGCTGCGCCAGCAGCTGGTCGACAAGTACGGATCGGGTGAGGCCTTCGGCGGGGGCCTACGCGTGTACTCGACGCTCGACCTCCCATTCCAGGACGCGGTCCAGAAGATCGCCTACGACCACACCGCCGGCGTCGGCCTCAACTCCGCGGTGGTTGTGCTCGACAACCAGACGGGGGGCGTCCGGGCGATGGTCGGAGGCACCGACTACTCGAAGACCCCGTTCAACCTCGCGACGCAGGGACAGCGTCAGCCGGGCTCCTCCTTCAAGCCGTTCACCCTCGTGACGGCCCTCGAGCAGGGTCGTTCGCCCGATCAGGTCTTCCCGTCGGCACCTCAGAAAATCCCGTACAAGGCGAAGGTGCCGAAGAAGGGGGGCGGGACCCAGGTCCTGCCCGAGACCTTCGACGTAAGCAACTACGGCGACGAGTACTTCGGCAGCGCATCCCTCGCGACAGCGACGACTCACTCCGACAACTCGGTCTACGCCCAGCTGGGCACCTCGCTCACCGGCGGCATCGGGAGCATCGCGGACACGGCGAAGAAGATGGGCATCCAGACCGACCTCGCCACCACGACCGGCGCGACGTATTCCGTCAACGGCAGTCCCTTCGAGCCCTACAACCCGGCGCTCATCCTGGGCGGGCTCGAGAACGGCGTCACGCCGATCGAGATGGCACACGCATACGAGACGCTTGCCCACGACGGCCAGCTCGTGAGCGGCACCATGGCGGACTCCCCCGGAAGCCCAATCGGGATCCAGCGGGTCGACGACTCGAGCAACAACCCGGTGGAGACCAACCAGGGCGACCCCGGTCAGGACCGGGTCGAGACCAAGCAGGTCATCTCCCCCACGGTCGCCGCCACGGCGCGCACCATGCTCCACAGCGTGGTCACGGAGGGAACCGGTACCAACGCGGACAACGGTGACCCATACCTCTTCGGCAAGACCGGCACGACCGAGAACAACGGCGACGCCTGGTTCGTCGGCGCCAACCGTGACGTAACGATTGCGGTCTGGGTCGGCCACGCCAACTCGGTGAAGCCGATGCTCACCGAGTACGGCGGGGCGCCGGTTGACGGCGGGACAATCCCGGCGATCATCTTCCATGACGTCCTCGATCAGTACGAGTCGATGAAGAAGAGCGCGGGGCACGACCACTCCGTCTCGCCCGACAGCACCGCGACGACCTCCGCCCCGACGACGGTCGCCCCGACGACCGTGGCCCCCACTACGACGACGCCGGCAGCACCCGCACCGGCGCCCGCTCCCGGGCTCCCGCCCCGAGCGCGCCCGCGCCGTCGGGCACCGGTCAGGCCACGCCGCCCCCGAGCTCCGGCGGCGGCGCCGCGGCGGGCGGTGCGGCGGCACCGCCGACCTCCGGCGGCACCGGCTAGGCCGCCTCAGCCCGAAGGAGCGGTCGCGACAGATACTCGCTGTCCACCGCGCAGAAGCGCCACGGCAGCTCGGCTGCACGCGTGATGCCGATCCGCGGCCCGGTTCCGACCTCGACGCCCTGCCATTGCTCGTCGCGCGGGCGAAGCTCGAATGGCGGCTCGAGCAGTGAAGCGCCATCCAGGTCCAGCCCGATACCGAGAGCCTCCGTCAGCTTGCCCGGGCCCGAGCACAGGTCGCGAAGCGCGTCCCGGCCGCGCCGCCGGCGCATCTCGTCGATCCCCCAGCGGGGCTCCGAGGCCCGGATGAGGACGGCGGCCGCGTCGCCCTCCGGGTGACAGACGAAGTTCAGGCAGGAGTGGATCCCGTAGGAGAGGTACACATATGCCCTCGCGGGCGGGCCGAATATCGTGGCCGTGCGGGGCGTCAGGCCGACGTACGCATGGCAGGCGGGGTCGTCCTGCTGGTAGCTCTCGGTCTCGACGATCACCCCGCCCACGCCCTCGTGGAGCAGCGAGCAGCCCACCAGGTCCCGAGCGACGTCGTGGACCGAGCGTTCGAAGAACTCGACGCCGAGAGCGCTCAACCGCCGGCGCTCCGGAGCGACTCGACGACCCCCTCCGCCGTCTCGAGCTGCTCGTCGAGGCGCGCCGTGGCCGTCCCTCCGGCCGAGATCTTCGAGTCGAGCCACGCCCCGTCGCTGAGCGCCGCGTAGTAGTCGTCGCCCAGCAGGTCCGAGCTCGACGCGAGCTCGTCGGGAGTCAACTCGGAGAGCGTGCGCCCGGACTCGACGGCGGTGCGCACGAGCCCGCCGACGACCCCGTGTGCCTCCCGGAACGGCATGCCCTTGCGAACGAGGAGATCCGCGATGTCGGTCGCCGCCACCATCTCGTCCGCGGCGGCGGCCGCCATCCGCTCGCGGTCGAACCGCAGCCCGGCGAGCATGCGCTCGGCCGCCTCGAGCGACAGCTCGATCGTGTCGACGGCGTCGAAGAGGGCCTCCTTGTCCTCCTGCAGGTCCTTGGAGTAGGCGAGCGGGAGGGCATGCAGCACGCCGAGGAGGGTGGTCAGCGACGCCGTCACCCGCGGCGCCTTCGCGCGAAGCAACTCGGCGGCGTCAGGGTTCTTCTTCTGGGGCATGATGCTCGAGCCCGACGCGAAGTCGTCGGCGGGATGGCAGAACCCGAACTCCTGGCTCGACCACAGGACGATCTCTGACCCGAGCCGCGAGAGATGCATCGCGCAGACCGCCGCCGCGTGCAGGTAGTCGAGGGCGAAGTCGCGGTTGGACACCGCATCGATGGAGTTCGGCGAGGGGCGAGCGAAGCCCAGCTCCGCTGCGGTCCCCTGGCGATCGAGGTCCCAGTTGAGGCCGGCGAGCGCGCCCGAGCCGAGCGGCATCGCCATCGTCGAGCCCGCGGCGGCCGCAAAGCGGATCTCGTCGCGCTCGAGCATCCAGAAGTAGGCGAGGAGGTGGTGACCGAGGTAGACGGGCTGGGCGCGCTGCAGATGGGTGTATCCCGGCATCCGCCAGTCACGGTGTGCCCGCGCGAGATCCAGCAGCCGCTCCATGAGCGCCACGATGAGCTCGCGAGCGCGCCCGGACCGCTCGCGGAGGTAGAGCGCAAGGTCCGTTGCGACCTGGTCGTTGCGAGAGCGGGCGGTGTGCATGGCGCCCCCGATCGGCCCGACGATCTCGGTGAGCCGCCGCTCAACGGCCATGTGGATGTCCTCGTCGGAGTCCCGGAAGGAGAAGGTGCCCGCCTCAATCTCGGCCGCGACAGAATCGAGGCCCTCATCGAGCGTGCGGAGCTCGTTGTCGTCGATGACCTCGAGCTTTCGCAGCGCGCCCAGGTGGGCCTTCGAGCCAGCGATATCCTGCTTCCACAGGCGCCGGTCGAAGCCCAGCGACGAGTTCAGCCGCTGAAAGACGGGATCTTGCGGGTCGGGCAGCCTGGTCAATCTCTATCGGCAGGTGACCTTATCCTGCGCCGCCTGACATAGCCTGATTCGTCGCTAGACGCTCCTCATAGAACACCCGCGCAGGATAAGGTCACCTGCCGATGAGGGCCCTCGTCACCGGCGCCACCGGAAAGATCGGCAACGCCGTCGCGCGCCAGCTGGCCGAGCGCGGCGACGAGGTGGTCGCTCTGGTGCGGAGCCCTGCGAAGGCGCGCGAGCTGCTGCCGAGCGGCATCGAGCTGGCGCAGGGAGACGTGAGCGATCCGGCGTCGCTGCGGACGGCCGCCGCCGGCATCGACGCCGCCTTCAACTGCATGGGCCTCTTCGAGCAGTGGTTTGCCGATCCCGGGATCTTCGACCGCATCAATGCCGAGGGCGCGCGCAACGTGGTCGCCGCGGCGCGCGAGGCCGGCGCCAAGCGTGTCGTCCACACCTCGACCTTCGACGTCTTCCACGCCCCGCAGGGCGGCACAGTGAGCGAGGCCGAGCTCGCCAACTACCCGAAGGACACCGCATACGAGCGCTCCAAGCAACTGGCCGAGAGGCTGGTCCTGGAGGAGGCCGAGAACGGGATCGAGGTCGTGATCGCCAACCCGTCGAGCGTCTATGGCCCCGGCCCGTGGCACGGCACCGGCATGGACGGGGCCATCCGCGACGCGATCCGTCGCCGCCTGCCCGCCACACCGCCGGGCGGCATGACGCTCGTCTTCGCCGACGACGTCGCCAGGGGCCACCTGGCCGCGTTCGACCGCGGCAAGCCCGGCGAGCGCTACATCCTCGCCGACGGCTACGCGCCCATGCGGGAGGTGCTGCGGCTGGCGGTCGCCGAGGCCGGGCGCGGCTGGGTCCCGCCGGTGATGCCGGTGGGCCTCGCCCGAGGCATGGCTGGGGTCGGCGAGGCCGTGTCGAAGGTCATCAAGAAGCCGCCGCTGCTGGGAAAGGGCCAGCTCACGTTCCTCGAGTGGCAGGCCCGAGCCTCCAACGACAAGGCCCGAGCGGACCTGGGGATCGAGTTCACGCCGCTCCCGGAGGGCATGGCGCGCACCGTCCGCTGGATGGCGGACTCGGGCCGGATATAGCCGCTCCCCGCTAGCCGCGGCCGAGGGCGCTCGCCAAGGCAGCGGCCACCCGGTCCACCTCGGCCTCTCCCATGGCGGTGAAGAACGGGAGCGCTAGCGAGCGCTCGGAAACGGCCTCCGCAACGGGAAACTGGCCCTCGCGGGAGCCAAACCGCTCGCGGTAGTGCGGCATCAGGTGGATACACGGCAGGTAGGCCTTGGAGTCGATCCCGTCGCCCGCCAGCGAGGCCATCACGGCGTCGCGGTCGGTGCCGGCCGGCAGCTGCAGCACGTAGACGAACCAGCTCCGCCGCCCCTCGCCTCGGTCCGGGCAGCCGAGGAGCAGGTCGTCGGCGTCTCCCTCTCCGGCCGGGGCTGCTCCCAGCGCCCCGAGCGCGTCGGCATACAGCGCAGCCACGCGGTCGCGCGCGGCGATCAGCTCGTCCGCGCGCTCGACCTGGGCGACGCCCATCGCCGACTGGAGGTCCGTGAGCCGGTAGTTGAAGCCGAGCCGCTCGTGCCCGAGCCAGCCCATGTCGCGTGCCCGCCCCTGATTCCGCTCGCTTCGCATGCGCTCCGCGACGCTCGAGTCCGAGGGGACCGCGATCCCGCCCTCCCCCGTCACCAGTTGCTTGTTGGCGTAGAAGGCGAAGATCGCGGTGTTGCCGCGCGTGCCGACCCTGACGCCCGTCTCATCCACGGCGCCGGCGGCCTCCGCGGCGTCCTCGAGGATCCCGAGACCGCGGTCGTCAGCGAGGCGCTCGAGCTCGGACATCGCGGCCGGGTAGCCGAAGATGTGCACAGGCAGTAGGCCCGCCGTGCGCTCGGCGACCGCTGCCCGCGCGGCATCGGGGTCCATGTTCAGGGTCAGCGGGTCGATGTCGCAGAAGACCGGCGTCACGTCCTCGTAGAGGAGGCAGTTCGCCGAGGAGACGAAGCTGAAGGGGGTGGTTACCACCTCGTCGCCGCTCCCCCACTCCAGCGCCCTCACCCCGAGATGCAGCGCGGCCGTCCCGGATGAGACGGCGACGGCATCGTCCGTCCCGAGCCAGCCGGCGAAGTCCCGCTCGAACCGCTCGAGCACCGGGCCCAGCGACAGCTGGCCCGTGTGCAGCACCTCGAGCAGGAGCTCCTCCTCGCGGGGCCCGATATCGGGTCGGGCGAGTGGGATCGGCTCGGAAGCCGTCAACGGCCCGCGGTTACCTCGGCGTCTTCCTTCGGGGCCGGCGGTCGCTCCTTCGGCTGGAACGCGTACTCGAGCGAGTCGACGAGCGCCTCCCACGAGGCCTCGATGATGTTCTCGGAGACGCCGATCGTCCCCCAGGACTCGCTGCCGTCCGCCGAGTCGAGCAGGACCCGGGTCACGGCGCCGGTGCCGTGGTGCGTGTCCATGATGCGCACCTTGTAGTCGACGAGCTCGATCTGGGCGAGGTGGGGATGCAGCTCGGTGATCGCCTCGCGCAACGCGCGGTCGAGCGCGTTGACGGGCCCGTTGCCCTCGGCCGTGCGCACGAAGCGCTGGCCGTCGACCCAGATCTTGATCGTGGCCTCGGTCTCGACCCTGCCGTTCGCGCGCTTCTCGGTGATCACACGAAAGCCCTCGAGGCGGAAGAGCTGCATGTAGCTGCCGGCCTCCCGGCGCAGGAGCAGCTCGAAGGACGCGTCGGCGGCCTCGTATTGGTAGCCGCGGTGCTCGCGCTCCTTGATCCTCTCGACGGCCCGTTTGGCGGCGTCCGCGTCCAGGTCGATGCCCGCGCCCTCGGCGCGGCTCTGCACCGAGCCCCTGCCGGCGAGCTCCGAGATCAGCACGTCGCGGCTGTTGCCCACCAGGCCGGGTTCGATGTGCTCGAACGTACGGGCGTCCGCCTGAACGCCGGCCGCGTGCATCCCGCCCTTGTGGGCGAAGGCGTTGCGGCCGACGTAAGGCCGGTCCGGGTCCGGCTGCAGGTTGCACAGCTCGTCCACCAGATGGGAGGTCTCGGTGAGCCGCCGCAGCCGATCGTCCGGCACGCACTCGTAGCCCATCTTGAGCTGGAGCGCCGGAAGAATCGACACGAGGTTCGCGTTGCCGGTGCGCTCGCCGTAGCCGTTCATGGTGCCCTGTACCAGCCGGGCCCCTGCGTCGACTGCGGCGAGGGAGTTGGCGACGCCGCACTCGGCGTCGTTGTGGGTGTGGATGCCGACCTCCACCCTGTCCCCCAGCACATCGACCACCGCGCGGGTCGCCTCGGCCACCTGGGACGGCAACGTCGCGCCGTTCGTGTCACACAGGGTGACGTTCTCGGCGCCGGCGGCCACCGCGGCGCGCAGGCACTCGAGCGCGTATTCGGAGTCCTCGCGCCACGCGTCGAAGAAGTGCTCGGCGTCGTAGACGACGCGCTTGCCGTTGCCCACGAGGTAGCAGACCGAGTCGGTGATCATCCCGAGGTTCTCGGTGCGCGAGACCTTGGTGACCTTCTCGAGATGGAGGCCCCAGGTCTTGCCGACCAGGGTGCACACCGGCGCAAAGCACTCCGCGAGCTCGCGTAGCGCCGCGTCCTCCTCGGCGGCGACACCGCGCCGGCGGGTCATGCCGAATGCGCAGACATCCGCTCCCTCGAGCTCGACGTTCGCGAGCAGGGCGAACAGCTCGGCGTCCTTGGGGTTCGAGCCGACGAACCCGGCCTCGATGAGGTGGATTCCCAGCCCGTCGAGCGCCTGGACCACGCGGACCTTCTCGGACGCGGACAGGGACATTCCCGAGCCCTGCATGCCGTCGCGCAAGGTCGTGTCGTAGAGCGTTAGCTGTGTCAAGTCGATGCCTTTCCGTTGGGGGGACGAGCGAGAGGGGTGCGCGGCTCAGGCCGCGCGGCCACGGGGCGGTTTACGCCGCCGCGGCGCTCCTAATTCGCTCGATGCCTCCAGGGATGAGACGCATCACGACGTGACTTTACTCGGTTGCTCGACCACGTCCAGCCACTCAAGGTACTCGGGGGCGCGCCCGTGCAGCGCGTCCTCGAACTTCGCCTGGATGACCCGGGTCATCTCGCCGGGCCCACCGATCTGGTGGTCGTCCACCTCGCGAACCGGAACGAGCTCGGCCGCTGTGCCGGTGAGGAAGACCTCGTCGGCCAGAAAGAGCTCGGCCCGCGCGATGTCGCGCTCCTCGACCACGTAGCCGAGGTCGTTCGCGATCTGGATCACGGACCGCCTGGTGATGCCGTCGAGGATCGAGTTGGTGTGGCCCGGCGTCGACAGGATGCCGTCGCGGACGATGAAGACGTTCTCGCCCGAGCCCTCGGAGACGTTGCCCTGGACGTCGAGCAGGATCGCCTCGTCGTAGCCCGCGTTGGCGGACTCGGTCTTCGCAAGGATCGAGTTCAGGTACTGGCCCGAGGCCTTCGCGTGCGGGATCAGGCTGTCGCCGGAGATGCCGCGCCACGAGGACACCTTGCACCGGATGCCGCTGCGCTTGCCCTCCTCGCCGAGGTATGCGCCCCACGGCCAGACCGCCACGACGACGTCGATCGGCGCGCTCTGGGCGAACAATCCCATCTCGCCGTAGCCGCGGAAGGCGATCGGCCGGATGTAGCAGCTCGCAAGCGCGTTGCGCCTGATCAGCTCGTGCGTCGCGTCGCGGAGCTCGTCGACGGAGTACGGCAGCTCCATGTAGTAGAGCTGGGCCGAACGAGCGAGCCGCTCCAGGTGCTCGCGATGCCGGAAGACGGCGGTGCCGCGGTCGGTCTCATAGGCGCGGATGCCCTCGAAGACGCCCGTGCCGTAGTGGAGGCCGTGGCTGAGTACGTGGACGTTGGCGTTCTCCCACGGGACGAGCTCGCCATTCATCCAGATCCACTCAGACTTGTCCACTGCTTCCTCCGGGCTTGCTTTCTGTTGCCGAGAAAGTATGACCTACCGAGTCAAGCCCTCGATGACCGCGGCGGTCATCTCCTCGGTCCCGACCGGCACATCCGCCGGCCCGGCGAGGTCGGGGGTGCGGAGACCACGCTCGAGCGCCGCGTCGACGGCCGCCTCGATCGCGCTCGCCTGCTCGGGCATGTCCAGGCCGTGGCGGAGCATCATCGCCACCGAGAGAAAGGTCGCGAGGGGATTGGCCGTCCCGGTGCCGGCGATGTCGGGGGCCGATCCGTGGACCGGCTCGAAGAGACCGGGCCCGTCGGCGCCGAGGCTGGCCGACGGCAGCATTCCCAGCGAGCCTGTGAGCATGGCCGACTCGTCGCTGAGGATGTCGCCGAACATGTTCTCGGTGAGGATCACGTCGAACCGCGCAGGCGCGGAAACGAGCTGCATGGCGGCGTTGTCGACCAGCAGGTGGTCGAGCTCGACGTCCTCGTACTCGGCAGCAACGCGCTCCACCGTCTCGCGCCACAGGCGCGAAGTCTCGAGGACGTTTGCCTTGTCCACGGAGGTCACCCTCGGACCGCCATCGCTCCCACCGCGCCGGCGTGCCGCGTCGAAGGCGACGCGGGAAATCCGGTCGATCTCGGCGACCGTGTACGCGCAGTCGTCGTGCGCGCGATCGCCGTCGCGACCGCTGTCGCCGAAGTAGATGCCGCCGGTGAGCTCGCGCACCACCAGAAGGTCGGTGCCGGCGATGCGATCCGGGCGCAACGGGCTGGCGTCCACCAACGCGGGGCTCGGGCGAACGGGGCGCAGGTTCGCGTACAGGCCGAGGCCCTTGCGAAGGCCCAGGAGGCCCTGCTCGGGCCGCGGCGCGTTCGGGTCGGTGGTGTCCCACTTCGGCCCGCCGACGGCGCCGAGGAGCACCGCGTCCGCGCCACGACACGCCTCCAGCACCTCGTCGGTCAGGGCCGTCCCATGCTCGTCGATCGACGCGCCGCCGACAGGATGCTCCACGAACTCGAACTGCCCGATCGCGTCCAGCAGCCGGCGAGCCGCCGAGAGGATCTCGGGACCGATCCCGTCGCCTGCCAGGACCACGATGCTTGGGGGCTCCCGTGCCGCACTCATGGGCGGGCATCATGCCTGACGCGTCTACGAGTAGGCAACACGGCCTGGTCGGGTGAGTGGCAGAATGCCGCGAATGCCGGGAAGGCTGATTCGCGGAGCCGCACTCGGAATCGTCGTCCTCGGCTCCGCGAGCATCGCGTGGTCCGCGACCGGCGGCGGCAGCAACATCGTGGGGCCGAGCACCCGGATCCAGCCGACGGGCAGGCAGCTCAACCCGGTCGGCAAGCTCACCAAGCTCGGTAACTTCCCGACCGGCGGCGCGCTCACGCCGAACGGCCGCTTCCTGTGGACGCTCTCCACGGGCCGCGGCATCAACGACATCCGCATCGTCAAGGTGACCGGCGATCACGCCGGCAAGATGGTCCAGAAGATCCGCATGCCCGGTCTGAGCGGCGGGATCGCGATCAGCCGCGACGGCCGGCGAGCCTACGTCTCAGGCATTGCGAACTCGCCGTTCACGGACCAGGCCGCCCCCGCCAGCATCCCGGGCGGCGAGGGGGACGTCGTCTCGGTCTTCAAGCTCAAGCCGAAATCCGGCCACGCGAAGCGCAAGGGCACGATTCCCGTACCGCCGCCGCCGGGCTCCCCGCCCTACCAGACGTTCCCGCCGCAGAAGACGGCCACGCTGTCGTGGCCGCGCGACCTCGCGCTGAGCCCGGACGGTCACACGCTGCTGGCGGCGCTGAACCTGGCCGATCGGGCGGCGATCATCGACACCAAGACCAAGAGCGTTCGCTACGTCAGGGTCGGCCATTACCCGTACGGCGCCGCGATCACCAGCAACGGGAAGTACGGGCTGGTCACGGGCGAGACCCAGGGCATCGTCTCCGTGATTAACCTGGCGACGGGCCAGAAGGTCAAGACGATTCAGGCCGGCGCGCACCTTTCTCATCCCGAGGGCATGGCCGTCGATCCCAAGCGCCCACTCGCGTTCGTGGCGATCGCCAACGACGATCAGATCGGGGTCATCAACACGAAGCGCCTGACGCTGAAACGGACGCTCTCGCTCGCCCGGCCGAAGGGCGCGGGCACGACGCCGACCCAGGTGACCGTCACCAAGGACGGCTGCGACCTGCTTTCCGCCGACTCCGGCGAGGACGCCGTCGCGGTCTTCGCGCTCTCCCGTGCCCACCGCTGCGATCCGTTCCACAAGGGCAAGCGCCGCGCGAAGCCCTTCCAGCTCGTCGGTCGCCTGCCCGTGGGCTCCTACCCCACGGTGGCGACAGCCCGCTCGGTCAAGGACAAGCTCGCCTGGATCTCGGCACGCGGGTTGGGCGTCGGCCCCAACCCGCACGGGCCCAACCCGAACTCCCCCAACGACTCCGACGACTTCATCAACAGCTTCCAATACCTGCCGTCGATCGTCCGGGGCAGCTCGGGCATCCTGCGCTTCCCGAGCGACAAGAAGATCCGGAACCTGACGCCGAAGGCAGACCGGCAGATCCACCCGGTCAACCAGCAGCAGGCGCCGGCGAACACCCCGATCCGGGCGAATGGGCCGATCAAGCACGTCTTCTTCATCGTCAAGGAGAACCGCACGTACGACCAGGTCCTGGGGGACGACCCGCGCGGGGACGGCGACAGGCACCTCACTCTGTTCGGGAAGCGGATCACCCCGAACACGCACGCCCTGGTCCGGCGCTTTCCGCTGCTGGACCACGTCTACGCGAACTCCGAGGCCTCGATCGACGGCCACTACTGGACTGCCGCCGGCGCGGTCTCGGACTACGTGACCAAGAACTGGCCGCAGAACTACTCCGGCCGCGGTCGCCCGTACGACTTCGGCGCGTACGAGGTCAGCGCGCCGCCGAAGGGCTACATCTTCCAACGGGCCCTGGCCGAGAACATCCCGTTCTTCAACTACGGGGAGGCGCTCGCCGGGCTGTCGCCGTTCCCCGACAAGGACCGGACCGCGGCCGAGACCGCCACCAACGCCCAGGTCCTCAAGAACTCCGACGTGGGGCTCAACGGCTGCTATGACGGCGACATCGCGATCTTCAACCCGGTGGGCGTGAGCAACGTCGACGTCTACGACTCCTCGGTGCCTGCCGGCGCTCCACCGACGTCGCACTCGCGCTTCGCGTGCTTCAGGACGCGCTTCCAGTCCCAGCTGGTGACCAACTCGGTGCCGCCACTCAACTACATGTCCCTGCCGCTCGACCACACGCAGGGGGTCGCGCCCGGAAAGCGGACCCCGAACGCCGACGTGGCCGACAACGACTGGGGGCTCGGCCAGATCGTCCAGGAGATCTCGCACTCGAAGATCTGGAAGAGCTCGCTGATCCTGGTGATGGAGGACGACTCCCAGGACGGCGCGGATCACGTCGACGCCCACCGGATCCCGGCGCTCGTCATCAGCCCGTACACCCAGAGGGGCGCGGTGGTCCACGACCGCTACGACCAGCTCTCGTTTCTCCGCACCATGGAGAAAATAGTCGGGATGAAGCCGCTCAACCTCGCCGAGCACCTGTCCGTGCCGCTTTACGACGCCATGACGCCAAAGCCGCGGAATGCCGCCCCCTACAACGCGATCAGGCCCAAGGTCAGCGTCACGGCGACCAACCCCAATACCGCCGCCAACCGGCGCGCGTCGAGCGGCCTGCCGCTCAACGCCCTGGACCAGGTGCCGCAGCAGCGACTGGACGGGATCTTGTGGCGCTACAAGCACGGCCCGCACTCGATGCCGCCGCCGCCTGGGCCGAACGCGTCGGCGCAGGACACCGAGAGCCGCGATCAGTCAGGCGATGAGGCGCTCGGCCACCCCGGGCGAATCGCCCAGAAGCTGCGCAAGACGTTCCGAAAGGCAGACGCCGGCCCAGGCAAGTAGGGCCCCGCCTCCGCTCCCCTGCTCGCGATTGTCGGATTCATCGCGATATGACCGACAAATCCGACAATCGCGGCTGTTGCTAGGGCTTGGGGCGCCTTGCCGAGATGTTCAGCCGCATGTAGTCCAAGGTCAGAGGGCGCGGGGTGTACTCGAGCACCGCGTCCAGGTACGGCTCGTGAAGGTCCTCCGGCAGCCGGTCCAGGTGCCCGCCGCAGCACACGGTCCGCAGAAATTCGCGCGGCGCGCGAGGCTTCTCGATTCGCTGCTCGAGCCAGCACCGCACCCGCTCGAACCCAGAGCTCTCGAGGCGCACATCGGTGTCGCCGGGCGAGGCGAAGTTCCAGGTATTGGCGATACCGCGGACGTAGGGCGCGAAGCGCTCGTCCCCGTCGACGTTCTCGAGCGAGTTCAGGAACTCGTCCAGGTTGCCGATCCCGCCGCACTGCGCCTCCAACACGCCCCCGGGGCGAAGCGCCGTATAGAGGCGCGTGAACAACCGCCGGTGGTCCAGGATCCAGTGAAACGTGGCGTTGGAGAAGACGGCGTCGACCGCCGCGTCGAGGTCCAGGTCGAGCAGGTCGGAGACGATGAACTCGGTCCGGTCCGGGAGCGCCTCCTGCGCCTTCTCGATCATCGAGCGCGACGCGTCGACGCCGATGACCCGGCCCTCCGGCAGGCGCTCGAGCAGGAGCCTGGTCACCCGCCCGCTCCCGCAGCCGGCATCGAGCACCGTCTCGTCGCCGCGAAGGTCGAGCCGGTCCAGGACCGCCCGCGACCAGACCTCCTGCACATCTGAGACGCGGTCGTACGCCGCCGCATCCCACTCGCGAGGCTCGGCCTCGGAAGAACTCACAGAATCACCAACGACACCAGCCTGCTGCGGTGCCAGGGCACCGCGCTCACAGAACCGTGGTGACGGCGCCGCGGTCGGCCCCGCCCCCCTGTTCGAAGGCGGTGATCGCACTCTCGTTCTTGAGGGTGATCCCGATGTCGTCGAGGCCGTGCAGCAGGCGATGCTTGACCTCCTCGTCGATCTCGAACTCGACCACCCCGCCGGCGAACGTCATCGTCTGGTCGTCCACGTCGATCCTGCCCTCACCCGCGGCCGCCAGCTCACGACACGATTCCTCCGGCAGGATCACGGGGAGCAGTCCGTTCTTCGTGCAGTTGACGTAGAAGATGTCCGCGAACGAGGGCGCGACCACGGCATCGAACCCAAAGTCCTGGATCGCCCACACCGCGTGCTCGCGCGAGGAACCGGAGCCGAAGTTCCGCCCCGCGACCAGGATCGGGTTGGGCTCGAGCTCGAGCTCGCCGGAGCGAAACCAGTCGTAGAAGAGGAACTCGCCGAACCCGGTCCGCTCGACCCGCTTCAGGAACTGCTTGGGGATGATCTGGTCGGTGTCGACGTCGGCGCGCTCGATCACCGAGACCTTCCCCTCGATGACGTCCACCGGCCTCATGCCCAGCTCCTTATGTCCACGAAGCTCCCTTCGATCGCCGCTGCCGCCGCCATCCTCGGGCTGACCAGGTGCGTCCTGCCTCCGCGGCCCTGGCGGCCCTCGAAGTTGCGGTTCGAGGTGGAGGCGCAGCGC
The DNA here is from genome assembly GCA_963782795.1 of uncultured Actinomycetes bacterium. Taxonomy (GTDB): domain Bacteria; phylum Actinomycetota; class Thermoleophilia; order Solirubrobacterales; family 70-9; genus AC-56. Next base: position 884,145 of record CAWALB010000003.1, read on the forward strand.
TCGCCCTCGTCGAGGATGTCCGGGTTCATGCCCAGGCACATCGAGCAGCCGGCGGTGCGCCATTCGAAGCCGGCGGAGCGGAAGACGTCGTCGAGGCCCTCCTCCTCCGCCTGCGCCTTGACCTGCTGGGAGCCGGGGACGACCATCGCCCGGACCGATCCGGCGACCTTGCGCCCGTCGACCATGGACGCCGCCTCGCGCAGGTCCTGAATCCGCGAGTTCGTGCACGAGCCGATGAACACGCGGTCGAGCGCGATGTCGGTGATCGCCGTGCCGGGCTCCAGCGCCATGTAGGCGAGCGCTCGCTCGGCGGCCTCGCGGTCGGCCGCGGCCTCGCCCCAGGTCCCGGGATCCGGAACCGCATCGGTGACCTGGGTGACCATGCCGGGATTGGTGCCCCACGTGACCATCGGCGAGATGGCCGCGGCGTCGACATCGACCTCGGTGTCGAACTCGGCGCCCTCGTCGGTCGGCAGCTCGCGCCAGGCGGCGACGGCCGCGTCGAAGTCCTCGGGGGCGCCGGGGCGCCCGGAGACCCACTCGAAGGTCGTCTCGTCCGGGGCGATCATGCCCGCGCGACCGCCGCCCTCGATGGTCATGTTGCAGATCGTCATCCGGTTCTCCATCGAGAGGCCGCGAATCGTGTCGCCGGCGTACTCGACCGCGTGACCGACCATGCCGCTCACGCCCAGGCGGCCGATGGTCGCCAGGATGAGGTCCTTGGCGCTGACGCCCGCCCCGAGCTCACCCGAGTAGTCGATCCGCATCGTCTTCGGCCGGCGCTGGACCAGGCACTGGGTCGCGAGGACGTGCTCGACTTCCGAGGTGCCGATGCCGAACGCCAGCGCGCCGAAGGCGCCATGCGTCGAGGTGTGGCTGTCGCCGCAGACGATTGTCAGGCCCGGCTGGGTGATGCCCAGCTCGGGGCCGATCACGTGGACGATGCCCTGGCGGTCCGACCCCAGCGAGTAGATGGGGATGTCGAACTCGGCGCAGTTGCGCTCCAGCGTCTCGACCTGGATGCGCGACAGGTCGTCGGCGATCATCCGCGCGGCGGGCGTGCCATCGGTTGGCACGTTGTGATCAGCGGTCGCCACGGTCTTGTCCGGGCGGCGGACCGGGCGACCCTCCATGCGAAGGCCGTCAAAGGCCTGCGGCGAGGTCACCTCGTGGACGAGGTGGAGGTCGATGTAGATCAGCCCGTCGGCGACCTCGTGCGCGTCCCAGATCTTGTCGAACATCGTCTTCCGCATCGTCATCAGCTCCTGCGCAGGCCGGCGGCCACCACCGCGAGCAGCTCGGCGGGTTGGCTCGCATTGTTCTCGAAATGGTGGGCGAGATCAGCGTCGAAGGTGACGCTGTCGCCCGTGCGAAGCTCGTGGCGCTCCCCGTCAACGACGAGCGTCGGCGTCCCGTCCAGGACCACCGCGGTCTCGCGGCTGCCCGGCTCGTGGAGCGGCGGATCGCCCGGCCCGCCCGTCACGGCGCCGGGATCAAGGCGGTGAATGGAGACGTCGGCGCGCTGGCCCGGGAGTGGCGGAGTCAGCTCCTCCACCCGGTGCCCGCTCCGCCGGCGCTTGCGGCCCTCTCCGCGGCGAACAACCACCACGTGGCGGTCCTCGTCCAGGCGGAGCAGCTGGGAGAGCGTCAGCTCCAGGCCCGCCGCGATCCGCGCCGCGACGGCGAGCGTCGGGCTCGTCTCCCCCTCTCGACCTGGGAGAGCATCGGCGCGCTCACTCCGCTGCGATCGGCCAGGTCCCTGAGGGAGAGCCCCATCGCCTCACGCAGCGCCCGGATTCGAATCCCGACCGCGGGCGTGTCGACAACCGTCCCCCCCGCTCCAGAGCGCTCTTCCGTGATCGCCACCGCCATTCGGCTGCGTACGTTATCACGTACAACCGTCTAGGGACCCGCGGCCTGGACGTCCACGCCGCCTTGACACCGCCCGGACCCTGTGGGATGGTCGTCGTGACGAATGTCACCGGCCGATTTCGGTCTGTGAAGCCGTTGGGCGCGGATACGCGCGTGGCTGGTACCCACGAGTGCGAACGTTGTGCAGCGGCTCCGCAGGCCGAGCCGCCGGGACCGGGAGAGGACGATGGAACAGAGCCCAACCTCGCGACGCAGCTTCCTGACGGGCGCGGCCGCGGCCGCGGGCGCTCTCGTGGCCGCCTTCGGCCTCCCGGCCGGCGTGCTCGCCGACCGCGGTCGCCACCGCAAGCACATCTACAAGCTGGCCCCCGACGGCTCGCATTACCACTGCAGCGCATCGCAGGAGGCGAGCCATAGCTGCGAGGCGTGCAAGGCATGCCAGTCGCACGCGAAGAACAAGCTGTTCGCCAGCAAGAAGGCGGCCGAGGACGAGCACAATCGGGCGCACCCCGGCTGCCGCTGCGGCGTCAAGCGCGGGCGAAAGCTCCCGCACGACGTGTGGGACGACCTCTTCCATCCGAAGAGCGGCAACAAGCACGTGGTCGTCGACAAGCGCGATCCACGGGTCAAGCGGATCCTGGACTCCTAGGGAAGCCGTCCGCCGCGGCGGACGAGATCGTCAATGCCAACGGCGTCGAGCTGTGCGTCGACAGCTTCGGGGACCCCGCAGATTCCGCGATCGTGCTCATCATGGGATCGAGCGGCTCGATGGACTGGTGGGAGGACGAGTTCTGCGAGCGCCTGGCGGCCGGACAGCGGTTCGTGGTCCGCTACGACCATCGCGACACAGGGAGGTCGGTCAGCTACGAGCCTGGCGTCCCCGGATACACCGGGGCGGACCTGACCGACGACGTGCTCGGCGTGCTCAACGCGGTGGGCATCACGCAGACGCATCTGGTCGGCATGTCCATGGGTGGCGCCATCGCCCAGGTGGCGGCGCTCGCCCACCCGGATCGGGTCGCCTCGCTGACCCTTGTCTCCACCAGCCCCGCTGGCCCCGGCGGGGACTTGCCGGGCATGTCGGAGGAGACCATCGCCGCGTTCAGCCGCGAGCGCCCCGACTGGTCAAACCGGTCCGATGTCCTCGGGTACATGGTCCACCTGGCCCGCGTCTCGGCCAGCCCCGGCGCTCCGTTCGACGAGGCCAGGTGCCGTGAACGCGCTGGGCGCGTCTTCGACCGCACGACCAACATCGAATCGAGCTTCACCAACCACAACCTCCTCGACGGGGGCGAGCCCTGGAGGGACCGGCTGGGCGACCTCGACCTGCCCACGCTGGCCATCCACGGCAGCGACGATCCGATCCTTCCCCACGAGCATGGCGCCGCGCTCGCGAACGAGATCCCGGGTGCCGAGCTGCTCACCCTCGAGCAGACAGGACACGAGCTGCCACGCAGGACGTGGGGCGTCGTCGTCCCCGCGATCCTGGAGGTCACCTCCCACTGATCGCTCGCCGGTCACGCGACTACGCTGCCGGCATGGCCCTGCATCCACTGGCGGCGAAGTTCGCCGCCGTCGCCCTCGCGTACGAGCGCGGACGGCCGAACTACGCCCCCGCGGTTGGTGGAGCGCTCGCCGCGGAGCTTGGGCTGAGGACGGGCGCCCCGGTTCTGGACCTGGCAGCTGGGACCGGCAAGCTCAGCCGCGCCCTGGTGGCAGCCGGGCTCGACGTGGTCGCGGTCGAGCCCCAGGAGGCGATGCGCGAGAGGCTCGTCGCCGGCATCGGCGCCGAGCGCGTGCGCGAGGGCGTCGCCGAGGACATCCCGCTCGAGGACGGCGCCGTGCAGGCGGTCACCGTGGCCGACGGGTTCCACTGGTTCGACCAGCCCCGAGCGGTCGAGGAGATCCGGCGCGTGCTGCAGCCCGGCGGCGGGCTCGCGATCCTCACGACGGTTCCCGACTGGGGCGCCGCGTCCTGGGGGCACGACGTCGGCACGCTGCTGATGGAGCTGCGGCCCGAGCACCCCTACTTCGATGGCCCGCCGTGGCACGAGGCGGTCAAGCTGGCCGGCGGATGGACAGATCCGTGGGAGGTCCGGGTCACGACCTCCCAGCCGGCGGACCCGGAGGGCATCGTCGCCTATGTGGCCTCGATGAGCTTCGTGGCAGCGTTGCCCGAGGAGGAGCGGACAGCTCGCCTGGCGCAGGTCGCCGAGCTCGTCGAGGCGGGCGAGACGCCGGACGAGCTTGCCGTGCAGGTCGTGGTCGGGCTTACGCGGCTGGCCTAGCGGCTCTGCTTGGTCGGCCGCACCAGGACCTCGTTGATGGCCACGTTCGGCGGGCGGGAGAGCGCGTAGACGATCGCGTCGGCGATGTCGGCGGCCTTCAGGACGTCGTCCCCCAGGTCCTTTCGCATCTTCTCGATTGCCTCCACCACCATCGGATGCTCGTTATGACCCTGCAGCTCGGTCTCCACGAACCCGGGCTCCACGCAGGTGACCCGGACGTTGGCGTGCAGGACCTCCTGGCGGAGCGCCTCCGAGAAGGCGACGACTCCGAACTTGGTCATGTTGTAGACCGCCGAGCCCAGGCTGGCCTGGCGTCCGGCCACCGAGGCGACGTTGACGATGTGGCCACTGCCCGCGGCGCCCATGATCGGCAGGGTCGCGTGGGTGCAGTAGAGGAGCCCGAGGAGATTGACGTTGATCATCCGCTGCCAGTGCTCCACGTCGGCGCCGGCTACCGGCCCAAGGAGCATCACGCCCGCGTTGTTGACCAGGATGTCGAGCCCGTCGAGCTCGGCCCCGGAGTCCTCGATGAACGAGCGGGCCGCAGCCTCGTCGGTGATGTCGACCTCGTGCACGTGGACGGTGCCGTCGACGCGCTCCGCGAGCGCCTCGAGCCGGTCGCGCCGGCGCGCGCCGGTGCTGACCGCGGCGCCCTCGCCCACCAAGGCCTCCACCGTTGCCTCGCCGATTCCCGACGAGGCGCCGGTGACGACCGCCTTCTTTCCCTCCAGGGAGCCGGCCATGGCTACGGCCCCGGGGTCGCGGGCTCGGCCGCGGCCTCCGCGGCGACCCCCTCGGCCTCGCGGATCGCTGCGCCCTCCAGCGCGTTGGACAGCGCGCGCACGTACGCGCGCGCCGAGGCCTCGAGGATGTCGGTGGCCACGCCCTGGCCGCTGGCCAGCCGGCCGTGCGCACGAAGCATCACGGTCACCTCACCCAACGCGTCCTCGCCCTCGGTCACGGCCGAAACCGTATAGGAGCGGAGCTCCGACTCGGTGTCGGTGGCGACCCGGATGGCGCCGAAGATGGCATCCACCGGGCCGTCGCCGCCGGACTCCCCGACCGAGCTGTCACCCGAGGGGACGTGGACCGTCACCTTCGCGTGGGGCTCGGTGTGCGAGCCTGCGGTGACCTCGAAGGACTCGAGCACGTAGCGCTCAGCCGACTCGCGCATGTCCTCGGAGACGATGGCCTCGAGGTCGAGTGACGTGACCTGCTTCTTCTTGTCTGCGATCTCCTTGAAGCGGGCGAACGCCTGGTTCAGCGCGTTGCCGTCGACCTTGAATCCCAGCTGCTCCAGCGCGTCGCGGAGAGCGTGGCGGCCCGAGTGCTTGCCCAGAACGATGGAGTTGGACTCGAGCCCGACGTCGCGGGCGTCCATGATCTCGTAGGTCGTGCGCTCCTTCAGGACGCCGTCCTGGTGGATTCCCGACTCGTGGGCGAACGCGTTCCGGCCCACGACCGCCTTGTTTGGCGGGACGGCGTAGCCCGTGAAGCGCGAGACCATGCGGCTCGTGCGCGCCAGCTCGCGGGTGTCGACGCCGGTGTCGAAGCCGTGCACGTCCCTGCGCGTCCGGAGGAGCATCACGATCTCCTCCAGCGAGCAGTTGCCCGCCCGCTCGCCGATGCCGTTCACGGCGCACTCGACCTGGCGGGCGCCGGCGAGGATCCCCGCGTACGAGTTCGCGACCGCGAGGCCCAGGTCGTCGTGGCAGTGGACCGAGATCCGCACCTTCCGGAGACCGGGAACCAGCTCGTACAGGCGCTCGAAGTAGCGCTGGTACTCGGCGGGGGTCGTGTAGCCAACAGTGTCGGGGATGTTCACGACCGTCGCGCCCTCCTCCACGGCGATTGCGCAGACCTCCGCCGTGAACTCGACGTCGGCACGGGTCGCGTCCATCGGCGAGAACTCCACGTCCTCGCAGTAGGAGCGCGCCTGGGCCACGGCCGCGCGTGCCTGCCCCTTCACGTCGTCGCGCGTCGTCTGGAGCTGGTGCTCGATGTGGATGTCAGAGGTCGATACGAACGTGTGGATCCGTGGACGCGACGAATCCTTGATCGCGCCCCACGCCGCGTCGATATCGGCCTTGTGAGTGCGCGCGAGACCGCAGATCACGGGGCCCTCCACGTCTCGCGAGATTGCCTGGACGGCCTCGAAGTCGCCGGGCGAGGTGATCGGGAAGCCCGCCTCGATCACGTCGACGCCCAATCGGGCGAGCTGCTGGGCGATCTCGACCTTCTCGTGGGTGTTCAGCGAGATGCCCGGGGACTGCTCGCCGTCTCTCAGCGTCGTGTCAAAGATGTGGACGCGCTTGTCGTCCGGTACCTGCGGGCCGTTCATTGGCCTTTCCTCCTTCTCCTGAGAACTTCGATGACCTTGTCGTTGCGGCTATCGCGCCGCCCAGCGCTAATCCCCCCGCGGGGGGAGGAGAAGGTCAAGCGCGAGGCTGGACAGCCGGAGGGTCATCGGGCAGGGACTTTAGCGCACACGCTGAATCCCCAAACTGAAGGGAGCAGCCAGCAACAGCACCAGCCAGTTTCGGGGCTAAGGCCCCTCACCGGAGTACTCGTTGGACGCCGCCCGGATTCAGGCAAGAGCCGTGATCAAAGTCGTGGCGATCTCGCTGGCCGTGATCGCCGTCGCCGCCCTGCTCGTGGTCGTGCTCCTCCACGTGCGCACGACCCTCCGCTGGCTCTTCGCCGCCGTGTTCCTGACGCTGGCGCTCAACCCGGCCGTCGAGCGCATCGAGAGCCTCCACCTGCGCGGCCGCCACCCCTTCCCGCGCTGGCTCTCGATCGTGCTCGTCTACCTGATCACCTTCGGAGTGTTCGTGTTCCTCGTGCTGCAGGTAGTGCCGCCGATCATCAAGGAGTTCGAGCACCTCGGCTCCAAGGTGCCGGGCTACATCGCGGACTTCCGGCAGTGGGCCAATCAGAACCCCCAGTTCCAGCACCTGAACCACAAGTACGACATCACCGGGACGCTCCACAGCCAGGCCTCCTCGATCCCATCCAAGCTCGGCGCCGCGGCCGGCGACGTCCGGGACATCACCGTCAGCGTCCTCGAGCACCTGATCGCCGCGGTCACGATCCTCGCGTTGACGTTCTTCCTGCTGCTGGACGGGCGCCAACAGGGCGAGCGGCTGCTCGGGCACTTCGACGACGACACCGCCGTCCGCCTCCGCCGGGTTGGCACTCGGATCGCCGGGGTCGTCAAGGCCTACGTCACCGTGAACCTCGTGCTGGCGATCGCAGCCGGCGTCTTCACCTGGCTCTCGCTGGAGCTGCTAGGCGTGGACCTCGCCGTGACGATGGGCGTCATCGTCGGGTTCTTCGACCTGATGCCGCTGATCGGCTTCACGATCGGCGGCGTGTTCGTCGCGATCGTGGCCTCCTTCCACGACTTCCCGAAGACGCTGATCATCTGGGCGGTTCTGTTCGTCATCTACCAGCAGGTCCAGGACCGCGTGATCCAGCCACTGCTCTACCACAGCGCGGTGCAGATCCATCCGGCGGTCGCGATCATCGCGATCCTGGTCGGCGCGGAGCTCGCCGGCGTCCTCGGTGCGCTGCTCGCGATTCCCACCGCGGCCACGATCGGCGTGCTGATCGATGAGGGGACGAGGTGGCGCCGGGAGACGTCCGGCGCCGCCGAGGCACCGGCGAACGGCCCCGGATCGACTCCTCAGCCGGAGCCGGCGCCCGACTGACCTGACGCGGGCTCCTGCTTGGGCGGGCTGCCTGGGCGACGGTGGTGGCCATGGAACCGAGCGTCGGCGCGCGCCTTCTTCTCCTCGCTGTAGAAGATGCGGCCCCAGAGCGACTCCGGATGGCCGAGCCGGAAGGCCGCCACGATCCCGATCGGCGGGAGCAGGAACCCGACGATGGCAATCCCGAACTTCTGCTTCGACAGGTTCACGACCGTGGCTGCGATGCCGATGACCCCGGAGGCGCCCACGAGGGCGATGACGACGTCCTCCACCTCGGTGGCGACGTCCACCCAAGCTGTGAACCCCACCAGGATCATCCCGCTGATTGTGGCCGCGACAATCACGGCGTCGATCGACTTGCGGCCCTGCTCGGACCAGTAGACGTCCTTCAGGTCCAGCCAGAGGGCGAACTCATCGAGCGCGAGCCCCATCCCGATGCCGAAGAACACGGCGATGATCTCGTGCCAGGGCGACGGCGGGGCGATCGTCACCCCGACGTAGCCAGTGATCATGATCGTGACGATCCCCCACACCAGGTGGTGGATGTGCGTCCCCCCCACGGTCACGTTGCCCGGCCACCAGCTGACCTGCGCCTTGATCATGTGCGCGCTGGTGCGGATGAACCCGAACGTGATCAGAAAGGAGACGAAGAACAGGAAATCCGGCTCGCGACCCGTGTCGACGATCGCGCGGTTGTAAAGACTGGAGATGCTGGCGAGGGTTAGCACGGGTCGAGCGTAGCCAGCGGCCGGCTACGGGACAAGCACGACCTTGCCGACGTTGCGGCGCTCCTCGATGAAGCGGTGCGCGTCAGCGGCACGGTCGAATGGGAAGGCCTCGGCGACGACCGGCTTCAGGTCGCCCTTCTCCAGTCCGGCCATGAGCGGCTCGGTCACGCGGTCCAGGCTGCCTTCACGGTCCCACCACGAGAGCATGTTGAGCCCGAAGACGCCCTTGTTCTCGTTCATGACGCCGACGCTCTTCCACCACGGCATCGTTGCCATGGGCATCCGGGCCATGGCTCGCAGCGCAGTCGGGAGGTTGCGCTTCCCGCTCCCCGTCTGGAGCTCGGAGGCGCCGAACATGATCAGGCGACCGCCGGACCGGAGCAGGCGGTAGTCCTTGCGGAACGACGTGGGGCCGAGCGCGTCCATGGCGACGTCGATCCCCTCGCCACCCGTGATCCGGCGGACCTCCTCCTCGAAGTCCAGGTTGCGGTAGTCGATCGGGTGGTCGACTCCCTGCTCCCGGATCGCGTCGTGCTTCGAGGGCGACGCCGTGCCGAATATCTCGGCGCCGATGCCCTTCGCGATCTGGGTCGCGGAGATCCCGACCCCGCCGGCAGCGGCGTGGATCAGGACCCGCTCGCCGGCCTTCAAGCCCCCCATGATCACCAGCGCCGCGTACGCGGTTCCGTAGTTGACCGGGAACGCCGCGCCCTCCTCGAACGACAGCTTCTTCGGCAGCGGGAGAAGCTGGTCAGCGGGCACGGTGACGAGCTCCGCCTGGCCGTTGAACCGTGTGCCGGCCACCACCCGATCGCCGACTTTGTGGCCCTCGACCCCGTCCCCCACCGATTCGACCTCGCCCGCGACCTCGTAGCCGACGACGCACGGGAGCTTGGGCGCATCGGGATACAGGCCAACGCGCGCCATCGTGTCGGCGAAGTTGATGCCCGCGGCCTTGACCGCGATCCGTACGTCTCCGGGCCCCACCGGCGGGTCCGGCAGCTCCCGCACCTCGAGCACCTCGGGCGGGCCGTTCTTTGGGATGACCACCGCGCGCATGGTCCTGACCCTACCCCGCCAGGCCGCCCCCGCGTGCCCGGCTAGAAGTCGATCGCCCGGCCGGCGCGGAAGCCCTCGAGCTTCAGGATCTCCTCGAGGAGCTCGTCGGGCACCGGGGCGTCGGTGGTGAGCGCCAGGACCGCGTCGTCGCCCGAGGCCTCCGCGCCCACCGCGGCGGAGCCGATGTTGACGCCGTGCGTCCCGAAGATCGTGCCGACGCGGCCGATCATCCCGGGCTGGTCCTTATAGCGGAAGACCACGAGGTGGTCGGCGAACGGCATGTAGAAGCGCTCGTCCCACACACGGACGAGGTGAGGAAGGCTGCGTGGGCCGACGGCGGTCCCGGACACCTCAACCGTGTCGTCACCCGACTCGATCCGCACGGTGACGAGCTCCGTGAACTCCTCCGAGACGGGGTCCTTCAGCTCGGTGAGGTCGATGCCGCGCTCCTCGGCGAGCGCGGGTGCGTTGACCAGGTTCACCTGCTCCTCGGTGTGGCCGGAGAGGACCCCCACGAGCACGGCGATGCCGAGCAGGCGGGTGTCGTGCTCGGCGATGCGGCCGCGGAACTCGGCGGTGATCCGATCGACGGAGCCATTGCTGAGCCCCTGGGCGAGCCGGCCGAGCCGCTCGCAGAGCGGGACGAAGGGCGCCAGCGCCTCCATCGTCTCGGGCCGGACGGCGGCGATGTTGACCGCGTTTGTGACCACGCCCCCGGACAGGGCGCGCCTGACCTGATCCGCGGTGATGGTGCCCGCCCGGTCCTGCGCCTCAGCGGTCGAAGCGCCCAGGTGCGGGGTGACGACTACGTTGTCGCGCCCGAAGAGCGCGTGCTCGGTGAACGGCTCCGAGGGGAAGACGTCGAGGGCCGCGCCGCCGACCTTGCCCGACTCGAGTGCCGCCTCCAGAGCGTCGAGGTCGACGAGCTCGCCGCGAGCGCAGTTGACGATCCGGACGCCGTCCTTCATCTGCGAGATCGCCTCGGCGTCGATCCAGTTCACGGTGTCGGGCGTCTTGGGGAGGTGGATCGTGAGGATGTCCGCCTTGGCGTAGAGCTCGTCCGTCGTCTCCGCGTGCTCCACGCCCAGCTCCCGGAAGCGCTCGGCGGCGACGAACTTGTCGAACGCGATCACGTCCATCTCGAACGCCTGCGCGCGCTTCGCCACCAGCTGGCCGATGCGGCCGAAGCCGATCACGCCGAGGGTCTTGCCGTAGAGCTCGTTGCCGGCGAACTTGGAGCGCGCCCACTCGCCGGCCGTAAGGGAGGCGTTGGCCCGAGGAACGTTCCGGGACAGCGCCAGAGCGAGGGCCAGCGTGTGCTCGGCGGCGGCGACCGAGTTCGACTCGGGGGCGTTGACCACCACGATGCCGCGCTTGGTCGCTGCATCGACGTCCACGTTGTCGACGCCGGTCCCGGCACGGCCCACCACCTTGAGGCGCGAGGCCCGCCCGATCAGGTCGGAAGTGACCTGCGTCGCCGAGCGGACGACGATCGCGTCGAAGTCGGCGATGCGGTCGGAGAGCTCGTCGTCCGACATGTCGAGCCCGAGCTCGACGTCGAAGTCCTCACGCAGGAGCGAGACGCCGGAGTCGGCGATCTTCTCCTTGACCAGGACCCGCGGCTTGCCGTCGGTGCTCGCCACTAGGCGACGGGTTCCGGTGCAAGGCCGGCCTCGGCGAAGACCCGCTGCGCGCCCGCAGCGCCGGAGCCGGGCTCCGCGTCGTGTCCGAGGTCACGAAGGGTCATCTCGAGCGCCGTGAGCGCGATGACGATGTCGAACGCCCCGTAGTAGCCGCAGTGCGCGATGCGCGCGATCTTGCCCTTCAGATGACCCTGTCCGCCCGCGATCGTGACCCCGTAGGCGTCACGCATGAGCTTCGGGACCTTGGCGCCGTCGATGTCGTCGGGCAGGCGCGCGACGGTGACCACGTTGGCGTTCTCATCGTCGGGGCCGAAGCGCTCGAGGCCCAGCGCGTCGACGCCCGCGCGGGCAGCGCGGGCGAGCAGCGCGTGGCGCGCATAGACGTGCTCCAGGCCCTCCTCGAAGATCAGGCCGAGGGCGACGTCGAGTGCGCGGAAGAGCGTCACGGCGGGCGTGAACGCCGAGTTCGGTGGCTCCTCCTTCTGGCCGGCCGCGGTGCGCTCCCAATCCAGGTAGTAGCGGCCGCGAGCGTTCTCGGCGGCAAGCGTCATCGCGCGATCCGAGACCGACGCGAACGCGAGCCCCGGCGGGCACATGAGCGACTTCTGCGAGCCGGCGATGACCACGTCCACCCCCCACTCGTCCTGAGGCAGCTCAACCGCGCCGATGCCCGAGACAGCGTCGACGCACAGCACCGAGTCGTGCGCTCGAACCACCTCGTTCAGCGCCCGGATGTCGTTGACCACTCCCGTCGACGTCTCCGACTGCGTGACGTAGACGGCACGCGCGGGCTTGCCGAGCTCGGAAAGTTCTCGGTCGAGGCGCTCCGGGTCCACCTGGGTGCCCCACTCGAACTCGAGTGGGAGCGTTTCGGCTCCGTAGGCGTTGCACAGCTCGATCCAGCGCTCGCCGAACTTTCCGCACGAGGCGACCACCGCCGGCTCTCCTGCGACGACCAGGTTCGCGACCGCCGACTCCATTGCCCCCGTGCCGGTCGCGGCGAAGCAGAGGACCTCGTTCTCTGTCTGGAAGACCTGCGGCAGCCGCTCCAAGACCCTTGCGTAGATCTCAACGAACGCCGGCGCCCGGTGATAGAGGATCGGCTCCGCCATCACCTGCGAGACGGCGGGCGGCAGGGGCGTCGGCCCGGCGGTGAGGATGTACTGCTTGGTGAAGATGTCCGGGGCGTCGGCCATGGGGCGAAAAGTCAGGATAGGGAGCGGTGCGGCGCGGAAGCATAGCTCCGCCGGAACGCCGGCTCGGCGTGGGCCAAATAGCATCCGGCCGGATGGCTGACGAGATCGTCCAGGGCGACGGCTACGCGGTCGGGAACATCGACCAGATGGGCGAGCAGTACGGGTTCCGCAAGATCCGCCGCTCGCTCGGCGTCACCGCCTTCGGCGTGAACGCGATCGCCCTCCCGCCCGGGTACGTGACCGGCCGCCACTTCCACGACGAGCAGGAGGAGCTCTACTTCTGCCATCTCGGGACGATCGAGGTCGAGTTCGGGGACGGCACCACCCACGTCCTCGAGCCGGGCGGGGCGGCGAGGGTCGACCCCGCGACCGTGCGCAAAATCAAGAACGTCGGCTCCGACGACGCGATCTACGTCATCGTCGGCGCCAAGGACGGCTACGTTGGCCGCGACGGCCGCCTGCCCGAGGGCGAGACCAACCGCTTCGGCGACGGCGCGCCTCCGGGCGCGTGAAGTCCCACACCGTCTACAGGACCTTCGAAACCGCGGAGCGCCGGGAGTTCATCCGGATCACCGAGGACGTCCAGGCGGCCGTCGACGAGGCGGGTATCGCCGAGGGGATGGCCCTCGTCTCCGCGATGCACATCACCGCCGGGGTCTGGGTCAACGACGACGAGCCGGGTCTCCAGGCCGACACGCTCGAGTGGCTCGACAAGGTGGCGCCGCCAAGCTGGAAGGAGCCCGCCAACGAGGTGGCTCGCGACCTGTCCCCGGATCCGGGCGACTACCGGCACCACGCCGGTGGCGAGGACAACGGCGACGCCCACCTCAAGAACCTCCTGGTCCACCACCAGGTGATCCTGCCCGTCACCGACGGCCGTCTCGACCTCGGCCCCTGGCAGCAGGTCTTCTACACCGAGTTCGACGGTCGCAGGCCCAAACGCCTCATCATCAAGGTTCTCGGCGAATAGCGCCAGATTCCGCATAGACAAGCAAATACTCGGTCCTCGGGCCTCCACCCCGCCGAACGTCAGTCAGGGTCACTCAGGGTCAGTAGATGACCCGTTTCATAGCCAAGACATAGCCACGGCGGACCCAAGCCGTACCCACGGGCGGGTGGCGGCATGAGCCGCTGCGAAGCCTGCGGAGCGCCGATGGTGCAGCAGGCCACGGGCCGTCCGCGCCGCTATTGCTCCGACCGATGCCGCGTGAAAGCGTTCCGTAACAGGGAGCGCCGGGTTCCGTTGCAGATCGAGACGACCGAGACGGCCTTTCTGCACGATGAGGAGTCTCGGCTCGAAGGGTTGGAGCTACTGGCAGCGTTTCGCCGCAGGAGGACGGCCCGGTGAACGGGGGCATTTCCCACCAAATCCCTCGACAATGCAGCGCGAGGTAAGAAGTAGGTACGCCCCGAGAGGTACTGAGAAAGATGCGACACGAAACCGTCCAACTGAAGATCAGCGTCACCCCCGCGCAGAAGCAGGCCGTCCTCGATACGGCTCGCAAGCTGGATGTCACTCAGGGCACGCTCGTCCGCGATGCGATCTACCTCGTAACGCATGAGCCGAACGTAATCGAGCGACATCGGTTCTCGGAGCGCAAGCAAGGGAACCATCGGGGATGGGCCGCGAGGGAGTTGAAGTGACCGACGCGCCCGTCAGCCCACCCGTCCAGCAGCAGGAGGGAGAGAACGGAGCGCAGGCCACCGGGCGGTGGGAGCCAGTCGGCGATGGCAGCTACCGCTGCGGCGATTATCGCATCCTCCTCCCCGGCGACCCAACCTGCGTCCAGTTGGAGTCGATGGCGGGCGACACCAAGCTAAGGATTGTTCTCCCTGATCGACACTGGAACGTCGAACTGGGCAGGACCGTCCTCGGCATCCTTGAAAATACCTTCGAGAACTACGACCTCGATCTTCCCGTCCAAGGGCTAGAGGGGTTCGCCGCCGAAGCCGAGATTCGCTCGGTTGACCATCACGAAGCATTGGCGGCGGAGGCGGAGAGGGCGCGGCTAGAGGAGCTTGGGAAGCTCATCGGGCAGACCTTCGAGAACGTGCATCTCGATCCGGGGACGGAGGTTGAGTTCTTCGTGCCGGGTGCCGTGGCGAAGGGCGGATCGACGCTCCTGCACGCGCACTGGCGAGTCGGCAAGAACGACCTCATCATGTACCTGCTGTCGAAGTTGGAGCGTGGGGAGGAAACCGTGTTCGGCCCCGCCTACGGGCGACCTGTTACCGCGACCTGTCTGATCGCGGAACCGCCCCCGGCGCTGAAAGAGAAAGTCGAGCGGTTCGAGCCGAAGCTCGGTTGGTCGATCTATCAGCACCAACTCTCGGGGATGACGTGGGAGCAGCAGTGGGCGTATCTGGTCAAGTGCGCGACCCTCCGTGGCGACGAAATCATCTTCATTGACGACATTTCCCGCGCAACCGGCGTCGAGAGTGAGAGCGATGTTGACTTGGCGCGAGCCACCGAACCGTTCCTGAGCGAGTGCATCCGGGTCGGGATCACCGTGATCCTGCTCATGCACCAGAAGAAGGGGCGAAGCAGCAAGCGGGACGCACACCGAGGAACGACGGCGCTGCCAGCGGCCTGCAACATCGTTATCGGCATGTTCGTGGACGGTGGCCCGAGGTCGCGCAAGCGGCAACTTCACTCGGAGGGCCACTACCGCTCTACCTTCTGGACGCGGGGGATCGAGCAGAACGAAGCCGGGACCGACTACACGGCCTACGAGGTCGCGGACCCGGACACGGACGCGGAATCAAGCGAGCAGCGGGCAACGGCTGAAAAGTCCGCCGATACGTTCTTGCTCGGGCAAATGGAAACTGCGACCGCGAAGCAGTTCGCGGAGCGGATCGGCAAGAGTGAGGACTCAGCGCGGAGACGGTTGAAGCGGCTTTGGTCGGCTGGGATCGCCAAAAAGGACAAGCGAGGGAAGGCGGACGTGTATTGGATCGCCGCTTCCACCGCAGTATCCAACGACTAGTTTTGCTTGCACCGCAGCACCGCACGACTAAGGCGTTTGCGGCGGTGCAGAGGAGAGGGCCGTGAGTAGAATCCGAACAGTGATCGCTAAGGACCGAAGGGGCGTCAGCCTCCACGTCTCAGAGGGGGAGGACCCGGATCGGGTGTCGGCCTACTCCGTGTTCGAGTGGGCGCGGAGTTTCAAGCTCGCCGACGACTACTTCGACGCTCTGCTCGAAGGATTTGCGGAGTTGGTCGCCCGAGACGATTGGGAGGGCGCGAACGCAATCGCTGAGACGGCGCATGTCCACCTTGGGGAGCAAGACCCAGCCTGGGCTGAGCGATGGCGCTCCGAGGTAGCGGGATGAGTGCCGTGGCGGACCCGGATCCACCTGACTCCCGCGTACCCTCGCGCCAAGGCCGCTGTCGCCCTCAGCGAGGCTCCCCAACCCCTCAGATCGCCCCACAGCCCCCCAGAGGCCGCAAACCGGGCGCGCACGCGCCCACCCCCCGAGATCGAGCAGCTTCACCCAGCGCACGCGCTCCGGGCCACCCCACCGCAGCGGCGCGCCCGCCTCTATGCCGCTAGGGGGTCTTGCCTCGCGCAATCGACTTCGCGACCTCGGCCCCGCCCGGCGATATTCGTGTCGGGAACCTCCAAGACCAGAACCTCGCGGCCCTGTGACGTGCTGTCTGAAGCCCATGTTCCCCAGAAAGGTGCCGTTGCCGAGTGCCTTGTGCTGCCCCATGGTCTGCCAGCATGATCGGAGGAACTGTCAGGCTTCGAGCATGAGCACGATCACCGTTCGAGACGCCGAGGCCGGCGACCTCGACCAACTGCTCGAGCTCTATCAAGAACTGGCCGAGGACGACCCCGCGCGCACGCCACGGGACGCCGCGTCCGCGCGACCTGAGCTGAGCCGGATCCTGAGTGATGGCGATCGCCATCTCTGCGTGGCGAGCGCGAACGGCAACGTCGTGGGCGCGGCCGAGCTGATCGTCGTGCCCAACCTGACCCATCGTGGCCGGCCGTGGGCCGTGATCGAGAACGTCATCGTGAAGGGCTCGGCGCGCGGCAAAGGCACCGGCACGCGGCTACTCGAGCACTTGCTGGCCATTGCTCGCGCCCGCGACTGCTACAAGGTGCAGCTGCACTCGGGCAAGCACCGGACCGATGCTCACCGGGTGTATCAGCGGCTCGGCTTCCGGCCCGTGGCAGAGGGCTTCAAGCTTTATTACGACGGGACGCGGACCGGCATCACTGGTTGACGGCAACTCGAGGGCCAAGCCAACCCCGCTCTGCGCCGATACGAAACCGTCACCATCGTCAGCCGCGACAGCATCGACCGTCTCCTCGGCACCCGCACCCTCAGCCAGCCCGGCAACCGTTACAAGCCGCAGCGGCAAGCCGTTTTCGCGCCCTGAGCCGCGCCCGAGATGGGCGCTTTCGCCGCCCAGCCAAAGCCCGCGTCCCTTCAGCGAGCCTCCCCGAGGCCCAGATCCGCCCAAATACGCTACCCGTAGCGCATATCGGCCTCCGGAGGCCGTTTTCCCCGCAAATCGGAAGGCGACTTCCGTTTTCGCGCAAATGCGAAGTGACTTCGCTTTCCCCAGATCCGCCCCAAATGCGCCGGGTAGGCGCTTTTCCACGCCCTGAGAGCGCCTTCCCTACCCTGACCACCCCTCACGCCAGGCGTGAACCCACCTAGCGCCCGCGCCCCAGGTGACCGCCCCTTGCGCGAGCTTCGTGCGCCAGCGCCCCGCCTCCCGCGAGTCGAGGTGCGTCGGCGCCGCAGCGACCCCGACACCCGCACGGCGACGGGCGGGTCTGGGGCTTCGAGCGCATCGAGCGCCAACAGGATCCGGCGCAAATCGGGCGCTTTTCCGGGCCAGAGTTTCCGCCGTATAGACACGTTTCGAGCAGACTGCGCCCCGCGCTCCACATAGACGACTGATTCCTCCAATTCCGGGTCCATTCGGCAGGCCATCCCCTAGACTGGATGCGTGAAGCGCGTCCTCGAACATGCTGAAGTCGAGCAACTCCTCGGCACGTTCTCGAACGCCCCCTGCGCTGTCCGCAATCGCGCCCTCGTCGTGGTGCTGTGGCGCTCAGGGCTGCGGATCGGAGAGGCCCTGGACCTGCGGCCTGCCGACCTGGACCGGCCCACCAACGGCAAGGGCTGGATCGCTGTCAGACACGGCAAGGGCGACTCTGAGCGCGTCACGGAAATGCCTGCCTCGGCCTGGGACACCTTGGATCGCTGGCTCACCGTTCGCCGCAAGCGGGTGCGTCCTCTGCCCCGTAACGCCCCAGTGTTCTGCACTCTCCGGGGCCGCGAACTCAGCCAGCCCTACGTTCGGACGATGCTGCGCCGCAAGGCTCGGCAGGCTGGACTCGATACGCGCCGCGTTCACCCCCACGCCTTCCGCCATGCGTTCGCCGTCGAGCTTCACCGCAACGGGACGCCAATCGACCACGTTCGGCGGCTGCTCGGCCATTCCTCGCTCGGGGTGACCGGCGCGTACCTGGCCCGAATCGACCCCGACGAGGTACTCGACAGCGCCCGCGCCCTCGACACCCCCGAGGAGTCCGAGATTGACGCGCTGCGTCGTGAGTTGGCCGAGCTTCGAGCGAAGGTGGGGGCATGAAGCTCGTCGGCCTGGTCCTGCTCTTGATTTTGCTCGTCGGCCTCACAACGGCTGCAATCGGCACCCTCGGTTGGCTCCTCGGCGGGAGTGCCGTTGTCGCCGCGCTCATCTACTACTTCGCCACCCGTTCGCCTGGCGCACACCCTTCCACACCCGAACCCGAGTCCGAGTGGCAGCCCAAGCCCCGGACCCGTGACCCGGACGCCCACTGAGAGGCTCCGTGCGCTCGTCTGCCGGGAGTTCACCGCTCATCCGACCACGACACCACAAGAGGGGTAGGGGTCCAAAAATCACGCAGATCCGGCTCACGCTGGGTCCGCAAGTGACTTCAGATTTTTTTCGAGCTTTTCTAATTTCAACTTCGCACCCGCGAACGAACGTCTAGGAAGCGAACATGACCAACACCCGCACAAACGTCTTTACATACGGCTCGCTGACCAACAGCACCATCACCCTCCGCCGAGCGAGCGATTCCGTCTCCCTCGGTCGGGCCAGCTTGCCCGGATACGAGTTGGCTTTCTCGGGAGTCGCCACCGTCAGACCCCGATCCGGAGCTAGAACCTGGGGAGTGCTGTGGACCGTTTCCGCTGACGGCCTGCGACGGATTGACAGATTTGAGGGATTCCCAGATTCCTACAACCGCCGCCGTGTCACCGTCGAGTGGCAGGACCGTCCGGCCGAGGCGTGGGTCTATCTCTTCAAGATCGAGGATGACGACGACATCGCTTCCGCCTCTTCGTTCTACTACCACGACATCGCCGAGGGCTTCCGCGAACACGCCGCGCCCCTGGAAGCTCTGCAACGCGCCCAGGCCGCTGCGATTGACTTCGAGTTCGAGCGCGAGCGGTAACGGTCGGGGCCGCCCCGCCTGGACACCCCCTGGGGGATTTTCCCTCAGCTGGGGTGCAACCATCGCGAACGGCTTGAATATGCGGGATTCGTGGATCGAGAGTTCCGTTCGGTCCCCCTCAGGTTCCCTCGCCAAGTTCCCAGAGCGTCTGCGGGAGGTCACCTACCGCGCCGTCGAGGACGCGACCGAGAACGGGGGCTGACCTGGACCTCTGCACGCGGGATCGCCTACCCCCGAAACACCCGATTCCACGTCCAACTGCGCGACCTTCTACACCGAGTTCGACGGCCGCCGCCCGAAGCGGCTGATCATCAAGGTCCTCGGCGAGTAGGTCTTTCGGCCTCAAGCCGTACGCAATCCTGCCACCCACGTCGTATCTCGGAGGGCGCTATCGCTCCGGCACGTAGTGCGTGATCGCGAGCAGGATCGCCTCGATCATCGTCGCTGCAGCGAATACCAAAGTCGCGATTCCGGTGCCAGCGATCCCCGAGGCGAGGGTGACCGCAAGCAGGAGAAAGATCAAGGCTCGATCCCACGACTTGTGGAGGTAGATCCGGCCACTGGAAATCGGGGTGCCAGCTGCACTGCTCACGAGCAGGATCGCTAGCGCGAACGCGGCGAGCAACGTGTTCTGACTGAACCCGAGGACCACCGCCGCGGCAGCCAGTGCCGCGCCAAGCATGTACTCTACGGCAACGTGGCCAGCGAAGCTCAAGCGGTGCGCTCGGGCCATCGAGCGGGAAGCTCGGTGTCCGGGAGAGGTGTGCGCGTCCATCTTCAACTCCTTTCGGTAGGGGTCGTTCCCGATGATGCACCCGTGCACTGGCCCTGCCAACCGTGTAAGTCACTCATCGGGATCCGTAGGAAGCACCGACTGACGACCGACGCGATCTGCCGCTAGGCCGCCAAACGCGAGACGGGCCCTTTCGGGCCCGCCACCGCGTTCAGCTTGAGTCAGCTGCTCAGTCCCAGACGAACGGCGGGTACCTGGTGACCATCCAGTAGAGGTAGGCATTGCTTCTCGCCTGCCACCGCAACCCGATCCGGGCGATGTTGAACAAGCCCTCCGGGAATTGCCTGGTGAACAGGATCGTGAAGAAGGCGAAGAAGCTCATGATCTCCGCCAGGAAGATCACGAAGTACGCCACGATCGCGAACGGGATCACCAGCAGCCAGGTGAGCAGAGGCCGCCAGCGCTCCACGTGCTCCGGATAGTCGATGTCGAAGCTCGCCGGGTAGGCCGGGTCATCGTCGAGCGTGAACGGCGGATACGGGTCGACCATGAGCAACACGTACGCGCCAACCCTCACCCCCCAGCGGTGGACGCCAACCATGTAGTTGAACATCCCCTCCGGGTAGCGGCCCGTGAAGAGCACCGCGAAGAACGAGATGAAGGCCACGATCACGGCCCCGATTCCCAGCACGAGCAGCGCGATGTAGTGCGGGATCGCCAGCAGCCACTTGATCAGCGGCATGAAGCGGCTGTACTCCTCCTGGCGCTCGACGTCGAGGTGCAC
Source organism: uncultured Actinomycetes bacterium (assembly GCA_963782795.1). GTDB lineage: Bacteria > Actinomycetota > Thermoleophilia > Solirubrobacterales > 70-9 > AC-56. The sequence goes on from CAWALB010000003.1 coordinate 904,622, forward strand.
CGGATAGTCGGCCGCAGGACCCACCGCCGTCGGCGGTGTAGCTGGAGGCGGTGCCGCGGGCGGCTGAGCCCCTCCGGGCGGGCCGGTTGGCGCCTCAGGCGCTCCCGGCGTCTCGGGCGTTTCGGTCATGTACCCCTCCGTTCGAGTTGTCCGCTCGCGGCCGGACATCCGGCCGCCGACGGATTGCTGGATTTGCGCGCATCATCTCACGTCCACCGGCGCTGAACCATGAATTTGCTGCGCTAGGGTCGCGGCGTGCAGAAGAACGTCTGGTACCGATCCACGCCCGGCAGCCGCATCGAGGACCGGGGCACCGTGACCGTCGAGGGCGCCACCTTCACCTTCGCGGGGAAGAAGGGAACGGTGGCGGGCCGGGTCCTTTCGGCCGGCACCCGGCCCGCGGGCTTCAATAACTGGGTCAAGGCCACCTACGAGGCCGATGGCGGGCAGGGCGACGCGTTCTTCCTGGTCAAGGACATGCTCGGCTGGGCGGGAATGCTCGGCGGCAACAAGGAACTCCGGGAGGCGCTCGAGGCGGCCGCTCAGGAAAATTCGACGGGCGGCGGACGCGCCGCCGGGTAGGCTGAGCGTCAGCGACTCCTACGGAAGGGAAAGCACCGCAATGGCGGACAAGATTCAGATCGGGCCCGGTCCCGGCTACACCGCGAAGACCAGGCACCCGGTCGCAGTACCAGCCCTCACGATCATCACGCTCGGGATCTACGGCCTCTACTGGTGGTACCAGATCAACCGGGAGATGGTCGATCTCGGCCGGGTCAGGCAGGTGGACGGCCTCGGCGACAGCCCGACGACGTCGCTCCTGGCGCTGTTCCCGGGCGCCATCATCCTCGTGCCGCCGTACGTCTCGCTGTACAACACAATCAAGCGGATCCAGCGGGCCCAGGAGGTCACCAGCGGGCAGGTCACGCTGAACGGGATGATCGTCCTCTGGCTGATCATCGCCTCGTTCATCACCGGCGTTGCGGGGCTCATCATTCCGGCTACATCCAGGCCGAGATGAACAAGGCCTGGGAGGCCGTGCGGGCCGGTGGATCTGAGCTCCAGGCCGGCACGCCCCAGGCAGGGGCCATGCCCGAGACGGCCGCCGCACCGGCGACGCCGCCCACGGCCGGCACCTAGAGAGACCGTAGCGAGGGATCGCGCCCGGCCTCGGGCTAGGTGCCGTCCCCCTCGATCCAGGGCATCATCTTCCGGAGGTCGGATCCGACCTGCTCGACCTGGTGCCCGGCGGCCTCCTCGCGGAGCCGCTGGAAGTTCTCGGCACCCGCGCGGTTCTCTGCGATCCACTCGCGCGCGAACTCGCCCGACTGGATGTCCGCCAGGATCTGGCGCATCGCCGCGCGGGTCTCCTCGCCGATCACGCGCGGACCGCGGGTCATGTCCCCATACTCGGCCGTGTTTGAGATCGAGTGGCGCATGCCCTGGATCCCCTTCTCGTACATGAGGTCGACGATCAGCTTCAGCTCGTGCAGGCACTCGAAATAGGCGAGCCGGGGGTCGTAGCCCGCCTCGACGAGGGTCTCGAAGCCGGCCCGGACGAGCTCGGTGGCGCCGCCGCATAGAACCGACTGCTCGCCGAAGAGGTCCGTCTCGCATTCGTCCTTGAACGTGGTCTCGATCACGCCCGCCCTCGTGCCGCCGATCCCCTTGGCGTAGGCGAGAACCATGTCGCGCGCGTTCCCGGTCCCGTCCTGATAGACGGCCATCAGGCACGGAACGCCCCGGCCCTCCGCGAACTGGCGGCGGACCAGATGGCCGGGGCCCTTGGGCGCGACCATGCCCACGTCAACCTCCGAAGGCGGCTCGATCTGGCCGAAGTGGACCGAGAACCCGTGGGCGAACATCAGGAGGTTCCCGGGCGCGATCCCGTCGCGGATCTCGTTCTCCCAGACCTCTGCCTGCTTCTCGTCGGGCAGCAGGATCATCACGACGTCGCCGCGGCTCGCCGCCTCCGGCACATCGAGGACCTCCAGGCCCTCCCCCTCCGCCTCGGCGCGGCTCGCCGAGTCCGGGCGAAGGCCGACCACGACCTCGCAGCCCGAGTCCTTCAGGTTCAGCGCGTGCGCGTGGCCCTGCGACCCGTAGCCCAGGATCGCGATCGTCTTGCCCTCGAGGGCTGAGAGGTCGGCGTCGTCGTCATAGAAGATGTCTTTGTCGTTCATGTCCCTAAATCTATGGGGCCGGCCGCTTGATGAACCACTCGGTGAACTCGCGGCACCGGCCGTCGCCGTCGAAACGCATCACGAAGCAGTTGTCGTAGATCTTCTCCACGGGGCCGCCGGGGCTCTCGAAATAGGTGCTCGAGCCCGTGGACACCGCCACGTCGCCGTCCACGGCCACCGGGGCGTACGACGCGTCGTAGGTGTCCTCGGGGTCCCGTGACGAGGCGTCCTCGTGCTCGCCCTCGCCGAGCCACGACTCGACCACGGCATCGCGGCCACGGATCGGCTCGTCGTCGGGGTGATAGCGGTACTCGACCTCCTCGGCGAACAGCGCCGCGATCCGCTCGGGGTCGTAGGTCCTCCAGGCCTCCACGTAGTCGTCCAGCCAGCGGCTGACGTCACCTCGTTCCATTTCCTCTCCTTTTCAGCGCAGTGCCCGGCGAAGCAGTTTGCCCGACGCCGTGCGCGGAAGCTCGGCCACGAACTCGAAGCGCTTCGGCACCTTGTAGGAGGCCAGCGACTCGGCGCAATGGTCGCGCAGCGCGGCCTCGTTCCTCGCCGCGCCCTCCCTCAGGACGACGACCGCCTCCACGGCCTCCTGCCACTCCGGGTCCGAGCGCCCGACCGCGGCGACGTCGGCGACGTCGGGGTGACGCAGGAGCACCTCCTCGACCTCGGCGGGCAGCACGTTCTCGCCCCCGGAGACGATCACGTCCCCCAGCCGGTCCTCGACGTAGAGGAAGCCCTCGTCGTCGATCCGCCCGAGGTCTCCCGTGTGGAGCCAGCCGTCCTCGTCGGCGCAGCCCGGCGCCACGACGGGGCCCTGGACGCAGATTTCGCCGTCGAAGATCCGCAGATGGGTCGTCAGGAGCGGCCGTCCTGCGGAGCCCAGCTTTCGCCGCGCGTCCTGTGGCGCGAGCGTCGTGACCTGGGACGCAGCCTCGGTCATGCCGTAGGTCTGGACGACCGAGGCGCCGCGACCGATCGCCTCCTCGAGCACGTCGATCGGCACCGGCCCCCCGCCCACGAGGATCGCCCGCGGGCTCGAGAGATCGACGCCGGCGCCGAGCAGGCGGACGAGCTGCGTCGTGACGAGGGAGGCGAGCGTGACGTCGTCGCGCTCGAAGGACTCCGCGACCCTCCCGGTGTCGAAGCCGTCGTGAACGATGGCCCCGGTGCCGTAGATGACCGAGCGCATGACGATCTGCAGGCCCGCCACGTGGTACATCGGCAGGCAGCAGAGCCAGCGGTCGCCGGGGTCCACGCCGAGGTTGAACGCCGAGCCGACCGCGCTCCACAGGTGGTTGCCATAGGTGAGGCCCACCGAGCGCGGGCTCCCCGAGGTGCCGCTCGTCAGGATCCGGCAGTGCAGCGCATCCAGGTCGTGCTCCCCCAGCAGCGGCAGGTCGGCCTCGCTCATCGTCACGTGGTCGGACTCGCCGATCACGAGCGCCGGCTTCGCACGCTCGATCTCGGCGTCGAGCTCGCTTGGCATCAGCCCGGGGTTGAGCGGGTGGACGACGGCGCCGAGCTTCATCAGGGCGTGGAGCGTGATCACGTATTCGAGCCCCGACGGCTGGGCGATGACGACGTTCCCACCGCGGCGCACTCCCCTCGCGGCGAGACGACGCGCTCCCCGCGACGCCTCCGCCTCGAGATCCTCGTAGGTCAGCTCGACACCGCCGGCGATCAGGGCCACTCGGTCGGGGCAGGTCTCGGCGCGCTGGGCGAGCCAGTTGTCGAGGATCATCTGGGGAAGCCGCCGTAGGTCACGGCCAGGGATAATTCCGAACATGCCGATTCGCCACAAGCAGGCCCCGCCCTCAGAACAGCTCTATGCGCCCATCGAGTGGCGCAGCGCGGGCGAATTCGAGGACATTCTGTACGAGAAGGCCGACGGGATCGCGAAGATCACCATCAACCGGCCCGACGTGCGGAACGCCTTCCGCCCCCAGACGCTGGCCGAGCTCCGCGACGCCTTCAACCGCGCCCGCGACGACCTCGACGTCGGCTCGATCATGTTTACCGGGGCCGGCACCGAGGCGTTCTGCTCCGGCGGTGACCAGCGGATCCGCGGCGACGACGGCTACATCGGCGACGACGAGGTCGCTGAGCAGGGCGTGGGACGCCTCGACGTCGGCGACCTCCACGTCCAGATCCGCCGCCTGCCGAAGCCGGTGGTGGCAATGGTCGCGGGATACGCCGTCGGCGGCGGGCACATCCTCCACCTGGTCTGTGACCTGACGATCGCTGGCGACAACGCCCGTTTCGGCCAGACCGGGCCCCGGGTCGGAAGCTTCGACGGCGGCTTCGGCGCCAGCCTGCTGGCGCGCAACATCGGGGTCAAGAAGGCGAAGGAGGTCTGGTTCCTGCTGCGGCTGTACTCGGCCGAGGAGGCCCTGGAGATGGGCCTGGTGAACGCGGTCGTCCCCGTTGAGGACCTCGAGCGCGAGACGGTCGCGTGGTGTCGCGAGATGAACGTCCTCTCCCCCCTCGCTCTGCGACTGCTCAAGGCGAGCTTCAACGCGGATGAGGACGGCCTCACCGGCCTCCAACAGCTCTCTCACGATGCGACGCTCCTCTTCTACATGACCGAGGAGGGCCAGGAGGGCCGCAACGCATACGTGGAGGACCGCGAGCCCGACTTCGGCAAATACCCTCGGCGGCCCTAGCCCGCATGCGTCTCTGGTTGATGGCGGCGCGGCCGCGGACGTTGCCCGCGGCGATCGCCCCGGTGCTGGTCGGCACCGCCGCAGCCGTCGAACTGGTGGACGACATCCGTGTCGGGGCGTTCTTGGCGGCGCTCGTCGGCAGCATCTTTATCCAGATCGGGACGAACCTGGCGAACGACTACTCGGACGCCAGGCGCGGCGCCGACACCGCCGACCGGCTCGGGCCCGTGCGGGTGACCTCGTCGGGCCTGGTCGCTCCCCGCCGGGTCCTGATCGCGACCTGGATCGCCTTCGCCGTCGCGGTGGCGGCCGGCATCTACCTCGCAACGGTCGCGGGCGTGGTGATCCTGATCGTGGGCGCGGCCTCGATCCTCGCGGGAGTGCTCTACACCGGAGGGCCGCGGCCGTACGGCTATGCGGGCCTGGGCGAGCTGTTCGTCTTCCTCTTCTTCGGGCTCGTCGCCGTGAACGGCTCCTACTACGTGCAGCTCGAGCGCCTGGACTGGCTGCCCTTCGGCCTGTCCGTGGCGGTGGGTTGCCTGGCGACGGCCATCCTCGTCGTCAACAACGTGCGGGACGTCGACACCGATCGCCGCGCCGGGAAGATGACGCTGGCGGTCCGGCTCGGCCGGCAGCGCACGCGCAACCTCTACGCGACCCTGATCGGGGCGGCGTTCGTCGCGGTCCCGGTGACGCTTCTGGCCACCGGCAGCTCGGCCTGGGGGCTTCTAATGCTGCTCTCGGCCCCCCTGGTGGATCGGCCCCTCAGGGCGGTCATGACGCGGACGGACGGCCCGGCGCTGAACGGTGCCCTGGCGGGCACTGGGGCGCTCCTAGCGGCCTTCAGCGCGCTGCTCGCCCTGGGGCTGCTGCTGGCCACGATCTGAGATGAGGATCGCCGCTGTCGAAGCCGTGCCGTACGCGCTGGCGTTCCGGGAGCCCTATGTAACGGCGCGAGGCCGGCTGGACCGGCGCGAGATGCGCCTCGTCCGCATCCGCACCGATGAGGGCGTCGTGGGCCTGGGAGACGCCGTTGCCATGTCGCTCCGTGGTGGTGCCGGCGCGGCGAGCCTGGCCCGGGAGGTGCGCGACGTCGCCGGCCCGGCGCTCGTGGGACTGGAGGTGCCTGCCGGTCTCCCACCCGGCCTCACCGCGATCTCGCCCGCCGCAGCCGCTGCCCTGGAGGTGGCGCTCCTCGACCTGACCGCGAAGGCGGCCGGGCTGCCGCTCTGGGCGTCGCTGGGCGCGGAGTCGGCCCAGCCGGTCCGGTGCAACGCCACCCTGGTGGCGGGCCCTCCGGCCGCGGTCGCAGCGGATGCGCAGCGATGGGCGGAGCGCGGCTTCGCGACGTTCAAGCTCAAGGTGGGCGTGCCGGGCGACGTCGGCCAGGTCGAGGCCGTACGCGAGGCCGTGGGGGCACGGGCACGGCTGCGAGTGGACGCCAACGGCGTCTGGGCTCCCCAGGAGGCGGTCCTCCGGCTGACCGCGATGGAACGGCACGGAATCGAGCTCGCCGAGCAGCCGGCGGCGGACCTCGAGGACCTCGCGGCCGTCCACAACCAGACCGCGATCCCGATCGCGGCCGACGAGAGCGTGAACAGCGCCGACGACGCTCGCCGCGCCACCGAGCTGGGCGCCTGCCAGCTGGCGACGGTGAAGCTCGCCAAGGTCGGCGGCATCACCCCGGCTCGGGCGATTGCGAAGGAGCTACCGGTGTACCTCTCGAGCGCGCTGGACGGGCCGGTCGGGATCGCGGCGGCGGCTCACCTGGCTCAGGTGCTGCGCCCGGCGGCGCCGTGGGCGGACCTGGCCCACGGACTGGCCACCCAGCTCCTGTTCGCGGACACGATCGCGTCCGTCGAATGTGAATTGCGGGGGGACCTTCTTCACCTACCCGAGGGGCCGGGGCTCGGTGTGGAGATCGACGAAGCGGCGCTGGAGCGAAACCGGATTTAACGCACACACGTGAACGCCGGGGAGGCGGAGCCTGTAGTCCGAGCGTGACGCTGGACAGCGAGATTCGCAAGGCTCCAGGAACGGTGGCGAATGACACCGGTGAGATCGTCGAGCTCGGCGACGGCACCAGGGCGCTCATCAGGCCGATCCGGCCGTCTGATCGCACGCGACTGAACGAGGGGTTCGAGAGCGCCAGCACGAAGTCGATTTTCATGCGCTTCCTCGGCCCGCAGCCCCGCCTATCTCAGCGCCAGCTCGAGTACCTGACCGCGGTCGACCACGTCCACCATGAGGCGCTGATCGCGGTCGACCCGGAGACGGGACAGAGCTTCGGCACAGCGCGCTACGTACGGAGCGAAGACGACCCCGAGGACGCTGAGTTCGCGGTCGGCGTCGGCGATCGCTGGATGAGGATCGGCCTCGGGACGGCGCTTCTGACCGCGCTGGTCGAGCGCGCCCGCGAGGCCGGGATCGTGCGGTTCACGGGCCTGATCCACGCCGACAACGCCGCTATCAGACGACTGATCGCCAAGGTCGCGGGGCCCTACGAGACCAAGTTGGCCGGCCAGGGCGCCCTCGAGGTGGTCGTAGACCTGTAAGTGGAGCCCGTGGGAGGTGGCCGCCGCGCCCGCCGGATACCGTTCGCCGCGGTGGATCCCACCAATCGCAACACCGCGCTGGCATCCGCGCTGGTCGAGGAGCTCGCGCGCTGCGGCGTCCGGCACGCCGCCGTCGCCCCCGGCTCGCGCTCGACGCCGCTGGCGCTTGCGCTCTGGCGCCAGCCGGCGATCGAGGTCGCCGTGATCGTCGACGAGCGCTCGGCCAGCTTCTTCGCCCTGGGCGCCGCCCAGGGCAGCGGCCAGCCGGCGGCGGTCCTCTGCACCTCGGGCACTGCCGCGGCCAACCTCCACCCCGCGGTCTGCGAGGCGGACGAGGCCGGTGTCCCGCTGATCGTGCTGACGGCGGACCGTCCCCCGGAGCTCAGGGGCATCGGCGCCGGCCAGACCATTGACCAGCTCACGCTCTACGGGACCGCCGTGCGGTGGTTCTGCGAGGTCGGAACGCACGACGCCGACGACGCGGGCCTCCTCCACTACCGCTCCGTGGCATGCCGCGCCTACGCCGCCGCCCGGGGCGACCCGCGCCCGGGTCCAGTGCACCTGAACCTCGCCTGGCGCGACCCATTGGGGCCGGAGCCGCATCCGGAGGACGTCACCGCCTCCGGCGCCCTCGCCCTCGAGGGCCGCGGCGAGCGTCCTCTGACGGCGGTGACCACGGGAGCGCGGGATGCGGATCAGGCGCTGCTGGACGACATCGCCGAGCGGATCGCTGCAACCCCACGGGGCCTGATCGTCGCCGGCCGCCAGCTCGACCCGGGACTGGCCCATCCCGTCGCCGAGCTCGCCCGGCGCTCCGGCTTCCCGATCCTCGCCGAGCCGACGTCCCAGCTTCGCCTCGGGCCCCACGACCGGGACCGGATCGTCTGGACCTACGACTCGATCGCCCGCGCCAGGCCGGAGGGCCTGGACCCCGAGCTCGTGATTCGCTTCGGCGACATGCCGACGAGCAAGGGCCTCCGGACCTGGCTCGCGTCGCTCGAAGAGCTGCGACAGGTGGTCGTCGACCCGATGGGAGGCTGGAACGAGCCATCCCGGCGGGCCGACTCGATCGTCCGCGCCGAGGGACGGACGGTGGCCGGCGGCCTGGCGGAGCGCCTGGACGACCGGGGCGGCGACTCCGCCTGGACAGGCGCGTGGCGCGGTGCCAATGCGCGGGTTGCCGGCGTGATCTCAGAGGAACTGCGCGCGCTGGATGCGCCCACGGAGCCCGGCGTACACGCGGAGCTGGGCCGCCTCTACGGGGACGGCGACCTGGTCTACGTCGCCTCCTCGATGCCGATCCGGGACACCGAGGCGTTCGTCGGCCCACGCGAGGCGTCGGTCCGCTTCCTCTGCAACCGCGGCGCCAACGGGATCGATGGCCTGATCTCGTCCGGCATCGGCGCGGGCGTCGCCGCCGGGCAGCCGGTCTGGATCGTCACCGGCGACCTGGGGCTCTACCACGACATGAACGGCCTCGCCGCCATTCGCGAGGCGGGTTCCCCCGTCCGCGTGATCGTGCTGAACAACGACGGGGGTGGCATCTTTGAGTTCCTGCCCCAGGCGGAGGAGATCGATCGCGACGAGTTCGAGGCGATCCTCGGCACGCCGCTGGGAATCGACCCCGCGAAGGTGGCGGCGCTGCATGGCCTTCGACACTTCCTCGTGAGCGACCTCGAGGGCCTCGCCTCCGCCGCGGAGCAGGGAACCGCCCTGATCGAGATTCCCGTCGACCGTCGCAGCAACGTTGCCGTGCATCGGCGGATCGCGGACAGCGCGGCCGAGGCTCTGTTGGCGCTCAGCCGGTGACGAGCGGCAGCAGGGCCCCGAGCTTCAGCTCGGTCTCGGCAAGCTCGGCATCGGTACGCGAGTCGGCGACGATCCCCGCGCCGGCGAACAGGTGCGCGGTGCGGTCGCGCAGCAGAGCGCTGCGGAGGGCGACGCAGAACTCGCCGTCCTCAGCGGCGTCCATCCAGCCGACGGGCCCGGCGTACCAGCCGCGATCCAGGGTCTCGAGCTCGGCGATCGCCTGAAGCGCGCGCTCGCGCGGCTCGCCGCCGACGGCGGGCGTCGGATGCAGTCGTCCCGCGAGGTCCACCGCGGAGCGAGGCTCCGCGAGCTGGGCGTGGATGGGGGTTCCGAGGTGCTGGATGTTGGCCACCTTGACCAGCTCCGGCTCGGGGGCCGCCTGGACCCACACCGAGTAGGGGCGCAGGGCGCGCTCGATCCGACGCACAACGATCTCGTGCTCGGAGCGGTCCTTCGCGGATGTGCGGAGCTGCTCGCCGAGGTGGTCGTCGACGGAGGGGTCCGCGCTCCGCCGGGTGGAGCCCGCAAGCCCGACCGTGTCAGCGCTGGAGCCGCTGCGCCTGACGAGGAGCTCCGGGCTGGCTCCGAGGAAGGCGCCCTCCGGCGACCCACAGCAGAAGCAGAAGCAGCTCGGGAACAGCTCGCGGAGCGCGCCGTAGAGCGCCGCCGGGTCGTGCGCGCGCGGCGCCTCCACCGTGACCTCGCGGGCCAGGACAACCTTGTCGAGCTCCCCGGCCCGGATCCGCTCGACGGCCGCCGCGACCGCGGCCTCGTATCGCTCCGGCGACGAGGCGCTGGCGATCCGCACCGGGCCGGTCGGGTGGGGATCGATCAGCGGGAGCGAGCCCTCGCGAAGCGTGGCCACCCGTGCCGCGAGAGCCCTCGCGACCTCATGCGCATCGGCGGCGGGATCGCTCACCGCGCAGAGGGTCATGTGCGTCTCGCCGGCGAGCCGGTGGAACACGATCTCGGGCAGAACCATCAGGGCGGGCGGGAATGACGCCCAGTGCGCCGCACCGGCCCCCTCGGCATCGAAGGCGAAGCCCCCGACCCACACGGGGCCGGCTCCGGCGGGCAGGCCGGGCGGCTCGTCCGCGCCACGCCGCCGGGCGATCGTGGCGCACGCCGACACCACGTCCTCGAACCGGCCCGCGCCGCGCGAGACGACCTCATGGGCGCTCCCCAGCCCTGCGATGGCGAACCCGTCACGATCCGCCTGCTCCCAGCAGAACCAGCGGTCGTCAGCGCGGCGCGCCGCGAACACGGCCGCGCTCGGATCGTCCAGGTCGACGCGGGTCGTGACGCTGACCAGGCGCCGGCCCCCGGCGGCGTCGGACAGCAGCGACTCCAGCGAACCGAGCGCTTCGGCCGCTTCGATCACGCGACGTCTACTGGTCGGGTCGTGAGCGAGTGATGGCGACCTCGCCGGTCCGTGCCATCTCGATCAGCCCGTGGGGGCGGATCATCCGCTCGAAGGAGTCGATCTTGTCCTGTGAGCCGGTGACCTCGATAGTCAGGGACCGGCGCGAGACGTCGACGATCCTCGCCTTGAAGATCTCCGCGAACTGCATGATGTCGGCGCGGTTCTCGACCGCCGCCTGAACCCGGAAGAGCGCCATCTCCCTGGCGATCGTCTGTTCCGGCTCCATGTCGCGGATCTTGATCACGTTGACCAGCTTGTGGAGCTGCTTCGTGACCTGGTCGATCGGGTGGACCGCGCCGTCGAGGGTCAGGGTGATCCGCGAGATGTCGGGGTCCTCGGTCGGCCCGACGGCGAGCGTGTCGATGTTGAATCCCCGGCGCGAGAACAGTCCGGCGATCCGGGCGAGCACACCGGGCTTGTCCTCGACCGTGAGCGAGAGAATGTGCTTGCGCCCGGTGAGGGTCTTGCCGACTCGCAGGTCCTCGAGCTTGAGGAGATCCGGGGTGCCGGCCTCCATCAGCCCACCATGTCCCTTGCGGCGGCTCCCGCGGGGATCATCGGGAAGCAGTTCTCGGTCTGGTCCACATGGACGTCGACCAGCACAGGCCCCTCGGTCTCCAGCGCCGTCCGCATTGCGCCGGTGAGCTCGCGCTTGTCGTCGCACCGCATGGCCGTCCATCCGAAGGCCTCGGCGAGCTTCACCCAGTCGGGGCTGTCGCCCAGCTCGACCGAGCTGTAGCGCCCGTCCCAGAACAGCTCCTGCCACTGTCGAACCATGCCCATGTAGCCGTTGTTCATGAGGAAGACCTTGACCGGGATGTCGTGATGAGCCGCGGTCGCCATCTCCTGGCACACCATCACGAGGCTGCCGTCGCCGGCGAGGCACACGACCTGGTCGTCCGGGCGCGCGACCTTGGCGCCGATCGCGGCCGGAAGGCCGAAGCCCATGGTCCCCAGGCCGCCCGAGTTGATCCACTGGCGGGGCCGGGAGAAGTGGTAGTACTGCGCCGCCCACATCTGGTGCTGGCCGACGTCGGACGTGATGATCGCCTCGCCCTCCGTCGCCTCGTACATCGCCTCGATCATGAACTGGGGCTTGATGGTCGAGTCGTTCGAGTCCTCGTATCCCAGCGGGTACTCCGCCTGCCAGCCCTTGATCTTCGACCACCACTCGTCGAGCCGGCTCGGGTCCGCCTTCAAGGCGCGGTACTCGCGCGTGAACTTGGGCAGCACGTCCTTGGCGTCGCCCACGATCGGGATATGGGCCGGGACGTTCTTGGAGATCTCGGCCGGATCGACGTCGATGTGGACGAACTTGGCGCGCGGCGCGAACTCCGAGAGCTTGCCGGTGATGCGGTCGTCGAAGCGCGCGCCGATCGCGAGGATCAGGTCCGCCTCGTCCATCGCGTAGTTGGCGGTGCGCGTGCCGTGCATGCCCAGCATCCCCAGCCACTGCTCGTGGGGCGCCGGGAAGGCCCCCAGGCCCATCACGGTGAGCGTCACGGGAAACTTGTCCGAGGTGGCAAAGTCGATGAGCTCTTGCGAGGCGTTGGCGTTGACGACGCCGCCGCCGGCGTAGATGACCGGCCGCTTCGCGTTCGCGAGCGCCTTGGCCGCCAGGCGAATCTGCTTGATGTTGCCCTCGGTCGACGGCTTGTACCCAGGCAGGGTGGGTGGGCCTTCGGCCGGCTCGTACTCGATGTCCGCGCGCGACAGGTCCTGCGGGACGTCGACGAGGACCGGGCCGGGGCGCCCGGTGGAGGCGATGTGGAACGCCTCGTGGATGTACTGGGGGATCTGGCGAGGGTCGGTGACCAGGAAGGAGTGCTTGACGATCGGCAGCGTAATGCCGGTGACGTCGGCCTCCTGGAAGCCGTCGGTGCCGATGAGCTCGGTGCGGACCTGGCCCGTGATGAACACGGTCGGCACCGAGTCCATCATCGCGTCGGCGATCGCGGTCACCAGGTTCGTGGCTCCGGGCCCGGAGGTGGCGAAGGCGACCCCCACTCGGCCGGTGGCCTTCGCATAGCCCTCGGCCGCGTGGCCTGCACCCTGCTCGTGCCGCGACTGGATGTGCAGCAGGTCGGCGTCGTAGAGCGCGTCGTACGTCGGCAGGTTCGCCCCGCCGGGAATCCCGAAGACGTGCTCGACGCCCTCGGCCTTCAGTGCTTCACAAAGTGCATCCGCGGCGCGCACGGGAAAGATTGTAGGGGCGAGGCACACCGTGCCTGGCATCGACATGTCAGGCGGCCGCAGGTCGCCGTGGGAACTGCGACGAACTCGCAAAGACCAGCGCATAATGGCTGTGGATAGTCGTACTCACTGGAGGAGGCATTCATGAGGACACTGGCGCGCGCCGGGAGGCGGATAAGCGGACGAGCGCGATTCGGCGCAATCGCGCTCCTCGCAGCGGTCTTGAGCACCATGGGGGTGCTTGCCGCGACGGCAGGGGGCGCGACCTCGGCCGACCGGTTCACCTGCCGGGCTAGCGCCCTTCGCTACGGCAACTTCGAGCCCTATCGTGCGAACGCCAAGAACGATCCGTGCGTGGCCGATGAGGAGGGTATGTCGGGCAGGCGATTCGTGAGCAACGGGCTCTCCGTGGAGGGCATCATCTCGGCGCGGACGGAGACGCGCGGTGGCGCGCCGACCAACCGCATCGTGAGTGCCCACAGCGAAGTCGCGGACGCCGAATGGCGGCGAACGGGCACTACTCCGCTGTTGGCGGCGAAGGACGTCACGTCCTACGCGCAGGTCGACTGCGCCAGCGGGTCGCCGGTGATCACCAGCGAGTCGCACAACTCCGGGATTCAGATCAACGGGAAGACCTATTCATCGGGCTCGAAGCCCCAGACGTACAACCTGGGCGTCGGCACGCTCTACCTGAACCTCACGATCCACATCGGGAACGAGGTCATCGTCCGCGCGGTCGAGTTCGACCGGGCGGGAAGCACTACCCCGTATCTGGTCCTGGCCGAGTCGAGAGTCGGATACACCGGCGATCCCTGCGCGCCATAACGACTGAGCGGCCGCGATCACGTCCTTTCCGGGCGTACCCCCGATCACGTCGTTGTGGTTCGTGCCGACGATCGTGGCCGGCTTGCCGAAGCACGTCGGCCGGGCTCGGGCGCTTCCGTTGGAGACCAGCGTCAGCGCGAGCAGCGCCAGCGCCGCCACCGTCCCGACGGCAAGGCGCTGCCCACGCCCTCCCGTTGCAACCGCCCGCCGCACCCCCCTGTTATCGACCCACGGGATCCCGGACTTGAACTCGCAGTTGTTGGCGGTGTCCCGCCCCGGCCCACCCGCGCAGTTGTCGTTCTTCGGCCCGCCGTGCAGGCGGTCGTTCCCGCCCCGCCGTTAACAGGTCGCGGCCGCCGCCCTCCGACCGACCGGCCTTGGCGGTGGCGTGGTCGTCGCCGTAGTCCTTTCCCCCTCCCACGGCCTTTCCCCGCGGCGAGTAGCTATCTCCGACGACGAGGTCGTGTCCGGCGGCGCCACCGATGTGGTCGGGGGCCCCGCCGCGACGACCGCCGCCGGCGCCAGCGGTGCGTACCGCCTCATCGGCTGACGGTACTCGGGTCGTTACTCGGCTACGCGCTCGGACCCGGAATCCTGGGGGGCGAGCGAGCCCTCGAGCTCGCCCGGCTTCCACCGGGTGCGCGGGAGGATGGCCCGCTCGATCACGCGGCCCTTGTACCGCTCGATGATCCTGAGCATCGAGCGGACGAGCTCCTCGCCGAGGTAGTGCGGCTTCAACCCCAGGTCGATCAGCTTCGTGTTCGCGGCGTTGTAGTAATGGCGCTCCGCCTCGATGCGGGGGTTTGGGTAGTTGTTGACCTCGACCTCGTAGCCCAGCTCGGCGCCGCTTCGCTTGACCAGCTCGGCCAGCTCGGCAACCGAGAACTGCTCCGTGAACTGGTTGAAGACCCGGAACTCACCGAGGTCGGCCGGGGTGTTCGCCGCCAGCTCCACGCACTGGAGCGTGTCGCGGATGTTCAGGAAGCCGCGGGTCTGGCCGCCCTCGCCATAGACGGTGAGCGGGTGGCCGATCACGGCCTGCACGCAGAAACGGTTGAGCACCGTGCCGAAGTACTCGTCGTAGTCGAACCGGGTTATCAGCCGCTCGTCGGAGGCGGACTCGTCGGTCTCGATCCCGTAGACAACACCCTGGTTCAGGTCGGTCGCGCGAAGGCCCCAGATGCGGCAGGCGAAGTGGATGTTGTGGGAGTCGTGGACCTTCGAGAGGTGGTAGAGCGAGCCCGGCATCTTCGGGAAGGGGAGCGTGTCCTTGCGACCCTTGTGCTCGATCTCGATGAACCCCTCCTCGATGTCGATGTTGGGGGTGCCGTACTCGCCCATCGTGCCGAGCTTCACCAGGTGGCAGTCGGGCACCCGGTCGCGCATGCTGAAGAGCAGGTTGAGCGTGCCGATCACGTTCGTGTACTGCGTCTCGACCGCCGTCGCCCGCGACTTCATCGAGTAGGGCGCGGACGGCTGCTCCCCGTAGTGGATGACGGTCTCCGGGACGGTCTCGGCGATGACGCGGTCGAGGTACTTTCCGTCCTCGATCGAGCCCACGTAGGTCTGGATCTCCTTTCCGGAGACCTCCTTCCAGGCCTCGATGCGGTCGGCGAGCGAGCCGATTGGGGTCAGCGAGTCGGTCGAGTTCTCGGTATGCCAGCGGCGGCGGGAGAAACTGTCGACGACGGAGACCTCGTGCCCAGCCGCCGAGAAGCGCATGGCGGTAGGCCAGCCGAGATACCCGTCACCCCCGAGGATCAGGATTCTCATGACCGCGCGAGGGTAGCGGACGAACCCGCGCCTGGGTGACGCTTCGCATGAACGGCGACGCGCGGATGGCGCCCCAGGCGCCATCTATTCTCTTCCGGCCGTGGAAACCGTGATCTTGCAGGCAGATTTGTTACCGCCTGAGCTGACGGCGATCCGGATCGTCGGGCTGGCCCTCGCGGCTGCGATCGCGGCCTTCGCGATCGCCCGCCGCGGGGCGCTCCGCAACATCGACGTGATCATCCTGCTGCTGATCGCGCTCGGGCTCGCGGTGGTCTCCGGAACCCAGCTCCTGGACACAATGCTGAGCGCGTTCTCGTTCCAGCGCTCGAACGGCACCCGGATCGTCGGCGTCGCGGTGTTCGCGATCCTGATCCTGTTCCTGCTCGTGGTGCGCGCGCTGACGCAGGGATCGCGGATCACGCGCGAGCTCTCCAGCGTGCTCGAGGCGCTCGCTTGGGAGCAGTTCCGGGTGGAAGGCCATCCCGAGGAGTTCCGCGACAAGATCGCAGTGCTGATCCCCGCCTACAACGAAGCCGACAGCATCGCCTGGGTCCTGGACCGGATCCCGGAGGCGGTCTGCGGGGTCAAGACCAGGGTGCTGGTGGTCGACGACGGCTCCCGCGACGGCACCGCGGATGTCGCCGCCGAGCACGGCGCGGTGGTCGCGCGCCACCTCATCAACCGCGGGGGTGGCGCTGCGCTGCGCACCGGGTACCGCCTGATGGTGGACTCGCACGCCCGCATCGTGGTGACGCTCGATGCCGACGGCCAGCACCTGCCGTCCGAGATGGAGCGGCTCGTCCAACCCGTCATCTCCGGCGAGGTCGCGATCGCGCATGGCTCCCGCGTGCTGGGCGAGGCCGAGCCCAACCACCGCTCCCGCGAGCTCGGGATCGTCTTCTTCAACTGGGCGGTCTCCGTCATCACCCGCACCAAGGTGAGCGACTGCTCCAATGGCTACCGGGCCGTCCGGGTGGACGTGCTTCCCCAGCTCGTGCTGCGCCAGGAGCAGTTCCACACGTCCGAGTTCCTGATCGAGGCCATCAAGCGCGGCGTGCCGGCCAAGGAGGTCCCGGTGACCGTCACCCGCCGGCTCCACGGCCATTCCAAGAAACCCGCTGTCGTCCGCTACGGCCTCGGGTTCGCGAACGCGATCGTCAGGACCTGGTTGCGGTAGCTGAACCACTTACGGCGGCTCCGCCGCCTAACGGCACATGCTGCTGCGGCGACAAAGTCGCCGCCTCTCACACCCGCTCGGCCGGCTCCGCCGGCTCCGGCAGGTACAGGTCGAGGCCGCACTTGGGGCAGACCTGCACGTAGAGCTTCAACACCTTCCCGCATCGGGGACAGGTCCGCTCCGGCTCGGAGTCCTCGTGCCGGTACAGGAGCGCGCCGATCAGCCCGAAGTACGGAAACACGGCGCCGATCAGGAACCAGATCCAGAAGGAGCTCCCCTTCTTCCAGCCGATGTACGCCGTCGCGAACCAGGCGAAGGGCGCCGCGATGATCAGGATCTCGAACAGCGACAGCACATCCTCATTGTGACCGGGATGTAACGCCGCGGGCCATCAGCGGACTTACGATCTCCCCATGGAGTCCGCAAGCCGCACCGAGACGGTCGCACCCGAGAACGAGGAGGCCAGCGAGGCCTGGAGCGGCGTTCTCTTCGACCGCTTCGTCCAGTTCCGGGGACTCATCGTCGCGGGGCTGGCCGAGTTCGGCCACGAAGCGTTGCGGCTGCATCCGCCCCGCGAGGGGAACCGGGTCCTCGACGTCGGCTGCGGCTTCGGCGACTCGACCCAGGAGCTCGCGCGCCTGGTCGCTCCCGGCGGCGGGGCTGTTGGCGTCGATGTCTCAGAGCCGTTCGTGCGGACGGCGACCCGGGAGGCGCGCGAGGCGGGAGTCGCGAACGTCGACTTCCTCGCCGGCGATGTCCAGGTGATGGAGCTGCCCGGGCCGTTCGACTACGCCTTCTCACGGATGGGAGTCATGTTCTTCGCCAACCCGGTGGCGGCCCTCAGGAACGTCCGAGAGGCCATGGTCGCCGGAGGCCGCCTGTGCGCGGTCGTCTGGCGGCGAAAGCTCGACAACGAGTGGGTACTGCGCGCCGAGCAGGTGGTCGAGCGCTATCTGGAGGAGCCGGAGGAGACGGACGAACCCAAGTGCGGTCCGGGGCCGTTCTCGATGCAGGATGCGGACACCGTGAGCCACCAACTCCTGCTCGCCGGGTTCGAGAGCCCGACCTTCACTCGCTGCGACCGGCTCATGAAGCTCGGCGACGACCTCGACCGAGCCGTCGCCATGAACATGGCGCTGGGCCCCGCCGCCGAGATCATCCGTGTGGCCGGCGAGGAGGCGGAGAAGATCCGGCCAAAGCTCGAGCGCGAGATCCGGGAGGTGCTGGCGGACTTCCAGCAGCCGGACGGCGTCTTCGCCCCGGCCTCGACCTGGATCGTCTCGGCGACCGCGGCGTAGCGCGAGGCTAGCCGCCGCCCAGCTGAGCTCGGATCAGTCGCGTGACCTCGCCGCCGTCGGCGGTGCCCTTGGTCTCGCGCATCACGGCGCCCACGATCGGGCCGATCGCCTTTGGGTTGCCGGCGCGGACCTTCTCGGCGGCAGCGGGCTCGGCCTCGATCGCCGCCGCCACGATCGCTTCGAGCTCGCCCGCGTCCGACTCCATCTCCAATTGCCGACGGTCGACAACCTCCTCTGGGCTGCCGACTGACGAGCTCGGATCGGACAACGTGTGCAAAACCTCGCGCCCGCTCGCGTGGCTGATCTTCTTGTCGGCCACCATGCGGGCAACGTCAGCCACATGGGTGGGCTCGACCTCTCTTCGGTGCCCGAAGTGGCGCTGAGCCGCTGCGAGCTCGCCCGTGACCCAGTTAGCCAATACGCGCGGCTCAAGGCCGTCGCCTGCCTCCAACGCCCGCTCGAAGTACTCGCCCAGGTCGGCGTCGAAGGCCAGCTGCTGGGCCGTGACCTCGGGCAGCCCGAGCTCCGACTCGTAGCGCTCGCGGCGCTTCGCGGGGAGCTCCGGCAGGGCGCCGCGGGCGGCGCTCAGCATCTCCTCGGTCGGAGCCAGCGGCACGAGGTCGGGCTCCGGGAGGTAGCGGTAGTCGTGCGCGTACTCCTTCGAGCGGAGCGGGGTCAGCGATCCCGTCCTGGGGTCGAAGTGGAACGTCTCCTGCGCCACCTCCTCCTTGCCGGAGATCACGCCGGCCTGGCGGTCGAGCTCGGCCTCGATGCCGCGCTCCAGGAACCGGAAGCTGTTCATGTTCTTGAGCTCGGTCTTGGTGCCCAGCTCCGACTCCCCGGCGCGGCGGATCGACACGTTGGCGTCGACCCGCAGGCTCCCCTCCTCCATGTTCACGTCGGAGACGCCGAGCTGCCTGACCGTGGTGCGCAGGAGCTGCGCCCACTCGCGCGCCTCCTCGGCGCTCCTGAGGTCCGGCTCGGTAACGATCTCGACCAGCGGCGTCCCGGCTCGGTTGAAGTCCACGAGGGAGTGCGCGGAGCCGTGAATGCGACCCGATTGCCCTACGTGGATCATCTTCGCGGCGTCCTCCTCGAGGTGGACGCGGTGGATGCGGATGTCAGCGAGGCGGCCCTGCGTCGCCAGCGGGATGTCGTACTGACTGATCTGGTACGCCTTCGGGTTGTCGGGATAGAAGTAGTTCTTGCGGTGGAAGATCGACCGCGGCGCGAGCTCGCACTCCAGGGCCATCCCGATCTGCAGCGCGTACTCGACCGCCCGCTCGTTCACCGTCGGGAGCGACCCCGGATGGGCCAGGCAGACGGGACAGGTGTGCACGTTGGGCTCGTCGCCGAACGAGAGGGCGCAGCCGCAGAACATCTTCGTCTCGGTCTGCAGCTGGACGTGGATCTCCAGGCCGATGACCGCCTCGTATCCCTCGGGCAGGCTCATCCGGCGGCCCCCGCCGGTCGCGCGTCGAAGCCGACCGCCCCCTCGATCGCATGGGCTGCCTCGAGCAGGCCCGACTCCCCGAAGGCCGGCGAGACGAGCTGGAGCCCGACCGGGAGCTCCGGCCCGCCGCCGTCCGGCTGGGCGAGGCCCGCGGGAATCGAGATCGCCGGCAGGCCGGCAAGCGGCATCGGCACCGTGCAGTAGTCGGACATGTACATCGCCAGTGGGTTCTCCGCCCGCGCGCCGAGCTCGAAGGCAACGGTCGGCGAGGTCGGCGTCACTAGGTAATCGAAGCGCTCGAAGGCGGTCGCGAAGTCCTCGGCGATCTTGGTCCGCACCCGCTGCGCGCGGCCGTAGTAGGCGTCGTAGTAGCCGGACGAGAGTGCGTAGGTGCCGAGCATGATGCGGCGCTTGACCTCCGGGCCGAAGCCGGCGGCGCGGGTGCGCTCGTACATGGAGACCAGCTCGCTGTCCGTTCCCGAGGATGCCCCCTCGCGCAGCCCGTAGCGCACACCGTCGTACCGCGCGAGGTTCGCCGAGGCCTCCGCCGGCGCGAGGACGTAGTACGCGGAGATGCCGTGCGCCGAGTGCGGCAGCTCGCACTCGTCGACCTCCGCCCCGAGCTCCTGGATGAGCGCGACGTTTCGCTCGAAGACCTCCCGCACGCCCTCCTCGATCCCCTCAGCCTCGCTCGCGAGCTCGCGCGGCACGCCGAAGCGAAGGCCCTTGAGGTCCGTGCGCGAGGGAAGCTCGACGCCGCCCTTGATGCCGACTGAGGTGGAGTCGCAGGGGTCGCGTCCCTCCATGACGCGCAGCAGGATCGCGGCGTCCGTGACGTCGCGCGTGAGCGGCCCACACTGGTCCAGCGACGACGCGAAGGCGATCATCCCGTAGCGGGAGATCGCGCCGTAGGTGGGCTTCAGCCCGACGACCCCACACAGTGACGCCGGCTGGCGGATCGAGCCGCCGGTGTCGGTCCCGATCGCCCACGGGGCGAGGCGGGCCGCCACGACGGCCGCGGAGCCGCCCGATGAGCCGCCCGGGACCCGCTCGCGGTCCCAGGGGTTGCGGACGGGCCCGTAGCCGGAGTTCTCGTTCGACGAGCCCATCGCGAACTCGTCCATGTTGGTCTTGCCCAGGATCTGCGCGCCCGCTCCCGCCAGCCTGCGGACCGCCGTCGCCGTGTACGGCGGGCGATAGCCCTCGAGGATCCGCGAGCCGGCCGTGGTCTCGATCCCCTCGGTACAGAAGATGTCCTTGACGGCGATCGGGGCACCGTTCAGCTCGCCCGTGGCGCCGTCCGAGCTGCCCGGCTTCGCCCTCCAGAGGTAGGCGCCCAGCTCGTCGCCCGCCGCGGCCTCCGCGTAGGCGTCGAAGTACTCGTCGGAGCCGAGCTCGCCCTTGGAGATCTGCTCGATTGCCTGAGCGGCGGTGAGCTCGAGGACGTCGCTCATACCGCTAGGCCTGCGGCGACGGGACCCGGAACGCCCCCTCGTCCGGATCCGGCGCCGGCTCCAGGATCTTCTCGCGGGGCCAGCTCGGACGCGGAGTGTCGGCCCGCAGCACGTTCTCGAGTTGGACGACATGCGTCGTCGGCTCCACCCCGTCCAGGTCGAGCTCGTTCATCCGCTCGACGTGGTCGAGGATCCCCGACAGCTCGCCGGCCATCTTCTCGAGCTCGGCCTCCGTCAGCTCGAGACGAGCCAGCCGCGCCACGTGGAGGACCTGATCACGGTCAATCATCGACGCGGAGTGTATGAGCCCACGGATAGGATCTCGCCCGCTGATGACCGGGGCTCGGGCGGAGCGATTCGTCGTGTTGAACCTCCGCCTCCTGGCGGTGAGCTTCGCCGTCGTCGGAATCCTCTTCATCGCGGTGCCGAACGGCGTCCTCGACGTCATCTCGGACCTCGGCGACGCGATCGGGAGCTTCACGCGCGCGCCGCACACGACCGAGCAGTTCTGGCTGGCGCTCGCATTCGCCTACATGGTGGTCATCACCGGGATCTGCGTGCTGGTGCAGACCGACGTTGTCCGCTACCGGCCCGTGCTGCTCGTGCTCGCCGCCGGCAAGACGGCCTCGTCACTGGGGGCGCTGGGCTTCTACCTCTTCGACAGCGACGTCTTCATCTATCTCCTGAACTTCATCGTGGACGGCTTCCTCGCGCTCATCGCGCTCTATCTGTGGAAGGTCGCCGGTCAGATCGGAGAGCCCGCCGCGCCGTCCTGAAGGCGCAAACCGGGGCTTCGGGCCGCCGAGCGCCGGATTCTGGCCGCCTTCTCGCAGGCGATGGCCCCCGGGGTCGACGGGCTCCCGGCGGCCGCCGGGCCCGCGCGTCCGGGCGATCCCGAGGACGAGGGCGCCATCGACACCGTCTCGCCGATCGATGCCTACCTCGGCAGCCTGCCCCACCGGGGCGTCCGCCAGGTGAAGATGGCGCTCTGGGCGATCGAGGTGCTGCCGTTCCCGTGGCGCTTCAGCCGCGCCAGCCTCGACGCCAGGCAGGAGTTCCTGGCCAAGCTCGAGGGCTCGCGCCTGCCGCTCGCCGCGGACCTTCTCCTCTTCCTGAAGGTGCTCGCGGGGCTCGGATACGGCAACGACGCCCGCGTGCGCGCCGCCGTCGGATACGAGATGAGCTGTGAGGTGGACGGTGGGATGCCGCCGCTGGCCGACGCCCCGCACGGCCTGGGCGACCTGCAGCCAGCCCGGGGCGGTGAGGACTGCGACGTCGTCATCGTCGGCTCGGGCGCCGGAGGGGCCGCGTGCGCGGCGATCCTCGCCGAGTCCGGCCTCGACGTGCTGGTGCTCGAGGCGGGGCCGTACATGGACAGCTCCACCTATCCCGAGGAGCCGCTGGCGGCGCTGCGCGCGCTCTACCGGGATGGCGGCCTCACGATCGCCGAAGGGCGGCCTGCGATCCCCACCCCGGTCGGACGGGCCGTCGGAGGCACGACCGTGATCAACTCCGGCACCTGCTTCCGGGCCCCAGACGAGGTGCTGGCGGGCTGGCGGGACGAGCACGGGATCGCGTGGGCGACCGAGCTCGCCTCAGAGTACGCCGAGGCGGAGGAGATCATGTGGGTGCGCCCGGTGGATCCCGAGCGCATGGGGCGCAACGGCCAGCTCCTGCGGGAAGGCGCCGAGGCGCTCAACGCGAAGCACGCGCCGCTTCGCCGCAACGCCGGCGGCTGCCACCAGTGCAGCTCGTGTCCGTCCGGCTGCCGCCTCGACGCCAAGCGGGCCGTGCACGTCTCCTATCTTCCGCGTGCGGTCGCCGCCGGCGCCCGGGTGCGATCGGGTGTCGACGTGAGGAGGATCGTCTTCGATCGCGATCGCGCGACAGGGCTCGACTGCCTGGCTCAGGCCAACGGCAGGGCACACCCGTACCGCGTCAGCGCCCGGAAGGCCGTGGTCGTGGCGGGCGGAGCGTTCGGCACCCCCGAGCTCCTGATCCGTTCCGGGTTCCGGTCAGCGGGCGGCCAGCTCGGCAGCAACCTGCGGATCCACCCGGCCTGCTGGGTTGGCGCCCGCTTCGACGAGGAGGTCCGTGGCTGGGACGGCGTCATGCAGAGCTACGGCGTCACCGAGTGGGAGCCGCGAGGGATCCTGCTCGAAGCGACCTTCACGCCGCTCGCCTTCGGCGCCCAGTGGCTCCCCGGCACGGGCCGCGCCCACCAGGAACGGGTCCGCGCCTACGACCACATCGCCTCGACCGGTGTCCACCTCTCCGACCGGTCCTCCGGCCGCGTGGGGCTCGCGGGCGACGGCTCGCTCCGCGTCACCTACAAGCTCACCGACGAGGATGCCCGGAGGCTCGTGTTCGGGATCGCCCGGGCGGCGGATCTCTTCTACGCGGCCGGGGCGGCCGAGGTCTATCCGCAGATCGCGGGGATCCCCACGATTCCGAAGAACCGGATCGCCGACCTGGAGTCCTCTCCCCCGTCCGCGAGCGCGCTTCGCCTCGAGGCCTTCCACCCGATGGGCACGGCGCGCATGGATGCCAGCCCCGACCGGGGAGTCGTCGCAACCGACGGTGCGGTCCACGGGGCCTCCGGCCTCTACATCGCGGACGGGAGCCTCCTGCCGAGCTCCATCGGGGTCAACCCGATGATGACGATCATCGCGATGGCCTCGCGCGTAGCCCGCCAGATGGCCGACCGGCTGAGCTGAGTCCGCGATGACGACGGCCGCCCCGAGGGGCGGCCGTCGCGTCAACCTCTCCTCCCCCGGGGCGCTGCGCCCCGGAAGGCACGTCTATGGACCGCTCGCCGGCGGCGGGCCGCCGCTGGGGGGCCGAGGTGGCTGGGTCGGAGGTGGAGGAGGAGGCGGTGGTGGAGGCGGCGGGCCCGCACCCGGGCCTCCGGCGCCGCCACCCGGGCCGCCGCGAAAGCGGTCGGCCTCACCGGCGAATGACGTTCCCTCTTCCTGCATTCCCAGATAGCCCCCTACAGCGATTCCCGCAGCACAGGCCAGACCAAGAAAGACGCCGATCGAGAGACTTACGCTGACCTCGGGGCCACCGAACGCGTTAGAAACCGCGCCAACATCACCCCCGGGCTTATCGATAATCCGGAAGATGATCAGAACTACGGAGAGAATCCCCAGGGCGCACACGATGGCGCTCCCTGCCACCGGAAGACCAGGTTCAGCGTCAGACGCAGCGAGGACAGCAAAGCTAATCCCAGCCAACGCCGTGATGAGGAGGACGATGCTGATGAGACTGTATGCGTCCCACGCATTGACGCCAGAATTGGGAACCGAGATGCCTGCGACCTTGACGCTGTACCAGTCGAAGATGAACATGACCAGGATCAGGAGGACCCCGGCTACGCCGGCGATCTTCTCGCCCCGATTGAGAACGGCGAAGTCCATTTGTTCTCCTCTTTGGATGACGTCCGTGCGCCCGTTCAACCGGCTCAGAGGGCCCGGCGTGCAGGCAGTCTTGACGGCGCGGAGCCTATACCGGAGATGCGGCGGATCGCAACTTGTGGACAAATGGATGCACGAGTCAGCGGCGCAGCTCGCGCGTCGGATCGATACGCAGGACCCGAGCGAGCATGCCGCGATGGCCGGCGATCCACCGATAGGCACGCTCGGTGGCGTGCGGAAAGGCGCCCAGCAGCGCTGCCAGCGGCCGGCCGCCGGGAAGGACCGCGAACAACGGCTGCGCAGCCGCGCCGGCCGAGCTCACCTCGCCGTTCACCACGAGATGCCACGAGTCGAGCCGGCGCTCGGGCGGCACCGGCGCGAGCAGGCGCTGCCCCTCCTCGCTCTGGATCGCTACCGGGTGCAGCCGACGGCGCCGGTCCCAGGCGAGGATCTTGTCGAGCGACCAGCGGCAGAACCCGCAGTCGCGGTCATAGAGGACTGCGTAGCTACCCGGGGTCGGGGACATCGACGAGGCGGCCCTCGCGAGCGGCGGCCGCCCGCAGCGTGTTGGAGAGGAGCATCGCGATCGTCATCGGGCCGACGCCTCCCGGCACCGGGGTGATCGCCCCGGCGACCTCCTTCGCCGCGTCGAAGTCGACGTCGCCCACGAGGCCGTCGTCGGTGCGGTTCATGCCGACGTCGATGACCGCCGCACCTGGCTTGATCCAGTCCCCCTGGACCAGGCGCGGGGAGCCCGCGGCCGCCACCAGGATGTCCGCGCGCCGGCAGACCTCGGCGAGGTCCCGCGTGCGCGAGTGGCACACGGTGACGGTCGCGTGCGCGTTCAGCAGCAAGCTGACCATGGGGCGGCCGACCAGGATCGAGCGCCCGACGACCACCGCCTCGGCCCCCTGGACCTCGACACCGGCGCTCGCCAAAAGCTCCATCACGCCCTGCGGCGTGCACGGGACGAGGCCGGGGCGCCCCTGGGCCAGGAGCCCCGCGCTTCCGGCGGTCAGCCCGTCGACGTCCTTGCCGGGGTCGATCGCCGCGATCACCGCGTCCTGGTCGATGCCGTCGGGGAGCGGAAGCTGGACGAGGATCCCGTCGACGCCCTCGTCGACGTTCAGCTCCCCGACCAGGGCCAGCAGCTCCTCCTGAGAGGTCGACGCGTCCAGCCCATGGTGGATCGAGCGCATGCCAACCTCCTCGGTCTGCTTGCGCTTGTTGGTCACGTAAACGTGCGAGGCCGGGTCGTCGCCCACCAGCACCGTGGCCAGCCCGGGAACGTGGCCGTCGTGAGAGTCCGCGTACGCCGTGACGTCCTCGGCCACCCGGGCGCGGACCTCGGCCGCAACCGCCTTGCCGTCGATGATCGTCGCCGCCATCAGCTCGCCTTCTTCAGCGGCGCGTAGTCGGCCATCAGCTTGCGCTCGGTCGCATCGGAGGAGAAGCGGACCACGATCACGCCGCCCGGCTCGACCCCGGTGACCACGCCCTCGCCGAAGGTGGCGTGAATCACGTCGGCACCGACCTCGAACGCGAGCGGCACCGCGTGGGGCTGTGGCGGCTCGGGCCCGGCGAGCGCGCCGCCGAGAGCCGCGCCCCGCGCCCAGCCCGTCGGTGAGGCGGTCGTCTCCCGCTCGACGAGCGTCTCGGGGATCTCGGCAAGGAAGCGCGACGGGAGGTTGTAGCCGCGACCGCCGTGGAGGCTCCGGCGGCGGGCGTAGGCGAGGTAGAGGCGCTGGCGGGCGCGCGTCACGCCGACGTAGGCGAGGCGGCGCTCCTCCTCGAGGTTTCCCTCCTCGATCGAGCGCATGTGCGGGAAGACACCCTCCTCGCAGCCGATGATGAACACCGCGTCGTACTCGAGCCCCTTTGCGTTGTGGAGCGTCATCAGGGTTGCCAGGCTCTCGTCGGTCTTGATCGAGTCTTGATCCGAGTAGAGCGAGATCTGCGCGAGGAACTCCTCGAGCGGGCCGACGTCGCTGAAGCCTTCCACCGCGCGGTTCGCGTCGAACTCCCCGGCGACGCCCACCAGCTCCTGGAGGTTCTCGATCCTCCCCTCCGCCTCGATCGTGCGCTCGGACTGGAGGGCGTCCATGTACCCGGTCTCGTTCAGCACCGCGTCGAGCAGCTCCGCGACCGGCAGTCGGCCGTCCGCCGAGTCCATCCGGTGGCGCAGCGCGATCATCGTGTCGGCGAACCTGCGCACGGCCTTTTGTGCCGAAGGGCCCAGTGCGGGGACGCGCTCGGCCTCGCGCATGACGTCCCAGATGTCCTGCCCGATGGTGTTCGCGTGCGACAGCATGCGCGCCTGCGTCGTGTCGCCGATCCCGCGGCGCGGCGAGTTGACGATCCGCGCGAAGGAGACCGCGTCGGCGGGATTCACCAGCAGGCTGAGATAGGCGACCGCGTCCTTGATCTCGGCGCGCTCGTAGAACTTCGTACCGCCGATCACCTGGTACGGGATCTCGAAGCGGACGAGGGTGTCCTCGAGCACGCGGCTCTGCGCGTTCACCCGGTAGAAGACGGCGATCCCTTCGCGCGAGACCCCCTCCTCGGTCACGAGCCGCTCGACTTCCGACGCGACCCAGCGGGCCTCCGCATGCTCGTCGTCGTGTTCGGCGATCGTCACCGGCTCACCGCGCCCGATCCCGGTCCACAGGTGCTTGCCGAGCCGCTCCGTGTTGTGTGCGATGACCGCGTTGGCGGCGTCGAGGATCGTCCCGGTCGAGCGGTAGTTCTCCTCCAGCCGAACCGTCGTGGCATCCGGGAAGTCGCGCTCGAAGTCGAGGATGTTGCGAATGTCGGCGTGCCTAAAGGCGTAGACGGACTGGTCCTCGTCCCCCACGACCGTCAGATTGCGGTGCTCAGCGGCGATCAGCTGCAGCAGCCGGTACTGGACGCGGTTGGTGTCCTGGTACTCGTCGACCAGGACCCACTTGAAGGCCTTCTGGTATCGCTCGCGGACGTCCGGGAACAGCTCCAGCAGGTTGACTGTGCGGACCAGCAGGTCGTCAAAGTCCATCGCGTTCGCCTCGAGCATCCGCTTCTCGTAGAGGCGATAGACGTCGGCGACGTTCTCCTCGAAGAAGGAGCTCTGTGCCTCCCCATAGCTCTCGGCGTCGACGAGCTGGCTCTTGGCGCCGGAGATCGCGTTCTTGATCACCCGCGGCGGAAATCGCTTGGGATCGACGCCGGCCTCCTCGACGCAGCGCTTGATCATGCGCAGCGAGTCGGCCTCGTCGTAGATCGTGAAGGCGCGCTTGTAGCCCAGGCGCTGGGCGTCGGTGCGCAGGATGCGCGCGCAGGCGGAGTGGAAGGTCATCACCCACATCACCCGGGAGACGCCGCCGACCAGCCGCTCGACGCGCTCCTTCATCTCCCCGGCGGCCTTGTTGGTGAAGGTGATCGCGAGGATCTCGCTCGGCAGCGCCTGGCGAGTGGCGAGCAGATAGGCGATCCGGTAGGTGAGGACGCGCGTCTTGCCAGAGCCGGCGCCGGCGAGAACCAGAAGCGGGCCCTCCCCGTAGGTGACCGCCTCGCGCTGCGGCTCGTTCAGCTCCGCGAGCAGGCGCTCGATCTGCGATGCGCCGGGGTCTACGCGCGGGCCAGGTGTCGTCTCGGTGGCCACCGGGCCGAGCATAGCTACGGGTTCGGCGTGCGCTCAGCCCCCCGCCGAGGTTGGGCCCTGCTTCGGCTTCAGCTCGCGGACCTCGCCCTCGGCGGCCTTGCCGTCGAGCTCCGAAATGCGCTCCTCGAGCCGCGAGATGCGCTCCGAGAGCGTCTTGATCGCCTCCGCCACCGGGTCCGGCAGGTGGATCCAATCGGCGTCCGGGCCCTCGAGCCTGCGACCCTCGACGCGGACCGGGTGGCCCGGATTGCCCACGACCGTGGAGTTGGCGGGGACGTCGGAGACGACGACGGAGTTCGCGCCGACCTTCGCGCAGCTGCCCACCTCGATCGGGCCCAGCAGCTTCGCCCCCGAGCCGATCGTCACGTCGTCGGAGACCGTCGGGTGGCGCTTGCCGCGCGCAAAGCCGGTGCCGCCCAGAGTCACGCCCTGATAGAGCGTCACGCGATCGCCGATCTCGGCCGTCTCCCCGATCACGACGCCGGACCCGTGGTCGATGAAGAACTCGTCGCCGATCAGCGCTGCTGGATGGATCTCCACTCCGGTCACGGCGCGGCTTGCGTACGAGATCGCCATCGGGGCACCCGGCACCCCGGCATCGTGGAGCGCGTGTGCGACGCGGTGGGCCAGGATCGCCTGCACGCCGGCCCAGTTGATGAGGATTTCAGCCGTCCCCACGCCACGAGCCGCCGGATCGCGGTCGCGGGCGGAGGCCACATCAGCGCGGATCTCGCCGAGGACCCGCTTCATAGTGCCCAAGCCGAACACGATCGGAAGGGTACGGAACGGGCTCGGCCTACTCGGGCGCGAAGAACGGCAGCGACATATATCGCTCACCGCCGTCGGGGACGATCACCAGGACCCGCTTGCCGGAGAGGTCGCTGCGGGCTGCCACCTCGAGCGCGGCGTCGATCGCCGCGCCGCCTGAGATCCCCACCAGCAGACCCTCGCGACTTGCGGCCTCCCGAGCCCTCGCCAGGGCAGCCTCGTCGGTGACCGGGACGATCTCGTCGATCACTGAGCGGTCCAAGACCTCGGGGACGAACCCCGCCCCGATGCCCTGGATCTTGTGCGGGCCGGGAAGGCCGCCGGACAGCACCGCGGAGGTGGCGGGCTCGACGGCTATGACCTGGACGGACGGACGGCGCTCCTTCAGCACCTGGCCGACGCCGGTGATCGTGCCCCCCGTCCCCACTCCGCAAACGATCGCGTCCACCTCGCCGTCGAGGTCCCGCCAGATCTCCTCGGCGGTGGTGCGCCGGTGGATCTCGGGATTCGCGGGGTTGTTGAACTGCTGCGGCATGTAGGCGCTCCGCTCGGCCACGATGCGCTCGGCCAGCGCCACCGCCTCGTTCATCCCGCCCAGCGAGGGGGTCTCGTAAACCTCGGCTCCGTAGGTGCGAAGCAGGGCCGTTCGCTCCTTGCTCATGCCCTCCGGCAGCGTGAGGACCAGGTCGTACCCGCGCGCGGCGCAGACCATCGCCAGCGCGATTCCGGTGTTGCCGCTGGTCGGCTCGACGATCACCGAGCGCCCGGGCTCGATCAGCCTGTCACGCTCCGCCGCGTCGATCATCGCGACGCCGATCCGGTCTTTCACCGACCCGCCGGGGCTCAGGTACTCGAGCTTCGCGACGACCTCGGCGCCGAGCCCCTCGCCCATGCGCTGCAGCACGACGAGCGGCGTATCGCCGACCGTCTGCGACGCCTCACGCGCGATGCCCTCTGAGGTTCGCGACTCTGCCCCCACGATCGGGGTTCACCGTATCGATCACGAGCATGAAGCTCCATCGCGGGACTGCGACAAAGTACGGATGCGCATCACCAACAAGTACGGATGTCCATCACCGCAGGCCCCCTACGCTTTGCTACGAGGCCAGAGCAGTGTTTGGGATGACTAGCCATGGATGGCTTCGGCAATGCGACCATTGTCTGGAGGACCGGCACCCAGATCCGCAGCCGGGAGCGGTACGCCGACGGGACGCTCAGTCTTATGCACGGCGTGACCAATACCCGGACCTTTGGGCTCTACGTGTTCGTCGGCGTCGACGCGGCCGACGATGCGGCGGTCGCCTGGGAAGACCATGGGGTTCGTGTGCGCATTCGCAATGCAGAGGGGAACTGGGGCCCGATTCGGCGCATCTCCCTGCCCGGGGAGGAGACCGTCAACCTGCAGTTCGCAGTCAACTCCCGGGGGGACGCCGCCTTTGCCTGGGAGCGCGACCACGATCGGAGCCTCTTCGGCGGCACTCTCGCGGCCGATGGAGCGCTCAGCCGCGCCGGGATGGTCGCGCCCGGGCCGTTCGGCGGCTATGCCCCGCCGCAGGTCGCCATCACCGACGCCGGTCGTGCGGTGTTCGTCTGGAGCGGTGACTCGGGGGGCACGATCCAGACCCGAACTCAAGCCCCAAACGGGTCCTTCACCGGGGTGCAGACGCTGTCACAGGACGGTGGGGGCGAAGCCGATGTCGGCGTTGACAAGGAGGGAAATGCGATCTTCGCCTGGCGGGGGTCCGACGGAGATTCCTGCGGGCCCACCGGAGCCGCGCCGTCCTGCACGATCGAGGTCCGCACGCGCGCCACGGACGGGACCCTGGGTCCAACTCAGGTGTTCAAGCCCGCGTCCGAGTACCCAAATGACGCGCTGGCCGTCAATCCCGACGGCGACGCCTCAGTCGTGTGGGAATCGCCCTCCGGGGTGCAAGCGGCGTTTCTGCCGTAGCTCCGAGGGCGAGGATGGGGTGCGCGCATGCACCACGAGGACGCCCTTGGAACCGACTAGGTCCCAGGGGCCGAGCGCGTCCCTTCGTCGCTCTCGTGCTGCGCGTCGAACGCGTCGAGCCGCCCGGCAATCTCAGCACCGGAGCCGTCGAGCAGAGCGCCCCGAGTTTGTCCCCTGCGTTGTCCCTTGCGACGACCCCTTGGCTTGTCCAAGCGGGTTTAGGCGCGCTCTTCTAGATGTGGTACATGCCCGCACCGGCCTCCTCGGCCTCGCGGCGGGCGATGTCCGCGATCGTGGTCGACCGGAACACCTCGCGGAGCGACTCGACGCCTTCGGCCCAGATACCGCCGGCCTCCTTGCCCTCCTGCCCGAGGCGGCCGTCCAGCGACTGGACGACCTCCAGGACCGTGATCTGGTCCGGCGGCTTGGCGAGCGTGTAGCCACCCTTGACCCCACGGTGGCTCTGGAGGAGGCCGTCGCGGCGGAGGGTCGTGAAGAGCTGCTCCAGGAACTGGACCGGCATCGCGCGGCGCTCGGCCACCTGGGCGATCGGCACCGGTCGATCGCCGGCCCGGGCCAGCTCCGCGAGGCCGACCACGGCGTAGCGGGACTTCGAGGTCACGGAGATCATGCGACCTGTTCTATCGGATCGAGCGGCGCGGTCCAAAACGCTCGCTCTTTCCGGATGGCTTCCTCACGTGCAGTCCCACCGCCGCTAGGATGCTCCGGGGCCGCCGCCCTGGGATCGGGGTACTCACGTCGCCGTGGACACTGTCTACCTTGAGGTCGGGCCGCCGGTCGGAGTGAAACCGTGAACGACGATCGCCGCTGCCTTGTCATAGACCCTCAACCCACCGTCAGGTTGGGTGTGCGCGAGGCGCTCGCGGATCGCTACGAGGTCGAGGAGGCCGAGACAGGCACCAGCGCCCTCGAGCTGCTGACCTCGATCGGCGACTTCGACGTGGTGATCGTTGACCTGTGCCGGGCCGGCGCCGCCGATCTCGACGGGGCGCTCATCGGAACGGCGGCGATCCGGGCACTCCACCAGGCTCAGCCGACCCTCGGCATCGTTGCCCATGGCGCCCATCCGGAGCAGCACGCCGCGACCGAGGCGATGCGGGCGGGCGCCACCGCGTACGTCGTCAAGAGCTCGCCCGTCGAGTCGCTCAGCAACGCCGTCGACGCCGCCGCGGAGGCTAAGCGGTTCGTCGACCCGGTCGCCAAGGGCACGAGGGGCCGCCCCGCTCTGACCCGCCGCCAGCGCGAGATCCTTCAGCTCTACGCGGACGGGAACTCGACCGCCCGCGTGGCGCGGAACCTCGGCCTCAGCGCCGAGACCGTCCGCACGCACACAAAAGGGATCCTCGCCCGCCTCCAGGCCCGCGACCGCGCCCACGCAGTCGCGATCGCCTTGCGTACTTCGCTGATCGAGTAGCGCCTAGATCCAGCCGTGCTCGTGCGCGATGAGGACGGCCTGCGCCCGGTCCACCGCGCCGATCTTGCGGTAGACGTTGTGCAGGTGGGTGCGGATGGTGCTCAC
This sequence comes from uncultured Actinomycetes bacterium, assembly GCA_963782795.1. Lineage (GTDB taxonomy): Bacteria > Actinomycetota > Thermoleophilia > Solirubrobacterales > 70-9 > AC-56. Next base: position 936,749 of record CAWALB010000003.1, read on the forward strand.
GGAGAGCGACAGCTCCTGGGCGATCTGCTTGTAGACCTTGCCCTCGGCGAGCCCGCGCAGGGCGTCGATCTCGCGATCCGACAGCGGGCATGGATCCGTGTTGCGCCGGACCTCAGCGCCTGAGTGCGGGAACTCGTAGAGGAGCGGAATCACCGCGTCACGATCAAGGTCGAGCTGCGCCGCGGCCTCGACGATCGAAGCCGGCGTCACCGGGTCGCCGCTCGCGTAGTGGACCACCAGGTCCGCGAGCCGGATCGCCGCTGCGTGGCCGGTGGCCTTCGGCGAGTGGTGCCGCTCGATCGCCGCGGCGACGTTCGGCGACAGCGCCCAGCGGCGAACCAGGACCGCCCCCACCAGCGCGTGGTCGATCCCGAGCTCGCGACGCTCGCGGCGGATCCGCTCGTCCGGCGTCGCGTTCCGCTCGCCGGTGTCCGAGAACGCGCTGTGAAGCTCCGCCAGCACCAGCCTGCCGACGTCGTGAAGGAGGGCGGCGACAGCCAGCTCGTCGCGATCCGCGAGCCGGGCGAGCTCGGCGACGCGATCGGCCGCGTAGCGCGTGGCGACCGCGTGGCGGCGGAAGCGCTCGTGCTGCTCTGAGAGCGAGCCGGGGCGCTCGAACGGGTCGTACGTGTCCATCTGCTCGGCGATCCGGCGCAGCCGGTCGACCGTGAGGACGTCGACCGCCTCGCGGATCCCACGGGTGCGGCCGTGCGGACCACCGCCGTTGTTGGCGGCGCGCATGACCTGGATCGCGAGCCCGGCGTCGGACTCGATCGTGTCCGCAAGCCCGTCGCCGGACGCCGCGGCGCCGTTCGTTGCGACCAGCAGGCGTCGGCGGGACTCAGCCAGCGCGGGAAGGGCCGAGACGGTGTCGAACGCCGCTGCGAGCCGGTGCCCACCTTGGCCGATCCTGCGATCGCTGGCGGGCGTGGCGGGCGCCTTCTGCTCAGCCTGCGACTCGACCTTCGGCTTGCTGCGGCCGGTCGACGACTTGGCGCGCCGCTTGGGCGACGTGGAGCCCCTCTCCTTGGTGGCAACAGTGCTCATGGGCATCGGTACCCACCCTCATATTCGGCAGCCACGCCGTTCGCATTAGCGATTGGGCCGGGTTTCCCACCCAACGCGCCTGGGTGCTGGGCCCTATGCCGCGTGGTTCAGCCGCCCAGCCGCTCGATCGCCGCCTCGATCCGTCGCACCGACTCGTCGCGCCCGAGAGCCGCCAGCGAGTCGAAGATCCCCGGCGACACGGTCATCCCGGTGATCGCAACGCGAATCGGCTGGTAAACGTTCTTGGGCTTCTCCCCGAGGCGCTCGACCACCTCGCCGAGCAGGCTCTCGAGCGCGTCGACGTCGAAGGTATCCGCGCCGCGCAGAGCCTCAACCGCCTCCGAGAGCGCGGGCCGCGCCTCCGGCTTCATGACCTTCTCCCAGGCCTTTGGGTCGTCCACCGGGTCCCGGAACAGGAACCGGATCAGCGGCCACGCCTCGTCCAGCGTCTGTGCCTTGTCCTGAACGATCGCGCAGGCCGTGCGCCGAAGCTCCGGCGGCGCGGCATCGAACGCCTCGGCGTCGTCCTCGGAGCGGGAGCGGAGATGCTCGGCGAGGCGCCTTTCGTACTCCTCCAGCGGCAGCTCGCGCATGTAGCGGCCGTTCATCCAGCGGAGCTTGCGGGCGTCGAAGACAGCCGGTGAGCGCCCGACTCGATCGATCGAGAAGCGCTCGACCAGCTCCTCGGTCGAGAGCAGCGTCGTGTCGTCCTCGGTCCCCCAGCCCAAAAGCGCCAGGTAGTTCCGCACGGCCGCCGGCAGGAACCCGGCGTCGCGCAGCTCCTGGACGGACGCGGCGTCCTCGCGCTTGGAGAGCTTGCCGCCGCTCGGCGAGTGAAGCAGCGGCAGGTGCGCGTAGGCGGGCGCGTCGGCCCCCAGGGCCTGCAGCACGAGGAGCTGCTTCGGCGTGTTGGAGAGGTGGTCGTCGCCCCGCACCACGTCGGTGATTCCCATGTCGGCGTCGTCGACCGCCACCGCCAGGTTGTAGAGCGGGGTCCCGTCACCGCGAGCAATGACGAAGTCGTCCTGGGTGCGATTCTCGAAGCGGACCGGGCCGCGGATCGCGTCGTCCACGACGGTCTCCCCCTCGTCCGGCACCCGCAGGCGGATCGCGGCGCCCTCCCCCTCTCGCGGCTCGCCGCGGTAGCCGGAGCCGCCGTGAGCCTCCTTCCAGGCTCGGACGTCGGCCGCCGTCGACAGGTCGTAGTACGCGTGGCCGCCCCCGACGAGCTCCCTGAGGACCACGCGGTGGCGCTCCCGGCGGTCGTACTGGCTCAGCGGGCCTTCGTCCCAGTCGAGCTCCAGGTATTGGAGGGCGTCGAGGATCTGCTCGACGTTCTCGGGCGTCGAGCGCTCGCGATCGGTGTCCTCGATCCGCAGGACGAGCGCTCCCCCGGACCCTCGCGCGAGCAACCAGTTGTAGAGCGCGGTTCGTGCCCCGCCGATGTGCAGCGCACCCGTCGGCGACGGAGCGAAGCGAAAGCGTTGTGCGTCACTAGTGTCTCGGCTCGTCATGCTGATCGGCGCGCATGTTTCCACAGCGGGAGGGCTTCCCAACGCCATCGAGCGCGGCGTTGAGTACGACTGCAGGGCGATTCAGATCTTCCACCAGAGCCCTCGGATGTGGCGACCCACCGCCTACACGGAGGAGAATTTCGAGACGTTCCGGGCGGCGAGGGGCGACTCGGCGATCGAGGCGGTGGTGATCCACGCCGTCTACCTGATCAACGCGGCCAGCAAGGAGCGCGACGTCCGCCGCAAGTCGCTGGCCTCGCTCAAGCAGGCGGTTCACGTGGGCGACGGGATCGGTGCGGAGGGCGTGGTGCTGCACGCGGGAGCTCGCAAGGGCGAACCATATGGGCCCTCCGTCAAACGGGCCGGAAGACTGATTGGACAGGCGCTGGAGAGCTCGGACCGCTGTCCAATCCTGCTCGAGAACACGGCTGGGACCAACGGCCCGCTCGGGAAGGACTTCGATGAGCTGGCCGACCTGATCGACGCGGCTGGGGGCGACAAGCGCCTGGGGACCTGCCTCGACTGCTGCCACCTGTTCGCCGCGGGGTTCGACATCGCGACCCCGGAGGCGCTTACCGCGGTGGTCTCAGAGCACGACGCGAAGGTCGGGCCCGACCGGCTTCGATGTGTGCACGTGAACGATTCCAAGGTCCCGTTCGGCGCCAACCGCGACCAGCACGCCAACCTGGGCGAGGGCGAGCTTGGGCGCGCGGGACTTCGCGTCTTCCTGTCGGAGCCCCGCTTCGAGGAGCTGCCGGCGCTGATCGAGACCGGGGGTCCCGAGGGCCGCGGCCCAGACCGCAAGGATGTCCGCACCGCGAACCGACTCCGGCGCGAGGGCCTCAAGAAACGCGGCTAGGCCTTGGACTGATTCAGGGCGACGGCAGCGCGAATGAGGGCCTTCAAGGCCTCCTCGTCGATCTGCTCGCCCTCGTGGATGTCGATGGCGCGCCTCATGTTCCCCTCGAGACTGGCGTTGAAGAGGCCAGAGGGATCCTCCAGCGACGCCCCCTTGGCGAAGGTCATCTTCACAGCGCTCTTGTAGGTCTCGCCCGTACAGATGATCCCGTCGTGGGACCAGACCGGCGTTCCCGGGCTCGTGGCCTTCGCCCACTTCCACTCCTCGATGACGTCGGGGTCCGCTTCCCTGATGATTCCTCGCACCTTCGCGAGCATCTCCCCCCGCCAGTCGCCCAGCTCCTCGATCCTCGCGTCGATCTGCTGAGAGGGCGACTCGCTGTTCGCCATCAGCGGGACTAGGCGAGCGCGTCGCGCAGGTCGAAGACCTGGTCGGCGTCGAAGAAGCGCGGGTTGACGCACTCGTGCGCAGGGCCGCCGCCCTCGTAGGCGGGCTCGACGCGGAACTGGCACTGCGGAAGCGGATCGCCGGTCATCTTGATGCCGCCGTAGCCCCCGCTGCGCTCTGCGGCTTCGAAGTGGCTCATGTCGATCTCGGCGCGGAACACCTTGCGCATGCAGCCCATGTAGCGGCCGCCGCTGAGCGGATCGAGGTAGCTGTAGAGGTACGGACACCGCATCTCGAGGCACCCTCGAGGCTCCACCATCCGGTCGCAGAAGGTGCGGCACTGCCGGCACTCGCCGGACGAGGTCTTCTGCTCGGATGGCTGCGTCGCAGGCATGGCCGGAAGTCTAGACCTGAGCGCACTCGTGAATTGGTCAGGCGGCCAATGCTTTCGGGCCGAGGAGCTGGTCGAGCTCTGCGCGGAGCGCCGGCGAGGGCGTCACGCAGTAGTCGCTGCCGAATCGCAGGTGGCGGGTTCCCTCGCGCGTACGCATCTCGAGCTGTACTTCGCACTTGCCGGGAAACGTTCCGAAGAGGTGTTTCAGGTCCTCGAGGAGCTGAGGGCCGAACTCCGCCGCGTCGACCCTGAGCACGATCCGCTCGGGGTCGCGGGCCCTCGCCTTCGCCCGCGCGGCCGCCACCTCGTCCTCGCCGGGCTCGAACGGCTCGGCCTCGGAGACGACGACGCTCATGTCACCGCGGCCCTTGTGGTCCACGCGGCCGCGGACGAGGATCACGCGGTCGAGCTCGATGTGCGCGGCCATCTCGCCCGCCGCGTCGCGCACGAACAGCTCGACCCGGCCCTCCAGGTCGTCGAGGGTCGCGAACATCACGTAGGCGCCGCTGCGAGTCCGCACCTTCTTCGCCTCGCTGACGATCCCGCCGACCGTCACCCAGGCGCCGTCCTCCTTGCCCGACACGTCAGCGAGGCTGCAGTCAGCCCGCTCGCGCAGGGCGTCCCGCACGTCGGAGAGCGGGTGTGCCGAGAGGAAGGTGCCCAGGGTGTCCTTCTCGAGGCGCAGGAGCTCGCGCTGGTCGAACTCCTCGCTCGGGACGGGCGGCCGCTGGCTGGTGAGCCCGTTGTCGGACTGCGACGACTGCACGGAGTCGCCGAGGTCGAAGATCGACGACTGACCCCGGCGAGCGTCCTCCTGAGCCTTCTGCGCGCTGGCGAGGGCGGGCGCCAGGACCTCGAGCATCCCGCGGCGGGTGTCCTGAGTCGAGTCGAGCGCGCCGCACTTGACGAGGCACTCAACCGCGCGTTTGTTCACCGCACGCGCGTCCACGCGCTCGCAGAAGTCCCAGACCGACTCGAAGGGGCCACCCCGCTCGCGGGAGGCGAGGATCGCCTCCACCGCCGAGTGGCCGACGTTCTTCACGGCGTCGAGGCCGAAGCGGATCGACTTGCCGGAGACGACGAACCCGTGGTCGGAGGAGTTGACGTCGGGCGGCAGCACCTCGATGTCCATCTCCGCGCAACGGCTGACGAAGTACGGGACCTTGTCCTTTGTCGACATCACCGACGAGATCACGGCGGCCATGTACTCGGCCGGGAAGTTCGCCTTCAGGTAGGCCGTGCGGTAGGAGATCAGGGCGTAGCAGGCGGCGTGCGACTTGTTGAACGAGTAGTCCGCCGCGGCGGTCATCAGCGACCAGAGGTCGTCGGCGACCTTGCGCTGCGTCCCCGACGCCTTGCAGCCCTCGAGGAACTTGTCCTTCATGGTCGCCATCAGGTCGCGCTTCTTCTTGCCGACCGCCTTGCGCAGGTCGTCCGCCTCGGCGGGTGAGAAGCCGGCGAGCCGCTTGGAGATCTCCATCAGCTGCTCCTGGTAGATGACGCAGCCGTAGGTCTCGTCGGTGATGGTGCGCAGGCGGTCGTCCGGGTAGGTCACCGACGAGGGATCGCGCTTGCCGCGCGCGTAGTCGGGGATGAAGCGCATCGCGCCCGGGCGGTAGAGGGCGTTGATCGCGGCGATGTCGTTGAACCGGGTGGGGCGGATCTGCTTGAGCGCCTCGCTCATGCCGTCGGACTCCATCTGGAAGACCCCGACCGAGTCCCCGCGCGAAAGCATCTCGTAGGTCTTGGCGTCGTCGAGCGGGATCGCCTCCATGTCGATCTCGGTACCTCGGGAGCGCTCGATGATGTCCACCGCGTCCTCGATCACGTCGAGGTTGCGCAGTCCGAGGAAGTCCATCTTCAGCAGGCCGATCTCCTCGATCGGCCCCATCGAGTACTGCGTGACGATCTTGTAGGAGCGCTCCGCGCGGCCGTTCACCTTGCCGTTCCCGTTCCCGCCGGCACCGCTGCGGTCCTCGGCGAGCTGGAGCGGCACGATCTCGTCGAGCGGGCGGTCGGCGATCACCACGGCGGCCGCGTGGATGGAGTTGTTACGGACCTTGCCCTCGAGGCCCTTCGCGATGTCGACGATCTTGCTCGCGTTCGGGTCCGACTCCACCGCGTGGCGCAGCTCCTCGCCCGGCTTCAAGCAGTCCTCGAAGCTCGGGCTGCGGCCCATGATCGGCTCGGGGATCAGCTTCGCGAGACGGTCGCCCGTGGCGTAGTCGAAGCCGAGCACCCGGGCGGCGTCTCGAGTCGCGGCCCGCGGCGCCATCTTGCCGAAGGTGATGATCTGAGCCACCGACTCGCGGCCGTACTTGTCGGCCACGTAGCGGATCACCCGCTCGCGGCCGCGGACCGAGAAGTCGATGTCGATGTCGGGCATCGACTTGCGGGCCGGGTTCAGGAACCGCTCGAAGAGCAGGTCGTTCTCGATCGGGTCGAGATCGGTGATGTTCAGGGCGTAGGCGACGATCGAGCCTGCGGCGGAGCCGCGGCCGGGGCCCACCGCGATCCCCTGCCCCTTCGCGAAATTGACGAAGTCCCAGACGATCAGGAAGTAGGAGTCGAAGCCCATCTCGCCGATCACGCCGAGCTCGAACTGGAGGCGCTCGACCGCCTCGGCGGGCGGCGGATCGCCGTAGCGGCGGGCGAGGCCCTCGGTGGCCAGTCGCCGGAGCATCGCGGCCGGGTCCTCGCTATCCGGGGTCGGGAAGCGCGGCAGGAGCAGGCGGCCGAGCTCCATGTCCACGTTGCAGCGCTCAGCGACCTCGAGGGTCATCGGCACGGCCTCGGGCCACCGGGCGAACGAGTCCGCCATCTCCTGGGGGCTCTTGAGGAAGTACTCGTTGTTGTCGAAGGTCAGCTTCGGGTTCTCGATCGTCGACTTGGTCTGGACGCACAGAAGGGCCGCGTGGTGGGTGTGGTCCTCACGGCGCAGGTAGTGCACGTCGCCGGTTGCGACGAGCGGGCGGCCCAGCTTCTTGGCTGTCCGCACGATCCCCTCGTTGGCCTTGTCCTGCTCCGGGACGCCGTTCGCCTGGATCTCGAAGTAGACGTTCTCGGCGCCGTAGATCCCCATCAGGTCGTCGATGTGCTCGCGGGCGTCGCGGGGGCGCTCGGAGATCAGCCGCTGGCAGAAGCGCGACTGGAGACAGCCCGTGAGCACGATCACGCCGGCGGAGTGGTGGGCGAGGAGCTCCGCGTCAACGGTCGGCTTGCCGCGGCGAAAGCCGTCGAGAAAGCCGCCCGAGGTGAGCTTCACGAGATTGCGGAACCCCTCGTCGCTGGCCGCGAGCATGGTCAGGTGGTTGCGCTCCCCCCTGCCCTCGGCGCGGCGGTCGTCAACCAGGTAGGCCTCGAGCCCCAGGATCGGCTTGACCCCGTTGTCGCGGCACGCCTTGTAGTGCTCGACCGCGCCGTTCATGACCCCGTGGTCGGTCAGGCCGAGCGCCGGCATGCCCAGCTCGGCCGCCCTGGCGGCCAGCTTGTCGATCTTGCAGGCGCCGTCCAACAGCGAGTACTCGCTGTGCACGTGCAGGTGAACTGCCCCGGTCTGCGTCACCGGATGATCATGTCAATCGATCCAGATGGCACCGGCCTGGGATCGGGCAAGTCGGTGCAACCTCCGGGAATTACGGGAGCCGCACTGAGTAGATTGCGCCGCCATGCTGGCACTGGTCACAGGCGGAGCGGGCTTCATCGGGTCCCATCTGGTCGATGCCCTGCTCGAACGGGGCGAGGAGGTCGTCGTCCTCGACGACCTTTCGACCGGCCGCCGCGAGAACCTCACAACCGCGCTGGAGCGCGGCGTCGACCTCGTGGAGGGCGACGTCACCGACCCAGCGACGGTCTCCGAGCTCGTCAAGGGCCGTCGCCCCGGCGCGATCTTTCACCTTGCGGCGCAGATCGACGTCCGGGTCTCGGTCTCCGATCCCGTCTTCGACCTCGGAGTGAACGTCGGCGGCACGATCAACCTCCTCGAGGCCGCGCGGCGAGCCGAGGTGGGGCGCTTCGTCCTCGCCTCCACCGGCGGCGCGATCTACGGTGAGGGAAGCGCCCGGGACCTCCCCCTCGACGAGACGGCCGAGTGCCTCCCGGATGCGCCCTACGGACAGTCCAAGTACGCCGCGGAGGGCTACCTCTCGCTCTATGAACGCCTATACGGGCTCTCCACGGCAGCCCTCCGCCTCGGCAACGTTTACGGGCCGCGCCAGGACCCGCTCGGCGAGGCGGGCGTCGTCGCGATCTTCTGCGGCGCCCTGCTGGCGGGCCGCACGCCCAAGGTCTTCGGCGACGGCGAGCAGACCCGCGACTACATCTACGTCGCCGACATCGTCGAAGCGCTGCTCGCGGCAGGCGACTCGAGCGTGGTGGGCACCTTCAACGTCGGCACGGGCGTGGAGACAAGCGTCCTCGAGCTCGGCGGGATGATCGCGGATGCCTGCGACCGCCCCTTCGATCCCGAGATGGCGCCACCCCGGCCCGGCGAGGTACAGCGGATCGCGATCGCCAGCTCACTGGCCGCCGACGAGCTGGGCTGGACGGCCCGGACCGCCCTGCCCGATGGCCTGGTGCAAACGGCCGCAGCGTTCCGAGGGGACTAGCGCTTCAGTCGAGCCGGGCGGGAGGGGCGCGCTAGCGAGCTGCCGCTACTGCGCGCAGACCCAGGCGCTCGGGCCGGAGTCCGCCCAGATCTGGGCGGCGATGCTGCTCTGCTGCGACGGGGACCCGTCCTGTGGGGCGCCGCTGCCGCCGTAGAGCCGCCAAGTGGACGGAAGGATCTGGTACGCGCCTCCCGCCCCCGACGAGGGGTTGACCGCGTTGAAGTTTCCGCCCGACTCGCACATGACAATCGCCTGCGGGATTGCCCAGTTGCCGACCCAGTTCGCGACCGTCTGCTGCGCTGAGGCGGCGGACGCCTGTTGGGCCTGCTGCGCCTGCTGAGCGGCGGCGGCCTGGGCGGCCTGGATCTGCTGGACCTGGTTCTCCCAAGTGGAGACGTTGGACTGAAGCGTCGCGATCGCGGCCTGCTCCTGCTGGCGGGCCGCATCGAGCTTCGCGGCCTGCTGCTCGGCGGTGGCGCGGACCGAGGCGATCTGGTCGCGGGCGTCCGAGACGCGGGCGTTGTAGGCGTCCTGCTGGGCCTTCGCCTGGCGCACGGAGGTGAGCGCGTCCTTCACCTGGTTGCGGAGGCTGCGCACGCGCTTGGCCAGGTCGGCGTCGGAGTTCTCGATCCGGCCGACCATCTCGGCCCGGTTCGCCAGGTCGCGGAAGCCGTGGGCGTTCAGGAGGATCTCGGCCGCGTTGGGGTCGCCGCTCTTGTAGATGTCGACCAGTCTCGCCTGCAAGGCCTCGAGCGCCCGCTTCAGGTGGGCGCGGGCTCGCTGGAGGTGCGCCTGCGTCTGCTCGACCTTCACGGCCAGATCCGCGGAGCGCTGCTGGCCCTCGGCGAGAAGGCTGCTGAGCTCGGCCTCGCGCTGGGCCGCCGCGGCCGCCTGCTGCTGGGCGGCGGCGACCTGGTCAGCCTTCGCCTGGACGTCGGCGCTCATGCTCTGGGCCTGCGATTGCGCGCCGGCGATCTTCGAGTTCAGGTCACTGATGCTCTGCGCGCCGGCGGTGCCGGCGCCGAACGCGAGGAGCGCGCCGGCTGCCACGGCGGTCGCGACGGCGGCGCGCAGGCGGTTGCCGCGCACGGCTTCGCCGCGGGCACTTGGGATTGGGCTGTCGATCTCGAACTCCATCCTTCTCGACGCCTACGGGGTTAGCTGGCGGGCTCGCGCCGAAGGATTGGCGCTACGCGGCCATCTGCCGCGACTCGCCCCCGGGGCTCCTGCCTAGCGGCTGCTCGGCCCAGTGGTTCCCCCGCTTCACCGGGTATGTCCCCGGCGAACTCGGCGGTGTCGGCGCGGGACGATAGCGAATTGTTAGGAATATGTGAGCCGTAGGGACGACGATTCATGCCCAGATCCTCCTCGCTGCAACCGTTCTTGCAGCTTGGATAAGGGCTATTCCCCCGCTTATCAGCCCTCGGGAGGCTGCCTGGTGGCGATCGCGTAGCCGGCCGCGAGCGCAACCGCCGTTGCAACCCCCGCACCGATCCTGATCTGCCGCCGGTACTTGACGAGCCAGTACCGGAACATGAACTTGCCGATCGCCTGGTAGATCGTCGTCATCGCCCTTCTCCTCCATTGTCCTCGGAGCGCAGGCGTCGCGCCATCCGCGTCTGCAGCGTGAACAGCTCGATGAACCCTGGGCTCGCGGCCTGGCTGAACTGCCCGCCCGACTCGCCGAACGACGCGAGGGAGCGGTCGTACAGCGCGTACCGCGAGCTGCGCGCCACGGGCGTCACCGAGCCCTTGTAGAGCTTCAGCGTGACCTCACCGGTCACGACCTCGTTCGCGGACTCCATGTAGGCGTCGAGGTCCGTGCGCAGCGGCTCGTGCCACAGCCCGGCGTAGCAGAGGTAGGCCCACTTGTCCTCGAGCGCGCGCTTGAAGTTGTTCTGGTGCATGGTCGACACGAGCGCCTCGAGGTCGCGGTGGGCGGCGAGGACGATCGCCGCCGCCGGCACCTCGTAGATGTCGCGGATCTTCAGCCCCACGATCCGGTCCTCGACGTGATCCACGATCCCCACGCCGTGGCGGCGCCCCAGCGCGGCCGCGCGCTCGAGCAGTTCGACCAGGCCGAGACGCTCCCCGTCGATGGAGACCGGCGCGCCGCGCTCGAAGCCCACCCTCACCAGCTCGGGCTCGTCGGGAGCCTCCTCGGGACGGGTGACGAGCTGGAAGACGTCGTCGCGAGGCGCCTGGTCCAGGTCCTCGATGGTGCCGCCCTCCGACGAGCGGCCCCAAAGGTTGTCGTCGATCGAATACGGCGGCGCCTCGGTCCCCCCTTTCACCGGGATGCCGTGCTCGCGCGCGTATGCGATCTCCTCCTCCCTGCCCATGCTCCATTCTCGAACCGGCGCGATGACCTTCAGCTCCGGGCCGAGCGCAGCGACCGCCGCCTCGATCCGGACCTGGTCGTTTCCCTTGCCCGTGCAGCCGTGGGCGATCGTGTCGCACCCGGTCCGGCGCGCGTGCTCGACGGCGAGCTTGGCGATCAGGGGCCTGCCCAGCGCCGTGAACAGCGGATAGGCGTCGCCGTAGATCGCGTTGGCCTTGATGGCCGGCAGGACGTACTCGGAGGCGAACTCCTCGCGCGCGTCGACCACGATCGCGTCGACGGCGCCCAGGTCGCGCGCCTTGCCCACAATCACGTCGTAGTCCTCGTCGGGCTGGCCCAGGTTCACGGTCAGAGCGACGACCTCGGCGCCGTACTGATCCTGGATCCACCGGAGCATCACCGAGGTGTCGAGCCCTCCCGAGTAGAGCAGCAGCACGCGCCCCACCGACTCGGGATCGGCCAAATAGGAGGCGATCGGCTTGTTGCCGGGGTCAGACATGAGCGGGGGAGTCTCGCAGTTAGGGTCCAGTCGGTGGACCGGGCCTTTCACATCCTCTCGGTCACGCTCATCACCGCGGGGCTGGTCGTGCTGGCCGACGTCGTCGCGACGCTGCTGTGGGAGGAACCCACGTCGAGCCTGTACGCGTCGGTCAAGCAGCACGACGCGAGCGGCCAGCTCGACCAGCTCGAGCGAGAGTTCCCCACCCCTGCCGACACGCGCGCGGCCCAGCGCGTCCACGGCACCCGCAAGCAGGTCGCGGTGCTGGCGGATCGGTTCTCCAGGCAGGCGCAGGACGGCGAGCCGATCGGCCGGATCGTGATCCCCAGCATCGGCCTCGACATCGCGGTGATCCAGGGCACCAATACGGGAGACCTCCAGAAGGGCCCCGGCCACTACCCCTCGACGCCGTTCCCGGGCCAGCCCGGCACGACGGCGATCGCCGGGCACCGCACCACCTATCTGGCGCCGTTCCGGCACATCGACTCACTTCACGGCGGCAACGAGGTCAAGCTGGAGATGCCCTACGCAACCCTGGACTACCGGGTCGAGGACACGAAGGTCGTGGACCCGACCGACTTCCACATCCTCCACCGCACCCCCTACCAGCGCCTCGTCCTGACGGCGTGCCACCCGCTCTACAGCGCGTCGCAGCGCATCGTGGCGTTCGCCAAGCTCGACCACGTCACTTCAACCGCCCTCGACGGAGGCGGCTCCGGCTAGCGCTCGAGCAGGCGGCGCCTACGGCGAGGTGCCGCCGCTGCCGCTCCCGTTGCCCTTGGTCGACGTCGTGGTCGTCGACGTCGTGGTGGTGGTCGACGTGGTGGTCGTGGGCGTCGTGGTCGACGTTGTGGTCGTCGGTGTGGTGGTGGTCGCCGTCGTGGTCGGCGTTGTGGTCGTCGTCGGCACCGTGGTCGACGACGAGGACGTGGTCGTCGTCGTGTTGTTGCCGCTGTCGGACGCGATCACGATGACCGCGACGATCAGGCCGATCACCGCGGCCACCAGCACTGCGATGGCCCATTTGACGCCGCTGCTCATGCCGCCCGTCGGCGGCTGGCCCCGTGGGGGCGGAGGCGGCTCCTGGCCCATGTATCGGGTCGGGTCTTCGTGCATGGCGGCGCGAGTGTACGGACCCGGGAGGTCGCTAACCGCCACCCTTACCGCCGCCGGGCGGCGCCGGGGCGGCGGGCGAGGTCACGGTGCTGGTCTCCGTCGCCGTCGACGTAACGGTCTTCGGCGGCTTCGGGGAGGTGGTGGTCTCGGTCGAGATGACGGTCGAGAGAATCGTCGTGCTCGAGATCGAGGTCGAGACGCTCTTCGTGGTCGAAGTGGTCGTGCGGGTCTTGACCACCTGCTTCGGCCCCGCGGCGACCAGGAAGGCCACCGCCACCCCCAGGCCGAGCGCCAGCGCGGAGACGACGATCAGCGCGATCGCACGGCGGTCGGGGCCCCCTCCGTCCCCGCCCTCCACGTCCACCTCGTCCTCGCCCGGCGTCGGCGGCGTGAAGGGCGTTCCTCCGGTGGACTGCTGCACCCGCTCGGAGAGCACGCGGCGCGGGTCCGGCGGCGGCGGTGGGCCCTCAGGCGAGGACATCGCGCATCACCTGGACTGCCGTCTCGACCTCTTCTTCGCCGATCACCAGTGGCGGCAGGAATCGGAGCATGTCGGGACCAGGAACGTTAATCACCAGGCCGCTGTCCAGCGCGCGCCGGGCGACCGCAGAGGCGTCCACTCCCTCGGTGAGCGAGACCCCGACCATCAGCCCACGTCCGCGGACCTCGGCGACGGCGTCGATCTCGCCCAGGGCGGCCATGAACCTCCCCCCAAGCTCGCGAGCCCGCCGCAGCAGCGCCGGGTCGTCGATCACCTCTAGCGCGGCCAGCGCCGCGGCCGCCGCGATCGGCGCGCCGGCGAACGTGGACCCGTGGTCGCCCACCTGGAGCACGTCTCCCAGCTCCGGGGCAGTCACGCACGCCCCGACCGGCAGCCCGCCGCCGAGGGCCTTGGCCGCCGTGATGACATCGGGCCTGACCGGGAGCTGCTCGTACGCCCACAGCGATCCCGTGCGGCCCATGCCGGTCTGGATCTCGTCGAAGACCAGGAGCGCGCCGGCCTCGTCGCACACCTCGCGGGCGGCGACGAGCACCTCGTCGGCGATCGGGAACACGCCCGCCTCGCCCTGGATCGGCTCCAGCAGGACGGCCGCCGTCCCCTCGCCGACGGCAACCCGCAGCGCGTCGGGATCGTCGGGCGGCACCGGCACGAAGCCGGCGGGCAGCGCCCCGAAGAGGTCCTCGCGCGCCAGGCGCGGCGTGGCGGCCAGCGTGGCGATCGACCGGCCGTGGAACGCCCGCTCCAGCACCACGATCTCGGGCTCGTCGATGCCAAGGCGGTGCGCCCGCTTGCGGGCGAGCTTGAGCGCGCACTCGTTGGCCTCGAGCCCCGAGTTGCACAGGAACACCTTGCCGCCGAGGCTGCACTCGACCAGGCGCTCGGCCAGCCGCATCGCCGGCGCGGTGTAGTAGAGGTTCGACACGCCCGCGAGGAGCGCCGTCTGCTCGGTGATCGCTTCCGTGATCTTCGGGTGGCAGTGCCCGGCGTTGTGGACCGAGAGCCCGGCGAAGAAGTCCAGGTACTCGCGCCCCTCCGCGTCCCAGAGCCTCGCGCCCTCCCCGCGCACGAACTCCACCGGCGACTTCGCGTACGTGGGCATCACGTAGCGCGACTCGAGCTGCTGGAGATCGGCGAGGGTCACGGAACGATCTTCGTGCCGATGCCCGCGTCGGTGAACAGCTCGAGCAGCAGGGAATGGGGCATCGAGCCGTCGATGATGTGCGCCGAGCCCACGCCTCCGCGGATCGCCTCCACGCACGCGCCCAGCTTGGGGCGCATGCCCCCGGAGACGCCGTCCAGGGCGTTCTCGACCTGCCCGACCTCGGCCATCGAGACAAGGGAGTCCGGGTCGTCCGGGTTCGCGAGCCAGCCCGCGATATCGGTGAGGAAGATCGCCTTGTGCGCCTCTAGCGCCGCCGCCACCTTGCCGGCGGCGGTGTCGGCGTTGACGTTGTAGGAGTTGCCCTCGCTGTCGGTGCCCGCCGAGGCGACGACGGGGATGTAGTCCTCGGCGATGTGGTTGAGCACGTCCACCTCCACCCGCTCCACCTCGCCGACGAACCCGATGCGCTCGGCGTCCGGGTGCGGCCCGACCTCGAACAGCGTGCCGTCCTCGCCGGAGAGCCCCACGGCGGGCTGCCCGTGCCGGTTGAGTCGGCTGACGATGTCCGAGTTCACCTTCCCGAGCAGGACCATCTTCGCCACCTCGACAGTCTCGGGATCGGAGACCCGCATCCCCTCGACGAACTTGACCTCCATCCCGAGGCGCTCCATGTAGGTCGTGATGTCCGGGCCGCCGCCGTGCACGATCACCGGGTTGAGCCCGCAGTACTTGAGCAGGACGACGTCGGTGGCAAAGCCCTCGCGCAGTTCCTCCTCACGCATCGCAGCGCCGCCGTACTTGATCACGACCGTCTGCCCGTGGAACTCGCGGATGTAGGGCAGCGCCTCGAGCAGCGTGCGGACGCTGGCGGCCGGGTCCGAGGCGGAGGAGTCGTTCATGTGGTGTATTCGGAGTTGATTCGCACGTACTCGGCGGTCAGGTCCGAGAAGTAGACATGAGCGGCGCCGTCGCCGCGCTCCAGGCGCAGCGCGATCTCCGGCTGGGCCGTGTCGGAGGCGAGCTCGTTGGCCTCGACCGCCTCGGGGCCCAGCTCTGGGAGGTCGGTCCCGGCGAGGGCGACGCCGGCCGCCTGGACGATCCGGCCCCAATTGGGGTCGCGCCCGTGGAGGGCCGTCTTGACCAGAGGCGAGTTGGCGATCGCCCGCGCCGTGCGCTCGGCCTCGTCGGCATCAGCGGCCCCAGTGACCTCGATCCTGCCCACCCGCGTCGCCCCCTCGCCGTCGGCGACGACATCGAGCGCCAGCTGCATCAGGGCCGCCTCGAGCAGCCCTGGCGGCAGCGGCCGGCCCGCGGCGCCGCTCGCCTGAAGCACCACCGTGTCATTCGTGCTCATCTGGCCGTCCACGGTGATGCGCTCGAACGAATCGTCCACGGCCGCCCGCAGGGCGACGTCCGGCTCGGCGACCTCAGCGTCGGTCTGGACGAAGCAGAGCATCGTTGCGAGGTGGGGCTCGATCATCCCCGCGCCCTTGGCCTGCGCGGAGACGGTCACCCCGCCGGCGCGGACCGTGCAGAGCTTGGGCCCGGCGTCGGTGGTCATGATCGCCTCGGCGAACGCCTGGCCGCCGGACGGATCCAGCGCGCCCACCGCATCCGCCGCCCCGGCGACGACCTGCTCGACCGGAAGCGGGACGCCGATCGTCCCGGTCTCGGCGACGGCGACGGAACGCGCCTCGACGCCGAGCGCACGCGCCGCGGCGTCGCGCATCGCGAGCGCGTCGCGGTAGCCCTGCTCGCCCGTCGCGGCGTTCGCGTTGCCGGAGTTGACGACGACGGCCCGAATCGCCCCCGCGTCGCACTCGTTGCGGCAAACGCGCACCGGCGCCGCGGCGGCGGCATTGCGAGTCAGGAGCAGCGAAGAGGAGACGGACGGGACATCGCACGCGATGACTGCGACGTCGGTCCGCCCTCCCCCCTTCAGCCCGCAGGCGACGGCGCCGGCGCGGAACCCGGGCGCGAGCTGGGCGGAATCGACCTCCTCGACGCCATCGGGCGCATGGACCCACCGCGAGCGAAAGAAGGTTGCGGCCTGCGTGCTCACAGGAGCCCCTCCGTCTCTTCGAAGCCCAGCATCAGGTTCAGGTTCTGGATCGCCTGGCCGGCAGCGCCCTTCCAGAGATTGTCGATGGCGGCGAAGGCCATCGCGCGGCCGGTCCGCTCCTCGACGGCGACGTGGATCCGGCAGAGGTTGGTGTCACGCACCTCGCGGACGCCCGGCGGCTGGTCGACGACCTCGACGAACGGCTCGCCGTCGTACCGCTCCACGTACAGACGCCGCAGCTCCTCGGCCTCCACATCGCGCGACGTCGTCACGAAGCAGCTCGTCAGCAGGCCCTGATCGAGTGGCACCAGGTGCGGTACGAATGTAACCCGCCGCCTCCTCTGCTCCGCGTCCGGGGGCGCCGGGGTTCCTGCTTCTTCGACTTCATCCAGCTCCTGGAGGATCTCCGGTAGGTGGCGGTGGCCCTCGATTCCGTACGGCGTGAAGTTCTCGTCCACTGAGACGAAGTGGAAGCGGTCGCCCGCGACCCGCCCGGCGCCGGAGACTCCGGACGCGGCGCTGATGACGACGTCCTCCGCGAGCCCCGCCTCGGCGAGGGGTGCGAGCGCGAGGATGGCCGCCGTCGGGTAGCAGCCCGGGTTGGCGGCCAGCCGGGCGCCCCGGACCTCGTCGCGGTGGAGCTCCGGGAGGCCGTAGACGGCATCGGAGAGGAGCTCGGGGGCGGCGTGGTCGCCGTAGGTCTCCTCGTAGACCGCCAGGTCGCGCAGCCGGAAGTCGGCCGAGACGTCGACAACGGGCACTCCCGCCTCGACGAAGCGCGCGACGACCTCGGCGGCAGCCCCGTGCGGGTAGGCGACGATCGCCGCCTCGTAGTCCCCGGCGCTCTCCGTCTCGAACTCGGTCAGCTCGATCGGGACCCGGTAGCGCGGATACAGGCGATCCAGGCGGGTGCCCGCATCCGTCCGCGCCGTGGCCGCCGCGAGCTCGAGGCGAGGATGGCGGTGGACGAGGCTCGCCGCAAGCGCTCCGGCAAAGCCCGATGCCCCCGCGACGACCACGCGGGCCTCACTCACGGAGCGATCCCCCGATCTCGGCCAGCGCAGCCTTGATGGCGTCACGGCGCTCGGTGACCTCGGCGTCGGTGAGGGTCCGGTCCGGCGCCCGGAACTCGAGCCTCAGCGCGAGGCTCTTGCTCCCCTCCCCCAGCTGCTCACCGTGGTAGACGTCGAAGACCGCGGCGCTGCGGAGGAGCTCCCCGCCGCCCTCGACGACGGCGGTGCGCACGGTGTCGGCAGGCACGTCCTCGTCCACGACGATCGCCAGGTCCTGGTAAACGGCCGGGTAGGTCGTGACGTCCTCGTAGGCCTCCTTCCCGTGGGGCGACGCTGCCACGAGCTCCGCCAGCCCGACCTGGAAGGCGGCCGTCGATTCCAGGTCCCACTCGCGGCAGACCAGCGGGTGCACCTCACCGAGCCAGCCCGCGTCGTTCCCGCCGATGAGGACCCTGGCCGAGCGACCCGGGTGGAGGAACGGCTGCGGTGCGGCCTCGAGCTCGACGTCGGTGCCGAGATGCGCCGCCAGCGCCTCGAGCGCGCCCTTCATGGCGAAGAAGTCAGCGGGACGCGCCTCGACGCCCCAGCTCGGGGGAGCGAGAGGCCCAGAGGCCAGGGCGGCCACGGACTGCGGCTCGAACGCCGGCGGCGGGCGGTCGCCCGCGAAGGCACCCCCGAGGACGCCACCGACCGGCGATTCTCCGCGCGAGAGATAGGCGCGCCCGGTCTCTGACAGCGCCACGCGGTCGGCGCCGCGAGCGAGGTTGTAGCGGGCAGCATCGAGGAGCGAGCCGAGCAGCGTCGTCCGGAGCTCCGAGTGGTCGAGCGACAGCGGGTTGGAGACCCGGATCGGCGCACCCCGCACATCGTCGTCCGCCAGCCGCAGCCGGGACGGGAGGCCGGGGTCGGCAAGGCTCAGGCTGACGATTACGTCGAATCCGAGGTCCCGCATCACGTCCTCGGCACGCCGGCGCAGTGCCTGGTCGCGGGTCAGGCGGCCGCCCTGGCCCGGCGCCTGCGGGAGCGTGGCGGGAAGGTGCTCGTCGTAGCCGTGGATGCGGCCCACCTCCTCCACCAGGTCGGCCTCCCGGCTCACGTCGTAGTAGCGGTGGGCGGGCACCTCGGCGACGATGTCCCCGTCGGAGCGCTCGACGCCGAATCCGAGCCGCTCGAGGTAGGTGACGCAGTCATCCGGCTCAACCCGCATCCCCAGGAGGGCTTCGGCCCGGCCCGCCCGCAGACGCGGCCTCCGCGGCGGCGGCGGCTCGGCAGCCACCTCGATGGTGCCGGGCACGAGCCGCGCCCCGCACAGGTCGACCATGAGCTGCGAGGCGATTCGCTGCCCGCGAATCGCGAGCTCCGGATGAAGCTGCTTCTCGAACCTGTTGGATGCGTCGGAGCGCAGCCCGAGCTGGCGCGAGGTGCGCAGGATGTTCACGCCGTTCCAGGTCGCGACCTCGAGCAGCACCCGCGTGGTCGAGTCCGAGACCTCCGAGACCTCGCCGCCCATGATTCCGGCGATTCCCGAAGGTCCGTTGCGGTCGCAGACCAGCACCGTCTGCGAGTCGAAGGTGCGCTCGACGCCGTCGAGCGTGGTCATCTTCTCGCCGTCGCTCGCCGTGCGGACGATCAGCTGGCCGTCGGGGACCCGGTCGAGGTCGAAGGCGTGAAGCGGTTGGGCCGTCATCAGCATCACGTAGTTGGTGATGTCGACGACGTTGTTGATCGGCCGCTGGCCGGCGGCGATCAGTCGCGCCTTCAGCCACAGCGGCGACGGCCCGATGGTCACGTCCGTGAACACGCGGGCGGTGAACCGCGGGCAGAGCTCCGGGACCTCCACCGTGACCGACGCGTACCCGGACGCCTCTCCCTCCCCCGTCGCATCCGCATCGCCCTCCCACGGTGGCGCGACCAGCGAGGCGCCGGTGAATGCGTGGACCTCGCGGGCCACTCCGTAGACGCCGAAGCAGTCGACGCGGTTGGAGTTGACCTCGAGCTCCAAGACCGGCTCGGACACCGGAATCACCTCGGCGAGCGGCGTCCCAGGAGCGAAATCGCCATCCAGGACGACGATCCCATCCCCGTCGTCGCCCAGCGCCAACTCGGTCGCGGAGAGAATCATCCCGTCGGAGACGATGCCCCGCAACTTCGCCTGCCCCAGCTTCTGACCGCCCGGCATCGTCGTGCCGGGGAGCGCCACTGGGACGGTCTGGCCGGCGGCGACGTTGGGGGCACCGCAGACGATCGTCCGGTTCCCGTCGCCGGTATCGACCTCGCATACCCGCAGGCGGTCGGCGTTGGGATGCTGCTCGGCCGAGACTACCCGGCCGACGACAAATCCCTCCGCCGACGGCGCTCCGACGTAGTCGATCCGCTCGACCTCGGTCGTGCGCATGGCAAGCCGTTCGGCGAGGTCTGCCGGCGACAGCCCCGAGTCGCAGTAGCTCTGGAGCCAGCTGTACGGAACCCTCATCGGAACTGCTCCAGGACGCGGACGTCGTTCTCGAAGAACTTGCGCAGGTCGGGGACGCCGTGCTTGAGCATCGCGATCCGCTCGATCCCCATGCCGAACGCGAAGCCCTGGACCCGGTCCGGGTCGTAACCGTTCGCTTCGACGAATCCGAACACGTTCGGGTCCACCATCCCCGAGCCGAGGATCTCTATCCAGCCCGTCCCCTTGCAGATCGAGTCGCGCGAGCCGTCCGCGAGCTCGCCAGATCCACCGCAGCGGAAGCACGAGACGTCGACCTCGACGCTCGGCTCGGTGAACGGAAAGAAGCCAGGGCGGAACCGCGTGCGCCGCTCCGGGCCAAAGATGGCCCGGGCGAACTCGTCGAGCGTCCCCTTGAGGTCGGCGAGCGTGATCGACTCCGACACGGCCAGGCCCTCGACCTGGTGGAAGATCGGGCTGTGGGTCGCGTCGAACGGGTCGCTGCGATAGCAGCGGCCCGGCACCACGATGAAGATCGGCGGGCCCTGGCTCTCCATCGCCCGCACCTGCATCGGCGACGTGTGGGTGCGGAGCACGACGTCCTCGGGGCCGGGCGGCAGCGCTGGCCCGTCCGCGTCGGAGCCCGGCATCGTGGGAGCGGGCGCCAGGCGCAGGTCCGGGTCGAGCGTCGCGGGGTCGACGTAGAAGGTGTCCTGCGCCATCCGGGCCGGGTGGCCGGGCGGGTGGTTGAGCGCGGTGAAGTTGTAGTAGTCGAGCTCGACCTCCGGGCCCTCCATGACGCGATAGCCGAGGCCGACGAAGACGTCCTCGATCTCGCGCATGGTGCGGATCAGGAGGTTCCGCGCTCCGACCGGGATCGTCGGCGTCCCCGGCAGGGTGACGTCGATCGACTCCGCCGCCAGCCCCGCCTCGAGCTGCCCGACCTCGAGCGCCGCGAGCCGCTCGGAGAGCTGTGCTTCCAGCGCCTGCCGTGCGGCGTTGGCCGCCTGCCCCGCCGGCCCGCGCTCCGCGGCCGGGAGCTCGCCAATCCCGCGCAGGATGCCGGTCAGCTCGGCCTTGCGGCCCAGATAGCGAACGCGCAGCTCCTCCAGCTCGGCGGCATCGGACGCCGCCCCGATGGCCGCCTCCGCCTCCTGAGAGAGCTCCGAGATCTTTCCCTGGAGGTCAGGCACGGTCGGCCATCCTATTCGCGACCTCGTACAGGCCCACGGCGGCCGCGCTCGCCACGTTCAGTGAGTCGGGAGCGTCGGACCGCATCGGGATCCGCGCGGTGGCGTCGGCCCCGGCGATGGCGTCGGCGGGCAACCCCTCCCGCTCCCCGCCCAGGCACAGGATGAGCGGCGTCCGAAGGTCCACCTCTCCGAGGACCGCGCCCGCGCTGCCGTCGAGCGCGAGCTTGAATCCCTCGAGCTCGGCGAGTGCAGCCCTCGCCGGCGGCCGGGCGAACACCGACCCCATGCTGGCCCGGACCGCTCGCGGCGAATAGGGATCGGCGCAGCCGGGCCCGAGGACCAACGGCCCATCGGCGAGGGCGTGGACGGTCCGGAAGATCGTCCCGACGTTCCCCGGATCCCGGACGCCCTCCAGATAGACGCTCAGGTCGCCCCCGGGCGGGCTCCAGCTTTGGCGGTAGACCCCGATCACGCGAGTGCCCGAGCCGAGCTCGCTGACGGCGTCCAGCAACTCGGGCTCGACGTCCTGACCCGCCACGAGGACGAACTCGACCGCCGCCCCGACCCGCTCGGCCGCGTCCGTGAGGTCTTCCCCCTCCGCGGCGAACAGGCCCGAGCGCTCCCGGTGCTTCCGGGCCTGGAGCTTGCGAATGAGCTTGAGCTTCTCGTTGTGGGGGCTGGTGATCATCTCGTCAGGAAACAAAAAGG
This sequence comes from uncultured Actinomycetes bacterium, assembly GCA_963782795.1. Classification (GTDB taxonomy): domain Bacteria; phylum Actinomycetota; class Thermoleophilia; order Solirubrobacterales; family 70-9; genus AC-56. Next base: position 958,524 of record CAWALB010000003.1, read on the forward strand.
GCGACCTGCACCTGCAAGTCGCCCGGGAGGTTCGAATGGAGCCGTCGCGTCTAAGCCGCGATGGCCTCCCGGGCTAGCTCGGCAAATCGGCGGAACGCCTCGGGATCGTGCACGGCGATGTCGGCGAGCATCTTGCGGTTGACCACGACGCCGGCTTCGCTGAGGCCGTGCATGAACTGCGAGTAGCTCATGCCCTCGCGCCGGGCGGCGGCGTTGATCCGGATGATCCACAGACGCCGGAAGTCGCGCTTGCGGGTGCGCCGGTCGCGGTACGCGTAGGCACCGGAGCGCATGACCTGCTCGTTCGCGAGCCGGTAGCTCGAGTGCTTGCGGCCGAAGTAGCCCTTGGCCTCCTTCAGGACCTTCTTCTTCCGCCGCTTCCGGGCGACGGCGTTCGTGGCGCGAGCCATGAGCTAGTCGCCCTTCCCCGCCAAGAGGGTCCGCACGCGCTTGCGATCGGACGCCGCCACCTCGGTGGGCTTGGACATGCGCCGCTTCCGCTTCGGCGACTTCTTCTCCAGGATGTGGCTGGAGTAGGCGCGCCGGCCGCGAAGCTTGCCGGTGGCGCTCTTGCGGAACCGCTTCTTGGTTCCCGAGTGTGTCTTCATCTTCGGCACGGGACGGACTATTGAAGCAGACGACCGCTGCGGGTCGGGAGCTTGCGGGTCGGTCGCAGCCTAGGCTGCGGAACGCTCGGCGCCGCCCTCGGGGGCGTCGGCCTCTGAGTCGTCGGCACTTGCCTGGCCGTCGGCCTCGGCCTCGGCCTGCCTGGTCCGCGCCGGCGCGAGCATCATGCTCATGTTGCGGCCCTCCTGGAGGGGCTCCGACTCGATGACCGCCAGATCCTCGATGTCCTCGAAGAGGCGGCGAAGGAGCTGGCGCCCCCGCTCGGGATGGGCCTGCTCGCGCCCGCGGAACATGATCGTGACCTTGACCTTGTCGTGCTGGCGAAGAAATCGCTCGACGTGGCCCTTCTTGGTCTCGTAGTCGTGTACGGCGATCTTGGGGCGCAGCTTGATCTCGCGGACGTTGATCTGCTGCTGGTGCTTGCGAGCCTGCTTCGCCTTCTGCTCCTGCTCGTAGCGGTACTTGGAGTAGTCGAGCAGGCGGGCAACCGGCGGGCGCGCGTCGGCCGCGACCTCGACCAGATCGAGGTCCTTCTCGGCGGCGCGCTCCATCGCCTGCTCGGTGGGGACGATCCCCACCTGGTTTCCCTCCTCGTCGATCAGCCTGACCTCGGAGACGCGGATCCGCTCGTTGATCCGCGTCTGGTCACGTTCGGGGGGCGACCGGTCGAAGCGCGGATTCGCCACTAGAACTGGGAGTAGGTGCGCGTCAAGCTAGCGATGCTCGGGCGGGATAGGGAGAGGAGACGAAACAGCAGGGGGCACGGGCGCTCAGCGACCGCGCTTGGAATAGGTGCCCCTCACTGCGGGCCAGTATAGACGCCTAGGAATCGAAGACCTCACGCTCGATCCGCGTGGCGAACGCGTCGATCGATTCGGCGCCCCGGTCCCCCTCGGCGTGCGAGCGGACCGAGACCGCGCCCTCCGACTCCTCGCGATCGCCCACCACGAGCATGTAGGGGTACTTCCCGACCTCGGCGTCGTGGATCTTCTTGCCCACGGACTCGGAGCGGTCGTCGACGGCGCACCGCACGCCCGCGTCCCGCAGGCGCGACGCCACCTGAGCGGCGTACGCGTTGTGGCGGTCGGCCACCGGCAGGATCGTCGCCTGCACCGGAGCGAGCCAGGTCGGAAACCGCCCCGCATAGTGCTCAACGAGGATCCCCACGAATCGCTCCAGCGAGCCGAGCAGCGCGCGGTGGATCATCACCGGCCGGTGCTCGGCGTTGTCCTCGCCCTGGTAGGTGAGGTCGAAGCGCTCGGGCATCTGGAAGTCGATCTGGCACGTGCCGCATTGCCACGAGCGGCCGAGCGCGTCGGTGATGTGGAAGTCGATCTTCGGCCCGTAGAACGTCCCCTCCCCCGGGCTCACCTCGTACTCCCGCCCCTGGCGCTGGAGCGCCTCGCGCAGGGCGCCCTCAGCACGCTCCCATTGCTCGTCCGTGCCAATGGACTTGTCGGGACGAGTGGAGAGCTCAACGCGGACCTGATCAAAGCCGAAGCGCGCGTACAGCTGGTCGATCGCCGAGCAGATCGCGTCCACCTCGTCACCGATCTGGTCGAGCGTGCAAAAGACGTGGGCGTCGTCCTGCGTGAACGCCCGGACCCGGAGCAGGCCGTGGAGCACCCCCTCGCGCTCGTTTCGCGACACGAGCCCGAACTCCGCGAGGCGCAGCGGCAGGTCGCGGTAGGAGTGGCGCTCCGAACCGAAGACCAGGCAGGCGCCCGGGCAGTTCATCGGCTTGAGCGCGAACCGCCGCCCCTCGACCTCGGTGAAGAACATGTTCTCGGCGTAGTTGTCCCAGTGACCCGACCGGTGCCACAGGTCCTCGTCGAGCACGTGCGGAGTCTTGATCTCCTCGTAGCCACCGGCCTCGAGGTGCTTGCGCACCTCCCGCTCGACCAGCCGCAGGAGCACCGTCCCCTGCGGCAGCCAGAACGGCATCCCCGGGGCGTCGGGGAGCAGGGTGAACAGGCCTAGCTGCGGGCCGAGGCGGCGGTGATCGCGGGCGCGCGCCTGCTCCAGGCGCTCAAGGTGCTCGTCGAGGTCCTTCTTGGAGAAGAAGGCCGTGCCATAGATCCGGGTCAGCATCTGGCGGTTCTCGTCGCCGCGCCAGTAAGCGCCGGCGACTGAGTTGAGCTTGAACGCCTTGATCCGGCCCGTCGAGGGCCCGTGCGGCCCGCGACACAGGTCGACGAACGGGCCGTTTTGGTAGAGCGACACCATCTCGGTCCCCTCGTCGCGCACGAGGTCCTCGATCAGCTCGACCTTGTACGGCTGGTCCTCGCGCTTGAAGCGCTCGATCGCGTCGGCGGACGAGATCTCCGAGCGCTCGAACGACTCGTCGGCCTTCACGTGGGCCGCCATCGCCTGCTCGATCCGCTCCAGGTCGGAGTCGGACGGGCGAAACCCGTCGGGGAACTCGAAGTCGTAATAGAAGCCGTCGGCGATCGGGGGACCGATCGAGACCTTCGTCCCGGGCCACAGGTCGAGCACCGCCGTCGCCAGCACGTGCGCGGTGTCGTGCCGAAGGACATCAAGCGCGTCCGGGCGCCCCGGGGTGACGATGTCGATCTCCTCGCCGTCGACGAGGGGCGCGGCGAGATCGCGAACCTCGCCGTTCACCCGGACCGCGAGCGCGTCCTTGGCGAGCCGCGGCCCGATCGCGGCCGCCGCATCGGCGCCGGTGGCGCCGTCATCCAGCTCCAGCGGAGAGCCGTCGGGAAGCTTTACGGTGATCGGCGCCATGCGGCGCCATGCTAGTCGCCGGCCGGGTTCGCGCGGGCGCCTGGCGCGATCAGGTCACATGGCCCGTGGCCCTTGGGAGCCGGATGGCGCGCCCACAGCGTGTAGGGACCAGCCTGCCGCTCCACCCGCAGCCTCGTATATGGAGGGATGGACTGCTGGGGAGTGATCACATGCGTGATTCCGGGCGGGGGCGGCTCGGCCCGGCCCGCATTGTGAGCTGCGACGCACACTCGCCCTCCCCGAAGCTCCCACACGACGTAGTCCCATCCGTGCTCGTCGACGAGCGTGTGCCGAGGCAGCAGCACGAGCGTCGACCCGCTCCGAAGCTCGGGACGCAGCTCGGTGAGCGCCGGCGTGTAGGTCGATGGGCCGACAGGCCCGTTCACGAGCGCCAACACCGAGCAGGCCCCAGCGGCGACGCAGAACAGGGTCGCCAGCACCGTCTTCAGGAGCGATTGCCAGCGTAAGTAGACCCCTGACAGGCCCGTTCGGGTGCGGCCGACGGCGCCACGTATCGCGCCCAGCTCGACGAGCTGCTCCGGCGAGAGCAGCGAGCGCGCGGCGATCAGCATCGTGAGCGGGGCCGCGATCACCGTCGCCTTGGCCGCCTGATACGGAGTGCCCGCGAAGTGGGCGTAGGCGTAGAGGACCACCGCCACGGCAAGTGCCGACGGCACCGCCCATTCGGAGCGGCGAAGCCACCAGACGAGCCCGTAGGCCAGCGCCGCCAGCCCGAGCAGCTCGCCAAGGTAGTAGCCGAAGGCCGGGACCGCACCATCGCCCGGGTCGAGACGGAAGTCACCCGACGACCAGATCCCGAGGGCCTCGAGCGGCGAGATCGGGTTGAAGAGGTTGCCGAGCCCGGCCCCGGGCGGGTTGAAGGTCTCGAAGCTCGCGAAGTTGACCATCCGCCCGATCTCCGGCGCCGCCACCGCGACCAGGACTCCCACTGCCACCACTGCCGGGAGCGCAGCGTTTCGCACCAGCGCCCGCGCCGCCGACCGCGAGCGGCGCCGCACCTTGATCGCGATCTCGACGACCGCCCAAAGGCCGGCGGCGCCGGCGAGCCAGAGGAGCCCGGGAAAGCTGTAGGAGTACACGCTGCCGATCGCGAGCGCCGCGAGCGGAACCGCCACCAGTGGCCCTCGCCGCGCCCCGGGGACGAGCGTCGATCGCGACAGCTCGTGCAGGCCGATCGCGAAGGCAAGTACCCAGAGCGCCTCCATCGTCTCCTTGAAGGCGCCCTGGATCAGGTAGGAGGCGACCAGGTACGGGAGCCCGACGAGCAGCGCCGCCGCCGTGCGCCGCCAGAGCGCGAACCGCTCCAGCAGGGCCAGCGGCGCGAGCGTCGCGCATGCCGCGATCGCCAGCGTCAGGCCGTCGAACGCATGCACCAGGCTCGCGCCGGTCGCCTTCGACGTGGCCACGACCAGCGAGTGCGGACCGAGCGGATATCCCTGGGTCAGGAGGCGCGAGCCCTCGCCGTGCGCCAGGCGGCTGGAGGCGAACAGGTGCTGGGACATGTCCGGGTTGAGGCTCGTCCCCAGGATCCCGAACCGGCGTTCGACGATGAAGGGCAGGGAGGCGGCGATCACCGCGCCGATGAGCGGTGGGAGGCCGACCGCCACCGCGGGGCGGAGCCCGGCTACCCGGCCGAACAGGAAGGCCACGGATGCGACGACAAGGACCCCGATGGCGATCGCGGCAGCATTGCCATCGCCCGGGAGACGCACTGTCCCCCAGGCGACCGCGGTGATCACCGCGAGCCCTACCGCCGGGGAGAGCCACGACCACCTCCGCCGCCCGCACGCGCGAAACACGGCCTGCCCCACGCAGCCCGAGGCGATGAGGATGGCCGCGAAGGAGGCGTACGTCCCCAGCATTGGCCGGCGAGCATAGAAGCCGGCGCAGCCAGGGTCGCGATGCGGCGCATTCCGTGCACGACACCGCGCGCGCCGTTTGGTGCCTCGACTCGCGGGTATTCCGCTGACCGAGAACCTTGGCAGTGCCGAACGGCGGCGGCCATAATGTCCCTTCTCATGAGCTCTGGCGCTGACCTGCCGACCAAGACGAGCACCAAGCCGGAGTTCCGGATCGTTCTCCCCAGCCGTCCGGAGAACGTGGCGGTCATCCGACAGGCCCTCGCCGGGGCGATCGAGGTGCTGGGACTCAGCGAGTCGCGCCTACTCGACATCAACACCGCCGTCAGCGAGGCGTGCAATAACGTCGTCGTGCACGCGTACGAGGGCGAGCACGGCCCGCTCGAGGTCTACCTCTGCGTGCAGGACTCCGAGCTCGAGGTCGTGGTTCGCGACGACGGCGTGGGAATTCGGCCGAAGGCGCCGGAGCCGGGCCTCGAGGTCCAGGGGCTGGGGCTGTCGCTGATCCAGACGCTGAGCGACCGGGTCGAGTTCCACGGCGGCGTCGACCAGGGCACCGAGGTGAGGATGGCCTTCTCCCTCAACGGGGAGAGCGAGTCCTGGATCCGCGACCTGCCACCCGACGACGACGAGATCCGCAGGCCGCCTGGAGAGCTCGTGATCGCCGTTTCCGCCGGGCCGCTGGCGGCACCGGTGCTCGGGCGGGTGATCGCGATGCTCGCCGCGCGGGCGGACTTCTCGTTGGAGGGCATCTCCGAGGCACAGCTCGTCACCGATTCGCTCGCCGCCAACGTGCCGCGGGTGATCGTGGGCGCCAACATCCAGCTCGGGATCGACTCACCCCCGGAGGAGCTTGTCGTCCGCGTCGGGCCCCTGCAGGAGGGCGGTGCCAACAGGATCATGGATGCCTCCGCGCTGGGCGACCTGCCGCCGGTGCTCGAGCGCCTCACGAAGGAGCATCAGATCGAGGGCTCGCCGGACGGCGAGATCCTGAGCCTGACGCTCGTCAACCCCGCGTAGGGGTCCGAGCGAGGCCTAGACCGACGCCGGGTCGTCGACGATCTCGAGCCGCTGGTCGAGCTGGGTCACGCTGAACACCCGCTCGACCGCGGTGGTGCCGCGGATGATCACCAAGCGGCGCCCCCCAGACCGCGCCCGCTCGTCGGCCGAGATGACGGCGCGCAGCCCGGTCGAGTCGATGAACTCGACCTTGCGGAGATCCAGGACCAGCACATCGGGAGCGTCCGCCTCCACCTTCACCAGACCCTCCTCGAACTGCGGCGCGCTCGCAATGTCGAGCTCGCCGACCAGGGCGATGCGAGTCTGGCCCTCCCCCTCCTCCGTGATGATCTCAAGCGGCGACATGAACGACGCGGCACGATACACCGCGACCGTGATGTCCCGGCCGGTCAGCGCTAGGCCAGTACCGCGTCGATCGCCGAGTCAAGCGTGTCGTAGACGGGAATCGTCCGGTCGATCGCCGTCAGCTCGAGCAGCTTCCTGACCTCGCCGCCGGTGCAGACCAGCGCCACGTTGGACTCCCCGTTCTGCGCCGGCTTCGCGCCGTGCAGCAGGGTTGCCAACCCGGTCGAGTCGACGAACTCGCAGCCGGTCAGGTCGATCACGAGCGGTCGATCCTCGTCCCGGGCGGCCTCGCTCAGGAGCTCGCGCACCTTGGGACTCGTGGCGATGTCGAGCTCGCCCACGATGGTGATCACCCATGCGTTGCGAACGACTTCCTCGGTGGCCTCGAACGGCTTTTGGTTCATGTTCTTCTCAGTCCAAATCATCCTTTACCCAACATCAGCTATTCGGCGCCGGGGGACCTCAGCCGTGGCCGGGCAGGCCTGCTGTTGCCCGCGGTGATCCTAACCGCTTATGCGTCATCGGGATCGCCGTGTTTGAAATGGACAGCGCGGAGATAGGCAGGGCGGAGTGGGCGCTACTGGGCTCGAACCAGTGACCTCCAGCTTGTCGAGCTGGCGCTCTCCCAACTGAGCTAAGCGCCCGAAGGACCCACGAGTTTATCCGCCGACAGGGGACCGCTCAGGCGGCCGTGACGGAGAGAGCGTGGTTCGCGACGATCATCCCGTCCGGGTCCCAGCGGTCCTTGACCTCATGCAGCCGGGAGCAAGTCTCCGGCGGCAGAATCGCGTCGACGTCGCAGGGCCGCTCCGCGAAGTTGATGTAGCCGCCCTCCGCCGCCCAGGGCTGCATCGTCTCGTGGAGGGCGTCCAGGGAGGCCTCGATCGCCTGCCCGAGCTCTGGGCTCATCGGCATTCCGACCCCCAACATCGCGAAGTTGGCGTCGAGCGCCGAGAGCGCGCCGCCGTTCTCGTCCGGCCGGGCGAGAGCGCCGCCGAGCTGGCGGAGCTCCGCGAGAAGCAGTGGCGAGCCGGCGTCCGGCCCCGCCGCGCCCACGAACGCGTCGATGGCCTGATCGGGTAGATCCGAGAGGAGCCGGTAGTGGCCCATCCCGGGCACGGGCGGCTCCGGGTCCATGTGGATCCTCGAGAGGCCCTCCGCCGGAATCTGGCCGAAGGTGTCCATGATCGGCTCGCCTAGCTCCCGCAGCGGCGCGATCGTCGCCTCGCCCTCCTCCTGGCTGCCGATGCACGCGGCGTCGAAGGTCAAGAGCAACCGGCCGCGCAGAGGCTCCGGCACGTCGGGAATCGGCGGTGGTCGCAGGAAGCGGCCGATCGAGGTCACGTCGTCCGAGACCGAAGCGGCCCATTCCCGCCAGGCCCGCAGCGCGTCGGCGCCGAGCTCGGCCGGAAAGACCAGGGCGCCCGCGTAAAGCTCGGAGATGGGAAGCAGGTTGACGTGAAGGCCGGTGACGATCGCGTAGCCGCCGCCGCCTCCACGCAGCGCCCAGAACAGGTCGGGCTCGTTGTCGGCGTCGATGTGGCGCTGCTCGCCGTCAGCGGTCACGACGTCGATCGCGTTGACGCGGTTGCACGCGAAGCCGTACCGACGGCCGAGCCAGCTCTGGCCGCCTCCGAGCGTGTAGCCCACGACTCCCACGTTGGGCGAGGACCCGGGCATGGAGCACATGCCGTGGGCCTGTGCGGCCGCGCCGAGCTCCTCGACCAGCACGCCTGCGCCGATCGTGGCTGTCTGCGAGCCGGGGTCGACCTCGACGTCGCGCATGCGCTCGGTCTTCAGGAGGATCGTGTCGTCGAGCGGCCCGAGGGCGACGGCGCCGTGCCCGGTCCCCTGGCCCGCGACCCTCAGGTCGTTCCGGCCGGCGAAGTCCACCACCTTGGCGACGTCGTCGGCGCTTTCGGTGAAGGCCACCGCAACAGGGTTCTGATCCGCCGCGAGGTTCCATGCCGCCCGGGCGGCGTCCCAGTCGGAGTCACCGGGGGTCGCAACGCGTCCTGCAATCGAGAGCTCGTTGAATCCGTTCATCGAGCGGTCCATCCTACTGGCGGGTCGCTACGAGCCCCTTCGCGTGCATCGTCTCGACGAACACCTCGCGCGTCGTGGCCGTCGGCTGCCAGCCGATCTCGCTCTTGAGCCTCTCGTTCGAGACTACCCACGGATAGCGGAGGAAGTTGAGATTGCCCGGCGGCGACTCGACCCGCGGCGCATGCAGCGCCCATGCCGCTGCGTAGATGCGGCGGGTCGTCTTCATCGACATGACGCGGGTCTTGAGGCCGATCAGCTCCGCCGACTCCCCCCAGGTCAGCGTGCCATCGCCCGCGACGTTGAAGACGCCGCCTGCCCTGGCATCGAGGAGCCCGATGATCGCGCTGACGACGTCGTCCTCGTGCACGAGCTGGAACTCCTCGTCGACCCCGTCCAGGATCGGGAAGAAGCTCGAGTTCTCCCACGTGCGCGAGATGTAGTTGTCGACCTTCGGCCCGAAGACGATGCACGGCCTGACGATCGACATCACGCGATCGGGATGCTCCAGACCCCACAGCTGGCAGCTCCGGTCGGCGTCGGCCTTGTGGCGCGCGTACGAGAAGCCGGGCTGACCCCGGACCGGCCAGTCCTCGGCGATCGGCTTCGGGTTGTCCGCGAAGGCGCCGTACGCGGTGGCCGACGAGGTCACCAGGACCTGCTCCGTCCCAGCCTCGGACGCGGCGCGAAGCACCGCCGCGGTCCCGTTGACGTCGATGTCGTACATCCGGGCCTCGTCTCGAATCGGGTTGAGGACGAAGGCCAGGTGGATGAGCGCGTTAGGCCGCTGCCGCTCGAGCAGCTCGCGGATCGCTTCGGCGTCACGCACGTCACCACGCACGAACGTGGTCTTCGCCTGCGGGCTCGCCGGTGGACGAACGTCCAGGTCAACGATCCCCTCGACGTCGTCGCGCGCGACGAGGATCTCGGTCAGCCGGGAGCCGATGTATCCCGAGCCGCCGGTGATCAGGTACCGCACGACGCCATCCTACGCCCGCCTGATGCGTTGCGAGTAAACGCTCACAATTGTCCGGTTTGCACCCCTGCGGACACCGCCGTGCGCCGATTCGTAGAAATCCCAGCAAAGTGCGATAAATGCAAGCGCGCACATTTTCCGAGGAGTACCGAAACCTTTCGCGAAAGGAGGTGTTAAGTTAGTGCAAGCCATCGCCGATAGGGATGGCAAGAGACTTAAGGACCGACGGGCCAGCGGCCGCATCGCTGGCGGCACGTCCTTCGGAAAAAAAGGGCCCCTTCCATGGGGCCCTTTTCCGTGCTGTTACGCCTAGCCGTTGAGGGCGATCACACCGTCGATCGCCGCCGCGGTAACGCCGGCGGGCGTGTTGCAGGCGGTCGGATCGGGTGGCTGGAACGTCAGGCCGCCGAGCGCCTTCGCGCCGGCGAACCGGGTCGTCGAGATCGTGGTCGACGTCGGCTGGCCCGGCTGCGGGTTGATCGCCGCGAGCGTCACGCTCGGGGCGACGGTCCCGTCGAGCTTGACGGCCGCGGCCGCACCGGTCGTCGTGTACTGAACGACGGTCACCGTGCCGTCCGCCCAGGTGACGATCGCGGTACCGGCGGTGGTGCTGTTCGTGCAGCCGCCGGTGCCGGTCGAAACGGGCTCCTGGAACTGCTGGCCGGTGGAGTCCGTGTAGACCCTGCCGGCCTCGACCGAGCCGCTTGCCGGCGTCCCCGCCGTGTTCGACTGGCAGTTCGAGAGCTGCCCGCCGAAGCTGTAGGTGAACGGCCGGCTGGAGCTGTTCAGCCCGGGGTTGAAGCTGGCCTGGCCCTGCAGATGACAGCCGCCGCTGGTCGCGGCAGACGCCGAACCGGCAAGGGCGAGACCCAGCAAGGCCATGGCGGACAGCGACAGGGCCACTGTGAGCTTTCGCATTGATGCCTCCTCGATTTCTTGGGGAAGGACAACGAGAGCCCGATGGCGTCCCCGCGTCCCTGTTCGCGGCCCGGGCCAGGCCTCTCTCCTCCAGAGGCGGCCGGCAGGCTAACCGGTCGTCAGATCCACAACAACCGACAACCACTAGCCGGCTAGCCGACTAACCGTCGCGCTCGATGCCGAGCGTCAGGCCGTTGACCGCGGTGATCCTGACCGGCTCGCCCTCGGCGATCGGCGGATCGCTCGCGCGCGCGTTCCAGATCTCCCCCTGAAAGCGGACCCGGCCCTCCGGGGCGCACTCGTCGATCACGGTCGCCGTCTGCCCGACGATCGTCTCCGGCCCGCTCCGGAGCCGGTACCGGCGAAGGAAGCGCTTCCAGAAGAGGTACTCGAGAATCTCGAGGCAGAGCGCCGCGAACAGCGCGACGAGCCCCCACGGCAGCCCGAAGACGATCAGGGCGAGGATCCCGAGAAGAAGGAGCAACCCTGCCTGTTCCTAGTTCGAGCTGGCGCCGGGATCGATGCGATCGAGGAGGCGCCGCTCGGCCTCGGTGATCCGCTGAGCAGCGTCGGCCTCGGTCCGCGTGGCAGCCGCCATCCTCCCCTCCCAGTCGACCGCGCGCTCGGCGAACTCGCCCAGCTCGGCGATGCGCTTGGCCGTGCTGCCCGCGCGCTCGGACACCTCCAGCAGCCCGCGCTCCGCATCCTCCACCCTGGCCATGGCGTCCTCGAGCCTCTCCATCGCCTCCGCCACCAGCGACGCGGTTGCCTCGGCACGGGTCTCGGCCGCGGTCAGCCGCTCGCCGGTCGCCGCCAGGCGTCGGTCGAGCTCGTCCGCCGCCTCGACCGCGGAGGTCACGCGCTCGTCGATCTGCGCAAGCAGGTCCTCTGTCTCCGCCCTCACGGCCTCGATCTCCGCCATCTTCACCTCGGCCTGGCGCTCGAGGCGGTCGAGCGCGCCGGTCATACGCTTCGAGGTCTCCTCGCGAACGAGCTTCAGCTCCTGCCGGCGCACCCGCACGCCGAGCTTCTGGGCGGCGGCCTCGATCTGAGCCGCCGCCTTGGTCGCCGACTTGTCGGCGCGGGCGGAGGCCGCCTCGGCCTCTTGGACGGCCTCGGCCCGGACCTTCCGGATCGTGGCCAGCGGGGTCTCAGCCGTCTCCTTCACGCGCTGGATCTCGTCGGCGACCTGCGCGTCGCCCCGGACTCGCACCTCGGCCACCGCGCCCTCCAGGCGCTCGGCCACGTTCAGCTCGATCCGCTCCTCGGTCTCACGCAACCGCTCCTCGGTCCTGGCCAGGTCCCGCTCGACCTGCGCGTAGAGCTCATCGCCGGCCTGCCGCAGGACCTCGGCCATGCGGCTCTCGAACTGGTCGATCGCCGCGTCGAGCCATTCGGAGTCAGCGGGGGGAATCGGCTCCGACGGCGGCGGTGCCACCGCGGGCGGCGGCTCCAGCTCAGGCTTGCCCGATTCGGGCGAGCGGCGGCCAAAGGCCCTCGCCATCCGGGCGCCAATCCCTCGATGCGGTTGCTGACTCTCCTCGTCCACCCGACAATGGTCCTACACCGGCCGGTCGCCCGCCGGTCACGGCGTTGCACTCTCGCTCAGCCCCGCCTGGTTTCAAGCCCGTAACCGGGCGGCGGGCCGGCTGAGATAGGTTGCGGGCGTGGCTTCCCACAACGGGCCGAGAGACGTTTCGCCTGTCGTCCTTCCCCCCCTTGAGCCCCACGTCGTCGTGCTCTTCGGCGCCGCCGGGGACCTGGCGAAGCGAAAGCTCCTGCCCGGACTCCGTCATCTGAGCGAGGCAGGCCTCATCCCCGACTGCCGCATCATCGGGACCTCGCTCGAGGACCTCGACGACGACGGCTTCCGCGCGCTCGCGACCGATGCTTGCGCGCAGTTCGGTCGCAAGGTTGAGGACCCTGCGGGGCTCGAGGAGTTCGCGGCAAGGCTCAGCTACGTCTCGCAGAGCGCGGGCCCCGCGGCGCTGGCGGCGGCCGTGAGGCACGAGGAGAGCGAGCTGCCGGGGGAGCCCCGTCGGCTCTACCACCTGAGCGTGCCGCCGAACGCGGCCGCCGACGTGATCAAGACCCTTGGCGAGGCCGGCCTTGCCGAGAGGGCCCGGGTGATCATGGAGAAGCCGTTCGGGACCGACCTCGAGAGCGCCCGCGAGCTGAACAGGAGGGTGCACGAGGTCTTTGACGAGTCGCAGATCTTCCGCATCGACCACTTCCTCGGCAAGGAGGCGGCGCAGAACATCCTCGCGCTGCGGTTCGCCAACGGCCTCTTCGAGCCGATCTGGAACCGCAATCACATCGACCACGTCCAGATCGACGTCCCGGAGACGCTCGACGTCAGCACGCGCGGCGCCTTCTACGACAAGACGGGCGCCTATCGCGACATGGTCGTGACACACCTCTTCCAGATCATGGGATTCGTCGCGATGGAACCGCCCACCGCGCTCGCCCCGGTTGCGATCACCGAGGAGAAGAACAAGGTCTTTCGCACCGTGCGCCCGATCAACCCGGAGCGGGTGGTCCGGGGGCAGTACGAGGGCTATCGAGACGTGAAGGGCGTGGCACCGGACTCGCGGACCGAGACGTTCGTCGCGCTCGAGGCCTGGGTCGACAACTGGCGCTGGTCGGGCGTCCCCTTCTACCTGCGCACCGGCAAGGAGATGGCCGAGAACGCTCGCATCATCTCGATCGCCTTCCGCGAGCCGCCGCAGAGCATGTTCCCGGCGGGGTCCGGCGTGGGCAAGTACGGGCCCGACCACCTCACCTTCGACCTCGACGAATCGTCCCGCCTCTCGCTGTCCTTCTACGGCAAGCAGCCGGGGCCGAGCCTCAATCTCGAGAAGGTGAGCATGCAGTTCTCCCTCCACGAGGTGCACTCAGAGGACGACACGCTGGAGGCCTACGAGCGCCTGATCCGCGACGCGATGAACGGCGACCACACTCTGTTCACGACGGCCGAGGGGATCGAGCGGCTCTGGGAGATCTCGATGCCCGTGCTCGAGCATCCCTCCGAGGTCCAGCCCTACGCCCCGGGCACCTGGGGCCCGGGCGCGATCCGCGACCTGATCGCGCCACACACCTGGCGCCTGCCCTTCGAGCGCCGCTGGCGCGACCTCAAGCCGGCCGCGGCGACCGAGCTGGCCTGAGCCTTACCGGGCCGCGGGCTCGGACTCGAAATGCCGGAGGGCGCCCTTGGGCGGCTCGGTCCGCGAAGCCTGCGTGGAAGTGGCCGGCGCACGCTTCTGGCTCTTGCGGCGGACCTTGAAGACCTCGACCCACCTCGAAGGCTTGTTCCGCTTGTACCTGTCGTCGTGGTTCCAGGAGAGGTGCAGGTGGTTGCCGCACCCGTGGTTCTCGTCGCCGTCGTAGCCCACCCAGCGGAACGGCGGCAGGGGCTCGTTCTGCTTCGGCTCCGCCCACTTGGCGAGCTTGGAGACGGAGGCCCACCGCTTATTGCAGTGGCCCGACCAGTCGTTGTGGAGCGGGACGATGTCGACCGCGAGGCCGATCTTGTGCTCGGAGTCCTCGACGTGGCACTTCGGGCAGCCGACCTTCTTTCCGTTCGGAAGCTTCCCGGCGAACCCCTCGGTCACGTAGATCCGGAAGTGATCGGCGAGCCAGATCAGGTTGCGCTTGATGCGCTTGTCGATGTAGGCGCCGTTGACGTGCGGCACCTGATTCGCGATCGGGATGAACCGCCCGTGCTTGTCATTGACCTTGGTAGGCCCGGGCGTGTCCGTAGCGCCGACGCGAACGGCGACGCGAGCAGCGCGACCGCGGCCGCCGCGGCGACTGCGCACGCGATCAGCCCGAACCGACGCTCCCTCACCCCCACCACTTGGCCTCATGGTAGGGGCCTCAGTCAAGCGGCGAGGTCGGCCTCAGCCGGAAGAGCCGCCGGGCTCCTCCTCGACGGTGCGCTCCGCCAGCGGATAGGCCTCGAGCCGGGCGTCGGGGATCGGCTCCCCGCTCACCACGGACAGCCCGTAGGTCCCGGCCTCGAGCCGCGCCTCGGCACGCTCGAGCGCTGCGCGCTGATCCTCGTAGTCCTGGGCGCGGCCGGCATCGAACTCGTCCTGGTAGAGGCCCTCGTCGGCCTCGTCGCCGGGCTCAACCCGGTCGTCGGCCTCCTCCGGCTCCTCACCCCGCAGGTTGGCGATCGCACCCTCGATGCGCTCCCGCTCCTGGGCCAGCAACTCTCGGGCGCGGTCGGTGTCCACGCGACAACCGTAGCGATCGATGGGCATCCAGAGCACCCGGGGTAGAGGCGCCTACCGGAATCGAACCGGTGTAAACGGCTTTGCAGGCAGAACGTCGCGTTGGAGGGGGTCGCGCTCAGCCCTGCTCAGGCACGGGTTCTACTCGACCACGCAGCGCTACCTCCACCACAAGCCGAGGCGCGACGACGCCGCGAAGCTGGCCGAGGCGTTCGAGTCTGAGCGGGCACCGTCTGGGCACCAAGGCGAAGCAAATCAGACCAACTCAGAGCTATCGAAGCCGATCGGGCGCCCACCCGGCATAGGGGACTTGCAGACTTCTGCTTTCGCGTGAAAGTGACGCTTCTGCTTTTCAGAAGGTGACTACCGAACTCGAATCGTGCGGCTCGAGTCTTCCTGACAACCCGCAGTCCGGTGAATCCGCGCGAAGAACCTCCCGCGGTTCAATCCTGAATCCTCTATCACCACTCGCCACCTGTACTCCCCGTTTCCCTGGGAGGTGGCGGCGCTATCCGTACGCCCGATGTTGAAGCTCTGATCCTGCGTCTTTCCGTCCTGCTTGAACAACCTGACCTTGCGCAGTCGCGCGCAGCGATGCGGTTTAGTGCTGAAGACGTATCCGTAGAAGTGGTGGCCGCGGTGGTGGATGGTCACGCCCGAGCGCGCTCGGTCGCTCGCCATGCTCGGCAGCGCAAGTGCCCCGCAGACGGCCAGGACGGTAGATACAGCCAACAGCCTTCTGGTCTTCATGCCTTTCTCCCCGGAGATTCGCGATCACGAGTCCGAACACTGAGTCAGGTCGAAAGTATCGACTTCTGCTTTCGTGTGAAAGCAGAAGCGTCCGCCTCTCCGCCGATAAATACGGGTTTTTTTCGCAGCGAGCTACCCGGCGGTCTGCGTGACCACGGCGGCGGCGCTTTGACCCTCCCCCTGTCCGCGAGATACTGCGTAGGCGATGTCGCAGGAGAACGTGGAGCTCCTTGAGGGCCTGTTCGCCGGAGCCAAGGAGATGGACAAGCAGACGCTGCTCGACGCCCTGCCCGAGCTGATTCCGCGGATGTGCGACCCGGACATCGAGTGGGTGGAGGATCCGCGGCGAGCCGACCGGCGTGTCTACCGGGGCTACGAGGGCGTGCGCGAGTCCTTCGAGCGCTGGCTTGAGAGCTTCGAGGAGTACGGGTTCGAGATCGAGCGGATGGTTGACTGCGGCGACAAGGTCCTCGTGTATGCCCGAGAGGAGGGACGCGGAAGTCTCAGCGGCGGGATCATCAGCCAGCGGATCTACGCCGTCTACACCTTCCGGGACGGCAAGGTCGCCCGCTACCAGGAGTTCTACGAGGAGCAGGACGCCCTCGAAGCCGCCGGGCTGTCGGAGTAGGCGATGTCGCAGGAGAACGTCGAGATCGTGCGGCGGCTCTATTCGCTTGCGCCCGACGCGGCCGCAGTCGTGCGGGGCGACTACGACGAAGCTTTCCTCGACTACTTCCATCCCGACTTCGAGCTCGTGCCGCCGACGGCTTATCCCGACACCGAGTCCTCCTATCGGGGCCTGGAAGGGACGCGCCGTTGGTTCCGGCAGATGGACGAAATCTGGGACGACTGGCGCACCGAGCCCGAGCGCTTCCTCGACGCGGGCTCTCAGGTTGTCGCATTCGTCCGCGTGTCGGGTACCGCCAAGCAGAGCGGAGCGGCGCTCGCGATCTCGGCCGCGCACGTCCTGACGCTCCGTGACGGCCGGGTCGCGCGGACGGAGGTCTTCCTTGACCACCGGGAGGCCCTCGAAGCCGCCGGGCTGCGGGAGTAGGCGATGTCGCAGGAGAACATCGAGATCGTCAGGGAGGCGCATGAGCGCTTCACCCAGACCGGCCAGCCGATCTGGGAGCGGATCGACGCCGACACCGAGGTCTTCGACCACGACATCCCCGACGCTCAGAACCCCTACCGGGGCGTAGAAGGGGTCACCAAATGGCTTATCGAGCTTGGCCAGGCGTGGTCCAGCTACGAGATGGAAGTCGACCGACTGATCGATGTGGACGATCGCGTTGTTTCGCTTTGTGAAGCCGAAGGCGCCTACCGGAATCGAACCGGTGTAAACGGCTTTGCAGGCCGCTGCGTAGCCACTCCGCCAAGGCGCCACGAAGTTTCAGTATGTCGCTCCATTAAGCCAAGTCCGCGGCTTGCTCATCGAGCCTCGCTCGCCGTTGGTCGCCTCCGGGAAGCGGCATTCTGCCTTTTTCTGCCCTTTCGGTCGTCGGCAACGCGGCCCATGCGAGCGCCCGCTCGTACTCGGCCAGGTACTCACCGGAGAGCTTAGCCCGCCGCTTGACCGCCTTCGTGTAGACCTGCAGGGTGAAACGCGGGTCGGTGTGTCCCAGCTGTTCGGCGATGTAGACCGGGTCGTCCCCCGCGGCGGCGCGCAGGCTTGCAAACGTGCGGCGAAGGGAGTGGGGCGTCACGCGCTCTGAGATCGGCTCGACGCCGAGCCTTTCGAGCCGCCGGTTCGCGCCCTTGATCGCCGTCTTGAGCCTCCGAGCTACGTTGGCGGCCGACTGGCGGCGGATCCGTCCAGCGTGTGTACTCAGGAACACCGGATCGTCCCTGCCCAGATTCTGTGCCTTCCACTTGGCCGACTCGCCGGCGCTTCGCATCTTCCACTCGGTGAGCTCGTCTACAAGCCCCCCGGGTAGGTCGACCTCGCGGTAGCTGCCGGCATCAGTCTTGGCCTTGCCTACGCGAAGTGTGCCCGTTGCCAAGTTCACGTCTGCCCAATCGAGGCCGACCGCCTCGCTCACGCGCAGTCCAGCGCCGGTGAGCGTCGCGACCACAGGCCGCATGTACGACGACGAACCCTCCAGCAGCGAGGGAACCTGCTCTGGCTCCACCCAGGACCGCTTAACCCTCGGCACCTTGAGGCGCCGCCGCTTGGAACGGGCGGGATTCCGGCCGACGTAGTCGTACTCCTCGGCCACCTCGAGGATCTGCGAGTAGCTGAGCGCCCATTGATAGTCCGCGGCTGTCCGGGCAGCCCATCCGAGCTTGTTGGACTCCAGCCACTGCGACGCGAACTCGTGGAACGTTGGCTCTTCCTTGGGGGATACCAGCTGCTCGGGCTCGTGCAGCCGCCAAATGCCCCGTTCGACATCCGCCAAGACGTGGCGGAGCTCGGTCTCGGCGCGCTGGCGGTCCCAGCCATCCTCCGGACGGCCAAGTGATACGAAATGCCTCCTGCCGTAGGCCGTGAACCGGATCGCCCAACTTCGCTGCTTGCCCTTTGGGGCGATGACGGTCCCGGTTGCTCGCCTGGGCATTAGCTCATCGCCTTCTCGAGCCGCTGGAGCACCGCGGAAACCTTCCCACGCTCGACCTGCTCGCGCTGAACCTCGCGCAGCCCCCTTCGAAGCGTCGGAGAGATCGTGGTCAGCGCCCCAGCTCTCGCGCGAGTCTTCAACGTGTCGAGCTCGCCGCGCTGGACCAGTTCGTGACAGAGAAATCGTTTAGAGATAGGCCCGCTTCCCGGCCTCGCGGTGGGCGAGCAGCAACTCGTGCACGATCTGCCGGCCCTGGCGACCCTTGTTCCGGCGCGGACGGACCTGTTTGCGGGCGAGTCGGTCTTCACGATGCTTCCCCCCATATTGGGTGGTCTCAACGTCACCGAGTATCCCACAGGTGCGATGGGAAAGCAAAAGGGCGGGCCAGGGGAAGCGTTGAGACCACCCGATGACCCGCCCTGCTGCTCACCCTAGTGGTCAAGCTCTCTGCCTACCCTTGACCGGCAACAAGTCGCCGCCGTTCGTCAGAGTTCGGCGCTTGCGGCGGGTGTTGGCCTTCGGCGCGCTCCCTGGCTCATCGCCGCTGCGATGACGAGCCTTCGCCAAGTCAAAGCGCCAGGGCGCCTTCGGTCCATCGCCAAGACGGAATCCGCCGAACTCTTTCGGGTGCTCACGGACAAAGCGGGCATCAACTTTGTACATCGTGGCCACGGTGGCTGCGTCGGGGTAGCTGTCGTCGAGCCACTCGGTCTGCGGCTCGGGTTCAGAGCTGTCTGGCAACCGCTTCTCTATAGCCTCAAGGCGATGGGCGATCTCGGTAAGCGAGGATGCGACAGTGACCAGCGCAAGCCGACCCACGGGCATACTGCGTAGGCGATGTCGCAGGAGAACGTTGAGCTCATCCGCACCGCCTTTGACGACTTCAACAGCCGGGACTGGGAGAGTTGGGAGGCCGTGCACCACGCCGACATGGTTGTCATCCCGATGAAAGACTGGCCCGACTGGCCCGATGCCGAACGCGTCGACGGCAACGAGGCTTGGCTTGAACGAGTGCTCCTGCTCCTTGAACCTTGGCGCGAGCAGAGGCTCGAAATCGACTCCATGCGTACCACGGGCGACCTCGTAGTGGTGAGCTTGCGGTGGGTCGCCACGGGACGCGAAAGCGGGATCGAAGTCGACATGCCGATGGCCGGCGTGTACACGATCATCGACGGAAAGATCACTCGCATTGAGTTCTTCCGCGACCCCAACGAGGCCCTCGAAGCCGCCGGAATTACGGGGTAGATACTGCGGAGGCAATGTCGCAGGAGAACGTGGAGCTGGTGCGGCGCTCGTTTGAGGCTTGGAACGAGGGGGACGTCGATGCCATCCGTCGCTTCTATGCCGAGGATGCCGTGATCCACACCGGAATCACCGAACTCGGCACAACGTTCGAGGGCGACGATCCGATCGGACGCTGGGCTGCTGAGATCCGGGAGACCTGGGCCGAAGTTCACTGGGAGATCGAGCGCATCTTCGAGGTCGGCGACGTGGTGGTGATCTTCCATCGCGGGATGGGCGTGGGTCGCGAGAGCGGCATCGGGGTCACGCGCGAACTGACGACTCTCTTCCAGGCCCGCGACGGCAAGATCGCAAGCGAACGGATCTATCTCGATCGGCGAGACGCCCTCGAAGCCGCCGGGCTGCGGGAGTAGGGGCCGCCCGCGAGATACTGCGGCTGCTCTTGCCCATCGCGGCGTGTGAGCCTGAGTGCGTACCGCATCGGCCCGGCTGGCGCCTGGCTTGTCCGGTTCGCGTCGTCCGGAGCCATCCTTCCGGTCGGCTGATGGCTGGCCAGCTAGGCAAATGTCCAAACAACAGGTCGAAGTTTGGGTAGACCGGCGCAGCTTGAGCATCTCCCGACACGGGCAACAGTCTGCGTGCATGGGTATTCGCGGGGACCGGGAAAGCGAGGCGGAGCTGACCAGGCATGAGTGGGACCCGGGACTGCGATGCCCGAGGACCGGGTACGAGGTCAAGCCCCCGTTTCCACTGCGACCCGGGATCCGAATCCTCGCCGCGCCCTTTGATTGCCCTGTCTGCGGAGACACTCACTCCGCTAGCTATCCGCCGCCACGGATCAAGTAGGACATATCGTCTGACGAAGCCGCCGGGCCGCGGGAGGCGGGCGGTTACTTTGAGCCACTATCGTCCATCCGTCCAGTAACGGCTCTGGCGGCTGCACTCAGCGTTGGCGCGGGTCGATGCTGGCGGTGTGCAAGATCACCAGCGACACGCAAGGTGCCCAAGGACGGGCGAGCGCATCCCGCTTCCCTATCCAGTAGGTACCGGCCTCCGGATCATCGCCTCACCGTTCACATGTCGTGCGTGCGGGGAAACGCACAGGCTCGACTACCCGCCGTTGCAGATCAAGCTCGACACCCCGCGTGCTCGGAGGGGCCTCCGTGCGCATGTGGGCATCCGTGAAGCTGAGTTCGGGGAATGAGCGGATACCGTGGCAGCCGCCGGGCTGCGGGAGTAGGCGGGCCGCCCTCCGGACCGCCCGGCCCCGCCCGAGTGCCGAAGGTGTGAAGGGCGACTTCCCGGCCTGGTCCTGCTCGGGCCCCCTTAGAAGCTAAGCCCGGTCGTACCTTCGCGTGACCGATCGAGCTGGTCAAGGACTAGGAGACCAAGGAGGGCTTCTCCGACACGCCCAGGCCCACCGCGCCTCCTCGGCCTTGCTCTCGGGGAATACGGCGACCAGCTTCGGCGGAAGAGGGAAGGGGCGTGTCTTGGCGACGTGGACGATCCGCCCCGTGTCGCCCACACTTCGCGCCCAGTCGAGCGCAAGCTTCTCCTCTCGACTACCGAACTTCCCCTGGCACTTGCCGTCGAAGCAGACGCGGTACTGGGACATCGCGCAAAACCTAACCGCCCCTCCGGGACCGCCCGACCCCGAAGGGCTGGACGGCCGCGAGGCGCTGCTCGTCAACGGCGGTGGCTTCGACGGCGGCGCCGGCGCGTTCTTCGTCAACGCGGGCGACGACCTGCACGCGGTGGGGTCGCTCGATCCGCTGATCCCCGGCCACGTCGGCTGCATCGTGATCAGGCCGGATGGCAGCCGTGCACTTGCCCACGTCGAGCCGGACCCGCTGGCCACCCAGCCGCCGTCTAGTTGATGTCCAGCGACCCGGACGCCGTAACGACGGCAGAGGAAACCTGGGCTTCGGAAACCTCGACCGTGTTCAGGGCGTCCTTGAGCACGTCCGAGTGCAGCCCGTGTATGCGCAGGACCACGGTCCAATCGAACTGGTCCGACCACAGGGTTATGTGGTCGAAGCCCTTGTTCTCAAGATCTGTCGCCAGACTGAACGCTTGCGCTCTCTCCATCCTCACTCCTTCTCGTCGCAGGACACGGTCACACGTATACCCCGAGTTTCAGATGCATCGGGCGACAGTGCTCCGGGGCTGCCCTCGCTGCGGTCTACGTCGGCTGCATCGTGATCAGGCCGGACGGCAGCCGTGAGCCTGCTCGCGTCGTGCGGGACCCGTTGGCGCGGCAGAAGCCGGACTGGTAGGCGACCAGCTCCAGGGATTCGGCTAGCTCACTCTAGGAGAGCGCGTCCATGATCAGCGGCACGGCCTCTTCGACGGGGAGCATGACCTTGGTGTCGTACTCCACCCACTGCGTGTAGTTCTGGAGGTTGCGGTACGCCCCCGCGATATCGTCGGTTTCGGCGACGACCACGCCGTGGCTCCCGTCGGCGGCCACGTAGTGCGCCGTCGTGCCCGGTCCGGGTCCGGCCTCGGCGAAGACCTGCAACAGCTCCTTGGTCTCCTCGTTGCTGATGTAGGGCTTGATCTTGTAAGTCGTCACGAACAGCATCCGTGACTCCTCTCTGTAGGTGGATTGTGTTGCGACCCTACACCCGCCGTGCAGCACGCTACGTTCGCTTGTGTTCGCCGCCTACGGGCGACGCTGCGCGTTCTTTTCAGGCCGCCGCCGGCTCACTCTTCGTCTGGGTGCGCCAAAAACGCCATGCTCCAGCCCCGGATAGGGTCTTCCCAAAGACAGCGACAAAAGGAGGTACCCATGCATGCAGTCGTGACCAAGGTCACCATCAACGACCGAGAGGCCGCGACGAGCCATCTGCGTGAGAACGTCGTACCTGGCGTATCGCAGGCCCCGGGGTTTGTAGCGGGGTACTGGGCAAGGGGGGACGACGGCACGGGATTGGCGATGGTCATGTTCGAGTCCGAGGAAGCCGCCAAGAACATGAGCGAGAGGGTGCCGTCGATGCTTACCGACGCAGTCACGCTCGAAAACGTCGAGGTGTGAGAGGTCGTAGAGCACGCCTGATCCACCTCGTAGCCGCCGGGCTGCGGGAGTAGCTAGCGCTTCTGCTTTGCGCGAAAAGCAGAAGCGCTGCTTTCACGCGAAAGCAGAAGTGCTTCGCGCCCGTGTCGATCCGAAGGGCGTGCAGCGAAAACATCTTGTGTGGGCATCCTCACTCAACCCTGAGACGGGTGGCCCGGTACTCCGGACACGATGACCGATCAGCAAGCACGCGAGTTCGCCGAGAGGCTGGCCGTCCCGAACTCGACCAATCCCCCGCCCTGCCCGATTTGCGGAGGAAGGCATAGGCTCGAGACTCGATGCATGCCGCCGAGTCGGCATGGTCAGGTGTTCTTCATAACCCTCGCCTCCCCGTTTGCGGCGATCCCGCCCGGAAAGCGGGTTAGCTAGATGGATGCGGCGGAAGTGAGCCTGATCGCGGTTGGCGCCTCGGTGATGAGCTTGCTCTCTGCTCTGATCCTTGGCCTCTGGCTCGCAACGGCGAGGCGCGGGGCAGATGTAGGAGTCCAGCGGGCCACCGGAGAGGACCGCTGCTGGCGTTGCCATCAGGCACCGCGCCCGGGCATCGTGGGCGCCGGGCTGCGGGCGTAGAGACTTCTGCTTTTCGCGCAAAGCAGAAGTGACGCTCTACTCCCGCAGCCCGGCGGCTTCGAGGGCTGCTTGGACTTCGGTCCTGCCAAAGCCGAGCGCTTCGAACCGGATGATCTTCCCATTGCGGACCTTCCACGAACCGAGGAAGCGATCCTCGATCCGAGCATCGCTTCCCGGTATCCCACCCGAGAGACGACCCAAGGCGATGATCTCGTCGCCATGGTCAAAGAACCGGTCGACCTCGACGCGACCGTCGAGGGTCTCCCACTGCGCCCGCCAAACAGCGGAAACTTCGGCGACACCACGCCTCGTTCCCGGCTCGACCGCCGTCGGGGCGTTGACGTACTCGATCCCGGGATCGGCGGCGGCTATGAGGGTGTCGAGGTCGCGGCGGTTCCAAGCATCGAGTGCGCGGCGCACGATCTCCACGTTCTCCTGCGACATCGCCTACTCCCGCAGCCCGGCGGCTTCGAGGGCTTCGGTCCCTCCCTACCCCGTGGTGGCGGTGCCCCAGACGTGGCAAGCATTGCCGCCCTTGTTGTCCAGCACGGCACTGAAGAGAACTTGGACCATCCTCCCCGTGTTGGACCTCAGCAGGAGCGTTCCGCCGGCACGGCTGAAGTTTCCCGGGTTGATATCGACCTGCAGGACTCGCGTCTCCACGTTGGCCGAAGGCACCGAACTCTGGGAGTGGTCACCCATGTCGGTTGTGTCGTTTCTCACGTAGCTGAACTCGGTTTCCGCATAGCCTGCGGGGCCCTTTGCGTAGACGTTGAGGACGAGGTCGCCCACGATGGTGAAACACTCACCACTGAGCTTGTAGGGGCCGACGGTCGCGATCGGCTTGTGGGGAGCACCCGGGCCAGTCGCGGCCAGGTTGAAGTCCAGCATCCGCCCACGCACAAGCCCACTGAGGGTGGACTCGTTGACGTCGCCCCCGGTGACGCTGTTGTTGACGATATTCGCTCCGTTGACCGCGTTGGCGGCAACGTCAGGCGCCTTCACCTGGGCGCCCGGCCCGAGGTCGTCGGACTGGACGGTGTTCGCGCCGTTGAGTGCGACGGCCGTGCCGCCTCCCAAGAGCAAGAACAGGCACACGGTCGAGATGACGTTGGCGTACGTCAGGTGGGAACGAATCCATTGGCGCAACTGAGACCTCCCTGTTGGACGAGTAGGTGGAGGCTCGCCCCCGGCAAGCCCCCGATGTGTCGGCAAGCCTCTCACACCCGAGGCTCCGGGGGTCAACCGATGACCGCTTCTGCTTTCGCGTGAAAGCAGCACTTCTGCTTTTCGCGCAAAGCAGAAGCGTGGGCTACCCCCGCAGCCCGGCGGCTTCGCGGGCGTCGGCACGGTCGGTGTACTCATCGATTCGGATGATCGTGCCGTCGGGGCGCAGCGAATAGACCTCGTGGTAACGGGCATCGACCTTGATCCCGCTTTCTCTTCCCCGTCCCCGCCAATGCGCGGAGTGGACGACTCGATCCCCGGCGTCGATCATTTCCTCGACCGTCACTTCGACTTGGTCGAAGGTGCTCTGCCAACGCTCAAAGTTGTCGCGAATCGCATTCACCCCAACCGTCGCGCCTGTCTCGACGGGCTTCATGACGACGTGAGGATCAAAGCTGGCCAGTACCTCAGAGCCGCCGCGCCCGGAGACCAGGTACTGGAAGGCCCGTCGCACGATCTCCACGTTCTCCTGCGACATCGCCTACGCAGTATCTCGCGCTTGCACGGGGCCGGATAAGGACTTCTGCTTTCGGCGTGAAAGCAGAAGCGTTTCGTCATCCTCCTAAACCCGATCGGTGGCGATTGGAGCCGCGACCTTCGTTGCTTCATCGACGCCGCAACTGTCGACTGGCGGCTCTACTTCCGTCGCGTGGTGATGCGGCTGAAGCACACGTCGACTTGTGCTCGTCGGGGAGCTCGTAGTTCTAGTGTCGCTAAATGGACCCTGAGTTCTTCTCAGGGTCGGATGGATCGCCGTGCCGAGGTTCGAGCTCGGGCTGCTCGTCCTCGATGATTTCCGCCTCGCCGATCAGGATGGGATTCACGTCGACCAGCCCGGGCGCGATTGCCTTCAGCTTCTTCAACGCGTCGGTGACGCTCAAGCCATGGCGAATCTCAGTCGGTTCGCCCTGGTATCGAAAGCTCTTGTCAGCGTGGACAGCACCCGCGATCGCGAACTTGTTGCCGGCGTTGGCAAGCTGATCTCCCCTCATCTCGGGGATCTTGTCCCGGAGCGCCCGAAGCAGCTCCCACTCTGCCTCGAGATAGGCCGCGCTGAGGGCCTCGTGGGCAGCCGCTAGGTGGCGGTTGATCTCCGGCCGCAGCTCGACGGACAGCTCGGCGTAGCGATGCGCGTAGAGGCCGCCCGGCTCGGTCCAGTCCTTCAGCGTCCCGCGTGGAACCTTGCGCTGGCCTGCCTCGGCCAGCAACCGGGACGCGCGGCGGGTGTTGCCGCTACACCAGACCAAGGCGCGTAGCGCTGCCTCCACCTCCACTTCGGAGTAGTCGCGGGAGCGGCGCTTGGCCGGGAGCTTGGGGTTCTCGCTCATCGTCTTGCCAGGGATCGCCAATTGAGCTGCGGGCGGACGAGGACATTGGCGGCGGGGAGTCAAGTCGACGCCGCAGATGTGGCCGCTACTGCTACCGAAACAGTGCTCGCAGTCTCCCCAACGGTGAGCAACCGCCTGTGCTCATCTCTGTCGATATCTCCATCGTGACATCGCCACTTCAGGAATGAAGCAGCTACGCACGAAAAGGCAGAATGGCTCTCGTTCTGCCGTTAACCCCGCATATCCCCGCACATTCCCGCGTATCGAGCACAGCGGGCCGAACTACGAAATCCCCGCTCGCATGCGTGATTCAAGCCTAACGCTCCCTTGAACTGCGTGGCTTTGCAGGCCGCTGCGTAACCACTCCGCCAAGGCGCCGGGCCGGGCAAGCGTAGCGGTCGATTTCCGGCGACCGGGCTTGGCGCTGGGCGTCGGAGTAGATTCCGGTTCGTGCCCGACGTCGAGGTGAGGCACGCGGGCGAGGTTGCCTATCGCGAGGCCACGGAGGGGGAAGGATCGGGGCGGGAATCGCTGCCGGTCCTGCTCATCCATGGCTATCCCGAGAGCTCGTTCATGTGGCGGCATCTTCTGCAGCCGCTGGCCGAGTCCGGGCGGCGGGCCATCGCTCCCGACCTGTCCGGGTATGGCAACTCGCCGCCGTTTCTCTCGGGTACCTGGGAGAGCCACGTCGAGGCGCTCGAGGAGTTCCGCAACGACATCGGCCTCGACCGCGTGGCGCTCGTCGTGCACGACTGGGGCGGGCTGATCGGGATGCGGTGGGCGTGCCATCACCCCGACGCGGTCGGAGCCCTGGTCGTGAGCAACACCGGGTTCTTCCCGGACGGCAAGTGGCACGGGCTCGCAAAGGCGCTTCGCACCGAGGGCGCCGGCGAGAAGGTGGTCGACGCCCTCGATCGCGATGGGTTCGCGGCGATGCTCCGACAGACCGGCAAGGGATTCGATGACGACGCGATCGACGACTACTGGAGGGCGTACGAGACCGAGGAGGGCCGCCGCGCCCAGCTCAACCTCTACCGCTCGGGCGACTTCGAGAAGCTCGAGCCCTACCAGGGTCGCCTGGCCGAGTTGGGCGTCCCGACGCTGATCCTCTGGGGCGAGCAGGACACCTTCGCACCGGTCGCGGGCGCGTACCGGTTCAACAAGGAGATCCCGGACTCGAAGCTGGTCCTGATTCCCGACGGCGGTCACTTCGTGTTCGAGGACGACCCTGATCGCTGCGCCACCGAGATCGTCGGGTTCCTGGACGAGGCAGGCGTCTAGCTCCGGCGTGGAGCTCCTCCCCTACACCGACGAGCACCTGCCCCTGACCCAGGCGCTGGAGCTCGACCCCGAGGTGATGAAGGAGCTCGGCGGGCCGGCCGACCACGGGGGGCTGCTCCAGGCGCATCGGCGGCGGGTCGAGACCGTCGCCCAGGGCGACTGGTGGTTCGTGATCGTCCCGGACGAGTCCACCGCGCCGGCCGGGACCATCGGCATCTGGGACTCGACGTGGCACGACTCGCCGATCCACGAGGTCGGCTGGATGGTCCTGCCCGCGTCTCAGGGTCGCGGAGTCGCGAGCGGCGCCCTCAGCCTGCTTCTCGAGCGCGCACGCTCGGAGCCGCGGTTCGAGCGGGTACACGCGTTCCCCGGTGTCACCAACGGCCCGTCGAACGCGCTCTGCCGGAAGTTCGGCTTCACCCACACCGAGGAGTCGGAGGTCGAGTTTCGCGGCCGGCCGCTGAAGGTCAACCACTGGGAGCTCGACGTCTCGAGCTAGATCCGCCGCGGCCACGCTGAACCACCGTCGTCGCGCCTAGCTCGAGGGGCTCTCGGCGTCCAGCTTCGCCGCCTCGGCCTCGAGCGCCGCAAAGCGCTCGCGCGTGTGGCTGCGCGCGTAGGTGAAGAAGATCACCAGCCCGATGGCCAGCCAGATCACCAGCCGGATGAAGGTCTCGACGGGAAGCGTGAGCATCAGGAGTAGTGAGAACACGATGCCGACGGTGCCGACGACGTAGACGTGCGGCACGCGGAAGGCCCGCTCGACGTCGGGACGGCGGTGGCGCAGCACCATGACGCCCGAACAGACGAGCATGAACGCGAACAGGGTGCCGATCGAGACGAGATCGCTCAGGGTCTCGATCGGGGTGAGGCCCGCGACCACGCCGCCGACGACTCCGCAGAGGATCGTGGACATCTCGGGGGTCTTGAACCGCTTGCTGACTCGCCCGAACGACGGCGGGAGCATTCCGTCCGACGACATCCGCATGAAGATCCGCGTCTGGCCGTAAAAGGTCACGAGGACGGTCGAGGCGAGCCCTATCACCGCCCCGACGTCGATGAGCGTCGTGAGCCACTCCATCCCGTTCCCGCCGCCGATCTGAATCGCCTTCGCCAGCGGATCGGCCACCCCCAGGTGCGTGTAGTGGGCCATACCGGTCATCACCAGGCCGATCGCGACATAGAGCACCGTTGAGATGAGCACCGTCGCCATCAGGCCGAACGGCACCGTTCGCTGCGGGTCCCGCGCCTCCGCCGCCGCGGTCGAGACGGCGTCGAAGCCGACGTAGGCGAAGAAGACGACGCCCGCGCCCTGGAGGAGCCCGCTTACGCCAAAGTCGCCGAAACGCCCGGTGTTCGCCGGCAGGAACGGGTGCCAGTTCTGAGTTGCGATGTGGAAGGCGCCGAAGGCCACGAAGAAGAGCAGCACGGCCATCTTGATCACGACCATCGTGTTGTTTGCCCGTGCCGACTGGCGCATCCCGACGACCAGGAGGGCGGTCGTCGCTGCAACGATCACCATCGCCGGCAGGTTCACCACTCCCGCGCCGGAGCCGAACGGCGGGTTGGCGAGCGAGTTCGGGACGTGAATGCCCGCACTGTCGAGCAGGCTGACCGCGTAGCCCGACCAGCCGACGGCGACCGCGGACGCCGCGAACAGGTACTCCAGCAGCAGGTCCCAGCCAATGAACCAGGCGGGAAAGACGCCGAACGCCGCGTAGGTGTACGAGTAGGTGCTACCCGCGGCAGGGATCATCGATGCCAGTTCCGCGTAACAGAGCGCCGTCACCAGGGCGACGAACCCGGCGAACACGAACGAGATGACGACGGCGGGGCCGGCGTGGGCGGACGCTGCGACCCCGGTAGTGACGAAGATCCCGCCGCCGACGACGCTCGCGATGCCGATCGCGGTGAGGCTGAACGGCCCGACCGCGCTCGAGTCGAGCCGCGCCCGGTCGCGCTTCGCCTGCAGGATGATCGTGTCGAGCGCGCCCCGGCGCGGACGAGACCCCTCCATGGGAAAAACCTAACCGGGATGCCAGTCATGATCACCCGGTGGACGTGCTCCTCGCACTCGTTGCGGCGCTTCTCTTCGCGCTCGGCACCATCCTGCAGCAGAAGGCGGGCCTCGACGAGCCGACCGACGGGGCCAGCTCGGGCCTGCTGCTTCGGATGGCGCAGCGGCCGGTCTGGCTGGCGGGAATCGCCGCGGACGCTCTCGGCTTCGTCGCCCAGGCCGCGGCGCTCGGGATCGGGCGGCTCGTCGTGGTGCAGCCGTTGCTGGTCACCAGCGTCGTCTTCGCGCTGCCACTGGGCGCCCGCTTCACGCGGCCAGCGGATCACGCGCACGACGTCGGCGCCGGCGATCCTCGTGGTCGGCGCCCTGGTCGCCTTCCTGACGATCGCCGAACCCCTCGGGCGGCCGCGACGACGCGCCCCTCGGCGAGTGGCTGATCGCAGGCGCCGCCTGCTGCGTGCCATGCGCGATCCTCGTCCTGCTCGCCCAGCGCGGGTCGCCGCCGCGCCGAGCCGCGCTGCTGGGCATCGCGACCGGGATCCTCTTCGCCCTCTCCGCCGCGCTGACCAAGGCCGTCGTCGACGAACTCGACGACGGGGTCCTCCACGATCTTCGCCGACTGGCACCTCTACGCGCTGGTCGCTCGTCGGCTACGTCTCGATGACGCTCAACCAGATGGCGCTCAACACCGGCGCGCTTGCGCCGGCGGTCGCCACGAGCATCGCCTTCGACCCGATCACCAGCGTCGTCCTCGGCGTCACCCTGTTCCAGGAGTCGCTGCACGCCACGACCTTCGGGGGCGATCGTGACGCTGATCGCCCTGGCCGCCGCCCTGGCTGGGATGACGATCCTCGCGCGATCGCAGTCGCAGCCGGTGACCGAAACCCCTTTCGGCCAGCCGCGACCGGCCTAGGATCGGCGCAGGTGAGCGCCACCGAGGAGAGCGGACGCGGGAGGAGCGCCGAGCGCGCCGAGTTCCAGGAGGAGACTCGCGCGCACCGGCTCGAGAAGCTCGACGAGCTGCGCGAGCGCGGGCATCGAGCCGTACCCGGTCCGCTTCGACCGCGACTCGACCGCCGCGGCGATCCACGAGGAGTTCGACGACCTCGCCGCCGGCACGCGACACCGGCAAGGTGGTGCACCTCGCCGGGCGGGTGATGGGCGAGCGCCGCCACGGCGGCCTCGACTTCGCCGACCTGCAGGACGAGACCGGCGCGATCCAGCTGATGGTCGACCCGCGACGAGGTCGGCGCCGAGGCGCTCCACGACTTCTCCGACCTCGACCTCGGCGACTGGATCGGCGTCGAGGGCACGGTGATCGCCTCCGACCACGGCGAGCTGTCGGTCGAGGCTGGCGAGCTTCGAGCTGCTCTCGAAGAGCCTGCGGGCGCTGCCCGACATCCGCCACGGCGTCACCGACCCCGAGACCCGCTACCGGCAGCGCTACCTCGACCTGATCCTCGACGAGCCCTCGCGCGCGCGTCTTCGCGATCCGCTCCGCGGTGATCGCGGCGACGCGCGCGCGTGCTGCATCGAACGAGGCTTCCACGAGGTCGAGACGCCGGTGCTGCTCGAGCCAGGCGGGCGGCGCCGCGGCGAAGCCGTTCATCACCCACCACAACGCGCTCGACATCGACATGACCCTGCGGATCGCGCTCGAGCTGCCGCTGAAGCGGCTGATCGTCGGCGGCATGGACCGCGTCTTCGAGATCGGCCGCGTCTTCCGCAACGAGGGCCTCGACACCCGCCACAACCCCGAGTTCACGCTGCTCGAGGCCTACCAGGCCTTCGGCGACTACCACGACATGATGGACCTGACCGAGGCGATCGTCGCGGCCGCCTGCCGAGGAGGCGATCGGGACCACCGTGGTGAGATCGACGGCCAGGAGGTCGACCTGAAGCCGCCGTGGCGGCGGGTGACGATGGCCGAGCTGATCAAGGAGAACGTCGGCGTCGAGATGCACCCGTCGATGCCGGTCGAGGAGGCCCGCAAGATCGCCGACGAGCTGCGGCGTCGAGTGGCTCGACGTCTGGGGCTCGGGCAAGATCATGGCCGAGGTCTACGACGAGAGCTCCGAGGCAAAGCTGATCGAGCCGACCTTCGTCATGGACCACCCGCGCGAGGTCTCGCCGCTCGCCCGCGCCCACCGCGACGACCCGACGCTGACCGAGCGCTTCGAGCTGGTCGTCGCCGGCCGCGAGCTGGCCAACGCCTACAGCGAGCTGAACGACCCGGTCGACCAGGCGCGAGCGCTTCCAGACCGAGGCGAAGCTGCAGGCCGGCGGCGACGAGGAGGCCGAGCCGGTCGACGACGACTACGTGGAGGCGCTCGAGTACGGCCTGCCGCCGACCGGCGGGCTCGGGATCGGCATCGACCGCCTGGTGATGCTGATCTCCGGCGCCGACGCGATCCGCGACGTGATCCTCTTCCCGACCCTGCGCCCGGAGGGCCGCGGGGAAGCCGACGGGTCGGAGGCCGTCGCCTCGGCGGAGGCGCCCTCAGCGTCGGACTTCGCGGCTCCGTCCACGGACGGGGCCGAGCGCCCATGCCGCGCCGGCTGCGGGACCGCCCGCCGCGGCCCCGGTGCGGCCCGGCCGATCGCGCTCACTGCGCCCGCTCGCCTGGCTGAGCGTGCTCGTCGGGCTCTTCTCGCTGCTGCCGACCGCCACCCAGGTCCACTTCTCGCTCGGCCACTTCACCTACGTCGACGGCTCGGGCCGCTCGGCGGGCCTGATCATCTCGGTCGCGATCGGCCTCGGGATCGATCGCCGTCGCGCGCGGGCTCGCGCCGTGGCAAGCGCCGGGCCTGGGCGATCGCCGTGGTGCTGTTCGCCGCCGCCGCGGTCGTCCACCTGCTGCACGGGCCCGGACCCGATCGCGGTCGCTGCTCGTCGGCCGCGATGCTGATCGCGCTGATCTGGTTCCGGCAGCGACTTCCGCGCGCAGGGCGACCCGGGATCGATGCAGCAGGCGATCGCCTTCGTCCCGGTCTACCTGCTCGGCGTCTTCGTCTTCACCTCGTCACGCTGTTCGCCGAGCGCGCCCACGTCACGCCGGACCTCAGCTTCGGCGGCATCGCTCGAGACCGCGTACAAGGGCCTGATCGGGCTCGACGGCCCGTACACGTACGAGCGCACGGTCTTCGGCGACTTCTTCGAGACCGCGCTGCTCGTGCTCGGGAGTCGCCGGGCTGCTGATCCTGCTCTACCTGGTCCTGCGCACCGTTCGTCCAGGCCGAGCCACCGAGCGACGACCGGCGCCGGCGGGCCGAGGAGATCGTGCGCGCCTGGGGCGCCGACACGCTCGACTACTTCGCCCTGCGACGCGACAAGAACTACTTCTTCTCCGCCGACGGCCAGTCGCTGATCGCCTACCTGTACGTGCGCGGCACGGCGATGGTCGCCGCCGACCCGATCGGCCCGCCCGAGGACACGGCCCGCACGCTCGACGAGTTCCTCGCCTTCTGCGCCGAGCACGGCTGGCGGGTCGCCTTCTTCGCGGTGCGCGAGGCGCGACGCCGAGCTCTACCGCGAGCGCGGCATGCACGTCGATCTACCTCGGCGACGAGGCGATCCTCCACTGCGACGAGTTCAGCCTCGACGGCGCCGGGATGAAGGCGGTCCGTGCCGCGGTCAAGCACGTCGAGCAAGCGACCACACCTTCGAGCTGATCGCCGAGACCGAGGCGAGCCCGGAGCTGATCGCCGAGCTCAACGAGATCAGCGCCGAGTGGCGCGACGGCTCGCGCCGAGCGCGGCTTCACGATGGAGCTGGGCGAGGACGTCGAGGGCACCGAGCAGGACTTCGTGATCGCGATCGCCCGGGAGACAGGGCGGGCGCGTCGCCGGGCTTCCTGCGCTTCGTCCCCGTCTACGGCGATCGAGCCCGGCTACTCGCTCGACCTGATGCGCCGCCGCCCGGACTCGGCCAACGGCCTGACCGAGTTCCTGATCGCCGAGGCGGCGCTCGGCGCTCGGTGCCAGCGGCTTCAAGCGCCTCTCGCTGAACTTCGCCGCCTGGGGACGGCTGCTCGACAGCGCCGAGGACGCCGGGCTCAGCGGCCGGCTGCAGCGGCTGATGGCGAAGGGCCTCAACCCGTTCTTCCAGATCCAGTCGCTGCGCGACTTCAACCAGAAGTTCGGGCCCGAGTGGGTGCCGCGCTCGATCGTCATCGACGACCTCTCCGACCTGCCGCGGGTCGCGATGCTCTACGCGAGCGTCGAGGGCTTCCTCGAGGTCCCGGTGCTGGGCCGCGTGCTGGAGCCGCCGATTCGCCAGCGCGTGGACGCAGCCTCTAGGTGAAGCGCACGAGCCCGATCCTGCTCGCGGGCATCGGCGCGGCGCTGATCAACAACTACTGGGTCGTCGAGGGGCTGCTCGCGAGGCGAACCGACCCGACCGCCTCGTGGATCAGCGACCTCGCCGCCCGCTCGGAGGCGTTCGGCTGGCGCTTCGAGCTGCTCGAGATCGCGTCCGGGGTCGCCGTCGTGGCCTTCGCGCTGGCCCTCCTCCCCAACCTGGGCCGGCTCTCCACCCTGATCCGGTACGGGCTCTGGGCCCTGGTGGCCGAGGGCGTCTTGACCGTGGTCGGCGGCGCAGCGCCGCTCAACTGCGCGGAGACACTCGATCCCTCCTGCTCGTTGAACTACGACGCGGTGGACGTCCTCCACGCGACTGCGGACATCCTGTCCACCGTGGCCACGGTGCTCGCCTTCGCCTGGCTCTACCTCGGCCTGGACCGGATCTCGTCGCGGCGCGGCGCGGCGCGGGCGACCCTCGCCATCGGTGTCGTCTGGCTCGTGCTCACCCTGGTCACGGGAGTCAGCTACTTCAGCGGTGAAGTCGACTCGGTGAAGGGCCTGTTCCAGCGCGCCGGCCAGGTGGCCTTCGGCGTCTGGCTCGTGCTGCTCGGCTGGTGGGCCTCAGAGAGTGGACAGGACGCCGGGGAGCCAGTCGGAGATGGCGGCGGAGACCGCGTCGCCGTCCCTTAGAGAGTGGTTGCCGGGCACCATGACCACGGAACGGCCCGGACTGTCGGATGGCAGCCCAAAGGGATCGCTCTCACCCTGCACCACGAGCACCGGCACCTCCACCGCGTCGAGCTCCGACATCCGGCTTTTGGTCGGGTCGTCGCCCTTGCCCGGCGGATGGACCGGGAAGGCCAGGCACAGCACCGCGATCGCATCAATCGCCGCCGCCGTGCGGCAGGCCACACGGGCGCCGGCTGAGCGACCGCCTGGGATGAGCGGGAGCCCCTCGAACGGATCGCCCCGTAGCTGGTCGACCACGGCGATCCACGCCGCGTCCAGTTGCTTCGCGGGCGCGGGCGAGCGGCGGCCCGCGACCACATAGGGCTGCTCGACGAGCGCGACGGAGACCCCTGCCTGGTTGGCCACCTCGGTGGTGGCGGCGAGATCAGTCGTCCCGACACCCCCGGCCGCACCGTGACCGAGCACCAGTCCGGCGACGGGCTTCTTCACCGGACGGAGGTGGACGCGGGCGGGTCCGTGGGGCGTCTCGACCTCGGGCATGCGGCGAGCTTAGCCGTCGAGCACGGCCCGGCGCAGCCGGGGTTGACAGCGTCTATTGGCTGTGGTTAGTACTCGACTAAGTCAAATGACTAAGACGGCTACACCCACGGACGCGGGCGCCACGAACGGGCAGCGCTCGGTCAGGGAGGCCAACGTCGAGGCCTTCCTCGACGCGGCGGAGCGGCTCTTGATCCGGGAGGGGGCCGCGGGTATCTCCACCAGACAGCTCGCCCGAGAGGCCGGCCAGAATCATGGCCTGGTCCACTACTACTTCGGCTCAGTCGACGAACTGCTGCTCCAGACGCTTGAGCGGTTCACCGACCGAATCCTCGACCGCCAGCGGGCCATGTACGAGACGGACACACCCTTCGCCGACAAGTGGCGCACCGCGATGGGCTTCATCGACGAGGACCTCGATTCGGGCTACCCCAAGGTGTGGGCGGAGATGGAGGCGCTCGCCTGGGATCGGGCCCGAGCTTCGCGAGCGCCTGCGCGCCGTGAACGACCAGTGGCGTTCGCTGCTCCGCGACGCGCTCACCGAGGCGATCGAGGAGTACGGCCTCGACGAGTCGCGTTTCTCCGCGGAGGCCCTGGCGGCGCTGGTCATGCAGTTCCAGAAGGGGATGCTGAACGAGCGCCTGCTCGGCATCGACCGCGGTCACAAGGAGTTGCTCTCGGCGATCGACGGCTGGCTCGCCTCCCTCAGCAAGGAAGGGAAATGACCACGCTCACGGAAGCTCCGCCGGCACCAGAGACGACGGGGCACTCCATCGGCCGCGACGGCGAGCAGAGCCGGGCCGTCTACCCGCACACAGAGGGCTTCGTCGCGCGCGACGGGCAGCGGATCTTCTACGAGATCTACGGCGAGGGCGAGGAGACGTTGTTCCTCCTCCCCACCTGGTCGCTCGTCCATTCGCGGCACTGGAAGATGCAGATCGCCTACTTCGCGCGCCACTTCCGCGTGCTGACGATGGACGGCCTCGGCAACGGCCGATCGGATCGCTGCCGCAATCCGAAGCGCTACGGAGCCGCGGAGTTCGCCCGTGACTGCCTGGCGGTGATGGACGAGACCGGGACCAACCGCGCGGTCATGGCGAGCCTGTCTCGCGGCGCCCAGTACCTGCTCGAGCTCGGCCGCCAGGCTCCGGAGCGGGTCACGGGCGCCGTATTCATCGGTCCGCTGTTTCCCTACACCCCCTCCCACTGGTCCGTGATGTTGAGCTCGTGGCTCAACTCCGGGTTCCAGCAGCGTCTGCCCGGATATCGGTGGTGGGCGCGCATGAACGCGAATCACTGGCACGAGGACTATCCCGAGTTCGCCGAGTGGTTCATCTCGCGGTGCTTCTCGGAGCCGCACTCGACCAAGGGGATCGAGGACGGCATCGAGTGGGCACTGGACTCCGACGGCGACACCCTTATCGCGACCGGAGGGGGCCACATCCACACCGATCGGCGCACGCTCCGCCAACTGGCACGCGGCTTCGAGTGCCCGGTCCTTGTGATCCAGGGGACCCGCGACAAGATCACGCCGCCCCGCGACGGCAAGGCGCTGGCGCGTCTCTCCGACGGCGCGCTCCAGATCGTCGACGGCGCCGGTCACTTCCCGCACGCCCGCAAGCCGGTCCAGGTCAACCTCGCCATGCGCGACTTCTCCGAGGACGCCTTCGGGCGGCCGCGCACGCCGCGCGACCCGACCGTCCACCGGCCGGACGGCCGCCCCCGTGCGCTGTACATCTCCTCCCCCATAGGCCTCGGCCACGCCCAGCGCGACGTGGCGATCGCCCGCGAGCTGCGTCGTCTGCAACCGGACCTGGAGATCGACTGGCTCGCCCAGGACCCCGTGACCCGTGTTCTCGAGGGCGAGGGCGAGCGCATCCACCCCGCCAGCCGCCATCTCGCGAACGAGTCCAAGCACATCGAGTCGGAATCGGCCGAGCACGACCTCCACTGCTTCCAGGCGCTCCGCCGCATGGACGAGATCCTTGCCGCGAACTTCATGCTCTTCCACGACGTCTGCCGCGACGAGCGCTACGACCTGTGGATCGGGGACGAGGCCTGGGAGCTCGACTACTACCTGCACGAGAACCCGCGTGAGAAGCGCGTCCTGTTCGCCTGGCTGACCGACTTCGTCGGCTTCATCCCGATGGAGGACGGAGGCAAGCGCGAGGCCTACGTCACCTCCGACTACAACGCCGACATGGTCCATCACATCGCCGACCACCCGGAGGTCCGCGACCGGGCCCTGTTCGTCGGCAACCCGGACGACATCGTTCATGAGCGCCTCGGCCCGGAGCTCCCGATGATCCGCGACTGGACCGAGCGCCACTTCGACTTCACCGGCTACGTCACCGGGTTCGACCCGGCGGACCTCGGCGACCGCGGGAAGCTGCGGGACGAGCTGGGCTACGGCGACGACGAACGCGTCTGCATCGTCACCGTAGGCGGCTCGGGCGTCGGCGGCGATCTCCTGCGACGCGTCATTGCGGCCTTCCCCGGCGCCAAGGAGCGGGTCCCGGACCTGCGCATGATCGTCGTCGCGGGCCCGCGGATCGACCCTGAGTCGCTTCCCTCACATGCGGGGCTCGAAGTCGTCCCCTACGTCCACAACCTGTACCGGCACCTCGGCGCGTGCGACCTCGCGGTCGTGCAGGGTGGCCTGACGACGACGATGGAGCTGACGACGAACAAGCGGCCGTTCCTCTACTTCCCGCTGCGCCACCACTTCGAGCAGAACTTCCACGTCCGGCACCGACTCGACCGCTACGGCGCCGGCCGCCGCATGGACTTCGACGACTCCCCGCCCGAGGTCATCGCGGCAGCGATCGCCGAGGAGATCGGCCGCGACGCCGACTACCGCGACGTCGAGACGGACGGCGCCGCCAGGGCCGCCCGGCGCCTCGCCGAGCTGCTCTAGACGCCTTTGCCGCGGCTCACCCGCGCACCGTCCTCAATCTGCGCGGGGTATCCGGCGCGCAGCGCAGCGACGGTCGACCGTGGCGTGATGACGTTTGCGGTTCCGCGGGATGGTCGGGTCCGGCGGCCGCGGTAGCCCTCGCGCGTCCATGGACTGAGATGGCCGCCGACGACCACGGCCGGCCATTGGCCAAGCAGCACGAAGGCCCCATCGGGGAGCTCCGCCCACGGCATCTCGTGAATGCGCCGGCGGTGGCTCCCACGAACGATCCGCTCGCCATGGAGCTGCCGGTTCATCTGCTTCGCCGATGGCACCTCGACCCCGATCCCCTGAGCCCAGGCCGCCCGATACGCGTCGTAGCTCTCGCGGCGGCATTCGGCACACGGACGATGGCCCGCGGCGAATGACACCGCTTCATCGTGGAAGAACAGATGGGTGTAGTGACCCGGCTGCCACTGCTCGCGCCAGCGACCTTGGAACTCGAGCGTGCAGGTGATCCAGAGGTCGCTCGCGTGAAACCGGACGATCTCCGTACCGGAATGGAGGATGCCGCGATTTCCCGTCCAGGCGCATCGAAGCGGAAACGCCTCGATGTCGCCCATCGGCGTCACTCGGTTACGAGCCGACATCGAGAGAGAACATAGGCGGCTGAAGCGGCGGAGTACGATCGGCCGGCAGACCTGGCGGGCACCCGACAGAGGAGGAGTCCATGGCCACGACAACTGACGTCGTCGAGCTGCTCGCCACCCACCCGAGGCCTAGCGCGGTCGACCGTGAGGCCCTCGCCCGCTGCATCGCCGAGTGCTTCGACTGCGCCCGCAGCTGCACCGTGTGCGCGGACGCCGACCTAGCCGAGGAGGACGTCTCCGAGATGCGGAGATGCATGCGCCTCTGCCTGGACTGCGCGGACGTCTGCCTCGCCACCGGACAGGTGGTGAGCCGTCAGACCGAGTTCGAGCCGGAGTCCTCGAGAGCACAGGTCGAAAGCTGCCGGCGATCGTGCTCGAGGTGCGCCAAGGAATGCGAGCGCCACGCCCAGCATCACGAGCACTGCCGGATCTGCGCCGACACCTGCCGGCGTTGCGAGGCGGCGTGCGCAAGCCTGCTCGACGCGATGAAAAGCGGCTGATGGGATTCGAACCCACGACCTTCTGCATGGCAAGCAGATTCGGCGCAAACGACGCAGGACGATGAACGGCACGAATCACCTGCAAATGCCACGGGTTCGAGTAGCAGGACGGCGGCGGCCGCGGACCCCACGCACGGCGATGGCGACGACGTTTGGGCCACTACTGGGCCACGCTCAGAGCTTTTTTTACAGGCTGCTGGGACGCCTGTCACGGCTGGAACTCTTCACGATCGAGGTTGGCCCCCCGCCTTCGCCGGCCGACGGTGGGGGGGCGGGGTCGCGATCGCGAACGGCGGCGGGGGTGACAGGCTTCCGAGCACCGCGCGAGAAAATCCACCGAATCGGTGGAAAAAGCCCAGAAAACCGCTTGAACAAGCCAAAACAGAAAGGCAGATATGAACGACGAAAACAGCTGGGACGAATTGCGCGAGCGCCTTCGGCGCTTCGTTGCCGACACTGAGCCGGGTGATTTGCGGCGAATGCACGACGATGCGGTGCCCCTCGAGCGTGAGCGGATGATGGCGCTGGTCGAGCAAGTGCTCACCGGCCACCCGGAGGAGTCGCAGCTGAGGACGATCCTCGACCTCGGCGGCTTCCCGGTCTTCAAGGTGTCGGACGAGCGGATCGAGGTATATCTCGGTCACGTCGACGGGCGAAGCCGCCGGGCTGCGGGAGTAGCCGATGTCGCAGGAGAACGTGGAGATCGTGCGAGCTATCTGGCGCGACGCTCAGCCACGTACTACCCGGCCAATGGAGTGGACGACCCTCTCCACAACTCGGCCCACGAACAGGAAGGCACGCCCAACCGCGCGAAACGGCGCCGAGACGATCTGCCCGATCCCGCTCGAGGGCCGCCTCATGAGTCGAATCCTGATGCGTGAACCTAAAGGGTGCTTGAGGGGATGGCTCGAGCCGCCGGGCCAGGGGGAGTAGGCGCTAGCCATCGCTCCTCCGGTGCCGCCCGACCGCGTGGACTTAGGACATCAGCCGCTGAATCCCGAAGGAAATCACGGTGATGACGATCAGCGCCGCGATGAGCACCAACACCCTTTATCCCGGCATCGATGTCGGTGGACGACCGAGGGGCTTCGGGGCCGTTCCGGAGTTCATTCCGGAGTTCCAAACCCTAAGGAACCGCATGACTGCGCGGAATCGTGGGAGGACCGAGTGCCATTCCGGCGTCTTTCGTCAGCGAGGCCGCGGTAGTCCCCAAATTTCTTCGAGAGTTCCGCCGCTCATCTGGATCGAGTGAGCGCCAGGACGGCGTAGCGCGCCCCCGAGGGTGAGCGAGACCATGGCGAAGCGCTGCCTTGGGCAGGCGTGGCCGCAGGCGAGCGCCGAGGTTATTGACGCTAGCTGCGGTTCGGCGGCGGCTCGGGCGAGAACCGGTACCCGATCCGAATGTGGGTGTGGATGTAGGAGATCTCCGGCAGGGCGTTGGCGAGCTTCGAGCGCAGCCTGGTGACGGCCGAGTCGACGGCTCTCGCGGTGATCTCCTCCTCCCAGGCGGCGTCGCGGAGCTCCTGCCGGGTGACGACTCGACCAGCGTTGCGGGTCAGCGCTGCCAGCAGGGCCAGATCCTGCAGGGTCAGCGGCAGGACCTCACCGTCGGCTAGCGCCAGGTAGTCGCGTGGCCTGACGCACAGGCGCCCGTCGTCGTAGTCGGGCGCCGGATCGCTTGTGCCGAGTCCTCGCTGGTTCACTGAATAGGATGCTCCGTGGGCAGGCCTTCGAGATTGACGCATCCAGGGGTAGGCAGCGGGACCCCTGGCTTTGCCGGCGGCCAGTTCCAATGGGCCTAGGGTGACGGTTGTGGCTCGAAGGCAGACTCGCCCGGGTGCGAGGCGTCCTCGAACTCCCGGAACAGCCCGGTCACCACGAACGCAACCTGCTCGCCGACGTCGACGGCGTTGTCCCCGATCCGCTCGATCGCGCGCGCGACCAGCAGCATCATCATCGCCCACTCCCGGCGGTCGGCGTCGTCGCCGATCTCCAGGGCGAGCTTGAAGCACTCCTTGTTGAGGTTGTCGACAACGTCGTCCTGGCGAACGAGGTCGCGCGCCATGTCGACGTTGCGCTCCGCAAATGCCCGCTTGGCCTGGCGGATCTCGGCCCGAGTCGCATTGCCCATCGTCACGATGTTCTTGACCAGCCGCTCGTCGGCGGGCGGCTCGTGCCCGGCAATCGGGATCAGCTTCGCGATATTCACGCACTGGTCGCCCATCCGCTCGATGTTCTTCATCACGTGAAGCAGCGCCGCGATCAGGCGCAGGTCCGTCGCCACAGGAGCCTGGGTCGCGAACAGAGTCAGGATCGACTGGTGGATCTCCAGGTAGCGGCCGTCGATGATGTCGTCGTCGGCGACCACCAGCTCGGCGAGCTCGATGTCCTGGTGCTGAACGGCCTCGATGGTCCGGTCGAGCGACGCCACGACGATGTCGAGCCCCTCGAGGGCCCGCTCCTCGAGCTTCGCGAGCTC
Source organism: uncultured Actinomycetes bacterium (assembly GCA_963782795.1). Taxonomy (GTDB): domain Bacteria; phylum Actinomycetota; class Thermoleophilia; order Solirubrobacterales; family 70-9; genus AC-56. Next base: position 999,419 of record CAWALB010000003.1, read on the forward strand.
CTCTCGGTACGCGTGTCTCGCCTCGAGCTCCATCAGCCGAACTTCCCGGTCACGTACTCCTCGGTGCGGGAGTCGTCGGGGTTGGTGAACATCTTCTCCGTCGGGCCGATCTCGACCAGCTCGCCGCTCAGCATGAAGGCCGTCGTGTCGGCCACGCGGCCCGCCTGCTGCATGTTGTGGGTGACGACCGCGATAGTGACCTTCTCCTTGAGTTGAGCGATCAATTCCTCGATTTTGAGCGTCGCCACCGGGTCCAGCGCCGAGCACGGCTCATCCATCAAGAGGACGTCCGGCTCGACGGCGAGCGCTCTCGCGATGCAGAGGCGCTGCTGCTGGCCGCCGGAGAGGCTCATTCCGGGGCTGGACAGCCTGTCGTGCACCTCGTTCCAGAGCCCGGCCCCCTCGAGGGCCGCGTTCACTCGGTCCTTGACCTCGTCGCGAGCCGTGCCCGTGAACTTGAGACCGGAAGCGACGTTGTCGAAGATCGACATCGTTGGGAAGGGATTCGGCTTTTGGAAGACCATTCCCACCAGCCTGCGAACGGTCACGACGTCCACGTTCCCCGCATGGAGGTCGACGTCGTCGAGCAGCACCTTGCCCTCCGAGCGGGCGCCCGGGATCTCCTCGTGCATCCGGTTGACGCAGCGGACCATCGTTGACTTGCCGCACCCGGAGGGGCCGATGATCGCCGTCACGTGGCCCGGCTCGAACGCGAGGTTCACCCCCTTGACGGCATGGACCGAGCCGTAATAGGCGTGCAGGTCTTCGATCCGCACGTGGCGGGTTGCCTGCATCTCGTCGAGCCCGGCAGCAGGCCCCGGCGACGCCGACGGTGTCGCTGGTGGGGGGGATTCTGCTTGGCCCGGAATCCGGGGCATGGTCCTCTCCTCGGGATCGACCACTTTCAGGCCGTCACTCGGTTGATAGTTCATGGGAAGCGCTCCCTTTCGATCCATTTTCCATTATCAGCGTGCCGCCCCCAGTCGACGCCTCGAGCGGGCGGAGAGGGTCCTCGCGACCATGCTGATCAAGAGGACGACGGCGATCAGCACCAGCGCGGCCGCCCAGGCCTGATCGTGTTTGGCGGGCGTGGGCGATTCGGAGTACTGGAAGATGATGACGGGCACGCTCGGCAGCGCCTGCGACGGGTTGGTCGACAGGGTCGGCGCGAAGATCGAGGACACGAACAGGAGCGGTGCCGTCTCCCCCAGGGCGCGCGCAACCGCAAGCAGCGCGCCGGTGATCATCCCGCTCAGGGCCGTAGGGACGACGACCGAGACCGTCGTCCGCCACCGGCTCGCGCCGAGGGCCAGGCCTGCCTCCTTGACCGAGCCGGGAACGAGGGCGAGCACCTCCTGGCACGAGCGGGCAACCAGCGGCAGCATCACGATCGCCAGCGCGATCGCCCCAGCCCAGCCGCTCTGATGGCCCTGAGCCGTCACGATGAGGCCGAAGATGAAGATGCCGGTAACGATCGTCGGCACCCCGTTCAGAACATCCAGGAAGTACCGGATGATGGACTCGCTCCGTGGGCCCGCGAACTCATTCGTGTAGATGGCGACCAGGATCCCGATGGGGACCGCCATCAGGGTCGCGATGCCGACGAGGATCGCGGTGCCCACGAGCGCGTTGGCGATCCCGCCGCTCGCCTCGATTGAGTTGGGATCGGCGTTCTGGGTGAGGAAGTCGAGGCTGATCGAGCTCAGCCCCTTGATGGCAACGCTGGCGATGACGAGGACGAGGACCGCGACGGCGAGCACGGCCGCGATCCAGGCACTCACCTCCATCGCGCGGTTGGCGAGGAGCCGACGGCGCAGGTTGCCGCTTCGGTTGAAGAGTGGATTCGGGGGTGTCGCGTGCGTTTCCAAGCTAGCCCTGCCTCGCCCGGCGTTCGACGCTGCGCACCAGGAGTCGCGCGACGGAGTTGAAGATCAGCGAGAGCACGAAGAGGATGACGGCGAAGTAGGCGAGCGCCGAGATAGTCGACGGATCAGCGCCCTGATAGGTATTCGCGATCTTGCTCGCCAGCGTGTCGGCGGGCAGGAAGATGTTCACGTGGATGCCTGCCGTGTTGCCGATCACCTGGGTCACGGCGATCGCCTCACCGACAGCCCGGCCCAGGCCGAGGATGACGGCGCCGACGATCCCCGGCCGCGAGTAGGGGAGGACGACCGTCTTGACCATCTCCCAGCGGGTCGCGCCGAGGGCGAGCGCGCCCTCCTTGTCGGTTGGGGGGACCGTGGCGAAGATCTCCCGCGTCAGGCTGGAGACGATCGGCACGGTCATGATCGTCAGGATCAGGATCGCGGGAAACAGACCAACGAGCGAGTACGTGCCTCCGAACAGCGGGATCCAGCCGAGCACGGAGTGCAGCGCAGGCTCGATCGTGTCGTTCAGGACCGGGCCGAGGACGATGATTCCCCACAGCCCGAGGATCACGCTGGGGATGCCGGCCAGCAGCTCGACGAGCGTCCCGATCGCGGTGCGCGAGCTCCGGGGCGCCAACTCGGTCAGGAACAGCGCGATCGCGACCGAGATCGGTGTCGCCAGCAAAAGGGCGCCGAATGAGCTCACCGCGGTGCCGTAGATGAACTGCGCGGCACCGAACTGTTCGTGGACCGGATCGAAGTTGCTCGTCGTGAGGAAGCCGAGCGACAGGGCGGACGACGCCTCGTCGACGATCTTGTAGGCGAGGCCCAGGACGATCGCCACGGACAGGAGCGCGGCGAGCAGCGTGATGATGTAGAGCGCGCGATCGCCGAACCGGTCGATGAATCCCCGGTTCTTCGCGGCGAGGAGAGGACTGAGCTGGGTTGTGGCCGCGTCGGTGGTCATCGAGTTCCCCTACTGACGAGACGGCAAGACACCCGGGATCGCGCTTGGCGATCCCGGGTGTCGAATGCCTGCCGCATCCGTGCCGGCCGGCTTGCGCCTAGCCGCCGATCTTGTTGATCGTCGCCTTGTCCGCCGAGATGATCTGCGACGGGAGCTTCGCGAACAGGAGGTCAGGCCCATACGACTGGCCGGGACCGATCGCGTAGGTGATGAACTCCTTCAGCGCGTCCGCCTTGTCGGAGGTGGACGGGGCGAGGGCGAACGTGTAGCTGGCCAGCGGGTACGCGTTGGTCGCCGACTTCGGCGGATCCGTCAACGAAACCGCGTTGTTGGACGGAATCGTCTTGACGGCGGCGGCTGCGGCGCTGATCGTGCTGAGCGACGGCTGCAGGAACTTGCCTGCGGCATTCTCCACCGCCACCTGGTTGAACCCGTTCGAGGCCGCGTAGGCGGCGCCGACATAGGCGATTGCGCCGTCGGTCTTCGAGAGCACGGCGGACACTCCGTCGTTGCCCTTGCCGCCGACACCGGTCGGGAACTTCACCTCGGTGCCGACACCGACCTTCGACTTCCACTCGGAGCTCACCTTGGAGAGATAGTCCGTGAGGATGTAGGTGTCTCCGCTGCCGTCACTCCGGTACACCGGGGTGATCTTCGTGGACGGCAGGTTCACGCCCGGGTTCAGCTTCGCGATCGCGGGATCGTTCCAGGCTGTGATGTTGCCCAGGAAGATGTTCGCGAGCGTCGGGCCGTCCAGACGCAGGCCGTCAGAGACGCCGTTGATGTTGTAGACGGGATCCGTGGACGACAGGGCCCACGGGATCATGAGCACGTCCGCCGCAGCCTTCTGCTGGTCGGGCGTCAACGGCGCGTCGCTGGCGCCGAAGTCGACCGTCCCGGCGGTGATCTGCTCGATGCCTCCGCCCGACCCGATCGCACCGTAGGTGACGGTGTTCCCGGTCCGGGAGGAGTAGTCGGACTGCCACTTGGACATCAGCGGGGCAATCAGGGTGCTCCCCGCGCCGGTCAGAGGCGTGCTGGCTGTACCCGACGATCCACCGCTGGTACTGCTGCTGCTGCTGCTGCTCGAGCCGCATGCGGCAACGCCGAGCGCAAGCACTCCGCAACACGCAACGACAAGTATCGACTTGCGAGAAATCACTTGGCTAGATCTCCTTGGTCGGTTGTCGGCGGGAGCGTTCCAGCCACATGCCGCAGCCTTGTTAAGAGGCTGTAACCGCTCTGACAACAGTCAGTGAAGTCGTGCACTCAGCGCTGCAACGTGCGCGCCAGAGCCACTCGTACCTCGTGGCCAGCCCCGCGGAGGACGTCCATCGACTGGCGCAGGTGGTCGATCGCATTTTCGAGGCCTCTGGCGGCAGGACCGGAATCGGCCCAAACAAGCAATACGTGGGCAACCCCGCGCACTGCTCCTCGTCGCGCGAGCGAGTAGTTGCGCCGCTCACTTGGGGAGTGCTCCTCCATATGGGAAGCGGGTCCAGCACCCACTCGTCGCCAAAGAAGCAGCGACCGCGACAGATCCGAGTCCGATTGGATCTGTCGCCGGGAACAGCGCTCAGTTGTGCTCGCCCTTCGACGCACCTCTGGAGGAAGCCCGTAGCACTGAGAACGTGAGTGCCGCGAGGACGGCAGCGGGCATTACCCACCACACCGGCGCGCCGCTACCTGCGATTACAGCGGTGACGGCCAGGGCGAGAACGATTACCACCGCAATCAGCGGATCGTCGCCGACAACGAAGTCGTAGAGGAAGCCCAGGAACGCTCGCAAGCGGCGCATCAGTCCGTCGGGACGATCATCCCGGTCACCCTGGAATGGCGATGACGAAGGAGGGCGACCAGGCCGAGAGAGATGGCCAGCGTGAAGGCGATGATTGCGAGAATGGCGGCGTCCCCGGCGGGCCAGCTCCCCCCAGCCCCTTCCGTCCCCCAGAAGATGCCGAAGGAGGTGAGCATCACGCCCACGATGTACTTGAGCGTGTTCTCGGGCACCCGACTGAGCGGATGATGCGCAGCGACACCGGCAACGACCACGACCAGGGCGGCGGCAAACGCCGCGAGGACGGCGAGCGGGACGTTCTGTTGATTGCTGCCGAAGGTGATGACGATGAAGGCGACCTCGAGGCCTTCGAGCAAGACTCCCTTGAAGCTGACGGTGAAGCCGAAGGGGTCGATGCCCGGGCGCTCGGCCCCCGCCGCTCGCAGCTCGGCGACCTCCTCCGCGAAGATCGAGTCCTCGTCGTGAAGGGCCTTGAAGCCACTGGCGCGGAGGATCGCCTTGCGAAGCCACTGGAGGCCAAACACGAGCAGGAGGCCCCCGACCACCAGCCGCAGGACATCGATCGGAAGCGCGGTCAGGGCGGGGCCCAGGGCGGCGACGATCGCCGCGAGCACCAGCAGAGCGGTTCCCACACCGGCCCAGGCCGAGCGCCAGCCGCGGGTGATGCCCGCCGCCAGCACGATCGTGACCGCCTCGACGCCCTCGACCGCGCTAGCGACGAAGACGGCAATGAAGAGCAGGGCGTCGTGGCTCACGGCCTAGACATACTCCTCGGCCGGGATTGAAACCGGCGGCTCCGCTGTCGCGGCGCGATCGGCGGCGAGCTCGGCCTCGCGATCGGGTGAGCAGAAGCGCTGAACGATGGCAGTCGGCAGGATCGCGGAAAGCACAACGACGGTAATCAGAAGCGAGAACTGGGTCGTGTCGATGATCCCAGCGTTCAAGCCGAACAGCGAGGGCGATGGTGCCGAAGGTCAGCCCGGTGCTCATCAACAACGTGCCGAAGGTCGTGTGCTCGCCGATGTAGTGATGGGCGACCGGGTAGACCAGGGCGAGCTTCGGCACCAGCTTCGCGGCGAAAAGCACGCCGAGCAGGCCAAGGTTTGCGAACACGGCGCCGAGCGAGACGTTGAGCCCGCCCCTGATGAAGAAGAAGGCGGTGAGGAAGGAAAGGAACGACCCGGAGTCGCTGCTCTTGGCGGTGCTCGGCGAAGTGGTTGATCATCGCCAGCCCGCGCACAAATGCGGGCAGGACGGCGTGTCCGTGGCACAGCGAGCCGGGAACGGCCCTCAAAAAAGCAGTCGCGCCTCACTCGCTCCGCCGGACGTACATCTCGCTTCTGCTCGCCGCCGGCGATGATCCGCCGTACGTCATGCGGCAAGTGGGCCGCAGCGACCCAAAGGTGACGCTGGGCATCTACGCCCAGGTGATGCTCAGGAAGGATGGAGAGCGGGAGCGTCTGCGAGCCGTTGTACGGAGGAGCAGCACCAGCCCTGAACCCGACCCGCTTCGAGCGCACTCCTGACCGCTTGCCCGAGAATCAGATCGCTGGCGCGATCCGTTGTTCGCTACCACCCACGGATTGTCGAGCGGGTGTGCATGGCGGCCTGACCGTTCGGCCCCCAGCCGAACAGCTTCAGGTGTAGATGCGTCCCTGAGCGTCCCCCGCGTCCCCACCGTCCCCGCGCGCGGACGATCTGGACACATAGGACATAGCAGTCGGTACCAAAGTGGTACTACGAGCAACATCAGCGAACGCCACCGCGAGAACGGGCCCGCACCCAGCGACGACGGACTGGGTGATCTGGGCGTCGACGGCCTCGAGGGCATGCAGGCTGATCAAAGCGTCCTTAAGTACAGACCGCCGGTCCGCCCCTGGCAGGGTGGTGTAGCGGGGATCGGCCGTCGTGATGTCACCGGCGAGGAGCGCCACTCTGCCGAAGTTTCGGGCGACGTCGGACGAGAGTTGCTCCATCCGCGTGCCAGCCCACATGACGCGTAGGTACGCCGACCATTGGGATCCGGCGATCCCGTCTGTGACGATGCGGAGCCGCGTCGCGTCCCACGATGTCGAGATCGTCTCAAGTACTTGCGCCTCCTCCGCGGCGGCCAGGTCTTGGAGGACTTGCCCCTCCACATCCGGGGGCAGGTGGAGATCGCGAAGGCCGGCGACGAACAGGGAATGGAGGATCAGCACGACTGCCTGCGCGGGCGCCGGGGGGAGGTAGTCGCAGTCACCGTCGGACAGATCGTCGGAGAGGTTGAACGCGGACGACGTGAAGAAACACGTGGCGGCGCGGTTGATTGAGTCCTCGCGGCGGAGGCCGGCATCCAACCCGGCCTGGACCAGCACCCGGCGCGCTTCCGGTGCAGCTGCTCTCAGCGCTCGCACGACGAGCCGGTCGACCTCGATGTCGAGACGAAGAGCGGCGACGCGACCGAACGCGCAGCGCATCACCTCGCTACTCACGGCTCAGCGCGATATCGGTTATGGCTATGGGCAATGCACACCCGTGTCGGCGAACGCGCCGCCGCAGGTGTTCTCCGCGTTTTTCAACGCAGTGTCCAATTCGTCGACGATCGAGGAGGTGCCGTCAGACTGGATCTCGACGGACACCCCTCCACCCCCCAACACGTGATGGAGGCCATGCAGCACTTCCCGGACGCTGTTTGGGAGTTGTTGCTGACCTTGCTCGCCTTCGAGAAGGCCGTACGACTCGAGCGCCTCAAGGTAGATGCGGGAGTTGGGCGTAACGGCAATCATCTCCGACTCGATCGGTTCTTTGGTTGACATGTGGCCCCCCCGGGGTTGTTTGAGCGAGGAGCAGGCTTGGCGAACGAGCAATGCCGTGCAGAGCCCACCCTTCGGTTGTCGTCCGACGCTGAGCGGAACCTACACCCGGTTATGTCGAAGTCAAGGCATGGACGACCGCGCTACGGGCCGCTCGCGGCTGACTGCGCCTAGCGGCAGCGGGATCAGCACAACCCCTCCTGCAACTATCACCCGGGCGACTGCCGGATCAGCACGGCGGCCGCCAGACAGGTCAGCGCTGCCAACCGCTTCACTCCGCCGACCCTACTCCCGCAGCCCGGCGGCTTCGCCCCAGCACGGTCACGACGACACGTGCTCCCAGCTTGCTACCCCCGTGCTCCCATCGTGTTACCTCCCTGCCGTGCACCGAGCCCACCGGCATATGTCTCCGAGGCTCCCCGCGGCCTTCCCTTGGATTCCTCGGTATCTCGGAATACTCGGATACCGGTGCGGATTCCAGAAACCGCGGGAGGCGCCCGAGAGCCTTGACGCGCACAGCAGCGGCGCAAGGGGCGACGGGTGTCGCTTTCGGTCCTCGTCCGAAGCTGAAGCGACGTCACGATCGCCCGGTAGGCGCCAGCGGCCCTTGTCATCGCGGGCTCTATCCACTCATCGGCTCATCCCGCCCGCCGGTAGCGGATGTGTGTGGCTAGCGGCGAATGCAAGACCTCAACGGGCTCAAACCCGAACGACTCGACGCCGTCGAAGATCCGCTCGCCGGAGCCGAGCAGGACCGGCGCGACGTCCAGCGTGAGCTCGTCGACGACCCCGGCAATGAGGGCCTGGCGCACAGTCGAGGCGCCGCCCGCGATGTCTACGCCGCCCTCCCCGGCCGTCTCGCGCGCTTGTGCGTAAGCGGCGTCGAAGCCGCCGGTGACGAAGTGGAAGGTCGTCCCGCCTTCCATCTCGATCGGCTCGTGAGCGTGATGGGTGAGCACAAACACCGGCGCGTGGTAAGGCGGCTCGGGACCCCACCAGCCGCGCCAGTCCTCATCCCACTCGCCGCGGATCGGCCCGAACATGTTCCGCCCCATGACGTACGCGCCGCGCGGGCGCATGAGCCAGTCGGTCGCCGTCGCGTCGGCGTCGTTGGCGCGCTCGTCGCCGAGATGCCAGGCATGGAGCTCGCGCCCACGCTTACCGAGTGGATTCTCGCGGCTCTGGTCGGGCCCAGCGACGAAACCGTCGAGCGAGATCGACATGTGGCAGGTGGTGTCCGGCATCGGCGTCCTCTCGGGTTAGTTTGCGACTTGCAAGTGGCGACAGCACCCCTGGAACCGCCGCCAAGCCACCGTATTGTGAAGCCGCCTGGGCCTGCGACGCCTGGGTTTCGCGCCCAGCGGCAGCGGTAGCTGGCGGCGTACGGTGGCGACACGCACCACCTCTACGCATCGGACCCGCGATCTGGGCAACTTCCGCCCCTATGTCCTAGGTCAGGGGAGCGTTGGGGGCTCCGCCGGCGGGACGACGTCGAGCCAGTCGACCCCCTCCGCCACCCGCCGCGCCTGACTGGCGAGCCGGTGGGCGTGCTCGTTGCCCTCGGTGCCATCGTGCCCCTTCGTCCACTCGAAGCGGACGCTGCGGTGACGCTTGACGGCGCCGATGAGCTCCTCCCACAGGGCGTGGTTGGCGACGGCGCCTCCGCCGCTGTTGCGCCACCCGCGCTCGCGCCACCTCGGGAGGTACTCGTTGAAGTTCTTGACGACGTACTCGCTGTCGCTGAGGAGTTCGACGTCCTGCCCCTCGGGGATCGAGTTAAGCGCGAACGCGGCCGCGCGGAGCTCGGCCTGGTGGTTGGTAGCGCTCGCCACGGGGAGGTTCCCCCTGAGCAGGAGCTCGTCGTCCACGTAAGCGACGAACCCGATGCCGGCAGGGCCGCCAGTCATGCCGCTCCCGTCGCTGTAGACCTTGAAGATCACCGATTCGTATTCGACATCCGACCCCTTCTCCTCAACCCCCCACGCGGATCGGTCCCAACAGGGCCTTGGGGGGTCGACAAAGCCTCGCACGGTAAGCCCGGTCGTAGTTGCCGTTGGTGCCGTCGAGCGATCGGCGGGTTTCCGCTTTCGCGTGGAAGCGGAAGCGGTTCGTGCGTCTCCGTGAAATCCGAATGGTGGCCCGATATGTCTCTCGGTACGACGCACGGATCGTCGAGCGAGTGCGGCTCGGTGCGTAATGGCGCGTTTGCTTGATGGCGCCAAGGACCCAGACGTTGCTGACCCGACGCTGCCGTCTGTGGGCTAACGAGCTGGTGGCTTCTATGCGGCCGTCGGCGAAGACTCAGGGCGTCGAACCCTCGCCGTCGGCGGAGGGCCGCGACCTAGCCGTCTTATACCGCGCTGGATCGCCTGCAGTACCTGGCTCGCGATCCCGAGACCCGCGGCGACGCCGCCGGACCTCGCGCTCCATCCTGCGCGCGTCGCGTCGCCGCAGCGGATACTCGCAGTGTGGGCACGTCCCCGCGAACCGGCGTCGGTGGACGCCGTAGAAGCTGGCGCCGCAATGGTGGCAGCGACGCCTCATCGACCCCGTACCTCCACCGTCGGCGAGGTGGGCCTCGCAGCCATACCCACGACAATCCCGCCGATCGCGTTTCGTGGTCTCATCGTGGGCACCTCCTTTACGCCCTTCTCAGATGAGGGGGACGGCGTGGTCGTTGTCTCGGATCGAAGCTAACCCACTCAGCAGGCCGAACAACCGTAGATCAGCGCAGAGTCAATGCGTGAATAACCGCGGTGTCCGGGCGGCTGGCGCCGTAACCCGTCCCCGTGGCGAGATACGGCGCGGGGCGGTCAAGCGGCTCTCGGCTTGTCGCTCAGTGCGAGGCGACCCGGCTGAATCGTGCCCGAGACGCTTGTCGGCGCCGCGCTCGGCTCCTGAGCGATCGTGTCGGCAAGGGCGATGGGTATCCAGCCCGACGCCTGGGCACGGGAGCGGCAATGGATGCACGCCACCCGCTTCTCGCGCTGCCGAGTCAGGTACTCATACGCCTGCTCGCCGGTGAGGAGATACCGCTCGCAGACGTCGCAACTGGGATACGGATCGGGCCGCACACCGCCAAAGGTAAGCGACGTGCCCGGAGCTAGACGGGCGGACGTTTGCAGAGGCGGCAAGCATTGTTCAGGCCTGCGCGTTCCGGGGGCGACATACTGTGTGGGCGATGGCGCACGCGTGCGAAGGCCACGCATCGCAGGTCCACGAGATCGATGGAGATTGCGGTGGTCTGCTGCGCGAAATGCGATTTCCTTGACCCGTACGCGGGATTCCTTGCTGGTGCACGCAAAACTTCACTGTTCCCGCTGCTGGACGTGAGAGGATGCGCGCGTTCCAGCAACCCGCCTACCGACTGTGGGCGGACGATCCGAACGGAGGGATAGATGACCGAAACGCCTGGAGCACCCGAGGCGCCCACCGGCCCGCCCGGTGGAGCCCAGCCGCCCGCAACGCCGCCTCCAGCCGCGCCGCCGACTGCAGTTGGACCTGCGGCGGACTACCCGGTACACCTGGATATTGACCGCCAGGGGGACTACAGCCGCTTCATGCCGCTGGTCAAGTGGCTGCTGGCGATTCCGCACTACATCGCGCTGATCGTGCTGGCAATCGGGGCCTACATCGTCGCCATCATCGCCTTCTTCGCGGTGCTGTTCACGGGCCGCTACCCGGAGGGGATGTACAACTACATGGTCGGCGTGTTCCGCTGGTCATTGAGAGTTACCGGGTACGTCTTCCTGATGGTCGATCCGTATCCGCCGTTCACGCTCGACGACGACCCGAGCTACCCGGTGCGCTTCGACATCGAGTATCCGGAGCACGTCGAGCGCTGGCGGCCTCTGCTCACCTGGCTGCTCGTGATCCCGTATGCGTTCGTCGCCGCTCTCGTCCTCGTCCTGGCGGAGATCATGGCCTTCTTCGCCTTCTTCACGATCCTGTTCACGAGGCAGTTTCCGGAGGGATTGTTCAACATCGCCCGGATCGGGCTCCGGTGGCAAGCGCGGGCGAGCGCCTACATGTACTGGATGGTGACGAGGTACCCGCCATTCGTCTGGGACTGAGCGCGCAACGCCGCCTTTTGCCGCCAGACGCCGAGGGGCAAGTGCTTTAGAGCTGCGAGCTAAGGTGTCTTATTGCCTTCCGTTCGGGTAGGCAAATGCTGGATTTCGACGATTCGCCCCCAGGCCCTCAGGGCCCTGGGGGCTTCGTCGTTTTGGCCTCGCCCGACTGGCGGCTCGGGCGGTGGGCAGCGAAGTCGGCGCTCGGAGCGTGGCAGGACGTTTCCGTTGCTGACGTGGAAGTTCTCGCGGCGGCTGACGGAGCACCTGAGGCGCTCGCCGGCGGCACGCGGATGCCGGTCGGGCTCTCGATCAGCCACCGGGCCGGACGGGCGCTCGTGACGGTGGGGCACGGGTCGGGAGCGCTCGCCGGTCTAGCGAATGGAGTCAGCAAGCGTCAGCTAGACGATCTGGCGATGGCCCAGACGGCGCCGATCATCAGACCCAGCCGCAGACGGCCATCACGATCAGGCGGGCCAGTTCGTCCCACTTCGGTGTAAGCATCAGCTCAGCCCGCAGGGTTCGCGCTGATTCATTGCGATTGCCTCAGACGACTCGCCGCACGAGGTAGATCGCAAGCAGGACCAGGATGATGATGATCAGAATCGTGATGATCGACATTGCGCTCCTCCTTCCTTGTTGGGCACTGGTGGTGAGAGCCCTTACCCTTCTGGCGCCCCCGCCAATCCGCAAGCCTGCGCGCGCCGCGCGACGAGCCAGGGCAGCCAGGGGCACCCGGCCACGATTCTCGGACCGCGCGGGGCACCATTGGGGACCGCCTGTCGAGGGCACGGGGGTAGCACTAGAGCCACCACCCACAAGCCGGGGCCGGCGACCCTCAGCCGGGGCGGGCACCCCAACAGCCCCGGCTCACTACGTTCGCCGGGTCCTGAGGGACTACTCGCTCCGGTACAGCGATCCCGATCCGATCGGAGTGGCCCCACGGATGTTCGCGCACGTCAACTCGAGTGGCGTCCTCGACGCAGCGAGCCCGTCCGTCGAAAGCGCGGGTCGGAGCAGCAAGGGCCAGTACTACGTCAGGTTCAACCGCAGCCTGCGTGGCTGCGTCGCAGTGGCGTCGGTGGGGTTCGGTTTCGGGTCGGGCGTGGTCGGGCCCAGGGAGTGACGGGCATATGTCTCCGGGGCTCTCCGTGGCGTTCCCGTGGATTCCTCGGTATCTCCGAATACACGGGCACCGGCCGAATTGACGAACCCGAGGAAGGGCGCGGAGAGCCTCGCGCCGGTCGGCTCGGGCATCCGTTGGAAGGCCCGTGCCCCCGGACGGCGAACCTGGGTGCGATGAGCGATGGATTCCTCGGTGTCTACCGCGCGATGGTGGTGGACGATCTCGACCCGGAGTACCTGGGACGGGTCAGGGTCGAGGCGCCTGCGGTCCTCGGCGAGGGGCAGAGCAGTTGGGCGATGCCCTGCGTTCCATACCTAAGCCCCGACCTGGACCTCGTGACGATCCCGCCGGTGGGCACCGGCGTCTGGGTGACGTTCGAGCGCGGCGATCCCGCCTACCCGGTCTGGATGGGCCGCTACTTCTCAGCGGGCGAAGGGCCGGGCCGGGCCGTTGACGAGCACGCGTCCGAGGCGCCAGAATGGCGCGATGATGGGTGACCGGCCGCGCGGTGCAGGACTGCGAAGGGGGAAAACGTAGGAGCGCAGCGATGACCATCCTGATTGGCCACGGTGGTGCGAGCGCGATCGCACCGGCGAACACGATCGCCTCGTTCGAGGCAGCGCGGCGCGCGGGTGTCGACATGATCGAGTTCGATGTCCGGCCGCGGGGTTCGCGGATGCTGGTGGCGCACCTCGCTCCGCAGGCTCGCCGCCCCGGCTGCCTGACTCTCGACCACGCGCTGGACCATCTGGCGCACCCACGCTTCTCGCGGATCGGGCTGAACGTGGACGTGAAGGCCCGAGGCTGCGAGTCGGCGCTCGTCGCGATGCTGCACGCGCACGGCCTGCTGGGACGCTCCCTGATTTCATCCCAGTCGGCGGACGTCGTCGAGACCGTGCGGACGCTCGCCGCCGAGGCGCGGACCGCAATCTCGATCGGCGGATACGTGTCCCGCCGCGCCAACCGCTGGCACCCGCGCAGGTGGCGCGAGCGGCTACTGCACGAGCTCGCCGCCGGCCGCTTCGGCGACGTGATGCTGCACCACAAGCTCGTGGACTCCGAGACGGCGGAGGCGATCAGGCGGCTCGGTCGCCGGCTGTTCGCGTGGACCGTGGATGAGCCGGCGTTGTTCGCGAGGATCGCCAATCTCGGCGTGGCCGGTGTGGCGACGAACGACCCGGCGCGCCTGCTCCCGGCTTCAGCCAACTACAGGCGTTCCGATCCGAGCTGTTCTGAGAGAACGACTTCGACCGACGCCATTGCTACCGGCTCGTGCCGACTTCCGCGGCGCGCGAAGCCTGACGCGCATATGTCTCCGAGGCCACGGGAGCCATTCCCGTGGATTCCTCGATAGCTCCGAATACTTCGGGTACCGGTCCGATTGCGGGAACCCGCGGGAGGGCCGGGGAGATTTCGGTGCGTCCCAGAGCGTCCCCGCGTCCCCATCGTCCCCGGGGGTGGACACCCTGGACGAATCGGACATATCAGTCGGGTACCAAGCCTCGCTGCCTGGCGCTTCCGCTTCTCGCGCAAAGCGGAAGCGAGGGCTACTCCCGCAGCCCGGCGACTTCGAGGGCCTCGGCACGGCTTGCGATCCAGTCGTCGCGAACGATTTCTTCCCTCCGGAAACGTGACCATGGCCCAGTTCTAAGGGGCCCTGCCGAACGTCTTGTCGAGCCAGTCGAAGGCGCGCTCGTAGAAGACGATCCCGCCCATGCCCTCACAGTGGCCCTCCGCCCCCTCGGCGGCCGTGAAGCGGACGAACTCCTTCGGACAGGTCAGGTGGTCGTACAGCAGCTTCCCCTGCCCGGTAGAGACCACGTCGGTCTCGTTGTCGCAAACGAGGGTGGGGCATGCGATCTTCGGCGCGTGATCCGCGTTGGTGTAGTCGAGGGCCATCCGGACGTACTCCTGGACCGTCCTCGCCCCTTGGGTAGCCATCCGCGGGCTAAAGAAGCGGCGGCCGTGCTCGCTTTGGAGCAGCGGCTCAAAGGCCTCGCGCGCCTCGTCTGAGTCCTCGTCGACGCGGTCGAGGAGCTCCTTCGGCAGCCGCTCCTTGATCGCGGCGCCGATGTCGTACTGGCCCGGGTCAAGGATCAGCGCGGCGAGTCGCGGCTCGTCGGAGGCGCCGCGCACGGCGAGGTAGCCGCCGAGGCTCCGGCCGAGCAGCGCGATCCGCTCGCGGTCGACATCTGGGCGCTCAAGCATCGCGTCGACCACCGGTGGGATCACCGTCTCCCAGTCTGGGCGCATCACGACGCGCTGCTCGTACAGCGTTCCGCCCTGCCCCGGGCCATCGAACGACAGCACCGCGTAGCCGCGCTCGACGCCGGCGGCGATCGTCAGATAGCCCTCTTCAGCGGTCGAGTCGTAGCCGCCCGGCGCCAGCACCAGCGGGAACGGTCCCGGTCCCGCCGGCTTGCCGAGGTAGCCGCCGTAGCGAGCGGCGTCGGCGGGGATCTCCACCGGCTCGAGCGGATCGTCGTGAAGCGGCACGGCGGCGCGAAAGCATTCGCGGCTCGCCTTGTACGCACTCTGCAGCCGTTCGTCGTCGAGGTCGCTGCGCAAAAAGAAGAATGCGTTCCGGTAGTACTCGCTCGCGCGCAGGTAGCCGGAGCGGGCGCTGACGCGATGGCCAGCGGCGGCCTCCTCCTCGGCGCGCTTGCGGAGGTTGTCG
Source organism: uncultured Actinomycetes bacterium (assembly GCA_963782795.1). GTDB lineage: Bacteria > Actinomycetota > Thermoleophilia > Solirubrobacterales > 70-9 > AC-56. Next base: position 1,014,717 of record CAWALB010000003.1, read on the forward strand.
GCGAAGTGAGAAAACGCGGAGTGCCATGAGTCGAGGTCGCCGTCCTTCACCTGCGAGGCGATCCGCAGGCACTCGCCCGCGTTCGCCATCCCGTAGTCGATCTTCGCGACCGAGCGCTGAAGCTGCCCGTCGAGGTCCGGGTCGCTTAGGGCCAGAGGCATCGCCCGATCCTATTCGCGATTGGCCCGCGGTTCGGGTGCTGGCGCCGTTCGCGGAGTTTCACGTTCTCCTGCGGCATCGCCTACTCCACAGCACCGCGTAGTTCCGGAAATCGAAGCAGGCCACGGATCATGGAGCCGCGGCGACCCCCCAGGCTGGATGCCTCCGAGCACCAGTCCTGGGGACGGCACTAACCGGTCCTGGGGACGGCACTAACCGCGGCCCGCATGTGTCTCCGAGGCCACGGGAGCCGTTCCCGTGGATTCCTCGATATCCGCGAATACCGGAGTAGCTCCGGAATTTGAGGAACCGCGGGAATGCCGCGGAGAGCTCAGCCGCGATCTCGGATCCCGGGCACATGTGCCAGTTACATGCCTCGATGTGTTTCGCCCGTTCGCGGATCTCGGCGTCGGTTGGATGACGTCGGTGACCTTCGAGGCGGCGAACGAGCCATCTGCAATCCCGGCGATCTGCTGCCTTCCGCCGACCGCTTGCCGACCCTCCCCCTCGGGGTCGCGCCGGCACGCGTCAGCAAGTTGACCGAATGCCCTACGGCGTCATGGGTAGGGGCTAGACCGTGACGGCAACAGAGATCATCATGGGAGCGATCGGGGCGGCGATGTGGCTTGGCCTTATCAACTTCATGATCGTCGAGCCGATACGCGTTCATCGTCGCAACCGCTACCTTCGCTAGCCCACAGCCCAGCGACCCATATCTGTTCCGCTGGGTGGCCGCCCGATCGGTGCTCGTCGCGGCCGGACTCGCGCGCCGCAGCACCCGACGCCGGCCTAGCGGTGCACGTATGAGGGACCGGCGGCGCGGTCCATCCTCGCGAGGAACCACCTCGACCTCTGCACAACAGGTGGCGCGATTCGTTTCTCGCTACGACGCACGGATAGTGGAGCGAGTGCGCCTCCGCGCGTGACTGCTGCTTAGGCCATCAACGCCGGCAGCGCTCCGGCTCGGGCGTGGCCTCGGACTTCCTGGTGACGCGGGTCATCGCGGCGAGTCCGCGGCTCCGCATCGTGAGCCCGAGCGCGCCGACCGCGAGCGCCACGGCGGCCAGGCCGTAGGCGAGATCCGCGTCCCCCACTGCGAGCAAGAGCCCGCCCAGGATCGGGCCGATTGCGTAGCCGGCCGCGTAGACCAGGTTCAGGACCCCGTAGGCGAGCCCCCGCTCGCGGCCGGGGAATGCCTCGTCGAGCCACGGCACCGATGCCGCCATCATGAGACTGAACCCGGCGCCGTAGATGCCGAGTGCGACCGCGGTGCCGCCGACTCCGGGCAGGACCCCGAGCGCCAGCATCGAGGCGGCGGTCACTGCGAGGCCGGTGACCGCGGGGCTGCGGCGGCCGCGCCGATCTCCCCAGCGGCCACCCAGGGGTGACAGCGCCGCGTCGACCGCGATCGAGGCGGCGAACAGGAGGCCGATCGCCGAGCTCGAGAGGCCGAGGCGGGCGTTGAGGTCGAGCGGCGCCACCACCTCGACGAGGCCGAGCGAGCAGGCACCGCCGAACATGATCGCCGCCGCCCAGGCGCCGACCCCCGACCGCGTGGAGCGGATGATCGCCGGGAGCGCGGGCACGGCCGAGGTGGTCCGAGCTCCCTCGTGAGGGAGGACGGCGAGCGCCGCCACCAGCAGTGCGAGTGCGAGGCCGCAAAGGATCAGGAACGGGGCCTCGAACGAGAACAGCTGGGCGGTCACGCCGCCGAGCGCCGGGCCGGCGATCGAGCCGGCGCTGGTTGCGCCGAGGGCAACCCCGAGCGCCTCGCCGCGGTGCCCCGGTGGCGCCGTGTCGGAGACCAGCGCCAGGGCCGAGATCCAGCTCGCTGCGGAGCCGACCCCCTGAACGGCACGAGCGGCCATCAGCATGCCGATCGAGTCGGAGATCGCCACCAGGACCGAGCCGATGGCAAGGATCAAGAGCCCGGCGACCAGCAGGGCGCGACGCCCCACGGCATCGGCGGCGCGCCCAAGTGGCAGTGAGAGCACCGCGATCGGGACCGCGTAGGCCGCGAGCGCGAGTCCGAGCGCGGCGTCGCCGGCGCCCGTGCGCGCCTCGATCTCCGGTAACAGCGGGGCGATCAGCCCGAGCAGCGCCGAGTCGATCGTCACCGCGCCGACGCCGATCGCGACAATGGCGCGCCTCCTCGGCGGGGATGAGTCGCGAGTCGCGGATCCCAAAGGCCGTGTCTTATGCCCGATCCGTCGTCGGCGGCCAGCGGGACGTGTAGCGACTCAGGAGCCAGCTGATCGGGACCAAACTGAGCCAGGTGAGCTTCGTCGCGGTCGGCGAGACCAAGTAGGCGACCGGAATCGAGGCGGCGAAGACGGCCGCGGGTACGCGCGCGTTGACGACGAAATAAGTCATACGGTGTCGTCCGTGATGAACTCGGCGAGCAGGGCCTCGGTACCGCTCACCTGGAAGGCTTCGATCAGCTTCCGGACCGTCTCGACGTTCTCCTGCGACATCGCCTAGGCAGTATCCCGCGCCCTGGCACGGGCGAAAGCAGAACTGATGCGCGATCTTGGCTGGGGCCTGGACTAGCCCGAGGCCTTGGCCCCGAGCTGCTCCATTGGGCCCACTAGTCCCAGCCTTCCTGTGTCTTTCGGTCTATGACCTCGTCGCTCGTCTGCAGTCCGAGCGACCCCGACATCTTGCCGCGCGCGGGGGGCGGCGAGGTGCTGGGGACGAGTGGGAAAAGTGCGCCTCCTCTCAGGCGCACGGTGTAGGTCCCCGGCGTCGGCTGTCTCTACAGGGTCGGCGCCGGGGCTAACGGATTCCGACGCCGGTTCGGACGATGATTCAGAGCTGTGGGCAAACGGATGCGACCGATGCGGCAGCTGTACGACCGCCGCTACGACGCGGATCCCGCGGATCCGCACTACGGCGCTATAGCGCCAACCCGGGCTAAGGGCTGCGAGTGCGATTCGCCGCTCGGGCTCGCGGACGAGCTCGGCGACATTCGATGCTTCCGCTGTGGCCGGTCGCTGGCACCGAGCAGGCTGCCACCGGCGGCGTAGTTGTTGCGCCGGCGCAATGGTTAAACCTTCGCGCCGGCGCGAAGTTCTGAGCTGGGAACTTGCCGCCGGCGGCAAGTTCGCCGCCCGCTAGGCGAGGGGTGCAAGCGGTATCGGCTGGTCGTTCAAGTAGCGATCTCTGGCTGCGTCCATCGCTTCCCAGCAGGCCCCTAGGTAGGCCTCTAGGTCAAAACTCGCCGTCGAGTAGTCCTGCCGCACCGCGGCGTAGGTATCCGCCAGGTATTTGATTTTTGGGTTACGCCGCATCGGCCCGGTGGGAACGAGAGGCAGCTCCGGAAGCCCTGGCTGCTCGAAGTTCAGTCCGATCGCCTCCCTCAAGAATGTCAAGACTGGGCCATAGTCTGACCGGTGCGACGGTGGGGGTGGGAGATCCCGGAGGAACATCTCCTCCAGTGTCTGAAACACCCGATCAGCGCGGGCTGCGAGTTCTTCAAATTGCGCTCGCCGCTCTCCCACTAGCGGCAGCGTCGCCCCCCTGACGTGTGTGTCCATGCGATAGCGGCTCTGGCGCTCGGCGTCGACAGTCGCGGGCATCCCCCACACCTGAGCTTCCCGCCGCTCATACAGCCGCCATGCCGCGCGTCCGACCGTTTGCCGGCGGTCGCGCGAATCGCTGCCGTAGATCGATACGGCCAGCTCGCTGTACGTCTGAATGTGGTCAGACGCGAGATGGGCGCTGAGCATGCGCTCGACGCGCCCTGGTCCGCGGCTCATGGCATTCCCGTCCGTCGTTAAGCATCCGCAGGATAGAGCACCCGGCCCCCCTCGCCATTCTCGATTTCGTCGCGGCGGGCGGACGCCCCCTCATGGCGTGCCGTCCGTCGGCAAAAGAAGAGCGTCCGTCTCGCCGTGACAGCTACCAAGCATTGCCGGAACCTTCCGCAGGCGCGGACTCTCGGAGCCCGAGATCGCCGTGGCGATCAAGGAGGTCAACCGGCTTCGATGCGAGAAGCCCGGGACCGACGCGGAGATGGAGACGATCGCGCGCTCGGTCTGCGAGAACTACGACGTCGAGCTCGACGCAGTGCTCGCCACCACCGTGGTCTCGGAACCGAAGCCGGAGGCGCACTTCAAGGTCGTCCGGCTGCAGGAGCACCGGATCCGCTCACCACGGTGGGCGTTCGAGGACCGGATCCTGATCGGAGCCCTGAACGGGCTGGTCGGCGCCGGTGGAGCCGGGAAGGGGACCTTCGTCTCCTGGCTGCTCGCCGGCTGGACCACCGGGCAGCTCCCCGGCGACTTCGACTCGCCCGTGAACGTGCTGATCGTCGGCGACGAGGACGACCTGGACGAGGTCTGGACACCGCGGGTGATGGCCGCCCGTGGCGACGTCTCCCGCGTCCTGGGGCTCGAATACACCGAGGGCCGCACCCTCGACCTGGTCCGCGACGTGGGCGTGCTCGAGCAATTCGTGGTCGAGCACGAGATCGCGGTCATCTATCTGGACCAGGTCCTCGACCACATCGCCGGCGACCTGAACGCGAACCTGCCCCGCGACGTTCGCCAGGCACTGGCGCCGGTCAGGAGCCTCGCCCGGCGGCTGGGGAAGACGATCCTCTACACCGCCCACCCGACCAAGGCGGGCGGGGCGCTCTCGCTTCGAGACCGAACCGGCGGCAGCCACCAGTTCATGGATCTGCCCCGCTCCGGGCTGTTCCTGGGGTATCACCCCGACGAGCCCGGCCGCCGGGCACTTGCACGGGGCAAGGGGAATGTCGGCATGACGCCCGCGGCGCTCGTCTTCGACATCGAGCCGACCTTCGTCACCAACACCGCCACCGGCGAATCGGTCGACGTCGGCATGGTCGCCAACCTGGTCGCCGAGGAGGGGCTGACCGCCGAGGCGATCAACGTCGATCCGCCGAGGGAGCACAAGGCGACCAAGGCCGAGCGCGCCGAGGCGCTGCTGCGGGGGCTCGGCTCCGATGGCAGGTGGAGGACCCGGAAGCAGGCCGAGGCCGTCTGCCGCGAGCAGAAGATCAGCTCCGACACCTTCAAGGAAGCGTTCGGGCGACTCGACAAGGAGACCCGCCCGAACGCCAATGACCACCGCGAGACGGATTGGAGACTAAATGCCACCGCTGAGGATTGAATTCGAGGGGCTGGTCGTGTCCCTCGACCTGCCCGCCGACCGGGTATGGGAGGTCCTTCGATACGCCCATATGGGGTGCCAGGGCCCGGAAAAAAATAATGGGGTGGCCCCTTTACAGGGGCCACCACCCCATTATTTTCCGCCACCCTCCCCCAGCGATTCAAAAGCAGGTCAGATTCGTAACGTAGCGCGCGAGGTTTTGGCCGACGGGCGCCCCCATGAACGCCGTGAGATCGCTCAGGCCGTCCGCGAAGCGGGGCTGGAGGCGGCCAACCTGGATGGCGCCCTGAAGGGCCACTTCGAGCGCGCTCAGAACGTCATGGGGCGCCCCACCTATCGGCGGCTCGACTGGGAGCAGATTCACCGCTCCGAGAGCAACGGCCACCGCGAGAACGGGATCCAGGTCCTGGGGAAGCTGGGGGATGCCGGCTAGGGACTGTGCAAGCGAGGCGGCTCCAGGCCGCGGGAGGGTCGGTGGGCAGGAGGTGAGCGGCGACGTCTGATCGTCTGCTCACCGCCCGCGAGCTTGCCGAGCGGCTCGGCGTCTCGCCGGAGACGGTCCTGCGCTGGACCCGTCGCGGCGAGCTGCCCGGGATCCGCCTTCCCGGTGGCGCGATTCGCTACCGCGAGGCCGAGGTCGAGGAGTGGCTGAGTCTCCGGGGTACGTTTCCCGCTACACTTCCGGCTATGCATACAGCTACACGGAAGGGAACATGATGAGTGACGAGAAGCGCCCCGTTCGCTCGGGGCATGACAACAAGTCTGGTTCTTACCAACGCGCGCTGCGCAAGGCGATCGAGGAGCATCCCGAGGCCCCGCCCCCATCTTCTTCCCCCTGGCAGCCAACGCGGGACGAGTTCATCGCCCGACTGCGCGATGTGATTCGTGGCATGGAGCAGGAGGTCAACGCGGTCGAGCAGCGCAGGTGGAAGCCCTCGGCGGAGGAGGACCGACGGCTGGCGGACTGCGCCGCGATTCGGCGTGCGGCGCTCTCCGCCCTCGACGAGATGGAGGAGAGCCGATGAGCGATAAGACCCGCGAGACGCGACTGCGCCGTATGGCCGACCGCCAGGGACTGGCGCTGCACAAGAACCGCCGCCGGGATCCTCGCGCCCGTGACTATGGGCTGTTTTGGCTGCAATGGGTCGACGCCGCTGATTCGGAGAATCAACACGACGCCTGGGTCGGCTACCCGAGGGGCTTCGACATCGACCAGGTCGAGGACTACCTCAATGGCGACCCGACCGACGACGAGGTCCGGGTCGAGCTCGAGCGCACGGAGCGGATCTGATGCCCCCGCTGCAACGAGGCCAGGCGTACAGGCTCGGCCCCGGCAAGTGGGGCCTGCGCTACTACGACGCCGCCGGCCGCCGGCACCGCAAGAGCCCATTCCCGAGCAAGAGCGCGGCCCTCGCCCACTACCGCGACGTGGTCGAGCCCGCGCTGCGCGGGGATCCCGTGCCGCTCCCCGAGCTGACCCTGGCCGAGTTCGTACCGGTCTTCCTCGAGCGCCACGCGGCCGGCGTGCGCCCGCGGACGATCGACGCGCTGCGCTGGCGGCTCGGTGTCGCCACAGACGCGTTCGGCGACGTGCCGCTCCGCGATCTCGAGCTGATGAGTGGCGAGATCGCGTCCTGGCGTGCCACCCTGCCCGAGCGTTCGCGGTTCCAGATCACGGCGGCGCTCCGGCAGGCGCTCGGTGCCGCCGTGCGCTGGGGCCACATCGCCCAGAACCCGGCGACCCAGGCGGGGCGCAACCCGCAGCCCGCGCCGCGCCCGGTGCGCGCCTTCACCACGAGCGAGGTCGAGGCGATCGCCCTTGAGCTGTCGCCGATCTACCAACCCCTCCCCCACTTCGCCGCCGCTACCGGCCTGCGGCCCGAGGAGTGGCAGGCGCTCGAGCGCCGTGACGTAGATCGGCATGAACGCGTTCTGAGCGTTCGTCGCACGGTCTCCAGCGGTGAGGTCGTGGAGCTCGGCAAGACCGCCCGCAGCCGTCGCCAGGTGCCGCTATCGCAGCGGGCGCTGGACGCGCTCGACGCGCTCCCGCCCCGGCTCGACGTGCCGTTGCTGTTCCCGGCTCCGGCGGCGGTCTGCTCAACCTGGACAACTTCCGCCGTCGAGAGTGGGGACCGGCTATCGAGGCGTCCGGCGTGCGGACTCCGGCCCGTATCTACGACCTGCGCTCGACGTTCGCGAGCAACGCGCTGGCAGCCGGTGTGTCGGTGTTCGAGCTAGCTCGGATCATGGGCACGTAGTGTGCGGATGATCGAGCGCCACTACGGCGCTCTGCTCGACGGCTCCGGGGCTGAGATCGCCGGACGGCTCGACGCGTTCGAGGCCGGACGCGGCCCCGCGCCCCTAATGGAATGGACTTGAGTCGTAAACAGCGAAGCGCAGCCGCTTCGCGCCCTTGCGGCAGAACTCGTTTCCGATGTCGCTGCCGACCCGCTCGTAGTGGCAACGGAATCCAGCCGCATGCTGCGCCGGAGCCGTAAGGCCGATCCGATGGGTGTGCCGCGCAGTGTTCCCCGTCCACTTGTGCGCGACACGGCGGGCGCGAGAGCACCGGAGATTGCCCCGAATCGAGGACGCCTGGATGAACTGGCGAGTCCCGTGGTCCCGGTAGTAAGCGCGCACCTTTCCGCAGGACTGCCGTTTCGCCTTGCCAATACCCCCGTGAAACCGAACGCGGCGGTGGTGATCGCGACACCGAACGAGAAACTTGCGGCCTGGCGTCGTCCCGACGCAGTGAAACCCGAGGACGGTGACCTTAGGACCCTGGCTCTGCGCCTTAGCGAAAAAGCGTTGAATTACACGCTTAGCCTTGTGGCATCGAACTTTGTGCGAACGGATATGGCCGCTGCTGCCGAATCTGCCGCACTCGTGCCAATAGGAGGCTGATGCTGGTGCCGCGAACAGGGCACACGCACCGGCCCCGCAGACGACTGCGACTAGCACCGAAATAGAGGCCCGACGCATCTTGCTCGACCCTACACCCGCCTCGGCCCTTCGTCGAGCACGTTTGGGCCACTATCGGGCCACGGCGTAGAGCGGGCCGAGGCCGGACTTGGCTCTGCAATGGGAAGCGGCTGATGGGATTCGAACCCACGACCTTCTGCATGGCAAGCAGACGCTCTAGCCAACTGAGCTACAGCCGCGCGAACGGGGGATTCTAGCCGGGGCGCATCGGCTGCCCGGCGCCGCGGCTAGGCGGCGGCAAGCTTCGCGTCGAGGGAGATGTCCACGCCCGCGAGGGCCTTCGAGACGGGGCAGTTCGCCTTAGCGGTCTCGGCGAGCTCCTGGAACTCGTCCGGGTCGATGCCCGGCACCTCGGCCTCTGTCTGGAGCTCAATCCGGGTGATCGACGGACCTTCCTCGGCCGGCTCGAGATGCACTCGCGCCGTCGTCTCGACTCGCTGGGGATCGTGACCGGCCGTGGCGAGCGTGTTGGCGAACGCCATCGAGAAGCAGCCGGCGTGGGCCGCGCCGATCAGCTCCTCCGGGTTGGTGCCGGGCCCCTCCTCAAACCGGGAGGCGTAGGAGAACTGGCCCTCGAAGGCGCCACTGCCGAACGCCATCGTCCCGCTGCCGTCTCGAAGCGCGCCCTCCCATCGTGCGTTTGCCGTCCGAACAGCCATTCCGCCTCCTCTAGTCGTTTGCGTCCAGTGCCTCGTTGACGAGGCGGTCTGCGTGAGCATTCTCCTCTCTCGGAACATTGCGGATCGACCACCGGTCGAAATCCGCGAGGGCCGCCTTCACCTGCGAGTGAAGCTCGCGCAGGCTCGCGTCCTTCACCCGGTATTCCCCGCGGACCTGCTTGACGATCAGCTCCGAGTCGCCTACCAGCTCGAGCTCCGTCGCGCCCAGGGCTCCCGCCCGCTCGATGCCCAGGAGAACGGCCCGGTACTCGGCGACGTTGTTCGTCGCGCGGCCGATCGTCTCGGAGCGCTCGTCGAGGACGGTCCCGTCCGGATCGGCGAGCACAGCGGCGATCGCCGCCGGCCCCGGGTTGCCGCGCGCGCCGCCGTCGACGTGGACGACCAGCCGCTCGCTCAAGCTTCCTGGGCCGCCTGCTCCGGCTGCTCGGTGGCGGAGCGAAGGCGCAGCGTCCCGTCCTCGTCGACGGCGGCGTTCCAGGCCCGCGCCTTCTCGTCGAGCTCCGACAGCTCGGCGCCCTTCGCGACCTCGCGGACCGGCTCGCCGCCGTCGCCCTCTCCGTCGGCGCCGACCTCCCACTGGTACCACGAGAGCTCCCAGGCGACCGTCACGAGCGCCAGCTGACGCCGCTGGTCCGGCTGGACGCCGGCGTTCGGCTCCCCGAGGGACCGGATCAGCCCGGCGACCTTGCGGCGCTCCTCGCTGGCGTTGAACCGCTCCACGGCGCGACGCATCAAGGCTTCAGGTCCGCGCTTCGCCTTGCGCGCGGTGCTCCTGCCGCTCGCGGCGCCGGCCTCGTTCTTGGCGGCGGCCCGAGGCCGGGCCTGCCGCTTCGCCCGCGGCTTGGCGGGCTTGCGGGCTCGTGCTCGCTCCGGCTCCTCGGGGGGCTCCGGCGTGGCCTCGGCCTCGGGGGCCGGCTCCGGCGGCGGGGCCGCCTCGGCGGCGGCATCCGGCTCCGCGACCGGCTCGGGCTGCGCCTCCTCGGGCGGCGGCCAGGCCTCCCGGTCGGGCTGGCCCATCGCGGCATCGAAGTCGTCCCAGACGGGCTCCCGCCGCTCGGCGTACTCCTCCTCCTCGGCCGTACCCCGCCGCGCGCGGCCGCCTCGTGCCCGGGCGGCGGCGCCCTTCAGGCGCTCCCTGATGGCGAACCCGCGCGAGCGCCGCGGGGCATCCTCGGCGACGGTGTGTGCCATTGAGACCGGGATCCAGCCCGACGACTCGGCTCGCGAGCGGCACAGCGCGCACACCCGGATCCGCTGCCGCGAGTCAGTGAGGTATTCATGGATTTGCTCGCCCTTGAGGATGGTCCGCCCGCAGACGTCACAGGCGGGGAATGGATCGTGTGCGTCCGCCACGAAGTCAACGTAGCAATGCCCCCAAACGCGACGCCACGCTCCGCGGTCTCGCGAAGGCGTTCCTTCAGCCGCGAACGCTCACAACGAGGGCGCCCAGATGTTCCTGTCACGGCGTGGATGCCAGCCTCGGATCGGTGTTCCATGAACGGGCAATCCGGCCGTCCAGGACGCCGAGAGCGGGATTCACCACGTGTACGGTGGTGAATCCTCTTCTCGCCCCGAATTCCGCTGGCGAACTCCCCCTGGGTGCCGCCGTTTTGGACCCAGACCGCGATCGGGAAAGCCTGCACGGGACCGGCTCAGACGGCGGTCTTTTCGCCCGCCTCCTGGGCCTCGGCTACCACCTTCTGGGCTATGTGGCCCGGGACCTCCTCGTAGCGCTCGAACTCCATCGAGTAGTCCCCCCTGCCGCCGGTCATGGCGCGCAGGTCCGTGGCGTAGTCCAGGACCTCGGCCATCGGGACTTCGGCCTTGATCTCGGTCACCGCGCCCTTCGGCTCGACGCCCAGCGGGCGCCCGCGGCGGGAGTTGAGATCGCCGACCACGTCGCCCACGTTCTCCTCGGGGACGGTGATGGTCACCCGCACGATCGGCTCGAGCAGATACGGATCGGCCTCGGCGGCGGCCTGCTTGAACGCCATCGAGCCGGCAATCTTGAATGCCATCTCCGATGAGTCGACCGAGTGGTGCTGGCCGTCATAGAGACGCACGCGCAAGTCTCTTACCGGATAGCCCGCGAGTATTCCCTGCTGCATCGCCTCCGCGATGCCCTTCTCGACCGCCGGGATGAAACCGCCGGGGATCACCCCGCCCTTGATCGCGTTCACGAACTCGAAACCGGTGCCGCTCTCGACCGGCTCGATCTCGATGTGGCAATCGCCGAACTGCCCCCGGCCACCTGTCTGCTTCTTGTACCGGCCGTGCGCCTTTGCCGGCTTGCGGATCGTCTCGAGGTACGGCACCCGCGGTGGGTGGAGCTCGATCTCGGCTCCGTAGCGGCGCTTCATCCGGTCGACGATCACCTCGACGTGGACCTGGGTAAGCCCGGCGATGATCTGCTCGCCCGTATCGGGATCGCGGTGCACGTCGAGCGTCGGGTCCTCCTCCTCGAGGCGCCTGAGCGCGCTGGCGGCCTTCTCCTCGTCGCCCTTGGACTTTGGCTCGAAGGCGAACGCCATCACCGGCGCCGGCAGGTCGAGCGGCGGGAACGACACCGCCGCGTCCTTGGCCGCCAGGACGTCGCCGGCCTGGGTGTCGCGGAGCTTCGCCACGGCGCCGATGTCGCCCGCGCCGAGCTCGTCGACCGTGGACGTCTCCTTGCCCAGCGGGGTCGCGAGCTGCCCGATCCGCTCCTTCGCCTGGCGGGTGACGTTGAAGACGTGTGAGTCGGAGCTCAGGGTGCCCGAGTAGACGCGCAGCATGTTGATCCGGCCCGTGTAGGGATCGGCAGTGGTCTTGAACACGTACGCGACCGGATCGCCATCCTCCGTCGGCTCGATCTCGATCTCGTTGCCATCGGCGTCGAGCGCCGTGACGGCGCCGCGCATCGCCGGCGATGGAACGTCCTCGACGAGCGCGTCAAGCAGGCGGTTGGTGCCGAGATTCTGAGTCGCGACCCCGCAAGTGACCGGGAACAGGTGGCCCTCGGTGACGCCCTTCTTGAGGGCGGTGACGATCTCCGAATGCGAGATCTCCTCGCCCTCGAGGTAGCGCTCCATCAACTCGTCGGAGTTCTCCGCGACCTCGTCCATCAGCTTCTCGCGGTACTCCTCGGCCCGCGCCACAAGGTCGTCGGGGATCTCCCCCTCGGTCGCGTTCCCGCGCCCCTGCCCCTCGTAGGTGTAGGCCTTCATGTCGATCAGGTCGATGATGCCGCGCACCTCGTGCTCGGTCCCGATCGGGATCTCCGTCGCCACGGCGTGCGCGCCGAAGGCCTCCTTGAGCGAGTCGAGCGACCGGAAGAAGTCCGCGCGCTCGCGGTCGAGCATGTTCACGAACACGAGCCGCGCAAGCCCCTCCTGGTCGGCGCGCTCCCAGAGCCGCTCGGTGTGGACCTCGACACCCATCACCGCGTTCACGACGACCACGGCCGCGTCCACGACGCGAAGCGCCCCGAGAGTGTCGGCGACGAACGACGGCTCGCCGGGCGTGTCGATCAGGTTGATCTTGCGGTCCGAGTACTCGAACGACGCGACGCTGGCGCCAATCGACATCGAGCGCTCCTGCTCGTCCTCCTCGAAGTCGGACACCGTCGAGCCGTCATCGACCTGCCCCAGGCGGTTGACGACCCCGGCCTCGAACAGGAGTGCCTCGCAGAGGCTGGTCTTTCCACTCCCCCGATGACCGATCAGCGCAACGTTGCGAATCCGATCCGCAGCCTTGTGCCCCATGGGGACGGAATATATGGCTTGCCGCGTGGCTTCCGCAGCTACGGCCGAGTCGCGAACCGCGAGCGCAGCGCCAGCACTGCCTTGGTGTGGAGCTGGGAGACGCGGGACTCGGTGACGCCGAGGACCTCGCCGATCTCGCGGAGGGTCAGGTTCTCGTAGTAGTAGAGGGCCACCACGAGGCGCTCGCGCTCCGGCAGGGACTCGATCGCGTCGGCCAGCCGGTCCTTGAGCTCCGACGCATGCGCCTCGGCCTCCGGGTCAACAGCGTTCGGGTCATGGATCGTGTCGAGGACCGAGATCGCGCCGCCGCTGCCCTCCGGGTCGGCGAACGTCCACAGGTCGTCGAGGGCCAGCACGGACGAGTTGGCGATCTCCAGCAGCGAGTCGTTGAACTCGTCGACCCCGATGTGAAGCTTGGCCGCCATCTCCTCGTCGGTGGGCGCCCGCTGCAGGCGGGCCTCCAGCTCGGCGTGGGCCTTCTCGACGTCACGGGCACGGGCGCGGACCGAGCGCGGCACCCAGTCGAGCGAGCGGAGCTCGTCGATGATCGCCCCCTTCACCCGGGCGACGGCGAAGGTCTCGAACTTGATCTCGCGGTCTGGATCGAAGCGCTCGATCGCCCCGATCAGCCCGAGCAGGCCGTAGGAGATGAGGTCGAACTCCTCCACGTGGGACGGCAGCCCGGAGGCCATCCGGCCGGCGATGAACTTGACCAGCGGCGAGTAAGCCACGACGAGACGCTCTCGAGCGGGCTCGTCCCCGGCCTCCTTGTAGCGCTGCCAGAGCTCTCGGAGTTCGACAGCTTTGACGTTTGTCTGCATCGGCTCCCGAGTGAAACCTATCCGTCGTGGCCTAGGCCCGTGGATGAGAACGTGCGTACTCGCGGCTCAGTCGCCCAGGCTCGACACGCGTGTAAACCTGGGTCGTTGAGACGCTGGAGTGTCCCAAAAGCTCCTGGATTGAGCGCAAATCGGCGCCGCCCTCGAGCAGATGCGTCGCGAAGGAGTGGCGCAGGGTGTGCGGTGACACGTGCCCGGCGACGGCCGCCTCACGGACCCAGCGGTCGAGGCGGCGGCGAACGTCGGAGGGCGACAGCCGCCGCCCCCGCCGTGACAGGAACAGCGCCGGCTCGGCGCGGTCGTTGGCCAGCGCCGGTCGCGCCTGGCGCAGGTACCGGTCGAGAGCGCGCTGAGCGGGTTCCCCCATCGGCACGATCCTCGTCTTCGACCCCTTCCCGGTCACCCGCAGGGCCTCGGAGTCGAAGTCGGCGGAGTCGCTGTCGAGGTTGATGATCTCCTCGGCCCGGAGGCCGCAGGCGTAGGTGACCTCGAGCATCGCCCGGTCGCGCACCTCGAGCGGCCCCGACGCCGGTATACGGTCGAGGAGCCGGGCGATCTCGTCGGGCCCGAGCACCCGGGGAAGGCGGGACTGCTTCTTCGGCGTCGGCAGGAGCTCAGCAGGGTTTTGCGGCGCCGCCCCGGTGCGCGTCAGATGGTCGTGGAAGCTCCGGACCGCCGCGAGCTTCCGGCCGACGCTCGCTCGCGCGAGCCCGCGCTCCGACAGCGCGGCCGCGTAGCTCCGCAGGTCGCGATACACGAGGGAACCCGGCTCCTTGCCCTGGCGCGTGGCCCACCAGGCGAGCTCGGCGAGGTCGCCGCCGTAGGCTCGAAGCGTGTGCCGCGAGGACCCCCGGCGCTCGAGCTCTCGCCGGTAGTCGAGGAGAGCCGCCTCCCATGCCGGGCTCACCGCCGGCTCGGCAGTCTCGTCAGTCATGCCGGGGAGGTTCGCCGCCGTGCCCGCCACGCCTGCCGATGCAGGCTGCGCTGCGCGGTCAGTTCCCGACGTAGATCGGTGTGCCCAGCGGGACCTGCGGATACAGCGCGATTACGTCCGGGATCGCCATCCGGATGCAGCCGTGCGACGCCGCGGTGCCGAGCGACGACACCTCGTCCGTGCCGTGGATCCCAGCGCCGTTGAAGAAGCCCATCCACCGTGCCTTGATCGGGTCCTCCGGCCCCGGCGGGATGACCTGCCCGGCGAGGCTCCCGGCCCAGGCCGAGTCGGGCACGTGCCAGGAGGGGTTGACCTGCTTGTCGTCGATCGTGTAGGTGCCGGCGGGTGTCTCCAGGCCTTGCTGGCCCACAGCGATCGTGTAAGTGTGGACCAGCTTCAGGTTCTTCCAGAGCCGGAGCTGGAAGTTGCCGCGATCGACCGTGAGGTAAGTGGGGTACTTCTGGGCCAACTGGTCCGTGGTGACCTGCGGCTTCACCTTCTGGACCGGCGCCTGGATCGTCCGGTCGTGCGGGCTCTCGATCGCGCCCCGCAGCGCGCTGGTCAGCTTGTCGCTCACGAGCGAGACCCCGTCCTTGCCCGGCACTGCGTTGAGCGAGTCGGGCGCGGGGCTCACGGTCGCGTCCGTGGCCGGAGAGTTCACCTCCGCGGATACCTTCTTGACGAAGTCGTCGAGCGCGTTGGATGAGTAGGTGATGTGCGGGGTGATCTCGCGATCGACCGAGCCGCCCGTTGTGTAGCGCCACACCCGCGAGGGGAAGCTGCCCTGTTGGCTCGCGCGGAGCGCGGCGTTGACCATGCCGTTGATGTCCGCGCGCACCTGGAGCTGGTCCGGGCTCAGGATGTACTTCGTCCCGGCGTAGGTCACCGTGACCGGCTTGTCGAGCGGCTTGACCAGCTTCGCGTGCAGCTGCGACTTGGCCTGGTCGGAGGACATGCCGCCGACATTCACGCCGCCGATTCGGATGCCGTCGGCGATCTTGCCCGAGTTCGCACGGTCGATCGCGTACGCCGCCACCGCCAAGGCGCACAAGATCCCCACAACGGAGGCGAGAGCTATCTGTGCTCTACGTCCCACTCAACAACCCCTGCGGAGTGTAGGGCGCCGGTCAGCGCGCGCCGGCTCGAAACAGATGTCGCAAGCCAGGTTGCGCCGGATCAAACACCGACGGCGCCTTAAAACCCCAGCGGCTCACGGTCCGCCGCCACGCCGCCCCGGTCACCCGGGTGCTCGCGACGAACGTTCGGGCTCCAGCGCAGGAACTCCTCGACCTCGCGCTCGTAGGTGTACTCCTGCTCGGTGCCGCGCATCACCTGCGCCAGGCGCATGTGCTCGGAAAGCTTGATCACGGCCTCGCGGCTCGTGTAGCCATAGTCGAACCCGGTCGCCTTGAACAGCCGGTTGTCGACGCCGCGCCCGAACCGGAGCTGGTTGACCACCTCGACCGGGATCCGGAATCCCAGCCGCCGCAGCGAGCTCGTGGCGATTCCCGTGCCCCAGGGCGGGAGGATCGGCGCGGGAACCTTCCCCACCAGATCGATGACCTCCGACAACGCGAGCACCCCGTCGGCGGCGACGTTGTAGATGCCCGGACTGACGTGGAAGGCGGCGTGCTCCAGCGCGTGGACGACGTCGTCCTCGTGGACGAACTGAAGTCGGGGGTCGAAGCCCAGGACCATCGGAACGGCGGGGAGCCGGAACATACGGGTGAACGCGGTGTCGACGTCCGGGCCGAGGACGTTGGCGCAGCGCAGGATCGTCGTCGTGACGTCCGGGTTTCGCTGGGCGTACTCGCTCACCGCCTGTTCGGCCTCGACGATGTCGCGCTCGAGCCCGGTGCGCGGCGCGTGCGGGCGTCCCATCTCCTCGGTGAAGAAGGCGGGGTCGTCCTGCTCGGCCCCGTAGTAGTGGGTGGAGCTCTTGAAGACGAACTTCCGCACCGGCGAGTCGCTGCCGGTGCAGGCCGCGAGGATGTTCATCGTCCCGATCACGTTGTTCTCGTGCGCGAGGCGCGGAGGCGCCATCAGCGAGTTGACGACAAGGCGGGTGTCGATGATCGTGTCGATCTCAGCGGCCCGGACGATGCGCTCGAGGAGCGAATGCTGGTTGGAGACCTTCACGTACTCGGTCCGCTCGAGCTCGCGGGTGGGATCGACGTTGTCGACGCCGATGATCGCGTCGATGTGCTCGAAGCTCTCGAGCGCCTGCGCGAGCCTCCCGCCCCAGTAGGTGGACAGGCCGGTGACGAGGACGCGCCGGGTCTCGGTGTCCCGGGGCGCCTCCAGCGCGTTCATCCCAGCCAAACCGACTTCCTCTTCGCGAGCATGTCGTGCAGGTTCTCCTGGATCAGCGCCCGGATCTCCTGCGAGAGGGTCTGGACCAGCGCCTTGTCCTCGGCCGCCTCGGCCCCGCCGAGCTCGACGGTGTCGATCGGCTCCAGGAAGCGGATCTTGAACTTCGCCGGGAGGTAGCCGAGCATCCCGAACGGGCCGAGCCACGGGAACGTGGGCGTGATCGGGAAGTAGATGAGCCCGGTCAGCTTCCTCAGCACGTCGACGTGGCCGAAGATCGGTGCCGACTCCTCGGCGCCGATGACGCAGGTCGGAACGATCTGCGCCTCCGCGCGCATCGCCGCCTCGACGAAGCCACCGCGGCCGAAGCGGCGCAGGCGGTAGCGGTCGCGGTAGAGCTTCTCGGTGCCCTTGCGGCCCTCGGGGAAGACGAGCACCAGCTGGCGCTCGTCGTAGAGGAGGCGATGGACGTTCGCCGGGTGCGCGGCGACCCCGCCGACCTTCGGGATCAGCATCGAGAACCCCGGGTAGCCCTTGAAGAAGTGCTCGACGGTCAGGTAGAGCGGCCGCGGGTTGGGATGCTCCTCGCGAATCGCCTTGGCGATCATCGGTGCGTCCGGGGGCAGCGCGCCCGCGTGGTTGGAGACGAGGAGGGCACCGCTCTCCGAGGGGACGTTGTCGATCCCCTCGACCTCGGTCCGGAACCAGTACCGGTAGAAGAACTCGATGAGGGTCGCATCCATGAACCCCTCGACGCGTTCCGACCGCCCCCAGTCGTTCAGCCGCCGATCCGGCTCGATCGCGGGCAGCAGCTCACGCATGACCTCGGCCGGCCTGCGCTCGGGGAGCTGGTGGCCCGCCTCGGCCTCGCCGGCCGCCTCGGCAGGCACAGCGTGATCCGCCAGGGAGGTGCGTCTTTCGTCAGCCATCGGCGTCGCATTGTGGCAGCCCTGCGCCGGTGGCCCGCTGACCAAGTCGCCGCCCTTCTCATATGTTCCCCTGCATGCGTTCCAAGGACCAGGTCAGACGTGCCGTGTGGCGGGCGATGGAACGCGAGGGCGTATCGCGGTTTCCGGGCGCTGAGGGCCGGGTCCCGAACTTCGCCGGCGCCAAGCTCGCGGCCGAGAAGCTCGCCCAGCACCGCCTGTGGAAGCGCGCTCAGGTGATAAAGACCAACCCTGACTCGCCCCAGACCCACGCCAGGCGCCTCGCGCTCGAGCAGGGCAAGAAGCTCGTGATGGCCGTCCCGCGGCTGCGCGACCAGCACCCCTTCCGGCTGCTCGACCCCAAGCGCCTGTCAAAGGCGGCCGTGCGCGAGGCGGCCACGATCAAGGGCGCTCTGCGGCACGGCAAGGTGGTCGCTCTCGAGGAGATCCCCGAGATCGACTTCGTCCTCTGCGGCTCGGTCGCCGTCAACCTCAGCGGCGCGCGGGTCGGCAAGGGCGGCGGCTTTTCGGACCTCGAGTACGGGCTCCTGATCGAGGAGGGGAAGATCGACACCCACACCTTCGTGGCGACGACCGTCCACCCCATCCAGATCGTGCGCGAGCACCTGATGATGACTTCCCACGACTTGCCGGTCGACCTGATCGTCACCCCCCGCGCGGCGATCGACGTGGAGCGCGTCTACGACCGCCCCCGCGGGGTCCTCTGGGACCACCTCCAGCCACCGCAGATCCATGAGATCCCGGTGCTGGAGCGGATGGGGTACGCGTAGTGGCATCCGAGGCATCCGACGAGCGGACGAGCCTCACGGGCCAGCTTCTCGAGGAGTTCTTCCCGTTCACGCCGCCACGCGCGGAGCTTCCCGACCCGACACCGGCGGAGGGCCCGGACCCATACGGGAACCCGGACCCCGAGTGGCTGCGGATCGACTGGCGGGAACACCTCCACCGCATCGACGTCGGCGGCGCCACGAACGTCAACTACGTCGAGATGGGGCCGGAGTACGGGAAGGCCCTGCTGCTGGTCCACGGGCTCTCGGGGTCGTGGCCGAACTGGCTCGAGAACATCCCGTACTTCGCGCGCGAGCACCGGGTCATCGCGCCCGACCTACCCGGCTTCGGGGATAGCCCAATGCCCGATTGGGAGCTCTCCGTGGAGGGCTACGGCCGCTTCATCCTCGACTTCTGCGACGCGCTGAGAGTCGAGCAGTGCACGATCGTCGGCAACTCGATGGGCGGATTCATCGCCGCCGACACCACGGTCCGGGAGCCGAGCCGCTTCGAGAAGCTCGTCCTCGTCTCCGCGGCCGGCATCTCGCATGCCCGGATGCGGCGCCAGCCGGCAGAGGTCGCGGCGCGCGTCGGGATCGCGACGGCCCCGCTGACGCTGCGCATCTTCGACCGCGGGCTACGCCGACCCGGCATCCGGCGCGCCCTGTTCGGGGGCCTCTTCTACTCCCCGAATCGGCTTCGGAGAGAGCTTCTTTGGGAGTGCTTCGAGCACGGGCAGGGCAGGCCCGGAATGCTGCCGGCCGTTCGCGGGCTCTTCGGTTACGACATCCTCGATCGCCTCGAGGACGTCGAGGTCCCGACGCTGATCGTCTGGGGCCGCAACGACCACGTCGTCCCGCCCAACGACGCCGTCGGCTACGGGCGCCGGCTCCGCAACTCCCGGACGGTGATCTTCGACAAGACCGGCCACCTGCCGATGGCCGAGCGGCCGGTGCGGTTCAACCGCGTGCTGGAGACGTTCCTGGCCGAGGAGTAGCGCCCCGGGTCAGCCGGTGATCGCGCCTTCGGACGCCGAGCTCACGCTCCGCGCGTACTTCGCCATCACGCCGGTCGAGTAGTGCGGCTCCGGCGGTTCGTACTCCGCCACGCGCTCGGAGATCTCCTCGTCGGTGAGGTCGATGTCGAGCCGCCTCGCCTCCACGTCGAAGGTGATCTGGTCGCCCTCCCGCACGGCCGCGATCGGGCCGCCCCGGACGGCCTCGGGGGCCACGTGGCCGGCCATCAGGCCGTGGGTCGCTCCGGAGAAGCGGCCGTCGGTGAGCAGCGCGACCTCCTCGCCGAGGCCCTCGCCGACGATTGCGGCGGTGACGTGGAGCATCTCCCGCATCCCGGGGCCTCCCGATGGGCCCTCGTTGCGGATGACGATGATCTCGCCGGCATGGATGTCCTGCTCGGAGACGGCTTCGAACGCCTCCTCCTCGGACTCGAAGACGCGGGCCGGGCCCGTCTGCTTGAGGCGCTCGGTGCCGGCGAGCTTGACTACGCAGCCGTCAGGGGCGAGGTTGCCGCGGAGGATCGCGAAGCCGCCGTGCGGCTTGATCGGATCGCTCGTCTCGCGGACGACGACCTGGCCGGGGGTCTCCTGGGTGTCCGCCGTCTCCTCGCCGATCGTCCGACCGGTCACCGTGAGGGAGTCGGCGTGCAGGACGCCCGCGTCGGCGAGACGCTTCGTGATCACGCCGACGCCCCCCGCCTCGTAGAGGTCGGTGGCGACGAACCTGCCGCCGGGCTTCAGGTCGGCTACAAGTGGCGTGTTGCGTGAGATCCGCTCGAAGTCGTCGATGTCCATCTTTACGCCGGCCTCCCGCGCGACCGCGAGCAGGTGGAGCACTCCGTTCGTCGAGCCGCCGGACGCGCAGACGGTCGCCACCGCGTTCTCGATCGACTCGGCGGTGATGATCTTCTCCGGCCGCAGGTCCTCCTTGAGCACCTTGACGGCGAGCCTGCCCGCCTCGCGCGCCACCTCCGCCTTGTCGCCGTTCATCGCCGGGACCATCGCGGAGCCCATCGGCGAGATGCCCATCGCCTCGAACGCGCAGGCCATCGTGTTGGCCGTGAACTGGCCTCCGCACGCACCCGCGCCGGGGCTGGCGCAGCCCTCCAGCTCGAGCAGGTCATCGTCGGACAGGTTGCCGGCGGCGTGGGCGCCGATGGCCTCGAAGACGTCCTGGATCGTCACGTCCTTGCCCCGCCAGTGGCCGGGCGCGATCGAGCCGCCGTAGAGCATCACCGAGGGCACGTTCAGGCGGGCGAGCGCCATCACCGCGCCCGGGATCGTCTTGTCGCAGCCGGACATCGCGACCACGGCGTCGAACTGGTAGCCGCGCACCGTGAGCTCGATCGAGTCGGCGATCACCTCGCGGCTGACGAGCGAGGTCTTCATGCCTTCGGTGCCCATCGTGATCCCGTCGGAGATCGCGATCGAGTTGAACTCCATCGGCGTGCCGCCCGCCTCCCGGACCCCCTCCTTCACCGCCTCGGCCAGGTCGCGGAGGTGGAAGTTGCACGGCATCGCCTCGATCCAGGTGTTGGCGATGCCCACGGTCGGGCGTCGCAGGTCGTCGTCGTCGAAGCCGATGCCCTTCATGTAGGCGCGCGCTGCGGCGCGGTCGGGGCCGTCGAAAACGGCCGCCGAGCGTGGGCGGGGAAGGTCGTTCATGCGGCTGCGGCCACCCGCCTTGCGCGCCACTCGCGAAGCCGGATCAGGTCACGGCTGGCCTGGCCGGGGTCCACCTGGCGCCCCGGAACATGCATGTTCGCCATCGAGATCAGCTCCCGCTCGCCGGCGCGGAGCGACATCCACTTGGCGAGGACGTCGTCCGCATCGGGAAGGCGCTGCGACGGCTCGGGCTCGGAGCGGTCCGGGAACCCCACGCAGTACTCGTTCAGAAGCTCGCTGGTGCGCGTGTCGAACGCGAGGATCGGCCGGTGCGGGTACAGCAGGTATCCATAACCGCCGTCCCCCTCGCTCCCGTCCACCGCGAGAAACCCGAGCTCCATGTACATCCGGTACTCGTCCTCGCTCACGACCGAACGCAGGAGCTCGCGAGCACGCGCCTCCGCTCGGCGCTCGCGGCCCGGGTCATAGGCCGGAATGCGCTCCTGCACGGGGCGCCGCTTAGGGAGGTGGCGACGGGCCCGCTCGGCGACCGACGAGCCGAAGCCGACGATCGCGAGGACCGCCAGCACCACGAGCGAGATCGCCAAGAAGACGCTCAACCGCCCGCTGCCGGCGGAAAGAACACGACCCGCTCGGCGTCACGCGGGACCTCCGCGAAGTCGCGAACCATTGTGGCCTCGCGCCGAGTCCCCTCGGTGGTCGGTACCGCCGCCCACATGCCGAGATCGAGCTGGCGGCGAAACTCGGCGATCAGTCGCTCCTCGTCCTCGGACACTTCCGGATCACCCTCCGCGAGCAGCACGTCACCGTGTCCGGGCTTCATTCGCACGAGTTTCATCACCTTCGGATTATGCCAGTGGCGTCCACCGGCCCCGCGCCCGAGCCGATCCCGGCGAGGCCGTTGCCCACCGCCTCCGAGGCGATCTCGCGGGCCCAGCGCGCGGCCTCGGCTACCTCGGCGCCACCGGCGAGAAACGCCGCGAGGGCCGACGAGTGGGTGCATCCCGACCCGTGGGACGCGGCGTCCGCGAACCGAGGGCCCTCGATGCGGAGCGTTCCGAAACCGTCGAAGAGCACGTCGGCGCCGTCATCCGAGTGGCCGCCCGTGACGACCACCGCCTCCGGCCCGAGCGCCTGGATCGCTCGCGCCAGCTCCTCGGCGCTCGCCCCCTCCCCCTGCCCGGCCAGCTCTCGCGCCTCGGGGAGATTGGGCGTGGCCACCGTCGCGAGCGGCAGGATGCGCTCGATCAGCGCCGCCTTCGCGTGGCGGTCCAGGAGCGTCGCCCCACTCGCGGACACCATCACCGGGTCCACGACGACGGGGGCGTCGCCGACCAGTGCCAGTGCCTCGACCACCGCGTCGATGGTCGGCTCGTCGCCGAGCATGCCCACCTTCACCGCGTCGATCGGCATGTCCTCGGCGACCGCGTGCACCTGAGCGACGATGGTCGGCCCGGGAACCTGCGTGACGAGCTCGACGCCGACCGTGTTCTGGGCCGTGATCGCGGTGATCGCGCACGTCCCGTGCACCCCGCAGCGCGCGAACGCCTTCAGATCGGCCTGGACGCCGGCGCCGCCGCCGGAATCCGAGCCGGCGATCGTCATGCACACGCGCACGCGCTCGTCGGGGGTCACGGCTTGAGCGTAGTGGCCTCCGGAGTGCGCATCGACGTCCTCTCGTAGCGCCCGGCCGGGTCGGCGCGCAGGTATCCCAGCAGCTCGAGGCGGGCGAGGCCAACCGCCGCATCCGCCGCGGCGATGCCCGCCGCGACGGCCGCCCTGCCGGGCGTGGACGCGCCGTCCGCCACCGAGTGGAGAAGTTGGATCAGCTCCTCGTCGAGCGCCGGCCCGTCGATGTGCGCCGTCCGGGCTCCCACGCCGACCATTCGATCGAGGATGTCCTGGGCGTCGCGGATGACCGCCGCGCCCTCGGCAAGCAGCGCGTTGGTGCCCCGCGCCACCCGGCTCGTCACCCGGCCCGGCACCGCACCCACCTCGCGGCCGAGCTTTGCGGCCTGCTCGGCGGTGATCAGCGAGCCCGAGGGCTGTGCGGCCTCGACGACCACGGTCATCGTCCCGAGCGCGGCCATGATCCGGTTCCGCCGCGGAAAGCAGCCGGGGCCCGGGACGGTCCCCGGCGGCATCTCGGAGACGACGGCGCCCGTCGCCGCGATCCGCTCGTAGCGGAGAACCGCTGCGCTGCTTGGGGATCTTGGCTAGAGGCTCCGTCGGCAGTCCCTCGAGGGTCCCTGTCATAGAAGCCATCAGCCGCAGGGCGGCGGTTTCGGCGAGCCTCATCGCCTTCGACCAACTGAAAGCAGCATACGCCCGGACCGCTATGGTTCGGGGCGAGCGATGAGGCTCGCTCTATAACCGCGGTCCACACCGCTGATGGCCTCTACCCCCAAAGTCAAAGCGACTCGTGGAGGTCAGAAGTGGACTCGATTCAGCTAGCAGCCGTCCTCGCCGGAACGATCCTCTTAGCGAGCGTGATCTCGGTCGAGATCGGACTCTCGGTCGCGCTGATCGAGCTGGCCCTCGGCGTCGCGGTGGGCAACCTGTTCAACCTCGATCCGAACGTGGACTGGCTCGTCTTCATCGCCACCTTCGCGTCGATCGTGCTCACCTTCCTGGCCGGCGCCGAGGTGGACCCGGACGACTTTCGTGACCGGTTTGCGGCCTCGGTGTCGATCGGGCTGGTTTCCTTCGCCGGCCCGTTCATCGTCGCCGGCCTGATCGCCTACGGCGTGCTCGGCTGGGATCCGAAAGCGGCGCTGATTGCAGGGACCGCGCTGTCGACGACCTCGCTGGCCGTCGTCTATGCAGTGCTCGTCGAGACCGGCCTCAACGTGACCCGGATCGGCAAGCTGATCATGGCGGCGTGCTTCGTCACCGACATGGCTACGGCGATCGCGCTCTCGGCGATCCTGATCACGCCGAACATCTGGTTTCCCCTCTTCCTGGTCGTCTCGATCGCGCTGATCCTGCTGCTGCCGAAGATCGCGCCGTGGTTCTTTCGCCGCTACGGCGACCGGGTGATCGAGCCGGAGATCAAGCTGATCTTCGTCTGCCTGTTCGCGTTGATGGTGGTCGCCAGCGCCGCCAACGGCCAGGCTGTTCTGCCGGCGTTCGTCCTCGGTCTGGTGATGGCCAAGCACTACCAACAGCACCAGGAGGAGCAGCGCCGCCTGCGCGTCGTCGCCTTCGCCTTTCTGACCCCGTTCTTCTTCTTGCGCGGCGGCATGAACGTCTCACTCGGAGCCGTGTTCGCGAATCTTGGCCTGTTGGCGATCCTATTCGGGGCCAAGATGATCCCCAAGGTGAGTCTGATCATGCCTCTGGCGCGACGCTACGTGCCCGAGCATGCGACCTTCACCACGCTGCTCATGAGCACGGGCCTGACCTTCGGGACGATCTCCTCGCTCTACGGACTGCAGGCCGGGATCATTGACGAGACGCAGTTCTCGCTCTTGGTCACCGTGGTCGTTCTGTCGGCGATCGTTCCGACCGCGATCGCCCAGCGTTGGTTCAGCCCTGACATCGAGGACGAGAAGGAGGCCGACATGGCCAAGCAGGCGCACAAAGCGCGGCCGGCGCCGCAGCCGATTCCCGCTCGGGAGGAGGCATGACCCCGTACGTGTTCCAGAACATCCTCGTCGCCATCGACGGTTCCGAGGGCGCGCAGCGGGCTCTCGACTGCGCGCTATCCCTCGTCGAGAGGCTCGGTGGCAAGCTCACCGCGGTCGCGGTAGAAGGCAAGCTGCCGGCCTACGCCGCGACGGCTGGCGAGGTCGATGAGGTCAAGCAGGAGAAGGATCGCTTCTTTCAGCGCGTCCTCGAGGAAGCGCGAGTCGCAGGCGCGTGAGCGCGGTGTCGAGATCAAGGCCGAGCTCGTCCCCGGCCATGCCGCCGAGGTCATCAGCCACTATGCCCAAGCTCACGGGCATGACCTGATCGTCATCGGCCACAAGGGCCACTTCCTCGGCGACTACCTGCTCGGATCCACCGCCGATCGGGTGAGCGCAGTCATGCTCACTGTCCGGTGATCGTGGTCCGCTGAAGGGGCTGGAGTGGCGGACCTCCCGCGGAGCGACGAGCACCCCCGCCGAAGAAGACGGTTAGGTCTTCTCCTGGCGCCACTAGCTATCGCTTGTGCTGGCGGGGGGTTCGCGTTGGTCGGCTCGGGTGGCGTCGTTGGCGTTATCGGACTCGTCCTACTCGCACAAGGAATCGGCCTCGGTGTGGCGGCAGGAACCCTGATCGTCGGTCACAACCCACTCGACGGGAAGGGCCGCGCTCGGGGCGGCTAACGGTGGGATGGGTGAGACCCTCGTTGTGTCGAGCGTGTCGCGGAAACGGACGTTTGTGGACAGCGGGCGCTAGCGGCCTTCGCTTCTGCTTTCACGCGAAAGCAGAAGTGCCTAACTTCGTAAGAACACGCGACGCTATGCCAAAAGGGGCGCTGGGCCTTCCGGGGTAGGCTTCAAAGGACCCGAGGAAGGGACACAACTCGATGAGCGATCACGCCGAGACTGCCATCCTCGCGGGAGGCTGCGCTTGGATCATGCAGCAACTGCTGCGCCACCCCGACGGAGTTATCTCCACCCGCGTGGGATGGACCGGCGGCGAGGGCGACGACCCGACCGAGGAGAGCCCCGGGGGTCACGCCGAGGCGGTCGAGGTCGTCTTCGACCCGGAGCGGCTTTCCTACCGCGATCTACTGGAGTACTTCTTCCAGGTCCACCGAGCCGACCTTGGCGAAGATCTCGTCGGCTCCATCTATCGCTCGGAGATCTTCTATACGAGCGAGGAGCAGCGCCAGGTAGCCGAGGAGACAATCCACGACGTCGACGCGTCGGGCCACTGGCTCGGCAAGACCGTGACCAAGATCAGCGAGGCCGGTCGCTTCTGGGAGGACCCGGCCGAACATCAGGACTACTTCCTGCGCTATCCGGACTACCCGGACGGCTCCAAGCCCCCCTTCCCGCGGCGCGGCGTGAGAGCTGCCACGTCGCGAGCCGCGGCCTAGCTCAGCCTCCTCGTCGCACCTGTTGAGCGCTCAGTCGGGGTGGCACCCGGGTCGCAACCCGACCGCGGAGTCACCTCTGCTTTGCGCGAAAAGCAGAAGCGTCCGGAGCGGCCGCGTTTCGTCAACCCGCCTGCGCCGTCGGACGAACGAGGATCTCGTTCAAGGTCATCCGGCGGGGCTGGTCATCTGCACCCCTGGCGGCTTCGAGCAGTTCTTCCGAGATCTGGCTCAGGCCGATCGAGAGGGCAACCTTGGACCCGACGCCTATGCGGAGGCCTCCGCGAGAGTCGGGGTTACCTGGCTTTAGGCCTCCTCGGTCTGCCGCTAAGGCGTGATCCAGTACTGGTTAGTCGGGCGCTACTCCCGCAGCCCAGGGGCTTCGCGGGGACCGGGGCCGCCCGCGGCCCACTGTCCTAGCGCAGCTCGGCGATCGCCTCGGCAGCGGTCAGGACCCGGCCGAACTCCGGATCGAGGTTCGAGGCGGTGACTCGAGCGAGCTCGTCGGCCGTGACCGTGCCCCCATCGTGATCGTCCTGATCGAAAGTGTGGGTGGCGTCGATCGCGAACCCCACCTCGTAGCCGAGGTCAGAGCCGACTCGCGCCGTCGTCTCACAGCACACGTTCGTCGCGATGCCGCAGATCACGAGCTTGTCGATCCCCTGCTTCCCCAGCCAGTCGTGCAGATCCGGCGTGCCATGGAAAGCTGAATGGACGGTCTTGGTGACCAGCAGGTCCGGTCGGCCCTCGACCACGTCCTTGAACTCGCCGCCGGCCTCGTCGGATCGCAGTGGTGTGCCGTCCTCGTGATGCCGCACGAACACGACTGGCTGGTTGCTGCCGCGCCATGCGGCGATCAGCGCTCTCACGTTCTCTTCGCAGGCGGTGTTGTTCCGGGGCCCGAAGAACGCGGCATCGTCGAAGCCCCTCTGCACATCCACGACAATCAGGGCTGTGCGAGCGGCCATGGCCCGAGACTAGCGGCTGCTACCGAGGACGGCTTCTCCCGCGACATCGCCTACTCCGACAGCCCGGCGGCTTCGAGAGCCTCAGCATGGCTCGGGAAATCGCGGGTCCGGACGGCCTTGCGGCCGCGATAAGTGACCAACTGTGCAATCTCGGTCGTGAAGTCCAGCCCGGTGGTCTGGCCCGTCGTCTCCATTTCTCCAAGCGCGAGCACGGATTCCCCGAGGTCACGAATGTCGTCAAATCGAACCTTGAGTTGCATGTCGCCCTTGAAGCTCCCCCAGGCACGCCGGACTCCGGCATGCCCGCGATAGACCTCCATCAGTGCGAACCATTCGATCTCAGGATCGACCAGGTCGATGAACGCGTCGAGGTCGTCACCGTTCCAAGCCTCCACGCCCTGCTTGAACACCTCGACGTTCTCCTGCGACATCGTCTACGCAGTATCTCGCCAGGGGGAGGGTTGGCGGACACGGTGCTCCCCGTTTGGATTCGAGCAATGATGGATACTGCGCTCGGAATGATCTCCACGGTCGCCGTCGGGACCGACGGATCGGTAACGGCAGACGAGGCTGTTAGGCAGGCAGCCGAAATCGCCCGACGCTTCGGGGCCAAACTCGTCCTCCTGAGCGCCTTCCGGGGTTCGCCAGGCCCCGGCGGGCATGGGGACATTGAGCTTCAGTGGGCCTCGAATCCGGCGGCTCGGGTGAGGTCGATCCTCGAACGAAACGAGACTAGCCTCCGCCAAGCGGGGATTGAGTGCGAGACACGCGCCGACGAGGGCGATCCCGGCGACGTGCTGGTGCGGCTCGCAACCGAGTGCGGGGCCGATCTGCTGGTGATCGGTAACAAAGGGATGAAGCGTCGCGTGCTTGGCAGCGTCCCGAACACAGTTACGCACCGGGCCGATTGCTCGGTACTGGTCGTCAAGACCACCTGAGCGAGGTAACAGCACCCTCGTTGCCGCACCAAGGAAGGGCGGGGGGAAAGACCAAGGAAGGGCGGGGGGAAAGCGATCAAAGGCCCTGGACGACGGCGCCGGGCGTGATCCTTCACGGTCAGCCGACCCGGCGACGTCGCCGCTTGCGAACGCCGCGCTTGCTCGGAACGCTTTGAGGTCATCAGGCAGCCCGGCGGCTTCGAGGGCGCTCGCGGCCGTGATCTAATCGCTCACGCACTCCCGCCAGCCCGGCCAAACGCGCTCCAGGGTCTCGGCCGCCCGGTGATCGACCTCGGTGTCCTCGATGGTGAACACCAGCGAGTCGTCGCGCCGCAGCTCAACACGCATACCCAGGGCTCGCATTTGCGCCACCGCCTCTTGCGCCTTGCCGAGACACTCCGGGCGGACCTTGTACCGCCACTCCTCCGGGTTCACAGGTCGAAACTTAGCCTTCGCCGCCGCTCTTCCTGCGACCCGCCGCAGAGGGGAGGTCGGCTGCGATGATCGTTGAGACGAAATACCGGAGGATCGCCGACTGGGCGCGCCGATCAAAGATCGAGCTGAGGTCCGATGAGGCGTGAACTGGCGCTGAAGGTGCGGCTCAGCCGTGGCCTACTCCCGCAACCCGGCGGCTTCGAGGGCTTCGGATCGGTCCAAGAACACCGTCCAGGCAACGACCTTGCCTTCCCCCAACTCCCACACATGGAACACCCGCTGTCGGACCTCCTCACCAGATGACTTCATTCGACCCCCGTCCCGCACGGCGGCAAAGACGCGCTCCCCTTGGCCGTCGAGCAGTTCATCGACCTCGATCCACCATTGGTCGAAGGTATCCCGGTACTGGAGCCACGCGGCAAGGAAGTCATCGAGACCTCGATAGATGCCGAAGCCCAGAATCCTTGACGCATCGAATGTGGCGTCCGGGGCGGAATCGTCTTGATTGAGCCGTCCGACCCGGTTCAGACGCTCGTATTGGGTCCGCACGATCTCCACGTTCTCCTGCGACATCGCCTCAGTATCTCGCGAGTTAGTGACGCTGAGCGGCCAGCCGTGCCCGATAGGGCCAGGTCCGGGCGGGGGTGGTCCCCCTCGGCTCCCGAGGTAGTAGCCGAGCACCGCACCGGCCGCGAAGCTGATCAAGTACCGCAGGTAGACCATCTAGGTAGACGATCGACTCCCGATCCTCTCGGGGTCGGGCAGTCAAGGCGATGAAAGCCCTAGTCCCGCAGCCCGGCGACTTCGAGGGTCTGGTCTGACTCGGTGCCGCTGTTGCAGGTGTCGGTGCCTGCGGCTAGAGCTGGCCAAAGCCCAACTGGCCGCCGAAAGCGCCTACGGCGCGGACGAGGCGAGGGGCTGAGGCAAACGGGTTTTCCTGCGGGGCCAGTTGTCTACTGGGAGTGGCGCATTCGTTCCCGGGCACTGCGGAAAGCCGGTCCGACCGATTGTCCAAGCTGGCGCCGTTGCTTGAAGTGGTGAATGAACCGCGGGATGTATGTCAGCCGGTGCCCGATGCCCTGCCGTAACCCGCTCATGAGTCCGAGCCTACTGCTGCGCCGCGCGCGGTACACCTTGAAGCCGGGCTCCGGGCCTCTCACCGGAGCTGGCGGCCGGCGATCACCGACCTTGCGGTCACGGCACTCCTAGGCCGTGGCCCTGGCGCCGCAGCGCTCCTTCAGCAGCTCGTCGAGATAGGACTCGGCGCCGTCCGCGTCCTTGTCGAGCGCGTACATGAACTCTGATGCGAGGTTCTTCTTGGCGCGCATGTACATCTGCTTCTCGCCAGCGGAGAGGCCCTTTCCCGATTCGCGGATCGCCAGGTTGCGGACGACCTCGGCGAGCTCGTAGACGTCCCCGGTCTTGATCTTCTCCCGGTTCTGCTTAAAGCGGCGGGTCCAGCTCTTCGGCATCTCGGAGACCTCGTCGGTGAGGACGTCGATCACCTTCTCGACCTGCTCCCCATCGATCACGCGGCGAAGGCCAGCCATGTGGGCGTTCTCGCAGGGGACCATCGCGGTCATGCTGTTGTGGAGGATCTGAATCGTCAGGTAGTCGCGGTTCTCTCCGAGGAGGTCCTTGGTCTCCTTCTTGAGCACGACGCCCGCGCCATGGTCCGAGTAGACGACGTTGTCGCCGACCTCGAAGTTGCACGCCGGTACCTCAACCTCGATGTCGGCCTTCATCGCCTCATTTGCCACGTCACTTAACTCGGAGATCGCGCCCCCATTCGATCGTGGCGCTCGCGTTCTGTCTGGCTTCGAGGCATCGGCGGATCCATCTAGACCGGCGAGGCGCGCAGCGTTCCGATGACGCGCGGATGACCGTCGATGAGCGGCGCGTCGATCAACTCGAAGGCCTCGAAGCCCGCATCGCGGGCCATCGCATCTAGACCTGCGGGGGTAAAGCCCCAATACACGAAGTCATCGCGAGCGTAGACCTCGCCTGCCTCATAGACGCGGATAGCCGCCGAGGCCTCGAGCGTCCGATCCGCCGAGCCGTAGGTCTCGAGAAGCACCCGGCCTTCGGCCGAGAGGCGCCGTCGCAGCACCTTGAGCAGGCCGATCGGGTTCTCGACCCGGTGCAGGATCCCGAAGCAGAGGATGAGGTCGAACGTCTCCTCGAGCTGGTCGAGATCGAAGGCGTCGAGACGGCGGTACTGGACCTTCGAGCCGAGCAACTCCCGGATCGCCGTGAACCCCTCGCCTCCCTCAAGTGCGACACCCCAGCACGACTTGACCCACGCCCTGTACTGCTCGTTGTCCACGGCGACGACCCGCCGCGCGCCGCGCGCCTCGGCGAGGAACGCGTAGAAGCCGTCGAAGGTGCCGACGTCGAGCACGCTCGTGCCGCTGAAGTCCTCGGGAAGGGCCGGGATCCGGTAGCGGTGGTCGCGGGCGACGCCGGGCGTGTAGAGCTCCTCGGAGTGGTCGAGCGAGAAGGTGTGAAACCACAGCGGGACGCGATCGAGGACGGCCCGAGCCGCGCCGTGATCGGCCTCGATCGGCAGCAGATCAGCCACCTCGCGCTCGGCGCCAGTTGGCTTCGGAGGAGCCTCCCTCCGCAGCGTCATCACTCCCTCTGGCTCAGCGGGACGCCGACTTCTGGTGCCCTTCATACGTCGAATTAGGGACAACCCAGCGGGCAGTGGTGCGGTCGGCTAGATGGCTTGGACGTTGACAGCTCTCGGACCCTTGTCCCCGGACTCGGACTCGTAGGAGACCTTCGCGCCTTCGCTCAGCGACCGGAAGCCCTCGCCGACGATCGCGCTCTGGTGGACGAACAGGTCATCCGTACCTTCATCGGGGGTGATGAACCCGAAGCCCTTCTCGTCGCTGAACCACTTCACTGTTCCAGTGGCCATCTCATACCTCCACGATGGGTGCGGCGGACGCGGAGGAAGCAAGAAAAGCAACGACTGCGAACGCTATGCACGGCTTTTCGCCGGGCCCGTTAGGCCCGGCCTCAGATGCCACGGTAGCAGCGGGTTACGACCGGGTACCGCTTGTCACGCTGCGGGGCGCCCGAGCAGGCTGCCACAGCCTAGGCGGAGCATCACCCGGCGAGTCGCCTGATTACTAAGTGGCTCTATATGCCTACGAGGAATCGGACTTCCGCTTCTCGCGCAAAGCAGAAGCCCCGCTACTCCCGCAGCCCGGCGGCTTCGAGGGGGGTTCTACGGAGCGTGCTGTGTCAGCCGGGCAGTGGAGTTCTATGCCTTCCGGCAATCAGTGGCAGCCGGCGATCGAGGGGTTTGAGCTCCATCATCCGGCGAACTGGGCCCGATCCACAGTCGATGCGAAGGCGATCCCCGTCCTCACGAGATTGGTTCGCGGCCCACACCAACACCCGCAGCCCCATCGAATCGATGAAGCTCACCCGTCCGAGGTCGAGGACGATCGATGCCGTCCCGCTGTCCAGGGCGTGGAGCAGGGCATCCTCCAGGGCCGGGGCGGTGGCGAAGTTAAGGTCGCCCTGGGTTCGGATCACGCAGGCATCGTCGACGTGCGCAACGTCGATCTCGAGCGCCGGCGGCGGTGTGGGCATTGGAAACCTCCTCGCGAAGCGATAGCGATTGAGGAAGTCAGGCGGCGCTGCTCAGTCGGCATTACACGGACCAAGCCCCGGAGCAAATGCCCTCCGCTGTTCAGGATAGTTGATGCGATCGCCGGTCGCTGGGGAAGCGCTTTCGACGGGGACCGGCCCTCGACCGAGGACCACGCGCACGGATAGCCGGACACATGCAGGGGTCGACAAGCGGCAATAGCTTCGCGATGTCGGCAAGTTCGAGCATCCGTGCGACCTGCGCACGCCCCTGGGTGACCTGCAGGCGGTTGCCGTTTCGCGACGAGCGGGCCGCCTCGAGGAGCGTGTGCAGTCCCCTCCCGTCGATGAACTCGAGCTCCTCGAGGTCAACGACGAGGTGCTCGGCCTCCGTCAACTCCGCCCCTTCGAGCGCCAGCTCGAGCTCGGGACAGCCGGCGATGTCGAGCTCGCCCTGGACTCGGACCACGCAGGCCTCGTCGATGTGTGCGACGTCGACCTTGAGTGCCGGTAGCGGTGTGGGCATTGGGGACCTCCTCGCGGCGATAGCGGTTGAGGAAGTCAAGCAGCGCTGCTTGGTCCGTCGTCTAGCGCCGGACCAAGCCCCGGGGCAAATGCCCTCCGCTGTTCAGAGTACCGAACGCGGGCCGCGGTTTGGGGATCGCGCCGCGGGCCCCGCTTGGCAGTGACGCTAAGGGCCTTTACCGGAGCGGGCTTCGGCGCTGGCGCGAATCTCCTGCTCCTCGAAGAGGTCTGTGGGGCTCAGCACGAAGACCTCGCAGATCATGTCCGGATCCTGCTGGTTTCCGCTCATGAACCCGATCACCGGGCGTCCGGTGGCGTGCTGGATGACCGCCTCGAAACGCTGTCGCATGACCTCCTGGAACGCCATCCGCTGATCGATGACCGCACGGCCGCGGTCGCCGTCAAGGAGCGTTTGCTCGACCCGTGTGAATCCCCCGCGCAGCACGCAGACCACCAGGTCGTCGTGGTAGTAGGTCTTGGCCTGGGTCGGGCCGACGCCGTAGTACTCCTTGAGCAGCGCGACCATCCCGTCCGAGATCTCGGTCAGTACGGCGCCGTGTTCCTTGCTCGGGTCCTGTGTGTCTTGTCTGGGCATCTCAGAGAGCAATCGAAAGGCCGTGAAAATCTTAACTCGCTGGCGCCCGCTTCTGCTTTCGCGTGAAAGCGACAGTCCCGCCAGCATCCGCTCGTCGAGCGGATCTTTGGATCGTGGTCGTTCATGGGACTTTCTTCGCTGTGTTTTGGCTTAAGCAAGCCATTTCTCTCAGGTTTTTCTCGCGGGCTGCTAGGAACGCCCCCCGTCGCCAACGGCGTTCTTGAGGCAACCCCCGCCCCGGAGGGGGTCAGGCAATCGGCGGTAACTCTGGCGAAGCAAAGGTCGCATTCTCATCGCCTTGAACCTGAACATGGTGGGGGTGGCAGACCGGCCGGAGGTTCGCCAACTCGTTGTTGCTCGGATCGTTGTCGACGTGGGTGAACCTGAAGTGGCGCATGAATCCCACACCGCTTGCCGTCTTTGCCGACGAACGCGCACCGATGACCGTATGCGGTGAACACCCTCTGTCGGATCTCCTCCCACGCGAAGCCTTTGAGTCGGCGGGTGCGCTCCTTCTTCTTGTATTCCTTCGCGCATTCGGGACATCTAGGCCAGCTGCCCACGGGTCGCGGCTCGACCATCCCATGCAGGCCACGGGGGCAGATGAGACCAACCATCAGCCTGCCACCGCGATCCTGCAGACGGGTTCCTGGCACACCGAGCACAGGAGTTCGAGCTCGCCGCTGCCCTCCGAGTAGACGGGCCACACCGGGTTCTTCGGGTGGCACTCCGGATGCAGCTCGATCACGTGAGAGCAGTCGGTGCAGCCCTCAACCTGGCAGCGTGCCTCATCGAGGTCGGATCGGAGCATCAGTGGCTCGCTCATGCTCAGAACTTCCCCGGACGTAGCTCGCCGTGGCAGTCACGGCAGATCGCTACGAGGTCGAAGAGCATCTCGTGCCGGACCCGCTCATAGGTCAGGTGGTGCACCATGACCGCCTCCTGCTCGAGGCATCCCTCGCACACCGTGCCCGCTCGGTACATGACGCGGTCGCGACGCCGGCGCCATTCGGGTGTCTGTAGATACTCGTCGTAGTCGCGCCACCAACGCTCGTTCTTCCGCTGGCGTTCGGCCTCCCACTCGGCGCGACGCTGCTGCCATTCGCGGTCCTTTCGCTCGCGCTCGCGGTCGGACTGCAGGTAGGTCAGGCATCCCTTGCAGGTCACGGCTTCGAGCGTGCCCTGGACGACTTTGCCGGGCGTGTTCTCACGAGTCTTGCCGCAGCGGGTCTTGCCGTCCTTGAACACGTGCACCTTGCCGGGCCCGAACTTGTGCGGGTTGGCCGCCAGTAGGACGGGAAGGAGGAGCTCCTCCTCGATCGCGTCGAGGTGGGCGTCGCCGGTGTCGAGCGGTTGAAGCGTAAGCGGGTCAAGTTCCTGATTGGTCTCAGGATCGACCGGCCGAAGCGTGCCGCCAGGTTCGGGCCAGTCGCTCATGACCACGCCTTCCACGATTGGTAGGCGGTAGGCGGTGGTGTGCAGCTATACGCGTGAGGGATAAAGACGTTTAACGTCTCTACTACGTAGTACCTCTGCCTACCGCCTACCGGGACCACGCCCACTCCCATCCCGGCGGAACGAGATAGAGGGCACGCACGATCTGTCCCTTGCCGTTCGGCTGGCGGGCCTTGATATTGCCGCGCTCGCCCCGTCGACGCCAACCCACCCCGAGCATCTGGGTCTTTAGCGCAGCCGGTCCGATGTGATAGCTGCGGCAGTGCTCCCAGAACTCGCCGACGCAGACGTAACGCCAGCCGTGCGCGTCTTCCAACATCACCGGCTGTGGTGGGGCGTCGCCGTAGCGAACCTGTCCCG
The DNA here is from genome assembly GCA_963782795.1 of uncultured Actinomycetes bacterium. Classification (GTDB taxonomy): domain Bacteria; phylum Actinomycetota; class Thermoleophilia; order Solirubrobacterales; family 70-9; genus AC-56. The sequence continues at coordinate 1,049,761 of CAWALB010000003.1, forward strand.
GTGAGCCGGGAACGTTCAACGTGCAGAACGCTCGCCAGCGGTCGGCTGGGTCGTCCATGTCCACCGGCTCGACCTTGGCCAGCTCCATGAAGGTGCGACCCCAGTCGCGAGCGTCGGCGTCGAGTATCGCCCCTCCCTCGGCAAGGGCCAGGCGGTGGACAAGCGCCATCGCCTGGATTCCGCTGTCCCGCTTGAGCGAAGGGGTGGCTCCCACGGACATTGCCAGTTCGCCAGCCAGCTTGGTCGGGCTTGCCATATCCGCCGCCTTCTCGAACACGATCACGCCGGCGTCGGAGAGAGCAAGGTCCACCCGAGCACGGGAGCCGGGTCCGTAGGTTGCGGCGCCGATCACCTTCTTGCCGACCTTGTCGAGCCCCAGCAGCTTGGTCAGCTTCTGGGCGTCGTCCTTGGCCGAGGTCTTGGCTAGCGCACGATTCGCCGTCCGCACGAGGTAGTCGCTACGGACCGCCTTGTCGTCCTCGACCCGAGCACCCCTTGCCGCGGAGACGAGCCTGCAGACCTCATCGAAGTCGGCGCCATCCTCGACCGCAGCGCAGGCGATGGCGAAGTCGACCGCGGACTGGTCGGCGTCGGTTTTTTCCTGAAGTCGCTCGAACCAGTCGCGCTCCTGCCAGCGCTCGAGCACCTTCGGGTCGGGCTTCGGCGCGGTCGACCCCTTTGGCTTGCTCGGCTTCGGTTTCGGCTTTCCGTTCTCGTTCGGCCAAATCCGCTTCAAGAGTTGGTCGAGCTGCTTCTGGCGCGATTCGACGCCGCGGTCGTTCCATCGCTTCCCGGTGACGGTGAAGAAGCGTTCCTTGTCGTAGACCTCGAACTTGGCTCCCCACGGCGTCTTGTCGGTGTTGCAGCGTGAGAAACCGTTCTTCGACGCAACGATCATCGCGTGCAGCCCGACGCCAGACGGCGAGCGCTCGGTGAAGGAGTCGAGTTCCGTCACCATCTCCTCGGCAACGGGGTGAACCTCGCCGGTCTCGGTGTCGATGATCTTGTCGAAGTCGACGCCGGTGAAGGGGTCGTCGGCGCTGAAGACGAAGCCGATGCCGTCGAAGCGCTCAGCGGCGGCGAGCACGTTCTCGAACGTCGTCCAGGTCGCCGGCAAGGTGCTTTTCGCGTTGATCCCGGTCGGTTGCTTGGGCACCTTGGTCGGTTCCCGCGTCACCGCTCTTGGTGACGCGTTCCTCATAGGACCAACAAACCCACTGTGGTCGTTCCCTGAGTTCGGCTGGGATGGCTTCGGTGTCGGGGAGGTCATCCATCGTCAACGACCTCCAAGCCGTGCTCCATGGCGAGACGTTCAACGTGCTCGGCTGACGGCAGCTCGCGGCGCGAGCGCTCGGGGCGCTCGAAGTCCCAGACCAGTGGCTCCCCGGCCTGTAGACGCAAGTAGGAAAGCTCGGCCCAATCGAGTAGCGCCTCGGTCGCCTCCTCGGTCGGCTCCGTCTGCCTTTCGGTGACGGCTTCGGCTTCTCGTCCTCGCCCCAGGGCCGGGAGCCGTAGGGACCGAGGTAAATCTCCTCCTCGGTCCTGGTGCGCGGCGTAAACGAAAGCGGAGGGACGGAGAGGGTCAGGGCGAGGCGGAGGACGCGGCTCGATGCCGCGCCCTCCTTGCCGCTAGCCATGGAGCCAGTCCCGCCACGCGAGCACGACGCGCTCGGGGTGGGCCTTGACGTTGTCGTAGATGGTGAACCGGTCGAGCCAGTCCCTCCTCGCCTTACGGCACCGGCCTCCTGGCGTCGCCCCGCATTCGGGGCACCGATACCGAAGCGGCGCCTCGGTCTCATCGAATCGGCCCGAGAACACGGCGCTAGAAGGGAATGTCCGCATCGGACGTCGCCTCCCTCTTGGTGACGCGCATCCCGTAGAGCTTCTGCAGCTCTCCGGGTCGGGCGCCGAATGCCCTGATGGAAATCAGGTCGCCCGGTTCGGGACGGTTCTCCTGGACCAGCTGACGAAGGTGCACCCGCCAGCAGGGAACGTCGGTGAGCTTCTCGTCGCCGTTCTGGATTCGCAGCAGCGGCACCGTGGCGCCGCCGTGCTTGTCGGTTGACACTTCGCCAACCTCAGCGACCGTGCCGCCGATCGTGTCCGGTTGAGGTGGGTCGCCGTTCCAGCTGTCCGGTCCCGTGAACGGGTCCGGTTCAGTCGGCGGTTCCGGTGGTACGATGCTTGTCGAACTACTTGGCATGAGTTCGACCTCCTTGAGCGGCTCGCCCCCACGGCGGGCCGCGGTCGTTTCTAGGGCGTAGTGGGGCCGCCGTCTCCATTCCGCTCGACGTCGCCGCCGAGAAGTTCTTCAAGTCGCTGTCTGGGGATGACCAACCGGCGACCGAGCCGAATCGCGGGCAGCTCGCCGCGCCTGGCGCTCTCGTAGGCCACGCCGCGAGAGACGCCGAGCAGTTGCGCCGCCTCTTCCACGGTGTAGGTCCGGCGCTCGCTCACGAGCCTTCCCTCCTGGCATAGGGAGCGAGCAACTTCGACATCTCCTTGAGGCCCAGCACCCGTGCGAGCCGCGCCAGGTTGTCGACGGACATTCCCGCTTGGCCTCGTTCGAACTTCGACAGGTGGCCGGGGTCGAGTCCAGCCGCTCGTGCGGTCTCGGCCAGCCCCATCCCCTTTGCCACTCGGGCCCCACGGATCGGTGGCTCCAATCTGCTCTGGTTTTGACGAGTATCAGTGGGCATCGACTCTGATGTATAGCATCTCGGTCAAATCAGGGTTGTCGGAGTCGTCTCTACCGTTGACTGACATGCTATGCTTTGTCCATGGATGCCACCGCCACGCCCAATCAACTGGTCGCCTACAACCTGCGCCGTGCCCGAGACCGTCGAGGCTGGACGCAGGAGGAAACCGCCGAGAGGCTCGAGCCGTTCCTCGGCGAGCGTCTGAGCAAAGCGAGCTACTCGGCCCTTGAGCGTGCGGTCACCGGCGAGCGCGCCCGCCGCTTCGACGCCGACTTCCTCTACGCCCTCGCCCGCGTCTTCGACTTGCCGATTGCCTTCTTCCTGGCGCCGCCGTCGCAGGACGTTTCGATCGCGCCAAGGGGTGCGACCGAGACGACCTCTCGCGAGCAGGGATTCGAACTCTGTTTCGGGCTCCCCGAGAAAGCTCAGGAGGTGCTCGTCGGAGACGTGCTCGAACTTTCGGCGAACACCACACAGGCGCTCAACCGCTGGCGCGATGACTGGACCGACGCCGCGGCCAAGCGCGAGACCTTCATCGACCAATTCCTAGGTTCCCGCGAGGCCGAGACCAAGGAGGAGGCCGAGTGACCAAGAACCTCGACAAGCCGAAGCGCAACCTTCCCGAACTCGCCACCGAGCTTCGCTCCGAAGTCGAAGCCGCCGAACTCGCGTGGCACGACGCCGTCTCCCACGCCATCCGCGCGGGCGAGCTGCTGACCGAAGCCAAGGCGCAGGTCAAACACGGTGAATGGCTGCCGTGGCTCGAGGCGAACTTCCCCGGTAGCCCGCGAAGCGCCCAGGGCTACATGCGCCTGGGCGAGAACGCCGAGGATGCGCGACGGGTTGCGCATCTCGGTATCAAGGGGGCACTCAAGGAGCTAGCCGCTCCCAGCGAGGATGCGCAACCGGTTGCGGATTCCGCTCCCGAGACGGTCGAGGAAGTGAGGGAGATGGCCGCGTCCGGAGCGTTGAATGTGGGGCTCGACCGGATGGATGAGGTCTCACACCTGATCACGCAGGCGTTCGATGCCGCAAAGCCAGAACAGGACTACGACGACGACCACCTGGCCGCTGCGGTGTACTGGATCGGCCGCGTTGAACTCGACAACGAGAAGCTGGAAACCCTGTATCGCCTTGTCGTCGCTAACGCCAGCGAGTTCATCACCGAGGACCCGCTTGAAGGGCCGCTGTGGGTCGCCGATGCCGCGACCGGGATCAAGTTCCTCAAAGCCCAACGCGACTACGAGAAGCCGTCAGATGATGACCACGGGGCGCTCTTCGCCGCCGCGCAAGAAGCGTGGATGACCCACCGGGCGGCGATGGATGCGCTCTACCGAGCGACCGGCGAGACGCCGATGGACGAGCGCCCGCTTCACTTCAACGACGCGATGTTCAACCCGGCTCTCGCCGACTGGTTCCATCCCGACGAGGAGGAGGCAGCCTGATGCGCGGCCACGTCCGAAAGCGCGGCAAGTCCACCTGGACAGCGTCTTGGGAAGAACCCCGAGCGGACGGCAAGCGCCGCCAGCGCTCGCGCGGCAGGTTCGCCACCCGCCGCGAGGCGCAAGCGTTCCTGACCGAGCAGCTACAGCGCCTCGGTGACGGCAGCTACGCCGCGCCGTCAAGGCTGACGGTCGCCGCCTACCTCGATGAGTGGCAGCGGGCGACCGAGGCGACCGTGCGCCCTGCGACCGCTGAGAAGCGCGCGACCCTTATCCGTAGCCGTATCGAACCGGGAATCGGCCAGACGCGCCTACAGGCGCTCTCAGGGGCGCGCCTGAACGCCTTCTACGCCGAACTCGCGGCGGATGGGCTGTCGGCGGGCTCGGTTCGCAACATCCACGCCACGTTGTCGCGCGCCTGCCGTGACGCCGTCCGCTGGGGTTATCTGCCGAGAAGCCCGGTCGAACTAGCCGACCCGCCCCGCGAAGTCGGGCGACGGCCTGGACGGCGTCTGAGCTTTCACGGTTCCTCGATTACGTCCGCGTGCACGATACGCGGCACTTTCCGCTGTGGAGACTCGCCGGGACCACCGGGATGAGGCGCGGCGAGTTGTGCGGCTTGACCTGGCGCTGCCTCGACCTCGACGGCGCGAGGCTCTCGGTCGAGCAGCAGCTAATCCCGACCCGCGGCGGCGCCAGCTTCGGCCCGCCGAAGACCGCTCGCTCGCGGAGGACGGTCGCGCTCGACCCGGAGACGGTCGACGCCTTGCGGCGCCACCGCGATGCGCAACTGCTCGAGCGTGACTTCGCGGGCGATGCCTATGAGGACCGCGACCTCGTCTTTGCCGACAAGCTAGGCGCGCCGATCCACCCGCAGACCCTCTCGCGTGCGTTCACGCGCCAGCGCGTGCGCGCCGGTATCCCGACCGGGAGCCTCCACGTCTTGCGCCACACCGCCGCGACGCTGGCGCTGACCGAGGGCGTACCGGTACATATCGTCGCGGCTCGGCTCGGAGACGACCCGAAGACGACGCTCGCCACCTACGCCCACCTGCTGCCGTCCTCGGACGAGGTCGCCGCCGAGCGGGTGGCGGCTGCGCTGACGGACAGCCCCGGCTAACGGAAGACGAAATCTGTCTTAGCGCTTTTCCGCTTGTTGCAGCTGGGAGCTTGTTGCAGCTGGGATGAAGGACCGGCGTGCCCACCTCGATCCAGCCCAGAACGGCGGGCACTCCGGCGCCGGTGGCGGAAGGCCGAGGCGCCGCTCCCGCCCGCAGGGTATCTCGAAACGATAAGAGCCCGCCGAAGCGGGCCCTTATCGAAGAGCACTCCCTGCTCACCCAGAATCCTTCCTTAGCCCGCGAATGCCTATCGGAACCTCCCCGTTAGGGTGTTCGCATGGGGGCGCCAACAGTACGCACCTGCGAAGGAGCCGAATGGCCAAACTTCGACCCGCGCCTTGGACGATGAGGTGGGCAAGCCGGACATAGTCCGGGTCCGTGCATCCCGCCGGCTTGCGACAGGGACAACGTGGGCGAAGGATTAGTAGTTGTTACGGTTGCGGGGCTGACCCCCGGCGGTCATGATCTGCACAGAGGCTGGGCTGGAAACAGTGAAAGCCTTGAAGTTGAGGGCCGTCCGAAAGGGCGGCCTTCGCTGTTGCGCGAGCGGCTATCGGGAACGACGCTGAGATTCTGCCTCCGCGCTCCGGTTGGCAATCCGCTGGCAAACCCGCTGAAAAGCCGTACCACGACTAAAGCTTCACGGTTGTGCTGGATCCGTGACGATCGGCGCGCCACACGCGCAGCGGCGCGGCCTAGCGTGACGGGCCATGCCGAGTGCCCGCATGCGACTGGGAACCCACGCCGAGACCCTGGTGGCTGCGCGACTGTCGCGAGGCGGGATGCGGATCGTGGCCCGCAACCAGCGGACCAGCGAGGTGCCCGGGGAGATCGATCTGATCGCCCTCGACGGCCGCGAGCTCGTGTTCGTGGAGGTGAAGGCGCTCAGCGCGGGCGCGATGGCCGGACCCGAGCGTCCGGTGCTCGCCGTCGGATGGCGCAAGCAGCGGAAGCTCCGCTCGCTGGCCATCGCCTGGCTCCACGACCACGACGGGTTCGTCCCGCGCCACGACTCGCTGCGCTTCGACGTCGTGGGCGTGCGGATCGACGCCGCGGGGCGGGCAGTCGAATGGGAGCACACGCAGGCGGCGTTCTAGAAGAAACGGCGGCAACGAGGGCGACCCGGGGCGAGTCGCCCGACCGAGTACGCCGGGTCATGTTGATTCGCGTCCGGAAACCGGACGCAGATTCACTTGACCCGGCCTCTGCGCCTCGAAGCGCTCGACGTCCTGGACCTCCGCACTCAGTGCCGCCGTTGTTTCGTCGGCCAGCTCCGTGAACGGGTCCAGCTCCACTTGGATCTCAGCTCCCTTCCGCCGGATGCTCCACGTCCCCACCGCCACCCCGTCCACGATGATCGTCGGCCGGATCAGCCCACCGCCGGGCATCACCATGGGCCACCGCTCGGGGCCGGCGATGAAGTCGCGGTTGCGGTGGCCCATCAGGTAGTTGTCCCAGCCCGGCAGTAGGCGCACGATGCGGCCGCGGGGGCGGCGAGGCGCGCCGCGCAGCGTCCACGCCCGCTGGTCGCCGATTCGCACCTCCGTCAGCTCGCCGGCGATTCTCCCCAGCCCGGCGCGGACGTCGCGCAGCGGGAGCCCCGACCAGCCCGCGAAGTCGGCCTCGGTCGCCGGCCCGAAGGCGCGGACGTAGCGGCGGGTGAGCTCGGTGACCGCTGCGTCGCGGTGGTGGGGCGGGCGCTCGCCCACCCACTCGCTCGCGAGCGCGAGCAGCGTCTCCGCGCCCCGGTCGGGACCGAGGATCGCGAGGCCCTCGCCGGTCGCCACGCGGAAGAGGTGGACGCGGCGGGCGGCGTCGATCTCGATCCCCACTCGCCCGAGCCGCTCCACGAGCTCGGTGCGGCCGAGGGAGCCGTCGGCTTCCAATGCTCTCCTGATCGCCTCGAGCGCTCTGTCCTGGGAATTCGCATCGAGCCCAAGCTGCCCGAGACGGCGGCGCGAGTCCGCGGCAAGCCCGGCGTCGAACAGCGGCAGGACCCACCCGATGTCCTCGGTCGCGAGCAGATGCATCGTGCTGCGCATCGCCCAGGTGCGCACGATCGAGCGCTCCTCGATCCGCGCCCGGTCCACGTCCGCGGCGCGGAGGCGCGCGCTCCGAGCCCTGAAGCCGAGGCGCCCGGCCCGCAGGTCCTGAGCCTGTATGCCCGCGGTCGCCCGCGCCACGCCGGCCGGGTCTCCGGCGGTTGCCGGGCGGTGGAGGAGCTGCGCCGCGGCGCGCAGCGCCGGAAGACGCGCCGTGTCGGCGGCGCGGCTCAGGGCAGCTCGAGCTGCGAGTACGCGATCGACTGGAAGGAGCGGCGGTGGAGATCCGACGGGCCGTGCTCCATGATCGCCGCCCGGTGCTCCGGGGTCGAGTAGCCGACGTTGCCGGCAAACCCGAACTGCGGGTAGGCGCCGTCGATGCTGCACATGTAGCGATCGCGTGTCACCTTCGCGATCACCGACGCCGCCGCGATTGCGGCGCTCGTCGCGTCGCCGTCGATCACGGCGCGGTGGTCGACCGAGCACGACGGAACCCGAAACCCGTCTGTCAGGCAAACCGCGCCGGGGACCGCAACCCGCTCGAGGCTCCGCGCCAGCGCGGCGAGGTTCGTCACGTGAAGCCCCCGGGCGTCGATCCCGCGGACGCACCGGACGGTGACGGCCACTCGCGACGCGGCACGCAGCACGCAGGGATAGAGCTCCTCGCGCTCCTCCGGGCTGCGGACCTTGGAGTCGTCGAGCTCGGAGAGCGCGCGCCGATTGCGCAGGGTCAGGTTCTCGTAGTCGATGAGCACACCGGCCGCCACCAGCGGGCCGGCGAGCGAGCCCCGCCCCGCTTCGTCGGCGCCCGCCACGAACCGCGCGCCGAGGGAGCGATCGAAGCGAAAGAGCTTCGCCGCGCGCCTCCGGCGCGCCCGGGTGCGCCGCTTCGCCACGCCGGGCGCGACCGGGGCCTCCGCCTTGGCCGCCGCTGTCGTCGCCCGTGCCATCGGGGGCATGATGAACAAACGCCCGGGTGGATTCCGGTGCGGCCCCACGCAGCCGCCGGCCTCTCCCCGCAAAGACCGCGATTTCAGTCGCGGCTAGAGGAAGCCGGCCCGGTCGGGCGGCCAGTAGGTGAAGAAGGCCTCGCCGATGATCCAGTCGCGTGGGACCGGACCCCAGAAGCGGCTGTCGTCGCTCGAGCCGCGGTTGTCGCCCATCATGAAGTAGTCGTTGGTCGGGATCGTGATGGTCTTGGGCATGTTGCAGCTGGGCCCGCCGCCACACGGCCTGATGAAGGGCTCCTTCGCCTCGACCCCGTTGACGACCGGATGCCCGTCCTTGATCGAGAGCGTGTCCCCCGGCCCGGCCACGATCCGCTTGATGAAGTTGGTGTCCGACTCCTGGTCGACCGGCTGCGGGCAGGCCTCATTCCCACTCGTCTGGGCGCCGCACTGAGGGTTCCCGCTGATGGCCCCCTCCGGCGGATGGAAGACCACGATGTCCCCGATCTCGGGGTCGCCGAAGTGGTAGCTGACCCGGTCGACGAGCACTCGCTGGCCGATGTCGAGCGTCGGCTCCATCGAGCCCGAGGGGATCTGGTACGGCTTGACGATGAAGGCCTGGATCAGGAGCGCCAGGCCAATCGCCAGCGCGACGATCACGACGAGCTCGACGAATGCGCCGCGGCCCGTCGTGGGTTTCGGGATCAGCGGACTCAACCGCCGGCCCGTGCGTCCTCGGCCTTCTCACCCTCGGAATCCTCTGCTTCGTCCTCGGATTCCTCGGATGAGTCGGCGCCAGTCACTCCCTCCTCGTCGGCGGTTACGGCGTCCCCTTCGCTTGCGGACGTCTCGTCTGAAGCTTCGTCCCCGCCCTCGGTCTCCTCCTCCTCGGCGTCGACGACCTCGGGCTCGGCCTCGCTCTGGGCGACACCCTCTGAGTCGACGGCGTCGGTCTCCTCGGTCGCGAGCACGAGGTCGTCCTCGATCCCCCAGCGGCGCTCCGCGACCCGGGCGCGCTTGCCGACCCGCCCGCGGAGGTAGTAGAGCTTGGCCCGCCGCACGTCGCCTCGCGCGACGACCTCGAGCCGCTCGATCTTCGGGGAGTGAACCGGGAACGTCCGCTCGACCCCGACCCCGAATGACTGCTTGCGGACCGTGAACGTCTCGCGGGCCCCTGAGCCGCTGCGAGCGATCACCACGCCCTCGAACACCTGCGTCCGTCGCCGCGTCCCCTCGACGACCTGGAAGTGCACGCGCACCCGGTCGCCCGCGGAGAACCGCGGCACGCGCTTCAGCTGGCGCTGCTCGATGCTTTCGATGATCGTGCTCATGGCCTCGAGTTCACGGAGGGGCAAGAAAAGCGCCCGCTCGCGGGCGAAAAAATAAGCGTGGCCCGGAGGCCGCGCGGCGGCGAATCTTACTAGGCGCCGATTGGATTCCAGGGGGCACCCAGGCGAGGCGGGGCGAGGCACTGAGGGCAGCCCAAAACGCTGGCGGGTGCGTCGAGTGAAGGATTCACCACCCATAACGTGGTGAATCCCTCTCTCGAGATCAGGAGGCGCTCCCATACCCAGCCCGGCGAATGCCGGGCTCGACGACCACGCCAGGGCCCTAGTCGCTCGAATCCCCGCCCCGCCTGCGGCTCTCCTCCATGCGCCACTCGCGCACGCGCGCGTGATCGCCGGACAGCAGCACCTCCGGGACGTTCCAGCCCCGGTACGAGGCTGGGCGCGTGTAGTGCGGATATTCGGGGGCGCCGCCGAGCACCTCCGAGAAGGACTCCTCGACAGCGCTGTCCGCGTGGCCCAGAGCGCCCGGAAGCTTGCGGATGATCGCGTCAGCGACCACCATGGCGGCCAGCTCGCCGCCCGAGAGGACGTACGGGCCGATGGAGACCGCGTCCGTCGCCAGGCGCTCCCTCACCCGCTCGTCGATTCCCTCGTACCGGCCCGAGAGCAGGACCACGTGTGGCTCCGACGCCAGGTCGCGCGCCAGCTGGTCGTCGAGCTGGCGGCCCGAGGGGGCAAGTACCAGCACGCGGCTCGGCTCCCTGCCGTCCGCGTAGGCGGCGTTCAGGGCCGCGTCGACCACGTCCACGCGCAGGACCATCCCCGCGCCGCCGCCGTACGGGGCGTCGTCCACTTGGCCGCCGCCGATCGGTGTCGTATCGCGGTAGTTGAAGAGCCGCAGCTCGTTGCCCGCCTGGACCGAGTTCCGGACGTGGCGCTGGGTCAGAAACCAGTCAAACCAGTCTGGGAAGAGCGTGAAGACGTCAATCTTCAATGAACTCGACCAATACCCGGCGGTCCGAGCCGGTGGAGGCCGCCTTGGCGATGGTGCGGATCGCGTTCGCGACACGGCCGCCCTTGCCGATGAGCCGGCCGAGGTCGTCGCCCCCGACGGTCACCTCGACGATGAGATCGCCGTTCTCCTCGACCTCCGTCACCTCGACGGCGTCGGGATTCTCGACCAGCGCCCGGGCGAGGAACTCGACCAGGTCGCGCATCAGCGCCCGGTGGCCTCGATCCCCTGGATTCGCAGAAGCCCGGCGACCGTGCGGGTCGGCTGCGCGCCATGGGTGAGCCAGTGGCGGGCCCTGTCCTCGTCGATCACGATCGTGGACGGATCGGTCTGCGCGTTGTAGTGACCGATCGTCTCGATGATCCGCCCGTCCCGTGGGGAACGGCGGTCGGCGACGACGATGCGCCAATTCGGGTTCTTGCGTGACCCGACCCTCGTGAGTCTGATCCTGACGGCCATGTGCGGCGGCTCAGGTTAGCTGCTGGGCCGAAAAACAACCGTGGCGGCCGCTTCGCCGCCTAACAGCACATGCTGCTGCGTCGACAAAGTCGCCGCCCATCATCACCTCATGCCCTTCAGCAGTTGCTGCGGGTCGGGCATCTTGCCGCTCGCCATCTGGGCCATCATCTTCCGCATCTGGCCGAACTGCTTGACGAGCTGGTTCACGGCCTGCACCGTGGTCCCGGAGCCGCGGGCAATCCGCTTCCGCCGTGACCCGTCGATCATGTCCGGCCGGGCTCGCTCGGCCGGGGTCATGGAGAGGATGATCGCCTCGAGGCGGTCGAGCTCGCGCTCGTCCATGTTCACCTCGCGCAGCTGCTTCATCGTCTTGCCCATTCCGGGCATCATGCCCAGCACGCTCGAGAGCGGGCCCATCTTGCGGACCTGCTTCATCTGCGAGAGGAAGTCCTCGAGGGTGAACTCCTGGCGGCGCATCTTGCGCTGGAGCTCCTCGGCCTGCTTCTCGTCGGAGACCTCCTCCGCCTTCTCGATCAGCGACATGACGTCGCCCATGCCGAGGATCCGGCTCGCCATCCGCTCGGGGTGGAAGCGCTCCAGCTCGTCGAGCTTCTCGCCGGTGGACGCGTAGAGGATCGGCTTGCCCGTCACGGCCCTCACCGAGAGCGCCGCGCCGCCGCGCGCATCGCCGTCGAGCTTCGTCATCACGACGCCGTCGAACTCCACCCGCGACGCGAATTCCTCAGCGACGTTCACCGCGTCCTGACCCGTCATCGCGTCAAGGACGAGCAGCACGTCGTGCGGCTTGGTCCGCTTCCGGATCGCGACCAGCTCGTCCATTAGCTCCTCGTCGATGTGGAGCCGCCCCGCGGTGTCGACGATCAGCACGTCTTCCCCCGCCGCCTTCGCCTGGCCGAGCGCCCATTCGGCGATCTCGACCGGGTCGCGGTTGGTCCCCTGCTCGTACACCTTCGCGCCCGCCCGCCGGCCCATGGTCACGAGCTGTTCGACCGCCGCCGGCCGCTGGGTGTCGCAGGCCACGAGGGCCGGCTTCTTGCCCTGCTTGGCGAGCAGCTTCGCGAGCTTCGCGCAGGCGGTCGTCTTTCCCGAGCCCTGGAGGCCGGCCATCAGGACCACCGTGGGCCCGGAGCTGGCGAAAGCGAGGTCGCGGCTCGCGCCGCCCATCAGGGAGGCGAGCTCCTCGTTGACGATCTTCACGACCTGCTGGCCGGGATTGAGGCTGTCCAGCACGCCCTCGCCAATGCAGCGCTCGCGGACCTGCGACGTGAACTGCTTGACCACCTTGAAGTTGACGTCGGCCTCGAGCAGCGCGAGCCGGATCTCGCGCATGGCGCGATCGACGTCGGCCTCGCTCAGCTTGCCGCGCGAGCGAACGCCGGACAGCGTGTCCTGCAGGCGATCGGAGAGTTGGTCGAACATCGAGTGTGGGGGCCGGTGCCGTAGGGCACCGGCAGCAGCAGGTGTCGTGTTAGAGAGTCTGTGTCGAGCTTACGGGCTAGCCGCGCGTGCGTACTCGATGAACGTCCGCGCGGCCGGCGAGAGGCGGCGGTCCCGCCGCCACAGGAGGGCCACGGGCAGCCGAACCGCGGGTCGCAGCGGCCGGACGTCGACCGGAGGTCCCTCGCGCACGGTCAGCGAGCGCGGCAGCACCGCGGTGCCGAATCCCGCGGATGCCAGGCACCAGAGCATCAGGGGATCCGCGCTCTCGCACGAGACGTGGAGGGGCGCCCCTGCGGCCTCGAAGAACTGCTCGACCGCCGTCATCGTCGCCGAGCCCGACCGCGTGGTCATGATCACGTGGCCGGCGAGGGTCCCCGCGCCGACGGCTCCCCGCCCAGGCGCCGTGCCGGGCGGAAAGAAGGCGACGAGCTCCTCGGTGCTGACGCGCTCTGCCACGAGGCCTTCCGGTGGCTCCGAGGCAAGCATCGAGAAGGCGGCGTCGATCTCGTCGCGCGAGAGGTGGCGCAGCATGTCCCCCGCCGTGCCCTCCTGGAGGGCGACGTCGATGCCCGGGTGGTCGTGGCTGAAACGGGCCAGGAGCGCCGGTACGTCGATCGCGCCCGCCGGCAGCAGCGCCCCGATCGAGACCCGCCCCTTCACGAGACCCTGCAGATCGTCGACCTCCTCCCGCACACCGTCCACCTCGGCGAGCACCCGGCGCGCGCGTTCCGCGACCGCTTCGCCCGCCTCCGTGGGCACGACGGTCCTGCTCGTCCGCGAGAAGAGCTCGGTGCCGAGCTCCGCCTCGAGGCGGCGGATCTGGTGCGAGAGCGCCGACTGGGCGACGTGCAGCTCCTCCGCGGCGCGGGTGAAGTGCCGGTGCCGGGCGACCGCCTCGGCGTATCGAAGCTGCCTTAGTTCCATGGGGACGATTGATCGTAAATCACGATCAATTTGTTGACAACTATGTGTTGCAGAGATTCACCCGCCCGCGACAATGCGCCCATGACGGCACCCTCCATCCGGCGAGACCTCCGTCCCGGGGACCTCGGAGCGATCATCGAGCACCACGGCCGCACCTACGCGCGGGAGTACGGCGTCGACTCCAGTTTCGAGGCGCACGTCGCGGCCGCGGTGGCCAAGGCCGCGCTCCGGGGCTTCCCGCGCTGCAACGAGGCGATCTGGATCGTCGAGCGGGACGGCCGCCATGCCGGGAGCCTCGCGATGACCGACGAGGACGACGGCGTCGCGTGCGTGCGCTTCTTCGTCCTCGATTCCGAGCTGCGCGGCAGCGGCCTCGGCACGCGGCTCCTCGACGAGCTCCTCGACACAGCGCGCGCGAACGGCTTCGAGCACGCTGTGCTCGAGACGTTCAGCGACCTCACCGCCGCGGCGCATCTCTACGGCGAGCGCGGCTTCCGGGTCGTGAGCGCCGAGACCGGCCCGCGCTGGGGCCGTGCCGAGATCACCTACCAGCGCTACGAGGCCGAGTTAGTCGCCGAGAAGCGCGGCAGCGAACTCTCGCGGATCGAAGGGCCGCAGGTCCTCTAAACCCTCCCCCACCCCGATCAGCTTCACGGGCAGGTCCAGCTCGGAGGCGATCGCCAGCGCGATCCCGCCCTTCGCAGTGCCGTCGAGCTTCGTCAAGACGACGCCGGTGAGATCGACGGACTGCGCAAAGGCCTGCGCCTGGCGCAAGCCGTTCTGCCCGGTCGTCGCGTCGATCACGATCAGCGACTCGTGCGGGGCGCCATCGAGACGCTTCTCGGCGACCCGGCGCACCTTCGCCAGCTCCTCCATCAGGTTCGTCTTGGTGTGAAGCCGCCCGGCGGTATCCGCGATGACCACGTCGATTCCCCGCGACTCGGCGGCGGAGATCGCGTCGAAGACCACCGCCCCCGGGTCGCCGCCAGAAGATCCGCGGACGATCTCCACGCCGGCGCGCTCGGCCCACGTCTCGAGCTGCTCAATCGCCGCCGCGCGGTAGGTGTCGGCCGCTGCGACAATCACCGAGAGTCCGAGCTCCTGCTTCAGGTGCCAGGCGAGCTTGCCGATCGTCGTCGTCTTGCCGGTGCCGTTGACGCCGACGACCATCAGGAGCGTCGGCCGGCTGGAGACGTCGATGCGCCCGTCGTCGCTCGCCGCCACCTCGGCGAGCAGCTCGATCAGGCGCTTGCGGAGCGCCTCGCCGTCGGCGACGGTCCCCGCCTCGTACTCGTGCTCCAGCCGCCCGACGACGTCGGCCGTGGTCTTCGCGCCGACGTCGGCGAGGATCAGCGCCTCCTCCAGGCGCTCCCACGTCTCGTCATCGAGCTTGTCGAACAGCGTCGAGCTGAGCTCGGCCTGGAGGGCCTGCCGGCTCTTCGAGAGCGACTCCCGAAGGCGCTTGAAAACTCCCCGCCGCTCGGACTCCTCCTCGGCCGACGCGCCGGCGTCCGGCGGTGCGGCCCCGTCACCGAGATCGAAGGCTTCGCTCCAGCTGCGTGGCATCGCGCCGCAGGTTAACCGCGGCGGGTCAGGCCGCTTCGGCTTCCTCCGCAGCGTCTGTGAGCGCCTTCTGCTTGAGGCGCCGGGAGATGACCTTGGTGATTCCGCCCTTCCCCATGCTGACCCCGTAGAGCACGTCCGCCGCGTCCATCGTGCGCTTCTGGTGGGTGACGATCACGAACTGCGCCCGATCGGAGAAGCGGCGGACCAGCTGCAGGAAGCGATCGATGTTGGCGTCGTCGAGCGCCGCCTCGACCTCGTCGAGGATGTAGAACGGCGACGGGCGGGCGAGGAAGACGGCGAACACGAACGCCAGCGCGACCAGGGCCTTCTCGCCGCCAGACAGCAGCGAGAGCCGGCGCGTGGCCTTCCCTGCCGGCGTGACCTCGATTTCAATGCCGCGCGTGGAATCGGCGTCCGACTCCTCGGCCTCGGGCTCCTCCCCCTTCTCCGAGTCTGAGTCGCCGCCACCGAGCACGAGCCGCGGGCTGCGCTCGTCGACCATGCGCAGGCGGCCGCGGCCGCCCGGGAAGAGGTGCTCGACCAGCTCCTCGAAGTTCCGCTGGGTCGCCTCGAAGGTCTCCTCGAACGCGGTCGTGATCTTCCGGTCCGTGTCGCTGATCAGTCCGTCGAGCTCGGCCAGCGCGGCCTCGAGATCGGCGCGCTGCTCGGCGAGCTGCTCGACGTGCTCGAGTGCGTCGGCGTACTCGCGCTCGGCGAGCGGGTTGACGGGCCCGAGGGCCTCGCGGCGGCGAGCGAGCCGCTCCAGCTTGCGCTCGATCTCCTCGCGCTCCGGTACGTCGAGAGTCTCCGTCGGTCGCTCGACCTCGCTACCCAGCACCTTGGCCACTCGATCGAGCTCGGCGGCGGCCTCGTCGCGGCGGTCTCGCAGGTGGGCCGCCTTGACCTCGGCCTCGGTGAGCGTCTCCGCGGTTGCGTGCAGGCGCGACTGAAGGCCCGACTCCGCCTGTGAGCACTCGCGGAGCTGGGCGGTGAAGTCCTCGGCGTCGCCCTGGGCGAGCATCCGGCGCTCCATCGCGGCGGCGCGCTCACCGACCGCGTCGCGGGCCCCGGCCGCAACGTCGAGCAGCACGTCGATGCGCCCGAGCACAGCCGCCGCGGCCACGATGCGACCCTCGAGCGAGCCCTGGCGCCGCTTGCCGAGCAACCCCTCGACTCGCCCGGCGCCGCTCGCGGCGCGCTCGGCCGCGTCCCGCAGCCGGGCGACCTCGTTCGCCCGGTCGGAGTCGTTCGCCGCGGTGTTCGCGCTGCGGTGCGCCTCGATCGCCTCGTCCAGCGCGGCTCCGATCCGCCGCAGGCCCGCGCCGACTGGGTCGTCGCCGTCATCCGCCTGCGCCGCCTCCTCGGCGAGCGCGCCAAGAGCAGCACGCTCGCGCTCGAGCTCGGCGGCCAGCTCGCCCCTTCGCACGACGAGGGCTTCGGCGCGGACGCTCAGGCGCTCGTGGGCGGCCCGGGTCGCGGTGAGCCTTCCCCACTCCGTCGTCCGCTCGCGATCGCGGTCGGCCAGGCGCTCCTCGATCTCGGTGCGCCGCTTCGCGACCTTGGCCAGCTCGGCCTCCACCTCCTGGCGCGACTCGCGCGCCTTGGCGGCGGCGGACTCGGCGCCGGAGAGCTCGGCGGCGTGGGCGTGAAGCTCGCTGGCGAGCAGGCGGCCGCGCAGCTCAGCGGACTCGCGCTCGAGGCGCGCGTGGATGTCCGCGGCCTGCGCCTGGCGCTTCAGCGGGCGGAGGCGGCTGCGCGCCTCGCGCTCGACGTCGAGGGCCCGGTCGAGGTTGTCCTGCGTCCGCTCCAGCTTGAGCTGGGCGCGGCGGCGGCGCTTGCGGTGCTTGCCGAGCCCCGCTGCCTCCTCGACCAGCAGGCGGCGCTCCCGCGGCCGGGAGTGGACGATCTCCTCGACACGGCCCTGGCTGATCACGGAGTGCATCTCGTTGCCGAGGTTCGCGTCCGCGAGGGCGTCGATCACGTCCACCAGCCGGCACCGTGCCCCGTTCAGCCGGTACTCCCCCTCGCCGTCACGGTCGAGGCGCCGCCTGATGGAGATCTCGGAGAAGTCGCCCCCGTCGCCGTCGCTGTTGTCGAGGACGACCTCCACCTCCGCGTATCGGCGTGGGGATTCCCCGTCGCCGCCCGCGAAGATCATGTCCTTCATCGACTGGCCGCGGACGGCCAGCGGGCTCTGCTCTCCCATCGACCAGAGGACCGCGTCGGTGATGTTGGACTTGCCGCAGCCGTTGGGCCCGACGATGACGCTGACGCCAGGCGCGAACTCCAGCCTGGTGCGCTCGGGGAACGACTTGAACCCCTTGATGGTGATCGAGCTCAGATGCACGGGTTCGGGAAGGCTCTCGGTCTCGTCGGACGGGATTTCGGGGCGTTCCTGGAGTTTCGCCGCGGCAGGGGTGCTTCCTACCGCTTCAGGCGCTCCAGCGCCTCGGCCGCAGCCGCTTGTTCCGCGGCTTTCTTGCTCCGGCCCTCGCCGGTGCCGATCACCTCGGAATCCAACTGGGCCGCGACCTCGAAACGCCGGTCGTGCGCCGGCCCCGCCTCACGGGTCACGGCGTAGGTTACGCGGGCCCCCTCCCGCGCTAGCCGCTCCTGAAGCGCCGACTTGAAGTCGAGCATCGTCTCGAGCGCGAGGTCGATCTGGGCGGAGAACGCGTTAACCGTCGCCTCGGCGGTCGCCACGTAGCCGTCCTGGAGGTAGCAGGCCCCGATCACCGCCTCGCACACCGACGCCATGGCGCGCTCGCTCGCGAGCAGCGAGTCGGTGTCGATCCCGCCCTCCTGCGTCTCGGGCGCGAACTCCCTGAGCATCGCCGGCAGGCCAAGCTCGCGGGCAACCTCGGCGCAGGCCCGCCCGCTGACCGCCTGGCCGTGCACCTTGGTCAGACGCCCGATGTCGGCGCGCGGGAAACGGCGGAAGAGGTGCTCGCCCACGGCGAGGCCGAGCACGCCATCGCCCAGGAACGCCAGCCGCCCGTAGGAGTCCGCGCGATGCCCGGTCCAGGAGGAATGGGTGACGGCCTGGCGGCGCAGGTCTTCGGGGAGGCTCGCGATCAGCTCGGCGAGGCTGCCTGCCGATTCGGAGTCGCGCTCGCTGCGCCGCCGGGAGCGACCCAGGCTGCGGATGCCTCGGGCCACGCGACTGGCTGGCTACGCGGCGGCGCCCAAGCGGCCCGCGACGAAGTCCACTGCCTGGGCGACCGTCTCGATGTCGGCCGCCTCTTCCTCGGAGACGCTGATCCCGTACGTGTCCTCGAGCTCCATCACGAGCTCGTAGAGGTCGAGGGAGTCGGCGTCGAGGTCCTCCCGCATGCGGGTTGACTCGGAGATCTGGTCGAGAGGGATCTCGAGCTCGGTCGAGAGGTGCTCGCGCACCTTCTCCAGGACGTCGGACCGGTTCAAGGCTTCAGCCATCAGCCACCTTCCTATCACTATCGCGCATGTTCCCGCGAGTCATGCCGGAACGTTCCAGGAGCTCCGCGGTGCGCTCCACCGCCCGCTCCTCCACCGCCCTGGCCGCCAGCCGGATCGCGTTGGCGATTCCGTCGGGGCCCGAGCTCCCGTGCCCGATGACCGCGAGCCCGCGCAGGCCGAGCAGGATCGCGCCACCGGTGGTGTCGGGGTCCATCTGACTGCGGAGCGATCCGAGCGCCGGCCGCAGCAGCATCCCGCCCGCGGCCGCGCGCGGGCCGGACCGGGCCGCCGCGCGAACTGCGTCGGCGACCGCCCTCGCGGTCCCCTCGATCGTCTTCAACACCACGTTGCCGGTGAAGCCGTCGGTGACGACGACGTCTGCATCGCCGCTCATCAGGTCCCTGCCCTCGACGTTGCCGATGAAGTCGACACGGTCGGCCCCCCGGAGCCTCTCGTTGGCCTCCACCACCTCCGCCGAGCCCTTGCTCTGCTCCTCGCCGACTGAGAGGAGACCCACCCGCGGCTTCTCGACGCCGAGGACCGCGGAGCTGAAGGCGGAGCCCAGGTAGGCGAACTGGACGAGATCGACGGACCGGGCCTCGGCGTTCGCGCCGGCGTCCAGGAACAAGAGCGGGCGCTCGGTGCGGCC
Source organism: uncultured Actinomycetes bacterium (assembly GCA_963782795.1). Taxonomy (GTDB): domain Bacteria; phylum Actinomycetota; class Thermoleophilia; order Solirubrobacterales; family 70-9; genus AC-56. The sequence continues at coordinate 1,068,807 of CAWALB010000003.1, forward strand.
TGGGACCAGGAGCTGCACCGCGAGTGCGGGGCGGCGAACGCCCTGCATGCGACGGAGTGCGAACAGCGCCGCGGTCATCGTGGCGCCCGTCGGCCCGGCGCTCACGAGCGCGTCCGAGCTCCCCTCGGCGACGTCGGCCGCGGCGCGGACGACCGACGCCTCCGGGCTGGAGCGCACGGCCGCGACGGGCTCGTCGGAGTTGGTGATCTCGTCGGAGGCGGCTATGACCTCCACGCCTTCGATCTCACCGGCGTGGTGCAGCGCCTCGAGGTCACCGAAGACCCGCAGCCGGATGCCGTCCCCGGCAGCCGCGCGCGCGCCGTCGATCACCGCATCGCTCCCCCGCTCGGCGCCACGGCCGTCGAGGGCCACGGTAACCGCCAAGGGCTACTCCTCCGGGTCGGCTGCCGTCTCGCGGGGGGCCGACTCGCCGATCTCGTGCTTGATCACCTCGCGCCCGGCATACGTGCCGCAGACCGGGCAGACGCGATGCGGAAGGCGAGGGCTGTGGCACCGCGGACACTCGTTGAGGCGCGGAGCGCTGATCTTGTGAGTCGCGCGCCGCTTGTCGCGGCGGGAGCGCGAGGTTCTCTTCTTCGGGACGGCCATGAGGCAGGTGATGCTAGCGGGAGGTGCCCGGCCTCACTGATCCAGCTTCAGCTCGCGAAGCTTTGCCCAGCGCGGGTCGGGCTCAGCCCCGTGCTCGTGCTCGGACGGATCCGCGTCGTTCAGAGACGCCCCGCACACCGGGCACAGCCCCTTGCAGTCCGGGCGGCACAGGAGCTGGAACGGCAGCGCGAGTGCCAGCGCGTCATGGGTCCAGCGCGCAAGGTCGAGCTCGTCGTCCGTGATGTACGGGCTGGTCAGCTCCTCGTCGGCAGTGCGGGGCTGATCCACCTCACGGGCGTCGACCTCGACCTCGACGTCGGCGTCCTCCAGGCAGCGCATGCACGTCCCGTCCAGGTGAGCGACGAAGCGCACGCGGACCGCGTATCCGGACGCGGTGCGCGAGAGGTCGAGGCGCGTGTGGACTGTGTCCCCCCGGACGACGTAGCGCTCGCCGCCGAGCTCGAGCTCGCCCGGATCGACGTCCAGCTCGAGCTTCCGGCCCTCTCCCGGACGCAGGGCGAACCGCGAGAGATCGACGCTGTGATATCCCGCTGGCATCCTCGATCGAGATTAGCGGCAGAGCGGGACCCGAAAGACATGGCGTGAGCGCCCAATTCCACATGGATCCGGAGACCTACCTGGACGAGATCCGGGCGGAGGTCCCACGGTACGACGAGCTCCAGGACGCGACCCTCGAAGCGATCCCTTTCCCTCCCCGCCGGGTCCTCGAGCTGGGCGTCGGAACCGGGGAGACCACCCGGCGGCTGCTCGAGCGCTACCCGGATGCCGAGGTCACCGGGCTTGACTCCCAGCCGGAGATGGTCTTCAAGGCGCGCGAGCACGGGATCGAGGTGCGACTGGCCCGCATGGAGGACCCGCTCCCTGACGGCCCCTGGGACCTGATCGTGTCGGTGCTGTCGGTCCACCACCTCGACCCGGATCAGAAGGGTGACCTGTTCCGCCGCGTGCGCGAGCAGTCGAGGGCGTTCGTGATGGGCGACGTCGTCGTCGCCGAACCGCAGGTGACACCCCTAGAGGAGGGAGTCGACCTTCCCTCGCGGGCCGAGGACATGGCGGAGTGGTGCGGCGGCGAGATCGTCTGGCGCGCAGACGACCTGGCCGTCATCCGCGCGGTCTACGGCGACACGGCGTAGACGATCTCGACGGCCCCGCCGGAGAGCGCGCGCTCGCTCTCGAAGGTGAGCGGGGTCTCGGGATCGAGCGGTGGCGTCAACCTCATCCCGTCCCCGATGAGCACCGGCACGACGATCAACCCCAGTTTGTCGAGCGCCCCGAGTGCCCGGACGGTCTCGACTGTGCGAGGACCCCCGACCAGGTGCACGTCGCCGCCCCGATTGGCCTTCCTGACTCGCTCCAGCAGACGTGTCGGTTCGCTCTCGGTGACCACGTCGTCGGGTGTGCCTGATGGACGGCTCGATGCCAGCACGAACACGTCCAGATCGGGCCACGGCCACCGGTCGGCCCCAAGCGCGGGCTCGAATGTCGTGCGACCCATCAGCACGGCATCGCAGCTCTCCTGGAATTCCGGGAACCCGTAGCTCTCGCCGGCGGCGAACGAGGGGTCTGCGAGCTGAACCGGCCAGCCGTCCGGCGTGGTGACGCAGCCGTCCGCGCTGATGCACATGCGGGTTCGGATCTCCATCTGGCAGCTCCTTTCGAGAACGAGGCTACGACTCACCGCCGGCGGGCGCGCTCGGCGGTCTAGCCCTCCCCAACGTCCTCGCGGGCCTCCGGTTGGGCGGCCCGATCGGCGGACCGCGACTCCTCGGCGGCCGCCCCTCCCTTCGCGATCTTGTCCTGGAGCACGGCGAGGTTGGCCTCGCGGCTTCGATCCCACTTCGCCTTCTGGCGCTCGGCGTCGGCCTTCACGGGGACAGTCTGGCCGGGGGCTGGGTTTATGAACTTGTCCGGGAGCCAGGACGGGCTCTTCAAGGTGGCGCGAAACGGCGGCTTGCCCGGAACCTCGACCTCGAGGACGAACTTGAACCGAGACTTCTGAAAGCCGTTGGTTTCGCTCGAGAAGAGCAACTTGTGCCTCTCGACGATCGTCGCCTTGGCGGGTTCCCATGAGCGGCTGAGCATGATCGATCCAGTTTCCCACGCAGGATTGGATCTTGGCCACGTCGCCGTTCAGCCGCCGCCGAAGACATCCGACTTGCTCTGGGTCTGGTGGAAGCTGCTGCCGTCGAAACCGGCCGTGTATTTGTCGAACGGGCGGGCGCCGCTGCCGATCGTCCACGTGCTGCCCTCGAGGGTCGCCGTCGACCCGGTGTGTGGGAAGCCCGCCTGGTCCCAGAGCTTGTCGACGATGCCCGTGTCGAGCTGTCCGAGGGTGACCGTGGCGCCCTTGACATCGGCCGGCGTCGCGGCTCGCTGGGAATCATTGGTGCGGTTGTTGTACCCGGTCGCTGGGTTCCTGTTCGCGTCGTAAGTCTGCTGCGTGGTGGTGGTGTAGTTGCGGATCAGGACGAGGGAGCTGTCGGAGCTGAGCACGTCGTATTCGACGCCGCCCCCGCCGACGTCGATCTTCACGACCTTGGCGCCATCGCCGAATTTCTGCTGGGCGTCGCCCAGGGTGTCGGAGTAGGTGCGGCCCTTGGCCGCGTCGGAGGTCCCTCCGATCACGCTCGCGATGACGAGAACGCCGATGGCGCACATCCCGACAACCGTGGCGACGACGATCAGGATGGCCCGCATGCGGTAGTTCCCGGGCTGCGACACCGCTCGCCCTATCGCGGCCCGCTAGCGCTACGGAACAGAGCCACGAGGCCACCACGATGGCCGGCTGTCACCTCTTCACCAACTGGCAACCGTACTCATCATCGCTCGTCCACACGAGCAGGGGTCGCCAAGAGACGGAAAGAGCCCGCCGGAGCGGGCTCTTTCGAGGCTGCGCGTCGGCAGCACTCGCCTGTTGGGTCGAAGCATACGATCCGCCCGCCCGCGTCCCAAGGAGGAAAGCCATGTCGAAGGTGCTCTACGAGAAGCGCGACCGGATCGCGTACGTGACGATCAACCGCCCGGAGGCCCGGAACGCCATCGACCCGGACGTCCATCGCCTGATGATCGAGACCTGGGCGGACTTTCGCGACGACGACTCGGTCGACGTCGCCATCCTCACCGGAGCGGGCGAGGCGTTCTGCGCCGGCGCCGACCTGAAGACCTACATCCCGCCGATCATGGCCGACGCGACGCCGCACGACATCCGCGAGGTCGTCGAGTTGGGGCTGAACGGCTTCACCCGCGGGATGCACCGGATCCCGAAGCCGATCGTCGGCGCCGTCAACGGTTGGGCGCTCGCGGGCGGGCTCGAGACGGCGATGGCCTGCGACATCCGCATCGCCTCCGAGCGAGCCCAGTTCGGCTCCTTCGAGGCGCGGCGCGGCTTCCACCACGGCGACGGCGGGCTGGTGCGCCTGGTGAACACCTGCGGCGTCGGGGTGGCGATGCAGATGCTCCTGACGGCGGAGCCGGTGGACGCCCAACAGGCCCTGCAGTGGAACATGGTCACGAAGGTGGTGCCGCACGACGAGCTGATGGCCGAGGCCGAGCTGGTGGCCCGCCAGATCCTGCGCAACTCCCAGGCCGCCGTGCGATCGGCCAAGCAGACGATCCTCGACGTGATCGGCCAGCCGCTGGACTTCCAGCTCCGTACGGAGGCCTGGAACGCCTACACCTGTGCGGACCCGGACGAGACCATGGAGCTCCTGGGCCGCTTCTACGAGAAGAGTGACGCCGGGCGCGCCGGGAAGCACGAGACGGAGCTGTGAGCCGCCGCGCCCTCGTCACCGGGGCCGGCAGAGGGATCGGCGCGGCGATCGCCGAGCGGCTGCGCGCGGACGGGTTCGAGGTCACCGGTGCCGACCGCGACGAGGGCTGCGAGCTGCGATTCGACGTGGCCCGCGGCGAGCTCCCGGACCTGAGCGGCTTCGACGTCTGCGTGTCGAACGCCGGCATCACCGACACGATCGCCCCGGCCCACAGGATGAGCGACGAGCAGTGGGCGCGCGACATCGACGTCAACCTCACGGGCGCCTTCCGGGTGGTCGGGGCATGCCTCCCGGGGATGCGGGAGCGCGGCTACGGGCGGATCGTCTTCATCTCGAGCGGCGCGGCGGTCGAGGGTCTCCCCGGGCAGGCGGCATACGCGGCGTCGAAGGCGGGGCTCCTCGGGCTCATGCGGACCGTCGCGGGCGAGAACGTGCGCCACGGGATCACGGCGAACGCGGTCCTGCCCGGCATGGTCGGAACCGAGAGGGTGGATGCGATGCCGGCCGAGATCCAGGACCGGCTGCGGGATGCGGTTCCGATGAACCGGTTCGCCGAGCCGAGCGAGGTCGCCGGCCTCGTGGCCTACCTGGCCTCGGAGGAGGCCGGATACGTCACCGGCCAGGCGATCGGCATCGACGGCGGCAGGGCCGTGAACTCGTTCTCCCTTACCCGTCGCCAGCGCTGACCGCGTAGCCCGGGCGGGCGACCTCGAGCTTTCGCGCGACGTGTTCGCGCAGGGCTGCGATCGCCTCGGGAAGCGTCTCGTCCAGGTCGCCGCGCCGGATCGCCGCCGCCAGCGTCGCCGCGGCCTCGCGCGGGTCGTCGGCGGGCGAGCCGCTCAGGGCGGTGAACAGCTCGAGGTCCCGCCGCGACGGCTCCTCCCCGGCCCGCAGCTCGCGGGCCAGGACCGCGCACAGGTTGGCGAGCACGAGCACCCGAAACCGCCGCTCGCGCGGCACCCACTCGCGCACTTCGGAATAGAGATCCGCGGCCATCGCGTCGAGCAGCTCGGGTGCCGTGGGCCTGTCCTGCATCTCACCCGTCCCTTTCCGGACCCGGCTGTCCCGGACGCGAAGCGGAGGAGACAGCCGGCAGTAATTCCAGGAGGTCCCATTCGGGCTCGCTGATTCGCCTTCCGAGCGACGCTAGCTCCGCCGACGGCCGCGAGCCCGTGAGGTGGTCGTGCGCCTGGCGGGCGCAGATGACCGCCCACTTGACATTGCCCATCGCCTCCCACCACCGGATCCGCTCCATCGAGGGCGGCTCACCCCCGGTCGCCTCGTAGGCGGCGAGCAGCTCGTCCAGCGTTCCCACGCCCGCGACGGGGAGATCGTCGTTGCCGAACCGCCACGAGCGGACGCAGAGCCAGCCGATGTCCTCCGCGGGATCGCCGGAGTGACACAGCTCCCAGTCGATCACCGCCGCCAGGCCGGACTCGTCGACGATCAGGTTCCCGAGCCGGAAGTCGCCGTGGACCAGGCACTCCCGCGCCGGCGGGGGCGGCGGGTTGAGACGCAGCCAGCGGAGCCCGGCCTCGACTGCCGGCAGCGGCTCGCCGACCTCGTCGATCGTGGCCTCCCAAAGCGCGCAGGCGCCGAGCGCGGGGTCGCCGTCCGCGGCGGCGACGCCGTCGATCGCTCGGGCGTCGATCGAGTGAATCCGGGCGAGCGCCTCCCCGAGCTGGGCGGGCAGGGCGGAGCGGGCGGACTCCAGCTCCTCACGCCGCAGCACGCGCGGCGCGACCGACGTCCCCTCGACGTGGTCCATCACGAAGCCGGCGCTCTCCAGGCGCCCGCCCGCCCTCTCGAACGCGAGCCCCGTCGCCACCGGGACCCCGGCGGCGGCCGCCGCCTGAACCACCCGGAACTCGGTCTCGAGGGGCGCGAACGAGTCCTGCGCGCCCACCGGATCGCGGCGGAGCACCCAGCGACCGCCGTCGGACTCGGCGAGGAACGTCTCCCGGGACGCGCCCCCGGGAATGGTCGACAGCCTCAGCACGCCTGGGTCCGAGCCCGCGCCCTCGGCGATCAGCTCGCGGACGCCGGCCGAGAGCGCGTCCTCAGGAGGCGGCGTCACGATCGAGCCCGTACCGCGACCAGTGCCGGTCCGGGATGTCCGCCGGGTCCTTGTACCAGTACCAGGTGCACGGATCCCGGTCGAAGTCCTCGGGCGGATCCGACGGGTAGACCGGATGGCCGATCCACCTGATCGGAAGCGTCTCGTTCATGAACGCGCAGTGCGTGCAGTACAGCGGGAAGCCCTCGCGGCCATAGCTCCAGTCGTGCGCCTCGTCGGTCACGCCGAAGCCCTCCGGCCCGTAGCGGTGGTTTCGCCACAGCCGCTGTCCTGATCCACATGGGTTCATCGTGAAGGTGAGCTTCTCGTCGTCCTCGGAGATCTCGAACGCCCCCGGTCGCGGGCCGACGCCACTCGTGGAGTGCGCCCGCCAGGTGGCGGCGAGGGCTTCGGCGATCAGCTTGCGATCGCTCTCGGAGATCTTCTCGACCGGCTTACGCCAGCTGCGCTCCAGCGAGTCGCTCCACGCCTCCTCCACCCCTTCGTCGCCCAGCTTGTCCTTGACGAAGGAGATCAGCCCGGCCACCCCGTCGACCAGCAGGTCGTGCATGAACTGCGACTCCCACTTCATCGCCTCGCAGAGGGCCTTCGCCCCCTCGAGGTCACCGGCGTCGATCGCCTCGACCGCGCGTTCCATCGTCGGCCGCGACATCTCACGGAGCTCGTCGTCGCTGAACCACCTGTCGCCCATCTCTCCACCTCCGGTCGGTCGGCCCGGAGACTAATCGCCGCCGGCCAGCAGCTCGTCCAGGATGTCGCCGTACCGCTCGCGCGACAGTGAGATGTGCCCCTCGCCCTCGACCAGATTGGACCGGGCGCCCGGAACGTTTGCCGCGAGCCATTCGCCGTGCGAGAGCGGCACGAAGCGATCCTCGCGTCCCTGCCAGATCGACACGGGCACGCGGATCTGGTCCAGGGCGAAGCCCCACGAGCGCACGAATGCGAGGTCGTCGTCGAGCCAGCCCCAGATACCGGTGCTCACCGCCTCGCGCAGGCTGGCGTGCGACTCGGTGGCGTATTCGCCGGTAAGCGCGGCCCGGTCCGGCGGGGAGACGAGATCGCCGAGTAGGGCCAGCAGGTCGTCGGGAGTGCCCTCCCGGATCTCCTCGACCTGGCGCTCCAGGAAGGGCTCGAGAGCCTCCGCGCCCTTTTCCGCCAGGCCGATCTCCTCGATGTTCTCGTAGCCCATCCCCTCGGTCCAGTCCAGGCCCTGGTCGTGAGGCGCGGCCCCGGCGACCGTCGCCGCCGCGATCACCCTGTCCGGGAGCAATGCCGCGCAGGCCAGCGTGTGCGGGCCGCCGCCCGACCAGCCCACGGTGTGGAAGCGTTCGATCCCGAGCGCGTCGGCGATCGTCTCGACGTCAGCCGCGCAGTCGGCGACCGAACGCCCCTCCTGGCGGTCCGAACCGGCGTAGCCCGGCCGCGCGTAGCTCACCTGCCTCAGTCCTCGCCTGGCGCCCTCCTCGAGGGTTTGGCGGCGCAGCGACCCGGCGTCAGGGGTACCGGTATGAGCGATGAGCGCCTGGCCCTCTTCCGGCCCGGCGATCTTGACCTCGAGCGTTCGCCCGTCGGGCGTCGCCACGCTCTCCACCACAACCTCCACGCGGCCCACCCTAGCCACGCTAAGAGGATCTCGGGCCGGTCTAGCCCCCAGCCCTCGGGTCGCGCCACATCAGCCAGACGGGCGGGCCGCCCCGCGGCAGGTTCAGCTCGCCGGTGACCTCGAACCCGTTGCGCTCGTACAGCGCACGGCTGCGGGGCGTTGACGATTCCAGGTAGGCGGGGAGCGACGCCGCGTCGATCTCCTCGAGGCCCGGCCGCATGAGCGCCGTGCCGAGGCTCTTGCCCTGCCACTCGGGGGCGACGCCCATCACGGCCAGGTACCAGTGCGGCGGGCGCTTGGGGTGCTTCGCGTCCATGCGGATTCGCGACCACAGCGCCAGGGGCAGCCGGCTCCCGAACGCGCGGAGCATCGCGGGGCCCTCGCGCAGGCTCGCGGTGATCGGCACGCGCCACTCGTCCGGAGCGCCCCACACCGCGGCGCCCACGAGCTCCTCGGTCGTCCACACGAGACCGCGCGGAAGCGCGACGGAGCGCAGCTCGGTCTCGAAGAAGACCCGGAGGCGCTGGGTGCGGTCGGCGTCGTTGGGCAGCACATGCGAGAAGCCGGGGTCGTCGGCGAACGCCCGCGCCAGAGCGTCGCCCAGCGCCTCGGCGTCGTCGGGCAGCGCACGGCGGATCTCGCCGGGGGCGGGAGCTCTATGCGGCGGGAGGTCGGGCGAGGTGTCTAGCCGACCTCGGCCGGCTCTTGATCCTCACGGCCGGCGAGGCGATCGCGGCCGCGGCGGACCGCGGCGAGGAACTTCTCGAGGTTGACCTCGAGTGTGGAGAGGATCTCGTCGGCGTAGTCCTCCGCTCCGAGGCGTATCTGCCGTTCCGTCTCGCGTGCGTCCTCGATGATCTCCTCGGCGGCGCGCTCAGCCTGCTTGTAGACCTCCTCGTCGGAGATCAGACGTGCCTGCTGATCCCGCGCCTCCTTGACCACGCGCTCTGCCTCGCGCTTGGCCTCGGCGAGCATCTCCTGCCGTTCCTTGACGATCCAGCGTGCCTGCTTGATCTCCTCGGGGATCGTCGCCCGCATCTGATCGAGCAGGTCGTAGATCTCCTCACGATCCACGCGAACTTGATCCGTCAGCGGCACTGGGCGCGCGTTGTGGATCAGGTCGTCGAGCTTGTCGATTAGGACCAGGACGTCCATCTGAGTGCGGAAAGCTTACGGGGAGCGGCGGAAACGTTGACCGACGGCCCCGATTTCGCCGTCAAGTTGCAAGCTCCTGCCCATGCCCCTAACGCTCGACTAACGCTTTAGACGCTCCGCGAGAGCCCCCGCCACGCCCGCCGGGACCAGGTCCGAGACGTCGCCGCCGAACGTGGCCATCTCCTTGACCCCGGTCGAGGAAAGGAAGCTGTAGTTGGGCGAGGCGATGATGTACACGGACTCGATGTCCGGGGCCAGCTTGCGGTTCAGTTGGTTCATCTCGAACTCGTACTCGAAGTCGGAGATCGCGCGCAGGCCCTTCACGATCGCCCCTGCGCCCTGCTCTCGCGCCATCTCGACGACGAGGTTCGAGAACACGGTCACCTCGACGTTGTCGACGTCGATCTGGGCAACGGCGTCCTCGAGGAACCCCTTGCGTTCCTCCGCGGTGAACAGGGTCGTCTGCTTGCGCACCGGCTGGTTGACCACGCCGACGACCACACGGTCGAAGACCCGCGCCGCGCGCCCGATGATGTCCAGGTGGCCGTTGGTGACCGGGTCGTAGGTGCCCGGGCAGACGGCGATGCGGCCGTTGCTCATTGCCCACCCCCCGAGTGGATCCGGATGAGGGTGTCTCCGTAGCTGCGCTCCAAATCGAGCGGCAGGTCCAGGCGGAGCGGCCGCCGCACGGATCCCTCGAGGATCAAGCGTCCGCCCGGCGCGAGCCGGCTGCCGATGATCGAGTCGAGTTCCCCCTCAAGACGGTCGGCGAGTCTATAGGGCGGGTCGCAGAAGATGAGGTCGAACGCGCGTCGCGTGCGCCGCAGGTAGGCGCGGGAGTCGGAGCGGACCACCTCGCAGCGATCGCTCAGGCCGAGAGCTGAGACGTTGCGGTACGCCAGCGCGGTGTGTGTGTCCACGAGGACCGCGCCCGCGGCGCCCCGCGAGACCGCCTCGATCCCCAGGGCCCCTGTGCCGCAATAGAGGTCGATGACGGCCGCGCCCTCCACGTCGCCCAGGATCGAGAAGAGCGCCTCCCGGACGCGGTCCGCGGTCGGGCGCACTGCTGCCGACCGACGCGGCGGGCTCTGCAGACGACGGCCCCCCAACTCGCCGGCGACGACCCTCAAGGCGCGATCGCCTCGTCGCCGAACCGGTGCTGGGCGGCGTCGAGGAGCGGCCCGAGCTCGGGCGCTTCGGGGGATCCGTGGCGATCGAGCAACGCAATCACCTCGCGGCGCGCTTCGGTGAGCATGGCGACGTCATCCGGGAGCACCGCGACCCGGAACCGCGGTAACCCGTGCTGCCGCGTTCCGAGGATCTCCCCCTCGCCCCGCAGGGCCAGGTCAACCTCGGCGAGCTTGAACCCGTCGCTTTCTGCGGCGATCGCCTCCAGGCGGCGGCCCGCGAGCTCCGAGCCCGAGTCGGCAAAGAGGATGCACTGCGACGCGTGCTCGCCGCGGCCGACCCGCCCGCGCAGCTGGTGGAGCTGTGAGAGGCCATAGCGCTCGGCGCCCTCGATCAGCATCACGGTCGCGTTCGCGACGTCGATCCCGACCTCGATCACGCTGGTCGCCACGAGGACGTCGGTGCGGCCGGCGGCGAAGGCCTCCATCGCAGCCTGCTTCTCCCGCGCGGGCATCTGGCCGTGCAGGAGCCCGACCTCGAAGTCGGCGAACGCTGTCGACCGCAGGCGCTCGGCCTCCTCGGTGGCCGCCTTCGCCTCGAGCTTCACAGAGCCCTCCACGAGCGGGCAGACGACGTAGGCCTGGCGGCCCTCGCGGAGCCGGTCGCGGACGTATCCGTAGGCCCCGGGCCGCCTCTCCTCCCCCACGACCCACGTATCCACGGGCTTTCGGCCGGCGGGCAGCTCGCGGAGGACGGTGGCGTCGAGGTCCCCATACGCGGTCAGGGACAGCGTCCGCGGGATCGGCGTGGCGGTCATGTGGAGGGCGTGCGGTGCGCTGCCGCCAGGCCCCTTGCCGTCCAGCGCCGCGCGCTGCCGCACGCCGAAGCGGTGCTGCTCGTCCACGACGCAGACGGCCAGGCGCCCGAACTCCACATCGGGCTCGATCAGGGCGTGGGTCCCGACGACCATCGGGAGCTCCCCGGACGCGAGCTGCCCCAGCGCCTCGCGCCGCCGCGCGGCAGGCGTCGCGCTGGTGAGGAGGGTGAACGGGACCGACTCGTTGACGAGCAGTGCGCCGAGCGTGGCGGCGTGCTGTTCGGCCAGCGTCTCGGTCGGCGCCATGAGCGCAGCCTGGTAGCCGGCCTCGACCGCGCGGAGCATCGCGTAGAGCGCTAGCACCGTCTTGCCCGACCCCACCTCGCCCATCAGCAGGCGCTGCATCGGCCGCTCGGCCGCGAGGTCGGCGTCCATGTCGCCGATCGCCGCCCGCTGGTCGCCCGTGAGCTCGAAGGGCAGCGAGGTGAGCCAGCGCTCCTCCAGCTCGCCTGGGGCGCCCAGCGCGATCCCCGGGTGAGAAGCCCGGCGCTCGGATCGCCGCGACGCGAGCGCGACCTGATGCAGGAAGAGCTCCTCGAACGCGAGGCGCCGCCTGGCCTCCTCCGCCTCGTCGAGGCTCTCGGGAAAATGGGCGGCGGTCAACGCGTCCGCCGCCGACGCGAGGCCGCGGCGGGCGCGGAGCTCGGCCGGAAGCGGTTCGATCGCACAACAAGCGAGCGGCCGGGCCTGCCAGGCCCATTCGCGAAGGCGCTGCGCGCGCAGCCGCTCGGATGCCGGATGGACGGGCACGATCCCGGTCGTGTGGATTCCAGCGGCGGGGCCACCCGCGCCGAGCACCTCGTGGGCCTCCACGCGAAAGCCGGAGCGGTCGAGCTTGCCGAAGAGGAGCAGGCGCGTCCCCTCGGTAAGCCGGTCGACGAGCCAAGCCTGGTTGAACCAGACGGCCTTCGCGGGCCCGGAGTCGTCGGCGACCGTCGCCTCCACGATCACGAGGCCGCGGCGCCGCGTGGGCCGCACCCGCGCCGAGCGCACCTCCACCTCGACGGTCGCCTCCTCGCCGATCCGCAGCTCGACGAGCTTTCGCGGCTCAGCCCGGTCCCGGTAGGAGTGCGGGACGTGCAGGAGGACGTCTCCCACGGAGCCCAGGCCCATGTCGGCGGCGGCGGCCGCGAGCTTGGGCCCGGCGCCCTTCAGAGTCTGGACGCTTACGGCAAGGAGGCTCGGCCGTGGTGCCGAGCGCAGTTCCGCCGCGCGCAGCTCGTCGCGATCCTGCGCGGAGTCGGTGGCGAACGCGGTGGGCGGCGCGGGATCGGTCTCGGTCCCCTCGTCGCGCGGCGGCGCCATGGTCTCGCTCATCGTCTCAAGGCTAGGACCGGGCGAGGCCGGAACCGTGGGAGCCGCCTGGCTATGGTTCGCCGGTGGGCGCCATCGAGGACAGGCTCAGCGAGCTCGGACTGACGCTCCCGCGGCCCTTCGCACCGCCGCCCGGGGTCGAGTTTGCGTTCGACCTCGTTCGAGTCCACGACGGTCTCGCCTACGTCTCCGGTCATCTGCCCATGGACGGCGAGGAGGTCCTGGTGCAGGGAAAGGTCGACGCCGACGTGTCGGTCGAGGAGGCCCACGCCGCCGCCCGCCTCACCGGCCTCTCGATCTTCGCATCGCTGAAGCAGGAGCTGGGCGATCTGAACAGGGTCACCGGGTGGGTGAAAGCGCTCGGGCTCGTCAACTGCTCGCCCGGCTTCAGCAAGACGCCCGCGGTGATCAACGGCTTCTCGGAGCTGATCCTCGAGGTGTGGGGTGACGCCGGGCATCATGCGCGTTCGGCTATCGGCGCCTCGGAGCTCCCCTTCGACGTCCCGGTCGAGGTCGAGGCGATCGTGGAGATACGCCCGGCGGGCTAAGCAGGGACGGCCGCGTCTGCTCTTGCAGGCAGCCGGTGCGTGCGGTACATCTCGGCGACCCACTGGTAGCCGGGCCGATCCACGAGCGGCTCCCGGAAGCGCTGAAAGCCGTCGGGCGGATCGCCGAGCTCGGGGCCCTGCGGCGGCAGTACGAGCGGATAGAACAGCGCCGCAGCAGTCAGGTCGGCGACGCTGAACCGGTCGCCGACGAGGAACTCGTTCCCATCCAGCTCCGCCTCCAGGCGGTCGAGGACAGCTACCACCTCGCGCCTCGCCTGCTCGGCGCGTTCCTCGCTCTGGACCCCGTAGCGAACTCCCGTGAACGCCGACGAGAACCGGGCCGCCAGGTCACGCGCCCTCTTGCTCCCGCGGGCCGACGGCGGGAGGAACGGGTCCATCAGCCCGCTGAGGCGCTCGGGATCACGGACCATCTCGTGAAAGCCCAGCAGTCGGAGCGGTGGACCGAGCTCCTCGTCGAAGTAGTCCTCCAGGTCGAGGGCCCGGCGGCGCTCGACCGGATCCTCGGGGTAGAGCGAAGGCTCCGGATGGCGCCGCTCGAGCGCGCCGATGATCTCCGTCGAGTCGCTGATCACCTCGCCGTCGAGCTCCAGGATGGGGAAGGTGTAGACATCGCCGTGGGTCAGCGCCAGGGCAGCGATCATGTGAAAGCCGCCGGGCATGGCACGCCGCCGGTGAGGAACCCGCTTGAGGTCGAGGGCCCAGCGCGCCTTCTCGCTGTAGTGCGAGATCCAGATGTGCCACAGGAGCGGTTTCGAGGCACTCACGCGGACAACCTATCCGGCCTCGTCCACCGGCGTCACTGCGCGGTGATCAGCCACCAGTAGTTGGGCTGGCCGCCGTGCTGGAGCTCCAGCTCGAGCCCATCCGGCAGCTCCAGCGGGAGCTGGCTGAGCGGGATCGGAGCTCCGTCTCCCGCGATCACGGTGACGATCTCCGCACCCTCGGCGACGCGCTCGATCGTCGCCGACAGCGTCGACCCGGCGCCGCCCCAGGCGACAACGGCATCCTCGGCGAAGCCCACCGCGTCGCCGCGGACGAAGCGCCCCTGTGCGTCGTCCCGGGCGGCCGGTGCCACCGCACCCGAGCGGATCTCCGCCAGCGCGGCCTCGAGGAGCTCGGCGTTCGTCGCGGCGTCCTCGTCGGGCGCCATCTCGACGAGTGCCGCCAGGGCCGCCTGCTGCGAGCGGCTGGGAACCACGCGGGCGAGTTTCTCCGAGAGCTTGGCCGCCTCCTGGGCCGCCAAGATCACGTTCGGCGAATTGGGCAGCACGACGACCTCCTCGGAGGTCACCTCGTGGATTCCGGCGAGTATCTCGTAGGTCGACGGGTTGAGGGTCGGTCCGCCGTCGACGACGTGGGCGCCGAGCCCCTCGAAAAGCGAGCGCATGCCGTCGCCGGCCGCGACCACCAGCGCCCCCGACTTGCTGGGGTGAAGCCGCGCCTCCCGCGCTGCGATCTGCTCGCGCATGTCCGCAACGTCGAGCCGCTGCACGTCGCCAACCTCCTCGAAGACGGCGACCGCCACCTCCGGCTCGTCGGTGTGAACGTGGATCTTCAGCGTCGCCTCGTCGCCGACCACGAGGACGGAGTCGCCGATCTCCTCGAGCCGGGGGACGAAGGACCGGGTGTCGAGGTCCGTCCCGGTGACGATGAAGTTGGTGCAGTACCGGAACCGGCTGTCGAAGTGGTGCGGCCGCGTGGTGCGCGCGGGCTCGTGGTGCGGGAGCTCCGGCAGCGCGTCGAAGTCGTCCCGCAATCCCGCCACGATCCCGGCCAGGATCACCACCAGGCCGTGCGCCCCGGCGTCGACGACGCCGGCCTCTGCCAGCACGTCGAGTTGCCCCGGCGTTCGCTCCACCGCGCGCTCGCCGGCATTCGTGGCCACCTCGAGCACGTCCGCCAGCAGCTGGTCCTGCTCCTGGTCCCCGACGGCGCCGGAGAGGCGCTGGCGGTCCATATGGGCGAGGTGCGTGGAGACCGCGTGGGCCATCTCGCGGATCACGGTCAGCATCGTCCCTTCGGCGGGGTCGCGGACGGACTCATAGGCGGCATCGGCGGCGCGCGCGAACGCCGCGGCGACAAGTACCGGGTCGACGAGCTCCCCCGGGCGGCTGGCGAGCTCCTCGGCCGCCCCGCGGACGATCTGGCTGAGGATCACGCCGGAGTTCCCCCGCGCGCCCATGAGCGCCGCGCGGGCGACGGCGTGCACGAGCTCGTCACGGTCGGCCGGGATCGGCTGGCCGTCGAGCCTGTCGAGCTCCTTCATCACGGCCTGCATCGTCAGCGCCATGTTGTCCCCCGTATCGCCGTCGGCGACCGGGAAGACGTTGAGGTCGTTGACCTCCTGCCTGCGCGAAGCGAGTTGCGTATAGGCGGCCTGGACGACCCGGCGAAAGCGCTCGATAGAGGTATCGGCCGCCACCGGACCGGGATTATCCCGCCGAAGCGGCTACGCGGCCTTGACGACCTTGTTGGCCTTCAGACAGCGCGTGCAGACGTAGACGCGGCGGGGACGCCCGCCGTCGTTGATCTTCACCTTCTGGAGGTTGGGGTCGAACCGGCGCCGGGTGGCAACCATCGAGTGGCTCCGGGAGTTCCCGAACGAGGGCCCCTTGCCGCAGCTGTGACAGACCTTGGCCATTGCGACGGGTGATGGTAGCGGGGCCTCGCTAGCCCTGGACCAGCGCGTCGCGCAGCAGCGCCATGCGCATCACCGTGTGCGCGGCGTGCTTGCCCTGGTCGCGCTTGTCGCCCCCGGCCCGAGCCATCGCCTGCTCCATCGTCTCGCAGGTGAGGACGCCGAACGCGCACGGGATCCCGGTGTCGAGCTGGACGTCCTGGATCCCCCGTGCGGCCTCGCTGCACACGTAGTCGTAGTGGTCCGTCTCCCCGTGGATGACCGCCCCGAGGCACGCGACCCCGGCGAAACGGCCCGAGCGGGCACACCACCTCGCGGCGAGCGGGAGCTCGAACGCGCCTGGAACCTCGAAGGTGTGGACCGAGGCCGGCGTGACGCCGCCGTCGTCGAAGCCCTCGACGGCCCCGTTGGTGAGCCGCTCCGCGAGCTCCCCGTAGAACGTGCCGACACAGATCGCGAACTCCCAGCGCTCGAGCTGGTCACGCTCGGGCTCTGCGAAGAGCTGTCCGCCGGACCCGTCAGCCATCCTCGGGCTCGCGCTGCTGCTCGGAGTGGATCAACTCCTCGTCCAGCGGCAGCCCCTGGTGGTGGAGCGTGTGCCCGAGGCGCTCGCGCTTGGTTCGCAGGTAGGCCTCGTTGTGGGGGTTCGGCACCGCCTGGATGGGGAGCTGGTCCGACACCGACAGCCCGTACCCCTCGAGGCTGTGGATCTTCTTCGGGTTGTTGGTGAGGATGCGGATGCTCGTCAGGCCCAGGTCAACCAGGATCTGGGCGCCGATGCCGTAGTCGCGCAGGTCGGCGGGCAGGCCGAGCTTGAGGTTCGCGTCGACGGTGTCGAGCCCCTCCTCCTGGAGGCGGTAGGCGCGCAGCTTGTTCAGGAGGCCGATCCCGCGGCCCTCCTGCGAGAGGTACAGGAGGACGCCCGCGCCCTCGCGCTCGATCATCGCGAGCGCGGCCTCGAGCTGCTCGCCGCAGTCGCAGCGCAGCGAGTGGAAGACGTCGCCGGTGAGGCACTCGGAGTGGACTCGGACCAGGACGTCATCCATGTCCCGCACCTCGCCCTTGACCATCGCGAGGTGGTGCTTGTCGTCGACGAGCGACCGGTAGCCGACCGCCGTGAACTCGCCGAACGCGGTCGGAAGCTTCGTGGAGACCACGCGCTCAACCAGCCGCTCGGTCCGCCGCCGGTAGGCGATCAGGTCGGCGACCGTGATCATCTTCAGGCCGTGCTCCTCGCAGTACGGCACCAGGTCCGGGACGCGGGCCATCGTGCCGTCCTCGTTCATGATCTCGCAGATCACACCGGCCGGGATGAGGCCAGCGAGCCGGGCCAAGTCCACTGAGGCCTCGGTCTGCCCGGCCCGTTCCAGCACGCCGCCGTCCTTCGCCTTCAGGGGGAACACATGCCCCGGCTGGACGAGGTCGTCGGGGCCGGAGTGCGGGTCCATCGCGACCTGGATCGTGCGGGCGCGATCCGCCGCCGAGATCCCGGTCGTGACGCCGTCGCGGGCCTCGACCGAGATCGTGAAGGCGGTGTTGAAAGGCGACTCGTTCTTCGCGGCCATCAGGTCGAGTCCCAGCTCGTCGCACCGCTCGCCCGTCAGCGAGAGGCAGATCAGGCCGCGGCCGTTCTTGGCCATGAAGTTGACCGCCTCGGGGGTCGCGAACTGGGCGGCCATCGTCAGATCGCCCTCGTTCTCGCGATTCTCGTCGTCGCAGACAACGACCATCCGCCCCCGGCGGATCTCCTCGATCGCCTCTTCGATGGGCGAGAAAACGCTTGTCGCTTGGCTAGCCATCTGCCTTCCTTTCTTCATTTAAGCCTTGCAGGAGACGTTCCGCGTAGCGGGCGACCACGTCCACCTCGACGTTCACGTCGCTGCCCTCACCGAGGTCGCCGAGCGTGGTGCGCTCGAGCGTCTCGGGAATCAGTGAGACCTCCAGTCCGTCCGGGGTCAGCGTGGCGACGGTCAGGCTGACGCCGTCGATCGCCACCGACCCGTGCTCCGCGACGTAGCGCCGCAGGGCCTCCGGGACGGCGACGCGCAACCGGCGGGCGAACCCGTCCTCGGCCACGGAGGCCACCTCGCCCGTGCCATCGACGTGCCCCTGCACCAGATGGCCCCCGAGCGGCTCTCCGGCCCGCAGCGCGGGCTCCAGGTTGACCCGGCGGCCGACCTCGAGGGCGCCGAGCGTGGTCACGGACAGCGTCTGGTTCATCACGTCCGCCTCGAAGGAGTCGTCGCCCGGCGAACTCACGGTGAGGCAGACCCCGTTGATCGCAACGGAGTCGCCCGCGCCCAGGCCGCCTGCGACGCCGGCGCTCACTCGCAGGCGCGCACCGTCGCCGGTCCGCTCCACCTGCTCGACGGCGCCGATCTCGCGGATTATCCCCGTGAACACGCCGTCACCAATCCCTCAGCCGCGCGCGGATGAGCAGGTCGTCGCCGGAACGCTCCCAGTCCATCGAAGTCGCCGCGGTCGCATCCGGAAGCATCATCGCCCCGTTGCCCGCGATCAGAGGGCGGGCCAGCATCCCGCCGACCACGATCGGGGCGACGAACAGGCGGATCTCGTCGATCTCGTCCGCGTCGCGGAAGCCCCCGGCGAGGGTTGGGCCGCCCTCGAGAAGGACGCTCGTGATGCCGCGATCCCCAAGCTCCGCGAGACCGGCCGTCACCCGATCGGCAGGCCCGCCACCAACCACGACGGCGTCGGCGCCCGTATCCCGCAGCGCGGCGATCCGCTCCTCGGGCGCGGCCGGCGACGCGACGACCACGAGCGGGGCCTGCGCGACCGTCTCGACCAGGCGCGAGTCGAGCGGGAGCCGGGCCTCGGAGTCGAACACCACCCTGGTCGGCTGGCGGAGCGTCCCCGCCTCCCTTGCAGTGAGGCGCGGATCGTCGGCCAGCGCCGTGCCGATCCCGACGCAGACGGCGTCGGCCTCCGCGCGCCAGCGATGCGCCAGCAGACGGCTCTCCTCGCTGGAGATCCACTTCGAATCGCCGCCGGCCGTCGCCACCCGGCCGTCGAGCGTGATGGCTGACTTCATGACGATCAGCGGGCGCCCGGTTCGCGCATGCTTTCGGAACGGCTGGTTGAGGAGCTCAGCCGCCTCGGCCTCCGCGCCGTCGACGAACTCGACCTCGATGTCTGCCTCGCGCAGGATCGTCGGGCCCTTGCCGTTCGCCTTCTCGCTCGGGTCGTCGGACGCGATGACCACGCGTGCGATGCCCGCGTCGCGGATCGCATCGACGCACGGAGGCCGGCGCCCGTGGTGCGCGCACGGCTCGAGCGTCACGAGCAAGGTGGCCCCGGCGGGGTCGATCCCGCGGGCGCGCGAGTCCTCGATCGCCTCGACTTCTGCGTGCGGCCCGCCGAGCTCGGCGTGAAAGCCCTCGCCGAGGACCTGCCCATCGCGGACGATGACCGCCCCGACCATCGGGTTCGGGCTCACCCTGCCGTGCCCGCCCGCCGCCAGCTCCAAGGCGCGGCGGAGGTGGATCCGATCCTGGTCTGTGGCCACTGCGAGGCCTCCCGATTGACTGGTCAGTCAACCAATGATACGCCCCGCTCCCGGGCGCGATGCGGGTGGGCAGCCACCAGCGCCGGTACCGTCCCCGCGCTATGGCGCGCGAGGGAGCGGCGGCGGAGACGAGGCGCTTCGGGCGCTCCGCGGCGATGCTGTCGATCGGGGTCGGGTCGGCGGGGCTCCTGACCTACGTCTACTTCTCGCTCGCCTCCCACAACCTGAGCAAGACGTCGTACGGCGAGATCGTCGTCCTCTGGTCCGCGGTCTTCGTGACGATCTCGGTCCTCTTCCGCCCGGTGGAGCAGCTGCTCTCGCGCACCATCGCCGACCGGCAGGCCCGGGGCGAAACGATCGGCGGGACGATGCGGGTCGCTGCGACGATCCAGCTGGGGCTCGCGGTGGCGTTCGCCGCGACGGCGCTCCTGCTCCGGGACCCGATCCAGAACGACCTGCTCTCGGGTAGCTCGACCCTGTACTGGATCCTTGTCGCCGCGGTCCTGGCGTTCGCGGCGAGCTTCTTCGCCCGGGGCTTCCTGGCGGGCAGCCGGCGCTTCGTGCTCTACGGCTTGCTGCTCCTCGCGGAGTCCACGGCGCGCATGGCGTTCGCGCTCGCGGTCGCCGTCGGCATCGCGAGCGGCCAGACCGCCGTGGCCCTCGGAATCGTGGCGGCGCCGGTGCTCAGCCTGACCGTGGTACCGCTCGCGTTCGCCGGGCGGGCCGTCTCCCAGAGAACGGCGCCCCCGGCGCAGGCCCGCGACGACGAGACGCGGTTCACGTTGGCGCGCGGCGGGGGCTTCGCGGCTGCGGTGTTCCTGATCATGGTCAGCGAGCAAAGCCTCCTCAACGCAGGCCCGCTCATCGTTCGGGCATCGGAGGGCGCCGCGGCGGCGGGGTTCATTTTCAACGTGCTGATGATCGCCCGGGCGCCGCTGGTCCTCTTCCAGGCCGTCGCCACGAGCCTGCTGCCCCACCTCACCCGGCTGCGGTCGAGCGACGCCGAGGATGACGCGGACGCCTTCCGGATGTCGGTACGCGTCACTGTCAGCGCGATCGCGGGCTTCGCCGCACTGGTCGGGCTGATCGTCGCGATCGCGGGGCCCGAACTCATGCAGATCGCCTTCGGCAACAAGTTCACCTACGACAGGCTGGGGCTCCTTATCGTCACGGCAGGCATGGGCTTCTACCTGGCCTCCGGCACGCTCAACCAGGCCGCACTCGCCCAGGGGCAGGCCCGGGCTGCAGCCGCCAGGTGGGTGATCTGCGCTGCGGGATTCATCGCGTGGAACCTGCTCCCGGTGCTCGGCGAGTTCCGCCGCGTGGAGGTGGGGTTCGCGGGGGCGGCAGCGCTGCTCTGCACGCTCCTCTACGTGCTCTATCGCAATCCCCCCAAGGCGCCACGCCCGGAGGACGTCGTGGAGCCCGGCTCGCCCGAGGAGATCGAGGCGCAGCTCGCCGCCGCCGATGAGGCGAGTTAGGCGGCGTCGCGAGCGGACCGGCGCTGGAAGATGGCCTCGAGACGATCCATCGCCTCT
Source organism: uncultured Actinomycetes bacterium (assembly GCA_963782795.1). Lineage (GTDB taxonomy): Bacteria > Actinomycetota > Thermoleophilia > Solirubrobacterales > 70-9 > AC-56. The sequence continues at coordinate 1,089,632 of CAWALB010000003.1, forward strand.
CGCGTGCCCATGGCCACGAGGACGTCCCCGGCGGCGAGCTGGCGCTCGCCGGCCGGCTGCGGCTCGACCTTGCCATCAGTGCGACGGAGTGCGACGATCGTCGCGGTTCCGCGAATATCGCCGATCCGCTTCCCGACGCCCTCGCAGTCCTCGGAGACCTGTATCTCCTCCATCCGGTACTCCGGGGCAACGTCGACGACCCCGGCGACCTGAGGATGGAGCGCCAGGCGGGCCATCTCGGCTCCGCTGGCCTTGTAGGGCGATATCACCCTGTCCGCGCCCGCCCGCCTCAGCTTCTTCTCGGAATCCTCGACGCTCGCCCGCGCAACGATGGTGATGTCCGGCCGAAGCTCCCGCCCGGTCAACGTCGTGAAGATGTTCTCGGCGTCCGAATCCATGCACGCGAGCAGGGAGCGGGCGCGGCGATGCCGGCGCGGCGGAGGACGTCGTCCTCGGACGGCCGACCGTCGAGGTATGGGGCGCCCAGCTCATCCGCGATCTCCTCGTTCTCGGGATTGTCGTCGACGACGACATAGGGCTGACCCGCCACGCGAAGGTCGCGAGAGACCTGACGGCCCACGCGGCCGAAGCCGCAGATCAGGTGGTGGTCGGAGAGGTCGTCGATCATCCGCTGGGTGCGGCGCTCGGCGAGGAGCCCAGTGAGACGACTGGCCACGAAGAACTCGGTCACCGTGACCAGCGCGTAGAAGAGCGTACCGACGCCGAAGACGATCAGGAAGACGATGAGGATCCGACCACCCGTGTCCTCGGGTAGGCCAATCGACCCAATCGTTGCGATCGTGTCAAGTGTCCAGATGAAAGAGAACCCGATCGAAGTGCCCTCGGAGATGCCCAACCCGACCGTCCCGATCACGAGCAGCGCGACGATCAGGGCGCCGAGAAGCGCGAGTCGTCTGAGGAAGAGGCGAACCTCGGCGGGCGCCTGCACCGCTACGGCCTAGCCAGCGTCCGCGGCCGCCGCGATGCGCTGAAACGCCTCGCCCGGGTCCGGGGCTCCGAACACGGCCGAGCCGGCCACGAACAGGGTGGCTCCCGCGTCGGCGACGCTGCCGACGGTGTCCGCGTCGATCCCGCCGTCCATCTCGATCACGGGCGTCGGGACGGTCTCGCGGATCCGCCGCACCTTGTCCGGCGACGCCTCGATGAACGACTGCCCGCCCCACCCCGGGTTCACCGACATGCAGAGGACGACGTCCGCCGACGCGTCGAGCTCGCGAATCGCCTCAGCCGGCGTCCCCGGGTTGATCGCGACCCCGGCCAGGCACCCGGCGTCGCGGATGTGGCCCAGGGTGCGGTGGATGTGCGGGTCGGCCTCGAAGTGGGCGGTGATGCAGTCCGCGCCGGCGCGGGCGAACTCCTCCACGTGGTCCGCCGGGCGGTCGACCATCAGGTGCACGTCGATGGCGCCGTCGGCGTCGTGCACCTGGTCGGCGATCGCGGCGGCCACGAGCGGCCCCATCGTTATCGGGGGCACGAAGTGGCCGTCCATCACATCCACGTGGATCACCCGGGCGCCCGCGTCCATCACCTCGGCGACCTGCGCGCCGAGCCGCGAGAAGTCAGCCGAGAGGATCGATGGCGCGACATGCCGGGCGCCGAACAGATCGCGGGCCGTCATCGGGCCCTCACACCGGGCGCAGCATTGAGTTGCGGCAGTGCTGGCAGAGCATGTCCTGGGTGGTGCTCATCCGGGCGATCGTCTGGTGCTCGCCGCAGTTCGGGCATTGCGAGACCAGCTCGTAGCGCCGCAGGCAGTACACGCACCGGAAACGGCCCGGCAGCTGCGTCGGCCGCAGCCAGGGCTCGCCGCAGCCCGGGCAGGCGGGCCGCTTGAGGGTCTCCTCCCCCGCCTCCACCTAGATCGACCCCAGGCGCGCGATGAAGAAGCCGTCGGTTCGATCGTGGTCGGGCCTCACCTGGAGGAACCGCGCGTCATGAGTCGAGGCAAGTTCTGCGGCCGAGGCGCCGAGGTCGGCCGCCTCCACCCCACCGCGGGCAACGAGCTCCGCGACGCGGTCCTCGCCCTCGCGCCGGGCAATCGTGCAGGTCGAGTAGACGAGCGCCCCGCCCGGCCTCAGGGCATCGACGGCCCGGCCGGCGATAGCGCCCTGGATCGCGGCCACCCGCTCGATCAGTTCCGGCGACTTGCGCCACCGAGCGTCCGGGCGCGAGGCGAGCGTCCCAAGGTCTGAACAGGGTGGATCCACGAGTACGCGATCGTAGCCGCCGCCCAGGTCGAGCTCCGTCGCATCCCCCTCGATCACCGTGACGCTGGTCGCGCCCAGTCGGGCGCAGAGGTCCCCGAGCTGGGCGGCCCTGCCGGGGTCCCGCTCGACCGCAACCACGTTTCCGCGGTTGGCCATCCTGGCGGCGATCGCGGTGGTCTTCATCCCCGGGGCGGCGCAAAGGTCCAGCACCTGCTCGCCCGGCTGCGGGTCGAGCACCGAGACGACCGCCTGGGAGGAGCGCGACTGCGGGACGAGCTCGCCCCTGTCGATCCGTCGCGCGAGCTCGTCGGTGAGCCCCTCGCCGGCCACAAGCGCCTCGGGCGGGCCAAGAAGCTCGGGCCCTGGCCGCTCGACACCCTGGTCGCTCAGCTCCTCGAGCAGCGCCTCGGGCTGCGCCTTCAGCGTGTTGACGCGGAGCGCGGTCTCGGCAGGCCGGTTGAGGGCCACCAGCAGCGAGCGCGCCTCGCGCTGGCCCAGCTCCTCCCACCAAAGCCTCGCGAGCCACTCGGGACAGGAGTGGAGCACCGCGGCGCCCTCCGGGGTCGCGTCGTCGAGGCCGGACAGCAGGTCGTCGGCGGCGGCCGCTCGACGCAGGACGGCGTTGACCAGTCCCGCCCCGGCACGACGGCGCCGACCGCCCGACCCCTTGGCCAGCTCGACCGCCTCGTCCACCGCGGCGTGGTCCGGGGTGGCGTCCGAGAACACCAGCTCGAAGAGGCCCAGCCGGAGCGCGGCGAGGACGGACGGGTCGAGCCTTTTCAGCGGGCGCTCGGCGAGCTCGGCAATCAGGTGGTCGCTGGTCCCCCGGCGTTGCACTGCCCCGTACGCGAGGCGCTGGGCCTGGGCGCGCTCGCGGCGGTCGAGGCCGTGGCGCTCCACGGCGGCGGGGAGGGCGCGATCCGCCCACGCCTCGTGCTCGAACACGCGGCGCAGGACCTCGTACGCCGCCCTGCGCTGCGGCGCGACGTCTCGGGTGGAATTCACTCCGCCAGCGACGGCAGCGAGTGCCCGCGCAGGTACGCCTCCACGGGCATCGGCCGCCGCCCCGCGGGCTGCACCACTTCGAGGCGGAGCGTGCCCTCCGCGCATCCGAGGAGCAGCCCGCCGTTGCCCGCGATCCGCCCCGGCTCGAGCTCGCGGTCGGGCTCGGCGCGCGCGGTGCGAACGCCGAGCCGCTCGCCGCCGTCGAGCTCCAGGTAGCAGCCGATGTGGGGGTTGAGCGCCCTCACCGTGAGCTCCAGCTCGCGCGCCGGCCGGGAGGGATCCAGGCGTCGCTCCTCCGGGGAGATCTTGTGCGCGTAGGTCGCCTCGGAGTCGTCCTGATCGGTGAGCTCGAGGGAGCCCGCCGCGCGCTGGTCGAGCACGCGGACGATCAGCTCGCCCCCGAGGTCGGCGAGGCGGCCCGAGAGCGAGCCGAAGTCCTCCTCGTCCCCGATCTCGAGCGGCTGCTCCAGCGCGATCGGCCCGGAGTCGAGACCCGCCGTGACCCGGATGATCGTCACCCCGGTCTCGCGGTCGCCGGCCATGAGCGCGCGCTCGATGGGCGCCGCCCCCCGCCAGTGTGGGAGCAGGGAGGGATGCACGTTCAAGAGCTCCAGTTCGGAGAGCAGCGGGTCCTTGATGAGCTGCCCGAAAGCGCAGACGACGCCCAGGTCCAGGCGCGCCGCGTGGATCGCCTCGACGGCGTCGGGCCGGTTGACGCTCTCGGTCTGCAGCAGTTCGAGCCCGAGCTCGGACGCCGCCGCCGCGGCGGGCGGTGCGGCCAGGCGGCGGCCGCGGCCGCGCGGGCGGTCAGGCGGGGTGATGACGAGCGCGGGCCGGTGGGGCGAGTCCGCGAGGCGCCGCAGCACCGCCACGGCGAACTCCGACGTACCCAGGTACGCGACCCTCAACTCGTCGCGGCGGGCGCCGCAGGCTCCTCGTCCGCGGGCTCCTCCGCGGTCGGGCTGTAGGAGCCGCCCTCGCGCAGCGCCCGCAGGGCCGCCTTGCGCTGATCACGCGCGGCCCGGTCGAGCATCAGCACGCCGTCGAGGTGGTCGATCTCGTGTTGCAGGACGCGGGCCTCGAGTCCCGACGCCTCGATCTCGAGCGGCTCGCCGGTGACGTCGACCCCGCTTATCCGAGCGAAGAGTGGCCGCTCCACGTCCACCGACACGCGCGGGAGGCTCAGGCACCCCTCCTCGGCCATCACGACCTCGTTCGAGAGCCAGTCGATGCTCGGGTTGGCGATAGCGGTGGGTGTCGCGTCGGGGCCGGCCTGGAAGACGAGGAGCCGGTGCATCACGCCCAGTTGCGTGGCCGCGAGCCCCACGCCGATGGCGTCGTGCATGATCGCCACCATGCGCTCCGCTTCGCGCTCGAGCTCGGGGCCGAACGAGCGGATCTCGGAGGCCCGTGACTTGAGGACCGGGTCGCCGAACTTGCGGATGTGCTGCAGCGCCGCCTCGCGACGCCGCAGAGCCTCCTCGGCGAGCGCCTGTGCTCGCTCGTCGCTCGGTCCCCCAGGCTCGACGGGCTCGCCGTCGCGGATGGTGGCGGTTTCCGCTTGCTCGCTCATTCTTTTTCGAGTCTAGACGCCCGCGGGCGAGCCCTATTGCGGGTCGACGTCGACGCTCAGCGAGATTCCGCGCAGGCTCCGGCCTGCGGCCAGCTCGTCGACGACGCCCCGGACCGCGGACACAACCCGCTCGCGCTCGGGCGCCTTGAGGAGGAGCTGGCGGCGGTGCTTGCCGCGGAGCCGGAATCGCGGCGCGGGCCCCAGCATCTGGACGTCGGGCGGAAGCACCTCTGCGAGCCGCCCGTGGGCGATCTCTGCGGCATCCTGAGCCCCGGCCGACTCGGCCGCACTGAACTCGAGCCGGACGAGGTGGGAGTAGGGCGGATATGCGAGAGCGCGGCGGCGCTCGAGCTCAGCCGCGAGGAATCCCGCGCTGTCGTGCACCGCCGCATGGCGGATCGCGGGCGCCTCGGGAGCCAGCGTCTGGACGAGGACCCGGCCGCCCCTCGGCCCGCGACCGCTGCGCCCGGCCAGCTGGGAGACGAGTGCAAAGGTCCGCTCCTCCGACCGGAAGTCGGGGAACCGCAGCGTGGCGTCGGCGTCCAGGACGACGCTCAGCAGGACGTCCGGGAAGTCGTGGCCCTTGCCCACCATCTGCGTGCCCACCAGCACTCCGGCGTCCGAGGCCTCGAACCGCCGCAGGATGTCGAGATGACCGCCGGCCGGAGCGGCGCTGTCGGAGTCGAGCCGGAACACGGGCAGCGGCGACGCCGCCTCGGCGATCAGCTCCGCCACGCGCTCGGTCCCGGCGCCGTGACGGGCCAGCGTCACCGAACCGCAGTCCGGGCAGGATTCCGGCAGCGCTTCGGAGTGACCGCAGTGGTGACAGCGAAGGCGGCTCGAGCCCTTGTGGACGACGAGCGAGACGTCGCACTCGGGGCACCCCCACCCCCTGCCGCAGGATCGGCAGCTCACGAACGGCGACCAGCCGCGGCGGTTCAGCATCACGATTGCCTTCCCGCCGACATCGCGGATCTCACTCAGCGCCTGGACCGTCTGCGCGTGCATGGGACCGCTCTCCCCCGAGGTCGTCCGCATGTCGAGCACGTCCACCTCAGGCAGCGCCATCCCGTCGGCGCGCTCCGGCAGCTGCAGCCGGGGCAGGCGGTCCCAGCTCTCCGGGCGCGGCGTCGCGCTGCCGCAGACGAGGACCGCCCCGGTCGATTCCGCGCGCTGCGCCGCCACCTCCCGCGCGTCGTAGCGCGGGTCCCCCTCCTGCTTGTAGGAGGGGTCGTGCTCCTCGTCGACCACGATCAGCCCCAGATCGCGAACCGGCGCGAACACCGCCGACCGGGGGCCAACGCAGACCATCGCCTCGCCCGTGCGCAGACGGTGCCACTCGTCGCGGCGCTCGCCGGCCGAGAGCCTGGAGTGAAGGAGGGCCACCCCGTCACCGAACCGCGACGCGAACCTGGAGACGGTCTGCGGCGCGAGAGCGATCTCGGGAACCAGGACGATCGCGCCGCGGCCGCGGGCCAGGACGGCCTCGGCGGCGGCCAGGTAGACCTCCGTCTTTCCGGATCCGGTCACGCCGTGGAGGAGGAGCTCAGTGTGCCCGGATCGGTCGATGGCCTCTGTGATCGCGCCGAGCGCCGCCGACTGGGCCACGTTGAGCGCGGGTCTGCTCGACCGGGCTCCCACGTCGACGATCGCGGGGCGCCGCCCGCGCTCCGTGGTCCGAAGCTCCACCAGCCCGCGCGCCTTCATCCTCCGGAGTGCCGCGGTGTCGGCGCCGGCCCCCTGAAGCTCGCCCGCCGTGAGCTCGCCTCCGCGATCGGGACCCGCATCCGCGAGAGCGGCGATCGCGGCGCGCTGGACCGAGCCCAGCCGCGTGCCGTCCTCCAGCGCGGCGCGGCCCGCGGGAGTCAGCTTCGCCCGGAGCTCGGTGCGGGCCGCCGGGCCGCGCCCGGCGCGCCCGACACCCGCGGGGAGCACCAGCTCGAGCCCGCGTGCGGGAGTGGAGCAGTACTCGCGAGCCACCCACAGCCCGAGCCGCACGAGCTCCGGCGTTGCCCCGGCCTCCAGCGCCTCGAGCGGCTCCGCGAGGCGCTCGGGGGGCAGCTCACTCGACTCCGCCACCTCCACGACGACTCCGACGACGCGCTGCCGCCCGAAGGGCACGACGAGCGCCGACCCCACTCCCACTCCGGCCAGCCGCTCGGGCAGCGCGTAGTCGAACGGGCCACGAAGCGCGCGGGCAGTCAGGAGGGGCTCGACCTTGGCGATCGCCATGTGCTTCCCAAAGTAGTGGTCGACTCGGCGGCGGTCGCCGCGGATGCTCACACCGCCGCGACTATGCTTCCGCCATGGCACCCCGCCTGGCACCCGGCGAGCAGGTCATGTTCCAGGGCCACCCCTCGTGGCGGGCGATCCTGAGCTTCTACATCAAGGGGCTGCTGGGGGTCCTGGTGCTCGCGTTCCTGGTCGGCTTGGTCACCAACATCGCGAACGGCAACACGGACACCGGGCTCGTCATCCTGATCGCCGTGGTGGGCGTCGCCGCGGTAGTACTGGCCGGCTTCATCCGGCGGGTCACGACGCACTACACGATCACCAACCGCCGCCTCCACATCCAGCGGGGAATCATCTCGCGCGACATCCAGGAGACGCGCCTGGAGCGGGTCCAGAACGTGAACTACAGCCAGTCGCCCCTGGAGCGACTCCTGCAGGTGGGAGACGTCGACTTCGACACGGCCGCCGGCGACGATTTCAACTTCATCTTCTACGGTGTCGCGAACCCGGCCGACGTCGTCGAGCAGGTCGACCGCGCGACCCACGCCATCTCACCGACGGGCCTCGGCGACCAGCCCACGGCGCCGCAACCGCAGGGCCAGAGCCCGCGGGCCTAGGTCCCCGAGCTTCTAGCTCGAGACGCTCGCGCCCACGCCCGCCTCATTGTCCGAGGAGGCGAGGCCCGCAGCCGAGCGCAGCGCGTCCACCCGGTCGGTGCGCTCCCAGGTGAAGTCTGCGTCCTCGCGGCCGAAGTGGCCGTAGGCGGCCGTCTTCTGGAAGATCGGCCGGTGAAGGTCGAGGTAGCGCCGGAAGGCGGCCGGGCGCAGGTCGAAGACCTCGTTGACCGCGTTGATGATGTCCGCGTCGGAGACCTTGCCGGTCCCGAAAGTCTGGGCCATCAGCGAGACGGGGTGAGCCACGCCGATCGCGTAGGCGACCTGGATCTCGCAGCGGTCCGCGAGGCCCGCCGCGACCACGTTCTTGGCGACATAGCGCGCCGCGTATGCCGCGGAGCGATCGACCTTGGAGGGGTCCTTTCCGGAGAAGGCGCCGCCGCCGTGGCGAGCCGCGCCGCCGTAGGTGTCGACGATGATCTTGCGGCCGGTGAGCCCGGCGTCGCCTACAGGTCCGCCGATGACGAACTTGCCGGTCGGGTTGACCAGGAAGTTCGAGAGCAGCGCCCCCTCGGTGAAGAGCTCCTTGTACTCGGTGTGGAGCACCGGTTCGAGGACGTGCTCCCAGAGATCGTTGCGGATCATCTGCTCCCCCGCCTCCTCGCGATGCTGGGTCGAGATCAGGACCTTCTGGATCTCGACCGGGCGATCGTTCTCGTAGCGGACCGTGACCTGGGTCTTGCCATCGGGGCCGAGGTAGCCGATCACGCGCGCCTTGCGAACCTCGGACAGCTGGCGTGCGAGTTGGTGCGCCAGCTGGATCGGCATCGGCATCAGCGCCTTGGTCTCCCGGGTCGCGTACCCGAACATCATCCCCTGGTCTCCGGCTCCCGCGGCATCGAGCTCGTCCGCCGACTCCCCCTCGCGCTGCTCGAGCCCGGCGTTCACGCCCTGCGCGATGTCCGGCGACTGCTCGTCGATCGCCGTGAGGACGGCACACGCCTCATGGTCGAACCCGTAGCGCGGGTCGTCGTAGCCGATCTGGCGGATCGTCTCGCGCGCGATCTTCGGGATGTCGACGTAGGTCTGGGTGGTGATCTCACCGGACACGACCACGAGGCCGGTGTTGACCAGGCACTCGCAGGCGACGCGGCCGGCGGGATCGTCGCTCATCACCGCGTCGAGGACGCCGTCGGAGATCTGGTCGCAGATCTTGTCCGGGTGCCCCTCGGTGACCGACTCGGAGGTGAACAGATGCTCGTTTTCGGAAAGTCTCTCCATGATCGTCGGGCAACGGTAGCGGACGAGCCACCGAGTCGTTGCTAGTCCTTTGGCGTTGCCTTCTGGTCGCCGGAGGAGGCGGCCGCCGAGGCCTCGGAGCCGACGATCAGCCTGACGTCGGTCGCGAGCTGGGTCGGGCTCGCCTGAACGGAGAGGCCCAGAGCCTGGAGCCTGCGAATCTCGGGCGCGAACGCCTCGTACGCCGGGTCCTGCGCGAGCCCGGCCTGCTCGCCGAGCGTGATCAGCCCGCCGAGGTTGAAGTAGGCGAGCAGTGAGACCGAGCTCGGCAGGCCGTCCGTGGCCTCCATGAAGGTCTCGTCGCCCGAGAGCGATGGCTGGTCACCGGCGAGCTGCTTGACGGCCGCGGGATCGGTCGCGATCAGGAGGACCGTGTCCGCGATCGCGTAGGTGAGGTTGACGGTCGGAGACACCTGCATGCTGTGCGCGGTCACGCCGTTCACCTTGCTCTCGCTGAAGTTGGGAGGCTGGCCGGTTGAGGCGTTGAGCGCGTCGGCGATCGGGCCCTGGAGGCTTGCGAGCGCGCGATCCGCCCGCTGGGCGTCGATGGCGCTGCTGAGGAACTCGAGGTAGGGGATGCCGCCCCCCGACGCGGCGGGCTGGAGCGCAAAGGCCGCCTCATCGCCGAGCGACGGAAACAGCTCCGTCTCCAGATCCACTTTGCCGAGCTGCTTCACGCGCTGGACGAGCGCCGCGACGCCCGCCGCCAGGCCGGGCTGGTTGGCGCTCGCCTGTGCGAGCAGCGAGACCAGTGCGTGTCCCGGATCGGCGATCCCGGCATACGCCAGCGAGCCGGCGGGGAGCGAGCCGGTCAGCGTTGGCTCGAACTGCCGGAACGCGGCGAAGAACCCGGGCTGGGCCTTGGCCCTCGCCTCGTTGAGCTCGGAGCGGATGTCGACGTTGATTCCCTGGTCATCCGCGACCAACGCCATCGCGACCCCGTCGCTCGCGGTGGGATCGACCGCCGCATCGAGCGTCGCCAGCGGGCCGCGGGGGTTGCCGACGAGCTTTGCGATGCCGTCCGGCGACAAATATGCATCGGCGAGTCGCTCCGCCGGAAGCGCGTCGCGAGCCGCCGTCGCCTTCGGGTCGTCCGCAAGCGAGCCGGTTCCCGAGGCTCCGCTCTGGGCGTCGATAACGGCCCGCACGCCGCTGTCGCGCCCGATTGCGAGGAACCCGCCGACGATCGCCGTGGCGAGCCCGCGCCGGTCGACGCTCACGGGGACGTTGCGGTAGTCAGAGGTCTTGGGCGTTCCGGCTGCCACCGAGTCGGCGTACTTGCTCGCGGCGGCCTCGTCTGAGACTTGAAGCAGCTGCACCTCCTCCGCGGCCTTCCCACCGGCGGGCACCACGGCCAGCGCCGCCTGCCCGCCAAACCACGGGGCGATGTCCCGTTGGAAGTCCGGCGGCGAGCGATTCGGCCCCGGAACCCGGGCCAGCAGCAGACGGTCGGTCACCTGACCGGCCAGGGCCGGGACCCGGGCCGCGACGTCGCGAGCCTCCTTGTACTGCTCGGTGTCCGGATTCACGTTCACGTGCACGTACGCCAGCGCGTCGTCGGGCACGAGGTGGATCGCGTCGTCGGACGGCGGGCAAACGTCGCCGCCCGGGAATTGACACGGCAGCGCCGGGACGGCGACGAACGCGATCACGAGCAGCGCGCCGAGAACGCCGACGGCCAGGGCCAGCCGTCGCCGCGTGTGCACCGACATACTGAGCCAGAACCGGCGGACGCCGCGACCCGCCGCCGTCGGTATGCGCCCGACCCGAGCCGCGACCCCGCCCATTGCGGCGCCCGCCGAGCGCGTTCCGCCAGCTCCCTCCTTCTCGGGCTCGGGCTTCGGGGCGGGCGGCTCCGATCGCGGGACCGGCGGCAGCGTGACCTGCGGCGGCGCGGTTGGTGGAGGAGCCGGTTTTTTGCGCTCGCGGACGAACCACCTCAAGATGCGCGACGGGCGCTTCGGCGGCGGCTTCTCCTCGGGCGGCTCCGGGGGTGGAGGCGGCGGTGTCGGTGGGGGAGGCGGAGGCGTAACGCGCGCGCGTCTTAGGCTTGGGAGTCGGAACCGGGCCACGGGGTTATCCCTGCTGCGCGGGTATGCCCGAGCGGGGGCGCTGACGCCGCGTATGCGGCACGAAGTCGATCACCAGCGGAACGCCCTCGAGGCCGTGGGCATCGCGAAGGCGGTTCTCGAAGTGGTAGGCCCAGTCCCTCGAGATGAGGCGGCGCTCGTTCACCTGCACGGCGAACCTGGGCGGCCGACGTCCGATCTGCGCGGCGTAGTAGATGCGGAGCCGCTTGCCGTGCCTCGCCGGCGGCGGGGTGCTTGCCATGACGTCGGCGACGAACCGGTTGAGCTCGGAGGTGGGGATGCGGGAGGCGCGCTTGTCGGCCAGCTCCACCGCCCGGTCGAGGAGCTTGGTGGCGTTGCGCCCCGTGAGCGCCGAGCAGGTCATCACCGGTGGGCGCTGGCGAAGCCGCTTGGCGAGCCTCGCGGTCGCATCCTCGAGGTCGGTCTCACCGACGTCCCACTTGTTGAGCGCCACGAGCGTCGCGCACCCGGTCCGCATAGCGAGCTCCGCGATCCGAAGGTCCTCGGACGTCACGCCGTCGGACGCATCGCACACCACGAGCGCGACGTCGGCGCGCTCGGCGGCGCGCTCGGAGCGGAGCTGCGCGTAATAGGCGACCGTCCCCGCGACCTTCGTGCGCCGCCTAAGCCCTGCGGTGTCGACGAGCACGAGCCGCCGGTCGCCGAACTCGAGCTCGGTGTCGATGGCGTCGCGCGTCGTCCCGGCCAGGTCGGAGACGATCACGCGCTCGGAGCCCAGGAACGCGTTGACGAGCGACGACTTGCCGACGTTCGGCCGCCCGATGACGGCGATCCGTGCGATCTCCGCCTCGGCGTCCGGCCCTGCCTCCCCGGCGAGCGCCGCCCCCGCCCACTCCGCCAGGCGGTCGAGGAGGTCGCCGGTGCCGTGGCCCTGCGCCGCCGAGACGGGGAACGGATCTCCGAGCCCGAGCCGGTGGAAGTCTGCCGTCAGGTAGTCGTCGCCCGGCTCGTCGATCTTGTTGGCCACCACCACGACGGGCACCGACCCGCGCCGCAGGATCTCGGCGACCTCAGCGTCACCCTGGCGCAGTCCGGCGCGTGCGTCGACGACGAGCACAGCGGCATCGGCGTGGTTGATCGCCTCGCGAGCCTGGCTCTGGACCGCCCGCGACAGGGAGTCCTCGGCCTCCAGGTCCACGCCGCCGGTGTCGATCAGGTCGAAGCGAACGCCGTTCCACTCGCAGGGGACGGCCTTGCGGTCGCGGGTGACCCCGGCCTCCTCGTGGACCACGGCCTCCCGCCCACCCGCGAGGCGGTTGACGAGGGTCGACTTGCCCACGTTCGGGAACCCGACCACGGCGATCTGGGGCGTGCGCATCATGTCCGCGCGAGCCCACGCTCGCGGGCGAGCGCCACCACGCGCTCGACGACCTCGTCGGCGTCGAGCCCGGTGGTGTTGAGCTCGATCGAGTCGTCCGCCGGGCGCAGTGCGCCGTGCTCCCGGTCGCGATCGCGGGCGTCCCTCGCCGCTTGCGCCGCCAGAACGGCCTCGAGGGCCTCGCCCGACTCCGCGGCACGCCTGCGAGCGCGCTCGGAATCGGTCGCGGTCAGGAAGATCTTGAGCGGCGCGGCCGGGCTGACGACGGTGCCGATGTCCCGTCCCTCGGCCACGTAGTCGCCCGCGTCGATCAGGGCGCGCTGCTGCTCCACCAGCGCCTCGCGCACCTCCGGATGGACCGAGACCCGGGACGCGCCCACGGATACCTCGGGGCTTCGGATCGCGTCGGTGACGTCCTCGCCGTCGAGGAGCACCCGTCCGTCGTCGAACTCGATCGCGCTCCGGCCGGCCAGCTCTCCCATCGACCTCGGGTCGTCGAGGTCCGCGCCGTCGCGTAGCGCGGCCAGCGCGACGCAGCGGTACATCGCCCCGGAATCGAGGTACGTGAAGCCCAGGGCGAGGGCTACCCCCCGCGCGACGGTTGACTTTCCAGCGCCCGCAGGCCCATCGATCGCAATCACCATCCGGCCGCTGAGGATAGAGTTGCGCCCGCCGCCGGAATCGGGAGGAAGACGATGCGGAACTGGGACATCTCCACACTTGACGTGCCGCCGCACAGCCCGACCGTGCTCGACTCCGAGGAGGAGGGTCGCGCGATCGTGATCAGTCTGCCCTCCGGCGAGCGTCTCAACGAGCACCAGGTACACGAGCGAGCGTGGCTCCTGGTGGTGACCGGCGCAATCGAGATCTCGGGCTCGGACGGTGAGTCCTTCAAGGGTGGCCCGGGCCTGCTCGCCGTGTTTGACCCGAACGAGCGGCGCGAGGTCCTCGCGAGCGAAGACTCCCGCCTCCTCCTCCTGCTCTCGCCGTGGCCCGGCGAGGGCCACCCCAGCCAGCGCTAGACGCCGGGTCGCAACCGTTCCCGGGACGCTCAGGTCTCAACCGGGGTGTCCGGCAGGCTTCCCCACTCGGACCACGAGCCGTAGTAGACGGCCACGTCGGGGTAGCCCAGCAGCTGCTCGAGCGCGAAGGCGGCCTGGCTCGCCCGGTTTCCGATCGTGCAGTAGGCGATCAGCCTGCTACCTCGATCCAGGTCGAGCCGATCACATGCCGCCCGCAGCTCTTCGCCGTCCGCAAGCGAGCCGTCCGCCTCTCTGATCAGGTCGACGGGCACGTGGACGGCACCCGGGATGCGACCCGGTCTCCCGGCGCCCTCGGTGGCGCCGGAGGGCCAGAACCGCTCGCCGCTGAACTCCTCGGCCGACCGCACGTCCACCAGCACGGTGCCGGGGTCGTCGATCGCCGCCTGAACCTCCCGGCGTGAGACGATGCGCTCGGGCCTGCCGGATCCGCGCTCGTATGCGGTGGGCTCTGGCTGCGAGGTCTCGGCAGTCCAGGCGTAGCCGGCGCTCTCCCATGGGTCGCGCCCGCCCTCCATCAGCCGGATCCGCTCGTGGCCGTGGCGATCCATCAGCCAGTACCCGAGGTACGGCGCGTAGCCGTAGAAGACGACCGTGGCCTCCGGGGTCACTCCGGCCTTGGAGAGAACGGCGTCGAGCTCGTCCGAGTCGATCGGCGAGTAGTCGGAGTGGCGGAGGTCGGTGTAAGCGTCCCAGAGGACCGCGCCGGGGATGTGGCCCTCTGCGAATGCCGCGGGGCTCACGTCCACCTCCACGATGCGCACCGCCGGATCGTCGAGGTGCCCTGCGACCCAATCCGCGTCGACCCGCACGTCACGTCTCACGTCGCGGAGTATGGCGGACCGGCACTCCCGGCCGGCCGGGGTCACATATTTATTGACCGTTTGATTAAATACTCCCTCCCTCGCACGCGACAGAAGGAGAGGAGCAATGGGCTCAAACGGGATCGGTCAGCAAGGGAACGGCGAGCTGCACACCGAGGACGAGGCGCTCAGCGTCCTCCTCGATGGCGACATCGACAAGGTCATGTCCGGCCTCGACCGCATCGTCGAAGCCGCGCCGAGCTACGAGAAGCTGTTCGCGCGCTGGCAGCGGCAGCACTGGTCGACCGAGGACTTCGATCTCACCGAGGACGCCCGCCAGTGGGCCGATCCGGACATGTTCACCGAGGAGGAGCGCAAGTTCCTGACCTTTGGCTTCTCCGAGTTCTTCATCGCCGAGGATCGGGTCACCGTCGAGCTTCTCCCCTTCGCCCTGGCGACGCCACAGAAGGAGGCCCAGCTCTTCCTCACGACCCAGATCTCCGACGAGGCGAAGCACGTGGTCTTCTGGGATCGCTTCTACCGCGAGGTGTTCGGCTCGACGGTGAACGGGATCAGTGAGCAGCTCGAAGAGCACCGCTCCGTCGTGAACGACGACTGGAAGACGATGTTCGACGGCATCCTCCACGAGGCGGCCGAGCGGTTGCGCAAGGACCCCGGCGATTTCGCCTCGCTGGTGCGCGGCGTCACGGTGTACATGGTCGTGATCGAGGGGATGCTCGCGCTGACGGCGGCGCGGTTCATGATCAAGTCGCTGAAGGAGCGCAACTGGTTCCCGGGCTTCGTCCAGGGCTTCACCGCGGTCAACCGCGACGAGTCACGGCACGTCGGCTTCGGGGTCAAGTTCCTGGCCGACGCGATCAAGGACGACGAGGCGAACGCGCGCATCGTCGAGGAGACGCTCAAGGAGTGCCTGCCGGTCGCGCCGCTCGTCTTCGTCCCGCCGTGGGTCGGCGACCCGTACGACTTCGAGACCCCCTTCTACCACTCGTCGGAGATCTTCGAATATGCCGCCAAGTCGCTCTCGAAGAAGCTGGCCGCGATGGGGCTCGACCCGGCGATGCTGGCCACCGCTTGAGCGAGGCGGCCACACTGCGGGCCCGCCCCGGCCGGCCCTCGAGCGGCGCGCGTGACCGCCTGCTCGATGCCGGCCTGGAGGTGATGAAGGCCGACGGTTACGCCGGTCTCACGATCGCCAAGGTCGCGGCGCGCGCGGGCGAGAACAAGGCGCTGATCGCGTACCACTTCGGGTCCAAGCAGGGCCTGGTGGCAGCCGTCGCCTCCAAGCTCGGCGAGCTCATCACGTCCGCGGTCGTCGAGGCGGTCGGCCGGCGTCATACGGTTGAGGGGATCGTCCGCGGCGCGCTCGAGGGCGTGTGGGAGCTGATGGACAGCGACGAGCGCTTGGCGCGCCTCTACTTCGACCTCGGCGGCGTGTCCGTCGTCGAAGAGGGCGTCCGCAAGGTCATGCGGGCGGAGCGCGCCCGCTGGCGCTCGGTCCTGATGGACCTGCTCCGCGATCCCGATCCCCGGGTTCCCACGCGGCGGATCGAGCCCCTCGCAGTCCTGATTGGCGCCGGCATCGAGGGCCTCGCCCTGGAGCGCATACAGGTCGGCGAGACCCCAGCGCTGGACAGGGCGCGCGAGCTGTTCGTCGCCTCGATGGTCGGTGCCGCCGGGACCCCGGCGCGCGCCTAGAGGAGCGCCCGCAGGTCGTCCTCGAAGCCGGGGTAGCTCACTGCGGCCGCCCCCATGCCGGTGACCTCCACGCCCTCGCGCGAGGCGAGGCCGGCGATCGCGCCCAGCATCGCCAGGCGATGGTCCCCGTGTGCGTCCAGGCGGCCGCCGGCGAGCTCGCCGGTCCCGTTGACCGAAAAGCCGTTCTCGGTCGCCTCGATGTCCGCGCCGATCCCGCCGAGGCCGTCCACGACCGTCGCGATCCGGTCCGACTCCTTGTGGCGGAGCTCCTCGGCGCCCGAGACGACGGTCCTGCCCTCGGCGAAGCAGCCGAGCAACGCGACGAGGGGCAGCTCATCGATGGCGAGCGGCACCTCCTCCGCGTGGACTCTCGTGGCCTGAAGCGGCCCGTGCCGGGCGAGGATCGCGCCGGCAGGTTCGATCGCATCCGGGCCCTCCTCCACCTCGATCGCCGCGCCCATCCTGTTGAGGATTCCGAGGAGCCCGATCCGGGTGGGATTCAGGCCGACGCCGGTCAGCCGCACGCGGCTGCCCTCGACGATCGTCGCCGCCACCAGCATGAAGGCCGCCGAGGAGAAATCGCCAGGCACCTTGACCTCGCCTCCGCGCAGGCTCTCGGCCGGCCGGATCGTGACGCGGCGGGCCGGGCCACCGCCGACAGTCGGGACCGTGCGCAGGTCCTCGGTCGCGACTTGGGCTCCCCAGGCGGCAAGCAAGCGCTCGGTGTGGTCGCGGGTGGGCGCCGGCTCGGTGATCTGGGTCTCGCCCTCGGCCTGGAGCCCGGCGAGCAACAGACACGACTTCACCTGCGCGCTCGCGACGGGCATTCGGTAGGAGACGCCGTGCAAGGCGGCGCCCTCGAGCTTCAGCGGGGTCAGGCGACCGTCTCGACACGAGATCGCGGCGTCCATCTGCGCGAGTGGCTCCACGATCCGATCGACGGGCCGTCGGCGAATCGACTCGTCCCCATCCAGCGTCCACGCCCCCCGACCCTGTCCGGCAAGCCAGCCTGGCAGGAGACGAAGCAGGGTTCCGGCGTTGCCGACGTCGATGTCCTGGCTGACGTCACTCGCGCGCTCGCCTGGACCGTGCAGGCCAATTCCGGTGAGCTTGAGATCGATCGCGCCCGGGCGGCCCGCCGGGGACCACTCGACGCCGGCACCGAGCTGCTGCACGGCATGGCGGGTCGATTGTGTGTCGGCGGAGTCGAGGTAGCCCTCGATCTCAACCGGTCCGTCGGTCATGGCGCCGATGAGCGCGGCGCGATGGCTGATCGACTTGTCCGGCGGTGGGCGAAGCTCGCCTCGGAGCGGTCCCGAGGCCGCGAATCGCGTCATCTCGAGATCGAGACGCCGTGACCGAGCTCGCGCACGATCTCAGCCGCCCGCTCGGACTCGGCCTCTCCGGCCACCCACAGCGAGACCGCCCCGGTCTTCATGTCCGGTGCCGGCGACAGTGCCATGTCCTCGA
This sequence comes from uncultured Actinomycetes bacterium, assembly GCA_963782795.1. Taxonomy (GTDB): domain Bacteria; phylum Actinomycetota; class Thermoleophilia; order Solirubrobacterales; family 70-9; genus AC-56. The sequence continues at coordinate 1,107,041 of CAWALB010000003.1, forward strand.
TGTTGACCCCGGCCCGGCCGAGGGCCAGGGCGATCTCGGCGACGGTCCCGGGCCGGTTCTCGACGCTCAGCCGCAGCTCGTAGAGCTCGCCGCCGACGAGATCCGCCTCCAGGAGCCGGCGGCGGTCCTCGCGGGCGGCGCCGTGCCAGGCCGCGACGCGGTCGCCGTCACCCGAGCGGATGACCTCCGCGGCCTCCCGCAACCGCTCGCCCGCGGCATCGATTTCGCGGGCGACCGCCTCGCTGTTGGTTGCAAAGATGTCCCCCCAGATAGCCGGATTGGCGCCCGCCACCCGGGTCGTGTCGCGAAAGCTCGGTCCGACCTCGGGCAGGCGCTCGGACTCCTCCACGGCCGCCGCGGCGGCCTGCTGGACGAGCACGTTGGCGATCACGTGCGGGAGGTGGCTAACCGTGGCCATCAGCCGGTCGTGGGTCTCGGGGTCGATCGCCTGCGGGCGCGCGCCCAGATCCGCGATCGCCCGCTGGAGGCGGTCGTAGTGGACCCCGCTCGAGCGCTCAGTTGGCGTCAGGTACCAGCGTGCCCCCTCGAACAGGTCCTCGCGAGCGTTCTCCACGCCGGCGCTCTCAGCCCCCGCGACGGGATGGCCGCCGATGAACCGCTCCGATCGCGCGTCGCCGGGGAGCCCCGCGATGAGCTCGCGCTTGGTCGAACCGACGTCGGTGACGACCGCGTCCGACCCGCTCCCGTCGAGCGCCTCGACAACCAGCGCCGGCAGCGTCCCGACCGGTCCCGCGCAGAACACGACCTCGGCACCCTCGAGGACCTCGGGGATCGTCTCGCCGAAGCGATCGAGCGCCCCGACCTCCACCGCGCGGCGCGCGTTCGCGGGCTCGGCGTCGAAGCCGACGACCTCCGCGCCCAGGCGGCGTTTGGCCGCGAGCCCGATCGACCCACCGATCAGCCCGACGCCCAGGACCGCTATGCGCATGGGGCCGGCAGGCTAGACCGCGGTCAGCTGCTTGCCGGCCACCTCTGCCACACGCCTGACCTGCTCTGCATAGGCCACGAACCCTTCAGTGGCCAGGCACTGCGGGCCGTCGCAGATGGCCTGGTCGGGCTCGTTGTGGACCTCAACGATGATCCCGTCCGCTCCGGCCGCCGCTGCCGCCAGCGACATCGGGCCGACCCAGTCGCGGCGCCCGGCCGCGTGAGAAGGATCGATGATCACGGGCAGGTGACTCAGCTCTTGGAGGGCCGGCACCGCGAGCAGGTCGAGGGTGAAGCGGTAGCTCGTCTCGAAGGTGCGGATCCCGCGCTCGCAGAGGATGATCTTGTCGTTGCCCTCCTTGAGCACGTATTCCGCCGCCATCAGCAGCTCCTCCAGGGTCGCCGACAGGCCGCGCTTGAGCAGCACTGGTCGATCCGTACGGCCGACCTCGGCCAGGAGCCCGTAGTTCTGCATGTTGCGGGCGCCGATCTGGATGACGTCGGCGACCTCCGCGACGTCCTCCACGTCCCGAGCATCCATCAGCTCCGTAACCACCGGGAGACCGGTCTCCTCGCGTGCCTCGGCGAGCAGGCGGAGCCCTTCCACGCCGAGCCCCTGGAAGGAGTACGGCGAGGTGCGGGGCTTGTAGGCGCCGCCGCGCATCATCGTCGCCCCAGCGTCGGCGACAGTCCGCGCGACCTCCATCATCTGCGTACGGCTCTCGACCGTGCAGGGGCCCGCGATCAGGGCGAAGTTGTCGCCGCCGATCTTGCGCCCGTCCACGTCGATGACCGTGCGCTCGCCCTTGCGGAACTGCGCCGAGGCGAGCTTGTACGGCTTCAGGATCGGCACCAGATGGTCGACACCGGGGGCCCCCTCCAGGCCCAGGGCGGCGACCCGGTCGCGGTCGCCGATGGCGCCGATGACGGTCAGGAGTTCTCCGGGGGACACGTGAGCGGAGCAGCCGACCGACGCCACACGGTCGACGACGGCCTGGATCTGCTCCTCGGTCGCCCCCTCTTTCATCACGATCATCATGGTCTTCGTAAGCCTTTCGAGGTCAAATGGGTATACCAGCGCGGTACGGCGTCCGGTGGAAGTCTCCTGCTAGGTGGGCCTGCTGCGGCCGAACCGGACGCCTAGGTAAATCGCCAGTAATAGAACCATGCACGCGGCCGCGCGCCCTGGGGAGCGGTGAGGTAAGCCGACGTGCTCGCGCGGTTCATTGACGAAAGTTTTTAGCAGGTGCAGCCGAAATAGTCCAGCAACTCGGCGCTCACGACACCGCCGCCTCGAGCGCCTCGAGAAAGCGCTCGTTCTCGGCGCGGGTGCCGTAGGTGACCCGGATGTGGCCCGGGCCGCCCAGACTCGTGCCACTGCGAACAACGATGCCCCGCTCGCCGAGGCCTTTGATGACCTCCGCCTCGTCGCGGTCGGTGAGCGGGATCCACGAGAAGTTCGCCTGCGACGGCGCCGGGTCGAGGCCGAGGTCCCGCGCACCCTCCTCGACGAACACGCGCTCGACGATCGTCCGCTCGACCCGGTCTCCGACGTCGTCGCCGTGCATGATCGCCTCTGCCGCCGCAACCTGGGCGAGCTCGTTGACGCTGAACGGCTGGCGGACGGCGTCGACGGCGGCGCGGAACTTCGCGGAGCCCAGCGCGTACCCGCAGCGCAGGCCGGCAAGGCCGTAGACCTTGCTGAAGGTGCGCAGGAGGACGACATTCGGAAAGCGCTTGAGGAAGTCGACCGTGTCGTCCGGGTCGTCGTTGGTCTGGAACTCGATGTAGGCCTCGTCGAGCGCGACCGTGACGTGGTGCGGCACCTGCTCCAGGAACTCCGCGATGCGGGATGCCGGCAGGTGGGTGCCGGTCGGATTGTTCGGATTGTTCACACAGACCAGCTGCGTCGCGGCGGTGATCTCGGTGAGCATCGCGTCGAGGTCGTGGACGTAGCCGTCGGCGAGCGGCACGCGGACCTCGCGCGCGCCCGTCAGCGCAGCCAGGTGCGGGTAGATCGAGAACGAGGGCCACGCGAAGACGATTTCGTCGCCCGGCTCACACAGTGCCTCGGCCGCGGCGAGCAGGATCTCGCACGAGCCATTGCCGATCGCGACCTGCGCCGGCTCGACCTCGAACCGCTCGGCGATCCGGCCCCGCAGGCGCTTGGAGTACTGGTCGGGGTAGCGGTTCAGGCGCGACGCGGCCGCAGCAATGGCCTCCACGACGGCCGGGTGCGGACCCCACGGCGACTCGTTGGAGGCGAGCTTGATGATGTCCTCGGCGCCGAACGCCTCACGAGCGGCGTCCTCGTGCAGGCCCGCCTCGTAGTGAGGCATGCGCTCGAGCTTCTGGGCGAAGGTGACCGTCATCGCCCAACCATTGTGCCGGGGACAGCCCTCAATTGGCTTGTCAGGGTTACCTTGGAGACAAATGGCCGAACAGACAAGAGCCGAGTCCGATGCGGCCACCGCCGCAACGGAGCGTCTCGTTCGCCTGGGAAAGCGCTATCTGACCTGGCCGGAGCTCTGCAGCCGCGCCGGTGTGGAACACGAGGTCGCCGATCGCCTCTGGAGGGCCCTCGGGTTCCCGGACGTGCCGGCGGGCGAGGCCGCCTACACCGACGACGACGTGAAGGCCCTCGCCCTCGCGGCGCAGGGGCTCGACAAACTCAATGGCAAGAGGCGTGATGAGGCGGTTGATCTCCTCGTGCGCGAAGCGCGCGCAGTGAGCGCCTATCTCACCCGGATCAGCGAGATCCAGGTCGACGCCCTCTTCTACCTTCAGGAGTACGGGCTTCGTGGGCACGCAATCGCTGACGGGTTCCAGCACGGCCTGCAGGACTCCGAGCTCGGTTGGCTGCTCATGTACGGCCTGCGGCGACGACTCGACGACACCTTGCGACGTCGCGCCACCTCCGCTCCCGGCGACCAGCCCATCCTCGCCGTGGGCTTCGTCGACCTGGTGGACTTCACCGGCACGAGCGGGGGGCTCGACGTCGAGGCGTTCGGTCATCTCCTGAACAGCTTCGAGTCGCTGGTGTGGGACATCGTCACCGAGGTCGGCGGTCAGGTCGTCAAGCTGATCGGGGACGAGGCTATGTTCGTGTGCCCGTCGGCCGCCGAGGCGGCGCGCGCGGCACTGGAGGTGATCGGGGAGTCCGGGCGCGCCGAGCTTCCTCCGTCTCGCGGAGGGCTCGCGGTCGGGCCGCTCCTTCTTCGCGGCGGTGACTACTTCGGGCCGGCGGTCAACCTCGCAAGCCGACTGGTCGACAAGGCCGAGCCAGGCACGGTCCTGATCGACCGGGCGTTCCGCGACCAGCTCGAGGATGGCGCGTTCGAGTCGCATGAGCTCGGGCCGATGGAGCTCAAGGGGATCGGCGAGGTGCCGTCGTGGCGGCTGGGCCCAGGCCGCTCGGTCAGCTCTGCTTGACGATCGCGTACTGGATGCGCTCGGCGACGTCCACCACTCCCTCGCCGATCCGGGCGCAGCGGCGGTAGAGCTCGCGCCGCGAGATCCGCTCGCGCATGTCCTCCACCTCTAGGAGTAACGCCATCCCCTGGTAGTAAAGGTGCGCGACCAGCCGCTCCGCCTCCAGGGCGGCGTCCGCCGCCTTCGTCGCCGCCTCGGAATCGGAGCCGAGCTGGGCGATCGCCTCGTCGATGTGGCGCGCCGCCTGCGCCAGAACCTTCGCCATCTGGGCGACTCCCGGATCGGGGGGCCTTGCCATCACCTCGGCCTCCCCCACCAGATCGAGCGCGTGCCCGACGATCCGGTCGATGCCGCGTGAGAGCGTGAACGCGTCCTCTGGCTCGAGCGGCGTCACGAACGCCGCGCGGAGGGCCTCGACGACCTCTCGCTTCGCCGCGTCCGCCTCCCCGCGGGCCTCGCGAAGCCGGGCCACCCCCTCCGCCTCGCCGTCCGCCCACGCGGCGAACGCATCCATCCCCACGATCATCGCGGCGGCCTCGCGCCGCAGGTGTCCCACGATGTCGGGCGTCTCCGGAAGGAACCAGCGCCTGCGCATCACGCGACCAACTGCCAGAGCCCGTAGGCGGCCATCGCGAGCACGGCGGTCACCGGCATGGTGACGAGCCAGGCGAATCCGATCCGACGGACGATGTACCAGTGGACGTGATGCAGGCGCCCGCGCCCAGCGCCGATGCCCACGAGCGAGGAGGCCACCACCTGCGTGGTCGAGACCGGTGCGCCAAGCAGCGAGGCGCCAAATATCACCGCCGCCGAGGAGCTCTCGCTGGCCAGGCCCTCGATGGGCTGAATCCGGTAGATGCGCCGCCCCACGGTACGGATGATCTTCCATCCGCCGAGCGAGGTGCCAAACGTGAGCGCAACCGCGGAGGCAAGGACCGCCCAGGTCGGCGCCGTAAGGCTGTGGATTTCGCCAGCAGCGAGAAGCAACGCCACGATCACCCCCACCGACTTCTGTGCGTCGTTGGCCCCGTGACTGAACGCGAGGGCCGCCGACATCGTCCACTGCCCGCCGTTGACCGGCCCGCGCCAGCGCCGGGTCGCGCGGCGAGCCAGCCGGCGGAGCGCACGGATCACGATCAGCGCGGCAAGGGCACCCAGTGGCGGTGAGATCGCCAGCGCCACGACGGTGCCGACGACCCCCACCGGATGCAGTCCGTCGAACCCACCCCATCGAATCGCATCCACACCCCCCTCGACCAGAGCCGCTCCCACGAGCCCACCCACCAGGGCATTGCCCGAACTCGACGGAAGACCGAACCACAAGGTCAGGAGGTTCCATCCCACCGCGGCCGCGAGCCCGGCGCCGATCACCGCCGTCGTGTCTGCGGCCGGCACCGTGACGATGCCGGCGATCGTGTCGGCCACGGCGGCGCCGATGACGAACGGCCCAATGAGGCTGAAGGCCGACGCCATGGCGATTGCATGGGACGGCCTCGCGGCCCGGGTGGCGACGAGTGTCGCAACGGCGTCGGAGGCATCGTGCAATCCGTTGGTGACCGCGAAACCGAGTGCGAACACAATGGCAAGGACCAGCCCGGCATCCACGACCCGACTCTATGCCGCATTCGCGCTACTGAGCCGAATGCAGATCGGCGCGGAGGTCCTGCGCCTCGCCGAGGTACGAGTGGGCCGGGGTGTGGCCATCGGCGGCGTAGTAATGGACCATGACCCGGATCACCCCGCGCATCGCGCCGGGAACGTCCAGCTCGCGGGCGCACAGCAATGGCACCGCATCGAGCCCGACGCGCCGTGCAGCGACGGCGGGAAATTCGGCGTTCAGGTCGGCGGTCGCGGTGAACAGGCAGCTCACGATGCGGTCCGGCTCGAGGTCGTTACGGGAGAGCAGCTCTCGCATCAGCTCCTCGGTCGCGTCCAGGATCGCCTGGACGTCATTGCTCGACACCTTGGTGGCCCCGCGGACGGCATACAGACGCTCGCTCATTCCTCCGCATCCTTCCAGAGCCGCCTGACCTCTGGCGGGCGAAGCCGCCGGGCCTTGCCCTCGGGCAACTCACCCAGCGCGAGCGGGCCGAACCGAATGCGCGCCAGCGCAACCACCTGGTTGCCCACGGCCTCGACCATCCGGCGCACCTGGCGGTTGCGTCCCTCGGCGATGGTCATCTCGATGACGCGGGCTGATGTCCTGCGGACCAGGGCCGGCGCTGCGGGCCCGTCCTCCAGCTCGACGCCTCGACGCCAGTTCCGGAGCTGCGACTCGGATGCCGGCCGGCGCAGCCTGACCCGGTAGGTGCGCTCGACGCCGAAGCGGGGATGGGCCAGGCGGTTCGCGAGCTCGCCGTCGTTCGTGAGCAGGATGAGCCCCGTCGAGTCGGCATCGAGCCGACCCACGGGATACAGGCGCCGCGAGGAGTCCACAAGCTCCACCACTGCGCGGCGCCGGCCTGGCTCCTTTGCCGTCGACACGACGCCCGCTGGCTTGTTCAGCATCCACACCTCGCGGGGCTCGGGTCGCACGGGGCTGCCCCCCAGGGCGACGCGGCTGGACTCGTCGACGTCTCGCGCCGGATCGGTGACCGTCTCCCCCGCCACCGTCACGCGTCCAGCGGCGATCAACTCCTCGGCGCGGCGTCGCGAGGCGACACCGCAATGGGCCAGGTACTTGGCGAGGCGCATGCGGGTGAACCTAACGGCGCCGGCGCGAGGTGATCGCGGGCTAGCTCGCCCGCTGCTCGCCGGCCTTCAGCAGGCGCTCGCGGAGCTCGCGCTCGTCCTCCGGCGTCGGGTCGAACCGCGACGGGTCCGGCAGCTGGTCCAGGCCGGAGAGGCCGAAGAGCTTCTCGAACAGCGGCGTCGTCCGATAGACCATCGCCCCGAAGCGCGAGCGGCCCGACTCCTCGATCAGGCCGCGCTCGGTGAGCGTCGCCACGGCGGACTCGGAGGCGACGCCGCGGATGCGGGCGATCTCGGGCCGCGAGACCGGCTGCAGGTAGGACACGATCGCAAGCGTCTCGGCCTGCGCCTGGGTGAGCGGGGGCGTGCGAGGGGTGGACAGCAGGCGTCGAGCCGCGTCCTCGGCGACGGGGTCGGCGGCGAGCGTGTAGCCGCCGCCGATCTGGCGCAGCACAACTCCCCGCGAGCCCTCGGCGAGCTGGCCCTCGAGCGCGTCGAGCGCGCGATCGACCTCCGCCTCGCTCGCATCGCACGCCTGCGCCAGTTCAGCGGTCGACACGGGCTGCGGCGACAGGAACAGCAGCGCCTCAACCGTGCGCTCGAGAACAGTCATTGCACCTCCACCTCGATGGGTCCGAACAGGTCTTTTTGCGTCCACGTCGCCTCGCCGCGCTTGTGCATCTCGAGCAGGGCGAAGAGGGTCACCGCCTGCGTCAGGCGGTCCTCGTCGGCAAACACCTCGTCGAAGTCGAAGCGACCGCGGCGCGTGAGCAGCTCACGAAGCACCTCGAGCCGGCGCTCGAGCGAGACCGTGGGCCGGATGTGGCTGGTGTCCGGCTCCGGCGGGATGCGGAGCAAGTCTCCGACGGCCTCCCCCAGCCGCGCCGGGTCGTAGACCTGGCTCGCGGCCTCCAGCGAGGCACGTCGCAGCGCGGGCGGGAGCGGCGCCGCCCGGTAGAGGTAGCGGCGGCCGTCGGCGAACAGGCCGGAGAGGTGGGCGGCCCCCTCGCGGTAGCGCCGGTACTCGAGCATCCGGGCCAGGAGCTCGTCGGCAGCCTCCTCCGGGCCGAGCTCGATCTCCTCCTCGTCCTCGGTCGGCAGCAGTAGGCGCGACTTGAGCTCCAGCAGAGAGGCGATCAGGACCAGGAACTCGGTCGCTGAGTCGAGGTCGAGCTCGCCCGTCGCCTCGAGGTGCTCTAGGTAGGCGACCACGATGTCGCCGAGCGAGACCTCCGCCAGGGAGATCTCCTCGCGAAGGACGACCGCCATCAGGAGGTCGAACGGTCCGGCGAAGACGTCGAGATCGAGATCGAGCTCGGCGGCTCTCATGCGGCCCTCATGGCGCAAACCGTAACGGCGTGACCGGCTAGGTCACGGCGTAGAGATGCCACTCGCCGGGCACCCCTTTGAGCTCGGCCTCGCCCCGGTCCTCGAATTCGGTCCCCGATCCGACGACCAGGTCCTTGACGGTGCTCGAGACGAGCACCTCGCCCGCCCCCGCCAGCGCCGCCACACGCGCGCCGATGTGAACGGCCATGCCGCCGACGTCCTCACCACGGAGCTCGCACTCGCCGGTGTGGAGCCCGGCTCGGATCTCGATCCCGAGCCCATGGACCTCCGCCCTGATCTTCAGGGCGGATTGAATCGCCCGAGCGGGTCCGTCGAAGGTCGCCAGGACGCCGTCCCCGGTCGTGTGGATCACGCGACCCTGAAGGCCCTCGACGGAACGGCGTACGGCATCGTCGTGACGGTCAAGCACCTCCTTCCAGCGCTGGTCTCCGAGCCGGGCCAGATGGCCAGTCGAATCGACGATGTCGGTGAACATCACCGTGGCCAGCACGCGCTCCGCAGGACGAGCCTGGCGAGTCCCGGTGATGAACTCCTCGATCTCGTCCAGGATCTCATCGGTGCCCTGGGTCCACAGCACGTGATCCGCGCCGGGCACCTCCACGAATCGAGCGCCGTTGATGTGGTCGGCGATGTACCTACCCATCGCCGGCAGCACGGCCCGGTCCTCGGCTCGGTGCAGGATCAGGGTCGGCGCGCTGACTAGGGGCAGGGCGTGCCGCACGTCCAGATCCTCATACAGCTCGATCAGTGCCGCGGCGCTCTTCGGGCTCGTCCCGGTCCGCAACAGGTGGGCCCACTGGCGCTCGGTCTCGGCATCGCCCACACGCGACGGCGCCCATATGTTCATAGCGACCGGGCCACCCCATCCTCGCTGCATCACGTCGCCCAGGCCGCGCAGCGTTTCGGGTGAGAACCCGTCGGGATAGTCCGGAGCCCGGGTCATTCTCGCGAATCCGCTCCAGATCACCAGGTGCGTGCACCGCTCCGGGTGGCTTGCGGCGAACATCAGCGCCATCGCTCCACCCTCGGAGACCCCGATGACGGCGGTCCGCTCGGAACCCACCGCGTCGAGCACCGCGACCATGTCGTCGACCATCTCCTCGATCGTCGGCGGGCGGCCGACCCGATCGGAGAGGCCCTGCTCGCGCTTGTCGAACACGATCAGTCGCGAGAACGAAGCGAGCCGCTCCAGGGCCTGAGCCGCCTCGGGCCACTCCGCCAGCGCCTCCACGTTGGAGACGAATCCGGGCGCGATCATCAGGTCGATCGGGCCATCGCCGATCAGCTGATAGGCGATGCTCAGATCGCCGCTCTGCGCATATCGGGTATCGGTCACGGTCCGCGCCCGATCCTATGGCTCAGCGGCGCGGCGGCCCGATTCCCATCACGTCGCGAACGTCCGCGAGCGTGTCGGAGGCGATCGCGTGGGCCTTCTCGGCCCCGGCGGCCAGCGCGGTCTCGATCGCGCCCTCGTCGGCACGAAGCCGTTGGTAGCGCTCCCGAACGGGCGTGAGGTACTCGACGACCGCCTCGGCGACGGCGCCCTTGAAGTCTCCATAGCCCGAGCCCTCAAACTCGCGCTCGATGTCCTCGGGCGTCACGTCGCGGATGACCGAGAGGATGTCGATCAGGTTGGTGATCCCCTGCTTGTCCGGCCCCCTGCGCACATCGGTGCCGGAGTCGGTGACGGCGCTCCGCACCTTCTTTCGCACCACGTCCGCGTCGTCCAGGATGTAGACGGTCCCCTGCTCGGACCCGTAGGTCGTCGACATCCGCGACGTCGGGTCCTGGAGGTTCATGATCCGCGCCCCGACCTCGGGGTAGCGGCCCTCGGGGACCTCGAGGATGTCGCCGTAGCGGGCGTTGAACCGCTCGGCGACGTCGCGCATGAGCTCGACGTGCTGGCGTTGGTCGTCGCCCACCGGCACCTCGGTCGCGCGGTAGGCGAGGACGTCCGCGGCCATCAGTACCGGATAGAAGAAGAGCCCTGCCGAGACCAGCTCGCGCTGCTGCTCGGACTTCTCCTTGAACTGGTGCATCCGGTTGAGGTCGCCCCACGCCGTCACCGCGCCGAGCAGCCAGCAAAGCTCGGTGTGCTCCTTCACGTCGGACTGCCGGAACAAGATGCAGCGCTCCGGGTCGAGGCCGGCCGCGAGCAGGATCGCCGTCGTGTCGTAAAGACGCTCGCGAAGCTCAGCCGGATCGTGGGGAACGGTAATCGCGTGCAGGTCGACGATGCAGTAGATGCCCTCGCCGCGGTCCTGGCCCTCGACGTACTGGCGGATGGCCCCGATGTAGTTGCCGAGGTGCTTTCGCCCCGTCGGCTGGATGCCGCTGAAGATCAGTGGGGCCTCGGCCATGACGGGCGCGGACTATAGGGTGCGCGTATGGCGAAAGCGAAGAAGGATTTGACGCGCGAGGTGGTTCGGGAGTACTTCGAGGCACTGATGGCCAAGGACCTCGAACGAGCGGTGGCGACCTGGAAGCCCGGGAGCCAGGACCGCCTCTACGGCTTCGCCGACATGGTCGCCCCACACGGCATCCGCGACTACTTCGCGAGCATCTTCGCCGCGATCCCGGACTTCACTCTGGAGGTCGATTCGATGGTCGCCGAGGGCGACCAGGTCGCCGTCCACTGGCACGCCGCCGGCACCTTCGACGGAACGCAGAAGTTCCAGGGCCTCGTGCCCAACGGGCGGCGCGTAGAGCTCGAGGGACTCGACCTGCTCACCGTAGACGAGGGCAAGATCGTCTCCAACCACGCCTACACGAACGGCATGGAGTTCGCGCGCCAGGTCGGCGCGCTGCCGCCTCAGGACTCCGGTCCCGAGCGGGCCATGGCCGCCGCCTTCAACGCGAAGACGGCGATCGAGAAGAAGATTCGGAACCGCTGATCCCCTACGGCTCCGGCTGCTCGCGCAGCTGGTGCGCAGGGGTGAAGAAGTTCCGGTAGGCGAGCGTCACCGCGATCAGCCCGGCGAGCGCGACGCTCCCGAGAAGCGTCCACAACAGGATGAGCTGGAGGCGCACCGCGTCCGTGGGGCTCGCGCCGGCGAGGAGCATCCCGACCATCGTCCCGGGGAAGAAGATCAACCCGGTGGTCTTGGTCGAGTCGATCAGCGTGATCATCCCCGAGCGCAGGCTCCGCCGGACGATCGGGGCAGCCGCCTGGGTCGAGGTCGCGCCGAGCGCCAGCGTGGCCTCCACCTCACGCGCGCGGTCGGTCATGTCCTCGCCGAGCCGATTCAGGGTGACCGCCGCGGCCGTCATCGCGTTCCCAATGACCATGCCGCCCACCGGGACCAGATACCGGGGCTGGGCCTTGAAGATCCCGAGCGCGATGACCAGGCCCAGGGTCGTGGCGCCCGCGATCCCGAGCGCGACCAGCAGCGGCCAGAACGCGTGCGGCACCAGCTTCGCTCGCTGCTGCGCGGTGAATGCCCCGAACACCACCATGATCCCGATCAGGCCGAAGACGAACCACAGGCTGTCCTGGTCGAAGATGAACTTGATGACATAGCCGATCGCGGTCAGCTGGATCGCCGACCGCACGACAGCGATGCCGATGTCCTGCTCCAGGTCGGCCTTGCGCCAGAAGGACACCGCGACCGCGATTGCGACGAGTACGAGCGTCGCGGCGACCTCGCCGAGGGTGACGTGGATCGAGGTGTTCATCCGGGATGGATTATCGACCTCGATCGGCGACGCGGTACACCAGGCGGAGCCCGGACCACGTTTCGTCGATCGCGCAGACCTTGTTGTCGACCAGTCCCCGCGCCAGCGCAATCTCCCGCACCACGTCCTCGGTCAGGTCCGCCTCGAGGCCCGAGGCCCGCTTGGGCCACGCGACCCACAGCCCACCGTCGGGGAAGATCGCCCGGGCGAGCGAGTCGAAGCGTCGCTCCAGGGCGCTTCGCGAGGTGGTGAAGAAGACGACCACGTCCAGCGACCCGCGCGCGCTCGTGCGCGTCTCGACTCCGTCGGGCAGCTCACCGAGTGTCCGGTCGAAGCCGTCGGGCGCATCCAGGAAGCCGACGCGGTGACCCTCCTTGATCCCGAGCTTGCGCGGCAGCGGCGTTCCCGAGTAGCCGGCCATGCCGGCAGGCTACGGCTCAGACCGGGAGGTGCTCCTGGACCCGTCCCTCCCCCACCATTCGGCCCTCGTCGAGTCGAACAACCCAATCGGCCATCCGCCGGGCCTGCGCGAGGTCGTGGGTCACGAGGACGGTCGACGCGTTGACCCGCTCCCGGAGGTGGAGGAGAGTCGCCTCCACGGCCCCGCGCGCCTCCGCGTCCAGCGCCGACGTGGGCTCGTCGAGCAGCAGCACGTGCGGCTCGAGCGCCAGGGATCGCGCCAGCATCACGCGCTGCTGCTCCCCCACCGAGAGCTTGCTCGCCGGCCGCGCGGCGAACGATGAGTTGAGGCCGGCGAGATCGAGCAGCCGCGAGACGTCCGGATCGCGGCCCGCGAGGTCGGCGGCGAAGCGGATGTTGTCCTCCACCGTTCCCTCGAGCAGGGCGGGCAGCTGCGGGACCAGGCAGACCTCGCGCCGCAGCTCGAGCGGGTCCCGGTCGCGAACATCCGTCCCGTCGTAGCGAACGGTCCCCGATGCCGGATCGGCCAGCCGGTTGAGAAGTCGCAGCAACGTGGACTTCCCGCTCCCGGACGGCCCCGCGATGCAGCTCGCGCCCTTGGGCAGCGAAGCGCTGACGTCCTGCAGCACAGTCTTGCCGCCCCGCTCCAGCGTCACCCGGTCGAGCTCGAAGAGCATCGTCGGATTATCGCGGGACCGCCCGCCGGGCTGAGCACGCAAGATTCGTTCCGCCGCAACTCGAGCACCGAGGACTTGGCGCTAACTTGCGAAACTGACTGAAGCGATGAGTTTCGCCACGCAACGCGGTCTGATGGTTGAGAACGATGCCTAGAGCTATTTGGAGTGGATCGATCAGCTTCGGGCTCCTGAACGTGCCCGTGAAGCTGTACAGCGCCGTCTCGCGCAAGAACGTGAGCTTCCGCGAGCTGCGCGAGAAGGACGGCTCGCGTATCCGCCACAAGCGGGTGGCCGAGGCGGACGGCGAGGAGGTGCCCTACGAGGACATCGTCAAGGGATACGAGGTGGCGCCGGAGCAGTACGTGGTGATCACGCGGGACGAGCTCGAGGAGATCGACCCGAAGAAGACGCGGGCGATCGAGATCCAGGACTTCGTCGACCTCGACGACATCGATCCCATCTACTTCGACCACCCCTACTACCTCGGCCCCGACAAGGGCGCCGAGAAGGCCTACGCGCTGCTGGTTAAGGCGATGGGCGACGCCAAGAAGGTCGCGGTCGCGCGCTTCGTGCTGCGAAACCGCGAGCACCTCGCGGCGATCCGCCCGGCCGACAACGTCCTCACCATGGCCACGATGCGCTTCGCCGACGAGGTCGTGGCCCCCGACGAGCTCGGCGAGGACGTCGTCCCCGAGAACGGCCGCAAGCTCGACAAGCGCGAGGTTGACATGGCCAAGCAGCTGATCGACTCGCTCACCGCGGATTTCGACCCGAGCAAGTACCACGACGAGTACCGCGAGGAGCTTCTGTCGCTGATCGACCGCAAGGCGCAGGGCAAGTCCGTGGTCGAGGCGGTCTCCGAGGAGCCGAAGCCGACCAAGGCACCCGACCTGATGGCCGCCCTCGAGGAGAGCCTCGCGGCCGTCCGCGGTGAGCCGCTGGCCGGCAGCGACGATGACGGCGCGGCCAAGAAGCCCAAGCGCTCGACGACGAAGAAGTCCGGTTCCGGATCCCGCTCGAAGTCCTCCCAGTCCAAGTCGCGATCGCGAAGCAAGGCCAAAGCCGCCAAGTAGACGTCGACGGGCACCAGCTCGAGCTGACGAATCTCGACAAGGTGCTCTGGCCCGAGGTCGGCTTCACCAAGGGCGAGATGATCGACTACTACGCCCGGGTCGCCGACGTGATCCTGCCGCACATCCGCGGCCGCCCGATGACGCTGAAGCGCTACCCCAACGGCGTCGCGGAGAAGTATTTCTACGAGAAACGCTGCCCGAAGCACCGTCCCGACTGGGTCGAGACGGCGCCGATCTGGAGCGGGCGCAACGAGGGTGAGATCGACTACTGCGTGTGCGATGACCGCGCGACGCTGATCTGGATGGCCCAGCTGGCATCGCTCGAGCTTCACCCGTCGCTCTCGCGCTCGAAGGAGATCGAGCGACCGACGGTCCTGGCATTCGACCTCGACCCCGGGCCGCCGGCCACGATCATCGAGTGCTGCACGATCGCGCTCCGGCTGCGGGCGCTGTTCGGCGACCTCGGCCTCGAGAGCTTCCCCAAGACCTCGGGGTCCAAGGGCATCCAGGTCTACGTCCCGCTGAACACGAAGTTCACCTACGAGCAGACGAAGCCATTCGCGCACGCTGTCGCGCAGCTCCTGGAGCGCCAGGACCCCGATCTGGTCGTCTCGCGGATGGCGAAGAACCTGCGCAAGGGCAAGGTGCTCGTCGACTGGAGCCAGAACGACCAGCACAAGACGACGGTCTCGGTCTACTCGCTGCGGGCGAAGGAGCGTCCGACCGCCTCGACCCCCGTCGAGTGGAAGGAGGTCGAGCGGGCGCTGGGGCGCGAGGACCCGGGCCTGCTCAGCTTCGAGGCCGGCGATGTCCTGAAGCGCCTGAAGAAGTCCGGCGACCTCTTCGCGCCGGTGGCCGAGCTGAAGCAGAAGCTGCCCGACTTCGAGCAGGCCGTCAAGTAACGGGGAGCGCCTCGCGCCGCGGGCGCGGGCGCACGGCCCGGACCGCCACCGCCAGCCGGCGCACACCCTCGGCGAGCTGGTCCGGCTCGAGGTAGCCGAACGAGAGCCTGATGTGGGTCGCACGCGGCCGCTCGGCCATCATGGCCCCGCCGGGCAGGAAGGTCACGCCCTGGCGGACCGCCTCGTCGTAGAGGTCGCGCTCGTCGAGGTCGTCGAGGAAGGTCAGCCACAGGTGCCCGCCGCCGGTCGGTCGCGAGACGGTCGCGACCGGTTCGAGGTGGCGCTCGACCGCGGCGAGGAGAGCGTCGTGGCGCTCGCGGTAGAACGGGATCGCGCGCTCCATCTGGTCCTCGTAACCGCCGTCGGCCAGAAAGCGTGCCGCGACGAGCTGCGTGAAGGTGGAGCTGTGGATGTCGTCGTTTCGCTTCTCGCGGACGATGCGCTCGAGCACCGGGCCACTCGCGGCGAGCCAGCCCGTGCGCAATCCGGGGCTGACGGTCTTGGAGAGCGAGGACATGTAGATGACGTGGCTCGGGAGCATCGACCGCAGCGGCGGGATCGGGTCTCCCTCGAAGCGCAGCGGCGCGTAGGCCCCGTCCTCGACGATGAAGAACCCGTAGCGGGCCGCCAGCTCGCACAGGCGCTCGCGCCGCTCCGGCGCCAGGTCGCATCCGGTCGGGTTGTGCATCCGCGGCTGGAGCGCGAGGAGCCGGATGTCGCGGCGGCGAAGCAACATCTCGAGCCCGTCGACGTCGAGGCCGCCCTCGTCCACGCGCACCGGCAGCACCGAGGCGCCGGTGTTGCGCAGCGCTTCGATGGAGGCCGGGAAGGTCGGGGACTCGCATGCCGCCGCGTCGCCGGGCCGCAGGATGGCCCGCGCGGTCACCGTCATCGCCTGGTGCACCCCGGTGGTGACGACGATCTGATCCGGGCGGTCGTCGAGCCCCTCGGCGCGGTGTACCGCGGCGAGGCTCTCGCGGAGCTCGGGCAGCCCCTCGATGTCGGTGTACTGGTGGGCGCGCGCGCCGTTCTCGGCCAGGACGTCCGCCGTGATCTGCGCGAGGCGCTCCGCCGGGAGCAGCCGGTCCGAGGGATAGCCGACCATCAGCGGGATCACGTCGTCCCGCCCTGCCTGGCGGAACATCTCGGCGAGGATGCGGTCGCCGTAGGTCTCGAGTTGCTCGGGCAGGGCGTAGAGCTGCCAGTCGGTGTTCTCACGATCGGCCGGTCCCGACGCGCCGTCTGCAGCCGCACCAAGGCGCACGAAGGTCCCCTGCCCGACGCGGGCCGTGACCAGCCCAGCCTCGGCGAGTCGTCGGTAGGCACGCGCCGCCGTCAGGTGGTTGACGCCGGCCAACTCGGCAAGCGCCCGCGTGGGAGGCAGCTTGTCGTCAGGCGCCAGCTCTCCCGAGGCAATGGCATCGGAGACGACGTCGACGATCTGGCTCGTGACGGACGCAGCTCCGTCCCGCTTTAGGTCAGACAATTTGTCTTTGTAGGACATTGACATCGACTCAATGGGCGTATCGTGCGCCGCGAGTGACCGATTGTACGACACTATGGCCCCCGATTGTGTGACTGATATCACGCGACACCAGCAAACAGGATTTGATAGTGTTGCGAGTACGAGATCACGTTTCGGCGGGCACCAGCGTTTGAGGAGTGGACATGTCAGAGAATCGCGATACCAAGACGGACTTCGGCCTCGGCGTGGTGACCATCCGCCGCGCGGGCTCAGACGACGAGGCCGCGCTCAGGCGGCTTGCCGGCCTCGACTCCACTCGCGTGCCCGATGGCCCCGTGCTGATGGCGGAGGTCGACGGTCGGGCAGTGGCGGCGATCTCGGTCGTGTCCGGTGAATCGTTCGCCGATCCCTTCACCCCCACCCTGGAGCTGCGGCGCCTGCTCGAACTGCGGGCGTCGCAGCTCCACCTCTCCTCTGACGAGGCGCAGCGACGCGGCCTGACGACGCCGGACTACAGGGCCTGGCGCACGACGGGCCGCCGGCTGGCACTCGCCTCGTCGAGCCGTCGCACCGGCGTCGTATAGGGCGCGCTGCGAGCGATCTCCGGATCGCTCTCCGCCTCGGCCAGGATCTCGTCGAAGGCGTCGGCGAGAGCGTCGAGCGCCTCGCGCGCCTCGGTCTCCGTGGGCTCGACCATCAGCGCCTCGTCAACGAGGAGCGGGAAGTAGATCGTCGGCGGGTGGAAGCCGAAGTCGAGGAGCCGCTTGGCCACGTCCAGGGTCTTGACGCCGAGCTCCCGCTTCGCAGGCGCGCCCGACAGGACGAACTCGTGCATGCAGGTCCGGTCGAAGGCGAGCGGCAGGTAGCGCCCGGCGCGCCCTTCGCGCAGCTTCGCGAGCAGGTAGTTGGCGTTCAGCACCGCCGTCTCCGAGGCCTCGGTGAGCCCGTCGCCGCCCAGGCTGCGGATGTACGCGTAGGAGCGGACGAAGACACCGAAGTTGCCCGCGAAGCCCCGCAGCCGGCCGATCGACTTGGGCTGCGAGTAGTCGAAGTCATACGCCGGCGAGGCGCCGTTGCCGCCCTCCGAGCGGACGATCCGCGGCACCGGCAGGTAGGGCTCGATTCGATCCGAGACGGCGATCGGCCCGGCGCCGGGGCCACCGCCGCCGTGCGGCTGCGAGAACGACTTGTGGAGGTTCACGTGGACGATGTCGAACCCCATGTCGCCGGGGCGGCTGCGGCCCATGATCGCGTTCAGGTTCGCGCCGTCGTAGTAGAGGGTCGCCCCGCTCGCGTGGACGAGCTCGGCGATCTCCGTGATGTTCTCGTCGAAGACGCCGAGCGTGTTCGGGTTGGTGAGCATCAGGCAGGCGACGCGCTCGTCGATCTTCGAGCGCAGGTCGTCCAGGTCCACCCCACCCCGCTCGTCGGTCGCCACCTTGACCACCTCGTAGCCGGCCATCGTCACCGAGGCCGGGTTCGTCCCGTGTGAGGTGTCCGGCGTCAACACGCGGGTGCGCTCCTCGCCACGATCCTCGTGGTAGGCGCGGGTCAGGAGCAGCCCGGCGAGCTCGCCGTGCGATCCGGCCGAGGGCTGAAGGCTCACGTGCGGCAGGCCGCAGATCTCCGAGAGCGAGCGCTCCAGGCGCCACATGAGCTCGAGGGCCCCTTGGGCCCGCTTGGGCGACTGGGCGGGATGCAGGCGCGCGTGGCCGGGCAGCGCGGCGACCTTCTCGTTGAGCCGCGGGTTGTGCTTCATCGTGCACGATCCGAGCGGGTACGGCCCCGTGTCGAGGTCGAAGTTACGGCGCGAGAGCCGGTTGTAGTGGCGGACGATCTCCGGCTCCGAGACCTCCGGAAGCTGGGGCGGGCGCTCACGGCGCAGGTTGGCCGGGATCAGGTCGTCGAGGGAGCGCTCGGGCACGTCCGTGTTCGGCACCGACCCGGCACGGCGGCCTTCGACCGAGCGCTCGAAGATCGTGGTGGCCGTTTCCCTCTGCTGCGCGGTCGGGGTATCGGCCGTCGTCGGCGGCGATGCCTGGCTCATGCCGGGACCTCCTCGCGCTCCCGCTCCCTGCCCGCTGCCGCAACGGCCCGCGCCAGCGAATCCGCCAGGCGGTCGATGTCGTCCTTCGAGCGGCGCTCGGTGATCGCCACCAGGAGCCCGTCCTCGTACTCGGGGTATTCGCGAGCGAGTGGATAGCCGGCGGCGATCCCGTCCTCGGCGACGCGGTCCAGCACCTCGTCCACGGGAGCATCCAGCCGGACGGCGAACTCCCGGACGACCGGCGCGTCGTGGAGCAGCTCGACTCCCTCGACGCCCGCGAGGCGCTCGCGCGCGTACGCGGTACGCCGGGCCATCAGCTCGCCGAGCTCGACGATGCCCTGCCTGCCGAGCCAGGCGAGGTAGATGACGCCGCCAAGCGCGTTGAGTGCCTGCGACGTGCAGATGTTGTGGGTCGCCTTCTCGCGGCGGATGTGCTGCTCGCGCGTCTGCAGCGCTAGCACGAAGCCGCGGCGGCCGTCCGCGTCGGTCGTCTCGCCCGCGATCCGCCCCGGCATCCGGCGCAGGTGCTCCTCGGTTGCGGCGAAGAAGCCGAACGACGGGCCGCCGAAGTCGAGCCGGCCCCCCATTGATTGCCCCTCTCCGAGCGCGATGTCTGTGCCGCACTCGCCGGGAGGCCGCAGGACGCCGAGCGTGAGCGGGTCGACGGCGGCGACCGTCAGCGCGCCCGCTTCCTTCGCGACCGCCGACAGCGCCTCCAGGTCCTCGACCGCCCCGAGGAAGTTCGGGTTCTGGACGAACACCGCCGCGGTGTCGGAGTCGACGGCTTCGGCGAGCTCGGCGGCGTCGGTGAGGCCGCCGTCCAGGCCGACCTCGACCACGTCGGCGCCGAAACCCTTGGCGTAGGTGCGGAGCGTCTCGCGGCTGTGCGGATGAACGCCGCGCGAGACGACGAGCTTGCGCCGCCCCTTGGCCACCCCGATCGCCAGGTAGGCGGCCGAGGCGACCGATGAGGGCCCCTCGTACAGCGAGGCATTGGACACCGGGAGCGCCGTGAGCTCGGAGATCGCGGTCTGGAACTCGAACATGACCTGCAGCCCGCCCTGTGAGACCTCCGGCTGGTAGGGCGTGTACGGGGTCAGGAACTCGGAGCGCTGGGTGATCGCGTCGACGATCCCAGGCACGTAGTGGTCGTACATCCCGGCGCCGATGAAGCAGACCTCCGCGTCCGCGTGGGCGTTGTGCGCCGCGAGGCCGGCCAGGTGGTCGAAGCACTCGGTCTCCGTCAGCCCGTCCGGCAGGTCGAGCACGCGGTCCAGGCGCACCTCGGCCGGGATCTGGTCGAAGAGCTCGTCGACGGACCCGGCGCCGATGGCGTCGAGCATCGCCTGGCGGTCCGAATCGGTAGCTGACGTGTACCTCGTCATGCCCGTCTGAGCTTAGAGAGGCGCCCCGACTCCTACTCGTCCTCGAGCAGCTTCCGGTAGGCGGCCACGTCGAGCAGGTCGTCTACCTCCGAGGGGTTCGTGAGCTTCACGCGAACCAGCCATCCCTCGCCGTACGGGTCCTCGTTCACCAGCTCCGGGCTGTCGGAGACCGAGTCGTTGACGGCCGTGATCTCGCCCGAGAGCGGCGCGTAGACGTCGGAGACGGCCTTGACCGACTCGACCTCCGCGTAGGCCTGGTCCTTGGTCGTCTCCGAGCCCACCTCGGGCGGCTCGTAGAAGACGACCTCGCCGAGCGCGTCCTGCGCGTACCAGGTGACGCCAAAGGTCGCCTCGTCTCCGTCGATTCGAGCCCAGTCGTGCTCGGGGTGGTAGCGCAGCTCCTCGGGATAGCTCTCGTCGGCCATCTGTTACTCGCTCTCCTTCCTGTAGAGGGGTTTCGATTCGATGCGCGCCGGGCGGCGCTTGCCTCGTACGTCAATCTCCAGCTCGGTCCCGGGCTCGGCCAGCCCCGCGGCGACGTAGCCCATGCCGATCCCGACGTCCATGCACGGCGAGAGCGTCCCGCTCGTGACCACGCCGACCTCGCGGTCGTCGCTCACCACCGCGTTCCCCTGCCGGGGGATCCCGGCGGCGGTGAGGACAAACGGCGCAAGCTTCTGCTCGGCGCCTGCCTCACGCGCGGCGGCCACGGCCTCCGAGCCGATGAATCCCGTCGCCTCCTTGCAACACCACCCGAGGCCCGCCTCGATCGGGTTCCTCTGCTCGTCCATATCGTTGCCGTAGAGGTGGAAGCAGACCTCGAGCCGGAGCGTGTCCCGCGCCCCGAGGCCGGCCGGGTTCGCACCGGCGGCCAGCAGCGCGTCCCAGATGGCCGTCGCCGCGTCGGCCGGCGGCAGAAGCTCCACCCCGTCCTCGCCGGTGTAGCCCGTCCCGCACACGAGTGTTTCCGCGCCGGCGACGTCCATGGTGGCGGTGTGCATGCGCTCGGGCAGCTCCGCCGAGGCGAGGCCCGCGACGATCCCGCGCGCGTCAGGCCCCTGGACGGCGAGCATCGCGTAGCGGTCGATCGCGTCGCTGACGTCGGCGTCGAACTCGCCGGCGTGATCGGCGAACCAGGCGAAGTCCTTGTCGTGGTTGGCGGCGTTGGTGACGGTGAGGTAGCGGTCGTCGTCCAGCCGGTAGGTGAAGAGGTCGTCGAGGATCCCGCCGTCCTCGCGGCAGAGGACCGAGTACTGCGCGCCGCCCACGTTCAGCTTCGAGACGTCGTTCGACAGCAGCCGCTGGAGCAAATCCAGCGCGCCGGGCCCGGAGGTCTCGATCTCGCCCATGTGCGACACGTCGAAGACGCCGCAGAAGGTGCGCACGGCGACGTGCTCGGAGCGCACCCCCTCATAGGAGACGGGCATGTCCCAGCCGGCGAAGGGGACGAGCTTTGCCCCCGCCGCGACGTGCGCGTCGTACAGCGGCGTGCGTTTGAGCGCCGTGGTGGCCATGGGTCTGGTGGCGCGGAGCTCTAGCTCCGCGACTGGCAGGTGCCGTTCACGGGCGTGAGGCTAGTGGCTCAGGCGGGGTGCTAGTTGCCGCGGAGGAAGTCCGGGACGTCGATGTCGCCCTCGGACACCTGGAGCTCGCGCCGCTCGCGATCCTCGAGACCGCTGACGCCGCGGCGGCGTGCCCGGTCGCGGACCTGGATCGGCCGGCGCGCGAGGGTCTCGAAACCCTCGAACCCGGTGGCGATCACGGTGACCCGGACCTCGTCGCCCATCGTCGGGTCGATGACGGTGCCGAAGATGATGTTCGCGCCCTTGTCGGCGGTGCCGACGACGATGTCGGCCGCCTCGTGGACCTCGAACAGGTTGAGGTCCTCGGAGCCGGTGAAGTTGAGGAGCATTCCGGTGGCGCCCTCGATGGACTCCTCCATCAGCGGCGAGGAGACGGCCATCTTGGCGGCCTCTGCCGCGCGGTTCTCACCGGCCGCGGAGCCCACGCCCATCATCGCCGAGCCGGCCTCGGACATGACGGCGCGGACGTCCGCGAAGTCGAGGTTGATCTGCCCCGGGGTCGTGATCAGGTCGGTGATGCCCTGAACGCCCTGGCGGAGGATGTCGTCGGCCATGCGGAAGGCCTCGCTGATCGACGTGCGCCGCTCGACAACCTCCAAAAGCTTCTGGTTGGGGACCACGATGAGCGTGTCGACCTGGGAGCGGAGCTTGTCGATGCCGTCGAGGGCCTGCTGCATGCGGCGCCCACCCTCGAACTCGAAGGGCTTGGTGACGACGCCCACGGTGAGCGCGCCGATCTCCTCCTTGGCGATCTCGGCGATGACCGGCGCGGCGCCGGTCCCGGTGCCACCGCCCTCGCCGGCGGTGACGAAGACCATGTCGGCGCCCTTCAGCGACTCCTTGATCTCGTCGCGACTCTCGGCCGCTGCTCCGCCGCCGATCTCGGGGTTCGCGCCCGCACCCAGTCCCTTGGTGAGCTCGTGCCCGATGGGCAGCTTGATGTCCGCCTCACACGCCTGCAGGGCCTGAACGTCGGTGTTGATGGCGATGAACTCGACGCCGCGAAGCCCGGCATCGACCATCCTGCTGACCGCGTTCGTGCCACCGCCGCCGGCGCCGACGACCTTGATGACCGCGAGATACGACGATTCGACCATTGGCTTTCGCCTCTGTTCTCCCGTTGATCTGACCCGCTTGAGGCTAAAGCGGTAGTCGAGCGTTTCGACTCGGTTTCAGCCTCAAGCCCTACACGAAGGTAAGGCATCCGAGATTGTGTGTCAACGCACGCTAAGAGGAATAGCACGGAATCGTGCAAACGCCATATCTCGACCACGGGTCGAGGGTTGACAGTTTGCGGAGAGTCTCAGGTTGCGGTCGAGGAACGCCGCTCAGCGCCCGGTTCAGCCGCCGATCGCGGGCCGGGCGGGCACGCGGACGTCGACGTAGCCCAGGGTCGTGACCTTCGGGTCGGCGAGGACCGCGGCGGCGGCGGCCCACTTCTGCGTCGGGTTCGACGCGGGGCCGAACCGCAGGTCGATGCCGCCGTGAAGCGCGATCACCACCCCGTAGTCGTGCGAGGTCGAGACCCCCTCGATCAGCGGCGCCAGGGGCTTGGGGGCCGCCGCGACCACGTGCGCCTCGTCGAGGGCCTCTCCCCCAAGGCGGCCCGACGCCGGCATCTGGTCGACCTTGAGCACCGGAAGGTGGGTGCCCGGGGTGTCGACTCCCGGCAACAGGGATCCATCGGCGGCCACCGCGACCTGACGGTCGCCGTCGCTCGCCGCGAGCACGGGGGTGCGCTCGGTCACGTGGACCGTGAGGCTGTGCGGGAAGCTGGCGTCGGCGGTCACCGATGCGACCGTGGGGAACCCGCTCACGGCGCTCGCGAGCTTGGAGGCGTTGACGTCCAGCGTGGACATGCCCCTGGCGGCGTCGGTGAGCGCGGCCGTGACGCGGTCCGAGTCTGCCGAGGACACGCCCTCGACCTTGACGTTCTCGACGGCGACGAACGACGAATGGCGAAACCAGGCGAAGTAGGCGATTGCCAGGGCGCCGGCGAGAATCGCGACCAGGATCAGCCGGGTCCGCCACGAGCCCAGCGAGAGGTGGAAGGAGCCACGGGATCGCGCCGCGGGCTTGCTGCGCGGAGATCGCTTGGCCGGAGGCTTGCGAGGTGACTTGGGCCGCGCCGGCGATCGGCTGGACCCGGCGCCGGCACGCCGCCTGCCCGCGGCCGTTGCGGCGGGGGTGCTCATTGGCGACATATTCGCCCTCGCCCAGGACGGCTCCTGCCTGAGTGCTCAGTCCTCGGGCTCGAGATCCCAGCCGTCGGGCCACTCGAGGTCGCCCAGAATCTGCACCTCGGGCTCCAGGACGACGCCGAATTCCTCGTGCACCCGCCGCCGGCCCTCCGCCATGAGGGCGACGATGTCCGCGGTCGTCGCGCCCGCGGCGTTCTCGACGAAGTTCGCATGCTTGGGCGAGAACCGCGCGCCGCCGACCTGAAGCCCCCGACAGCCCGCCGCCTCGAGCAGCTGCCCGGCCGTGCGGCCGTCGTCGGCCGGGTTCTTGAACGTGGAGCCGAAGGTCTTGATGCCCGACGGCTGCGCCTCGCGGCGCTGGGCCCGCATGGTCGCCAGGGTGGCCTTGATCTCCTCGACGTCCCCGTCCGCCAGGCCGAACGAGGCGCGGGACACCACCTCCCCCGGTCTCAGGTTGGAGCGCCGGTAGGAGAAGCCGAGGTCCTCGGGCACGCGTCGTTCGGCGCCGGCCGGGGTGCACACGTTCACCCATTCGAGGACCCGATCCAGTTCGCCGCCGTAGGCGTTGGCGTTCATCCGCACCGCTCCCCCGACGGTCCCCGGGATGTTGATCCCGAACTCCAGCCCGGTCAGTCCCCATCGCGCGACCTTCGCGGTCGCGGACGGCAGGCGGGCGCCGCCACCGCAGACCACGCGAGTTCCCTCCCGCTCGACCGAGCTCAGCTCCCCGTCGAGCTTCAGCACCAGCCCGCGGACCCCGTCGTCGGATACCAGGAGGTTGGAGCCCGACCCGACCACCTCGACCGGGAGCTTCCCCTCGTGCGCCCAGCGCAGGAGCTCGATCAGCTCCTCATCGCTCGCGGGCCTCGCGAACAGGTCGGCGGCGCCCCCGGCACGAACCGTCGTCAGCCGCGCGAGCGGATAGTCGGCCTGGACGTTTTCGGGGACCTCCACGGGGTTTCCTACTCGCCTTCCACGAGCCGGTCTGCCAAGCGGTAGATGTCGCCGGCGCCGATCGTGACGAGCACGTCGCCCTCGCGCAGCCGGGGGGCGAGGGCCCGCTCGGCGCGCTCGGCGTCCACCAGCCACCAGACGGGCCTGCCGCCGGCGTGGTCGGCGGCCGCGCGCGCGACGTCGAGGCCGCTCACGCCGGCCAGCGGCCCCACCGGCTCCTCACGCGCCGGGTAGACGTCGAGCACGGCGACCTCGTCCGCCGCGGCGAGCGCGCGCCCAAAGCCGGGCGCCAGCGCCTTTGTCCTCGAGTACAGGTGGGGCTGGAATACGGCGATCAGGCGCCTCGGCCCCAGCTCGCGGAGCGCAGCCAGCGCGGCCGCCACCTCGGTGGGATGGTGGGCGTAGTCGTCGTAGACGGTCGCGCCGTCGCGCCGGCCCTTGAGCTCGAGGCGACGGAGCATCCCGGGAAACGACGCCATGGCCGCGCTCGCACCATCGACGTCGAGGCCCGCGAGCTCGATCGCGGCAAGCGCCGCTCGGGCGTTCATCAGGTTGTGGCGCCCCGGCACGCGCAGCTCGAGTGCCGGGCCGGGGGCGTCAGCGTCGAACCCGACCACCCGCTGGCCCTCGGCGAGGGCGTCGAGGCTCCCGTCGGCAGGCAGCGCCAGACCGGAGGCGGGTGCGCAGAAGCGCCCGAACGCATCGATCAGCTCGGCGCGCGAGGACCAGTGCGAGTGGTGATCGAGCTCCACGTTCGTCACCACCGCGATCTCGGGGCGCAGGCGCAGGAAGCTCGCGTCGGACTCATCGGCCTCGGCCACGATCCATTCCCCGGCGTCCCACGCGGCGTTGGCCGCCGCGCCGCCCTCGCCGGCCCCCGGAAGCTCGCCGCCGAGCAGGAAGGCCGGGTCGGCCCCGATGGCGACGAGCGCGTGGGCGAGCATCCCGGCGGTCGTCGTCTTGCCGTGGGTCCCGGCGACGGCGATCAGCCTCTTCATCGAGGAGAGCTCGGCGAGCAACTCGCCGCGGTGCATGATCCGCTGGCCACGATCGCGGGCGATCGCGAGCTCGGGGTTGTCGGGCCCCACGGCCGTCGAGACGACCACGTCGGCGTCTGGAGGGACGGCGCCCTCGTCGTGGCCCACGCGCGGGTCCAGGCCGGCCGCTCGCAGGAGCTCCATGTAGGGCCCGTCGGAGCGGTCGGAGCCGGAGACGGTGGCACCGAGCCGCCGGCAGGCGAGGGCGAGCCCGCTCATGCCCGCGCCGCCGATCGCGATGAAGTGCAGCTTTCGGTCCCGCCAGTCGGTCATCGCCGGGAAGCCTGGACGATCTCCGCCGCGATGCGCTGCGCGGCGTCGGGCCGGGCGAGCGAAAGCGAGGCCGCCGACATGTCCCGCAGGCGCTGGCTGTCCGCGAAGAGCTCTCCCACCGTGCGGGCGAGCGCCGCCGCGTCGAGCGCGTCGTCCTCGATGACGAGCGCCGCGCCCGCGTCGGCCATCCAGGCGGCGTTCGCGTGCTGGTGCTGCGCCGTGGCGTACGGGTAGGGGACGAGGATCGCCGGCCGCCCGGCGGCCGCCACCTCGAACACGGAGCCGCCGGCCCGCGCCAGCACCAGATCCGAGGCGGCAAGGGCGTCGGCCAGGTTCGGCTCGTATTCGAGGAGCGTGTAGCGCTCGACCCGGGAGGCGCCGTCGACGCGCTCTCGGGCGAGCTGGTAGTCGCGGCTGCCGGCGATGTGGAGCACGTGGTAGTCGCGCTCGGTAGCCGCCGGTCCATCGCCGGTGAAGGCGTCCAGAGCGCAGAGGTTGATCGAGCGAGCGCCCTGGCTGCCGCCGAAGACGAGCAGGCAGCGATCGTCGGCCGCGACTGAGAATCGCTCCCTCGCGCCCTTGCGGTCAGCGTTGCCGACCGCTGCCGGGACGGGCCGACCCGTCACGAGATACCGCTCCCCCTCCCGTCCCGGAATCGGAAAGGCAAGGCACACACGACGCGCCCGGCGGGCGAGCAGGCGGTTGGCGAGCCCAAGATGGCGGTCGGCCTCGGTGAGCACCAGTGGCATCCGCAGCGACAGCGCAGCCAGGCCGGCCGGGCCCGCCACGTAGCCGCCACCCCCCATCACCACGTCGGCCTCCCGCCGGCGAAGCGCACCGCGAGCCGTGCCCGTCGCCCTGACGGCGAGGGCTCCCGCGGCGATCGCCTTCAGCGGCGAGCCGCGCTCGATTCCCCGAACGTGGACGTAGTCGATCGCATAACCGGCCTCTGGCGCCATCCGCGCCTCCGGGCCCTCGCGCGTGCCGAGAAACGAGACCTCGGCGCCGCTATCTCGAAGCGCGTCGGCGACGGCCAGGGCTGGAACGACGTGTCCCGCGGTCCCCCCCGCGGCTATCACGACTCTTGGCACGGCTCGTGGCCTTCCTTCCTGCGGCGGTGCTCGCGCTGCCGCGAGCCGCTCGACCGCCGTCGACGACCCGGAGTCTCGCAGCGCCGCTTCCGGTGCGGGCCGAAGCCGCGGCGGTGCCGCCCTTCGCGATGTTGAGCAGGAGGCCGGTCGAGGCGAGCATCACCAGAAGGCTGGAGTTCCCGTAGGAGACGAACGGGAGCGGGACGCCGGTCAGCGGGGCCAGCCCCATGACCGCGAACAGGTTGACGATCGCCTGGATCAGGACCATCGACGTAAGGCCCGCGGCGAGCAGCTTCGTGTAGCGGTCCTTGGCGCGCTGGGCCGTGCGCAACCCGGCGTAGCCGTAGAGGCCGAAGAGCCCCAGGAGCGCGCCGATGCCGACGAACCCGAGCTCCTCGCCGATCACCGCGGCGATCATGTCCGTGTGGGCCTCGGGGAGGTAGAAGGCCTTCTGCAGGCTCTGGCCGAGACCGACGCCGAAGAAGCCGCCGGAGCCCATCGCGATCTTCGCCTGGATCGCCTGGAACCCGGCGCCGCTCGGGTCGCCGGTGGGATTGAGGAACCCGGTCAGCCGCTGCATCCGGTAGGGCTCGATCAGGATCAGGACCAGCACGATCGCCCCGAGGGCGGCGGCCAGCAGCAGGAGATGTCTGATCTTCACCCCCGATGCGACCAGCAGGGCCGCGGTGCTCAGCGAGACCACGATCGCGGTCCCGAGGTCGGGCTCCGCCATCATCAGCAGGCAGCCAAGCCCCACGACCGCGAGGTACGGCACCAGCGTCCGGACACTGCGCGTCATCTGCGGCCGGATCGCCAGCAGGTTCGCCCCGTAGAGGATCAGCGCGAGCTTCGCGAGCTCCGACGGCTGGATCTGAAGCGGCCCGGCACCGATCCAGCGCTGCGCCCCGTTCGCCGAGCTGCCGATGCCCGGCAGCATCACCGCGACCAGGAGGCCGAACGAGACGATCAGCAGGAGGCCCGTCAGCGGTCGCATGACCTTGGCGCCGCGTACCGACATCAGCCTCATGAGCACAAGGCCGATGGCGCCGACCGCCAACGTTCGCTTCAGGTAGTAGGCGCTGTCCCCGCTCTGCCCCAGCAGCGCGGTCGTGGAGCTGGCGCTGAACACCATCACGACGCCGAACGCCAGCAGGCACAGCGTCGCGGTGAGCAGGAGGCTGTACTCGATCGGCTGCGAGCCGGACTTGGTCCGCGTCCGGGGCCCGAGGCGGCCGAGCGAGAAGGCGCTCACCGGCCGAGCTCCTCGACCAGAGCGCGGAAGTGCTCGCCCCGCTCCTCGTAGTCGCGGTAGGCGTCGAAGCTTGCGCACGCCGGGGCGAGCAGGACCACCTCGCCGGCAACGGCGGCGCCGGCGGCCTCGCGGACCGCTCTCTCCAGATCGCCGCTGCGACGCAGCTCGACGCCGGAGCCGGCCAGGTCGCTCGCCAGGGCATCCGCCGCCTCGCCGATCAGGTAGCAGGCGACGCAGCGCTCGGCGACCGCGTCGGCCAGGCCCTCGAAGCCGCCGCCCTTGAGCGACCCGCCGAGGATCGCCCGCACCCCGCCATCGAACGAGCGCAGCGCGGCCACCGCCGCGGCCACGTTGGTCGCCTTCGAGTCGTTGACGTAGAGGACGCCGTCGATCTCCGCCACCCGCTCGAGCCGGTGCGGGACGCCGGGGAAGGTCCGGAGCGCCTCGCGGACGGACCCGCGATCGATCCCCATCGCCGTCGCTGCGGCGGCGGCCGCCATCGCGTTGTCGGCGTTGTGCGGGCCGGGCAGCGACAGCTCGGCGACCTCCATCAGCGGCTCGGGCCCCAGAAAGAGAATGTCCTCGTTGATCGAGACGGCGCAATCCGGGTCGGCTCCGCGGCAATAGGGGATCCGCCGGGCGCAGCCGCCCAGGTCCCTGCCCTCGAGCGCGGGCTCGTCGGCGTTGAACACGGCGACGTCGTCGTTCCCCTGGTTGGCGAAGATGCGGAGCTTCGCCTGCAGGTAGTCCTCGAAGTCGTGATGGCGGTCGAGGTGGTCGGGGGTGACGTTGAGGAGCACGGCGCACTCCGGCGCGAACGCCTCGGCGTCCTCGAGCTGGAAGCTCGAGGCCTCGCAGACGACCGTCACCTCCTCTGCGATCTCACCGGCGAGCGATGCGAGCGGGGTCCCGACGTTGCCGGCGACCGCGACGGGCTCGGAGGCAGTGCGCCACACGTGGCCGAGCAACTCGGCCACGGTGGTCTTGCCGTTGGTTCCGGTCACCGCGACGAACCGGTTGGGAAGGACTCGCCAGGCCAGCTCGAGCTCGCCGAGCACCGGGATCCCACGCTCCCGAGCCAGCCGCGCGACCGGCGCCTCGCGAGGTACGCCGGGGCTCTTGACCAGGCAGCGAGCGCGTTCGAGCAGGGGGACTCCATCCGTATCCAGGTGAACTTCGACGCCGGCATCCCGAAGCCCTTCCAGGCCCGCCGGCGAACCCGCATCGCAGCCGATCACCTCCTGATCCCGCGACGCCAACAGAAGCGCCGCGGCCTGCCCCGAGCGGGCCAGCCCGACAACCAGGTACGGGCCCGGCGGCAGGCCCGGCCTGGGCCTCTTGGAGGTGCTCGCGTTCATGGCATTAGATTCGCGGCCGGCCGTGTGGGAACCTTCGTCCGGCGCCTTACGGTGGCGGATAGCGAGGACAGCACGAGGGAGAGCGATCGCGGCCGCGGAATTCGGCTGGCGATCGCGATCGTGCTCGCTCTCGGCATCGGCCTCGTGGTGCCGCTGCTGTGGGTCTGGATCGGCTCGAAGCTTCAGGGCAGCGGCGCCGACACGGTGAACAGCAGCACCGCGGCGATCATCTTCGCCGGGATCGTCCTGACCTACCTCGCGCTGCTGTTCGTCGCCGGCTGGATCGTGGCCCGCGGTGAGCCGAAGGAGGCCGAGCGCCGCCCGCCGACTCGCTACGCGTGGAACCGCAGCATGCGCGACGAGCCCTACCGGCCCGGCGAGAAGCGCCTGACCGCGATCGAGTCGGCTTTGGTGTTCACGACGGTCGTGGTGACCGCGGCCTTCATGGTGTGGTTCTTCGTCTTCGCGGGGTCGCCGCTGCCGAACCAGTAGGCGACTACGAAATCGAGTGCTGGTACAGCGTGAAGCCGATGCCCGCGCAGACCGCCGCCACGATCCAGAAGCGCAACATGATCTTCGTTTCCGACCAGGCCATCATCTCGAAGTGGTGATGGACGGGGGCCATCAGCAGCACCCGGCGCCGGAACAGCTTGAAGCTCAACACCTGGATGGCGACCGACAGCGCCTCGATCACGAAGATCCCGCCGAGGATGATCAGCAGGAGCTCGGTCTGCGTCATCACGGCTAACGCGCCGATCGCCGCCCCCATCCCCAGCGAGCCCGTGTCCCCCATGAAGATCGACGCGGGGAACGAGTTGAACCATAAGAAGCCGACCGAGGCGCCCACCAGGCAGGCCGACAGCAGCGCCAGCCCCTTCTGGCCGCTGATGATCGTGATCGCCGTGTAGGCGAGCAGGACAATCGCGCAGGATCCGGCAGCCAGGCCGTCGAGTCCGTCGGTGAGGTTGACCGCGTTCGACGCTCCGGCGATCACCAGGAAGACCAGGACCACATAGAGGACCGGGCCGATGTAGAGCTGTGCATCGAAGATCCTCACCTGCAGGCGCGGGTCCAGGCCCACCTGCTCGGTGGCGACCCACCAGAGGGCGAGCGCGAGGCCGATCTGGACGAGCAGCTTCCAGCGCGCGGGTAGGCCAAGCGAGCGCTTCTTGGTGACCTTGATGAAGTCGTCGGCGAAGCCGAGCGCGGCGGCCCCGATCGCGACGCCGAAGACGGCGAGGCTCTGGGTGTCGCGCGGGCCGAGCACCAGGTACGGGACAGCGATCGCGATGAAGAGGATGAGGCCGCCCATCGTCGGCGTCCCGGCCTTGGCGTGATGCTCCTGCGGGCCCTCCTCGCGGATCTGCTGGCCGAACTCGCGATCACGGAGGAACTCGATGAACTTCGGACCGAGGAAGATCGTGATCAGCATCGCCGCGATGCCGGCGATCAGGATCTGACCACGGTCGACCGCGGAGGATGCGAGGGCGAGCGTCGTCACCCGCCTCCGGTCCCCCGGTGCGCGACCAGCTCGTCCGTGACCAGCTCGAGGCCGACCGCCCGCGAGCCCTTGACCAGGACGGCGTCGCCAGGCTCGACCATCGCCTCGGCGAGCGGGATCGCAGCCTCGGCGTCCGGCGCCCAGGCGTCCGGCGCGTAGTCGCGGGCGAGCTCGCCCACCCCGAGGATCGGCTCGACGCCCAGCTGGCGCGCGTGGGCGCCGATCTCGCGGTGGTAGCCCTCAGCGTTTAACCCGAGCTCGCGCATCTCCCCGAGGACGGCCACGTGGCGTCCGGCCGTATCGAGGGATGCCAGGTGCTCCAGGGCAGCGCGCATCGAGATGGGATTGGCGTTGTAGCAGTCGTTCACGACGACGATCTCCCCGGCGAGCTCGATCAGCTCGCCCCGAAGGCGCGAGAAGGTTATCCGCGAGGTCCGCTGCGACATCTCGGCGGGCGGGACGTCCAGCGCGGTCCCGATCGCGATCGCCGCCAGCGCGTTCTGGAGGTTGTGGGCCTCGCCGAACGGGAACTCGAACCGCTCCTCCCCGTCGGGGGTGCCGATGACGGCATCGATCGAACGGCCGTCGCCGGTCTGGCTGACGCAGAAGACGTCGCCGCCGGGCCCGAAGGTGATCGTCACGAACTGCTCGTGGAGGTGGGGTTCCAACGCCTCCTCGTCGGCCGGGATCACCGCCCGGCCACGGTCGCGCAGTCCCATGAGGATCTCGGCCTTGGCTTCGGCGATCGCCTCCATCGTCCCCAGGAGCTCGAGGTGAACTGGACCGATGTTCGTGATCGCGCCGACGTCGGGCTCGGCGATCTCGCACAGCTGCGCGATCTGCCCGCGGCCGCGCATCGCCATCTCGAGGACGAGCGCCTCGGTCTCCGGAGGTGCCTCGAGAATTGCGAGCGGCAGCCCGATTTCGGTGTTGAAGTTCTCCCGGCTGGCGTGCACTCGCATTGGCAGCAGGGCGCGGCAGATGTCCTTCGCCGACGTCTTGCCGACCGAGCCGGTGATCCCCACCACCCGGCACCCCAGCTCGCGGCGCCAGGCGGTCGCAAGGCGCTGGAGCGCAGCCAGTGGGTCGTCGGCGGCCAGGACCCAGCCCCGGCCGGTCTCCCCGTCGCGGGTCAGGAGCCGCGCGCGCGCCGGATCGACGACGACCCCCCAAGCGCCGGCGTCCAGCACCTGGGCAGCGAACTCGCCTCCGTCGGCGCGCTCGCCCTGTAGCGCGAAGAAGAGATCCCCCTCCCCCACCTCGCGTGAGTCGATCACCGCGCGCTCGGGGCGCCCGCCCTGGCCCGCGGCGGCGATCGGCGCGCCGGCGCCCTCGGCGATGCGCTCCGGGGACAGCTCGATCATCGCGGCCGGCCCGCGGCCTCGCCGAGGAGCTCGGCGGCCACCGTGCGGTCGTCGAAGGGGATCTTCCGGCCGCCCTCGAACTCCTGGCCCTGCTCGTGTCCCTTGCCGGCGATCACCACGGTGTCGCCCGGCTCCGCCTCGGCGAGCGCGATGGCGATGGCCGCGCGGCGGTCCGGCTCCACCGCGATGTCCTCGCGCCCATGCCCGTTTCCGCTCGCGTAGCCGGGGATGCCGGCGAGGATGTCCGCGATGATCGCCTCGGGGTCCTCCGAGCGGGGGTTGTCGGAGGTGACGACGGTCCGGTCGGCGAGGCGCGCGGCGATCTCGCCCATCTTGGGGCGCTTGTCGCGATCGCGGTCGCCGCCGCAGCCGAAGACGCAGACGAGCCTCCTCTCGGTCAGCAGGCGCGCCGCGCGGAGGACGTTGTCCAGCGAATCCGGCGTGTGGGCGTAGTCGACGAGCACGGCGAACGGCTGGCCGGCCTCGACGGGTTCGAAGCGCCCCGGGGCCCGATCCGCAGCGCCGAGGGCCGCCGCCGCCGCCTCGACGGAGACGTCGAGGGCGTGGCAGGCGGCGATCGCCGCGAGGGCATTCTCGACGTTGAAGTGGCCCGCGAGGGGCGTGCGGACCTCGGCCTCTCCCCCGGGCCAGGCGCAGCGGAAGCGCGACCCGGAGGCGTCGAAGGAGGCGCCCAGCGCCCGGTAGTCCGCTTCGCCGGACCCCGAAGGCGAGAACGTCCGCAACGGAGGCTCGGAGGCCTCGCGGAGCTCGGCCGCGATCCGGGCGCCGTACGGATCGTCCACGTTCACGACGGCGACCGCCGGCGTCATCTGGTTGCCCCCCTCCCTGACGAAGAGGAGGCGCTTTGCGCGGAAGTAGTCCTCCATGTCCGAGTGGAAGTCGAGATGGTCCTGGGTGAGGTTGGTGAAGACGGCGACCGCGAAGCGGACGCCATCCGTGCGGTTCTGGGACAGCGCGTGGGAGGAGACCTCCATCGCGCACGCGGTGTCGCCGGCGTCGAGCATCCTGCGGAACGTGGCCTGCAGGTCGATCGCCTCCGGGGTCGTCCGCTCGACCTCCTCCTCGACGCCACCGACGATGCTCTTGACCGTCCCCAGGAGCCCAGTCTGAATCCCCTGCGCCTCCAGGATGTGACGAACCAGAAAGGCCGTCGTCGTCTTCCCGTTGGTGCCGGTGATCCCGGCGACCCGGAGGGTGGCGGTCGGATCGCCCC
The DNA here is from genome assembly GCA_963782795.1 of uncultured Actinomycetes bacterium. GTDB lineage: Bacteria > Actinomycetota > Thermoleophilia > Solirubrobacterales > 70-9 > AC-56. The sequence goes on from CAWALB010000003.1 coordinate 1,140,954, forward strand.
GGAACCGCACCGCGATCGGCGCCATCGCTGCCCGCGCGTCGGCGACCATCACCTGGGGAACGGGCAGCTCGAGGCGGCGCTCGACCACCAGCGCCGCGGCGCCGCGCTCGACCGCCGCGGGGGCGAAGTCGTGGCCGTCGGCGCGCTGACCGCGAACGCAGAAGAACAGCGCTCCCGGGGCCACCCTGGAGCTGTCATAGGCGAGCGAGGCGATGTCCGCGTCCGCATCCCCCTCGACGCCGGCGAAGTCCATGCCGAGGAGGAGCTCCCGGAGCTTCATCGCCGCGATTGTATGGTCGTCAGGGGCTGGTTCCCTGGTCCGGCGGAATCCCCAGGTAGGGCAGGGCGAACTTCGCGATCTGGCCGAACGCCGGGGCCGCTACGGTGCCGCCGTAGTAGCTGCCCTGGGTTGGCTGGTTCACCACGATTGCGACGAGTAGCTTGGGATCCTGTGCCGGGGCGAAGCCCACGAAGGAGGCGACGAACTTCGTGTCCGAGTAGGTGCCGTTCTCGGCCACCTGGGCGGTGCCCGTCTTGCCGGCGAGCGTGTAGCCCGGCACGCTGACCTCGGAGGCGGTGCCTCCGGGCGCGAGCACGCCCTCGAGCATGGTCCGGATCTGCGACGCGGACTTGGAGCTGATGATGCGGTGGCCCTTCGGCTCCGCGACGGGATGGCCGTCCTCGTCGAGGACCAGCTGCGGCGCGCGCAGGACGCCGCCGTCCGCGATCGCGGAGTAGGCGGCGGCCATCTGCATCGGGGTCACCGAGAGGCCCTGCCCGATGGGCAGGTTGCCCATCGTCGAGCCGGAAAACTCGGACGGCGTCGGCACGATGCCCTGCTCCTCGCCCGGGAAGGCGACTCCGGTCGGCTGGCCGAAGCCGAACTTCCTGACCCAGTCATAGAAGTGCTGGGCGCCCACCTCGAGCCCGATCTTCACGGCGCCGACGTTCGAGGACTGGGCCAGGATCTGAGCGACCGTGAGGCTCTCGGGCCCGCGGGGCTCGGCGTCGGAGATGGTCCGGTCCGCCACCTGGAGCTCGACCGGCAGGTCGAACACGGTGCTCGGCGTCACCAGGTGCTCCATGAGCGCCCCGGCGACGGTGAAGGCCTTGAAGGTCGAGCCGGGCTCGTACGTGAAGCCGGTGGCCATGTTCTGGAGGGCCTGGGGGCTGGCGCCGGCGGGGTCGCTGGGGTCGACGGTCGGCCAGTTGGCCATCGCGAGGATCTGCGCGTTGCGCGGGTTCATCACGATCGCGGTCGCGCCCAGCGGCTGGTAGGTCCGCGCGACGTTCGCGAGCACGTCCTCGGTGCGCGCCTGGATGGCGGCGTCCAGCGTCAGCTTGATGTTCTGGCCGTCGGTCGCGGTGGAGATCGTGTTGCGCTCGATGGCCTTCCCGAGCCCGTCGAGCACCACCCGCTGCTCGCCGTTGGTGGCGCCGAGCATGGTGTTGTCGGCCGCCTCGAGCCCCGTGAGCCCCTGGCCGTCGACCCCGACGGTCCCGATGACCTGGCCGGCGAGCTTGCCCTCCGGATACACGCGCCGGCTCGCCGGCACCGTGGTCACGCCGGTGAGCCCAAGCTTGCGAATCCTGCCCGCCGCCGACAGGTCGACTTCGTGGGCCAGGTAGGCGAAGCCCGACGAGCCGCTGTTGAGGTTCTTGAGGATGTCGTGCTTGGAGATGTGGAGGATTGGCGCGAGCTTCCGGGCCATCTGCGGCGGGTCCTTCACCTGGTACGGAGTGGCGATCACGTCGACCGCGTCCTCGGAGACCGCGAGCTCACGGCCCTTGCGATCGAGGATCGATCCGCGGAGCCCGGGGACCGGGACGGTCTCCATCTGCTGGCTCTGAGCGTCGGCGCTCAGCCCGCCGCCCTGGACCCCCTGGACCCAGGCGGCGCGGCCAACCGCGAGAACGAGCAGCACCAGGAAGCTCGCGAAGAGGAGCCCGATCCGGCGCTCGATCATCCAGCGGCTCCGCTACGGGGTCGATACGGCGCCGGTGGCGGTTCCGGACGCCGGATCGGTGGTCGTGGTGGGCGTTGTGGTCGTCGCCGTCGGCGTCGTGGTGGTCGGCGTGGTGGTGGCGGTGGTCGGCGTCGCGACCGGTGTGGTCGTGGTCGGAGTCGTCGTCGTCGGGACGGCCGTCGTGCCGGTGGTCGTCGGGGCGGCCGTTGTCGTCGTGGTGGTCGCGCTCACGGACGCCGATGAAGCGGCGGCCGGCGCGCCCGCGGTGATCGCGCCGGACTCGAGCCGCTGGGCGGCGAGCGCAGCGTCCTTCGGCCCGGCCTCGACATAGCCGATCGCGCCGGGCGCGGGCACGATCATTCCGAGCTTGCCCGCGAGGGTCTGCACCCGGTCGCTCGAGGCTCCGGCGGCGGCGATCTGCCCCTGAAGGGCGGAGTTCTGGCGCTGGAGGACGTCCGCCTGGCGGGTCGTCCTGCTCGCCGTGGCGTTGAAGCTGAGCGTGAAGACGTTGATGGCGACGATGCCCACGAGGAGGGTCGTGAGGAGGCCGATCCACATCCGGCCACGGGTGAGCCGGTGCACCAGGCCGGACTCGGCGAGCCCGGAGACCGCGCCGGCGGTCGTTCCGACAGCGAGCGGGACAAGTCGTGCCGGCATCGGCGTCCCCGCGTAGGGACGTGACGTGCGCGGACGCCGCTGGCGCGCGGTCTGTGGCCTTGGGGATGAGGGACGCCGGGCCGGCGCTCGCCGTGCAGGAGCTCTGACCGGTGCGGCGGCGCTACGGGCGGCTTGCGTGGCGGCCGGAGTCATGAGGCGAGGTTCCTTTCGTCGTCGGTGTCCGTACCCCTGGGCAGCTTCCGTGCTCCGCGGAGCCGCGCCGAGTGCGAGCGGGGGTTGCGCTCGATCTCCTCGGGGGTCGCGGCCATCGCCCTGCGGGTGAGCGGCTCGGCCTCCGGCTCGCGCCCGCAGACGCACACCGGGAGCTCGGGAGGGCACACGCAGCCGCGTATGCGGTCCGCCAGAAAGCGTTTGACGCGGCGGTCCTCCAGCGAGTGGAACGAGATCACCGCCAGGCGACCGCGATCGCGCAGCAGGTCCCACGCCGCGGGGAGCACCCGGTCGAGCGAATCGAGCTCGCCGTTGACGGCGATGCGAAGGGCCTGGAAGCTCCGCTTGGCGGGATGGCCGCGGCCGAACCGATAGGCGGGCGGGACGGATGCGCGGATGGCCTCCACGAGCTCCGCCGTCGTGTGCAGCGGGCGGCGTCGCACGATCTCGCGGGCGATCGAGCGCGCGTGCCGCTCCTCCCCGTATTCGCGCAGGACGGTCGCGATCCGCTCCTCGGGCCATTCGTTCACGAGGTCGGCGGCGGAGAGTTCGTCCTCCGGGTTCATGCGCATGTCGAGCGGTGCGTCGTAGGAGTAGGAGAACCCGCGCTCGGCGGCGTCCAGCTGCAGGGAAGACACGCCAAGATCCAGGTAGATGACGTCGGCCCGCACGCCCTCCTCGCCGAGGGCGACGAGGGCATCGGCGAAGTCAGCCCGCATGAACCGGGCCTGCGGCTCGAGCTCGTCCTCGAGCTCGGCGAAGCGCCGCTCGGCGACCGGGTCGCGGTCGATGGCGATCAGGGTTCCGCCGGATCCCAGTCGCTCAGCGACCTCCCGGGCGTGGCCTCCGCCGCCGACGGTGCAGTCGATCGCCGTCTCGCCGGGATGTGGGTCGAGGACGTCGAGCAGCTCCGTGGCCAGGACTGGGACGTGCTCCATAGGCATGAGAATCAGTGTGCCCATCGAGCGTCCAAGCTCCTCAGCCGGGGCCTGGCCCGCCGGCGAGCTCCTCGGCGATCTCGGTCGCGGTCTCGTCGATCTCGGCGTCGTGCTCGTTCCAGGCCTTGGTGTTCCAGATCTCCAGGTGGTCGGCGACGCCGATCACCACGCAGGGGCCCTCCTCGAGCTCGGCGTGCTCGATCAGGTGCTTCGGGATCCGTACCCGCCCTGCGGAGTCGAGGGTCTCGTCGTGCGACCGGCCGTGGAAGCGGCGCCGCATCATCCGGCCCTTGCGGCTGAGTGGGTTGAGCTCGCTGAGGACCTGCTCTTCGAACTTCGTGTACTCGGCCGTCGGGTAGATCTCGATGCAGGGATCGAGGCCGGCGGAGAGAACGGCTCCGTTCGCGAGTTCCGCGCGGAAACGCGCCGGGACGGTGATCCGCTCCTTGGAGTCGAGACTGTGCTCGTAGTGGCCTCGAAACGCCAAACCCTGATCCTCTTCCGTGTCGGTCCCGTGGCTCCGGCGGCGGTCGCCGCCGGTGAAAGCTTTGGACCGGAGTGGCTAGGTGGGAGGAGCCTCGCCACCCCGGTCCTTGGGTCAGATCGAATCGCCACGCTACCCCACTGAGCCCCACTTTGCAACACAATCTGGGCACAAATGGGACACGATCCGTCGGACGGAATTGCTACCGGCCGGCAGGAATCGACGGGAATGGCTTGCTAGAGGTGTTTTCGCAGCCCCGGACGGAGATAGGCAAGTAGGGGAAGCGGGTCTGAATCTGCAACCGCGGTTGCAGGGACTGCGGCTCAGAACGCTCCGAACAGGGCGTCCGAGTTCGCCACCAGTCCCGCGACGATCATCAGCAGGACCGACGGAACGAGGACCAGCGCGACCACCAGCTGGATCTTCGGAGCGGCGCGCGCCGCTTGCTCCTCGATCCTCCGGCGCGCGTCGCGTCGCAGCGACGATGCCTGCTCGTGTAGCTGCTCGGCCAGGGGCGACCCGAAGCGCCGCGACCGCTCCAGGGCGGACGCCAGCGCGCCGAGGCCGGCGCCCGGCACGCGGTCGCGAAGGCGCGCGATCGCGTCGCGCTGCGGCATGCCGCACTCGATCTCGGTGACGGCGACCGCCAGCTCCGCGGCAAGCGGCTCGCCCGGTGTGGCGGCGCTCGAGATCTCCCCCAGGACCCGCTGGGGACTGCGGCCGGCCGCCGTTCCCACCGCGAGGAGGTCGAGCGCATCCGGCAGCGCGGCGCGCAGCCGGGCCGCGCGCCGGCGGGCCGCGCGCTCCAGGAGCGCCTCGGGTGCCACGAACCCGGCCGCGGGGAGCGCCAGCATCACGACGATCCCAAGCCGGCCTGGCGCCGCTGGCGCGGCGAGCAACCCCAGCATCGCGCCGAGGGCCGCCCCGCCGAGCTTGCCCGCGAACACCGCGCCGATTGTGACCCTCCCCGCCAGCCCCGCGCGCTCGAGCCGCTCGGGGATCCGTAGCCAAAGCGCCGCCTCCGCGAGCGTCCGCAGGCGGCCGTCGCTCAGCGACTCCGCGGTCGATCGCAGCGCCCTGCCAACCTCCTCCCCTCTGCTCCCCGCGAGCTCCCACACGCCGGCCGCGCCGAGGAGCACCGCAACCGCGATCAAGGCAGCGCCGCCGCCGGGCACGTCTAGCCGTCCTCGATCCTGCTGAGGCGCCGGATCGCAGCGAAGCCGCCCGCCTGCAGCGCCGTCGCGATCGCCAGGAGGGCGAGCGACGCGCCGTTGGCGAGCAGCGCGCCGACGAACCCGGGCTGGATCAGCTCGGCGAAGAGCGCCGCGCCGGTCGGCATGGCGACGACAAGGAGGCCGGTGAAGCGAGCCTGCGCGGTGGCCAAGCGCGCGTCCGCGGCGACCCGGTCGCGCTCGGCAGCGGAGGCCGCGAACCGCCGGAGGAGCCCGGCGAGGTCGCCGCCGCCGAGCTGCTGGGAGAGCAGCGCGGCCGCGAACGAGTCGACCCGCGTCGCGCGGAGCCGCGCCTGGAGCGCGCCCAGGGCATCGGCCGTCGACGTGCCGAGCTCGAGGTCCGCCCGCACGCGGGCCAGCTCGGCCGCCGTCGGGCCCTCGATCGACGCTCCCGCGGACGCCAGGGCGGCGCGGACCGAGCGCCCGCCCGCGAGCGCGTCGGCGACGGCGGTGGCGATCTGCGGCATCCCGCGCTCGACCGCGACCCGGTAGCGCGCCCGCCGCCGGGACACTGCCCAGGCCGCAGCGCCGGGGCCGGCGAGCGCCAGGAACGGAGCCGGTCCCGGCCCGATGGCCATGAACCCCGCGATCAGGAGCGCAACGGTCCCGAGCACAGCGAGCCGCCGCCGCTCGGCGTCGGTGGGCGCGTAGCCCTCGCGGCCCGCCCGGCGCAGCGGCTCCACCGTCGCCGCGATCCAACGGCCGAGGGCCGGGCTGGCGACGATGGCCTCACGAACGGCAACCGCGGCCATGCCGCCCGCCGCGGCCGCGAGGAGAACCGGCACCCCAAGGATCCCGCCGCTCACCGCGTCCAGACCTCCCGGACGCCGACGCCGCCGGCCGCCGACACCACCTCGCCGGCCGCCACCACCCTGCGGGCTCCATCGCCACCGCGCGCGAGGTGGACGACGAGCTGGATCCCCCGCCGGACCTGCTCCCGGATCGCCTCGTGCGGCAGGCCGATGCCCGCCATGAGCGACAGGGTCTCGATCCGGCGAAGCGCATCCTCGGGCGAGTTGGCGTGCACGGTCGAGAGCGCGCCGTCGTGCCCCGTGTTGAGCGCGGTGAGGAGATCGAGAGCCTCGGTACCGCGCACCTCCCCGATCACGATCCGATCGGGACGCATCCGGAGCGCGTTCCGCAGGAGGTCACGAATGGTCACCTCTCCCCTGCCCTCGACGCTCGCCGGGCGGCTCTCGAGCCGGACCACGTGCGGCTGGCGCAGCCGGAGCTCAGCCGCGTCCTCGATCGTGACCACACGCTCCGCCGGGTCGATGTAGGCGGACAGGGCATTGAGCAAGGGTCGTCTTCCCCGATCCCGTGCCGCCGGAGATCAGGACGCTGCGCCTCTGCCCGACCGCCGCTGCCAGAAGGTCGCGAAGCTCGGCGGTGAGGGTGCCCGAGGCGACGAGCTCGTCGGGGTCGGGACGGGCGGCCTCGAAGCGGCGGATCGACAGCGCGGGCCCGTCCACCGAAAGCGGCGGGATGATCACGTTGACGCGCGAGCCGTCGCCGAGGCGGGCATCCGCCATCGGGCTGAGCTCGTCGACTCGCCGGCCGAGCGGCGCGAGGATGCGCTCGATCGCGTCACGCAGGGCGCGTTCGGACTCGAACCTCACTTCAGTGCGCTCGATCCGCCCCCTGCGCTCGACGTAGACGTCGTCGGGCCCGTTGACCATCACCTCCTCGACCGCCGGATCGGCAAGCAACTCCTCGAGCGGCCCGAGGCCGACCGTGTCGCGGAGGATCAACTCCCGGACCTGCTCGCGCCGGATCTCGGAGAGCGCCGCCGCGTGGTCGTCGACCAGCTCGGCAACGGCGGCCTCCAGCTCCTCGCCGCTCGGGCGCCCGGCGGCGGCCTCGGCGCGACGGCGTTCCAGCAGCCGGCGGCGAAGGTCCGCGGCCAGCGACTCGGCGTGACGTTCAACGACCCCCACGACCGTGTCAACCCCCGCCGCCGGCGAAGCGCCCCGGGGTTCGAGTAGGTGCGCCGAGGGGGCTACGCTGCCTGCGATGGCGGAGATCGAGGCGCGTCAGGCCGACATCACCAAGCTCGAGGTCGACGCGATCTCCAACGCGGCGAACACGGACCTTCGGCATGGCGGCGGCGTTGCCGGTGCGGTCGTCCGCGCCGGCGGTCGGAGCATCCAGGACGAGAGCGACCGCGTGGCCCCGATCGAGATCGGGCAGGCGGTGGCGACCGGCGCCGGCGAGCTCCCGGCGCGCTGGGTCATTCACGCGGCAACGATGCGGCTCGGCGGCCCCACGTCCGCCGAGGCCATCCGATCCGCCACCGCGAGCACCCTGCGCGTCGCGGATGAGCTCGGCGCCCGCTCCCTCGGGCTGGTCGCCTTCGGCACGGGGGTCGGCGGCTTCCCGATCTCCGAGGCCGCTCGCATCGAGGTCGAGGAGGTTCGCCGGCACCTCGAGGGGGACAGCGACCTGGAGCGGGTCGTGTTCTGCGTCTTCGGCGAGGACGCGCAGCGGGCGTTCGACCGGGCGCTCGCTAGCTGACCAGGTCGGCTGCCAACACCAGGATCGCAATCGTCTGGAGGAGCATCAGCGCCGACAGAACCCCCGAGACCGCGGCCGTCCTGCGCAGGCGGTCCTGAAGCGCGGCGTCCCGGGGCGAGGCCAGCAGGGCCTCGCGCAGTGCGCCAATCCGCGGCCCGAGAACCAGGCTGTGGACCGCCGCCTCAGCGAGGGCGAGGGCGAACAGGACGATCTTCGCGAGCAGGATGCGGCCGTAGCTCGTGTCCACCAGCGCGCTCCAGCTCGCCAGGCGGTCGGACGCCATGTCGGCGCCGGTGGCCGCAAGCAGGAGCGCCGACGCGGCGGCGATGAATGCGAACCGGCGCCCGAGCATCCTGAAGAAGGCGATGCGCTCCTCGTCGGGGATCGTCTTGCGGGCTACTCCCGCGGCCACGCCGAGGAATACGAGGCCGCCCGCCCAAACGGCTGCGGCGATCAGGTGAATGGATCGGATCGCGACGTCCACGGGTCGGCGCCGACGTTATCGGGCGCGGTCAGCTCGCGATCAACCGCACGCCGCGCGCGAAGTTCTCCGCCTGGATGAGCCGAAGTGCCTGCCGCCTCGTGAGCGCGAGCGTGGCGGTCCACGAGCTTGACGTCGACCCTGAGTAGTCCGAGCCATCGCCGTCGCCGGCCTCAGCCAGGTCCAGGAGCCTCACTCCACTAGCCGCGACGTACGTCCGGCCGCGCCCGCCCCCGGGACCGGGCTCCGTGGTCACGATCACGTCCACCCGGGCGCCGGTCGGGTCCGCGCTGCCTGCACCGAGGGCCTCCGCACCGGTGACGGAGATCTCGACCGGCTTGCGCCCAGGGCCGAGCCGGGCGGGTCGATCGCGTTTGCGGCCCCTGTTCGACTCGTGAAGCTGGCCGACCAGTAGGTAGGAGCCGGCCGGAATGGCCGTCGCCGGTGCGCGACCCGCCGCCTGCTGCGGGATCGCGAGCGCCCCGACCGGGGCGAACCGCTCCGGAATCCGCCTCACCTCCAGAAGGTTCTCCACGTCCTTCGCCGCGATCGCATGACCGGCTGGAATCCGAGCCGTCGCGACGACGACCGGCCTCAAGGGACCGAGCTCGCTCTGGATGTCCTCTCGGTAAGAGTTCAGCCGTCGCCGCTGCCGCGAGTACGTGGAGGAGTGGATCGACACCTACCAGGGCACGGGAAAGCGGGGCTTCACGGAGGGAACCCGTGACTCATATCGGCGCGACCTTGAGGCGTATGCCTACCCGTTCCTAGACGAGAGGTTGGGCCGCACGGTTTCAAGCCTCACGCCGCGCGACATCACGCGATGGATCGCCTGGCTTGCGGATGAGCAGGAGCAGGGACGGCGCCGCGCGGAGCACGAGCGGCGCAAGGCGGCCGAGAAGCGCAACGTTCCGGTGAGCGCGGTTCCGGCGCCGAAGCCCGAACCGCTGGCGCTGAGCGATGCATCCATTCGTCGGATCGTTGCTCCCGTCCGAGCCTGCCTCGCGACGGCGAAGCGCCAAGGCGACATTCGCCACAACCCCGCTGACGGCGCGGTAATTCCGCACCGCCCAAAGATCCAAGAGGAATCTGAGCGGGCAAAGGCAAAGGCCCTCTCACGCGAGGAGCTATCCATGTTTCTGCGGGTGGCTCATCCAGATAAGCGGCTCATGTTCCGCTTCGTTGCCTCTACGGGCGTTCGCTTCTCTGAGATGGTCGCCGTTCGCTGGCGCGATCTCGTGCTAGACGGCTCGCAACGCCGGGTGATGGTGCGCCGAGCGATCGTCAAGGGCCGTGAGAAGCCCCCCAAGAGCGAGTACGGGCGCCGCGACATTCCGTTGAGTGTCGAGCTCGCCCGCGACCTGCAAGCCGCTCGAACCCGCTCCCGCTACGCAGGTGACGACGATCGCGTCTTCGCTTCGTCGCGTGGCAACCCACCGAACCATGCGAATCTCATGCGGCGCTACCTCAAGCCGGCCGCTGAGGAAGCCGGCGTTCCGTGGGCGGGCTTCCACAGCCTCCGCCACACGTGCGCGGCCATGCTCTTTGCGCAAGGTCGCAACATCAAGCAAGTGCAGCGGTGGCTCGGGCACCATGCGCCGAGCTTCACGCTCGACACCTATATCCACCTGCTTGACGAGGGCATCGGCGGCCCGCTCGAACTAGGCGGATTGGGCTGGGATGGCAACAGGGTGGCAACTGCCCCCGCCGCACTCAGCCGCATTGAGGGGGAGATAGCAACCGTCAATTCCGCTCTCTAGAGCGGTTTTCCGCAAGCGGCGGAGAGCGGACACACCTTCGCCGCCAACAAGGAGTTCACGCTGCTGCGCGCGCTCGCGACCGATCCCCACCGAGTCTTCACCAAGGAGGAGCTTCTACGCGACGTCTGGGGATTTCGCTCGCTGGGGAGGACTCGGACTCTGGACTCCCACGCGAGCCGACTCCGCAGGAAGCTCGATCCGGAGGCCGGTCGCTACCTCTGGTCCCAGGGGTGGGAGGGGCCGATGCCCCATTTCCGCAGCCCGGGGGCTCACATGTACTGTCGAACCGGGCTACCGGTCGAAGGTCACAGACCGGCGCACTGGTCGGTCTTCTGCCCCGTGACCACGTTCGGCTGGCCGTGCGAATCACCCACCTGAGGCGCGGGCGAGTCGCCGTGGCAGATCAGATTGCCCACGATCTTGTTGGTGACGAACTCGTTCGCGTCCGGATCGCCCATCTTCATGTTGTTGAGCCTCACGTCGCCGCGAACGTCGTTACGGATGAACCCGAACCAGAACCCGGAGTATCCGGTGATCGTTACCGCGCCGCCCCGGATGGTGTTGTCCTCGACGGTCGAGAACTGCCCCTTGCCGCCGTACATCCTCACGCCGCCCCAGATGTGGGCGAAGTGGACCTGCAGGGAGGCGGGAGCGTTCGCCTGGATCTTGTGCCGGATCACTCCGGTGCCGGTGCCCCCCTCTTGCCCGAGGACGAAGGTGGCCCCCTGGTGGACCCGGACGCCGTCGCGGACCCAGATCTTTGCATTGGTTCCGTCGCAGGTGGCACCAGCGGGCACGACCAGCCTGCCATAGCCGCCGGAGGCAAGCGTCCCCGTGCAACGGCTGACCGATCCCGTCGCCTGCGCCGACGACACTTCCACGGAAAGCGCCGTGATAGCGAGCGCCCCGACGATCACCAGTCTCAACTTGCGCATTGCGTCTCCTTCCGGCGTCGATTCCGTTCGACGACGGAGGCTCTCATATCGAGCATGGACATGCACGACGCCCGGCCTACTCCTGCAGCCCGGCGGCTTCCGAGGGCACCATCTCGGGAGCCGAAAGCCTGGACCAGTGCCGGGGATGAGCCTCGGCCGCTCAGGCCTGGGCTACCACGTGACCGGCGGTAATCGTGGGCGGGTTGGGAAGCACCTCGGACAGGTTCTCGCGCACCCATCCTGCCGCCTTCTCGTTGGATTCCTCCTCGTGGGAGCGGTCCTCAAAGACGCTGGTCGAGCACATCACACCATCCCCGACATCGAACCAGTAGTAGGCCACGAATCCCTTCATTCCGCTGATCAGCGGCACGAAGCCCTCAGCTACTCGCCGCCCCGCCTCCTCAGGATCGGTGACTCCTTCGTACCGGCGCACCGTCGCGTACATCCCGACCTCCTTTCAGGGAAGTATCGCCTTCCAGCCGATCATCCCGTCGCTGCGGCAGCGCGTCAAGGGCTCCGCCCAGTCGAAGGCCCGGCGGTGCGGCTCCCGACGCTCGATGTTCTCCTGCGACATCGCCCGCGCAGTATCTCGCTATGGGCAGGGGGTTACGGCGCGAGCCGATCGGACACCGCGGGTATTCACGTGTTGACTCTGCGCTGATCTACGGTAGATGGGCCTGCTGAGCGCGTTACCTTCGATCCGAGACAACGCTGCTGTTCTGAGAAGGGCGTGAAGGAGGTGCCCATGATTGCGGCTACGAGATGCGATCAGCGGGATCGTTGTGGGTATGGCGGCGAGGCCCACCCCGCGGACGGTCGGGGCGTGGGAGCGATGAGGCGTCGCTGCCACCACTGCGGCGCCAGGTTCTACGGCGTGCACCGCAGACGGTTCGCGGAGACCTGCCCGCACTGCGGGTATCCGCTTGGGCGACGCCACGCCCGCAGGATGGAGCGCGGGCTTCGAGCACCTCAGCGATCACAGCGCCTTGACGCTCGCCCTTCGCGCCGCCTGCCCCGGCCTAACATGCTGACTGATGGCCAAGGGGCCGCGAGGGAAGAAGCCGGGACAGCAGACGAGCGGGATTGAGTACACGCCCGCGGCGAGGAAGCGAAGGGCGAGGATCGGCCCTGAGATGCGATTCCCTGCCTCCGTAGTGGTCGCCGTTGCGGTTGGCGTTCTCGTCGGCTGCGGCGCCAGCAACGGAGCGGGCGGAGGTAATAGCGAGGCCGGTGGATCGCCTTCTTCCTCCTCCAGCATCGAGTACAAGCTCGCCTCGGTGGACACCGGAGGGCGGCTTGATCCCGGCGATCCAATAATCGCCGAGTACGGCGACGCCCTGGATTCCTTGCAGCAGAAGTGCAAGGACAGCCGCAATCTTCTCGCCAAGTACTCGCTGAAGGCGAAGCAGTTTCTGAGCAAGAAGGGGGTTGACCTCTCCGCGTTCGCCGTTCTACGCGCCGTCGATGGCTCAATCCCGAGCGCAGCCCCGAAGATGCCCTGCGCCGACACCTTCGCACCCTTCATACGCTGAAAAACTTGGCCGTAGGTGCGTGTCCCGAACAGTGAGCCGGGAACGGACCCAAAAAAGCCGCGTCGCCTACTACCGCAGCCCGGCGGCTTCGCGACGGCGGTCAGCCGAGAGTGCGCATCCGGTTTCAAGCGGGTGAGCGCGCCCGCAGATGGGGCAGGGCGGCGGCTCGGTCGCTTCGGGCACCGCCAGCTTCTCTACGAACTCACGTGCTTGCTGATCGGTCATCTCATTTAGGCCCTACGCGCTAGGCCGCGATTCAGCGCGGGTTAGTAGACGCCGCCCCCGCCACCACCGCCCGAGGCGAATAGACCTATCGCGACGATCGCAGCGACCGCCATGAGGACTCCGATTGCGATCCAGGTGTTTCGGCTGAGGGTCATTGGCGTTCTCCTTTGGTCGGTAAAGGGGTCGTTCATAGATGAGGACGCCGCGGAGCTTGATTTCTTCCCGCGCGGCGCCGGGACTCAGTTGACCGATGGCTGCTCCGCCGCCGTCGCCCGGACTAATCCGGCTTCTGCGCCAACGAGTCGGGCATCGCGCGAGCTAGGTCGCGGCTGCCGTCCCCCGGATCACGTCGCGCCAATGTGGCCCCTCGATGAGCCGCGCGGATTAGCCGCCGCTACTTGATTCGCCCGAGGACGGCGGGGGTTGTTCCGGGGCCTTCGGTGAAGGCTCCTCGCCCTCGGTAGCGGCGTCCTCCGCCAGGGCCTCCTCCGGCGGCGCGGCGTCGCCTCCGGAATCCGACTCTGAGGCTGGCTTCGGCGTTGCGGGTCCCGGCGTTGCTTCTCGCCCCTCCGCCCGTCGACGGGCCTCGGTCGCGATGTCGTCCAGGCGCTGGGCGAGGTTCCTCGCGGTCGCCGCGGCCTTGTCGAGGAGGTCCGGCGCTTGCCGGTCGATCGCAACCTGCGCGTCGACCAGAAGGTGTTCAAGCCCCTGCTTGTACTCCTGAACGCGGGAGCGGAAATCGTCGCTCGATTCGGCCATGCGAAGAGGCTATATGAGCAGACCGTCTCGACCCCGATGGCACGACTGCGGTAACCGATGCGACGGGTCCCGCGAAACGGCGGGCGAACCGATGCGACATCGCCTACTCCCGCAGCCCGGCGGCTTCGAGGGCTTCCTCTGGACTGGACGACTTGAAGTGAATGACCTTCCCATCTCGGAACGTCCACTGGTAGGCGATGCGCGCTTCGAGCTCGATCCCGGTGTGCCGAGCCCTCGCTCGGATTCGGTGAATGGAGACGAGGCGGTTCCCCGTGCCGACGATTTTTTCCAACTTGCTCGTGAGTTCCTCGTAGGGCTCGATCCAGCGTTCCGTTGCCCGGATCACACCCTCGTGGCCACGATACGTCTCGCCAACGTGATCGGGAAGGCTCGTGTCCTCATAGGTGACCTTCGGATCGAGGACGGACATGTCGGCCTCGCCCCGGTTCGCTGCGTCCACGAACGCTCGAATGTTGCCGTCGCGGTCCCAGGTCTCCAGGAATGCCCGAAGATTGTCGACGTTCTCCTGCGACACTGGTCTACTCCCGCAGCCCGGCGGCTTCGAGGGCTTCCTCGCGGTCCAGGTAGATCCGTTCGCTTGCGATCTTGCCGTCGCGGGCCTGGAAGAGAGTCGTCAGTTCGCGCGTGACCCCGATGCCGCTCTCGCGACCCACGCCCATCCCGCGATGGAAGATCACCACCACGTCGCCGACCTCGAAGATGCGCTCGATCTCCCAGTGAACTTCGGCCCAGGTCTCCCGGATCTCAGCAGCCCAGCGTCCGATCGGATCGTCGCCCTCGAACGTTGTGCCGAGTTCGGTGATTCCGGTGTGGATCACGGCATCCTCGGCATAGAAGCGACGGATGGCATCGACGTCCCCCTCGTTCCAAGCCTCAAACGAGCGCCGCACCAGCTCCACGTTCTCCTGCGACATTGCCTACTCCGAAAGTCCGGCGGCTTCGAGGGCTTGCTCTCTTTCGTGGAACTCATCGACACGGAGGATCGTTCCGTCGCGCATGGTGTAGACCTCATAGAGACGGGCTTTGACTTCGATCCCGCTCGCTTGACCGCGGCCGCGGAAGCGAGCCATCACGAACACCCGGTCTCGGGCCCCGATCACCTCCTCGACCGTGGTCTCGGCCCAGGCTTCCTTCCACCGTCGGTAGTTCTCCCGCACCGCGTTGAAGCCGTACAACGGCCCCTCCTCCAAGGTGATCATCACGACGTATGGGTCGCTGAAGCCCATGATCTGATCGAAGTCGCCACGCGAGTAGGCATCCCAAACCTTGCGCACAACCTCGACGTTCTCCTGCGACATCGCCTGCGCAGTATCCCCACTGGCCTGCGGGCGCGACTCCGCTCGCCTCAGTCCGGCAACACGACGAACCAGCGGCCAGGGGTTCGGTCCTGCACACACTCGGCACCGATGGCTTCCCTGGCGGCGGTTAGCTCCTCCCGAGTCCAGCCCAGAGCGTTCCAGGGCGTCGAGCCGCTCGACAACCGCCAGCAGTGTGTCCTCTCAATACCGCGAGGGGTACGCCGCTTGACGGAGCCGCTGGCCGTTCTAGCGCATAAGCGAACGGACACCCAGGAGCCATCCAAAGTGTCCGTTCTACGTAGCAGCAATAGAGAGAGATTGCGTGCTGCGCAGTACCAGGGTCGCACCGTCAAATGGGGCGGGACATCCGCATTTTGCCGTAGATCGGGCGCGGGGAACTCCGGTGACCCCCGCGCCCTACTTCCGCAGCGCGGCGGCTTCGACGGCTTCGCCCTACGACAGCGCCTTGGCCTTGATTGCGTCGAACTCCGCCTGGGTGATCGCACCCGAATCGAGCAGTTCCTTGGCCTTGGCGATCTCAGTCGCCGAGCCGCTGGCGGTGTCGCGCACGTATTGGTCCATCGCCGCCCGCTGAGTCTTGGCGTGCTCGAGACTGCGCTCACGCATCCCGTCGTGCTGCGCGATCAGATAGATCAAGACGCCCAGGAACGGCAAGACGATCACGAAGACAACCCACGCTGCCTTGGCGAAGCCGCCGATGTCGTGCCGCCGGAAGATGTCGATCAACACCGTGATCACGATCCAGATCCACGCCACCCAGGCGAAGAAGATGATCATGGTCCAGAGGATGTTCAGGAACGGATAGTCGGCGGCTATGAGCATTTGTTGTCCTCCAAGGCTGCTGTCATCGCGCCGCGAATCGTATATCCCCCGCAGGCTCGTCGTACCGGGGCGGTGGGGGTGTGCAAGCCCACGGGGTTGCTCGACCTCAGACCGGCTCGGTCCACCGTGCGCACAGGTTGTAGATCACGATCACGCTGAGCAGGATCACGATGAACGCCCACAGCGGCGCGGCGGGGAAAATCCAGACCTGCTCGACGGCGTTCACGGTGAGGAGGAAGATCGCCGCCAACCGAGCCGCCTGGGAGCCGACGAAAAGCCCGAAGGCGACGAGTACCAGGACGACTCCGAGGATCATCGTCACCCAGCCCCAGGTGGTGAGGTCGGCGATGATCGCGCCGTGGCCTCCGACGACCACCACCTGGTCGTTCACGACCGCCGCGAGTCCGTAAAAGAAGTCCAGGGACCCGATCAAGAACATCATCACCGCGCCGAAGATCACCCACCCGGTGGGTTCCCTCGTGGTTGTGCGACTTGCCATTGCAGGTCCCTTTCGTCGGGGGAGCCAGGCCGGAGGTTCATTCGCCCCTTTCCGACGTTCTCCTGCGACATCGCCTCCGCAGTATCCCCCGACAAAGGCCCGCCGAAGCGAGCCCTCGTCGGGGGATTTGGATGCAGTGCTACCGCGTGAGGTCGAAGTGCGCCTTCTCGAACCGGGGGCTGCGGGTGTTGTGGACGATCGCTTTGCCCGCGACGCCATCGAACTGACCGCTGCCGCCAACGACGTTCAGTCGCTTGTCGCCTCGCGCCGGTTGGTAGTCGCCTCGAACTCGGATGTCGCCGAAGCCGCCGATCTTTCCGTTCAGGTGAAAGACGCCGTGGCAGCGCGCGTTGCGGCTCTGAGTGATTCGGCACGTGACACGGAGGCGGCCGACCCGGTTGTGGCGGTTGTGGGGGTCAAGGAGCTTCTCCTTGAAGACATACTTGCGGTCGCCCACCTTCTTAGCCGACTTCTCCTTCGCCAGCACGCCGAAGTGGTGATCGAACGCGGAGGCCGAGGTCGCGAACAGGCCCGCGCCCAGCACCGCAATAACCCCCGCCAGCATCAACTTGCGCATGGCACTCCTCCCTTGGGGATTTGGGCGGAGGCCAGGTGCGTCGGCGAGTCCGTTGGGGCTGGTCGGCGATCGGCGATCCGCCGGTGTAGGGCGAGCCTCTCACCCGAGGGTCAGCGGGTCAAGTCGATGACGCCGCTACTCCCGCAGCCCGGCGGCTTCGAGGGGCTTGGCGGGACTCCCTAACGGCGTAGACGACGATCACAAGCGCAGCGGCGGGATCGGCCCACCACCAACCAAGGGCGGCACTCAGCAGGAGGCCGACCAGGACGCACGTGGCCAGGTACGCATCCACCAGCGTGACGCGGGCCTCGGTCATCAGGACCGCGTTTCCCAACTGACCGCGGGTCCGATGCTTCCCACCGGCCAGTGCCAGCATCGCCGCGACGGTAGCCGCGACCCAGGCCGTTCCCAGCGTGGAGTTGTCGGCGTGGGAACCCGTCGCCAGCGTGCGCCCGGACTGAACGGCGACATAGACGGCCAGCGCCGCGAACGCCAGCCTGATCATCTGCATCGCCCGCCGGTCGCGCTCGCCCGGTGCGCCGGTCAGCTGCCAGACCACCACCAGCGACGCAACTATTTCGATGGCGGAGTCCAGCCCGAAACCGCCGAGGGCGATGGACCCTGCTTGAACCGCTGTGGTGAGCAGCACGACAGCCCCGATCACGTTCCAACCGAGCGTCAGATATTCGAGAACCAATCCCCGCCGGACCAGGGCGCCGGTGCCCATGCCAGGCGTCGAGGCGTCCTCCTGCGACATCGCCTGCGCAGTATCTCGCGAGACGCCGAGTCAGAGGACCCAGCGCGACGCTGCGGCAAGGACCCCAAGTGCGGCCACAGCGCCCGCAAGAATCCAGAGCAGCGTGCCCGTCCCGACCAGAGACACAATAAGGATGAGCAGCGTCAGTACGCCGATCACGAGAAGGGGGAAACCGATCGAGGTGCCAACACCCACCTGCTTGATTGGCCCAAACCCGCTACTACGTCGCTGGCTCATGTCAACAGCCTACGGCGACGACCGCAGCTGGGTCGAGGTAAACGCAAAGTCCTGCGACATCGCCTACGCAGTATCTCGCGGCAGACCGCCGCCAAGGGGAGGGTCCTAGGCGTGCGGGCGGGAAGCCTTGTAACGACAGGTGGCTCTCTATAAACAGGATTCCGCGTGAAAAACGAGCAGGCGATTCTGGACAGGTGCCCAGAGTCCGTAACCTCGCCGCCGTGCACGAGGCACGCGGTAATCGGTGGAAAGGGAGAGGCGACCGCCGACCAAAGCCGCAGCCGGTCCAAGTCAGCTGGGGCATGCGGCAGCGCCTTCTGGCTTCGTCCATGGTCGTGTTCGTCGTGCTTGTCCTGGTCGGGTGCGGCGGCGGCTCCTCAACGACCAGCACGACCAGCACCTCGACCCAGACGCAGGCCACGCTCTCCGACCAAGACCAGATCGAGCTGATCGGCAAGACGTGGGCTTCCCGGTTCGCGAAGAAGGACCCGCGCTGGTGCGCCATGGCGACGGGACCGCTGGGGACGCCGCTCGCCTGCGTCATCTACACCAATCGACGATCACCCGACTGCCCGCCGCCCCGGCAGGCGATCACGCCAGCGTGCAGCCTGCCCACCAACCCGAGCAGTCCGCCGACGACGTTCGAGCGGTCGTTTGAGGGAGCCACGGTTACCCATGTCAACCTCTCCGGCAGCAAAGCGCGCGCTTTGTTCAGCAACGGCGAAGCGGTCGAGTTCACGTACGAGAACGGTCATTGGGGACCGTCCCTCTGGCGTCGTGATGGCGCTGCGGGGAAGGAGCTGACGACGCTCCGCTAGCGGGCACCCGGTGGAAACGGGAGGCGACCGCCGACCGAAGCCGCAACCGGTCCGGGTCCATCTTCAAGTGCCGATCTGCTCCGGTCCGCACCCGGTTGGTGAGTGCCCGAGAACGGCAGCTAGAGGTCGGACGCCAGCCGGTCCATGAATGCGCGGGCAGCAGCGACCGATTCCCGCGCATCTTGGCCCACCGAATCAGCGCCCCCCCCCGGAGCCGCGCGACCTTGAGACTTATGCTTTCACGCGAAAGCGGCAGCGCTCCCTCGGCGCGAACCCGCATCTGGCTCGAATCGAGCGAGAAGCAGGAGGGGCAGGCGGCCGTTCAGGCCATGTGCCCGAGCTGGTTGTCTCCGAGGCTGGGTCGACCGAAGTGAACCGATATCCGGCGCTGCACGACTCGACGGCGGGCGCGGTGTTCTCTCGCCATCAGCACGATGGGCTCAACCGCAAGAACCTTGACAAGGCCAATCCAGCCGATGGCACCAAGAATCAGCACCGCTATCGCTCCGAAAGTCATGGTGTTCTGATTCCCGGAGCAGGATGGGAGAAACGGGGACTATGGACGGGGGTCAGATTCCGAACCAAGGATCGCGACGCTTCTGCTTTGCGCGAAAAGCAGAAGTGCCGCTAGATCACTGTCGCTTTCACGCGAAAGCGCAAGTGGAGCGTTTCGACCTCGGCTCCGTCGCGAACTGACCTTCTGCCGAGGCCTATGGAGAGGTCCACAACGCCGCGCCGCGTAATGCTCCCGCGGGCTCGGGCTTACGCACTGATGCGCCGAAGGAACGGCTTGACTGTCTGCGCGAGGTCTCGGGGATGGTCGAGATACGGAAAATGCGTCCCGGGCGTCCGTGTGACATCGACGCTGAGCCGCTCCGCCAGGCGGCCGGCGGCTTCGGAAAAGAATGGGTGGCTGTGCTCGCTCACGAGAAGCTTGATCGGCGTTGTGATCGAGGCAAGCGTCTCTTCATTGGGAAGGTAGGAGTCGAATGCACCGCTCTCGACGCCGAAATAGGTATTCGCACTCGCGAGCATCGCTTTCTGGACGCCCGGTTCCAGGCGCTCCCAGTTTGCGTCGCCGGCGGCGAAGCGGATGAAGCGCTCAAGAGCCGTTGCCGGCCCGCCCGCCTCCATGGCCTCCATGATCAGCTGAGTCAAGCTGTCGCGCACGTCCTTCGGGTTATCGACGAGCCGGAAGAGCGCCGGCTCATGTAGCACCGCGCCGCGGACGGACTCCGGCCGGCAGATCACCGCCGCGAGCGCAAAGATCCCAGCGCTGCTAGTGCCGAAGATGGCCGCCGGGACCAGACCGAGACCCGCGAGTAGCGCGGCCGCGTCATCGGCCTGCTCCTCCGGCGAGGTCACATTCCAGGCCGCGGGGCGGGGGCTACGCCCGTTGCCGCGGCGGTCGTACGAGACGACCGTGAAGTCGTCGGCCAGGAGCTCCGCGAACCGTCCGAAAACGGCGCCACACCCGCTGGCACCCATAATCAGCAGAAGCGGAGGGCCATCACCCCTCACCTCGTAATAGAGCTCTGTCCGATTGGCCACTTGGAACGGCATGGATCCCGTCCCGACAACTGGTTTTCCGCACCCGCGAGCGTATCGGCTCTGCGAAGCGGCACCTCGCGCCGGACGACAAACAGGCGCGCCACGTCGCTCGGCGATCACCGGGCGTCGCATAGGCACACGAGGCCCGGTTGGCGACCATGGAGAGCAGCGAGCCGGGCTTCCGCTTTGCGCGAAAAGCAGAAGAGCTCAGGAACACGTGAGCTCACCCTCTGCCGCCAAATAGACGGGCGTGAGCGAGGCTGGTCCGAGTGGAACAAGCCACGTTCAAGGAGGGACCGGATGTCAGCATCGCTCGCGTTGGATGCCAGAGGCCGTCGGCGCTCGCCAGCAACCATGCCTGGCTACCACGCCGGACGCTCACCCCGCAACAGAGGAAGGCGCTACCCAGCGGACCCGCCACGGGTCGAGGAGATCGTCGCGGTCATGCGCGCGGCCGGAGGCGGCGCTCACGGCGCTCGGGCACGCGGGCTGATCGTCATCTTGTGGCGCGCCGGCCTGCGAATCTCAGAGGCGCTCGGCCTGGCCGAGCGTGATCTCGATCCAGCCCGCGGCGCGATCGTGGTCCGGCACGGCAAGGGCGGAAAGCGGCGTGAGATCGGAATGGACGAGTGGGGCTGGGAGCAGCTTCGCCACTGGCTCGAGCACCGGCCTTCGCTTCCGATCGGGGCGCTCTTCTGTGTGATCAGCGGTCCGACCCGAGGGCGGGAGTGGTCCGGTCCGGCTGCGCGAACTCAACTCCAGCGGCTAGCGGCCAGGGCGAGTGTGAGGCGTCGATTCGCTCCGCACCAGCTGCGGCACGCTCACGCCGTCGAGATGGCGCGCGAGGGAGTGCCGCTCAATGTGATCCAACGCCAGCTCGGCCATGGCGACCTCGGCGTCACTTCGGTCTACCTCCAGGGGATCGACAGCACAGAGGTGATCAGTGCTGTTCGTGGACGTCGGGCGCCGACCATGCCGGCGAGCGCTGGACTGCTCATGTAGCCCGGCAATGAGAACCGGCCGGCGCTTCTGCTTTTCGCGCAAAGCAGAAGCGAGGGCTACTCCCGCAGCCCAGCGGCTCCGAGGGCTTGGACTTCGCCGCCAGACGCCTTCATGTCATCTTCACGGAAACCGCACGACATTCTGCGAAAGCGGCATCTCGTGGCGGCGTGGACCCGGCCGACGGGCCGGGGCAAAGGGCAGCTTTCCGTTGGGCCGCAGGCCGAGGTTCGAGTCCGAGAACGGCTCGGTGATCTGGCCCAGGAGTCGGAAGCGGTTGAAGACGAACGGCAGCCCGTCACTGAGGAAGCTGCGCGTGATCTGGACCTGGAGGTGGAGGTGTGGCGTGGCCGAGTTGCCGCTGTTACCGAGCCGCCCCACCGCCTGGCCACGGCGAACGCGCTCGCCGTCGTGGACTCGGACCGAGCCCGGCACCATGTGCGCATAGGTCACGTAGATCCCCGGCCCGATGCGCAGAATCACCCGATTGCCGGGGAGCTCCGGGACCGACGGCGGGTCTGGATCGTTCGGCGGCTTTTGGTTCGGGCGGCCGTCGGCGGCGAATATGACCTTCCCGGCGGCGACGGCGATCAGGCGCTGACCGTAGCTGCGGTAGCTGGACAAGCGGGCGGGGTCGCCGACCCAGGCGCGATGCTTCCGATCGAGCCTCATCCAGTCGATCGCGAAGCGTTGCGGGACGACCTCGTTGCCGTTCACGACGAGCAGGCCACGACGATGATGTGTGTCCTTGTCGCAGCAGCCCTCGTCGGCCACCCAAATGCCGCCGCGCGCGGGCGGACCCAGCTCAACCGGCTTTCGGGCCAGCAGCGGGACGCGACCGATCCGGCTTGAAAACCGCATCGATCGCTCGCCCGGTGGAGGGCGGGTGGAGGCCACGACGCGATGCTGCAGGACATCGGGCAGGTCCGCCTTGCGTCGCACTCGGACGTCGAGCCAGACGACCGCCGAGCCGGAGGGACTGAGCACGGTCGTATCAGGTGGCTTCTCCCCCGTCGTCGCGCCGGCGATCGAATTCATCCTCGAGGACAGCGCATGGCCGTGGAGCGAGAGCAGCACCCGGTGGGTGTTGCCATCGCGAACCTCGACTCGGTTGACGTCGAGCGCGAACTTCACCGCGTTCGTCAGCATGAGCTCGTAGGCGATGTGGAAGCGCCCGTCGGTGCCCCTCACGGGCTGCGGGTGGGTGAGGAACGAGGCCGCGAGCCCAGTGAATTGTGGGGCGCGATCGATCCCCGCCACACCAGGGCTGGGGTCAGCCGCAGTCCGCGCCTGCGCCGAACCCGATATTGCCGCCACCGCAATCAGCGCTAGCGACATGCACGTAACGGGGGCGGCACGGCGAAGCTTTGCCGACATCCTTGCCCTTCCTTGTCCAGCCACGCAGGGATTGCGCGTCTCCACCGCAACCTACACCCCGGCGTTCGCCGAGCGCAAGACTGCGACCGGATCACGTGCGATGCGAACTCAATCCTTCTGCTGTCGCGTGAAAGCGGCACTTCTGCTTTTCGCGCAAAGCAGAAGTGACTCAGTCCGCGCCCGCGTAGCCGACGTGGGCAATCGCAAAGCTCACCACCAGGAGGGCCCGCGCCGCAACCCGGGCTAGCGCTGATCTGCGACTATCGCCGCAACGGCCCGCGTGCCGGGCAACCTGATCCGGAAGGAACGAGATGGCGGTCCTAGCAAGAGGTCGGTCGCGGGCGCTCGCGGCGATCGCAGTCCTGGCAACGATCGCGCTCGTCGCTGCGGGCGCTTCACCGGCGGAGGCGGTCCCGATCAAACGTGGGCACACAACGCTGGTCCTCGACCCAAACATCTTCGACGATCTGGACCCCCTGGGCATCGGCATCCTGCCGATCGCGCCCGCGGAGGCAGTCAGTGGCGGCGAGCGGTTCCCGATCAGTAGGGGCAGGGTCAGCCGTAACGGGCTCACGGCGCGGATCAAGCATGACGGCGGGCTGGCGTTCGTCGGTGACAACGCGCAAGTCAAGGTGAAGCGGCTCAAGGTGAACCTCAACACAGACGAGTCCGAGCTGATCGCGTCGCTCGCTGGTCAGCGGGTCTCGTTCCTGTCCCTCAAGGGCGGGCGCCAGACCTCGCGCGGACGCCACCTCACCTTCCGCGGGATTGACGCGTCTCTGACCCACAAGGCGGCGAAGGCGCTCAACCAGGCGTTCGCAACCGACGTCTTCCAAAAGGGCACGCGGCTCGGCAAGCTGGGCATCCACACGACGCTGGCCCGCTAGCACGACCGACGCCGGCGACCCGGGCCTCTGCTTTTCGCGCAAAGCAGAAGCGTTGCGGTTGGGCGCTACGGCAGCCTGATTATCGCGATCTTGAGCTTGTCGACGGTCGACCCCGACGCACAGGCCGGTGTGGAGGGGTGGGTCTCGGCGGTGACGGTCTGGGTCTGCCCAGCCTCTGGGAGGAACGCCTCCTCGTCGGAGTCCGAGTCGGGGCTCAGGGTCGTAGTTCCGTCACTGGTGAGGAACGGGACATCCAGCGGTTGGTTCGGTTGGCCGTTGACGCTGACCCTGATGTCGACGAAGCAGAAGTCGTTGGCGGTGACGTCGGCGAGTCGCCCCTCCGCCGTCGCGACCAGCTCGTCGGCCTCCCCAGTCTTCGCCTTCCACGAAGTGTCGCCTTGGAGCTGGATCGGGTTGGCGGTGGCCGCGGACACGGGTCCGCCGGTGGCCGACAGGGAGAAGACGGCCCCGCGCGCCAGCTGCTTCGGGCCGAGCGAGCCCTTGACTACGTTGGGCGCGTCAACGGCTTTCTTATCGAGGACCCTGTTGCTCACCGCGTGCTTGGCGAGCTTCTTCTCCGTGACTGCGTTGTTGGCGATGTCGTTCGTGTCGATCTTGCTCGCCGCATACACGACGCCGCCGCTCAGGGCCAGGAACAGTGCGATGGTCGCGGCCACGTTCGCGTAGGTCAAACGATCTCGAATCCGACGCATGTGGGTCCCCCTCTTCAACCCGGGCGGGCACCGCTCTTCGAACCAGGCGGGCCACCCACGCCCTCGTGCAAACGTCGCGCCGAGCCTACACCCATCTCCTTTCGTTGTGCGCTTCCGCTTTCGCGTGAAAGCAGAAGCGCGCGGGTCGTCGCCATCGTTCCCGACTAGCGGACATACCATCCGCCCATGCCCGAGCCGCACCACCTGGCCGTTGAGCTCGACCAGGTCGTCGAGGCGGCACGCGCCGCAGGCGATCAGTGGCGCGAGTTCCTACGCGCAGGGATGTTCAGCGCAGGCGTCTACCGCCTCTCCGCGGGGGAAATCGATCGTCAGACGCCGCACGCCGAGGACGAGATCTACTACGTGCTCGCGGGCCGTGCCGAGCTCGAAGTCGAGGGCAAGCGACAGGCGGTCGAGCCCGGGTCGATCGCCTTCGTGGCCAAGCTTGCCGAGCACCGTTTCGTCGACATCGTCGAGGACCTCGAGCTCCTGGTGATCTTTGCGCCCCCCGAGACGGATCTTTAGGAAGGGCCGCCAGCCGATCGAGTGGCTCAGCGACCGGCGACCTGGCGCCGCTCCGACCCTTCCACCGCTTCGCCTAGTGCGGATAGGCTCCGCCTCGGCCGGCGTCCCCCGCGTCCCCACCATCCCCGTGCGTCGACGATCTGGACGCATCGGACACAGCAGTCGGTACCAAAGTGGTACTACGGGCAACAACCCGGCCGACACAGGTTCAGATCGAAGACCCGCTACGTCTCCCGCGGTGTCCCACGAATCATCGAGCGAGTGCCCCGGCCTCCGCATCCCCCGAGCAGCGGATGGTCGCCGCGACAAGTTCCAGTTCGGCGGTGGATGCCGCCCCAGCGCCAGGACGCCCGCGAGCAACTCGCTCATCGGCGCTCCGCGTAATCGGGGGAATTGGAGGGCGGGGGCCGACGATGAACGACGATGAATCGGCGATATCCGACCGGCAACGTAGCGAGTCAGCCCGAGGCTGCGGTGAGCAATCCGCGTGCCTTCCTCGCGGCGGCGACGTTCCCCTTGCGCTCGTAGATGCTCACGGCCTCGGCAGTCGCCTCGCGTGCTTCCTCCGGCCTGCCGGCGAGCTCGAGCACCTCGGCCAGGTCAAGGAGGACATCGGCGTGGAGCACGACGAACTCGCTATCCGCGGCCACCGCCACGCCTTCCCGGGCGAGCCGCTCGCCTTCCTCGATCTGGCCATGACGAGCGAGCAGGCACGCGGGAACGCCCCTGCGCTTGACCAGCCACTCGCAATCGGGAGCAGGCGTCTCATCGACGGTTTCGAGCAGCGCAAAGGCATCTTCGTAGCGTCCCTGCTCGTAGATCGCGCGAAGCAGGTCGACCGCGGTGACCGAGAGGAACCAGCCCTCGCCAATCTCGCGAAAGCCCTCGGCGGCCGCTCGCATTTCGCGCTCGGCCGACGCCGGGTTGCCGGCCATCAGTTCGATGTATCCGCTCAGCAGCTCTTGGACCGATGCCTGCCAGATCAGGCCGAGGTCCCGCGCCAGCGCGCGGCTCTCGTCGATGTGCCGGCGGGCCTCATCGAACCGGCCACTCATCGCCTCGAGCATGGTGACGAACCCCGACAGGTTCGCATCCAGTGTGCGGTTCTCCGGCTCGCCCTCGAGTAGTCGCTCGAGCCAGGCGAGGCCCTCATTCACCGGCATCGGGCCGTGGATCGCACAGAGGGCGTTCTGTCCGAGCGCCCATCCGACCTCGCGGCGATTGCCGGCGCGCCGCGCGTAGTCCGCCGCCAGGGTCGCCGTATCGATCGTCTCGCGAAGCCTCCCCTTGCTCCAATGAAGGTCGGACAGGACCATGTACGCCCTGGCCAGCCCGGTCTCGTCTCCGAGCTGACGGAGAACGTCGATCGCCGTTTCCGTTTCCACCGTCAGGGCGTCCAGGTCTATGCCTCGGGGGTCGCGGTACATCTCGATGCGCGGCCGCGTGATCGTCACCCGCCACTCGACAAGGCGATCCCCGTCCGCCCGTGCCCGCTCGCGCGCGCCGGCGAGTACCGCGCTCGCCTCATTCACCCCGCCGATCTCGAACAGCGCGTAGCCGAGCTCGGGCAGCCCCGCGAGGCCGGGGCCGCCCCTGGGGGTTGGCAGCGCGGCGGCTCGACCGAGCAAGTTCACCGTCGCCGGCATGTCCCCGCGCCGGAACGCCCGCTGACCGGCGGCGGCGAGACGATCGCCGGCCCTGTGGGCGAGCGCCAGCTCCCGCTCGCCGACGCTGCCAAGTTCCGCCCGGTATCGAAATGCCTGCTCGAGGTGGTAGCCGGCGATCTCAGCAGGCTCGCCTGCCTCGTCCCGAGCCGGGTCCTCGACCCAACCGGCGAAGCGCTCGTGAAGCTCGGCTCGCAGGATCTTGGGAGTCGCCCGGTAGGCCGCCTCCTGGATCAGGATGTGACGGAAGCGAAGGCTTTCGACGCCTCCAGCCCTCGGGTCGCGACCGATGAACTCCTTGGCCGCCAGGCTTTCCAGATGGCGCATGCCGAATGGCCGGGCATCCTCGGGCAGCAAATCAACCGTTGCCTCGGCCGAGAACTCCTTCCCGACGATGGAGGCCCGAGAGATCACGGCCCGCTCGCCGGGGCCGAGCCGGTCGAGGCGCGCCTGGAGCAGCGCGTCGATCGTCGGGGGAATTGAGAGCTCGCCCTCGTAGCCGTGCCGTTCGGTGAGCATGGCGACGAGCTGCTCGATGAAGAGGGGGTTTCCCTCTGCCGTCGCGAGCACTCGAGTCTTCGTCTCCCTGGTCAGGTCTCGAGCGAGGTTGGCAATCAGCGCCTCGCACTCGCGATCCGGAAGCCGCTCCAGCTCCAGCGATCCCGCGTTCCGTCCTTCGCGGGCCCAGTCGGGTCGCTGCTCGAGTAGCTCCGGGCGGGCGATGCAAACAAGGAGGATCGGAGCATCCGGCGTTCTCTCGGCCAAGTACTCGACGAGGTCCAGGAAGGTGGGCTCGGCCCAGTGGACGTCTTCGAAGAAGACGATCAGGGGCCGCTCTTGGGCGAGCATCGCGAAGAGCCGGCGGGTCTCCCAGAAGATCTCCTCGCGTTCGACCGAACCCCCGCCGATCGCCTCGTGAAGCCCCTCTGCGATCGAGCGAGCCTCCCCTCCGTCGGTGAGCGCATCGCCGGCCGTGAGCTGGCCGAGGATCTCCCGCAGCGCCCAGAAGGTGATGCCCTCCCCGTACGGGACACAGCGGCCCACGACGACGATCGCGCTGTCGGAGCACTCCCCGCCGAACTCCTGCGCGAGCCTCGACTTCCCGATACCCGCCAGGCCGAGGATCGTGAACAGGCCGAGCTTGCCTTCGCGAGTGACCTGCTCGAACGCATCTCGAAGTCGGCCGAGCTCGAATGCGCGACCGACCAGCGCCGACTTCAACGACCCGACGACGGGGCGCCCCCGCCGGAGGTCATCCAGTCGCCATGCGGGTCCCGCCTCGGTCGCGACGAGTTCGGCGCTGGCCTGCCCGCCGATGAGCTTCTCGGTCTCCTCGCCGACGAGGATCTCGCCGGCTCCGGCGGCGCTCTGGAGCTCCCCCGCCGTGCTTACCGGCTCTCCGACGACCGAGAGCGCCCCGGCGCCGGAGGCGCTCACCAGGATCTCACCCGTCGCGATCCCGACGCGTGGAATCGACACCGGTGTGATCTCATCGCGAGCCGACGCATGACGGATCTCGATCGCGGCGGATGCAGCCCGAAACGCGTCATCCTCGTAGGCCCGGGGGACCCCGAACACGGCCATCACCTCATCGCCCAGGCTGCTGGCGATCACCCCGCCGTAACGTCCGACGATCCGCGCGAGTTGTGCGCCGAAGCGCCTGTCCTCGCGGCTGAGCGCCTCCGGATCCATGCCGCGGGGGCTCGGCCGGCGGGCAACGAGCACGGTCACCGTCTTTCGCACATCGGTCGCCGCCGCGCCGGCTTCGCCCGCGGCCGGTGCCGGCTGTCTCGCTCCTGCCCGACCCTCGATCGAAACGTCCAGGGCCGGATCTTGCCGGAGGATGTCGGTCTGCAGGCGCTGGATTTCCCTGCTCGGAGTCAGCCCGAGCTCCTCGCGCAGGGTCTCGCTGGTCTGCCGGTAGACCTCGAGCGCGTCGGCCTGCCGTCCGGAGCGGTAGAGGGCGAGCATCAGCTGTCCGCGCAGGCGCTCGCGGAGCGGATTGTCTTTGATCAGGGACTCGAGCTCGCCCACGAGTTCGCCCGCGCGGCCCCGGGCGAGCTCGGCCTCGATCCGCTCCTCCAGCGCGTCCAGACGCAACTCGTCGAGGCGCGAGATCTCCGCCTGAGCGAAGGGGTCATAGGCGAAGTCGACGAGCGGGGGCCCATGCCACAGATCCAGCGCCTGGCGAAGCGTGGCCGCAGCGGTCTCGGGATCGTTGCCCTGGCGCGCGCTCCTGCCCTCGCTCAGCAGGCGCTCGAACTGGTCGGCGTCGAGCTCATCGGGTTCGACGCGAAGCATGTAGCCGGGAGCACGCGTCATTAGCAGCTCGCCGGGAGATCCCGGCGCACGGTCCGGCTCGAGCGCCTTCCGTAGCTTCCCGACGTACACCTGGAGCGTGTTGGCCGCCGTCTCCGGAGGCTCCGGCCACAGCTCCTCGATCAGCCGATCGCTGGCGACGACCTCGTTCGCATGCACCAGCAGGATCGCGAGCAGCGCCCCATGCTTCGCCGCGCCGAGGGCCACCGGCGTGCCATCACGACCCACCTCGAGCGGTCCCAGGATCTGGAAGTCCATTCCCCTCTCCTCCGGCGCACGTTACCACCGGTGCGGGCTTATTCAAAAGGCTTTCCGAGCGCGGATCAGGGATGCGTTTCAGCGAGATTTCAGCGCCCTCACGGACCCTTGGCCATCGACCAGAACACGGCGAAGGGAGAAGCAGATGAGGACTTCACTCTGGACACGACTGATCATCACGGGCGTCGCGGCATGCACGATCGCGGCACTCGCCGCTCCGGCCTCGGGTCAGACGCTCCACCGCGACGGCTCGAAGGCGGTGGCGTTCGTGGGCGATGTGAGCGAACAACCATCCACGCCGGCGAGCGGCCCGGTCCTGCATCGCGACGGCTCGAAGGCGGTGCCCTTCGTCGCCGACCTCGATGGCGCTCCGGTCAGCACGGCCGCGGGCCGCTTCCATTGGGGCGACGCTGCGGTCGGTGCTGCGGCAGCGATCGGCTTGATGCTGCTCGCATCGGCGGTCTGGATCGCCGCTCATCGCAGGCGGGCCGGTGCGCTTGGCAGGAGCAGCGCATGACGCTCCGCGTTTTCTGCTGACGTGCTGAGCGCCTGCACCGCCCGGCGAGCGGTGCAGGCGAGCCATCAGCATCAGCCGCGATGGAAGGAGACGGGGTGGAGAATCTCCTTCGGTCCCTTGACCGTTTTCTCCTTGACGTCGCCGACCCCGTGCACGTACCATTTGTTGTCGAGCACCTTCGGCTCGAGGGGCGTCCACTCTCTGGTCCGCACCGCGTGGTTGGAGGACACGAAGGGGGTGGAGACGTGCGCGTTGGTCTCGAGGACCTTGAAGTGATCCTCGGCGTGGCCCTTGTAGAACTCCTGACGGGCCTTCTGGCCGACCTTCGGGTGACCGGGGATGAGGACGCCCGGTCGGGCGCTGATCGGCCGGGCTTAGTTCTCGTCCCGCCGGCGCGGGCCGCCGGAAGCGTCGGAAGTCCTGCGCGATGCCGTCGGCCGGCGGCATGTGCTGGCTGACGTCGTAGTCCTCGACCAGATCACAATCGGCGCGACCGATCAGGCGCGGCACTTCTGCCTTGCGCGAAAAGCAGAAGTGCCGCTAGACGACTGCCGCTTTCACGCGAAAGACGCTGGTCATCCTTGCCGCTTGTCAGTATGAGGAACTGCTCGTCGTGGAGCCGCTGCCGCTCGAGCCGCCTGCTGGAGCGTTTGAGCCATTCGGTTGGACGGCGTACCAGAGGGCCCCGAACGAGTTGACGCCGTTGCCGGTCGTGTCCCCCGGGCTCGTGTCGGCGGTGTAGGTGTAGAGGGGGCGGCCGTCGTAGGTGACCTGGGTCGATCCGTCGCTGCGCTTGGTCGTTCCCAGCTTTGAGGCATTGACGCCTGGGCCGGCCTTCGGGCTCCCGCTCGTCGGCACGGGCGGCCACACATCGGCGCACGAGCCGCTGCATGCGGACTTCCCATTGGTGTCCTTGGCGAACACGTAGACGGTCTCGCCCTTGCTATCGGTGAGGATCTGGCCGAGCTGCGGGTTCTTGGCGACGTCGATTGTCGCCGCACCCCCAGCCGTCGTGGCAGCGGTGCTTGTGCTCGTGCTCGAGCTGCTGCTGCCTCCCCCGCAACCAGCAATCGCAACGACGGTGATGAGGCTGACGGGAAGCACTGGGAGGGCTTTCATCATGTTCTGTCTCCTCGCTGGATCTCACGAAGGTGTTCGAACGACTCCTCGGCCAGTCCTCGGTCTCCAGGATCGCTCGGTGACCCTTAATACTCCTCCAAAGCGCACCGAGGTCAAGCTCGACCGTCAACGCCGGCCCTGAGCTCCCCGCAGCTAGCGGCTTCCGCCCCTGCGTTCCCTCCGCCGCGCTAATGGCCGTGACCGCCCGTGTCAGGCCGCGTCCGCCGCCTTTGCCAGATCCTGTAGGGCGGCGAAGAACTCCGGCGATTGGCCGATAAACAGCCCATCGGCCGTCAAGGCCTTGGCCGCGCCCATCGCCGCCCCCTTGGTCTCCGTCGGGCGGATGATCGAGACGATCGGGAACTTGCGATCGAGGAAGATCGTCGGCTCGGGCATGATCAGGTTGGTCTGGCGTATTTGGCCGTCGGCGTTCAGGTCGGGGAACACCAACCCGGTCTTGGGGTCGGTCAGCGGGGGTGCGTTCCCGGCCTTGTCCTGCCAGGTCTGGAAGTGCATGATCTCGCTGCCGCCGATGCTGAGCAGGATGCGCAGCACCTCCTTGCTGGTGACCCGCTGCGCGAGTGCCGCGTAGAGGCTGGTGCCGCCCTGCTCGACCCAGGCAAAATGGAACCCCGCCGTGTTGGCGATCGCTTGCAGGTGCTTCTTCGGCGTCAGGTCGCCGTTGTTTCGGGGGATCGCCGGATGCTGACCAACGGCGAGGCCCGGGACCGCCTGCGGCAGGGTGTCGCCGAAGTCGGGGTTCTTGGAGGCGCTGCGATAGCGGGTCCAGAAGCTGGTGTTGACGGTCAGCTGCATCAGGTTGGTGAGCCGTGGGATCTGCCGCGCGCCGGTCGCCGTGCTGCTCGGCAGGGTGCGGAACTGGTCCAGGTGGACCGGCTCCGCGCCGTGCGCCTTCAGGTAGGCGTTCAGGAACGTGCGGTGGCTGATCTCATCGTCGGTGTTGTCGTGGATGTACTGGTCCATGTCCTCGTCGAGCACCGCGACGGCATCGTGGTAGGCCGGGTTCCCGGTTCCGCCGGGGACCTCCTTGTCCTGGATGCCGGCGAGCTCGTTGTACTGTTGCCACAGATCGGTCTCGATGATCTCGGCCGCAGCCAGGAAGCGGAGAATCGCCGCGTCCCCGTGGGTGAGGCCGCCACTTGCGAGGGCCGGTGACGCATCGGCCAACAGCCCGCCGACGCTGATCGCTGCTCCGGCCGCGGCTCCTCTGACCAAGAGCGAGCGTCGGGTCGTACCTTCCGCCTGGGTCGAGTGCTGTTCCATGATCTCCTCCTATGGCTCGGCTGTGGAACAACGGAGCACATGCCTCCCCTCCCCAGGCGGAGGTGCTCTCAACGAGTGTTACGGACAGTACTCTCCTTGGGTTCACGGCCCGGGATCAGTAGCCCGCATCGACGACCGCACCGAGCGAGCCCATGCCCTCGATGCCGCCGGGCTGCGGGAGTAGGTCAGAGCCTCAGGATCGCGATCTGCGGGAAGACCCCGATGTCTTGGCCCTCGGAACCGTGCGACTCTGACGGTCCTCCGACAGGAGCGACAATCTCTCCATAGCAACGGGCACCTAGTGCGAGCCTCCCTGGGTGTCCGTTCTCTTCACCCGTGCCGCTCGCGAGATTTGCGCTTCACGCCATGCGCCCCTCCCGCGAGATACTGCGTAGGCGATATCTCAGGAGAACGTGCAGATCGTGCGTCGCTGGTATGAGGTCGCCACGAGCAAGGCGGACCTGTTGGCAGCGATGCCGAGGACGATGGCCTTCTGCCATCCAGATGTCGAATGGAGCGCACCTGAAGACCGATCGGATTTCAGGGAGACGCACGCATCGCGCTTCTGCTTTCACGCGAAAGCAGATGGCCGCGCGCTCGCGCCGACTGCGACTGATCGCAGGGCGCTTTCGATCGCGGGAAGGACTGGGGACTGCTGGTGTCCTAGCCAATAGAGACACGTGATCGCGTTTGAGCGGTCGACAACCCCAATCCGGAGGTACTCCCCAAATGAACTCCGACTCACGGCCCAGGTGGCCACTCCAGCTCATTGCAACGGCAACGGTCGCCGCCCTCGCGCTCGCGGCGCTCGTTATCCCCGCACTTGCGAGCGCGAACGACGACAAGGTCGATGGCGTACGTGCGGACGTCAACCGCGGCACGCTCTCCGTCAAGGGCGGCGATGGAGGACAGCAGGTCGCGCTTCGGCTGAAGGCCGGCGACCCGACCCAGATCCAGGTCGACGTTGGCGACAACGGCTCGGCGGACTTCTCGTTCGACCGAAGCGCCGTCGACGCGATAAACGTCAAGATGGGCGACGGCAACGATCTCGTCCGCATCGACGACGCGAACGGCTCGTTCACGGGCGATCCGAACACGGGCGACTCAACTCCGACAACGATCGCGGGCGGCGATGGCAACGACACGCTGCTGGGCGCGCAGAATCCGCCCGCCGGGCCACCCACCAACCAGGTCGAGACGTACAGGGGCGGCGACGGCAACGACACGATCGACGGCGGCAGGGGAAACGACACTGCCTACCTCGGCGGCGGGAACGACACCTTCCGCTGGGATCCGGGCGAGGGCAGCGACGTGATCGAGGGCCAGGACGGTAGCGACACGATGCTGTTCAACGGCGCCCCCGGGACGGACAACGTCACGTTGTCGCCGAACGGAGGAAGGCTCGACTTCTTCCGCGCCCAGGGAACTATCCACATGGACACGAATGACGTCGAGATCGTTGACTTCAACGCTCTCGCCGGGGCCGACACCGCCCTCGTCAATGACCTGACGGGCACCGACGTGACCCAGACCAATCTGGATCTCGGCGGGACCGACGGCGCAGTCGATAGCGTGGACGTCAAGGGTACGGACGGCGTTGACAACATCAACGTCCAGGGCAACGGCTCTGATGTCGATGTGACCGGACTGGCCACGAGCGACTCGGTCAAGAACGCCGAGCCGACCGACCACCTCAACGTCCACACCCTCGGAGGCGCGGACAACGTGGTTCAGAACGCTGGCGGACTGATTCAGCTGCTGGTCGACTGAGCGGCTGCCAGACCGGCTCTGAGATTGCGGGTCCCCGGCTCGTTGGGCCGGGGACCCGCCTTCATTGCACCGTGGTGACGACTCCGACAACACCGATAAGGGCGCGAGCCGCAGGTCGCAATCCTGCTCCGGCGCGTACGCTCAAGCGGACGACCCCGGAGCGCCTGCTCGATCCCAGCACCCTGGGCGACCACATCGATCGCCTGTTTCGCGCTGCGTGGGCCCTGTCCGGATCGCGTGTTGAAGCCGAGGATCTCGTGCAGGAGACCTTTGCCCGCGTACTCGCCAAACCGCGCCGGATCCGCAACGACGACGACCTCGGCTACCTGCTCCAGGTGCTGCGAAACACCTTCCTCAACTCGCGACGGGCGGCGGCGCGACGGCTTGCGCCCGAGCCTCTGGATGACCATTTGGACCCCGTCGACCCGAGTCCGGCAACTCGGCCCGAGCGGGCCGCAGAGACGAGCGAACTGTTCGCGGCGATCGCCGGCCTCCCGGATGTTTTCCGCGACGCACTGATCGCCATCGACGTGACCGGGCTCAGCTACGCGGAGGCCGCGGCGCTCCTCGGCACAAGGGAGGCGACAATTACCTCGCGGGTGTCCCGGGCGCGGGCAAAGGTGGCCCGCGGGATGGAATCGCACCCAGAGGGTGTCGAAAGCGGTAGAGGCTGATCCAAATGCACGACGAGAACGACAGCCCGCTGACCGAAGAGGAGCTCGAGCTCGCGCGCAAGGGCGAGGAGCTGATCGCGGCCGCGGTGGCGGACGTTCACGCCCCGCAGTCGCTGCGCGAGGGGATCGAGCGCGAACGCGAACGCGCCTCCGCCCGGGCACGGGTGCCGTTCTGGCGCCGCCACCGCTTGGGTCTGGCCGTAGCCGGGGTCGCAGCCGCGGCGCTGGCGGCGGTCGCGATAGCGCTCGAAACGGGCAGCAACGAGACGGAGCCGTCGCTCACCAAGGTCTACGCGGCAACGCAGCTCGCCCCGACCAAGGCGGCGCCGGCGCGGCTCGGCGGTTCGCCGCCCGTCCTCGACGCCAAGGTCGGCAACTTGAAGTTCCCGGACTGGCAGCAGAAGTTCGGCTGGACGGCCGTCGGGCGTCGCGATGACTCGCTCTCGGGGCGCCCCGTGACGACCGTCTTCTATCGCAACCCCGAGGGGGCACGACTCGGGTACTCGGTTGTGTCCGGCGATCCCCTGGGCGGCGAGCCACCCGGCCGTCAGGTCACGCGCAAGGGCAACACCTACCACGTCGCTCGGGAGGGCGAGCACACAACCGTGACGTGGACCCAGCAAGGCCATACCTGCGCGATCGTGGCCTCGTCGACAGTGCCGCAGGCGAACCTGGTCGACCTGGCCGCCTCGCGGAACGTCTAGCGCGTTCTGGGCCGAAAGGTGACTTCTGCTTTCGCGTGAAAGCAGAAGCGTTTCGTCATCCTCCTAAACCCGATCGGTGGCGATTGGAGCCGCGACCTTCGTTGCTTCATCGACGCCGCAACTGTCGACTGGCGGCTCTACTTCCGTCGCGTGGTGATGCGGCTGAAGCACACGTCGACTTGTGCTCGTCGGGGAGCTCGTAGTTCTAGTGTCGCTAAATGGACCCTGAGTTCTTCTCAGGGTCGGATGGATCGCCGTGCCGAGGTTCGAGCTCGGGCTGCTCGTCCTCGATGATTTCCGCCTCGCCGATCAGGATGGGATTCACGTCGACCAGCCCGGGCGCGATTGCCTTCAGCTTCTTCAACGCGTCGGTGACGCTCAAGCCATGGCGAATCTCAGTCGGTTCGCCCTGGTATCGAAAGCTCTTGTCAGCGTGGACAGCACCCGCGATCGCGAACTTGTTGCCGGCGTTGGCAAGCTGATCTCCCCTCATCTCGGGGATCTTGTCCCGGAGCGCCCGAAGCAGCTCCCACTCTGCCTCGAGATAGGCCGCGCTGAGGGCCTCGTGGGCAGCCGCTAGGTGGCGGTTGATCTCCGGCCGCAGCTCGACGGACAGCTCGGCGTAGCGATGCGCGTAGAGGCCGCCCGGCTCGGTCCAGTCCTTCAGCGTCCCGCGTGGAACCTTGCGCTGGCCTGCCTCGGCCAGCAACCGGGACGCGCGGCGGGTGTTGCCGCTACACCAGACCAAGGCGCGTAGCGCTGCCTCCACCTCCACTTCGGAGTAGTCGCGGGAGCGGCGCTTGGCCGGGAGCTTTGGCTTCTCGCTCATCGCATTGCCAGGACGCTTCGACGGCGCGGCCACGCCACCATCCTCTTCCGATGGTCCTCGAGACTTCCGTTGCCCGTGGGTCTGGGGTTCCTTTACGGCGTACACGTGCGGCGTGCGGCTGTCCGCATTCATGGCAGCCGCAGGCCGGGACAAGCCAGAAAGCGGAAGACCACAACTCGCGGTCGCCTCTGCTATCGACCCGAGAACGTCAACGGATAGCTGTTCTCTCGGGCCTCGGTAGCCATTATTCCATGCCTATCGTCCCACGGACCAGTCACAGTTCGGGACACATTGGGGACACGGTCCCTGTGAGCCTTTCACCTTAAAGGTGCCCCTTGCAGGTATTCTTGGACGCCCCCGGCAGGATTCGAACCTGCGACCCTCGGATTAGAAGTCCGACGCTCTGTCCACTGAGCTACGGGGGCCCGCCGGCGGAGCGTAGCGCCGCGACGGGGTCCGACCGGTGGGCCGGTTGCCGGGATGAGAGCTCGCGCTCGAACGTGGTCTCGAGGCGCGTCTGCTCGGGGTCTCCGCGCTTCGTCTTCTCGAGCTTCAGCCGCGATGCCCTGCCGTCCAGCGTCATGCTCGCGACCTGGTTCTCGAAGTACGGGCCGTCGAGGAAGCGCCACTGGATCTCCGGGTCGCAGGCGCCGGCGGCGCGGGCGAGCGCCCGGGTCAGCGCCCAGACGGGGCGCGACCAGGCCATCTTCACCTGGCGTCGCTCACCGGCGTCGAGCGGGTTGCGAAACGGCGAGCAGACCGCCTGGTAGACGTGGCTCTCGACTCCCGAGCCCCGCGGGAAGCCGATCTCGCAGAGGTAGGCGTGGTGGACGTCGCCCGACACGAGGACGATCGATCCCGGCGGGGTCCCGAACTCACCGGATCCCACCTGGCGGAGCAGGCGAGCCACCCGGTCGAACGAGACGTGGAACGACGCCCAGTGGTCGAGGTCCACGGACCGCCGGAGCTTCTCCATCCACTTCGCCGCCAGGGACCCCCACGCCCCGTCGCACACGCGCTCGCCCCACGCCTCGGCGTAGTGCATGCCGTGGGACAGGAGATAGGGGTCCGACGTGGCGATGATGAGGTTGTCGAAATCGCCCTGAGCCTGATCCTGGATCCATTCCCACTCGGGCTCGTCGAAGATCGAACGCCTGCCCTCCTCCAGCACGCGGCCTACCCGCGAGTCCATGACGATCACCCGGTTGCGCCCCAGGTCGCGGTGAAAGCTGCAGCGGGAGCCGTCGCGATGCTCGTCAGCCTCCTCGGCGTACCCCCGGACGATGTCGCCCGCGTCTCCCTCCGTCTCGCACACCTGCCGGTAGACGGAGTTCTCGGCGAGCTCGCGCGGCGAGAGGTTCCCGAGGTGCTGGTAGAGCCAGTACGACATGTATGCGCCGACGATCCGCTCGCGCCACCAGGGCTTCGCTCGCATCTCCTCGAGCCAGGAGCGCGAGATGTTCCAGTCATCGCGGACGTCGTGGTCGTCGATGGCCATCGACGTCGACACGGTTGAGAAGAGCCACCGCACCACCGGCTCGCGCCAGGCCTCCCGGTAGAGGCGCGTGTACTCCTCGAAGTCCGCGATCTCCTCCCCTGGGGGCTTCGAGGTGTCCCGCCGCGAGCGGATGAACTCACGCGTCTCGGGCGCGCCCTCGTCCGCGTAGACCTGGTCGCCGAGCATCAGGAGCAGATGGGGCCACCTGCCCTCGGGGTTGCGGAGCATTTCGCCCGCCAGCACGCGGAGCGCGTCGACCTCCTTGCCCTCCGGATGCTCGGTCTTCGTGCGCGTGTACGGCGGCTCATGCGGGACCGCGACACGGCATGAGCCGAACGAGATGTCGAAGGGCCCATCGGGATCGAAGGTCCGGATGCGGCTGGCAGGGAAGTCGTCGCCGGGGCCCGGCCACCTCACCTCGCGGTCCAGAGCGACCTCGTACTCGTAGCTCGTTCCCGGCTCGAGGTCCTCCATCGCGACGATCGCGTAGTGGTGGCCGTGGACCTCGAACGTCCGCGCCGAGTGGTCGAGGATCTCCACCTCGCAAGGCCCGTCGGTCTCGACCCAGACGGTGGCTTCCCCCTCTCCGAGGTAACGCAGCATCGGCCCGACGATCAACCCAGGCATCCAGCCTCCTTCCTCCCGTTCGTTCCTGGCGGGTGCCCGAGAGTCGGTTCGGCAAACGTCAGAACACGGCAGCCGGGCCGAGCCCAGGGCTAGACTCAGCGAATCGGGGCGTGGCGCAGCCTGGTAGCGCACCTGCTTTGGGAGCAGGGGGTCGCCGGTTCAAATCCGGCCGCCCCGACTGCCGGGCCGGCATCAGGATTCCGGCTCCTCATCGCCGAAATCCATCCATCGTTGATCCGAGTGAGCGGACGGCCGATGCGGTGGCTCAGCCCACCACCTTGACCAGCCGGAAGCCCTCCTTGCTCCCCTTGACGTCCTGGCTCTTGATCTCGCCGACGCCGGGCGCGTACCACTTCTTCTCGACGACGCCGGGCTCGAGGCGCGACGTTTCCCTGGTGCCGATCGTGTGCCGGTACATGCCGGCCGGCACCGTCACCTGACCGGTGTCGCCGAGCACCTTCGCCTGATCCTCGGCGTGGCCCCGGTAGTACTCCTGACGGTAGGCATCGCCCCGCGTCGGGTGGGCCATCATCATCACCCCGGGCTGCGCGCCGTTGACGCCGGCCTCCCAGGAACCGTCGCTCTTGACCCACTGGCCGTGACGGTAGTCCTTGGAGTTCTCGCCGAAGTACCAGACGTTGCCGTGCTTGTCCTGCGTGTACCAGTCGAAGGTCCGCTCGACCGGCTTGCGGCGCGACGTGATCGTGTCGCGGACGACGACGCACTTCACCCCGTCGACCTTCCGCTTCCGATCGGTGACGACCTGGGCGTCGCGCTGGCGCGTCTTGCCGTTCTCGGCGACCCCCTTCGCAACCGTCCTCTCCCCCGGCCTGAACGGCAGGTAGCGGTTGTCGATCTTGCGGCCGAAGTCCGCCGGGTTGATGTGCGGGTGATAGTGGCGCTTGACAGGCGCCGGGTTGCCGTGCGCGAACGCCGCCGCCTGGCCGCCGAGCCCGACGGCCCCGACCGCGGCGAGCGCGAGCGCGATTCGCTTGCTTCTGATGCTCATTGGGTGAACCTCCTTCGGGTGTTCCATCGCAGCGGTTCCTACGCGCCTCCGATGACAGGAACCTGAAAGCCGCCATTCCTGCGCGAGCCGCGGTGATTTCGTTCATCGTTCTCTCATCTGCACGCACGATGCTCCACTCCGGGTGCAGCTGCGATGCGCGTTCTGATCGTCGAAGACCACGTCAAGATGGCCGGCCTGATCCAGCGCGGCCTGCGCAAGGAGGGCATGGCCGTCGACGTGACCGGCGACGGCGAGGAGGCCCTCTGGATGGCCGCCGCCACCGAGTACGACGCGCTCATCCTCGACGTCATGCTCCCGGGCGCCGACGGCTTCGAGGTCTGCCGCGAGCTGCGCTCGAAGGGGGTGTGGGCGCCGATCCTGATGCTCACGGCCCGCGACGCCGTCCGCGATCGCGTCGCCGGCCTGGACAGCGGGGCCGACGACTACCTGACCAAGCCCTTCTCCTACGCGGAGCTCCTCGCCCGCCTGCGCGCCCTGGTGCGGCGGGGCGCCGTGGAACGGCCGGCCGAGCTCCAGGTCGGCGACCTGCGGCTCGACCCGGCGCGGCGGAGGGTCTGGCGCGGCGACACCGAGATCCAGCTCTCGCCGAAGGAGTTCTCGCTCCTCGAGACGTTCATGCGACGGCCCGGCGAGGTGCTCTCACGCTTCCAGCTCCTGGAGCACGCCTGGGACTACGAGTATGAGAACCGTTCCAACGTCGTCGACTCCTACATCCGCCTCCTGCGCAGGAAGGTCGACCGGCCGTTCGCCACCATCAGCATCGAGACCGTGCGCGGGGCGGGCTACCGGCTGAGGGAGGACGGCGGCGCGTGAGACGCATCCCGATCAAGCTGCGGGTCACGCTGGTATTCGCCGCGGTGATGACGATCGTCCTCGCCGCGACCGGCCTCTTCCTCTACCTGCGCCTCGAGTCCTCGCTCAACCACTCGATCGACCAGGACCTCCAATCGCGAAGCCAGCAGGTCATCAAGGAGATGCGGGTCGCGGACAAGGGCATCAGAGAAGCGGCTCGCAGCCTGCTCGACAGCCGCGCCGAGGACTTCGCCCAGATCGTCACCACGTCGGGGCAGGTCTTCCAGCCTCAGCGGCAGCCAACCGGCCATCACTCGCTCCTGGCGCCCGCGCAGGCCGCGGATGCCACACGGGGCGCGGTCACCTTCGAGCGACCGAGCCACGGCGGTGACACCGAGCCCGAGCGCTACCTGGCGCGCCCGTTCGAGTTCGAGGGCAGGACGCTCATCACCATCGTCGGTGCCTCGCTCGGCGATCGCAACGAGGCCCTCGCGAGCCTGCTCCGGCTGCTCCTGATCGGCGGACCGATCGCGCTCCTGCTCGCGTCCCTGGCCGCGTACTGGACCGTCGGCGCGGCCCTGCGCCCGGTGGAGGCGATGCGCCGCCGCGCGGCGGAGGTCTCCGACACCGGATCGGGCCAGCGCCTGCCGGTCCCGCCTGCGCACGACGAGCTCCACCGTCTCGGCGAAACCCTGAACCAGATGCTCGACCGCCTGGAGACAGCGCTCGAGCGGGAGCGCGCCTTCGTGGACGACGCGAGCCACGAGCTGCGCACCCCGCTCGCCGCCCACAAGGCGGAGCTCGAGCTCGCCCTGCGCTACGGCGCCAGCACCGAGGAGCTGCGGGCCGCGATCGCATCAGCCATCGAGGAGGCCGACCGGCTCTCGCAGCTCGCCGAGTCCCTGCTGGTCATCGCCCGTTCGGACAAGGGCCGGCTCCACCTGAACCTCGAGCCGATCGAGATCAGCGACCTGTTCGCGACCATGCGCGACCGCATGAGCGCGCGCGCCGAGCGAGACGGTCGCGAGCTCCGCTTCGAGGACGTGTCGGATGAAGCCATCGAGGGAGACCGCCTGCGGGTCGAGCAGGCGATCGGGAACCTCGTCGAGAACGCGCTGCGCCACGGCGCGGGGCCGATCCGCGTGTGGTCCCACGGGGCCAACGGGCGACTCGAGATCCACGTCAGCGACGAGGGCGACGGCTTCCCACCCGACTTCCTGCCCCACGCCTTCGAGCGCTTCCGCCGGGCGGACACCGCCCGGTCCACTGAGGGAACCGGCCTCGGGCTCGCGATCGTCAAGGCGATCGCGGAGGCCCACGGCGGCAGCGCGACCGCTCAAAACGCGAACAGAGGCGGCGCCGACGTGTGGATCGAGCTGGCCGCGGCACCGCAGCGGAAGCGCGCGGCGCGGCCCGCCGGCGTCCGCGGCTGACGCCCGAACCGCTCATATACTCGCGCCGTGAGGAGCAGGGGCCTTCGGCGAGGGGCGATCGCAGCCTGCGCGGCATCCGGGCTCTTGATGCTGCTCGCCACTCCCACCGGCGCCGCGCCTGGCCCCGGCGCCAAGGCGGGCGAACGGGCCTCGTCCAAGCCGGCCCGCGGCAGCGTTCGGTTCGCAACCACGGGGGACAACTCGGAGATCCGCAGGGTCGTCCCCATCGCCCGTCGCAAGTGGGCGAAGAAGCGGGTCGTGATGTCCATCGGCCCCGGCGCGCTTCCGACCTTCCACAGGCACGACATCGTGCGGACCGACGGCGAGGTTCAGATCACGACGACCTGCGTCGATCTCGGAACGCCGCGGTGCATTGGCCGCCACTACGGCTTCAGTCCGCGCGAGGACGCGCGGATCGTCCTCGCGAACCGCCGCGAGGCCAGCGGCGGCGAGGGCACCAAGGTGATCGCCCAGACCCACTCGCTCCGCTGCCACCAGGAGCGCCCGCAGCGAAACCACCACTGCGTGCTGGTCTTTCCGCCGAAGCCGAC
The DNA here is from genome assembly GCA_963782795.1 of uncultured Actinomycetes bacterium. Lineage (GTDB taxonomy): Bacteria > Actinomycetota > Thermoleophilia > Solirubrobacterales > 70-9 > AC-56. The sequence continues at coordinate 1,182,780 of CAWALB010000003.1, forward strand.
CACGATCCGCCATCCGCACCGCCTCCCCTGTCGCCCGAGCACCTGTCACCTGAACCTCGTGGTCGAGGCCGACCACAAGCACGCCCGCGATGGCCAGGTGATCGTCATCGGGGCCGATACTCCGGACGGGAGCGTCCGCCAGGACAAAGGGCGCCTCAACGCGATCACGCTGCACAAGCACATCCCCCCGCCCAAGCGGTACCGGACCGCCAACGTGCGGTCGCACTCGATCCCGATCGCACCGTCGGGCAAGGCCGGGCGCCGGGTCATCTACTCGGAGCGCATCAACAACCTGCGAAAGGGCGACGTGATCGAGGCGAGCGCCAGGCACCTGGTGACGATCGCCTCCCTCCCCTACCCGAGCTTCGTCGGCACCGACCTGATCCTCACCCGTGGCCCCCACTCCGTCTCGCCGACCGGCGTCGCGAAGGGAGCTGTCAGCACGAGCGGCCACCTCACCGAGGCAAACGGCTTCAACTGCACCCATGGCGCCAGCGCGTACAGCAGCCCGTGCCGCACCACGAAGGCCGGTGCGGTGCGCATCCGGCACGCGATCGCGCAGAACGGCCACTCGATTCCGCTCTACCTCAACGTCGTCTGCGCCGGAAAGGCGAAACGCGCGCAGCCGCAGCCGAACGACGCGATGCACGTCCTCTCCGACGGCGCGCTGGTCGTACGGCGCTATCGAGCCCCGTAGCTACCCGCCCGCGCCCAAACGGAAGAACGAAACGGCGCGGGCATAGGTGCCGACGAACACGGCGGTTCCGCTCGGGTCGACCGCGATCGACTCGGGCGACCCGAGAGAGTCAAGGCGCGGAGCGCGGCACCCGTATCTCCCCTGATCCGCGAAGCACCCCCTGTAGCCCAGTGATCCGTCGGCACGGCGCTTGAAGTGGGTGACCGCGCCGGCGCCGCCGTTGACCGTCGGGCCGGTCATCGAGGTCACGTAGACCGAATCTCCATCCGGGCTGACCGCGACCCCGTCGGACGCGTGGAGCGAATTCACCTTGGGCGCCCGGCAGTCGTGGCCGCCGCCGTTCGCGTAGCAGCCGCGCGGCGTGATCCGGCCGCTCGCCGAGCGTTCGAAGGCCGTGATCGAGTCGCCCCCGAGGGCGGTCGCGTATACCGACTTCCCGTCCGGGCTGACCGCGACCGCGTCCGCGCCGCCCAGCGAGTCGTGCTTGAGCTCCCGGCACCCCTGCGCACGGGCATTGGCAAAGCAGTTCTTGTAGGTGAGGGAGCCGTTCGAATGGCGGTCGAAGCGCGTGATCGAGTCGCTCTCGAGGGACACCGCGTAGACCGACTTCCCGTCCGGGCTGACCGCGACGTCGAACGCGCCCCCCAGCGAATCGTGCTTTGGCCTGCCGCAGCCGTGAGCCCCCCGATTGGCCACGCAGCCGCGATAGGTCAAGGCCCCATTCGCGCTCCGTTGGAAGGTCGTGATCGAATCGCTGTCCGACGAGGCGACATAGACCGAGTGGCCATCGGGGCTGACCGCGACCGCCTCGTTGGAGTCCAGCGAGTTCCGCGGCACCTGCCTGCAGCCCCCGATGCCGGCGTGAGCCCCGCCGTTGGCGATGCACCCGCGATAGACGAGCGTCCCGTCCGGTTCCTGCTTGAACCGGGTCACGGCGTTCGTCCGCTGCGCCGAGGTCACGTAGACGGATCGGCCATCGGGGCTGACCGCCACCCCGGTCGCCGCGTCGAGCGAGTCGTGCGGGATGTCCCGGCAGCCGCGCCGGCCTCCGTCGGCCAAGCAGTTCTCGAACGCCAGCCCGCCACGCGCACCGTGACGCAACTCGGTGAGTGTTCCCTCGACCGCCGCGACGTACACCGTCGTGCCATCGGGGCTGACCGCGAGGCCCACGTTGTTGCCGAAGGAGTCATGTAGCGGCGCGCGGCAGTCGTCGTTCCCATGGTTGGCGATGCAGCCCTTGTAGCTCAGCGATCCGGTCGCGCCGAGGGCCACGGCCGCCAGCACCGGCAGCGCAACCGCCGTCGCGATCCCGAGCAGATTCCGTCTGGAGAGCCTCATCGTCAGCCCCCCGAGCCCGAGTCCATCGTCACCGTCCCGGTCTTCAGGTCAAGCGTCCCGCTCGCCCCCCGGTCGCCGGTGAAGCGAACCGCGGCGGCCGGGCTCCTCAGCGCCGCCCTGCCGCTGCCCCCCGGGGCGCCCGTGAGCCGCAGCGGGCCGGCCCCGAGCACCCTGACGACCCGCTGGGACTGGCTGACCCGCACGTAGTTCTGGCGGAAGATCCCCAGCACGCCGGTGGACGGGTGCACGGGGTCCGCACCCGCCTCGACGGCGAGGAAACGGCGGTGGTCCGAGGCGACCCACGCGTTCCGGACCGGATGGATGAGGCTCGTCGAGAAGAACGGCTCAGGTCCCGGCACCAGATGCGCCGGGATCGTGCCGGTCATCGGGCCGCCGAGCGTCGCGCGGCGCCTGGCCTTTGCACCGCGACCGGATGCCCGCGAGCCGGCGTTGCGGATGGTGATCAGCTCTCTGCCGACGTGGTCGGCGCGGCGCGCCAGCGCCGTCCAGCCCTGCGACGGCGTCAGCGGCTCGATCGGCGACCCGGTCACGCCCTCGAAGGCGTAGTCGCCCGGCCACTGACGCTGCACTCTGGCCCACTGGCTCGCCTCGTAGGAGCGATAGATCTCCGGCAGCGCCAGCGACCGGCCACCCACCGAGACCTCGCCGAGGTCCCCGAGGTCCCAGCCGTTGTAACAGCCCTGCGAGCCCGGCTGGCCCGGGCACCCACCGGCGTTCCCGAAGTCGTAGTACGGGGTCCCGCCGTTGGCCCCCTCGACGAGCGCCTTGCTCACGCCGGGGAGCCCGAACCCCGGCTCGATGTCGCCCGCCGACGCGGCCGACTGGTGCCGGTAGCGGCGCTCCTTCTTCTGGAACCGCTCGAGGCGCTCCACCGTCAGGGCCTGGTGCAGGCCCGCCTCGCGGGTGTCGGCCTTGCCCATGTAGCCGGGAATCGAGTTCGTGTTGCCGTAGGCGATCGTCGCCGAGCCCTTGCGGTGGCAGCGGTGGTAGGTCCGCGCGGCCGCCTTCAGCGCCTTCAGGATCCCGCCGTTGCGGAAGCGGCGTATGCCCCTGAGCGAGGCCCCGAACGCGCCGTCGCGGTACTTCTGGGCGGCCCCGAAGTCGAGGAGGAGGAGCCGCGGGCTCTTTGGCTGGCGCTTCGCGAACTCGCACGCGCTGTGCTTCGCCTGACGCGTGAGGTCGGTGACGTTGCCGGCCGTCATGTACCAGGCGGGAACCGGCTTCGGCGGGTTGACATTCGCATCCGCGGCCACCGAGCCGAGCGCCCAGAGTCCGGCCAGGACGAGCGCGACCGCAGTGCTCGCCGCCACTCGACCGCGACATTGGGCGCCGCGCCGCTCGCGCGTCATCTCCCCCACGGAGCCTGCCACTCCCCTTACTGTGACAAGGGAGCGCCGGTCTTGCCTATTGGCCTCTGGGGAACGTGTACCGGTAGACGCCCCGCCCGAGGCTGGCGATCACGAGCTGGCGCGGGTGGCCCGGCACGAGCTGCATGCTGAACACGGGTGCCGCCGGCAGGTTGCCGCCGAGCAGCGCATAGTGGCCGCCCGACGTCCCGCGCGAGATGAACACACCCATCGTGGTCGCCACGATCAGCTGCCCGTGGCGGACGACGGACCAGAGGGCGGGGACGTGCTCGAGGTTCCCGGAGATGTCGCGGAAGTGCCGCCCGCCGTCCGTCGACTTGTAGATGTGGCCGCCCGCGGCGGACTCGCCGCTCGCCCCGGTCGCGTTGGGCGGCGCGTAGGGCCGCAGGTCGGAGGCGCCCAGCGTCACATAGACGACCTTCGGGTTGCGCGGGTCGATGGTCACGTTGGAGATGAAGCGCTGGGGAAGGCCGTGCGCGGGCACCTTGTGCCAGCCGTTCGAGGTCCCCGGCTTCGGCGGCTTGGAGCCGCCGACGTTGGTCGCCAGGCCCGAGAAGAACTTCAGGTGGTCGCGGACCGGGTCGCAGCCGCCGCAGTAGCCCGCGTAGACGTTCCTGCCGCGGACGCCGATTGCCGAAACCTGGTTGTCGACGCCGTGCTTGCTGTGCCCGAGGCCGAACACGGTCTTCCAGTCGGTGTCGGACGAGGAGCCGGTCTGTGCGCCGCTCGTCGTCTCGACGATCTGGCGCCCGCCGGTGAGCAGGTGCTTCGGGTTCGACCGGTCCATCACAAAGGGCGCGTAGAAGGACGCGTTGTCGACGAACGGGTCGATGCTCCGCCAGGTCTTGCCGCCGTCGGTGGTCACGTTGAGCCCGGCCTCGGGCAGCTCCTCGTAGGCAATGTTGCTGTGGTTCGGATCGACCTGCGTGAAGACGCCGTCGCCGCCGAACACCTCGGTCTGGCGGCCGTTGGGCGCGATCCTGATCTCGCCGTTGTCCTGCAGGCCGGCGTAGACGACTCCGTCCTTAGCGGCCGCGACGCCGTACGGAAGCAGCGTGTGGAACCCGGACTGCGCGCCCTTCCCGAATCCCTGCGCTGTGAAGTCCGACCCGGGGCCACGCACGTGCTGCGTGTAGTTGCCGCCGTCGTTGCCCGCGACCAGCGTCACGCCGCCCTTGCCGTCCGGGATGAATATCCCCGCGTGCTGGTCGGGATGGGTGGTCGTCTTGTTTGGGTCGGCGCCCTGCGCCTTGGAGCATGCGGGCGTCGCCAGGACGAGCAGGCAGGCGCCGCCGTTTGCGTTGTAGGGCCCGATCGCCTTGAAGTCGGAATGCCCGTTCTGCGGCACCGGCTCCCGGTTCTCGAACAGCTCTTCCAGGCCGAAGACGAGGCGGGTGGGAATCCCGCCGACCTGCTTCGTGGGATCGGGCCTGATCCACTCGTCGTACCACGACTGGATGCCGGGCCCGAAGCCAAGCGGGGACAGCTGCGCGAGGACCGAGCCGCTCGACGGAGAGAGCATCTGGTTGTCGTCGGCCATCTGCGTCCAGGCCCGCCCGAAGTCCTTCGAGACGTAGATCCCGTTGAGGTAGGTCGGGGTGGCGGTCGGCTTGACGCCGAACGCCCCCTTATTCGGGGTGTCGAGCCCCTCGACGGTGCCCTTGTTGAAGAGGACCGCGTCCTGGACCTCGGCGTAGATGTAGCCGTGGTTTTGCTTCGGGCCGGTGGCGGCACCGAGCTCGACGCGTCCGATGTGCTGCTGCGGCGCGAAACCGTTGGTGTTCACCGGGAGGCGCTTGAAGGTGCCCCGGCGGCCGGAAGCCGAGCGGTAGAGGCCGTTGGCGGGCGCCTCCGGGACGCCGTTGAAATTCTTGCGCGTCCCGTCGCGCCAGCCCACCGCCGCCAGCACCATGCCGCCCTTGTGGCCGAAGTGGTCGGGCGCCTGGACCGCGACGTCGGTGACCACGTTGGCGAAGAAGCAGTTCGGCTTGTCGAACGTGTTGCCCTGGCACCGCTTGCCGGTGGGCAGGTCGACGTTGTTGAACGAGCGCCCGTCGTTGCTCGAGCGGAACAGGCCGGCACCAGTGGCAGCGTAGATGACCTTCGGATCGGTCGGGTCAACGGCCGCCTTGAAGCCCTGGGCACCGCTCGGCGGCCCCTTGGCGCGCTGCCAGGTCCGGCCGTTGTTGGTGGACCGGTAAACGCCCAGCCCGCCGTAAGTGTTGCCGCCGAATGCGTTGTCTCCGGTGACCGCGATCAGCGTTCCTCCCTGGGCCGGGGAGTACGCGATCGAGCCGACGGTCTGCGTCGGCAACGAGTCGCCGATCGAGTGCCAGCTCTTGCCCGTGTTGCCCGACTCCCACACGCCGCCGCTGGCCACGGCGGCGTACAGGATTCGGTGCCGGGAGTCGTACGCGTAGTCGGACACCCGCCCCGAGAGCTTCGCGAAGCCGTCTCCATAGGTGCTCGGGTAGTTGGGGTCGTCGGCGCGGAGCGGGCCCCGGCCGACAGGGCGCCAGGACCCGCTGGCCCCGGGGACGGGCGCTGCGCTCGACTCGGCGAGGCGCGAGCGCTCCCGTGCCGCCGCCGCGTAGTCGGCCGTGGAGTCCGCCGCCACGCGCTGCGCGACCGCATTGCTCGCGTCCGCAAGGTCGGTGTACGTCTCGGGTGCGCGCCGCAGCGCGCAGGGCCCCGTCGCCTTGTCAGGATCGGTGGCCTGGGCCGCATCCGGGGCCGCCGAGTGGGCGGCGTCCGCGTCCGGCGACGAGAGCTGCTCCAGGCAGGCCGCGAGCGTGTTCTCCTGCTCCTGCTCGCCGTGAGAAAGCTGCCAGACCACGAAGGGCGCCGCCACCAGCACCGCCGCGACCAGGGGAACCCAATAGCGCAGCCGTAGTTTCCGGGCTTTCACGGCGCGACATGCTAGGTCCGCGGCGGGAGGCTCGCGCCGGTTCCCGGCGCTGGGTCCGGCCCCTCACCGCCGCGCGACGAGGGCTGCGACTAGGGTTCGCCGGCCATGGCAGATGTCAGGCCGCTCAACGCGCTGCACTACAACCTCGCGGCGGTCTCGTCGCTCGGCGACGTGACCGCACCGCCGTACGACGTCATCGACGAGGGGCAGCGGGCCGAGCTCCTCGTCCGGTCGACGTTCAACATCGTGGAGATCGACCTACCGCGGGCGCCCGGGGGCGGCGACCCGTACGAGCACGCCGCGGAGACGCTCGAGGCCTGGACGCTCGACGGCGTGCTCGCCGCCGACCGCGAGCCGGCGATCTGGGCGCTGACGCAGGAGTACTCGACCCCCGACGGGGCGCGGCAGACGCGGCACGGCTTCCTCGTCCGGGTCCGGGTCACCGACTACGGCCCCGGCCTCGTGCGACCCCACGAGCGCACCGAGCCCGGCCCCAAGGAGGACCGTCTGCGCCTGACGCGGGCGACGCGCCACAACCTCTCGCCGATCTTCGCGCTGCATCCCGGCAACGTCTGGAGCGACATCGAGCCCCACGTCGGGGACGATCCGTGGGGCGAGGTGACGGACTCCGAGGGCACCGTTCATCGTGTCTGGCGGGTCGCCGAGCCCTCCGTCCACGAGGCGGTGGCCGCCGGACTCGCCGACGCCGAGCTGCTGATCGCCGACGGCCATCACCGCTACGAGACAGCCCGCATCTATGCGGACGAGATCGGCGGCGAGGGACCCCACCGATACACGCTCATGTGCCTCGTTTCGCTCGACGATCCGGGGCTGACGATCTTCGGCACGCACAGGATGCTCAAGAGCTTCGACGCCGAGCTGCTCGAGCGGGGAATCCGCCAGAGCTTCGACGTCGAGGAGGTCGGCGACGATCAGGTCGATCCCGCCGGCATCGAGGGCGCCGGCGTCTTCGGGCTCATCGACGGTGACCGGCGCCTGCGCCTCCGGCTTCGCGACCCCGGCGCGCTGGACGTTGCGCTCCCGGACCGTTCCGCGGCCTACCGTCGCCTCGACGCGGTCATCCTCGAGGAGCTCGTCCTGAAGGGGGCGCTCGGGATGAGCAACGAGGACATCGAAGGCAAGCGCGGGATCGGGTACGCGAAGGGACTCGACGAGGCGCGGCGGCTGGTCGGCTCGGGCGACTACGACTGCGCGTTCGTCCTGAGGCCGACCCCGGTGTCGGAGGTCCGCGAGGTCGCAGCCGCCGGGGAGACGATGCCCCCGAAATCGACGTTCTTCTTCCCGAAGCTCCTCACGGGGCTGGCCTTCAACCCGCTGAGCTGAGGCTCGCCCGGCCCCTCGCGCTCGCGCTAGGGTCATGGCCACGTGACGCGCATCTACACGCGCAAGGGCGACGACGGCACGACCTCGCTCTGGTACGGGGGCAGGGTCGCCAAGAACGACGCGCGCACCGAGGCGTACGGGTCGATAGACGAGGCCGGCGCCGCCCTCGGCGTCGCCCGGTCGCTCTGCGGCCCGGACGACGGCGAGCTCGCGGCGGACATCCTTCGGCTCCAGGGCGAGCTGTTCGTGGCTGGCGCCGAGCTGGCGACCGCGCCCGAGGCCGAGGGGCGCCTGCAGGAGGGCATCAGCAGGATCGACGAAGGGATGGTCGAAGCGCTCGAGCCGATCATCGACCGGTACATGGATCGCGTCGACCTTCCGCCGAAGTTCGTGATCACCGGCGGAACTACGCTCTCGGCGCAGCTCGACGTTGCCAGGACCGTGATCCGGCGGGCCGAGCGGCGGGTCGTCGCGCTCAGGGACGGCGGGGAGCTGGCATCGGACGCTGTGCTCCGCTACCTGAACCGGGCCTCCGACCTCGCGTTCGCCATGGCGAGGTTCGCCGACGTCCCCGATCCCGAGCTCTTCCAGGGCCGCGACGAGGGTGCGGCCGATGGTTAAGGTCACCGCCCGGCGCCGCCAGGGCTTTACCCACGACGTCGAGATCCAGGGCGGACACCACCTGGTGATCGACGAGCCCGAGGCCGACGGAGGCAGCAACGCTGGGCCCTCCCCCACCCGCAGCGTCGGGGCCGCGCTCGCGGCGTGCACGGCGATCACCACGGAGATGTACGCCGACCGCAAGGGCTGGGACCTCGGCGAGGTCGAGGTCGACGTCGACATGGACTACGGCGACACGCCGGCGCCGCGCTCGTTTGAGGTCACGCTCCGCGTCGGCGCCAATCTCAGCGACGACCAGATGGAGCGCCTTCGGGTGATCGCCGGCAAGTGCCCCGTCCACCGCCTGCTCGCCTCCGAGACGGAGGTCACGATCACCGACCGCGTCGAGCGGGTCCAGTGAAGCCCCCGGGCTGATGGATCTGGGACTCGAGGGCAGGGCATGCGTCGTCACCGGCGCCAGCCGGGGCATCGGGCTCGCGGCCGCGGAGCGGCTCTGCGGTGAGGGGGCCGGGGTGGTCCTGGTCGGGCGCTCCGCGGAACCGCTCGAAGAGGCGCTCAGCCGGTGCTCGGCCGCAGGGGGCCGGGCGGAGGTGCTCCAGTTGGACGTCACCGAGCCCGACGCCGGCGAGCGCATGGTCGCCGCGGCCTCCGCAAGCTTCGGCGCCCTCGACGTGCTCGTCAACAACGCCGGGACCGCGACGAGGCGCGCCCTCCAGGACGTGCCGGACGACGACTGGGATGCGGCGTGGGAGCTCAACGTGATGGCGCCGATGCGCGCCATGCGGGCCGCGATCCCGGCGATGGCCGAGCGCGGCTGGGGCCGGGTGGTGAACGTCTGCTCGAGCGCCGGCAAGCGGCCGAGCCTCCGGATGCCCGAGTACTCGGTGGCGAAGGCGGCGGAGCTCTCCCTTTCGCGCCTGTTCGCCGACGAGTACGCCAAGCAGGGGGTGCTGGTGAACGCGATCTGCCCCGGGCCGGTCAAGTCGGAGCTGTGGATGGAGCCCGGCGGTCTCCTCGACCAGTCAGCGGAGCTGTCGGGTCACGACTCGCGGGAGGCGGCGCTCGAGGCGGCGGGCTCGGGGCGACCGATCGGCCGGCTGGCCGAGGTCGCCGAGATCGCCGACGCGATCGTGTTCCTGTGCTCGGAGCGGGCCTCCTACGTGGCCGGGGCGGCGTGGAGCGTCGACGGCGGCTCGGTCCCGGTGATCATCTAGGCACCTAAGCTCTGAGCATGCACAGGCGACTGCGGGGCCTTGGGCGGCCGGTGGCCGGAATCACCGTCGCAGCGGCACTGGCGGCGATGGCCGCTCCACACGTGGCAGCCGGAACGTACGCGCAGCCTGATCGCGTCCTGGTGGCTACGACCGGCAGCCCGTCCGAGCTCATCACGACGCTGCCCATCTACACGTCCCGAAGGCTGGGCCAGCGGGTTGTCATGTCGCTTCCGGCGTCCGCGCTCGGCCGGCTGGCGTTCGGGGATCGTCTGCTAGCGAGCTCAGAGCTCGAGGTGACCACTGACTGCCTGGCGGAGGAGGCACGGTGTGTGGGCACGCCCTACGCCTATGACCCGACGATCTCGGCCCAGCTCGTCCTCGCCCCCAGCGCCTCGGCGACCGGCGGCCCTGACACGACTGCGCTGTCTGGAATCACGAGGCAGCCGTGCCTGCAGCGGCTCCCGAATCGCGAGCACCACTGCACCCTGGCGTTCATGCGGCCGGCATTGAACCTCGCCACGCCGTCGCCGGCCTGCTTCCCCGCCTCCTGCTACGTCAACCTCGTCGCCAACGCGTACAGTCCGCAGGCGCAGCCGGGAGACGTGGTCCTCGTCGGCGAGGATCAGCCGGACGGCTCGATCGGGCAGGGCAAGGGGCGCGTCAACGCCATCCGGATCCGGCCCAACGCCCCCGGTCCCGCTCCGCAGGGCCGCGTAACCAGAACCGTTACCAGGGCCCCGGCAGCGAGCCAGCTCGAGATCGGACGGCAGTCGGACCTCAACGAGACGGTGGTCTTCTCCCAAGAGCTCCCCCACCTCCAGCGAGGCGATCAACTCGGCGTCTGGGCGAAGCTGCGTACCGACATCTCACAGCTTCCCTACAACGTGCTGGTCCGCTCGAAGCTGATCGTCACCGGCCGCCCCGACGCGACAAGGGTCACGCACCTCGCCAAGCAGGAAGTTGACCTGAACGGCGAGCTCACCGAGGCGAATGGGTTCAACTGCACCGCGGCCACCACCCCCTGCACCACCTCGAAGGCGGGGGTCGGGTCGATGGTCGCCGACGCCCGGGACCGCGCTGGGAAGCCCGGGCCGCTCTACGTGAACGTGGTCACCGGGACGATGGCCAAGCGCGCAAGCGCCTCGCCCGGCGACGCGGCCACGGTGCTCGATGGCTGGCTCCGGGTCAGGCGCTATCCGGCGTCGCGGCGCGGTTGATGTCCGACTTCGAGCAGCTCGCCGGGGTGTTGTTGACGCCAGAGGATGCGCGGTCCATGCGCGCGCCCGGCGGCACCGACGCCGCCGTGCTGGTCCCGATGCTCGGCCACCCGGAGCACCCAGCTCTCGTCTTAACCGAGCGCCGTATCGATCTGCGACGCCATGCCGGCGAGATCTCGTTTCCGGGTGGACGCCAGGACTCAGCCGACGAGTCGCTCGTGCGCACCGCCCTTCGGGAGGCCCAGGAGGAGATCGGGCTCGATCCAGGCGAGGTCGAGATCGCCGGAGCCCTGCCGCCCGTAGGCACCTTCGTCACCGGCTACAAGGTTCACCCGTTCGTTGGCACGATCCCCGAGGGTCTCCGGTTCCGGCCCAACCCGAGCGAGGTTGCCGCAGTGCTGATGTTCACACTTGAGCAGCTGCGCGCCGGCTTCGCGATGCGCCGGCTCATCCGCCGCGGGGTCCCGATCCGCACTCCGACCTACGAGGTCGGCGAGCACATGATCTGGGGCGCGACGGCGCGGATCCTCTCGGACTTCCTGGAGCGGCTGGACGGCCACACCGGCAAGGGGAGCTAGGGGCTTAGACGTCCTTCTCGATCGGGACGTCCACGAGGTTGCCCCACTCCGTCCACGAGCCGTCGTAGTTGACGACGTCGTCGACGCCCAGGAGCTCGTGGAGGACGAACCAGGTGTGCGCCGAGCGCTCGCCGATGCGGCAGTAGGCGATCACGTCGTTGTCCCCGTCCGAGAGCACGCCCTTGGACGAGTACAGCTCCCGGAGGTCGTCTGCCGACTTGAAGGTGCCGTCCTCGTTTACCGCCTGCGCCCACGGCACGGAGATCGCCCCCGGGATGTGGCCCGAGCGCTGCGCGCCCTCCTGCTCGTAGCCGGCCATCGCGATCAGCTCGCCCGAGTACTCCTGCGGGCTGCGCACGTCGACCATCCGCTTCTCGGTGCCCAACGCGTCCTGCACCTCTTGGCGGCGGGCGCGAATGGACTCGTCCGGGCCGCTCGCGTTGAACGTGGCCTCCGGGTACGAGGGGACGTCGGTGCTGGTGTCGCGGCCCTCGGCAATCCACTTCTCGCGCGGGCCGTTCATCAGCTTCACGTTGTCGTAGCCGTAGTAGAGGAAGTACCAGTAAGTGTAGGCGGCGAACCAGTTGTTGCGGTCGCCGTAGAGGACGATGGTGTCGTCGTTGGAGATGCCGCGGCCGCCCATCAGGTTGCCGAAGTCCTCCGCCGAGAGGAAGTCTCGCTTCACCTGGTCCTGAAGATCCTGCTTCCAGTCGAAGCCGATCGCGCCCGGGATGTGCGCCTCCGCGTACAGAGCGGGGTTCTCGTCGACCTCGACGATCCGGATCCCGTCGTCGTCGAGATGCTCGGCGACCCAGTCGGTCTCCACCAGGACATCCTTTGCGTAGTCAGCCATTCATGCGCCTCCGTCCGATTCGCCCTAATCCCTATCGGAGTTAAGGCTATTCGGTATCCGGCGATGCGTCAACGTCCCCCCGCCGCCCGACGGGTGTACGCTGAACTCCGTTGGATAGTCAGACGGGCGCTGAAACGGCCTGACTAGACAGCCCAGCACTGCCTCGCCAGTTTGCTTGGCCTCCGCCTGATCAACGGCCTGCTTCGAGGCGGGCCAAAACGGCAGGAGGAACATGAGCGAACGCGCGATAACGACCCCAGCCGCGCCAGGGTGCGGCAAAGATTCGAGCCACCCATTCGGACGAGCCGAGGTGGCTCCATACGCGCGGCCGCACCTGGGCCGAAGCCTTCTGGACCTCGCCACCTCCGTCGTGCCGTACCTCGCGCTCTCGGTGGCGATGTACTTCGCGCTCGACGTCTCCTACCTGCTCGTGCTCGTCCTGGCTGTGCCCGCTGCCGGGTTCGCCGTTCGGACGTACATCGTCTTCCACGACTGCGGGCACGGCTCCTTCATGGGATCCCGGCGTGCCAACACCTGGATTGGAACGTTTTGCGGGCTGCTGGTCTTCACGCCCTTCCAGAGCTGGCGGCACGAGCACGCCGTCCACCACGCTACGGCCGGGGACCTCGATCGCCGTGGAGTCGGCGATGTCTACACCCTCACGGTCGCCGAATACCACGCGCTCCCGTGGCTGGGCCGGCTCAAGTACCGGCTGTTCCGAACTCCGGTGGTGATGTTCGGCCTTGGCCCGATCCACGCGATGATCGTCTCCCCGCGCTGGCCGTCATCGGACGCTCGGCCGCGCATCAGGCGCAGCATCATCGCAACGGACATCGCGCTCGCCGTCATCGTCGGGGGACTCTGCTGGCTGATCGGGTGGCGCGACTACCTGCTCGTGCAGGCCCCGATCCTCTGGCTCGCCGGCGCAACCGGCGTGTGGCTCTTCTACGTCCAGCATCAGTTCGAGGACACCTATTGGCAGAGCTCCGACGGCTGGGCCTACGCCGACGCCGCGCTGCGCGGAAGCTCCTACCTGAAGCTGCCCAAGGTCCTTCAGTTCTTCACCGGCAACATCGGCCTCCATCATGTTCACCACCTGAGCACCCGTATTCCCAACTACAACCTCCAGCGCGCGCACGACGAGAATGCGATCTTCCGCGACGTGCCGATCCTCACCCTGTGGGGAGGTCTGCGCGCAGTCCGATTGAAGCTCTGGGACGAGGACAGCCAACGCCTGGTCACCTTCGCGCAGGCTCGCGCCCCCAACGCGGCGGCCCTGTCACCGGCCACTCCGATTCGCTGATCAGAGTGGCCGACCGCCGGGATCTCGAGTTCAACTACTCCTTGATCGACAGCATCTTCAGGCTCAGCCTCGGGGAGCTTGCGGATTTCAGCGGTGCCATGTACGACGGCGACTTCTCGATGAGCTTGGAGGAGGCCCAGCGGCGCAAGCACGAATACGTGGCGGAGCAGATAGGGATCGCACCCGGGCGGCGGGTGCTCGACCTGGGCTGCGGATGGGGCCCGCTGCTCGCCTTCATCCGCGGTCGCGGTGCGACCGGCATCGGGGTCACGCTGTCCTCCGCTCAGGCGGACGCCTGTCGCAGGCATGGTCTCGACGTCTACCTACGGGACGCGAGGAACGTCACTCGCGAGGCATTCGGCCCCTTCGACGCCGTGGCAAGCCTTGGAGCCTTCGAGCACTTCTGCTCGCCGGAGGATTACCGCGCCGGGCGCCAGGAGGAGGTTTATCGCCGGGTTTTCGGGAGAATTGCGGGAGTGCTGCCGGAGGGAGGACGGCTCTACCTCCAGACGATGGTGTTCGGCCGAAAGATGATTCCCGTCGATGAGATTGACATCAAAGCCCCGCGCGAGTCGGATGGCTGGTACCTGGCCCTGATGGGACGCCAGTTTCCCGGGTCCTGGCTGCCATTCGGACAGGAACAGGTGGTGCAAACCGCGGACGAGCGATTCGACCTCGTCTCGAGCGTGAGCGGCCGCCTGGACTACATCGAGACCATCCGCCAGTGGCGGGAGCGCTTCGCGGCGCCGAGCTCCCGAAAGACCCTCCTCAAGCTCCGGCTTCTGCCACGCTGGCTCCGGAGCGCCGACTTCCGGCTCGCCTTCACCTCGGGAGTGAGCGCGAACAGCGTCTGCTTTCAGCGCGAGCTCCTGGATCACCATCGCCTCGTGCTCGAGAAACGCTATTTGTGAACCCCCAATCAGAGAGGACCAGCGATGCCTGAAATCACACCGGATCAAGTAGTTACCGCGGCGAAGGAGCTCGGCAAGGACGAGTTCACTCGCAAGGACCTGGCCGAGAAGCTCGGCGTCGAGCAGACCGAGATCAGGCGCGGAGTCCGCGGCGCCCGCCAGGCCGGCAAGCTCGACAAGGTGCGCGACGACGAGCAGGGCACCGGTTACTTCCGCGTGACGGACAAGTAGCCCGCAACGGGCCCAACCTCCGGTTGGGGGTGGCGAAGAGGCCGGGCTTGTGCTTACGTATTGAGAAGGGATGGGGCAGGAGGCAAACAAGGTCGCGGCCCCGTCCGTGGGCCCGAACACGGTCATCGAGCGCGAGCCCGTCGAGGAGCGCCTCGCGAAGCACGACCAGTCCGAGCTCGACGCGAGGGGGCTGGACAAGCGCCGCCAGGTTGTCGGCCAGAGGCACGGACCCAGCAAGGCCCGGCAGCTCGGGCTCTACGGGATCTTCCTCGCGGTCGCCGCGGCCGTCGTGATCGGCGGCATCGTCCTCATCGGCAAGCTCGACACGGGGGTCGGCAAGAACGTTCCGAATTCCGCGCCGTGGTCGAAGCCCGGCGTCAAGCAGATCAAGCCGAAGCCCATCCAGTAGCCGGCTCGGATCACTCCACCCCGGACCCGCCGACCAGCCGCTCGGTCGCGGCGAGCATCTCCTCGAGCCACCCCTCCCAGTCTCCGGGGTCCGCGCCCACGACCTCGGCCGGGATCCGCCAGCGCTCCGATGCGGTGCGGACGATCGCCGCGCCCCCGCCTAGCTTCTCGATCGGGACGCTGCCGGCCCCCTCGTAGACAACCCCTCGCACCGGCGTGTCCACGAGCTCCTCGAGGAGGCGCTCGAGCCGCGGCCCGTGCAGCGCCTCGAGCAGCTCGGGCTCACCTACGGCGGATCCCATGAGCCAGAACAGGATCGTCACGTCCCCCACGTGCTCGAGGACAGTCCCGACCCGATCGGGGTCCGCGACCACGGCCTCCAGCCCGGCCTCGAGGATCTGGTCCGAGTTCAGAGGGTCCCGCGTCGTCCCGCGAACCTGCCACCCGGCCTGGTGGAGGCGCCGACCCAGCGTGCTGCCGCGACATCCACAGCCGACGATGTACGCCCGCGCCACCGCTCCCGCCCGCCGGGGCTCAGACCCCCAGCTCGTCCTCGAGCTCGTCCAGATGGTCGTCGTAGCCCTGGCGCTGGCGCTCCCGGATCTCCTGGTCCTCACGGGCCATGCGCGACGCATCGGCTGCCGTCAGGTCGCGCTTGCCGCGGCGCCGTCGCATAACGTTCTGCGCCTCGATCATCTGCTGGATGTCCTCGCTCTCGAGACGGGCCTCGTCCTCGTACGAGCGGGTGGGCCGCCAGTCGACGAGATCGGCGCCGCTCCCCGGATAGGCGCGAGCCAGCAGGACGAGTACGACGACGATCAACGCCACCGAACCCAGGCTTAGAAGAACGAAGTCCATGGACCCAGGAGAGACCATAGACGCTTTTGTCGTGGACGCCGTGCGCACGCCCATGGGGCGTTATCGCGGAATCTTGTCGGGCGTGCGACCCGACGACCTCGCTGCCCACACTATCCGCGCCGCGGTCGAGCGCACGGGACTCGATCCCGAGGCCGTCCGCGACGTCTACTGGGGCGCGGCGAACCAGTCGGGCGAGGACAACCGGGACGCCGGGCGCATGGCATCGCTCCTCGCCGGGCTGCCGGTCGAGGTCCCCGGGGTCGCGGTCAACCGGCTATGCGCGTCAGGGTTGGAGGCGGTCAACCAGGCCTCGCGGGCGCTGCGCCTCGGCGAGGGCGACCTCTACCTCGCCGGGGGCGCGGAGTCCATGAGCCGCGCGCCGTGGGTCGTCATGAAGCCCGAGGCCGGGCTGCCCCGGGGTCCCCAGACGATGCACGACACCGCACTCGGCTGGCGCCTGATCAACCCCCTGATGGCAGAGCGCTACTCGACGGAATCCATGGGCGAGACGGCCGAGAACGTCGCCGAAAGGTACGGCGTCGGCCGCGAGGAGCAGGATCGCTTCGCGCTCCAGAGCCACTCGCGCGCGGTGGCGGCGACCCGCGAAGGTCGCTTCGCAGAGCAGATGATCTCGGTGGATGCGCCGCCCCTCGGCGGCCGCGGCGACCTTGTCACGGTCGAGATCGACGAGGGGCCTCGGGCTGACACCTCACTGGAGAAGCTCGCCAAGCTGCGGCCTGCGTTCCGCGATGGCGGCACCGTCACCGCCGGCAACGCGTCGACGCTCAACGACGGCGCGGCCTGCCTCGTGATGGCATCGGGCGAGCGCGCCGAGGCGATGGGCGCGGAGCCCCTCGCCCGGATCGTCTCCGTCGGCGTCGCCGGCGTCGACCCCGCGGTCATGGGCGTAGGGCCCATTCCCGCCATCCGCCGCGCCGTGGAGGCGGCGAACGTCTCCCTCGACCAGGTCGACCTGATCGAGATCAACGAGGCCTTCGCCGCGCAGGTCCTCGCCTGCATCGGCGAGCTCGGGATCGAGGAGGAGCGCCTGAACGTGAACGGCGGCGCGATCGCCCTCGGTCACCCGCTCGGCTGCTCCGGCGCGCGGCTGATGACGACCCTGGTCTGGGAGCTGCGCCGCCGCAACGCGCGGTACGGGATCGCGGCCCTGTGCGTCGGCGTCGGTCAGGGCGTGGCGACACTGGTCGAGAACCCCGCGGTGGCCTAATGAGGCGCGGACGGCGTCGCGACTCATATAGCCTCGGCTCAGCGTGACCGACGTGGCGACCATCCAGGAGCTGGCGAGCGTCGACGGGTCGATCTCACCGACCGCCGAGGCGACGATCGCGCTGCCCGACGACGGCCTCTACCGGGGCGACGGCGTGTTCGAGGTCATCCGGCTCTATGAGGGCCGGCCCTTCGCGCTGACGCAACACCTGGACCGCCTCGAACGCTCGGCGGCCGCGATCGAGCTGCCCGTCGAGCGCGAGCCGCTGGAGCGCGAGCTGGCCGCGCTGCTCGAGGCGTTCGGGCCCGGCAACGCCCAGCTTCGGATCGTCATCACGCGGGGCGGACGGCGGATCCTGCTGATCGAGAACCTCCCCGACAAGGGCAACTCGGTGCGCCTGGCGACAGTGACCTACTCCCCGACGATCATCCTGACGGGGGTGAAGTCCCTCTCTTATGGGGCCAACATGCAAGCCACCCGAATCGCACAGGCTCGCGGCGCGGACGAGGCGCTGCTCGTGCGACCCGACGGAATCGTCCTCGAGGCCCCGACCTCCACGATCTTCTGGGTGTCCCCGGAGGGCGGCCTGCGGACGCCGTCGATCGGGTCCGGCATCCTCGAGTCGATCACCCGGGCTCACATCATCAAGGCGCTTCACGTCGACGAGGGCGAGTTCGGCGTTGACGACCTGCTCGGGACCCACGAGGCGTTCCTGGCCTCGACCGTCCGAGAGGTCCAGCCCATCTCGGCGATCGACGACTTCAACCTCGCGATCCCGGGCCCCAGGACGAACGAGGCGGCCGAGGCGTTCCAGGCATCCCTCAGGGAAGCGCTCGCCGAGGACTAGGCTGCACCGCCGTGGACCTGGACCTCACCGACGAGCAGCGCCTGATCTCGGAGACCGCCCGGGACTTCACCGACAACGAGATCATCCCGCGGGCCCGCGACAACGACCGCGAGTCACGCTTCGACATCGATCTCGCCCGCCGGCTCGGCGACATGGGATACCTGGGCTCCACGGTCGACGAGGAGTACGGCGGCCAGGCGCTGAGCTACGTGAACTACGGGCTGATCGTCGAGGAGATCGGCCGCGGTGACTCGTCATCCCGGACCGTCGTCTCCGTCCAGACCTCCCTCGTCTGCGGCTCGATCGAGCGCTGGGGCACCGAGGAGCAGAAGAAGCGCTGGCTGCCGCGGCTGTGCGCCGGCGAGGCCTTCGGCTGCTTCGGCCTCACCGAGCCGGACGCCGGCTCCGATCCCTCGTCGATGCGCACGCGCGCGGTGAAGATCGACGGCGGCTGGCGGATCACCGGCCAGAAGATGTGGATCTCGCTGGGCAACGTCGCCGAGGTCGCTCTGATCTTCGCCCAGACCAACCCGGACGAGCGCCACCGCGGGATCGCCTGCTTCCTCGTCCCAACCGAGTCCGAGGGCTTCTCGTCGCAGGAGATCCACGGCAAGCTCGGGCTGCGGGCATCGGACACCGCCTCGCTCGGGCTCGATGACGTCGAGGTCTCCGACGACGCGCTGCTCGGCGAGGTAGGCGACGGGTTCAAGATCGCGATGACCGCCCTGGAGGCCGGCCGCTATTCGGTCGCCGCCGGGTGCGTCGGCATCTGCGAGGGCTGCGTACAGGCCTCGGTCGACTACGCGAAGAACCGTGAGCAGTTCGGCGTCCCGATCGCGAGCTTCCAGCTCGTCCAGGAGATGATCGCCGACATGATCCTGAGGCGGGACGCCGCGCGGCTGCTCGTCCGGCGGGCCGGAATCCTGAAGGACAAGGGCGAGCCGAACACCACCGAGACCTCGATCGCCAAGCTGTACGCGACCGAGGCGGCCGTCGAGTGCGCCAACCTGGCGATCCAGGTCCACGGCGGCTCCGGCTACGTCGACGACTATCCCGTCGAGAGGTACCTGCGCGACGCCCGCGTGACCACGCTCTACGAGGGGACCTCGCAGATCCACAAGCTGATCATCGGGCGCGCGGCCACCGGCATCAACGCGATGACGCCGGTGCGCGCGGATCGGTGAGCGGCCTCGTCGAGACCAGCGTCGACGGGCACGTCGCCCTCTGCCGCCTGAATCGCCCCGACGCGCGCAACGCGCTCTCGCCCGAGCTCATGGACGAGCTTGCGACGGCGGTCGAGGGCTTCGATGCCGACCCGGAGGTCAGGTGCGTCGTCATCGCCGGGTCCGACGAGGTGTTCGCCGCCGGCGCCGACATCCGCTCGCTTCGGGAGCGGACCTTCGAGGAGTCGCTACGCCATCCGGCCGCCTCGTTCTGGCGCCGCCTGGCCACCTGCAAGACGCCCCTGATCGCCGCCGTGTCGGGCTTCGCCCTCGGCGGTGGCTGCGAGCTTGCCCTAGTGTGCGACCTAATCGTCGCGTCCGAGACCGCCGAGTTCGGGCAGCCCGAGATCACGCTGGGGATCATCCCCGGCGGCGGCGGTACCCAGCGGCTGGCCCGCGTCCTCGGCAAGCAGCGCGCGATGGAGCTCGTGCTCACCGGGCGGCGGATGGGCGCCGCCGAGGCCGAGCGGTTCGGCCTCGTCAACGAGGTCGCCCCTGAGGGTGAGTGGCTGGAGCGCGCGATGGACCTGGCCCAGCGGATCGCCAAGCGTCCCCCGATCGCGGTCCGCCTGGCCAAGCAGGCTGTGATCGCCGCCGACGAGAGCGGGCTCAGCGAGGGGCTGGAGCACGAGCGGCGCCTGTATGAGCTCGCGATGGCGACCGAGGACCGCCTCGAGGGGATGGACGCGTTCCTCGAAAAACGCAAGCCGGACTTCAAGGGGCGGTAGCGTGAGCATCGAACGGGTCGGGGTCATCGGCGCCGGGACCATGGGCGCGGGGATCGCGCAGCTCGCGTGCCTGGGCGGGCTGGAAACCTGGCTCCACGACCCGGTGCGCGAGGCGCTCGCCACGGGTCAGAAGCGGGTGGCGGACGGTCTCGCAAAGGGTGCCGTCCGCGGTTTGTGGAGCGAATCCGAGGCGGAGGCGGCCGAGGAACGGCTAAACCTCGTGGAGCGCGTCGAGAAGCTGGGCGAATGCCAGCTCGTCGTCGAGGCCGCGCCGGAGGATCTTGCGCTGAAGCGCGACCTGTTCGCGGAGCTGGCCGAGCTTTGCGGGCCAGAGGCGATCCTCGCCACTAACACCTCCTCCCTGTCGGTGACCGCGATCGCCGCCGGGGTCGAGCGGCCGGAGCGGGTGTGCGGCATGCACTTCTTCAATCCCCCGGCCCTGATGCGGCTGGTCGAGATCGTTGCCGGAGACGACACGTCGCCCGAGACCCTCGAGGCCGCCACCGATGTCGCGCACGCCATGCGGCGCGAGCCAGTCCGCGCGACGGATGCGATCGGGTTTGTCGCAAACCGGCTCGCCCGGCCCTTCACCCTCGAGGCCCTGCGCCTGCTGGGCGAGCGCATCGCCCCCATCGACCAGATCGACCGGATCGTTCGCATCGGCGGCGGCTTCCGGATGGGCCCGTTCGAGCTCATGGACCTCGTGGGCGTCGACGTCAACTTCGAGGTCGCGAAGTCCTTCTGGGAGCAGAGCTTCCACGAGCCGCGCTGGCAGCCGAGCCCGATCCAGGCACGAACGGTCGCGGCGGGCCGGTATGGGCGCAAGGCCGGGCGCGGCTACTACGACTACGGCGAGGGGTCGCACCGTCCCGAGGATCCGGCGCCGCCGGCGCGTGACCCGGGCTGGAAGCGCGACCCCGCGCTCGAGGAATCGCTTCATCACGTCGCCCTGCCGAGCTTCGAGGAGGCGGCCGTGGTCGAAATCGCGCGGCAGCCGTCGATGAGCGCTGGGGACGCCGAGGCCGCGGAGCGCTACTTCCGCGCCGCGGGGAAACACGTGGAGTGGGTGGGCGAGGCGCCCGGGCTCGTGCTCGGCCGGATCCTCGCCCAGATCGTCAACGAGGCGCACTTCGCCGTGAGCCAGGGCGTGGCTACGGAGGACGACTGCAACACCGCGATGCGGCTGGGCTTCAACTGGCCTCGCGGGCCGTTCGAATGGGGCAAGGCGATCGGCCTTGCGCGGGCCGTCGCGATCCTCGACGAGCTGCACGCCCTCCTGGGCGAGGAGCGTTACCGGGTTGCGCCCCTGCTCCGCGCGCGAGCCGGGTCGGCGGGCGCCGAGGGCCGCCGATAGCCCGGGATCGTTCCGGAGATCGCCAGCCACGAGCCGCCGACGATCAGGGCGAGGCCAACCAGGGTCGCCACGCTGATCGACTCTCCCAGCAGCGCCGCCCCGTAGACGACGGCGAACCCGGGGGCGATGTAGGAGACGATCATCGTCCGCGCCGGGCCGACCGTTCCGATCAGCAGATAGAAGATGACGAACGCGGCGCCGGTCCCGAACACGCCGAGTGCCACGACCGCGGCGACCGGGCCGAGCCCCGGTCCGCTCGCCGGCGCGGTGGCGATGGCGGGAATCAGGAGCATGAGCGCGCTCGCCGTCATCACGGAGGCGACAACGCCCAGCGGGCCGACGTGGGAGAGCCGGTGCTTGACGAGGAAGCCTCCGACCGAGTAGCCGACGCTTGCCAGCACGACCGCGAGGCCGCCGAGCAGCGCCGCCGATGAGCCACCCAGGTCGAAGCCGAAGAGCAGGACGACGCCGGCAACGCCCACCCCTACCCCGACGAGCCGAAGGCCCTCGGACCGCTCCTCGTGGTCAAGGCGAATCGCCAGAAGCGCTGTGAAGATCGGCGTTGTCGCGACGAGGATCCCGGCGAGGGCCGACGTGATGTGCTGCTCGCCGATCGGGATCAGCAGGAAAGGGCCTGCCACCTGGACGGCGCCCACCAGGGCGATCACACCGAGCCTCCCCCGCAGCTCGCTCAGGGCGCCCTGCGCCGCCGCGATCGGCAGGAGCACCGCCGCCGCGAGCGCGATCCGCGCGAACGCCACCTCCTCCGGCGACATGTCGCGGAGGCCGATCTTGATGAGCATGTAGCTCGCACCCCAGATCGAGGCGAGGAGCAACAGCCACAGCCACGAGCGACGGTCCACGGCGTCGAGGCTAGCTGCCCCAGGCGGCTAGCCGGTGGCGATGCCCCCGGGCTGAGGTTCGGCGGCCCGTCAGGCGCCGTTTCGAGACGGCGGAGGCTTGATCACGCCCGTGTTGATGCCGTTGTAAACGAACGTCGGAACCACGGGCCACTGCCGCTTCCAGCTCGCCATCTCTGACGAGGGAAACACGTTCAGGTAGCGGGGGTCGTTGCGGTTCGGGTCCGCGAGCGCCTTCTCCTTGACCATCGAGTCGTACTGGTCGATCGAGTCCTCGAGCGTGTTCGAGTTCAGGATCACCTCGCGCCCGAAGAACTCGGCGGTCTTGCGGACGCCGGGGATCTTCGAGAGGTGCGGGTGCCAGGAGTCTGCGGCGACGCCGTTCTCCGAGGAGACCCATACGCCGTCGTCGGTGTTGACGCAGAGGGAGTGATTGCCGTCCGTGTGGCCCGGGGTCCAGACGAGTGCCACGCCCTTGCCCAGCTCCACGTCGCCGTCGACGAGAACGACGTTGTCGGTGATCAGGTCCTTCAGCCCGTCCTCGACGTACCAGGCCCACTGCATGGGATGCAGCGACGCGAACGTGTCCCACTCCTTGCGCTGGGTGATCAGCTTGGCGTTCGGGAAGAGCGGCGCGCGCGGCGCGGCCTCGCCGGCGATCGGCTCGGTGGTCCCGAGGACGAAGCGCAGGTCCTGCACGTGCAGGTGGTCGAAGCTGACGAAGTCGACGTCCTCCGGCCGCAGCCCGACCTTGGCGAGCGCCTCGTCGGGGTGGTTCCAGATCGTCGCGAGGACCTTGTAGGAGAGGAACTCGCCGAGCTTCTCGATCTGCTGCGCGTAGTACGGCGCCTCGGCCGGCCCTTCGGGGACGGTGGGCTCATAGGCGAGCGTCCTGAGCTCGCCGTCGAAGTCCTCGAACTGGACGACCTGCAGCCGGTTGATGATGTTGACGTAGGGGTTGGGCCCCTTCGCCGCACCGCCGAAGGCGAACTTCAGCGGATAGCCGGCCGACGCGATGTCGATCGTGCGAATGCCGCGAACCCGATTCTCCGGGATCGCGAACCGAGCGCGGAACTCGGCGGCGGCCTCGCGAATTGCCGCCGGTCGGTCGCCCCGCGGCCAGGTGGCGTTGGCGTCATCGAACTCGTGGAACGGCTTGAGCCCGATCTTCTCGATCTTGACCTTCGGAACCTCGACAACCGCCATCGCGCGCACTCCTTCTAGGGGTTCGGCTACCCAGCCAACTCTAGAGAGTCGGGGGCGCTATGCGCGTCGGGTCCGAGCCGATGGGCCCGGCACTGACGGCCCGGGCGCTCGCCGGTACCTACTTCGCGCTGACCTCGGCGCGCTCTTCGTCGTCCGCGGCCTCCGGCTGTGCCTCGCCGGCCATTCCAGACCAGTGGGCCTCGGGCGACGGCGGGACGTCGCGCAGGTACCACTCGGCGTCCAGGGCGCCCATCGTGCCTGTGCCGGCTGCCGTGACGGCCTGGCGGTAGGTGTGATCCACGAGGTCGCCGACGGCGAAGACGCCGGCCAGGTTGGTGCGGGTGGACTTGCCCTCGGTGATCACGTATCCCTCGTCGTCCGTCTCGACCTGGCCGACCACGAGCTCCGACCGCGGGGTGTGGCCGATGGCGACGAACGCGCCGCCGACCTCGAGCTCCTCCGTCTCGCCCGTCTCCGCCTGCTTGAGGCGGATCTTGGCCAGCTTGCCGTCGTCGCCGGCGATGAACTCCTCCGGGACATAAGGGGTTTTGAAGGTGATGTTGTCCCGGTCGCGGGCCCGCTCCTCCATGATCTTCGAGGCGCGGAACTCGTCGCGGCGGTGCACGATCGCCAGGTCGTCCGCAAACTTCGAGACGAAGATCGAGTCCTCCATCGCCGAGTCGCCGCCGCCGATGACGGCGACGCTCTCGCCCTTGAAGAAGGCGCCGTCGCAGACGCCGCACGTGGAGACGCCCCTGCCGCCGAGCTCCAGCTCGCCGGGGATCCCGAGGCGCTTGGGCTCTGCGCCCATCGCGAGGATGATGCTGCGGGCGCGGTACTCGTCGTCGCCGACCCAGACGGTCTGGATACCGCCGTCGGAGAGCTCGATGCGGGTAGCGTCGTCGGTGATGAAGCGGGTCCCGAATCGCTCGGCCTGGTCGCGGAACTTCTGCATCAGCTCCGGGCCCATGATCCCCTCGGGGAACCCCGGGTAGTTCTCCACGTCGGTGGTGTTCTGAAGCTGCCCGCCCCACTGGAACCCCTCGATGACCAGGGGCTCGAGCTCGGCACGGGCTGTGTAGGTCGCCGCCGTGTACCCGGCGGACGCCCCACCGACGATGATCACGTTCTCGACTCGGCTGTTGTTGTTCACATTCACTCCGTCTTCTGAGCGGCTACCCCGTTTCGGGGGTGACCCTTATAAACCATCATACTTTACTTTCTGAAGTAATGGCCGCCCCGCGGAGCGGTTCGCCCACCCGCTCGGCGAACGGCGCATGGGCCCGGTCCTCCTCCCATCGGGCCACCGTCTTGCGCAGTTGGAAGAAGGCGACGATCCCGGGCGGGATCGGCAGCCAGAACGCCACCAGCCGGTAGGTCAGCACGGCCGCGAACACCTCCGAGCCCGGCAGGCCGAAGAGCACGAACGTGCCGATCATCCCGGCGTCCACCGCCCCCACCCCACCGGGCGCCAGCGGAAACAGGTTCGCGACCATGCCGACGAAGAACCCCTGGACGACCACCCCGAGTGGGACGTGGACGCCGTAGGCGTGGAAGGCGGCCCATAGGATGCCGATGTTGCACGCCCAAAAGCCGACCGCACCGATCACCGCGAGCCCACCGCGGGACGGATTGCGAACGAAGTCGATCGCCGTCCTGGTGCCGCTGGCGAGCGTCGCCGGGGCGCTTGCCAGCCGCTCCGCCAGGCGCTGGAACCGGGATCCATGCGCGAAGCGCGAGAGCCGGCGTTCCACGTCGTCGGGAATCAGCGCGGTCAGCAGGCCGAGGACCAGGATCGCTCCGGCGATCGCGGCCGGCACGATCGTCAACCCGACGGGGGCCTCGCCGCTCAGCACGCCCACGCGGAGCAGCACGCCGAACACGACGAGCGCGACCATGTACACCGCATACAGCAGGACGAGGAATGCCACCATCCGCCGGGCCGTCTGCCGCCGCTCCATGCCGGCCTTTCGCAGAGCCCAGTAGGTGAGCACGATCCCGCCGGCGCCTGCCGCCGAGAACAGGCGACTCGCGGCCAGGCCCGCCATTGTGATCTGGTACGACTCGCTCCACTCGAGGCCGGCGACGCGCTCGCCGACCACGCCGCGGAAGAGTGCGACGTACGAGAAGAACATCGCGACGTCGAAACCGAGCGCGACCACAAGCCACCCGGGGGTCGCGTCGGAGAGCTGGCCCACGGCGCCCTTGATGCCGACGATCTTCGGGAGGAAGACGTAGATCGCTGCGAGGAGCAGGAGCACGACCAAGCCGGTCTGGAGGAGCCGTTTTGGCGACGCAAAGAAGGAAGGCTCGGTCTCCTCACCCTCATCGGCCAGATCCCGATCGACCACATCATGGTCGTTCCCCATCGCCTCTAATACTGTCAGGCGGCCCAGCCGTTCGTTTGTCAGGCAGGCGTCCGCGAACACGCGGCCGTGGCGGTGTTCAGCCGTTCGCGACCCGCTCAAGCCGCTGCGCCATGCGACTCACCTGGTCCGCCAGCGGGCGGGCGGGCGGCTCGCCCTTACGGACCGCGACGACCAGAGCCGTCCCCGCCAGCAGGTCGATGAGATAGTGCTCCCCGAGGTACACGAGCGCGAACCCGAGCGTGAGCGCATACGACCAGCCGGCCGCGCCGGCGACCGGCCCCGACTCCGAGAGGAGGAGGGCCGCCAGCACCGAACTCCCGAAGTGCAGGGAGGGCATCGCCGCCCACGGGTTACCGCCGAGCGATGAGTAGAGGGCCGGCCAGGCGCGTCCCCAGGTGCCCTCCCCCGCCTCGACCATCACGCGCCGCAGACGGGGTGGGACCGACGCGGCCAAGATCTCCTCGCTCTCGCGACCCTCACCCCCAACCTCCGTCTCTTCGGAGATATAGCCCTCCTCCGCCGCCCACCAGGGCGGTGCCGTGGGAAGCGCGAAGTAGATCGCGCAGCCGATATCGAACGCGGCCCCCATCTGCCTCGCGGCGCGCGGAAAGCGGCCCTGGTTGCGCAGCAGGATCCAGGTGAGCGCCAGGTGCGGCTCGATGAACCAGGCCCAGTGGACCATGGAGAGGACCCTGTCGAGCTTGGTCACCTCTCCGGGCCGCGAGAACGCCCGCTGGAGCCGGAGGTTCGGCAGCTCGCCGGCCCCGAGGACTCGGTCCACCCTGATCGGGTAGCGGACCCGGAGCCGATCCCGAAGCCGGTCGGGCTCGTCGTAGGGGAGCTCGTGGATCACCGTGAAGGCCCACATCTGGAGGGCGAACAGGCCCGCGTCCCTGCTCTTCGTCCGCGGGAACAGCACCGCCAGCGCGAATGGGCCGGCCGCGGTCGCAGCGACCGTCACCCCCGTCGGGATCCGCAGCCGGCGTCGGGTCAGCGGAACGACGAAGGCTGCAGCAAGCGCCGCCGCGGCCGCCGCCCGGACCACGGGCCTCAGCGGCGAGGGCCGTCGGCGGCGAGGGATCCCAAGGCGCAAGGCGCGGCGAGTGTATAGGTGGTCCCGCCCGGCCGAGGGCCCGCTAACGGGCGACGACGAACGACCTGGTGGTGGAGGGGCCCGGCGTCCCGGTCCCGCCGATCCCGCGCGCTTCGAAGGTGTGCGTGCCGGGCGTCAGCGGCACCGGCGGCCGGCCATGGCGGAGCGGTTCCTGCATGCCGTCAACTACCTCCGTGCTAGCCGCCGTCCTGGCGCTGGTACAGGTCCTTGAGGCCAGGCTTGAGCCGATTCCCGCTGCGTGCGCCGATCAAACATGTGAGGCACGCGGCGGCGTCTGGCCTCCCCGCGATTAGAATGCTCGCGCCTTGGCGCCCCGGAAGACCGTCCGCCGTCTCGTGCTCTCCCTAGCGCTCGCCGCAGGCGCGCTGGCGCTCGTCGCCGCGCCCGCCGCCGCAAGCGTGCTCGGCCCCAGGGCCGGGCACTCGCCCAACGCGGACGACATCCGCACCGCCTACTGGGTCGCGATCATCGTCGCGGCGCTGCTGATCATCGTCGTCCATGCGTTCCTGATCGCGGCGCTGGTCCGCTATCGGGCCCGCCGCGGCCGCTCGCCGCAGCGATTCACCGCAGGCGCAAGGGCGTTCGTGCGGCCCGTGGTGCCCCTCGTCGCCGTCGCGTTGGGCCTCTTCGTCTTCGGCATCGCGATGATGAGCAACACGCGTGACGTCCAGGCGACGGGCCCGGATGGGCTCAACGCCGACGCCGACCTTCTCGCTCAGGTCAACGACCTGAGCATCCCACCGACCGCCCACCCGCTGAACATCAACGTCATCGGGCAACGCTGGCTCTGGCGCTTCGAGTACCCGGGCGGCCGCCCCGGCGACCGGATCTTCTCCTACAGCGAACTGACGGTCCCCGTCGACACCACCGTCCTCCTGCACATCACCTCCACCGACGTCACCCATCGCTGGTTCATCCCGGCGCTGGGAGGCCAGGTGGACGCGGTCCCCGGCCAGGACACGACGACGTGGTTCCGCGCCGACCAGGTCGGGACCTACGGTGGGCAGTCGATGTCGTTCTCGGGCAGCGGGTTCGCGGCGATGCGGGGTTGGGTCCACGTGGTGACGCCGCAGGAGTACCAGCAGTTCATCGCCCGCAAGCGCGCGGGCCTGGCCAGGGCGCAGAAGGACGTCGTGCAGGCGCTCGGCGAGTCCTCGACGACTGGAGGGGCGCCGTGAGCCCACCGCCCGCGGCAACCGCCCGCCCGGAGCTCGTGACCGAGGAGCTGCCCCGCCGGCGCCAGGCGTGGATCGAGCGCGCGACGAGCACCGACCACAAGTCGGTCGGAACTCTCTACATCGGGGCTGCGCTTGCGTTCCTGGTCGCGGCTGTCGCGCAGGTCGTCGTCATGCGAACGCAACTGATCGTTCCCGAGAACACCCTGACAGACCCCGAGATCTTCAACCGCATCATGTCGACGTTCGCGGTCACGGGCGTGGTCCTGTTCGCAATCCCGCTGGCGCTCGGGCTCTTCTCCTACATCTCCCCCCTGCAGGTCGGCGCTCGCGGTGTGGCGTTCCCGCGGCTCAACCTCCTGTCCTTCTGGCTCTTCGTATCCGGCGGCTTCACCATCTTCGGCAGCTACCTGTGGCGCCCCTCCGAGGCCGGGTTCGCGGCCTTCCCGCCGCTGTCGGAGCCTCTCTACTCCAACACCCACGGTATTGACGCGTGGATCGTCGGCACCGCCCTTGCGCTGCTCGGCTTCGTCTGCTTCGGGGTGAACCTGGTGGTCACGCTGCGCAACATGCGGGCGCCCGGGATGGCCTGGCGCCGCGTCCCGCTCTTCACGTGGGGGGCCAACCTCTGCGGCTACCTGGTGATCGTCTGCGGCTCGGTGATGCTCGCCGCGCTCACCATGCTGTTCATCGACCGGAACTTCGGCGGGGTCTTCTTCGATCCGGGATATGCGGGCGCGCCGATCCTCTACGAGCACTTCGCCTGGTTCTTCTTCACCGGCACGTTCGCGTTCATCGTCGTGTTCGCTGCCGGCGTGATCTCGGACGTCCTGCCGGCCTTCGTGCGCAAGCCCCTTTTCAGCCACCGCACCGCGATGGCGTGCATGCTCGCGATCGCGATCCTCGCGCCGCTGTCGTGGATGCGCAACATGTATACGGCGCCGATCCCGACGGCGTTCCTGGTCGGCGCGATGCTGCTCGCGGTCGCGCTGACGATCCCGATCGGCCTCCTGATCTACAACTGGATCGCCACCGTCTGGGGCGGCACGCTCCGGACGCGCACGGCGGCGCTCTACGCGATCGCGGCGATCAGCGCGATGACCGTCGGCCTTGCGGGGGACCTCGCGTGGTCGCTGATTCCGGTCGGCTGGCAGATCGAGCACACCACGGCGGCGCAGGCGGCGACGACCTGCGTCCTCGTCGGCGGCGCCGTGCTCGGCGGCTTCGCAGCGCTCCACTACTGGTTCCCCAAAATCACGGGACGCCTGCTGGGCGAGGGCCTCGGGAAGGCCGCCCTGCCGGCGATCCTGGTGGGCCTCTACGTCTTGGCGGCGGGGTCGTTCCTGGCCGGCGTGAAGGGGCAGCCAACCGACGTCTACAAGTTCTTCTCCGGCGAGGGCCTCGACGGCCCCAACCTCATGGCGTCGATCGGCGCCTTCGTGATGGCCGGCGGCGTGCTCCTCCAGCTCGGCAACGCCGCCCACAGCTGGGGCAGAGGCGTTGCCGTGGGCCACGATCCGTGGGCCGCCGCCTCACTCGAGTGGTTCGCCCCCTCCCCGCCCCCCATCCACAACTTCGACGTCGTTCCGGACGTGCGCAGTGCGGAGCCCCTGTACGACATCCGCCGGGCGATCCGCAATCGCACGCACGCCTGGCGGCCGCCGACTCCAGCGCGGCCCGAGGCTCCATCGCCGGCGCCCGAAGCCGGAGCCCGTCGGGCAGGGTGACAGCGGGGACGCCCAGGGCGGCGCCCCGGTAGCCTGACGAACCCATGAACTGCACCTGCCAGTCGCGGAGCTAAAGCTCCGCGCCATCACCACCGATGCATGACGCCCCTCGTGGCGAAGCGAACAATCACCTCCGCCGCTTCCGCCGCCTACTGACCGCCACCATCGTCGCGACGTTCGTGCTGATCGTCATCGGCGGGATCGTCCGTGTCAGCGACTCCGGGCTCGGCTGCGGGGCGGAGGGGAGCGGCACCAAGGGCTGGCCGCTCTGCGGCGGGCGCGTGCTCCCGTTCCTCCAGGAGCACCAGGTGATCGAGTTCAGCCACCGAGTCGCCGCGACCGTGATCGTCATCCTGATCGGCGCCCTGGCCTTCATGGCGTTCCGGCACCTTCGCGAGCGCCGCTGGCTGGTCCGGGGCGTGGTCGCAGCCGGCATCCTCGTGATCGCACAGGCGATCCTCGGCGGCCTCACCGTCGAGAACGGGCTCCACACCGCATTCGTCGCCGCCCACCTGGGGATGGCGATGCTCCTGCTGGGCCTGCTTATCACCCTGAGGCGGCTGGCCTCCGATCGTGAGCAGGCGGCGCCGCTGGACACCTCACGGGCGCTTCGCTGGACCACGACCGCGGCCGTCGTGCTGCTCTTCCTCACGATCATCGCCGGCGGCACGATCGCGGGTACCGAAGAGGAGGGCACACCCGGCCAGCCCGTGATCGGCGCTCACCTCGCCTGCGGCACGGAGTTCCCGACCTGTCTCGGCAAGTTCATGCCGTTTTCCTATGGGCGATTGGTCGACATCCAGCTCACGCACCGGCTACTGATGTACCTCACGACCATCGCCGTCCTGGCGATGACGGCCGTGGCCGTGCGCAGACGGATCGTGATGCCACCTGACGGAAACCGGGCGTTCCTGTTGATCCCCCTGCTTCTGGTCTGCCAGATCCTGCTCGGCGCGATCAACGTGTGGGAGGGCAAGCACGCCTGGCTCGTCGTCTCCCACCTCACCCTTGCAACGATCCTCTGGGGCACGGTGATCTATGCCGCCGTCACCCTCGTAAGAGTTCCCGAGCCGGCCGGAGCCCCGCGTCCCGAGGGCTCCGGCAGCGAACGGGAGACGCAGGCCGTGACCGCCTGACCGATGGAGAGCGCGACCAACACCAGCGACCTCGTGGGGTCCCCCGCCGTGGAGGGAGCGACCGCGGACGGCGCGGGCCTCCCGCTCACCGGGGCGGCCCCCCGGCGGCGCGCCCGCGACGTCCTGCGCGACTACCTCGCGCTCACGAAGCCGCGGATCATCGTCCTGCTGCTGATCACGACCGTGACGACCATGTTCGTCGCGGACCCGTCAGGGCCCAGCCTGGCCGTGATCCTCTGGACGATCCTCGGCGGCTATCTGGCCGCCGGCGGCGCCGGGGCCATCAACCATTTCGTGGACCGCGACCGCGATGCCCGCATGGCCCGCACCTGCGACCGGCCCCTGGTGACCGGCCGGATTGAGCCGCGCAAGGGGCTGCTGTTCGGGATCGCCCTCGCGATCGCGTCGGTGCTCGTGTTCGCCCTCGCCGTGAACACGGCTGCGGCGCTGCTCGCCCTCAGCGGGCTGCTCGGCTACGTGTTCGTCTACACCCTCTGGCTGAAGCCGCTGACGCCGCAGAACATCGTCATCGGCGGCGCGGCCGGCGCGGTGCCGCCGCTCGTCGGCTGGGCCGCGGCCACCGGCGGGCTCACCCTCGACGCGCTCTACCCGTTCGCGATCGTGTTCCTGTGGACCCCACCGCACTTCTGGGCCCTGGCCCTGCTCGTCAAGGACGATTACGCCGCGAGCGGGGTGCCCATGCTTCCGGTCGCCCGCGGCGACGCCACGACGCGGCGCCAGATCCTCGTGTACAGCATCGCCCTGGTCGCCTTCACGGTCCTCCCCTACCTGACCGGTCTCTTCAGCTGGCCCTATCTCCTGGCGGCGCTCGCGTTGGGCGCGGGCTTCATCGGCCTCAGCGCCGACCTCCTCGTACGTCCCTCACGGGCCGCTGCGGTCCGGCTTCACCTTGCCTCGCTCGCCTACCTGGCGCTCCTCTTCGTGGCCATGGCACTGGATCGCATCCTGCTGGGCTAGTGGCGGTATAGGCTCGCTCGCGATGGCGTACCCGGACGTGGCCACCAACTTCAGGTACCGGTCCCAGCCCGACATCATGGGCGTCGGCCTCCTCCTCTTCGCCGGCAGCATGGTGGGGCTGCTCGGGCTCCTCAACCTCTTCTACGCGATTGCCGTGCTCGCCGGGTCGCAGATCTTCATCACCCACGCCGCGTGGCTGATCGGCGACGCCCACCCCGCCGGCTGGATCATCCTCATCGTCGCCCTGATCCAGCTCTCGGCGCCGATCTCGATCTGGCTCGGCGGCCGGTATGGGCAGGTCGTCGGGATCGTCTCGGCCGCGAGCAACATCGCGGCGCAGGTCGCCTTCTTCTCCGATGTGCCCGCAGTTGCGGTGATCATCATCCTGATCGACCTCGGGGTGATCCACGCGCTCCTCGCCTATGGCGGCGGTGGCGGCCTGCGCCCTCTCGTCTATCGCTAGACGCCCGGCCTGATCAGCCGATCAAGCCCACGAGGCCACGAGCCACCAGCGCAACGCCCATCGCCGTCAGGAACAGAGTGGCGAATCGCCGCCAGTGGCGGCCGACCCAGGCCTTGGCCCGGTCGATGGCGCTTGGAGTCCAGTCGGGCGCGACCGCGTAGCTGACGAGGGGCGCCTCGAGCAGGGCCAGCATGATCAGGTTGAAGACGACCACGACGGCGACCGTTGCGGGCACCCCGTAGTTCAGGTCGTGGATTCGCGTCAGCCCCACGATGTAGGACCCGCCGGGAAGCGTCAGCAGTGCCCCGATCACGAACGTCGTGCGGGCCGAGCCCCGCCCCAGGTACTGCTGCCACCGCGGTGGGCCCGACGACCCCTTCTCGGCCTTCTTCGCCCTCCGCCTCTCGGCGAACCGCTCCTGCCTCCCGGTGGCGATGACGAACGCGAGCACGAGCAAGATCCCCCCGAGAGCCAAGTCGATCGCGGGGCTGAGCGTGTGCTTCTGGGTGCTCACCGCCCCCGAGTCGAGCAGCTCGTAGATGATGATCAGCCCGAGCGTGATGCTCGTCATCAATGCGCCCAGCAGGTAGCCGAGCAGGAGTCGCTTCGGGTTCGGCAGCAGCAGCATCACCGTGGTCGCCGTCAGCAGCGTGGGGTTCAGCGCCGCGGCCAGCGCGAAGACGAAGACGTCGCCCATGGTGTGACGCTACGGCGCCCACCGGTCGTGAACATCGTGAGAACCGCGTGGTGGCCGGCGTCCGCTTAGCGGTACGGTTGGCACAGGAACCGTTTACCCGAGAAAGGAGTGCCCGTGAGCCCGGACGAGCTCGAAGAGATGGGCCCGATCGACTACCTGCTCATCGCCTGGCCGGATCCCCATCCCAACGGCGAGATCGCGCCCCTCCTGGTCGACCTGGTCGACCGGGGAATCATCCGCATACTCGACCTCGCATTCGTGGCCAAGAGTGAGGACGGAACCGTCGCTGGCCTGGAGATCGCCGACCTTGGCGAGCAGGTCGCGGAGCTGGAGGTCTTCGAGGGCGCGTCGTCGGGGCTGCTCTCCGACGACGACCTGCAGGAGGCCGCGGCGGCGCTCGAGCCGGGCTCGGCAGCCGCGGTCCTCGTGTTCGAGAATCGCTGGGCTGCTCCGTTTGCCAGCGCCGTCCGCCGCTCGGGCGGCCAGCTCGTCGCCAACGGGCGCATTCCAGTACAGGCCATCCTCGCCGCCCTCGACGCGGCCGAGGAAGCCGAGTCCACGACCACGTCCTAATCGGAAAGGAACCAGACCATGCCTGGACTACTCAGAGGGGTCGCCCGGACGGCCGTCATCGCCGGGACCGCCACTGGCGTCAGCAACCGCGTCTCGCGCCGTCAGGCCTCCCGTTGGGCTCAGCAGGAACCGCAGCAGGAGGATGCCGCGCAGCCGGAGGCGGCTCCGCCGCCTGCGGCCCCCGACCCGATCGACCGGCTGAAGGAGCTCGGCGAGCTGCGCGACAAGGGCGTGCTCACGGAGGAGGAGTTCCAGGCTCAGAAGGCGAAGGTGCTCGCCTCCTGAGCTGATGGGGCCGGGACCGTCCGCGGTCAGGTAAGCCCGGCGATCCCGTTCCGCAGCAGGGCGGCGCCCAGCGCCACGAGGATCACGGCCGCAACGGTCCGGACGTGCCGCTCGAGCCAGCCCCTCGCGGCCACGAGGATGCGCATGGCAGGCTCGCGCGCGAACACCAGCATGAGCAGCGCCACTCCCAGCGGGAGCAGGGAGACCAGCGAGAACCCGACCCAGTAGGCCACGTAGCCCAGTGCGCTCGTGTCGAGCTGGGAGATCTCCTTGAGGGCGAGCGGGATGAATCCCCCGGGATTCGCCAACGTGGCGCCTGCGCCGACGATGGCCACGGCGGGTGAGGACGCGAGGGTGCTCATACGGTCGATCATGCCGGCGACGCGTTTCGGATCGGGCGGATGGCGCAGGGTCCGAACGACGTAGGCGAGGACCAGTACTCCCGCAACGACGTCCACGATTGCCACCCACGTCTTCGGCGAAGACGTTTGCGACGCGGCGTCGTTGCCCAGCACGAAGGCAGCGACGACGCCGATCACGAGCGTGATGCTGAGCGCGCCCAGGTAGAACCAGAGCCCGGTGCGCAACGGCCGGTCGCCGAGAACGAGCGCGAAGACCGAGAACGTGAGGGTCGTCGGCGACAACATCGCCGCGAGGCAGACGAGCGCGAACTCGACTTCGACCGAGGTCACGAGCCGAACCTATCCCACGCATGGCTGCCACCGACTCACCCGATTCGAACGAAGAAGGCACGGGAATCACTCGGATAGGCTCGCCCGGCATGACCGACACGGCTACCCCTCCCCCGGAGGAGTCCGCCCCGGACCCGACCGAGACGATGCTGAGCCGCGAGTTCCTCGGCCTGCTGGTGCTCTCGGCGCTGATCGGTGCCGTCGCCGCGATCGTCGCGTGGGGCTTCCTCGAGCTGATCGCCCACCTGGAGACGTGGATCTACAGCGACCTCCCCAACGGCCTGGGATTCGACAGCACCCCGCTGTGGTGGTCGGTTCCGGTGCTCGCAATCGCCGGCGTGATCGTCGCCTTCGCAGTCGCCCGCACGCCCGGAAACGGCGGCCACGTCCCCGCTGACGGGCTGAACCCCGCGCCCACGAAGCCCAGCGCGCTCCCGAGCGTCGTGCTGGCAGGCGTGGCCTCGATCGCCCTCGGGGCCGTCGTGGGGCCGGAGGCCCCGCTGATCGCGATCGGCGGCGGCCTGGGGATCCTGAGCATCCGCCTCCTCAGACCCGACGCGCCTCCGCAGGCGACCGAGGTCGTCGGGGCCGCGGCGACGTTTGCGGCGGTGGCGTTTCTCTTCGGGTCTCCGCTGATCGCCGCGCTGATCCTGATCGAGGCGGCGGGCCTAGGTGGCTCGAAGCTGAAGATCATCCTGGTTCCGGGCCTGCTGGCATCCGGCATCGGCTCGCTGGTCTGGATCGGCATGGGCTCCTGGACCGGGCTCAACACCACCGCGATCTCGATCTCGGCCCTGAAGCTGCCGCCGTTCGCCCGGCCGGACGTCGCCGACTTCGGCTGGACGATCGTTCTGGCCGTCGCCGTGGCGGTGGTGACCTTCCTGATCTTCCGGATCGCGCGCGGCACGCATCGCCTTGCAGTCCCGCGGCCGTTCCTGGCGATCCCGCTCGCCGGGATGGCCGTTGCGGGCCTCGCGATCGCCTTCTCTCAGGCTGCGGACAAGAGCGTCAGCGACGTGCTGTTCTCCGGCGAGAACTCGATCAACTCGCTCGTGGCCAACCCCAGCGACTGGTCGCTTTCCGCCCTTGCGCTGCTGCTTGCCTTCAAGGGCCTCGCGTACGGCCTTTCCCTCGGAACGTTTCGCGGCGGACCGACCTTCCCCGCGATGCTGCTGGGCGCAGCCGGAGGCATGATGGCCGCTCAGCTCCCCGGTTTCGGGCTCACGCCGGCTGTCGCCGTCGGCATCGGGGCGTCGGTCGCCTCGGTCCTGCGGCTGCCCCTTTCGGCGGTGGTCCTCGGCCTGGTCCTGACGTTGCCGTCCGGCCCGGGCGCCAGCCCGCTGATCATCGTCGGGTCCCTGGTCGCCTATCTGACGTCGCTGGCCTTGTCGGCGCGAGCGGACGCGCCGGCACCCGCCCCCTAGTCGGCCCCCGGGCGCAGGCGGGCCACCTCGGACTGCAGAGCGTCGAGCTTGGCGGTCACCTCATCGAGCCTTCGCGTTACCGGGTCGTCCTCGTCTGCCATGTCCTTCTGGCGTTGGGCGACGAACGCGCTGGTGATCGCGCCCGTGACGACGGCGAACAACGAGAGGCCGCCGAGCATCAGGAACGTCGCGATGACCTTTCCGGCGGTGCTCCCGGGGACCACGTCCCCGTACCCGACCGTGGTCACCGTCTGGATCGCCCACCACATGCCGAGCCAGACCGTGTCGAACGTCCCCGGATCGACGATGCGCTCGACCACTCCGAAGACCACCACGCCGATCGCCCAGGCCACGATGATCACGTAGGCGGCATAGCGGGGACGCAAGCCCTTGCGCTGCATGTGGCTATCGAGCCGCCGGCCGAGGAGCCCTGGTGCCTGGTGGTCGGCCATCCACGCGGTTTTCGGCGCCCCGGCGGGCACTCCTGCGAGCGTTCGTCCGGCACCCAGGACAAATCACCCGGTTTGGGGGATGCCCGGCGCGCCGACCGGTCGTACCGTGCGAGTGTGCAGTCAGATGCCCAGATCGATGAGAGCACGTACCGGGCGCTTGCCGGGATCTCCGCCGGCAAGCTCGAGATGCTCGAAGGCGTTCTCGGACTGCGGGAGGAGTACATATCGGTCACGGGATTGGACGAGCGGGCAGCCGCGCTCGTGAAGATCGCGGCGCTGATCGCCCTGGACGCCCCGCCCGCGTCCTACGGGTGGCAGATCGCGAACGCGATTGAGGTCGGGGTCACCCCTGGGGACATCCTCGGGGTCCTCCGCGCGATCGCTCCACAGGTGGGCGGGCCGCGCGTGGTCGCGGCGGCACCCGAGGTGATGCTCGCTCTCGGACTGTCGCTTCCGGAAGACCCCTGGGTGAGCTGAGAGCACTGTGCTGATGCGGCGCAGGCCACTGCTACGGGCCGCCGCCGTCGGCGGCGGCGCCTACGTCGTCGCCAGGCGACGCCGAGCAGGTCGACCGCATCGGCCCGAGGCACCGCCGCGCCCGTCGCGCACGGAGGGCCGGCCGCCACGAGCGGGGGACGATGGGCGACAGGGTGACCCGGGCTGAGCTCGCCGGTCCGGATGCGGGACGTCACGACGACTGCGAGGCTCGCACCGGAGGGCCGGGGGACGGCTTCGTCCCAGTCGCGGGGGAGGGAACGCTCGAGCGCATGGACGGCGGCGGGCCGTTCACGAGCCGGCTCGTCTGGAAGCTTCCGGAGGGCCAGCAGGCCACGTGGGAGTCCAGGCCCGCCCGCCGGCTCGGCACGATCACGGTCCGGACCGCCCCCGGAGAGCCCGCGACGAGCCTCCGCCCCCCGCCTGAGATCGGCACGCGCCTGCGCAGGGTCAACTGGGTGGCGGCCGGCGCCTTCACCGTCGGCGGGTCGCTGTTCGCGCTGGGCGCAATCGTGGCCCAACTCGGCTCCGGCTCCCCCACAACGGCGGCCTCCCTCTACTTCGCCGGGGGGATCTTCTTCAGCACGGGCGGATACGCCTCGCTGCTGGGCGCCATCAACGCGCCGAGATCGATCGGCGCCGACGGGGTTCCGGTGGCCGGCCGCTGGCGCTGGTGGTCCTACGAGCCCTGGAGAATCGACTGGCTGAGCACGTTCCTGCTGTTCGCCGGAACGCTCGCCTTCGGCATCAGCCTCGTGACCGCGTTCCTCAAGGGCCTGACAACCCACCAAGCGAACCGGCTGATCTGGTCGCCGGAGATGATCGGCTGCATTCTCTTCCTGCTCTCCGGCCATGTCGCCATGACCGAGATCTGCCACCGCTTCCGGCCCTGCCTTCGCAGGCGCGACCTCGGGTGGGCAATCGTCACGATCAACCAGATCGGCTCGATCCTCTTCATGATCTCGGCGCTCGCCGCGTTCACGCGGCCAGTGACCGGAAGCGCGGTCAACGTGGACGTCGCCAACTGGGGCACGCTTACGGGTGCCGTCTGCTTCGCGATCGGCGGCGTGATGCAGGCCTTCGAGATGCCCCCGAGGCGACTCGCCCGGGGGTCCGGGCTCAGTCGCGGGTCTCGCGGGCCGCGGACTCCGCGCGCGGGATGAGACCGGCGGCCTGTGCCGTCGCCACGGCCTCGGCCCGCGAGGAGACCCCGAGCTTGCGGTAGACCGCCTGCGCCTGCGTCTTGACGGTGTTGGTCGAGACAAAGAGCTGCTCACCGATCTCCCGGAAGCTCAGATGGCTGGGCAGATGGCGCAACAGCCGGAGCTCGGCCTTTGTCAGCGGCCACCGCCCTCCCGTCTCCCCTATCGACTCCGCATTCTGCTCGGCCTCGCGCCGCCAGTCCTCCAGCACCGTTGCGTCCGCAGTGGAGCGCAGATGCGGCTCGGCCTCGGTGAGTAGCCGGCGCGCCGACGGGACATCGTCGAGAAGAAGCAGCGCACGCGCCGCCACGATCCGGGTCTCGGCCTCGTACCAGGGACTGAAGTCGGTGAGCTCGCCCAGGAGGCGATCGCATCGTTTGGCGTCCCGCAGCGCGTGCTCGACGCGTCCGTGGCGGGCACGCACGAGCGCCGCGACCGCGAACAGGAGCGCCGACGTCGGGTAGTCGATGAGGCCGACGCGATCGGACTGGGCCGTCGCCTGGAGCGTCAGGTTCGAGGCGGCATCGCCATCGCCCTCGTCGATCTCGAGGAGCGCCAGCTGCGCGAGCGCGAGCGTGTGGATATTGGGTGTCCCCGGCGCCGCCCGCCGAACCGCTTCACCGAGCGCCAGCCGGGCGCTCCCGCGCTCGCCGGTCAGGTGATCCGCGACGCCCTCGAGAAAGGAGCAGAGCGATCGCCACCGGCTCTCATCGGGCAGGCCAGCGGCGGCGGCCACCGCGTCTCTCCTCATCCGGGCCACGCCGTCCCTCGCCGCCCCGCTCGCCCTCACCAGGGCTGCCGCGACCTCAATCGGTCTGCGCTCGGCCGGGGGGGCGCCCGCGACCGCGCTCATGGCGGCCGCCGTCCAGCGCTCGACCTGGCCCCCGTCGCCCATCGTGGTGTGGTTGGCAGCGCTCGCAAGGCAAAGCTCGGGGGACGCGGCGATGTCCTCGTCCGTGAACCGCTCGAGCCAGCGCCGCAACGTGGCGCCGCGCCCGCCTGACTCGTACTCCGGGGTCTTCGCCCAGATCAGCCGCCCCGCCTCGACGCGGTCCCCCGCGGCAATCGCATGCGGGACCGCCCGATCGAAGTCGCCGTGCTCGGCGTACCAGCGGCTTGCGCGCATGTGGAGCTCGGACTCCCTGCGGGCGCCGAAGCGGTGAAGCTCGGAGGCGAGCATCTGGCGCAGCAACGCGTGATACCGGTACTGCTCGTCGCGGCGGTCTAGCGGGACGAGGAGCAGGTTGGCCCGCGAAAGCCGCCGCAGCGTCTCGGCCGACCCCTCGCGCTGCGCCACCGCGTCGCACAGCGGACCGGTCAGCCGATCGAGGATCGAGGTGGCCGTCAGGAAGCGCAGGTCGTCGTGGCTCTGCCTCGACAGGAACTCCTCGCGAAGGTAGTCGGCCACCATCCTGTCGTCGCCGGCGAAGTGCTCGATCGCCGCGCCCGGATCATTCTCCCCGCCGAGGGTGAGCGTCGCCACGTAGAGGGCCGCGGGCCAGCCCTCGGTGCGCTCGACCAGGCGCCGGATTGCGCCCGGCCCGAGCTCGAAGCCGGCCCCCCGAATCAGCTCGGCCGCCTCCGAGCGCGTCATCACGAGGTCTTTCGCGTTGAGCTCCGCCACCCAACCGTGGGCTCGAAGGCGTCCGATGCCGACTCCCGGCTCCGTGTGCCCCGCCAGAGCCAGCTGCGAGAGCGGCGGCATGTGCTCGGCGAGCACGGACAGGGCCTTGAGCGAGATGGAATCGTCGACCCGGTGCAAGTCGTCCAGCACAAGTACGAACGCGCGGTCGAGAGCCGCGATGGCGTCGATCAGTCGCGGCAGGACGACGTTGAGGATGCTCGGCCGGGGAGCCGACAGGGCGTCGAACACCGCCTGGTCCACGGGCCCAAGATCGGTCAGCGCCCTGGCGATCGAGCCGAGGAGCCGAGCCGGGTCGTTCTCGTGATCCTCAAGCGTGATCCAAACGAACGGTCGCTCGTCGGCGGCCTCCCACTGGGCGAGAACGCTGGTCTTCCCGTAGCCAGCCGGAGCGGCCAGCAGCACAACCGGCGCATCGGTCGAGGACACCAGGCCGGCCGTCAACCGGTCACGTGGGATGAGCCCGCGCCGTGCAGTTCTCCCCGCCGCCACGGCTGTAGGGGAACCGCCGCGAACTGCGCCTCCCCGATCGTCCTGATCGTCCACGGACCCGATATCGCCGGCCCGTCGCGACGGTGCTGGGTGCAACTCAAACTCGACTTCCCGGGGCTCCCACGACTCAGGTGGCGCCCCGTCGAACGTCTTCAAGTCTAGACCGGAAGGCTCACCTGGTCATTTCGCGGACAACCACCCTCCTGCGAACCGCCGCGCGGCACGGGGATGGCCGCGCCAGGCTCAGGAACTTTGGCTGTGAGCCGGAAACTCCCGCGCCGTCTGCCGGCGAAGCAGCTCCACGCCGAATACGGCGAGCATCGCCAGAACGACGATGACGATGACCTGTCCGAGGTTGTTGATCCCGGGCATGATCGTCAGCCAGAGGAGGAACAGCACGGCGAGGACGGAGTAGACGACAACTGGTCGATCTCGGAGGTACGGTGCGAGGAAGCGCCGCACGGCCATGGCGTGGCGACCAGGTCCCGCCAGAACGCCGCTCCCGATGAACGCCACTCCGATCACGAGGACGAACAGCGCGCGCTGGCGCAGCCCCCCCGAGATGATGTCCCAGACCGCGGTGACCGCCGGTTTGAGCGAGTCGGAGCTGACGACCGAGTTCACCACAGCGCCGCCGATCAGGCGCCTCGCCAGCAGGAGGACCAGCGCCGCCGCCAGGATTCCGCCCCCGACTGAAATCATCGCCTCCCGACGCCAGCCCTTTGCCAGGTAGAGGGCGCTCACGTAGAGCAGGAGCGCCAGGAGGGGAAGCACGAAGCCGATGCTGCGCAGCGCGCCCACCAGGTCCTGGAGCCCGCTGAGCTGGCTCGACTGCATGATCACGAGCTCTCCGGGGTGCTGAACGGCCTGGCGGTTCAGCAGCGTGGTCACACGAGACTCGAGCGCGGCAAGGGCGGGATCGAGCTTTACGACGTTGGCCTTGCTCGGATTCGTGAGCACCGCGCTGATGTGCTGGTCAAGAGCGGTCAGGCGGGCGTCGAGGTCGGACAGGAGTCCCGCCAGGTCGGACAACTTGCTCTGCAGCTGCGCGGGGACCTTGGTTTGGACCCCCTTGATCTTCTTCTCGAGGCTCGCGACGGTCGTCTGCAGCAGGACGGTGTTGGTGCGGAGTGTCTGCAGATCCTGCCGGGTCTGCGAGCTCAGCTGGCCCTGCTTGACCTGCGCGAGGCTTG
Source organism: uncultured Actinomycetes bacterium (assembly GCA_963782795.1). GTDB lineage: Bacteria > Actinomycetota > Thermoleophilia > Solirubrobacterales > 70-9 > AC-56. The sequence goes on from CAWALB010000003.1 coordinate 1,224,204, forward strand.
CGCGGGCGGCCTGGATGTTGGTCTGCGCCGTGGTCAGGCGCTGCCGCAGGACCGTCGAGTACTCCTGCACGAGCCCCTGGATATTCGAGATCGTCGCCGGGTCGACCCCGAGCCGGGTGGCGAGGTCGGCGATGACGCTGCCATATTCGAGCGTGACCTGCCCACCGGTCGTCGAGACGAATTGGGCCTTGTTCTCGATCAGGTTCACGAACCGTGCCTGCGCCTGGCCGACCGCGTTGGCAACCAGGCTCTGAACCTCTGGCGAGGCGAGCGCCTTCTGGGCGACGTTGGTTGCGAGCTGCCTCGTCAGCGCCGTGATCGGAACGGCGAGCGGTTGAGCGGCGCTGGGAAGTCGCTCCTGGATTGCGGCCTGGACGTCGACGTTCGCATACAGCTGGTCGACCGCAAAGATGCTGAGCTGCTCCTGGACGTCGGGGTTCTTGAGAATCGCGGAGGTCTGGTCGGAAAGCTGGTTCGAGTCGAGCACCTGGGTCTGCACCCAGTTCGCGATCATCGAGAAGAGCAACACCACGGAGGCGAGCACGACGAGCACGCGCACGAGAGTGCGGTGCGAGCGAGTCGGCTCGGCCGGCTGAGCGCGTGCCACGGTGCTCACCCTAAGGGACTCGTCACCCGACCGCAATCACGCGATTGGGGTGAAATCCGCGGCAGCTCGACAGCCTCCGCCCTTCCGGTGAGGGCTTGCCGCTGTGATAGAAAGGCGCCCGAATGGATCGCAGGCTCGCCCAGCGAAACCTGATCTCGGGGCTCCTCGTCGGCGGCCTCGCGCTGCTCGCGTTCGGGTTCGCGTTCTTCTTCGCCGTCATCTACATCACCCAATGAGGAACGGGCGCCGCGTCGAACCGCCCTCGGAGCTCGTCTACGTGCCGGGTCCGAGCTGGGCGCCGGTCCTGGCGGGAGCGGGGATCGCCGTCGTCGCGATCGGCCTGTTCGCGGGCATCGTCTACGCCATCGTCGGCGCGATCATCGCCGTGGCCGCCCTGTGGGGATGGATCCGCAGCACGGGCAGCGAGATCGGGCGGCTGCCTCGCCAGCAGCGCGTGAGCACGGCCGTGTTGCCCGCGGTGCCGCTGCGCCGCGGCGACTCGGACTCCTAGCGCTGCGCGGCTAGGACGCGGTGGCCTCGGCCTCGGCCTCCGGCGAGGTCATCGCCGATGTGGCGCCCTCGGAGGTCCAGACCCGCACGATGTCGCGCATCGAGAGCACGCCGATCAGCTCGCCGCCGTCGACCACGACCAGGTGGCGGATGTGGCGCTGCGACATCTCCATCGCCGCACGCTCGAGGCTCCACTCGGGGGAGGCGGCGATCAGGGTGGCGCTCATGTGATCGGCCACGCGCTCGGCGTCGGGATCCTGTCCGCGCCCCAGCGAGTTCAGGATGTCGCGCTCGCTGATGATCCGAGGGCCGGGGTATTCCTCGTCGATCACGACCGCGGCGCCGACGCCCTTCTCCGTCATCCGGGTCGCGGCGTCGCGCAGGGTGTGCCCGGGGCCGAGCGTCAGCACAACCTTCGACATGCCTTCCCGAACTTCCATCCAGCGCCTCCCCAGGGGCGAATGTGCCTATTGATTCGAACCCTACCCGAAAGCGTCTCGGTGCTTTTGCCCCCCGACCAGGCAGCAGACCCCGTCGATAGGATTCCGGCCCTCGTGTCGAGACTCAAGCCAATCCGGACGGGAGGCGGCTTCCTGGCACTCGCCGTCGCCGTCGCCGTCGTACCGGTTCTCTCCGGCTGCGGGGTCTCCACCCAGGGGGACTTCAACCGCGGCAAACAGCTCTTCGCCGCGAAGTGCTCGACCTGCCATGCGCTGCGTGATGCAGGCAGTACCTCAACGATCGGGCCGAATCTCGACGCAGCGTTCGGACAGGCGCGCACCGTGGGGATGGACCCGCAGACGATTGCCGGCGTCGTCAAGGCCCAAGTGGACAATCCGCGGCCGTCGACGACCAACCCCTCGGTCTCGATGCCGGCGGGCCTGCTGAGCGGCACCGACCTCGACGACGTTGCGAGCTACATCGGCGAGGTGGCCGGGAACCCGAAGTTCAAGGGGCCCCAGCTCCCGAACCTGCCGGGTGCACTGGTGTTCTCGCAGAACAACTGCGCGGGCTGCCACACGCTGCAGGCGGCCGGTGCGTCGGGAACCACCGGGCCCAACCTCGACACCGTGATCGGCACCGTGGTGGGCAAGGACAACCTGAAGACGCCGGCAGGGATCAAGCAGGCGATCACCGATCCCAATAAGACGATCGCAAAGGGCTATCCCCCGAACGTGATGCCGCAGACCTTCGGCCAGAGCATCAGCGCGACTGACCTGACCAACCTGGTGAAGTTCCTCCAGCAGTGCTCCGGCAAGGGCGCCAACACCAAGCCCTGCCAGCCGGTCACGAGCGGGAAGAAGTAGAGGACTCCTCGTGTCAGGAGGCCGCCGGCGCGGCCTCGCGTGCCTCTGCGTCGAGGTCCACGACGACGTGCGTGACCGGCAGCGGCACGTCTCGGCGCGCGCGTGCGACCACGCCTCGCTCGAGCCACCGCGACTTGTCGGGCGGATGGGTCGAGATCACGACCTCGTCGGCCGGGAAGTCGCGCAGCGCGTCCTCGAGCGACGAGTTGGGCTCGTGGTGGTCCCCGACATGGCCACGCGCCTCGAGGCCGGCCGCGGACATCGCCGCCAGCGACGCGTCGAGCCGCTCGCGCGCCTCGTCGAGCGCGCCGTCGACGTCGGAGGACCAGTGCTCGAGCGGCGAGCTCGTGAGCGCCGGCACGACCACGAAGATCTCGCTGTTGCGCCCCTTGCACCTGTTCTCGATCTCGGCAAGGAGGGCCCGCCCCCCGACGGTCTCGTTGGCCAGGACGAGCACCCGGTAGACGGGGTCGTCGCGATGCGAGACCTCCGCCGAGCGCGGGATCGTGCCCTGGGCCCCGCGCCACAGGACCCCGATGCCGATCCCGATTTCCAACGCGAGGAGCGCCGCGCCGATCGCAGGCCTGGTGAGCAATGTCAGGGCAATCACCGCGCCGAGCGCGATGGCGATGATCACGACGGCGCGAAAGACGTCTCGCTCGGATCGAAGCGGATTGTGCATCCTTCGCCCCCTTTCAGCGGTCTCTCGGATTATCGCGCGCGAGGGCTGCGAAGACCAGGCCCTTCCTCGTCAGCGGGTGCTGAGAGCGCGACGGGAGGCGGGCGTCAGGGCCGAGCACTTAGTCTCGAGCGCGTGCCTGCCCCCGCATAGAGGGCAGGGCGGTGGGTCGGCGGCTTCCGGAACGGCCAACATCTCCACGAACTCGCGTGCCTGCTGTTCATTCATCTCACCAAGAGCTACACGCACTGTCGGTTCGCGTTTCATATGCATTGGGTATAGGTGGTACGGGCGGGGCGGCGGCGAGGTTCGACGGCCGTTTCACCCGCTTCGGATGATGCGATCCAGCGAGTGGGCGCTTAGGTTCGTGCGCAACGCGTGGGGAGCGGTACCCCTCGACCAGTCTTAGACCCCGGAGGCAGACGATGAGCCATCCCGATCGAAGCAAGCTCCCGATTCGCAGGCAACCGTTCGCAGGCGTGGCGAAAAAGACGCTCGACGGCTCGCAGCCGGATTGGGAAGCGATCGGTCACGTCGAGCCTCCCGACGGGGCGCCGAACGTGCTTCTGGTGCTGATCGACGATGCCGGCTTCGGAAACCCGGCGACCTTCGGCGGGCCGATCGACACGCCCAACTACTCGCGGATGGCGGAGGAAGGCCTGCGCTACAACCGCTTCCACGTTCCTGCGCTCTGCTCGCCGACGCGGGCGGCGCTCCTCACCGGTCGCAACAGCCACGCAGTCGGCATCGGCACCGTGGGCGAATTCTCGACCGGGTTCCCCGGCTACACGGGATTCTTCCCGGACGACTGCGTTCCCTTCCCGAGGATCCTGCGGGACAACGGCTACAGCACCGCCGCGTTCGGCAAGTGGCACCTGACGCCGGATGGCCAGCAGGGCCCGGCCGGGCCCTTTGATCGCTGGCCCGTCGGCTGGGGGTTCGACTACTTCTACGGCTTCCTCGGTGGCGGCTCGGGGCAGTGGGACCCGTGTCTCACCGAGAACCAGAAGATCATCGGCACTCCCGACGCCTACTACGACGACGATGACGAGGACCCCTACTACCTGCCCGACGACATGGCGAACAAGACGATCGAATGGCTGCACGCGATCCGGGCGCAGGACGCAAAGAAGCCGTTCTTCGCCTACTTCTCCACCGGCTGCAGTCATGCCCCTCACCACGTGTCCGAGAAATGGGCCGAGAAGTACAAGGGCAAGTTCGACCAGGGCTGGGACAAGCTGCGCGAGGAGACCTTCGCCAGACAGAAGGAGCTGGGCGTCATTCCCCCCGACGCGGAGCTCACGCCGCGTGATGAGGCGTTCCCGGCCTGGGACGACGTCCCCGACAAGCTCAAGGCGTATTACGCGCGACAGATGGAGGTCTACGCCGGGTACTCCGAGAACGCCGACTGCAACGTGGGCCGAGTGATCGACTCGATCGACGAGCTCGGCGAGCTGGACAACACGGTCGTGCTCTGGATCTGGGGTGACAACGGCGCCAGCATGGAGGGCACGATCACCGGCTCGTTCAACGAGCTGACGATGCAGAACGGCATCCCGCTGACCGACGAGATGCAGCTACAGCTTTCCGAGCGCTACGGCGGGATCGAGGCGTGGGGAAACCAGATGATGGCCCCCCACTACTCGGCGGCTTGGGCGTGGGCGGGCAACACTCCGTTCAAGTGGGGAAAGCAGGTGGGCTCGCACCTCGGCGGCACCCGCAATCCGCTCGTCGCCTACTGGCCGGAGACGATCTCCGAGCGCGGCGCCCTGAGGACGCACTTCACCCATGCCGCCGACGTCGGCCCGACGATCCTCGACATCACCGGAATTCCGATGCCGACCCACATCGACGGGATCGAGCAGCAGCCGATGCACGGCGCAACCTTCGCCGACTCGCTGACCGACCCCGATGCTCCCGAGCACCACACCCAGCAGTACTTCGAGACGATCGGCAACCGGGCGATGTACAAGGACGGCTGGTGGCTCTCGATGAGGACCGAGCGCATCCCCTGGGTGATCACGCCCGAGGCGCTGAAGCCATACGCACCCGGCGTCTGGGACCCCGATCAGGACCCCGTCGAGCTCTACTACCTGCCGGACGACTTCACCCAGGCGAGGGATCTCGCCGCCGACAACCCTGAGAAGGTCAAGGAGCTAAAGGAGCTCTTCTGGGCCGAGGCGGAGAAGTACAACGTGCTGCCGCTGCTGGCAACGCTGGCGCCCTTCTTCGGCATCGTGCCGCCGCTTCCGGAGGTCGCGACGCAAGAGTTCCGCGGCGACGTGCAGAACGTCCTGTCAGGAATGATCCCCCGGGTCTACAACCACTCCTATTCGATCAGCGCCGAACTGGTGATCCCGCCAGGCGGCGCCGAAGGAGTGATAGTCGCCGAGGCGGACCACATGGGCGGGTTCTCGCTGTTCGTCGACGGCGGCAAGCTCACGCACACCTACTCGATGATGGGCGTCTTCGTCTTCCGCCAGAAGGCCGAAGACTCCCTCCCCGAGGGCGAGGTGACGGTCCGAATGGAGTTCGCCGCCGATGAGGCGAGGCCGGCCACGGGCGGTGAGGTGACGTTGTTCATCGACGACCGGCCGGTCGGCAAGGGCCGGATGGATCACACGGTGCCGATCCGCTTCTCCGGCTACGCGGGGATGGACATCGGGCGCGATAACGGCGGTGTGGTCGACCTGGGGTACGAGGACCGCAAGCCGTTCCCCTTCACCGGCACGATCAAGAAGGTTGTCTTCGATGTCAATCCACACGAGTCGACGGAGGACGAGCACAAGCTCCACAAGGAGGTCCATCACGGCCACACGGCGCACGCGCTCACCGCATGAGCGTGCCGACCCTGCGAGGAGGTTCAGATGAAGCTGCATGACACGATCGACGTCCTGATCGGCGGCTATCTGTCGAAGGACGCTGCCGAGGAGGATTACGAGGCGGTCTTGAGCTGCGGCGGCCACCTGCAGGGAATGGCGCTCGTCGCAAAGAATCTCGAGGGCAACCTGTCGGTCGAGGAGACCGATCACATGGTTCGCGAGGGGGCGGGGGCCCTTGGCGTCGTCGGGTTGGCGATCGGCCTCGCCGCCCCGCCATTGCTCTTGACGACCGCGATCGGGGGTGCGCTAGGGGCCGGCGCCGGCGAGCTCCTTCATCACAAGGCCGCCGACAAGATCGCGGCGCAGGCGGGTGAGACGATTCCGATCGGTGGCGCCGGCCTGATCGTCGTCTACTCGAGGTCCGAGTCTGAGAAGGTCGAGCCTGCGGTGACGCGCGCGGTGAAGCAGGTGAAGGGCGAGGCGGAAGGGCGCCACGTGGAGGCCGTGAAGGGCGCGCTGGCGGAGGCTCAGCAGAAGATGTCCGAAGAGAGCGCCTGAGACCGACCGGATCAACGGGCCGGAGGCCCAGCCTCAGCCGTCGCGGGCGCAGCGAAAGCCGACGTTGCCGGTCGAGCTGTCCGGTGAGTTGCCCTGCCGGGCAGCCACCCTGTACCGGCGGCAGTAGGAGTCGTGGCAGAGGAATGAGCCGCCCTTCTGGAGCTTGACGGTCCCCTCGACCGGACCCCGGGGGTCGTGGTCGCGGTCCTGCTGGCGAAACGCGGGATCGAACCAGTCCGCGGCCCACTCCCACACGTTTCCGGTGGCGTTGTGTAGGCCGTAGCCGTTGGGCGGGAAAGCGCCCACAGGGCAGGTTCCGTAGTAGCCGTCCGCCCCGGTGTTCCCTGTGGGGAAGACGCCCTGCCAGACGTTCATCCAGTGCTCGCCTCCGGGCTCGCGCTCAGCGCCCCAGGGGAAGGCCTTGCCTTCCAGTCCCCCGCGGGCCGCGAATTCCCATTCGGCCTCGGTCGGCAGGCGCGTGCTCGCCCATGTGCAATATGCCTGGGCGTCGTTCCAGGAGACATGCAGGACGGGATGATCGAGACGATCCTCTACAGACGACTGCGGCCCCTCCGGATGTTGCCAGTCGGCGCCCTCCACCTTTCGCCACCACGGAGCCTGAACCACCGCCTCGGTCGGCGGAAAATCATCCGGTAGGAGCCCCGCGAAGACGAATGACCAGCCGAACCGCTCCGCCTCGGTGGCATACCCGGTGGCTTCGATGAACGGGGCAAAGGCCTCGTTGGACACGGCCATGGCGTCCATCCAGAAGGAATCCAATGAGATCTCGCGGACGGGCCCCTCGCCATCGGCAGGGTAGGCCCAAGCGTCGTCGCTGCCCATCACGAACGAGCCAGCCTCGATTGAAACCATGTCGTCGCGCGGACGTGGCTCCGTGCTCCGGGCAGTCACCACCGTGGGCGCGATCGATATCTCGTGCTGCGCGCTTGGAGCACAACAGGGGGGTCTCGCCGCTTCCGACATCAGCTCAACAACTCGATCAACCCTCGGACGATCAAGAGGCCTCCGATCACGCCGGCGCCCCAGATCCCGGCGCGGCGACCGTGGCGGGAGATCGCGGCCTTGAACCGGTCAACTGCCCCCGGGGTCGACTCGGGGGCGAGCAGGTAGCCGAAGGTGGGCACCTCCAGCAGGGCGAGCATGATGAGGTTTATTGCGAGCACCGTGAGCACCGTCGCAACCGTGCTCACGTTCTGAGCGGCCAGATGACTGAGCGAGGCCAGGTAAGAGCCGCCCGGAAGGGTCAGAAGCGCTCCGACTACGAACGTGTCGCGCGCGGAGCCGCGGCTCAGGACGCGCTGCCACCGTGGAGGGCCCTTGGGCTCCTTCGCTGCCTTGTGCCGGCGTCGTCGCTCGCTCAGCCCCTCGTCACGACCGGTTGCCAGTACATATGCGATCACCAGGGCGATCCCGCCGAGGGTGAAGTCGGCAGCGGGGCTCAGGGTGTTCTGGGCGGTGCTGACTCCACTCGAGCCCTCCCACCTGAACGCGATCAGGAGGCCGAGCGTGATGCTCGTCATGTACGCGCCGAGCAGGTAGCCGAACAGGAGCCGCTTCGGGTTGGGAAGGAGCAGCATCACCGTCGTGGCGGCGAGCAATGTGGGGTTGAGCGCGCCCGTGAAGGCGAAGAAGAAGACTCCTCCCATACGAGCGCCTCAGTGCGTGACGCTCGTCTTGACCCGTTTGCGCTCGGACTCGCTCACGGGCCCCTTCTTCTCGAGGGTGGCGATCGCCGCGTCGATGTCCTCGTGGAGCGTGTCGACCAACGAGCGAGCCAGGTTGAGCTTGACCAGGGCGCGCATCATCTTCACGTCCTGGGCGTTCGGCGGCATCGTGTAGGCAGGGAGCATCCAGCTCCGTTCGGCCGCCAGCTGGAAGGCGATGTCGAACTCGTCGTAGGGGTGCTCCTCGGCGAGGTTGAAGGCGACCAGCGGCAGTGTCTCCTCGTCCTTGCCGATGATCTGGAACTTGCCGAGCCCCTCGATGTCCTCGGCGAGCGACTTAGCGTTCGCCTGCATGATCTCCATGATCCTTCGGTAGCCGGACTTGCCGAAGCGGACGAAGTTGTAGTACTGGGCGATGACCATCGAGGAGCCGGTGGAGAAGTTGAGGGTGAAAGTCGCATCCGTCTTGCCCAGGTAGTTCTCATAGAAGACGAGATCCTCGGCGAGGTCGGACTTCTCCCTGAAGATGAGCCACCCGATCCCGGGATAGACGAGCCCGAACTTGTGACCCGAGACGTTGATCGAGCGCACCTGCTCGAGGCGGAAGTCCCACTCTGCGTGCGGATATAGGAACGGCCAGACAAAGCCGCCGCTGGCTCCGTCGATATGAAGCGGGACGTCGAGCCCCTTCTTGTCCTTCAGCTCGAGCAGCAGGTTGTTGATCCCGACGACGTCGTCGGCGTGCCCCGTGAAGGTGGTGCCGACGACGGCGGCGACGCCGATCGTGTTCTCGTCGATGTGTGGCTCGACGTCCTCGGGGCCGACCGTGTACTTGCCCGGCTGCAGGGGCACGATCCGCGGCTCGACGTCGAAGTATCGGCAGAACTTCTCCCAGACGACGTGCACATCGCCGCCGAAGACCAGGTTCGGGCTGTCGGTCGGCTTACCCGCGGCCTCGCGGCGCTGGCGCCACTTCCACTTCAGCGACAGGGCTCCCAGCATGATCGCCTCGGAGGAGCCCTGAGTGCTGGTCCCGGTGGTCTCGCCGGGCGCATGAAAGAGCTCGGCCAGCATGCGGATGCAGCGCTGCTGGATCTCGAACGTCTGCGGGTATTCGGCGTGGTCGATGAAGTTGCGATGGAGGTTGCCGTCGATCACCTCCCGCGCCTCGGGCTCCATCCAGGTGGTGACGAAGGTGGCGAGGTTCCGCTCGGGGATGCCCTCCACGGCGAGCTCCTCGTTGACCAACCGCATCGCCGCGACGGCCACCATCGGGTCCTCCGGGATTGCGTCGTCGGGGGCGCCTTTTGTGATCCAGTCGCCGACCAGGTGGAGCGCTTCCTGTTCCAGGTTCGGGTTCATCTAGATCCTCCTGTCGTGGCGGGGCGATCTGAAGTCGACCCGGTGGAAAGCGCGTTAAGCACGAGGCCTCGTACCAGCTCCTCCTGACGCTGCTTCATCCTCGCCGTAGACGATGATCCCGTGAACGATGTATATGCACAGCGCGAAGACGCAGAGCGACCACCACGGGTAATTGCCGCCGATGGAGAACAGGGCTTCGATCGCGCCGACGCTTCCGGCGATGATTGCTATCACCCGCCCGTAAACATTGCCGCTCAACAGAGAGAACCCGGCGGTGAGTTGGACCACCCCAAGGATGATCAGGACCCAACCGAGCGTGTGGAGGTTGGTGAGGATGTACCTGGTGTCGTTGACAAGGACACTTGCATCGGCCAGCGAGCCGATGCCGTAGATGATGTTGATCGTCCCCACGATCAACAGCAGGAAGGCTGCGAATCCGACCCGTCCAGCACCTCGCACTTGAATCTCGCTTTCTGTAGCTGCACCGCTGCTTTCGCGGCCCACCGCCGGCCGGAGCCGACTCGAACGCTTGCCAACGTAAGCGACCGAGATGCGCCGAGCCTCATCCTGATCGGGTGATTTGTCAACCCGCCCTATCGCGATCCGACGGCGATCCGTCCTCGGGCGGGTGCATCGCCATTTCACCCGCATCGCGTGATGTGCAATTGGAGTCGCGATGCCCGCTCGGGTGACCGGATCGCGATCGGGGCGTAATCTCGGTGGCGGGGATGCCTTCGATCGGGCGCTGGCCGAATCTGCCGCAGCCTACGCCGACCAGAACCAAGCTGGATTACGAGGCTCTGAGGGCCGCCGTGGACGACGGCAGACTGGATGCCGAGGAGGGCCTCTAGCGATCCAGGCCAGACGTCGCCGATGCCGGCCCGTCGGGCCGCTCTAGGCCTCGGCCGATGAGCGGCCTCAGGAAGGGGCCGCCGCCCGGGCGGATTCCTGCGACGCCGCAGGCGCGACGGACGAGCGGGGCAGGCCCCTCGTGAACCAGAGTGAGATCAGCGCCGCCGCGGCCACGGCACCAAGCGAGATGCGGAGGGCGTCGAGCTGCGCATCGCCGTAGTCGTCCGCGACCGCGGTTGCCTGCTCCTCGGTGAGCCCCTCCTTCAGCGCCTGCTGCTCGACCTGTGCGACAGGCACGATGTCGATCCCCGCCTCGGTGTTGGCGGCGATCGTCTCCTTCACAGATGCAGGCACCGCGGGGTTGTCGGCGACGTTGGCGTTGAACCCACTGATCAGGTTGATGATCAGGATCGCGCCGATCAGGGCGGTGCCGATGGAAGACCCGAGGTTGAGAGCTGTGCCCTGCAGGCCGCCGGTCTCGCTTGACTTCGAGGGGTCGACCGACGACATGATCACGTTGCCGAGCTGCGAGGCGAGCAACCCCCCTCCGGCGCCGATCAGGATCAAAGCCGTCTTGAAACCCGTGTCGTTGAGCGACACGTCGAGCGTCGCCAGCATCACCGTGGCGCCGACGCTGATCGCCACCAGGCCCATCTGAGCCACCGTCCTCGGCGAACGGCGGCCGGCGATCTTGGGCCCCGCCAGTGCGAAGACCAGCATCGCCGCGGAGAGCGGCAGGAGCCGCTTGCCCGTCTCGAAGGCATCGAAGCCGACCACCGTTTGCAGATAGACGGGGATGACGAAGAAGATCCCCATCAGCACGAGCTGCTGGCCCAGCAGGGTGGTCAGCCCGGCGCGAAGCTGCTTGATGCGCAGCAGGGTCGGATCGACAAGGCGATCCCGCCCGAGACGGTGCTGGCGCTGCTCCCAGGTGACGAATCCGCCCACCACGCCCAGGCCCGCCAGGATCAGGAAGGGCACCACCGAGAACCCGAGTGGCGTGATCTCCGTCCCTGAGATCGTCAGCGCTCCAATCGGCTCGACGAACCCCCACTTGCTGCTCATCAGGATGCCGAAGACGATCAGGCCGAGGCCCGACGCAGAAAGTGCCGCGCCGACGAAGTCCATCTTTGGCCGCTTCTCTGCACGAGGCGCCTGACGGATCTGACCCCGCACGAGCAGGATCCCGATCACGACCACCGTCTCCCCGGCGAACACCCAGCGCCAGCTCAGGTTGGTCGTCACCCACCCACCGATCAGCGGGCCGGCGGCAACGGCTATCGCTGTGATCCCGCCGATCAACGCGTAGGCCAAGGCTCGATCCTTACCCTCGTAGTTGGCGGCGGTCAGCGCCGCGATCGCGGGGATCACCATCACGGCTCCCAGTCCCTCGATGCCCGACCAGCCCACCAGCAGCACTGGCAGGCTGGGGCTCAGGGCGGTGGTCAAAGACCCGACGCCGTAGACCGCGAGTCCAATGGCGAATATCCGATTCCTTCCATAGATGTCACCGAGCTTGGCGCCCGCGAGCATGAGTGCGGCCATGACGAGCGTGTACAGGGTGATCGCCGCCTGGATGCCCTGGATCGACGTGTCGAGATCAGCGGAGATCTGCGTGATCGACACGTTCATGACGCTCGAATCGAGCGTCATCACGAACTGGCCGGAGGCGAGGATGACGATGGGGATCCACTTGCGCATCAGCTGCTGACCGCCGACGAGGGCACCGATCAAACCTACCGCTGAGTCCGGGGGGCCGCTCGGAGGCGCGGCCTCCCACGCCCCGACTTATGCAGCTAGAGGATGTAGACGGTCGTGAAGACGATGATCCACATGACGACCGCACCGCGGCACTAAGCGGAAACCCGCATAGACAAGCCACGTGGACTCCGATTAGGTCCGGTTGTTTCCGGTTGTTTCGGTGTCTGACTGGCGAACAACTGGCGAACACCACGGGCGCCAATACCGACCACTCCAATGGTTAGCGTGGCTGGCCTATGAGTGAACCGCTGATGCTCAGATCAGAACTGGATGAGGCACGTTGCCAGGTTGAGGGCTGTACCGACTGCTCCCAAGTGATCGAGCTGAGTCCCGAGTGCCATCCGAAGCGACCGCTTTGGGCGATCTACACGAAGGGCAGCGGCGAACTCGAGCTCCTGTGCTCGGTATGTGAGGAACCCGTCTGCAGGATCGCGGTGGCCGGTTGATGCCTGGCATGTTCTGCGCGAATGGTCACGGGCTCATCGACAATCCCCGACCTGCGGGACAGTGGCCTCGATGTCCCGAATGCGCTCGGGAATACATGAAGAAAGAGCGCACCCGCCGCAAGAAGGGCTGGGCCTGGGAAGAGATCCGAGAGCGAGTCCTGGTCGCGTACGCCAGCCGGTGCGCCTTCGTTGACGAGAACGGGAAGCGGTGCGACGTCCATGCGCCGTTAGAGGTTCACCACTGCGACAACGATCCGAGCAACAACGAACGATCTCGCCAATCTGCGACCGGTCTGCCACCCCCACCATGTTCAGGTTCAAGGCGATGAGAATGCGAGCTTTGCTGCGCCAGAGTTGCCGTCGATTGCCTGACCCTCCGGGGCGGGGGTCGCCTCAAAGAACGCCGTTGGCGACGGGGGGCGTTCCTAGCACCGTGCGAGAAAAACCACGAAATGGCTTGCTTAAGCCAAGACACAGCGAAGAAAGTCCCACGAGCGACCACGAACCCGAAGACCGCTCGACGAGCGGATCACGGGCTCTCGTCAAGAACGAGTTCCACAACGGCTACCCCCGACCTGCTGCCACGGGGCGTCTACGCCGGGGACCCAAGGCGGACTGGAAGTCAAGGCGAGTCGTACTAGTGCGGGTTGGCCTCTATGCGGTTCCCTGACCCAGCCCGCGCTCGTCAATCGTCAACAGCACCTGCCTGCGTGATGCTCGGACCCGTCGGCGTAGGACCCGGACTAGGCGGGGCGACGGGCGGCGGAGCAGGCGTCGGTCGACTGAGTTTTCGGCACCGCGGCGGGAAGAAATCAAGCTTCGCGGCGTCCTTACTTATGAACGACTTTTCCGACCAAAGGAGAACGCAATGACGCTCAGCCGAAACACCTGGATCGCAATCGGAGTCCTCATGGCGATCGCTGCGATCGTCGCGATAGGTCTATTCGCCTCGGGCGGCGGTGGCGCGGGCGGCGCTTACTAACCCGCCCGTTACCACGAGGAGCTACGGGGCGAGACCCGTAGCTCCGAGTGAGATGACCGACCAGGAAGCACGCGAGTTCGTGGAGATGCTGGCGGTGCCCGAAGCCGTCGAGCCGCCGCCCTGTCCCATCTGCGGCTGCGGTCACCCGCTTGAAACCACCTGCGCGCCGCACTTGACTGACCGCCGCCTCGAAGCCGCCGGGCTACGGGAGTAGCCCAGAGACTTCTGCTTTGCGCGAGAACCAGAAGTCCGGTGCTGAGGCGTACTTGCTCGATTATCAGTGCGTCGTAGCGAGAAACGCGCCCCGGATCTGAACCCGTGGCGCGCTCCTTGATGCGGCCCGTAGTACCACTTTGGTACCGACTGCTGTGTCTGATGCGTCCAGATCGTCGACACCGGCGACGGTCGGGGACACTCACGGACGGCATCTACAGCGGGTGCCGCTCGGCTGGGGCCGAAAGGTCGCTGGTTCAAATCCAGTCGCCCCGATGACACAGGTCCTGGTGCCGACCCGCCACGACAGGCGGGACGCCCACCCCTATCCTGAAGAGGTGGCCGAAGGGGAGCGGAAGGGGCACCATTCTGCCCCCGCCGGCGGGGGCGCGGCCGATCCCGGCTCGCCCGGAGTGACGCTCGGTTCCCCGGAGGGCTCGGCGACCTCAGGCGAGCTGACGGCACGGCGCCGCCGGGGGTTCTCGAGTCCGCGGGGGCTCGCCGACGCACGCGGTTCTCGCCTGGCCTCACGTGGCTGTTCGAGGGCGCGGGGTACCTCTACGTCACGCTCACGGTGGACGCGGCGCTCCTGCTCGCCGCACTCGTACTCGCCGATGCCGTCAACCCCGACCCGTCCTGTCTACCGGCGCTACTGATCAGTCCGCTGACCGTTATCCTGCTCGCCGCGCGGCGGATGTACGACCCGCGCGCGCAGATCTCGCGCCTGGACCGCGTCGCCACCGTCGCCGGCGCCACCGCGGTCGCCGCGATCGGCATCTCCGGCCTCGTCCAGCTGCTACGGCCCGCGGCCACCGACTCCGATCTGGTGGCCATCCAGCTCGGCCTCGGGGCGGTGCTCTTGATCGTCTGGCGGTCGGGCTTCTCTACGGCACGGGTCAGGGCGAGGGAGGCCGGGCTCTGCGGGCGGCTGACCCTCATCGTCGGCGCCGGCGAGGTGGGCGCGCGGATCGAGCGTCGGCTCGTCCGCGTGTCGCAGATCGGCCTGGTCCCGGTCGGTTTCATCGACGACGACCCGGTGCCCCAGGACGAGCTCGACCGCCGCGAGGCCCCGGTCCTGGGAGCGCCCAGGGACTTCGACTCGATCGTCGAGGAGACCGGGGCGCAGCAGGTCGTGTTCGCATTCCAGTTCGACCCCGACGTGACGCTTCGCCCGCTGGTTCGCTCCTGCGAGGAGCGCGGGATCGGGATGGCGATCGTCCCCCGGCTCTTCGACGACGCGACCAACCGGATGGTGCTCGAGCACGTTGGGGGGATCCCCGTCTTCGAGCTGCGCCGGGTGGACCCCCGGGGCTGGCAGTACGCGCTCAAGCACGCGTTCGACCGGACGGTCGCCGCTCTGCTGCTGCTGATGCTCTCGCCGCTGCTTGCCCTGATCGTGGTGGCGGTCCTGATCTCAATGGGACGGCCGGTCGTATACCGGCAGCCGCGCGTCGGGTCCGATGGCAGGACGTTCGACCTGTTCAAGTTCCGCTCGATGCGCCCGCCGACCGAGGAGGTCGTGGCGGTTCCCGCGCCGGTTGGCGACCATGCTCCCGGCGGCGTCGAGGGCGAGGACCGCCGTACCCCGCTGAGCAGGCTGCTACGCGCCCTCTCGCTGGACGAGCTTCCCCAGCTCCTCAACGTCCTGGGTGGCGAGATGAGCCTGGTCGGGCCGCGCCCGGAGCGCCCCGAGTTGGCGGAGGAGTTCAACCAGCGGATTCGCCGTTACCAGGAGCGGACTCGGGTGCGCTCGGGAATCACGGGCTGGGCGCAGGTGCACGGCCTGCGCGGCCCGGATACCTCGCTTTCGGAGCGCGCCGAGTGGGACAACTGGTACATCCAGAACTGGTCCTTCTGGCTAGACCTGAAGATCCTGCTGATGACGATCCCGGCCCTGTTCCGGCGCGTGCAGTAGCAGCGGCTCCGCTGGCGAGTCGACGCCCTGGGCTCGCCCGGCGGTCGCGCTGCAATCGAGGTCGGCGCTGAGACTCGGTCGGCCGCCACCCGACGCGACCGCACGGTGATACGGCCGCGTCGGTTCGCGGCGAGCTAGTTACGCCTAATGGCTCGCCTGCTGGAAGCAGGCGACTCGTACTGCGAGACAGTGTGTGTCTGGTTGGCCGCGGGCCACAGGATGCTGGGGTCGGCGTAATGGCTTTGGGCGTTGGCGAAGCCGTCGGTGATGAGAATCCGCCGGCCCATGTCCCAAGCCTCGCTCTATAGCTCATCGTCTTTCGACGCCTGAACACGACTCGGCCACAGGAGGTTGGATTCAGGCAAGTCGCACTTGACTTTCATCCGTCGCGTGAAAGCAGGGCTATTCGACGGGCGAGGGGCGCCTGGACTTATGCTGCCAGGCGTACCCGCTCGACAATTCGTGCCTAGTAGCGAGAAACATTCGTGCCTAGTAGCGAGGAACGAATCGGGCCACCATCGGATTCCAGATAGACGGACGGGAGTGTGCTTCCGCTTCACCCGAAGCAGCGGCCCGGCGCCGAGCAGCGCGTCGCGGAGCTCGCGGCGGAGATGGTGAAACTGCTGGTCCCCTGCAGCGCCTACCTCGCGACTGAGAACCCGCGAGGCCGTCACCCCTGCCTGCTAGCCTGCCGCGACCTGCTGAACGCCCGCCACATATTCGTGGGCGACGGGGGATCCAGTCTTAGGGGCGAATCGCGGCCTGATGATCGTGTAGTGCCAGTTCTTCGGCGCGAGCCCGTCAGCTAACCCCGTAAGCGACGAAGAGCGGTTTGACGTGAACCAATACCAATTCGCGGGCGCAACGGCACCCAAGCGCACCATGATTACGGCCCTCGCGGCTGCCATTGCGGCGCTCGCCGTGACCTTGGTGATCTCGACCGGTCAACCCGCCGCCTCCCCGCCCCCCAAGTGCCTCGGCTCGACCGCCACGATCGTGGGAACGGACAAGTCGGACCACATTCGCGGTACTCCGGATAGCGACGTGATCGTGGCCAAGGGCGGCAACGACATGATCGTCGGAAACGGCGGGCACGACAAGATTTGCGGCGGGCCCGGGAATGACAGGATCGACGGGGGCGTTCGCAACGATCGGCTGGTGGGCGGGCCCGGTGACGACCGAATCTGGGGCCACGAGGGAAACGACCTGATCGTCGGTGACAACGCCAATCCCTTCGGCAGCTCAACCGGCTCGACCGGGAAGGACTACATCAATGGCGGATTCGGCGCCGACCTCCTGGTCGGCGACAACTACGGGCGCTCGTTAGCGACCGGGGGCAGCCACGATCGTATCCTCGGTCTGGCGGGGCATGATCGGGTGATCGGTGACAGCGCGGTGACCGGGGGGGGCAAGGCGGTGGGCGGCGCTCCCGACAAGCTCACGGGCGCCAGCGCGAAAGACCTTGTCGTCGGCGACAGCTTCTCTCCAGGGGGTGTAGCGATCGGCGGGGGAAACGACACTTTGAGCGGCGGTCCGAAGAGCGACCTCATCATCGGCGACAGCCTCACCCACACCGGGGACGCGGTCGGGTCCGGCCACGACGTCCTCAACGGTCTAACCGGCGCCGACGCCCTTCACGGCGACAGCTGGGCCACAGGGCGAAGCGGTCGGGCCCCCAAGGGCGGACCTGACCTCCTTACGGGAGGCCCGGGCGACGATCATCTCGATGGTGGACCCAGGCGCGACAACTGTTCCGGTGGGCCCGGGCGCGACAGGGCCAAGAAGTGCGGCGGATGGGTGATCGGCGTTCCGTAGGGCGCCTGACTGCGTAGCGGTTCGGGACAGCAGGACATGGCTCTCCACACCTTCTAGCGCACAGAACGGGCCGCCAAATTGGGGAGCAATGAACGGACACCCCCTCTCGCGTGAAAGCAGAAGTCGTTCCGTGCGCGCCCCTGGAATCCGATTGGTGGCCCGATTCGTTTCTCGCTACGACGCACGGATAGTCGAGCGAGCACACCTTGGAGGGTGCGCCCGCAGCGCACGCCATCACGTACAGGTCACGTAGGATCGGCGAGCTGACCGGCGATTTGATAGAGCTTGCCAGTGAGCTCAGCGACTCGTCGGTCGTTGTCGTCGTAGAAGCCTCGCCCGCTCTTGACGCCGAGCCGCCCTTCGCGGACGTGTTGTTCGATGGTCGTCGACGCGGTTCGATCGGTGGCGAGCTCGGGGTAGAGCGCATTGGAGATGTCCCGCAACGTGTCGTGGCCGATGAGATCGGTCATCTGCAGTGGTCCGAACACCGGGACGAAGGCACGCAGCGTGGTCTGGACCATCGAGTCGAGCTCGAGCGGATCGGCGGCGCCGATGTCCACCAGGTGCAGCATCTCGCGCAGCAATGCGAACCAGACCCGGTTCCACAAGAAGCCGGGGATCTCCTTGCGCACACGAATCGCTCGCAGGCCAACGTCGTCGCAGAAGCGCATCGTGGTCGTCACCATCTCCTCGCTCGTCTGTTCCCCGCCGACGACTTCGACGAAGATGATCAGCTGCGTCTGCACCGGATGGACGACGACGGCCCGTTCGGGGTGGGCCATGCCCGCAGCAAGCCGCGTCATCGGAAAGCTCGACGTCGAGCTCCACAGGGGCACCTGGGGGCCGATCACCGCCTCGATGTCCCGGTAGCAGGCCGACTTCACCTCCGCGTCCTCGACGATCGACTCCATGACGGCGGCGCAGGGTGTCAGCGCCGTGGCGAGGTCGTCGTGTGTGGAAACCCGGGCCAGAACCCCGTCGACCGCCGAGGATTCCACGGCGCCGATCTCGGCCAGCGTGGACACGCTCTCGCGCAACCGGTCGGCCAATGTGCTTGCCGACCCTCCGGTTGACCAGGCGCGTACCTCACGGCCGGCCAGCGCAAACTGCTGTGCGAACAGATGGCCGATGTAGCCCGCGCCGACCAGGCCGATTGGCCCGTCCACCATTCGGCGATTGGCCATGGACCGTCAAGCTAGCGGGTCGAGGGCGCTGGTCACGACCCGCTAGCGGCTTATGCCACGGCCGTGGTCATGCCATCGCTACCGGGCTCGTGCCTCTCCCAATGCCAACGGGCGCCGCCTGACCGGCCTCCGCATATGTCTCCGAGGCCACGGGAGCCGTTCCCGTGGATTCCTCGGTATCTCCAAGTACTCGGGTACCGGTCGATCGCGGGAACCCGCGGGAAGGCCCGGGGGAAGTTCTCGATGCGTACCGGAGCGCCCCCCCGCGTCCCCATGCCCGCAACCCGGGCACGGGAGAGGAGCCGCTGCGGGCGACCCGGCTCGTTGCCGCCGACCAAGAGGTGTTTCACGATCCGGCGCAGCCACCTCGGTGACGCTCGCTGTTCTGTAGGGGGCACGCGGAAGTGTCACGACGCTGTGCTGGGAGTCGCAAGGATCAGCGCCCGAGCCGGATCGCGTTGGCGTCGTTCTCGATGACTTCGTCGGCGCGCGCGATCAGCTCCTCGATGTCGTCGTGCTCGGCGTGGATGTAGCGGCCGCTCAGTCGGTCGGCGCGCCCGGAGGCGAGCACCCGGACGAGCCGCGGGGCGAGCTCGGGCGGCGTCCACGGAGCGTCGTCGCCGAGCTCCTCGGTCAGCGCGCTCCGCACGAGGCCGGGGCTGATCGTGAAGACCGAGACGCCGTACTGTCCGACCTGTCCGGCGAGCAGCTCGCCGAAGCGGTAAAGAGCTGCCTTGCTCGGACCGTAGGCCGTGCCGCCGACGTTGCGGGGCGTCACCGGAAGGTAGCCGGCGCCGCTGCCGACGTTGACGATCCGGCCGCGCTCGCGCTCGACCATTCCGCCCAGGACGGCGCGACAGCACAGGTATGAGCCGAGGACATTGATCTCGAAGACCCGCCACCAGTCCCCGGGGCGCTCCTCCCAGAGCGGCGGCGTGTCCGACGGGCTCGCGACGCCGGCGTTGTTGACCAAGAGGTCGATCGGCCCGAGCTCGGACTCGGTGTCCGTAACCATCCGTGCCACCGCTGGCTCGTGGGAGACGTCAACGTTGAGCGCAAGGCCGTCAATCTCCTGCGCCACCAGCTCGACCTGCCCGCCCGTCCGGGCGGCGACCGCAACCCGCATCCCGGCCTCGGCGAGCTCGCGGGCGATGTTCGCGCCGATCCCGCGCCCGCCACCGGTGACGAGCGCGACCTGATCCGTGAGCTGATCCTGGGCCACGGCGTCGCAGGATAGAGCGCCCTCGCTGACCTATGGCTCCGGCGCCAGTCATTCGTGACAAGCCGTCCCCAGCGTCCCCGCCGTTCCCGTGCGGGCCGCGGAAGGTTCTCCCCATCCCCCAGCGGGATGGCATACCGACTGCCCCGGCGCTCCCACGGTGTTACCCCCGTGCTCCCATCGTGCTACCTCCCTGCCCGTGCACCGAGCGTGACGGGCATACGTTTCCGAGGCCCCCCGCGGCCTTCCCTTGGATTCCTCGATATCTCCGAATCCTCGGGTAGCCGGCCCGATTCCGAGACCTAGAGAGAGCCTCGGGAGGTCTCGCGCCGGTCAGCTCCGGCATGCGCCAGAAGGCCCGTGCGCCCGGATGGCGAACCTGGGTGCGATGAGCGATGGATTCCTCGGTCTTTACCGCGCGTCGGTGGTGGACAATCTCGACCCCGAGTACCTGGGGCGGGTCAGGGTCGAGGCGCCTGCGGTCCTCGGTGAGGGGCAGAGCAGTTGGGCGATGCCCTGCGTTCCATACCTAAGCCCCGACCTGAATATCGCGACGATCCCGCCGGTGGGCACCGGGGTGTGGGTGACATTTGAACGCGGCGATCCGGACTACCCGGTCTGGATGGGCCGCTTCTTCTCAGCGGGCGAAGGGCCGGGGCCGGGCCGTTGACGAGACGGTCGTAATCAGTCGCCAAGCCGTCCCGGACCATGAAGCGCGCCGGCTATCCGCGCTTACCGCTGCGCCCCAGGTCAGACGTCCTCAGCGTCCCCAGCGTCCCTGCCGTCCCCAGCCTCCCACGGGCGATCTCAGGTCGACCAGCGGGGGCCGGCGTGGGCGTTAGTTCCCACCATCCCCGCTGGCAGGGTGAAAAGCACTCGAAGCCCGAACTTCACTTCGGGTCGGGCGCCCCCGGCGGACTGCGGATCAATCTGGTGGCGTCCCATGGGTCGCCGAGGTGCTTGGTAAGTGTGCCGCCTTCGTAATAGGGCTCAAGGTAGTAAACGCGCTGTCCTCCCACGACCTGTCGAACGGCGGGGCCATCGAGCACCTTCGCCACGTGGGGGTTGTCCACGCGCTTCATGGCTTCGATCTCTCGCCGAAGCCGCTCAGGGAGCCCGCCGCTCTCGGGGTCAACAACCTCCTTGCTGACCTTGAGGACAACCTCCTCGTCACCGTCCCGTACTAGGCATGCGATCTTGAAAGTCCCACCTCCAAGCTCACGAACGAGGCCGTACTCCGGAAAGCTCGGTGCGATGTCAGCGCACGTCAGATCCACGTCAATCCCCCGGCTCGGTACCACGATCGGTACCACGTCCCCTCCTGAGGCACTTGTGTTGCTCATTGCTAAGGCTAGAAGCCCGCTCCGACAGCGGCCTCCGGTCTAATCGGGATTTGAGCCCACGACCTTTCGGCCGCCAGACCGATGCTGATCTCGCTTGGTACTAAAGCTGGTACCACGGCGCCTCTCTCGGGCTCGCTCCCGGAACACGGAAATGCCGAAAGCCCGCTTCGCAAGCGGGCTTCTGGCTAGTCGGGGCGGCGAGATTTGAACTCGCGACCTTTCGGCCCCCAGCCGAACGCGCTACCAAGCTGCGCCACGCCCCGGGACCCGCGAGTGTACGCGAGGCCCGCCGCCGTTGAGAAGAGCGGGCGACGGGACTCGAACCCGCTCCTCGAGCTTGGAAGGCTCACGTGCAACCGTTAACACCTCGCCCGCGCTGAGGCGGCCGATTATAGGTTCGGCGAGGCCGGCTCCCGCGGCGAGTTGGGCTTGGCCTCAGCCCTTGCGCCAGGCGAAGACGATCGTGAACGTCTCGAGCTTCTTGTCGTTCGCGCCCTTCGCCGGAGCGCCCCAGCCCGCACCGACGCCGATGTCCCGCCAGTCACGGCCGAGGATGTTCTTGCGGTTGAAGCCCGATTGCAGGAGCTTGCGGATCGCCCGCTTGGGGCTCTTGTGGTAGCCGAGGCTCTCCGCGTAGAAGTACTTCTTGGCGCCCTTCGTGTAGCCGGTCTGCTTGATCCGCTTGCCAAGTGGCGGCTCACCGGGGCAGCGGTGCTCGAAGCAGTCCGTCTTCAGCATCGCCTTCGTATGGCGCCGACCCGCCGTGTCCAGGCGGTCGTTGTTCTTCAGCGGCCGGAGCTGATGCTTGTGACGCTTGTTGTTGACGAGGCACTGCATCGCCTTGCCGAGCTTCGCCAGCGACGTCTGGTGAGGCCGGTCGGTCGCATGGGCGCAGGCGAAGGCCGACGTCGTCCCGGGAAGCGCTCCGAGCGCCGACGAAACCCCCAGCGTCAGCAGAGCGAGCGCGGTCACCGCGCCGGCCCGCCGCCCCACCGGAGACGTCCATGCCCTGGCCATTCGCCCCAGAGGTTAGCCGGGGCGGCGTGCAGGGTGGCATCTAGCGGGGGAGCCGGGATTCGAACCCGGATTCATGGTTTTGGAGACCATGCGCATAACCATTAACTCACTCCCCCGAGCGGGCGTCGGAGTGTAGATGCGGACGAGAGGACTCGAACCTCCACGGGCCGTAAGGGCCCACCAGGGCCTAAGCCTGGCGCGTCTGCCATTCCGCCACGTCCGCGGATGCGAGAAGAGCCTTGCAAATGCGCGGGAAATAACCTCCGCGCGGGACCGGCAGAGATTCTAGACTGGCGGTTGTGGAGGCCACGAGCGTCCGGCCCGGATACGAGCTTTGGCGGCCCAACAGGGAGAAGCCAGAGACGAAGACGACGAAATTCCTCGTCTCCTTCGTGCTGCTCGTCTCCGCTGGCCTGCTGATCATCATCACGCTCGGCGGCTGGTCGAGGCTCGAGGGGCCGGGCGTTGGGGTCGTGAGCCTCATCTGGGCGGGCCTCTACATCATGTTCGCGTTCCTCGTCGGCGCGCGATGGCAGCGCGGCGTCCTGCCGGTCACATCCGCGCTCGCGATCATCCTCCTGATCTTCGCCGCCGTCGCCGCCCCCGCATGGTTCGACCGCAACAAGCCGGGGCTCAGCGGGCCGGCCCTGCCCGATGACCTCCTCGGCCTGCTCTGCATCATCCTGATCCCCGTCCAGCTGCTGTTGATCACCGTTGCGATGGTCGGCTTCAACCAGAACTGGCACGTCGAGGAGGAGCGGCCCATCGGCGGCGTACCGCTGCCCGGGGAGCACGACGACGAGGCCCTTCCCCCCGAAGGGGTCCAGCCCGCCTAGAAGAGCTGCGGCTCCTCGGCCCGGCGCTCGATCAGGTGCGGGCCGTCATCACGTACGCTGTTGACGAAGTCGCCGACCTCTCGGGTGACGAGGGCCTCCTCCGGGGCGGGCACGAGAAGCGCCAGCAGCTCCTCCTCATCAAGCTCCGGGTCAAGCCACCGCTCCTCGAGCTCGGGCTGCAGGACAACCGGCATCCGATCGTGGATCGGTTGGATCAACTCGTTCGGGGCGCAAGTGACGATGGCGCAGCTGTGCAGGGAGCCCGGCGCCTCGCCACGCGCCGGCAGCTCCGCCCAGATCCCAGCGAACGCGAAGAGGTCACCGTCCGGCCGGCTCAACCAGATCGGCACCTTGCGTCCCGGGTCCCTGCGCCACTCGTAGAACCCGTCCGCGGGAATCAGGCAGCGCCGCTCGCGAAAGGACTCGGCGAACGCCGGCTGCTCCGGCAGCGACTCCGCCCGCGCGTTGATCAGCGGCGGTCCCGAGCGACGCTCCGCCCATCGGCCCGGAAGCAGCCCCCACCGCAGCCGCCCGAGGTCGCGCGCACCCGACTCGGTCCGGCGAACGGCAAGCACAGGATCGGTGGGTGCGATGTTGTATCGAGGCTCTTCATTGCTCAGATCGACCGACTCGTCGATCCCGAAGCGCGACCGGAATCCAGCGGGCTTGGGGTTCGCGAGTGTGTAGCGACCGCACATGGTCCGAGGCTACCGGGGCGGCTCGATGCCATTCCGGCGCTCGGAGCCGCAACAATTGACTCCCCGGCGGCGGTGGCGAAATGGCAAACGCGATGGATTCAAAATCCATTGCCCGCAAGGGCTTGTGGGTTCGACTCCCACCCGCCGCATGAAATCCCGGCGATTGGCGCTTTACCGGTCATATGCGTGAGAAAAGCGCCAAGCGGCGGAGTTGATCTGACCGCCCCGCGATAATCCCCCGCTCGTGGACGCCGCCGCCCGCATGGAAGTCATCGACGAGCTCTGCTCGTTCCAGGGCCGGCGCGCCGGTACCGACGCCGAGCGCCGTGCCGCCAACTGGCTCGCGAAGCGCGTCCGCGATGGCGGCCGCCGCGCCGTGGTGGAGCCCACCTATGTCCACCCCCAGTACGGACTCGTCCACGCGCTGCACTGCGCCCTCGGCTTCGCCGGCAGCCTGGTCGCGATCCTCGCCCCGCCTGTCGGCTTCGCGATGGTGCTGATCGCGGCTCTCTCGATGTACCTCGACCTGAACGGTCGCTTCTACCTGGCCCGCCGACTGTTCTTCCGGCGATCCTCCCAGAACGTCGTCTCTCCCGGCAAGCGGACGAAGGCGTCCGCGCGCCTCTTCATCTGCGCCCACTACGACTCCGCCCGGTCGGGCGGCGTCTTCCAGCCCAAGCGCGTCGCGCGGGCCTCGCGGCTGGCCAAGCGCCTCCCCTTCCCCATCACCCCGTTCCGCGTCCTCTTCTGGTCGCTGGCGATCCTCCTCCCGATCCTCGGCGCCCGGATGGCCGGGGTCGACTCCGGCCTGATCTCCCTCCTCCAGCTGATACCGACCCTGATCCTGTTGATCGGCGTGTTCCTCCTCGCGGACATCGAGCTCTCCGACGTCGTCCCCGGCGCCAACGACAACGCCTCCGGCGTTGCCACGGCCCTTTCGCTGGCCGAGGAGCTCGATGCCAAGGCGCCCGAGAACCTCGACGTCTGGCTCCTGTTCACCGGCGGCGAGGAATGCCAGATGGAGGGAATGCGGGCCTTCTTCCGCTCCCACCGCAAGAGCATCGACCGGGAGAACACCTACTTCCTCGTCCTCGACGCTGTCGGGTCGGGGACCGTGCGCTACGAGACCGGCGAGGGCTTGGCGGTCACATATGACATGGACAAGCGCCTCGTGCAGCTCTGCAACGCCGTGGCGACCGCCGACCGCGAGAACGGCGACCGCTTCGGCGCGAAGCCGCTCCGCCAGGCATTTGCCACCGACGCGCTGCCCGCCCGCATCGCAAAGTTCCGGTCGACCGCCATCACATGCCTCGAGGACGGCTCCATCCTCCCGGCCAACTACCACCGCCCCGAGGACGTCCCCAAGCGCATCGACCGCAAGGCGCTCGACCGCGCCCACGACTTCACCCTCGAGCTCATCCGCGCGCTCGACCGGGATGCCGGGCGGCGGGCATCCCGGTGATATAAGCGGCGAACGATGGGAGAGACCGAGGCGACAGCGAAGCGCGGCGAGCTCCTGTGGGAGCCGGCTGCGGAGACCGTCGCGCGCGCGACGATGACCCGCTACATGCGCTGGCTCGCCGCCGAGCGTGGGCTCGAGTTCGATGACTACGAGTCACTGTGGCGCTGGTCGGCGACCGAGATCGAGGACTTCTGGGCGTCGATCTGGGACTTCTTCGAGGTCGAGGCATCGGCCCCGTACTCCGAGGTCCTCCCCGACCACGCGATGCCGGGGGCCGACTGGTTCGGAGGCGCCCTCCTGAGCTATCCGCAGCACATCTTCCGCAAC
The DNA here is from genome assembly GCA_963782795.1 of uncultured Actinomycetes bacterium. Lineage (GTDB taxonomy): Bacteria > Actinomycetota > Thermoleophilia > Solirubrobacterales > 70-9 > AC-56. Next base: position 1,249,804 of record CAWALB010000003.1, read on the forward strand.
CGCGACGACGCCGACGTCGCCGTCCGCCACGCATCGGAGCTCCGCGATCTGGGCCAGCTCACCTGGGGCGAGCTCCGTGACCAGGTCGCCCGAACCGCCGCCGGCCTGCGCGAGCTGGGCGTCGGGCGCGGCGACCGGGTCGTCGCCTACATGCCAAACATCCCGGAGACGCTCGTCGCCTTCCTCGCCACCGCCAGCCTCGGCGCGATCTGGTCGAGCTGCTCGCCCGACTTCGGCGCTTCGAGCGTCGTCGACCGCTTCGCGCAGATCGAGCCGAATGTCCTGTTCTGCGTCGACGGCTACCGGTACGGCGGCCGCGACTTCGACCGCACCGACGTCGTCGCCGGGCTCCAGTCCGCGATGCCGACTCTGGAGCTCACGGTGGTTCTCCCCTACCTCGCCTCAGAGCCGGACCTCTCGAAGCTCGCCCGGGCAGTCACCTGGGACGACCTGCTCCCCTCGGGCGAGGGAGCCACCCTCGAGTTCGAGCAGGTCCCGTTCGATCACCCGCTATGGGTGCTCTACTCCTCGGGCACGACCGGGCTGCCGAAGGCGATCGTCCAGGGGCACGGCGGCATCCTGCTCGAGCAGCTGAAGAAGCTGAACCTCCATGTCGACGCCCAGGAGGGCGACCGACTTTTCTGGTTCACGACCACCGGCTGGATGATGTGGAACTTCCTCATCGGCGGCCTCCTCACCCCCGCCTCCATCGTGCTCTACGACGGCAGCCCGGGCCACCCCGACATGGGCGTCCTGTGGGACCTCGCCGAGCGGACCGGCATGACCTGCTTCGGCACCAGCGCCAGCTACATCGCGGCGTGCATGAAGGCCGGGGTCGAGCCCTCCGCCGGACGCGACCTGTCGGCGCTTCGCTCCGTCGGCTCCACGGGCTCGCCGCTCTCGCCCGAGGGCTTCGAGTGGGTCTATCAGCACGTCGGCCGCGACACCTGGCTCTTCTCCACCAGCGGCGGCACGGACGTCTGCACCGCCTTCGTTGGCGGCGTACCAGTGTTGCCGGTGTTCCGCGGCGAGCTTCAGGGCCGGGCGCTCGGCGCCAGGGTCGAGGCTTTCGACGAGGAGGGCAACTCGATCGTCGACCAGGTCGGCGAGCTGGTGATCACCGAGCCGATGCCCTCGATGCCCCTCTACCTGTGGGGCGACGACGACGGCTCGCGCTACCGCGCCAGCTACTTCGACGTCTACCCCGGCGTCTGGCGCCACGGCGACTGGATCGAGATCACCTCGCGCGGAACCGCCGTCATCTATGGCCGCTCCGACTCCACGATCAACCGCCAGGGCGTCCGCATGGGGACGAGCGAGATCTACCGCGCCGTCCAGGGCATCCCGGAGATCACCGACGCCCTCGTGGTCGACATCCCCAAGCCCGGTACCGAGGGCTGGATGCCGCTGTTCGTCGTGCTCGCCGACGGCGAGACGCTCGACGAGGAGCTCACCGGCGAGATCAAGCGCCGCATCCGCGAGCTCTGCTCCCCCCGGCACGTCCCGGACGCCGTTTACGAGATCGCGGAGGTGCCGCGGACTCTGTCGGGCAAGGTGCTCGAGGTCCCCGTCAAGCGCATCCTCACCGGTACGCCGCCCGACCAGGCGGCGAGCCGGGACTCGCTCGCCAACCCGCGCTCCCTCGACTACTTCGTCGAGCTGGCCGGCACCCTGGCGGCGGAATAGCCTCGGGAGGGGTCTAGCCCTCGGCGGCCGAGGCGCTATCGCGGTCCCGATCGAGCTCTCCGTCGAGCTCGAGGAACGCCTCGACGACGTCGTGGTCGAACTGGGTTCCGGCACGCGCCTGCAGCTCGGCCCGCGCTCGATGCGGTGAGAACGGCCGCCGGTACGGCCGGTCGGCCGTCATCGCCGCGTAGGCATCGGCGACCGCCACGATCCGCCCCTCGAGCGGGATCTGGTGCTCGCGCAGGCCGCGCGGGTAGCCCTGGCCGTCCGGGCGTTCGTGGTGCGTGAGGATCCACTCCCCCACCCGGCCCAGCTGCGCCGCGCCCACGATCCGCGCGCCGATCTCGGGATGTCGCTCCACCTCAAGACGCTCGCGGGGATCGAGCGGGCCGTCCTTGTTCAGGATCGACTCCGCCACGCCGACCTCGCCCACGTCGCGGAGCAGCGCGGCGATTCGCACGCGCTCGGTCTCCTCGTCCGGCAGGCGAAGCTTGCGCGCCAGCGCCTCCGCGTAGCGAGCGACGCGGCGCGAGTTTGCCGGCGATCCCTTGCGACGATCGACCGCCTCAGCGAGCGAGACGAGCGACGCCAGGCGCGGGCTGGTGCGCTCGATCGCGACCTGCTCGCGTACGACCCCCTCCACCCCGGCCTGCTTGAAGACCACGGAACGATCGCGCCCGGACTCCTTCGCCTCGTACAGTGCGCGGTCCGCCGCATGGAGGAGCTCACCGGACGTGATCCCGTGGATCGGGAAGCTCGCGACCCCGCAGCTGATCGTCATCTTCTCGGTCTCGCGGGCAAATGCGGTGCGCACCTCGGCTCGCAGCCGCTCCGCGAGGAGGTACGCCTCGGTCTCGTCGGTCTCGGGCGCGAGCACGCCGAACTCCTCGCCGCCGAGGCGCGCCACGACGTCGCTGGTACGGGTCGCCCGCTTGAGTGCATGGGCGAGCAGGACCAGCACCCGGTCGCCCGCGCTGTGGCCGAAGCGGTCGTTGTACTCCTTGAACCAATCGAGGTCGAGGACGACGATCGAGAGCGGGCGGGCGGTGCGGGTGGAGCGCTCGAGCTCGGCCGCGAACCGCTGCTCGAGCTCGCGCCGGTTGGCCAGCTGCGTCAGCGAATCCGTCCGGGCCGCAGCCGCCAGCTGGCTCACGAGGCGGTCGACCTGGCCCCGCAGGGTCGTCATCAGGATGCCCAGGACGCCGAGGGTCCCGGTGACCATCGCCCAGGTGAGCCCGGGGAGCAGCACGTGACCCGGGCTCACGGCGAGGACGAGCGCGTACGCCGCCGACGCGATGCACAGGTGGGCGAAGGCGATCCGCGGTCGCAGGAAGTAGCAGGCCGCCAAAGCGACCCAGAAGTAGAACAGCGCGTATGCGGTAGCGGCCCCGGGGCCGCCGAAGTAGACCGCGAGGCTCACCACCACGGTACCCGCGAGCGGCGACGCCTCGAACGCCCACAGGGGCAGCCGGTCCCACGCGACCAGGAAGCCGACCGCGACGAGGTAGGCCGCCAGCGTCGTGATCAACAGGCCCGTCGTGTCGCGTCCGGCAGAGTGGGGGAACAGCAGGCTGAGGAGGACTAGCGTGGCCCCCGTCCCGAACAGATAGGTAAACGTGCGCGCCATCGTCACGCGGTCCTCCCGGACCATGCGCGGCCCGAGGCCCCGCCAGTTGAGGCGGCGGCCGAGGGAGCGGAGGGTCGTGCCCGCGCGTCCGCTCACGGAGCCGTTGTTCGGGGGTCCGCTTGCCACTGGATGTTCATCATCTCTGTATCGACCCGGCCGCGCAGCACCATGAGAGCCGGGGTGCCGCGAATTGGCGCAAATTTGTGATCCAGGGACCCCAAATCGACGTAGATTGGGATTGCGCCGCCCCGGTGCGTGAACGACAACAGTGCTGGAGGGGAACCATGGCCCAACCCACGCTCGTCGAGTTCGATCTCGACCGATACCTCCGTAACTCCAAGAAGGTCGACCTGAGCGGGATCGACTGGGACGCGATCCCGGATCACCCGCTGAGCGACGGCGACGTGATGTGCCTCCACTACATGATGGACATCGAGACACACACGGTCATCTACCTGCGGGACCTCCTCGCCACGCGCGTCACGGCCGACCCCCAGATCACCGCCTTCCTGTCCTGCTGGGTCTACGAGGAGCTCTGGCACGGGGAGGCCTTCTCAGACTTCCTTCGTGCCTACGGGATCGAGGTCCCGGCGGAGCCCAAGCTCCCCGACGGCTCGACCCCGATGCCCAGCCGGCGCAACCGCTGGCGCGACCTACGCGTCAGCCTCGGCGTGGGCAACGGCCTCGGCCTGCTGCCCACCATCACCGGCTCGATGGCGACCCGCGACTTCGCCGCCATCCACATGATGTGGGGCGCGGTCAACGAGCTCACGACCCTGACGGGGTACCACGCCCTGATCCGCCGGTCGAGCCACCCGGAGCTCCACAGGCTGCTGCGGAAGGTGATCCGGGACGAGCGCCGCCACTTCGCCTTCTACCGCGCGCAGGCGAAGGCGCGGATGCAGCGATCAGGGACCGCGCGCCGCATGGTGCGCTGGGTCCTCGGCCACCTGTGGACGCCCGTCGGAGCGGGCGTCAAGACCGAGGAGGAGGTCGACGCCCTCGCGCTCTACCTGTTCGGCGACGGCCCCGAGGGACGCGACCAGATCCGCGAGATCGACCAGACGGTCGCCGAGGTCCCGGGCCTCGAGGGGATGCACCTGCTCGAGGACTACCTGGACGGCGCGCTCCGGCGGGCGGCCGAGCGCCCCGGCTGGGCCGGGGTCGCGTCGACGCGCGTCGCGCCGGCGAAGACCAACGGCCACGCTCCCGTCCCGACCCACTGGGCGCAGGTGGGAGCCGCGCGGGGGGACTAGCGGCTGCCGGCCAACCCGAGGCGCGCGCAGCGCTCGCGCGCCCGGGCGACCACCTCGTCGACCCCCTCGACGATGCCGCCGCGCATCAGCACCCGGCCGTTGACGACCGTGGTGTCGATCACCGACCCCGACGCCGCGTAGATCAGGCAGGCGACGAAGTCGCCCACGGCGACGGCGGGCGTGTCGCTGCGGACGAGGAGGAAGTCGGCGGGCTCCCCCTCCGCGATCCGGCCAGACGTTCCCAGGAGCGGCGCCGCGCGGCCTGTGACGACGTTCCAGGCCTCGTCGGCCGGAAGGACCGCGGGATCGCGCGCCTCGTGCTTCTGGAGCAGCGCCAGGAATTTGACGTCCTGGAGCAGGTCGAGTGAGCTGTTGGACCCTGCGCCGTCCGTCCCGAGCCCGACCGGTATCCCGTGCCGGCGCGCCGCCCGGTACGGAAACACGCGACCCACGGCAAGCTTCAGGTTCGCGACCGGGTTGGTGACCACGGTGGCGCCGCGCTCCTCCACGAGCGCCAGCTCCGACTCGTCCAGCCAGACGCCGTGTGCGAGCACGGTGCGGGGGCCCAGGACTCCTAGCCGGTCCAGGTACTCGGCGGGCCGCACGCCGTGCTCCCGCACGCAGTCGACGACCTCGTCCTCGGTCTCGGAGAGGTGGATGTGGATCGGCAGCTCGCGCTCGGCGGCGGCCTCCCCGATCCACCGGAGCGCCCCCTCGCTGACCGTGTAGATCGAGTGAGGGCCGAATGCAGGCGTCACGAGCTCACGGGGCTCACCAATCTCTTCGAAGCCCTGAGCGGCCATCTCGGGGACTCCGTCGGCGCCTGCCGCGTCGCCGATGTCGAAGAGCGGTGGCGCGATCCTCGCTCGGACACCCGCGTCCTCGACCGCCCGCGCCGTCGCCCCGGCATGCCAGTACATGTCCCAGAAACGAACCGTGCCCGTCCGGATCATCTCCACGCATGCCAGCCGCGTCCCCCAGTAGACGTCCTCGTCGTGGAGCCGCGCCTCGACCGGCCAGATCACCTCCTGGAGCCAGCGCATGAGCGGCAGGTCGTCGCCGTGGCCGCGGAAGAGGGTCATCGCCGCGTGGGTGTGGCCGTTGACGAGGCCTGGAACGATCGCCATCCCCTCGGCGTCGATCACGTCGTCCCCGTCGCCGGCCCGGATGCGGGGGCCGATCTTCGCGATCGCACCATCCTCCACGCGTAGCCTGGTGCGCTCGCCGTCGAGCAACGCGTTGGTGACCGTCAGGCTCATGCGGCGCCCTGCGACAGCTCAGGAACGATCGCGGCCACGACGGCGCCGAGCCGCTCGCGGTTGCGGGCCCGCCCGGCCTCGAACTCCTTGACTGTGAGCTCGGCCTCGCCCACTCCATTGGCCAGGTTGTCCACGATGCAGATCGCCGCGTAGCGAAGCCCCAACTCCCCCGCGATCACGCATTCGGAGCCGATCGTCATGCCGATCACGTCGGCGTGCTGGGCGATCATCCGGATCTCTGCGGGGGTCTCGAACCGCGGCCCGATGGACTCCCAGTAGACACCGCCGTCGAGCAGCTCCGCCTCTGCGCTGCGGGCCCAGGCGTCGACGAGCTGCGCCCGCCATCCCGAGTCGAACGCGGCGACCCGATGCGAGCGCCGGTCGCCGAACGCGGACTTGCCGACGTGGAGCGCGATGAAGTCGTCCGGGCAGAGGAACGTCCCGACGCCGAGCTCGCGCCGCAGTCCCCCGACCGAGCTGAGCGCGAGGACGCGGTCGCAGCCGGCGTCGACGAGCCGCTGCATGTTCGCGGCGTGGTCGATCCGGTGAGGCTGCGTGTACGGGTCCCCGTGGCGGGGGATCAGCATGGCGTCACCGACATCCAGGCCGTCCACGTAATCGCCCCCGGCGATGCCGAGCCGAGCCATCAGGCAGCTTCCCTGCCGCCAGCCACCTACGCCGGGGTGATCGGATTTCGCCGCTCGCTGAAGCGGCGGTCCTTGCTCGATGATTGCTCGAAGCGGCGGATCAACTCCGCGCGCAGCTCGTCCGGCTCGATCACGGCGTCCACCACCAGCTCGGAGGCAAGGTGCAGGATGTCGATGTCGGCGGCGTACTCCTCCCGCTTTGCGCGCACGAACTCCTCGCGCTCCGCGTCGTCCGAGATCTCCTGGATCTGGTTGTAGAAGACGGCGTTTATGGCCGCCTCCGGCCCCATCACCGCGATCGAGGCGCTCGGCAGCGCGATGCAGCAGTCGGGCTCGAACGCCGGCCCTGCCATCGCGTAGAGGCCGGCGCCGTACGCCTTGCGCACGATCACCGAGATCTTCGGGACGGTCGCCTCGGAGACCGCCGAGATCATCTTCGCCCCGTGCCGGATGATGCCCTGGCGCTCCACCTGCGTTCCGATCATGAATCCCGGCACATCGGCCAGGAACAGCAGCGGCACGTTGAACGCGTTGCACGTCCAGATGAACCGCGCGGCCTTGTCCGCCGAGTCGACGAACAGGACGCCGCCCTTCGTCTTCGGCTGATTGGCGACGATCCCGATCGCGCGCCCGTCGAGCCGCGCGAAACCCACGACCAGCTCCTTCGCCCAGCGCGAGTGGACCTCACAGAACGAGTCGGCGTCCACGAGCGAGTCGATCAGGTCGCCGATGTCGAAGGCGGAGTTCTGGTCGGCCGGGACCACCTCCGAGACGCGCTGCTCGGACGCCGGCTCGGCGGGAGGCGCCGGCGGCGGCGCGGACCGCCAGTTCTGCGGCATGTACGACAGGTAGCGCTTCGCGAGGTCGATCGCCTCCTCGTCGGACTTCACGAGGAAGTGGCCGCATCCGGAGACCGACGTGTGCATGCGAGCGCCGCCCATCTCCTCGAGGGTCACCTTCTCGCCGATCACCATCTCGGCCATCCGCGGCGAGCCGAGGTACATCGACGCGTTCCCGTCGCGCATGATCACGACGTCGCAGAACGCCGGGATGTAGGCGCCGCCCGCGGCCGATGGGCCGAAGAGCAGGCAGACCTGCGGCACCCGTCCGGACATGACCACCTCGTTGTGGAAGATGTGGCCCGCGCCGCGGCGGCCCGGGAACATCTGGACCTGGTCGGTTATCCGGGCCCCGGCCGAGTCCACGAGATAGACCATCGGGACCTCGAGTCGCAGCGCCCGCTCCTGGATGCGGAGGATCTTCTCGACCGTCTTGGGTCCCCACGAGCCCGCCTTCACGGTCGGGTCGTTGGCCATCAGCGCGACCGGGCGGCCGCCGATGTCGGCGAGGCCGGTCACCACGCCGTCGGCGCCGAGTCCCTCCTTCTCCCAGTTGGCCAGGAGCGCCTCCTCCGAGAACGACCCGGGATCGACCAGGCGCGCGACCCGCTCGCGTACCGGCAGCTTGCCCTGCGCCTCGGTCTTCTCGTGATGGCGCTCAGGTCCGCCCGACAGGGCGGCCTCTAAGGCACCATGGATGTCGGCGCCGGTCCGGGTCTCAGCCATACCGCCAGTCTAAGAGGCGGATTTGCTCGCAGGCATGGTCTGCGTCTCGTGCTCGTCGCCCTCCGCCTCAGGCTCGCCGTCCTGCGGGGACGCGCCGTCCTCGTCCTTCGCCTTCGCCGCCGTGTCGGCGGCGCGCTCGGCGATCGCCTTGGCGTGCTGCGTGGCGGTCCCGGAGAGCTCGCTCGAGAGACGCTCGAGGCTTCCAAGCACCTCGTCGCGACGGGCTTCGAGGTCGGCGATCACCGACTCGATGTCCTCCTTGCGGGCGTTCGCCTCATCCACGACACGCCTGGCCTCGGCGCGCGCCTTGGTGAGCGTCTGCTCAGCCTCGCGGTCCGCGTCGGTTCGGGTCTGGGTCGCGTACGCGTCGGCGTCCGTCCTCAGCTTCTGCGCAGCCGTCTCGGCCACGCTCTCCGCCTCGGCGAGGATCTTGTCCGCCTCGGCGCGGGTGCGATCCGCCTGCGCCTGCGCTCCCTCGGTCAGCCCCTCGGCCTCGCGCTCGGCCTGCAGGCGCAGGCGCTCGGCCACATCGTGGGCTTCGGTGAGGACCTTCGACGTCTCCTCCCCCACGCGCTCGAGCTCGCGCCTGACGGCGTCGCTGCGACCCTGGTCCGCCCCGCCCGTCTCGAGCCATTCGGCCAGGCTGAGCAGGAACCGGTCCACCTCCCGTTTTTCGTAGCCGCGTCGGGCGACGGGGAACGTCGCGCTGCGGATGCGTTCGATGCTGTCTTGGTCCACGCCTCCTCCTGTCGTTGCCGGCAAGAAGCAAAAAGCGGCCTATACGGCCGCGAACCTGACGCCGACTATAGACCGAGCTCGGTGGGAACGGGCTCTTCCCCGGAGTAGTCGTAAAAACCCTTGCCGGATTTGCGCCCGTAGTAGCCCGCCGCGACCATCTTCCGAAGGGTCGGCGGGGCGGCGAACCGGCGCTCGCGGTACTCGTCGAACATGATGTCGGCGATCGACTTGGTCGTGTCCAGGCCGACGAAGTCGAGGAGCGTGAACGGTCCCATCGGGTAGTTCGCACCGGCCTTCATCGCCGTGTCGATCTGGTCCACGGTCCCGACGCCCTCCTCGTAGGCGCGGATCGCGTCGAGCATGTAGGGCACGAGGAGCCGGTTGACGATGAAGCCGGTCTTGTCTCTTGCGTGAACGGTGGTCTTGCCGAGCTTCTCGCCCACCTCAAACGCGGTCTCCAGCGTCTCATCGCTGGTGGTCACCGTCTGGACGACCTCCAGCAGCGGCATCACCTGAGCGGGGTTGAAGAAGTGCATCCCGCAGAACCGGTCCGGGCGCGAGGTCGAGGCCGCCTGGTCGATGACCGCCAGCGACGAGGTGTTCGTCGCGAAGAACGCGTCGTCGTTGACGACCTCGTCGACCTCCCTCCACATCTCGAGCTTCCCGCCGAGATCCTCGGTCATCGCCTCGATCACGAGATCGCAATCGGCGAGGTCGCCGTAGTCGAGCGTGGGCTCGATCCGGGTGCGGACTGCGTCGGCATCCTCCTGGGAGGCTCTCCCCTTCTCCACGGCGCGGGCGAGCTGCTTCTCGATCTTCCCGATCCCGCCGTCGAGCCTGTCCTGGTTCACCTCGCGGACCACGACGTCCCATCCCGCCTGCGCGCAGATCTGCGTGATCCCATGGCCCATCAGGCCGCAGCCCACGACGCCAACCTTGCTGATCTCCATGCGGGAAAGCCCCTCCTTCGCCGAGTCGATTGCTTCGAAGCCCGCGGCAGCCTATATGGACGGGACGAGCGTCATCCGGTAGCGGACCTCGATCGTGCCGCCACTCGCATCGCGGCGCTGGGTGGAACCGTCCGTCTCGAACCCCAGAGCCTCGTAGAAGGAGCGCGACCGGGGCGTGTCCCGGAAGGTCCACAGCGTCGCCTCCGCGAACGGGGCGCGCGCGAGCCGCTTTAGTGCGTAGCCGACCAGCTCGCGGCCGACCCCCCTGCGCCAGGCGTCCGGGTGGACGTTGAGCGCCCAGATCTCCCCCACGGACGGGCTGGCGTCCGCGTCGCGGCTGGCCCCGAACGTGATCCAGCCGCGCACCAGGCCGTCGATGACGCCCACGGCGATCGACGGCACCCGCTCGGCGATCCGCTCTCCGATGCGCGTGCGGAGCCCTGCGGCGTCGGGCACGAGGCCCGGTGGAACCACGCCGCGGTAGCCCTCCTCCCACGAACGCACCCCGATGGCGACGATTTCGCCCACTTCCTCCGCCTGCGCGGGGCGCACGACGATGCCTAGGTCGCGGGTGGTCTGCTCGTCGCGGGACGGACCGGCCGTCACGCCGTCGCGATGCCCGCGTCCTCGAACCTGCGGGCCATCGCTTCGGCCAGAGCGTTGAGGCCGCTCATCGGGCGCACCATCACCATCAGCTCGCCGACCTTGCCGTCGGCGTCGAACCGCAGGAGGTCGAGGCCGTCGAGCTGGCGGTCGCCGACGCGTGCCTGGAAGATCAGCGTCGCGACGCCGTCGCCCTCGATCTGATCGGTGTAGCGGAAATCCTCGAACACCTTGGCGGCGCCTTCGACCAGGATCGCCGAGACCACCGGTTTGCCCTCGTAGGGCTTGAAGACCGCGGGGCTGCGGAAGACGACGTCATCGGCCAGCGCCTCGGTGAGCGCCTCGAAGTCCTCGGCCTCCACGGCCGCTCTGAATGCGTCGCTGAGCATCCCGCGCAGGTTACCTGTGCCAGTCGATCGGGCCGGCGCTGAGGACGTGGGCGCCAAGCGGGCGGCCCAGCAGTTCCTGCACGGCCCGTGACGCGTCGAGAAGGCGCTCGAGGCCGACTCCGGTCTCGATGCCCATCTCGTGGAGCATGGAGACGAGGTCCTCGGTGGAGATATTCCCCGTCGCGCCGGGCGTCAGTGGGCTGCCGCCGAGTTCGCCGAACGCGGACTCGAACGAGCTGACCCCCTGCTCGAGCGCCGCGAGGACGTTCGCCAGTCCCTGGCCTCGGGTGTTGTGGAAGTGGGCTGTGAGCTCGACGCCGTCGAGCCGCTCGGTCGCGCTCGCGAAGAACTCGCCGACCTGGCGCGGGTTGGCCATTCCCGTGGTGTCTCCGAACGAGACCTCCTCGCAGCCCATCTCAGCGAGGGCATCGGCGATCTCGAGCACGCGGTCCGGAGCGACCTCGCCCTCGTACGGGCAGCCGAAGACGACCGAGATCACCCCCTCACAGCGGAGCCCCTCCTCCCTGGCGCGGGCCACCGTGCGCCCAAGATCCTCGATCGACTCGGCGATCGTGCGGTTCTTGTTGCGTTTGTTGTGGCTCTCCGTCGCCGAGAGGAAGACGTTGATCTCGTCGAAGCGGTCCCTCTGCTCGAGCGCCCTCTCGAGGCCGCGCTCGTTTGGAATCAGCACCGAGTACTTGACGTCCGCCGGCCGCGTGACGGCCGCCAGCACCTCGGCAGCGTCGGAGAGCTGCGGGATCACGTCCGGGCGGACGAACGAGGTCACCTCGAGCCGCGGCAGCCCCGTGGCAGCGAGCATGTCGATCAGCCGGACCTTGTCGGAGGTCGGGATCACCTCGGGCTCGTTCTGGAAGCCGTCGCGAGGGCCGACCTCACGAATCCGGACGCTCGTCGGGAGGGCGGTCATGCGGCGAAGGTTAGGTAAGCGCCCGGAGAACCGCCCTGGGAGACGCTACTCGGACTTCACGACGCCGACCTCGATCACACGGCGCTCGTGCGTGCCGACGCCGATCGTCCGCTGACCCTCGCGCACCTCTACGTCGAAGCGCAGCTTGCGCCCATCGACCACCTGGTTGAGCCTCGCAGACACGGAGCAGGTGGCCCCCTCGGCGGCTGCCGCCACGTGCTTGACGCAGACCTCGAAGCCGACGGTGGCCTTGCCGTCCGGCAGGTGCTCGTAGGAGAGGATCGCCGAGTTGCGCTCCATCATGCCGATCATTCCCGGGGTCGAGAGAACCCTGATGCCGATCGAGCCGCCGACGTCGGTGACGAGGCGGTCCTCGACAACGAAATCCATCGTGCGCTCCAGGCCCGGCTCGGTGGTGGCCTCCGAGGGGCGGTCCGAGTCGGCGACTACCTCGCTCAGCGGTGTGGGCGGGCCGTCGGCGGGACGATCATCGGCCATCAGACCATCCCGAGGCCGCCGGAGACCCCGATCGTCTCGCCGGTGACGTAGGAGGCATCGTCGGAGGCCAGGAACGCGACCGCGGCGGCGACCTCCTCCGGCTGTCCGAGCCGCCGCATCTGGGTCTGCCCCTTCATCGTCTCGATGATCTTGTCGCCGATCTCGCCGAGCTGCTTGGCCGCCATCAGGAGGGGGGTCTCGATCGGCCCTGGGGCGATGGCGTTGGCGGTGACGGCGAAGCGCGCGTTTTCGCGAGCGATGGTCTTCGTGAAGGCGATCACTCCGCCCTTGGCGGCCGAGTAGGCGGCCGACCCCTTCGAGCCGACCCGGCCCGCCTCGGAAGCGATGTTCACGATCCGGCCGTATCCCGCCTGTTGCATGGCCGGGAGCACCGCGTGGGTGCAGATGAGGACCCCTTCGAGGTTGATCGCGATCAAGCGTCGCCAGCGCTCGGGGGTCATGTCGGTGAAGAAGGCGAAGTCGTCGGTGCCCGCGTTGTTCACGAGGATCGAGAACGGGCCGTGGGCGTCCGCGATCGCCGCGGCCGAGTCCGGCTCGGTGACGTCGAGGAGCGCCGCATCGGCGTCGATCTCGGCGGCGACCTCCTTCGCCCCCTCCTCGTTCACGTCACCGATCACTACCGCCGCGCCCTCGGCGGCCAGCCGTCGCGAGATGGCCGCGCCGATTCCACTGGCGCCGCCCGTGACCAGGGCCTTCCTTCCCTCGAGCCTCATGCGGACGCCAGCATATGGCCCGCCGGGGGGCCAGCGCCATAAGCTCCGGCAATCCCATGAACGACACCTGCTGCTGCCGGCGCCATACGGCACCGGCCTAGAACACATGGCAGAGCCAATTCCGATCATCGGCGCGACCGGAGCCCTCGGCTGGGGCCTCGCGATGCGCCTCGCGAAGGCGGGCCAGCCCGTCGTGATCGGCTCGCGAAGCGCCGAGCGCGCCGAGGAGGCGGCTGGCCGAGTCCGCGAGGTGGCGCCGGACGCCGACGTGCAGGGTCTCGTCAACGATGAGGCGGCGGGGAAGGGCCCGATCGTCTTCCTCACGGTCCCGTTCCGGGCCCAGTCGGAGAACCTGAACAACCTCCGCGAGGTGCTTCAGCCGGGGCAGATCCTCGTGGACTGCACCGTGCCCACGGCGGCGGCCGTGGGCGGCAAGGCCACTCGCACCCTCGGTGTCTGGCAGGGGTCGGCCGCCCAGCAGGCGCAGGAGATGGTGCCGGACGGGGTCACCGTCATAGGCACACTGCACACGGTGAGCGCGAAGACGCTCGGGGACCCCGACGCCGAGCTCGGTGAGGACATCCTCGTCTGCGGCGACCGCAAGGCCGACAAGGCGCGAGTGGCGCGGATCATCGAGCTGATCCCGGGCCTCCGGGCGGTCAACGCGGGAGCCCTCGAGACGGCCCGGATCGTCGAGCAGATCACGTCGCTCCTGATCTCTGTGAACGCGCGGTACAAGACGCGCGCTGGGCTCAGGATCACCGGGCTCGGCGACGACGACCACTGGGGCTAGGTGAGAGCTCGGTGAAGGTCGCGCTGCTCGCGGGCGGTACCGGCGGGGCCAAGCTCGCCGCTGGGATGCAGGAGCTGGTCGGGGCTGATCTCGCCGTGATCGCGAACACGGCCGACGACACGCGGATCCACGGGCTCTACGTCTCCCCCGACCCGGACCTCATCACCTACTGGCTCGCGGGGGCGATCGACGAGGAGCGCGGGTGGGGCATCCGCGAGGACAGCTTCGCCGTGCACGAGCGGCTCGAGCAGCTCGGGGCGCCGGGATGGTTCCAGCTATCCGATAGGGATCTGGCCGCCTGCCTCTACCGCACCCACTTTATGGACGAGGGTGGGACGCTGACCGCCGCACAGGGCCAGATCGCGCGCGCTCTGGGCGTCTCCTCAAGGGTCCTCCCGATGAGCGAGGAGCCCGTCTACACCCGGGTGATGACGTCGGGCGGCTGGCGCGGCCTTCAGGAGTTCCTGATCGTCGACCGCTCCGAGCCCGAGATCGAGGGCGTGGAGGTTCAGGGGCTCCACGAGGCGAGGCCGACGCCCGAAGTCCTCGAGGCGCTCGCCGGCGCGGACGTGATCCTCGTCGGCCCGTCGAATCCGGTGATCTCGATCGGCCCGATCCTCGCGGTCCCGGGGATGCGGGAGGCGATCGCGGCGTCGGACGCTCCCGTCCTCGCTGTGAGCCCGTTTGTCGCCGGCCACGCCGTCAAGGGACCGACCGAGAAGTTCATGGCCGCGCTGGGCAGGCCTTCGACCGCCGCGGGCGTGGCCTCGCTCTATGAGGGCGTGATCCAGGCGATGGTCGTCGACGCAAACGACCCGGACGAGGGCCCCGAGGACGTCCGGGTGTTCTTGTGCCCAACGCTGATGGAGGGACGCGAAGGACGGCGAGAGGTCGCCGAGCGAGTGCTGGAGTTCGCGGAGATGCTGGGGTGAGCGGGGCCCGGAACCGGGACCGGTAGATGCAGGCCACGGTCATCCTCCCCGTGAAGCGGTTCGGCGATGCGAAGCAGCGCCTGCTCAGCGTCCTCGATCGACCGCAGCGCGCAGCGCTGGTCAAGGCGATGCTGACCGACGTGCTCGTGGGCGCGACGGAGGCACGGGAGGTGGAGCGGGTGATCGTCGTGACATCAGAGGGGCGAGCCGAGCGGATCGCGCTGAGGCACGCGCGGCGCACGAAGACGCCGATCGAGGTGTTCGAGGAGCCGGCGGACCGCGGGCATCCGGAGGCGGCCACTCTCGGCATCGTCCGGGCGAAGGCCCTCGGCGCAAGCTGCGTGGCACTCCTGCCCGGGGATTGCCCGCTGCTCGACGCGGATGAGCTCGACGCGGCACTCGAGCGAATGGGTCCGGGCCGGGTCGCCGTGGTCCCCGACCGGCACGGCACCGGAACCAACGCGCTCTTCATGGCGCCGCCCGACGCGATCGGGCCGGCATTCGGGCCGGGCAGCTGTGCGCGGCACAGCGAGCGGGCCGAGCGGGCCGGATACGAGGTCGCGGTCGAGCCACTCGCCTCCCTTGCGCTCGACGTCGACACGTCGGAGGACCTCCAGCAGATGGCCGTGGCCCTCGAGTCGGAGCCGGATCGGGCGCCGATGACGGCCAAGGCGCTGCAGGCGATCGGCGACATCGCCAGCGGGGCGCGCGAGTGAGCGGGCGCACCGAGCTCATCCCGGTTGAGGGCCTGCCGGAGGTGGAGCCCGGCGACGCTCTCGGGGACCTGATCACCCGGGCGGTCGCGAACGGGGGCACGGCGCTCGCGGACGACGACATCGTGGTCGTCTCTCAGAAGATCGTCTCGAAGGCCGAGGGGCGGGTGGTGGAGCTCGCGTACGTCGAGCCCGGTGAGCGCGCGATCCAGCTCGCACGCCGGCTCGGCAAGGACCCGCGAGTCGTGGAGCTGGTCCTACGTGAGAGCGCCGACCTGGTGCGGGCGGAGCGGGACGTGTTGATCGTCGAGAGCCGGGCGGGCTGGATCTCGGCGAACGCCGGGATCGACGCCTCGAACGTCCCCGGGCAGGAGCGTGTGACGCTGCTGCCCGAGGACTCGGACGCCTCGGCCAGGCGACTGCGGGCGGAGCTCCGCGGGGTGACCGGAGGCGCGCCCGCGGTCGTGATCGCCGACAGCTTCGGCCGCCCGTGGCGGATCGGCCAGACGGACGTGGCGATCGGCTGCGCCGGCCTCACTCCCGTGGACGATTGGCGGGGGCGCCGTGACGGCCATGGGACCGAGCTTGCCGCGACCGCGATCGCGATCGCCGACGAGGTGGCGGCAGCGGCCGACCTCGTCCGGGCCAAGGACGAGGGCATTCCGGTGACGATCGTTCGCGGGCTCGGCCGGTTTGTCACCGCCGACGACGGACCTGGCGCGGCCGCCCTCCGGCGGCCGCGGGAGGACGACCTGTTCCGGTGATCGGAGGCGGCTCAGCCCGCCATCGGGTCGGGCTGGCCCTCCTCGGTGAACTCCGGCGGCTCGTAGACCTCACCGGGCACGCCGCCGATGGCCAGCACGCGCGCCCCCTCATCGCGGGTGATCAGCTTTCGGCTCTCCCCCGCCCCAACCCGCGCGAACGTGCCGGGCTCGAGCTCGTACTCCTCGCCGCTCACCACCAGGATCGCCTTGCCCTCGAGCGCGGTGTAGACCTCCTCCATTCCGTCCTCGGAGTGGTCGTGCTCCGGATACTCCGTCGCGTTCGGCGGAAACTCCTCCACCTGCATGCCGAAAGAGCGCACGCCGAGGCCAGATCGCGCGCGCCGAAGCCCGCCGCCGAAGATCGCCTCGAAGTCCTCTACCTGCTTGATCGTGACGTCAGCCATGACCGTCCTCTCCGCCCCGATGTTCGTTATGTGACCGTCCCTGTGGCCCACCCTACCGCCGGATTGTCAGCACGGCGGCGCCTTCGAACCGCCCGGCGCGCAGGTCGTCGAGCGCGTCGTTGGCCCGCTCCAGCGGGTATTCGGCGACCTTCGTGCCTACCGGCACCTCCGGCGCGATGCGTAGGAACTCCTCGCCGTCCTGTCGTGTGAGATTGGCCACAGAGCGCACTATGCGCTCACCCCAGAGGATCTCGTAGGGAAACGAGGGGATGTCGCTCATGTGAATTCCGGCGGAGACGACCGCGCCGCCGGGAGCGACGGAGCGCAGGGCGGTGGGGACGAGATCGCCGACCGGGGCGAAGATGATCGCCGCGTCCAGGGGCTCAGGAAGGCCGCCCTCACCCGGCTCGCAGACCTCCGACCCCCCTTCGGTATCGCCGGCCCAGGTCGCGCCGACCTCGAGCGCGAAGCGCTGGCCGGCCTGGTCGCCGGGGCGGGTGAGAGCGTAAACCTCCCGCCCCTGATGCACCGCGACCTGGCAGATGATGTGCGCGGAGGCGCCGAAGCCGTAGAGCCCGACCCGCTCGGCGTGCTCGCCGCAGAGGCGCAGCGACCTGTAGCCGATCAGCCCGGCGCACAGGAGCGGCGCGGCCTGTAGGTCGGGGTACCCCTCCGGGATGGGGAAGCAGAAGCGCTCGTCCGCGACCGTCGCCTCGGCGTACCCGCCGTCGATGTCGTAGCCGGTGAACTTCGCGTTGACGCACAGGTTCTCCCGGCCGGTACGGCAGTACCGACACGTGCCGTCGGTCCACCCGAGCCACGGAACGCCCACGCGCTGGCCGACCTCGAACCGCTCGGCCCCCTCCCCTAGCGCCTCCACGGTCGCGACGATCTGGTGACCCGGGATGAGCGGCAGCTTGGGCTCGGTCAGATCCCCGTCGACGATGTGCAGGTCGGTCCGGCAGACCCCGCACGCATGAACGCGCAACAGCACCTGGCCGGCCTCCGGCTCGGGCTCCGCAACCTCCTCGATCCGAGGCGGCTCCCGCTGGGCATGAAGCACCATGGCGCGCACAGCCAAATCTTCCCGCACCTTCTCGCCACGGCGGCCCGAGCAGCCCCTCGGTGCCGCCGTCTTACGCCTGAGCCGCCCCGACGCGCCGGACCGTCAGTACGTCTCGACGATGTCGTAGAGAGTGGTTCGCTGGGCCGGCTTGCGGCCCGCCTTGCGGGCCGCGGCGATCAGCTCCGGCGGATCCAGGCGCACGCCGTGCTGTGAGCCCGCCATTCGGGAGATGTTCTCCTCCATCAGCGTGCCGCCGAGATCGTTGACGCCCCATCGGAGGCTCTCCGTCGCCGCATCGATGCCCATCTTCACCCAGCTCGCCTGGAGGTTCTTGATCGTCCTGCCGAGCGCGAGCCGGAAGGCGGCCGTGTGCTTCAGGTTCTCGGCGCGCGAGATCTCCTCCACCCCGTGCGTCCGGCCGAGGAGCGTGTTGAACGGGATGAAGCTCAGCGGCACGAACTCCGTGATCCCGCCGGTCCGCTCCTGCAGCTCGCGGATCACGCGCATGTGGCGTGCGAGCTCCCAGGGCTCCTCGATATGGCCGAACATCACGGTCGAGGTCGACCGGAGGCCGGACCGGTGGCACGCCTCGATGATCTCCACCCAGCGCGCGACCGGCAGCTTGTTGGGCGAGATGCGCGTCCGGACGCCGTCGTGGAGCACCTCGGCCGCCGTCCCGGGCGTCGACCCGAGGCCGCACTCGAGCAGGTAGTCGAAGACGGCGTCCGGGCTCTTCCCGGAGCGCTCGCACATGTAGTGGACCTCCATCGGCGAGTACGCGTGCAGGTGGATCTGGGGCGCCACCTCCTTGACCAGCCGCAACCAGCGCCCGTAGTGCTCGAGCGTGTAATCCGGGTGGATGCCGCCCTGCATGCAGATCTCCGTCGCCCCGTAGTCGACCGCCTCCTGGACACGGGCCTGGAAGTCGTCCTCCGTCACGTGGTAGGCGTCGGGCGAGCGCTTTCCCTGCCCGAAGCCGCAGAAGGCGCAGCCGACGACGCAGATGTTGGTGAAGTTGACGTTTCGGTTGACGACGAACGTCGCGGTCTCGCCGGCCAGCTCGGCGCGAAGCTCATCGGCAGCGGCACGCATCTCCTCGATCACGGCCGGACGCGTCTCTGCGAACAGTGCCGTCAGCTCCTGCTCCGTGAGTGCCTCCCCTCGCCGCCCCTTTCCGATCGCGCGCTGCGCATCGTCCGGATCGATCACCCGCTCCTCGCGCCGCCCCGAGCCCTTGCGCGGGATGAAGCTCCAGAACTTGAGCTTCACGACGTCCAGGACGCCCTGCTCCATCCAGTCGGGCTCGAGGTACTGCGGGTAGGCGCACAGCCGCTCGGTGAGCGCATACCCCCGCGGCGCCAAGCGCTTGCGGACCTGATGCGGGCTTGGGAAGGCCTGCTCCGGTGAGATGTGATCGCCGTTGGCCGACAGCCCGCCGAGGTCGGTCGCCCCCTCCTCCACCAGGTCGACCCACCAGTCGGAGAGGTTCGGCGGAATCTGGATGCCCACGTCCGGCATGAGCCGCCGGCACTCGCGAACGAGCAGCTCCATGTCCGCCCGGGAGATCGGGGTGGCCCAATCGGGCCACTCGGGCTCCGCCTCCTCGCCTCCCTCCTCATCCGGCTCGGCCCACTGCTCCCGCGCCGCCTCGTCGGCGATATCCGCCACCTCGCGCGCGTAGTATCGGGGGTGCGGAACGAAGTTCTGGAGGATCACCTCCTGGATGTGCCCGTGGCGCTCGTTCACCGCCGCCAGCGCCTCGAGCGACGCGATCCGCTCGTCGACTGTCTCGCCGATCCCCACGAGGATGCCGCTCGTGAAGGGAATCCGCAGCTCGCCGGCCGCCTCGATCGTCTCCAGGCGGCGCGCCGGGTGCTTCGTCGGCGAGCCCGCGTGCACCGTCTCCATCAGCCGCTCCGAGATCGACTCGAGCATCAGCCCCTGCGAGGCGGTCACCTCGCGAAGGCGCGCCAGGTCCTCTCGGCTCAGGACGCCGAGGTTGGTGTGCGGGAGCAACCCGCGCTCGAGGGCGCGCTCGCAGGCCCAGACCACGTAGGAGACGAAGTCGTCGCGGCCGAGCTCGCGTAGCCGCGCGGCGACCTGAGGGTTGACCTCCGGACGCTCCCCGGTGAGGACCAGTAGCTCCTTCGCGTTCCTGCGCACGGCCTCGTCCAGCCGCGCCTCGACCTCATCCGGGCTGTAGAGATGTGCCCGGTGTGTCGCAAACGCGCAGTACTTGCAATAGCACCGACACGTGCGCGACAGCGACAGCGTGTAGTTGCGCGAGAAGGTGACGCGCCGCACGGCGCGGACGCTACAGGAGTGGGCTGGCGGGGACTACCTGCGGCGAGGCTTCGCCGCGGTGGAGGCGTCGTCGGCGACGTTCTCCACCACCTCGCCGGGACCCGTGGGCGGCTCCGGGCCGAGCGCGTACTGCCCGCCTGCGATCACGAAGCGGTAGAGCAGCGCCGCCAGAATCGCGCCGACGATCGGGCCGACGATGTAGGGCCACGTGCCGCCAAAGAAGTTGCCGATCAGCGCGGGGCCGAACCACCGGGCGGGATTCACAGCGGAGCCGGTGAGCGGGCCGAAGATCATCACGTCGAGCCCCAGGGTCAGGCCGATGGCGAGCGGCGCCCATTCGCGGCGTGCGCGCGGGTTGAAAGCGGTGGCGCAGACGGCGAGCACGAGCAGGAAGGCGCCGATGCCCTCGACGATGGCGCCGATGTACTCGTGGCTCAGGAGCGGGCTGACCGAGACCGCGCCGTAGTGGCTGGCGCGGCCCTCGTCGAGCAGGATGCCCTTCACGAGCAGCGCGCCGAGGACGGCACCCGAGAGCTGGGCGAGGATGTACACCGCGGCGTCGACCGGGTCGATGCGCCGCAGGATCGCCGCGGCAAGCGTCACCACCGGGTTGAAGTGGCCGCCGCTCGCGGCCCCCAGGGTGACGATCACCCCGAACAGGACAAAGGCGTGGACCAGGCCCACCACCGAGTAGTCGGAGCCGGTCTGGGCGTTGGCGCTCGTCGCGACGTACAGCACGACTACCGTGCAGATCGCGAATGTGAGGATCAACGTGCCGACCAACTCGGCGATGTAGGCGGCTAGTCCTCGATCCTGCACTCTCAAACCTCCTGGTAGATGTGGGGTTTCTCCTGGTCCCGACCCCACCGCGCCGCACCTCCGCGCCGGCAGCGGGCTAACACAAGCGCGGCAGTCTACTCAGCTTCGCGGTCTGTCTGCTCCTGCAGACGCCTTGCGTCCGCGATCACGTCGAGCGCCTCCTCGCGCGAGCGCCACCCCTCGACTTCCACTTTCTTGTCCTCGAGCTCCTTGTAGATGGAGAAGAAGTGGGTGATCTCCCGCTGCAGCGGCTGCGGGATGTCGTCCAGCGTTTCGGCGTGATTCCAGCCGGGATCGTTGAGCGGCACGCAGACAACCTTGTCGTCCTCACCCTTGTCGTCCCACATCTTGAACAGCGCGATCGGCTTCACCCGGATCACGCATCCGGGGAAGGTCGGCTCCGAGACGCAGACCATTGCGTCGAGCGGATCGCCGTCGCGGCCGCGGTGCCCCTTCAGGTACCCGTAGTCCGTCGGGTACACCGTGGACGAGGAGAGGAAGCGGTCGAGGACGAGCTCGCCGAGATCCTCGTCGTACTCGTACTTGTTGCGGCTGCCCTTGGGGATCTCTACGTAGACGAGAAGGTGATCGTCGCCTGTTGCCACACGGGGAGTCTAGGTACGCAAGCTATCCTCCGCCGGCCGATGAAGAGGGTCGCTGCGCTGCTGGCGACCGCCCTCGTGGTCACTTCGCTGGTGGCGTGCGGCGGCGGTGCTGAACCGGGCGCTCCTGAGCGAGCGACCCTCGTCCTCGACTTCCAGCCGAACGCCGTCCACACCGGCATCTACACCGCCCTGCAGGAGGGCCTCTACCACCGGGCGGGCATCGACCTCAACGTCCAGCAGCCATCCGCGTCGACGGACGCGCCGAAGCTGCTGGAGGCGGGCAGGGCGCAGTTCGCGATCCTCGACATCCACGACCTGGCGATCGCGCGCGAGCGCGGCTTCGACCTGGTCGGGGTGATGCCGATCGTCCAGCGCCCGCTGGCGTCGGTGATCGCCGGTGACCCGAGCGCGGTGAAGCGGCCCCGCGACCTCGAGGGCCGGACGGTGGGCGTCACCGGCCTGCCCTCCGACGACGCCGTCCTCGACTCGGTCGTGGCCGCCGACGGCGGCGACCCGAAGCTGGTCCACCGCGTCACGATCGGCTTCAACGCCGTGGCGTCGCTCGCCGCCGGGCGAATCGACGCGGCCACCGCCTTCTGGAACGCCGAGGGCGTGACGCTCCAGCGCCAGGGCGTGCCCATCCGGGTCTTCCGGGTGGACGACTACGGCGCCCCCCGCTACCCCGAGCTCGTCCTCGTGACTACGAGCAAGACGCTCAATGACGATCCCAGCCTGGCCCACGAGGTCGTCGACGCGACCGCGCGCGGGTACTCCCTCGCGACGAGCGATCCCGGTCGGGGCCTCGACGACCTGCTGGCCGCCGACCCCAGCCTTGACCGCGCCGATCAGGCCGCCGAGCTCCGAGCGCTGGAGTCGGCGAACGCGTTCCGCGATCCGGGGAAGTTCGACTGGCCGGTGCTGAGGAGCTGGGCGCAGTGGGAGGCGCAGCACGGGATCGTGAAGGAGCCGCCCAAGGTGAGCGGGACCTTCGCCGAGGTCAAGTAGCGAGCAGCCGCCCGACGAGCTCCGGCATCTCCCGCGCCATCCGCGACCGCGGCACGACCAGGTCGACACCGGCCGCCTCCGCGCTCTCACGCGTCTCGACGTTGAGGTGCGCGTAGAAGCCGAGGACGGGAACCCCGTTCCCCACGACGTCGTCCACCGGGACGCTGTCGAGGTCCACCACCACGAGATCGACGCCGTTCAGGCCGGGTTCCTCCCCGACGCCGTTGGTCAGCTGCACGATATGGCCGACCGCACCGAGCGTGGCCTCGATCCGGCTCGCGAACATCAGGTCGGGCGCGACCGCGAGGATGCGCGCCACGGCTAGGCGGCCTCGGCGTCGCTCACAGGCTGCGGCGACGGCGAAAGTCCTGGCGCACGCTCTCGGGTCGGCCCCACATCTGCACGATCTCAGCGCGGCCCTCGTGAACGTCCCTGACGATCAGCTCGCCGTTGATCCCCTCGCGGTCCAGCAGCGCGAGGGTCCCTTTGACCGTCTCTGCGGCGGCGGCGTGGCCGAACCGATGCGCCACGAGCAGCCGGAAGTGCCAGTCGGCCTTCGAGTACGGCTGAGCGTTCACCTGCGTGAGCAGCACGGCGGCGTCGACGTAGCGCTCCTCGTCGAAGAGCCGAAGGTCCAGCTCGAGGTCCGTCCAGTCGTCCGAGAGCGAATCGAGAACTTCCTGAAACGAGTCGGCGAGCGCCATCCCGCCCGAAGCCTAGTGCCCTTAGGCGAAGAAGACCTGCTGGAGCAGGAAGACGTTGAGGGCGATGATCAGCCCACCCAGCACCGAGGCGATCGCAGTGAGCCAGAGGGGGTTGGCCATGCTCCCCATGACCTCGCGCCGCCTGGCGATGATCACCAGCGGGATGAGGGCGAACGGGATGCCGAATGACAGCACCACCTGGCTCATGACGAGAGCTTGGGTGGGGTTCAGCCCGATCCCCAGCACCACGAGCGCCGGGGCGAGGGTGATCGCGCGTCGCAGGAAGATCGGAATCCGGCGCTGGATGAATCCCTGCATGACGACCTGTCCGGACATCGTCCCCACGGAGGACGAGGCGAATCCGGAGGCGAGCAGAGCGATGCCGAACACGGTCGCCGCGTTGCCGGACACCGTTTGGCCAAGGCCGTCGAAGGCGCCCTGGATGCTGTCCACACCCGTCAGCCCGCCCCCGTGGAACAGCGCCGCCGCCATCACCATCATCGAGATGTTGACCACTCCCGCAAGCGCCATGGCGATCACCACGTCGACCTTCTCGAAGCGCAGGATCTTCCTCCGCTCGCCGTCGTTTCGCCCGACGATCCGGCGCTGAGTGAGCGCCGAGTGCAGGTACACAACGTGCGGCATCACGGTCGCGCCGATGATCCCGGTCGCGATGAGGATGCTCTCGGTCCCGCTGAATCCGGGGAGTACGAGGTGCTTGGCAGCCTCGGCTCCATCGGGTTGAGAGGCGAAGATCTCGAACCCGAACGCCAGGACGATCACGCCGACCAGCGCCGAGATCGCCGCCTCCAGCCGCCGGAATCCCATCTGCTGCAGGGCCAGGATGGCGAAGGCGCCGGCCCCCGCGATCAGTGCAGCCGGGAACAGCGGAATTCCGAACAGGAGGTTCAGCCCCAACGCCGCGCCGACGACCTCGGCGACGTCGGTTGACATCGCGACGATCTCGGCCTGCACCCACAGGCCGCGCGAGGTGGGCTTGGAGAAGTTCTCGCGGCAGAGCTCCGCCAGGTTCTTCCCGGTGGCGATCCCGAGCTTCGCGGACTGCGTCTGGACGAGCATCGCGATCAGGTTGGCCGCGACGACGACCCAGAGAAGGAGATATCCGTACTTCGCCCCGCCGGCGATGTTGGTGGCGAAGTTGCCCGGGTCCACGTAGGCGACGGCGGCGATGAACGCCGGGCCGAGGAACGGCCAGATCCGCCCAACTCCCCGCGCCCGCCCCTCGAGCGACTCACGGGCAGCGCGGTTGACCGCCGCCTCGCCGGGAAGGACGTCTTCGACTCCCACGTCGTCGCCGTTCGGCGGAACGGCGGGCGGAGCCTCGACGGTCGTCTCCATCGTGCGGTTCATGCGCTAACCGCCGGCTCCACCCGCATCTTCTCCGCCAGCTCCCCTCCCAGGGCATGCTCTTTGCCGTCGACCTCGACGAAGACCGGTCCGCCAAACGGCTGCACGTCGGTGACCCGCAATGCAACGCCGGGGCGGATCCCGCGCTCGGCGAGGTACCGCAGCATCCTCGGATCGGAGTCCGAGACGCGCGCGAAGGTCGCAAGGGCTCCGGCCTGAAGCTGGTCGAGCGCGGTTGTGTGGTCGGCCGCGATGGCGAGCTCGGGCGTCGGGATCGGGTCCCCGTGGGGATCGAGCTGGGGGTTGCCGAGCTTGTCGGCGATCCGCCGCTCGAGGTCCTCCGAGATGTAGTGCTCGAGGACCTCGGCCTCGTCGTGCACGCGATCCCACGGCATCCCCAGGGCGTCCGCGAGGAACGCCTCGATCAGCCGGTGGTGGCGGATCACCTCCAGCGCGACCTTCTCGCCCGCCGCGGTGAGCCTGACCCCGTGGTACGGCTCGTAGCGCACAAGGCCGAGCTCGTCGAGCCGCTTCAACATCGCGGTCACCGACGACGGCGCCACCCCGAGGCGCTCGGCCAGCGCCGAAGTCGTGATCGGCCCCTCGTCCTGGCGCTGGAGGCCGTAGATGGCCTTGGCGTAGTCCTCCACGGCCTCGGTGGCCGGTGCGCTCTGGCGCTCGCCGAGGCTCGCCTTGCTGGATGTCCTTGTATGCCCCACGGCGAAATTCCGATTTAGCTTAGTCTAAATCTCCATCCGGCGAAACCCCTGCTCCGTACAATCGGCCGAGTGAGCACCGAAGTCGCCGTGGAGATCGACGGGCAGTACCGCGCGATGAAGGAAGGCGCCGGCGTGCTGGATCGCTCGAAGCGGGGCATGCTCCTCGTGCGCGGGCCCGACGCGGCGGAGTTCCTCCAGGGACAGCTCACCAACGACATCGAGGCGCTCGGGCCCAACACCGGCTGCTACGCGGCGCTCCTCGACCGCAAGGGGCACATGCAGGCGGACATGCGGGTCCTGCGCCTCGCGAGGGGCGACCTCTGGATCGACACCGAGCCCGAGGCGTTCGGAGCGGTCGAGCGCCATCTGCGGATGTACAGCATCGGCCGTGAGGTCGAGATCGAGGACGCGTCCGGCGAATGGGCCCTGCTGTCCGTGATCGGGCCGGCCGCGAGCGAGGTCTCCGGCGCGGGGCCGCTCACCGGCGAGCACGCCCAGCGCGAGTACTCGCGCGACGCGTGTCGAGATCCTCGCCGTCGCAACCGACCTCGGCGTGGACCTGATCGCCCGCACGCATCAGGCCGGCGAGTTGAAGAGCCTGCTGGCGTCCGCGGAAGCCGTGGACGTCACCGAGGCGGCGGCCGAGATCCTCCGGGTGGAGTCTGGCCGCCCGCGCTTCGGGCGCGAGATGACCACGGCCACGATCCCGCAGGAGGCTGGGATCGACGAGCGCGCGGTGAGCTTCACCAAGGGCTGCTACATCGGCCAGGAGACGGTCGCCCGGCTGCACTACAAGGGCAAGCCCAACCGCCACCTGCGCGGGCTGCGGCTCGAGTCCTCCGTCGGTGACGGAGACGAGATCCGCCTCGGCGATCGCGCCGTCGGCCAGGTCGGGACGGCCGTGCTCTCCCCCGCCCACGGGCCGATCGCCCTCGCAATCGTCAGGCGGGAGGCCGAGCCGGGAGCCCGTGTGAGCGTCGGCGACGCCGCGGTCGGCGCCGAGGTCGTCGAGCCGCTCTTCTAACCCGTCGTACGCGGCGCGGCCCCGAACTTGCGCTTCGAGCAGGGCCTTCGGTTAACGTTGCATCGATGGTTACGAGGGGTCGGCGGAGAGCCTCCCGGGGCGGTCGATTGGCCGCGCTCGCTGTTGTCGCGAGTCTGGCCGCCCTCGCGGTCGCGGGCTGTGGGGCGTCGAGCAACCCCAACGATCCGCGCCCAGCCGCCCAGATCGAGGTCAGCGCGAGCGTCAACCCGGACAAGGTCCAGATCTCGCCGGACAAGTTCGGCGCCGGCGTCGTCAACTTCACCGTCGCGAACCTCTCCGGCTCGCCGATCACCTTCAGCGTCAACGGGCCCGAGAAGGCATCGACGGTCCAGATTCAGCCGGGCGCGCCCGACTACCTCAAGATGAACCTCAAGGAGGGCACGTACCAGGCCACCGTCGGCAGCTCGAAGATCAAGCCGGCGACGATCAAGGTCGGCCCGGAGCGCCCGAGCTCCGAGAACCAGCTGCTGTTGCCCTAGTTCGCGTCCCGTGCCGCCGCGGCGACGAGCGAGTCGATGCGGATCAGGGAGGCCTCGACGTCCTCCATCATGTCGTTCAGCTCAGTCCGCGCCGCCTCGGCGCCATTGGTGATGCCGGTGAGCGATTTGCGCACCCGATTGACCCGCTTCAGCGCTGCCTGGGCCTCCTCGGACGCGTCCCGCACGCCGGCTGCGTCCACCTGCAGTGTCGTGTCCCGGGTCGCCAGGACGCGAGCCCGCACGTAGCGGTAGACGAGGCGTAGCGCAAGCGGATCCGGCTCCTCCCGATCGAGCACGGCGATGATCTTGTTGCCCTGGTACTCGGTCAGCTCCTCGAGGCCGGCGGGGACCTTGTCCTCGCCTGCCACGACCAGCACCGAATAGGCGGCATCGCGCTCGCGCATGCAGGCGTTGAGCTCGGACCAGGCGTCGTTCTTCGACAGCCGCTTGTTCTTCGCCTCGAAGACCACGTTGGCAAGCGCGCCGCCGACCGCCGCACCCACCTCGACGACCGTGTCGCCCTTCTTGCCCCCTGCCTCCGAGGACTCGTCACCGACGTGGCGCGCTGCGTCCCCCTGGCCTTCGGCGATGCGCTCGATCTCGGCGTGGACGAGCTCCTCGAAGCTCCGGCCCTTGCGCGTCCCGGCCTCCTCGGCTTCGGCGACCCGCTCGTCGGCGAGCGTGCGCTCCTTGAGCTCGACCACCTCGCGGCGCAGGTCGGCGATCACCTTGCGGTTCTCGGCCGCGTCCTTCTGATTCGCGTCACGCAGGCCCTTGAAGACCTCGACCATGGTCTGCTTGTAGTCGAACAGCGGGTTGGCGCCGTCCTCGACCCGGAGCAGCTTGAGAATCGCCTCCCGCTGACCCTCGAGCGAGGACTCAACGAGCGCCTCGATGTCCTTCTGCACCGAGCCGTCCCGCGAGCCGTCGAAGGTCCCTGCGATTCGCTCGGACAGAGCGTCGTCGCCGGCCTCGAGCTGCTTCATCAGCCGCTCCCGAAGGGCGCCTGCATGGCGCTCGAATTCCGCCCGCACGTAATCGACGTTCGCCGCCGTCTCCTCACTGTCGAGGACGCGGGCGCCGATCTCCACCGCCTTCGCGACGGTCTCCGCCGGGCGCTGGCCGGCCTCGGCGCGCTCGCGCACGACGCGCGCGGCGCGCTCGTCGGCGACGGTGAGTCGCTCGATCACGAGGCGGTCGTCGAGTGCCCGGACGACGCCGTCGTCATCGGGCACGTCGAGGGGGAGCTGTGGCTTCTCAGATGCTTCCATCGGACTCTCGAAGGTAGTCGCCGGCCCCGACGGAAAGCTGACGTTGCGGCTGCCAAACGGCGCCGCGTCGTTAGGATGCGCGCGGTTCCGTCCCTGTCCGATGGCGAGAGGAGAAGCGTGGCTGTAGACGTATCCGAGGTCTCGAAGCTCGACCTGGAGCCCGGTGAGCTGCCGGAGACGATGGCGGCGTGGGTGATTCGCCAGGAGCGCGAGGGCGAGCCAAAGGACGCTTTCCAACTCGAGGAGATCGAGCTGCCCGAGCCGGGCGCGTTCGAGGTGATCGTGCGCGTCATGGCCGCCGGCGTGAACTTCAACAACGTGTGGGCGGCGCTCGGCAAGCCCGTCTCGGTCTTCAACTACGGCGACCATCCCGAGTGGGGCCACCACATCGGCGGCTCCGACGCGTCGGGCGTCGTCTGGTCGGTCGGGCCCGGCGTCACCAAGTGGAAGCCCGGCGACGAGGTCGTCATCCACTGCAACCAGGCCTCCTACGAGGACGTCGAGGTGCACGGGCTCGATCCGCTCGCCGCGCCCAGCCAGCAGATCTGGGGCTACGAGACGACCTGGGGCTCGTTTGCCCAGTTCACGAAGGTCCAGGCGCAGCAGCTCCTGCCCAAGCCTCCCAACCTGTCGTGGGTCGAGTCCTCGGCCTACGGGCTCACCTACTTCACGGCCTACCGGATGCTGATGGACCGCTGCAAGATCCAGGCCGGCCACAACGTGCTGATCTGGGGCGCGGCAGGCGGGCTCGGCGTCTTCGCGACCCAGCTGTGCAAGGCGGCGGGCGCCAACGCGGTCGGCGTCGTCTCCTCCCCGGAGAAGGGCGAGCTGGTGAAGCAGCTCGGCGCGGTCGACTACATCGACCGCAACGAGTTCGCCGGCATGATGCGGAAGGGCGGCGAGTCGCCGGATGAGGAGAAGGCGCGCTTCAAGGAGTCTCGAGGCTTCGCGAAGCGGGTCAAGGAGATCCTTGGCGACGCGCCCGACATCGTGTTCGAGCACGTCGGGCAGGCCACCTTCCCGACCTCGGTGCTCGTGGTGAAGCCGTTCGGCAAGGTCGTGATCTGCGGCGCCACCTCCGGCTACAACCTGGACTTCGACGTCCGCTACCTGTGGATGCGCCAGAAGGAGATCCTCGGGTCGCACTTCGCGAACGCGTACGAGTGCATGCGGGCCAACCAGCTGATGGCGGAGAGCAAGATCCGGCCGGTCCTCTGGCAGGCGATGGGCTTCGAGGGCGTCCCCGAGGCGCACCAGCTCCTGCACGAGAACAAGCATTTGGGCAAGATCTCGATCATGGTTGGGGCCACCGACCGCGACGAGGGCAAGCACGAGGACGGCCCGGGGGCGATCTGGGCGGAGGTCGGCACCTAGCCGCCCCGGCTGATGCCAGACGTCAACTACATCGACTGGCACGTCCACCCGTTCCGGGCGGATCGCTGGCTGGAGGTCTGGCGCCCGGCGCTCGATCGCGCGATGGCGTTCGGCGCCCGGTCCTGCGTCCTCAGCCGCAACATCGACGACCCGCTCCACTTCCGCCAGATGACTGTGTGGGACGACCACGCGGACTTCGAGCGCTACTGGTACTCGGACGAGATCGCAGCCCTCCGCGAAGAGGCGCTGAACTACTACAACAAGCCGCTCCTGCCGACCTGGCACACGACGGCGTTCGACTCCTCGCCGCTTCCCGCCGTCGACTGAGCGCTCGTCAGTGGCACTCGAGCGGGGCCATCGTCAGCCCCGCGTCCTTGAGCAGCTCCCAGTAGAGCTCAGCCGTCTCCTTGAGTCCCGTCCACACGATCGCCTGGCCGGCGCTGTGGATCTTGTCGGCGAACCGGTAGCCCTGATCGAGGGAGACCCCCGGGACCACGTTGGAGAGTGTTCTCGCGACGTGGTCGAAGGTGTTGTGATCGTCGTTGAGCACGATCACGAGCCAGTTGCCGCCGACGCCCGATCCGGGGCCGCCCGTGCGGGGACGCTCGAGCGTCTCCGTCGCCATTGCGTGAGGGTAAAGGCTCCCCCGCCGCACGACGAGGATGGATCCTCTACGGGTTGGGGACCTGCAGCTCGAGGTCGTCGACGGTCATCGAGACCGGCTTCGACCGCTTCTTCTTGTAGCCGAGCATCAGCTCGACCTTGCGCCCGTCGACCTGTCCCGCGTTGCGGTCCACGGTCTTCGCGAGGCGCTTGCCGTTGGCCTTGGCGATGATCTTCGACCCGACCGCCTTCAGGCCGAGGTGGTTGGCCTTGCCCCGGCCCTTGATCGCCTTGTTCCCGCCCTTGGCGAGGAAGGTTGGCTTACTCCCGCCGTTGAGCCGGGCCAGCTTGAACTTGCGCTCCGTCGGGAACACCCAGAGCTCGTATCCGACGTCCTTGGCCGAGCGCACGGCGATTCCCGTGTAGACGCGATCGCGCACGCTCTTCGGCGTGTTCTTGGCCATCTTCTCGGTGGCCTTTAAGTAGTGGTCCGGCGCGTCAGCGTCGCCCTCGACCGGCGGGCGGTAGCCACACACGGTCTTGCCCTTCTTGGCGCGGACGACGACCTTCTTGGCCTTCTGGCGCCAGCTCTTCTGGCAGTTCTTGCCCTCTGCGTGCCGGAGCTCCTTGGACCCGCCCTTGTTCGAGAAGCTGTTGGTATAGACGGTCACGCCCGCGATCGCGGTCGCGCTGAGGAGCGCCGCTGCGACCGCCACGAGCACCAGGGCCGGGATCCGGGCTATGCGCATTCGAAGTCCCATCCGGGGTTCGTGCAGGGTAGCCATTGGGGCGGAGGCCGGTGGGACCTGGCGCCCAAGCCGAGCGGCCGAGGTGCACGACCTCGATCCTGATCACGCATCCGAACTTACAATGCCCGTATGGCCGAACACCGTCTGCCGGAGCGCGACCGGCCGTGGGTCATGCGGACCTACGCCGGCCACTCGGACGCGAGGCGCTCCAACGAGCTCTACCGCCGCAACCTCGCCAAGGGCCAGACCGGGCTCTCGGTGGCCTTCGACCTCCCCACGCAGACGGGGTACGACCCGGATCACGTCCTCGCGCGCGGCGAGGTCGGCAAGGTCGGCGTCTCGATCACGAACAAGGGCGATATGCACGCGCTCTTCGACGGCATCCCTCTCGACGAGATGAACACGTCGATGACGATCAACGCCACCGCCGCCTGGCTGCTCGCCCTCTACGTGACGGTCGCCGAGGAGAACGGGGTCGACCGCTCCAAGCTCAAGGGCACCACCCAGAACGACATCATCAAGGAGTACCTGTCCCGCGGCACGTACGCCTTCCCGCCTGAACCCTCGATGCGCCTGATCGCGGACACGGTGGCCTTCACCGTCAACGAGGTGCCCAACTGGAACCCCATCAACGTCTGCAGCTACCACCTACAGGAGGCGGGCGCCACCCCGGTGCAGGAGATCGCGTACGCGCTCTCGACCGCGATCGCCGTCCTCGACGAGACGAAGGCCCGCGGCCAGGTGGCCAAGGAGGAGTTCACGCGAGTCTTCGGCCGGATCTCCTTCTTCGTCAACGCCGGCGTCCGGTTCATCGAGGAGCACGCGAAGCTCCGTGCGATGGGCAAGCTCTGGGAGCAGATCGGGCGCGATCGATACGGCGTCACCGAGCCGAAGTACCTGCGCATGCGGTACGGGGTGCAGGTGAACTCGCTCGGGCTCACGGAGTCACAGCCGGAAAACAACGTCCCCCGGATCGTGCTCGAAGCGCTGGCCGTCACGCTCGGCCGCGACGCCCGTGCCCGCGCCATCCAGCTTCCCGCCTGGAACGAGGCCCTCGGCCTCCCCCGCCCCTGGGACCAGCAGTGGAGCCTGCGGATCCAGCAGATCCTCGCCAACGAGACCGATCTCCTCGACTACCCCGACATCTTCGAGGGCTCGCACGTCGTGGAGGCGCTCACCGAGGAGCTAGCCGAGGGCGCGCGCGAGGAGATGCGCGCCGTGGAGGAGCACGGTGGCGCGGTCGAGGCGGTCCCGTACATGAAGGCGCGGCTCGTCGAGTCCCATCGCGAGCGAGTAGCGAAGATCGAAGAGGGCGAGATCAAGGTGGTGGGCCAGAACAGCTACACCGAGACGGAGGACTCGCCGCTCACCGCCGACGCCGACGGCGGCATCCTCACCCCCGATCCGGAGGTCGAGCGCGAGGTCGGCGAGGCGCTCGAGCACTGGAAGGCGGAGCGCAACAACGACGCCGTCGATCGCGCGCTCGAGAAGCTCGCCGAGGTCGCCGCGGACGAGTCGGCGAACATCATGCCCGCCACGATCGAAGCCGCCAAGGCCGGCGCCACCACCGGCGAGTGGGCCGGCGTACTCCGCGACGTCTTCGGCGACTACAGGGCGCCGACCGGGGTCGGTGCGGCCGCCGAGTCGGCCGACGGCGAGCTGCTGGCGGCGGCACGCGAGCGGATCTCGGAGCTCACCCAGACCCTCGGGCACCGGCCGCGCATCCTCGTCGGCAAGCCGGGCCTCGACGGCCACTCGAACGGCGCCGAGCAGATCGCCGTCCGCGCCCGCGACGTCGGCATGGAGGTCATCTACCAGGGAATCCGCCTCACGCCCGAGCAGATCGCCGCCTCGGCCCGCGACGAGGACGTGGACGTGATCGGGCTCTCGATCCTCTCCGGATCCCATCTCCAGCTCGTGCCCGAGACCGTCCGCCTGCTGCGGGAGGACGGAGTCGACGCCCCGGTCGTGGTCGGCGGCATCATCCCGGCGGCCGACGCGAAGACGCTCGAAGAGGCTGGCGTCGCCCGGGTGTACACGCCCAAGGACTTTGATCTCAACCGGATCATGGGCGAGATCGCCGACCTCCTGGCCGAGCGCGCCGCGACGGCCCCGGCGCCGGCGGCGTAGTCACAGCGTTGAGCGGCGTCGAGCAGGGCGCGATCGAGTTTCCCGTCGAGGGGGTCTCGGACGGAGAGATCCGGCTGCGGCTCCGCACCGACGCCGACAATCCCGCGATCGTCGAAGCCTGCCGGGATCCGGAGATCGTCCGCTGGACACGAGTCCCCGATTCGTATGACGAGGCCACCGCAGCTGAGTGGGCGGTGGAAT
The DNA here is from genome assembly GCA_963782795.1 of uncultured Actinomycetes bacterium. GTDB lineage: Bacteria > Actinomycetota > Thermoleophilia > Solirubrobacterales > 70-9 > AC-56. The sequence continues at coordinate 1,282,732 of CAWALB010000003.1, forward strand.
CGCAGCGGCATCGCGAATCCGGCACGGGCCTGCACCTGGTGATCGCGGATGCCGCAAGCGATCACCTTCTCGGTTCGATCGGGGCGCATGTGAACCGAGGCGAGGGTCGCTGCGACGTCGGTTACTGGCTCGTGCCCCAGCGGCGGGGTCGCGGTGTCATGACCCGAGCCGTCGTCCTGTTCAGCCGCTGGATCTTCGACAACCTCGCGACGGAGCGGATCGAGATCACGATCGAGCCGCAGAACGCCGCCTCCCGGGCCGTGGCGGAACGGGCCGGCTACGCGTTCGAGGGGGTACTCCGGTCGTACACGGAGATCAAGGGGCAGCGCCGCGACATGGCCATGTACTCGCTCCTGCGCGGCGACTTGCAGTGAGCCGGCGCTCGGATTGCACCTAGCTACGCTGGGGGGCGTATGAGCGAAGGCTTTCCCGAGGAGCGGGGTGCCTGGCTGCGGTGCTATCGCTGCTGGTCGCAACGCCTCGAAGCCCAAGTCCATTACGACGCGATCCTCAAGGTCGACCAGGAGACCGGCGATGCGGCCGACCGCGTGGAGGAGATCCAGGAGGCCGTCGTGCAGTGCCTGGACTGCATGCACGACCAGCCGCACCTGACGGTTGCCGACGGGCGCGTCGTGCCGATCGAGGAGCGATGGGAGCGGATGGTCGCGGGCAAGCCCTACGTGGCCTCGTGCACCGTGACCATCGAGCAGGACCAGGTGGAGACCTGCTCCGGCCCGGACGCCGCGGACAGCTTGACCTTCGGCTCGCTCGGGGAGTCCGGTACCCGCGAGTTCTTCACCCACGTCCGCTTCCACAAGCACGATGATGAGTTGATCGTCGTCCACCTCCTCGTCGAGCTCTACGCCCGCACTGAGGAGGAGGCCATCGACGTGCTCGAGGACGCCTCGCGCGGCACGCTCGAGATCACTTCGCTTGCCGAGGAGTCGCGCCCGCCGGCCCACGCGGCCGACGAAGCGCACTGAGTGCCGATATAAACCGCCGCGCATGCCCGGCATCGGCGCCTTCGTCTCCCCCGGACGCTCTCTCGACTCAGCCCTCGATCGCGCGCGGCTCGCCGACGAGCTCGGGTTCGACGGCGTCTACACGACGCACATCGCCGGTCGCGACTCGCTGACCGTCCTCGCCCTGTTCGCCTCGGTCACCGAGCGCGTCCGGCTTGGCACCGGCGTGGTCCCGATCTTCTCCCGCACACCCGCCGCGATGGCCCAGACCGCAGCGGCGATCGACGAGTTCTCGGGTGGCCGGATGGTGCTGGGCCTGGGTGTCTCGCACAAGATCACGGTGGAGAACTGGTACGGCGCCAAGATCGAAAAGCCGGTCACGCAGATGCGTGAGTACGCCGGGATCGTGAAGGCGATCTTCCAGGGCGAAGCGCCGCCGGAGGGCGAGTTCTTCAACACGCGCTTTCAGTTCATGGGGTACTCGGCTAGGCCCGACCTGCCGATCTACATCGCCGCCCTCTCCCCCAACATGCTTCGGCTCGCGGGCGAGATCGGCGACGGCGTGATGCTCTGGCTGTGCAACCCCGATTACATCCGCGACGTCGTCGTCCCCACGGTTCGCGAGGGCCGGGAGCGGGCCGGCAAGACGCTCGAGGGCTTCGACATCGTGCCCGCGGTGACCGTCGCCCTCACCGATGACCCCGACGCCGCCCGGGCGACGATGCGCCAGGAGCTGGTGACCTACGCGTCGCTGCCCTTCTACCGCGCGATGCTCGAGCGCTCGGGATTCGCCGACGACTTGGCGGCGTTCGACGAGGGGATGCAGGCCGGAGACGTGGAGAAGGCGAAGGCCGGCCTCTCGGATCGGCTCATCAACGCGCTTGCCGGCATCGGCTCCGCCGACGAGGTCCGCGCGGCGGTCGAGCGCTATCGGGACGCCGGCGCCACGTCGCCGTCCATCGGCGGGCTGCCGGGCAGCGACTACGAGGGCGCCATGCGCGCCGTCGCCGAACTCCTCACTTAAGAACGGGACCAGCCGGTTTCGGGGCTAAAGCCCCTCACCAACACACCTAGCGGTCAAACCTCCGAACCAGGTCGCGGTAGACGCCAAACGCCGGCTTGGGCGAATAGTCGTCCCGCAGCAGCCCGTAGTGCTGCTGGAAGTTGGGACCCGAGCTGTTGTGGTCCCGGAGGTCGAACCAGCGGTAGTCGGTGACGTTGTACGTGCCGCGGAAGTCGTTCACTGCCCCGACCATCTGCTCCATCGAGCGCACCTGCTGGCGCTCGGACCGCCCGGGGCCGGTGGGCCAGCCGTTCTCCTCGACGTGGATTGGCACGTCCCGGCCGAGATGCGCGATCGGCATGAAGCACTCGCGCAGCGTGCTCATGGCGCTGACCATCCCGTCGCGGTACCCGGAGCCCGTCGGGGGCTCGGTGGGCGGGAAGATCGTGCCGGGATAGGCGTCGAGCCCGACCCAGTCGACCGAGCGAGCGAAGCGCCTGCCGCCATGATCGTGCAGGTAGCCCCAGAAGCCGGCCTCGCGGGAGGGGTCGGTCCGATAGGCCCAGTTGAAGCCGACGTGGAGCTGATCGAAGCCGCGGCGCCTCACGGTGCGATGCGCGGCCTCCACGCCGTTGATCAGTGCCACCCGTGCACGCTTGTAAGCGCTGTCGGAGGCGTCGGGTGCGATCGGGTAGAAGTTCACCTCGTTCGTGACCTGGAGTCCGATCACCCGCGGGTTGGGGCCGAACCGGCGCACGACCTCGCGGACGAACCGCACCCATGCGTGGATGTGCCCCTCCTGCTCCGGCGTCGGGTGGTAGCGGAGCTGAAGCTCCACGCGATACCCGCGCTTCGTGTAGAGCCTCGTCAGCTTCAGGAAATGATGGATGCCCTTCTGCCCGTCCGACCAGAAGAAGCGATTCAGGCGCAGGACGAACGGCCCCTGCTTGGGGCGCAGCTTGCGAAGCGCCGCGAGCGTCTTGGAGTAGTCGATCGGCGTCAGGGGGATCGGCGGGCCGATCGCCCCGGCGCGGCCCGCGGGGTTGATCCCCATGCGCAGGTCCCGCCCGGGCAGTTGCGGCACGCCTGCCGCGGTCGTGTCGCCGGTGCATGGGGCGGACACGCCGCCCGAGCCGTCACCCGTGGCGGCGGCCGCGGACGGTGCGACCGCAGCGGCTGCCAGGGCGGCAACGGCCAGGATCAGTCGCGAACGGGTGCGCTTCACACCGAGAGTTGTAGCCGGACTGCGGCGCGCCAGACACAATTCACGTCAACCGGCCAGATACCTTGGTGCCCACTTCTGCTTTCACGCGAAAGCAGAAGCCAGGTAGCGGACGTGCGCGGCTCTTCGGCCGCTACTCTCGCGGCCACGCAGTGTTCAGGCTGCCGATGGCGGATTTCACCGGAGGCACGGCATGGGAACCAGAACGAAGGTCTTGATCACGCTCGCGGTCGTTGGCGCAGGCGCTGTGCTCGCCCTGCCGAGCGCGGCGAGCGCGGCGACTCCCTCGGGCGTCACGATCCACAACCTCGTCGGGGATCAATTCAAAGGCTTCGTGTTCAGCCCCAAGCCCCGTGAATGCGCGGAGGATCGCACGGTCGAGGTATTCAGGCAAACCGGGAAGAAGCAGGACCCAAGCCGAGATGTCAAGGCCGCCAAGACCGTGGCGACCAGGCGGGGCAGCGGCAAGTACAGGTGGATTGTGGACCCGAAGCGCCCACGCCCCGGCAAGTACTACGCTCGGGTTTCGGCGACCCCCCTTGCCAGGCCGATAACAGCAAGACGATCCTGATCCATGCCCGACCGCGTACGAGGATCAGGGATGTCCTCTTCTACAACGACCGAACCCCGACCTTCTATTACGACGCAGTTGGCGGCGTCGAGCCGTACCACTTCCAGTGCAAGCTCGACGATCAGCTGTACCGGGGCTGCAAGGGGCACTCAAAGAGATACCGAGACCTGAGTCGCGGGCGCCACGTCTTCAAGGTCCGCGCCATCGGGGACGACGGAAAGAGGGATCGGACACCCGCGAAGGGAGGGTTCCGCATCCCGCACTGACCACGGGGACTTCTGCTTTGCGCGAGAAGCAGGAGCGCTTGCTTTCACGCGAAAGCAGAAGTCGTCGAATGGAGTCGCGCTCACCTACCCCGTCTTTGGCTTGTTAGTGGCGGCCCCGTAGTTTCCGCCACGCAGGCTGCGAGAAACCCCCGATGCCGAAACGCGCGCGCGGGGCTACGTTGGATACGCAGGGAGGTTTGCCCATGCAGGCCATTCAGCGAAGATCCGTGGGGAGCATCGCCGTTCTCGCCGCTGCGCTCGTGGTCGCTTTCGCCTTCTCCGCGGTGGCCAAGGCCGCCCCCGGGGATCTCGACCCGAGTTTCTCCAAAGACGGCAAGCAGACGACCGACGACGGGGGTGGGTGGGCAACCGGGATGGCGATCCAACCCGACGGCAAGATCGTCGCCGCCGGCTCCGACGGGAAGGGCTTCGCGCTCGCCCGCTACAACCCGAACGGCTCGCTCGACACGAGCTTCTCCAAAGACGGCAAGCAGACGACCGAATTCGTGTCTGGCGCCGGTGCGCTCGGGGTCGCGCTCCAGCGCGACGGCAAGATCGTCGTCGTCGGCGACACCAACAGCGGCGGGGGCGACTTCGCGCTTGCCCGCTACAACCCGAACGGCTCGCTCGACAAGAGCTTCTCCGGCGACGGCAAGCTGACGACCAACTTCGGCGGCGATCCCCGCGAGGGCGGTGACGGAGCGACGGCGGTGGCGATCCAAGGGAACGGGAACGGCAGAATCGTCGTGGCGGGTTGGAGCGCGGTGGGTAGCTACGAACGCTCCTTCGCGCTTGCCCGCTACAACCCGGACGGCTCGCTCGACCGAAGCTTCTCCGGCGATGGCAAGCTGACGACCGACTTCTACTTCCCGGGCCAGGCGAACGGGGTTGCCGTCCACCAGCCGAACGGCAGAATCGTCGCCGTGGGTTACGTCGGAAGCTCCTTCGCCCTCGCCCGCTACAACCCGGACGGCTCGCTCGACCGAAGCTTCTCCGGCGACGGCAAGCAGGAGACCGTAATCGGACCCTTCGCCAACGTGGCGAACGCGGTGGCGCTCCAGGCGAACGGTGTGATCATCGCGGTCGGGCGTGGCGGTGGCGGGGGCTCCAACTTCGCGCTCGCCCGCTACAACCCGAACGGCTCGCTCGACCAGAGCTTCTCCAAAGACGGCAAGCAGGAGACCGACTTCGGAAACTACGACGGGGCGAACGGGATGGCGATCCAAGCGGACGGCAAGATCGTCGCGGCCGGTTTCGGCGGGCAGGGCTTCGCGCTCGCCCGCTACAACCAGAACGGATCGCCCGACAAGACCTTCGCCGGCGACGGCAAGCTGACGACCGACTTCGGGGGGGACTCAGGGGCGAGCGGGGTGGCGATCCAAGCAGACGGCAAGATCGTCGCGGCGGGCGGCAGTGGGGGCACTGGCGGAAATGACAGGTTCGCGCTCGCCCGTTACCTCGGCGGGTGAGGCAGACGGGCGTCCCGATTTCGCTTCGAGGGAAGGGCGGAGCTAGCGGCCCACCGACCCCTTGCGGTTCCGGGCGAGTTCGGCGCGGGCCCAGCTCACCTCGTTGCGGCGGATGTCACGCGTGATTGTCGCCGCATCGGGGGGAGGTGCCGGCCGTGACCGGAGGTCACTGAACAGGCGCCAAGGCTCGCGTGGCACGTACCGGGTGTGCCGGGGCACGTGGCGGTCGCGTCGCTTTGCCTCCATGCTTCACCTCTCGTGTGTTGGGAGAGCATGGTCCCCCTCCCACCTTGGCAGCGGTTCAAGGGCCGATAAGGATCCGCTTAGCGGATCCCGTGTTCTTTCTTCGCCTGCCGCTCCATCGCCTCGAGCCGGGTGTAGTAGTCGGGAAACTCATTCAGGTGTGCGAGGGCGATCTTGCCGGTGGTGATGGGATCGTCCCCGGTCACGTTGGTGGCGGGATCGTGAGTCCCATGCTCGAGCTCGACGCCGAGCCCGGTCCGGAACTCTTCGACGTCGAACGGCGCAGCTGACCAGTCGATCCCGATCTCGTCACCAATGCGACGCGCCTCCTCGGCCGTGAATCCGGACCGAGCCGCCATCGTGACTATCGACGGCCCTCGACCCGCCGATAGTGGTCGCGCCAGATCACCCGGTGGACCCCGAGATAGCGCGGCAGGCTTCGAACCCCGGGGATGAATGGGATGCATACGAACGCGAGGCTGAGCACCATCATGATCAGCAGGATCTCCGCATCGGCGTTGTCGGAGGTGTTGAAGGGGGAGATCTGGTACCAGAACGTGTAGAGCCAGAGCCACACCTGGCCCGGGTAGCTGCCGGTCTCGTTCATCATTCCCCACTGGTCGCCGAGCAGGTGCTGCGCGTTGGCCTTGTCCTCGAAGAACGCGCCGGCGGACAGGAACAGCAGCGGCTTGGTGTAGTTCGTCTGGTAGAACTGGCTCGATGTCAGCAGGGCGCCGTCGAGCCCGCCGCTCTGCGCCAGAGCCGTCAGCGCGAGCATCATCGGGGCAACCGGTCCATAGCGGCCGGGAGGCACCAACGGCAGCCCGCGCGGATAGTGAGCGTTCTTGAGCGCGGCCGTATAGGCATCGGTCCACCGCGACTGCAGGCTCGGCGGAGCCGCCTCGTACGCCGCCAGCGCCCGCTTCAGCGTCGCATTGCCGGGAATGTCCTTCAGCGGATCGAGGACGTAGTCCTTTGCCGTATCGATCCGGTAGTGGACCCCCGGCCAGGTCTGGGTATTGACCCCGAAGACCTTCTGACCGGCGCCCGGGGTGTTGTTGTACGGCGGGCCGTAGGTGGCGATCTCGCTGGTGCCATCCAGCTCCGTCATTGCGGTAGCGACGAAGTCCGCGGGATCCGAACGGGCCCACTGCTGGATCGTCACCGGGTTGTCGTCGGGCGAGGAGAACAACACCGCCAGGATCACGATGAGCGCCGTGATCACGACGAGCGCGACGACGAACTCTTTGATCAGGTCATAGCGGACGTACTCGCCATGCCACTCGCGATCATCGGGCTCGGGAGCCGGCGCGCCACCGGTCACGATGCGCCCCGGTCTCGCCCCGGTCCCGGCGCACCCGCTCGGGCCGCACCCTTCGCCGGATACGGAGGCACGACGCCATGGCGGCGGACGAGCAGCACGTGCCAGATGACCAGCGCCACCACCGCAACCGGAAGCAGGATGACGTGGAAGGTGTACATCTGGCCAAAGTCGGCGACGTTGAAATAGGCGCCGATCCCGACCGAGTTCAGGCCGTCCTTGCCCTCGCTGGCGATCCACTGCGAGTCGAAGTTCTGCTGTGAGAGGTAGCCCGTGAAGGCGGCTCCAATTCCGGTGAGGAAGACGACCGCCCCGGTGAGCCAGGTCAAACCCCGCCCGCCGCGCCAGGCGCCCATGAAGAACTTCCCCCAAAGGTGCACGACCATGGCGAAGAAGAAGACCTCGACCCCCCAGAGGTGGACGCTGTTGAAGAACTTTCCGACCCCCGACACGTGCCACCAGGCCGGCCCCTTGAGCCCCAGGATCATGCCCGAGAGCACGACGACGACCAGGGCCGCGATCGTGGCCACGCCGAACACGTAGATCCACGAGGAGACGTAGGCGGGCTGGCGGTCAGGGAGGAGCTTGTCCGGCGGCAGAGCGCGAACCGCCCGCTCGCGGACCCGCTCGGTCCACAGGCGCGATTCGCGCTCCGGGGTCATCGCTCCCGCCCCCCGCCCGGGAACGGCAAGAGGATCGCAGCCACGAACACGGCGATCATCAGGAGGATGACGATCACATTGGCGACCGACATCTGGAAGAAGTGCCAGTGGACGTAGTGCGCGGGGCTGTTCAGGTCGAAGATCGCCGGGGCGGGAGCGAGCGGCAATCGCCATGACCTCACGGCCCGTTTCAGTCGCGCTCGGACAGGCGCGCTCTCACGAGACCGTCCGGAAGAACCTGAGCTCGTCGCCACTGAATCTCCTCCGCGGTCCGTCCGGGAAGCTCGATCGCCTCACGTCCGTCCCGGCATCGAAGCCGACATTTCCGACCTTGGCCTGAACCCGGCTGCCTAGCGGCCCCCGGGTCCACGCTGCTCGGCCGACTGCGAGCAGTCTAACCGGGGCAGTGGCAATTGCCACAATTTTCTCAGCATTCCAGAGCCGGAGTGATTACGCGATCGAGCAAAATGCACTCGTGGCCAGGCAGCCCGACAGGAATGTGGTTGGCGGGGAGCTCTTGGAATGCTCGGCCGAGCCTCTCACCGGCTTCTTTCGCGACGGCTGCTGCGCGACGGGGCCTGAGGACATCGGCAGCCACACCGTCTGCACGATCGTCAGCGAGCAGTTCCTCAGCTTCAGTCGCCAAATTGGGAACGACCTCTCGACACCCCAGCCGCAGCTCGGCTTTCCCGGACTAGAGCCCGGCGACCGCTGGTGTGTATGCGCGGCGCGCTGGCTCGAAGCGCACGAGTCTGGCTGCGCCCCGCCGGTGTTGCTCGCGGCGACGCATGAGCGCGCCCTCGAGCTGATCGAGATCGACACCCTTCTCGCCTACGCGATCGAGCCCGAGAGCGCCGCCGAATAGGAACTAGCCGGCGGCGATCAGAGCCGCGAGGCGTGAACGAGCCTGCTCGAAGGTCGCGGGCGAGACGTCGGTCCGGTAGAGGGTCGGGAAGAGTCCGCGAGCGATCTTCATCGCCTGTGCCCGCTCGCCCATGCGGTCCAGGATGTGCAGGTACTCGTAGTCCTCGCGGCCGTCACGGATCCGCTTCAGGCGGATCGAGTCGATCGGGATGTCGTGCTTGCCGCCGATCCGAGCCGGCGTGCCCGGGTAGAACAGCGTCCCGTCGCCGTTGCCCCCGAAGTCGTACTGGTTCGTCCACGCGGTCTTGAGGTCGTGGTCGACGGCGAAGTAGAGCTCGCCCGAGGCGCCGTACTCGTAGGTGACGAAGCCCATCGCGCGCTGCTCGGAGGCGGGCTGATCGATCACGTATGAGGGCCAGCCGCGCCAGTACGGGTCCGAGCCCGGGTCGCCCGAGCAGCCATGGCTCTCGCACGACGTGTAGAGCCACAGGCGGTTGTCGGGGCCGGAGACGAACGAGTTGTACTTCGGGCGCTGATTGCCGGCATAAGGACTGCCGATGCCCGCCTTGTCGTCCATCTCGTTGACGATCGGGACGATGATGTCGATCAGGTTCGTCGCGGCAAACCGCTTGGCATCCTGGATCGTCGTGGTGATCAGCGTGGCGAGGCCGGGCCATCCCTGGCGGGCAGAGCTCGCCTGCCGCTTGCAGTAGCGCCAGGTGTCGGCGTCGGTGTTCGGCTCGTCGCATGCGTAGAGGAACGAGCGCGACTCGAAGCCGCCCGCCTTCGCCTCGCGCTTCCAGTCGTCGAGGTAGGAGCCGCCGTCGACCTGCACGGAGGTCAGGCGGGCGCCGCGCAGCAGCATCGGCAGCCAGCTGTGTCCGTCGTTCTCCGGCGTCTTCCCCTGGATCAACGGCAGCGCGTACTGCTTGAACCACGAGGACTCGTCGCCCGGCACCGGCGGCTGGTACTCGACATAGGACAGGCTGATCCGGTCCTCGAGCCCGGCTCGCACGTAGAGCGACTTGAGCGCCCACCCCTTCGCCTCGTTGTGGATGCAGTCATTGCCGTAGTGCGCCGTGCATTGCTCCCAGTCGATCCCGAAGGCGCTCTGAAGCGTCGATGTCGACGGGATCCCGAAGGGGTACACGTGGAGGACGAGCAGGACAGTGCGCTCAAAGCCGCCGCTCGCCGTGACGCGCAGGCTCCCCGAGTAGTTGCCGGCGGCCTCCCCCGGTGGGACCAGGACGTCGACCCAGGCGACCCGGTTCTCGCCAGCCGGGACGCCGACCGGAAACGCGTTGCGGCGCTCGCCGTAGAACTCGTCGACCTTCGGGATCAACGCGTCGGGCCACCGCCCCTTGCTCCCCTCGAGGTCGGAGGGCTGCGTGATGTCAAGGTATGCCTCCCTGTAGATGCGCACGTTGCGCTGCGGGATCGTCCCGCCCGGTCCCTTGAGCGGCGACGCCAGGGACACGTTGACGCCGCGCAGCGGCGCCCCGCCGGCCGAGATCACCACCTGGAACGACTCGAACTCGTTGCGAGCCGCGCTGATCCGTGCCTGGCTCGCCGTCTTCGGCGTGCTCGTCGGCTTCACCGTTTGCAGCGAGCCGACCACGCCGACACCCGCCGCTGCACCCGCGGACGGAGCGGCCGTCGCGCCAACGGTCAGCGCAAGCCCTACGAGGACTGCGACGCGAATCCCCTCACACGTGAATTGTCGGCGAGATCGCGGGCTGGCTGAAGGCTCGGCTAGTCGACGTTGCCCTCAGCGCTCGCGGCCTCGTCGCCGGACGCCTCGGGGTCACGTGCCACGAGCACGGTGCGCTTGAACTCCGCGACCAGGGTGCCCTCCTGGTTGTAGGCGCGCGTGTGGACCTTGACCACGCCGCGGTCGGGCTTCGAGCTCGAGGGCCTCACCTCGAGCACCTCCGACTCGGCGAAGAGAGTGTCGCCGTGGAACACCGGATTTGGGTGGCTCAGCTCCTCTGTCGCCAGGTTGGCGATCGCCTTGCCGGAGACGTCTGAGACGGTCATGCCGAACACGAGCGAGTACACGTACGGCCCCGCAACGACGTTCCGCCCCTGCTGCGACTGCGACGCGTAGACGTCGTTCACGTGCAGCGGGTGGTGGTTCATCGTCAGCAGGCAGAAGAGGTGGTCCTCCGACTCGGTCACCGTCTTCGCCGGCCAGTGCATGTAGGTGTCGCCCACCTGGAACTCCTCCAGATAGCGGCCGTACTTGTGCGCGCCGGACGCCTCGCGCCCGGCCTGGTCGGTGATCAGCTGGTGCTCGTTCGTCTCGGTGTCGCTCATGCTCCCTCGTTGGTTTGGAACGTCTGTTCGGGCACGGCAGTATGCCTCAGGACCCGTCCCGAGGGGGACAGGGTCCCGAGGCAATGCGCCCTACTCTCAGACCTCGGTGAGCCCTAAGGCAGAACTAGTAGCTGTAGCCGCTGCCGCTGGAGCTCGAGGCCGATCCGCCTCCACCGCCGCTGGACGCGCCGCTGGAGTTGCCGACTGTGACCACGTGCCACGTGAACTGCTGGCCGCCGAATGCGTCCTTGAAGCCATCCCCGGTGACCTGTCCGGCCTGGTCCTGGGTGAAGCTGTAGAGGGGCATCCCGTTGTAGGTGACCTGCATCGTGCCGTCCGGGCGCTTGACGGTGCCCAGCTTGCCGTTGACGGAGCTCGAGCCCGTCACCTTGCCGCTGGCCGTGACCGGCGTCCAGAAGGAGTTGCAGGCGCCGGTGCAAAGCACCTTCCCGGCGGCGGCCTCCTGATCCGACGCGTAGAGCGCCTGGCCGGAGGAGTCGACGAGAACGGTGCCCGTCCCGCCGATGTTCTGGGTCGATACGGCGGCTGTCCCCGTGCTCGCGGCCGTGGCGTTGCCGCCACCACCGCCCCCGCAGGCCGCGAGGGCCACCGCGGCGGCGATCAACATCGCGCCGAACAAGAGCCTCTTCATGGTTTGACCTCCTGTGGTCGGATTGCGTCCATTCCCCTCTTCAGACGCCAAAGACGACGCGTTTCTTCCCCGTCCTCGGGGATGGGCCGCTGATGCGCGCCCCGCGGAGGCTCGACCCCGAGCGTGTGGTCGACCATCTCCCACGCCTGTATCGGGCGGCGCGCGCCTGGACCGCGTCGCGCGAGGAGGCGGAGGACCTCGTCCAGGAAACGATCGCCGGAGTCCTCTCCCGCCCACGCGTGATCCGGGGCGACGGCGAGTTGGCATATCTGCTCCGCGCCCTTCGCAACACGCTGATCAGCCAGCGGCGTGCCGCGGGCCGGCGCCCGGCGACGGCGGAGCTCGCCGAGGAGCTCGGCACGGGGTCACGGTCGCAGGACGATCCGGCCATTGCAGCCGAAAGCCGTGAGGTCCACGACGCGATCGCGGAGCTTCCCGAGGAGTTTCGCGATGCCCTCGTCGCGGTCGACGTCGCCGGCCTCTCCTACGACGAAGCGGCTCGCGCACTCGAGGTGCCGCAGGGCACCCTGACGAGCCGCCTCTTTCGAGCCCGCGACCGGATCGCGCGACGACTCGAGGGCGAGGGCTAGTAGCGGAGTGTCCCGCCGCCACGCCAACTGGCGAGCTTGACGAGCTCCGAGGGCGACGACGCGCCCGTGAGGATGCACGTGTGGCCGAGGCGCTCCCAGGTCACGGCGGGCTTGCCGTCGACCGTGAGCTTGTCGTAGGGGACCCCCCACCGTTTGACCGTCTTCGCTCCGGACGGCTGCGGCAGAGCCGAGCCGGCCGTGATCACGTAGCCGATCCGGTCCCCTTTCTTCTCGTAGTAGACGACCTTGGCGTCGCGCCCCTGGACCTGATCCTTCCTAACCCCGGTCGCGTGCCAGCCGTACATCCGCCCGAAATCGGGGAACACGACGTTCTCGACGCGAGCGTTCAGCTTGGCCTTGCTGTCGTCCAGGCGGCCAGGAGCAGGTCCGGTAGGCGGTTGCGACGCCAAGCGGGCGGCATCGGCCACCGTGGGGCCAGTGGGCCCGCCCGCCAGAACCAGGGTGAGCACCACCGCGGCCGCAGCGGCCATGGCGCCGCCCAGAGCGAGGCCCGGTACGAGTCGCCGACGGCGCCGGCTCGTTGCCCCTCCCCGCACGCGATCCCTGACGGCGTCTTGCAGCGAGGCGGGCACGGGCTCGCTGGCGGCCTCCCGCGTCGCCGCCACGGCCTTGCGCTGGCGATCGAGCAGCTCCTGGAGCTCTGGCGATTCGGCGATCCGGGCTTCGAGCGGCTCTCGCCGCTCGAACGGCAGCGTTCCGTCGGCGTACGCCGCCAGATCCGCCATCTCCTGATCGCTCAGCTTGGACGCCATATCCCCCACGGCCCCCTAGATATCAGCACACGGCCCCCGTGCCGCCCTACCAGGCCCGCGCCGTGCGGGCGACGAACCGCCCCACCGCGTACGCGCTGAGCAACAGCACCGTGCCTACTTCGGCAATTCGCGACGCGAGGATCGCGGGCGGGTCGTATCCGGGCTCCATGAATCCGAAGAGCGGCGTCTGCTCGCTGATCGCGAGGAAGACGAACGAGGTCGCCGCCAGCGCGATCCCGCCCAACGCGAGCAGGCCTATCGCGCGTCCGCCCCAGCGCGGGCCGAGCACGGTCTCGAGCGGCGCCAGGAGCCCCAGCGCGATCACCGTGGCCCCGGCGAAGTTGAGGACGAACAGCGTCCCGATCGTGGGGATCACGGAGTACAGGGTCATGTACTGCTGGAGGTGTACGGCTCCGACCGCCAGCAGCGCGAGCGCCCCGAGGAGTCGCGGCACGAGCCACGCAACGCTCCGGGTGCGGCCGCGATCGACCGGGATCGGCACCGCCTCAGCGCCGGCAACGGGCTCGCCGCCGACGTGGCGAACGGCGTCCAGCAGGCGCTCCCACCTATCGTGATCGATGCTTTCCATCAGGGCCTCCTTCAGTAGCGGCGTCACGTTCAATGACGCCACCGGAGGCCGAGTTCTTCCCGAGGCTGTGAGTGACTTACGAGGATCGCTCGAGCAACTGCCCGACCCCGAGCATGAGCGCGTCCATGCCGGGTCTGCCCACGATCTGCACCGAGGCCGGGAGCCCGTCCTCGGCCTCACCACAGGGCACGGCGAGCGCCGGTGCGCCGATCGCGCTGAACGGGTAGGTGAACCTTGTCAACTGGCCACGCAGCTTCAGGTCGCCGATGCCCACCGGAGGGGCGACGATCGGCTGCGTCGGCGTTAGGACGACGTCGACATCCCTCATGAGCTCCGCGAACCGGTCCCGGTAGCGCTCTCGCGTCTCGAGGCCCGCCTCGTATTCGCGGTCCGTGACCTCCATGCAGCGGTCCAGCTTCTCGGCCACGTCGTGCCCGTAGCGATCGCGGTATTCGGAGAAGAGCTTCACGTGCGTCTCGGCCGTCTCGCGCATGCGGACGTCCTGGATGCCCGGCGGCATCGCCGGCAGTGGGATGTCGCGGCAGTTCGGGAAGGTCGCCGCTGCCTCCTCCACCCGGGCGCGGATGAGTGGGTCGGCCTCGGCGACCCACGCGAGGCCCACCTCCACGTCGCCAGGCGAGATCGTCGGGACCGGGTCCATCTCGGGCGCCAGCGCGGCCATCATCCGCACGCAGTCCTCCACCGTGCGCGCCATGGGCCCGACTGTGTCGAAGCTCGGCGAAAGAGGGAAGCAGCCGTCCACCGGCACGAGCCCGAACGTCGGTCGCAGGCCGACGGTGCCGCAGAAGGCCGATGGGCACCGGATCGAGCCGGCGGTGTCGGACCCGAGCGCGGCATCGGCCATGCCGGCAGCGAGCGCGGCCGCGGACCCGCCGCTGGAGCCGCCCGCGATCCGGCCCGGCGCGATCGGGTTGGGAACCGTCCCGTAGTGGGGGTTCTCCGAGGTCATCCCGAACGCGAACTCGTGCAGGTTCGCCTTGCCGACGTCGGCGTAGCCGGCCCGCTCGAGGCGCAAGACTGCCTCGGCGCTCTTCTCCGGCACGTGGTCCTCGAAGATCAGCGAGCCGTACGTCGTGCGAATCCCGGCGGTGTCGAGGATGTCCTTGACCGCGAGGGGGGTGCCCTCCGGAGGGTCGTGGACCTTCGTGATGAAGACGTGGTCTAGCGGCTGGGCGTCAGCCGACAAGGTCAGTGCGCCCGCTTGAGGTGAGCCCGGGCCACCTGGCGCTCGATCACCTTCGCGAGGAGCTGCTGGATCTCCCGGTCTCCGGAGACCTTGATCTGCCCGTGCTCGTACGCGTCGCGCCAGTCGATGAGCCTGCCGCGCTCGGCGAGCTCGTTGAACTCGGATCGCGGGATCTGGAGCTCGAGCCGTGCGCTCTCGGGCTCGCCCTTGGTGATGATCGGGCCGGGCAGGCGCACCCCGAAGACCTGGACGTCACCCCTCCCGCGGAGCTCCAGCCGGATCGTGAGCTTGAGGTTGCCGAGCGCCGGAACCTCGCCGGCGAACCGTTGGTAGGCGGTCGAGATCAGCTCCTGCGCGCGAGGCATCTACGCCTTGTTCCGTTCGAGGAGCTTCCTGCCGATGACCATCTTTTGGATCTCGGATGTGCCCTCGCCGATCAGGAGGAGCGGCGCGTCGCGGTAGATGCGCTCGATCTCGTACTCCTTCGAATACCCGTAGCCGCCGTGAATCCGCAGCGCCTCTTCGGCGTTTGCATGCGCGGCCTCGGAGGCGAAAAGCTTCGCCATTCCGGCCTCGAGATCCGAGCGCTCGCCGGCGTCCTTCATGCGCGCCGCCTTGAGGGTCAAGAGGCGCGCTGCCTCGAGCCGCGTTCCCATCTCGGCGAGCTTGAAGGTGATCGCCTGGTGCTGTGCGATCGGCTTGCCGAAGGTCTTTCGCTCCTGGCTGTAGCGGAGGGCGAGCTCCATGGCGCGCTGGGCGACGCCGACCCCGCGGGCGGCGACGTTGACACGGCCGACCTCGAGCGCGTCCATCATCTGGATGAAGCCCTGGCCGAGCTCTTCCGGGCCGCCCAGGATGCGGTCCTCGCTCACCTCGAAGCCGTCGAAGACGAGCTCCGTGGACTCGACGCCCTTGTAGCCCATCTTCTTGATCTTGGGCGGAACGGTGAGCCCGGGCACCTTGTCCTTCCCTGGCTCCTTCTCGCAGATGAAGCAGGTCATGCCCTTGTACGGCGGGTCCGCCTTGGTGTCGGTCTTGACGAGCACGAAGACGACGCCCGAGAGCAGGCCGTTGGTGACCCACATCTTCTGGCCGTTGATCTCCCACCCGCCGTCCACCTGCTTGGCGGTTGACTTGATGCTCTGGACGTCGGAGCCAACCTCGGGCTCGGAGAGCGAGAACGCAGCCCGGATCTCGCCCGTGGCCATCTTCGGCAGGAAGTAGTCCTTCTGCTCCTCGGTTCCGAACTTCATCAGCAGATAGGAGCCGATGAAATGGGTGTTCACCACGCCGGAGATAGAGATCCACCCGCGCGAGAGCTCTTCGACGATCATCGCGTAGGTCGTGAGGTCGAGGCCCATCCCGCCGTACTCCTCCGGGATGGTGACGCCGAAAAGGCCGAGCTCCTTCATCTGCTCGACGATCGGCTCGGGGAACTTGTCCTCGTGGTCGTATTCCTCGGCGACCGGGATGATCTCGTTGTCGGCGAACTGGTGCACCATCTCGGTGATCGCCTTCTGCTCGTCGGTCTTCTCGCTGAACGTGTCGGTGGCTACGGCCATGGCTCCTCTGGCTCGGTGGACGGAGCGGTCAAGGATAATCGGCGAGGTGTCAGCCGAGGCTCTTCGCGTGGTGGAGGAGATTCAGACCGTCCTGACGGTGCAGGACGTCGTGACCTCGCTCGACGACGCGGACGCTGACGACCGCGTGCGTAACACCCTCATGAAGCTCGCCAATCCGGACTTCGAGGTCGCGATGGTGGGACCCGACTACCTCTCGACCCAACTCGAATTCAGCGGCCTGGACGGCTTCAGGGAGGCATGGCAGGACTGGACGAGCCCGTTCGAGCGCTACGAGATCGCGGTCGAGGAGATGATCGACGCCGGCGACCAGGTGGTGAGCCTCGTTGCGATGACGGGCACGACTCGCACCGGCGGTGCCGAGATCTCGGCACCCGGGGCGGCCGTGTGGACGGTCGTCGACGGCCGGGTCCGCAGGGTCGAGTTTCACCTCGACCGCGACGCAGCGCTGCGAGCCGCGGGTATCGACCCCAATACCCGCTCCGAGTGTTAGAGCTCCCAGGCGAAGCAGACCGATCGCCAGCTGGGCTGCTCGCGCTCGTAGAAGCGGTGCGCGTCAACGCGGGTTTCGGCGCTGTCCAGCTCGAGGTGCGTGGCGCCGCGCTCGCGCGCCCACGCCTTCGCGGCGTCGAGGAGTGCCTTGCCGATGCCCTGCGACCGCCTCTCCGGATCCACCGCGAGGTCCTCCACCCACACGCGGTAGCCGAAGCGGACCGAATGCATGTCCTGGTAGCCCGTGCAGAACCCCACGAATTCGCCCGACTCGTCCTCGGCGACGAGCACGGCGCAGTCGTGCGAGTCGATCGCCTGCCGCAGCGCGACCGTCGCGCGGCGCTCGTCCCAGCTCGCCGGAAGTGAGCCCGGAGGCGCGAACAGCCACTCGTAGAGCGGGACGACTTTCGTTTCCTCGCCGGGCTCGGCGGCTCTGACCGTGAAGCTCACCCGGCCAGGCTAGCCGGGCGTCGTGCGTCAGGCGTCCGGGTGGGATGCGGCCGCGGCCTGCGCGGCAGCGCGCTTCATCGCCTCTGCGCGTTCACGCAGCTCGGCTGCCTCGGTCTCGGCCCGCTCGGCCCGCTGCCGCTCGGCGTCGGCCCGCTCGTTGGCCTCGCCGAGCTGGCGTCGCAGCCGCTGGACCTCGGAGCCGAGCTCCGCAGCGATGGCGGGATCGGCCGGGACGCCCTCCGCCTCCTCGACGCGGATGTCCGCCGAGGCCTGCAGCGCTGACGGAAGCCAGTCCTCGGGCGTCGACGACGGCTTCTGCGCGCGTGCGCTGAAGATGCGTGAGCGCGCTGCGCCCCGGACGTTCTGAGGGCTTTCTGCGCGAGACATCACAGGGCTCATCGGCTTCAGCCACCGAAAGCCTTAGCCGCCAGGGGGCGGCGGGCCCGGCATCGGTCGATAGATTTCGCGCTCCGCGACCCGGAAGGAAGCAGTGCGAAACCCACGTCAGTTCAACCATCCACTCGCGATCGGCGCCCCCGATCCCCCGCTCGAGGTCCCCTTCAAGCCCTCGCGGATGATCCATTTCCTCGACTTCTCGAACGAGAAGATGGCCGCGAAGGCGCCAGACCTCGCCAAGCAGTCGGACATCCTGCTCGGGAACCTCGAGGACGCGATCGCGGTCGACAAGAAGGAGGCCGCGCGTGAGGGGTTGATCAAGGCGGCGAAGGAGAACGACTTCGGCGACTGCGCCCTGTGGACTCGGGTCAACTCGCTCGAGAGCCCCTGGGTCCTCGACGACCTCACGCAGTTGGTCACCGAGCTCGGCGACAAGCTCGAGGTCATCATGGTCCCGAAGGTCGAGGGCCCGTGGGACATCCACTACGTGGACCGGCTCCTGGCCCAGCTGGAGGCCAAGGCGGGGCTGAAGCGGGCGCTCCTGATCCACGCGATCCTCGAGACCTCGCTCGGCGTGGTCAACCTCGAGGAGATCGCGACCGCCAGCCCGCGGATGCAGGGCATGAGCTTCGGCCCGGCGGACCTCGCGGCGTTCCGGCGCATGAAGACCACCCGCGTCGGCGGCGGCCACCCCGCCTACCGCGTGATCGAGGACCCGGACCCCGACAATCCGGATGCACCGCGGGCAACCGCCCAGCAGGACCCTTGGCACTACTCGATCGCCCGCATGGTCGACGCCTGCACCTCGGCCGGGATCCTGCCCTTCTACGGCCCGTACGGGGACATCAAGGACGTCCAGGGCTGCGAAACGCAGTTCCGCGCGGCCTTCCTGCTCGGCTGCGTCGGGGCCTGGTCGCTCCACCCAGTCCAGATCGAAATCGCCAAGAAGGTTTTCAGCCCGCCTCCCGAGGAGGTCAAGTTCGCCAAGAAGGTCCTGGAGGCGATCCCGGACGGCCGCGGCGTCCACATGATCGACGGCAAGATGCAGGACGACGCGACCTGGAAGCAGTGCAAGGTGATGGTCGAGCTCGCCGAAATGCTCGCGAAGAAGGACCCGGAGCTCGCCAAGGCGTACGAGCTCGAGGCCAGTTCCAGTTAGCCGGGTTCCTCCTTAAGTGGGTCTCGACGTGGACCCGCCGCTCCCGGCCTGCTCGCATTAGTAGAGCAGATCTGCTCTACTTTGTAGAGCGTGAATCCCTTCCGTTACACCGAGCCGGTGCCCCCGGCCGAGCTCATCGACCGCAACGACGAGGCCGAGACCCTCCTTCGCACGGCGGTCGCGGGTAACAACAGCCGCCTCATCGCCCCCCGCCGCTACGGCAAGACCTCTCTCCTGCAGCGAGTGATCGACGACGCGCGCGCCGAGGGGTGGGCCGCGGTCTACGTCGACTTCTTCGGCGTGCTCACGCTCGGCGACGTCGCGGCCCGGATCGAGCGGGCGTACGCGGCCCAGCTCGAGGGCCGTCTCGCCTCGTGGTTCGCGGGTATCCGCCGGCGGCTCCGCCCCACGCTGCGACTCGGCGCCGAGGAGCAGATCCCGGCTGAGCTCGAGCTATCGCTCGATCCGCAGGCCGAGCCGCCCTTGCTGGAGCGCCTTGCCCTCCCCCGCCGCATCCAGGAGCGCACCGGCCAGCGGACGCTCGTGGTGTTCGACGAGTTCCAGGACGTCCTCGCGGCGAAGGATCGGACCGACGCGACGATCCGCAGCGAGATCCAGCACCACGGCGACGCGGCCAGCTACGTCTTCGCCGGCTCCCGGCTCGGGATGATGCGGCGACTGTTCGCCGACAAGCGCCGAGCGCTGTACGGGCAGGCCCGAGCGGTCGAGCTGGCGCCACTCGCACCCGACGACGTCGCCGAGGACGTGGCCCGGCGCTTCGAGCGGACCAACCGCGACGTCGGGGCCGCGCTCGACCTGTTGCTGGAGACCGCCGGTGGTCATCCGCAGCGCACGATGCTCCTCGCGAACGCGCTATGGGACGAGCTCGGTCCCGGTGAGGCTGCGACGGAGCAGCACTGGTTCGCCGCCTACGACCGGGCGATGGTCGAGGTGCGCGACGAGCTGCGGGCGATCTGGACCGGGCTCAGCACCGGCCAGCGTCGCGTCCTGAGCACCGTGGCCGAGAACCGCGAGGGCCTCTATGCGGGAGGCCGCCGCCACGGCGGATCGCGTGGAGGCGCAGTCAAGTCGGCGATCCGGGCCCTCGCCGATCTCGGCGAGGTCACCGAGAATCCCCACACTCCCACCCGGTACGGCGTGGTCGATCCGCTGCTTCGTCAGTGGATTGCCGCGGGCACGCCGGGCGCCTGAGCCACGAAGACAGGCGCTGGGCTCAGGCTGGCGCGCCGACCGGCTCGAGGACCACGACCGGGATCTCTCGCGCACCGGCGCGCTTCTGGTAGACGCCATACCCCGGATAACGCCGCTCGCAGAGCTCCCACATGCGGGCGCGCTCCTCGGCGGTGGCCGTGCGGGCGCGGTAGGCGCGCTCGTCGCCGTCCTTGGCGAAGCGGACGTCGGGGTTCGCGACGACGTTGCGGTACCAGGCGGGGTGCTTGACATCGCCGCCCCGTGAGGCGACCAGCAGCACGTTCTCGCCGTCGCGCGTCCAGACGAGCGGCGTCACCCGCTGCTTGCCCGAGCGCGCACCACGCACCTTCAAGAATCCCACCCGCCCGCGGCCCGCGGTCGTCCAGCGCCCGTCGGTCAGGCGCAGCAGGCCGCGGTCGAGGTGGGGAGCGACATTGACGTAGAACCAGGATCCCGCTCGCGAAGAAACGAGCGGGACCGCGATCCGCTCATACAGGGGGCGGTTCGGGGTCGTCTCAGGCGGCATCCAGGCGCTGCTTCAGCGCGTCGAGCTGCGCCTGGAGCTCGGCCGGCAGGCGATCGCCGAACTGGGCGAGGTGCTCCTCGACCTGCGGGAGCTGCTGGCCGAGCTCGTCGAGGTCCACCTCGAGCAGGTGCTCGAGCTCGCCCTGCGCGAGTTGGAGGCCGTCGGTGTTGATGTCCTCGAGCCGGGGCACGCGGCCGATGGCGCCGTCCAACGCGTCGACGTCGTCGTCGCAGCGGCGGAAGATCCACTCCAACACGCGGCTGTTCTCGCCGAATCCGGGCCAGATGAAGTTGCCCTCGGCGTCCTTGCGAAACCAGTTGACCAGAAAGACCCGCGGCATTTCGTTCGGGTGCTCCCGTCCGAGCTTCAGCCAGTGCTCGAAGTAGTCCGCCATGTTGTAGCCGCAGAACGGCAGCATGGCCATCGGGTCGAACCGCAGCCTGCCAACGTCGCCCGCGGCTGCCGCCGTCGTCTCCACGGACATCGTGGCACCGAGGAAGACGCCGTGCTCCCAGTCGAACGCCTCGGTGACCAGGGGCACGACGGTCGCGCGGCGGCCGCCGAACATGAAGGCCGAGATCGGCACACCGTTCGGGTCCTCCCACTCGGGAGCGATCGACGGGCACTGCGCCGCGGGCGTCGTGAAGCGCGCGTTGGGATGGGCGGCCGGCTCGTCGGAGTCCGGCGTCCATTCGCGCCCTTTCCAGTCGATCGCGTGCGCGGGCGGCTCGCCCGTCATGCCCTCCCACCAGATGTCGCCGTCGTCGGTGAGGGCGCAGTTGGTGAAGATCGAGTTGCGCTCGATCGTCCCCATCGCGTTCGGATTGGTCTTGTGGCTCGTGTTCGGGGCGACCCCGAAGAAGCCGGCCTCGGGATTAACCGCGTACAGACGGCCGTCCTCGCCGAACTTCATCCAGGCGATGTCGTCGCCGACCGTCTCTGCCGTCCAGCCCTCGAGGGTCGGGATCAGCATCGACAGGTTCGTCTTTCCGGACGCCGACGGGAACGCACCGCCGATGTACTTGACGTCGCCCTGCGGCGAGGTGAGCTTGAGGATCAGCATGTGCTCGGCCATCCAGCCCTCGTCGCGGGCCATCGCCGAGGCGATCCGAAGCGCGAAGCACTTCTTCCCCAGAAGAGCGTTTCCGCCGTATCCCGAGCCGTAGGACCAGATCTCCCGCGTTTCGGGAAAGTGGACGATGTACTTGTTGTCGGCGTCGCAGGGCCACGGCACGTCCTCCTGGCCCTCCTCCAGTGGCGCGCCCACCGAGTGCAGGCACGGGACGAAGTCACCGTCGTCGCCGAGGACGTCCAGCGCGCCCTTGCCCATGCGGGTCATGATCCGCATCGAGGCCGCGACGTACGCGGAGTCGGTCAGCTGGACCCCAATGTGGGCAATGTGCGAGCCGAGCGGGCCCATCGAGAACGGGACTACGTAGAGCGTGCGGCCACGCATCGAGCCCTTGAACAGCCGATTCAGGGCGTCGCGCATCTCCTTGGGGTCGCGCCAGTTGTTGGTCGGGCCGGCGTCCTCCTCCCTGCTCGAGCAGATGAAGGTCCGGTCCTCGACGCGAGCGACGTCGCCGGGGTCCGAGCGGGAGAGATAGGAGTTGGGGCGCTTGGCGTTGGAGAGGCGCTCGAATGTGCCGGCGTCCACCAGTTCCTGGCAGAGGCTGTCGTACTCCTCCGCCGAACCATCGCACCAGTGGATGGATTCGGGCTGGGTCAGCTCGACGAACTCCTCCACCCAGGAGATCAGTTTCTGGTTCTTGGTCGCGGCGGTCGCGGCGGCCGTCGTCTCGTTCAAGGAACGATCAACTCCTTTCTCAGGTCTCCAAAACGGCAAACGCCCAGGCTGCCTCCCGGACGTGGGCGAACATTCTTTCGCATGCGGAGGTCATCGTGGGGTTATGTAGGGTTCCCCGCCAATCTCTTGCGGCGGCTGTCGCCGCCTTACATGTCAATTTCGGAGCTAAAGCCCCTCACCTGAACTCATGAGGTTCTACGAATACGAATCACGGCGCATCGTCGAGCGGGCGGGGATTCCGGTCACGAAATACGGCTTCTGCACGAACGCCGACGATGCCCGCCGGGCAGCCGAGGATATCGGGGGGCCCG
This sequence comes from uncultured Actinomycetes bacterium, assembly GCA_963782795.1. Classification (GTDB taxonomy): domain Bacteria; phylum Actinomycetota; class Thermoleophilia; order Solirubrobacterales; family 70-9; genus AC-56. The sequence continues at coordinate 1,305,375 of CAWALB010000003.1, forward strand.
TCGTCATCAAGTCACAGGTGCTCACCGGCGGCCGCATGAAGGCCGGCGGCGTCAAGTTCGCGGACACCCCTGACGAGGCCGCCGAGCACGCCGCCGTGATCCTCGAGCTCGAGATCAACGGCCACATGCCAAAGGGCGTGCTCGTCGATCCCAAGGCCGAGGTCGCGCAGGAGTACTACGCGAGCGTCGTCTGGGACGGCACCCGCAAGTGCCCGCTGATGCTGTTCTCCGACATGGGCGGCATCGACATCGAGGAGGTGGCCGAGAAGCACCCCGACCACGTGGGCCGCGGCCATCTCTCGAACCTCGTCGACCCCCCGGACTTCCGCGCTAAGGAGGTCATCTCTCACACCGGCGTCACCGGCTCCGCGCTCACCCGCGCCACCCCGATCCTGGCGCGCCTCGCCCGCCTCATGCGCGACTACGACATGACCCTGGCCGAGGTCAACCCACTCGCCCAGCTCGCCGACGGCAGCTTCGTCGCACTCGACGCGCACATGGAGATGGAGAACGAGGCCCGTCCGCGCCAGAAGGCGCTGCTCGACGAGCTCGGAGTCGACCCGACCGACACGCGCGACCCGTACGAGCCCAGCGAGTTCGAGCGCAACGTCAAGGCCATCGACTCCGCGGACCACCGCGGCGTCATCCAGGGCAAGGACCACGGCTTCTCGGGCAACCTGGGGCTCGTGATCGGCGCCGGCGGCGGCTCCCTGACGCTGACCGACGCCGTCCGCAGCCAGGGCGGCAAGCCGGCCAACTACACCGAGATCGGCGGCAACCCGTCGGTCGCCAAGGCCTGCGGGCTCGCCAAGGAGGTCCTGAAGAAGGACGGCGTCGAGAAGATCGCGGTGATGATGTCGATCGTCTCGAACACCCGGGTGGACATCGTCGCAAGGGGCGTGATCAAGGCCTGCCTGGAGCTGGACAGGGACCCAGGGGAGACGATCGCGATCTTCCGCATCCCGGGCGCGTGGGAGGAGGAGGGTTTCAAGATCCTCGAGCGCTACGGCGTCGAGAGCTGCGACCGCTCGGTGTCAATGTGGGAGGCGGCCGGGCGAGCCGTGGCGAAGATCCAGGGGGCGCCGGCGTGAGCGTTCTTCTCTCCGAGGACTTCACCTTCATCGTCCAGGGCATCACCGGGCGCGAGGCCGTGAACCTCACCCGCGAGTGCCTGGACTACGGGTCCAAGGTCGTCGGCGGCGTCACGCCCGGCCGCAAGGGCCGCGACGTGCACGGGGTGCCCGTGTTCGACACGGTCGAGCAGGTGGTCGACTCGCTCGGCTACGTGCCCGACGGCTCGGTCGTCACGGTCCCCCCCGCGTTCACCAAGGACGCCGTGCTCGAGGCGATCGTGCGCGGAATCAAGCTGATCGTGATCGTCACCGAGCGGATCCCGCGGCGCGACGTGGCACAGATGGTCGAGCTGGCCGACCGCGAGGGCGCGCGGATCATCGGCCCCAACTGCCTCGGCCTGATCGTCCCCGAGGTCTGCAAGATGGGCGGCATCGGCGGCCCCGCGAAGGACGCGGCCAAGGCGTACACGCCAGGCACCGTCGGAGTCATGTCCCGGAGCGGCGGGATGACCACGGAGATCTCCTCCACCCTCACAGCCGCCGGACTCGGGCAGTCAACCGCGATCTCGATCGGCGGCGACGCCATCATCGGCTCGACCTACGCGGAGCTGATGCCGCTGTTCGAGGCCGACGAGCAGACGCAGGGCATCGTCATCTACACCGAGCCCGGGGGGCGGATGGAGGCGCAGCTCTCCGAGTGGGTGGCGGAGAACAACTCGCGGCTGCCAATCGTCGCGTTCATGGCCGGACGCTTCATGGACGACGAGGAGATGCAGGGCATGAGCTTCGGCCACGCGGGCACGATCGTCGAGGGCAAGGAGGACACGGCCACCGAGAAGATCGCCCGGCTCGAGGCCGCCGGCATTCCGGTCGTCGAGCGGATCGACGAGATCCCCGACGCGGTCAAGGACAAGCTGGGAGCGAAGGTCTGATGGAAGCCGGGGAGAAGCAGCTCGAGGCGGTCTTCATCGACATCGAGGTCGACGACTCGATCGCCGGCGACGCCGAGCTCGCAAAGAAGCTCGAGGAGGTCTGCCCCGTCGACATCTTCGCCGACGAGGACGGCCACGTCGCCATCGTCCGCTCGAACCTGGACGAGTGCGTGCTGTGCGAGCTCTGCCTGGAGGCCGCGCCCGACGGGGCGATCCGCATCAAGAAGCTCTATGACGGCACCGAGCTGGTGCGCTAGCGCCCTGCTCAGTCCTCCAGCTCGCCCTCCCAGACCGAGAACATCGCGCCCTGTGGGTCGCGCAGTCCGCCGATCCTTCCCGCGGGCATCTCCATGGGGCCGAAGCGCTTCTCGCCACCGAGGTCGGCACAGCGCTCGAACGCCGTGTCGAGCGACTCCACGGCGAAGTAGGGGACCCAGTACGGCGCCAAGCCGGCCTGCTCCTCCTCGGGTGAGAGGCGCCGAACGCCGCCGTTGCTGCGCTCGCCGACCTTGATCACCGTGTACTCAGGCCCACCGCCCGTGTCCATCGCCTCGCTCGACCAGCCGAAGAGCCCCTCGTAGAAACGGAGCGCCGCGGAGGTGTCGTTGGTCGCCAGCTCGTTCCAGGTCAGGAAACCCGGCTCGTTGACGCGGCCGGCACCGGCGTAGGTGCCGGGCTGCCAGACGGCGACGCCGGTGCCGGTCGGGTCCATGACCGCCGCCATGCGGCCCACGTCGAGGATGTCGAACGGCTTCTCCGCGACCTCGCCGCCGAGCCCGGCCACGCGACCGGCCACGTCGTCAGCGCTTGAGACGCTCACGTAGTTGACCCAGTGCGGGCCCCCGAGCTCCTCGAGGCCCGGTCGTTCGAACAGCCCACCGAGGGGGTCTCCGCCGAGGCGAAGGATCGTGTAGGTCATGCCCTCGGCGGGATGGACGTCCTCGCCCTCCCAGCCGAAGAGGCCGCCGTAGAAGCGCTTCGCGCCCTCGGCATCCGTCGTCGCCAGATCGACCGAGCAGAACGTCCCCGGCTCGTAGCTCTCCCGCTTGCCCATCCCGTCTTCTCCTCTCCGCCGCAAGCCCGCCGACCCGGGCCACGAATCGTTCGACAGACTACGCCGCCGTGAACTTCATCGAGGACGTGCTCGAGAGCTTCGTGGCCTCCAAGCCGGCGCTGGTGACGATCGACCGCGACGGCGAGCGCCGCGTGTGGCATTTCGGGGAGCTCATCGCCCGTTCCGGGGGCCTGTCCGGCGCGTTCGCGGCGCGGGGGGTAAGACGCGGCGACGTCGTGATGACGCTGGTCGGCAACCGGATCGAGTGGGTGCTGGCGATGCTCGCCTGCTGGCGGATGGGTGCGATCGCGATGCCCTGCAACACGCAGCTTCGGCGAGGTGACCTCGAGACGAGGATCCGCGTCGCCAACCCGGTGCTGTGCGTCGGCGAGGACGGGCCGCTCGGTGAGCTGCCGGACGGCATCCCCTACATGACGATGGACGAGGTCCAGACGGTGATGGACGAGGACCGCCCGCAGGAGGCTCCGGTCGAGCCGGTCGACCTCGACCCGGAGGACGGGGCGCTCGTGCTCTTCACGTCGGGCACGACGGGCGAGCCGCGCGGAGCGCTCCACGTCCAGCGCTACCTGCCCGGCCAGCGGCTTCAGGCCACCCACTGGTTCGGCTCCGAGAACGGCGAGCTGGCATGGTGCACGGCGGCCAGCGGTTGGGCCAAGTCTGCCCGCAACGCGTTCGTCGCGCCATGGCTCACGGGTGCGGCCGCCCTCATGCACGACGGTCGGTTCGATCCGAAGGAGCGCCTTCGGATCATCGAGCGGGAGGGAGTGAACGTGCTCTGCCAGGCGCCGACCGAGTACCGGATGATCGCCAAGCGCGCGACGGTGCGACCGCTGCCATCCGTCCGCCGGATGGTCTCGGCCGGGGAGGCGATCAACCCGGAGGTGATCGCCGAGTTCCGGGAGCGTGCCGGCACCGAGATCTGCGACGGCTACGGACAGACGGAGACCGGCGCCCTCACCGGCGTCCAGCCGGGCGACGAGCTCAAGCCCGGGTCGATGGGCCGCCCGCTGCCGGGGATCGACCTGCGCATCTCCGACGGAGAGCTCCAGCTGCGGGCGAGCAGCTGCCCCACCTTCTTCGCCGGCTACCTGGGATCGGAGGGCGGTCCCGGGCTGATCGACGGCGAGTGGTGGTCCACAGGGGACTACGTCCGCGAGGACGAGGACGGCACTCTCTGGTTCGAGGGCCGCGGCGACGACATCATCGTCTCGGCGGGCTACCGCATCGGGCCTTACGAGGTGGAGTCAGCTCTCGTCAGTCACCCCGCCGTCGCGGAAGCGGCTGCCGTCTCGGCGCCGGACCCCGAGCGCGGCTCGGTGGTGCGAGCGATCGTCGTGCTACGCAACGGCGAGCCGTCCGACGCCCTCGCCCAGGAGCTGCAGGACCACGTGAAGCGGGTCACGGCCCCGTACAAGTACCCGCGGATCGTGGAGTTCGCCGACGAGCTGCCGAAGACGGCAAGCGGGAAGGTCAAGCGCACCGAGCTCCGCGGAGACGGTCCCAGGTAGCGGTGACGCGCTCGCCCTACCGCGCGTTCGCGGGGATCTTCGCCGCGACCCTCTTCACGCTGATGGCCGTGGGGGCGGTCCTTCCCGTGCTGCCGCACTACGTGAAGGGGCCGCTCAATTACGGGAGTCTGGCCGTGGGCTTCGCCATCGGCGCGTTCGCCTTCACCGCCCTGGCAAGCCGGCCGATCGCAGGCCACATCGCGGATTCGCGCGGCCGCCGGCCCGTCGTCGCAGTCGGGGCGGCGCTCGCGGCGGTGGCGGGCGGGCTCTACTTCGTGCCGGCGGGCCTCCCGGGGCTGCTGGTCGCCCGGCTCGTCCTCGGCGCGGGCGAGGGCACCGTGTTCACCGCTGGGGCGACGTGGGTCGTCGATCTCGCGCCGCTCGACCGACGGGCCCGGGTGATCGGCCTCTACGGCCTCGCGGTCTGGGGTGGGCTGGCCCTCGGCCCGCTGATCGGGACGGGCCTCTTCGAAGTGGGCCACTTCAACGCCGTGTGGGCCTTCTGCGCGATCTCGCCCGCGATCGGGGCCTTGGTGGCCTTATCGGTTCCCGACCCGTTCCGGCCAACCGAGAGCTCTCGTAGGCGGCAGCTGATCGTCCCGGAGTCCGTGCGGCCCGGGCTCGCCCTCGCCATGGCGACCGTCGGCTACGCGGCGATGGCCTCGTTCATCGTGCTCGACCTCAACTCAAAGCACGTCGGCCACGGCGCCACCGCATTCGCGGCGTTCGCGACCACCGTCGTCATCACGCGCGCCATCGGCGGGGACCTTCCGGACCGCCTCGGCCCGGTTCGCTGTGCCGCGTCCGCCGCCGCGGTCTCTGCCGTGGGGCTCGCGCTGATCGCGCTTGCGCACTCGCTCGCACTGGCCCTCGCCGGGGCGGTCGGCATGGGACTCGCGTTCGCGCTGATCTACCCGTCGCTGTCGCTGGTGGTCGTCAACAGCGTCCCCGATTCCCGTCGCGGCTCGGCGCTCGGCACGTTCACGGCCTTCTTCGACATCGGCTTCGCGGTCGGCGGCCCGCTGACCGGCCTGGCGGCGTCACTCGGCGGCTATTCGGCCGCCTTCTGGCTGGGCTCGGCGTTCGCCCTGGTGGCGATCGCGGTCGTTGGCACCCTCCGTAGAACGCAGGCCTCGCCGGCGCCCGCCGCGGGCTGAGCCTCAGAACAGGCTCGACTGGCCCGGGGGCTCGCCGGCCCGCTCGTGGCCGGTTTCGCCCTTGGGAGGCCGCCCGATGCCGCGCCGCGAACCGGTGCGGCCCGGCCGTCGGACCATCGCGCTCAGCCTGCTGGCCTCGTCCTTTCGCATGTACGCCCCGCACTCGTACAGCTCCTTGTAACGGGGCAGCAGGTCGGGTCGCCGCTCGCGCAGCCAGTCGAGCCAGATGTCTCGCACCTCTCCGCGCAGGTGAAGCGCCACCCCACCGATCGAGTCCGGCCCGGCCTCATCCAACAGCTCGAGCAGCGGCTCCACCTGGTGCGGCGCGTCGTTGACACCGGGGATGAGCGGCGCGACCAGGACACCGGTGCGGATTCCGGCGCGCTTGAGCTCTGCGACCGCCTCGATCCGCTTGCGAGGATGCGGGGTGTGCGGCTCGGTGTCGCGCCACGCCTTCTCGTCCAGCGTGGGAATCGACAGGTTCGCGGTGAAGTCCGTGCGCTCGGAGATCTCCTTCATCAGGTCGACGTCGCGGAGGAGCAGCGGCGACTTGGTCAGCACCGAGCACGGGTTCGCGAAGTCGCGCATCGCCTCCCAGATTCCGCGCATGAGCTTGTAGCGGCCCTCGACCCACTGGTAAGGATCGGTGTTGGTGCCGAGCGCGACGTGCTCGCCCTTCCACGAGGGGCGCGCAAGCTCCGCCCGGACGAGCTCCGGCACGTTGACCTTGACGACGATCTCGCGCTCGAAGTCCTCGCGGGCGTTCAGGTCCAGATATGTGTGGGTCGGACGGGCAAAACAGTAGGTCTAGTGCAGGCGTGGGTGCATCCGCGAAATGAATTTATGGTCCAGCGGAACGGCATCCGCGAGCGCTTCGGCACCTGGTTCAGCGCCGATCGTGCCTGCACCTCGTAGAAGCGGATGCCGAGCGCCTCGGGCGCGTCGAACGTCCGCACTACGGCGGGCTCGCGGAAGCCGGGCAACCGCGCCCCGGCCTCCTCCTTTCCAACCTCGAGATTTTCCCAACGCACGAACGCATGTTCGCATACGACCCGGACGGACTCAAGGTCTTGGACGGCCCGGCCGACCCCATGCGTACAATCGATCACATCGGCGCCGGAGGCGTCACGAGACTTGACCAAAGCTGTACCTGTAGAAGAGAAAGAGCGGGTCGTCGTCCGATTCGCCGGCGATTCGGGCGACGGGATACAGCTAGCCGGTAACCGCTTCGCCGCAGCCACCGCGCTGATCGGCAACGACCTCGTCACCCTCCCCGACTTCCCAGCCGAGATCCGCGCCCCGGCCGGGACGCTCGCCGGCGTCTCCGCGTTCCAGATCCACTTCGCCTCGCGCGACATCCTCACGCCGGGCGGGCAGCCCAACGTGCTCGTGGCGATGAACCCCGCGGCGCTCAAGACGAACCTTCCCGAGCTCGAGCGCGGCGGGATCGTGATCGCGAACGAGGATGGATTCGGCGATCACAACCTGCGGAAGGCCGCGTACGAGACCAACCCACTCGAGGACGGCAGCCTGGACGAGTACCGCCTGTTCCGGGTCCCCATGACCTCGATGACGGTCCGGGCGACCGAGGGGATAGACGGCATAACGTCGCGGGACGCGGCGCGCTCGAAGAACTTCTTCGCGCTCGGCCTCGTCTCGTGGATGTACAGCCGGCCCACCGACGTGACTGTCGAATGGATCGAGGAGAAGTTCGGCTCAGACGAGGCGATCATGCAGGCCAACCTGGCCGGATTCCGGGCGGGATACAACTTCGGCGAGACGGCCGAGATCCTCCAGGTCCACTACAAAGTCAAGGCGGCCCCGGCCGAGCCCGGCACCTATCGCAGCGTCAACGGGACGACGGCGACGGCGCTCGGCCTGATCGCTGCCAGCGTGCGAAGCGGACTGCCGCTCTTCCTCGCCAGCTATCCGATCACACCGGCGTCGGAGCTCCTGCACGAGCTGTCGCGCCACAAGCGCTTCGGGGTCCGGACGGTCCAGGCCGAGGATGAGATCGCCGCCGCGAATATGGCTCTCGGCGCGGCCTTCGGCGGCCACCTCGGCGTCACGGCCTCCAGCGGCCCGGGCATGGACCTGAAGGCCGAGACGATCGGCCTCGCAGTCATGTTGGAACTGCCGATGCTGGTCATCGATGTCCAGCGCGCCGGGCCCTCTACCGGAATGCCGACCAAGACCGAGGCGGCGGACCTCCTGATGGCGATCCACGGTCGCCACGGGGAGTCACCGCTGCCGGTGATCGCCGCCTCGACCCCGGCTCAGTGCTTCGACGCGGTCATGGAGGCCGCCCGGATCGCGGTCACCTACCGCACCCCGGTGATCCTGCTGACTGACACCTTTCTCGCCAACTCCTCGGAGCCGTGGATGCTCCCGGACGCCGCCGACCTGCCCGAGATCGACCCACGCTTCGCGACCGAAGCCAACCGCGACGGCGAGTTCTGGCCGTACCTGCGCGACGACCGCCTCGCGCGCCCTTGGGCGGTGCCGGGCACTGAGGGGCTCCAGCACGTGATCGGCGGACTGGAGAAGGAGGCCGGTACCGGCCACATCAGCTACGAGGCGGAGAACCACGCGCTCATGACCCGCTTGCGCGCCGAGAAGGTCGACGGCATCGCCGCCGACATCGACGAGCTCGAGGTGGACCGCGTGGACGGGGCCGAGCTGCTCGTCCTCGGCTGGGGATCGACTTACGGCGCGATCAAGGGCGGCGTCAGGAGGGTGCGACTTCGAGGGAAGAAGGTCGACTGGGCGCACCTGCACAACCTGAACCCGCTGCCGCACAACACCGGCGAGGTCGTCCGCTCGTATCGCAAGGTCCTGATCCCCGAGACCAACACCGGGCAGCTCTCGCAGATCATCCGCAGCGAGTTCCTGGTCGACGCCGAGAGCTACAGCAAGGTCGAGGGCCTGCCGATCTTCGCGGAGGAGCTCGACGAGGTGATCACGGAGCGGCTATGACGCAGGCGAACGGCAACGGCAACGGCTCCGACGCGCTGGGGCTGACCAAGAAGGACTTCTCGTCCGACCAGGAGACCCGCTGGTGCCCTGGGTGCGGCGACTACGCGATCCTCGCGACCGTCCAGCAGTTCCTTCCCGAACTGGGTCTACCGCCGGAGCGCATCGTCTTCGTCGCCGGAATCGGTTGCGCCGGTCGCTTCGCCTACTACATGAACACCTACGGCGTCCACGGCATCCACGGCCGGGCGCCCGCGCTCGCGACCGGGCTCGCACTCGCCCGCGACGACCTCTCGATCTGGGTGGTGAGCGGAGACGGCGACGCCCTGTCGATCGGCGGCAACCACCTGATCCATGCGTTGCGCCGCAACGTCCCGATCAAGATCCTGCTGTTCAACAACCAGATCTACGGACTGACCAAGGGCCAGTACTCGCCGACCAGCGAGGAGGGCAAGGTCACGAAGTCGACGCCGTTCGGGTCCCTGGACCACCCCTTCAACCCGGTCGCCCTGGCCCTCGGCGCCGAGGCGAGCTTCGTCGCGCGAACGGTGGATACGGACCGCGGCCACGAGGCGGAGGTCCTGCGCGCCGCCGCGGACCACGAGGGCTCGGCGCTGATCGAGATCTACCAGAACTGCAACGTGTTCAACGACGGCGCCTTCGACGCCGTCCGCGGCAAGGGCAAGGAGGCGAACCAGATCCGCCTCGAGCACGGCAGCCCGATCCGGTTCGGCACCGAGGGCGAGCGCGGCGTCGTCCGCGACTCGAACGGCGCCCTCCGCATCGCAGACGTCGCCGAGGTCGGCGAGGACGCGCTGCTCGTCCACGACGCCCACGAGCCGAACCCGAGCAACGCATTCGCGCTCGCACACCTCGCCCCCCGGCCGAGCGGACCCACGCCGATCGGAGTCTTCCGCGCCGTCGAGCGCCCGGTCTACGGCGAGACCGTGGCCGCCGAGCTCGAAGCCGCGCGCGCGGGCCTCGGAGCGCAGGAGCTCAATGAGCTCCTGCGCTCCGGAGATACCTGGACCGTCTCCTAGCCTGCCTCGCCCTCGCCGGTCGCTGCCCGACCGGGGAGCGAGGGCTTCACGCGCAGCAGGCGCGCCGGCATGCTCGGCAGGATCCAGTTCCAGCGCCCGAACAGCGACACCGCGGCCGGCACCAGCAGGGCCCGGATCACTGTCGCATCGAGCAGGATTCCGGCGGCCAGGCCGGTCGCGAACATCTTCAGGTCAGTGCCCGGGCCGGATGCCAGCGATACGAACGCCAGGAACAGGATCAACGCGGCGCTCGTCACCAGGCGACCGGTCCGGCCGATCCCCTGCACGACCGCAGTGCGCGTGTCGCCGGAGTTGTCGTACTCCTCACGCATCCGGGTCATGATGAAAACCTCGTAGTCCATCGAGAGCCCGTAGAGGAACGCGAACACCATCAGCGGGATCCACGCCGGCACCGATCCGGTGGCCTCGATCCCCCACAGCAGGTCGGAGCCGTGCCCGTGCTGCCACATGATCGCGAGCACGCCCCAGGCGGCCGCGACGCTGGCCACGTTCAGGATGACCGCCTTCAGTGGCAGGAGCAGCGAGCGGAACGCCCGCGCAAGCAGGATGAACGTGACGACGCCGATCAGCGCGATCATCAGCGGGAAGTTGCCGTAGACCGCATCGATGAAGTCGGCGTTCTGGGCCGGCAGGCCCCCGACCTGGACGTCCGGGCCCGCCGCATGGGCCGCGGTGCGGACGCGATCGAGGGTGTCCTTGCCGGCTTGCGTCGAGTCGTCTTCGGTCGGGAAGGCCAGCACCTCGGCCACCCGTCCGGTACGCCATTGGGAGCCCTGCGGCGCAGCCGCGCCGTGGACGCCCTGCACCGAGTCGACGTCGGAGGCGACCTTGTCGGGGCTCGTGCCCTGGGTCAGGATCTCGTACGGGAGCAGCGCGCCCGAGCCGACGCCGGAGTCCTCCAGAGCCGTCAAGCCCTGCTTCGCGTCACCCTGCTTGGCGATCGTGTCGGGGCTTGCGTCGCCGAGCGTCAGCCCGGTCGCGGCGTAGATCAGGACGCCGAGGATCGCGACCGCGGCGCCGGCGGCGATCCAGCGCCGCCGCACCACGAACTCGGCCCACCGAGTCCAGGCCCGGCTGGCGCGATCGTCAGTGCGCCGGTGCGGCCAATCGAGCCGCTGCCCGAACTTCGACAGCAGCACCGGGAGCAGCGTGATCGCGACGAGCGTCGAGACGAGCGGGATCACCAGCCCACCGATGCCAATGCTCCGCAGGAAAGGAACCGGTAGCGCCACCATCGCCAGCAGGCCGATCGCGACGGTCGTGCCGCTGAACACCACGGCTCGCCCCGCCGTCTGCATCGCGCGTTGGACGGCCTCGTCGCCGCTTCGCCCGTGGGCGCGCTCCTCACGCCAGCGAGAGACCACGAGGAGCGAGTAGTCGATCGCGATGCCGAGCCCGACCAGGGCGATCAGGAACTGGACCACCGGCGAGACGTCGATGAACGCCGTCAGGCCCCAAACGAGGAGGAAGCTGGTCATGATCGAGACGATTGCCATGGCCATCGGCAGCAGGGCCAGGAACGAGGCGAACACGAAGGCGAGGACGATCAGCGCGCCGACGCCGCCGAGTAGGGACTCGAGCAGGACGCCCGTCCCGTTGTCGCCGCCCGACTCGTTCTGAAGCGCGTCGAAGCCGCTGACGTGCACGGGCGCTCCGGCGACCGTCGTGTGACTCATCGCCGCACGCGCCTTCTTGGCGGCGTCCGGGTTCTCCCCGAAGGCGGAGTTGGGATCGGGCTGCGGATAGATGATCGCGAAGGTCGTGCGCCCGTCCTTCGAGACGAAGGCGCGGTCACCCGTTGACGAGAAGGACGCGATCCTGGCGCCCGGTAGCGCCCGTTCCAGCTTGTTGTCCACCTGGGTCAGCTGCGAGTCGACGCCGGGCGAATCGACGGTCTTGCCCTGCGGAAGCGTGACGACGGGCACAATCGGGGCCGTGTCCCCGCCGGTACCGTGGAAGTGCTGGGTGATCGCGACGTTCGTCTCCCAGCCCTCCTTGCCGGGAACCGAGAACTTCTGGTCCATCGCCTTCGTCGCCGAGTTCACGGTCGCGATGCCGACGACGGTCAGCACGATCCAGAACAACGCCACCAGTCGCTTGTGAGCGAGAACGAAACGAGTGATTGCGGCCACGACGCCTTACCTCCGAAGCTCGTTGAGCAATTGAACTATGTGTATTACAAATGATCCGGTGGGCATAGGATGATTGGGCCATGAGTGCTCACCCTCACACTCGCTCCGCCAACGACATCCCCTTGGACCCCGGCGCGGCCCAAAACTAATCGGTGGGTACAGCGCGCATGGCCTTCGATCGTCCGCCTCCGGAGCCTCTGGCGAGCGCACCCGGCTTCCTGCTGTCGTGGAACGGAAGGCGGACCTCGCACATGTTCGAAAAGGCACTCGAGCCGCTCGGGCTGCGTCCCCCCCACTTCGGCGTCATGCAGCTGATCGCCAGCGATCCCGGCATCGCCCAGCAGGAGCTGGCCGATCGCTCGTTGATCGATCCCAGCTCGATGGTGGCCGTGGTCGACGAGCTGGAGGAGCTCGGCTACGCGGAGCGCCGGCCGCACCCCGGGGACCGGCGAAAGCACGCCATGCACCTGACGACGGACGGAAAGCGAACCCTCGAGCGAGCGCGAACGGTGGGCATCAAGCTCGCAAAGGACATCCTCGCCCCGCTGGACAGCGGCGAGGTCGCGACGCTCACGCTGCTGCTGCGAAAGCTGGCGGGTGTCGAGCCCTAACTAGCCGCCCGCGGCGACCTGGCGTGGGTTGGTGATCGGCCGCAGCTTCGGCTCGATCTCCGGGCGCAGGTGCTCGATGAACGGCGGCAGGGAGAGCTTCTCGCCCAGGTGCTCGACCGGCTCGTCGATCGCAAAGCCGGGCCCCCCGAGCGTCGCGATCTCGAACAGGACCCCGCTGGGCTCGCGGTAGTAGACGGAGCGGAAGTAGAAGCGGTCGATCACGGGCGTCGCGTGCATGCCGGCCGAGAGCACCCGGTCCCGCCAGGCCTCGTGCTCGTCCGCCGGGGACGCCCAGGCCACGTGGTGCACGCTCCCCGCGCCTTGGACGCCGACCTGCTCGGGCGGCTCGTCGTAGGCGTAGGTGGAGCCCCGGACGTCGCCCCGCAGCTCCCAGAAGAGCTCACCCCGGGCCTCGGAGCCCATCGTCTCCTCGAGCAGCGACCGACTGGCGTCCGGGTTGGACGAGTAGGCCCGGACCCCCTCGAAGCCCTGGAGCGCATGCTCGGCCGGGATCTCGGGATGCTCGGCGGTCATCGACTGATCGTCCACGTCGGGCACGAGCAGCTCGTGCTCCAGCCCCTCGGGGTCGGAGAATCGAAGCCGGCCGCCGTCGACCTTCGCGGTCTCGACGCCGTGCTCGCCCAAGCGATACGCCCAGAAGTCGAGCGAATCGGCGGAGGCCACCCGCCAGAGGATGCGATGAACCATCCCGTCCCCTGCGCGGCCGGGGCCGATCCCGGGATACTCGAAGAACGTGATGTCCGAACCCGGGTCTCCCTTCTCGTCGGCGTAGAAGAGGTGGTAGACGGTCGGGCTGTCCTGGTTGACCGTCTTCTTCACCAGCCTGAGGCCCAGCACGCCCGCGTAGAAGTCCACGTTTGGCTGCGCCTCGCCGGTGATCGCGGTGACGTGATGGATTCCCTCGAGCCGCATCTTTATCCACCTTAGCGACGGGCCTCCGGCTAGGCTGATCGCCATGGCCGTCGAGGAGACCACCACGAAGAACATCGATCCCGCGCGCATCGCTCAGCTCACGGAGGCAGAGCAGGCGAAGTTCAGGGAGCGAACTCACGCGTCGGCGGAACGCTACGAGCGCGCCCTCAAGGTGATGCCCGGCGGCGTCCCGTCCTCCTTCCAGCAGAACGACCCGTGGCCGACGTACATCGAGCGGGGCGAGGGCTCCCGGGTCTGGGACGTCGACGGCAACGAGTACACGGACTTCCACAACGGCTTCGGCGTCATGTGCATCGGCCACGCGAACCCAAAGGTGGGAGCGGCGGTGAAGGCCCGGGTGGACATGGGCACCCACTTCGCGGCCCCGACCGACGGCTCGATCGTCGTGGCCGAGGAGCTGACGCGGCGCTTCGGCCTGACCCAGTGGCGCTTCACCAACTCGGGCACCGAGTCGACCATGGACGCGGTGCACCTCGCGCGGGGCACGACCGGGCGCGACATGATCCTGAAGATCGAGGGCTCCTACCACGGGCACCACGACGCGGTGATGGTCTCGGTCTATCCGGATCTCGAGGAGCTGGGCGACCGCGACGATCCGCGGTCGGTCCCCTATGGCGCCGGCTACCCGCGCGCCCTCACCGACCTCACGCGCGCGGTTCCGTTCAACGACGCTGACGCGCTCGAGTCCGTGCTGAGCAAGCTCGAGGGCAAGGTCGCCGGGCTGATCATGGAGCCGGCGATGATGAACATCAACATCATCCCGCCGGTCGAGGGCTACCTGGAGCGGGTCCGCGAGCTCACGACCCAGCACGGCGTGAAGCTGATCTTCGACGAGGTGAAGACCGGCGCGACGATCGCGTACGGCGGCGCCACGAAGCGCTTCGGTGTGCAGCCGGACATGATCGCGCTGGCCAAGGCCGTCTGCGGGGGCTATCCCGGCGGGGCGATCGGGATGACCGACGATATGGCCGAGGTGGTGGCAAGCGGCAAGGTTCACCAGTACGGGACCTTCAACGGCAACCCGCTGGTGATGGCGGCCGCTGAGGCCGCGCTGACCGAGGTGCTGACCGAGGACGCCTACCCGAAGCTCGAGGCGACCAACGAGCGGCTGAAGGCTGCCTGCCAGGACATCATCGACCGCTACGGCCTGCCCGCGTACACCGAGGGCATGGGTGCGAAGGGGTGCGTGATCTTCTCGGCCGAGCCCCTGCGCGAGTACCGCGACTACCTCAGCAAGGTGAACGATGGGCTCGCGAGCCTGGCCTGGCTCTACCACATGAACCACGCGGTCTTCATGACCCCGGGCGTCGAGGAGGAGTGGACGCTGTCAATCGCCCACTCCGAGGACGACGTGCAGCGCTACCTGAACGCCTTCGAGACCTTCGCCAAGGACGTCACGGCCTGAGCCGCAGCTAGTCGTGGTGCAGCATCCGCCGCAGGCGGTGGCGGAACTTCTTGACGTCCGAACGCAGCCAGTCGGTGTGGTCGTTACGCCAGCCCTCGAGGTCCTTGAAGTTGGGGCTGTCGTTGGCCATCGCGTGCCCGATGATGTTCCGCATCTTGATCCCGTAGCGCTCCTTCAGCCAGGCGACGAGGCGCAGGGCGCGGTGGATCTGAGGCCCGCGGTGAAGGATCTGGCTGTCCGCCCAGTGGGAGCCTGACCCGGCCTCCTGGACCATCTCCACGCCGATCGCCGTGTAGTTGAGGCCGATCGCGTGCCGGCAACGGATCGTGGGCTTGACGGTCCGGTGGATCTGCCCGCCCTTCGCGACGATGAAATGCGAGCACGTCCCGGGCAGCTCGCCCATGTTGGGCGCGTTCGACGCGAACGTGTTCCAGGCCGCGCTGTAGGTGGGCCCGGCCGTGTAGTGCAGGACGATCACCTTCGGGTCGCGAAGGCGCCACTGCCGCTTTCCGTAGTGGCGTTTCGAGTACGCGGCCATCTCGCGCTTTCGCTTGTGCCCGTAGGGGATCGGGTCGCGGTCGATTGGGGGACGCTTCGACTTGGCGTGAAGCGCGTATGCGGATGAGCGCTTCTGCGAATCCCGTGAGCCTGCACCGTTCCGGGCGACCTTCACGGCGGCGCGGGCGTGGCGGCGCGCCTGCGCATTGGGAAGCTCTCCGGCCCGAAGCTCGACGACGAATGCGCGGCCATCGAAGTGGTGGTTCTGCCAGTTCATGGCCGTCCCGGGCAGGTGCGCGCCGCGGCACCGTTCGACGGGGAACCGGGCGATGCGCGCGTAGCGCTTCTGAATCTTGGCCGGGCCATGGCAGGGCAGGAGCACCCCTCCCCATGGCTGGTGGTACCAGATCGTCACATTCGGCCTGATGCGCTTGACCAGGCGGCGGACGGCCCGGCTCTCCGGCTCCGAGAACGGGTGGGGTCCGGGGTAGTAGCCGCTCGAGTGCGGCACCCCGCCCTCCCACTGGTAGGAGAAGTTGCGGTTGAGATCGACGCCGTGTGCGTTCTTGCGCGTGTTGGCGGCGACGCCGTCCGGGTTGACGGTCTTGACGACCCACAGGTTGATTCCGCGCGCGTGGCGGTACCGGTGCCGGAGGGTGTGCACAATCTCGTGGCCCGCGGTCTCGTTACCGTGAATCGAGCCAACCACCAGGCCGGTGCGCTTGGCGTCTGGATCACCGATCCGTACCGCCACGAGCCGTCTGCCGTCGACGGAATGACCGAACTTCACGTGCTTGGAGGCGGCGGCCGCGCTCGGAGGAGACGCGCAGGCGAGCATCCCCAGGGCGACGGCGACGATCGCGGCCGGCAGCGTGCGCAATCGGGCCTCTACTCGAGAGCCGCGCGAGCGCTGTCGAGGTCGTCGGTCGCGATCACGAGCTTGATCCCGCCGAAGGTCGTGTAAGCGAGCTCGATGTTGACGTTCGACTCGCCGAGGGCACGCGCCAGCCCGCCCAAGGTCCCTGGCTGGTCGGTGACGTCGATCACCAGGACCTCGCGGTCGTCAGCCACCCCCATTTCGGCCTCCTCGAGGGCGCTGCGGGCCTTGGCGGCGGCGCTGTCCTCGACGAGCAGATGGATGACCCCTCGCCCCTCGCCCGTGATCGCGCACATCCCCAGGATGTTCACGCCAGCCTGGCCGGTGGCCTCGCCGAGCCGTGCCAGCTCGCCGGGCCGATCCTGGAGCACCACCGTCAGGTCCCGAGCCATCTCTCTCCTCTCCCTCGCGGGGTATATCAGGGGGCGGCACGAGCCGCCTCACGACCTTGCAGGGTGCTGCCGATAGAAAGAGTCGATGGCCGCAAGCCGGAAGCGGACGAGCACGACCGAGTCCGACGTGGAGCGGATCGTCGGCGTCTCCAACCGTCACTCGGAGGAGCCCGACGTCGCGGTCCCGCCGCGCTTCGCACGTCAGCTCGAGGGAGCCGCCCGAAGGCGCCGCGGCGACGAGACTCCGTGGGTCGCGGTGGCGGTCGTTGACGGCGTCGACGCGATCCGCGAGGAGTGGGGAGATCCCGCCGCGGAGGAGTTCCTGCGCTCCACCGCGAGCGCCCTGCGCGCATCGCTCCGCGAGTCGGACAAGCTCTCCCCCGTCGGCCGGGCGGAGTACGGGATCATCGTCGACGCCCCGGGCCCCGACGAGGTCGTTGCGGGCCTCGGGCGACTCGTCCACAAGGTCGCCGAGCTGGCGGGACGCGACCACCGCTGGGAGGCCGGCTCGCTGCGCGTCGGCGTGACGCCGCTGGACAACCCCGAAGCGGCCGTCGTCCTCGCTCGTGCCCGTGCCGCATTGGAACGCGGCGCGCGAGAGGGCGCCGCCGCGGTCACCATGGCGACCGCGGACTGAGCGGACCCGACGGCGAGTCGCCCCGTCCCTCGGGGTAGCCTCAGACAGATGCCGAATCGCCTCGCCGAAGAGACGAGCCCCTACCTCCTCCAGCACAAGGACAACCCGGTCGACTGGTACCCCTGGGGCCCCGAGGCGCTCGGCAGGGCCCGCGAGACGGACCGGCCGATCCTGCTCTCGATCGGCTACTCGGCCTGCCACTGGTGCCACGTGATGGAGCGCGAGTCGTTCGAGAACCGCGAGACGGCGACCTACATGAACGAGCACTTCGTGCCGATCAAGGTCGATCGCGAGGAGCGACCCGACGTCGACTCGATCTACATGGAGGCCGTTCAGGGGATGACCGGGCACGGCGGGTGGCCGCTGACCGCGTTCCTCGATCCCGACGGAGTCCCGTTCTACGGAGGCACGTACTTCCCGCCCGAGCCGCGGCAGGGCATGCCGAGCTTCCGCATGGTGATGGAGGCGGTTGTCGAATCGTGGACGACCCAACGCGAGCAGATCCGCGCTTCCGCCGATCGCATTCGCGAACAGCTCGGCGCCATCGGGCGCATCGAGCCGAGCGACGACGAACCGAGCCCGGACATTCTGGACGCCGCGACGCGGAAGCTCCGCGCGCTGGCGGACATGCGGCACGGGGGCTTCGGGTCGGCCCCGAAGTTCCCGCCTGCGTCCGCCCTCGAGCTCCTGCTCGCCCGCGGGGTGACGGACGTCGTCGAGACGACGCTCGACGCGATGGCGCACGGAGGGATCTACGACCAGATCGGCGGCGGCTTCGCCCGCTATTCGGTCGACGACGTCTGGCTCGTCCCCCACTTCGAGAAGATGCTCTACGACAACGCCCTGCTCGCCCGCACCTACCTCCACGCCTGGCAGGCGCTCGGCCACGACCGCTACCGCCGGGTGTGCGAGGAGACCCTGGTCTGGGCGCTGCGCGAGATGCGCGGTCCCGAGGGTGGCTTCCACTCCGCGCTCGACGCCGACTCCGATGGCGAGGAGGGCCGCTTCTACGTGTGGACCCCGGACCAGATCCGCGAGGCCCTCGCGGGAGTCGGCTCTTCCGGCCTTGCCGACCAGGTGATCGCGTACTACGGGGTCACCGAGGAGGGAAACTTCGAGGGCCGCAACATCCTCAACCTCCCGGGCGGGCCGGCTGCGGAGGCGCCCGAGGGTCTCGAGGAGGCGCGCCGCGCCCTCTACACCCACCGCTCGCGGCGAATCTGGCCCGGCAAGGACGACAAGCGGCTGTGCTCGTGGAACGCGCTCATGATCGGCGCCCTCGCGGAGGCGGGCGGCGCGATCCCGTGCAACGACTACCTCAACGCCGCGGTGGCCTGTGCCGAGTTCGTGTGGCGGGACCTCCGCGACGAGCGCGGCAGGCTGCTGCGCACCTACAAGGATGGCCGCGCGCACCTCGCCGCCTACCTCGAGGACTACGCATACCTGGTCGAAGCGCTCCTGGCCCTGTACGAGGCGACGTTCGACGTTCGCTGGTTCGACGCCGCGCGCGAGACCGCCGACCAGATGATCGAGCTGTTCGCTGACTCCGACCGCGGCGGCTTCTTCACCACCGCACACGACCACGAAGAGTTGGTCGTGAGGCGCAAGGATGTCGACGACCACCCGATCCCGTCGGGGAACTCCGCGGCGGCCTTCGGACTGCTCCGCCTCGCCGCGCTGACCGGCGAGCACGAGTACGAGTGGCACGCCGCCGGCGTCTTTCGGCTGCTCCACCGCGCGGCGGGCGGGCACCCGGAGGCACTGGCGAATCTGCTCTGCGCGATGGACTTCTACTTCGCGCCGGTCAAGGAGGTGGCGCTGGTCGGCGAGCCCTCGGGCGACGGTCTGGGCGAGCTCGCGACGGTCGTCCGCTCCGCGTTCCGGCCACACGTGGTGCTCGCGGGCGGACCGGAGGGCGTCGAGCGGCCGGAGCTGATGCGCGAGCGCACCGCGGTCGACGGCCGGCCCGCCGCGTACGTGTGCGAGCACTTCAGCTGCCGCCAGCCGGTCACCGAGCCGGCGCAGCTCTCAGCCGCTCTCGGCGACGGCGCGTAGCGGTCGGCGCCGGGTCGAGTGAATCTGCATCCGGAATGCGGATACGGATTCACATGACCTGAGGACAAGGGGCGCTTCCGCCCGGCCCGGGGTTGACGCTCCTAGACCAACCCAGGAGGCACGCATGGCCCAGGAGTTCAAGCGAGGCGACCGCGTGGAGTGGAACTTCCGCGGGCGGACCGTCGTCGGCAGGGTGCGCAAGCGCCTCGTGTCGCGGACCGAGGTCAATGGACAGGTCGTCGCGGCCTCGAAGACCGATCCCCGCTACCTCGTACGAACCGAGAGGACCGGCAAGGAGACGACGCGCAGGCCGAGCGCGTTGACCAAGCTGCCCGGATCGCCGCGTGGCGCTAGCGAACGATCCGCGGCAACCAGCTGATGTGCTCGATGCGCCGGATCTCCGACTTGTGACCTGCTTGCGCCCCATCGTGCCCCGGTCGCCCATCCATGAGATCGGGTTCCGTTGCCACGAGACGTTCGGCGCTCGGGTCCCCCTTTACCGGTTTGGTGATGCAGCCCGCAGCCAGGAAGTCCTGCCCGCGTCCGCCGAACATTCGATCACGACCATCCCCGGTACGGTCCTCGTGGACGCAGAACCGATCCCCACCTGGTCATTGCCCTCCTGGCCGCGCAGCGTTGACCGACCCGGGGTGTCGTAGAGCTCATCGTTCCCGGCGCCGCCCTCGGCCGTGCCGCCGTCGGCCGCGATCAGCTGATCCTTTCCAGGCCCGCCGAGAAGCCGAGCCCTTCCCCTCGAGCCGATGAAGTCGGCCTCCCCGCCGCCGAAGGCCCGGCCACGCGTCGCGTCCAACAGGTCGGCACCGCCGCAACCGTGGAGGTCGCGCGGCCGAACACCGCGAATCGATCCGAGTAGGGACCGCCCCAGACATCGGCCTTTCCCACCTGGCCTCTCTCCCGAGATCCGTCCGCGAGCGCAAACGCAGCGCCTCCAGCGCAGCCGTCCGCACCGGTGTCGAAGCTGTCCCCCGGGCCGAGAAGGTGGAGCACGGTGATCGGGTTGACGAGAAAGGCCCTGTCGCAGCTCAGCGTCGCCGTCCCCTGTCCGGTGCAGCGGGACGCTGGCCCGCGGAAGCGGATCGAGGCTCCGGGCGCGGCGTCGCGCAAGACGATCCGTCCATCCTTGGCTGTGAGGCGGAGCTGGTTCTCGCCCTGGTCGCCGGCGATCCGCATGTCGAAGCAGCACTGGTCGGAGAAACTGACCGTCGAGGCACTGGCGGCGCCGATCTCGAGGATCCACACCGCCGTGGCGATCACGGCGGCGACGGCCATCGCGCGCCGAAGCCCTCCGTCCATGTGGAGATTAAAGCGCGGCGGCCTCGGCTTGACAGTGTCAGCGCTGGAACAGCGGCGCCGACCTCGGCTCGTGGCGCCGCGTGGTCCTGACGGTCAGCCACCAGACGCCAATCGCGATCGCCATCTCCACCACGAACCCGCCGAGGCTCCAGATGTTGTCGCTCGTCGAGTAGTCGTTTGTGGTCGTGAGGTGGTAGACGAAGTGCGGCAGGGTCCCGATGAAGAAGGCGACCACGGCCACCTGCACGAGCCGCCGCTCGCAGAACACCGCCGCCCCGAGCAGCACGAGCATGATCGTCAGGTTGGCGGCGGCGAAGTCGCGCAGCAGGTGCTCGTTGTAGGGAGGGAGGGCTGACACCCAGTGCCTGCCGAGCCCCGGGAAGTCGCGGTAGAACCCGTGCGGTGACAGCAGGCCCCAGATGGCGATGATCCCCGACGGGATGGCCAGCAGGACCAGGCCCGTCCGGATGAGTCCCTGTGATCGCAGCTCCCCGTACGCCCGGGACATCAGAGGATCGGGAGGAACCTGTCGATCTCCCACGGAGTCACCTGGACCCGGTACTCCGCCCACTCGGCGCGCTTGATCTCGATGAACCGGTTGAACGTGTGCTCGCCGAGGACTCGCAGCACCAGCTCGGAATGGGCGGCGATGTCGATCGCCTCCCCCAGCGTCTCCGGCAGCTCCTCGATGCCGCGCTTCTCGCGCTCCTCCGGGGACAGGTGGTAGAGGTTCTGCTCCATCGGCTCCGGCAACTCATACCCCTTCTCGATGCCCTCGAGACCTGCGTGGAGCATCGCGGCGAAGCAGAGATACGGATTGCACGCCGGGTCGGGGCAGCGGAGCTCCGCGCGGGTCGCCTGCTCCTTCCCCGGGTGGTAGAGCGGAACGCGGATGAGCGCGGACCGGTTGCGCCGCGACCAGGCCAGGTAGGTGGGCGCCTCGTATCCCGGCACGAGCCGCTTGTACGAGTTGACCCACTGGGCGAACAACGGCGCGATCTCGCGGGCGTGCTTGAGCTGGCCGGCGATGAACGCCTTCGCGGTCGCCGAGAGGTAGTACTGGTCGTCGGTGTCGAAGAACGCGTTCCTGCCGTCGCGCCCGAGCGACTGGTGGACGTGCATGCCCGAGCCGTTCTCGCCGTACAGCGGCTTCGGCATGAAGGTCGCGTGCCAGCCGTACTTCATCGCGTACTCCTTGACGACGATGCGGTACGTCATGCAGTCGTCGGACATGGAGAGCGCGTCCTTGTAGCGCATGTCGACCTCGTGCTGTGACGGGCCGACCTCGTGGTGCGCGTACTCGACGTGGATGCCGAGCTGCTCCAGGGCGAGGATCGTCTCGCGACGGACGTCGGATCCCGCGTCCAGCGTTGTGAGGTCGAAGTAGCCGCCCTCGTCGAGAACCTCCGGCGGACCCTCCTGCGGCTTGGCGGACCGAAAGTAGAAGTACTCGAGCTCCGGGCCGATGTTGTACACGTCGAACCCCATGTCCGAGGCCCGCTTCAGCGCCCGGCGGAGGATCCAGCGCGGGTCGCCCTCATAGGGATCGCCGCCCGGCACGCGGACGTCGCAGAACATCCTCCCGGTGGCGTTCTCCGCCGGCCGCCACGGCAGGATCGCGAACGTCGAGGCGTCCGGCATGGCGATCATGTCCGACTCCTCGATCGGGTTGAAGCCGGTGATCGACGAGCCGTCGAAGCCCATGCCGCCCTCGAAGGCGTCCTCGAGCTCCGCGGAGTTGATGGAGAAGCTCTTCAGCTGCCCCAGCACGTCGGTGAACCAAAGTCGGATGAACCGAACGTCGCGGTCCTTGACGACCTTCATCACGTCGTCGGTGGTCTCGGTCTTCACGGCGCTGGGGCTATCGGCCATCTGATCCTCCGGTCGGTGTGCTGTTGGTGAGGGGCTTTAGCCCCGAAACTGGCTGGTGCCGTTCCTGATGGGCGAGCCGAACCATATCGGCGGCACGACCGAGTGAACCGGGGACCGGGTGAGGGACGTATTCAGGGAGAAGACGTTGCGAATTCGTCCCTTCTGCGGTATAACTTACGCGGAGTAAGTTACCTGCTAAAAGTAAAGTAAAGGAGCCATTAACCACAGGTAAACCGGGCGTCCCCGGGTCACCGATAGACAGGCACCATGACCGTCAAGACCGACTACAGCCGCTTCGACATCCACGACGAGCTCACCGCACCCGAGGAGACGGCGCGCCTCCTTCGCGGGATGTCGGATGCGGGTGGCTCGGTCTCGAAGTTCGTCGGCGTCCTCGCCGGCTCGCCCGCCGCCATGCGCGCCTTCGCCAAGATGCGGCACGAGCTCCGTGGCGGCGTCCTCCCCCGCCCCACGGCCGAGCGCATCGCCCTGGCCGTCGCCGAGCGGCGCGGCGACACGTATTCGGTCGCCCAGCACGCTCGCACGGCAAAGGGCGCCGGCCTGGGGCTGGACGAGATCTCCCGCGCCCGCAGCTGGGACTCGAACGACCCCCGCGAGGCTGCGCTGCTCGCCTTCCTCCAGGCGCTCTTCGACACCGAGGGCCGGCCCGCCCACCACCTCCTCGAGGAGGCGCGTGAGGCGGACTGGACCGACGAGCAGCTGCTCGAGGCGGTCTCCCACGTCGCGCTGAACGAGTTCCAGAGCCTGATGTCGAACGCCGCCGCGCTCCCCCAGGACCAGACGGACCCGACGGTCCTCCCCGCGGCCGCTTAGGCGGAAGCGCTACTTCTTGATCGGGGCCGCGCGGATCTCGTCGCTGCCCGTGAAGTGGAGCGCCTTCGCCGTGCCCTGGGTGAGGTCCCAGCGAACGCCCTTGGTGTACGGGCCGCGGTCGATCACGCGGGCCAGGACGTAGCGGTTCCCGTACTTCAGAGCGACCTTCGTCCCGCAGGGCAGGTTGCGGTGCGCGACGCCGATCGTGCTGCGATGGAGGGTGACGCCGCACGCCGTCTGGCTGTGCAGCATCCCGTACCAGGTAGCCCGGCTCTTGGGCATGGTCTTGACCAGCTCCTTGCGGGTCCGCCTGCCGACGACGCCGTTCTGGCTCAGGTCGTTCTGCTTTTGAAACGACTGGACCTCGCTCTGCGTGGAATCGTCGAAGTCCTTGTTGAGCGAGACGCCATAGGAATCGGCCTTCATGACCCAGTGGAGCGTCTTCACGTCGTTGCCGCAGTCGCCGAGCCGCAGGGCGCGCGACCCGAAGCCCGCGTCGCTGCAGGGTCCCGACCCGGTCACGCCCGTGCCGCCGGACTCGGCGTGGGCGCTGGCCGCGGCCGCGATCATCGCGACGATCGCCATTCCCACCGCCCAGAGGGCGATGCGATCGGGTCGTCTGGCGATCGGCGACTGCGGTTCGCGCCGGCGATATTCGGTTTCAGCCCCGTCGCGGGGCAAGCTCTCGTGCATCTGCTCTTTCGTCGCTTACGGGGTTAGCTGACGGGCTCGCGCCGAAAGAGATGGCGCTACGCAGCCGGTAACTGCGATTCGCCCCAGTAACTGGGTCCCCCGATCCCCGCGATATGTGGCGGGGATTCAGCCGGAAGGTCGCGGCATCCTAGCAAGGGCTCAGACGGCTTCTTGCGGTAGATGAGCACCCGCTGATCCGGATTTTGCGCTGGTCGCACGGGATTCTCGGCCTCGCCGCGGGCCCCTCCCCGTCTATGCTGGCGCCGTGCCTGCGGCTCTCGTAACCGGGGCCGGCCGCGGCCTCGGCCTGGAGATCGCGCGCGCCCTGGCGGTGCGGGGCCTCACCGTCCATGTCACGGACGTGGACGAGGAGAGCGCCGCCGCCGCGGCTGACGGGATTGGCGGAGCCGCGTTCTCGTCCGTGCTCGACGTCCGCGATCGCGATGCCTGCGAGGCGGCCGCCGCGGCGACCGTCGAGCGCGCCGGATCGCTGGACGTGTGGGTCAACAACGCCGGGGTCTTGGTCACCGGGCACGTCTGGGACCACGACCCCGAAACGTGCCGGCTCCTGTTCGAGGTCAACACGCTGGGGACGATCAACGGAACGCTCGCCGCCCTGGGCCCGATGCGCCGGGTCGGTCGGGGGCACGTGATCAACGTGGTGTCGCTCGCCGGCCTGGGTGCGCCGCCCGGGGAGGCGCTCTACGGGGCTACGAAGCACGGCGCGCTGGCGTTCAGCCTGGGCACCCTGGGCGACCTGCGCCGAGAGGGCATCAAGGACGTGCACATCTCGTGCGTGTGCCCGGACGGCATCCTGACTCCGATGATCGCCGACAAGCTCGACGACCCGGACGCCGCCCCCTCGTTCTCGGGCCACCTCATGCCGGCCGAGGAGGTTGCCCCCCATGTGGCGCGCCTTCTCGACCGGCCGCGGCCGGTGCTGGCCGTGCCGCGCTGGCGCGGTGTGCAGGTCCGCGTTCTCGACGCGTTTCCCGGGCTCTTCCTGCGGCTGGTACCCATCTTCATGGCCGACGCGCGGCGCCGGCAGCGCCGCTGGAAGAAGCGGATCGAGGCGGGCAAGGGCCCGTAAGACAAGCGTCTAATAGAGAAGCCCCGCCGAGGCGGGGCTTCTCCGTAGCAGGCCTGTAAGCCGGATTCTGTCTTGTGCGGTCATCTGTCTGATGGGGCCTAGGTCCCCATCGGTCCCGTCACCGGGATCCTGCGGCCCACCTGGACCTCGCCGGGCTGGGTCAGCGGTCCTGTTTGGCCTTGCACCGGACGGGGTTTGCCCTGACGCGCCGCGTCACCGCGACGCCGGTGCGCTCTTACCGCACCTTTTCACCTTTGCCTGTACGCGACTCACGTGTGGCCGCGCCATCGGCCGTGTGTTTTCTGCGGCACTTTCCCGCGGCTTTCGCCGGGTCGGGATTACCGACCGTCCTTGCCCTGTGGTGTCCGGACTTTCCTCGAGGTATCACCCCCGCGGCCGCATGGCCTGCGGAGTCAAGTGTAAGCCGGAAGGGGGCTCAGTTGAGCTCGGCGCCGCAGCTGCTGCATCCGCCCGCCCGGGTCATCTCGCCGGAGCAGACGGGACAGGTCGCGCGGTCGGCGCTCGCGAGCTCCCGCCAGGTGGTGAGGATCGAGTCCTCGAGGGTCGGCCCCTGAGGGTCGAAGAGTCGCTGCGCGGGTGGCTCCGCGGGGCCGCGCTCGGCGCCGCCAACGCTCCGGTCGCATGTCGCCACGGCGCTCATCGGACCCTCCGGAACACCCCCACGACCCGCCCCAGCACCTTGGCGTCGCGGGTGCGGATCGGCTTGAAGTCCTTGTTCGCAGGCTGCAGGCGGAACCGATCCTTCTCGCGGAAGAACCGCTTCACCGTGGCCTCGTCCTCGATCAGTGCGACGACGATCTCGCCGTTTCGCGCCGAGCTCGCCTGCTGAACGACGACGTAGTCGCCGTCGAGGATCCCGGCGTCCTTCATCGACTCCCCCTTGACCTGGAGGATGAAATCGCCGTCGTCGCCCCCGAGGACCGATGGAAGCTCGAGGTACTCCTCGATGTTCTCCTCGGCGAGGACCGGCTCGCCAGCCGCGACCTGACCGACCACGGGAACGCTCGATGCCTGGACCGCCCGCTTCGCCCGGCCGACGAGGAGCTCAATGGCCCGCGGCTTGGTCGGATCGCGTCGCAGCAGACCCACCTTCTCCAAGTTCGCCAGGTGCGCATGCACCGTGGACGACGAGTGGAGCCCGACCGCCTTGCCGATCTCGCGGACGGTTGGCGGATACCCGGTCTTCGACGCGTAGCTGCGAATGAAGTCGAAGATCTCCTTCTGGCGCTTCGTCAGGTCCACGGGGTCAACTCCTTGTCGCCTCGTTCAAGGGAACACATGTTCGTAGAGTATCCCCTCCCGCGGACGGAAGCAAGCCCTCTAGAATCGTTGCCCCTCAAGCGCCTGTGGCGGAACTGGTAGACGCGCAAGGTTGAGGGCCTTGTGAGCTTTATAAGCTCGTGGAGGTTCGACTCCTCTCAGGCGCATTCTTCGATCAAGCGACTATTGGCCGCCCTCGCCGATCGGCCAAACCGTTCAGCTAAGGTGGCTCAGCCCGCTGGGACCTCGCACGTTCCCTCTGCCCGTCGAGCCGCCGCGTTGAGGGGGCGAGAATCGAATGTGCTCGTGAACGATGAGTCCGGAGGATCGGATTGACCCGCGATAGGCCGACCGGCGGCGGCCGTCACGGCCTCCTCAGCCGAGTGCTCGAGCGGCGCCGACTGGACACCGATGCGGACGAACCACAGCCCCAGCGTCAGGACACCGCGACGACGGACGATGATCAGATCGCTGCGCTGGAGCGGCGCGTCAACCACCTGGAGAAGCTCGTTGAGGGTCTCCAGGACGCGATCCGCCGCGACCCCCTCCGGCGCAGCCACCTGTGACGGCTATCGGCGCCTGCGGTGATTCGAGCTGCGGTTGGAGCCGTTGGAGCGGTTGGAGCCGTTGGAGCCAACGGACCGTCCACCGTCGAACTCCTGTGAGAGGCCGAGGCTGGCCGCCACTCGCCTCATCTCGGCGCGCTGGTCGGGCAGGACCAGGCTGACAGCGGTCCCATCCCGGCCCGCTCGGGCGGTGCGGCCGACGCGGTGGACGTAGGCGTCCCGATCGCCGGGGATGTCGAAGTTCACGACGTGCGTGATGTCGTCGACGTCGATTCCCCGTGCGGCGACATCGGTCGCGACGAGGACGTCGACGCTCCCTTGGGCGAAACCGGCCAGCGCCTTCTGGCGCTGCGACTGCGAGCGGTTTCCGTGCATGGCGACCGCCTGGACGTGCTGCTTTTCCAGCCGCCTGGCTAGACGGTCGGCGCCACGCTTCGTCCGCACGAAGACGAGAGTCCTTCGGCGCTCGGAATGGCCCAGCTCTTCCATGAGCGTGCCGACCTTCGCCTCACGGCTCAGATGCACGAAGCGGTGCTGGACCTTCCCCGTGTCCTCTGCAGGGGGCTCGTACACATGGCGACGGGGGTCGCGCGTGTATTCCCGCGCCTGCTTGCCGATGGCGCCCTCGAGGGTGGCGGAGAGAAACAGTGTCTGGCGCTTGCGCGGGGTCATCCCGACGATCCGGTCGACGGTCGGCTTGAAGCCCATGTCGAGCATCCGATCCGCTTCGTCGAGGACCAGGATGCGAATGTCGCGAAGGCTCACGACACCCCGGCCGAGGAGGTCCTCCAAGCGTCCCGGCGTGGCGACGAGGACATGCGCCCGCGCGGCGCGCTTGGCCTGTTTCTGGATTCCGACGCCGCCGTACACCGCCGCAATCCTCAGGTCACGACTTTGCATCGCGCCCTCCAGTTCCTCGACTATCTGGGCGGCGAGCTCGCGGGTCGGCACCAGCACGAGAGCAGCAGGCGCGCGATCGCTCTGAGCGAGGCGTTGGGCTATGGGCAAGCCGAACGCAAGGGTCTTTCCGGACCCCGTCGGCGATTGGACGAGAACGTCGTTTCCGGCGAGAACGTCGCCGATGACAAGCTCTTGGATGGGAAACGGGCGCGTGATTCCGCGCCTCTTCAGCGCGTCCACAAGGGGACGCGAAACGCCTAGGTCGGCGAATGACATGTGGTGCAACTCCTTTTGTGAGTGTTCGGGAATCCAGAAACCCGGACGCACTCGGAGTGCACGGAAAGACGGAACTCCTCGGGAGCCACTGCGGCAGCCCGATGGCAAGCACGGTAGCAGGGGGCCGACCGGCGTCGCCGCGATACCGCCCGCTCCGGTCCTCGTGGTGCATTCGCTCACCAGCGCTAGACTCAATGTACGCGCCGGCTGGGCCTTCACCTCCTCCTCCGCCCTCATTCGACCCCGGCTCGACAGCGAGGAGAGAGAAAGTGAGGCCGGAATGGCTGCGCACCCGGACTCGCCGGAGCAAAGCGACGATCAAACGGTTTCCGCCGA
Organism: uncultured Actinomycetes bacterium; assembly: GCA_963782795.1. Classification (GTDB taxonomy): domain Bacteria; phylum Actinomycetota; class Thermoleophilia; order Solirubrobacterales; family 70-9; genus AC-56. The sequence goes on from CAWALB010000003.1 coordinate 1,333,877, forward strand.
GATTGCTCGTTCGCTAGGAGCCGTTTGGCATCGTTTTTCGGGCAGCAGGCCCAAGACGATGAGCGTCGAGGTCAAGAGCGACGTGGTGCGGTGTGTGATCGAGGAGAGTCCAGCCGAGGATTCGGCCGAGGATTCGGCGGCCGAGGATTCGGTTGATGGCGATGTCGCGCCCGAGGCCGTTGCCGGCGTCGGCTCGCCGCGCTTCGGCTACGACGCTACCGCGGTGGTCGCTCGTGCGACCCACCAGCGTGTGATCGCATTCATTCCGAAGCGGGACGGAAAGACGCAGACCGTTACGCAGACGTACATCCTCGATCGTCCTCGGCAGCGCTTCTAACTAGCTCAGCGACCGTGGATGGCGCAGTGGAGCACGTCTTTGGCGTGCACGAACCCTCGCTCGAAACTTGACCGTCGCCGAGATCGCCGCGGCAGCCGCCGCCGGCGCGGGCGCGGGCGCCGCGAACGCTGTGGCCGGCGCCGGGTCCCTGATCACCTTCCCCACCCTGCTCGCGCTGGGGACACCCGCGCTGTCGGCAAACGTCACGAGCACCGTCGGGCTGATCCCCGGCGCCGTCGGCGGGGCGATCGGGTATCGCGAGGAGGTGCGGCACCAGCGGCGCCGCATCGTCTGGTTCGTCGCCCCCGTGCTCGTCGGTGCGGCCATCGGGACAGCCCTGCTGCTGATCACGTCCAACGCGACCTTCGAGCTGGTCGTCCCGGTGCTCGTCGCCGGCTCCTGCCTGCTGCTCCTCCTCCAGCCGCGGCTCTCGCACCGGCTGACGCGACACGGGAGCGAGCGCTCCCCGGTCTTCATCGTCGGCCTTACGGGCGCGGGCGCCTACGCCGCCTACTTCGGATCGGCCGTCGGCATCATGCTGATCGCCCTGCTCACGCTGTTCGTGGACGAGACCGTCCAGCGACTGAACGCGGTGAAGATCGTCCTCGCCGGGCTCGCGAACCTGCTCGCCGCGTGCGCGTATGCATTCCTCGCGCCGGTGAACTGGGAGTTCGCGGTGATCCTGATGGTCTCCTCGCTGATCGGCGGACAGCTCGGCGCACAGGGCGCGCGGCGCATCTCCGGCGACACCCTGCGCGTGGGCATCGCGATCGCGGGCCTCGTGGTGGCGGTCGTGCTCGGCGTCGAGTTCTACAGCTAGCGCGCCGCGGCCCGGCAGGCCTCGACGATCCGGCGCCGCGCGGCCGCACCCTGGCGGCTGGGAAGCACCGGAAACGCGTGCGGGGCGCCGCGGACCTCGTGCAGGTCGACCGGCACGCCGGACGCGCGGGCCAGGTCCGCCAGGCGCTGGGAGTCGCAGTCGAGCAGGTCGTCGGTGCCGGTGAAGACCGTCACCGGCGGAAGACCCTGGAGGACGCCGTGTATAGGGCTGACCAGGGGATCGTCCAGCTCCAGTGAGCCGGCGTACATCCGTCCCGCCTCTCGCAGGCCCGGCCGTCTCAGCATCTTGTCCTTCGGGGCGATCGCCTCCTGGCGCCCATCCGTCATCGTCGCGTCCAGGAAGGGTGAGATCAGCACCAGTTCCGAGGGCTGCGGCAGGCCCCGGTCGCGCGTCGCGAACGCCGCGGCGACGGCGAGCCCTGCGCCGGCGGAGTCGCCGACCACGATCGTGGGCCCGGCGCCGCCGTCCGCGACGACCTCGCTCACCAGCTCGGCCATCCGGGGAACGACCTCCGCAGCGGTCGCCGTGGGAGCCAGCGGATAGATCGGCACCACGCTTCGCGCCGGCACCTCGCGCACCAGTTGGCCGATCAGGAACCAGTGCCAGCTCGCGATCTCGTTGACGTAGCCGCCGCCGTGGATGTAGACGATCGTCGTGTCCGGCCTGGCGCCGATCGGCCTCGCCTCGTAGACCGGCCAGCCGCCGCCACGGGTCATGTCGATGTCGAGCGCCCGGCGCACCCGTCGCGGGGGCGCTGGGTCAACGGGACGCCTCCGGGCTCGTTCCACGTGCGCGCGTAGCCGCTCCGGCGACGCGTAGGCGTCGCCGTCTAGCCACCGCCGCAACGGCAGGGCCACGTCGTTCACGAGGCGGTTCGGGAGAGCCAGCACGTTCGACGGTCGAGCCTACGTGTGCGGAGGCGATCCCACCTCCGGCGCCAGTCCGACCCGGGCGACCGCGTCCGCGGGCTCTCGGTAGATGTCGAGGCGCCCGGCGCGGCCGCGGCGGATCGTCACGACGATGGCGATCGGCGTGTCCACGCTCAGGCCGCTCCCGCGGCCGCGGGCCGACAGCCTCACGAAGACCACCATCCTGTCGGGGGGAACTCCAACGAGGCGCTCGGGCTCGAGGCGTACGGCGTCGAACGCCTCATGCACCTCGGCCATCAGCTCCAGCCACCCCTCGTGGCCGCGAAACGTCCCGACCGTTCCCAGCACCTCAGCCGCCTGGTGCGTCACCGCTTCGCGGTCGAAGACGGCCGCGGGCAGGGAGCCGGTGCGGTTGAAGTAGTCGAACGCGCACCGCACGACCCGCATGGCCTGGCCGAGAACTCGGCGGCTCTTCGGCACGAGGTGCCAGGAGAGCTGTGGCAGGCCCGGAATGGCCGCGAGCGCGATGTAGAACCGCTGCCACGCCGGGCCGCTGGGGTGGTGCGGTGTGAACACCAACGCCCGCTGCCCTGACATGCCTTCCCCCACTCGAGATCAACCGCCGGGCCGAAGGAAGTCCGCGACCCTGTCGATCACGTCGGGGCGGTCGAGCCATGGCCAGTGGCCCGCGTTCTCGATGATCTCGAGCTCGGCGTCGCCGCCCAAGGCGTCGGTGTATCCCCGGCCGAACTCCACGCCCAGGTAAGGGTCGCCCGTGGGCCACAGGATCAGGGCCGGGCACCGCAGGTCCCCCAGGCGAGCGCCCGCGCGGGCGAGCACGTCCGGTGGCGACGACCTGTAGAGGCCCAGGATCGCCCGTCGCGTCCCCTGGTCGAAATCGCGCCAGATGCAATCGATGAACCACGCCGGCAGCGGACCCGGGGCGACGTTCGACTGGCGTGAGATCTGCTTGAAGCCCCATTTCGACGAGGTGGCCATGAACAACTCGCCCACCACCGGCCGCCGCCAGATGCGGGCCACCCAGTGCCAGCGATACCCGGGCAGGAACGGGACGCAGTCGTAGATGACGAGCCGCTCGATGCGCTCCGGAAAGCGCTGCGCGAGGGCGAGGCCGACGGAGCCCCAATCGTGCACCACGAGCGAGAACCGCTCCAGCCCGACGGCGTCGATGAAGGCCTCGAGCCACCGGTCGTAGCCCTCGATCGAGTAGTCGAAGCCCGCCGGCTTCGCGGAGGAGCCGAAGCCCGGCAGGTCCGGGGCGATGCCCCCGGTTCGCTGGAGGTGACCCACCCAGTCCCAGGACGCGGTTGGGACGCCGTGGACGTAGAGGATGTTGGGGCCACCGTCGTCGCGGGCCTCCCGATAGTGGGTCCGCAGCCCCGCGACCTCCAGCTCGCGCTCAACGACCTCCGTCATCGCGCCGGTTTCTACCATCGCGTCACTCGACGTCGAGGAACGTGCGGATCAATCCCGCGAGCGTCTCCGGGTGGTCGGCCATGAACCCGTGCCCACAGTGCGGGAAGCGGGCCAGCCACGCGCCCGGGATCGCGTTCGCGAGGGCGGCCGCGTTGGCGGCCGGAAACACGGCGTCCTCTTCGCCGGTCGCCACCAGCGCTGGACAGGAGATTCGGGCCACGTCGGAAGCCCCATGCCGCTCCCACTCCTCGAGCGCCTCCCACTGGCGCCCGAGCAGCTCCGGGGAGAGCTGGGACCTCGCCGCAGCGACTATCTCGCCGAACTCGGCGTCCACGGCAGCGGCGCGCTCCGGCGGGAAGAGCAGCGAGATGAGGCGGGCCGCCTGCTCGCGGGGTGTCCCGGACACGTCTCGCAGGCGCGCCAGCGTCGCCGGGTCGGCGGGGATGCCGAGCTCTCCCCCGCCGCTCGTGGACAGCAGGACGAGCTTGGAGACCTTGCCGGGCTCGGAGAGTGCCAGCGCGAGCGAGACGAAGCCGCCCATCGACCAGCCGAGCACCGCCGGCCGCGCAAGGCCGAGGGCATCAATCACGCCCGCGACATCGGCGGCCAGATCCCCGACGGTGAACGGGAGTCCGTCGTCTGGCGACTGCCCCACCCCCCGGTTGTCGAGGAGGACCAGCTCACGGCTCTCGGCTAGGGCAGCGAGGAACGTGGGGTCCCAGTCGTCCTTGGTCGCAGCGAAGCCGTTCACGACGACGAGCGGAGCGCCGGCGCCCATCCGCCGGTAGGCGACCGTCCGCTCTCCGACTGTGCAGGTCGCCACCGGGCGGGAAGGCTAGGTCGCCGCGGGCCTGGAAGCCGGCGCCGGGGTGCCCCTGCGCCACGGCGCCCACCAGCGGCGCGGCTTCGCCTTCGCCGTGGCCTCCTGGTGGCGGGCGCTGAGGTCCCAGTAGAGGAGCGTGCGGCCGATCGCGACGTACGGGACGAGGAGCGCGAACACGAGCGAGCCCAGGAGGTTGGCCCAGAACAGCGGCAGTGGCGTGAAGATCAGCGCGAAGCCGAGGATCGGCCCGGTCGCGACGCTGATCAGCCACAGGAGCCCGGCGACGCGCACGGTCCGCCACCAGCTTCCGCGGACGAGCCGGCTGCTGCCGCGGAACGCGGCCCGCATCCCCGTGTCCCTGAACATGATCTCCTGTTGCACGAACTGCCACCCGACGAACTTCCAGATCGCGAATGGGATACCGATGACGGTCAGGGCGATCAGGAGCACGAGGATGGAGTTGAGAATCTGACCGAGGACGACCCTCCGAAAGCGCTGAATCATGTCGCCGAACGCGCTCGCGTAGCTCGCTCCCCCACCGAGCTCGAGGTCGCGCAGGTACGCGATCGCGATCGCCGCCACGACTGCGTAGCCCAGCGGGTTCGCGGCGTCCCGTATCCAGGTCCCGGAACCCGTGTCGCCCGTGATGGCGACGGCCGCCCGCTCGAGCCCGTAAACCGCCGCGAGGATCGGTATCGACGTCAGCCCCACGAGGACCATGGGCCGCCAGTGACGCCCGTAGAGCTGCCTCGCAGCGCGTAACAGCTGACCGACCGCGCGTTCCTGGCGGAGCGGGGTCAGCTCGACGGGCCGCCACTTCGTCAGGTTCACGAGGATGACGATCAGCAGGATGAAGCCGACGACGACCCCGATCGCCGCCAGCGTGGACTTGGCCTCGAGGTTCACGAGGTGAGACAGGGTCGCGACCGTCCCGCAGAAGACGCCGGTGGTCTGTGGGCCGAGGAAGAAGCCGCTCGGGAGCTGCGGGCTTCGATCGCGCACCCCGGACATCCAGGTGAACGGCTCGTCCCACTGCAGCTTGTCCATCGGCCCATGGGGGCCGTTGGCGTAGCCCTTCTCCTTCTGGCCCCAGCGCCCCTCGAAGGTGAGCCACTTGAACGGGCCGTCGACGCGCGGGTTGGTCGGGATGAGCACCGGCTTGGGCTCGACGCGTCGGAGCGGTGCCGTTGTGTTGTCGCACCCGAGGCCGGAGCCGCCCTGCGCGTTCTCGACGAAGATGGCCGACGAGTAGAAGGTGGCGTGGGAGCCGGCGGCCGGGTACACCACCGGGTGGGTTCCCTCCTTCTGGACCTTCGGGTCGTCCCAGGAGCCCTTCTCGCCGCCCTCGTGCTGGAACAGGGCGATCTCCGACGGGCCGGTCGCCAGGGCCTGGCGCGGCGTGCTCCCGTCGAAGGCGATCTGCATCCCCTCCCAGTCGCCCTCGTGCAGGTCGTTGAACTGGTTGAAGTAGTAGAAGAACCAGTACTGCACGACGAGGCCGGTGTGCCCGGGCTCAGTCGCGATCCGGGCGTAGGTGATCGCCGGCGCCTTGCCGGCGTCCTCAAGCGCCTTGAAGTCCTTCGAGTAGTTGCAGCTCGGGCTCAGCGGATCGCCGGGAATGTTGAGGTGGTATCCGTCCGGGAGCCCGGCGATATCGGCGGCGGTCGGCGCCTTGGTCACAACCTTCCCGTCGGGCGCGTCGAGCACCGTCTGCGGGTTGTCGAGAAAGACGTCGACCGTGGTTGGCTGATACTGCTCCTGCGCGCCGTTGCAGATGTCCGTCTGCGCGCGCAGCATGACGATCGGCGAGTAGGTGTCGACGAGCTTCTGCGCGGCTCCGCTCGAGGCCTGGGCATTCGGCGCCAGCCACAGCGCCGCGACGGCGACCAGCGCCGCCCACGACCAGCGGGGTCGCAAACCGACCAACCTGCCCGTAGTAACTGATCCCGACGTCGCCGCTTCCCTCCGGTCGCTGCCCTTCGCGGCGCACCCTAGCCCAAGCCCGGGACGACGCGCCAGCTCATCCGCGCGAGGGCGAGTGTTGGATCGGTGACCGTCCGGCCGCGGCCCGGTTTTCAGTCATGGCGCTTGGGTACGGGGGCAAAGAGCCGGAACGCAGAGAGGCAGCCCGGCCCCAGCTCTCTAAGGGAATTCTCAGGCAGGTCTTACGTCGTCCCAAGCCCCGGCTGCGAAGTTTGCCGCCGTGACCAAGGCAAACAGAGGAGGACCAGAATGACGATCGCAATCATCCTGAACGCTGTATTCGTGGTCCTGCTCCTGACGCTCCTGGCAGCGACGATGCGCCTCCCGTTCCATCTCCGTTCCGGCGAGCATGTCCAGGCGCGGACAAGGCGCGAGCGCGTCAGACAGCCACGCCCCGTCCGTACCGACCGGCCCGCAAGGCGAGCGGCAAGGGGTCAGCTCGCAAGCGACTGAGGCTTCGTCCCCGTCACTCCGGGTGGCGGCGGCGAAGGAGCAGGAAATACCACACGAGAACCGCGAGAAACCCACCGAGCGGGATCGCCAAGGTGAGGATTCCCTGAACCTCGCTTGAGATCGCGAGCAAGTGGGGCATCGAATGCATCGTCCTCCTCTTCGCTCATTCGTGGGTTTCCGCGAGTGGATACCCGCTCGAGGTGCGGGAGCCACTCGGCTGAAGCCATCGGTAGACGATGAAGAGAATGCCGATCACCAGCGGGATCGATCCGGGCACCCACATCACACCGGCCGCCAGCTGTTGATCTGCCAGCGCCGTCAGCCCGCCCGGACGGCTGGCCTCCGCCGCATACGGGGCGTACACCGGCGACGTCGCCACCGCGAACGCGATGGCAAGGACCCAGCTCACCACCATGGCGAGTCCGAGATAGACAGCGCGGGGCACGTCGCTGAGCGGTGAACGCCAAGGCGGCGAGTCGATCACCCGCGTCCAAAACAGCAGGGCGGTACCGAAGAACATGGCGTGCTCGAGCGCGTGCACGAAGGGGTGCTCGAGAGCGGCGTCATAGGCGCCGGGAATGTGCCAGGCGACGAACGTGACGTTGAAGGCGAGCCAAGAAACCACGGGGTCCTGGAACACCCGCGCCACTCTTCGAACGGGCGCGAGTCGAGGGCTCCCGGCTAGCGCGCCGGCGGTCCGGCGCCGGAAGGAGAGCGGCAGGCCATGCCACATGCGGTTCCACGGACGGGCGAGCGCGAGCAGCGGCGGGGCGACCACGAGCAGCAGGATGTGCTGGACCATGTGGACCCAGAGGAGCTGTTCCGAGAGCCCGTCGATCGAGGAATCGAGTGCGGCGACGATCGTCGCGAGACCGGCTACGAAGCACGCGGTCCGCCAGCGCCTCCCGCCGGCGCCGTGAGAATGGGCGGTGCGGCGTCCGCCCAGCCAGTAGAGGATCGCCGCCCCCACGACCCAGGCGAACGCAGGCCCGCCGGTCCAATCAAGCAGTGCCTTCGGGTCGAGCACGCCCGCTCCTCAGAGCAGGTAGAGGATCACCCAGGTGGCGGCGCCGACGACCACCAGCAGCGTCCAATAGAAGGAGGCGGCGTCGAGCCCGTGGAGCACGTAGGCCTCCCCGCCTGTGCGATGGCGGAGCCCGGTCGCGAAGACGATTTCCAGCCAGTAGATCGCGACCAGCGCGAAAACGGTGAACAGGAGCGTCCAGCCGAGGAAGACGCTCGCATAGCCGCCCTTGTTGGGAGAGAAACCGAGGTTCGCCCACTCGAACCCCTGGACGATGCAGCTCGCGAGCCCGAGCGCCAGCGCCGCGCCCGCCATGGGCAACCAAGTGCGCCCCCGATGGGCGGCCCGGTTCGCGTACGAGAACAGCCCGGCGCTTGCGACGAGCAGGATGATGATCACGTCGCCGTAGGTCTGCGGCGGATCGATGCCGGCGGGTCGCCACCGCCCACCGTTGTTGAGCGAGCGCAGGTAGAAGTAGGCGAAGACGAACGAGAGGAAGAACATGATGGTCACGCCCGCCATCACCCGCGCGCCGAGCCACAGGTTGCGCTCCTGAACTTCCGGCGGCTCGGTGAACGGATCGCTCGTGGTGTCGACGGTGTCGTTCACTTCTTCTCCGGGTATGGAGCCACACCGGCTGCACCCGCCGGCACCGGCCGCGGCTGCGGCGGCGGAACGCCGTAGTCATAGGGATCGGAGTCGAAGGTGGGAATGCGGTCGAAGTTGTGCACCGGGACGGGCGTCGGGAGTTGCCACTCCATGGATTTCGAGTCCCAGGGGTTCGATTCCGCGGGCTTGCGCACGATGATCAGCGAGTACAGGACGTTCGCGAGGAAGACGAGCATTGAAGCTCCCAGCACGAACGCGGAGACGGACACCCAGATGTTCAGCGGCTGCAGGTTCGAGGCGTAGGTGGCGACCCGTCGCGGCATCCCCATGAGGCCGAGCGCGAAGAGCGGCCCGAAAGTCGAGTTGAAGGCAAGGAACATCACCCAGAAGTGGATCTTCGCCAGGCGCTCGTTGAACCGCAGCCCGGTCATCTTGGGGATCCAGTAGTAGATCGCCGCGAAGAACGCGAAGATCAGGCCGCCCATGATCGTGTAATGGAAGTGCGCCATGACGAAGAAGCTGCCGTGGGTGCTCACATCGCTCGGGGTGTCGGAGAGGAAGAAGCCGGAGACGCCTCCGATGAAGAAGTTGAAGAAGAAGGCCAGGCAGAACAACATCGGCACCGTGTAGCGGATCCTCGCCCGCCACAACGTCGCCATTCCGCAGAGGAAGATGAACCCGGTCGGGATCGAGATCACCTCCGTGGACAGCATGTAGAACGGGCGCAGAGCCGAGTCGATCCCGCTGACGAACAGGTGGTGCTGCCAGACGAAGAACGAGAGCAGCGCCACGCCCAGCATGCCGGCAACGGCCAGCCGGTAGCCCCAGAGCGGCTTGCGTGAGAACACCGGCAGGAGCTCCAGGATGATCCCGAAGCCCGGTAGTGCGAGCACGTAGACCTCCGGGTGGCCGAAGAACCAGAACAGGTTCTCGAATAAGTAGGGGCTGCCCCCGGAGCTGGACAGGAAGAACGATGTCTGCAAGCTCCGGTCGAACGCGACCATCAGGAGCGCTGCGATCAGGACCGGCGCCGCGAGCACCATCAGCCCGGAGGTCGTCAGCGCGCCCCAGCAGAACATCGGCAGGCGGCTCCAGGTCATCCCGGGCGCGCGCATCGTCGCCATCGTGACGATCAGGTTGAGCCCGAGGAGGATCATCGACAACCCGACAAGGGCGAAGAAGAAGATGTAGGAGTCGAATCCCCAGTTCGCCTCGACGTTGAGGGGTGCATAGCCCGTCCACCCAGTCGGGAAGCCGCCGAAGAAGATCGTGGTGGTGAAGATCGTCCCGGCCGCCATCAGCAGCCAGAAGCTGAGCGCCTCGATTCGCGGGAACGCCATCCTCCGCGCCCCGATCATGAGCGGAACCAGGTAGTTGGCGAACGGCCCGAGAACCGCGGAGCTCATCACTCCCATCATCATCGCCCCGTGCAGGCCGACGATCGTCAGGTAGTTGCCGGCGCCGAAAATCTGGGGGGATGGCTGCAACAGCTCGGTCCGGATCAGCATCGCGTTGAGCCCTCCGATGAAGAAGAAGACGCCGATGCCGACCATGTACTGGAGGCCGACCACCTTGTGGTCGGTGCAGACGCCGAAGTAGCGCCTGATGCCGCCCTCCTCGTTCTCGTGATGCGACGGCTCCCTCCCCAGCATCCTCGCGAGTGGGTACTTCGCGAATCCGAGCCCGACCAGGAACCCGATCACGAAGAACAGGTAGCCGAACATCAGCGCGACGTCGTTTTGGTTCGTGTCGTCGAAGTAGGCGAGGCTCTTCGCGTGGATCTGGTGCCCGACCCACCACCCCAGGTAGAACCCGGCGACCCCGAGGACGATGCCGGTGAGCACATTCCAGCCGAAGATGGCCCGCCAGGGAGAGCGGCGTGCGGCCGCCGCGTTCATCCGGCCCTCCTCAAAGGCTTGGGCAGGTAGGTCGGGCTATACGGATTCAGCTTCTTGGTCGCCGGCGCGTACACGCGCTGTTGCTGTCTGATCCACGCCTGGAAGCGGACGTCGCTGACCACCCGACCGGTCTGGAACATGTGCCCGTGGAAGAGGCCGCAAAGCTCGGCGCAGCGGATGTCGAAGCTCTGGATCTTGGTCGGGCGGACGTAGGCGACGTTGTCGACGCCGGGATTCGCGTCCGCCTTCACGCCGAGCTGGCGCGCCCAGAACGAATGGATCACGTCAAGGGAGGTGACGTGAAGCTCAATGTCCTGGTTAACCGGAAGCTCGAGCTGCGGCGTCTCCACGCCGCCGAACGACGGGAAGCGGTAGGTCCAGTTCCACTGCTGCCCGATCACCTGCACCTGCAGCGGGTGGGAGTCATCCGGCTTTGCGATCGGGTCGGGGCCCTGTCCCCCACCGGACCCCGTCCCCGCGAGCAACCGGTCGCTGCCGTACGCGGCGGCGAAGAGCACGATCGCCCCGGTGACGACGAGCCACACGACCACGATCCGGCGGTTGCCACGAACCGCGACTGCCTCCTCAGGGCCGGAGTCGCGACGGCGAAAGACGATGAGCGTGTAGGCGAAGAAGGCCACCATGAGCGCTGCGATCGGCGTCGCGATCCCGAGCAGAACCGTGTTGTCCGTCACCTGCGCGGAGGCTTCGGCGCTCCCGTTCCCCGGCGGGAGTCCTGGGGCGGCCACCAGGACCACGATGGGCGTCGCCACGACGCTCAGCACGGCCCAGAGGATCAGCATGCGTCGGAAGTGGCGGGGTTCTGACATCCGTGGTGTCTCAGATCACGTGGATGAAGCCGTCCATGTAGCCGATCGTCTGCATCGGTCCCGCGAATCCGTCGATGAATCCGGCCGCGCAGGGCACGAAGCACTGCCAGCGATAGCGCCCCGGCTTACCGGTGCGCATCGTGAAGGTGATGGTCTCGTGGGCCTTGTCGAGCGAACAGGGCATCTCTTCGCACTGGTGCGGCGCGTCGCCTTTGAGGCCCTCGATCGGGACGGAGATGCCCATCTGGGGCACCGAGAACGTATGCGAGGAAGCCGCTGGCGGGATGACGTCCATGGGCTTCCCGTTGACCCGCATGTTGCCGCCCACCGTCCCCTGCACCTGGGAGAGGAACGGGTTCCTCAGACCACTCTTGCCGTCGAAGTTGTAGATCGTGACGTGAACGAGCGAATGGGCCGGGACGTCGAAGACGGTTGTCTGGTCCCAGTGGCCGTTCGTGCGCACGAGGTAGGAGACCCAGGACGGGTTGTGGCCGAGCTTGCCGACGGCGGGGGTGGTGCCCAGCGTGAGGCTGGCCCGGTGGGGTCCCGTCTGAGCGGCTGCAAATGGCGTCGGTGACCTGAGGTACCGGGAGATGTAGAGCGTCGCCGCAACCGCCACGACCGCGACCCCGACGAGAACGAGGAGCGCTCGAGCGGCGGGCGACCTCATTCGATCGGCCTCCCAGCGGTGACGCCGCGGCAGTGCCACCGGGACCACGTCCTCCCATCGGGGTCCCGAGGCGATGACGAAAATACCGGCACCAAACGGTGATGCATTCGCGCCCACTCTCCTCACCGCTTCTGTCCTCTCCCGCCCCGGTGAGCGGGAGTAAGCGGCGCGGGCAAGTATAAATCAGTACTAACCGGAATGGAGTCACGGCTCCGCGGCCGGGAACGGAGAGCGCTACGAGCACGGGCAACCCCCTGAGCGAGCGGACGATCGGAGAGACGGGCGTCGCAGGCGCGGCGTCGGCCGGCGTAGGGGTCGCCGCCGCCCCCCTCCCGGAGCACCGGACCTTCCTACCGGTGGCGCGCGACTACGTTGCGCTGACCAAGCCGCGGATCATCGGCCTGCTGCTCGTCACCACCGTTGCGACGATGCTCGTCGCCGACCCCTCCGGCCCAGGGTTGGCGACGATCCTCTGGACGGTGCTCGGCGGTTATCTCGCGGCGGGCGGCGCCGGGGCGGTCAACCACTATCTCGAGCGCGACCGTGATGCACGCATGGACCGCACCTGCGGTCGACCCCTCGTGTCGGGTCGCATCGATCCGCGCCACGGCCTCTGGTTCGGGGTCCTCCTCGTGGTAGCGGCCACGATCGAGCTCGGCGTAACGGTCAACGACTTGGCGGCGGTCCTCGCCCTCGCCGGCTTCCTTGGCTACATCGTCGTCTACACGGTGTGGCTCAAGCCCCGGACCCCGCAGAACATCGTGATCGGCGGAGCCGCAGGAGCCGTACCGCCGCTGGTCGGCTGGGCGGCCGCGACGGGCGGCCTGAGCTGGGATGCGCTGTATCCGTTCGCGATCGTGTTCCTCTGGACGCCGCCGCATTTCTGGGCTCTTGCCTTGCTGATCAAGGACGACTATGCGCGGGCGGAGATTCCGATGCTCCCCGTCGTGCGCGGGGATGGAGCCACGCGCCTCCAGATCCTCGTCTACACGGGGGCGCTCGTCGCGTTCAGCGTGCTGCCGTACCTCACGGGACTCTTCGATGGTGTCTACCTCGTTTCGGCGGTGATCCTCGGCGGGGGCTTCCTGGCGCTCGCGCTCCGGCTCTGGCTGCGGCCCTCCCGTCGCGTCGCCGTCGCCGTCCACCTCGCCTCCCTGGCCTACCTGGCGCTTCTGTTCTGCGCCATGGCGTTGGACCGGGCCGTCCTTGACTGAGCCGTTGCGGGTCTAGACTCGCCGAGGTGGACTTGGTCTGGCCAATCATCTACCCCTCGCTGGTTGGCGTTGCCTGCCTCGCGTACCTCGGTTGGTGCGTAGTTCGGGCCCGGCCCGCGGATGAGGGCGGACCGGCGGGGCCGAAACCCCACGATCCGCGGCGCTGGCACCGCGATCCACGGTCGAGTCCGCCCCGCCGCGGCCCACACGCGCCTGGAGCCAACGCACGCCGCGCCGAGCAGCGCCGGTAATCGGGCACCGCATCCCATGGTCACCGCCACCGGAGTGGAGGGCTAGGGCCTGAGCACCGGCTTCAGGTCGAGCACCGGAGTGCCGTCCAGGGCCTCGAGGTCGCGGACCTGGACCCGGAGGCCGTCGACAGCGAGCACCTCCACCTCGTGGAGTCCGATCGGGTTCGGGCGATCGGCCGAGCGCGTGCTGAACACCCCGCGCAGCGGATTGGAGGCGTCGTCGCGCGGACGCACTCGCAGCACATCTCGCCTGGCGCGGTCGAGCCAGGTCAGGACGATGAGCCGATCGCCCACCGCGACGTCCGCAAGCGCGTCGGCCACCGAGTCGTCGAAGGCGAGCCAGGCATCGGGCGCGCCCTCGAAGCCCTGCTTGGGAGCCGACGCCGGATCGGTGAGGGTCGACTCCACCCTGCCGACCGGCGTCTGCTCCACGGGCTCCGACATCCCCGTCACTCCGCCTCGGCGCGGCGGTAGACGAGAATCGAGACGCCGTCGCCGACGACCTTCGAGTCGGCCAGCTCGAGCGTCTTCTTGTCGCTCGTGGGGCCGAACAGGCGCTTGCCGTCGCCGAGGACGACGGGGAACACCATCAGCCGCAGCTCGTCGACGAGGTCGTTTTCGAGCAGGGCCTGGACCAGGGTCGCGCTGCCGTGGACGACCACGTCGCCGTCGACCTCGTCCTTGATGTGGGCGACTCCCTCCGCAAGGTCCCCGGCGATGACCGTGGAGTTGGCCCACTCCGGATCCGAGAGCGTGGTCGAGACCACGTACTTCGGCATGTTGTTGAACTTGTCGGCGAACTCGCCCTCGCGCGACGGCCATGCGTCCGCGAAGCCCTCGTAGGTCACGCGTCCCAACAGCAGCGCCTCGGAGTCCATGGTCTCGTCGAGCTTGAACTTGTCGCCGTCGTCGCCCCGGCTGAACTCGAAGCTCCAGCCACCGTGCTTGAAGTTCTCCGCTCCCCCCGGGTCCTCGACGACCCCGTCGAGGGACATGAACTCGGTTACCACGATCCGTCCCATCAGATGCTCCCTTCAGTATTGGCTTGCGGTATGAAGACCGGCGGTCGGGTCGAAATTAGTCGGTCCCTGAGCCCGCGGGGTTATTGTGGGGGCTTGTCTCAGGCCGCAAACATAAGGAGGTCCGGATGACCCGTGATGACTCTGGCGCGCGAGACGCCATGGAGGCAGCTGAGGATCTCCCGCAGCTCGATGCAACCACGCTCGTAGAGACTGCCGAGCTCGAGGCGCAGGTCAAGGAGATGTACCGCCAGGTCGCCGAGGAGGACGACGCCGAGCTTCATTTCGAGACCGGGCGCGTTCTCGCCGAGAGGCTGGGATACCCGAGTGACCTCCTGGACCGGATCCCGGCGGAGGCGATCGACTCGTTCGCCGGCGTCGGCTACCACTTCGATCTGGCCGCGATCGGCCAGGGCGCGCGCGTATTGGACCTTGGGAGTGGATCCGGTACCGACGTGTTCTTCGCCGCACGGCAGGTCGGCGAATCGGGTGGCGTCGTCGGCGTGGACTTCACGCCCGAACAGGTTCGAAAGGCGGCACGACTACGTGATGCGGCCGGCATCGGCTGGGCCGAGTTCACCGAGGGCCCGATCGACGATCTCCCGTTCGAGGACGCGAGCTTCGACGTCGTCATATCGAACGGCGTGATCAACCTCTCGCCGGTCAAGGCACGCGTGTTCTCCGAGGCGGCGCGGGTTCTGCGTCCGGGCGGGCGGCTTGCGCTGGCCGACATCGTCAGTGCCAAGCCCCTGAAGGAGAAGACCCGCCGCAACACCGAGCTCTGGGCCGCCTGCATCGCGGGTGCCATCCCACGCCGGAACTACGCGGACGCGATCGAGCAGGTGGGTCTTGAGGTGGGCACGATCCGGGAGAACGACTACCGCTTCATCTCGGATCGCGCGCTCGATGCCTGCAGCACCTACGGGGTCGAGAGCGTCTCGCTCGTCGCTGAGAAGCCCAGCACCTAGCCCGGGAACGGGCGCAGCATCGCGTAGCCCAGCAGCCCCTGGTTGGTGTCCGTCGGGCGCTTGCACTCCGGCCTCGTGGAGACGAACCGCTCGCGGTCCCGGCTCATGCACGCATAGAGCGGTCGCGTCTGGACCCGCGGCGAAGGCTTCGAGTACGCATAGCCCATCAGCCCCAGGACCTTGGCGCCGGCGCAGTCGGCTGCCCGGGAGACGAACTGGTCGTGGGCGGAGGTGCAGCTGTAGAGGGCCTGGGTGCCCGCCAGGTTGGTGTTCAAGAGGTAGCCGAGGTTGGCCTGGAAGCTGTAGGCGGGGTCGACGGCGCCGGTGGTCGTGAAGTGGTCGCCCTCGCGGCGGTCGCCGTCGACGGAGTCGAGGTAGCGGCCGAGGGAGACGACCGAGATCGTGAACCCGAGGCGGCCGAGGTTGGTGTTGTCGGGGCCGTTGCATTCGGGGTCGTAGGAGACCGTGTGCTCGCCGGTCTTCGCCCGGAGGCAGCTGTAGATCGCCGCGGTGGGGATCCCCGGCGGGCGCTTCGAGTACGCATAGCCCATCAGCCCCAGGACCTTGGCGCCGGCGCAGTCGGCTGCCCGGGAGACGAACTGGTCGTGGGCGGAGGTGCAGCTGTAGAGGGCCTGGGTGCCCGCCAGGTTGGTGTTCAAGAGGTAGCCGAGGTTGGCCTGGAAGCTGTAGGCGGGGTCGACGGCGCCGGTGGTCGTGAAGTGGTCGCCCTCGCGGCGGTCGCCGTCGACGGAGTCGAGGTAGCGGCCGAGGGAGACGACCGAGATCGTGAACCCGAGGCGGCCGAGGTTGGTGTTGTCGGGGCCGTTGCATTCGGGGTCGTAGGAGACCGTGTGCTCGCCGGTCTTCGCCCGGAGGCAGCTGTAGATCGCCGCGGTGGGGATCCCCGGCGGGCGCTTCGAGTACGCATAGCCCATCAGCCCCAGGACCTTGGCGCCGGCGCAGTCGGCTGCCCGGGAGACGAACTGGTCGTGGGCGGAGGTGCAGCTGTAGAGGGCCTGGGTGCCCGCCAGGTTGGTGTTCAAGAGGTAGCCGAGGTTGGCCTGGAAGCTGTAGGCGGGGTCGACGGCGCCGGTGGTCGTGAAGTGGTCGCCCTCGCGGCGGTCGCCGTCGACGGAGTCGAGGTAGCGCACCAGGCCCCCGGTGACGTGGCTCGGGAAGGGGCATCCCGAGTTCGAGATGAGCCCGCTTACCGTCGGGCACAGGTCGAGCTCATCCGATACCCCGTCGCCGTCGCGGTCGCTCGCGCCGGCTACGGCACCGTCGACATAGTCGTTGTCGACGTTGATCGTGTGGCCACCGTAGGACTCGTTGTGCGCGCCGCGGTACTGGCGGATCCGCTGATGGTCGCTCCAGTAGCTGTCCGGGATGTACGAGTCGTGGGTCGTCCGCCGCCCGTCCCAGTTCGCGATCCAGATGTCATCCGGCTCCCTGTAGGAGGTCCCGCAGCGGCTCCCGAGGTCGACGATGCCCGAGCCCGCGCTGCTGTAGACGCCGGAGACGTAGCCGCCCGACCGGATCCGGGCGGTCCACCCAGAGAGGAACCTCAGCACCGCCTTGCTGTTGGTAGAGGTCCGCGAGTAACCCTCCATGTCGAAGTAGATGGGGCTCCCGCTCCCGAGCCCGAGCGCCTGCGCGTCGGCAATCGCGTCCCGGGCCGCCGCCCGCCCCTGGGACTTGGCCTCGCTGGGCTTGATCGCCGCGCAGCCGCACACGTTCGAGGGCGCCTGCAGCCCAACGTAGATCGGGATCAACCCCCAGCCGTCGGCGACCTGCTTTCGCACCCAGCTCGGGGTGAGGTTCGGCTGGCTGCAGCCGCGATTGGCGCCGCCGATATAGACCCCCGCCGTCCGGTACGGCGAGGAGGACCACGCGGACATGGCGGACTTCGAGGGGGCCGTGCAGGCATCGAAACCGAGGCCCTTCTGCGAGGCGCCGGCGCTTGCGGTCGCGGTCGCCGGGGCGCGCGTCGGGCCAACAGATCGGGCTGGGGCCCGCGACGGGTTCGCCGCCGGCGTCAGGCGCGCGCCGTCGAGGATCCGCCGGACGATCGCCGGGCTGCGCCTCCAGACCGCGGTCACCTGGACTCCGGCCGAGGGCACGTCGACACGCAGCTCGGTCGCCGACTTGGCCGCCGGAAGCTGTTGCGGGGCGGCCCGACCCTCGGGGGCCCTCAGCTCACGCGGGGCGCCCGCTTCAGGTGTCGCCCGCGGCAGCGGCTCGACGAGCACGGCGCCGCTGCGGCCGACGACGTGGGCGGGACAGCTCTGGTCCGCGCCCGGATGGCCGAGGTAGACCGCGTGCCGGTCGAACCGCACGCAGGTGGAGGGGCTCGCCGCGAGGCGATGGACGGGCCACGAGGCGGGGACGTGGATCTCGTAGCCGCGGTACTCGACCGTCCGGGACCCGGTGCTGGCCCCGGCGTCGGCGGCGCCGATGCCCGCAGCGCACGCGACCGCCGCGGCGATCGCCGCGTGCCTGATCCAATTTCCACTCCTGCCGATAGGTGCGATCCGTGCCATGCGTGGCGATTTCCCCTGCCAGCGGCCAATATAGACCCTGGGAGGCCGGCCCTGCGCGTCGCGCTACGCGCGTCAGATCTTGAGCAGGACGATGGTGTTGAGGACGAACAGGATCCCGAACACGACGGTCCATCGGTCCAAGTTGCGCTCGACCAGCGATCCGCCGCCGAACGAGCTGCCCGACTGCCCGATCCCGAACGCGCCGGAGAGCCCCGCGTCCTTCCCCGAGTGGAGGAGGATGAGGAAGATCAGGACGATCGAGATGATCACCTGGAATACGCCGAGGACGACTGCCATCGCTCGCGCAGTTTAGCCGCCGCGCGCCTAGCGCTCGGCGGGCGCCGGGCTCTCGGCGTCGGCCTTCGCCTCGTCGAGCTCCTTGAGGATCTTGACCGCGTCCCGCCGCAGCTCCGCGTCCTGCCGGGTCCAGTCCTCCTGCGAGAGCTTGCCCTGCTCGCGGTCGAGCTCGGTGTCCCGGATCTCGCGGTACTTGGCCTCCTTGGCCGCCTCGAGGTTGGCGACCCTGGAGTCCTCGATCCGCTGCGTAGCCGCCGCCTCCTGTTCCTTGGTGCGGCGAAGGGGCACGCTCACGAACCACACGACGATGGCCACGATCAGGACGGCGAGGACGATCTCCACGGTGGGTTACGCGCGGCCGAGCTCGCGCGCGAGGCGGGCCGCGTAGACGTCGGAGACGCGCCGCCGGCGGGCCTCGGGAGCCGGCCAGATCGCGACCAGGCCACCGATCACGGCGATGGCCCCCCCAACCCAGATCCAGGTCACGAGCGGATTCACGTTGACGCGGAAGGTCGCCGGCGGCGGATCTTGGAGATACCGCTGCTCGATGTTGCGAACGGCGAGCCCCTGGAGCGCGCCGAGCGCCTGCTGGGCCTGCATGTTCTTCGGCGAGACGCCCTTGCCGATCTGCTCGAGCTTGCGATCGGACTTGTTGATCAGCGGGTTCAGCGGCCCGAGGTCGGGGATCATCGACGTCCAGACGTCGCCGCTCACGGTGGTCTTCCGCCCGACCTCGCTCGTGGCCTCGCCCTCGAAGAAGCTGCGGATCGGCCCGCCCCCGGGGCCACCGGTCACCGGGGTTCCCCCGCCGACGCCGGAGTAGTAGTTGCGCGACGGGTAAAGCGTCGCGTAAGGGCTGCCGTCCTTGGTGACCTTGAGGACGGCGCCGAGCGTCAGCCGCTGCTCCGGGGCGCTGATCTCGGCGGTGGGCTTCACGTAGCTGAGCGTGTAGTGGTCGACGGTCGCCGACTGGCCAGGGCTGAGGCGCAGGTCGCGACTGGTCTGGAAGCTCGACGAGGCGGCGACGGCGATCAGCAGGATCGCGATGCCCGCGTGCACCACGTACCCGCCGTAGCGGCGGCGATTGCGGGAGAACAGGCCGGCGAGCGCGCGGGGATAGGAGCCGCCCTTGAGCGAGCGGTAGGCAGCGGCTCCCTTGGCGAACTCCTGGACCAGGGCGGCCAGCGCGAAGGAGGCGAGGGCAAACATCACAAGCGCGAACGGATGCGAGTCCGCGTCGGTCAACAGGATCAACAGGCCGGTCACGGCGACCGCGGCCAGCGCGGGCCAGGCCAGGAGGCGGCGCGCAACACCCAGGCTCACCCGGCGCCACGCGAACAGCGGCCCGATGCCAGTGAACAGGACGAGCAGGATCGCGAGTGGCGTCGTGTAGTGGTCGAACCAGGGCGCGGCGAGCGACGCCTTGCTGCCGGTGAAGAACTCCGAGATCAGCGGGAAGAACGTCCCCCAGAAGATCACCGCCGCCAGCCCGACCAGCAGCAGGTTGTTGATGAGGAAGATCGCCTCGCGCGAGACCAGCGACTCGATCCGCTTCTCGGACTTCAGGTCGGGAAGCCTCGAGACGATCAGCAGGGTCGAGCCGATTATCACCAGCCCGATCAGGCCGAGCAGCGGGCCGCCCACCGTGGACTCGCCGAAGGCGTGGATCGACTGCAGGATCCCCGAGCGAACCAGGAAGGTCCCAAGCAGCGCGAGGGAGAAGGTCATGCAGATCAGCGTCACGTTCCACACGCGCAGCATCCCGCGACGCTCCTGGACCATGATCGAGTGCAGGAAGGCCGTCCCAACGAGCCACGGCATGAGCGACGCGTTCTCCACCGGGTCCCACCCCCAGTAGCCGCCCCAGCCGAGCTCCGAGTACGACCAGCGGGCGCCGAGCAGGATCCCGACCCCCAGGCAGAGCCAGGCGATCAGCGCGAATCGGCGCGTGGAGCGGATCCAGCTCGCGTCGAGGCGTCGCGTAATGAGAGCCGCGATCGCGAACGCGAACGGGATCGCCCAGAAGACGTATCCCGTGTAGAGCATCGGCGGGTGAATTGCCATCGCCGGGTGGCGGAGCAGCGGTTCCAGGCCGACCCCCTCGGGCGGCACCGGGCTGAGCCGGGCGAAGGGGTTCGCGTCGAAGAGCATCAGGCTGGTGAAGAAGGCCCCGAGGCCCATCAGGATGGCCGTCGCCCACGGCGCGAGCTCTCGGTGCTTGTTCCGCGTCGCGAACAGGACCGCGGACGAGGTCAGCGAGAGCACCCAGGCCCAGAGCAACAGCGAGCCCTCCTGGCTCGACCACATCGCGGTGAAGCGGTAGAAGATCGGCGTCGTCGTCGACGAGTGGTCGGCGACCACCTGTAGCGAGAGGTCTGTGCGAGCGAACGCCGCCTCGATGATGATCACGCAGATCGTCAGCAGGGCGGCGAACGCGTAGACGGCCCGCCGCGAGGAGTCGACGAAGCGCCGGTCGCCGCGCGTCCCGATGAGCGCGGCCAGTGCCGAGTAGACCGCGAGCACCAACGCGAGGATCAGACAGGCGGCCCCGAGGGTGATCATTGGAGCGACCTCAATTCGTGATGATCACGTGCTGGGGATCCTGCTGCGCCTGTGTCGTGTACTTGGACGGGCACTTCGTGATCAGGCTGTCGCGATCGGCCATGAACGTCCCCTTCTGGACGCTTCCCGTCACCACGATCTCGCGGCCGTCTGTGAACGGGTCGGGAACCTCGCCGCGGTACTTGACCGGGATCGAGACCTTGGAGTTGTCGCGGTCGGAGACGCGGAAGTCGAGCAGCGAGCCGTGGTGGTGAATCGACCCCGGGACAACGACGCCGGTCATCTCATACGACTGGCCCGGGGAGGCGTGCACGAGATCGGACGGCTCCTTGGCCTGCGACGAGGCGCTGAAGGACGTGTAGATGAGCGCCACGGCCAAGAGAACCGCGGCACTGAGGGCGACGACCAGCCGGATCTTCCGTTTGACGTTGGGATCCATACGGCAAAAGCGAGAGAGTGCGGCGTCGGATTATGGCAGCGCGGCGTTAAGTGCTCGACGCCCGCGCCAATACAATCGCCCAGGCATGCCAGAGGATCCGGTTCTCCTGATCACCGGTGCCTCGAGCGGGATTGGCGCGGCGACCGCCAGGCGCGCCTCGAAGGCCGGCTACCGGCTCGTTCTAGGAGCCCGGCGCGAGGATCGGCTCAACGACCTCACCGACGAGCTCGGAGGCGCGGAGCGTGCGATCGGCGTGCGATGCGACGTGACCGAGTGGGACGATGACCAGGCGCTCGCGCAGGCCGCGCTCGACTCGTTCGGCGCATCGACGCGGTGCTCGCGAACGCCGGCTTCGGTGCCAAGCGCGGCTTCCTGGAGGAGTCGCCGGAGCACTGGCGCTCGATGGTCCTCACCAACGTCCTCGGCGTCGCGCTCACGATCCGGGCCACCCTCCCCCACCTCCTCGAGCGCGGCACCGGGCATTACGTGCTGACGAGCTCGGTCGCCGGCCGGCGGACGCTACCGGGGTCGCTGTATTCGGCCACGAAGTGGTCGGTGACCGCGATGGGCGAGGCGCTTCGGTCCGAGCTGCGCCAGATGCACGACAACACCGGTATCCGGGTGACCCTCATCGAGCCCGGGATGGCCGACACCGAGTTCTTCGACGACAGGCCCGAGAACGCGCTCGCCGACGACGACATCGCCCGCACGGTGATGTTCGCCCTCTCCGAGGCCGATCACGTCGACATCAACGAGATCCTGGTCCGCCCGACGAGCCAGGCGGGGTAGGCCGGTTGGCCCGGCGGCACGGACGCTCGCCGCCCTCGTGCTCGCTGCGGCGCTCGCGATCCCAGCCTCCGCGAACGCCGGCACCCCGTCTGTGATCCGCACCGGGGGCCCGAGCGCGCCGAGCGACCCGAAGGTGGCCGTCGTGGGGACGGATCGAGACCTGGGCGGGAAGCCGTACGCGGTAATAGACGGCAGTGGAGCCACCGTCGGGACCGGGTCGCTCCACGGGGCGGCCGGAACCCCGAAGCCGTGGAGGCCGCGGTCGGCATCCGGTGGCTCCGCAAGGCATACCCGCGACCCAACCTGAGCGGACCACGAAGCTGTCCCCAAACGGGTTGCGGCCGAACATGTGGTCGCGGGCCACGGGCCCGGCTCTCCGGTCCACCCGCACCACTGGGCGTCGGTGTTCGGCGAGGCGCTGCCGACCGGGGCCGTGGTCGGCGGGCCGGCTCAAGGGCGGCTGCTCGGCCTGATCCGGCCCAGCGCGATCCCTCCGGCTGACAGCCAATACAGTGCCGCGTTCGATGGCTGACAACGACGTCGCATTCGCCGGCCCGGCGAGGCAGGCAGAGATGGTGCGGGCCGGGGAGGTGTCGCCGCGCGAGCTCGTCACCCTGTATCTGAAGCGGATCGCGGAGCTCGACTCGAAGCTGAACGCGTTCCGGGTGGTCCGCGCCGAGCAGGCGCTGGAGGAGGCCGACGAGGCCGAGCGCGGCCCCGGGTCGGCGGACGACGCGCCGCTGCTCGGGGTCCCGATCGCGGTCAAGGACACCGTGGACGTCGCGGGCGAGGTCACGACGCTCGGCACCGGTGCGGTGGACGAGCCGGCGCGGGAGGACTCCGAGATCGTGAGGAGGCTGCGCGCCGCCGGCGCGATCGTGATCGGGAAGACCAACCTCCCCGAGCTTGCGTTCGCGATGTTCACCGAGTCGCCCACATGGGGAATCACCCGCAATCCGTGGGACGTGACCCGCGTCCCCGGCGGGTCTTCCGGCGGCAGCGGGGCCGCGGTGGCGGCGGGACTCGCGTCGGCGGCCACGGCGTCCGACGGCGCCGGCTCCATCCGCATCCCTGCCGCGTACTGCGGGCTCTTCGGCCTGAAGCCACAGCGCGGCCGGGTGCCGCTCGACCCGCTGGCCGAGCACTGGCACGGCATGTCCGTCAACGGCTACCTGACGCGGAGCGTCCTCGACACCGCCCTGCTGCTGGACGCCACGGCCGGCGGCGGCCTCGCGCCCGAGAAGCCCCCACCCCCCGAGCGGCCGTTCGCCGACGCCGCTCGAGAGTCGCCAGGAAAGCTGCGGATCGCCGTCTCGCCCAAGGTCGCGCGCGCCCTCGCGCCGCCGATGCTGGACGATCGCTGCCGTCGCGCGCTCGAAGACACCGCCAACCTGCTCCGCTCGCTGGGCCACGACGTCACCCGGCGCGATCCCGACTACGGCGGCGTCGGAAACCAGGTCTCCGTCCTCTACATGCGCGGTATCGCGGACGACGCCGCCTCGCTGCCCCATCCCGAGCGGCTCGGCAAGCACATCCGCCAGCTCGCGCGACTGGGGCGGCTCTACCCGGACGCCGTCGTGCGCCATGCGCGGGCCGTGACGAAGAAGTACTCGGCGCGCATCAACGCGATCTTCGACCATTGCGACGTCCTGCTGACGCCGACGATCGGCGAGCCGCCGGTCCCCATCGGCAAGTGGGACTCGCGGCGGGGCCTGTGGACGCTCGCCGGGATGACTCGTCGAACCGGGTTCACGCCCCCGTGGAACTACCTGGGCAACCCGGCCGCGGCGGTGCCGGCCGGGTTCACCCGTGAGGGCCTCCCCCTCTCGGTGCAGCTCGTCGGCCGGCCCGACGACGAGGCGACGCTGCTCTCGCTCGCCGCTCAGATCGAGGCCGAGCAGCCCTGGGCGGACCGCCGCCCGCCCATCTCCTAGCCTCGAGGTGATACCGTCCGTCGTGCGGTAACTGTCTCGCCCCTAACGTCGAGACCGGTTGTCAAGGATGACCAGGCTCGCAGCCAAACGCGACACGCACCTCAGCCCTGCCGAGATCGCGGCGGAGGCCCTCCGGCAGTTCGATGCCGGCGGCGATGAGCCGAGCATTCGCAGCCTGGCCTCAGCGCTCAAGGTCGCGCCTTCCGCGATCTACCACCACTACGCCTCGCGGTCGGACATCGTCCACGCGGCGGTCGCGCTCGTCTGGGATCAGGCCACGACGGAGCTCCTCGAGCTGGTGCCGATGCCGTTCGACGCCGACCCTGCCGAAGTACTGGTCGCCAGCGGGATCGCCACGCGCCGGGCGTGGCTCGCGCACTACCGCCTCGCCCCGTACATGGCCGCCACGCCGGAGTCGAACGAGTTCGTCACCAACGCCCTCGGCCTGCTCGCGAACGTGCTCGAGCGCATGGGCCTCGAGGGTGAGCAGGCCGCGGCCGCCTTGCACACCTTCTCGTCGTTCATGATCGGCGCGGTTCTCTTCGCCGCCGCTCGCTGCGCGGCGAACGAGCAGCTTGAGGCCAACGGCAACGGGCGCTCACGACAGAGCTTCGAGGCCAGGTCCAGCAGCATCGCAGATGCGAGCGAGGGGACGACGGTGTCCATCGCCGACGTGATGGAGGTGTCGGTCACCGACCCCGAGCGCGACGAGAAGCTCTTCGCCGAAGGGCTCGAGCGCTTGGTCGCGAGCCTTCGCGACTAGGCCGATTCCGAAGGCGCCGGCGAGTCGGGCCCGCGCTCGTGGCCGCCCAGCCGCTGGCGCGGGAAGATCGCGAAGCTGCCGATGGCGGTGGCGAGCAGCCGACCGTCCTCGTGGCGGACCTCGCTTCGCATCACCGCGATCCGGTCGTTGCGGCGATCCACCACCGACTCGCAGATCACGTTGCCCTCACGCGCGGTCTGGATGTAGTTGATGGAGATGCCGATGGTCGCGATCCGCTCGCCCTTGTTGCGCTGCTGCCACAGCGCCGACCCCATCGAGTAGTCGACCATCGCGTAGCCGACAGGGCCTGAGAGGAGCCCGGCCGGGTTGATGAGCTCGGGCCGGATCGTGAGCCGGACTCGCTCGGGGCTCTCCCAGCGCAGCCCGAGCCAACGGGTGAGGTCGTCGATCGGATCGCCAGGGGACGCCATGGCGGGCCAGCGTACCCAGCCGAAGGGCCGCGAACAAAGCGGCCGGCCGCTTTCGCGGCCGGCCACTGACGAATTCAGCCTTGCGACTGTGGGCCTAACCGCGCGGCTTCAGCTGCCCGCGGATCGCGCCGTTATGGGGGTACTTATGGGTCGTCACGATGACGTTGAACCGCCCCGGATGCTTGCGGATGTCCTTCGAGTTCGCGGCCGAGATTTTCGCGCAACCCGTGGCGGGACTCGCCGTCTTGCTGTTGAACAGCGTGGCGGCGAGATCACCGTTCGAGCCCGGCTTGCCGGCGAAGATGCCGGCGCCGGTGGCCTTCTTGGTTCCCACCCTGGTCCACGTGAGCCTGTAGCACACCTGTCCCTTATTGGGCTTGAGGGTGATCCGCGCGTTGCCCCTGCCATGCGGGGCACCGTTCCCCGAAGGCACGACCTGAGCCCCCGCCATCTTCGCCTTGAGATCGTTAGACGAGCCGCTGGCAATCACCAGACCTGGGATCAGGAGAGCGGCAACCAGCGCCGCCCCGCCGACCACGGTCAGCACTTTCAATCGCATGGGAATTCCTCCTTGAACTTGGTGTCCTCTCCGGCGCGACTCCCTGCACCGGAGCCTGCGGTGGCGAGTGTACTGGCCCCTATTTGAGGCAGCGATCGCCCGAAGCCGCCCGCCCGCCACCCCCGGGTCTGTGCGGCGCCCGGGGGTGGAGATCGCTCGGTGTCACTTGCTGCTGCGCACTGGGGGCGCCGGCGGCGGCGGGCAGTCGCCCTTCGCCATGGCCTTGCGCGCCCCCTCCGTCTGCTTCTTGCCGAGCGGGGGGAGCCCGGCCGGCGGCGCCGGTGGCGTGCCGCAGTCCTTGGTGATCTTCTGCATCTCGGAGCTCGACGGCGGCTGCGGCGGCTGGGCCGTGCTGCCGAGGGTCGGGACATCGATGCCGTGGTCCTTCAGGCAGCTCGCGAACTTGTCGAGCTTCGCCCGCGACTGCTTCATCTCGGCCGCGCTCGGCGCGTCTGCCCTCGTGAGCCCGTAGGCGAAGGGCGGAGGCGCCGGCGCCGTGACGGTCGCCTGCCCCTGGGCGGTCGAGTCGCCGCCGCCCGAGGCGGCCCATGCCGGAATCGCAATCACCGCTGCCGTGATCGCCGCGGTGGCCGCGGCCGTGTAGAGGTATCGGGGGTTGAACTTCCTCATCTAAGTAGCTCCTTGGGGGTTGGGGTCCGGGGAGCGGCCAACGACATCACCGTGCCCTGAGAAGAGCCTGAGAACGCGCCCAGAGTTCGATGGGAGCCGACCCGCGCCGTGGCGGTCAAACTTTGGGCGTGGGCCAAGCCGAGCTGCTGATCGCCGGGCTTGCTGGTCGCCGTCGCCGGCCTGAGCGCGCTTGCCCGGCGCCTGTCGATCCCGTACCCGATCGTGCTCGTCATCGGCGGCGCGCTCGTCGGCTTCGTCCCCGGCCTGCCCGAGGTGAACCTCGATCCGGACGTCGTGCTGGTCGTCTTCCTGCCGCCGCTGCTCTACAGCGCCGCCTTCTTCGCGAACCTCGGCGACCTGCGCCGCGATCTCCGGGCGATCTCGATCACCAGCAGGTCGGGCTCGTCCTCGTGACGATGTGCGCGGTCGCCGTCGTCGCCCACGAGCTCATCCCCGGTATGTCGTGGGAGGTGGCGTTCGTGCTCGGCGCGATCGTCTCCCCCACCGATCCGCTGGCCGGGGCCATGATCATGCGGAGGCTCGATGTCCCGCGCCGCCATGGTGAGCATCGTCGAGGGCGAGGGCCTGTTCAACGACGCGACCGCCCTGGTCGCCTTCCGGGTCGCCGTCGCGGCGGTCGTCGGCGGCAGCTTCTCGCTCGCCAATGCGGGCATGGACTTCGTGCTGGCCGCTGCCGGGGGCGTCGCCATCGGCCTCGCGATCGGTTGGGTCGTCGCCGAGATCCGCAAGCGCACCGAGGACGCGCAGGTGAGCATCACGATCTCGCTGCTGACCGGCTACGCGGCCTTCATCCCCGCCAACGCGATCGGCGCCTCCGGGGTTCTCGCGGCGGTCACGGCCGGCATCTACATGGGCGTGCGCGGGCCGCAGCATCATCTCCGCGCGAACCCGGCTCCAGGGACTCTTCGTCTGGGACATCCTCGACTTCCTGATCAACGCGGTGCTGTTCGTGCTCGTCGGCCTCGCAGCTTCGAGCGGTGGTCGACGGCTGCTCGGTGGCTACTCGGTCGGCGACCTGGCCGGCTACGCCCTGGCGGTCAGCGGCGTCGTCGTCGGCACGCGCATCGTCTGGGTCGTTCACCGTGCCGTACCTCGATCCGCGCGCTCGACCGCCGCCAGAGCCAGCGGGCGAGGCGCACGAGCCGCCGCGTGGCGGCTCGTGGTCGCGTGGAGCGGGATGCGGGGCGCGGTGTCGCTCGCCGCCGCGCTCGCGATGCCCCTTGACGACCGATGCGGGCGCCGCATTCCCGAACCGCGACCTGATCATCTTCCTCACCTTCTCGGTGATCTTCTTCACCCTCGTGGTGCAGGGGCTCTCCCTGCCGGCGGTGATCCGCGCCCTGCGCGTCACCGGCGACGGCGCGAGGAAACGGAGGAGGATTGCGCGCCCGGCTGGTCGCCACGAAGGCCGCGCTCGCGCAGACTCGACGAGCTCGAGGGCGAGGAGTGGACTCGCGACGAAACGGTCGAGCGGATGCGGGCGCTGTACCAGTACCGGATGCGCCGCTTCGCGGCCCGGGCGGGAAAGATCGAGGACGACGGCTACGAGGACCGCTCGCTCGCCTACCAGCGAGTGGTGCAGATCGTCCTGCCGCGCAGCGCGGAGGCACTGATCCAGATGCGAAGCGAGCGGCGAGCTCTCGAACGAGGTGATGAACCGCGTCTTCAGCGAGCTCGACCTCGAGGAGTCGCGGCTCGAGATCTGAGCCCGGCTCAGGGCGAGCGCAGCTGGATCGGCCCGGACAGCTCGCCGCCGATGAGCTGGCTGACCAGCGGCGAGTCGTCGGCGAACACCTCGTTGGCCTCGCCGCTGGCGACGATCCGGCCCTCGTGGATCACGGCGACGTAGTCGGCGAGCTTGCGCGCCGCGGTCATGTCGTGGGTCGTGACCAGGAACGTCCAGTCCATCTCGCGCTGGATCTCCTTGAGCAGGTCGCAGAGGAGCGCCAGGCGGACGCTGTCGATGCCGCTGTCGAAGTCGTCGATGATCACGATCGGCGCCTCTAGCGCCAGGGCGCGGGCGATCGCCGCTCGCTTGGCCATCCCGGACGAGAGGGTGTCCGGCATGTCGTTGACGTTCCCCGCGAGCCCGACCAGCTTAAGGCTCTCCATCGTCACCTCGTGAATCCGCTCGGGCGCCCACCGGGGCCTCCGCTGCCGCAGCGGTGAGGCGACGTTCTCGTACACGTTCATCGAATAGAAGAGCCCGCAGGTAAAGGGAAGCGAGCCCTGTAGCACCGCGGCAAGCCCCTGGCGCAGCTCGTTGAGCTCGGTGTCAGAGAGCGTGGCCAGATCCTTGTCCCCAACCCTGACCGTCCCCCTCGTCGGGTCGATCAGGCCAACGATGTGGTTGACCGTGACGGTCTTGCCGGCCCCGGACGGGCCGATCAGAACCGTGATGGCGCCGCTCGGCACCACGAGGTCCACGCCGTCGAGCACGCGAACCCCGCGGAAGTCCTTCACCACCCCTGTGAGCTCGATTGCGGCATCCGCCGCCATGGTCTTCCAAGCGTACCCCCGCGAGGCGCGGTGCGAGGAACTTCCCAGGCACAGGGATCCCGGTCCGGTCTGCCCGGGAGTCCCCTAAGGTGAGACCTGTTGTTTAGGTGGGCACGGATCAGCCGGCGCAGACCTCGACTTGCGATTTCACTCCTGGCGGCAGTCTTCGTCGCCTGCCAGGCGGCGATCGCGTTCGCGGTCACCGATGCCCCTGCCCCGGACACCACCATCGACAGCGGCCCGAGCGGCGCCATCGCAAGCCCGGGCACTCGGTTCACGTTTTCCTCAACGCAGGCGACGGCCACCTTCGCCTGCCGCCTCGACTCGGCGCCGTTCGCCCCATGCACCTCACCGCTGGCGCTCACCGACCTCGCCGACGGTAGCCACACCTTCTACGCACGGGCCCGCGACGCCGCGGGAGTGGATCCCACGCCGGCGTCGCGGACGTTCGTCGTCGACACCCAGGCGCCGCCGGTGGCGATCGGCTCCGGCGCGAGCGGCCCGACCAACGACCCGCGGCCCATCTTCGCCTTCAGCTCGACCGACGACACCGCCACCTTCACCTGCTCGATCGACACGGGCGCCGCGGCGTTCGGGGCATGCTCGGGTCCCGCGACGGACCAACCGCCCGCCGACCTCGCCGACGGTGGCTACGCCTTCCGCGTGACCGCCACCGACGCCGCCGGCAACTCGTCCACGGCGACGCGCAGCTTCACCGTGGACACCCAGCCGCCGGAGGTCTCGGTGGACTCCGGCCCCACCGGACAGTCCGCCGACGCCCGCCCCACCTTCGGCTTCTCCTCGACGGACGAGTCGGCCACGTTCGAGTGCTCGATCGATACGGGCACGCCGAGCTTCGGCCCGTGCTCGAGCGACACGAGCGACCAGCCTGAGGCGGACCTCGCCGACGGCACCTACACGTTCCGCGTGCGGGCCACCGATGCCGCGCGCAACGCGGCTACCGCGACGCGCGAGTTCGAGGTCGCCGTCGGCAAGCAGGCCGAGCCGGCGAAGCGCGGCCACCACCGCGACGCGCCACATCCGGTGCCCGCCTGGTACATGACCGCGAAGGGCTCCAAGGACCTGCGGCGCCAGGCGCGCAGCAACGCCTGCGCCTTCGCCCGTCGCCAGTCCAACCAGACCCGTCTGCTCTTGATGGACTTCGGCAAGTCCGAGCGCAGAAACCACAACTGGGGCGCGCAGCTCCGCACCGGCCCACACTTCGCGAACCAGACCATCCTCGCCGCGCTGAAGGCCGCCGCCCACTCCTACCGCAACCACAGGCGCTGCTACAGCCGCGGCTCGGTGCGGATCACCTACGGCAACACGAACAACTCGCCCGGCTGGATGAAGGTGCGCACGCTTCGCGAGGCCGGCCGCCGGCAGGCGAAGATGTCCAAGCGCCTCCAGCGCTACCAGCGCCGCCAGGGCTACGGGCACGAGGGCGTCGCGGTCGCCGGCGACATCGAGCCCCAATGGAGCCGGCCCAAGGACTCGAAGGCCCTGGTCAGCGGCGCCACCCGCGGCGCCAAGGGCGGGCTGTTCTTCAACTACGGCGCGGCCTCGGAGTGCCCACCCGAGGGCAAGACCTGCGCCAACCACTGGGACTACCGCGACCTTGCCAAGGTCTCCTTCGGCGGCATCAAGAAGCCCCTTCCGGAGATCTACAGGTCCGTCCACGTCAAGCAGTGGTCCAAGGTCCGCCGCCGCTGGGACCACACCCACCGCCATCACAAGTTCTGCTTCTACGGCGCCACTGCGACCAAGGGGTTCCCGATCTCGGTCCGCCAGAGCTGGAAGCGCCTGCGCCACCAGAACGACTGCGTGGGGCGCGAGCTCATCAATATTCAGGAGGGCTGAGGCCCCGACCATGCGACGCTCGCGGCTGCCTATGACCCTGACCGTCGCGGCGGCGGCCATCGCCGTCGCCGTCGCCGTGGGCGTGTCGGCGTGCGGGTCGGGCGGAAGCAGCACCACCTCCTCCACCACCACCACCAGCGCCAACGTGCCCCCAAGCGGAGGCGGAGGCGGCGGCGGGCACCCCAAGGGCGGCGGCGGAGGCCCGGGCGCACCTCCCAAGACGAGGACCAAGCATCCGGGCTCGCGCCACCAGAACCAGGGCCCGCCAGGCACCAAGATGCAGCACACCTACGCGGCGCGGATCGTCGGCCACGGAGCGAGCCAGGGCGGCCCGATTCAGCCCGCCGAGCTGTGGCCGGTCACCAACAGCTGGCGGGTCTCAGACCACAAGAACTTCACCGCCGTCTACGCGGGAGCCAACCCCGACCACCACGGCACCGGCCGGCTGGTCGTCTTCCGCCAGGACTTCGTCCACGTGAAGCAGAACGCCCGTGACGTGGACGTCCAGGGCAGCGGCCCGGTCACGATCACCAGCGCGCCGACGGGCCGCGACGTCGGCACCTCGGCCCAGAAGACCGGCGAAATCCAGTTCCGAGGCGCAAACGGGGTCACCGGAACCCTTCACCTCAGCAACGACGCGGTGAGCGTCGGCTCGGGCTAGCCGCCGGTCGGCCAGTCAACCTCTCGTCTGCCAAATGAGCACCGGGCGCACATGGTGGGTGCTTGTCGGGTCCTGCCTGGGGCTGTTCGTGCTCATGCTCGACTCGACCGAGGTCGTGCTGGCATTGCCGGTCATCGACAAGGACCTCGGCCTCTCCGAGGCGGGCCTGCAGTGGGTGCAGAACGCCTACCTGTTGATGCTGGCCGCGACGGTGATCACCTGCGGCCGGCTGGGCGACATCCTCGGCCGGCGGAAGGTCTTCATCGGCGGCGTGGTCGTCTTCGCGCTCGGCGCGGTCGTCGCGGCGCTCTCCACCGGCGAGGAGATGCTGATCGGGGCGCGGCTGATCCAGGGCATCGGCGGTTCCGCGATGTTCGCGCTCAGCCTGGCGATCGCCTCCAACGCGTTCCCGCCCGAGCGCCAGGCGACGGCGGTCGGGGTCTGGGCGGCGATCTCCTCGATCGGCCTCGGGATCGGGCCACTCCTAGGCGGCGTGCTGGTGGACTCGATCGGCTGGCAATGGATCTTCTGGACCTACCTGCCGTTCTGCGCGGCGGCGATCGCGATCATCCGCGTCTTCGCGACCGAGACCCGCGACGAGGAATCCAGCCAGCGGATCGACGTGCAGGGGCTGATCACGGTGACGGGAGGACTCGCCCTGGTCGTCCTGGCGATGGTCGAGTCCGAGGTCTGGGGTGCCGCGGCGCTGCTCCCCTTCGTCGGCGGCCTGCTCCTACTGGCCGCCTTCTGGGTGGTCGAGCACCGAGTCGAGGAGCCGCTGGTCGACTTCTCGTTGTTCGACAACCGCATCTTCTTGGGCGCGACGGTGGCGGCGCTGGCGCTGGTCGGCTCCTACTGGACGGTGATGTTCTACGAGCCTCAGTTCCTGCAGGGCTCACTCGGCTACTCGGTGATCGCGGCCGGCGCACTGATCCTGCCGATCACGCTGCCGATGATCTTCATCTCGCCCTTCACCGGAAGGCTGATGGAGCGCGTCGGAGCCAGGCCGCTTCTGGTCAGTGGGCTCCTCGTCTGCGCGGCGGCGACAGCCGCCATCGCCCTGCTGAGCCGAAACTACGGCTACGGGGCCGTGTTCGTTCCATTCCTCGTCTACGGGATCTCCCTGGCGCTGCTCTACGCGCCGGTCTCGAGCGCGGCGATGGCGGCTCTGCCCAGGACCAAGGCGGGCGTGGCGGCCGGCGTCCTCGGGATGGTCCGCCTGATGTCCGGGGCGCTCCTCCTCGCGGCGAGCGGCGCGATCTTCCAGAACCTCAACGACGGACCATCGATAAGCGCGGGCGCGGTCTCGGCGGCCCTCATCGTTCCCCTGGTCGTGCTGCTCCTGGGCGCGGTGATCACCTTCCGCTTCCTGCCCGCGAGCGCCAAGCACGCGCACCCACCGCGGCTCGAGCACCACCGCTTCCACTTCTAGCCCACGGCCGGGGCGTCCGGCGGAGGCTTCTCCGCCGCCTGGGCCTGAAGGCTCCGCTTGCTGCGGTCGCGCAGCACGCCGACCAGCACTCCGACTCCGACGCCGAGGCCGAACCCGAGAAAGAGCGCGGCCAGGGCGCCGATGACCCGCAGGACGATGCCGACGACCTCACCGACCTCGAAGCGCGGCCCGATCGCAAGCTCAAGCGGCCCACGCGCCCGGAGGGTGGGCCGGCAGCTGACCCGCGTGGTGCCCGCGGCCGGGGCGGTGAAGTCGTAGAGCGACCGGTAGTGCGTCCCGTTCTGGCGCAGGGTCACATTGTCGTTTGCACTGAGGGCCGCACTTTGACCGTCGGGACCGCGGACCGTGCAGCTGAGATCGCCGCTGTTCGGTGGCCCCGTGCGGCGAGAGCCCGCAGCGGTCGTGTAGATCGTCTGCCCCTCGCCCCCTTGCAGGCTCACCGCCGCCGACCCGGGCGCAGTGAAGTGGGTGAGTGGGGCGGTGAAACGGTCGACCGTCCGCGTCCCCGCGTTTACGGCCCCGACGACGAGCACGATCGCTGCGGCGATGCCGATTAGGGCCGGGATCGCTGCGAGCGCGAAGGCCCAGGCGCCTGGTCGGATGTGCGATTTGTCGACCTCGATCGGGGACCAGCGCGGTGCGGTGTTATGGGTCCAAGACGCGCCGTCCCACCAGCGCCAGCGACGATCCGAGTTGGGGTCCGGATACCAGCCGGCGGGCTGGGTGGGCTCGGACATAGTCGAAGTCTCTCGCAGCTACATGCGGAATCCGCGCTTGGCGGGCGTCCGGTCGCTCTTTCCGTTGTGGCCGACGGCCCGGACCTTGAAGACGTGATGGCCGCGACTGACGTTCTTGTACAGCTTCGAGTTGCCTGCGCAGTGGTTGTACGGCGCGATTGTCGAGCTTGCACTTGTAGCGGTACGGCGGGAGGCCACCAGAGCCCTTGTACGCGAAGATCACCTGGCGCTTGTTCCGGCTGATGCTCACGTCGGTGATCTTCGTATTCGGCCGCGCGGAGATGTGAAGCGCCTTGCTTTTATCCGCCTGACATCCGGAGGTCGCGGAGACCCGGGCGTAGTACTTGCCAGGATGAGGCTGATGATGGAGCGCATGCCACCTGTACTTGCCGCCGGAGTTCTTGAACGCGTGGGCCTGGGCCACCCTTTTGTCTCCCTTTGGGTTCTGTCCCTTCCCCGTCTGCTTGAACACCTTGACCGCGCGACCATCCGCGCATTGGCCGGGCTTTGGGCTGAACACAAAGCCCTCGAACCCGCCGCCCTGGAAGGTGTGAAGCGTGACGCCCGAACGAGCCGCGCTCGCCACGCTCGGCAGGGCGAGCACCCCGCACGCGCCCGCCAACCCGAACGTGGCCAAGGCCTTCGTCCTGGTTCCCATGCCGTCCCTCCCGTGAAATCCGCCGATTAGCGGCCTAAACGCCTACCTGCAACCAGAGTAGCGGTCCCAGGTATGCGACATCTCTGCTGCGTGACTTCTGCTTTCGCGTGAGAGCAGAAGCCGGCCAAGGCCCCACGGAAGAAGCGGACGACGGGTCTCGAACCCGCGACCTCGAGCTTGGGAAGCTCGCGCTCTACCAGCTGAGCTACGTCCGCAGCGGAGGCGCAATTCTAGGCGCCCGCGCCGCCTCTTTACCCTTCCTGTCGTGAGCGTGCGAACGACCGTGGTCGTCCTGGCGGCGCTGGCCGTCGTCGGCCTGCTCACCTACGGCCTGGTGAAGAAGGGCGGCTCCGCCCTTGCGCTGGGCCAAGTGGTCCCTGGCGCGACAACCTCCCTACCCGAGCTCGACGGCAACGGGAGCGGCTCCGTGGCCGACTACCGAGGCCGCTGGGTACTGGTGAATGTGTGGGCCTCGTGGTGCCCGCCGTGCCAGAGCGAGTCCCCGGACCTCGAGCGCTACTACGACGCCAATCGAGGCAGGGACTTCACCATCGTCGGCGTCGACACCAACGACCTGTCCACCGACGGCCTCCACTTCGTGAAGGACCACAACATCACCTACCCGCAGCTGCACGACGGCAACGGCGACTTCGCCACCAACGACCTCAAGACGACCGGCGTCCCCGAGTCGTTCCTCGTCAACCCCCAGGGCAAGCTCGTCCTCCACAGCCTCGGACCGGTCACCGAGCGCTACCTGGACGCCAACGTAACCCCGTTCATCACCGGGAAGGCGAAGCAGTGAGGCTCGTGGGCCACACCACCGTCGCCGCGCTCGCGATCGCCGCGGCGCTCCTACTCCCCGCCGCCGCGCTCGCCACGAGCGCGATGCCCGGCACCCCGCCACAGGCGCAGGCGAACCTCCCCGCAATCGAGGACCAGGTGATGTGCCCCGTGTGCGGGACGGCCCTCAACCTCTCGTTCTCGCCCCAGGCCGACCGCGAGCGCGCCTTCATTCGCCACGAGATCGCTCAGGGCAAGACCGAGAGCGAGATCATCGACGACCTCGTCGCCCAGTACGGCACCGCCGTCCTCGCCGAGCCCCCGAAGTCGGGCTTCGACCTCACCGCATGGCTGGTCCCCGGCATCGCGATCATCATCGCCGCGTTCGCGATCGGATTCGGCCTGCGCCGCTGGCGCCGCGCCGGCCGAACCCGCGAGGAAAAGGCCGAGACCAATGGCAGCGAGCCGCTCGACTCCGAGGAACGCGAGCGCCTGGACTCGGACCTAGCGCGCTACGACCTCTAGGCGCTAGCCGAAGAACCGGGCGACGGCGAAGAGCCCCGGCCGCAAAGCGGGGCCCGCGACCACCGGCCGGTTGCGGGAGTCGATCGCCACCGCTGAGGCTCCGCCGATGTTCTTGGTGACCCGGCCGTCGTGGCCGAACGACTTGTTGAGCTTGCCGTTGGGCTGGTAGCGGGCGAGTGAGAAATAGGGCGGGCCCGTGACGACGATCCGGTTCCTCGAGTCGATGGCCACATCGAGCGCCGCCGCGACCCGCGGCCCGGGGAACCCGGTGACCACACTGCCGTCGTTGCCGAAGGAGGAATCAAGGCCGCCGTCCTTGCCGAACCTCGCGAGCGCCCACCGGCCGCCGCGTGTCCCTCTGTCCACGCCTACCG
Source organism: uncultured Actinomycetes bacterium (assembly GCA_963782795.1). GTDB lineage: Bacteria > Actinomycetota > Thermoleophilia > Solirubrobacterales > 70-9 > AC-56. The sequence continues at coordinate 1,369,615 of CAWALB010000003.1, forward strand.
CCACGATCTTGTCGTTGGCGTCGGCCGCAAGCCCCTCGACGCCGTTCATGTGGGGCAGGTCCTTCACGACCTTTCCGTCGTTCCCGAATGAGCGAACGAGATGGCCGCGCGGCTTGTAGAGCGCGAGGAGGGTCCAGCGCCCGGATGGGGCGCCGCTCAGTGCGATGCGGCCGCGCGAGTCGATCGCGATCGCGCGTGCCTTGGTGCTGATCGGATCACCGGCCGGGTCCTGGAAGCTTGTGACGACCTTACCGTCGCCGCTGGAGCCGAACAGCGGATCCGGATCGCCGTTCGGCAGGAGCTGCGCGAGTGCGAAATCGCAGTCGACCGTCGTCCTACACGTGTATCCGGCCACGACGATCTTTCCCTGACGGGTGAAGGCGACCGAGGTCGCCGTGCTGTCGCCGGTTCCGAAGCCCAGCTCTACGCGACCGTCGTGCCCGAAGCCCTTGTCGAGTCGCCCCTTGGAGTCGTACTTCGCGACCGCGAAGAAGCAGCCGGTGTGTCGGTGGCACACCTGGCCCGCCGCCACCACCGCTCCCTGCTTACCGACGTCGACCGCGAACGCTCCCGCGTTGCCGTCACCGAACAACGTCTTAACGCCGTCGCCGCCGAACGACGAATCGACCTTTCCGTGGCGGGTGTAGCGAACGACCCCGAATCCCCCGCCGCTGGCGCCTGCGGCGACGGCCTTGTCCTTCTTGCCAACCGCCACGGCGTTGGCGTTGCCGCGGTGGCCGGCGGGCCGCGTCAACACGAAGCCCTTGCCGCCGAACGAGCGGTCGAGCGCTCCGGCGTGCTTGGCAAGAGCACTGGAAGTGAAGGCAAAGAGCCCCGCCAGCGCCGCGACGAGCATCCATCCGCCGCGCGCCGTAGTCCCGCCCGGGGCTCTTTGCCTGTCCGCCACCTGCTGCTTGAAACCGAGGGGAGGGCGCGAGTTGCGCCGACACCCACCGATCAAGTTGATCCGCATCCGGTTTCCGGATGTCGATTCACTTGACTCGACGTCCTCGGTGGCAGCGAGTCCGAAGGTCGAGGCTACGTTCAGCCCGCGCCCACGGCCACAGCAGCGATCGTCGGCGAATCGATCCGGACGTTCCCGATCAGCCGCTTGCACGACAACGCAACTGTGTGCTTGCCAGCGGAGAGTGGGGTGGCCGACACAAATGTCCGCGCAAAGCCATTGGTCGCAGTTAGGGCGGTGTTGTCCGAGGCGACTTCACCGGGGTCGACTGCAACGGGCTGGGAACGATTGTCGATGCTTACCCGGCACGACGCCTGTCCGGGGCCGCCGAGACTCTCCTGATTCCCGGTCGCAATGACGAGGACCCGCGACCGTGCCGTGAGTGTGAGGGGAGCACTTACGCAGTTTTTCGGTGTCACGAGCAACGCGCAACCGCCAGTTTCAACGCCTCTGACTTGTGCGATCGATGAACTGTCGAGGCGTCGTTCATCGATCTGCTTCCCGGTCAGACTGTTGCGGGCCACGTCGATGCCGCGAACGGCTCTGTGATTCTTCAGATCAACCGATCGGATCGACCCGTTCACAACGTCGCGCGAGTTGATCTTGTCTATCGCGTAGGCAGCCCCCCCCGCCGAGCGCGAGAACTAGCGCCAGCGTCGCGGTGACGTTGGCATACGTTAGGTGCCGGCTGATCTTCACTCGTCCCCCCTCGCGGTCCACTTAGTGGGCCTTGACGACAAGCTTCCGGACCCGCGAGCTTACCGGTGCCTTGTAGGGCCAGTTCCGCTCGCGGATCACTCTGACGCGGAACCTGTAGCGAACGTTCGATACGTAGAAGCGAGCGAAGCGGTATCTGAGTCGATACTTGCCGTTCGCCCTCGTATAGAACGGATGGCGAACCGTGTGCCAACTGTTGCCGTCCTTGACCTCGAGCTCGACCAGCTTTCCACCAGCAGGAATCCGGGCGGCGAGATGCCCGATACGTCCCTTGAATGCGACCCGGTGCCCTTCTCGCACCTGGTGATCGGAGATGTGGAGGCTCGCCTTCGTTTTCACGCGCAGCGCGCCCGCTGTCGTGGCGTCGGGGAGATAGCGCCGGGTCCCCCAATAGGTCGCGCTGACGGTCCGTGATGGACCACCCGGGAGACGCTCCTTCCAGCGACCGTCAGGGTCGGTTTTCACTGTTCGCACGCGCGTGTCGATCAGCGCGCCATCCCCGAAATGCTCCGTGACCGTGACGTCCTGGTCAGCCAAGGGCTGGCCGGATGCGTCGCGCAGGATGCCGGACACCTTTGCGGGCCGGCCATATCCCACGGTGAGCCGATGGGACCCGCCGGAGAGGTGCCCCTGCAGCTGCACGCCCGACTTCAGCGGGAACGTCAAGACCATGGGCCGCCCGTTCGAGCGTTGTGTCGTGACCGTGGTGTTGCCGGCGACATCAGCGGCACGTGCCATGAACTCGTATCTCCCGGGGGGATCTAGCGTGGAGTTCACGCGTGTCCGAAGCTGACCGAACCGATGCTTGGTGGGTAGTCGTCGCCAGTCTGCATCGCCAAACAGGCCGGTAGTAGATGCGTCCGGAGGCGATGCCTGATGTCGCATCGACGATGGGTGCGCGGACTAATTCCGGATCCATTGGATTCTGGAACCTCGTGAACGAGAGCGTCGGTGGCGTGTTGTCGACATGTACCGAGCCCTCGCGGCAGGTCCGGTTCCCGGCGAAGTCGAGCAGGCAGACCGACAGGAGATTCAGCCCGTCGCGGAAGGGCCCTCTGCTCGTGATGACAGGTGAATCAAGACTCAATCGGGGCTCGCAGGGGAAAAGGCTTGGGTCGCCGCTGTTCCCTGAACCCGGTCACAAACGCCGGCACCGGATGCCAGCGCCCCGTGGTTGGCTACCAGAGATATCCGTTGGACTCCGGAACCGGAGTCAACTCCAAGAACGGAGACACTCTGTCCACCTCGAACCCACCCAGGACCGAATAGAGAGCCACCCACCTGCGTCAGCCGCGGGTCCGCGTAGTCCGCGACCTCGAAATGAATGTTTCGCAGCCAGGTCTTCGCGATGTCGGAGTGCTTGCAGCCGCCCCGGTGGTCGCAGCGTAGGTGGGCGGTGAATTGCTCGGCCCTCGGGCCTGACGAGTGCCACGAGTAGTGCCGGAAGCCAGTTGCGTTCTTGCTGCCGGTCGCGACCCTGGCGAGCTCGTCGCCGTCGGCGTCCGCCATCCAGAGCCGGGCCATGTGTCCCCGGTCTCGGCGGAGCCTGGCCTGGACTGACGCGCCGACGATTCCCAGGCTCGGCGACTGCGTGGACCAGCGGACTCGTCCCGATCGCCCCTGCTGTGCGAATCGGGTGTTGCTGATCTTGATCGCATGGTCCTCGCTCGGGTCGCCGCATCCCTGCTTGACCGCATACGAAGGCGCGTCCTGGAGGGCGGCGCCCGCGACCCCGCGGTTCAGGGGATCGCACTGGACGACCTCGTAGGTCTGCCCCGTCCCCCATGCCATGGATGGGGCGATCAGGGCCGCGGCGACGACTGCGCCGCCCACGGTGGAACGCCAGCTCGCAAGCGCTCGGGTCACGGCCCGAACTCCTTCGTGGCCGCCGTGCCACTCCCGCCCCCACCGGAAGAGGAGCTGCCACCGCTCGAGCTCGGCGCTGCCGAAGCCACATCGAACTCCTGATCGCTCGGAGGAGCGGTCGGTGCAACCGGCGTCGTGGTCGTCGGAACCGGCGGTGTTGTGGTCGTCGTCGTTGGCGGCGGCGGCGTGGGGGTCGTCGTCGTCGGACGCGGGCCAGGGGCCGGCGGAGGGGCGGGCGGCGTGCTCGCGTCGGATGGTGAACCGAGCTCCGCGGTTTGAACGGTCGTGGCATGGCCCGCGGGCCTCACGGTGGCGGTCGGTCTGTCCGGCCTCGAGCCGCCGTCGAGGCCAGGGAGCTCCGCCGGCACAACACCGGTGGCGAGGCAGGCCGAGGCGGCGATCCCACCGCCCAGGCACACGGTCGCCAGTTTTCCAGCGGTCCCGGCTCCCGCGATCTTGGCGAGGAGACCGGTGCCCGCCGCGCCGGCGCCACGCGCGCCGCTCGAGACGCTGATCGTCTGAGCGGAGCTCTCCTGCGCTGCGTCGTTCGATGCTCGGGAAAGCGCATCCGCTCCCGACTCCTTCACGCGATGAGCGAGTTCGACCGCCCGATCCACGAGCGAGAAGCGCCCGTCGCCGAGGGCCTCTGCTGCCGCGGGGATCGCGGCCGCGCTTCCGATGTCGTGGAGGTGCCCACTGAGGCGCCCGACGAAGCCTGTGCAGTGCCGGCAATGGGAGAGGTGCTGCTGCGCCTGGAGTCGCTGCTCGTCGTCGGCGACGCCCGCGGCGTATGCCTTGAGAAGCGGCTCCCTGTCCGAGCACCATTCGCCCGTCTGCACCTGGCGGAGCTTCGCGGCGAGCTCGTCGACACCGCGCGTGATCTCCTTTCGATATGCGCGCAGCGACAGTCCCTTGACCAGGCCGCAGACTTGCTGCGGCTCCAGGCCCCAGCCGTACCGCAGGAGCATCACCGCACGACGCCGCGGCGGGAGGCTCGAGAGGACGTCGCGCGCGATCTGAGAGTCCTCCCGCTTCGCCGCCGTCTCGTCCGGGGTGAGCCCGCCATCGGGCACGGCATGAACGCCCTCGAGCGGTGACACCGGGCGGCGCTTTCGCCGTCGAAGCTCCTTGCTCGCGTGGTGGGCAACCGCGGTGAGGACGTACTTGCGGATCTCCTCGTCGTCCAGATCGGCGTGACGGCGCTCCAGGGCACGGAGCGTTCCAACCCAGGCGTTGGAGTAGACGTCCTCGACCTCGTCATCCGTGAACGCACCGCGGAATGCCCGCCGCACCATCGCCCGCGCGGGCCGTCGAAGCTCCTCGTACAGGCGCGCCGATCGCTCCCTCCACGCCGACGACTCCCCCGATGGGACCGCGACGGCGCGGGAAGAGGTGACCGTGGTCATACGAGACTTCCAACGATCAGAACCCCACCGAGTCGGCACGCGCCCCCGGTCACCACATCTCCCCCTCCAATTCACCGGATCGAGTGAGTTGATGCAAGCATTCGCGTCAGGCCCGTGCGCCGGTCAAAGTCCGCAAATAGCGAGAACTTGGGGGGATCCGCTGCGGCCCGACGCGCATAACTGCGGGGTCAACGCAATCTACGCCCGCTTTCCGGACGCGGATTGCGTTGACGTGAGGAAGTGAAGGTGCCCGACTGCGTAGCGGACGCTTGTATGGGGTAGCCCTAATCTGGAGACCTAAGAGACGCGGACATCCGTTGGCCAAGGAGAGGCCGTATTGAAGGGATTCAGCCGAACGGTCGATGAGTCCTGTGCCCGGTAAACGCCGGACGGGACTTATTTGATGTCAGCCGACCCAAACCCGGGTGGGGGCGCGGATCGGCTTTACCGTGCCCTCGTTGAGACCTCGACCGACGTGATCGCGTTGATCGGGGTCGACGGGCGGATTCGGTTCATCAACGAGGCCTGCCGCGAGGTTCTGGGCTTCGAGCCCGACGAGATGGTCGGCGGCCACGTCCGCGACTTCAACGCGAATCAAAGGCTGCCCGGTGTCGATGCGGCGTTCGAGCAGCTTCTCGGCGGTGAAGCGCACTTCCGGAGGCGGATGACGGCCAAGCGCAAGGACGGCAGCACGGTCGAGCTGATGTTCAATGCCTCCCCCCTGCGCGGCGACGATGAACGGGTGACCAGCGTCGTGGTGATCGCGACCGACATCAGCGACCTCATCGCGTCGCAGGAGCTCCTCGAGGAGGCGGAGGGCCGCTACCGCAACCTGGTCGAGCAGCTCCCAGCGGTCAGCTACATCGCCGAGCCGGGGCCCAAGGGCGCCTGGGCCTACGTCTCGCCGCAGCTCGAGCGGATGCTGGGCTTCTCCCAGGAGGAGTGGACGGCCGACCCGACGCTGTGGGCGCGGCGCATCCACCCCGAGGACCGCGACCGGGTGCTCGAGGAGGAGGAGCGCGACTCGATACTCGGCGTCCCGCTCGCCTCCGAGTACCGGATGATCACCAAGGACGGGCGGGTGATCTGGGTCCGCGACGAGGGCGTGCTGCAGGCCGGGGACCGCATCCACTACGAGGGCATGCTCACCAACGTCACCGAGCGCAAGTCGTTCGAGAGCCAGCTCCAGTTCCTCGCCGACCACGATCCGCTCACCGGCCTCTTCAACCGGCGCCGCTTGGTCGAGGAGCTCGACCTGGAGATCAAGCTGATGCGCCGCGACGGGCATCCCAGCTCGCTGCTGATGCTCGACGTGGACGGCCTGAAGCGCGTGAACGACGCAATGGGCCACCAGGCCGGGGACGCCCTGGTGCGCCAGACCGCGGAGCTCCTGCGCGATCGCCTGCGGGAGACCGACTCCGTCGGCCGGCTCGGCGGCGACGAGTTCGCCGTACTGCTGCGGGGCTCACGGGTGAACGAGGCGGCGGCGGTCGCCGAGGACCTCCTGGAGCGCTTTCGAAATCACGAGCAGGTCGCCTCGGCCGAGCCGATCCGGCCCACCATCAGCATCGGGCTCACCAGCCTGCGCCGCAACTTCACCGGCGCCGACGAGGCGGTCGGGGCCGCGGACCGGGCGATGTACGAGGCCAAGCGCACCGGCGGCGACCGGGCGGCGATGTACTCGCGGCGCCTGCCGCCGCGCACCGAGGGCCGCGGCTCCTGGGCCGATCAGATCCGCGAGGCCCTCGACGAGGACCGGATCGTGCTCTACCGCCAGCCGATCGTCCATCTCGCCAGCCGGGAGGTCCACCGCCACGAGGTGCTGATCCGCATGCAGAGCCCGGAGGGCGACATCCTGCCGCCCGACGCGTTCCTGCGGGACGCCGAGCGCTTCGACCTCGTTCAGGAGCTCGACCGCCGCGCGGCTCACCGGGCGGTCGGCCTGATTGCCGCGGAGTCCAACGGCGAGCCGCTGCGCCTGGAGGTGAACGTCGCGACGAAGACGATGGAGGACCCCGAGTTCACCGACGCTCTCGCCGACGCCCTGCGTGATGAGGGGGTCGACCCCGCGAACCTGATCCTCGAGGTGAGCGAGCAGATCGCCGTCGCGGACCTGAAGCGCGCCCGCGCCTTCGCGGAGCGGGTGGGCGAGCTTGGGTGCGGCTTCGCCCTCGACAACTTCGGCTCGGGCTTCGGCTCCTTCTTCTACCTCAAGCACCTACCGGTCGACCACATCAAGATCGACGGCGACCTGATCAGGGGCCTGACCTCGAGCCGTGTGGACCGCGAGATCGTCAGCTCGATCGTGGACGTCGCGCGGTCGCTGGACCGGGAGACGGTCGGCGAGCGCGTGAACGACGAGCGCACGCTCAAGCTGATGGAAGAGCTGGGCGTCGACTACGCCCAGGGCTTCCACCTGGGCCCGCCGACGCCGGTCGCCTAGCCGCGCGCCTCAGACGCCGCCGACGGCCATCTCGGCGATCAAGATCGCCGGCGTCTTGACCGAGCCGCCGAACGGCACCCAGCGCGCTTCGCGCCCGGCGGCGGCGACCGCCTTCAGCATCGAGGTGAGGTCGGAGGCGATCGTGAACTCGTCGGCCGGGGCCGCCAGCGCCCCGCCCTCGATCAGCCTGCCGGTCGCCCCGACAGAGAACGTGCCGGAGACCGGGTTGACGCCCGAGTGAAGGCCTGCGACGTCGGTGACGAAGACGCCGCCCTCCGCCTCGGCCAGGAGCTCCTCGAAGGACTTCTCCCCAAGCCCGACGATGAGATTGGAGGTGGAGACGGACGGCGGCGAGCGGTAGCCCGAGCGCGACGCGTTCGCGGTGGTCCGCGTCCCGTCGCCCTGGCGGCGCGCCGTGTAGGAGTCGTGCAGGTAGGCGGCGAGGGTCCCGGCCTCGATCAGCGAGTTCGATCCGCGGGGCGCGCCCTCGGCGTCGAGCGGAGCGGAGTTGAGGCCCGTGGGGTCGATACCGTCGTCGGTCAGCGTGAGCGCGGCGGAGCCGACCTCCTCGCCGAGCATCCCGGCGAACGGCGAGCGGCCCCGCTGGACCGCGTCCGCGCAGAGGGTCCCGCCGATGATGCCCACGAAGCTCGCGGCCACGAGCGGGTCGAGAACGACGGGGCAGGTGCGCGAGGAGGGCTTGGTGGCGCCGAGGAGCGACGCGGCCCGCTCGCCGCCCTCGCGGCCGATCTCCTCGGGGTCGAGCGCCTGCGGCGAGCGGCCCAACCCGAGGCCCAGGCCGGTCTGCTTGTCGCCGTCCGCCTCGGCGATCGCCTGCAGGTAGGCGTAGGCGCTGGTCGCCTCCCAGGATCCGGAGAGGCCGGTCGAGGACGCGAGCGCGACGCGCTCCTCCTCGTCCGCGTAGACGGTGGTCTCGACGGCGACGACGCGGTCGTCCGCGGCGCGGGCGGCGCGCTCGACCGCCTGCGCGAGCTCGATCTTCTGCTCAGTCGTCCAGTCCGCGAGGGTCGGGTCGACGAGCCCCTCGATCTCGGGCGCCTCGCCGCCGGCGGCCTCGGGCGCGGCGATGAACTCGTCCGGGTCGGCGATCCGGGCCGCCTCGACGGCGCCGGCGGCGATGCCACTGAGGCCCTCGTCGCTCAGGTCTGTGCCGTAGGCGTAGCCGGAGCGGTGATCGATCCAGCAGCGCACGCCGAGGCCGCGCTGCCCGGCGTCGGTGAGGCTCTCGACCTCGCCGTCGAAGACGCGGATCTCGCGGACCACCGAGTCCTGCACGTAGGCCTCGGCGTCGGTCGCGCCGGCGGCGTGCGCCGCCTGGACGGCGCGCTCGGCGATCGTTGCGAGCTCCATCGCCCGCAATCTAGCTGGCCGCATAGGATCGACGCATGGGGAGTTCGTCGAGCGAGTTCATGCTGGAGATCGAACGGGTTCTCCCGGCCGCCCGACCCGAGGTCTTCGCCGCCTTCGCGGATCCGGACGTTCTGGCGCAGTGGTGGGGGCCGGAGGGATTCAGGATTGTGAGCCTCGACTTCCAGCCCGACCCGGGCCGGGGCTATCGGATCCAGATGCAGCCGCCCGAGGGCGACGCCTTCCACCTGATCGGCGAGTTCCGCGAGGTGGAGGCGCCCGCCCGCCTCGTCTTCACCTTCATCTGGGAGGAGCCCGACCCGGACGACGTAGACACCCTCGCCGCTCTTGAGTTCCGAGATCTGGGCGAGTCAACCGAGGTCGCTCTGACGCAGGGGCCGTTCAAGACCGAGGGGCGCTGGGATCTGCATCGGGAGGGCTGGGGCGACTCGTTCGACAAGCTCGAACGGCTCCTCTCCGGGTAGGGAGCGCTCAGGCTAGGCGCCGAGCTTGTCGGCGAGGCGCTCCACCAGCCACAGGTCGTACACGTACCCCTGTGGATGGCTCTTCATCTTGATGGGGCGGCGAGCGAGGATCCCGTCCGGCCCGCCCTCGACCACGACGTCATGCCACACCTTCGGCGACTCGGCCAGCCCGGCAAGGACCTCGTCGACCTCCGGCAGCGCTCCCGACTCCATGACCATGCGGCCACTGTCCGCGTGGACCTTGAACGGGGCCACGGGCGAGTCGAGCTCCACCTCGGTGGCGGGCTGGTTCTTCCAGATCGAGGGCATCACGCCAAGCCGCAGCTTCACGCTGCGCCCGTGGCGCGTGCCGCTCATCTCAGTCGCGTAGCCCCCCACCTGCTTGGGGAGATGGAGCTCGTGCTCCTCGTCCAGCCCGAGCTCCTGGGCGATCGTGTTCGGGTCGTCGGCCGGCTCCTCGGTCTTGAGCGCCTCCCATACGACCTCCCAGCCAAGCGCGCCCGGATCCGAGATCTCCGCGGCGCGTCCATGCATCTCCGCTGGGGACGGCCCGTCCGACGGAGCATCCTGCGATCGGCGGCGAAAGAGAGACAACCTGTCTTCGACCCTACACCTGCGTCCGAGGCCTTGACGGCCATGCGAACATGTGTTCGTGCGATGCGACTTCTGCGGCAGCCTCCGTCCGCGCTGGTCCTACCCGATCCAGGGCGGCGAGCGGAAGGCATGCGACGACTGCCGCCAGGCGATCGAGGCCGATGACCGGGAGGGCCTGCTCAGCCGCTCCCTGCTGATCCCGCTACCGCGGACCGTTCCCGACCGCTACGCCTCAAGGTTCCGCGCCGCTGCCAAGCGCCTGCATCTGGAGTTCTGGGAGCTGCGCAGCGGCGGGGCGACCCCGCTCTAGAGCCCGGGCGGCGCGGCCGGCGGTGCGGGATCCTACGATCGCCCAATGGCACCGGAGGAATCGAAGCCGGATTCGCGGCGCATCAGCCGCCGCAGGTTCGCCGCGCTCTCCGCGACGGGCGCCGCCGCGGCCGGCCTCGCGGGCACCGGCCACGCCGGATCGGCGCAGGCCGCCGGGCGCCGGATCAAGGGGAACGTCGACGTCGTGGTCGTCGGCGCCGGTCTCGCCGGGCTCACCGCGGCTGCGCGGCTGCGCCACAAGGGCCACTCGGTCGTGGTGCTCGAGGCGCGCGATCGGGTGGGCGGGCGCACCTTCGACCGGCGCATCGACGGGCGCAAGGTCGTCGAGCTCGGCGGTCAGTGGGCAGGCCCCGGCCAGGACAAGGTCCTGGCGCTCGCGAAGGAGATGGGGATCAAGACGTTCGAGACCTACGCCAAAGGCAAGAACCTCATGTACCGGAACGGGAAGCTCACACGTTGGAGCGGCAGCGTCCCGCCGGTCAACCCGGCCTCGCTCGCGGAGCTCGAGGTGATGATCTCGCGGCTCAACTCGATGGCCGCCACGGTCGGCGATGAGCCGTGGAAGGCGGCCAACGCGGACCGGTGGGACTCGGAGACGATCGAGACCTGGACCGAGGCGAACTCGCACACCCCCGACGCGCGGTGGCTGATCCAGCTCGTGGTCGAGGGCGTGTACGGGGCCGAGGCGCGCGACGTTTCGCTGCTGGACCTGCTGTCTGCGATCCACAGCGTCGGTGGGAACGTGTTCACGCTTGTCGGCGACGCCCAGACGATCCGGTTCGTCGGCGGAACGCAGCAGTTCTCCGAGCGGCTGGCCGCGAAGCTCGGCGATCGCGTGGTGCTGAAGGCCGCGGTCGAGACGATCCGCCGGAAGGACGCGGGATATCTGGCGTCCACCCGCAACGGGACATGGAGGGGACGGCGGGTGCTGGTCGCCGTGCCGCCGCCGCTGGTTGACCGAATCGAGTTCCACCCACCCCTCCTCCCCTCCCACGCCCAGCTCGCGCAGCGCCAGCCCATGGGCACGGCGATCAAGTGCAACGCGATATACGACAAGCCGTTCTGGCGGCCGCAGGGACTCAACGGCTTCACGATCAGCGACGCCGGCCCGGTGAAGATCACCTACGACAACTCGCCGCGCGACGGCAAGCCCGGCGTGCTCGTCGGGTTCTTCGAGGGCGACGCCGGGAGCGACTTCTACGACAAGTCCCGGCACGCACGGCGGCAAGCGGCGCTCGAGTGTTTCGCACGTTACTTCGGCCCGCAGGCGCGCCATCCCCGCCGTTACCTCGAGCTCGTCTGGGCCGCCGAGCCGTTCACCCGCGGCGCCTACGGCTCCTACAGCCCGCCCGGCGTGATCACGAGCATCGGGCACGTGGCCGGGCGCGCGGTGGACGGCGTCCACTTCGCGGCCTCCGAGCTGACTCCCAAGTGGGTCGGCTACATGGACGGAGCGATTCGCTCGGGGGAACTGGCCGCGGACGCAATCGTTGCCGGGCTCGGCGGATAGGAGTAGATTTCCGCGCGACATGCGGCCGCGGAGGATCAGAGTGCGGCGTGCAGTTGTCGGGGCTGTGGCGATGGGAGGAGTCGCCGTCATGCTCGCGGCCGGGTTGACGGCAGGGGCAGGCGCCCGCGTCCTGACGGTTGGCACCTACCACGGCAAGCGCGGCCGCTACAGCTCGATCCAGCAGGCGGTCAACGCGGCGCACAAGGGCGACTGGATCCTCGTGGGCCCGGGCGACTACCACGAGCGCAACGACCTCAACAACCCGCCCAAGGCAGGCAGCGACATCCCGCCGTCCGCGGTCCTCGTGCAGACGCCCGACCTCCACATCCGGGGGATGAGCCGCAACCGCACGATCGTCGACGGCACCAAGGCGAGCGCTGCCAAGCCGTGCAGCGATGCGAAGAATTCCCAGGACTTCGGCGCCAAGCAGGGCGGGTCGGCCATGGGCCGCAACGGGATCGTCGTGTGGAAAACGGACGACGTCACGATCCAGAACCTGACGGCTTGCAACTTCCTGAGCGGCTCGGCGAGCAGCGGGAACGAGATCTGGTGGAACGGCGGGGACGGCAGCGGGCAGCTCGGGCTCGGCAAGTACAGGGGCGCCTATCTGAACACCACCACGACCTTCTTCGATCCGAAGAACCCCGACACGGCGGCCGCGTACGGGCTCTTCACGAGCAACTCGAACGGCCCGGGGGTCCTGAACTACACCTACTCGAGCAACTTCAACGACTCCAACTACTACATCGGCGCCTGCCGGAAGCTGTGCAACCAGAAGATCGACAACTCCTGGTCCGAGTACAGCGCACTCGGCTACTCGGGCACCAACGCCGGCGGGCGATTGGTGGTCAAGAACTCCGAGTTCGACCACAACAAGGACGGCTTCGACACCAACAGCCAGAACAACGACGACTGGCCCTCACCGCAGAACGGCCACTGCGCCAAGAAGGGAAAGGTCAGCCCGATCACCCGCACCGAGTCGTGCTGGGCGTTCATTCACAACTACGTGCACGACAACAACAACCCGAACGTCCCGGCGGCAGGCGCCGCGGCGCTCGGCCCGGTTGGGACCGGGATAACGATCACCGGCGGGCGCTTCGACACGATCATGGACAACCGCATCGTCCACAACGGCGCCTGGGGCATCCTCTTCATCCCCTACCCCGACAACGAGACGCCGCCGCCCGGCCAGCACTGCCAGGGCGGCTCGCCGACGCTCTTCCCCGGGTTCAGCTGCACCTACGACGACTGGGCCAACCAGCTCTTCGACAACAAGTTCTCCAAGAACGGGTTCTTCGGGAATCGCACCAACAGCGACTTCGGCGAGATCACCCTCTCGAATGGCAAGCCGATCAACTGCTTCAAGGGAAACCAGGCGCCGGACGGCAGCTCCCCGCCGACGCTTCAGAAGACCAACTCCAAGTGCGGCCAGACCGGTACCGCCGACCAGAACCTGGAGCTGACGCAGGAAGTCTTGTGCGACACGCAGCTCCTCGGCGATGGCCCCTGCCTGCCGACCGACAACTATCCGCGCCAGACCAAGGTGGTCATGCACAAGCTGCCCAAGAAGCAGCTGCCGAGCATGCCGAACCCGTGCTCGAACGTGCCGCGGAACGCGTGGTGCCCCGCCGGTAAGGCCGGGCGCGGCTAGACGGCCGTTCCGCCGACGGTCAGCTCGCGGATGCGCACGTGCCCCTGGCCCGTGCCCACCGGCACGGTCTGGCCCCCCTTGCCGCAGAAGCCCGTCTTCATGTCGAAGTCCGACGCCACCGCGTCGATCTTCCCCAGCGCGTCGAGGCAGTTGCCGATGAGGGTCGCGCCGCGACACGGCTTGGTCTTCTCACCGCCCTCGATCAGGTAGCCCTCGGAGACGCCGAAGACGAAGTCCCCCGTCGTCGGGTCCACCTGGCCGCCGGCGAAGGAGACCGCGTAAAAGCCCTTGTCGATCTCGGCGATCAGCTCCTCGGGCCGCGCCTCGCCGGGTGCGATGTAGGTGTTGGTCATTCGCGGGATCGGGAGGTGGCGGAAGCTCTCGCGCCGGCCGTTGCCGGTCGATTCGACGTGGTCCTTGCGCGCCCGCTCGAGGTCGTAGAGGTAGGACGTGATCCGGCCCTGGTGGATGACGGCGGTGCGCTGGGTCGGCGTTCCCTCATCGTCGATGCCATCCGTCCCCCACTCGCCGGGCAGACGGCCGTCGTCGTAGGCGTCGAGGTGCGGGGCGGCGACGTTATGGCCCAGCTTGCCGGTGTAGACCGAGGCGCCCTTCTGAATGTGGTCCGCCTCGAGGCCGTGGCCGGTCATCTCATGGAAGAGGACGCCACCGAAGCCGCCGCCGACCACCACCGGCATCGCGCCGGCCGGCGCCGGATCGGCGTCCAGGAGCGTCAGCGCCACCTGCGCGGCACGCTCGGCGATGCGCTCACCGGCGCCGCCCTCCACCAGCTCGAAGCCGCGATGGCCACCGAGGGTCTCGAAGCCCGTCTCCACGGTCCCGTTGCGCCGCGCCACCACCTGGACTCCCAGGCGCACGCGCGTCCGGTCGTCGCTCGCGAAGCGCCCGCTCGAGTTGGCAACGGTGACGAGGCGCCGGCCCTCCGCGTAGCTGGCCATGACCTGCGCGATCTCGGCGCCCGCGGCCCTCGCGCTCTCGTCGCAGGTCCGGAGCAGCTCGGCCTTGCGCTCGGCAGGGACATCGCCCGGCGGCGTCTCGATCTCCTGCGAGCGCGCGGCCTGGAGGGCCCGGAGCGCCTGCGGCTCGGAGCGCTCGCCACGCACAGCGGCAGCGACCGCGTCGGCGGCGCGCTCGAGGTCAGCTTCCCCGAGCCCGTCGACGTGTGCGAAGTAGGTCGTCTCGCCGACGACCACGCGCACGCCGGCACCGCGCTCCGCGCCGCGCTGCACGCGCTCGACCCGCGACTCGTCGACCGCCAGGCCAAGGCCGGCGCGCTGCTCGCAGAAGACCTCGGCGAAGTCGCCGCCGTGCTCGAGCGCGCGCTCGACGATGCGGGCGGCCAGCTCTGCCTCGATCAGCGCCGCTGCGGTCTCGGTCATCTCGGCGCCGATCCCCCTTCCCGCGCAGCGTCGATCACGTTCGCCGCGGCGCGAAACAGCGCCCGTCCGGCGTCGGTGTCGGGCGGGTAGGCGACCGCCCGCCCGCCCTCGTAGTGGACCCGGGCGAAGGGGGTTCGCGTGATGCGCCTCCGGCGCAGGTAGGCGGCGGCCTCCTCCGCGTAGCTCGACACCCTGTTCAGAATCGTGCGCTGCGGCTTCGGGACCATCAGGCCAGCTCCCGGACGAGGTCTCGAAGCACTGCCCGCATGTCGAAGATCATGAGTGATGCCAGCGTGAAGCGCTCGGTCGCGGCGACCATCGCGAGGTCCTCGTGGCGCACGGCGAACGCCTCGCCGTCCTCGGTGGCCACGTGCACGTGGCTCGCCGGCTCATCGCCGGCGGCGTCCGCCGCCGCCAGCAGCTCGGCGGTCGGCTCGGCCCAGCGATCAGCCTCGCCGGTGGCGGCCAGCACCTGACCGCCGGGACCGATCAGCGCGCATCCGCGCAGGTCGGCCGACATCTCGCGAAGCCGGCCGACGGCCGCCTCGGCAGCCTCCGCTGGGACCCGCTCGGCATTGACGCTGCTCACTTCGCCAACATACATAGCCGTGTCGCTTCAGCGAGCCTCCTGGCTCACAGTGGTCATCATCTGCGCCATCGGCGCACTCGTCCTGGCCGTGAACGGGTACGTCGGCTACCCGATCGTGGTCGGCGCAGTCGGCCTGTCGGCGGCCGTGAACCTGTTCTGAAGCAGCTCTTGCTGTCTCAGCCGGCCCGATAGGGCTGCGTCTCGCGCGTATCCGGATCGTGCAGGGCGCCCTCGGGCTCGACGTGAATCAAGACGTCCGAGTCGGGGATCTCCGACTCGATCGCGTCGCGGAGGCGATGAGCCAGACCATGCGCGTCCTCGAGCGTGGTGCCGTCGCGGAACTGGACGTGGAGGTCGAAGTAGCTGCGGGCGCCCGCGCGGCGCGCCCGGAGCTTGTGGTAGCCGACCATCTCCGGCGGCCGGGCGCGGGCGATGGCGGCCTCGACTCGGTCGAGCTCCTCGGGCGGCGGCGCCTCGTCCATCAGCACGCGCGACGAGCGGGTGAGGATCCGGATACCGGCGACGACGATCGCCACCGCGACCGCGAGCGCCGCGATCGAGTCGAACACGTCGCTGCCGGTGATCACGACGAGGCCGAGGCCCACGAACACGCCGATCGAGGTGAGCGCGTCGGTGCGCAGGTGGGCGGCATCGCCCTCGAGCGCCGCGGATCGGAGCGCCCGCGCCCGGCGACCCAGGTAGGTCGACACGCCGAGGTTCGCGACCGCCGAGAAGCCGATCACCGCGAGGCCCACCCCCAGGTGCTCGACGTCGGCCCCCACCACCAGGCGATGCGTTGCCTCGTAGATGATGATTCCGGCGCCGACGAGGATCAGCATCCCCTCGATCGCCGCTGCCAGGTTCTCGGCCTTCTCGTGGCCGTAGGGGTGCTCGCGATCGGGAGGCTCGTCGGCCTTGCGGACCGAGATCAGCGCGATCACCGACGCGACGAGGTCGATGGCCGAATGGGCGGCCTCGGTGAGGATTGCGATCGACCCCGTGATCGCGCCCGCGGCGATCTTCAGCGCGATCAGCAGCGAGTTCGAGGCCACACTGATGATGGCCGCGCGCGACTTGGTCCCTCTCACCATTTCGACACCAGAACCTGGGCGAGCCTTCGCGCGGCGCGGCCCCGGTGGCTGATCGCATGCTTCTCCTCCGGGTCCAGCTCGGCCATCGTGCGATCGTCCTCGGGCCCCGTGTCGACTGGGACAAAGGCCGGGTCGTAGCCGAAGCCTCCGGTGCCGCGGGGACCCTCGGCCAGCGTCCCCTCGGACCGCCCCTCGACCAGCTCCTCGTTGCCGTCCGCATCGACGTAGGCGAGCGCGGCAACGTAGGCGACGGACCGATCGTCCTTGTCCGCGAGCTCGCTCAGCAGCAGGTTCAGGTTCTCCTCGTCGGTCGCGTCGGGCCCCGCGTATCGCGCCGACCGGGGACCGGGGCGGCCGCCGAGCGCCGATGCCGCGATCCCGGAGTCGTCGGCGATCGCCGGCAGGCCGGTGGCGGCGTGCGCGGCACGCGCCTTGTCGAGCGCGTTCTCCGCGAACGTCTCGGCGTCCTCGGGCGGCAGCTCGACGTCCGCGGGGAGGGGCAGCAGCTCTACCCCCGTGAGGATCTGCCGCAGCTCGCGCAGCTTGTGCTCGTTGCGCGTGGCCACCACGGCTCGTTCCAGCGCCATCAGCCGAGCGAGTTTGTCAGAGGGCCACGCTACTCGGGCGGGCCGGGACGGCGCCCGGCAGCCGCGCTTCTAGCCGGAGACGACCTTGCGGGCCGGCGAGAACTCCGAGGCGCTTGCCGACGGCGCGGCAACCGCGAGCCCGATCACAATGCACGCCACCCACCCGATTGCGATCCGTCGCATTCCGCTCACGACCGCAACATAGTGCTCGCCGGGAGCCCGGACGATGCGGCTTCGAACGTCAGTCCAGGTTGGGTTTCGCAACCGTCTCCTGCGCGTCGCGAAGCTTGGCGATCGCCGGCTCCGCGAGCGCGAGCAGATCGTCGAACGAAGCACGGGAAACCGGCATGCGCTCCGCCGTCGCCTGCACCTCGACAAGGCCGCCGTCGCCGCTCATCACCACGTTGGCGTCGACCTCCGCCCGCGAGTCCTCCGAGTAGTCCAGGTCGAGCAGGGCCTCGCCGTCCACCATGCCGCAGCTGACGGCAGCGATCGACCCGGTCAGGGGCATCTGCTCGAGATCCCCGGCCTCGATCAGCGCCTCGAGCGCCATCCGCAGGGCCACGTACCCGCCGGTGATCGACGCGCAGCGCGTGCCGCCGTCGGCTTGGAGCACATCGCAGTCGACGTAGACGCTGCACTCGCCGAGGGCCTCGAGGTCCACGACCGACCGCAGCGAGCGGCCGATCAGGCGCTGGATCTCGACACCGCGGCCGTCCTGGCGACCCTTCTTGGTGTCGCGCTCCTTGCGCTCGCCTGTGGAGGCCGGGAGCATCGCGTACTCCGCCGTCACCCAGCCGCGGCCCGAGCCTTCCATCCAGCGAGGGACCGACTTGGTCACCGAGGCGGTGCAGATGATCCGGGTCTCACCCTGCGCGTACAGCGCCGAGCCGTCCGCGGTGCGGACGAAACCCGGATCGATCTGTACTGGTCGCAGATCGGCGGCGCTTCGGTCGTAGCTGCGCGCGGCCGGCACGCCGCCAGTCTGTCAGGTCAGGATTCGCCGGAGGGAGTAGCGCTGGAGCAATGAGCCGCCGCCCGCTTTCCTCCCGGCGTCGTCGCGGGATCGGGGCGGGCAGGGACCGCGCGGCTTGGCGGCGGAGCCGCCTACTTGAACGCGATTGCGTTCACGGCCTCTGTGATCTTGTGGACGATGAGGTCGGCGAGTTCCGTGCCCTGTTTACCGTTAAATCCCTTCATCGCGGCGACCATGCCGATCATCAGGAGCGAAACGAGCAGGATCAGGCCGACGTACTCGACCGTGCCCTGTCCGCGCTCGCCCTCGAGCGCGGCGACGATGCCGCGGGTGCGGCGCAGGAACTGCGTCTGGATGTATGCGGCGAGCTTTGCGAGCATCGATTCCTCCCGTTCGGATTTCGCCCGATGCTGGTCGCACTGGGCGCACCGATCTAGACGTATTGGTGCCAAGTCATCGCCTCAGCACTCAGGAGAGGCCAACTGACGCCGCCCGCCCCGTCACTGCCGTACTCTTCGCCTTCGCCGCGGCAGGGAACAGCCCGGGGGACGTGAGAGTGACGAGGACGAAGACGCAAGCTCAGGGACGCGTAATGCGCATCGTGGTGGCCGTGCTCGCTGCCTCGGTTGCGCTCGCCGCGGTGGCCGCG
The DNA here is from genome assembly GCA_963782795.1 of uncultured Actinomycetes bacterium. GTDB lineage: Bacteria > Actinomycetota > Thermoleophilia > Solirubrobacterales > 70-9 > AC-56. Next base: position 1,388,241 of record CAWALB010000003.1, read on the forward strand.
ACCGCCAGCGCGAGCGGCAAGGGCTTCGTCGGTGTGGTCGACCCGTTCGCGGTGCGCTGCGGCACGGGCCTGTTGGGAACCGGGCTGTTTTCGAAGAAAGGCAACTGCCTCTCGGACCGGGACCTCGAGCGGATGCAGCAGAGCCGAATCAAGACCGCGCGCTGGGGCTTTCGCTGGTCGGAGGTCGAGAAGCAGAAGGGCACCTACGACTGGCAGATCACCGACGAGACGATCGGCGCGCTTGCCAACCGCGGCATCGGCGTCCTGCCGGTGGTGGCCGGCTCCCCGGCGTGGGCGGCGCCCACTTTTGGCAGCGCACCGCTCAATACCCACGCCGCGCGACAGGGCTGGCAGAGGTTCCTCAAGGCCGCCGTCAAGCGCTACGGCCCCGGCGGCAAGTACTGGACGAAACCGGGGCTCTACCGGCACGCGTTCCCGAACGCCAAGCCGCGGCCGATCAAGGCCTGGCAGATCTGGAACGAGGAGAACATCAAGGGCGGCGCTCAGTACGTGAAGCCCAGCAAGTACCGGAAGCTCGTCAGGCTCGCCCACCACGCCATCGACAAGGTCGACCCCAAGGCCGAGATCATCCTGGGCGGCATGCCCGGATACGTTCGGATGCACGCTTGGACCTATCTCAAGAAGCTCTACAAGCACAAGCGATTCCGCCACAAGTTCGACGCGGTCGCGCTGCATCCGTACGCGCCGGACGTGGGGACGTCCTGATCCAGATCGACCGCATGCGCCGGCTGATGCAGCGCAACCACGACGGCAACACGAGTCTGTGGATCACCGAGCTCGGCTGGGGCTCGAAGAAGCCCCGCAAGAACCAGCCGATCAACCAGGGCCCGGAGGGGCAGAAGCTGCTCCTGAAGGCGGCCTTCCCGCTCCTGAAGAAGTACCGCCAGCGCTGGCACATCAGCCACGCCTACTGGTATCGCTGGCGGGATCCGCCGCCGGGAACCCCCGGCTGCACCTTCTGCTCGAGCTCCGGGCTGTTCCACAGCAACCAGGACCCAAAGCCGTCATGGCAGGTGTTCAAGCAGGTCGTCCGGTCGCCGGGCTGAGCCCGGCCATCCCCTCCGCCGCCAAGCCCGTCTGATACGACTCTCCCAGTGCAAGGCAGAGCGCGGGTACGCGGCGTGACGCTGGGTCTGGCCGTCATCACAACGACCGTCGGTCTCGCGCTGCTGACCACGGCGGGCGGCGCGGCCGCAGGCGGGGCCGCCCAACGCACTGAGCTCGCCGGAGGGCAGCTGCCCTACGCGACGAAATCCCACGAGCTCCGCGACGCGCGCGGCACCGTGCCCTTCTCCGTCGCCCTGCGGTGGCGGCATGAGGCACAGCTCGATCGCTTCAACGCGGCCGTCGCGGATCCGGCCAACCCCCGCTACGCGCATTACCTCTCCCCCGCCCGCTTCAACGGCCGCTTCGCGCCAACCACCACGGAGGTGCGGACAGTCCGTGCCTGGCTCGAGGGCCAGGGACTGAAGGTCACCGGGGTGTCGGCGAACCGGATGCTGCTCGACGCGACCGGGAGGGTCCCGCAGATCGACCGGGCCTTCCACACCTCGCTTCGGGTCTACCGGACCGGCGCCGGCGAGCTCCGGGCGACCGCGGAGCCGATCTCGGTGCCTACGCGATTCGCGAGCACGATTCTCGCGGTCGTCGGCCTCGACGAGACGCACTTCTCGCCGATGACGACCTTCGCGGCGCCGCCGGGCCCGGCAAATCGCGTACCGGGGCCGTGCTCGCATTACTGGGGGGAGAGGATCGCCCTGCACCAGCCGAGCGCCTACGGGTCGAAGCGACCGTGGGAGGTGTGTGGATACCGGCCGCATCAGTTTCAGTCGGTCTACGGCGTCAGGCACCGGATCAAGGCCGGCAAGGACGGCTCGGGTCAGCGGATCGCGGTCGTCGACGCCTTCAAGTCACCCACCCTGCGCGATGACCTGGCCGAGTACAGCCGCCGCCACGGGCTGCCGCCTCCGCGCCTGACGGTTAAGAGCTTCCACGGCTGCCACACCCGTTGCGGGCCCAACCTCCAGCACGCGTGGTATTCCGAGCAGACGCTTGACGTCGAGGCCACACACACGATGGCGCCGGGGGCTCGTCTGACGTTGGTCAGCGCGGCAGATGAAGGGCGGGGACTTCTTCAGGCCGTGAACTGGGTCGTCGCTCACCGGTCGGCGCGGATCGTGACGAATTCTTACGGCCTCCCGGACGCTCTGAACCCGAAGGGACTGATCGCGAGCGAGGAGCAGACGGCCAAGCAGGCGATCGCCGAGGGCATCGGCCTCTACTTCTCCACCGGCGACCACGGCGACAACAAGGCTGCGTTCGGCTACGTCACGACGGACTACCCGTCATCCAGCCCCCACGTGACCGCCATGGGCGGTGACACCCTCGCCATCGGCCCGTCGCACAACTACCGCTTCGAAACCGCCTGGGGCCTGCACGGCTCGCAGCTCTCGGGCGGAGACTGGCAGCCGTCCCCACCGGGCCCGTTCGAGAGCGGCGGCACCGGCGGCACCACGCGACTGTTCTCCGAGCCCGGCTACCAGAAGGGCGTCGTACCAGGGACGCTCGCAAAGCGGTGGGGTGGCCGCGGGCGGGTGGTCCCCGACATCTCCATGGACGGCGATAACACCACCGGCATGCTGATCGGGCAGACGCAGACGTTCCCCGACGGATCCACGCGGTACAACCAGTACCCGGTCGGCGGCACGAGCGTGGCGTCGCCTCTCTTTGCCGGCTACATGGCCCTCGCCGACCAGGCGGCCGGCCTTCATCACGGCTTCGTCAACCCCGCGCTCTACCGCCTCTACGGGGGCAAGGCCCTTCGCGACGTGCGGGCCGTCCGGACAAACCTCGCCCAAGTGGTCAATCTCTTCCGCAACAGCGTCGACCGTCAGGACGGCATCTCCACCAACCTCGTCACCGGAGACATGGACTCCTCCCTGAAGGCGACTCGGGGCTTCGACAACGCAACCGGCCTCGGCAGTCCCCGCGGGGATCAGCTCCTGCGCGCGCTGAAGCGGCGCTGACGACGACGCTCACTCGCGTCGAAGCGCGGATACGCTGGCCGCCGTGCGCGTCCTGGTGGTCACCAACATCACGCCCGACGAGGCAGCGCCGTGGCGCGGGCAGTTCGTTCGCGACCAGCTCGACGCGCTGCGGCGATCCGGCGTGGACGTGGAGCTCCACTCCTTTCCGGCCGGCACGCGCAACTACCCGCGGGCGGTGCGGTCGATCAGGCGCATCCTGCACCGCGAGCGCTTCGACCTCGTCCACGCCCACTTCGGCCTCGCCGGCTGGTGCGCAAAGCTGGCCGGCGCGCGGCCCCTCGTGGTCACCTTCCACGGCACGGACGTCCGCCATCCGCTGACCGGCTTCCTGTCGCGCCGACTCGTGGGCCGGCTTGACCTGATCGCGGCCGCGTCGCTGGCTCTCTTCAGCCCCGAGGGCGAGCGGCCGGCGCTGCCGCGCCGCCCGGGGGCGAACGCCGTCCTCCCCGCCGGCGCCGACCTCGACCGCTTCCGCCGGGAATCGCGAGCCGAGGCGCGGGAGTCCCTCGGGCTCGACCCGAATGGCCGCTACCTCCTGTTCCCAGCCGCGACCTCGCGGCCGGTCAAGCGCTACGACCGCGCCCGGGAGCTGGCGGACGTGCTGGGCGCCGAACTGCTCTCCGGCGACGGCGTCGACTCCAGCCAGATGCCCAGCTGGATGAACGCCGCCAATGCCGTCGTGGTGACGTCCGACAACGAGGGCTTCGGGCTGGTCGCGGTGGAGGCGCTCGCCTGCGACATCCCCGTGTTCTCCACCCCGGTCGGGATCGCGCCCTTTCTGCTCCGCGGCGTGGACGGCTGCCTCGCCGCCCCGTTCAACGCGGGCGTGTGGGCCGAGGCGATCCAGCCCCACCTCGAGGCGGACGACCCCCGGGTGGCGGGACGCGACCGCGCCCGCTGGTTCTCCGCACAGCTCATGGCCGACCGGGTGATCGAGGCGTATGGCGAAGTAATCGAACGTGGCAAGGATCTTTCGTAGAGTGCGAGGCACATGGCACGCCGCCGAGGAATCTTCAGACGGAGCTCCGACTCCGAAGGTGGCGAGGGAGACGAATCGCCGTCTGGTTCCCACCCCCAAGAGCTGTCGCCCGACGACGCCGAGGAGGAGATGCCCGCGACCCAGGAATGGCGGGTCGACGATGAAGAGTCTGAGCCGGGCGATGAGCCCTTGGAACCGGAGACCGAGGTGAGCGATTCCAATGCCGAGCCCCCGGAGGAGACGGTGGAGCCGCCGTCACACCGCGGCGACACGGCGGAGCGGATCCGCGTCGCGGCCGCGGATGCGGCCGATGCGGCCGAGCAGCGCTCGATCGAGGAGATCCTCGCGCTCGAGGAGGACCTCGAGCGGGCGAAGGTCGAGGCCGCCGCGAAGCTCGAGGAGCTCGAGGGCCGGCTCACCGGCATGGAGGAGCGCGCCGCGAGCGCCGAGCGCGAGGCGCAGGAGGCCGGCGAGAAGGCCGCCGAGCTCGAGCGAGAGGTTGCCGAGGCTCGCGAGGGCGCGCAGCAGCAGGAACTTGAGCAGAGGCAGGAGCAGCCCGCCGCCCCTGCCGTGGACGAGGCGGAAGTCGAGCGGCGAGTCGCCGCCGAGCGCGAGCGCCTCGAGCGCAAGTACGACGAGCGCTTGAAGTCGGCCGAGCGCCCGCCGGCCCCCGCGCCGCTTCCGGGCGACGCAAATGCCGGCCAAGCGGTGCAGGAGGCTCTGAGCCAGGTCCAGGAGGCCGAGGCTCGAGCGACCGCGGCGAAGCAGGCGCAGGTCGAAGCCGAGCGGAGGCTCCGCTCCGAGGCCGACCGGCGGGTTGCCGCGGAGACGGCCGACCTGCGCCGGGAGCTGGAGACATTGCAGGCGCAGACCGACGAGCAGGTCCGCGAGGCCGAGGACCGCGGTCGGCAGGAGGCCGCCGAGGAGGCCCAGGCAAGCGCCGACGAGCGCGCGCGCGAGGCGACCGAGGCCTTCCGGCGCGAGGTCGAGGAGATGGCCCTTCAGTCGGCGGAGACGACCCGGCGCCAGATCGAGGAGATCGCCCGCGAGGAGGCCCAGGCGGGCGCGAAGTCGGAGATCGACCGGATTCGCGAGGAGGCAGAGGAGCGCACCCGCATGGAGGTCGAGGCGACGCGGTCCGCGGCCGAGGAGCGCTTCGCCGCCGAGCTCCAGATGCGGACCGATGAGCTCGCCCAGGAGCGCGAGGAGAAGACGAGGCTCGTCGAGAGCTCCGACCGCCGCCTCGCGGAGATCGAGGAGCGCGCTCTCGCAGCCGCCGAGCGGGTCGGCGTCGCGGAGCAGGAGCTCGCCCAGGAGGCCGAGCGCCTCCGCGCCGAGGCCGAGCGCCTGGTCCAGGCCGAGACCGAGCGTGCCGAGAAAGAGGCCACCGCGGCCGCCGACGCCCGCGTCCGCGACCGCGAGGAGGAGCTCGAACAGGCCACGACGGAGGCGAGGGAGTCGATCGCCGCCGCCGAGATGCGTTCCGAGAACGCCATCGCGGCAGCCGAGCAGCGCATCGAGCAGACCGAGGAGCGCGCGAAGCGCGACCTCGAGCAGGCGCAGCAGGACGCTGAGCAGCGGGTCCTTCGCGAGACCGAGGCCGCCCGGACCGAGACCGAGGAGCGCGTGCGGACCGAGGAGGCCGAGCGCCTCCGCGCCGAGACCGAGCGGCTGCGCGCGGAGGCCGAGCAGGCCCAGGCCGACGCCGTCGCCGCGACCCGCGCCGAGGTTGAGAAGTCGGCGCAGGAGCGCATCGCCGCCATCACCGCGGAGCTGAACGCCGAGCGCGCCGAGCGCGCGCGGGCGGTCGCCGCGGCCGAGCGCCGCGTCCAGGAGGCCGAGGAGCGGTCCCGCGCCGCCGAGAGCGCCGCGGCCGCCACCGCGGTCGAGGCCCGCACGGCGGCGTCCGAGTGGCTACGGGGCCAGGTCGCGGCCCTGCGCCAGGAGGGCGAGACGAAGGCCCGCCAGCAGGCCTGAGGCAGCCGCGGAGGCTGAGCAGCGCGCCGCCGAACGCACCGAGGCACAGCTTTCCCAGCCAGCCGATCGCCTGCGCGCCGAGTCCGACGCGAGAGTCGCGAAGGAGGTCGCGGCGGCGCGGGAGGGCGCCGAGCGCGAGGCTCGAGAGAGCTACCGGATTCGCGAGGAGGAGATCGAGCGCGCAAAGGCCGCCATCGAGGGCGAGCTCGCCGCGACCCGCCGCCAGCTCAACGAGGCCCACGACCGAGCGCTGGCCGCCGAGCGCCGCGCGACCCAGATCGAGAGCGAGACCGCCCGCGAGGTGGAGCGCGAGCGCGAGCTGCGATACAAGGCGATTGAGGGCCGGATCGGCGACGTGACCGACATGGCGAGCGGAGCGACGGAGCGCGCCCGGGCGACCGACGTGAGGGGCGGGAGCCGCCAGCCGAAGGGCGACGCCGACGACAAGGAACCCGACCCGGCACCCGAGCCGGTCGCCGAGCAGGAGCCCGACCTGGCCCCTGGGCCGGTCGCCGCGAAGGAGCCCGACCCGGCGCCACTGACAGGCGGGCCGGTCAGCCTCTCGAGCGCCAGCTTCGACGACCTTCGCTCTCTGGGCCTGTCGGTGACCCAGACCAAGCGAATCCTCGATTTCCGCGAGCGTCTCGGCGGGTTCGACTCCGTGGACGACCTCGACTACGTGCCGGGTTTCCGGAAGTCGCTCCTCACCGACCTCAAGGACCGGGTGACGCTCTAGCCGCTCAGGTCGTGAGCGCCGGCCACCGGTTCCGGTGGCGCTCAGCGTAAGGCCGGGCGAGCTCGGCCGCCGCCTCGGCGGGCTCGTGGTCTCCCTCCAACGCCTCGACCGTGGCGAGCACGGACTCCGCCAGCGCATCGGGGGCGTAGCCGCCCTCGAGGCACACGAGCACCGGCACGTCGAGCTCCGCCGCCAGGTCGCGCATCGACGCGGCCATGTCCGCGAATCCCTCGGTCTCCACTGAGCACTCCGCAAGCGGGTCCCGGCGGTGGGCGTCGTAGCCGGCCGAGATCGCGAGAAGGCCCGGGCGGAAGTCGCGCGCGATCGGCACCACCACGTGCTGGACTAGAGCGAGGAACTCCTCCGTGCCCGCGCCCGGCGGCACCGGGAGGTTGACCGTGAAGCCCTCTCCCGCACCGGTCCCGGTGTACTCGGCGGGTCCCGTTCCCGGATAGAGCGGCCACTGGTGGATGCTGGCGTAGAGGATCCGGTCGGACTCGGCGAAGATCGCCTCGGTCCCGTTCCCGTGATGGACGTCCCAGTCGAGCACCAGAACACGCTCGGCCGCGCCCGCATCGATCGCGTGAGCCGCCGCCACCGCGACGTTGTTGAAGAGGCAGAACCCCATCGCCCGGGCTGTCTCGGCGTGGTGACCCGGCGGGCGCAGCCCGCAGAACGCGAAGGCGTCCTCGCCGGCGAGCAGCTGCTCGACCGCGTTGACCGCGCCCCCCGCCGCGTGGAGCGCGGCCTCGAACGAGCCCTCGCTGGCGATCGTGTCGACGTCGATCATGCCCCCACCCCGCGCCGAGAGCTCCTCGATCGCATCGATGTGGCCTGGGCTGTGGACCCGGGCGAGCTGCTCGCGGGTGGCCGGCGGAGCCTCGATCCGGCTCAGACCCGGCCAGCCGGCCTCATCCAGCCTCGCCTCGATCGCTCGGATCCGGGAGGCGTTCTCCGGATGGGCGCCGGTGTCGTGCTCGAGCGAGCTTGGATGGGAGAGATACAGGCCCACGGTCGCGGATACCGTATCCACGCCTTGAGCGGCCCAGCGGCGATCGGCGCCGAACCACCAATCGAAACCGACGTCGTCGTTGTCGGCGGCGGGGCCGCCGGCCTCTACGTCGCGCTCCGGGCGGCCGAGCACGGCGCCGCCGTGACGCTCGTCTCGCGAAAGCCGCTCGCCGAAAGCGCGAGCTTCTGGGCCCAGGGTGGCCTGGCGGCAGCGCTCGCCGCCGACGACTCCCCGGCACGGCACGCGCAGGACACGCTCAACGCGGGTCGCGGGCTCTGCCGGTCGGAAGCGGTGGAGGTTCTCACCAGCGAGGCGCACGCGGCCGTGGCGGAGCTCCGCGAGCGCGGGGTCCGCTTCGACCTGGATCCGGACGGGGATCTCTCCCTCGCCCTGGAGGGCGGGCACTCGGCGCGCCGCATAGTCCATGCCGGAGGAGCGCAGACCGGTCGCGCCATAACGGGCCGGCTCGCCGAGCTCGTCGGCGCCGACGATCGCATCCGCGTGCTCGAGCAGACCTCGGTGCTCGCGCTCTGGAGCGACGGGAGCTCCTGCGCCGGCGTCGTGACCGATGCTGGGGCCATCGTGGCCCCCGCCACGGTGCTCGCGACGGGCGGCGGCGCCGCGCTGTGGCGCCGGACCACGAACCCCTGGGGCGCGATCGGCGCAGGAACCGTGCTGGCCCATGCCGCCGGCGCCGCGCTCGCTGACCTGGAGTTCTGCCAGTTCCACCCGACCGCGCTCGCGCTGCCGGGCACCGAGCATGACGGCACGCTCCTGACCGAGGCGCTCCGCGGTGAGGGGGCCGAGTTACTCGATGCGTCAGGGCAGCGGTTCACCGATGAGCTCGCCCCTCGAGATCAGGTCACGGCGGCGATCCTCGATCGCATGGAGGCCGACGACTCCGATCACGTCGTCCTCGACCTGCGACCGATTCCCGAGGAGCGCTTCCCCAACGTCTTCGCCGCCTGCCGCGCCGCGGGCCTCGACCCGCGCGCCGAGCCGGTCCCGGTCGCCCCGGCCGCCCATTACCTGATGGGAGGCGTGGTCTGCGACCTCAACGGCACGACGACGCTCCCGGGCCTCTACGCCGTGGGCGAATGCGCCTGCAGCGGCGTCCACGGCGCGAACCGCCTCGCCTCGAACTCTCTCAGCGAATGCTTCGTGTTCGGCGCCCGCGCTGCCGCCGCCGCAGCAGCCGCCGCACCGGCAGGTGAGCCGCCGCCCCTGCCGGAGTGGAGATTCGACCCGCCCACCGCAGAGACCCGCGAGGCCGTCTGGCGTCATGCGGGGCCGCAGCGCAACGCCTCATCCCTGGAGCCTCTGCAGGACGACCCCTATCCGCTCGCGCGGCTGATCGCGCGGGCAGCCCTCGAGCGCCGCGAGTCGCGCGGCCCACACCGCCGCTCCGACCATCCGCTCCAGGACCCAGACCTCGACGGCGTCCACCTTGTGATCGAGGCCGACGAGTCGCTCACGGCCGAGCGCTGGCCCTAGGGCTCGACGACTCGCGGTGATTTCACAAACGCCGTTTCAGGAGCATGTCTTCTGCCTACCATTCCTGCCCATGACCGGTCACTCGATCCCGTACGAGCCACTACGCGGTGATCTTCACCGGCACGGGCCCCGGGTCCACGAGCACCCGCACACCGGGCCTCACAGTCATGACGGGCACGGCCACTCCCACGGCCTCGTAGACCGAAGCATCAAGCGGTCGCGCAAGGGCCTGCGCGCCGTCGGACTCTCGCTCGCGGTCCTCGGCATAACCGCGCTGGCTCAGACGGCGATCTTCATAGCCAGCGGGAGCATCGCCCTGCTCGCCGACCTGATCCACAACTTCGGCGATGCGGCCACGGCGATACCTCTCGGCATCGCCTTCCTGCTCAGATCCGAACGCGCCGAGCGATACGCGGGACTGTTCGTGGTCGCGGCGATCTTCATCTCCGCCTGCGTCGCGGGAGGTGAGGCGATCTCACGGTTGATTCACCCCCAGACCCCGACCCACCTCATTGCTCTTGCCGGGGCCGGGATAATCGGCTACGGCGGCAACTGGATCGCGGCCCAGATCCGGACCCGTGCCGGCCGGGCGCTTGACAGCCCGGCGCTGATCGCCGACGGCAACCATGCTCGTGCGGATGCCTACGTCAGCCTGGCGGTGGTCGCGAGCGCGGCCGTCGTCGCGCTGGGCGTGCCGGTGGCGGACCCCGTGATCGGCCTCGGAATCACCGCGGTGATCCTCAAGATCACCTGGGACTCCTGGCGCACGGTCCGGGGCACGCACACTCACTAGACGGCACAGTGCCGCGACCTTGGCCGCCCCCGGGCGCCCATGCCCGGAGCTTGTGACCCTTCGCACACACCTCCGCCTCGTCCGGTGAGAGAGTCGGACCATGGATTCGTTGGTACTCGACGTAGGCCAGGAATCGAGGACCGAACCGGCAGCCGCATCCGCTGGTGGCGCCGCCCGCAGAACCCGAGGCGTGGAGATCGCCGCGACCGACCTCTGGCAGACGGTCAAAGGTGGCAAGCGCGTGCTGCAGGGCATATCGCTCACGGTGAATGCGTGTGAGCTCGTCGCGGTCGTCGGCGGCAGCGGCGCGGGCAAGACAACGCTCCTCGAGGCGCTGGCAGGAGTCCGGCCCGCCGAGCGGGGCGAGGTGCGATTCGACGGCGTTGACCTCTACGAGAACTTCGACAGCTTCCGCAGGCTGCTCGGCTACGTGCCGCAGGACGACATCATCCACGCGGACCTGCCGCTCGAACGCACCCTGCGTTACGCGGCCGCCCTGCGCTTGCCCGAGTCCCGATCCTCGGCCGACGTTGACTCAGCAGTGGATCGGGCCCTGACCGCACTCGACCTCTCGCAGCGCGCTGACGTCCAGGTCGGCGCACTGTCGGGCGGTCAGCGCAAGCGCGCCAGCATCGCCGTTGAGCTGCTGACGAGCCCACCCGTCTTCTTCCTGGACGAGCCGACCTCGGGACTCGATCCGGCGAGCTCCAGCGAACTGCTGCGACTGTTGCGCGGACTCGCCGACGGCGGCTCCACAGTGGTCTTCACCACCCATTCGGTTCAGGACCTGGCCTGCGCCGACCGCGTGGTGTTCCTCGCTCGTGAGGGCCACCTTGCGTTCGTCGGGACGGTGGCCGAGGCGCTGGACTACTTCGATGTCGAGCGCATCGAGGAGATCTATGAGCGGCTCGCCTCGGAAGAGACGCCCGAGCAGTGGGCGAGGCGGTTCGAGAGCCGTCGCGAGAATGGCGCCCCCGCCGCGACCGCGATCCAGCCGGAGGCGCCGGAGAGCCGCCAAGGCATCGGATTCGCACGCGAATGGGCGGTGCTGACACGGAGGACGCTGGAGACGCTCGTGCGCAACCGCTTGACGCTGGCGATCCTCGTCGGCTCGCCGGCACTTGTCGTGGCGATGTTCGCCGTCCTCTTCCGCCCCGGCGCCTTCGACTTCGCCAACCCCAATCCGAGCGCCATCACGATGATCCTGTTCTGGGTCACATTCGGCGCGTTCTTCTTCGGGCTCACCTACGGGCTGCTTCAGATCGTCACCGAGCAGGCGATCATGCGGCGCGAACAGCTGGTCGGCCAGCGGATCAGTGCATACCTGGGGGCGAAGATGGCCGTGCTGCTCCCGTTTCTCGTCTTCGTCGTGGTGCTGATGCTGGCCGTCCTGCGCGCCCTGGACAGGCTGCCTGCCGCCAGCACGACGACCTACCTGACGATGGGCATCACGCTCGCCCTCCTCGCGGCCGCGGCGCTGACGCTCGGGCTGATGACGTCCGCCGGCGTTAGCAATCCAGCCCAGGCGACCCTCGCCCTGCCGATGCTCTGCTTCCCGGCAGTGCTCTTCTCGGGAGCCATCCTGCCGGTGCACGAGATGGCCGGCGCGGGCGCGGCGATCAGCACGGTCATCCCCGACCGCTGGGCCTTCGAGGCGCTCGGGCATGACCTCGGGGTCCGCCACATCCTCGCCGACGGCGGCTCTCCGCTGGGCCCGCCGCTGATCGCGGCCTACGGCAATGGGGCCGGGACGGAGGCAATCGCCGTTTATTGGAGCTATCTGGCGGCGTTCACCGTCGCCTTCTTCCTCGGCGCCTGGGGGATTCTGCGGCGCAGGTCCCGCCGCAGTTGAGTCAGCTCAGGCGGCCCAGGCGAACTCGGAGGCCGAGATTCCCGTCTTCCCCTCGTACTCGATCCCGAAGGCGCTGATCTTCGAGCGCGTTGCCTCGGCGGCGTTGAACTCCGACGCGGCCGGGTGGAAGACGCCGACGAGCCGGACGGGCTGCCCCGTCTCGACGCCAAACGGGACGATGTCCTTGATCTCGAAGTCGATGGCGTCGCCGATCTTGATGCTGTGGGTCAGGCCATCCTCGACCACCTCGAACGGAGCCCGCTCGACGCCGAGCATCTCGCCGACCAGGGCCGCCGCCATTTCCATCGGGCCGCCCTTCTGGCCTCCGTAGACCGCGGTGAGCTTCTCCATCTGCTCGTCGTCGGCACGGTCGTCGATGAACAGGCCGAGGCGCCAGTTGCCCTCGGTCATGACCTTGGGGCTGTCGGCGATCGCGGCGACGCTGAGGCCGCTGACGTCGGTGCCCTCGATCTCACCCTCCTTGATGTTGAAGACGAGGGTGACGCGGCAGAAGTCGTAGGTCGCGCCGTGGTCGAACGACATGTTGCATGGGCACATGAGGTCGCACGAGCACGTTTCGAAGTAGCTGCCCTTCAGGTTCCAGGACACTCCGGTCTCCTTCTTAGAGGGTGGGCAAGTCCGATTCTCTCTCCCCGACACGACCGCGTCAAGCGCTCCGAGACGATCAGGAGCAATCGCGGTCTCCGCTTTGGCCGAACCATCAAATCAGCCTGCACGCGGGCCCTCGGCGGGTCGTTGACGCGGTAGCGTCGAACGGTCCCCGGACAAGGAGGTGGAGATGAAGCGGCTACTCGCACTCGCGCTTCTGGCGCTCTCGGTGGTGCTGGGACTCACGGTGGGCGCGAGCGCGCGCCACGCGCAGCACCGCGCTAGCGACACGATCAAGGTGGTCGAGCACGCGACGACCGATGCCGTCACCAACGGCACGAAGGCAGACCACGCCGGCAACATCCTCACGTTTGCCAACAAGGTGTTCAACGCCGCCGACACCAAGAAAGTGGGCACCGATCAGGGATCGTGCGTCCGCATCGTCGTCGGAAAGTCGTGGGAGTGCATGTGGACGACGTTCCTGAAGAAGGGGCAGATCACGGTCGAAGGCCCGTTCTACGACACCAGCAACAGCGTCCTCGCGATCACCGGCGGCACGGGCGCGTACAAGGACGTGCGCGGCCAGATGAAGCTCAAGTACCACAACCCCGCCGGCACCAAGTTCGACTTCGTCTTCCAGTTGAGTCGCTGAGTGGTCGCCAGACCGAACAATGGACTGGGCGATCTCAGCGATCGCCGCGTCCTTCCGTGCGTGCGTCGTTATCCGAACCGGCGGGCGCGCGCGGGTGGCGACTCCTTCCTGTCCGATCCCGCTTAACAAGGGCTTAATCCAGCGCCCCTTGCACTCAATCGCACGTTGGGATAGTGCCGCCCGCCTCAAGGACGTCAGTAGCGCAGGGAACGCCCGGGGCATGGAAAGGGAACGGACAACCACAGGGGGTCGAGAAGAGCATGTATCGATTCAGCCGCTCTATGTACCGGGAACTGGGATCGCGGGTCGTCGAGGATGGCTCGGATCCGACGCAGTGCCGGAACAAGCAGAAGGTCCTGGACTCGTGCGAGGCCGCGATTCGCCGCCTCACCTACGACCGGCGCTATTTCGCACGTCCCGCGCGCTCGCTTTTCAACGACGTGCGTCCGTACTTCACGATGCAGGACCAGCTCTTGGTCTGGCGCGTAATCGAGTCCAACATTCGCCTCGCCACGGAGTTCCTGGAGCAGCTCCCCGAGGGCGTCGGCCTCGACGGCCAGCCGCCTCAGTGCAACGCACACACGAGGAAGGGCACGCCCTGCCAGCGCACCCCGTTGCCGGGCCGGGACTACTGCCCGTCGCACAAGCACCTCGAGGAGACGTTCGAGAGCGCCGAGATTCCTGCCAGCGCCGTGGAGGCGCTCGACAGCGAGCTCGGCTCGCTCGCCGCGGCGTAGGCAAGACCCGCCAGGCGGAGAGATACCGACAGCGAAGGGCCCCGGGTAGCCGGGGCCCTTCGCGTGTCCGGGCACGGTCCGGCGTTTTGAGAGGCTGCGGGCATGCTTCTCGGGGTCGACGTCGGCGGGACGTTCACCGACGCGGTCGTCTTCGACGGGACCGACCTGCACACGGCCAAGTCGCCCTCCACGCCGGACGACGTCTCCCGCGGCGTGCTGGCAGCAGTCGACGCCGTGCTGGAGCGGGTGGGGGCCGACCCCGGCGACGTCGAGGTCTTCGCGCACGGCATGACCGTGGGCACCAATGCGCTCCTGACCGAGAGCGGCGCGCGCACGGCGCTGGTCGCCACCGAGGGGTTCACCGATGTCCTCGAGGTTGCCCGGCAGAACCGGCCCGACCTGTACCGGCTGTGTGCGCCGAAGCCGTTGGCGCTCGTGCCGCGAGACCTCCGGGTCGGCGCCCGCGGGCGAATCGGGTCACAGGGCGAGACCGACCCGCTGCCCGAGGGCGAGGCGGACCGGATCGCCGGCGTGATCCGCGACACGGGTGCCGAGTCGGTCGCCGTGTGCCTGCTGTTCTCCTACCTCGACCGGAGCCATGAGGAGGCGATCGCCGAACGACTGCGTGCAGAGCTGCCCGACGTCCACGTCTCCGCCTCCCACGAGGTGCTGCCGCAATTCCGCGAGTACGAGCGCGCCTCGACCACGGTCGTCGACGCCTACCTCTCCCCCCTTCTCGGCCGCTACCTCGGCCGCCTGTCGCAGTCGTGCGACGAGCTGGGGCTGCCCTCGCCGCTGATCATGAAGTCCTCCGGCGGCGTGGCACCCGCCGCCGAGGCCGCGCGCGCCGGCGCCTGGAGCGTGCTGTCCGGGCCCGCCGGCGGGGCCGTCGGCGCGGCCCTTCTGGCCCGCCTCTCCGGCGAGGGCGAGGCGGTCGGCATCGACATGGGTGGCACCTCGTGCGATGTGTGCGTCGTCGAGAGCGGGCGCGTCCGCCGCACTGACTCGCGCGAGATCGAAGGGCGCGTCATCCAGTTGCCGATGGTCGACGTCCACACGGTCGGCGCCGGGGGCGGCTCGATCGGCTGGCGCGACCATGGCGGCGCCCTCCGGGTCGGCCCGCAGTCCGCCGGTGCCGACCCGGGCCCGGCCTGTTACGGCCGCGGCGGGACGGAGCCCACGGTCACCGACGCCAACCTCCTGCTGGGCTATCTCGACGCGTCGTCGACGCTGGCGGGCGGGGTCGACCTCGACGTCGAGGCTGCGGCGGCCGCGGTCGAGAGGCTGGGGACGCAGCTCGGCCTCGAGACCCTCGAGACCGCGGAGGGGATCGTCCGCGTCGCGAACCAGGAGATGATCCGGGCGCTCCGGGTGGTGACGGTCGACCGTGGCATCGACCCGCGCGACTTCGCGCTGATGCCGTTCGGCGGGGCGGGTCCCATGCATGCCGCCGCCCTGGCGGACGAGCTCGGCATGAGTCGGCTCCTATGTCCACGCGCCAGCGGCGTCCTCTCCGCGCTCGGCCTGATCGCCTCGGACCGCCGTCGCGACACGGCCCGCACCGTGATGCTCGCCGGCGACGAGCTCACTGCCGAGCGGGTCGCCGCCGAGGTCGCAGCCCTACGGGAGTCCCTGGCCGCCGGGCTCGACGACGCGACCGTGGAGGTGACCTACGAGCTCCGCTATGCGGGCCAGGCGTTCGAGCTCCCCGTCTCGGGCCCCGAGCGGCCCGACCCGGACGAGCTTGCCGCGGGCTTCGCGCGGGAGCACGAGCGCCGCTACGGCTACCGCGATTCCGATGCCCCGGTCGAGCTGGTGAACATCCGCGTGGCGGTGTCCGTGGCAGGCCCGTCCCCCGAGCCCAGGGCGGCGACCTCGGGAGCGCTCGAGCGCCGCACTCGCAGAGCGCGCTTCGGCGGCGAGTGGGCCGAGGCGGCCGTTCTACGCGGCGAGCCGGAGGCCGGCGCCGAGGCGGAGGGGCCTTGCATCTTCGAGCTTCCCGAGGCGACGCTGGTCCTGCCCCCCGGCTGGCGAGCCCGAGCCGACGATCGCGGCACGATCGTCGCGGAGCGAGCCGGATGAGCGGCCCCAAGCGAGGCGGGCGGGGGCTCGACCCGGTCGGCCTTCAGGTCCTGGTCGGGGCGCTTCGCGCGGCCTGCGATGAAATGGGCGCCGTGCTGATCCGCTCGGCCTACTCGGCCAACATCAAGGAGCGGCACGACTGCTCCACGGCGCTGTTCGACTCGGCGGGCGAGCTGGTGATGCAGGCCGAGCACATCCCCGTCCACCTGGGGTCGATGCCCGACGCGGTCGCGGCGGTCCTGGACGAGGACCATCGGCCCGGCGACGTCTGGATCCTCAACGACCCCTATCGCGGCGGCACGCACCTGCCGGACGTGACCCTGATCTCGCCCATCTTCGCCCCGGCCGACGCCGGGTCCGGAGGTCTGCTCGGCTTCGCGGCCAGCCGCGCACATCACGCGGACATCGGTGGGCCGACGCCCGGCGGCATGCCGGCCGATTCGGTGCGGCTCGTGGACGAGGGGGTCGTGATCCCTCCGACGCGCGCGACCGACGACGTGCTCGAGGGGCTCGCGCACCAGATGAGGAACCCGTCCCAGCGCCTCGCCGACCTCCGCGCGCAGCGGGCCGCGAACCTCACCGGCGAGCGGCGCCTCCTGGAGCTGCTCGAGCGTGAGGGCCCCGACGTCCTGCGCGCAGGGATGGCCGAGATCCTGGACTACGCGGAGCGCCGCACCCGAGCCCGGCTCAGCGCACTGCCGGACGGGACCTACGAGGCCGAGGACGTGTTGGAGGACGACGCGGCGGGCCCGGAGAGGGACATCCGCCTCCAGGTGAGCGCCCGGATCGAGGGCGACCGGCTCACGCTCGACTTCACTGGCACCGAGGCCCAGATCGAGGGCAACCTCAACTGCCCGCTGTCGGTGACCAAGTCGGCGGCGTTCTTCTCGGTGCGGGTGGTGACCGACCCCGACGCACCGCCCTCGGCGGGCGCCTTCCGGCCGATCGAGGTGATCGCCCCGGAGGGATGCCTGCTGAACGCGAGGTTCCCGGCCGCCGTCGTCGCGGGCAACGTCGAGACGTCGAGCCGCGTTGCCGACCTGGTGCTGTCGGCCCTCGGCGGCGCGACCGAGGTCCCGGCCCAGGGCCAGGGGACCATGAACAACCTCACCTTCGCGGGTGAGAGCTTCACTTACTACGAGACGCTCGGAGGCGGGCAGGGGGCGTGCCCGAACGCGGACGGGCCCGACGCGATCCACGTGGCGATGTCGAACACGCTGAACACGCCGACCGAGGCGCTGGAGACCGAGTTCCCCGTGCGCGTGCGGGAGCACAGCGTCCGCCGTGGCAGCGGCGGCGAGGGCGAGCATCACGGCGGCGACGGACTCGTCCGCGAGCTGGAGGCGCTCGCGCCTCTCGGCTTCACGCTGATCACCGAGCGCCGCGCCCACGCGCCGCGCGGCCGCGAGGGAGGCGCCGCCGGAGAACGCGGCCGAAACCTCCTGAACGGCGAGCCGCTGCCGTCGAAGGCGGCCGGCAGCCTGCGGCCCGGTGACCGTCTCCGGCTCGAGACCCCGGGCGGGGGCGGCTACGGCCCTCCCGGGGGCTAGAACGTCAGGTGGTCTACTGGCGCCAATTTCGGAACGCCGCCACGAGCTCCTCCTCGGCCTCGGGCGAGATCGACTCGGCCGGGATGTGCCCGAGAGCGACGATCGTCATCCGCATCTGCTCGATGTAGAGCGTGCAGGCGTCGCACTCGGCGACGTGCTCCTCGAACCGGACGCGGGTGTCGTCGTCCATGCGACCCTCGAGATAGTCGGTCACGAGCTCGACCATCTCCTGGCAGGTCAGCATTGGGCTTTGGCGCCGGTTCATCGAGTCGCTTCCTCGGTCTCGGGTTTCAAGTGCTCCTCGAGCGCCGCCCGCACCTTCGAGCGCGCTCGGTGCAGGAGCACTCGTTGGTTTGTCTCGCTGAGGTCCAGCGCGTTGCGGACCTCCTCGGCATCCCAGCCGCTGATGTCACGCAACGCGATCACCTCGCGCTGGCGCGGCGGGAGGTCCCTGATCGCCTTCAGCAGCACATCGCGCGTTTCGTTCGCCTCCAATTGGGCCTGCGGGTCCTCCCAGGCCACTGGCGGGCTGGCCCACCAACCGGGGCGCTCGCCACGCCTGCCCTGGAAGCGCTCCGGGTCGAGGGCTGGGCCTCCCCCCTCCTCGTAGCGGCGCCTGAGCAGCGCGAAGGGCAGGATCCGTCCCTCCCGCGTGCCGCGCGTGCGCGCCTTGTTGAGCGCGATGCTGGCGAGCCAGGTGCGGAGCATCGAGCGGCCCTCGAACCGATCGAGGCCGTTCAGCGCGGCAAGCCACGTGTCCTGAACCACCTCCTCGGCGATCGCCCGGCTGGGCACGTGCATCATCACCAGGCGCATCAGGAACGGGCCGTGCTCCTCGACGAGGGCCCGAAACGCGTCCTCGTCGCCGTCGCGGAGCCTCTCGAGAAGCGCCGCGTCGGGGTCGGCCGGCCCTCTCGCGCCCTCGGCCCGTCTGGCGCCTTCCTCCTCGGGCATCGGCCGCGATTCTCTCATGCGACCCGGGAGGCTAGGCTCCGCGAATGGCGGAGCGGATGGAGCTCGACGGCCTGGACCTCGCCTACGAGAAGCGGCCGGGCGCGGGGGACTCGGGCACCGTCGTCTTCGTCCACGGCCTTGGCGGATCGATCAACTCCTGGTGGGCCCAGCTCGCCGCCTGCGAGGAGCGCGGCCGCCCGTGCGTGGCCTACGACCAGCGCGGCGCCGGGCTGAGCGCGAAGCCGCCCGGGCCCTACTCGGTCGAGCAGTGGGCAGACGACCTCGTAGGGCTGTTGGACGCCCTGGAGGTCGAGCGCCCGGTCCTGATCGGGCACTCGGTCGGCTGCATGGTCGCCGAGCACGTGTGCGCGCGGCTTGGGGAGCGGATCACGGGGCTGATGACCATCGGCGGCGCGCTTCGCTGGCGGCCCGAGGCGGCGCCCGTCTTCGAGGAGCGGGTGAAGCTCGCCCGTGCGGGGCGTATGGACGAAATCGCGACCACCGTCGTCGGCACGGGGCTGAGCGAGGCGCGGCGCTGCTCGGACCCCGTTCTGGTCGGCCTCTTCCGGGACCTGATCGCCTCGAACGAGCCGCAGGCCTATGCGGAGTGCAGCGCGGCGACGGCCGTGGGGCAGATGATCGACACGGATCGGGTCGCGTGCCCGGTACTGGCCTCCTGCGGCGAGCACGACCCGGTCGCGTCCCCCGCCTTCGCCGAAGCCATCGCCGCGGCGGTCCCCGACGGGCGGACCGAGGTCGTCGGCGGCGCGGCCCACTGGTGCCATTTGGAGGCCCCCGAGCGTCTGAACGAGATCATGCTCGGGTTCGCTGACGAACTCGCAACATAAAACACAAATTTTGACATTCGTCGAACCTCCTCTAAAATGACGCGCCTTAGCCGGTCAGCCAGTTTCAGATGAAGACGGCGCCGGCGACGTCCAAGCTCGCTTTACCAACGATCCGAACGACTTAAGCAATGCCTATTGCCTTCAAAGAGTGGGCCGTAACGGTGCGTGCCCTGGCCGAAGGGGAGCAGCTCGTAACCCTGCGCAAGGGCGGGATCCGCGAGGAGGAGAAGCACTTCGAGGTCGAGTACGACCGCTTCTTCCTCTACCCCACGTTCGACCACCAGCGCAACGACCTGGTCCGCGAGTCGCACCACCCCGAGCTTCGCCGCGCCCTCGAGGAAGGCGTGTGGCCGGACGAGGAGCCGCCGCCGCGGGCCCTCCTCCAGGACGGCGGAATCGCGCAGCCCGATCGAGTGCGCATCCGCTCCTGGGCGGAGGTCGCCGACCACTTCGAGACCAGCGACCCGCGCATCGTCGACAGCCTTTCGCCGTTCCACGTCTGGACGCAGGACTACGCGAACAAGCGGCTGCGGTGGAAGCGCCGCCATCCGCTCCACGTACTCCTGCTGAGGGTTCACCGCATCCCGCGCCCCGTCACCGTCCGGGTTCGCGACGAGTACCACGGCTGCCGGTCGTGGGTCGAGATCGATCGCGAGCTCCCCTTCGAGGGAACCCCGGTGATGGCGGACGAGGAGTTCGACCGCGCCGCCGCGGAGATCCGCGACATCTGCGGCGAGGCCGAGCCGGTCCCCGCATAGCGCCTCCAGCTACGGCCCGAGTGCCGCTTGCACCTCGGTACGCGAATTCCACACGACGGCAGCGTCGCCAGCCGGATTGACGGCGATACTGGGATGCTCGCCAGGTCCGAGCATCGTGGTCGGGCCCAGGGTTCCGTCGTTGGCGCGCGTGCGGGCCTCGATCCCGCCCTCGATCCCACCGCCTGTCCACCATGTGAAGACCGCGTTTCCCTCTTCATCCACGCCAACCTCGGGCGAGCCCACGGAACCGCGTGAGAGTGTCTGCACCTGGGTGAGGGACCCGTTCGGGGCGCGGGTCCGCGCCTGGATCACCCCGTCTTCAGCCGTCCGGGCCAGCCAGACGAACACAGCGCGACCGGCGGTCGTGACGGCAACATCGATCCACCCATCGTAGGAGGGCGAGATCCTCGCTGCGGGGCTGAACGTCCGGTCGGCGGCGAGGGTGCGGGTCACCAGGCTTTGATCATCGAAGCCGCGCGTCCACGCAAGGACGGCATCGCCCCTGGGATTCACTGCGAGCCGAAGGGAGCTGATCGGCCCACCATGCGTGACGCGGCGGATCGGGCCCCAGGTTCCGTCCGACGCGCGAACGCGCGCTCGAATGCCATGGGTCTGCTCGTCCACCCAGGCGAAGATCGCATCCCCCGCAGCGTCCACCCGGACGGATCCGTAGTACGAGCTTTGACCAGCGGTGACGGAGTGAACCGGGCCGAGGGTTCCGTCCGCGAACCGCGTCCGGCTTCGGATGTCGCCGTCAGGGTTCGTCCACATAAGAGTCGCGTTGCCGAAGCGGTCGACGACGACCTGCGGCTGGGGGAAGAAGTACCCGTCGGTGCGCGGTGAGATCGCCTGAATCGGACCGAGGGTCCCGTCGGCTGCGACCGCGCGCCTGGACGCGCTGGAGGCCCCAAACGACCACGGCATCGCCATTTGGGGCCACGTCAACGCTCGTACCCGACCCGGCCCAATACCCGGGGGTCGAGAGCGTCCGCGCCGGTCCTAGGTTCCCGTCCGCGGAGCGCTGGCGCAATTGAACGCGCGAGTCATGCTGCCCGAAGTGACGCTGCCAGACGAAGGTCGAATTTCCCGCCGCATCCAGGGCAACGTGAGTGGCCGGCGGCCCGCCGCCTCCGACGCCGATGGCGACGGGTGGCGTCCAGTCGGCATGTGCCGTGCTGGTCAGGGTCACGCTCACGGACACCAGCACCAGCGCCGCTACGAGATGTGCTCGCCTCATCAGTCCTCCCCGCCCATCACTACCCAGAACACATCGGCAGACCGTGAGTATCGGCGAAGCGGTTGCAACCCCGGCCGCAACTAACCGCCGCGCAACGCGTTTAGCTGGGCAGATGCGCTACTGGCCGGCCGTGCTCATCGCGATCGCCCTCGGGCTCGCGCTCGCCCCCGCTGCGAACGCGACTCCTGCTCCCCGGCCGCCGAACATCATCGTCATCCAGACCGACGACCAGGACAACGGCACGGTGAATAACCGCGCGATGCCGAACGTGATGCGGCTGATCTCGGGCGTCGGGACGACCTTCACCGACTACATCGACAGCGGCCCGCTCTGCTGCCCGTCGCGGGCGGTGCTCCTCACCGGGCAGTACGGGCACAACAACGGCGTGATGTGGAACTCGCCGAACCCCTACGGCGACCTCATCGGCAAGGACAACACGCTGCCCGTCTGGCTCCAGCAGGCCGGCTACGTCACGGCGCACCTCGGCAAGTACCTGAACTTCTACGGCAAGGCAGTGTCGAACCCGAACGAGGTCGCGCCCGGCTGGGACGAGTGGCACACCGCGCTCGAGGGCGCGCACGTGATCCCCTACTACAACTACCGCCTGCGGGAGAACGGGCACGCGGTCGATTACGGGTCGAGCAAGCCCGACTACATCACGCGCGTCTTGAACGACAAGGCCGTTCACCTGATCCACGAGTACGTCGGCGGCCCAAAGCCCCTCTTCCTGTCGCTGGACCAGGTCGCCCCCCACATCGGCCCCAACACCAGCGCGCGGTGCCGCGGGGCGCCGCTGCCGTATCCGTCCGACATGGACAAGTTCGTGCACACTCCGCTGCCGGAGTCCCCGGCCTTCAACGAGGCGGACGTAAGCGACAAGCCGCGGTTCGTTCGCCTGCTCCCACGCCTGAGCCCGGACGCGATCGCGAATCTGCAGCGGGTCAACGGATGCCGGCTCGCCTCGCTCCAGGCGGTGGACCGGGGCGTCGCGCACATCGTCGCGGCACTGAAGGCGGAGGGCGCGCTCAAGAACACGGCCATCCTCTACACCTCCGACAACGGCTATCTCCTGGGCCAGCACCGCGAGGTGGCGAAGGTCGTTCCCTACGAGAAGTCGCTCCACGTCCCGCTGGTCGTGCGTGTGCCCCCGCGGTTCAGGGGCGCCGCCGGCACCCCTCAGACCCTCTCGAGCACGGTCGGCAACGTCGACCTCGCCCCCACCATCCTGGACCTCGCCGGCGCCCAGCCGTGCCCGGCGACGGGCGCATGCCGGGTGCTCGACGGGCGCTCGCTGTTGCCCGCGATCCAGAGCGGCGGGCGCGACTGGCCTCAGCACCGCGCCCTCCCGCTGGAGCTCGACGGCCCGCGCGCCCAGCCGAACATGCCGTGCGACTACCAGGGGCTTCGCACCACCGGCCAGGTCTACGTCGAGTACCACGGCGTCGGGGCGCCCGGAACTGGTGCCGGTCCCTGCGAGCCCAACAACGAGGTCGAGCATTACAACCTGGGCGCCGACCCGTTCGAGCTGGACAACATCTTCCCCGCTGCCGCCGGGACGCCGGAGGCATTCCAGGAGGAACAGCTCGCCGCCCGGGTCGCCCGGCTCAGCGACTGCGCCGGGATCCGGGGCCGCGACCCGATGCCGGCCTCCGGCCACTACTGCGAGTAGCAAGGGCGCAGCAGCGCCCAGGCGTCCCGCCGCTGTAATGCTGGCCGCGTGATCGAGCGGATCCAAGCCGCGCGCAGGGCGCTCGTCCTCGGGATCGGGGGCGGCGGCGACGTGGTGGGTGCGCTCGCGGTCGCCCGGCTGTGCGAGTCCCTGGGGACCCCGTTCGCGCTCGGCGGCGTCGCCTGGGAGCGGTTCGCGATCGACCCGAGACCCGGCCCGCGGCCTCTCGAGGGGATCCGCGGCGGCGAGCGGCTCGACGGGGCCGCAGTGCTCGCCGACGCGGCGACCACGACCGACGACGGCGTCGCATTCGCCGAGGGCGGGGTCGCGGACTTCCTCGGCACCCAGACCGCGCTCATCGACATCACGCGCGGGGTCACCAGGGCCTCGCGGGGAATTGGGGCAGCCATGGAGCGCCTCGACTGCGACCTGCTGCTGGGCGTCGACGTCGGCGGGGACGTGCTGGGGCACGGCGACGAGGCCGGGCTCGCCAGCCCGCTATGCGATGCCGTGATGGTGTCCGCGATGCTCGAGGGCACCCGTTCGGGCGATGCCCTCCTGGCGGTCATCGGCGCCGGTTGTGACGGCGAGCTCACGCCCGCTCAGGTCCTGGACCGGGTGGCCGCCCTCGGGCGCGCCGGCGCCTGGCTCGGGACATGGGGGGTACCGCCGGAGGTCGCCGCGGAGCTCGAGCGCGCGGCCGGCCGCGTGCCCACGGAGGCGAGCCTCATGGTCGCCCGGTGCGCTCGCGGCGAGACCGGAATGGTCCCGATCCGCGGGGGCAGGCGCCAGGTCGAGCTCGGGCCGGTCGGAGCCCTCGCCTTCTTCTTCGACCCCGTCGCCGCCCTCGAGGAGCTCCCGCTCGCGCAGGCTGTGCGGGGCAGCGACAGCATCGACGCGGCCAGAGATGCACTGGCGGCGCGTGGCGTGCGCACGGAGCTCGACTACGAGCGCGACCGGGCGGCGGAGTGACCGCGCCGCGGTTGAGCCGTCAGGTGACTCGAGGCCTGACGGGCGCCGTGACAAGCGCCTCGAACTCGCCCACGGCGCGGCTGAGCTCGTCCGCCAGCGGCCCGGGACGGAGCTCCTCGAACCGAGCCACCATCGTTCGGTAGTACCAGAGCACGTCACGCTTCGACCTGCCGGAGCTCTCCCAGAGATCCTCGCCCTTTATCCGGTAGTCGCGTGTCAGGCTGCGCACGTTGACGAGCTTGTCGGCGAGGGACACCCTGAGCGCTGCCGGCGAGGATTCCGCCAGATGGATGAGGTAGCGCTCCTTGCGGCGGCGCCAAGGGGGCCGTGGGTACTCAGAGCTGTCGGTTAGCTCCTTGACGATCGTCGCGACCTCGGACCCGAAGTGTCGTCTGATGTCCCAGAGCCTTGGAGCGCCGCCCTGGTCCTCGGCGGCGCCGTGGAGCAGAGCGGCGATCGCCTCGGCCTCGCTGCCTCCGTCCTCGAGCACCAGCCCGGCAACGCGCAGAAGATGGGACGCCATAGGGCTGGGTCGTCCCGCTCGACACTGGCCCGAGTGGACCTCGACCGCGTAGGCAACGGCCTCGCTGAACCGGGCTCCGAGGACGGTGCTTTCGTCCCGCTCAGTCGTCGGCGCCTCCATCGTTGACCTCCATCCGGTCGTCCATTGCTCGGTCGGCCTCGCCTCTCGAGGTAGTTGTCAGAAAAGGAACCATGCGCCCGGGAGGGCTACCGCGTCCTGGCCAGCTGGCCAAGTCGCGCAGAGCATCGGCTGGTGGGCCGGGCAGGGGCGCTGGATTGTGTCCCCGGGGAACCGGCGCATCGCCTCGTCCGGATGGCTACATTCGCCAGCCGATGAGGAGACAGGAGGAGGCTCTCTTCAGATCTGGCCAGCCGCCGCGCGTTGCGCGGCGGCTCGCATATGGGCTGCTTGCGGCCATCGCCCTCGCCCTTCCGGCGAGCGCGATGGCCGCGCATCCGTGGAGCCGTACGGCAAGCACGACGCCGGCGGCTTTCGCAACGTGCTGCCCCCGGGGCAGGGCGCGGACGCGGACGCCGCCCAGATCGCGCAGTTCGAGGCGACGGGGAAGGTGCCGCCCCATGACCAGGACCAGCTGGGCATGTACGCAAACCTCGTGAACGCGGCGCCCGGGCTGAAGCGCTCCTCGATCAAGAAGTACTACAAGGACGCCACCTTCGGGGTCAAGCCCGGCGACGTCGAGAAGACGGAGCACCCGCGCGGCGACGTCACCATCGTTCGGGACAACTATGGGGTCCCCCACATCTACGGGTCCACGCGCGGGGGCGCGATGTTCGGCGCGGGATACGCGGCCGCCGAGGATCGGCTCTTCTTCATGGACGCGCTGCGCCATGCCGGGCGCGCGGAGCTCTCGTCGTTCGCGGGCGGGTCCAACGCCGCCATGGACGCCTCGGTGTGGGCGGACACTCCCTACAACGAGTCGGACCTGCAGGAGCAGTACGACCGCGCGCCGACCATGTACGGGAAGCGCGGCGTCCAGATCCAGCACGACACGCAGAACTACGTCGCAGGGATCAATCAGTTCATCGCCGAGGCGTGCGTCAACCAGACGCGGCTCCCCGGCGAGTACGACCTGATCGAGCCCAGCCAGAACATCTGCCTGCCGGGACACCAGTGGACGGTCGACGACGTGATCTCCACGGCCTCGCTGGTCGCAGGGATCTTCGGCAAGGGCGGCGGCGGCGAGCTCAGCAACGCGCTCATGCTGCAGGCGGCGCAGAAGCGCTTCGGCGACAAGCAGGGCCAGAAGGTCTACTCCGACTTCCTCTCGGCCAACGACCCCGAGGCGCCCACCACGGTCCACGGCAAGAGCTTCCCCTACGGCCAGCCGCCCAAGCACCCGCGCGGCGTTGCGATGCCCGACCCCGGCACCGTCCAGTTCGCCGACCCCACCGCGCCGGGCGGCTTCGGGTCCGGCAACGCCCCACCGCAGGGGATCTCGCAGTCGACGACCTCGGCCGACGGCAGATTCCCGAACCTCCTGGCGCCGCTGTCGGCGCCGCGTGACGCCTCCAACGCGCTGCTCGTGTCGGGTCGCGAGACCAAGGGCGGGCACCCGGTGGCGGTGTTCGGCCCGCAGGTCGCCTACTTCTCGCCCCAGATCCTGCTCGAGGAGGACATCCACGCCCCGGCCAAGGGCGGGCCGCCGATCGGCGCGCGCGGCGCGGCCTTCCCGGGCACCAACCTCTACGTGCAGCTGGGCCACGGGCGCAACTACGCGTGGAGCGCCACCTCGGCGGGCCAGGACATCACCGACAGCTTCGCGGTCAAGCTCTGCAACCCGAGCGGCGGCAAGCCCACGCTCGACTCGCACTACTACGAGTTCGAGGGCAAGTGCCTACCGTTCGAGGTCCTGACCCGAACGAACTCCTGGGTCCCGACGGCCGCCGACCAGACCCCGCCCGGGTCACAGACGCTCACCTCTCTGCGCACGAAGGTAGGCATCGTGACCGCGAGGGCGACGATCGGCGGCAAGCCCTACGCCTACACCGAGCTCCGCGACACCTACTTCCACGAGGTCGACCCGTCCGTGCTCGGGTTCTCGCAGTTCAACAACCCGAAGAAGATGCGCAACCCGAAGGACTTCTTCCATGCCGCGTGCCACATCTCCTACACCTTCAACTGGTTCTACATCAACCGCAACCACATCGCCTACTTCAACTCCGGCCAGAACCCCGCGCGCCCGAAGGGCGTCGATCCCAACCTCCCCACCTTGGCGGACAAGAAGTACCTCTGGAAGAACTTCGACCCCAACACCCTGACCGAGGACGCGACCACCTGCCGCCAGCACCCGCACGTGGCCGACCCGCGCTATTTGACGAGCTGGAACAACCGCCAGGCGCCGGATTACAACGTCGGCTTCTCGGACATCTTCCGGTCACAGATGCTCGACGAGCGGATCAAGCCCGACATCAAGGGCTCCAAGAAGATCAACCTCCAGCAGCTGATCGGCGACATGGAGGACGCCGGGACCGTGGACCTGCGGGGCGACCGTGTCCTGCCCTGGCTGCTGAAGGTGATCCGGACCAAGCCGATCACCCAGCCGGCATTGCTGAACGCGGTGCAGGTCCTCACCAACTGGGAGCAGTCCGGCGCCTACCGCATCGATCGCAACGGCGACGGCGTCTACGACGACTCCGAGGCGATCAGGATCATGGACGCCTGGTGGCCGCGCCTGGTCCAGGCTCAGTTCGAGCCCAGGCTCGGCAAGGCGCTCTACGGAAACGTGGCCGGTGAGCTGGCGGAGGACGCCGACCGCACCGATCACCTCGGCTCGGCCTTCGACACGAGCGCCTACGGGTTCGTGCAGAAGGACCTCCGCGACCTGATGGGAGCGCACGTCGACGGGCCGTACTCACGGGTCTACTGCGGCGACGGAAAGCCCAGCAAGTGCCGGAATGCGCTGCTCGCCTCGCTGAACGACGCGCTTGCGCACTCGAGCGACGCGCAGCTCTACCCGGACGGGCCCTGCCAGCTCGGCCTGGACCAACACCAGGCGAGCGCCCAGGAATGCGCGGACTCGATCAACTACCGCGCTGTCGGGGCGATCAGCCAGCCGAGAATGCCGTGGGTGAACCGGCCCACGTTCCAGCAGGCCGTCCACATCAAGTAGCCGGGCGCCCGCGAACCCGCAATTTCGGTCTTTACGTTCGGTGGCGAGGGCACCGTCATCTAACCTCGTCTCCGGTGGCGTGGATCGAAACGGAGTCTTTGAGCTTCATCGCTCGGCATGAGGGCGACGACCTCGACTACGCGCAGCGCACGCTCGACGCGCTCGAGGACCTCCGGCTCAAGCTCGAGGAGCGGTTCGACGACGTGCCCGGCGGGATCACGGTCATCATCCACCCGACCCCGGGCTGGCTCGATGCCGCGCACCCGTTCCTGCCGCTGGCGAGGCTGGCAGCGGCTCCGGCAGGCCGCCGCTACCTGGCCGGCTGGGCGATGGCGACGGAGCTCCACGTCCTCAACGGCACCTATCTCGACCGCCGCGCTGCCGGCGACGACTCGCTCGCCGCGCTTCGCGGAACGCCGG
The DNA here is from genome assembly GCA_963782795.1 of uncultured Actinomycetes bacterium. Lineage (GTDB taxonomy): Bacteria > Actinomycetota > Thermoleophilia > Solirubrobacterales > 70-9 > AC-56. The sequence continues at coordinate 1,416,293 of CAWALB010000003.1, forward strand.
AGCGCCTCTACGTGCAGGTGGTCCTCGGCGCCAACAACAGGCGGCTTCCACCCCCGTGGGGCCCGCGACGCTTCCTGCGCTACCTGCAGTGGACGTGGCTGATCGAGGGCGCTGCTGAGTACTACTCGAACCAGGTCATGCTGTTCCGGGCCGCCGTGAGCACCCGGCTCCGAGACCGCAGGCCGCCCGCGTTCCCGCCCTCATCCCGCGACGCGATCATCCTGGGCGGCACGATCTTCGACCTGCTCGAGCGCGAGCGCGGCCCGGACGCGTGCGACGTCCTCGCATCGCGCCTGCGGCGCGACGGCCCGCGGGGGGCGCTGGAGCTCGCGTTCGACGGCCGGTTCCGGGACATCGAGCACGAGTGGCGCAGCTACCTGCGCAAGCTCACCGAGCGCCGCCTGGACCTCCCGGAAGAGGTCGGGGCGCTCGACCTCGGCGACGAGCTCTCGGCCGGATAGCTTTCTCAGCCGTGCTCACACCGATCCTGGTCGATCACACCGGGCGCGACGGCAGCACGCTCCTGATGCGCCTCCTCGCCACGTCCCCGAACGTGGCCATCCCCGGGCCCTACCCGTACGAGAAGAAGTACTTCGCCTACCTGTGGCGCTGGGCGCGCCTGCTCGAGCGACGCGACAAGAGCGAGTGGTGGACCTACATCGACCTGACCTCGCTGACCTTCGAGTCGATGAAGTCGCTGATGGGGCCGCCTCCGTGGTCCTCGGACCTTTTCCACGACCCCGACGACCCGATCTCGAAGCGGATGTTCGAGGCCGCCTGGAGCGAGTTCTCCCGGCGCGCGACCGAGCAGGTGCGCGCCGCGCACGACGACCCCGAGGCGGACGTCCGCTACTACGCCGAAAAGCACCAGGACACGCGGCTGATCGATCTCGGCGAGCTCCCTCCCGACCTGCGCGTGCTCGTCCTCGTCCGCGACCCCCGGGACATGTACGTCTCGTTCCTCGCCTTCGACGCCAAGCGCCAGAGCGAGGGCCGGGCGGAGTTCGAGGCCGCACGGCCGGCGCCGGGGGAGTCGGAGGACGAGCGCCTCGACCGCTTCATCGATCGGGAGCGCACCCGCATGAGCTGGATCGCCGAGGTCGAGAGCGGCGGAAGCTTCCCGGTGCTCCGCTACGAAGATCTCGTCACGGACCTCGGCGGGCAGGCGCGCCGGCTCGAGGACTGGCTCTCCATCGGCCTCGATCCCGACGCGGCCGCGGGCGACGCGGAGCTGCGCAAGCTGCACGTGAGCGCGCCGACGCCGGAGGCATCCGTGGGCCGTTGGCGCACGGAGCTGGATCCCGGCCTCGCCGAGCGCTTCTCGCGCGAGTTTCGCGACGAGCTGGCAGCCCTCGGCTACCCGGTCGAGGCGACCGAGCGGAGCTAGCTGCCGAGCTGGAGCAGGAGCCAGGCGAGGCCGACAGCGACCGCCATGGCCCCCACGATCCCGGCGAGCAGCATCAAGGGCCGGGTGCCCGTCGCCGCTTCCGGCTGGATCAGCTGGTCGACGGCCGGCGTCTGCGCCAGGACCTCACGGGCGGCCTCGAGGCCGGCCTCGGGCACGAGGATGTCCCGCGGCCCGGCGGCGAGGAAGTCTGGGACGTCGAAGCCGCGGCTGCGGCGCTGGAAGCTCGGGATGCCCTCCTCCAGGAGCATCCCCTGGATCAACTCCGCCTCGGCGAGGCTGGACGCGCGCGCCGCCCGCACCTGGCTCCCGCCCGTGTACTGCGGCTTGATCTTGCGCGCCCGCTCGTGGGTCTCCGTGATCGGCTGCTCCTCCCCCCGTCCGACGTAGACGAGCGGCATCCCGCAGTCGGCGCAGAAGCGCTCCTCGAGCGGGTACTTGCGGGCGCAGCGCGGGCAGGCGAGCGGGCGAGTCGGCGTTTCGTCGGACTCAGTCGACATCGAGGCCGACTTCCTCGACCTTCCCGTCGCGAATCGCCCATGCCCGCACCTCCGGCCCATCCGCCTCGGCGAGCGAGCAGATCAGGTACAGCGGCTCGGGCCAGTTCTCCGCGAGGTTGATGTCGGTCTGCGACGGCTCCGCGGGGCTCTTGGTGTGGGAGTGGTAGATCGCGGCGATCTCCTCCCCCCGGTCCTCGATCTCCATCGTGATCTTGAACTGGTCCTGGGGGTGGATCGTGTAGCGAAAGGGGCTCGCCTCGGAGTTGCGGGCCCGATAGACGCGGGTCGCCTGCCCGTTCGTCCCAGCGACCATCCCGCAACACTCGTCTGGGACCTCATCACGAGCATGAGCGACGATTTCGTCGAGCAATGGGCGGGCGATCCTCACGGTGGCCTGAGGCTACCAACGCGGTTCTGCCCGCCCACGCACGGCGGTTGACCTCCAAATACGGGAGTGCTAGTGTGCTAGCGCAATGGCACAGTCCACTGAGTCCACGCCCGCTCCGGCCGGCCTGGCGCCGGACCTGGCTCGTGCCGACGACCTGCCCGTTGGCGCCCAGCTTGCGTGGCGGCTGCGGGTTCTGATCGCCAGCGGGCAGCTGGCCCCAGGCGATCGCCTCCCCGGCGTGCGCGAGCTCGCCACCGGAACCGGGCTCAACGTCAACACGGCCCGCGCTGTCTACCGCCGCCTGATGGAAGACGGGCTGATCGCCTCGCGTCATGGCCTCGGGACATTCGTCGCCGAGGACGCACCCCGCTCCCCGGACCTGGAACGCCTCGCCGCCGAGGCCGTTGAGGAGGCCCGCGAGAACGGCGTCGATCCGCGCGACCTGGCCCGGGCGATCTACACGGCCACCGCCGCGGCGGGTGAGCTCGGCGACGAGCAGGTCTCGCCGGAAACCGAGGTTCCCGAGATCGAGACCGATGAGCGGGTGGGCCGGCAGGAGCTTCGCCGCCAGATCGCCCGCCTGGAGGCACAGCTGGCCTCCTACTCCGGCGACACGCGGCGGCCGGGCGAGCCCACCCACCCCCTGCTTCGCCCGAAGGGCCACGTGCTGAACATGGCCGAGCTCGAGCAGATCCGCGACGACCTGATCGAGCGCCTGGACCGCGCCCGTGCGGTCGCGGAGCGCCGCGGCCAGGGCCAGCGGCGGGCGCGCGCGAGGCTCGAGGAGATGGCGGCCGATCCCGCCTCTCACAAGTGGGAGACCGTCAAGAGCAAGGACCTCGGAGAGCCCGGATGCGGGACATGGGAGGTCCAGCCGAAATGGGGGCCCATCGGCGCGCTGATGAACTGGTGGCGCGTGAAGGTCTCGTCCGGATGTCCGTTAGCCGCGGCCGCGTGAGGCGGAGATAGGAGAAGAGATTCGATGAGGAGCTTTAGCTCCGAAACAGGCTGGTGACGTTGGGAGATGGAGATGTCGATGAGGAGCTTCAGCTCCGAAACAGGCTGGTGACGTTGGGAGATGGAGATGTCGATGAGGAGCTTCAGCTCCGAAACAGGCTGGTGACGTAGAGAGATGGTCCGATCCGTCGCAGACAGAGCGTTCCTGCCCGCAAAGAGCCTGTTCGAGCAGGTGGGGAACATGATGATCCTCACCGGCAAGACGATCACGGCCACGGTGCGCCCGCCCTACCCCTACGGCGGCGAGTTCATCTCCCAGTTCATCTTCGCCCTGCAGCTGTGCTGGTTTCCGATGCTGATCTCTACCGTCGCCTTCGGCTTCGGAGCCCCCGGCCTTCAGGCAGCCAACTTCCTCACCCTGTTCGGAGCCCTCGATCGCCTCGGCGGCTTCTTCATCCTCGCCTCGGTGCGTGAGTTCGCGCCGTTCGTGACCGCGGTCGTGGTCGCCGGCGTCGCCGGCACCGCGATCACCGCCGACCTCGGCGCGCGCAAGATCCGCGAGGAGCTCGACGCGCTGCAGGTCCTGGGCGTCGATCCGATCAAGAACCTGGTCGTGCCGCGCTTCCTCAGCCTGATGCTGATCACCGGCCTGCTCGACATCTACGCCCTTTTGTTCGGCATCGCCGGCGGCATCTTCGCCGAGCTCGCCTACAACGCCCCCCTCGGCGGCTTCTTCGCCACCCTGCTGAACAACGCCTCGACCACCGAGCTCTGGGGCTCGATCTTAAAGTGCACCCTGTTCGGGGCGATCATCGCCATCGTCTGCTCCTACAAGGGGATGAATGCGTCCGGAGGCGCCGCCGGGGTCGGCCGCGCCGTCAACGAGGCGGTGGTGATCGCCTTCTTGGGCGTCTTTGCCTTCAACTACGTCTTCACCCAGACGCTCTTGGCCACCCATCCTGAGCTGAACGTGATCAAGTAATGCCAGGCTGGCTCGCAGTTCCCAGGGACTGGCTCGCCTCGCTCGGCGAGATCGCCCGCTTTTGCGGTCGCACGATGGGGCTCGTCTACTCGGGCCGGGTGCTGCAGTTCTTCGGCGAGGCCCTGCGCCAGGCCGGGATCCTGATCTTGGGCTCGACGATCGTCATCTGGGGCCTGGTCTTCATTCTCGGCCTCCAGTGCGGGATCGAGGGCGCCTACTTCAACCGCAGTGTCGGCGCCCCCGCCTACGCCGGCGTCTTTGCCGCCTGGTGTGATCTGCGCGAGGTGATCCCCTACGCCTTCGGCTACATGATGGCGGCCAAGGTCGGCACCGGGATCGTCGCCGAGCTCGGCGCGATGCGGATCTCCGACGAGATCGACGCGCTCGAGGTGATGGGGGTGCCGCCGATGACCTTCCTCGCCGCCACCAGGCTGCTGGGCGCCTGGATGACGCTTCCGTTCATGTACCTGGCGGCGATCGGGATCGGCTACTTCGCCTCCTGGCTCGCGGTCGTGAAGCAGATCGGCGACGTTTCCTCGGGCGGCTACTTCCTCATCTTCTGGATGTTCCAAAACCCGCCCGACCTCTTATTCAGCGTCATCAAGGCGATGGTGATGGCGACCGCGATCGTGCTCGTCGGCTGCTACTACGGCTACACCGCATCGGGCGGCCCGGTCGGGGTCGGAACCGCGACCGCGAAGTCGATGGTGCTTAACATCGTCTTAGTCCACATCATCGGGATGATGGGAACCCTGGTGTTCTGGGGAGCGAATCCGCGGGCGCCAATCGGGGGATGAGAGTGGAGGTCGAAGGGAAGCCGACACCGATCGCGAAGGCCGCCGGCCTTGGCCGTCTGTGTCTTCTGCTGGTCTTCTCGACCCTGGGCATCGCCGTCTTCTCCCACCTGCTTTACGGCGGGAGCCTCATCAGGGCAATCGCCGCCGTGGGCGAGATCGCCGTGATCGTCGCCCTGGCCTTTGTCTGCGCATGGCGGTGGTCGAAGTGAGCGTGGGAGCGCAGGCAATAGAGCGCAGGCCGCTCGTACGCGCCCTCGACCGCGTCGCCTCGGGGTTCATCCTGATCCTGCTCGGCGTCGGGAGCCTCGTGCTGTGGATCGGCATCCCCTTCGGGCTGCTCTGGTTCTTCGGGCGGGTGACCGATTCGTGGAACGGACACTTCCTGATGAGCGTCTTGCTCATACCCATCGCGATGGCACTGTTCGCCCCGGCGCTGTTCTGGCTCAACGGCCTCTATCTGCGCGTCACGGGCGTGCTCGGGCCGGAGGACGCTGAGGACGATCACGACCGGAGTCTGCGTGGGCCGCTGGAGATCTTCCTTTACGCCGGCATGATCATGGCGGTCATCGCGCTGTGCGTGTGGTTCTTCGGGTACGCGCACAACCCGCCCGAAATCATCTGGTAGCCGCCTCGCTCAGTACCAGTGCGAGGCCGGATCGCGCGGCGGCTCGTGCAGATCGCCCGCCTCGGCGCCGACCAGATCCGGATCGTCGCGGCCGAGCTCCCACAGGAGGTCGTCCAGCACCGGCGGCGGCACCCCCGAGCGCTCCGCCACCTGCTTGAACGCGTCGCGAGTCGCCGCGCGGACGTCGGCGAGGTCGCCCGGCTCGACCAGCCCCGAGCGGAGCGCCAAGCGCATCAGCACGTTGTCCGCGCACACCTCCCACCGCTCGGGATCGGTCACCTCGAGCCAGCCGCGGCGCTCGCAGATCTTCGCGAACAGGAATGGCTTCTTCTGCAGCGGGTCCGAATAGGCCTCGTAGCGGGCCAGCAGCGCCAGCAGGCCACCCTCGCCGCCCAGGCGGCCGTCCGCCGCGGCGAGCAGGGCTTGCGCCTCTCCCTGAGGCCTCGCTCCAGCCCGGTCGCGAGGTCCCGCCACAGCATCGCGCGGCGGTCGGGATCGGCGACCGTCTCGGCGTCGATCTTCAGCAGCTCGGCCACCTCCGCGCCGCTCACGTCCTCGAGGCGCGCCGCCGTCAGCAACCCGGGGTCGCGCTCGGCCGCGTCGAGTGCCACCGCCCCTAGCAAGGCGCTGCCCGCGAAGGGGCCTGCCCCCGCGACCGTGTGCTCCTCGCGGTAGGCCGTTCGGTGATCGACCGCGCACAGGAAGAGCGCCGCATCGGCGTCCGGGACGTGGTCGAAGGCGGGCGGCCGGTAGTCGGCGGCGAGCTCGCGAACGCGCTCGGCGACCGCGTCCAGCCGCTCCTCGGCGACCGCCACGCGGTTCAGCCCGGGGCCGGGTCCGGCGCCGAGTCCAGCTCGCGCCGGAAGGCAGCGATCGCGTTGCGAAGCCTCGGAATGGACGCGTGGAAGGCATCGATCGTGAGCTGGCCGAGCTCGTCCTCGGTCAGCGCCTCCCGGCGCCGGTCGACCAGCAGGTAGCGCGTCTGCTCGAGGTCGACGTCCGGCAGGCAGTCATTCGCCGCCTCCCAGAGCGCCGACTGCATCTCGCCGTCGGCGGCGTCGGCGAAGGTCCCGTCCTCGCGGGCGAGCGCGCCCACATCCCGCAGGCGCCGCACGGCGGCGTCCAGTCCTGCGCCCGGAGGCGCCGCCTCCCGTTGGGAACCGGCCCGGCGATCGACGATCTCGACGACCAGAGGAGCCAGCTCCCGCCACAGCCGGGCGGCCTCGGCGGCGCGCTCGTCCAGGAGGTCGCCGTACCCGAGCCCGGACCCGAACGAGGAGATCTCGGGGCGCTGGAGGTCGATCGCCATGTACGGCGGACCGCCGGCGATCTCGAGCCCACCGCCGAAGTAGGCGCCGATCACGCACGCGTTGCGCAGGGCCTCGGCGCGAAGGCTCACCGCGTCTGCGGGGAGCTCGAGGAGCTCGGCACCGACGTCGACCAGCTGGAGATGTTGGCGGGCCCGCTCCAGGCTGGTCTCGATCGTGATGCCGCCGGGGTGGCGGCGCCAGGACGCGACCGGGTGCTCGACCCGGATCACGCTGCCCGCCAGGCCCACCCGCATCCACAAGATCAGGTCGCCCATCCAGTGCCAGTCAGGGTCCCAGCCGCCGGTGGCCTCGAGGACCTCCCGCCTCACGAGGCCGCCTGGGCCGATGATCGTGTCGTGGAGGCGGAACGCCTCAACCGGCGAGTACTCGATCGGCCGCACCGTGTCGACGATCTCGCCGTCGGTGTCGATCATCCGGTAGCCGGGATAGACCGCCACCGCGTCGGGATGCTCGCGCAGCTCGGCGATGAGCCGGGCCACCGCCCCTCGCGCCAGGAGGTCGTCGTCGGACAGGTAGCCGAGGATCTCGCCGCGCGCCATCTCGTAGCCGCGATTGAGCGTGCGGGCCTGGCCCATGTTCTCGTGCCGGACGGCTCGAAACCGCTCCTGTGGGTGGTTGCGCGAGTACTCCTCGAGCAGCTCAGGCGTGCCGTCGGTGGAGCCGTCGTCCATGACCAGGAGCTCCAGGTTCGGATAGCTCTGGCCGAGGACGCTGTCCATCGCCAGGCGCAGCCAGTCCCGCCGGTTGTGTGTGGCGAGGACGATCGATACGGGTGGCTGGTTCGCCGGGCTCACCGTGCGGGGAATCTAGCCAGGGCGAACCGGCTCACGCCGCGGCGCGAGCCTCCGCAGCCGCCTGATCGCGACGGCCGAACCGGTGCGCCCAGCGCCTGATCGGCCGCTCCAGGAAGCGCGCCGACAGGTAGCCGTAGGCGAGCGACGCCGGGAAGACGATCACGGACCACACGATCACGGCCCACAGCGACCGGTCGTGCGGGAGCGAGAACTCGTGCAGCACGAAGAAGATCACGGCGAAATGGATGAGGTAGACGCCGTAGCTGACGTCCGCGATGCGCCGGATGCCCCCGTTCGCCACCGGCCACTGCATCCACGCCGGCGACAGCGCCAGCGCCACCATCGTCGTCGCCAGGGCCGCGGGGTACCCGAATGTGACCCAGAGCGACTCGTGCGCATAGATCCCCTGAGAGCTGCCGACAGCCTCGTGCCACGCCAGATACACGAACGGGGCCCAGGCCACGAGGCCGAGCACGGTTGCGATCGCCGCCCGCCGCTCGATCAGGTCCGCCGGCCAGCGGTCGCGGATGCGGACGTAGGCCCAGGCGCCGAGCATGCCCATCGCGAAGGCGAATACCCAGTTGGGGAACTGACTCGCGTAGTAGAGGTCGATGCGGTCCTGGGAAGCCTGGCTCAGGCCGCCGCCGAACACCCCCGCCACGCCGTCCGCGTTGTGCGCCAGCGCGTGCCACAGGAGGACCACGACCACGGCCCCGACCAGCCCCCACAGCGGCCGGCGGAAGAAGAACGACGCAACGAACGGAAGCACGATGTAGAAGGTGATCTCCGGTGAAAGCGTCCACACGGGCGCGATCACGTGGAGCCCGAGCGGGAAGCCCTGGTCCCACATGAGCGCCGGCGTCTGCAGCATCGTGAAGTGCTCGACGGTCGGCCCGACCCCCGGGACGCCGGGCGAGTCGCTGACCACCGCTAGGAGCAGGATTGCGACGACGAGCGCCAGCCAGTACGCGGGCAGGATCCTCGCGCCGCGCCTGATCGCGTACGCACCGGCCTTCCCGAACTCGCCGTCGCGCGCCACCGTCGGTAGATAGACGACGAAGCCGCTGACGATGAAGAGGACCTCAATACCGCGCGGCAAGATCGCCCAGGTGAACAGCCCCCAGGCCGGATGCAGCGACGTGATGAGTATCCCAGTGACGAAGAAGACGTGGAAGAGGACGATCCCGAGGATGGCCCAGGCGCGGTAGCCGTCGAAGGCCGGGACGACCGGTAGCCCCTGGCCGCGGCGCCATGCCTTGCCAGGATCGGCCGCCGAGAACTGCGCCTCGGACCCGCCCTGCTCGACGTCCTGCGGCGCCGCGGTCTCGCTCACAGCACGATGTTGGCGACCGTCGTGCTCACGTCGTCCACCAGGTATTCGGGCGGCGGATCCCACCCCCGGGATTCATCCAGCATGAGGTCCAGGCATCTCCGGATGCCCTCCGGCTCCACCCCGCTCAGCACATTGCTTCCGCACTCCACCGTCTCCGGCCGCTCGGTGGTGTCCCGCACCGTCACCGTCGGCACGCCCATGATGCAGCACTCCTCCTGGACAGTGCCGCTGTCGGTCAGCACGCAGCGGGCATTTCGCTCGAGCGCGACGAAGTCGAAGAAGCCGAACGGCTCGTACGGTCGCACCACGTCCTCGTCCAGGGTCAGCCCGAAGGCGTCCAGGCGGCTGCGGGTGCGCGGGTGCACGCTGAACACCAGCCGAATCCCGAGCTCCCTGGCGCCCTCCACTGCCCCCTGGAGCAGGGATCGGAGCCGCTGTTCGACGTCCACGGTCTCCTGCCGGTGGACCGTCAGGAGCAGGTACTCCCCGGGCCCCGCGCCGAGATCGCCGAGGGCGTCCGAGCCATCGATCTGCTCCCAATGGCTGTCCATCACCTCCTTGATCGGGTTGCCCGTGACTAGGATCCGGCTCTGGTGGATGCCCTCGCGCAGCAGGTTGTCGCGGCTTCGATTCGTGTACGGCATGAGCACGTCACTGGAGTGGTCGATGACGCGCCGGTTGACCTCCTCCGGCACGCGGTCGTCGAAGCAGCGGTTCCCGGCCTCCATGTGAAACACGGGAATACCTCGGCGCTTGGCGACGTACGCGGAGAGCCCGCTGTCCGTGTCGCCCAGGATCAGCAGCCGGTCGGGCTCGAGCTCGGTCAGCACGGGGTCGACGCCCGCGAGGATCCGGCCAACCCGGTCCGCGAACCCGTCCCCCTCGATCCCCAGGTAGCGATCGGGCGCCCGCACGCCGAGCTCGTCGAAGAAGACGTCGCTGAGCGACGGGTCGAAGTTCTGGCCGGTGTGGACGAGGGTCAGGTCGCAGTGGCGGTCGAGCCGCTCGATCACTCGCGACAGCCGGATGATCTCGGGCCTGGTCCCGAGGACGATCAGGACCTTCATCGCGCGGGCTGAGGCTGAGCGCCCGGGAGCATGCCGTGGCGTTCGAGCAGCTCGCGCACGCCGTCAGGGCCCACCAGGTCGTCTGCCGAGCTGTACTCGAGCCCCTGATATGGCTCGCCGGCGACCTCCGCGGGCCGGAGCTCGGGCAGGATGGGCTGGATCGCGAGGTACTCGCCACGCTCATAGGTCCGCGGCGCCTCCTCCTCGGACACGAGGACCTCGTGGGTCTTCTCGCCCGGGCGTATGCCCATGTACTCGAGCTCGATCTGGCGGTCGCCGATCATCGCCTTGGCGACATCGACCATCCGGGCCGTCGGCACGCGCGGGACGTAGGTCTCGCCCCGCTGCGCGTCGCGCAGCGCCGCGAAGACCGTGTCCACCGCCTCGTCCAGGCTCAGCAGGAAGCGGGTCATCTCCGGCGTCGTGACGGTCACCGGCCCGCCGTGCTCTATCTGCTCGCTGAAGACCGGGATCACCGAACCGCGCGACGCAAGCACGTTGCCGTACCGGGCGACGATGAAGCGCGTGCCCGGCGACTGGAGGTTCGCCTCGAGCAGGATCCGCTCCTGGAGCGCCTTCGTCATGCCCATCACGTTCACCGGCTTGCAGGCCTTGTCGGTCGAGATGCCGACGACTGTGTCGACGGTGAGCCGCTGCTCGCTGATCGCCCGCGCGATGTTCTGCGCCCCCATCGCGTTGGTCATGAACGCCTCGATCGGGTGGTACTCGCAGGTCGGGACCTGCTTCATCGCGGCGGCGTGGAAGACGACGTCCGCACCCCGGAGCAGGGCCGAGACCGCGGCGTAGTCGCGGATGTCGCCGATGCGGAAGTGCAGCCGCTGGTGGCGCTCTTCGTCGTAGACGATGTCGTCGGTCGCCACGCGGCGGTGCTGGAACGCCAAGCGCATCGAGTGCTGGAGCGCCTCGCTCCGCGAGAAGACGACGACCTCCTCCGGCACGCCGAGCTCCCCCTCCAGCAGCCGGCGCGCCAGGACCTGGCCGAGCGAGCCGGTGCCGCCCGTGACGATGACGCGCTTACCGTCGAGCAAGGCCCTGCCTCAAGTGCGTGTAGTCGTCGGCGGAGGCGGCGAGCTCCGCCACCATCGCCGGCCAGCTCGGCGCCAGGAACCCGGTGGCCTTGCGGAGGCGACTGGAGTCGAGGCTGCGATCGATCACGACCGTGTCGTCCGGCGCGATCTCGACGTCGAGCTCGAAGGCGTCGCGAAGCTGCACCAGCAGGTCGTGCTTGGCGATCGGCTCGGCGCTCAGGTGCCACAGGCCGTCCAGCGCCTCATGGCGCTCGACGATGTCGGCGATCGCGCGGGAGAGAACGAGTGTCGTCGGTCCGCTGAACACAGCCCGCGTGAATCCTCGCACTGACCCGCCGGATTGAGCCAGAAACCACTCGAGCAGGCCATGGCTGGTCGCCAGCTCGCGACCGATCATCGACGTCCGGATGGTCAGAGACCCGGGCGTCGCCGGCTCCCCGAGAAGCTTCGAGCGGCCGTACGTGTCCACCGGGTCGGGCAGGTCGCTCTCCACGTAGCCGCCGGTCTTCCCCGAGAAGACGCAGTCCGTGGAGACGTGGATCAGGCGGACATCCCGCTCACGGCACGCGGCGGCAAGCTCGTGCGGGAACAGTGCGTTCACCCTGATCGCGGGCTCGGGATCCTCGACGGCCTGCTTGACGATGCCGATGCAGTTGACGACGGCGTCGGGCCGGGTCTCGTCCAGGGCGCGGGCGATCGTCCGCGGATCCTCTGCGCGGACGCCCGGCACGATGCGCTCGGGGTCGAGCGCCTCGGTCACGGGCCCGCTCGGCTCGTCGGACCTAACCGTCGCGTAAGCGTCGAATCGCTCCGCGCACGTGCGCCACAGCTCGTGGCCGAGCATCCCGCTACCGCCGAACACCAGTACCGCCGCCATTGCGCGCGAAGCTTAGGCTCTTGCGGGTCGGCGGCTTGGGCAGCGGCTGTCGGCCGCTACCACCAGACGGTGGAGTCGACGCCCTCGAGCTCTTCGATCGGCTTGGTGTAGACGCCCGAGGAGAGGTACTTCCAGCCGTCGTCGGGCGCGACGAAGACGACGTTGCCCTCGTCCAGCTCAGCGGCAATGCGAACGGCGATCGCGGCGATCGCCCCGGTCGAGACACCCGCGAACATGCCCTCGTCGGTCAGCAGGCGCTTGGTCCAGACGATCGCATCGCGGTTGGAGACCATGATCTTCCGGTCGAGCAAGGCGAGGTCGATGATCGGCGGGATGAAGCCGTCGTCCAGGGACCGCAGCCCCTGCACGAGCTCGCCCTGCATCGGCTCGGCCGCCACGATCTTGGTCTCGGGGTCGTGCTCCTTGAGCCGCCGGCTGACGCCCATGAGCGTCCCCCCGGTCCCGAGCCCCCCAACGAAAGCGGCCACGGTGTCGAGCTCCTCGAGGATCTCCGGCGCAGTGCCCTCGTAGTGGGCGCGAGGGTTCGCCTCGTTGCCGTATTGGTAGGGCATGTAGTACGAGGAGTCGCCGTCTGCGATCTCGAGCGCCAGCTCGACGGCGCCGTTCGAGCCCTTGGCGCCCTCCGAGTAGACGATCTCGGCGCCGTACATCTCGAGGAGCTGCGTGCGCTCCCCGGTCACGTTGTCGGGCATCACGACCTTGAGCGGATACCCCTTGCGCCGGCAGATCATCGCCAGCGATATGCCGGTGTTGCCGGACGTCGGCTCGAGGATCGTCTGGCCGGAAGCTATCGCGCCCTCGGCCTCGGCGCGTTCGATCATCGCCTTCGCAACGCGATCCTTGACCGAGCCGGTGGGGTTGCGGCCCTCGAGCTTGGCGAAGATGCGGACGCCGGGCGTCGGCGAGAGCCGCGGGAGCTCTACCAGCGGGGTGTTGCCGACAGCCTCGAGGACGCTCCCGTAGCGCCCGCCACAGGGGCGGTTGAGGGTGTCCCCGAGCATCGCTTCAGGAAGTGTAGTGAGGAAGCGGATATGTTCTCTCCGGCAGCGCGAAAACGCACAAGGAGAGGAAGCCAAGCATGTTGAGGGGCACCAGGATGAGAGTGGTCACCGCGGTTGTTGCGGCGGTGGCAGTAGCCGGAATCGCCGCGGGATGCGGCAGCAGCAGCTCGAGCACCAGCACGAGCGGCGGCAGTAGCAGCAGCGACCTGGGGCTCATCACACCCGGGACGCTGACCATTGGATCCGACATTCCGTATCCGCCCTTCGAGCAGGGCAAGCCGCCGGACTACACAGGCTTTGACGTCGACCTCATGGACGCGATCGCCCAGAAGCTGAACCTGCAGCCGAAGTGGGTCGACACCGCATTCGGGACGATCTTCTCCGACCAGCAGGCCGGCAAGTTCGACATCGTCGCCTCGTCGACGACGATCACCCCGGCGCGCGCGCAGAAGGTCACCTTCTCCGATCCCTACTTCGACGCGGATCAGTCGCTGATGGTCCAGCAGGGCAGTGACCTGAAGTCGACGTCCGACATCACGAGCAGCACCAGGATCGGCGTCCAGCAGGGAACCACCGGCGCGGACTACGCGGCAAACAAGACGGATGCCCAGGTCCAGTCCTATCCGGAGATCGGGAACGCGTTCAACGCTCTCCAGGCCGGCCAGGTCGACGGAGTCATCAACGACTTCGCCGTCTCGGCCTTCGCGCTGAAGCAGTATCCGCAGCTTGACGTCGTCCAGACGATCAAGACCGGCGAGCAGTACGGGTTCCCGATGCAGCCGCAGAACACAGCACTGCAAGACGCCGTGAACGGGGCCCTGAAGAGCGTGATCGCCGACGGGACCTATCAGAAGATCTACGAGCACTGGTTCACCAACCCGCCGCCGAAGGAGTTCCAGCCTTCGAGCTGACGAGGGGACCAGCAAGCAGCAACTGGGAAGGCGCCGTCGTTCAGGCGCCTTTTCCTATTGACGGAACATAGGCCAGGCGCCTGACCAAGGAGACGAGATGAGCCAGTTCATAAGCCAGTACTTCGACGTCAACTTCATGCTCGACCACTTCAGCACGGTCTTCAAAGCGTTCACGACAATGACGCTCGAGCTGTTCCTGATCAGCGGGATCCTGTCGTTGATCTGGGGGCTCATCCTGTCACTGCTGCGACAGGTCCCGGGGAAGCTCGGCGCTCCTATCCGGTTCCTGTCGATCGCCTATATCGACGTCTTCCGCGGCATCCCGCTCCTGCTCGTGATCCTGCTGATCTACGGGGGGTTCGGGGCGCTGTCCTCGACGAATGCGACGCCCGGGCCGCTCCCGGAGTTCATCGCGATCCCCAGTTTCTTCGGCAAACCGGCGGCATTCTGGTACGGAGTCGGGGCGATCACCGTCACCTACGGCGCCTACATGGCCGAGGTCTACCGCGCGGGCATCGAGTCGGTGCCGCGCGGACAGATGGAGGCCGCGCGGTCGCTGGGCATGAGCCATGCCCAGGCGATGCGGTACGTGGTCGTCCCGCAGGCGGTGCGCACCGTGGTCCCGCCGCTCCTGAACGACCTCGTCGCCCTGATGAAGGACACCTCGCTGGTGAGCATCATCTCCCTGCCGGAGGCCGTCCAGGTGTCGTTCGACATTCAGTCGAACACGTTCAACAGCTCGGCGCTCACCCTGGCCGCGCTCATGTACCTGGTGGTCACGCTTCCGATGGCGCGGCTTGTCGACTGGCTGATTCACCGGCAGCAGAAGCGAACGCAACGTGGCCCGGCCACGGGCGGAGACGATGGGAGCGAGCCGGAGCCGGTTGCCGGGGCGCCCCTTGGTGCCGGCATCTAGCATGGCAACAATGGAACAAGACCAGGCACCGGTGCCCACGGACGGCACCATCCTCCGCCTGGATGGAGTGACGAAGCGCTTCGGGAACCTCGAGGTCCTGCGCGGCGTGGATCTGGAGATGCGAAGGGGCGAGGTCGTGTGCGTGGTCGGGCCGTCGGGCTCGGGCAAGTCGACCCTGCTTCGGTGCATCAACCTGCTCGAGCCGCCGAACTCCGGCCGGATCTTCCTGGAGGGCAAGGAGATCACCGGGAAGGGCGCCGAGGAGGGCGTCGACTACGTGCGCCGGCGCGTGGGAATGGTGTTCCAGTCGTTCAACCTCTTTCCGCACAAGTGCGCGATGGACAACGTCTGCCTCGCCCAGGAGACCGTGCTGGGCCGTCATTCGAAGGAGGCGCAGGCGAAGGCGAAGGACCTCCTGGACCGGGTCGGGCTCGGCGACAAGTTCGGCGAGTACCCCGATCGCCTGTCGGGCGGCCAGCAGCAGCGGGTGGCGATCGCCCGCGCTCTGGCCATGGACCCGCACGTGATGCTCTTCGACGAGGTCACGAGCGCGCTCGACCCCGAGCTGGTCAAGGAGGTGCTCGACGTGATGCGCGAGCTGGCGCAGGAGGGAATGACGATGATCGTCGTCACCCACGAGATGGGCTTCGCGCGCGAGGTCGCCAACCGCCTGATCTTCATCGACCAGGGCGTGATCATGGAGCAGGGCAAGCCCGCCGACGTGCTCGACAATCCTCGCGAGGAGCGGACCAAGCGCTTCCTGGGTCTGGTGCTCGAGCACTGATGTCCGACCCGATGGCGGGGATTCGCTCCCGCCACCCCGGCCTGCGGGAAGCGGTGGTGGCGGACGCCCGGATCAGCGCGCAGCATCGCTTCGAGCGCCACGAGTTCCACGGGACGCTCGACACCGTGATCCAGGTCCTGAGGCTGATGTGGGTGAGCGACGCCTTCCTCGCCCACGCGCTCTATCGGCTGAAGGCCGCGCTCCAGCGGCGGGGCGTACCGATGCTCCCGCGGCTAGCCCACAAGCTGGCGATGCTGATGGCCCAGGTCTCGATCGGCGACCCGGTGGTGATGGAGCCGGGCGTCTACATCGTCCACGGCCAGGTCGTGATCGACGGGTTGACCGACGTCAAGCGCGGTGCCGTGATCAGCCCGTGGGTGACCATCGGACTGCGCGGCGGGGAGCTCGGCGGACCGACGATCGGGCCCAACGTGAGCGTGGGCACCGGGGCGAAGGTGCTGGGCAATCTGACCGTGGGAGCGGGTGCGCGGATCGGGGCGAATGCGGTCGTCCTGGACGACGTCCAGGAGGACGAGACGGTCGTGGGAATACCCGCCAAGCCCCGTGGGTCCAGAGAGCCGATCGCTGGGAACGGCCAGTGACCTGGCATAGTTCTCCGCCGAAAATGTGGGAGCGGGAATGATCGCCTTCGGGGTCTCCGTCACCGACCCGGAGGTCTATGAGCGCTGTGCGGAGCCGGGGATCCGGCTCGTCGCCGAGCCCGACACCGAGCTCATGGCGCACGGGAGCACCGGCTCGGTCTTCCGGAGCTACAACATGCTGATGGACCGGGCCAAGAAGCTGGACGGCCTGGAGGCGCTGGTCCTCATCCACCAGGACGCCGAGATCATCGACCCGGACTTCCTGAAGAAGATCCGCGACGCGCTCAGCGATCCGGACGTGGCGATCGTCGGCTGCGCCGGCGCGATCGGTGTGCGCAACATCGCCTGGTGGGACGGCTCGGTCACCTGGGCCTCGTTCACCCACCGGTACGAGGAGCTGGGCGGCGGGGAGGTCCCGGCGCTCGCCTGGACGCCGGAGGAGACGCCCACCTACGCGCAGACCGGAGAGGTCGAGACCGTCGATGGCTTCGTCCTCGGGCTGACGCCGTGGGCGCTCGAGGAGCTCCGCTTCGACGAGTCCTTCGGCCAAGCCATCCACGGCTACGACTTCGACCTCTGCCTTCAGGCGCGCGAGAAGGGCAAGAAGGTGGTGACCGCCGACCTCAAGGTCGTCCACCACCACGACCTCAAGCTGATCCGCGACGTCGGCAACTGGATCGAGGCGCACGTCAAGGTGGCCGAGAAGTGGGACGGGCGGATGCCGCTGGTCGGCAAGGAGGGCGACCCGGAGGACTGGAAGGCCCGCGCCCGGCGGGCCGAGGCCCAGGCATCGGCCGAGCGCATGATCGCCCTGTCCTCCCGCCTCTACAGAGATGCCCGGATCGACCTGCTCCTGCGCCAGCGCGCGGACATGGAGGAGGAAGCCATCCGCCTGCGGGAGGCCAAGGACCGGCTGTCCGCGAGACTCCAGGCCGAGCGTGCCAACAAGCCACCTCGCGAGGGGCGCCTGCGCAGGCTGATCAAGGAGCCCCGGCGCACCATCGGCGGCTACGTGCGGCGGCGCCGCTCAGGCGCCGCTCCCGGCGGGGAGCTGAAGAGCCCCTAGTTGTCGCTGGGCTCGGTGGCGCCGCCGGCGTCGCCTTCGCCCAGCACCTGCCTGATCTCGTCGCCGCTGACTACGGGCTCGCGCCGTCGCAGCCGCATCGCGCGCTCGTACAGGGCGAGCGCGCGCGAGTTGAGCAGCCGGCGCAGCACGGCCTGCTGGGGCCGCAGGCGCGCGTCGAGCGCCCGCAGCCTGGCGGCGCGCTCGCGTATCTCCTCCTCCTTCTCGCGCAGGCGATCGCCCTGCGCCTTCGAGCGCTCGGTGAGCTCGTCGTTGACCTTCCGGGCGCGCACCAGGTCGCGTGAGCGCTCGACGATCTGGGAGACCCGGTTGGCCTCGAGGCGCTCGACGAGGGGATTTCGATCGAACGGGTCCAGGACCCTCGCCACGGCATCCGAATAGGGGGCGTCGATGTGCCAGAGGGCGCCGAAGCCGAAGAACGCCGGCACGACCACCAGGCGCAGGCGGTCCCGCGTCTCAACGAAGTCCTCGATTGCGGTCAGGGTCCCGTTCCTCGGCCCTCCCTCTCGCTCGGCGGCCCAGATGTAGGCGAGGCCGCCGTCCTCCGAGACGCCCGGCTCGGTGGGCGACAGGTAGACCTCGTGGGCGAGCGGCTGGCGGTGCTCCTCCGGGATGCGCTCCGGCACGTAGTAGGTGTCGCGGCGCGCGTGAGGCCAGGCCACGTCGTGGAACATCAGCAGTGGGATCTCCGCACCCGGAGCGCGCTCGCCGATGATGCGGAGCTCCTCGCGGAGCGTGAAGTAGTTGTGGTCGCCGTCGATGACGATCGCGTCCGGAAACTCGATCTCCGCCAGGGCGTCGTGGCTCGTCTTCAACACCAGCTCGAGCTCGGGGCGCTGCTTGCCGAGCTCCAGCAGCTCGTCGGGCGGCTCGGGGTCGAGGCCGGCGATGCTCGCGCCCGACCGATCGGCCCACGCGAGCAGGTCGCTTGTCAGCTCGCCCTTGTAGGAGCCGACCTCGAGCACGGACTTCGCCTGGATCGCGTCCAGGCAGCCGAAGAGAAGCTCGCGCAGATTCGCGAGGGAATAGCCCCAACCGCTCGTGTCGGTCCCGGCATTTTCGGCTGTCGTCTGCTCCCCGCCGCTCACGTGGCGGGCAGTGTAGTGGGGCGATTCGGGCCGGGATCGAAGCCTCATGGGACTCTTGCTACGGTTGTCAGGCCTTGGAGCAGGGAACGGCAAACACGGTCGCCCTGAAGGATCCGGAGCGGTACTTCACGGAGATCGACCGGCTGACGAGGGAGAACCTCAAGGAGCGCGATCCGCACAACGAGCGGCGCCTGCTCAAGCTGCGCCATCGTGCCGGAATCTCGCTCCAGCATCACGCCGGCGCCATTCCAAACTTCCCAGAGCCCGACTTCGACGCCCTCCCGGGCGACGGCCTCCCCGAGGTCACGGCGGACCAGCTCACGCCGGAGGTCCTCCGCGCGGCGATCCTGCGCAACGGGGCGCTGCTCATCCGCGGGCTGATCAATCCGTCGCAGGCCGGGACCCTCGTGGAGGAGATCGACAGGGCCTTCGACGCCCGCGACAAGCGCGACGCCGGCCAGGAGCGCCCGCCCGCCTATTACGAGGAGTTCGGGCCCGACCCACCCTACGAGCTCGCCGAGCGCGTCTGGGTCACCGACGCATCCGGCCTGTGGCTGGCCGACTCCCCCAAGCTCATGTTCGACTTCGCGCAGACCCTGGAGCGCACCGGCCTCCGCGAGGTCGCGACCGGTTACCTCGGCGAACGCCCGACGATCTCGATCAACAAGTGCACCTTGCGGAAGGTCGAGCCCGACGTGGTGAAGGGCCACACCGGCATCTCGTGGCACCAGGACGGCGCCTTCCTCGGCGACGTCCGGGCCCTCAACGTCTGGCTGACGCTCTCGCACTGCGGCGACACCGCTCCGGGCCTCGACATCGTCCCGAAGCGGATCGACCACGTCGTCGCCGCCGGGACCGAGGGCGCCGCCTTCGACTGGTCCGTCTCGCCCGCCGTGGTCGAGGAGGCATCGGAGGGGACCCCGGTGCAGCGGCCGATCTTCGAGGCCGGCGACGTGATGCTCTTCGACGAGCTCTTCCTGCACGCCACCGGCGCCGACATCGACATGCCGAACACCCGCTACGCGATCGAGAGCTGGTTCTTCGGCCCGTCCAAGTTCCCCGAGGGCTACGCGCCCGTCGCGTTCTGAGGCAGGAGCCCGCCTTGGAGCAGTCCACGGCAACCCCAGCCACCCCGCAGGACCTCGAGCGCTGTTTCGAGGAGATCGCGCAGCTGACGGCCGAGAACCTCGAGCGCCGCGACCCCGAGAAGGAGCGGCGCATCCTCGAGCTGCGACATCGGGCCGGCGTCGCGCTTGGCCTGCAGTCGTCGGGCGACGCGGGCTACCCGGAGCCGGACATCGATGCACTCCCGGACGGAGACCTCCCCGAGGTCGGGCCTGAGGAGCTCACACCGGAGCTACTACGCGCCGCGATCGTCGGCCACGGGGCGCTGCTCGTCCGTGGAATGCTCGATCCGGCCGAGGCTGAGCGCCTCGCCGGCGAGATCGAGCAGGCCTTCCAGGCGCACGAGGCCCACAAGGAGGGCGGTTCCGTGCCCGAGGCCTACTACGAGGAGTTCAACCCGGAGTCCGGGTTCCAGCTCGGTTCGCGGGCGTGGGTCAACACGGCCTCCGGGCTGTGGGGAACCGACTCCCCGCGGGTCATGTTCTCGATGCTCGAGGCAATGGACCGCGCCGGCCTACAGCGCGTGGCCACCGGCTACCTGGGCGAGCGCCCGGCGATCTCGGTCGAGAAGTGCACGCTGCGCCGCGTGAATCCCGACTTCCTGCCGGGCAATAACTACAGCGCCTGGCATCAGGACGGGGCGTTCCTCGGTGACGTGCGTGCGCTGAACGTATGGCTCACACTGTCACGCTGCGGCGACGTCGCGCCCGGGCTGGACATCGTGCCGAAGCGGCTCGATTACATCGCCCCGACTGGCGGCGAGGGAACGGCCTTCGACTGGTCGGTCTCGCAGAAGGTGGCCGAGGAGTGCGCCGGTGACCTGGGGATCAAGCGCCCGATCTTCCAGCCAGGCGACGTGATGCTCTTCGACGAGCTGTTCCTGCACTCGACCGCCGCCGACCCGGGCATGACCCAGACGCGCTACGCGATCGAGACCTGGTTCTTCGGCCCCTCGGCCTTCCCGGACGAATACACGCCCCTCGCCTTCTGAGCCGGCGCCCGCGGCGCGGGCGTCAGTCGATCGGGTGAAGGCTCTTCCAGTGGTCGCACGCCTGCTTGGCGGCCTCGAGGTCGGCCAGCGCCGCCTTCGCGTGCCTCAGGGCCACGTCCAGGTGTCCAGTCCCGGCCTCGTCCGCCGCGCCCCTGAGACCGGCCGCGGCTTCCTGGCGCAGGCGCCGACACTCCTCGTAGGCATGGTCGAGGTCCTTCTTGTGCTGGATGTTCTCTTTCTCGCGCCTGCCCCGCACAGGCGGGCAGCCTCCCACCTGGGCCGGACGAATGCAAGAGCGAGCCCGGAGAAGGCCTAGACGTCGTAGCCGAGCTCGGCGAGCTTGGAGCCCATGATCTCGTGCATCGTGCGCTGCTCGTCCTCGGTCAGGTTCTCGCGCCAGAGGCCCGGCGTCGCCGCCCGCATCGGCTTCCCGGGCCCGCGGCGGTCCTTGGGCGCCGAGTCGAACGCCTGCCGCTTGACGATCGTCTCCAGGTTCTTCTCGTTCAGCCCGAGGTCGAGCCAGTCGAAGATCCGGCGCAGCTGCGTTGGCGTGTCGCTGAGGATCTCCTCGTAACGAACCAGCAGGCGCTGCTCCTCGGGGACGGACTCGAACGCGCGCTGGCTGGCCATCGTGCGGCGAACCCAGAGCTGGGAGTTCTGGGCCACGAACGCCAGGCGTTCCTGCGGCGGGCGGCCGAGCTGGCGCGTGCGCTCCGCCCACCAGCTTTCGCGGCCGAGCATCGCGTCGACGAGCGAGTCGACGACGTCGCGACCGTCGCGAAGCAGGAAGAGCACCCGGGAGCGCGGGAGGAGCGAAACGATCGTGTCGGCCGCGTGCGAGCCGTTGGGCTCCTTGATCACGACCCATTTGGGAACCGGGTCGAATCCCATGTGGCGGAGCTGGTTGTCGAACCCGCGAAGGACGAGCTCGTGGAGGAGCGGGCGCAACACCGGCATGTAGTCGCGGGCGAAGAAGTAGCTCGCATCGCCGGCGCGCTCACCGTGCTCGTAGTACTCGCCGGCCTCGACCTCGCCGCCGACCGGAACGAGGTGGGCGCCCACGTACGACTCGTTCACGGGCGCGATGTCCGGATGCCCCGTGAGCAGCCGCAGCATCCACGAGCTTCCGGATCGCGGCGACCCGAATATCCAGACGAGCTTCGACTCGAGCGCATCGAGCTCGCCGTCGGTTCGAACCGGAATGGCGGCGGCCCCGGCGGCGGGCGTCGAGGCTCCCCCGCCGTCGGTCAGGACCTGGCGGGCCAGCTCGTGCTCCTGCTCCGCGGCGCGCAGCACGTCTTGTGCGTCTTCGGTCCCCGGCACGGGCGCGGAGGGTAGCTCAGACGCGGCGGCCGGAGCGCGTTCGCAGGCGGTGCGCCATGGAGCGCCACGTCGCCCCCGCGTCGCGCAGCGGGCGGGTGATGCGCCAGCTTCGCGAGCGCTCCAGCGACCGGAGCCAGCGCTCGGTCTCGTCCTGCTCGCGCCGCGTCCCCTCGAGCTGGCCGCGAAGGTCGACGACCGCCGCGCGAAGCTGCGAGCGATCCTCGTTCGCCCTCGCGAGGGCGTCGATCAGCTCCCGCTCCTCGCTCATCCGCTCGTGGCCGGGCTCTCGGTGAGCGTCTCGTCCCGTTCGGGTACGGACGTGTCGAATCCGAGCGCCTCGAGCTCCTTCCCGAGCTCGTCGTTGAACCGCTTCACGAGCTGCGGGTCCATCTCCCGGCGCCACCGCCCGACGGAGGCCTCCGGCGTCGACGCGCTGACGTGCGTGGCCCGCATCTTCTTGTCAGCGGCCACGGCGGCGGGGTCCAGCTCGACCCCGAGGATCTCCTCGAGCCGCCGCGCCTCCTGGTCGAGGTTCAGCACCATGTCCTCGTAGCGGACGACCGGCATGTCACTCGATTCGATGGCCTTGCGAAGCCACCGGAGCCGGTCCCGCTGGCGAGCAAGATGCCGCTTGAGCCACGAGTCGTGCGATTCGCCGGGCTGCTGTCCCATCGACCGCTTGCGGCCGGCCTTCTCACGCTTCTTCGTGAAGGAGGTGATCGACACGTACGTGTCCCGAGGATCCCTGAGGACGGCGATCAGGCTCACGGGCGGGACATCGCTCATGTCCACCTGCCAGGTGCTCAGGTGCTTCTCGGCGTAGTAGCGCACCTCGGCGTCCGGGCGCTTGTGGCGGGCCCGCGTCTGTGCGGTCGCGCGGCGGGAGAACTCCTCCCACAGCGTACGAAATGCGTAGTCCGAAAACAGCTCGTCGCCCTCCACGGGATCGAACAGCTCGCGCTCCTTCCACGGAGGCGCGCCCATCAGCGGCATCTGCTTCTCCTGGCTCAGGGTCGCCAGGCCGCCTGGGTTCCACACCTCCCGCGGCCACTCGGTCTTCTCGATCAGGTGGGACCAGCGAAACAGGTAGGCGAAGTACTTCGTCTCGTAGGGGTACCCCCCGCCCACCGCGATCTGCGGAGAGGAGGCGAGCAACCGCATCGTGAGCGTGCTGCCGTCGCGGGTGAAGTAGTCGACGAGCAGGGGCTGAAGCGAGTCGCCGCCAATGTCCCGCTGTCCGGGGAAATTCGGTTTGCTCCTGCCCAGCATCGTGCCGTCAGCACCTTAGCGGGCACGGCTACACTTTCCCCGGCGGTGACGGAGGGGTCACCCTCGCAGGCGGGGCACACTTTCAGAATGCACACAGTCCGGGACCTGGACGATCCATTTCTCTTTGCGAAGCTCGAGGCCGCTCGCCCCGAGCCCTTGGCCGTGGGCAGGGGCAACGCGATGTTCGTCAGCGGCTGGTGCTTTCACCGCGAGCGCCGGATCATCGACCTGAGCATCCGCGCGAACGACGCGACCTACCCGCTCCTCACGCACTCGATGCCCCGCGCCGACGTCTTCGTGGCGTACGACCGGCGGACGGACCCTCACGACAACCGCTACCGAAGCGGCTTCTGGGCGATCGTGCCGTTCGCAAGCGCCAACGGCGACGAGGAGATCGCGCTCGAGCTCGTCGCGACGCTGTCGACGGGCGAGGTCTCGACCAGGCGAATCGGGGGCGTGCCGCTGGCGCGGCCCGAGACGTCGAACGGCGGCGTCGAGCTCCCGGCCGCGCCGGCCACGGACGAGCCGCTGATCGCGGTCTGCATGACGACCTACAACCCGCCGCTCGACCTCTTCAAGGCGCAGGTCGAGTCGTTGCACGGCCAGACCCATCGCAACTGGGTCTGCCTGGTCAGCGACGACCAGTCAAGGCCCGACGTCTATGCCGCGATCCGGGAGGAATTGGAGGGCGATGAGCGCTTCGCGCTCTCCCAGACCGAGAGCCGGCTGGGCTACTACCGCAACTTCGAGCGCGTTCTCGGGCTTGTAGGGGAGGAGGCCGCGCTGGTGGCGCTCTGCGATCAAGACGATCGGTGGCATCCGGACAAGCTCGAATCCCTCCGCGGCGCACTCGAGTCCGGGGTGACGCTCGCCTACAGCGACATGAATCTGATCGACGGCGAGGGCAACCTCATCTCCCCCACCTACTGGACCGACCGCCGGACCAACCACACGGACATGACGTCGCTGCTGGTCGCGAACACGATCACCGCTGCGGCGACGATATTCCCGCGCCGCCTGCTGGCCTATGCGCTCCCGTTCCCGACGGCGCTGGGCCATGCTTTCCACGACCACTGGCTCGCGATGGTCGCGCTGGCCACCGGCCGGATCGCGTACATCGAGCGCCCCCTGTACGACTACGTCCAGCACTCGGACAACGCCTTCGGCAGCCGGGGTGCCAGCTGGAGGAAGCGTGACGCCGCGAAGTCGGCGGCCGACCCTCAGTCGCGCCTGAAGGGCCGAGCGGGGCTGTCGTGGCGGCTACTCCGTTGGAGGCTCGACTACTTCTACAACGCATGCTCGGCTCGCCTTCACGCCGAGATCCTGATGCTGCGCTGCGGCGACGCTCTGAGCGGCCGCAAGCGCCGCGCGGTCAAGCGCATGACCAAGGCGGACCGCTCGCTCCCACTCGCCGCGCGGATGGCCGTTCGCTCGCTCGGAGCCCGGCGCCGCCGGTCACCGACCATGGGGCAGGAGCGCCTGATCGCGCGCGGCATCGCATGGCGGCGCTTCGTCGAGGTCCAGGGTCGCCTCCGGCGCCGCCGGCGCGAGAGCCACGGCCAGGCCCTTCCGACGCCGCCGCCGCCGTCCGACGGCAGCGCCCCCCCGGCGGACGCGCCCAAGCTGGTCCATCAGATCACGCGCAAGATCACGCCGCTCAATTTGCGAGTGACCTCGACCGCGGAGCCGCGCGTGAACATGCTGGTACCGACGATCGACCTCGATCACTTCTTCGGCGCCTACATCGGCAAGTTCAACCTGGCGCGCCGGCTCGCCGAGCAGGGCCTGCGAGTGCGCATAGTGGCCGTCGACCCCACCCGGCTCCCCAACACCTGGCGCGAGCAGCTCCGGGGCTACGAGGGCCTGGACACTCTCCTCGACAAGGTGGAGGTCGAGTTCGCCCCGGCCCGCGAGCTGCTCACGCTCGAGGTGAACCCGCGCGACTGCTTCATCGCCACGACCTCGTGGACCGCTCACCTCGCCCAGCAGGCGACGCAGGAGCTCGACCGGGAGCGCTTCGTCTTCGTCATCCAGGAGTACGACCCGCTCACCTACCCGGTCGGGACGCTGGGCGCCGTGACGAGGCAGGCGTACACGTTCCCCCACTTCGCGGTGTTCTCGACCGAGCTGCTCCGGGACTACTTTCGCAACCACTCGATCGGCGTCTTCTCGGAGGGGGCCGAGGAGGGTGACGAGAGATCTGTCTCGTTTCGCAACGCGATCACGTCCGTGGACCCGCCCTCGCCGGACGACATGCGCAGGCAGGCCGCGAGCCTGCTCTTCTACGCCCGGCCGGAGGAGCATGCCGAGCGCAACATGTTCGAGCTCGGGCTCATGGCGATCGCCGGTGCCATCAACGACGGCATCCTGCCCAGCGGGTGGCGGTACTACGGCGTCGGCGCCATGGAGCCCAGCACCGTCCGCATAACCGGGACCGCCTCCATGGAGGTCCTGCCTCGCCAGAGCCAGGACGAGTACCGTTCACTGCTGCGGGAACACTCCGTTGGCCTCTCGCTGATGGACACCCCCCACCCAAGCCTCGTTCCGCTGGAGATGGCCTCCGCGGGCATGTTGGTTGTGACGAGCACGTTCGAGAACAAGACCGACGATTCGCTGCGCGCGATCTCCGAGAACCTGATCCCGGTCGAGCCGACCGTGGACGCGATCAAGGTCGGCCTGGCCGACGCGGTCGCCGGCATCGACGACACAGGTCGTCGCATCCGCGGCTCCCGCGTGGACTGGAGCCGCAGCTGGCAGGAGTCCTTCGACGACGCCCTCGTGTCACGGATCAAGTCCTTCGTGGAGGCGACGTGATCAAGCTTCACGCAACCCTCAGCCAGCGCCTCCCCCGCACCCTCTCGGTCGGCAGGGGCAACGCCCTGTTCCTCGCCGGTGGCTGCCACGCGGGCGACGAGAAGATCGAGTCGCTCGCCATCGTGGCCAACGGGGCCGAATCGGAGGTCATCGCGCAGGGGATGCCACCGCTGCACACCCGCGAGCGGGCGGGCACCCGCTGGTGGGGCGTCGTGCCCATCCCCGCCGGCTCGAGCGACTCCGTGCTTCGGCTTGGCCTGCACGCGCAGCTCGGCGACGGCAGCGAGCTCCGTACCGACCTGGGGGAGATCGAGCTGGTCCCCCGCGGCGTGGACACGGCCGGCGCGGCGCACGGCAACGGGGACGCGACCTCGAGCAACGGCGGCAACGGGCACCGGACCTGGCACCCCAAGGGCGGCCCGGTGATCGCGATCGCGATGGCCACGCATCGCCCGCCGCTGGAGCTGTTCTCCAAGCAGATCGAGTCGATTCGCAAGCAGACGCACGAGAGCTGGATCTGCGTCATCAGCGACGACGCGTCGGGCGAGCAGAGCCTCGCCGCCATGCGCGAGGTCCTCGGCGACGATCCGCGCTTTCGCATCCATCCGGCCGAGGGGCAGCAGGGGGTCTACCGCAACTTCGAGCGCGCGCTCGAGCTGGTGCCGGCCGAGGCGGAGTTCGTCGCGCTGTGCGACCAGGACGACGAGTGGCACCCGGACAAGCTCGCGGCGCTGCGCGACGCGCTCGGAACGGAAGCCCAGCTCGCGTACAGCGACATGCGCATCGTCAGGGCCAACGGCAAGGAGATCGCCGACACCTACTGGACCGAGCGCCGCAACAACCACACCAACTTCGCATCGCTCCTGATCGCCAACACGGTCACCGGAGGCGCCTCGATGTTCCGGCGAGACGTTCTGGACTACGCCCTGCCGTTCCCGCAGGAGCTCCCCGAGCAGCGCCACGACCACTGGCTCGCGATCGTCGCGATGGCCCGCGGCGACCTCGCCTACGTCGACCGCCCCCTCTACGACTATGTCCAGCACGGGGACGCCGCGCTTGGCCACCAGCGAGCAAACCAGGGCGCCTCGAGCAACCCGCTCGCGCAGCGCATGGAGAACGTCAAGAAGGGCGGCGTTCTCGAAGGCTGGGGGCTCGTCTACTACCAGCACTACCGCCGGCTGCTGCTCGACGCCGAGGTGCTCAAGCTGCGATTCGGAGACCAGCTCACAGGCGACCGGGACAAGGCCGTGAATCGCGTTCTGCGGAGCGACTCGCTACGTGGCGTGGCATGGCTCTCAGCGCGCGCCCTGCGTGCCCGGTTCGGCCGCGCGACCGAGACGATGCAGCGCGACAGCAACCTCGTCCGCGCGATCGCCTGGCTTCGCATCACGCGGGGACGTGCGCGGCGGCGCGGCGAGCGGGACCTGATCGCGGCGGCCGACGTGGAGCGGCTGGACCTCGAGCCGGGCGCCGGCGCCCCCCGCGACCGTCCGCTGGCGGTTCAGGTCGACGGCCTCTACAAGTCGTTCCGGGTCCCTCTCCAGGCGAACCAGACAGTGATCAGCCGCGTCCTTCATCCCCGCCAGGAACACGGCCACAAGATGCTGCCGGTGCTGAAGGACATCTCTTTCGAGATCGGGCAGGGCGAATTCTTCGGCATCATCGGCCGCAACGGGTCGGGAAAGAGCACGCTGCTCAAGCTCCTGGCGAGCATCTACCGGGCGGACCAGGGCAATATCCGCGTGGGCGGGCAGATCGTCCCGATCATCGAGCTGGGGCTCGGCTTCCACCCGGAGCTCGCGGCCCGCGACAACCTCGTGATCCAGGGTGTGATGATGGGCCTGACCAGGAAGCAGTCCGAGGCGCGCTTCGAGCGCGCGATGTCCTTCGCCGGTCTCCAGGGGTTCGAGTCGATGAAGCTCCGCAACTACTCGTCCGGCATGAAGGTCCGCCTGGCCTTCGCGATCATGGTCGAGGTCGACGGCGACGTGATGATGATCGACGAGGTCCTAGCGGTCGGCGACAGCGCCTTCCAGCGCAAGAGCCGCGACATCTTCCAGAACTACAAGGACCGCGGCAAGACGGTGATCCTGGTCAGCCACCAGATGACGGCGATCCAGGAGCTCTGCGACCGGGTGATGCTCCTGGAGGGCGGCAACATCGAGCGGATCGGCGATCCGTACGAGTGCGCACGCCGGTACTCGGAGCTTGCGATCTCCGGCACTCCGACGCGCGACGAGCACCTGTCGGGCGACGTCGAGTACCCGGTGAGCCTCGCTGACATCTGGATCGGAGACCTCCAGGGGGACACCACGCCGCTTGTATCGGAATCCGAGGAGCTGCGTTTCCACGCGGTGATCGAGACCAAGGAGCCGATCGAGAACGCCACCTTCCGGTTCGAGATCCGAAACCAGAACCGGGCGCGCATCTTCTCCCCGCCGGCCACCGACCTGCATGGAGGCGAGAGGATCGAGGCTGGCCGCCGCATTCACATCGAGGCGAAGATCGAGAACCGCCTCACGCCTGACGTGTACAGCCTGCACTGTGTGGTCAACCGCCGCGACGAGGGCGACAACGACAGGGCGCTCTCCGACGCCAAGTCGATCGACTTCGCCATCCCAGGGGACCGCTACCGCGGCCAGGGCCTCCTGTCCCTCGACAGCACTGTGGAGATCGAGGACCTCGGCAAGGCTGGCCCCGCGCCCCACGAGGAGCATCGAGGCTCATGACGTCGGTCACCGAGGCCCCGAGCATCCCGCTCCGCGAGGTCCGCGGCCCCGCTGCGTTCGGCGGCGAGACGAAGCGCTTTCTCCAGCTCCTGTGGCTGATCTCGAAGACCGAGCTCAGGACCCGGTATCAGGGAGCCGCGTTCGGGATGGCGTGGTCGGTGGCCGAGCCGCTGCTGATCTTCGGAGTGCTCTATGCAGTCTTCTCGAGCGTGGCGCGATTCGGCGGCCTCGTCCCGCACTACCCGGCGATGCTCCTGATGAACATCATGCTCTACCGGGCGATCTTCCAGAGCAGCACGGGGCGCTCGACCACGTCCGTCGTGGCGCGGGAGGGTCTCGTCCGCAAGACGCAGTTCCCGCGCATCATCATCCCGCTTTCCGTCGTCCTCACTTCCATGCTCCTCTTCTCCGCCGACATCATCGTCCTCGGTGTCTTCCTGGAGATCAACGGCGTCCACCCGATGTGGACCTGGCTCCTGTTCCCCATCATCGTGCTGAGCTTCATGGTCCTCGCCATCGGCATGTCGCTCCTCCTGTCGAGCCTTTACGTCCGGTATCGCGACGTCGCGCCGGTCTGGAGCGTCATCGCCCTGATCTTCTTCTACGGCTCGCCGATCATCTTCCCGGTCAACGCGGTGCCCTCGAGCCTCCGCGGCGCGCTCTTCATCATGAACCCGTTCGTGCCGATGCTCGAGCAGGCGCGCATCTGGGTGATCGATCCCGCCGCGCCACCGATCACCCAGGTGGTGAACGGCCCGGTCGACGGCCTCCTCATCCCGGCCCTCGTCTACGTGGGAGTCTGCGTGCTCGGCGCGTGGTACTTCATCAAGCGGGCGCCACGTGTGGCCGAGGAGATCTAGCGGCCCTGGTCGCGGGACCGCGACAGACGCGCCCTGATCCCAGCCAACCGAGAGGAGCGTCCGGTCCACGGGCGAGAACGACCCTGCTCGCTTGCGCCCGACGAAGACCCCGTGGCCCGGCTTGGACTCCGAGAGCGCCGGAGAGGTTCTCGCTGAGCCAGGTGATCGTCGGCTCATAGAGGTCGCAGCCGCAGAACTCACCCGATTCGGCTTCGCGCGCGAACTGCCGAAGGACACGACCAGGCGCCGCAGCCGAAATCGAGCACGCAGCGGGATCGGGAGATCCGTGTTCCCTGCCTGGGTCACGGCTCGAATTGCATCACCTCAAGCTCCGGACGGAGCTCGTGCCTGATCGCCTCGGCGACGTCGCCCGGCAGGTCCGACCGCCACCGCCCGATCGACGCCTCGGGGCTCTCCGCGGTGCGATGCACCCATCCCACTCGCCTGTCCCGAATCACGGAATCCGCATCGAGCTCCACACCCAGCCAGGCCGACAGGCGCCCCGCCACCCCCGCCAGGTCCCTCACCAGCTCCTCGTAGCGGACGACCGCCGCGTCAGGGCCATCCTCCAGCCCCGCGATCCAGCGCAGCCGGTCGCGCTGGCGCTCGATGAAACGACGGAAGTAGTCTGCCTCGTCGGCCGCCTGCCGCTGGCCCAGCTCGGCCTTCGCGGCTTCGCGGAACGCGAGCAGGGACGCGTAGGTGTCGCGCGGATCGCGCAGCAGGACGAGGAGACGCAGCGGCGGCAGCTCGGTCCGGTCCAGGAGCCAAGAGTTCATGTGCTTCTCGGCGTAGTAGCGGACGTCCGCCTCGGGATCCCGATGGGCAACCCGGGTCACGGCCGTGGCGCGCCGCGAGAACTCTTGCCAGGCGAAATCGAAGGCCTTCTGCGACATCGACGGCGCACCCGGCTCGGTGCCCTCCATGAGATCGCGGCGGCGCCAGGGCGGCGGGCCGAGCAGCGACCTGTCGCGCTCCTGGAGGATGGATCCCAGGTCGTTGGTGTCCCACTCCCCCTCATCCCAGTCCGGGCGGGTGAGCAGGCGCGACCAGCGCCACAGGTAGGCGAAGAACTTGTGCTCGAACGGATAGGTGCCGCCCACGGCCACCTGCGGAGAGGAGCCGAGCAGGCGCATCGTGAGCGTGCTGCCGTCGCGGCTGTAGTAGTCGACGAGGACCGGCGTAAGTGAGTCGCGCGAGGGATGGCTCGCGGCAGCGCGCCGCAGACGGGGCGAGCCCCGCCGCAGAGAGTCTCGCGCGAACAGGAGCCTGCGGGCGGTCTTGCTCTGCCGCAGGGAGTCCAAGCTCCGTCCCGCCACGCTACGCTGTGCCCCGTGCGCGAGAGGCCCCCGCGCGAAGGCCCGCCAGCAGCCGCCACAGGAGGCCTGCCAGGAGACCCCGCTCCATGCCCATCGTCTCGTTGCGCCCGACCAGCGGGCGCAGCGTCCGCATCGCGAACCACGCCGCCCCGGCCGACGAGCCGTCGCATTCCTGGATCCGGCGCAGCGCGCGCCGCTCCGCCGGGCTCAGCGAGTCGCCAAGACGCAGCTCCAGCGCTCGTGTCTGGAGTACGAGGCGGCAGTAGTTCTCGAAGTAGCGAACCTGGCCGACCGGGCGGACCACCCGAGAGGCGAGCCGGAGCATGCGCAGCGTGACGTCCGCGAGCCATCCCCCCCACCGGCCGCGACCTGCGTTCGCCTTCGAGAAGCCGAGCGCCGCCGCGGAGTGCTGCACGTAGTCGTAGAGCGGCCGGTCCACGTACCGGATCTCGCCGGTCGCCATCGCCACCAGCGCGAGCCAGTGGTCGTGATAGATGTCCCCGTGCGGGGGCGGGAACGGGAGGGCCTGCTCGGTGAGGTCGCGCCGGAAGAGCGACGCGGCGCCCGTGATTGCGTTGGTGATCACCAGCGAGGTGAGG
The DNA here is from genome assembly GCA_963782795.1 of uncultured Actinomycetes bacterium. GTDB lineage: Bacteria > Actinomycetota > Thermoleophilia > Solirubrobacterales > 70-9 > AC-56. The sequence continues at coordinate 1,447,834 of CAWALB010000003.1, forward strand.
TCCGTGTAGTTGTTGTCCCGGTAGCGCCAGTAGGTGTCCGACAGCACCCGGCCGCTCTCGTCCACGATCCGCGTATCGCTGTACGCGAGCATCGCCCGGTCCTCGAGCTCGCCGAGGAGCACCTCCAGCTTGTCGGGGTGCCAGCTGTCGTCCTGGTCGGCCAGCGCGATGTATTGCACCTCGACCGGGGCCAGCGCGAGCGCGCGCTCGAAGTTGCCGTAGAAGCCACGACGGAGCTCGGAGGGCACGAGCACGAAGCGCTCGTCGCCACCCAGGATCTCGCGGATCTCGGCGAGCCGCTCGGGCGGCGAGTTGTCGTCGCTGATCACGCAGACCCAGTTGTCGTGGGTCTGCGACCGGATCGACTCGATCTGACGCGAGAACAGGTCGAGGGGCGGATCAAAGGTCGCCATGCACACAGCGACCAGGGGTCGGGTCGCCTCCCCCCTCGCCGCGGGCAGGGGCAACGGCTGAACGTCGAGCCCGGGCACGAGGCGCCAGGCCGCGAGCCGTGCCTCGGCACGCAGGCCTCCCTCCAGCTCAGCGCGGAGTGCCAAGTGTGTCTCAACCGGCTCTGCCACCGGCGGCAGCGGCACCACTCCCCACCACATGTCGCCGGCGCCCCCGACCCGGCGATCGGAGATGCCATGGCCCATCAGCGGGTGCTCCTCGTCCCCGAGGGCGATCGTGAGCCGCTCGATCCGGCGCCCGGCGGGCGGCGCGCAGCGTCCCTTGACGAAGACGGCATTGCCCGCCCCGACGGCGACGTCGCTCAGAAGTGGTTCGTCGAGGCTGGCGTCGAGCCCCGGCACTCCGTCACCCCATGCCTCCTCGACGGACGCCGAGCTCGCGGCGCGGAGACTTTCAGTAGGCACCAGTGCCGCGGAAGATAGCCGGGAGCGTCTGGAGGAGGATCCTGAGGTCCCGGCTCAGGGTGAGATTCTCCACGTAGTCCAGCTCGACCGCCAGGCGCTCGGAGAAGCTGAGCGCCCCACGCCCGAAGACCTGCATCGATCCGGTGATGCCCGGCTTCACCGCGAGTCGGAAGCGGTGCTCGGGACGGTAGCGCCGGACGAGCTCGATCTGCTCGGGCCGCGGGCCGACGATGCTCATCTCGCCCTTCAGCACGTTCACGAGCTGCGGCAGCTCGTCGAGGCTCAGACGCCTTAGCACCCGACCGACGCGGGTCACGCGCGGATCGCGCCTGAACTTGAAGACCGGCTCCGGCAGATCATCGATCCTGACCAGCTCTTCCAGCATCTGGTCGGCGCCGTCGCGCATCGTCCGGAACTTGTAGACGCGGAACGGAACTCCGCGGAGACCGGCGCGGGTCTGGACGAACAACAGCGGCCCGCGGCTGTCGAGCTTGATCGCGATAGCGATGATCGGGAGCAGCGGCGCGCAGATGATCAGCGCGAAGGACGAGGCGACCACGTCGAAGACGCGCTTGATCAGGATCGTCGACCGTGGCACGTCACGGGTGTCGTACTCCAACACCGGGAGGTCCGCGACCTCGGAGAGCCTGGGCAACGGGCCCGCACGACCGCGAAGCGGTGAGACGACGCTGAGGTTGACACCGTGGATCCGGCAGGCGACCGCAAGCTCGCCGATCCAGGGAACATCCATCTGCTCGGTCGCCACGATGATCCGGTCGACCATCCTCACCAGCTCCTTGGCGTCCCCGTTTACCCCGCCGTGCGGCAGGCGGTCGTCGACGTCGACGAGCTTCAGATGCATGTCCTCGAAGAGCTCGATCTTGCGCCGCGCGGCGCGCGCGAGGTCGCCCCTGCCGAGCACGCAGGTCAGCTCGGGCGGCGTGATCCGGCGCCAAAGCCAGCGGGTCCCGCCGCGGAGGAACGCACCCAGCGTCGTGATGCAGAACCAGATCAGGATCGCGTGCGCGACGGTGAATGTCGGGATCGGCACGATGTAGAGCAATGCGCCCAGGGTCGCCGTACCAGCAGCCGCCCAGGCCGCGATCTGCGGCAGCTCGTCCACCGTGAGATGGCGGATCGACATCTGGTCGCGGTCGTAGAGGCCGAAGAGCTTCGCCAGCACCACCCAGACCGGGAGGATCGCGAGCGACCAGACGAGCTCGGGGGTGCTCGTGGCCGCCACCAAGGTCACGAGGCCCGCGGCGGCGACGTCCGCGCCGCCCAGCATGCGGCGGAGAAGGGACTCCCGCCAGAACCGACGCCGGCCGACGTCGCGAATCGTCGGCTCGGCCTGCTCCGTGCGGAAGCGCCTTCGGGCGCCAACGACGTCCTGCGGGCCCGCCGAAACGGGGGCGTCCATAGGCGCGGGCTCGGTCACAGCCCCGCCCATCGTTCTATCCGCTGCCTGAGCCCACTCGGCGTCCAAAGTTCCCACTTCCCCCGTCGGATCATCATATGCCTATCCCTGTAACCCACGAAGTCCGCGAAACTACCGCTGGGGGGCCAATCTCACCGGTAGGGGCCTCGGGCTAAGGCGGTTCGCTGCGGCCAGCCCCACCTCAGCGGCCTGGCGATTTCCGGCAGCAGCCGCGACCTCCGCCGCCACCAGCCACGGCTCCCAGTCGTGCGAGGCACGGTTGACGGCCTCACGTACGGCGGCCGTCGCGGCGGCGAGATCGCCGTTTCCCTTCTCCGCCAGGGCCAGCTGCAGCTGCGCCTCGGACGACCAGGGCTGGATGGCCGACGCGTTGCGCGCGCTCTGCGCGGCGCTCTCGAAGTCCCCGTTCGCCAGGGCCGTACGGCTCGAGTCGAGCTGGATGGACGCGACTAGCTGGTCGGCAGCGACCCAGATGGCCACCCAAGCGCAGAGGAGGGTCGCCACGCCCAGCCCGTATTGGCCGCCTCGGGCCCGCCACCTCGGCATCAGCCTGCTGGCGCCGGGCTCCGCAACCACGGCGACCGGCTGGCTCGCCGGGCCGCTGAGCAGGGCGGCCATCATGATCACCGTCACGAAGGCGGCCGGCAGCTGCCAGGTCCAGTCGAACGCCGCGGAGGTGAGCCCGGCGAGGAAGACCGCGAGTGCCGCCCCCATCACCTCGCCGCCGCCACCCACGTCCGGACGCCGGACGACCGCGCGCCACCCGGCGTACAGGGCCGTGCCGAGGAAGCCCAGGAGCAGGAGGATCCCGAGGATCCCCAGCTCGGCGAGCGTCTGGAGATAGAGCGAGTGAGCGTCGATGGTGATGACGTCGATCGTGTGGTGCTGGTTCCACCAGAGCTCGTAGTTGCCGGCGCCGATCCCGACCACGGGGTCGCTGTCGAAGGCGTCGATGGCCTGGCCCCAGAACTGGGAGCGCCCGGTGCCGGAGAAGGATCCGATGTGGCCGCTGCCGGTCGCCGAGCTCGCCGATGCAATGTCGTTGGAGTTGGAGAACTCGCGGAGCCGGTCGACCGGGTGCGAGAAGGCGAGCACGATGAGCCCGAGGACGACGACCGCCGCCAGGCCCCGCCGCGCAACCTTGCGCGGGAGGCGCACCCGCCCGAGCCACCCGTCGGCGGCATATCGCACGCCCCCCGCGGCGAGCACGCACAGCACCGTGGCCAGCGCCAGCCAACGGCCCTGGACGTACGCGTCGTGGGTGGTGAGGGCGTGCCTCACGTCCTCCCATTGCGACGTCAGCCCGACCAGGACCGCGCTGGTCAGGGCGCCGATCACGAGCGCGCCGAGGATGCGCACCCACTCCCGCGAGAAGATGAGGAACACGCAGACACCGACCGCCGTGGCGACGAGCCCGCCTCGCGATGACGTCAGGTACATGGCCAGGCCCAGTGCCGGCAGGGCCGCGGTGGCGGCCGCTCGCCAGAGCCTGCTGCGGGCGAACGAGCCGAACCACGCGAGCAGCAGGATGCCGATGGCGAGGATCGCTCCGAGGCCGTTCCAGTACCCGACCGGGTAGCTCAAGCGTCCGTTGCTCGCCGGAAGGCTCACGAAGATGCTGCGGTCCGCGCCGCCGAACAGGGACGGATCGAACCGGCTGAGGTCGGCGCCCACCACGATCACGACGATCCCGATTGCGATCCCGGCCAGCCAGGGGCGCGCGCCCGTCCTCGCGGACACCAACACGGTCAGCACGAACAGACCCAGGTAGCCGGCGACGCGCACGACCTCGGTGAACGCCCGGCCGGAATCGTTGGCCCAGATCATCGACAGCGCCGTCAGCCCCCCGAATGCCGCCAGGCACACGCCCGTGACGATCGCGAGGGGCGGGATCGGTCGCCGGGGGACTACCCGCGTGATCAGCGCGAGGATCACCACCCACCAGACGCCGACCGTCACCGCCGCGATGAGCTCGGTCGAGTAGCCGCCGCTCGAGTACGCGAGCGCCGCGTACGCGGCGGCGATCAGCAGCGGCGCTGCCCACGCCGGGTTGATCCGGCTGACGAACCCGTTTTGTGACTCTGAAGTGAGCGCTTTCAAGGTCGGTGGGCGGGCACAAAGGCCGCGCAGTCTGGGCGGGCTGAGCGCGAGGGCTAGCCTCGAACAGTGCGGCGCGCTCCCGGCTCGCGCAAGGTCCCGCCTCGCAAACCGCCCGTGTAAATGACCTGCGCATTGTAGGCAGCCGCCTACCTCGCGATCTGCAGGCCCACCCCCGTCGGACTATCATGGCCATGGGCGAAGGCTGGGACACGAGTCAAAGGAGGCGCTCTTATGGATGGCGCGCAGCTCAGGGAATTCCACACGCCACGGCTCGCAATCGCGGTCGCGGCGATCGCGCTCTTCGCGGCGGTCCTTGCGCCGACGGCGGGAGCCACCTCACCTTCCCAGGATCAGTATGGGTCCGCGCTGCCGGGGGTCGGCGGCGGCAACGGGGGCGGCAGCCCCAGCGCGTCGAGCTCCAGCGGCACCGCGCCCGAGTCGACGATCCCGGTCGCCCCGAGCTCTTCGAGCACCGAGACGAGTGGCTCCAATACGGGCAGCGCTTCGACCGCCTCCGGCGGCAACGGTGGCGGGTCCTCGCAGGGCGGCTCGAAGGCCTCGCAGAAGAGCAACCACGCCAAGGCAACGCCAACCAGCGCCAACACGAAGACGAAGACGGCGACGCCCGCCAACAGCTCGGTACCGCACATCGCCGCTGACTCCGCGGGCGACAGCTGGGTTCCGTGGTTCATCGTCGGCCTGGTCGCGCTCGGCGCGGCGGGGGCGGTGCTCGTCTACCGAAATCGCCGACGCGCCGCGCAGTCCTGAGAACCCGCTAGTGCCCGCCCCGGCCCGGCGCGAGACGCGCGCTGACGTATCGGTCGTGATTCCGGCGCTCAACGCCGCCGCGACCATCGAAGGGTGCCTCACGGCGCTCGCCGAGCAGACGGTGCTGCCGGGTGAGGTGATCGTTGTCGACGACGGATCGACCGACGAGACGCCGGAGATCGCGCGCCGGATGGGCGCCGAGGTGATCAGCCAGGACCGCGGAGGCGCCGGCGCGGCGCGCAACCGCGGGGCGAAAGCCGCCGGCGGCAAGCTCCTCCTGTTCACCGACGCGGACTGCGCGCCGGTCGACGACTGGGTTGAGCGACTGGTCGAAAGCCTGGACGACGACGGCGTGGTCGCGGCGCGGGGCATCACCACGAGCGTGCAGCCGGAGCCGGCCGCCCGGTTTGCGCAGCTCGAGTACGACGAGAAGTACCGGGAGCTCGCCCGGCACGAGAGCGTCGAGCTCGTGGCCACCTACAGCGCCGCGTACCGCGGCGACGAGTTCTGGCGCTTCGGGGGCTTCGACGAGGGCTTCAAGGGCGCCACGTCCGAGGACCAGGAGCTCTCGTTTCGGATCGCGGACGCCGGCCTGAAGATCGCGTTCGTGCCCAGCGCGGCGGTCAGGCATCACCATCACACGAGCCTGCGCGCCTACGTGCGCCGCAAGTTCCGTATCGGGTACGCGAAGGCGCGGATCGGCCGCCACCACCCGGACAAGCTGATCCAGGACACGTACACGCCACTCGGGCTGAAGCTCCAGGTCGGGTTCGCCGGCGTGGTGGTCCTCGGCCTCGCCGTCGCCCCGCTCCACAGGAGCGGATTGCGCCTCGCCGCGGCGGGCGCCGCCGGATTCGCGGCGAGCTCCGTCCCGTTCCTCCGGTTCGGCCACTCGCGCGAGCCGCGCCTCACGGGCCGGCTGCCCGCGTACCTGGTCGCGCGGGCCCTCGCGCTTGGCAGCGGGTTCGCGGCCGGGACGCTCGCCGAGCTCCGCAACACGAGCCGTTGAGCGCGTCAGTCATCGTCCCCAGCCTCACGGGCGATCGCCTCGACGCCCTCCTCGACTCACTGGCCGCGCAGACGGCCGAGCACCAGGTGATCGTGGTCGACAACGGCTGTCCTGACGGATCGGTCCAGCGGGCCTGCGAGCGCCACCCAGGGGTCGAGCGGATTCGCTTCGAGCGGAACCTCGGGTTCTCGCGCGCGGTCAATGCGGGTGCGGCGCGAGCGGAGGGCGAGGTGCTGCTGATGGTCAACGACGACGTCGTCTGCGATCCGCCCTTCGTCGAGGAGCTGTCGTCAGCGGTCGACCCGCAGGCCGGGGTAACGATGGCCACCGGGGTGCTCCGCGACGCGCAGGACCCGCACCTGATCGAGACGGCGGGCGTCCTGCTGGACCACACCCTGCTCGCCTTCGACTACCTGAACGGTGAGCCGCTGTCGGCCCTCGGGAGCGCTGCTGACCCCCCTTGTCCCGTCGGGGCCGCCGCGGCCTTCGACCGGGAGGCGTTCAACGCCGTCGGCGGCTTCGAGGAGCGCATTTTCGCCTACTGGGAGGAGGTGGAGCTCTCCCTGCGGATGATTCGCCACGGCGGCCGGTGCAGGCTGGTCGCGGGCGCACAGGGGACCCACCGGCACGCCTCGACCCTCGGGGCGGGATCCCTGGGCAAGAACTACTTGACCGGATTCGGGCGTGGCTACGTCCTCCGGAAGTGGAACGTGATCACGCCGCGGCGGCTCCCCGCGATCCTCGTGCGCGAGCTGGGCGTGTGCGTGGCCCACGCCGTCGTCGACCGCAATATGGCCGGCGTGCGCGGTCGAGTCCAGGGCTACCGCGCCGCCCATCCCACCGAGCCCTATCCGGCAGAGCTGTTCGCTGCCGGCGGCGGTCCGAGCGCGATGGAGCAGCTCCGCGCCCGCGTGCGCCGGCGCCGCACGCTGCGGCGTCAGCGGACGAGCCGCGCGCCTAGTGCGTGAACTTGCGGAAGGCGTCCCAGGCGGGCTTCGGCTGGTAGTCGTTCCTGAACAGGCCGGCCGAGGTGCAGTAAGCGCAGAACTGCGTGTTGCCGCCGGCCGGGTCGCGGAAGTTGAACCACAGCATCTTCCCGATGTTCAGGGCGTCCCGCTTCTTCTTCAGCTTCGAAAACGACTTCTTGAGGATCTTCTTCTGGCCCTGAAGCCCCTGGGTCTGCCCACCGTTGGCGGGGTCTCTCGGCAGTGAGCCCCACCCGATCTCCGCGATCCACAGCGGCGTCTTCTTGTCGCCGTGTTTGTTCATCACGTCCCGCATCTGCTTCACCTGATCGAGCATGTCGCCGACGGAGCCCGCATACGCGTGGATCGCCGCGACGTCGAAGTCCTTCTTGGCGCCGGGCTGGTGGTACACCTGATCGAGGAAGTTCCAAGCGGTTGCCCCGCTGGGAGAGTGACCGAGCAGTCCCCCGAACATCACGTCCGCGTGCTTATCGACCTTCGTGATCGCGCTGTGTGCCAGGTCCAGCAGCTGCGCATAGAGGACCGGGGACGGAGGGTTCATCGCGCCCTTCAGGTTGGGCTCGTTCCAAATGTCCCAGGTGGTGATCGGGAGCGGCTTCTTCTTGTGGTGGCCCTTCTTGAACGACTTCCTCCAGAACTTCCCGCCGGGTCCGTAGCGCTTCACGGCGGCCTTCAGGAACCCCTGCCAGGCGTCGCGCGCCGCCTGCGTGTTGAGCGGCGGCGTGATCGCCTGGTGCTCCACCCAGCGCGGCGACCCCCACATGATCGGCAGCACCCTGATGCCCTTCGCCGCGAGGTCACCCACGAACTTGTCGGGCACGGACCAATCGAAGTGTCCCGACGAGGTCTCGATGCGCGGCCAGAACATGATCCAGCGCACGGTCTTGGCGCCGCTCTTCTTGAGCATGCTCGCGTCCTTGCCGCTGATCTCCTTGAACGAGTAATTCAGTCCGAAGAGATTCTTGCCGCCGCCCTTGGCCTGAGCGACCGGCGCCGCGAGCAGCGCGGCGACGGCGGCCACGACCGCCAGGACCATGATTCTCCGCACGAAGGATCCGCGTTCAACCATCATTCATCATTCGGGTCCCCACCTTCCGTCGACTTCCCATGCCGAGGGGTCGATCCCAGCCCGCGTCGCAACATATCACGGCACTCTGGAGCGTCCGCGGGTAGGCCAGGTGACTAACGAGTGAAGCCGCGAAACGCGCTCCAGGCCGGCTTCGGCGTGGCATCGTTCTTCAGCAGGCCGGCCGATGAGCAGAAGCTGCAGCTCTTGATGCTGCCGCCGCCCGGATCGCGGAAGTTGAACCAGAACACCTTCTTGATGTGCCAGCTGTGGCGCTTCTTCTTCAGTTGGTGGAAGGCCTCCTTGAGAATCTTGGCCTGGCCCTTCATACCCTTCGTCTCGCCGTACGGGGTCGCGTCCTTGGGGAGCGAGCCCCATCCGACCTCCGTGATCCAGAGCGGCTTGTGGCCGTCGCCGTGCTTCTGCATCGTGGCCCGCACGCGCTCGATCTCGCCGAGCATCTGCGGCACGTTGCGCGCATAGGGGTGAAGCGCGGCCAAGTCGAACGCCTTCCGGGCGCCGGCCGTCTGATACACGCGGTCCAGGAAGTCCCAGGCGTTCGCGGTGCCGGCGTAGCCCGGCATACCGGCGAACATCACCTTCGCGTGCGAGTCGGCGTCCTTGATCGCACTGTCGGACAGCTCGAGGAGCTTCGCGTAGTCACTGGGGTCGACCGGGGACATCGCGCTGCGCAGATTGGGCTCGTTCCAGATCTGCCACGTCCCGATGGGAAGCGGCGCCCTGCCGGGATGGTCGGTCGGATACTCATCCGTCCAGTAAGCCCCTTCCGGCCCGTAGCGATCCACGGCCGCGGTCAGGAAGTCCGTCCACGCGGCGCGCGCCTCCGGTGAGCCGATCGGTGCCGTCACGGCTGACTTTGCCACCCATTTTGGCGAGCCCCACAGGGTCGGGACCACACGGATCCCCTTGGCGGCGAGGTCGCCGACGAGCTTGTCGGCCGAAGACCAGTTGAAGACCCCCTCCTTCGTCTCGATCCGAGGCCAGACGAACATCCAGCGCACGGTTTTGGCGCCGCTCTGCTTCAGCAGTCCTGGGTCATTGGTGCCGATATCGTGGAACGAGTAGTCGAGGCCGAAAAGCTTCGATCCGCCCTTCGCCTGCGCCGCGGGAGCGACGAAGACGGCAGCCATGACCGCCGCCGCGACCAGCAATGCGGTGACCCGTCGCGGGAGGCGTCGCTGCTCTGCGCGGGACCTCCTGGGTGTCGGCCATCCATGGCGCATGGTGGGCTGCCCCTAGTGCGTGAGGCCCCTGAAGGCCTGCCAGGACGGTTTGGGTTGGGCATCGTGCTCGAGCAGTCCGGCCGATGAGCAGAAGCTGCAGTGCTCCACGCTGCCGCCCTTCGGGTCGCGGAAGTTGAACCACAGGACCTTCTTGATGTGAAGGTGGTGGCGCTTGTTCTTGAGCGTCTTGAGCGCGTGCTTGAGGATCCGCGCCTGGCCCTTCTTGCCCTTCGTCTGTCCGAACGGGGTCGCCTTCTTCGGCAGCGAGCCCCAGCCGATCTCGGTGATCCACAGCGGCGTATGGCCGTCGCCATGCTTCTGCATCACGTGGCGGAAGCGGTTGACCTCGCCCATCATCTGCTTCACGTTGTGGGCGTAGGGGTGCAGCGCGGCGACATCGAAGGCCTTGGCGGCGCCCTTCTTGCGGTAGGCGCGATTCAGAAAATCCCAGGCGTTGACGTTGCCCGAGTAACCCGGCATGCCGGCGAACATCACCTTCGCGTGCGAGTCCGCGCCCTTGATGGCGCCCTCGGAGAGCTTCAGCAGCTTCACGTACGTGCCGGGCTTTGGGGGATTCATGGCGCTCTGCAGGTTGGGCTCGTTCCAGACCTGCCACGTCTTGATGGGCAATGCCCGCTTTCCGGGGTGATCCAGCTTGTAGTGGAGCCTCCAGTAGCTCCCGCCCGGGCCGTATCGCTTCACGGCCATGTGAAGGAACTGCTTCCAGCCCTTGCGGGCATGCGTCCCGAGCGGGGGAGTGATCGCCGACGGCTCCGCCCACTTCGGAGATCCCAATACGACGGGAAGGACGCTGATCCCCTTGCTCGCGAGGTCGCCGACGAACTTGTCGGTCTCGGACCAGTTGAAGGTCCCTTCCCTGGTCTCGATGCGCTGCCAGGAGAACGTCCAGCGCACGGTCTTCGCGCCGCTCTTGGCCAGCTTGCCCGCGTCACCGCTGTCGAGCTGCGTGAACGAGTAGTTGAGACCGAAGAAGCCGGCGTTCGCGTCGGGCGCCAACAGCAGGACGCCCAACACGGCCGCCGTGATCGCCAAGCCCGCTGCTCGCCGCATCAGACCTCCCTACCTGGTGAACTTTCGGAACGCTGACCACGCCGGCTTTGGGCTGAAGTTGTAGTTGAGCAGCCCGGCCGACGAGCAGAAGCTGCACTGATCGACGCCGCCCCCCCGCGGGTCGCGGAAGTTGAACCACAACACCTTCTTGATGTGCCACTCATGGCGCTTTGACCGGAGCGCCCGAAAAGCCTGCGTGAGGATCTTGGCCTGACCCTTCTTGCCCTTCGTCAGGTGATACGGGGTCGCGTTCTCCGGCAGCGAGCCCCAGCCCACCTCGGTCACCCACATGGGCTTGCTGCCGTCGCCGCTCTTTCGCATCACCTTCCGGACGCGCTGCATCTCCGCGAGCATCTGGTGGATCGTGTGTCCGTAGGGATGGAGCGCCGCCAGGTCGAAGTCGTTGCGGACGCCGTGCTTCTTGTAGACGCGGCGGAGGTAGTCCCACGCGTTGATGTCGTTGGAGTAGCCGGGCATCCCGGCGAACATCACGTTCGCGCTCGAATCCGCGTCCTTGATCGCACTGTCGGAGATCTTCAGCAACTGCGCGTAGCCGCCCGGCGACGGCCGGGGGCTCCAATGGCTCTCCAGGTTGGGCTCATTCCAGATCTGCCAGGTCTGGATCGGAACCGCGGACTTCCCCGGATGATCCGTCGGGTACTGGGCGGTCCAGTAGCTGCCGCCGGGGCCGTAGCGCTGCACGGCCTGGCCGAGGAACTGCTTCCAGGCGTCGCGCGCCTCCTGCGTCTTGATCGGCGGCTTGTTCGGCGACTTCGCGAGCCAGGGCGGGGTGCCGTAGAGAATCGGCAGGACCCGGATGCCCTTGCTCGCGAGGTCACCGACGACCTTGTCGGACGCCTCCCAGTTGAACCGCCCCGAGAAATGCTCGAGGCGCGCCCAGAAGAACGCCCAGCGGACGGTCTTGGCGCCGCTCTTGTTGAGCTTGCTGACGTCCTTGCCGCTCATGTCGCGAAACGAGAAGTTGAGCCCGTAGAAGCTCGAGCCCTTCGCGTCGGCGGACGGCACGGCGACGAGCACGGCGAGGATCGCCACTGCCGCCAACGCCGTCAGGCGTCGCATGAAGGATCCATTACGCATCGTCCGTCGCACGAAGGGCCCGTCGTCGAGCTTCGTCTCGGCCTAGCCTCAGCCCTGCGCCGTGCGACGCCGGTTCCGGAAGAAGACCAGAGCCGCGGCCGCGCACGCCAGCAGCACCATGCCGCCGATGAAGAACGGCAGCCAGCTGTCGCCGGCCGAGTCGGCGGCGACCTGTGGCACCGAGTTACCCGAGTTGTCCAGGTTGACCTTGCCCGGGCCACCGGAGCCGTTGCCCGACGCCTTGTGGGTGTCGGCCTTGTGCCCGTTGTGCGACGAGCCGCTCTTGGAGCCGGTGTCGTTGCCCTTGGCGTTGGTCGCGCTCGAGTCGCTCGAGCCGCCCGTCGCCGACTGGCTGCTCGACGAGGAGTCTGGCGCCACCGGAATCGTCGTGGAGCCGCCGCTCGGGTCCGAGCCGCTGGTGTTGCCACCGCTCCCGCCGCCCGGCAGCGCCGAGCCGTACTGGTCACCCGCCGGAGAGTTCGCGAGCGCAATCGGCGCCGCGATCAGTCCGACAACTGCCACACAGGCGATCCCAAGCACCATGCGCAGCACAACGAAATCCCTTCTCTGCCCGCCTTGCATTGAGGTACCTCCTTAGAGGTTGTAGTCCCTAGCCTGGGCGCACCATAGCACGGGGTATGAGGCTCGATCAGAGAGTTCCGCCGGCCATCGCCGGCAGGATCACGACTGTGTCCGAGTCCGCCACGGCCGTGTCGAGCCCGTCCAGCACTCGCACGTCCTCGTCGTTGAGGTAGACATTGACGTAGCGGTTCAGGTCGCCGCCATCGGCGAAGAGCTGCGCGCTCGTGCCGGGATGCGCCTCCGCGAGCGAGCGCAGGACCTCGCCCACCGTGGAGCCCGGCGTCTCGAGCTCGGCCTCGCCCCCGGTCTGGGCGCGGAGCACTGGCGGGATCTTCACGGTCGGCATGCGTGGGGAATCCTATGCGTCGAGGTGCTGCGCCGCTAGGCGCGAAGTACCGGCTCGCCTGCGCAGAAGGCCTCGTAATCGGGAAACTTGCCCATCTCCGACTCCGGAATCTCGGGCGCGTGGTCGCCGCAGATCGGGCAGTCCGGATCGCGCTTGACCTTGAGCTCGGTGAATCGCGTTCCGAGCGAGTCGTAGAGAAGCAGTCGCCCGATCAGCGGCTCGCCGATGCCGGCCACGAGCTTGATGACCTCGTTCGCCTGGAGCAGGCCCATGACGCCGGCCATGACGCCGAGCACGCCGGCGGCGCCGCAGCTCGGCGCCATCTCGGGCGGCGGCGGCACGGGATAGAGGCACCGGTAGCAGGGGCCCTCGTAGGGGAGGAAGGTGGAGATCTGGCCGTCGAACGCGAGGATCGACGCCGAGACCACCGGCTTGCGGAGCCTCACCGAGGCGTCGTTGAGGAGGTACCGGGTCGGGAAGTTGTCGGCTCCGTCGACGAGGACGTCGTAGTCGGAGATGATCTCGAGGATGTTCTCCGCGTTCAGTCGGGTGCGGTGCTCGACCACCTTGACGTCGGGGTTCAGCGCCTCGATCGAAGCCTTCGCCGACGCCGTCTTGGGCATCCCCACGCGGTCGGTCGTGTGGATCACCTGGCGCTGGAGGTTCGACTCGTCGACGACGTCGTCGTCGACGATCCCGATGGTGCCCACGCCGGCAGCCGCGAGGTAGAACGCGGACGGCGCGCCGAGGCCGCCGGCGCCGATCAGCAGCACCTTGGCGTTCAGAAGCCTGAGCTGCCCGTCGACCCCAACCTCCGGCAGGAGGGTGTGGCGCGAGTAGCGCATGCGCTGCTCGGCCGTCAAGCCCTGGGCCGCCACGACGGGGAGGCCGTCCTCCTGCCAGTCGACGATCCCGCCCTCCATCACGGAGACGTTGTCGTAGCCGAGATCCCGGAGCGCGTCCGCGGCGCGCGTGGAGCGGTTGTCGGTGCGGCAGTAGAGGACGATCCGCTCGGAGTGGTCCGGGGCGACCTCGTCGATCCGGTCGAGGAGCTCGCCCTGGGGAACGTGGATCGCGCCCTCCAGGTGCGCCTCGTCCCACTCGTGCGGCTCGCGGACGTCGATCAGCTTCGCGCCCGCCTCGACCTCCTCCCGCGCCTTGGTGTTCGCGATGAGGTCGATCCTCTCCTTGACCTGCTCGATCGGCTCAGCCGCTGTCGCCATCAATACTCCTGAATCTCGATCCGGATTTACTTCAAAAAGTATAGCCCGCTCGGCGACTGAGCTTCGGGGTGCTGCGGGACGGCGCTACGGCCTAGTGATGGTGCCCATGGTGGCCGCCCTTGCCTTGCATCTTCGTGAAGTGCTTGAACTGCCTGTACGAGGGCTTGGGCTTCCCGCTGCTCTTGAGCAGCCCGGCGGACGGGCAGAAGCTGCAGCCGACGGGACCCCCCTTCGGGGGATCGCGCCAGTCGAACCAGAGCAGTCGATCGATCCCCCACTTGTGGCGCTTCTTGAGGGTCAGTTTGAACGACTCCTTGAGCAGCTTCGCCTGGCCGTTCTTGCCCTTGTTCATGCTGCCGTGGCCAAGCTTTGACCCCCAGCCCACCTCGGTCAGCCAGATCGGCTTCTTCTTCGCGCCGTTCTTGTTCATCGCCTTGCGGAACTTGGAGATCCGCGACTCGAACTTGGAGATCTTCGGCGCGTATGGATGCAGCGCTGCGGCGCTGAAGTGCTTGGTGATCTTCCTGGCCTTGAGGAACTTCTTGATGAACGCGTTCGGCTCGAGCTTCTTCTTCTTGGCGTTGCTGCTCAGCCCGGCGAGAATCACCTTGCCGTGCTTGTCGGCCTTCCCGATCGCCTTGTCGGAGGACTTGACGAGCTTCGCGTACGACTTCGCCGTCTTCGGCACCGGCTTCGGCGGATCGACGGGTCCGGGCTTCGCGAAGTACTTGGGGAGGTTCGGCTCGTTCCAGATCTGCCAGGCCGTGACCGGCTTCGGGTGGAGACCGGGGTTGGCTTTCCAGTAGGCGCCGTGCTTCTTGTAGCGGTTCACCGCCGTCTTGAGGAACGACTTCCAGGCCTGCGCGGCGCTGCCCTTGAGCGGCGGCACTCCCGGGTTGACGCTGCGGTTTGCCCACTGCGGCGCCCCCCAGATCATCAGGATCGGAGTGATCCCGTTCTTGGCAAGCTGGCCCACCTGGTTGTCGAGCCCGCCCCACTGGTAGACGCCGGGCTGAGGCTCCACGCCCTTCCAGAAGACCGAGACGCGGTAGGTCTTGACCTTCGTCTTCCGCATCTTCTTGAAGTCCTTCGAGTCGAGGTGGGCCACGCCGGGGGCGATCCCGAAGAAGCCCTTCGGCACCTTCTTCGCCTCGGCCGCGGTCGTGGGCGCCATGGCCGCCAGGAGAAGCGCAAGGCAGAGGAGGACGACAGCCAAGGCGCCACGACGAGGCGTCCTGGCTGAGGGCGTAGCGGTGTCGTAAGCGGAAAACATCACTGGGCGAGCCTCCTCGGGGTAGAAGCCGATCGCATGCCTTCGAGCACCCTCCTCGTACTTCAGTTCTTCGGCGCCGGATGCCGCGCACTTGAGCTTCGCGGCAGCAGCAGGGGAGCGTGCGGGCGCGCGATGGTAACTGATGCTCGCCGGCCGCGCGTACGTTGCTCCATGATCCCCGCGACCAGATGAGCCGTCCCCCGAGAAGCGGGCCTCGCGAGGGCCGTGGGCACCACCCGCGACCGCCCCAGAGGCGCCGTGCGCTGCTGGCGGTGGTGGCCGTGCTCGCCGTCGGCGGGGGCATCGCCCTTGCGGTGCTGACCCAGCATGGCGAGCAACCCGCCCCCCCGCTCCCGCCGCCCACAACCGCGCCGAGCCCGGAGGTGAGCGTCCCGAAGCACAACCCGCTCCAGTCCCCGCCGTGGGGGTTCAACGGGGGCGGCTGGCTCGACATCTGTTACGGCCCGGTCGCAACGCCCGGGGCGAGCAGGGCGCAGCGGGCGCCCGACGGGCGGCCCTGCCGTCCCGGCAGCACCCGAATCACCGGCGCCGCCCAGATCGCGCTCACCGCCCGCGCCGGAGCCGACACGGACCGGATCGAGGCGTTGTGGAGCTCGATCGAGCCCCTGCCGCCGTCGGAAGCCGCGGCCCGCGGGGTGCCGCGCTTCAACTGGGCGCCGGTGGTCAGCCGGTACCGGGAGATGATCCACGAGGGCATCCGCCCGGTCGTGGTGGCATTCGGCGCCCCCGAGTGGGCGCGAGCGCCGGGCTGGGACCGGGGCGGCTGCGTGGGTTGCTCGTTCCCGCCCGCTCCACAGCACATCGCCGACTGGCGAGCGTTCCTACGGGGCCTGATGGATCGCCTGCCCAG
Source organism: uncultured Actinomycetes bacterium (assembly GCA_963782795.1). GTDB lineage: Bacteria > Actinomycetota > Thermoleophilia > Solirubrobacterales > 70-9 > AC-56. Next base: position 1,463,784 of record CAWALB010000003.1, read on the forward strand.
GATGAGCGCGCTCGAGGTCTGGAACGAGCCCAATTTCAGGATCTTCTTCGCCCCGCACGCCGACCCGGGGCTGTACTCGCGCCTGCTGGAGGCCGCCGACGGAGCGGCGAGCGAGTCCGGCTTTCGCCGGCCCGTCATCACCGGCGGCCTCTCGCCAGCCTCGCCGGCGCGGGGAAAGATGCCGCCGCCGGAGTTCCTGTCCCGCGTCTACCAGATCGCCGGCAAGCGGGCCTTCGACGGGATCGGAGCCCACCCCTACCCGCGCCGACCACCGTGGACGGCGGGCATGACGGCGAACCTCCAGCAGCTCCGAAGAGTGAGCAAGCGCTTCAACGACGGATCGAAACCGCTGTGGATCACCGAGGTCGGCATCGGCGGCACGAGTAGCAGCGCGGGGCACTTCGACGTTCCCCTCGACCAACAGGGCCCCGTCCTCGCCCGCATGTACCGCGCGGCTCAGGGAATGAACGTCCGCTCGTTCCTGATCTACACGCTGTCCGATCTCGGCGGCTCACCCAGCCGGTTCGCCACCTACGGGGTCATGAGCCCCGCGCTCACGCCGAAGCCGGCGTACTGCCACCTCGCGCAGCACGTCGGCGGCACGCGCGCGTGCCCGGTCCCTCGCCTGGCCCCCGCGCCCTAGGCGAGGGTCGGCCGCATCTGGCGGAGCCGGCGGACCCGCTCCTCGATCGGCGGGTGCGTCGAGAACAGGCTGGCGATGCCGCCGCCCGTGAACGGCTTCACGATGTAGAGCGGCTCGGTCGCCTGGTTGACCTGCATCGGCGCTGCCTTGACGCCCTCCTCCAGCCGCAGTAGGGCCGAGGCGAGCGACTCCGGGTTGCCGCAGATCTCGGCCCCCGTCGCATCCGCCGAGTACTCGCGCTGGCGCGAGATCGCGAGCTGGATGAGCGTCGCCGAGATCGGCGCGAGGATGAACAACGCCAGATTGGCGATCAGGCCGACCGGTGACTGGTCGTCGCCCCCGAACCACAGGAGGAGGTAGGCGATCCAGGTGATCATCGCGCCGATCGCCGAGGCGATCGACGTGGTGAGGATGTCGCGGTTGCGAACGTGCGCAAGCTCGTGTGACAGGACCCCGCGGAGCTCGTCCTCGGAGAGCAGCTTGGTGATTCCCGACGTGACGGCGACCGCCGCATGCTTGGGGTTGCGCCCCGTCGCGAATGCGTTCGCCTGCTCGCTCGGGATGACGTAGAGCTTCGGCATCGGGAGCTTGGCGCGCGTCGTCAGGTCACGCACGATCTGGTAGAGACGCGGCGCTTCCGCCTCGGACACCGGCTTGGCGCCGGCGCTCGCGATCGCGATCTTGTCGCTGAACCAGTAGGCGACGAAGTTCATCACCAGCGCGATGCCGAGGAAGACGCTCGCGACCTTGAGGCCGCCGATCGCGTAGCCGATGACGACCAGCAGGCCGCCCAGCGCGGCCATCAGGATGACCGTGCGGAGGCCGGCGACGAAGTTTGATCTACCTGTGGTGGTCATTCGAGGGGCGAGCTCCTGGGCGATGGACTCGAACGGTCGTCCAATGGTGGCACAAAGATGTCCCGACTCCGGTGGGGTCAGGCACCTGACTTGACTAGGGGCCAACCCCTAGTCCCAATTGGGGCAACGGAAGCGTCCCCGGGCTACGACGCACGCTCCGGAGGCCGATACTTAGATGCAGATGCGTCGCAGGAACCTCCTCACCCAAGTGCTGGTCGCCAACCTGTTGCTGATCATCGTGGCGGTCGTGGTGACGGCGGTCGTGGGAAATCCGGACTCCAACCTCGCCGGGCACGGCGGTCTGCTGGTAATCCTGGCTCTCGCGGTGGTGCTGACGATCCTCGTCAACGTGATGATGCTCCAGCGGCGCTTCCGCCCGCTCGAGCGCCTTGTCGACGAGATGGAGCGGGCCGACCTGTCCCGGCCGGGCGCCAATCTGCAGGCGCCGGAGGACGACCGCGGAGCGCCGGAGGAGGTCGAGCGCCTGAACCGGGCGTTCAGGCGCATGCTCGAGCGCCTCGATGCGGAGCGGCGGCGCACCTCCAGCACCGCGCTTGCCGCGCAGGAGGAGGAGCGCGCTCGAGTGGCCCGTGACCTCCACGACGAGGTGAACCAGTCGCTCACGGCGCTGCTCCTGCGCCTGGAGGCCGCCCGCGTCAAGGCGCCGGTTGAGCTCGCGCACGAGCTCGCCGAGACGAAGGCCCTCGCAAACCAGGCGATGGAGGAGCTCCTCATGCTCGCCCGCCAGCTGCGGCCGACCGCTCTCGATGACCTCGGACTGAATGCGGCGTTGGCCGGCCACGTGAAGGAGCTCGGCCGCCGCGGCAAGGTCAACTCGACATTCGAGTCAAGCGGCGACTTCTCGGGGCTGCCGACGGACGTGCAGCTCGTCGTCTACCGGGTCGCGCAGGAGGCCATGTCCAACGCCGCGCAACACTCGGGTGCCGAGCGCGTCGATGTGAAACTGGCGCGCCAGGGCGACCGCGTGGAGCTCACGGTCGCCGACGACGGCTCGGGCTTCACCTTCGACCAGGCGACCAGGGGCCTCGGCATCGCCGGCATGCGCGAGCGGGCGTTACTCGTGGGCGGCGACATGCAGGTGGAGTCGCGGTTGGATTCAGGCACGCGGGTGCGGCTAACGGTGCCCCTGGAGCCGGCCGATAGGAGTCGGGAGTGGAAGCGGAACGGGCAAATGCCGAGCCAGTCCTCCAAGGAGACGCCCCCAGAGCGATGAAGGTCCTGATCGCCGACGACCACGGGATCGTCCGCTCGGGGCTGCGGATGCTCCTCGAGCGGCAGACGGACATCGAGGTGGTCGGCGAGGCCTCCGATGGGGCGGAGGCCAGGGACATGGCGATCCGCGACAAGCCCGACCTGGCAATTCTCGACGTGAAGATGCCCAAGCTCACGGGCCTCCAGGCGACGCGCGAGATCCGCGCGCAGGCGCCCGACGTCTCGATCCTGATCCTGTCGATGTACGACGACGAGCGTTACCTGTTCGAGGCGCTCAAGGCGGGCGCGTCCGGCTACGTGCTCAAGGCCCAAGCCGATTCGGACCTGATCGACGCGGTCCGGGCCGTCGAGCGCGGCGAGCCGTTCCTGACGCCGGAGGCCCAGCGGGCGCTGATCCAGGACGTGCTCGGCGAGGGCTCCCACCGGGAGGACGAGCTGACGCCGCGCGAGCAGGAGGTCGTGAAGCTGGTCGCGGAGGCGCACACCAACCGCGAGATCGCGGGCATCCTGCACCTCTCCGAGAAGACGGTCGAGAACCACCGCTCGAACGCGATGCGAAAGCTCGGCATGCGCGACCGCGTCGAGCTGGTGCGCTACGCGATCCGCAAGGGCCTGATCGAGCCATAGCGCCGCGCTCCGCCCGGTAGCCTCGCGGGCGGCATGGATGCCAGTTTCACCAGGCGCCGTCTGGTGATTGCGGGCGCCGCGGGCGCCGCCGCCGTGATCGCCGGGCCGGATCTGCTCTCGGCCGCGTTCGGGCGAGGCGGCACGTCGGGGTCTGACCGCGTGGTCGTCGTGGGCGCGGGCCTTGCCGGGCTGACCGCGGCCTACGAGCTCGGCCGCGCCGGATTCGACGTCACCGTGCTCGAGGCCCGCGACCGGATCGGAGGGCGTGTGTACACGGTTCGCGATCCGTTCCGGGCCGGGCAGCACGCCGAGGCGGGCGGCGAGTACGTGGACGTGGTGCACCGGCGGGTCCGCGCGTACTGCGGCAGGTTCGGGCTCCCGCTCCAAAACGCAACCCGCGGGTTCGCCGGGCTGGACGACGTGGTCTACGTGGGTCGGCGGCGCGAGCGGCTGGGGCGCTTCAAGACGCGCCGTTCGACGCGGGACACGGACCGCTTCTACCGCCTCATCTACGAGCTGGGTCGGGGACTGGACCCGGCCGACCCGGTCGGGACGAACCCGCATCTCGACTCGAGGAGCGTCGGCTGGGCCATCGACCAGATCGATCCGAGCGAGCGGGGGCGGTTTCTCCTCCAGGGATACGTCCGCGACGACTACGCGGCGCAGCCGGAGGAGCTCTCGCTGCTCACCTACGCAACCGGGGAAAAGGTCTACGAATCGGTGCCCGATCGTGACATCGAGAAGTTCAGGATTGGTGGCGGTAACTCGCGGCTCCCACAGGCATTTGCCGACCGGCTGGAAGGTGGCGTGCGCCTCTCCACCCCCGTGGACGCCATCGCCCAGTCCGATACGGGCGTCGTGGTGCACGCCGCGGGACAGGCGTTCGAGGCGGGGTTCTGCGTGCTGGCGGCGCCGCTCCCGGCACTCCGGAACGTCGATCTCGGCGCCGCCCGACTCTCGCCGGCGCTGCGGGGCGGGATCGCGAAGCTCGCCTATGGCAGGGCGACCAAGACACTGCTTCAGTACCGGCGTCGCTTCTGGCGTCAAGAGGGGTTCAGCGGCGACGTCTACTCGGATCTCCCGCTCGGGGCAACCTGGGAGGCGACCAATGGGCAGCCCGGTCGGCCGGGTGTGCTCATCGGATACGCGGCGGGCGCGAACAGCCTGCGCTTCGAGCCCGACACCTCGGCGAACCGCGCCCGCACGACGCGCGCATGGATGGGCGACGTCTTCCCGGGCTCCGCACGGGAAGCGATCGAGTACGCCTCGGTCTCGTGGCCCGTGGAGCCCTACAGCGGCGGGGCGTGGATGGCGCCACGGCCCGGCCAGGTCGTCCCCTACTGGGACGCACTGCGCGAGCCCGCGGGACGGATCCACCTCGCCGGCGAGCACACGGACGACCTCTATCCCGGCTACATGGAGGGGGCCGTCCGCAGCGGCCGCAGGGCGGCGCGGACCATCGCGCACGCCGCCTGATCACCTCGCTACGGTAGGCGCGTGCCAGCGGGTGACGTGATTGAAAACCCTGCGACCGGCATGACGCTGCGCCTGGTGTGCACCGCGGCCGAGACGGACGGCGCGCTCCTCGAGATGGAGGCCACCTATCCCGCGGGGTCCCCCGAGCCGCCGGAGCACCTCCACCCGTAACAGGAGGAGAGGTTCGAGATCGTCGCCGGAGAGGTGACAGTGCGGCTCGACGGCGGGGAGCGAACGCTCGTGAGAGGCGACTCCTCGAGATTCCGGCCGGAACCGTGCACGCGATGTGGAACGGCGGCGACGAGATCGCACGTCTCCGGTGGGAAACGCGCCCTGCCATGCGCACCGAGGAGTTCTTCAGCGCGCTGGCCCGGGTTGCCGCGGCGGCGATGTCGGGAGAGCCTCAATCCGACGATGCACCCTCCGGCGAGGCGCTGTTGCGTGAGTTCCGCAATGAGTTCCGGCTGGTGTAGACGGCGGCGCCGCTTATCCGACCTGTCGAGTAGGATTTACGCTCCATGCTGTTTTCGACGAAGGCTGAGTACGGCGTGCGCCTCATGGTCGAGCTCGGCCGCCGCGCACCTGACGACCCCGAGCGCGGCGGCGGGCCGGTTGCCCTGAGCACGGTCGCCGAGGCCGAGACGCTTCCGCTCTCCTATCTGGAGCATCTGGTCGCGAAGCTGCGCGAGGCGGGCCTGGTGACGTCCGTTCGGGGCGCACACGGCGGGTACAGGCTGGCGCGGCCCGCGTCGGAGATCGAGATGCTGGACGTCGTCCAGGCACTCGAGGGGCCGATTGCCCCGATGGAATGTTTCAACGACATGCGCGAGGGCCGGGTGCTGTGCTCACACGAGTCCGACGGCGACCGGGCCTGCGCTACCAAGCTTCTGTGGACCCGGGTTCACGGCGGTATCACCAAGGCCCTGGCCGGGACCACGCTGGCGGACCTGGTCGAGTTCGCCGATCAGCACACGGCGCGAGAGCCACTTGCCGGCCAGGCCGCGTAGCCGCGTCTTCCTGACAACCCAAGACAACGGAGAAAGATGGCCGATCTGGAGATCAGCAACCTGCACGTAAGCGCCGAGGACAAGCAGATCCTGAAGGGGCTCGACCTCGAGGTCTCGAAGGGCGAGATCCACGCGCTCATGGGCCCGAACGGGTCCGGCAAGTCCACCCTTGCGAACGCGATCATGGGCCACCCGTCCCTCGAGGTGACGGACGGCGACATCAGCTTCGCGGGCAAGGACATCACGGAGGAGGCTCCCGAGGACCGCGCCCGGGCGGGGCTCTTCATGGCATTTCAGTACCCGGTCGCCGTACCCGGCGTGACCGTCGCCAAGTACCTGCGGATGATCGTCAACGCCCACCGCGAGGCCCAGGGCGAGCCCGAGATCAAGCTGAAGGACTTCCGCAAGGAGGCCGAGGCCGCGATGGAGCTAGTCAACATCCCGCGCGAGTTCTCGAGCCGGTACCTGAACGAGGGCTTCTCCGGCGGTGAGAAGAAGCGCATGGAGATCCTGCAACTGGCAATGCTCCAGCCGAAGCTCGCGGTCCTCGACGAGACTGACTCCGGGCTCGACATCGACGCGCTCCGGACGGTCGCCGACGGCGTGAACAAGTTCGCCGGGCCCGACATGGGCGTCCTGATCATCACCCACTACCAGCGCATCCTCCACCTCGTCAAGCCCGACTTCGTGCACGTGATGTTCGAGGGGCGCATCGTCAAGCAGGGCGGCCCCGAGCTCGTCGCGACCCTCGAGGAGCGCGGCTACGGCTGGATCCGCGAGGAGGTCGAGGCGGCCGCGTAGGCGCGGCGGAGTTCTCGATGGTAACCGCTTCGGTGACATCGCCTACCGGCTCCCGCTCGATCGAGCAGATCCGCGCGGAGTTCCCGATCCTGGAGCGGCGGGTGAACGGGCAGCCGCTCGCGTATCTCGACAACGGCGCGACTGCTCAAACGCCCCTCCAGGTCCTCGAGGCGATGGACCGGTACTGGACGGAGCACAACGCGAACGTCCACCGCGGCGTCCACACCCTCTCCGAGGAGGCGACAAATCTCTACGAGGGCGCGCGGGCGACGATCGCGCGCCATCTGGGGGCGAATCCCCGGGACGTCATCTTCACCAGGAACGTCACCGGCGCTCTCAACCTGGTCGCCCACGCCTGGGGCCGCGCCAACGTCGGCGAGGGCGACCGGATCCTGCTGACGGAGATGGAGCACCACTCGAACATCGTCCCGTGGTACCTGCTGGCCAAAGAGGTCGGCGCGGAGCTCGACTGGGTGCCCGTCGACGATGAGGGGCGCCTCGACATGACGGCCCTCGAGGGCGCGCTGGAACGCCGTCCGAAGCTGATCGCCGTCGCCCACATCTCGAACGTCCTGGGAACCGTCAACCCGATCGCGGACATCGTCCGGCTTGCCCACCAGGCGGGCGCGCTCGCTGTCGTCGACGGGGCGCAGGCGGCGCCGAAGCTGCCGCTCGACCTGGCCGCGCTGGGCGCGGACTTCTACGGCTTCACGGGGCACAAGCTCTACGGCCCGACCGGCGTCGGCGTGCTCTACGGCCGCCCCGAGGTGCTCGAGGCCATGCCTCCGTACGAGGGTGGCGGCTCGATGATCCGGAAGGTCACCAAGGAGCGCATCACCTGGGCCGACGTGCCGGCCCGTTTCGAGGCCGGGACGCCACCCATCGCCGAGGCGATCGGCCTCGCTGCGGCCGTCGAGTGGCTCGAGGGCGTCGGCCTCGACGCGGCACACGCCCACGAGGCGGAGCTCGGCGCCTACGCGCTGGAGCGCCTCGCCGACGTTCCAGGACTCCGGGTCTTCGGCCCGCCGGCGGGCGACGACCGCGTGGGAATCGTCTCTTTCGAGCTGGAGGGTGTGCACGCTCACGACGTCTCGGAGATCCTCGACCGCCACGCCATCGCGGTGCGCGCCGGCCACCACTGCGCCCAGGTGCTCATGGATCGGCTCGGAGTGGCCGCGACCACCCGGGCAAGCCTCGCCGTCTACAACACCCGCGAGGAGATCGACCGTCTGATCGACGGCCTCAACGACGTGCGGCGAGTCTTCGAGCTCGGGTAGGCGCGCCATGGACGACCTCTACCGCGAGCAGATCCTCGAGCACTACAAGCGGCCCCACAACTTCGGGCGGCTGGAGGACGCCGACCTCGACTTCGAGGACACCAACCCGTTCTGCGGCGACGAGCAGCACCTCTTCATCAAGCTCGACGACGAGGGCCGGGTCAGCGAGGTCTCCTTCGAGGGCAAGGGCTGCGCGATCTCGACCGCAGCCACCTCGATGCTCACCGACGAGCTTCAGGGCATGAGCCGCGAGGAGCTCATCCGGCTGACCAAGGAGTTCGTGCTCGACCTCCTCGGCATCGACATCTCGGCGACACGTATGAAGTGTGCACTCCTCGGCCTCAAGATCGTCAAGAGCGCTAGCCTCGGGTCCTCCGCGGACTGGGAGGACGAGGGCCGGCGGGGCGACACCTCGGAAGCCACCCGCACCGGCATCTGAGAAGGGCTCTCAGCCCTCGTCGCCGCCCCCGTCGGCGGGGGGCTGCACCTTGATCACCGCGAAGTGGGCGCCCTGCGGGTCGCGCAGTACGGCGAAGCGCCCGACGTTCGGGATCTCCTCCGGGCCGGCCACGACCTCACCCCCGAGCTCGGAGACCTGCGCCACCGTCGCGTCCGTGTCGTCGACGTTGAAGTAGGCCATCCAGTGGGCGGGGATCTCGTCCGGGACCTGGCCGCGCATGTCGAGCATCCCGCCGACCCCGTTCTCCTCCCCATCGAGGCGCCACACGACGTAGTCCGGGCCGTCGCCCTCCATCTCGAACTTCTCGCCGCGCCACCCAAACACGGCGGCGTAGAAGTCCTTCGCCGCGTCCGGATCGCGGGTGTTCAGCTCGTTCCACCCGAGCGTTCCGGGCTCGTTCACGAGCTGGGCGCCCGGGTGCAGCTTCGGCTGCCAGACGGCGAACACCGCTCCAGTCGGGTCCGCGAAGACCGCCATCCGGCCGGCGTCCATGACGTCGAACGGCTCGGCGAAGACCGTCCCGCCGGCCTCCGTCACCTTCTCGGCGGTCGCGTCGGCATCATCCGTCGTCACGTAGGTCGTCCAGCTCGGCGGCTGTCCCTCACCCATGATCGGGCTGATGCCGGCGACGTTCTTGTCGCGTAGGCTCGCCATCCGGTAGCCGCCGGTCTCCTCCGGGTCACCGGGCTCGCCGATGTCCCAGCCGAAGATCGCCGAGTAGAAATCGCCTGCGGCCTCGGGGTCCGGGACCGAGACGTCGACCCAGGACGGGGTCCCGGGCGCGTAGTCGCTTCTCTCGCTCATCGCTCTCCTCTCTGCGCGTCGTCTGCCGTTCGAGCCGATGTTCGCACCTCGCTCGGGCCGGCGTGGTGAAGGTCCTGATACGCCTAGAGAAAGAGCCCCGGAGCTGACGCCCCGGGGCTCTCTCGACTCAGGTACTGGGACCGGCTAGCAATTGGGCCAGGCCTCATACGGCACGCTGGCCGCGGCCTGGTCCTGCACGGCCGGCGGGGCAGCCGCCGGGTTCGTGCCCTGGTAGCCGCTGGGCGCATACGCGTCCCAGGTGGACTGGTCGAACTGGTACGCGCCGTAGTACCCCGCGGGGTTGACGGCGGTGTAACTACCGCCCGACTCACATTGAGCGGTCGCTGACGAGGCCGCGGCGCCACCGGCGTAGCTGGTGGTCGTGGTCGTCGCGGCGCTCGTTGCCGTGTCCGTGGACGCCGGCTCGGGCGGGCTCAGCGAAGCCTCCATGCGATCGGAGGAGGCGACGACCTCGGCCTTGGTGGCCTGATGAACGTCGCCGTTCTTCTCGCGGAAACCGTCGCTGACGATGTCGCGTCCCGCGGCGTTCAGCCCGACCTGCTTCACGACCTGCTTGCGCAGCTCGCGGTAGTGCTTCTCGTAGGCGGGCTGGTGCTCGGGAACGACGTTCGTCGGCGACCCCTGCGCTGCCACGGGCGCGGCCAGAGCGGCGACGCTCGTGGCGATTGCTGCGATGCGCATGCGCATCGTTAGAACCACCTCCTGGCGGTACTCCCACAACCTGTGGGGTTGTTTGCCTCCTTAACGGCCGGTTCGTCCTGGGCGGGCGCGGCGACCGCTCATGCGATCAGCGCCCGGGGCAGTCCGAACATCAGTTCGGCCTCGGGGTTAGGTACCCGGGCGGTGGCGGCACAACCGTGACACGCCTCACAGAGCCACCGGCTGCAACAGGGCGGTCGTCCGGCCGACCGCTAAAATCCGAGTCCGGAGGTAGGAATAAAGTGACGACCGACACGAGGGAACGCGAGATCGACTCCATGGCCACAGAGGTGACTGTCTGCAGACTCGACGAGCTCCCGCCGGGCGAGATGCGCCTGGTGGAGGTCGACGGTCGGAAGATCGGCGTGTTCCATGCCGAGGACGGCGAGCTCTACGCGATCGAGGATCGGTGCTCCCACGACGACGGCCCGCTGGCCGAGGGCGAGTACGACGCCGCCGCGTGTACAGTGGAGTGCCCCCGGCACGGCTCGCTATTCGACCTCCGCAGCGGCAGGCCGAAGACGCTCCCGGCGTTTCGGCCGGTCGAGACATTCGACGCTCGCGTCGAGGATGGCGAAGTGAAGCTGGAGGCATAGAGAACTTCATGGCCACACCCGAGATCACAGTCCCGCCCCTCTCCCCCAAGGAGCTAACCGAGCAGGAAAAGGGCCTCAAGGACATCGGCTCCGACTACGCCGAGCGCTTCGGCTTCCACGATCCGGAGACCGGCTACGCCTACAAGGCGCCGAAGGGCCTCTCCGAACAGGTCGTCCGCGACATCTCCGAGTACAAGGCGGAGCCCGAGTGGATGCGCGAGTTCCGCCTCAAGGCGCTCGACCACTTCCAGCAGCGCCCGACGCCCAAGTGGGGCGGCAACCTGGGCCAGATCGACTTCGACAACATCCATTACTTCGTCCGCGCCTCGGAGAAGAACAGCGTCAGCTGGGACGACGTCCCCGAGGACATCAAGAACACCTTCGACCGGCTGGGCATCCCGGAGGCGGAGCGCAAGTTCCTCTCCGGCGTCGGCGCTCAGTACGAGTCCGAGGTCGTCTACCACCAGGTCAACGAGGCCCTCGAGAAGCAGGGCGTGATCTTCACTGACATGGACACCGCCCTCCGCGAGCACGAGGACCTCGTGCGCGAGTACTGGGCGACGGTGATCCCGCCGAACGACAACAAGCTGGCGGCGCTGAACTCGGCGGTGTGGTCGGGCGGCTCGTTCGTGTACGTGCCCGCCGGCGTCAAGGTCGAGATGCCGCTCCAGGCCTACTTCCGGATCAACACCGAGAACATGGGCCAGTTCGAGCGCACGCTGATCATCGCCGAGGAGGGCTCCGACGTCCACTACGTCGAGGGCTGCACGGCGCCCGTGTACTCCACCGACTCGCTGCACTCCGCAGTCGTCGAGATCATCGCCAAGCCCGGAGCGCACGTCCGCTACACGACGGTCCAGAACTGGTCTCACAACGTCTACAACCTGGTCACCAAGCGCGCCGTCGCCCAGGAGGGCGCCAGGATGGAGTGGGTCGACTGCAACCTGGGCTCGAAGCTCACGATGAAGTACCCCTCGATCTACCTGCTCGGTGAGCGCGCCCACGGCGAGATCCTCTCGATTGCCTTCGCCGGCGCCGGCCAGCACCAGGACGCAGGCGGCAAGATCATCCACGGCGCCCCCAAGACGACCTCTTCGATCTTTGCCAAGTCGATCTCCAAGGACGGCGGGCGCGGCACCTACCGTGGCCTGCTCGAGGTCGCCAAGGGCGCCACCGAGGCCCGCTCCAAGGTCGTCTGCGACGCGCTGCTCCTCGACGAGGAGTCCCGCTCCGACACCTACCCGACGATCCGCATCGACGAGAGCGACGCAAACGTCGGCCACGAGGCGTCGGTCTCGAAGATCGGCGAGGAGCAGCTCTTCTACCTCCAGTCCCACGGCCTGGACGAGGAGGAGGCCTCGAAGATGATCGTGAACGGCTTCATAGAGCCGATCACGAAGGAGCTTCCGATGGAGTACGCGGTCGAGATGAACCGCCTCATCGAGCTGCAGATGGAGGGCTCGATTGGCTAGTGGCTCCGCGACGAACGTCGCGACCACTGAGCCGGAATGGCTCACCGAGAGGCGCCGGAAGGGCGCCTCTTTGGCGCGTGAGCTGAGCCTCCCGACCTCCAAGGCGAAGGGCTGGGAGTTCACGGACCTATCGGGCCTCGACCTTGATTCATACGCCCCAGCGGGCGGGACGGTCACGGGCGTCTCGCAGGGGACCGACTCGGACGACGGCCCCCCGGTGGTCATGCCGCTTGCGGAGGCCGCGGGGCAGCTCAGCGAGATCGTCCGCGAGCGCTTCGGCTCCGTCGTTCCCGTGAACGACCCGTTCGTGGCCCGCAACGAGGCGAACTGGCGCAACGGTGCGCTCGTCTACGTTCCCCGCGGCACCCGCCTCGAGCAGCCACTCGAGCTGTCGGTGGTCCACGAGGGCGACGGCTCGGAGCTCGACTGGCGGACGCTGATCGTCCTCGAGGAGGGCGCCGACGCCGAGGTCTGGGAGCGCTACCGCTCAGCCAGCGACGAGGGCGAAGGCCTGTTCAATGGCGTCGTCGAGCTTTGGGTTGGCCCCGGCGCCAACCTCCGCTACGTCTGCGAGCAGGAGCTTTCGGGCCGGACCTGGGTGTTCGCGACCCAGCGCGCCGAGCTCGAGCGCGACGCCTCGCTGGAGTGGGTGGCGCTGGGATTCGGCTCCGCTCGCGGCAAGGTCCGCATGGAGACGAAGCTGGGCGGGCCCGGCTCCTCAGCCAAGGTCACCGGCGCGTACGCGGGGGCGGGCCGCCAGCACCTCGACTTCGACACCACCCAGGAACACGCTGCCCCCCATACGACCTCCGACCTCGCCTTCCGGGGTGTGCTGACCGATCGCGCGACCGCGGTCTGGCGGGGCATGATCCGCGTCGATCTCGGCGCCCAGCAGACCGACGCCTTCCAGGAGAGCCGCAACCTGCTGCTCTCGAAACGGGCCCACGCAGATGCCATCCCCGGCCTGGAGATCGAAGCGAACGACGTGCGCTGCACGCACGCCGCCGCGGTCGCCCAGGTCGATCCCGAGCAGCTCTATTACCTGCGCTCTCGCGGAATGCCGGAGTCGCAGGCCAAACGACTGATCGTCGACGGGTTCCTGCACGAGCTCGCCGAGCGGACCGCTGAGGGCCCCCTCCGGGAAGCGCTCTCGGAGGCGCTGGACAGGCGCCTCGCCGAGATCCTCCCCGAGGACTAGGCCCTCAGTCGGGCAGCAGCGGCACGGCCACTCCCTGGTCGCGCCCGAGGAGCACGGCTCTGGTGACCGCGCCGGACCCGTAGCGGTCGCGAATGTCGTCGAGAGCCGCGTCGAGCGCACTCCGCCTGACGCGCTCGAACGGGAGCACCAGCTGGACCGCGCAGCCCTCGCCGAGGTTGCCCAATGCGACGCCGACCAGCGTGATCCCGCGGCGCTCGATCATGGGCATCGAGGCGGCGAGAAGGCCCCGGGCGGTGGCCAGGATCGCCGGCGTCTCCGCGGTCGCGTAAGGCATCGTGTGGGACCGGGTGGCGCGCGAGAAGTCGCCGAAGCGCAGGCGCAGGGTCACCGTGCGGCAGACGCGGCGGGCGGTTCGCATCCGCCGGGTGAGGCGGTCCACCAGGCCGACCAGGTCCGTGTCGAGGGCCTGGGCCGACCGCGAGCCGCGACCCAGCGCCCGCTGGGCGCCCATCGAGCGGCGCCGCCTGCGGCCGCGCACGCGCCGTGGATCACGGTTGTTGGCAAGGGCATGGAGGTGGCGCCCGCCGGCCCTACCGAGGATCGACACCAGGCCGGCCTCGCCCAGCCGCGCCACCTGCCCGACGGTCACGAGCCCACGCTCCCGCAGCTTTCGCGCGGTCACCGGCCCCACGCCCCACAGCCGCTCGACCGCGAGCGGATGGAGGAAGTCGAACTCCCCGCCCGCGGGAACGACGAGGAGCCCGTCGGGCTTCCCCGCGGCGCTCGCGACCTTGGCGAGGAACTTGGTGCTGGCCACGCCCACGGTGATCGGTAGTCCGACGCGCTCGCGGACCCGCCGGCGAAGCCTCGCCGCGATCTCGACCGGCGTTCCCGTCACGTGGTCGAGACCCCGAACGTCGAGGAACGCCTCGTCGATCGAGAGCCCCTCCACGACCGGGGCCGTCTCCTGGAAGACCTCGAACACGGCCCTGCTCGCCTCCGTGTAGGCGGACATCCGGGGGGACACGACCGCGGCGCTGGGGCACAGACGGCGCGCCTGGCGTCCGCCCATCGCCGTGCGCACGCCGTACGCCTGCGCCTCGTAGCTCGCGGCGAGCACCACGCCCCCGCCCACGATGACCGGCCGTCCGCGAAGGCTCGGGTCGTCGCGCTGCTCGACCGACGCGTAGAAGGCGTCGAGGTCGGCGTGAAGGATCCCGGCATCACCGGACACGAACGGATGTTCGCATCCGGCGGCGACGGAAGCGGGCCTCAGACGGCCGCTTCGGTCAGGGCGCCGAAAGCGAGGGGGCGTCGATCGTGTTGCCGCTCAACAGGAAGACGAATGCGAGAACGATCCCGACGCCCAGCAGGACGCCGAGGACGACCCCGATCGCAATCTCCCACCAGAACACGCCGGTGGTGAAGCTCTTCTAAACGCCGTCGAGCAGTCGCCAGTTGGCGCGGTAGGCACCCTCGGCGACGGCCACGAGGCGGTCCTCGTCGCCGTCGTCGACCAGCTCGGCGAGCAGCTCCCGCGCCTGCGCCGCGTGCTCGGCGTCGCGCTCCTCGTGCACCCGGAAGTAGGCGGTGCCGTCTCCGTCCTCGAACCCGTAGCTCGTCAGGAGCCCCTCGCGCTTGACGCGGGAGATCTCCGGCTGGGCGGTCTCGATCGCGTACAGGGTCACGAGCCGCGACAGGGTGTCCGCGCCCGCCGTCCACTCCTGCACGCACTCGGCCGTCTCCGGGGTGGGCTCGGCACTCGCGTCCCCGCTCGTTGCGTCGACGAAGCGGTCCCACAGCTCGACGTGCTCGCGCTCCTCGACTGCGTGCTCGGCGAGGTCGGGACGGCCGGCCGCCGCGCCCTCGCTCACATCGGCGATCGCCTCAACTGCATGGCGGTACTGGCCCGAGTAGCGAGCGAGATCGTCAGGGGTCAGCGCTCCAGCGGTCCACTGCTGGTAGAACGGATGGCGGAGCACGTCCCAGCGCTGCCGTGCGTTCTCGATTCGGTCCCAGATCGTCAACGTCATGTGCTCCTCCTGATTGGTCTCGACCACCCGCGGGCCTGAAGCCAGCAGAATACCGGCGCGGTGCGCCCCGAAGCCATGGACATCGCCGTGCCGCCGTTCGCGCCGACCCTCGAGTGGGTCGGCGGTGAGCCCGCGCCCGTCGAGCGGATCTGCGCCCGCGGGCCCCTCCTCGTGCATTTCATCGACGCGGCCCACCCGTCGAGCGTGCGCACGCTGCCGTATCTGAGCGCCTGGCACGAGCGCTACTCGCCGCACGGGCTGACTGTGGTGGGGGTCAACTCGCCGCGGTTCCCATTCACGGGCGAGCGGTCGAAGCTGGCGGCGGCTCTGGAGCGCCTCGACGTTCCCTTCCCCGTCGCCGTCGACGGTGAGTACCGGGCCTGGCACGACTACGGGTGCGAGGGATGGCCCTCGCTCTTCCTGTGGAACCGGGGCGGAGCGCTCCGCTGGTTTCAGTTCGGCGAGGGCGAGTACGCGGCGACCGAGGCCGCGATCCAGGAGGAGCTCCTCGCGGTCTCCCCCGCCCTCGGGCTCCCACCGCCGCTCGAGCCGCTGCGAGCCTCGGACGCGCCCGGCGCGCTCGTCGCGCGGCCCACGGACGAAGTGCTCCCCGGCGGCTCGACCTCCGAGCCGTGGCGCCCGGGCCGGCCCGAGGACTCGCTCGACATCCCCTACAGCGCGGCCGGCGCCTGGGCGACGGTCGATGGCGAGGGCGCGCTCACCGTCTCCCTCAACGGCGGCGGCGCGAGGGAGATCAGCGTGGATGCGCCGGGCGCCTATCAGCTCTCCGGCCATGAGCAGCACGAAGGTCACCGGCTCTCGCTATCCGCCTCGCCCGCGGTGTCCGTGTACGCCGTCGCGTTCTCGGCGGGCCTGCCGCCCCGCGACGCATGAGCCGCGGCCGGGGAACCGCCTACGCTCGGGCCGCCCTCCTGGGCAACCCGTCCGACGGCTACGGCGGTCGGACCATCAGCTTCGTCTTCACGAACCTCTCCGCCGACGTGGAGGTGGAGGAGTCGCGCCACAGTGAGGTCCGTCCAGTGGCCGGGCAGCAGCTCCTGGAGGCGGCGCTGGCGAGGTTCCGTCGCCACGCCGAGGCCACCAAGCAACCGGCCCCGGGGTCCGAGCTTTCGTTTCATTGGCGGACGTCGATCCCCCGCGAAGTCGGCCTCGGCGGCTCGAGCGCGATCGTCATCGCCACCCTCCGGGCACTGTGCTCCCTCTACTGCGTATCCATCCCGCGCGTGGACCTGCCCGCGATGGCGCTCTCGGTTGAGACCGAGGGGCTCGGGATCGAGGCCGGGCTGCAGGACCGGGTGGCGCAGACCTATGAGGGCCTCACCTATATGGACTTCGAGCCGGAAGCCGCGGAGGCGCAGGGTCACGGTGCCTACGAGGAGCTCGATCCGCGGCTGCTGCCGCCCCTGCTGGTGGCATACGAGCCCGGTGCGTCCGAGGCGTCATCCTGGCCCCACGGCGATCTGCGGGGACGCTACGAGCGGGGGGATCCGGACGTGGTCCGGGCGATGGACGAGATCGCCGGGCTCGCCCGCCTGGGTCGCGAGTGCCTGCTCTGCGGCGATCACGATGGGCTGCGTCGCGCGCTCGACCGGAACTTCGACGCCAGGCGGCGCCTCTACCCGCTGGACCCCAGGCACACCCGCATGATCGAGGCCGCGCGCTCGGCCGGAGCGAGCGCCAACTACGCCGGCTCGGGCGGCGCGATCACGGCCATCCCCGGCGAGGGTAACGGGCTCGAGCCCATCCGCAACGCCCTGGAGAACGAGGGCTGCGAGGTCGTCGTCCCGCGGCTCCCTCCCTAGGCCCGACCAGGTACCGCGTCCGGCTCTCGCACCTGCGCTCGGGTACGGTGAGCAAAACCCTGGAGGTCACACGTGGTGCTGGTCATCGGTCGCGTCCAATGTCTTGCTGAGCAGCGGGAAGAGCTCGTCGCCCAGCTCGAGGGAATGCAGGACAACTCTCGCCGCGAGGAGGGGTGTCTTCGCTATGGATTCTTCGCGGCCGTCGAGGACCCGCTCAGCTTCATCGCCGTCGAGGAATGGGCGGACCGCGAGGCACTCGACCGCCATTTCGCCGAGCCACACCTCCAAGAGTTCACGGGGCGGCTGCTGGAGCTGATCTCCACGCAGCCGGAGATCGCCATCCACGAGGTGGCGGACACCAAGCCCTTTCCCGGCCGCGGCGACTGAGCCAGGGCGGGGTCCACGCGGTTCGGCTGTTGACGGTTCGGCTTCTCTTCAGGTGCGAGATCTGCGGCGATTCGCCGGAGCCGCTGACGCAGGCGAGTCTCGAGCGTCAACTGCTCCACCACCGGTTCGGCGAGTACGTGGACGCGGGCCCGGACGGCTGGCTGGTGTGGCATGGACGGGGGATCTACGGGCCGACGCTGTACGCATGCGGCCGCCACCGCGGCGAGCTCAAGGCCTTCCTCCGCCACCACTACGGGACGATCGGGCCCCACCCGAGGTCGATGAAGACGCATCCCAGCCTGCCGCCGAGCGATGCCGGCGAGGCGCGGCGGCGCGCCCGCGCCGGCGGCCTGCCGAAGTGGGGCGTCGTCTGACCGCCCGGTCAGGTGATGCCCGCGTACCAGAGCCCGAAGAGAAGGCCGAAGAGACCGAGGGCGGGGATCAGGACGGTCCGGTAGACCGGCTCCACCACACGGCGGGTTAGCACCCACGCGAACGCCCCGGTGAGCGCAGCCATCGACACAAGCGTCATGGGGGCGAACACCGAGAGCGCTGCCGCCGCCTCGAGCTGCGTCGGCAGGGCGGCGATCAGGAGGACGACGACGGCGCCCGTCCCGGCGAGCCCGTGGAGAAGGCCGATCGCAAATGCCTGCGTCGGGGTGCGGAGGTGCGCGTGGCCGTGGTCATGGCCGTCGCCGCGTCGCAGGTGCCGGTGCGCGCCGCCGGCAACTCCGCCGTCGCCGTGCTGGTGCCGGTGCGGCCCCGCCCGGTAATGCCCCCTGGCCCACTTCCAGGTGACGCGGGCCGCGAGCAGGATGATCACGAACCCGACGGCCTTCTCGGCACCGGTCTCCAGCCAGCCGGGAAGGTCCGTCTTCAGTGCAATCAGCGGCAGGCCGAGAGCGAGGAGGGTGACCGCGTGGCCGAGTCCCCACCAGGCGCCGAGGCGGACCGCGCCGCGAGAGTCGCCGTCGTCGTCGGCGACGAGCGACGTTACCGCGACGAGGTGGTCCGGATCTGACGCGTGGCGGAGGCCGAGCGCAAACGCAAGCCCCAGCGCGACGAATAGCGGCGCCCCGGCGAACATGCCGGACAGCGAACCGTCCAGGTCCTCCAACGGCCTGAACAGGAACTCGAAGCTCACCGTCCTCCTCCGTAGCCTCCGCTCGCGAGCTTAGCTCGGCGGGCGTCGAGCGGCAAACCGCAACCGGCGCGATGTAAGGCATCTACTCCTCGCCCCGGGTTGTGGTTGAAATCACGATTCCCCGGTGCTAGGTTCGCGCGGCGTCAAGCGGAGGAGGTCCCGCCGTGTGCCTGGCCATTCCAGGTCAGATAGTCGACATAACTGACGAAGCCAACAGGCTGGCTCAGGTGGACGTTGCCGGCGTTCGGCGCAACGTCAACATCGGTCTCCTCGACGCGGACGGCAGCGGAGCGGGACCCGGTGACTGGGTCCTCATCCACGTCGGATTCGCGATCTCGAAGGTGGACGAGCAGGAAGCGGAAGCCACGAGGAAGCTGCTCGAGGGCATGGGTGCCGACTACGAGCAGGAGCTGGAGGAACTGAGGGCGAGCGTTATCGAGTGACCTCCACAGGGGCACCGGCGTCGGTCCCGGATCGCGATCCCCATTGCGACCCCGAGGGCGGCTGTGTGACCTGTGGAGACGTCGCCGTGCCAATGCGAATCCTCGCCCTCGACGCCTCGCGAGGCCTGGCGCTCTGCGCGACCGAGAAGGACCAGCGCGAAACCGTCGAGATCGCCCTGGTCGGCCCGGTGGCGATCGGCGACGAGCTGCTGGTTCACGCCGGCACGGCAATCGCCCGCCTGGAAGATCGTCCCACCGGTGACCGCAACACCCCCGGACGCGAAGCGGAGGAGCTGTTGCGTTGAGATTCGTCGACGAGTATCGCGACGCCGAGCTCGGCCGTGCCCTCGCCGCCGAGATCCTGTCGACGGTCGAGCCGGGACGCCACTACAAGGTGATGGAGGTGTGTGGGGGTCACACGCACTCGATCTATAAGTACGGGATCGATGACCTCCTCCCGAATGAGATCGAGCTCGTCCACGGGCCGGGGTGCCCGGTATGCGTCATACCGATGGGCCGGGTGGACGACGGCATGGCGATCGCCCGCCAGGACGGCGTGATCTTCACCTGCTTCGGCGACATGATGCGGGTGCCCGGCTCGGAACAGAGCTTCATGGAAGCCAAGGCCGAGGGGGCGGACATCCGGATGGTCTACTCGCCGCTCGACGCGCTGCGGATAGCCAAGTCCAACCCGGACCGGCAGGTCGTCTTCTTCGCGATCGGGTTCGAGACGACGGCGCCGTCAACGGCGCTGACGCTGAAGCGGGCGCGGGCGGAGGGCGTCGAGAACTTCCTGTGCATGTGCAACCACGTGACGATCATCCCGCCGCTGCGGGCGCTGCTCGAGTCGCCGGACCTGCGCCTGGACGGATTCATCGGCCCAGGGCACGTGTCGACGATCGTGGGAGCGAGGCCGTTCGAATTCATCCCCGCCGACTATCGCAAGCCGCTGGTGACCGCCGGGTTCGAGCCACTCGACATCCTCCAGGCGATCCAGATGATCCTTCGCCAGCTCGCCGAGGGACGCTGCGAGGTGGAGAACCAGTACAAGCGTGTCGTCCCTTACGAGGGCAACTCGGCGGCGCTGCAGGTGATGTCCGAGGTGTTCGAACTGCGGCCGCACTTCGAGTGGCGCGGCCTTGGCTTCATCTCGCAGAGCGCGCTCAAGCTCACCGACGCCTACGCGGACTTCGACGCGGAGCTGCGCTATGAGGTCCCGGGCGTCCGGGTCGCGGATCCGAAGGCGTGCCAGTGCGGTGAGGTCCTGAAGGGCGTGATCAAGCCGTGGGAATGCAAGGTCTTCGGTACCGCGTGCACCCCGGAGCACGCGATCGGCACCTGCATGGTCTCGCCGGAGGGCGCCTGCGCGGCGTATTACAACTACGGGCGCTACGCGCGCGAGAAGGAGCTCGTCTCGTGAGCGGCGGCGAGACCACCGTGGGCGCGCGCCGCACCGATTCCGACCGAGAGCGCCGGATCCTCGAGATCATCGAGACGGCCCGCTCGAAGCGGCCGAAGTTCAAGGACGAGCGCGTGACGATGGCGCACGGCGCCGGGGGCAAGGCCACCCAGACGATGATCGAGGGGCTCTTGGTGCCAGCATTCGGCTCCGGATCCCTGGACGAGCTCGCGGACGCCGGAACGGTGGTGGTCGAGGGTGTCGGGCTCGCGTTGACGACCGACACGTTCGTCGTCAAGCCGATTCGATTCCCCGGCGGCTCCATCGGCGAGCTGGCGGTCAACGGGTCCGTAAACGACCTCGCCGCCGCCGGCGCCGAGCCGCTCGCGATCAGCGTCTCCCTGGTCCTCGAGGAGGGCCTGCCGGCGGACGACCTGCGCGCCGAGGTCGAGGCGATCGCCGCAGCCGCCACCGCCGCCAACGTGGAGATCGTCACGGGGGACACCAAGGTCGTCGAGCGCGGGAGCTGCGATGCCATGTACGTCTGCACGACCGGCCTCGGACGGATCGACCCGCGGGCCAGCCTGTCCCCCGCGTCGATCCGGTCCGGCGACCGGGTGCTCTGCTCGGGGACGATCGGCGAGCACGGCACGGCGATCATGCTGGCGCGGGGCGAGCTCGGGCTCGACGCTGAGATTGAGTCCGACACCCGGTCGCTCTGGCCGGCTGCGAGCGCACTCATGGAGGCTGCCGGGCCGGGGCTCCGATGCATGCGCGATGCGACGCGGGGCGGGGTCGCGTCCGTCCTCAACGAGCTTGCGCGCGCCTCGCAGGCCGCAGTTCAGGTCCGCGAGGCCGACGTGCCCGTGCGCCCGGACGTCACCGGCGCGGCGGAGATCCTCGGCATCGACCCGATGTACGTCGCCAACGAGGGCGTGCTGGTGGCGTTCGTGGCCCCGGAGGCCGCGGACGGTGCTCTCGCGGCCCTCCGCTCGGTCCCCGGGCACGAGGCCGCGGCGGAGATCGGCGTCGCCGGCACGGAGCCGCCGGGCATGGTGCTCGTCGAGACCGCCTTCGGCGGCAGGAGGGTGATGGACCTGCTGGCCGGCGACCCGCTTCCGAGGATCTGCTGAGCGATGAGAGCTTCGATGGACACCAATTCCGACAAGGCCGCAGGGCCCCAAGACCAGGAGAGGTGACGATGGCCGCAACCGAGTTCGTTCCGGATCAGGCGAAGACCGAGGGCATCACCGCGCACATCATCTGGATGACGACCGGCCTCGGTTGCGACGGCGACTCCGTCGCTATGACCTCCGCCGTGAACCCGAGCCTGGAGGACATCGTCACTCAGGCGATCCCCGGGATGCCGCGGGTCGTGGTCCACAACCCGGTGCTCGCCTACGAGAACGGCTCCGAGTTCATGGAGGCCTGGTACCAGGCCGAGAAGGGCGAACTCGACCCGTTCGTCCTGATCGTCGAGGGCTCGGTCCCCAACGAGGAGCTCTCCGGCGAGGGCCATTGGGCGGCGATGGGAAACGACCCGGAGACCGGACAGCCGATCACCACGAACGAGTGGATCGACCGGCTTGCGCCCAAGGCGGCGGCGGTGGTGGCGATCGGCACCTGTGCGACCTACGGCGGCATCCCGGCGATGAAGAACAACCCCACCGGCGCCATGGGCGTCGCTGACTACCTCGGCTGGAAGTGGAAGTCGAGCGCCGGCCTGCCGATCGTGAACATCCCGGGCTGCCCGGCGCAGCCGGACAACATGACCGAGGTCCTGCTCTACCTCGCCCTTCACCTCGCCGGGCGGGCGCCCGTCCCGGAACTGGACGACGCGCTGCGTCCCGCCTGGCTCTTCGGCCGCACGGTCCGGGAGGGCTGCAACCGCGCGGGGTTCACCGAGCAGGGCAACTTCGCGACGGAGTACGGGGACGACCCGCGGTGCCTGGTCAAGCTCGGCTGCAAGGGCCCCGTGGTCAAGTGCAACGTGCCCGTTCGCGGCTGGGTCGACGGCTACGGCGGCTGCCCGAACGTGGGTGGCATCTGCATGGCCTGCACGATGCCCGGCTTCCCCGACAAGTACATGCCGTTCATGGACCCGGATCCGTGGGGGAACACCGCGGCGAACTTCCAGCGGTTCACGTACGGGCCCGTGTTCCGGTACTTCCGCAAGCGCAACCTGGAGAAGAAGTTCGAGATCGAGCCCGAATGGCGCAGGCCCGGCAAGCGGCTGCTCACCGGCTACCAGCCACGCAACTACGCCCGGAGCTAGGCGAGCCCGGCGAGTCTTGACCAACCAGGAGGAGGAGAGATGGCAACCGTAGAGACACCGCGCGGCGACCAGAAGGTGATGGTCAAGGAGATGTCGTGGGACCCGATCACCCGGATCGTGGGGAGCCTCGGCATCCACACGGAGATCGACTTCTCGAACCAGCAGGTCCTCAAGTGCTACAGCACGTCGATGATCTTCCGCGGGTTCGACATCTTCATGAAGGGCATCGATCCCCGGGACGCGCACTTCATCACCAGCCGCATCTGCGGCATCTGCGGTGACAACCACTGCACGTGCTCGTGCCTGAACCAGAACATGGCGTACGGCGTCAAGCCCCCGCCGCTGGGGGACCTCGCCTTCAACCTCGCGGAGACGGCGGACTACATGTTCGACCACGCGATCTTCAACGACTGCATGGCGAACGTGGACTTCTGCGAGCAGATGGTCAAGGAGACGAATCCGTCGCTGCTGCAGAAGGCGGAGCAGGAGCTCGCCCCCCACGCCGACATCCACGGCTACCGGACGATCGCGGACATCATGCGGGCGCTCAACCCGTTCACCGGCGACTTCTACCTGGAGACCCTCCAGGTGGCGCGCTACACCCGCGAGATGTACTGCCTGTTCGGAGGGCGCCACACGCACCCGTCGACGATCATGCCCGGCGGCTGCAGCGCTCACATCACGCATCAGACGCTGACCGACTACTACGTGCGCCTCATGCGCTACTTCGAGTACGCGAAGCGCACGGTGCCCCTCCACGACGACCTGTACGACTTCTTCCTCAGGGAGTTGCCGGGATACGACATGGTCGGCTACCGGGAGACGAACCTCGTCAACTGGGGCTCGTTCGACGACCCGGACTACGTCGACTACGACTACAAGAACATGACCGATTGGGGCCGCCACCGGTACATCACGCCCGGCGTGGCGATCGGAGGCGAGCTGATCTCGACCGATCTCGTCGAGATCAACCTGATGATCCGAATCCTGCTGGGCAGCTCGTACTTCGACGACTGGACGGAGACGGAGCAGCCGTTCGTCACGGAGGACCCGTTGGGCAACCCGGTCGACCCCCATCACCCGTGGAACAAGGTGACAATCCCGAAGCCGCAGAAGCGCGACTTCGCGGACAAGTACAGCTGGGTCGTCTCGCCGCGGATCTATGACAAGCGCACCGACACGCACGTGTGCTGCGATACGGGCGGCGGTCCGTTCGCCCGCCAGTGGTGCACGGCGAAGGCCGGGCTCGTCGATTTCGGGTACGCGAAGGCGACCGGAGAGAGCATCCAGATGGTGCTCCCAAAGACGCCGAACTCACCCGAGATGGAGCTCGAGTGGAAGGTGCCGGAAAAGTCCAACGCGATCGAGCGCGATCGAGCCCGGGCCTATCACGAGGCCTACTCGGCGCTGATCGGGCTGCACTGCCTCGAGCGGGCGTTCAAGGAGGTCCGCGCGGGCCGCACAAAGAGCTGGAAGAACTTCAAGGTTCCTCAGGAGGCCGTCAGCGTCGGCTTCCACGAGGCGGCTCGCGGCGTGCTCTCGCACCACATGGTGATCCGCGACGGCAAGATCGCCAACTACCAGCCCTACCCACCGACGCCGTGGAATGCGAGCGTTCGCGACGTCTACGGGACTCCGGGGCCGTACGAGGACGCGGTCCAGAACACGCCGATCTTCGAGGAGAACGGCCCGGAGAACTTCAAGGGCGTGGACATCATGCGGGCGGTGCGGAGCTTTGACCCGTGCCTGCCGTGCGGCGTCCACATGTACAACGGCACGGGCCAGGTGCGGAAGGTGGTCCATACGCCCACCGGCATGTGCTGATGGGCGAGCCAGCAGGCATGGCTGCCGCTGAGGCCAACGGACGGGAGGCGGACCCGGAGGAGCTGGTCGCGAGGGTCCAGGAGCTCACGAGCCGGCTCGAGCAGCTCTCGGACCCCGCCGCCCGGGATATGGCCGAGGCGCTGGTGAGCGCCGTGATCTCGCTCTACGGCGAGGGGCTCGAGCGGATCTTTGCGGCCCTGGACAAGTCCGGCGACGCCGGAGCGGCCATCCGAGAGGGGGTGAGCCGCGACGGCGTCGTGGCGAGCCTGATGCTGATCCACGGCCTCTACCCGGTCGACCTCCGTGCGCGGGTGCTGGAGGCGCTGGAGAGCGTCCGGCCGTACATGGAGTCCCACGGGGGCGATGTGGAGCTGGTCGGGCTGGACGACGGCATCGCGCGGATCCGGCTCGAGGGCAGCTGCGACGGCTGCCCGGCGTCGTCCTCAACGCTCGAGCTCGCGATCAAGCAGGCGCTTCAGGAGGCTGCGCCCGACCTCGACGGACTCGTCGTCGAGGGTGCCGTTGAGAGCCCCCAGACCGCCTTCGGCGACGGAGCCACGGAGTTGCCCGTCGTGACGGTCGCTCCCGGGGACCCCGACGCCGAGCCGTCGTGGTTCGACGTCGACGGCCTCGACGATGTCGCGGACGGCGAGCTCCGCGGCGTACGGGTGGCGGGCGTCGAAATGATCGTCGCCCGGATCGATGGCAGCCTGCTGGCCTATCGCGACTCGTGCGCCGGATGCGGGTCGCGAATCGCCGACGGGACGCTCAGCGGCGAGATCCTCGCCTGCCGCTCCTGCGAGCGCCGCTACAACCTTCCCCGGGCGGGCAGATCCCTCGACGACGACCGTCTACAACTGGAGCCCGTGCCGCTGCTCGACCTCGCGGGCGGCACCGCGCGGGTTGCGCTTGCGGCATGAGCGAGGCGCTCGACCGGCTGGCGCAGGCCCGGCGCAACGCCGAGCTCGTGTCGAGCCTGCGCCGGATCACCTCGCCGCCGAGGCCGGCGCGCGCTGCGAAGGGGGCGGCCACCGCACCGCCCTCCGAGCGGTGCGACCTGTGCGGCAACGAGGCTCCGCCCGACCACCGTCACCTCATTCATCTGACCGAGCGGCGGATTCTCTGCGCCTGCGAGAGCTGCTTCGCCCTTCGCTCGGGCGACCCAGAGCTACGGCCGACCGGGACCCGCGTCGTGCGACTCGACGACCTCGAGTTGACGCCGGAACTCTGGGCCCGGTTCGCCATCCCGATCGGCCTAGCCTTCTTCATGATCGACAGCGTCGCCGGCGAGGTTGTCGCCCTCTACCCGAGCCCCGCCGGGGCCACCGAGTCCGAACTGGACCTCGACGCGTGGGCGGAGCTCGCGAGGGCGAACCCCGGGCTCGACGGCCTCGAGCCGGACATCGAGGCGTTGATCGTCAACCGCATGTCCGACCCGCCCGTCTACGTGATCGCCCCGATCGACGAGTGCTACCGGCTCGTGGGAATGATCAAGGCGAGCTGGGAGGGGATCTCCGGAGGGCAGGGCCCCGAGACAGCAATCGACGGGTTCTTCGCTGAGCTCGCGCCGGGGAGCGTGGTTCGGTGAGCGACCATACGCTCGACGGCTCGGCGCGCGCTGCTGTAGTCGAGACGGAACCGACCCTCGACCGGCCGGCGCCCGAGTTCGAGGTGATCTCCTCCGAGCCGGTGGAGCGCGCCGCGGCGCCGACGCTCTCGTTCCGCGTTCGCGTCACCGAGCCGTCGGCGGCCGAGGTCTACACGATCGCGCTCACGGTCCTGATCACGATCGAGCCCGCCAAGCGCACGTACGACGACGCCACCCGCGAGCGCCTCGTCGAGCTGTTCGGTGAGCCCGAGCGATGGGCGACCACCACGACGAACTTCAGGTGGACCCAGGCCGACGTGCTGGTGCCGAGCTTCACCGGCTCGGCCGAGTTCGCGGTTTCGGTTCCCTGCACCTACGACCTCGAGGTCGCCTCGAGCCGGTACTTTGACGGCCTCTCGGGCGGCGAGGCGCCGCTGCGTTTCCACTTCAACGGCACCGTCCTGTACACGGGTGGTGGCGGCGGCGTGCAGATGCTCCGGGTGCCGTGGGACCGCTCGGCCCGCTATGCGATGCCGGTGGACGTGTGGCGCCGGATGATCGCCGAGCACTACCCATTTCGCAGCTGGATGGCGCTCGACCGCGACACGCTGGAGCGCCTGATGCGGCGCAAGGCCGAGCGCGGCTTGCCGACGCTCGACGCGTGCGTGACCGACCTGCTCGAGGGCGGCGAGGACTGAATGGAAGAGCAGCTCGAGAGGCTGGTCTCATCGCTTCTGTACGAGGGGTACGCGCTCTACCCGTACACGCCCGGGGCGACCAAGAACGCGACGCCCACCCCGTTCGGGATCGTCTACCCCCCCGACTACGCGAGCCGGAACGACAGCACTTTCGACCACCTGCGGGCGCAGTGCGTGCTGGCCACCGGGCCCGGGACCGACGTCAGCGGCACCGTCCGCTTTCTGCAGGCGGCGGGCGAGCGTCATCGTGCAACCGAACGCCGGGTCGAGATTCACGACGCGCCGCTGGAGCGCCTGCTCGACGGCGGGGTCGGACAGAGGTTTCGCTTCGAGGGCGAGCCCGCGGTGTGTGGCCGGATCAAGCTCCGTGCGGACGAGACAGAGCACGAGGGCCTGTTCCGCATCTCGATGTGCGTCCACAACGAGACCGAGCTCGGCTCCGACCCCGCCGAGGCCGAGCGTGCCGACGCCCTTCGCGCGAGCCTGCTCTCCACCCACCTCGTGATCGAGACGTCGCGCGGCCGTTTCGCCTCGCCGCTCGAGCGCGACGGGCCCGAGGGGGCAGCGGTAGCGGAGTGCCAGAGCGTCAACACCTTCCCCGTGGTCGCCTCGCCGGATGACGATGCCGTACTCGCGGCCGCGATCGTGCTCCCGGACCACCCCAGGATGGCTCCGGAGAGCCTGGGCAATCTGTTCGATAACACCGAGATCGAGGAGGCCCTCCTGCTTCACGTCCACGCGCTGTCGGACTCCGAGCGCGAGGCAATCGCGGCGCAGGACCCGGCAGTGCGCGAGATGGTCCAGCGTGCGAGCGCGACCAGCCCGCAGGAGATCGTGGCGCTCCACGGACGGCTCGAGGAGGTCGAGCCGGAGCCCGGCCATCCCAACCCCGGCGAGGACGAGGTGACGGTCGACGGCGTCGCGCTGCGAAAGGGCGCAAAGGTCACCCTCAGGCCGGCCAGCGACCGCGATGTCTACGACCGCATGCTGGCCGGGCGCACGGCGACGATCGAGCGAATCTACGTCGACTACGACGACGACGTACACGTCGGCGTCACGGTCGACGACGACCCGGCGCAGGGGCTCTTTCGCGAGACTGGGAGATACCTGTTCTTCAAGGGAGACGAGCTGGAGGCGATAGGACCGTGAGCTCCGCAGATCAGCAGACGCCGGTGAAGCAGATCCTGGTGGCCGGCATCGGGAACGCTTGGATGAAGGATGACGCCTTCGGAGGCCTCGTCGCGCAGCGGCTTGATGGCTCCGAGCTCCCGGACGGGGTCGGCGTGTTCGACTTCGGCACCGGCGGCCTCGACCTCGCCTATGAGGTCATGCGGGGGTACGACGCGCTGATCCTGGTCGACGTGAGCCGGCAGGGGGGCGATCCCGGGACGCTCTACGTGATGGAGCCCGACGCGGATGAGATCGAGCCGATCGAGGACGGCCAGGTGGTGAATCCGCACGGCATGGACCCGCAAACCGTGCTGCGGTTCGTGAAGACGGTGGGCGGCTGGCCGGGGAAGGTCATCGTGGTCGCCTGCGAGCCAGCGGTCGTCGAGGAGATGGGCCTCGGCGTATCGCCCGAGGTGGACGGCGCCGTGGACCGTGCCGTGACCCTCGTTCTGGAGACGATCTCCGAGCTACGCACCGACGCCGCCTACGAGGAGGCCTGACGTGCACGAGCTGGCGCTCTCACAGGCGATCGTCGACACCGCGGTCCGCCACGCCGATGGCCGCCGCGTTACCTCCGTGCAGTTGCGCATCGGGACGCTGCGACAGGTCGTCCCCGACTCGCTCGCCTTCTACTTCGAGATCACCTCGCGGGACACCGTCTGCGAGGGAGCGGACCTCGACCACGAGCTCGTGACGGCGCTCCTCGAATGCCCCGACTGCGGGGAGACCTGGGACCCGGCGCCGCCGCCCATCGCGACGCACGGCGGAGAGTTCAATCCGCTCGACTCGGTGCCGACGTTCCGGTGTCCGTCGTGCGACACCGGCGGCGAGGTCCTGCGGGGGAGCGAGTTCGAGGTCGAGTCAATCACCGTCGAGAAGGAGGAGGACGCATGCACCGCACCAAGGTGAGGGTCGCCGAGGACGCCCTCGACGCGAACGAGACGATCGCGCGCGCCAACCGCGACGACTTCGATCAGGCATCGGTGAGCGTCGTGAACCTCATGAGCGCTCCCGGCGCCGGCAAGACCTCGCTGCTCGAGCGAGCGCTCGGCGACCTCGACGGGGTGCGCACCGGGGTGCTCGAGGGCGACGTTCAGGGCAGCGCGGACGCTGACCGCATCTCGGCCCTCCATGTTCCCGTCACCCAGCTCAACACCGATCCCGGGTTCGGGGGCGAGTGCCACCTGGACGCGAACATGGTCCGCTCGGCCATCCCCTCCCTGCCGCTTGAGGACATCGACCTGCTGGTGATCGAGAACGTGGGCAACCTGGTCTGCCCGGCGGAGTTCCGAGTGGGCGAGGACGCCAGGGTGATGGTGGCGTCGGTCGCGGAGGGCGAGGACAAGCCGCTCAAGTACCCGCTGATGTTCAGGACCTGCGAGCTGGTCCTCATCAACAAGGTCGACCTTCTCCCCCACCTCGACTTCGACCTCGACCGATTCCTCTACAACCTGGACGCCGTGCACCCCGACGTATCCAGGATGCAGGTCAGCGCGCGGACTGGCGAGGGCGTCGATGAGTGGCGGGCCTGGCTCGCCGAGCTGCCGGACCGGGTCGCAGCGGCGGCCTGATGACCCGCACCGCGGCCGCCGAGAGACTGGGCGACCGCGTCGCCCGACTGCTCGCGTCGCGGACCGAGGCCAACCGCGCCTTCTTCGACGCCGAGGCGGACGGCCTGGCGCGCTGCTGCCATCGGATGGCAGAGCGCTTCGCGAGGGGCGGACGGCTGGTGGCCCTGGGCCGCTCCCCCGTGGCGCGTTCGGACGCGCGCCACGTGGCCGTGGAGTTCGTGCACCCCGTGATCGTCGGCAAGCGCGCCCTCCCGGCGATCGGGCTCGCCGGTGAGGGGGGTTCGCTCCGCTCGCAGGTCGATGCCGTAGGGGAGGCCGACGACATCGCGATCGCCTACGAGGCTGACGACGCCGAGACGCGCGACGCGCTTGCGAGCGCGCGCCGCCGCGGGTGCATGACGATCGCGTTCGGCGGCGACGGCGTGGCCGAGTGGGAGTTCGTGCCGCCTGGAGACGACCCGTTCGTCGACCAGGAACTGGTCGAGACGCTTTACCACGTGCTCTGGGAGCTCGTGCACGTGTTCTTCGAGCATCGGGGGCTGCTGAGGGGGCGAGAGGCGGCCCCGGTCCACGACGCGGGCGCCTCGAGCTTCCTTTATCCGTTCCTGTCTGAGGGCGAGCGTGATCTCGATTCGGTGATCGAAGACGTGCGGCGTTCCCTATTGATGAAGGCAGCCGAGGTCGGGCAGTTGCGGGAGCAGACGCTCACCGACAACCGCGATGTGCTGATCGCGGCGGCCGCGGACCTGCGGTCCCGCCTGGACGCGGGCGGCAAGGTACTCGCGTTCGGAAACGGCGGCTCGGCCACGGATGCGATGGATCTCGTGGCCGATCTCCGGGCGGCGCCCGGCCGCGACTGGCCGTCGAGGAGGGCGGTCGACCTGACGGAGGACCCCGCGATCCTGACCGCGATCGCGAACGACATCGGCGCGGAGGAGATCTTCCAGCGGCAGGTGATCGCCTACGGGCGCGACGGCGATGCCGCGGTCGCGCTCTCGACCAGCGGCAACTCGATCAACCTCATCGAGGCCCTGGAGGAGGCGCGAAGGCGCGGGCTGGCGACGATCGCCTTCGTCGGCTACGACGGCGGGCGAATCGCGGCGGAGGAGCTGGCCGACCACGTCGTCGTGACGCGCTCGCAGCACATCCCCCGAATCCAGGAGGCGCAGGCAAGCGCGTACCACGTGCTCCGCGAGCTGATCGAGACGAGGGGCTCATGAGCACCGATGTGTTCCACTCGGCGATCCGCGGGGCGGTCGGCGCGATGGCGATGACCGGACTGCGGGTAGTGATGGTCGACGTCGGGATCGTCGGGGAAACCCCCCCGCGTGCGATCCTCAGGCAGCGGGCGAAGGGCCTCCTGCGGCTGGTGCCGCGTTCACGCCGCAGGTCGGCAATCCAGCTCGCGCATTGGAGCTACGGAGCCGGGGGCGGGGCCGTTTTCGGCGCGATGCCGGGGTCGCTTCGCCGCCGGCCGTGGGCCGGACCCGCCTACGGGCTCGCGCTGTGGCTCGGATTCGAAGCCGTCATCGCCCCCGCACTCGGGCTCGCACAGGCGAAGGAGCCTCGCCCCGTGGAGCGGGCTGCCTTCGCCGCCGACCACCTGCTCTACGGATTCATCCTCTCGGAGTTCCGTCGCCGGCCACAGGGCTGAGCGTGGCGCGCACGACCCCCCAAGCTCTGCGCCGGCCGGAAAGCGGCCTGCGGCGGGTCCGGGCACGGGTCTCCGGAACGGTTCAGGGCGTGGGATTTCGCCCGCACGTCTTCCGCGTCGCCACAACGCTCGGGCTCGGGGGCCAGGTCATGAACGACGAGCACGGCGTGGTGATCGAGGTCGAGGGGCCGCCCGAGCGGGTCGACGAGTTCCTGGGGCGGTTGGCAAGCGAGGCGCCTCCCATGGCCACGGTCGAGGGTTTGGCCACCGAGGAGCGCCCGGCCACCGGTGAGCGCGGATTTGAGATCGTGGCATCCGAGCGCTCGGGCGACCCGGACGTCCCGGTCACGCCTGACGCCGCCACCTGCGACGCCTGCCTTTCCGAGCTCTTCGACCCCGCGGACCGGCGGTATCGCTATCCGTTCACGAACTGCACCGATTGCGGGCCCCGATTCACGATCGTGAGGGGCGTCCCGTACGACCGGCCGCTCACGACGATGTCCTCCTTCGAGATGTGTTCCGAGTGCCGGCGCGAGTATGAGGACCCGCGCGATCGCCGCTTTCACGCCCAGCCCAACGCGTGCCCGGCCTGCGGCCCGAGCTTGCGACTGGTCGATGCCCACGGAGACGAACACCGGCCTCGCGGCGCGAGGGACGCGATCAAGGCCGCCGCCGAGGAGCTCCGGAGCGGGCGGATCCTGGCCGTGAAGGGGCTCGGCGGCTTCCATCTCGCCTGTCGCGCGGACGACGCCGATGCGGTCGCCCGCCTGCGCGCGCGCAAGCATCGCGAGGACAAGCCCTTTGCCCTGATGGCATCGGACACCGAGGCGGCACGGGCCCTGATCGAGCTCACGCCTCCCGACGAGACCCTGCTGCGCGCCCCCCAACGGCCAATAGTGATCGCCCGCAGGCGGACCGGCGTCGAGCTGGCGCCCGGGGTGGCGCCAGCGACCCACGACCTGGGAGTGATGCTCCCCTATTCGCCGCTCCACCATCTGCTGCTCGCGGACTCCGGGTTCGCGCTCGTCTTGACCTCGGGAAACGTCTCCGACGAGCCGATCGCCTACCGCGACGAAGAGGCCGTCGAGAGACTCGCGAGAATCGCGGACCTCTTCCTCGTTCACAACCGCCCGATCCATATGCGCACCGACGACTCGGTGGTCAGGACGCTCGACCCACGGCTGCGCGCGGAGCCGCTTCTCATCCGGCGGTCGCGCGGATACGTCCCGGCTCATGTTTCGCTCCCCGTCGAAGCCCGCGCGCCGGTGCTTGGGTGTGGCGCCGAGCTCAAGAACACGTTCTGCGTCGCCCGACGGGATCGTGCGTGGGTGGGCCACCACATCGGCGACCTCAAGAACTACGAGACGCTGTCGTCGTTCGGGGAGGGGATCGAGCACTTTCAGCGCCTGTTCGCCGTGGAGCCCGCCGTCGTCGCTCACGACATGCACCCGGACTACCTGTCCACCAGGTACGCCCTCGAGCGGGAGAGCTCCGAGCGGGTGGCGGTCCAGCACCACCACGCCCACCTGGCAGCGTGCCTGGCGGAGCACGGCGAGACCGGTCCGGCCGTCGGAGCGATCTATGACGGCACCGGCTACGGGCCCGACGGCACGGTCTGGGGCGGTGAGCTGCTCGTCGGCGGGCTGGCCGCGTTCGAGCGCCGCGGCATGCTGTTTCCGGTGCGCCTCCCGGGTGGGGACGCCGCCGTCCGCGAGCCTTGGCGGATGGCGTGCTCCTGGCTGGCCGCGGCGTCCGGCCGGGAGCGGCCCGACGTCCCGACCGCCCTGCACGAGCGCGTCAGCCACGCCCACTGGGATGCGGTGTGCGATCTGCTCGCAAGTGGACTGAACTCGCCGCTAACCACCAGCGTGGGGCGCCTCTTCGACGCCGTCGCCGCCCTGTGCGGGATCCGGGCCGCGGTCAACTATGAGGGCCAGGCCGCCGCCGAGCTCGAGGGAGTCTCCGACCCAACGGAGCGCGGCGCGTATCCGGTGGGACTGATCGACGCAGCCGGCGCCGGCCCGGTGATCCTCGACGCGCGCGAGACCGTCGCCGCAATCGCCGCCGAGGTCGCTCGGGGTGTGCCACCCGCGCTCGTCAGCGCCCGCTTTCACCGCGCGATCGCGATCGCCACGGCAACCGCGTGCGAGCGGGAGGCCGAGCGGGAGGGCGTGGACCTGGTCGTGTTGTCGGGCGGTGTGTTCCAGAATCGCCTGCTACTCGAGCAGACAGCGGCGCTTCTGGGCGACGGAGGGCTGCGCGTCCTCCTCCCCACCCGCCTGCCGCCCAACGACGGCGGGATCGCCTACGGCCAGGTCGCGGTCGCCGCGGCCCTGGCGGCTAGATGAGGCCCTCGGGCGGCGCGACGACCCAGAGCCGCTCCGCGTAGTCGAGCAACGTCTCCTCGTCGAGCTCGCCGACCGACGCAATCTGCCTCGACTCCATCTCGGCGGCCAGCTCGGACCAACCACGCGCGACCGGCCGGACACGCTGCAGCGGCCCAAACGTCCCCACCGATCCGAGCTCGCGAGCCCGCTCCTTGACTTCGTCGAGCGTCAGCTCGCCGAAGGGACGATTCCCCGAGGCGACGTGCACCGGGGTCGCTCGGGCGTCCGCGACCCGGGCCGTCTCGCCCGGCCCGTCTTCAGGCTCCGGAGCGATCGGAGAGCGCGGCACGGATCTCCCTCGGGAGCATGAACCGGACGCCCTCGTCGACCGTGCGGACCTCGGAGACGTCCTCGGTGCCGCGCTCGCGGAAGAAGTCGACGAGCTCCTCGACGAGCTCCTCCGGCGCGCTCGCGCCAGAGGTGATGCCGAGGGTCTCGACGCCCTCGAGCCACTCCTCGCGCACCTGAAGGGAGTTGTCGATCAGGTGGGAGTCGGTGCCGCACTCGCGGGCGACCTCCACCAGCCGGTTCGAGTTCGACGAGTTCGCGGAGCCGATGACGAGGACGAGATCGCACTCGCCCGCGAGCTCCTTGACCGCGATCTGCCGGTTCGTGGTCGCGTAACAGATGTCCTCCGACTTCGGTCCGACGATCTTGGGGAACTTCTGCTTGAGCCGGTCGATGATCGCCGACGTCTCGTCGAGCGAAAGGGTCGTCTGGGTGATGAACGCGACGTGGTCGGGGTCGTCGAGCTCGAGGTCATCGACCTCGTCGGCGGACTCGACGAGAACGATGTTGTCCGGCGCCTCGCCGGTGGTACCCTCGACCTCCTCGTGGCCCTCATGGCCGACTAGGACGATCGTGTAGCCGTCCTCGGCAAACTTGCGCGCCTCTACGTGGACTTTGGTGACCAGCGGGCAGGTGGCGTCGATCGTGCGGAGCTCGCGCGCCTTCGCGTTCTCCTGCACGCTCGGCGCAACGCCGTGGGCAGAGAAGACGACGACCTCGCCCTCGGGCACCTCGGTCTCCTGATCGACGAAGATCGCCCCACGCTTGGCCAACTCCTTCACCACGTGCTTGTTGTGGACGATCTCCTTGCGCACGTAGACGGGAGCACCGTGGATCTCGAGCGCCTGCTCGACCGCCTGCACGGCACGGTCGACGCCCGCGCAATAGCCGCGGGGCGCCGCGAGCAGGATGCGCTTCGGCACAGAAACGGCAGGGGCTTTGGCTGCGGCCGCCATCGCGACAAAGGGTACCGGCGGCCCCATATCGGCTTAGTGCGGCGGGGCACTAGGGCAGGCGGATCGCGGGCACCGCTGCGAGCGCCGCGGTGCCCACCGCGCCCAGGCTCCGGGCGCAGACGTGCGACAGGTCGTCGCGGCGCGTGTGCCACCAGGCGCCGGGCGAGGGACCGGGCCCATAGTCGAAGTCGATGAGGTCGACCGCCGGCACCCCGGCCTTGATGAACGGCGTGTGGTCGTCGAGGATGCCCTGCGCGTGGCCGGTGAACGGCTCGCTCGAGCCGGACTGGCTGCTGGGCGCAGCCGCGTCCGCGAAGAGGCCGTACAGGCGCGGGTCGGAGTTGGCCTCGAGCGGGACGTGGAGATCGCAGTCCCCGACCATGTCGAAGAGCACCATCGCCCGGAGCTGGCCAAGCGGCGGGCTGCCGTGGGCGCCCCCGCTTCGGGCGTAGCGGACGAACTGATCGCTCCCCCGGTCGCCGCCCGTTGAGAACGAGGAGCCGCGGGGCGATTCCTCGGCGTCGAACAGGACCAGGTCGATCGAGGGCCCGTCGAGGCGCGGCGGCAGGTCCCGCGCCAGCTCCAGCACGACGGCCACGCCCGAGGCTCCGTCGTTGGCGCCGACAAACCCCGGGAAGTCCTTGGTGTCGTAGTGAGCGCCCACGACGACAGTGCCGGGCATCCTGCCGGGGATCCGGGCGACCACGTTCCGATACGGGTGCTGGATCCTGACGTCGCGAACGCCGGCCGCACGCAGCCGCCCGACGACGAGCCTCACCTCCCGCCCGGCCCCCGCCGACCCCGATGGGCGCGGCCCGATCGCGACCTGGCTCCGGAGGTCCCGGAAGGCGCGCTGGGCGTCGAACCGGGAGGCGCCGGCCGGGGGGCTCAGCGTTTGCGTCGGCGTGTCAGCGCCGCCCGAGCCGCACGCGGCCGGGAAGCAGGCCGATGCCGCGACGGCCGCCAGCAGAAATGCATTGCGAGTGGAACGTTGCCCTACGGGCCACTAGGGTAATCGTCATGGCCCAGCAGCATCTCGATCGCCTGAGCTCGACCGACGTCTCGTTTCTCACGAACGAGAGCTCCTCGAGCCACATGCATGTGGGCGCGATCATGATCTTCGAGGGGCCCGCTCCCAGCTATGAGGACCTCCTCGACCACATCCAGAGCCGCCTCCGCCTGGTGCCGCGCTTCCGCCAGAAGCTCGCCTACCCACCCGTGCAGACCGGCCGCCCCTTCTGGGTCGACGATCCCAACCTGAACCTCGAGTACCACGTCCGGCACTCGGCGCTTCCCGCCCCAGGCTCGGAGGATCAGCTGCGTCGCATGGCCGCACGCGTCTTCTCCCAGCAGCTCGATCGGTCGAAGCCCCTCTGGGAGCTCTGGCTGGTCCAGGGGCTGACGCGGAACCGCTTCGCGCTCCTCACCAAGACACATCACGCCGTGGTCGACGGCGCGTCGGGCGTCGACATCGCCACCGTCCTGTTCGACCTGAACCCCGTGCCGGAGCAGCCTCACTCCGATGACGCCTGGAGTCCGCAGCCCGAGCCGTCGTCTGCCACGTTGCTCACGAAGGGCGTCGAGGACGTCGCGCGGGCGCCGGTGCGGGCCGTCCGCCGACTGGAGCGGGCCGTGCAGCACCCGGAGAGCGCGGTGAAGCAGGTCAGGGATGCGGTCGAGGCCGTGAGCGAGGTGGGCTGGAACTTCGCCAACCCGGCGCCCAAGGTGCCCCTGAACGTCGAGATCGGGTCCCACCGCCGGTTCGCGTGGGTCAGGAGCGACCTGGACAACTTCAAGAGGGTCAAGGACGCCCTGGGCGGCACCGTCAACGACGTCGTGCTCGCCGTTGTCACCGGCGCCCTTCGCGAGTGGCTGCGTGGCCGCGGGATCCGCACCGAGGGGCTCGAGCTCCGCGCCCAGGTGCCGGTGAGCATTCGTGCCTCCGACGAGCACGGCCAGCTCGGCAACAGGCTCGCGGTCATGCGCGCCCCGCTGCCGGTCTACATCGCCGACCCAATCCGCCGGCTCGAGTCGGTGAGCCAGGCGATGAAGGGATTGAAGCAGTCCAAGCAGGCCCTCGGAGCCGAGGTGATCTCGCGTTTCAACGACTTCGCGCCTCCCACGCTGCTCGCACAGGCGGCCCGGATCAACTTCTCCACTCGCCTCTTCAACCTGACGGTGACCAACGTCCCGGGTCCCCAGGTTCCGCTCTACGTGCTGGGGCGCGAGCTCGAAGACATCTTCCCGATCGGCTTCCTGCCGCCCAACCAGGCGCTCTTTGTGGCGATCATGAGCTACAACGGCGGCGTCAACTTCGGCCTGCTCGCCGACTACGACACGATGGACGACGTCGACGTGGTCGCCCAGGGCATCGACACGGCGATCGCCGAGCTGGTCGACGCGGCCGCCGCCGCCACCGAGCACGAGGTTGAGGCCGAGAGAGCGGCCAGCCAATAGGAATCCCCCGCTCAGTGCGTATATTTGACCTGTGAGCGACGAAGGCCCCGACATCACGCAGACGACGCAGTTCCACTACCACCTCGAGCTGACCCCGGCACAGCTCAAGATCACCCACACGGCGCTGCGCTCGCTGCTCGACGACTTCGGCCACGACGAGCCCGACGTCGTCAGGGTCATCCACGAGGTCCTCGAGAAGCTTCCGGACCAGCACGCCATCCGGGCGATCCAGCTCGACGAGGACGTCGAGAAGCAGCTCACGGGCGGCGAGCCGGACGGCGACGAGCCCCCGCCCAGCGCCGCCTAGCGACCAAGTCCGCCAGGTAGCCTCGCCAGATGAGCTTGTCGGTCGAAGTCGGGCTGCTGCTCGCGCTGGGGACCGCGTTCGCCTCCGTCGTCGGCTTCCTCTACAAGCAGCGCGGCGCCGTCGAGTCCCCCGCCGTGGAGCTGCGCCGGCCGGTCCGGACGTCGCTCGCCCTGTTTCGCTCCCGCTGGTACGTGCTCGGGATCTCGATCGCGATGGCCTCCTGGGGGCTGCACGTCACGGCGCTCTCGCTCGCGCCCATCTCCCTGGTC
This sequence comes from uncultured Actinomycetes bacterium, assembly GCA_963782795.1. Classification (GTDB taxonomy): domain Bacteria; phylum Actinomycetota; class Thermoleophilia; order Solirubrobacterales; family 70-9; genus AC-56. Next base: position 1,501,589 of record CAWALB010000003.1, read on the forward strand.
CAATCGGTGATCGCCGGGGGCCTCGTGCTCCTGACCGTCACGGCGCACGGGCTGTTCGAGCACGAGGTCACACGAAGGGAGTGGATCGGCGTCGGCCTCGCGGCGCTTGGCCTGGCGTTCCTGTCGGCGACGATCGGCGGGACCGGCGACGACGCGTATTCCGCCTATGACGCCGCGCGGCTGTGGCCATGGGTGGGCGCGCTGTCCGTCGGCGCGCTCGTCGTCGCCGCCACGAGCCGCGGCAGGGTCCACGAGGGCGTGGTCCTGGGGGCCTCGGCAGGACTGTTCTGGGCGGCCTCCGACACCTCGATCAAGGCGCTCACGGACCATCTGGGCGACGGCGCAGCCGCCGTGCTCCTCAACCCGCTCGCGGCGGTCATAGCGCTCGCCTCGTTCGCAGGCCTCGCGGTGTCGGCGCGCAGCCTCCAGCTCGGCAAGGCCGTGCCGGTGATCGCCGTCACGAGCGTGGCCGCGAACCTGTTCACGATCGCCGCCGGCCCGATCGTCTTCGGCGAGCCGATGCCCAACACCTCACTCGGGGTGATCACCCGTGTGCTGGCGTTCGCGCTCGTGATCTCGGCGGCGGCGCTCACGCCGGCGCCGGTCACCCCCGCGGAACCTGAGCCGGATCCGGCCGGCTGATGACCCTCACGGTGGGCGCTGATGCCTCGCTCGACCGAAGCTTCTCCGGCGATGGCAAGCTGACAACAGACCGCGTAGGCGGGGCATACGGCGAATCTCGGCGCAGCCGTATCGGTAGTTCGCCGCCCTGAGTTCTGCTCGAAAACCCCGATATGGACCGTCCCGCCGGGCCTAGGCTGGACGGCGATAGGTATCGAAGGGGGTGGCGTCATGACGGAACGGAGCTCGTCGGCGACATCAGGGAAGGCAACCTGTCATCGACCCCCAGCGGCCTGAGAAACCTTCAGGGCACGCTGCTCTTCATCGCCGACGACGGCATCCACGGCCGCGAGCTGTGGAAGGCGGTGCCGTAGGTGCAGGACGTACAAGGTTGGGCACTTCTGCGTTGCGCGAATGGCAGAAGCGCCACAGACTCCCCGCAGAGTTGCTGGTCGTCGAATCGCGGGCTCCGGTTCTGGCCGTCAGTGGCGGCTGCGTACGTAGTTTCCGGCACGCAGGCTGCGAAAAACCCCCGATGCCGAAGCGCTCGCGCGGGGCTACGTTGGAGACGCAGGGAGGTTTGTCCATGCAGGCCATTCAGCGAAGATCCGTGGGAAGCATCGCCGTTCTCGCCGCTGCGCTCGTGGTCGCTTTCGCCTTCTCCGCGGTGGGCAAGGCCGCCCCCGGCGATCTCGACCCGACGTTCTCCGGCGACGGCAAGCAGACGAGCAACCTCGGCCCCGGATTCAGTGGGGCGGCGGCGATCGTGCGCCAGCCCGACGGCAAGATCGTCGCCGTGGGCGCCAATGAGTCCAGTCCCTTGCCGCCCGGCTTGGCTTTCGGGCTCGCCCGCTACAAGCCCGACGGGTCGCTCGACCCGAGCTTCGCCGGCGACGGAAAGCAGGCGACCGAGTTCGGAGGTAGAGGCGGGGCATACGAGGGGGTTGCCCTCCAGCCGGACGGCAAGATCATCGCGGTCGGCCGCACCGGCGGCCCCAATCCAGAGTTCGCGCTCGCCCGGTACCTGCCGAACGGCTCACTCGACCCGAGCTTCTCGGGCGACGGAAAGCAGACGACCGGTTTCGGCGGCGACGGCGAGGCGAACGGGGTGGCGATCCAAGCGGACGGCAAGATCGTCGTGGTCGGCAACGGCGGCCCTGACGCTAGAGGCGACGTCGACTTCGCCCTCGCCCGCTACAACCCGAACGGCTCGCTCGACAGGAGCTTCTCCGGCGACGGCAAGCAGACGACCGACTTCGGCGGCAACGACTTCGCGAGCGGGGTGGCGGTCCAGGCGAACGGCAGGATCGTCGCGGTTGGCACCGGCAGCGACGGCGCCTTCGCCCTCGCCCGCTACAACCCGAACGGGTCGCTCGACCCGAGCTTCTCCGGCGACGGCAAGCGGATAACCGACTTCCACGCCATCTACGGGGCGGACGGGGTGGCGCTCCAGGCGAACGGCAAGATCGTCGCCGTCGGTGATGCCGCGAACGGCGACTTCGCCCTCGCCCGCTACAACCCCGACGGGTCGCTCGACCCGAGCTTCGCCGGCGACGGCAAGCAGGCGACCGACTTCGGCGTCAGCGGCTACTCCACAGGCGCGAACGCGGTGGCGATCCGGACGGACGGCAAGATCGTCGCGGTGGGCTCCGCCGGAAACCTCTTCGCCCTCGCCCGCTACAACCCGAACGGGTCGCTCGATTCGAAGTTCTCCGGGGACGGCAGGCAGACGACCGACTTCGGCGGCCTCGCGGCGGCGAACGGCGTGGCGCTCTTCGGCGACGGCACGATCGTCGCGGGCGGCACCGTCAACCTGGGCGACCACAGCTTCTTCGCCCTCGCCCGCTACAACCCAAACGGCTCGCTCGACCCGAGCTTCTCCGGCGACGGCAGGCAGACAAGCGGTTTCGGCGGCCCCGATGCGGCGACCGGGGTGGCGATCCAGGCGAACGGGAGGATCGTCGCGGTCGGCGACGCCGCGGGCCATGGCTTCGGGCTCGCCCGCTACACCCCGAACGGGTCGCTGGACCCGAGCTTCTCCGGGGACGGCAAGCAGACGACCGACTTCGGCACAGTCGGCGGGGCGAACGGGGTTGCGCTGCAGGCGGACGGCAAGATCGTCGCCGTCGGCTCCGCGCGCTACGGCTTCGCCCTCGCTCGCTACAACCCCAACGGGTCGCTCGACCCGAGCTTCGCCGGCGACGGCGTGCAGACGACCGGCTGCTTTGCCGGCGCCGGGTGTAGCAGCGAGGCGAACGCGTTGGCGATTCAGGCGAACGGCAGGATCGTCGCGGTTGGCATCGTCGACAGCGGCGGTGGTTTCGCCCTCGCGCGCTTTAACGCGAACGGCTCGCTTGACCCGAGCTTCGCCGGCGACGGCATGGAGACGAACTACCTCGGTAGGGTGGCGAACGCAGTGGCGATCCAGCCTGACGGCAAGATCGTCGTGGTCGGCAGCGCTGATGACAGCTCCTCCGACTTCGCCGTCGCCCGCTACAAGCCGAACGGCTCGCTTGACCCGAGCTTCTCCGGCGATGGCATGCAGACGACCGACTTCGGCGGCTTCGACGAGGCGAACGGGGTTGCGATCCAAGCGGACGGCAAGATCGTCGCGGTCGGGAACGCCGGCGGCGACTTCGGCGTCGCCCGCTACAACCCGAACGGCTCGCTTGACCCGAGCTTCTCCGGCGACGGCATGCAGACGACCGACTTCGGCGGCGCCGACAGTGCGAACGGGGTTGCGCTGCAGGCGAACGGGAGGATCGTCGCGGTCGGCGACGCCGACCTCGGCGACCACGGCGCCTTCGCCCTCGCCCGCTACAACGCCAATGGCTCACTCGACCCGAGCTTCTCTGAGGACGGCAAGCGGGCGACCGACTTCAGCAGCGGCGGCGGGGCAAACGGGGTGGCGCTCGACGCGAACGGCAGGATCGTCGCGGTCGGAAGCGCCCTCGGCACCGATCTGAGCAGCGATTTCGCGCTCGCCCGCTATCTGGGGCAGTAATACACCCAAGTCGTCGCGGCGTCTGCCTCAATGGGCAAGACCGCTTGCTGGCGCCCTCAGTACCCGAGGGCGAACTTCGCGTCCTCGGACATCATGTTCGCGGAGCGCCGTAACGGCGCGTGTCGTTGAACGTCGCCGTTTATGCCTGATTGCAGGCGATTCGGCGGTCTGCAACGTGCATCGGGTCAGCCTGTGCCTGAGCGAATGGCTGCAGAATGGCTGCAGTGGCGCGTGACGCTCGGCACCAACGACCGGCCACAGCGGAAACATCGAATGTCGCCGGTCTCGTCCACGAGCCCCAGCGGCGACTCGCACCCGCACTTCTTAGCCTGGGTCGGCTTGGTGGCGCCGTAGTGAGCGTCGAGGGGGTTCGCGTCGTACCTTCGGTCGTAGAGCTGGTGCCTCGGTCGCTCCCGTTTGCCCACGACTCCGAATCATCGTCCGAACCTGGGTCGGAATCCGTTAGCCCCGACGTCGACCCTGTAGAACAGCCGACGGCGGGACATTCCATGCGCCGTTATGCCCGTGCGTGGCGAAACTTCCCGTGACCATTCCGTGTCCACTCATGCGGGGTCGGCGGCAGCTCGTGGCGCAACTCTGGGCGGCGCGCGACTGTTTACGAGACGGGGCGCTCTCGACGCGCTTAAACACCTAGCCGGCGCTGTTGAAGCGCCCCCGTCTTACCTCCCTCAGTACCCGCCAGGCGGTGGCTTGAACTGCGGGTGGGCTGACCTACTGGGAGTGGACGGTGGGGCTGTAGCCAACGGCGCACCCCGTCTTAGCGGTGGCCTTGGCGTAGAACCTGCCCTGGCTGTTGGTGTTGATCGACCACATTCCGTCCGGCCCGTTCGGCTGCGCGATGTCAGAGCCGATCTTGATGTCAAAGCGCGGCCTCTGACTGGAGCCCGTCTGCTTGTAGAGGACCACCCTGCGGTTCGCTTCGCACTGCGCCGCGGCCGAGTTCTGCGTGTGGACATAGCCGAAGAACCCGCCCTGCTGGGCCTGGATCGTGACCTTTGTCGGGGCGTCAGCGGCGAGCGCGGAGCCAGCGAACGCTAGCGCCGCGCACGCGGCGACGGCAAGAACGGCTACGGCAAACCTCTTCGAATTCAAACTCTTCCCCTTCTCTCGCTTGACGCGCAACCCTAGCCGACCCAGGGTAAAGAGCCACGCCTGCGCGACCCTGGGTCGGAATCCGCAAGCCCCCGACGCTGACCCTGTAGAGACGATCAGGCCGGGGACCCACGGAACAGCTCCGCTGACTCATATGGCGGCGGATAGCGCAGTTGGTCGGTGAGCACGAGCAGAACGTTCGGCTGTCGCGCCATGGCTCGCACCCTAGCCGGTCCAACCTCGAAGCTCCACTTCTGCTTTTCGCGCAAAGCAAAAGCGAGGGCTACTCCCGCAGCCCGGCGGCTTCGAGGGCTTTCTACCTAACGAGTGTGAAGAGCAGGATGATCACAAAGACGCTCTGCGTCGAGTGGACGATGATCCCCATCCAGGCGCTCTGGAAGCGCCGCGAGGAATACGCGAGAGCCGGAGTGTCGAAAACCAGCGCGGAGGGAATGGACCACGGCTGGTGCAGGTGGTAGCAGGCAAACAGCACCCCGTTTACGACCCAGTCCCACTTGCCGCAGGCGTCTCTCATGCGCGGCAACAGGAGCCCGCGGAAGAGCAGCTCCTCGCCGAGGACGGTGTTGAAGACGGCGAGCACGACGACGACCGCGAACCAGCCCCACGCTCCCTTGAAGAAGGCCTTGCCGGCGTCAGAGCTGAGGAAGTCGCCGAAGTCCCTGACCGAGGGACCGGAAATCGTAAAAGCCTGCTCCGCAGCGAAGATCAAGATGAAGGGGATCAGCCACCACCAGACCCTGCCGCCCACGCGGCGAGTCTTCGGGTCGCGGGGTGGCCGCAGCCAGAGGGCATCACGCACCCGCGGCCATTCGAGGCTCCCCAACTCCCGCCTGACCAGGATCAGGACCAAGAAGAACTGCCAGATGAGCCCTGCGGTCAGCAAGATCAGCAGCGACTTAGCCAGTGGCTCATTCCCGCCGAGCTGATCCCTGAGCAATGGGGCGAAGACCCACGCGAGCAAGCCCATGGGAACCGCCGCCGCCGCCCACACCCCGATGATCTGAGCGAGCGAGTACTGCTTTACGGATGCATAGCGGTCGCTCGGCTCGGCGACCTCTCCATGCTCCGGGAGGCCGGCTTCGCCCGTGGTCGTGGTGTCCATGGCTGTTCCTCCCGAATGTGGCTCGTGGGCGCGCGAGCATAACCCTGCATGGGTAAACCGTCGGTAAAGATCGGGGGGTTCATGCGAGGCCCAGCGCAAGACATCGGTGGAGACTACGGGTTGTCAGTTACGGAGAATCCCTCAGCCCGGCGGCTTCGAGGGCTTGGCTGCGGTCAAGGAACACCGCGAGCTCGGCCAACTTGCCGCCGCGCACGGTCCAGACGAACGAATACCGCACGTCCAACTCCACGCCGCTTCCCTTGCCGGTGGCCTGCACGCGAGCCGTGACCACCACCTGGTCCCCGGCGTCGACGTATTCCTCGGGTCCGACCCGGAAGTCCTCGTAGACCTCGAAGATCTTCGTGATCGCCCCTCCGATAGCCGCACCGCGATGCGACCCGGGCTCAACAGCCTCGGCGTGCTGGTGCCACTCAAAGTCCGGTGCCATCAGGTTGGTCCCAACGCTGAAATCACCACGCGACCAACCGTCGTAGATGCGCCGCACGATCTCCACGTTCTCGCGACATCGCCGCGCAGTATCTCGCGTTGGCGCGCGCCGGTCAGACGAAGAGTGACCGGCGCCCCCGGGTCCAAAAAGACCAGAGGCGCCTACTCCCGCAGCCCGGCGGCTTCGAGGGCCTGCTGTCGAGAGACCCCCTAGCCCCCGCACAATCGAGCTGCCAGCGGAACTCGACGTCGGAGCTAATCGCTAAGGAGCGTCGGTTAGTTGAAATGCACGTCGCCGGTGTACGTGCGGCTGATGACATTCGTGTTGTCGTCGGCTGTTCCCGTGATCTCCCCCTGGCGGCCATGGAGGTCCTTATAGGCCCCCGTCCCATCCACGATTGCCCAGGTTCCCTCGTCGGTGAGGACATTCGGGTCCGCGGTGACGGTCTCCTTGATGTTGGCCGTGAGTGTGAACGTGCCGAGCGCACCATCGAAGACCTGCTTCGCGTGCACGATCGTGAAGGTCGGAGCACCGACGCCGCTGAACACAAAGCTCGAGTTCACAAACGTGCCCGAGTCCGTGATCGCGCCGGACGCTGAGAACGTGCCAGGTGAAGGCCCAAAGGGCTTCTGGGTCTCGATGGTCACCGAAGTCCCTTTGCTCGCAGCTGCCGCGGGCGCAAGCGGCAATGTGAGGAGGATGAGCGCGGTGACGAGCGCGATTCCTCGCGCCAGGAACCGGGCAACTCGACCGACATGCCGCTGGCGAACCCTCCGGTCGAGCTTCCCAAACATGCTGACTCCCCCCATCCGCTTGCCCATCTGTCCTCCCCTTCCGCCTAATCCGGCTTATGCTGCGCCAACGGGTCGGGCACCGCGCCACGGACCCGCTCGACGAACTCCAGCGTGGTGATGGCTCCCTGCTGATGAGCAAAGAGCAAACCCATGATGCGCACGTTCTCCTGAAGCGCCTCCAGCCGTTCCTTGCGCTGAGCCGTCCGCTGGCCCATGAGCGCCATGTACTCGTCGCGCTCGGCGTCGGTGAGCGCCCCGAACTCGATCGCAAACTGGAAGTCCGATATCGCTCGCGCCCGGTCGGCCAGGTCAGCGACGGCATCGTGGTCGGTCATTGCTGCTCCTCGATTGGGCAGGTGGAGACACCCCAGGTGTCTCCCAGGTGTCTAGGTCCCTGCGGACCTGTGCGGGGTCGTGCGTGGCGGTGCGTGCCTGATCCGTGCGTGGCAGGCACGAGCCCTGAGAATCGGGGCGACTGGATTTGAACCAGCGACCTTTTCGGCCCCCAGCCGAACAGCTTCGGCTGTAGATGCGTCCCTGAGCGTCCCCTGCGTCCCCACGGTCCCAATTGGTGGACGATCTGGACACATAGGACTTAGCAGTCGGTACCAATGTGGTACCACGGCAGCCGTGCGCGATCGCTTGGCCGTTGCGCCGACCTGACGGCAGCGGGGATGATGAGCCCGTGGATTTCCTTCCCATCGCTGACTACGGCCTCCTTGCCGACTGCAACTCAGCTGCCTTGGTGAGCCGGCAGGGCTCTCTCGATTGGCTCTGTATGCCTCGCTATGACAGCCCGGCGCTGTTCTCGCGAATCCTCGATCCGACAGCCGGTCACTGGTCGATCCGGCCGACCGGAGCCTTCGAGACCGAGCGGAGATACGTGCCAGGCACACTGGTGATCGAGACGACCTTCATCACCGAAAGCGGAACCATCCGTTTGCGGGATGCGATGGCCTTTATCGAGGGACAGCGCGGACACGACGTCGGTCTGCACGCGCCGCATGAGGTTCTGCGCTCGGTTAACGGGATCGAGGGCCGAGTCAAGCTCGAGATGGAGTTCGCACCGCGCCCCGAGTACGGGCTGGTGAAGCCACTCTTCCGCCAGGAGGGAAACGGCGGTCGAACCTTTGGTGGGCCGAATCGCATCTCAGCGCGCTCCGGGGTGGCGGTCGAGATCGCGGACTCGACCATGCGCTCCTCGTTTGAGGTCGGCGAGGGAGAGGCGGCGGGATTCGTGATGCGCTGGGTGCCGACAGAGGACGCCGACCCGGTCCCGCCCACCGACCCCGATCGTGTGGCCGAGCGGATCGATGACGTGATCGAGGCCTGGCGCTCATGGGAGGCGGAGCACGACATCTACGAGGGGCCGCACAGGGATCTGGTTCGGCTGAGCTCCCGGGTTCTGAAGGGGCTCATGTACCGGCCGACGGGCGCGATCGTTGCGGCGCCGACGACCTCCTTGCCCGAGACAGTCGGCGGCGAGCGCAACTGGGACTACCGGTACTCATGGATCCGTGACTCGAGCCTGACGCTCGAGGCGCTCTACCTCGGCACCTGTCCCGACGAGGCCGAGGATTTCGTCTCGTTCATGACCAGCTCCGCCGGGGGGCACGCGGGCGAGGGATCGCTTCAGATCATGTACGGCATCGGCGGCGAGCACGACCTTTCGGAGCGCTCGCTCGACCACCTTCGCGGCTGGCGTGATTCGGCCCCGGTCCGGGTCGGCAACGATGCCTGGAAACAGGTCCAACTCGACGTCTACGGCGAGCTTCTGGGCTCCCTTCACCTCTACCGAGAACGGCTCGGCGAGCTCCACCCCGAAATTCAGGCATTCGTCGCCGATCTCGCTGACACGGCCGCGCGCCGCTGGCACGAGGAGGACGCCGGGATGTGGGAGATGCGCGGCGAGCCGCGTCACCACCTCTCGTCGAAGGTGCTGTGCTGGACGGCGCTCGATAGCGCGATCAAGCTCGCGCCCGCACTGGGCGAGCACGCCAAGGTCGACCAGTGGACGGCGGCGCGCGATGAGATCCGCGAGGCCGTCCTCGAGCGCGGCTGGAGCGAGAAACTCCAAGCCTACGCCCAGTCATTCCACTCGGACGAGCTCGACGCCGCCCAGCTCCTGATGCCGATCGTCCGTTTCCTGCCTGCGACCGACGAGAGGATGCGCTCCACGATCGAGGCGATCGCCCGCGAGCTGACCGAGGACGGGCTGGTGCTGCGTTATCGAAACGAAGTGGATCTCAACGCCGACGGACTCAGGGGCGAGGAGGGCACGTTCGTGATCTGCTCGTTCTGGCTCGTCTCGTGCCTCGCCAAGGCGGGCGAGATCGATCGCGCCGAACGGCTCTTCGAGCGGCTTACGGGCTACGCCAACGACCTCGGCCTGCTGGCGGAGGAGATCGACACCGCGACCGGTGAGCAGCTCGGCAACTTCCCGCAGGCGTTCAGCCACGTGGGGCTGATCAATGCCGCGTACCACCTCGACAAAGCAAGGGCTTAAGCATCAAGCGACGAACTGCTGGCCGCCGTCAATGTCGTACGTGGCGCCGGTGAGCGCAGTGTTGATCATGATGTGCACCGCCAGCGCCGCCACGTCCTCGGCCTGGACCACGCGCCCGATGGGCAGAGTCGAGCGCAGCTCCTCGCGCCGTTTGTCGAGTTCGTCGCCGAGGAGTGACGCTGAGAGCGGGGTGTCGACGAACCCGGCGGCGATGAGGTTGATGCGCACGGGAGCGAGCTCGAGCGCAAGCGCCGCCACGAACGGCGGCAGCGCGTCGGTGGCCGCGGAGATGATCCCCAGCTCACGCCTGATCTTGCGTCCCCCGGTGCCACCCATGAAGATCAGCGTGCCACCGGACCTCATCTTCGGCGCGGCATTGCGGGCGACCGCTAGCGAAAGTGTCACGTGGTCGCTGAGCGCCAGCGCCACTTCATCAATGTCGCTCTCGAGCAAGTTTGCGCTGTAACGGGGGCCGGGGCCGGTGACCAGCACGTGGTCGATCTGGCCGGGAAGGCCGTCGAAGAAGTCCTTGAGTGCCGCGGGGTCGTTCGCATCGAATGCCGCGGTGCTCTCGGCGCCAACGTCCTCGGCTGCGCGCTTGAGGTGCTCGGGAGTGCGGCCAGTGAGGATGACCTTCGCGCCCTCAGTGCGTGCCCGCCGGGCGGTTTCCAGGCCTATCCCCGCGCTGCCGCCGATCAGGACGACGGTCTGACCTGACAGCTCGGGTTCGCGTTGCGCGGGACTCATGTCGACGTGCTGGCCATCTGCGCGTTCATGGGCGTGACCGGCGGGGGCATGTCGGCAATCTCCATGCGAAGTGCCATCAGCGCCGGTTCGTAGATCCCCGAGAAGCTCGGGAACGGCTGGATCGTGTCGCTCAGCACCTCGAGCGGGACATGCGCGCGGATGGCGAGCGTCGCCTGCTGCATCCACTCACCCGCCTCCGGGCCGAGTCCGTAAGCCCCGGTCAATCGCTCACCGTCGCTCAGCAGAGTCAGAAACCCGTTCGAATCGGCGTAGGCCCGGGTGTAGGTGGCAGTCTTTGGAACCTCCGACAGCGCCGCGGTGGCGCTGTATTCGGCTTCCACCTCACCCACCGCCGCGGCCTGTGGGTCGGTGTAGGAGACCCGCGGGACGGCCTCGTAGTTGGCGGGGTGATTCTCGCCCGAGATGTTCGCTGCGACCACGTCCCCCTCGTACTCACCAACGTGGGTCAGCGGCCAGATGCCGGTGACGTCGCCGATCGCCGAGAGCCGCTCGCCTGCGCGCATGTACTCGTCGACCTTGATCCCGTGCGGGTCGGCCTCGACCCCGACCGTCTCGAGGCCGATCCCCTCCACGCGCGGGCGGCGACCGGTTGCGACGAGCAGGCGATCGCCCCGCAATTCAGGGCGATCGTCGAACTCGAGCACGTAGTCCTCGCCCTCGCGCCGCGCCTCGGTGGCGGACTGACCGAGGACGAGCTCGATGCCCTCACGACGGAGGACGTCGGCGAGCGCCTCCCCCAACGGGGCGGGTTCGCGCGCGAGCAGGTGCTGAGCGCCCTCGACGAGCGCCACCTCGCCTCCGAGCCGGCGCACGGCCTGCGCCATCTCGACGCCGACGGGACCGCCGCCGAGGATCAGCAGGCGGCGCGGGACCGCCTTCATGCCGGTCACCTCGCGGTTGGTCCAGATGCCGTCGAGCTCGCGAAGGCCGGGAACGGGCGGCACGAACGGGTCGGCCCCGTTCGCAAGCACGACGTGATCGGCCGTGTGGCTCTCGCCATCGACCTCGACCGTGCCCGTGCCGGCGAGCCGCCCGGTGCCGCGGATGAGATCGATCCCGTGATCCGCCAGCCAGCGCTCCTGACCCGCGTCGGAGTAATCCGAGACCATGAAATCGCGCCAGGCAAGCGCGGCCTCGACGTCGACCTCGGCACTCGCGGTCGCCTCGCGCGCGGCGTTCACCGCCTCGCCCGGACGCAGCAGCGTCTTCGACGGGATGCATGCGTAGTAGGAGCACTCACCTCCGACCAGCTCACGCTCGACCACGGCAACGTGCAGTCCGCGGGCGGCCAGTGCCGCCGCGCAGTGCTCGCCCGGGGCCCCGCCGCCGAGAACGATCACTTCGTAGTCATTGGTCGTGCTCATCGCCACCTCCATCGATTCCTTGGCTTAACAGCGACACGGAGTAGCCTCGCATCCCAGGCGATCCGCCGCACGAGTCGTTCGAACGACAAGCAAGGAGGTCGATCGTGAGCAGCACCGACGTAGGTGACGCGCCGAGCGGGACGCAGGGCGATCTGGGCGTGGACATGAACCTCGAGGTCGTGAGCCTGCCCGTCGCGGACGTCGATCGGGCAAAGGCTTTCTACGAGGGTCTCGGGTGGCGACTGGACATCGACCTGGTCATCAGCGACGACATTCGTACAGTGCAATTCACCCCGCCCCACTCGGGATGCTCGATCCAGATCGGAAAGGGACGCACTTCGGCCGAGCCGGGATCGGCTCAGGGAATGATTCTCGTGGTCGATGACATCGATGCCGCCCGCGACGACCTGATCGGCCGCGACATCCAGGTCAGCGAGGTGCAGGAGTCGCGGCCTCCCGGCTTTGACTCTTCAGGCCGCTCGTACTTCGCGCGGGCGTCGTTCAGCGACCCGGACGGGAACAACTGGGAGCTTCAGGAGATCACCGAGCGTCTACCGGGTCGAACGTGGGAGGACTGACATGGGTAACGTCGCTTCAGTAGCGGATCTGCTGCACGAGACGTCCGGACGCCACGGATCCTTCGAGGCCGTCGCCCCGGAGCACGACTGGTGGGACTGGTACGCGGCCTACATGGACGCTCGCCAGGGCGGGAGCAGCCCGGATGAGGCATCCGAGGCGGCGAATCGCTACATGGCGGAGGTCAAGGGCGTGATAGTCGCCGACTCACCCTGAGCCCTGGCCGCCTCTGAGCAGTTCCGAGAGGAGTATCACCATGCGATCCGACATCCAACCGGGCGGCAGCTTCCCCGACTACGAGCTGCCCGATCACGAGAACGCCCCTCGAAAACTGAGCGAGATCCAGGGCGAAGACCCGATGATCCTCACATTGGCACGGGGCCACCTACTGCCCGAAGGAGCACCAGCAGCATCTGGAGCTGGCGGCCTTCTACCCGAAGATCTCCGTCGCCTACACCCAGGTAGCGACGATTGCGACCGACGACCATCACACGCTCCAGGAGTTCCGCAACTCGGTCGGCGCCCAGTGGCTCTTCCTCTCCGATCCCGGCCGCATCGTCCAGAAGGACCTCGACACCCAGGAGTACACCGACCCTGAGAACGACCCGATGGTCCCCCACACTCTCGTGCTGAAGCCCGGGCTGGTCGTCCACAGCATCTACAACGGCTACTGGTTCTGGGGGCGACCCTCGGTGGTCGACCTCTGGCACGACCTGGGGGCGGTCCGTGCGGAGATCCGACCCGACTGGGACCTCAGTGCGCCCGGGCTCCGTGAGGCCTGGGAGTCAGACGACCTCTCCCCCTTCCATGGCTGGAACAAGCGCGGCACGGGCGCGCGGACCGCCGCGGAGTCGCGGAGCTACGCAGCCGCGCCGAGCGGCGGGTCGACGTCGTCGTAGATGCGGGCCGCGGCGAGTTTGCCACTCTCTCCCCGCTCGTACACGGCCACTCCAGCCTGGGGCGGCAGCTCCGTTCTGCCCCACCGAGTCACGTTGTACTCGAGAGCGCATCTGCGCTTGTCGTCGGTGGACGTGCAATGTTCGAGCGGGATACCGCCACCGTTCGAGAACAACGACGCGTAGAACTCGCGTAGGCCCTCGGCCCCTCGATGGAGGTACCCGCTTCCGGCCGGTTCCCGAGCGTAGCCGTCAGATTCGAACGACGCTAGGACCGCGTCGAGGTCTCCGGTGGCGAGCGCGCGCTGGTAGTCGCCGACGACATCCGGCTCGCGCAGCTCGGGATCCGGCTGGAGGATGGGCGGGCGGTTCGAGTGTCGGCCCGTCAGCTGCCAGCCGCTGTAGTAGACGCGCACCTCTTCCATCGATCCGTCGGACCGGTGGTCGCTGACGACGGCCACCGGTAGATCGACTCGCCCGTCCCCACCGCTTAGCCGAAGGACCGCCTCACCAACGCTCCGGCGCTCGGTTCGCACCATGCCACGCTGCTCGATCGAAGCCTCGCGCGCCTCGAGCCATGCTTTCGTTGCTGCCGCGTAGGCGGTAAATGCTCGCGCCCCTTTAACGCGTCCGCGGTCCGGGTAGTGAACCTCGGGCTCGCCCGCGAAGGACTGAATTAGAGCGTCGGTCTCACCGGTCAGGAAGCCGTCGAAGTAGGGGACAAGGTCAAGCCGCGCCCGCCGGAGTCTGTCCTCAATCTGTGCCAGCGCCGGGGCAGAGAACAATTCGGGAAGCCAAGGCACCCGCGAAGCTTCCCACGCTCAAGGGGAGGCGGCGATGTGGTCTTGATCACCCCCGAGTCCGAAGCCGACACGATCCGCCCAGTGCTTCGACGGCGCCAACGGCGCCATCCGCGCGTTACTCCGGCGGGCGCAGGAGCTCGCGCGCGGAATCCGCGTCCTCTGGCCTGACCATGATCTGATGAGCTCCGGCCGTCGCCAGGCCGTCGCCGGCCCCAGCGCCACGGTTGGTCAATCGCGGCAGACATTCGATACCCGCACTGCGCAGCCTCGAGCAGAGCAGCTCAGCTTCGGGCTCGGTCCCGACGACCTCGACGACGACCAGCTCGTCCATACAACTCGACGCTATCCGAAGTTGACACGTAGGCCTGCTGCTGGCGGCGGCAGCGGGACTGGCCCTCGTCACCTGGCCGCGTTCCGGCTGCTGCGCCGCCATCGCTGATCCCGGCCGCAGCGCACGCCTCCGAGCCGGCGTGGAAGGGTGGTGCGCTGGCGTCCGCGCACCCATGTCGAGCTCTTGACTCGAAGTTTTCGATGTGGGAGGTTCACCAGAACCCCGAGGTAGAGGCCTGGTCCTCCAGCGTTGATCGCGAACGCCCCACCCACGCCGAAGGCCGTCACACTTGCGCTGCTCCCTGCCCTGGTGCTGACGCTCGCGTTCGCGTTCTCCTATGTCGGCGCCTTCCACGATCCGACGCCGCATCAGGTGCCGGTGGCCGTCGTCGGCCCGCCGACGGTTGCCGCGCAGCTCAACGGCCTCCCCGGTGACCCGCTGGATGCGGGTCAGGCTTCGTCCCGCTCCGACGCGCTCTCACAGATCGACGATCGCGATGTCTATGGCGCCTACGAGGCGGCCACGAACGACCTATTCGTCGCTTCGGCCGCCAACAGGGCTACTGCCGTCGCGCTGGAAGCGACCTTTGACCGAGCCGCCGCGGCGCAGGGTGGGCCGGCCGTCCGCGTCACGGACGTCAAGCCGCTGTCGCCAAATGATCCCAACGGCACCGCAGTGTTCTACGCGGTGATCGCGTGGGTGTTCGGCGGTTACATCGCCTCGACCTTGATCGGGTTGATCGGGAGCCCCCCCAGTAGCAGCAGGCAGCGCGCGGCGGCGCGGCTTGGTGCGCTCGCGGGGTTCAGCATCGTGGCGGGAATTCTCAGCGTGGTCATCCTGCGCGCGAGCTTCGACGTATTTTCGGGTCACGTTTTGGCGCTGTCTGCGATCGCGGCAGGGACGATCTTCGCCAGCGGCGCCGCCACTGCGGGCATCCAGGCCGCTCTTGGCCCAGCCGGGACCGGACTCGTGATCCTGGTCTTCGTCATCCTCGGCAACGCGGCGTCGGGTGGGCCCTTCGCCCGGCCCCTTCTGCCCGGCTTTTGGAGGACGATCGGCGGTGTGCTGCCGCCCGGTGCGGCAGTCGACCTATCGCGATCGGCGCTGTTCTTCGACGGCGCGCGGATCACCGGCCCGATTCTCGTGCTGGTGGGCTGGGCGGCCGTGGGCACGCTGCTCGCGCTCGCGCTCGGCGGCCGCACCACCGACCCAGTTGACGCCGAGGCCGAGGCGGCCGCAGGGGCATCGGTGTGAGGAAGCGAGCAAATCAAAGGCGGCCCAATCCCGAGTCGCAAGACTGACCCATCAATGACAAGGAGGACTCATGCCCACCTTCCACTTCCATGAGACGACGACCGCCACCCCCGAGCAGTTCATCGCCGCGCTCACCGACTTCGGCCCCGGCCGCCAGGAGCTCTTTGAAAACAGCACTGACGACGACCTCAAGGTGCATGACCAGGGCCCGACTGAGGCCGACGTCACCGAGGGCAAGGGCGGCTTCTGGGAGCGCCTGCGCTACGACTGGTCTGATCCCAATCACATCGTCCTCACCACCACCGACTCGGGCACGTGGGCCAACGGCCCAAGCCACACCTACACCCTCACGCGCGGAGCCGATGGGACGACTGAGATTGACTATGAAGTCGTACGCGATGGCAAGAACCTCAAGGGCCGGTTCTTCGGGATCGTGCTCGCAACAGTCGGCAAGGGGCGCTTGAAAGGCGCGTTCGAAAGGTTTGTCAAGGCGGTCGAAGCCCGGAGCGATGGGCCCGCACCGGCGCAGACCACGTAGATGCTGGACGGCGTCGTTAAAAGAGGCCCTGGATGACCAGCCGCCACAGCGCGGCGGCCATCAAGCCGCCCCCACGCGGACGAGCGACTTGATCGCCCGTCGCTCGTCCATAGCCGCGTAAGCGTCGGCAACGTGATCGAGGTCGGTCTCGAAGTCGAGCACGCGTCCGGGGTTGATTCGCCCCCCGAGAACATCGTCGAGTAGCTCCGGGATGTAGGCGCGAACGGGGGTGGTGCCGCCGAGGAGGCCCTTGTTACGGAAGAACATCTCCTGCAGGGGCAGCTCGACGCCGTGTGGGATCCCGACGTAGCCGACCATCGAGCCCGGTCGAGCGATTGAGAACGCAGTGTCAATCGCCTGGCCGGTGCCGACGCACTCAAGCGTGGCATCGACGCCGACTCCGTCGGTGAGCGCCATCACCGATTCTGTGGCCTCCTTACCACGACCCTCCACGACGTCGGTGGCGCCGAACTCGCGCGCTAACTCCTGTCTGGCAGCGTTGCCGCTAAGCGCGATCACGCGCTCGGCACCGAGGCGCTTGGCGGCGAGGATCCCGCAAAGCCCGACCGCCCCGTCGCCGACCACCGCCACCGTGTCCCCCTCCTTTACGCGAGCGCAGATCGCGGCGTGGTGGCCGGTGGCCATCACATCGGAGAGCGTGAGCAGCGAGCGCATCATCTCGTCGGAGTGACCGTTGCCCGGAATGGGAACGAGGGTCCCGTCGGCGAATGGTACTCGCACGGCCTCGCCCTGGCCCCCATCTCCGTTCATCGGGAACATGCCACCGTTGACGCAGGCGCTCGTGATGCCGTGTCGGCAGTGGGGGCACGTGCCGTCGCTGAAGGTGTACGGGGCGATTACGAGGTCGCCCTCGCGGATGTCGTTGACCTCTCCGCCGACGTCTTCCACCACGCCGACGAACTCGTGGCCGATCGGGCCCGGCTCAAAATCAGACTCTCCGCGGTAGTACCAGAGGTCGGTCCCGCAGACGCATGCGAGCGCGACGCGCACGACGGCGTCGGTCCGCTCGGAGATGGACGCGTCAGGTCGATCGCCGACCTCGATGGAGTGTGGTCCTTTGAAGAGAGCTGCGCGCATCCTCACCTCCTGAGCATCCGCCGATGTGGGAACGACCCTCTCATCCGAGGGCTCCGGGGGTCAAGGCGACGAAATCGCTGCTCGCTGCCAGGGTCTGAGTCACTTCTGCTTTCGCGTGAATAGGGATATCCGGTTAGCTGCCCCACCCCATCTCTTCTCGTTTGGCTAACGGGGCCCTGGGGGGTTGCCGAAGCCCGCGCCGCCGGCCTACGCCCGCGCTCGCTCCGGCGGAGCCGCCGCCGGGGCGCCGGGGGCCACGAAGTCCCGCGACCGCACCAGTGCATACCCCGCCACCGAGCCCACCGCCGCCACGGCGACGCACACCATGGCGATCCTGTTGAAGCCCGTCACGAACGCCTGGTGCGCCGCGGCCGCCACCTTGTCGCGGCCGGCGGGCGGCACCGCCTGCAAGGCGCGCCCCGTCCCGCCCGACGCCACAGCCAGCGCAAGCTCGTGGACGTGCGACGACGCGCGCGTGCCCGCGAGCAGCGGAGTGAGCGTCGACTCGATCTTCGACTGGAAGATCGAGCCGAGGCCGGCGATCCCGGTGGCCAGCCCGAGCTGGCGAGCGGTGTTGTTAGCGCCGGACGACATGCCGCTCAGCTGCGGGCCGACCACGCCGACGGCGGTCGAGGCCAGCGCGGGGGTGGCCAGGCCGATCCCGATGCCGGCCAGGATCTGGCCGGGCAGCAGCGCGGTCCACCCGGACGAGTCGGACAGGTTCCCCATCAGCAGCAACCCGACCGTCACGAACGCGAGCCCCGTCCCGAGCAGCAGCCGCACCGGCACGCGCGCCGTCAGCCGGCCGCTCAGCGGCGAGAAGAACAGGATCGGCGCTGTGACCGGCAGCGACCGGAGTCCCGCCTCCAACGGCGAGAAGCCCAGCACGTTCTGGAAGAAGAGCGTGATGTAGAGGAACATCGAGAAGATCGACGCCGACAGCGCGAAGCCGACGATCGTGGCGCCCGTGAAGGCCGGCTTGCGGAACAGCGAGAGGTCGAGCAGCGGGTCGGCGGTGCGGTGCTCCACCACCACGAACAGCACGAGCAGCAGTGCGGATGCCGCGAAGCAGCTGATGATCAGGGCGCTCCCCCACCCCGCCTCGTTGCCGCGGATCAGCGCGTAGACGAGCAGGAAGAGCGCCGGGCACAGCAGCAGCACGCCGCGGATGTCGACGCCGGAGGCGGCGGGGTCGCGCGACTCGCGCAACCGCAGCCGCGCGACCACGAGCCCGGCCAGGCCGATCGGCACGTTGACGAGGAAGATCCAGCGCCACGAGAGCGCGTCCACGAGCGCGCCGCCCACCAGCGGACCGGTCGAGACCGCCAAAGCCGTGGTCCCGCCCCAGATGCCGAGCGCGACCCCGCGCTCGCGACCCTGGAACTCCTGCGCGATCAGCGCCAGTGAGGTCCCGAACATCATCGCCCCGCCGACCCCCTGCGCCGCGCGCGAGACGTGCAGGAAGAGCGGGTCGGGAGCCAGCCCGCAGGCCAGCGACGAAGCGGTGAAGACCGCCAGCCCGAGCATGAAGACGAGCCTGCGGCCGACCTTGTCGGCCAGCGACCCCGCCGCCAGCAGCAGGCCCGCGAGGGTCAGCGCGTAGGCGTCGATCACCCACTGGAGGTCGCTGAAGTCGGCGCCGAGACCGCGCTCGATCGACGGAAGCGCGACGTTCACGATCGTCACGTCGAGCAACAGCATGAAGATCGCGGTGCAGCTCGCGAGCAGCGTCCACCACTTGCGTTCCACCGGTTCCGGGACTATATGCCGAGGTGGTTTTAGGTCAACGAGGCCGAGCCGTTCCCGGCCTCCTTCTTTGCGGCGTTCGCGCCTCCCCAGAGCGATCCGGGGTTGACGCGATCAGGGTAGAGCTCGATCATCGCGTCGAACAGCTCCCGCGGGCTATCGGTCGTCTGATCGAGGCGGATGAAGTCACGCAGGTACTGGCGGGTTTCGGCGATGTTCCGCGGGTCGTCGTCGTGGTCTGGAATCTTGTGTCCGGCAATCACCGAGCTCGGCGGCCGGCAGCGCCCGATTGATCCAGCCGTACCGCTCCGCCACGTCCGCGTCGTAATCGTTGGCGCTCAGCAGAACCTCCAGCGCACGGCCGCGGCCCATGAGGCGCGTCAGGTGTTGGGCGCCGCCGGCGCCCGGAATTACGCCGAACGCGGGTTCGAACTGGCCGAATATCGCTGACTCTCGGGCGGCGAAGCGCATGTCGCAGGCAAGTACGAACTCGCTGCCGACACCACGGACAGACCCTCGATCTGCGCGATGGTGACTAGATGGCTTGCGCTCAGATGGCGAAGCAGCAGCGCCATCGACGCGTCGTCGGCCAGCTTTGCGGCCTCCGCCCGGTTCTCGTCGATCCTGGTCACATCGACGTGGGAGATGAAGTAGTCGGGGTCCGCGCTCTTGAACACGAGCACGTTGACAACGTCGTTGGCCTCGGCTCGCTGAATGAGGGAGACGAGATCACGGACCAACTCAGGCCCCTGCAGATTCATCGGCGGAGCCGCGATTTCCGCGAACAGGACGGACCCTTCCCTGCGGACGTGGAGCTTCTCGTACGCCCAGGGGTCTTCTGGGTTCCCCCCGACGTCGGCGGTCTTCGGTGCGGTCACCCTGGGTCCCCTTTCGTCGCTGGGTCAGGCGCCTACTTGTAGGCTGCCCTCGAGCGCTTGGACCTCGTACACGTTGAGCGGGTCGGTCACGAGTAGCTCCTTCATCGTCGGCGCCTGCGATGCCGGTGGGGCATGTCACGACCCGCATCGCAGACGAGCCTAGCCCGCGCCCGGCGCGTCCGGATGCCCGGGACATGAGGTTGTCGCTTTGGACGACCGCCAGCAGTGACTATCGCCGGGTCACGGCCTGCTCCTTTGCGCGAGAAGCGACAGCGCTTCTGCTTTCGCGTGAAAGCGACACTTCTGCTTTTCGCGCAAAGCAGAAGCGACATCCCCCCGCGGCCCCAATCCGACCGCCCTCGAATCGGAACAGCCCCTCACATGTCTGCCCAGGTCGGGACGCTCAGAACGGCAGGTGAAAAGAACGGTCGTGACGACGACACCGGGCCGGCTTCGTAGTGCCTTCTTCAGCCTCGGGGCTACGCGGCTGTGCAGCGGCTGATGCCACGGATGACGGACGACGAGCTCCGAGAGCACGATCGTCAGCGTCAGGTCGGGGCGCTGCTCGTGGAGCTCCTCGATGTAGTGGAAAAGCGGCGGAACGATCGCCCGGTATGGCGAGACGATCAGCTCCAACGGGAGATGGTCGCCCCATTCGCGCCAGTAGCCATGGAAACGCTCAGCCTCCTTATCGTCGGGGCTGATGTGGAGGGCAAGGACCGGCTGGCGCAACGAGGCGGCATAGGCGAGCGCCCGCAGGTGGGGAAGGTCGAGCGCTGCGACCGCAACCAGGGCCAGATGCCGCACCTCCTCCGGGCTCTCCTCTGCTTCGACGTCGTGGTCTCCCACCGCCGTCCCCTCGCGGTCGCTTGCGCTCACGCTGGGAACAATCCTGTGGTGAGCGTCCCCGTCGGCCAGCGGGTGCAGCGAGACCGCCTCATGGACGCGGTCGTAGTGGCGGCGGATTCGCACGGCGGCCACGACGACCAGGAGGACGCCGAGTACCGCCACCCAGGCGCCGTCGGTGAACTTGGTCACGGCGGCGATCACGAAGACGATCGCCGACAGGAATCCACCGATCGCGTTGATCGCGAGGCTGCGTTGCCAATGCCCGTCGCGGCGCCACCACCAGTGAACGACCATCCCGAGTTGGCAGAGCGTGAACGCCAGGAAGACGCCCACTGCAAACAGCGGGATCAACGGGTTGGTGCGACCGCCGAACGCCGCGAAGATGACTCCGGCTGCCATCGAGAGGAACACGATCCCGGCGCTGAACGCGAGGCGGTCGCCCATGCGCAAAAAGAGGCGGGGCGCGTGGGAGTCCCGTGCCAGGAGAAAGACGAGGCGCGGGAAACCGTTGTAGGCCGTGTTTGCGGCGAGAAGCAGGATGAGGGCGGTGGCGACCTGCAAATAGACATACAGGGCGCCGTTGCCGAAGGCGCGGTGGCCAAGCTGCGAGAGCACCGTCTGTTCTGGGCTGGGGACAATGCCGTCGAGATGGATCAGCGCAATCGTCCCGGCGAAGAGCAGGATCAGAAGGGCGACCATGCAGGTCAGGGTCGTCCGCGCGTTGCGCCATTCGGGGGGTCGGAACGCAGGCACTGCGTTGGAAATCGCCTCGATCCCGGTCATCGCGGTGGACCCGGAGGCAAATGCCCGCAGCACGAGCAGCACTCCGATCCCCTCGATCGCAGGCACATGAGGCGGTGGTGTGGGGCTGAAGCCACGTCCGGCAGCGTCGACAAGTCCGACCACCACCAGCACGAGCATGGCCGCGATGAACATGTACGTCGGGGCCGAGAAGAGCGCGCCAGCCTGGCGTACGCCCCGGAGGTTGCCGGCGAGGAGCAGGGCGATGACCAAGAGCCCAATTGGCACCGCATCTGGCGCCAACCCTGGGACCGCCGAGGTGATCGCCGCAACCCCGGCGGCGATCGATACTGCGACGGTGAGGACGTAATCGATCATCAAACCACCGGCGGCGACGAGGCCCGGCAGCCGGCCGAGGTTCTCGGTGGCGGCGACGTAGGACCCGCCACCCTGGGGATACGCGCGAATCGTCTGCCGATAGGACAGCCCGACCGACAGCATGAGGAAGGCGATCACCGCGGCGATCGGGACCGCTAGTCCCAGGGCGCTCGTCCCGCCGAGCACCAGGATCGCCAGCATGGCCTCGGGTCCGTATGCAACCGACGAGAGGGCATCGGCGGAGAGCACGGGGAGGGCAACCAGCTTTCGCATCCGCTCGATCGCGATCGCGGAGCTCCTCAGCGGTGGGCCGAGCAGCACTCGGCGGGCGCCGAAGCCGATCCGGCCCAGAGCGGAATCGGGGGTGGCGGCTCGCTCGGTCGCCTCCACCTCCTCGCCGTCCTGCGAGCTGACGCGGACGAAGCGCCCGCTGCGACCGGGTTCGACCGTCCGCGGGAACCGTGTCAGGCTTGGGTCCACCGGGAGCGCCCGCCACCATGAGACACCGCTTCCGCAGGCGTCGTCCCAATGCGGCCCGACCTGACGCAACAGCTCTAGCTGTCGCTCGTCGAGCGGACGAAGACTGGCCGAAGGCCGCGGTGGGCCGGACCCGTTCGATCCGTCTTCTATCGCCGCCGTCCCCGATCGGTTGCCCGACGAGCCCGCAGCGCGCCCACGATCAGGAACTTGCGCCTACCTCCTGGGCAGCGTCGAGACACCCGCGCTCATGGGCGTGCCACTGCGACCCAGCGCCCGGGCGAGTTCCGCTGCGGCCTGGTCCAACTGATCGGCGAGAGGCCCCGGCTGAAGCTCGGCGAAGCGCCGCGACAGGGCCCTGTAGTACCAACAGGCGTCCTCGCTCGACGCGGGTGCCCGGTGCCACAGCCGCTCCCCCTGAACGCTGTAGTCCCGCAGCAGGGAGCGAGCGTTGTCGAGCTTGTCGGCGTTCGAGACCCGCAGCGCGGCCGAGGAGCAGTCGCCGAGGTGGGCCACGTAGCGTTCCTTGCGCTCCCGCCAGGCGGGCTTCTCGGGCATGTAGGTGTCGGTGCACTCGTTGACGATGCCGGCGACCGCCTCACCGTAGCGGTCGCGGATGTCCGCAAGGCGCGACAAGCCGCCCTGGTCCTCGGCGGCGTCGTGCAGGAGTGCCGCGATCGCCTCGTTCTCAGAGCCCCCGTCCTCGATCACCAGCCCGGTCACCCGGAGGAGGTGGCCGATGTAGGGCTGAAGGTCGCTCTTCTTTCGTTGCCCGGCGTGGACCCGGGTCGTGTAAACGAGCGCATCGGTGAACCGCTCGCCGAGCTCGGGCTTGTGCTCGAGCTGCACGAGCTGGGGCAACGACGGCGCGTCGGGCTCGGGCTCGACATCGCTTGCCCCGTACGAGCTCTCACCAGGCATGGAGCGCCCGCATCCTCGATGCCTTCTTGAACTGGTGTCCCTCCATGGTCGAAAGCATGTCGGCGAGCAGATCGACGGCTTCGGCCAGGAACGGGCCCTTGTTGAGCATTACGCACTCGGCGCGCTCGGCCATCGCAGCGTCGGTGAGCTCCGCCCGGGCGCCGACGCCCTTGTGCACGAGTCGGTCAAGGACCTGAGTCGCCCAGATCACCGGCACGTGGGCCGCCTCGCAGAGCCAGAGAATCTCCTCTTGGAGCTCGGCCATCCGGCGGTATCCCACCTCGACGCCGAGATCACCCCGGGCGATCATCACCGCGAACGGCTGGGCCCCGGCGGCCTGGACGATCAGTTCAGGGAGGTTGCGAACCGCCACCTTGGTCTCGATCTTGGCCACGACCGCCACCTTCTCCGGCTGGTCGAGCCTCTTGGCCAGCTCTGCCTGCAGCAACGCGACATCTCCCGGCTCCTGCACGAACGAGTAGCCGATAGCGTCCCCGAGCTCGGCGATGACGTCCAGATCCTGCAGATCTTTAGGCGTCAGCGGACTCTGATGAAGCTCGGTGTCGGGGAAGTTGAGCCCCTTGTCGAGCTTCAGGCGGGATCCCTTGGGCTTCGCGTCGGCAACTCGCAGCACCACCCCCTGGTCACAGCGCTCCTCGACGACCATCCCCGTGGTTCCCTCGTCCATCCAGACCGACTGGCCTGGTTTGAGGTGCTCGATCACCCCCGCCAGCGAGCATTGGAACGCCACCGGGAAGTTGGTGTCGAGGCCCAGTGGGCGGTCACTCATCAGTACCCGGTCACCTACGTGGAGCCGCTTGACACCCGGCGCCATCACGTGCGCGGTGCGGGCGCGCGGGCCGGTGATGTCCATGCAGACTCGGCATGATCGTTCAAGCTCCTCGGCGGCGCGGTGGGCGTACTCGGCCATGGAGCGCCAGGCGTCGGCGTCGTCGTGAGCACAGTTGATCCGCACCAGATCGGCTCCGCGCTCGATCAGGCTGCGCACGAGCTCATAGTCGGCGGCGGCTTCGGTCGGCAGCGTGACCATGATCCGAATGTCACGCCCCCGCGGTGTGGTGCCCAGGGCCGCCTCGGTGTTCTCGCGAAGAAGCGCATGCCCGCGGAAGAACTCGGCCGGGCTTGGTTCATTCGGGGCCTCGGGCGAGCTCGAATCGAACCGAGCCAGCGCAGCAATGACCGCGTCGAGATTCTCGAGCACGCGGGCCTCGCAGCGGCCCAGCGACGAGAGCCCCCACGGCATCAGTTCGAGCTGAAGCTCCCGGAGCTCGCGGCGCCGCAAAGCTATGTAGTAAGCCAGATTCCTGGCGCTGGGCATGTACTCAGGACGCTTGATGCACGGTTGCCAGCGCTCGAATAACTCGTCACCCTCGCTGAGCGTCTCGGCGCGAAGTGTGTCCAAGGCGTGGCGAAGTTCGGCTACTCTTCGCTGATCGCTCGCTGTCGTCGTGGTCGCGGACATCCGTACCTCATGCACGTTTCGTTGAACTCTCGCCATCCGACCTGCTAAGGCCGTCGTTTACGAGGTCAGATCGGCCCAGCCGGCTCTGCGTAGACCCCTGGGAGGGCGGCCACCCGGCATCGCCCATCGTCGTATTACCACGGTGAGAGTCGTGGGTGGTTACCCGCTGGTGAACCCGCCTCCCGCCGGCGGGCGATTGTCGACCTGTCAGGTGCTGTGGTCGAGATTCAGGGTCGATCACCCACGGTCCCGAAAAGCGAAGCGCGGCGACTAAGGAACCTGCGCCCACCCGAGCCAGGCCCGATCGCCGACGAGGGGCGGCCCCCGGTAAAGCAAGACACGACTGCTCGATGGCTTCTGCTTTCGCGTGAAGCCAGAAGTGGAGTGGCCGCCAGATCTTGCTGTTCGCAAACGGCCGTTTGTGAGGCGCCTCAGCCGCCCGCTGGGAGCCGTACGCCCAGTGGTCAGCTCCCCCGTCCGGACAGGAAGATGACCCACGCCCAGGCTAGCTAGCAGCGCGCCCCCACGCTAGGCAGAGCACGCTCCAGCGCCTGCTGCCGATATCCGTTCACCCGCGCCGCCAGCGCCGGCATGGGGGCGATGCCCTCGGAAGCGTGAATGCCTCCGGGGTAGACGTGGAACTCGACGGGGACGCCGGCACGCATCAGCGACAGCCCGTAGAGGATCGCCTCGTCCCGCAGCCCGTCGAGCTCGCCGACGTCGATGTAGGCCGGAGGCAGGTTCGTGAAGTCCTCCTCGCGAGCCGGGGCGGCGTAAGTCGATACGTCAGCGCCGCCCGCGCGGTCGCCCAAGAGGTCGGCCCAGCCCTCAGCGTTCAGACCGCGGTCAAAGACGCCCGCTCCAGGAACGCGAGCAGCTCCCCTGCACCCCGTACTCGCTCCGGCGTCCCCGGCAGGCGAGCGGCGCTCAGGTTCCAGTCCCACTCGATCTGCGGGTCGAGAAGATGCTCAAGGGAACCATCGGAGAGGTTGCCTCGCATGAAGGCGTTGACGTCCATGTATCCCTTTGAACGATCTCCACGTTCTCCCGAGACATCGCCCGCTGAGTATCTCGCGTCGGGGGCGCGACCTCAAAACGGGCAGCAGGGACACTGCACTAGCTCAGGTTTGCCCGCTTCTGCTTTCGCGTGAAAGCAGAAGCCCGACTAACTGTCGCTTCGCACCAGAATCGGGGCGACAATACGCTTCGTCAGCCCCGCACTCTCCTCGTCGTCTACCAGCGCCCTCCGCGCCCTGACGAGACAAGTGGCCGGGGCTCACACCGGTGTCCGGCGCTAAGCACGGCGTAAGCTGTCTCACCGCAGTCCGGAGGTCCGAAGTTGCGCCCAGCCGCCGTCCCAGACGCCACCCCATTTCGGTCATCGGGGCTGTGCCGGAACGGGATCGGGGCCGTGGCGATCTGCGCGACGCTTGGCTTGCTGGCCGCTGGCTGCTCGGGCGGCTCGACGGGGGCGCCCGGCCACGGCGGCAACGCGAGTGGGGGTGCGGCGGCAAGCGCTGTGCGCCTGTCGATCACGCCGTCCAGCGGCGGCACCGAAACGGCACCGAACCGGGGGATCACGGTGAGGGCCGTAGGGGGCAGGATCAGCAAGGTGAACGTCCGCACCGGCGGCGACCCGGTCACCGGAAGCCTCAGTGCGGCGAGGACGGCGTGGCGCAGTAGGTGGGCGTTGAACGTCTCGCAGCGCTACACGGTGATCGCGACCGCCGCGGGGAGCTCCGGCGGCCGGGTTACACGGAAAAGCTCGTTTCGCACCTTGACCCCGAAGCAGAGCTTCTCGACCAAGATCATCGAGGGCTACAAGCAGACCTACGGCGTCGGGATGCCGATCATCCTCTACTTCAACCGGCCGATCAAAGACAGGGCGGCGGTCGAGCGGGCGCTCCAGGTCAGGACCTCGAAGCCGGTGGTGGGCGCCTGGTACTGGGACAGCCGCTGCAACCTCGCAGCGGAGTGCCTGTATTTCCGGCCACGGAGCTACTGGCCACCACACACCCGGGTGAGCTTCACCGGCCACCTTGACGGGGTCGAGGCCGCCCCTGGTGTCTACGGGCATCACACCCTGACCCAGACGTTCACGATCGGCTCCTCGCTGACCGCGGTGGTCAGTACGGCCCATCACTACATGAACGTCTACCGTGACGGGAAGCTGTTCGCGCATTGGCCGATCAGCAGCGGGCGGCCCGGGGATGAGACCCCGAATGGGAACTACCTGACGATCGAGAAGGCCAACCCGGTCGACATGAAGGGCCCCGGCTACGACATCGAGGTGCCCTGGTCGGTGCGGTTCACCTGGAGCGGCGACTACCTGCACGACGCCTACTGGTCGGTCGGGGAGCAGGGCTTTGCCAACGTCAGCCACGGCTGCGTGAACATGTCGCCCGCCGACGCCGAGACCTACTACAAGATGGCGGTCCCGGGCGATCCGGTGACGATCACCGGCAGCCCCCTGGCCGGCACCTGGGACAACGGCTGGACAATGTGGTTCCTGTCCTGGAAGCAGTGGGTGCGCGGCAGCGCTCTGCACAAGGCCGTGCGGGCCGGCCCGCACGGCAGCACGTTCATCAGCCCCCGTCGCCTCGGCCACCATCGGCACAGCGCCACGCGCCGGGCTCGCTCGCACAAGCGGACGGCGTCCTGAGCGCGGAAGCTGAGTGGTCTTGACCGCATCGCCGAGCCTCTCCCGGCAAGGCGCAGCTGCCGACCCCTGAACCGGTCCTCGCTGCTGTGATGGACAGCAATCGATAGCAGCGACGGTTCGGTTTCAGTACCCCTTTCGGCGTGCGCGCTCCACGAGATCGACCAGACTTTCCTCAAGCCACCTGAGATCGTCGTTGAGCTGCGCCTCGCTGCGCCCGCTGAACCGCCCGCCGGCTTCCGAGGCGGCGAAGCCGAGGACGAAGGTACTTACGAGGCCTTCGACGCGAGGAACAAGCGACTCCGGGAGACCAGCGTCGCGTAGAGCTGCGTAGACGGCGTCCCTACGCGCCAGGGCCTGGGGCGTGGCCGCCCGCCGCCGGAATAGCATCGGGAAGGCGTCCGGATAGCGTCGCGCGGTGGCACGGAGGCTGGCGGCGAGCTCTAGGAGACGGTCCCGCCACGGAAGCTCGGGATCCGGGATTGGGATCTCGGCGAGCAGCCTCTCGACCAGGGCATCCATCAATGCTCGTTTGTCGCCGAAGTGGTGATAAAGGGCCATCGGGGTCACCCCGAGGCGGCCCGCGACGCCGCGCATGCTGACGGCTCCCAGGCCTCGCTCGTCCGCCAGGGCGAGCGTCACGTCCAGGATCTCCTCGCGCGACAGGCCGCGCCGCCCTTTTCCTCGAGTTCGGTGGTTCATGTGCTATACAGTGTATATATACAGTGTATAGAAGGATCTCATGAACCCGCGACGGCTCCCTTACCTCGACAACCTGAAAATCCTCCTGGTCGCCGGAGTGATCGCGGTTCACGTCGCGATCACCTACGGGATGGACGGTTCGTGGTATCTCGAGTCCTACGGGCGGGTCGCCCCCGCCGCCCGCGATGCACTAACCGCTATCGGCGGGATCGGTTGGCTGTTCGGACTGGGACTGTTCTTCCTGATCGCGGGCCGCCTCAGCGCCCCCTCGCTGGAGCGCAAGGGTGCGGGACCTTTCGCGCGCGATCGCCTCCTTCGCCTCGGGCTGCCACTCATCGCATACACCCTGCTCGTCAGTCCCGTGCTCGAGTACGTCAGCGTGCGGGCCGACGGTGCTCATCCGGCCTTTTTGCCGTTCGTCTCGGGCGCGATCTGGGGATTCGATCCGGGGCCCACTTGGTTTCTAGAGGCCCTTCTGGCGTTCTCAGCCGCCGCCGCGCTTTGGTGGCGTGTTCGTGGCGCGGCCGGTCGCTCGGGTCGGTCGGGCACGCCCGGCCCCGGACGGCTCCGAGGCCGGGATATAACGGCGGTGGCCGTATGCATCGCGGTCGCCTCATTCGCGGTCCGCCTCGCGTTTCCGCTTGGAAGCGAGCAATTTCACCTCCAGCTGGCGATCTTCCCCCAGTACGCGCTCCTCTTCGCCTTCGGAGTCGCCGCGGGTCGCCGCGGCTGGCTCGAGGCGATCGCGCCGCGCACCGCACGCCGTTGCGGGCTCGCGGCGCTCGCGGCGGCGCTGGCCCTACCGGCCGTACTTGCAGCGGGAGGATTCTTCACCGCGAGCAAGGACGCGTTCGCGGGTGGCTTGGCTTGGCAGGCGATTGCGATCATCGCCGTGGAAGCGACGCTCGCGCCCTGCGCCTGCATCTATCTGATCTGGCTCTTCAAACACCATTTCGACCACCAAGGGGCGCTCGGCCGGCGGCTCGCTCCCGCGGCATACGGAGCATTCCTGCTGCACCCCCCGGTGATCGTCGGCCTCGCGCTCGCCATCCAGCACCTCGCGATACCGGTCGGGCTGAAGCTCACGGTGGTGCTATCCGCCGGGATCTGTGCGTCGTTCGGTCTCGGCATTGTGGCGACACGGGTCCGGGCCGCTCGTCTCTGTTATCCGGGTCGGGCCGAGGCTTCGGCCAGAACTGGGAGGCACCTGATCCCCCGCGAAGGTGGGCCAGGCTCGTCTACCGAGCCAGTTGCAGGTCGATGAGCTGGACTGCCATCCTCGGATGCTGAGGTTCGAGATCTGGCGAGCGCTCCGGATCAGGCGAACGTCCTAAACGGTTTCGATGAACTGGAACGTGTGGTCCGCTGACCTAGCCCGATGGCAGCGGCCTCGTTTGGTCGGGGCTTCTGCTTTCGCGTGAAAGCAGAACGCGACCACGCTGGGCCAGCGGCCAGCGTGGCTTGCATGCAAACACCTCAGCCACTAGGGATGAGAAAAGTGCGAGATGGCGTGCGAAGAGAGCGAAGCGTGGTTGTCAGACCATTTGGCTGGTGATCTGCAGGTCCCCCTACAGGGATCGACGTGCCGCCCAATGCCTGGCTCACGATGTCTGGGGTTGATCCCCGACGCGGAGAACTACCGAGACGGTCTGCGGAGCCACCCCGATGTCGAGCGGGGGGCGTCGCGGCTACTGTGGCCACATGAAATTGAGAACGCTGATCGCGACGTTGGTTGCTATTGCCCTTCTGGGAGTTACTGCTTCCACTGCCTTGGCAGCGAATGTCTACGAGGGGTATACGAAGGTCGGGTCGGTGACTGCCTCAGGCAGTAGGTACAACGTCTACTCGGGCTACACAAGGATCGGATATGTGTCGGCCTCGTATAGCAACCGTTGGAACGTGTACTTCGGCTACAGCAAAGTCGGCTACGTATCCCCTTCTAGCACTCGGTACAACATCTACCGGGGATACACCAAAGTCGGCTATGTCGCCCCCTCTGGGACTCGGTGGAACGTCTATCGCGGGTACACCAGAGTCGGGTATGTCGCCGGAGGTCCCGAAGCCCCAGCGGCTGGCGCTGCCCTTCTGCTGTTGATGTGAGTGGCACGCGGCCTGTTGGCCTGTTACGGCGACGCGGCTGACCCTGACCCGGCCCTCTGTCCGACCCGACCCGAGAGCATCGTGATCGGCCCCGATGGCCGCCGTCTCGCTCGCGCGGTGCCGGACCCGTTGGCGCAGCAGAGGCCGGATTAGGCGCCCGCCCAGACCGGGTGTAGGCTCGCGCCCGTTTAGAAGAGGGGTCGGCGTATGTGGCTTGCCCACGGAAGGGACGGACAACATGGGTAAGCGATTCACGCAGCCACGGCTCTACGGAGCGATAGCCGGAGGCGCTGCCATGGCGATAGTCGCGGCCTTCGCCATATGCGTACCTTCGAGCGCGGCGGCGGCACACTGCGGCCCCGGGGTTCATCGCGTTCACACGAAACACATGACCTGCAACCAGGCCGACCGCCAGGTCCGCGCCTACTACCGCAAGGCGAATCGCCCTAGCCTTCCGTGCGAGAACGGGTGCACGGTACGGCGCATGCACTGCCACGCGGGGGTGGTGAGCCGGCAAAGAAACCTCAAGGGGCGGTGCGCCCGTCGGCATCGTTATGTGACCTGGCAGGTGCGAATCGAAGGTTAGCGTCGATCCCGCCAATCCCACGGTGCAGGCTGGGAGGGAGGTTGTTCTCAGGCATGAGGAAGTTCGTAATCGTCGGCGCGGTAGCTGCATTGCTGGTCGGTTGGGCCAGCGTCGGCGTCGCACCCGCAAGCGCCAAGCCAACGATTAAGGACACGCGGCCCTGCGGCACGCTGCCGGTCGGCATTTACTGGAACGTCCGTGCGACGGGGAACGTCAGGTGCGGCAGGGCGAAGCAGGTCGGACGGGCCTACCTCCGGAATCCAGGGAAGTTGGGCTCGTTCCCCGACCAGCTCACGGACGTCGGCGGGACGCTCTTCTTCGTCGCGCGTGACGGCAAGCACGGCTATGAGCTTCGGTGCTCCGACGGCACCGGCGTCGGGACGAAGCTCGTTCGCGCCATCGTCCCGGGCTCGGGGAATCCCGATCGCTGGGGGAATAATCCCTATCTCAATCAGCTCACGAACGTCGGCGGGACGCTCTTCTTCGTTGCCGACGACGGGACGCACGGTGCCGAGCTATGGCGCTCCGACGGCACCTGGGCCGGGACGAAGCTCGTGCGCGACATCGTCCCTGGCTTCGGGTCGTCCGACCCCTCCGGGCTGACCAACGTCGGCGGCACGCTCTTCTTCGTCGCCGACGACGGAGTCCACGGCTACGAGCTGTGGCGCTCCGACGGCACCGCGCAGGGGACAAGACTCGTCCCAGGCACCGACGCGGGCGGGGCCTCATCGCTCACCAACGTCGGCGGGACGCTCTTCTTCGTCGCCGACGACGGGACGCACGGCGACGAGCTGTGGCGCTCCGACGGCACGGCGGGAGGAACCACAATCGTTCGCGACATCCGGCCGGGCACCGCTTCGTCCTCTCCCGCGGAGCTCACGAACGTCGCCGGGACCCTGTTCTTCAGCGCAATCGACGATAGCCACGGTTCGGCCGCCACCGGGGGTGAGCTGTGGAGTTCCGATGGGACGGCCGCGGGCACGAAGCTCGTTCGTGACATCTATCCCGGCGACTGGGGCTCCGGACCGGACCGGCTTATCGACGTCTCCGGCACGCTCTTCTTCAGCGCCGACGACGGCACCCACGGCCGCGAGCTGTGGAACGCGGTGCCGTAGCCCGCACTGCTGCTTTTGCGCAAAGCAGAAGCGCTCAGCTCGGAGCAGTAGGACGTGTCCGCTTGCGTGGGGTGACCTGTCCCGCAACTTCAGCCACTAGCTACACCCCTTGTTTAAGCCATCTATAGGTATTTTTCGCGGGCTGCTAGGAACGCCCCCCGTCGCCAACGGCGTTCTTGAGGCAACCCCCGCCCCGGAGGGGGTCAGGCAATCGGCGGTAACTCTGGCGAAGCAAAGGTCGCATTCTCATCGCCTTGAACCTGAACATGGTGGGGGTGGCAGACCGGTCGAAGGTTCGACAAGTTGTTGTTCTCGGGACGGCTGTCGAGATGGTGAATGTCGAGCGGCGCATGGACCTCGCACCGCTTCCCGTTCTCGTCAACGAAGGCGCACCGATTGGCGTACGCCCTCAGCACTCGTTCCCTGATCTCGGCCCAGGCGTAACCCTTCTTACGGCGCTGGCGCTGGTTTGAGCGTCGCTTCTGCTCGCGATAGCACTCGGGGCACTTCGAGCCGCTCAGGTGGGCCGGTCGCGGGTTGTCGATGCAGCCGTGGATGTGGCAGAAGAAGCCGACCACTACTCAGGTCCCCATCTGAAGTCCTCGTGACGCGCAAGCCTGGAGGCGCCTAGCTCGCACAGCTCGTCGGCGGTGGCATCGCGGGCGTCTGTCCAGTGCTCGGGACCGAGCCCGACGACGGTGCGCTCGGGCCAGCCAACGTAGGCATCGTCGGGGTTGCCGTGACCGCAGCAGGCGATCGTGGCGTTCTCGATGTGACCGAGGCAGGCATCGTGCCACTCCTCGCACTCCTCGCACTGGAATGGAGGGCGACCACAGTGAAGGCACGGACGCGGATTGTCGGGGTCGACGGGCTTGCCGTCTTCGTAATACAGCTCGAAGCGATACGGGACGCCATGGACGCGCGGTAGTTCAGTCATCCGGCGCGTAGACACTCCCGCCGGCGGCCACGCGCCGCGCCTACAGCGCACGGGCAAAGGCGAGCCACGGCTCTCGGAGCCGAAGACGAAACGCGGGCGGCGCTCTATTGCGCTCGACGCCGAAACGCTGAACGTGCTTCGCCGCCATGCCGACGCCCAGCTGGACGAGCAGCTCGCATGGGGCGATGCGTATGAGGCGCAGGGACTCGTCTTCTGTCGTGAGAACGGGACGCCGATTCGCCCGCGAACGTTCTCACGCTCGTTCGACCACCACGTACAGGACGCGGGGCTACCGAAGATTCGGCTGCACGACCTGCGACATACGCACGCGACGCTGGCGCTCGAGGCGGGCGTCCATCCGAAGGTCATTAGCGAGCGCCTCGGACACGCCACGATCGCGATAACCCTCGATACCTACAGCCACGCGATTCCGGCGATGGAAGAGGAAGCAGCCGAGCGAATCGCGGCCCTGCTCGGTCGCTAGGGCTGCAATCGTGGCTGCAACGTTGCCTGGACGAATCCCACAAACCGCTTAGGCAAGCGGTCTAGTAACCCAAAGCGAACTTCGCGTCCTCGCTCATCATGTCCGGGGTCCACGGTGGGTCGAAGACCATCTTCGGATAGACGCTCTCGACCCCGTCGATCTCGCCCACGAACTCCTTCATCTGCTCGGAGACCTGCGGGCCGATCGGGCAGCCGGGATAGGTGAGCGTGAAGGTCACGTAGACGTCGGCGTCCTTGACCTCGACGTCATAGACGAGCCCGAGCGAGACGAAGTCGAGCCCGAGCTCGGGATCGATGACCTCCTCCAGCGCCTCGTAGACATCGTCCTGGGTAACAGTCGCTGTGTCTTCTGGAGCCATGTGGGCATCGTAGCGAGAGGCGCTCACTACGCTTCATGGACCGATGGCAATCGTTCTCGTCCTCCTTTTCATCGTCCTCCCGATCGCCGAGATCTACGTGATCGTCAAGGTCGGCGAGGCGATCGGCGTGCTGCCGACGATCGCGCTGTTGATCCTCGACGGATTCCTCGGCTGGGCGCTTTTACGCCACCAGGGGCGCGCCGCGTGGCGACGCTTCAACGAGGCGCTGGAGGCCGGGAAGGTCCCCGCGCGCGAGGTTTTCGACGGCGCGATGGTGATCGTGGGCGGCGCGTTCCTCCTCGCGCCCGGATTCATCACCGACGTGATCGGGCTGCTCCTCCTGCTGCCGCCGAGCCGCGCGATGTTCCGCGGGATCGCGACCAAGCTCGCTCTGGGCCGCGCCGCATTCGCGGTGCGCTCGGTCAAGTGGGGGTCCAAGGCGCACGAGAGCTCCCGCGCGGGGCGCTCCACCGGCCCGCAACGCGGCTACGACTACGAGGGAAGCGCGCGCGAGGTCCCGGACCACGAGCGCGAGCTGCCGCGGCCGAGGACAGATGACGGATCTTGACCCGGCCGTGATCACCGTCGAGCTGAGCGGCGGCGAGGCCGCACGTCTGCGGTGGGCTCCGCGCCCCGCCGACGATGGGAACGGCGCGGCGCCTCAATCGTCCTGGGAGCTCGACTCCGAGCCCGACTGGCGCCGCCTCGACAGCATCCGGCTTGTCTCCGCCCTCTTCGAGGACGGCGGCGCGCTCGGCGTCGTCGCGATCCGGCCTCGAGGCGCCGGAGGGCACGACGAAGACGTCGCGGTGACTCGGCTGATCGACTCCGAAGGCGAGTCCGCGGAGACGTCGGAGGCGCTCCTCTCCGTGGAGTACGGCGCGGACGGCGCCCCGCGCCGCCTCGGGCTGGAGCTCTGGACGGATCCCGACACCTCTCCCCTGCGCGTGGCCGCCGATCGCGCCGGCGAGGCCGGACCCCAGGGGGGCCGCGAAGCCGTTCCCATGCGGTTTCGACGCGACGGCGTCGGCGGCGTCGGCCTCTACGAGGTTCTCCGCCCGGCGTGACCGCAGCCACCCCGATCAAGGCCGTGATCTCGGACTTCGGAGGCGTCCTGACGACGCCTCTGATGAACTCGTTCGGCGCGATTCAGGAGGAGATCGGGATCGAGGCCGGGACGCTGGGCCGCGCGATGCAGCGGATCGCTGAGCGCGACGGCGAGCATCCGCTGTACGACCTCGAGCGCGGGAGGATCACAGAGACCGACTTCCTGGCGGCGCTCCGGCGCGAGCTCGCGGTCGACCTGGGCCACGAGCCGGCGCTCCACCGCTTCGCCGACATCTACTTCGAAGCGCTCGACGTCAACGAGCCGATGATCGGGGTGATGCGCGCGGCGCGTTCGCGTGGATACCGGATGGCCCTGCTCACCAACAACGTGCGCGAGTGGGAGCCGCACTGGCGCGCGATGGTCCCCGTCGACGAGATCTTCCAGGTCATCGTGGACTCGGCGTATGTCGGAATGCGAAAGCCCGAGCCCGAGATCTACGAGCTGACGGTCGAGCGCCTGGGTGACGGGCTCGGGCCATCGGACTGCCTCTTCGTCGACGACGTCGAGGTGAACATCGACGCCGCCCGACAACTCGGCATGAGCGCCGTCCACTTCCGAGACAACGAGCAGGCGATCCCGGAGATAGAGGCAGCGCTCGACGGCGGCCCTCCGGCCTGAGGTCAACGGCTCAGGTGCCTAGGGACTCGCTGAGGCCAGGGGGAGCCCCGTGACCGGGGACGAGGGACCTCGCGAACTGCTCGCCTGCGGCGACACATGTTGGCCGCGGCGGGCGAGTACCCCGAGCCTTCGCTCCCTGTGGCTACGGGTGGAACTGCGCCTGACCAGGTAGGCGCCCCTTGGCGTTGAGAATTCCTTGACGAAACCGTGTCGAGCGAGGACGCGGACTGCGGTGTGGCGATCGGCAATGGCGGCTCCGACTCGCAGGCTCCTGACCCTCCGCATCAGGTGAGGGGAGTGTCCGTCGAGGAGCGAGTAAGTGCCCCAGAGTTCGCTCGAGGAGAAGTGCTCGAGCCAGCCGTCCAGC
Organism: uncultured Actinomycetes bacterium; assembly: GCA_963782795.1. Lineage (GTDB taxonomy): Bacteria > Actinomycetota > Thermoleophilia > Solirubrobacterales > 70-9 > AC-56. Next base: position 1,537,354 of record CAWALB010000003.1, read on the forward strand.
ACGATGGGCGTCTTGGGGGACCGCCAGAGCAGATAGGAGCCAACGGCGGTGTAGGAAGCGATTCGTCCGTGTGGCGGTGGATGTGCAAGCGCGTAGCGGACGAGCGGGGATCCAAAGGGGTTCTTGGCGGGCCCAATACTTCCGAGCCAGACCACTCCGGCGAGGATGGTCGCCGCGAGGGCGAGGGCCACCGGGGCGCGTGACCGCGGCCCAGGGTAGTCGGGAGCCAAGCACGCGATCTGCAGGGCAATCGCCGGCCCTACGAAGATGAGATTGCGCACGGAGACCAGGGCCAAGATCAAGAATGCGCTGCAGATCAGGAGTGGGGTAAGGGCACGCGGGCTCGGCGCCCGCCACCAGAGCCAGATCACGAACATCGCCGCGAGCGCTAGGTATGCCACAGCATTTGGACGCTCGAGGGCGGTGCGCCATTCGCTGCTGATTCGGCCAATGGCCGGGTCTTGAAAGCTCAGCAGATAGGACCAGATCTCGTCGCCCAAAGGCGTGGTCAACGTCACCGTCACGGCTGCGAGGGCCCCGAGCAGCCCCAGCGCCACCAATGGACGCTTGCCGACAGCGCTGGGGTGGCCACGCCAACGGTCGAGTCCCAACCCGACGACAACGAGGCCAATGAGAAGAAGACCGCTGATGAACCCGCCATGCAGGTTCGCCCATACCGCGAATAGGAGGAGCATCGCGAGCGCAGCCCAGCGCCGTCGAAGGCCTCCACTAGCAAGGGGGGGTGTCAGCCAGGCAGCGACGAGCAGTACGACCAGCGCCGAGAAGGCCAGCACCGTGAAGCCCGCAGCGCGAGGGTGCAGAACCATCCACGCACCCGGGCCGTACAGGGCGGCGAGAGCAAGCAACATCATCGTTCCCTTGCGGCGACACATCCACAGCAACAGCGCAAGGGAAGCCGCGAGCAGCAGCGCATAGAGGACGGTCAGGCCGGTTATGCCCACGATCCGACTCAGTCCATAGAACGTCAGCTCGGTCAGCCACTGTTCGTTTAGCCACGGCTGACCGTGGGCGATGGTCGGGAACGGATCAGTGCCGACGAAGCCATGGACGGCTATGAAGCGCCCGCTCGCCAACTGCAGATATACGTCACCGTTGAGGACCCCGTCCAAGCAGAGCATCACCGCCGCGACAAGCAGCGTGAGCGCCGCGATCAGGGCATAAGTGCGCCGGGGCGTCTCTTCGCTAGGCATTCTGCGACTGGGGAGTGTGACAATGGCGGTGCTGGAGTTCCAAGCGGACTAGTTCGCGATCCATTGCCCTGAATGCTGATTGCTCTCCGGCTGTCAACCTGGCCGGACCTGCCCTAATTGCCGCTCACGCCGCCGCCGGGCCGCGGCGACGATGTGCGACGACGTTTGCAATTGCGATTGCCACTCCGGCGAGGAAGATCAGCGTTCCCATCACGAACACCTGCGGCGGGATGCCGACCTTGACCGCGCCGTAGACCCAGAGCGGGAACGTGAGCGTCTGGCCGGCGACGAAGCTGGTGATGATGAAGTCGTCGATCGAGAGGGCGAAGGCCAGCAGGGCCCCGGCCAGGATCCCGGGGAAGATCAGCGGGAAGGTGACCTTCCAGAAGGCGACCAACGGGTTGGCGCCGAGGTCCTGAGCCGCCTCGACGAGCGACTGGTCGAGGTCGCGAACGCGCGCCTGGACCACGACCACCACGAACGCGATGTTGAACGCGACATGGGCGATCAGGATCGTCGCGAAGCCCCGCGGGACGCCGAGGTAGATGAAGAAGCCGAGCAGCGAGGCCCCGACCACAACCGAGGGAGCGGCGATGTCCGCGAGGATCACCAGGTCGCTCAACGCGCGGCCGCGGAAGCGGTAGCGGGCGAGTGCGAGCGCGGCCGGGACTCCGAGCGCGGTGGCGATCAGGGTGCTGAGCGAGGCGATCTCGAGCGAGTGGACGAGCGCCGACGTCAGGTCCGGAATGTCGAACGGGTGCTTGTACCAGTCGAGGGTGAACCCCTTCCACGCGAAGGTCAGCCGCCCCGAGGGTGCCTTGTTGAAGCTGTAGAGGACCATCACGGCGATCGGGACGAGCGTGTACGCGATCACCGCGACGACGTATCCGGGCAGGACGAGACGGCGCAGGCGGCGCGGGCCGGTCGGGCGCGCTCCCAGGACGCCGGTGCCCGCCGCCGCGCTCACACGTACTCCTGGAGCTGGCGGGTGCCGAAGGCGCGGGCGTAGACGTACATCCCAAGCAGCAGTGCCGCCATCAGGATCAGCGCGAGTGCCGACGCGGTTGGGTAGTTCGCGTTCTGCACGTACTGCGTCTGGATGATGTTCCCGATCATCGTCGTGCTCGGGCCGCCCAGGATTGCCGCGCTCACGTAGTCGCCGATGTTGGTGATGGCGACCAGCAGGATCCCCGCGTAGACGCCCGGTGCCGACAGGGGCAGCACGACCCTCAGGAACTGCTCGCGGCGGCTCGCGCCGAGGTCCGCCGCCGCCTCGATGTGCGTGCGGTCGATGTTCTCGAGCGCGACGTAGATCGGGAGGGCCATGAACGGCAGCGCGTCGTATGTCAATCCCGCGATCACCGCCGCCGGCGTCGACAGGACGTGGAAGCCACTTGGCAAGAGACCGATGTCCTTCAGGGTCCCGAGCACGATCCCCTGGTCGGCGAGGATGAACTGCCAGGTGAGGATCCGGATCACGAACGAGACGAAGAACGGCAGGAGGATCACCAGGAGCAGGGTCGATTTGTGGCGCCCGCCGTGGAACGCGATCCAGTACGCAACCGGGTACATCACGACGAGGGCGATGGCGGTGGAGGCGAAGCCGTAGTAGAAGGACCGCACGAACTGGGTCGAGTACTGGTTGATGACGTCGGGATAGATGTGAAAGTTCCACGTCAGCGTGTAGCCGTCGATGGAGTTCCCCGTCATCAGGGAGACGGAGAGGATGGCCGCGAGGGGGACGACGAAGAAGAAGACGACCCAGGCGCCGCCCGGAAGCTCGAGCACGTACGGGATCGCGGTGCGCCGCAGCCTTGCGACGCGCGCGCTCACGACTGGATCACCGGGTCGAAGATCGAGGTCCACTTGTCGTGGTCGTCGATCCCCTTGAAGTCGTAGTAGCCGCGCAGGCGGCTGACGTCGGCGGCCGACGGGAAGACGAGCGGGCTGTCGGCCACCGACGGGTCGTCGAGGCCGTTGGCGATCTTGCGCTTGGCCGCCGGCACCGGACAGAGGTAGTTGACCCAGTCTTCGATCATCGCCTCAACCTTGGGCTGGTAGTAGAAGTCGATCCACTCCAGAGCGTCGACCGGGTTCTGCGCGTGCAGCGGGATCATGCAGTTGTCGTGCCAGAGCATCCCGCCCTCCTTGGGGATCACGAACTTCAGGTGCGGGAATCCCGAGTAGTTGGCCTGGAAGATGTCACCCGACCACGCCTGCGTGATCCAGGTGTCGCCGTCCTCTAGCGCCTTGATGTAGCTCTGGTCGTAGTACTGGCGGACGATGCCTTCGTCGCGCTGCTTGGTCAGCAGCGCCGCGGCGCGCTTCCAGTCGGCCGGCGTGGACTTCGCCGGGTCGATCCCGAGCGCGAGCATCCCGACGCTCCCGAGCTCGGTGTCGTCGGACATCATCCCCACCTTGCCCTGGAAGGCCGGGTCCCAGAGGTCCTTGACACTCGTGATCTCCCTGCCGGTCATGCGCGGGTCGTAGCCGATGCCCGTGATGCCGGCCTGCCAGGTCACTGTGTAGCGGTTCTTCGGGTCGAAGACTGGGTGCCGTGCGATCGGGCCCGCGTAGCGGGCGAAGTTCGGGATCCGCGAGTGGTCCAGCGGGATCAGCCAGCTGTTCGCGATCATCTGGGTCAGCTCCCAGCCGTCGGTAATGACCATCAGGTCGTAGCCGATCCCCTGCTTCTCCTGGAGGACGGGACTGATCTGCGAGAAGAACGACGCGTTGTCCTGGATCACCGGCTTGTAGTTGACCTGGATCCCCGTCTGCTTCGTGAACAGCTCGAGCGAGGGGTGGCTGCCGTGCGAGGTATCGATGTAGAGGGGCCAGTTGGCCCAGTCGAGCACGCCGTGCTTTCGCTGCTTCGCCCACCACGAGGCCCAGTCGAAGCCCGCCGGAGCGCCAGTGTCCCTGGTGCCCGCGATCCCGCAGGCGGACAGCGCCGACCCGAGGCCCGCCACGGCGGCTGCCGCCGCGCCTGCCCGCACGAACTGACGGCGGGAGAATCTGGACTGGGTCAGCCCACGCAGAAACGCAGGATCGTCCGCCTCCATCCCGCTTCGAACGTTAGCGCTCTAGTTGTCTGAGCCTGCGCGGTCCCAGACGTAGAGCTCCAGCGCCTCGGCGGCGAGCTCCATGAGCCGGGGGGGCGAGAGCCAGTCGAGGACCGTCTCCAGGGCGCGCTCCTCGGTCACCCCGCGGTCCACGGCCTCCTCGCCGCGGAACCCGGCCGCCAGCTTCAGGGCCTCGCGGCGATGTTGCCCCAGCGCCGTGAAAGCGCCCATCAGGAAGTCCCGGTTGGGGACCGGATGGCCGACGTCCATCGACGCGTGCCATGCGGCGAGCATCGAGATGTCGTGCTCGTCGAGCTCGGCGATGGCCCGCGCGTAGTGGGCCTCGAGCTCATCGTCCGGGATCTCGTCGACCCAGGCCCGAACGGCCTCCCCGAGGAGCTGGCGGCGGGCCTCGCGGCCGACCGAATCGGCGATCGCGCGGATGGCGTCGGCGGGGTCGATGAAGCACAGTGGCATGACGTCGCGAAGATAGACCGGGCATCGGCGGATTAACTGAAGCTCGGCCTCGCCGTACTCCTTGAATCACTTGCGGCGGCTTCGCCGCCTTACGTGTCAGTGCGTCGACAGGCTCGCCGCCCCAAATACCTGCCGTACCCCGACCTATGCTGGGCGGGATGTCGATTTCCGTCATCTACGGGCCGCCGAACTCGGGTCGCGCCGGGGCGATCCGCGCCCGTCTCGGGGAGTCCCTGGACCGCGAGCCGGTGCTGGTCGTCCCGACCGCCGACGACGCGGCCAGGTTCGAGCGCGAGCTCGTCTCCGAGGGCGGGGCGTTGCTCGGCGCGGCGATCCAGACCTTCCACCGCCTCACGGACGAGATCGCCGCGGCGACCGGAGCGCCGGTCCGACCGCTGCTCACCGTGGCCCAGCGTCTCGCCTTCGTCCGCTCGGTCACCCGGGACGCCGAGCTGCGGATCCTGGCCGCGTCCCGGCACCAGCCGGGGTTCGCTCCCGCACTCGACCGACTTCTCTCCGAGCTCCAGGCGGCCCTCGTGGGGCCCGAGGACCTCGCGGCGGCGGCCCGCGAGCTCGACGGCGGTGAGTACGAAGCCGAGCTTGCGGGCCTGTACGCCGCCTATTGCGAGCGGCGAGAGGGCGCGGGGCGCGACGACGCCCATTCGGCCGCGGCGGCGGTCGCGAGCAGCCTGCGCGAGCGACCCGACGCCTGGGGAGCGCGGCCCGTCCTCGTCTACGGGTTCGACGACCTGACGGAGGAGCAGCTCGACCTGCTGAGCGCGCTCGGCGCCGCTGCCGAGGTGACCGTCGCCGTCAACTACGAGGACAACGATGCCCTGGCCGCCCGCGCGGGGCTCCTCGCCCGCCTCACGGACGAGCTCGCGGCGGACACCGTGGAGCGGCTCCCCTTCGACCCCACCTACACCGCGAGCGCGACGCTCCGCGAGCTCGACCGCGGGCTGTTCGAGGTGACGGAGTCGCGGGTCGAGCCCGACGGTGGGCTGGCGCTCCTGGAATGCGGGGGCGAGCGCGGTGAGGCCGAGGCGGTCGCCGGAGAGATCGCGACTCTGCTCGCCCGGGGAGTGGCCCCCGACGACGTCGTGGTGGTCCTGCGCCGGCCGGAGGCGCGCGGCGAGCTCTACGACCAGGTGCTCGGCGGATTGAGAATCCCCGTCGCCGTCGAGGCATCCGTGCCGCTCCCCCACACCGCGGTCGGACAGGGGGTCGTCGCGCTCGGCCGGTGCTCATCGCCCGATGCCGGGGCGGACGACCTCTTGGAGTTCCTCCGGGCTAGCCCGGGGAACGAGCCCCAATCGATCGCGGACGGCGTCGAGCTGCGGGCCCGGCGCGAGGCCATCCGCACCGCCACCGAGGCCATGGAGGGATGGAAGGGGCCGCAGCGAGACGTCGCCCGGATCCGCGAGGCACGCGAGCCCGCGGCGTGGCTGCGCGAGCTCGCCGCCGCTGCCCGCCGGCTCGCCGAGGACCCGCACGCAGGTGAGGAGCCCGTGGACCTCGGCGGGAACCGGCCGCGCGGGGAGGTCCCGTTCGAGCCGCTGGAGGTCCGCGCGGCGGAGGCCGTCGCCTCGACCCTCGAGGAGCTGGCGGACCTGGAGAGGCTCCCGGGGTGCGCTCCCCCCACGCCGGTGGAGGCGCTCGAGGCCCTCGAGGACGTGCGCGTGCCGTTGTGGCGCGGGCCCACCGACGGCCGCGTCCGCGTTCTGAGCCCCTACCGGGTGCGCGCCGCCCGCGCCCGCCATCTGTTCCTGGCATCGCTCCAGGACGGCGAGTTCCCAGGCCCGGAGGTCGTGGACCCGCTCCTCGGCGAGGAGCGGCGCCGCCGGCTGGGCATCAGCGCGCTGACCCGCCGGGATCCGGCGCTCGAGGAGCGGTACCTGTTCCACGCATGCGTGGCCCGCCCGACCGAGCGGCTCTGGCTCTCGTGGAGAAGCTCGGACGAGGAGGGGCGCCCGGCGTCGCGCTCTCCGTTCGTGGACGACGTGCTCGACCTGCTCGCCCCGGACGCAGAGGAGGCCGAGGTTCGCTTGAAGCAGGTCCACGGGCTCGATCGCGTCGTGTTCGCCCCTGAGGAGGCTCCCAGCCGCAGGGCCCTGAATCGCGCGCTGGCAGCGGTCGGCCCGCGTTTCGATCCGGTCCTCCCCGGACCGCTCAGCAGCACCCGAGTGCTGGCGGAGCTGGCCGAGCGCAATCCCGTGGGGGCCGGCACGATCGAGAAGTGGATCGAGTGCCCCTATCGCTGGTTCGTCGACCACGAGCTGAAGCCACAGCGGCTCGACCCCCAGCCGGAGGCGCTCACGGCCGGCTCGATCGTCCACGAGGTGCTGGAGCGCCTGTATCGCGATCCGCCGGGAGAGGATCGCATCCCGCGCCCCGGCGACCTGGATCGGTGGCGGGCGCGGGCGGATGAACTCCTCACCGAGGCGGCCGAGGGGTACGGCCTCGACGGCGACCGGGCGCTGGCCGGTGTCGCGCTCGCGCGGATGCGCGCCCAGATCAACCGGCTCCTCGAGCGTGAGAGCCGCAGCGAGACGACTTTGCGCCCCCTCCTGCTCGAGGCCTCGTTCGGGGATGGAGACGACGCCAGGAAGCCGGCCCTCCACGTCGGCGACCTGGCGCTTCACGGGATGATCGACCGCGTCGACGTCACGCCCGACCAGCGCTTCGGGGTCGTCTACGACTACAAGACGTCGTCGAAGGTGACCTCCGGCGCGAAGCTGGCGGAGGCGGGCAAGCTCCAGCTCCAGCTCTACGCGCGTGCGATCCGCGACCAATGGGGAATCGAGCCCCTCGGCGGGCTCTACTACCAGCTCGGGGGATCCAGGGACCCGAAGCCGCGCGGCTTCGTCGCCGGTGGCGACGCCACCGAGGGGCTCGACCTCAAGAAACCGGACTTCATGGACCTCGACAAGGTTGAGGAGACGGTGGAGGCGGGTGTGGAGACCGCGCGGGAGCGGGCCGCCGCGATGCGCCGCGGGGCCATCGGCCGCGACCCCAACGGCGGGGAGTGTCCCAGCTGGTGCTCCTACCAGCCGATCTGCCGGCTGGAGCGCGCGGTCGGCGCGGAGGATGGCGGCGGCAACGGGAACGGCGGCAACGGATCGTGACCGGCGGCCCGCCGGAGCAACTCGCCCTCCTCGACGCCGAGCCGGATCCGGAACGCCCGCCCGAGGGCTTCGCCCCCACCCCCGCGCAACGCGACGCGATCGCGTGCCGGGATCGGGACGTCTTCACCGAGGCCGGAGCGGGCTCCGGGAAGACCGGGGTGCTCGTCGAGCGCTACTGCGACTGCGTCACGGAGGACGGCCTGGGTCCCGAGGAGATCCTGGCGTTCACGTTCACCGAGCGGGCCGCCGCCGAGCTGCGACAGCGGGTCCGGCGGCGGTTGATCGAGCGCGCCCACGCGGCCGTTGAGAGCGGCGACCTCGAGCGGGCCCGCGACATCGCGCGCGGCGCGCGGGAAGGCGAGCGAGCCTGGATCACGACGATCCATGGGTTCTGCCGCCGGGTGCTCGCCGCCCACCCGGTGGCGGCGCACATGGATCCGCGGTTCCGGGTCCTCGACGACTCCGAGGCGTCACGCCTTCGCGAGCGGGCCTTCGGGTCGGCGGTCGAGGAGGTCGTGGAGCGCGAGGGCGAGCCGGCAGCTCGGTTCGTCGCGGCCTTCTGGCTGCCGCGCCTTCGCGACCTCGTCGTCGGCGTCCACGAACAGCTGCGCAGCCAGGGTGTCGATCCGCCACGCCTGCCCGACCCCGGCCCGCCCGTGCGATCGGTCAAGGAGAAGGACGACACCCCCCAGCTCAAGCCACTCGAGGAGCAGCGCGCCGTTGAGGGCCTGGCCGCATTCTCCGCCCTGCTCGCCGCCTACGACGACGACTACAGGAAGCTCAAGGCGGAGCGCTCCGGCGCCGACTTCCCGGATCTCGAGCTCCGCGCCCTCGAGCTCTTGAGCGGCTCCGGCGCGGTGGCCGAGGCGTGGCGGACCCGCTTCACCCACCTGATGGTGGACGAGTTCCAGGACACGAACCGTGTCCAGCTCGAGCTGATCAACGCCCTCCGCGGCCCCGAGACGCGGCTCTTCGTCGTCGGGGACGAGTACCAGTCGATCTACCGGTTTCGCCACGCCCACCTCGAGGTCTTCCGCGAGCAGCGAGAGGCAGCGGGCGCCGACGAGGCGATGGACGAGCTCCCGCTCCGCGGCAACTTCAGGTCACGGCCGGAGGTCCTCGCCGCCGTCGACTTCCTCGGCGACGTGATGTTCGGCGAGCCGTTCCCGCCGCTCGAGGCGGGGCTCGAGACAGACGGCGAGCCTCTGGGCGCAGGCCCCGCGACCGAGCTCCTGATAACCGACACGTCCGATGACAGGGCGGGTAAGGGCTGGACGGCGGAGGGCGTCGAGCTCGAGCCCCCGCCCGGGGAGAAGAGCCAGTCGTACGTGGCCGAGGCGCGCTTCCTCGCGGAGCGCCTGCGGGAGCTCCACGACGCGGGCGTCGACAGGGGCGACATGGTCATCCTGCTGCGGGCGTTCACCCACGTGGACGCGTTCGAGGACGCGCTCGACCGGGCCGGCCTGGCTCCGTACGTGGTCGGCGGGCGCGGCTACTGGTCCCAGCAACAGGTGGAGGACGCGCTGCGACTGCTCGGCGTCGTCGCGAATCCGCTCGACGACGAGCTCCTGTTCGGGGCGCTTGCCTCCCCCGCCTGCGGCGTGTCGGCGGACGCCCTGTGGCTCCTGCGGGACGCTGCCCGTCATCCCGACGGAGGCCCGCGGCACGTCTGGCCGACAGTGAGGGACGGCGAGTGGCCCGACGACCTTGCCGACGCCGACGTCGAGCGCCTGGAGCACTTCCGCCGGGTGCTCGCCGAGCTGCGCGCGGAGGCCCCGCTGCGTCCCCTGGATTCGCTCATCGACCGCGTGATCACGGCCTTCGGCTACGACCTCGCGATCCTCGCGATGCGGGGCGGCGAGCAGCGCATGGCGAACCTGCGAAAGCTGATGCGGCTCGCGGCCGAGTACGAGGAACACGACGGCCGCGACCTCCGAGGCTTCCTCGACTTCGCGGAGGAGCGCACCAGACGCGACGAGCGCGAGGGGATGGCCGCGCTGCGGGTCGAGGGCCATGACGGCGTGCGCGTGATGACCGTCCACGCGGCCAAGGGGCTCGAGTTCCCGGTCGTCGCGGTCGCCGACATGGGCCGCGGGCTGGGTGCCGCCTTCGCCCACCCCGACCTGGTGGTCGGGCGGCTTGCGGGCCCGGTGGGAGACCCGAGCGGTGCCCGGTTCGGGATGCGCGTCCCGGTCGCCGCAGCCGAGCCGCTGCGGCTTTGGGAGCTGGTCGAGCTCTGCGACGCCGAAGCGGACGCGGAGGTGGAGGAGGCCCTGCGGCTCGTGTACGTCGCGGCGACCCGCGCGCAGGAGCGCCTGATACTCAGCGGCAGGTGCCGGCTCCCCGCCGACGAGGCGCCCGAGTCGCTGCGGGGCTCGCATACCGCCCTTCAGCTTCTCCTGCCGGCATTGCACGACCGCGGCTGGTCCGGCGAGGACGGCGACGTCGCTCTCCCGCGGGCCCCCGCGGTGGGCGGAGGTGAGGCGGGCGGTCCGGAGCCACGCATCCGGATCAGCATCCAGCGTGCCGGCTCCGAGCGCGCGGCCGCCCTGCGGGCCCGGCACGATGCAGAGGCGCCGGCGCCGCAGGACCCGATCGAGCCGAGGGAGCCCCTACTGCCCGAGACGCCCCGCCGCGCGGGTGCCGGGCATCTCTCGTACTCGGCGCTGGCGCGGTATGCCGACTGCGGTTACCGCTTCTACGCGGAGCGGGTCCTCGGCCTCGCGTCGCCCCTCGATCATCCGGCACAGAACGGCGAGCCGAGCGCTCCGGACGAGGCCGAGGGCGACGAGCTCCTGGACCCGGTGCTCGGCCCACGCGAGCGCTCGCTCGCCGTCGGCAACGCGGTGCACGCACTCCTGGAGGCCGCCGCCCGGCAGTCCTGGGACGCGGTCCAGCGGGCGGAGCTCGAACGCGTCGTCGCGCGCGAGGGCCTCGCCGGCGACCGGGATGCGACTGAGCGGGTCGCGAACCTCGTCGAGGGCTGGCTTGGGTCCGGCGTGCGCTCGGAGCTCGCCTCCAGCGGGGCGCGCCTTCGGCCCGAGGTGCCGTTCATCCTCGAGCTCGGCGGTGCGATCGTCCGCGGGAAGATCGACCTGCTGGCCGACACGCCCGAGGGGCCGCTCGTCGTGGACTACAAGACGGACGCGGTCGACGGCGCCGACCCGGCCGAGCTGACGAGCCGCTACGAGACGCAGCGCGACCTCTACGCGCTGGCGGTGCACCGGGCGAGCGGCGGATCGGCTCCGGTGCGGGCCGCGTACTGCTTTCTCGAGGAGCCGGATCGGACCGTTCTCGAGCGCTACGACGAGGACGGAATCCGCGCGGCGTGCGAGCGGTTGGAGGGGTTGATTCTGCGGATCCGCGATGGCGACTTCGCTCGCACCGACTCCCCCCACCGATCGTTGTGCCACGGCTGTCCCGCGGCCGCGCGGCTGTGCGGCGCGCCCGCGTGGAAACCGCAGTGGGCGTCATGACCAAACAACGGCACCAGCCAGTTTCGGGGGCTGAAGCCCCCTCACGCACATATCTGTTCGCCTACGGGTCGCTGGTGAGCGCCGCTAGCGCCGAGCGGACGCTGGGGCGCCCGGTCGAGGGCGCGGCCCCGGCGCGCCTCGCCGGCTGGCGGCGGCGCTGGTCGCAGGTCCGGGACAACCTCGCCACCGAGAAGACCTTCGCGCACGGCGATACCGGCGTCGTGCCGCCTTACTGCCTGGGGTTGAATCTCGAGCCCGATCCCGGGGCCGGCGGGCCCAACGGGGTCCTGTTCGAGGTCACGGAACCGGAGCTCCAACGGCTTGCGCTCCGCGAGATCCGCTACGACCGAATCGATGTCACGGGCGCCCCTGCGGGGGAGGCCGACGCGGCGTTCGACCGCATCGTGACCTTCACCGCCAAGCCCGGGAACTTCGCCACCACTCCGCCGCGGGGGGCCGTCATCCTCGCCGCCTACGTGCGTGCCGTGCAGGCCGCGTTCGGCAGTCTCGGAGCCGACCAGCTCGACCTCTTCCACGAGACCACCGGCCCGCCTCCGGTCGAGGTGATCGAGGCCGTCCTCGTCCGCGACGAGATCCCGCACGGAAACCCGCGGAACTGGTAGGTCAGGAGTCGGTGCCGTTCCAGCGCTGCGCCCAGGCGCGCAGCTCGCGGATCGCGGGGCGCAGCGCGGTCCCCTTCTCGGTGAGCGCGTAGGAGACCCGGGCCGGCGTTCCCGCGTGGACCGACCGCTCCACGAGTCCCTCCGACTCGAGCTCGCGAAGCCGGCGCGACAGCAGGCGGTCCGACAGCCCGGGGACCACCTGGGTCAACTCCGCGTAGTAGTGAGCCCGCTCCGAGAGGGCCCAGAGGATGGCGCCGGTCCATCGCTTCCCGATGAACTCCACGGCCTGGTGGAAGTCCGGGGACACGCGCACCGGCTTTCCCCGCGGCCGTGGCCTTTGGCGCTCGGCTTCCGAAACCCCTGATTCCACCCTTCATTCAGGCTACAGAAGGGCTCGGGTGGGCTACGCAGCACACGGACCCGTCCCGATTGGGCGAAGTGGGCCTTGGAGAGCCTGGCTAACGACGTCATTGGGGACGCCGAGCCCACCGGGTGGCCCCTTGTCCTTGGCCGACGCGAAGACCGTGGTGAGAACGTGGCCCGAGCCGTCCACGACCGGGCCGCCGGAGTTGCCGCTCCGCACCTGGCCGCGGAACGGGGTCATCCGGCGTTGGGTCGGGCCGCGACCGTAGGAGTCCTGGCTGATGACCGTCTCGGTCGCGCCGGTCCTCGCGGGAGCGACGTGGAAGGGGCCGTTCTCCGGGTAACCGAGCACGGCTCCGGCCGTGCCGGACGAGGGCTCCGGCACGATGCTCAGCGGCCGCAGGCCCAGGCCGTCCACGCGCAGGATCGCAAGGTCGTCGTGGGTGTCGTAGTGCACCGCCGTCGCGCTCAGCTCGGTGCCGGTCCGGGTGGTCACGGTCGTGTTGTCCTCGCCCGCGACGACGTGGGCGTTGGTCACCACGAGGTCGGGGCCTGCAACCCAGCCGGACCCCTCGACCCCGAGCCCGCACGCCGAGCCGAGCACCTTCACCACGCTCGTGCCCGCTCGCCTCACCCCCGGGTCGCGGGCGATCGCCGGCTCCGGCGGCCCCACCTTCGCCTCGGGGCCCGTCACCGCGGGAACGGGGTCGATGTGGCGGAGGAGGTTGAGGATGGGGCCGCTCGGCGGGAGGATGTTGTTGAGGCTGCTGAGGATCGTCGATTGCTGGAGCTGGTCGCGGATCCCCCGCTCGCCGGGCCCGGGCACGTTCAGCGCCGCCGCGCCGAAGGCCCAGACGAGCAGCAGTCCCAGGGCGCCGAGGAGCAGCGCCCCGGCGACCCCGTCGATGCGGCGCACCACCACCCCTCGCGGCAGCACCCGGGCTCGCACCGCCTCGGCGACGCCCTCCATCAGCACCGCGAACGCGGTTCCGACCAGCAACCCGCATACGACCGTGATCAGCGGGGCATAGGGAGACTCACCACCCTGCGCGAGGAGCGCGGGGCCGAGCCGTCCACCCAGGATGGCTCCGAGAACGAACCCGGCCAGAGGGAGGGCGCTTGCGACCAGTCCACGCTCGTAGCCGATCACCGCGAAGGCGACCGCGAAGACCGCGATGATTAGATCGACGTAGTTCATTGGCGGCTAACGTTCTACCCGCTTGAGCAATATGAGTACCGAGGCGACCAGGAGGCGTCGTCTTCTAACGCGAGCGCTACCGATCGCCTTGCTGGCCTTGGCGGCGTTCGTGGCCGGTCTGATCAGGGGTGCAGGAGGCACCGACTTGGCCGGCGCCGAGAAGTTTGCCGACGCCTGGCAGAGCCGGAGCTTCTCCGGCATGTACGCGGAGATCTCCGACGCTGCCGCGCGCCAGTATTCGCTGAAGAGCTTCACTGCCGACTACGAGGATGCCGAGAAGACCGCGACGATCCAGCGGGTCGACACCGGGGAGGTGTCGAATTCGGACTCGGGCTCGGGGGCCCTGGTGCCCGTCACTCTCCACACGAACGCATTCGGGAACATCACGCGGGAGCTGGCGCTGCCGCTGGACGGCGGCAAGGTCGATTGGTCGCCCAACCTCGTCTTTCCGGGACTACGGCCGAACGAGCGGCTCGTCCGCCACACGATCGTTCCCAAGCGTGCTCCGATCCTGGCGAAGGACGGAACGCCTCTGGCCGAGGGCCCGGCCGACGCCCGGACCTCGCCCCTCGGAGGCGCCGCCACCGCAGTCGCGGGCACCGTCTCCACGCCCAAGCCCAAGCAGGAACCCGAGCTCGCGAAGCTCGGGTTCCCGGCGGGAAGCCCGACCGGGGCGAGCGGCCTAGAGCTGGCATTCAACCAGCGGCTCGCCGGCCATCCGGGGGGCGAGCTCGTCGCTGTCCCGACCGGCGGCAAGACGCCGTCGGCGGGCGGCCGCATGCTCGCGTCGAGCAAGCCGATCCCCGGCAAGCCGGTCCACACGACCATCGACCCGGACCTCCAGCGCTCCGCCGTCGCCGCCCTCGGGAGCACCTACGGCGGCGTGACCGCCCTCGACGCCCGCACCGGGGAGGTCCGGGCGGTCGCGGGGATCGCGTACTCGGCGCCGCAGCCGCCGGGCTCGACGTTCAAGCTCGTGACGACGACCGCAGCGCTGGAGAGCGGTGACGTCAAGGTCAGCGACACGTTCCCGATCGAGACGTCGACGACGGTCGACGGCAGGCAGATCGACAACGCCAACCAGGAGGCCTGCGGCGGAACATTCTCCGAGGCGTTCGCCGAGTCGTGCAACAGCGTCTTCGCGCCGCTCGGGCCCAAGGTCGGGTCGAAGGCCATGGTCGACACCGCCGAGAGCTACGGCTTCAACTCCCAACCGACGCTTTACACCGAATCGGCGGTCAAGGCCGCCGGCATCCCCTCCAGCACCCTGCCGAAGAACATCCCCAGCGACGTCGACCTCGCGGTTACGGCGATCGGCCAGGGCGAGGTGCTCGCGACGCCCCTCGAGATGGCGTCTATCGCTCAGGCGATCTCCAACGGTGGAGTGATCGACCCCACCTCGCTCGTGACCGACCATGCGCTCCAGTCCGGTGTCAAGCCGTCACGGGTCACGCCGACCTCCATCGCCACGACGCTCCGCGGCCTGATGATCGGCGTGGTCACGAGCGGGACCGGCACCGCCGCCGCGCTGCCCGGGATCCAGGTGGCCGGGAAGACGGGCACGGCCGAGCTCGGCCCGGTGACCGGCAAGGCAACCACCGGCTCGGACACGCAACAGAGGCTCGACGCCTGGTTCACGGCGTTCGCGCCGGCCACCGACCCGAAGCTCGCGGTCGCCGCGATGGTCGTCAACGCGAGCGGCGACGGCGGCACGGTGGCGGCGCCGATCGTCCGCCAGGTGATGGCGTCGGCGTTCGGGGTGGGCTAGGCGAAAACGGCGGCTGGGTGGGGCGACTGACCCCGTCCGGGCGCAAGCCGACCCGGGCACTCGGAGTCGAGAGGAGGATTGGCCACGTAATACGAGGCCAATCCTTCCCTCGGCCCACCAAGCCGGATGGGGCTGCCCTACTTGCCGCCGTACGCGTCGGGCTACTCCTCGATCGAGAAGCCCACCGCCGCGGCCACGATCACCGCGAGGCCGCCGAGCAAAGCGATCCAGCCGCCCAGCGTCGCCGCGGGCTGGGCGATGATCGCTCCGGCGATCGACGCGGCAGCACCACCCGCGAGGATCCGCCACCAGGCCCCGCCACGATTGACCCGCGGCGGGGCGGTGAGGAGCGCGGCTGCCCCAATCAGGATCAGGCAGACGACGCGGACCGCGCCGCCGAACAGGCCGAGGACCACCAGCAACGCACTGATCGCCGCGACGAGGAGGGTGAGCCGAAGTGCGGCGTCAGAGGTCAAGCTCGACTTCGCCGGCCGAGCCCGTCGACGTCGTGATGTGAAGAGTGAGCGGCCGGTCCTGAATCGCCGAGGTCGTGATCCGGAAGAGGACCATCGATCCCTGGATCGGCCCGTTCGCGGCCACTGACTCGCCTTCCGGCAGCTCGTCGCCCCCGTGAAGGGTGTCGCCCAGCTTGAGCGCGAACAGGCTGTCGCTCGGAAGCGGCTTGAAGCTGTCGCCGACGGTGTCGACCACGCTCATGTCGGTGGGGACCTGCGCCGACGCGTCGCCCTCGTTCTGGACGCGCATGAAGACCCCGAGGTAGTACTGGTTCGGCCCGAGTGCCTTCTGTCCCACCAGGTAGGCCTTGTCCTCGGTGTCCCCGGGGTTCAGCTGGCGCGTGATCTGGACATTGAAGAGCAGGTCGTCAAGCTTGATTCCCATGCCCTCGGTCACCTGGTCGGCGTTCTCGGGAGCGGTGTCGCAGCCGGAGAGCACGACGCCCGCGGCGATCGCGACGGCGGCGGCGGCGATCGCGCCGAGTCGCGTCATGGAGCTGAGAGCGCGCTGCATGGCGGCGGAAGTCTAATCCCGGCCGTCCGGTTACGTCACCGGAAGCCGTGCGCCCCCGGCGATCGACACGCGCTCGCCCGAGCGCCCGGACTCGATCAGATCCTTGAGCCGAGACAGCGCGACCGACCACTGGCGCCGGAAGTAGTGCTCGCCCCGCCGCAGCTCGTGCATGCGGTCGATCGGGTGCGTGGCCTCGGTGCCAAACCGCACCGTGACCTCCGAGCTTGCCGCGCTCGGCCCTTCGACGAGCTCCCATGCGGTCAGGATCGGGATGCGGTCCAGGCGCCCGCCCTTTCCGTGCTCGAGGATCCGGTGCGGGCGCTCGGCCTCGATGATCACTGACTCCATCCACAGGCCGCCCCGCTCGATGCGCATGCGAGCGGCCGCGCCCACGCCCTCCGACTCGAAGCGCTCGAGCCGGTAGTCGCCGATGAAGTGGTCGGTGAACGCGGGACGGTTGGCCAGGTCGCTGAGGAAGTCGTAGACGCGGTCGCGGGGTGCGTCGATCGTCCGGGTGACCGAGATCGGCCCCATCAGAAGAGCGCGCGCTCCAGGGCGAGCGAGTCCACGGCGCGCGATTCTATTGCCCAGATCCGGTCGGCAATCTTCCAATTTGCGACCGTTTCGGGCCTTGTGCGAAGGGGCACCAATCGACCGTAGTTAAAATTGCCACGAGCAGAGGGGATGGATTTGCCGGTAGACGAAGGGGTCAAAGTTCGCGAGTCCGGACAGTTATCCGCAGGATCGCTGGTCTGCGTCGGCTGCGGGTACGCGGTCGCGCTCGAGCTGGACGACGACGTCCCTCGCTGCCCCGCGTGCGGCGAGACACGCTTCCGGCGGGCATCCCTGTTCGAGTCGCGGACCGTCGACACCGAGGCCATCTCCCCCGCCGCGACTCTCCCGACCTGGCTCGACGAGGCGCACGAGGGTCTTGACCCGACAGGGCGCTACGTCGCATACGAGGAGGACGGCGAGCCCGTCATAGTCGACCTGCCGACCGGCTGGACGCGGATCGGCCGCAGCACCGCCGCCGACCTGAGACTTGACGACGCGACGGTGTCCCGCCGCCATGCGCTCATCGTGCGCACTCCCGAGAACGAGCTTCGCGCGCTCGACGACCGCAGCCTCAACGGGCTCTTCGTGAACGGCGAACGCGTCGAGTGGACCCCGCTTCGCGACGGGGACGAGCTCGAGATCGGCCGCTACCGGCTGTACGTGCTCGGCGCCTGATTTCAGGCGCTGCGAGCGGGCTTTTCCACCACGCCTGCGAGTAGGCTTCGCGTCGCCCGAGGTAGGCGTCAACGAGTGCAACCTGCGTCCACAACCCAAGCGGAAGCACAGGTCATAGACGAGGCCGCACCGGCTCCCCTCCCCCAGGACGCTCTCGAGCAGGCGATCGAGCGCGGACGCCGCCACCTGATGGCCCTCCAGGACTCCGCCGGCTGGTGGAAGGCGGAGCTGGAGACGAACGTCACCATGGACGCCGAGGATCTCCTGCTGCGCGAGTTCCTCGGCATCGGCGACGCGGCGGCGATCGAGCGCGCGGCGAACTGGATCCGCTCCCAGCAGCGCGAGGACGGCAGCTGGGCCAACTTCTACGGCGCGCCCGCCAACCTCTCCACGACCGTGGAGGCCTATGCCGCGCTCAGGCTTGCGGGCGACGAGCCGGACGCGCCCCACATGGCCGCCGCGCGCGAGTCGGTCCTCGCCGCCGGCGGGATCGAGAACGCGCGCGTCTTCACCCACATCTGGCTCGCCCTCTTCGGCCTTTGGGAGTGGGAGGACGTCCCCGCCCTGCCCCCCGAGCTGATCTTCCTACCGTCCTGGTTCCCCCTAAACATCTACGACTTCGCGTGCTGGGCGCGGCAGACGATCGCGGCGCTCACGATCGTCCGCGCCGAGCGCCCAGTCCGCCCGCTGCCCTTCGCCCTGGACGAGCTGCGCACCGGGAGCCCGGTCAAGCCGCGGCCCCGGACGTTCCGCGGGCGTGTGCTCCTGTGGCTGGACAAGGTGGGCCGCGTCTATGAGCGGCACCCGCTGAAGCCGCTCCGCCGCCAGGCGATGGCGCGGGTCGAGCGCTGGGTGCTCGAGCGCCAGGAGGACGACGGGTCCTGGGGCGGCATCCAGCCGCCCTGGGTCTACTCGCTCATGGCGCTCTCCCTGCGCGGCCACGACGTCGGCGAAGGAGCGGTGAAGAAGGGTCTCGACGGCATCGAGCGGTTCCTCATCCACGAGGGCGACATGCGGCGCCTGGAGGCATGCCAGTCGCCGGTGTGGGATACGGCGCTTGCGATGATCGCGCTGAGCGACGCGGGCGTCCCGGGCGACGACCCCGCGCTCGTCAAGGCCGCCGACTGGCTGCTCGCCGAGGAGATCCGGATCAAGGGCGACTGGGCGGTCCGCCGGCCGAAGCTCGACCCGGGTGGCTGGGTGTTCGAGTTCGACAACGACCACTACCCGGACATCGACGACACCGCCGAGGTCGTGCTGGCGCTCCGCCGGGTCCGCCACCCGCAGCCCGAGCGCGTCGACGAGGCGATCCGCCGTGGCACCGAGTGGACCGTCGGCATGCAGAGCCGGAACGGCGGCTGGGGCGCGTTCGACGCCGACAACGTGCGGGAGATGTGCCGCGACATCCCGTTCTGCGACTTCGGCGAGGTGATCGACGAGCCCAGCGCTGACGTCACCGCCCACGTCCTCGAAATGCTCGGAGGCGAGGGACTGGCCGACGCTCCGACCACCCGTGAGGGCATCTCCTACCTGTTGGCCGAGCAGGAAGACGGCGGCTCCTGGTTCGGCCGGTGGGGCATCAACCACGTCTACGGCACGGGCGCGGCGATCCCCGGCCTCGTGGATTGCGGCGTCCCGCGGAGCGACCCCCGCCTGCGTCGCGCGGCGGCCTGGCTGGAGCGGATTCAGAACCCGGACGGCGGCTGGGGCGAGGACGGCCGCTCCTACGACGACCCGGCCTGGATCGGCCGAGGCCCCAGCACCGCGTCACAGACGGCGTGGGCGCTGATCGCACTGCACGCGCTCGGCGACCGCACGGAGGCCGTGGAGCGCGGCCTGGCCTGGCTGGTCTCGACCCAGCGGGAGGACGGGACCTGGGACGAGCCCGAGTACACGGGCACGGGGTTCCCCGGGCACTTCTACATCAACTACCACCTGTACCGGCTGAGCTTCCCGGTGATGGCTCTGGGGCGCTGGGCGGCGGCCGGCGAGCGGGGCTAGGCCGTGGGCGGGGAGGCATCCGCCGGGGCGGTGACGAACCCAGCGGAGCCACGCCCGGGCACTCCCGAGGGGGTGCCCGGCCTCGAGGAGGTCATGGCCCGCTCCGGGGGCGAGAACTTCCCGGTCGCGAGCCGCCTGCTCGGCCCGCGGCTCCGCGAATCGCTCCTCACGATATACGGCTTCGCGCGCCTGGTCGATCAGATCGGCGACGAGGTGGCCGGCGACCGGCTCGCGCTGCTCGACTGGCTCGATTCCGAGATCGACCGGATCTACGCGGACGAGATGCCGGACCACCCCGCGCTGCGGCGGATGGCGGCAGTCGCCCGTGAGTCGGACATCCCCGCGGAGCCGCTCCACTGCCTGGTCGAGGCCAACCGCGTCGACCAGACCGTGAGCTCCTACGCGACCTTCGACGACCTCCTCTCCTACTGCGGCCTGTCCGCCGACCCGGTCGGCCGCATG
This sequence comes from uncultured Actinomycetes bacterium, assembly GCA_963782795.1. GTDB lineage: Bacteria > Actinomycetota > Thermoleophilia > Solirubrobacterales > 70-9 > AC-56. Next base: position 1,557,379 of record CAWALB010000003.1, read on the forward strand.
GTCCTCCATGTCTTCGGCGCCGCCACTCCAGACCGGATCGAGCTCTCCGACGCGATCTGCAGCGGCCTCCAGGTGACCGAGCACCTGCAGGACGTGCGCGAGGACCTGGGCCGCGGTCGCGTCTACCTCCCGCAGGAGGACCTCGCACGGTTCGGCTGTGCCGAGGAGGACCTCGCCATCTCCCCCTCGCCCGAGCGCGTTCGCACCCTGATCGCGTTCGAGGTCGAGCGAGCCCGCAGGCTCTTCGCTCGCGGGGAGCCGCTCATCACCACTCTCCGAGGCCGCCAGCGCCTCGCCGTGACGGCCTTCGTCGCCGGCGGCCGCGCGGCGCTCGCGGGGATCGAGCGCGCCGGCTTCGCGATCGAGGGCCAGCCGCCGCGCCCCTCATGGCCCGACCGCATCGCTGCCCTGCTTCTAACGGCGCGCCCGCATTAGGCATGGAGACGAGGGAGGCCTATCGAATCTGCGAGCGGGTGACGAGGAAGGCGGCCGCCAACTTCTACTACGGCATCCGACTCCTGCCCGCCGACAAGCGCCGCGCGATGTCGGCCGCGTACGCCTACGCGCGCCGGGTGGATGACATCGGCGACGGCACCCTCCCCACTGACCGCAAGCTCGCCGACCTCGCGGCCACCCGCACCGCGCTCAGGGAGGGGGACCCGGATGACGCGGTCATGGTCGCGCTCGCCGACGCGCGGTCCCGCTTCCCGCTTCCGGGGGAGGCGTTCACCGATCTCCTCGACGGTGTCCAGATGGACGTCGAGGGCACCCGCTTTACGACCTTCGACGAGCTGGTCGTCTATTCCAGGGCGGTCGCCGGGTCGATCGGGCGGATCTGCGTCGGGATCTTCGGAGCATCCGATCTGGAGCGGGCCCTCCCGCTGGCTGACGACCTCGGCGTCGCGATGCAGATCACGAACGTCCTACGGGACGTGCGCGAGGACTTCGAGCGGGGGCGCGTCTACCTTCCCGGCGAGGACCTCCGCCGGTTCGGCTGCACGGAGGACCTCTCGAGCTCGCCCTCCGACGCGACCGCGGAGCTCATTCGATTCGAGACCGCGCGCGGGCGCGATTGGTTTGCGCGGGGACTCCAGCTGCTTCCCCTCCTCGACGCGCGGTCGAAGGCGTGCGTGCGTGCGATGACCGGCATCTACCGCCGCATCCTCGGCCAGATCGACCGTGACCCGCAGCAGGTCCTTCGCCGGCGCGTGTCGCTGCCGGCCTGGGAGAAGGCGTGGGTCGCGGCCCGAAGCCTCGCGGGGGCCGGCGCATGAGCGACCGGCGCGTCACGGTTGTGGGCGGCGGCCTCGCGGGGATCGCGGCCGCCCTGTCCTGCGCCGATGCCGGCGCCGAGGTGACGCTGGTGGAGGTCCGCCCGAGGCTCGGCGGCGCCGCCTACTCCTTCGAGCGAGACGGGATGGTCCTGGACAACGGCCAGCACGTCTTCCTCCGCTGCTGCACCGCGTACCGCGCCCTGCTCGACCGGCTCGGCACAGCGTCCGCCACGACCCTTCAGCCGCGCCTGGAGATCCCGGTCATCGCACCGGGAGGGCGGGTGGAGTGGCTGCGGCGCTCTTCGCTGCCGGCCCCGCTGCATCTGACCGGGGCGCTGGCCCGCTACGGGCATCTCTCCCTCCGAGAGCGCGCGAGGGCCGCCCGCGGCGCGCTGGAGCTCTCGCGCCTCGACCTCGCCGAGCGCACCCTTGACTCGCGAACCTTCGGCAACTGGCTGGCCGACCACGGCCAGTCGCCGAACGCCGTGGACGGGCTCTGGAACCTCATCGCGCTGCCGACCCTCAACCTCGACGCGGGCGAGGCGTCGCTGGCGATGGCCGCCTTCGTCTTTCAGACCGGGCTGCTGAACGACGCCGCGGCGGGCGACGTCGGCTACGCCCGGCTGCCTCTGTCCGCAATCCATGGGGAGCCCAGCGCGCGGGCGCTCCGCTCCGCGGGCGTGGACGTCCGCACCGGCTGGCGCGCCGAGCGGGTCGAGGCGACGGGGTCCGGCGAATTCAGCGTGTCGGACACTGACGAGGCCCTGGAGTCCGACGGTGTGGTGGTCGCCCTCCCCCACACCCGCGCCGCCGGCGTGCTCCCGGAGGGTGCACTCGAAGACCCGTCGCGCCTCGAGCGGCTCGGGGCCTCCCCGATCGTGAACCTCCACGTCGTCTACGACCGGCGCGTGACGGACTTCGACCTCGCGGCCGGCGTCCGCTCGCCGGTCCAGTGGATGTTCGACCGCACCGGAGAGAGCGGGCTTGCCGACGGCCAGCACCTCGCGATCTCGCTGTCGGGTGCCGAGCGGGAGGCGCAGATGAGTCGCGACGAGCTTCGCGAGCGTTTCCTGCCGGCGCTGGGCCAGCTGCTGCCACGCGCCCGCGACGCGCGGGTCGAGCGCTTCGAGGTCGTCCGCGAGTACAACGCGACGTTCCGGGCCGCCCCCGGCGCCGGAACCCTGCGGCCGAGCCAGCGCACGGGGATCCCCGGGCTCGCGCTGGCGGGAGCGTGGACGGCGACGGGATGGCCGGCCACGATGGAGGGCGCGGTGCGAAGCGGCCTGGCGGCCGCCCGCGAGGCGCTCAGGGGCCGCCCGGCCTCCCGGCGCGTGGAGGTGACCGCGTGAGCCGGCCACATGGCGAGGGGCTCGTAGTGGCCGCGCCGATGCGGTTCGAGGCCCATGCGGTTCGCCGCGGCGCTCCGGGCGCGAACGTGATCCGCACGGGCGTCGGCCGGCGGGCCGCGCGCCGGGCCGCGGGACAGCTCGGCCACGTGGACGGCAACGTCGTGGCGCTCACCGGGTTCGCGGGCGGGCTGTCACCGGAGCTCGAGCCTGGAGACGTCGTCGTTGCCACGGAGGTCCGCGGCGCCGACGAAGCGGTCGAATGCGCCGCGACCGAGCTGGTCGCGTCGATGCTGCGGCGAGCCGGCCTTCGCGTCCACACCGGGCCGATCGTCTCGGTCCCCCGCATCGTCTTCGGTGCGGAGCGCGAGCGCCTGGCGGCGACCGGAGCGCTGGCCGTCGACATGGAGTCGGCCTGGCTCGCCCGCGGCTGCGCGGGCCGCCCGTGGGCGGTCGTGCGGACGGTGCTCGACACCCACGACCGCGGCCTGCACCGCCCGATCGCCACGATGACCGGGGCTCTCCGCGCCTACCGGGCCCTCGCGCGCGTCTCAGCCGCGCTCAGCCAGTGGAGCGACGCAACCGGCGATCGCCGGGTAGTGCTCGCGAGCCCGCGCGCGTCCTGCGCCGGCGTGGAGCGGGCGATCCGGGTGGTCGAGCACGCGCTGGAGCGGTACGGGCCGCCACTCTACGTCCGCCGGCAGATTGTTCACAACACCCACGTGGTCCGCGACCTGGAGCAGCGCGGCGCCGTCTTCGTCGACGAGGTCGAGCAGGTTCCCGCGGGCGGCCGGGTCGTGTTCTCGGCGCACGGCGTCTCGCCGGCGGTTCGCCAGGCCGCGCGGGGCCGGGACCTCGACGTCATCGACGCCACCTGCCCCCTGGTCAGCAAGGTCCACGCCGAGGCCCGGCGGTTCAGCGGGGCCGGCTACACGGTCATGCTGGTCGGACACGCAGGCCACGACGAGATCGAGGGGACCACGGGCGAGGCGCCCGAGTCGATCCGCCTGGTCGAGGACCTCCACGACGCGCGCGAGGCCGAGGCCGACGACCCCGATCGGGTCGCCTATCTCACCCAGACCACCCTCGCCGTTGACGAGACGAGCGAGATCGTCGACGAGCTTCGCGGCCGCTTCCCCGGCCTCACGGGCCCGCGAACGGACGACATCTGTTACGCGACCCAGAACCGGCAGGACGCGGTGCGCGACCTCGCGTCGGAGTGCGACGCGATCCTCGTGGTCGGGTCCGCGAACTCGTCGAACTCGGTGCGCCTGGTCGAGGTGGCCAAGCGGGCGGGCTGCCCGGCGCACCTCGTCGACGGCATCGGTGACGTCGATCCCGCCTGGCTGACCGACGCTCGGACGGTCGGGGTGACGGCCGGCGCATCGGCGCCGGAGCGAATCGTGCAGGACCTGGTGGCCTCGTTGTCAGCGCTCGGACCGCTCGAGGTGATGGAGAACGGCGGGATCAGCGAGAATGTCCAGTTCGGGCTTCCGGCCGAATTGAAAGGATCCACCGCCAATGGCCGTTCCACTCAGACAGAGCTTTAGGACCGCGAGCTACCTGGCCCGCCAGCGCCTTGCGAGGCGGGAGAAGTTCCCCCTCCTCGTCGAGCTCGAGCCGCTCTACCAGTGCAACCTCGCCTGTGCGGGCTGCGGAAAGATCCAGCACCCCGACCACGTGCTTCGCCGGCGGATGCCGGTCGACCAGGCGATCGCCGCAATCGAGGAGAGCGGGGCGCCGATGGTCTCGATCGCCGGCGGTGAGCCGCTGATCCATCCCGAGATCGACGAGATCGCGCGCCAGCTGATCGATCGCAAGAAGTTCGTCTACCTGTGCACGAACGCGATCCTGATGGAGAAGAAGCTGGACCTCTTCAAGCCGTCCCCCTACTTCGCCTGGGCGATCCACCTCGACGGCCTCCGCGAGCGCCACGACGCGTCGGTGGAGCGCGAAGGCGTCTTCGACAAGGCTGTCTCCGCGATCAAGGCGGCCAAGGAGCAGGGCTTCCGAGTCACGACCAACACGACCTTCTTCACCCACGACTCGCCAGATACGGTTCGGCAGGTCCTCGACTTCATCAACGACGAGCTCGAGGTCGACCAGATGATGATCTCGCCGGCCTACGCCTACGAGAAGGCCCCGGACCAGGACCACTTCCTCGGCGTCAAGGAGACCCACCAGCTGTTCAGCGCCGCGTTCGCCGACGGCAGGCGCAAGAAGTGGCGCCTCAACCACACCCCGCTCTTCCTCGACTTCCTCGAGGGCAAGGTGGACTACCAGTGCACCGCGTGGGGCATCCCCAGCTATGGCGTCTTCGGCTGGCAGCGCCCCTGCTACCTGATGGCCGACGGCTACGCCAAGACCTACAAGGAGCTCATCGACACCACGGAGTGGGAGAAGTACGGCCGCGGTCGCGACCCGCGCTGCGACAACTGCATGGCGCACTGCGGCTACGAGCCGACCGCGGTGCTGGCGACCACCAGGTCCTTCAAGCAGTCGGTGCGGGCCGCGCTCAGCCAGTAGCGCCGTGGCGCCGACGACAGGGATGTCGCAGAGCGTGGCCCGAGGGAAGCAGAGCTACGTCGCAGGAGGGGCGGTGCCAGCGGAGCCAGCAGGTCATGCCAGACGCCACCCTCGCCTGACTACCGCGGCGGTGCTGTGTGTGGCGCTGTCAGTGGCCTTCGCGGGTGCCACGGCGGAGTCGGTGCTTGCGGCATCGGTGAACGTGAAGACCCATCGCATCTCGCTCGGGAGCCCGTTCTCACCCTCAGCGCCCTGCGCAAAGGCGAACGGTGGCTTCTCGCCCGGGTACGCCCAGGAGAGCTCGGTGGCGGTGAATCCCCGGAATCCTCGCAAGATCCTGGTCGCCTGGATCCAGGATGGCCGGGCCACGGACGTGGTGATGGCATCGCGCGACGGCGGGCGCACGTTCTCGCGGATCCTCGTTCCCGGGCTCTCGGCCTGCACCGGAGGCCCGCTCGCGGTCGCTAGCGACCCGGGGGTCGACTTCTCGGCCGACGGGCGCCAGGCCTGGTTCAGCGCGATCGTGGTGAACCCTCCGGACGATCCGACCGCGGAATCGGCCCCGACGAGTATGTACGCGTTCAGATCCTTCGACGGCGGCTTCTCATGGTCGACGCCGTCCGTGATCCAGCCGGTCACCGGAGCATTCTGGGATCTGCCGCGGCTGACGGCGGATCCTCGCCGGCCGAAGGCGGCCTACTACGTCTATGACCTTCGGGAGCCGGTCGAAAAATACGGCACCAAGGGCTACAGCCTGTTCTCGAAGACGACGAATCGCGGCCGCACCTGGTCGACGCCGCAGAAGCTCTACGACCCGCACACCCCGAGCAGCTGGCCCGGGATCAGCAAGATCCTGGTCAACAAGGACGGCTCGCTGCTCGACGTGATGGCGATCGTCGGTACCGATCCGTCAGACCCCAGCGCGCCGAATACGACGCAGGAGATCGCGGTCCGGTCCGTCAACGGGGGTCGCACGTGGAGCAAGCCGATCACGATCGGACGCTCGTCCGGGCGAGGGGTCACCGATCCGACCACCGGGAGCCTCCTGAACACCTTCGACACGTACCCGTCGCAGACGGTCGCGCCGAACGGCTACGACTACGTCAGTTGGCTGCAGCCCGGTACGACGACCCAGTCCTCGCGAATCGCGGTCGCACGGTCAACCGACTCCGGCCGCCACTGGCACGTCCAGCACATCGCGGTCGACGGGCAGGCGGCGCTACCCACGATCGAGGTGGCCGGCGACGGCACGGTCGGCGTCGTGTACTACGTGGCCGCTCCGAAGAGCGGAGCCGGCTACTGGCCGACTCGGGTCGTCGTCTCAACCTCACGCGACCACGGTCGCCATTGGAGCCGTCACCCCGTCGCCGGGCCGTTCAATCTGCTCACGACCGGCAGCAAGGCTCGCGCCTGCTGCTTCGTCGGCGACTTCGAGGGCATCGACCGCCTGCCTCATGGCATGGCCGCTGCCTACTCGATGGGAAAGCCGACAAAGCACAAGGTCGACGTGTACTTCAGCCGCATCACCACGCGACGGAAGTAGAGCCTCAAGGTTGAAGCGCTTCTGCTTTCACGCGAAAGCAGAAGTCCGAACGCGATTGGTGAGGCTGCGCTCGTCGAAGATGAAGCCGGCTTCAAGGGCGCGTCGCAGCGGGCAGGCTGAGGCGACACGATCGAGGCGTCGAAGCTGCTCGTCCGACAACTCTTCCGAGATCCCCGTGCGAACCTCGAAGCGACGCGGGGAAGCCTCATTGTCATAGTCGACTTCCACCGTGATCTCACCGACCCGCCAATCGCGCCGTTGCGCGTACATGGCGATCGTGGTCGCGATACACGAGGCGAGAGCCGCGGGCAGCAGCTCGTGCGGAGCCGGGCCCAAGTCGCTTCCTCCGAGCGAGACCGGCTCGTCGGTGACCAGGATGTGGCGGTCGTTGACGTCGACCTCGTGGGCGAGACCGTCGGCGATTCGAGTCGCGCGTGCAGTGAACATTTCGACTTGAAACTACGCCCGGTCGGGTGAGACGACATCCGCTCTAAACCGTGAAGATGGTGCGGGAAACCACTGAGCTCGCCCCCGAACGCGGGTAGGTGCGGTGGCCTCCTCCCCAGCTCTGATCGCCTTTGGCCTCGACAGTTGGGGCGGTTGGGGATACCCGGGGGCTGACCTGGGCCTAGAGTTTCGATAGATGGACGCCCACGCAACCACAAGCCCTCTTCTGGCCTCGGAGCGACATCGCTTGGCCCGTCGGGCGCGTGGTTTGGCCTGGCTGAGCCTCGGCTGGATGACGGTCGAGGGCGGGGTAGGGGTGGTCGCCGGGGTGGTGGCCTCCTCGCCAGCTCTGATCGGCTTTGGCCTCGACAGCGCGATCGAAGGGCTGGCGAGTGTGATCATCATCTGGCGCTTCGCCGAGCACCGCGTCCTCTCGGACGAGGCCGAGGAGCGCGCCCAGAAGCTCGTCGCGGTGAGCTTCTTCCTTCTTGGTCCCTACGTGGCATTCGAGGGGATCAGGTCGCTGGCCCTGGCCGAGCACCCCGAGCTGAGCGTGGTCGGAATCGCCCTCACGGCGACGAGCCTTGCCTTGATGCCGATCCTCGGTGTTGCCAAGCGTCGCCTGGGAGCCCAGCTCGGGTCTTCGGCGACAGCGGGCGAGGGCAACCAGAACATTCTTTGCGCCTACCTGGCCGCGGGCGTTCTCGTCGGGCTAGTGGCGAACGCCGTGTTCGGCCTATGGTGGCTTGACCCCGTCGTCGCCCTGGGGATCGCCGCGCTCGCTTTGCGGGAGGGTCGGGAGGCCTGGCAGGGCGAGTCGTGCGCTTGCTGAGCGGCGCACACTCTTAGTCGAGCTGGCGAACCTCAGGGGTTTCCCGCATCGCGATCGCGTGGTTTCAGCGGAGGCGGGCGGGGCGGCGGAGGACGATCATGGTCGAGATTCGGGCAACCATTCAAACGACACGCCATGCACACACTGACGCGACGACTCGCTCTTCTGGCCACGGTGGCCGGTCTATCGCTGGGGACACTTGGCGCACCGCTCGCGACCTCGGCTCCCGCCTACAACGGCTGCTGCCATCACCACCATGATCATCATCACGGCTGCCCCATGTGCAAGCTGGCGGGTTAGCGACCAAGGAGCAGTTGGACGGTGCATCGACTGATCACTTGCCTCTCAGGCCTCGCAGTCCTAGCCCTCGTCGTGCCCGCCGCCGCTGCGGCCGACCTGTCGGGTGAGGTCCAGCAGGGCCGGCAGCTCGCCGACTCGGTCAAGTCGGGGCAGACGAAGTGCTCGGACCTCTCAACAGGCCAGTTCGAGCTGATCGGCGAGTACGCGATGAACACCTACCTGCCGAGCACGGCGGCGCACGAGGCGATGAACCAGCACATGGCCGCGATGATGGGCCAGTCAGGCGAGCGGCGGATGCATGTCTTTCTCGGCCAGCGCTACTCCGGCTGCGGGTCCGGGGCGTCGGGATGGGTCGCGCCGATGCTCGGGATGATGAGCCGCTACGGCTACGGCGGCCCCGGTCAACGGGGGATGGAGCCGGGGATGATGTACGGCCAGGGCTATGGTCCTGGCCCGGCCACACCGTCCTCCTCAACGGATAGCGGCGACGGCATCGGGGCGGCGGGGATCGCCGCGATTGCGTTCGGCGCGGCTCTCCTGGCCGGCCTCCTGGTCGCGCTTGGCTTCTGGCTTCGACACCGCACCGCGTAAAGCCCTCAGGCGGACGCCACTTACCCACTTCTGCTTTCACGCGAAAGGAGAAGCCGCGCGTCCGAAAGTGCGGCGCGCGTGTTCAAGTGACAGCTCGATGGCTACAGGCGTGATCGGCCGGTGCGCCTGCACCGCCCGCCGAGCGGTGCAGGCGAGCCCAGCTATCAGCCGCGATGGAAGGAGACGAGGTGGAGGATCTCCTTCGGCCCCTTGACCGTTTTCTCCTTGACGTCGCCGACCCCGTGCACGTACCATTTGTTGTCGAGCACCTTGGGCTCGAGAGGCGTCCACTCTCTGGTCCGCACCGCGTGGTTGGAGAACACGTACGGGGTGGAGACATGCGCGTTGACGTCGAGGACCTTGAAGTGGTCTTCGGCGTGGCCCTTGTAGAACTCCTGACGGGCTTTCTGGCCGACCTTCGGGTGACCGGGGATCAGGACGCCCGGTCGGGCGCCGTTCCGGCCGGCCCTGAACGAGCCAGCGCGACTGGTCACGTGACCGTGACGGTCGAGCTCCCTGGTGTTCTCGCCGAAGTACCAGATGTTTCCGTGGTGATCCTGCGCGTAGAAGTCGTTGGTGACCTCCCGTGGCTTACCGTGCCTTCGGACCGCATCGTGGACCACGGTGACCCGCACGCCCTCGATCTTCTTGGTCCGGTGCGTTACCCGCATGTTGTCCCTGAAACGACCGTCCGAGTCGACGCCGCGGTAGTGCCATTTGCTGCCGGGCTTGAGCGGAAACCACGGGTTGTCGATCCGGCCCACGAAGTCGCTGGGGTGAAGGGTCTTCGGCCATCCGGGGCCGGCCCCGGACTTGAACGCCTTCGAGGCCTGTGCCGCAGGCGCTGGAGCGGGGCCGGTCATGGCGGTAGCCACCAAGGACGTGGTCGCGGCGAGCGCGACAGTCGCCCAAGTTCTTCTCGTTCTCACGATCTGCCTCCTCTCGACTTGGTTGTCGCCCTTGACGCTAGGCAGGAGCGATGAAAGCTCGGTGAAAGCCGGTTGGGCTGGGGTTTCATCACCCCTTCATCACAGTCCGGTTTGCTGCGACGGCACCGAGCGTCGAACGGTGAGGGGGCCGACGTGCGACGGGCAGAAGTCCGCGCCCACTCGGCAATCGAGCTGCGGGAGTAAGCGTCCGACTTCTGCTTTGCGCGAAAGCGGAAGCGCGACGCCCGCAGCCCTCCGCGGCGGCAACGTCAGCCGTGGGCCTGTCTCACAAACGGCCCGTGCCTTCACCGCCTATGCCGACGCCCGCGGCGACGCCGCGGCGCTCGAGGTGATCGAGCGCTTCGGCGAAGCCGTTGACGAGTACCGCGGAGAGCACGGGACCTTCGTCAAGAGGCTCGGCGACGGCTACATGCTCGCGTACCCGGAAGCGCCGGAGGCGGTGCCGGCCGCGCTGCGGATCGCTGCTGCGATGCGCAACGTGGATGGCATCGAGATTCATGCCGGAATTCACCACGGAGTCGCGGTGTTTCGCGACGGCGACTACTTCGGTCGCGCCGTCAACCTCGCGGCGCGGCTTCTCGGTGCGGCCGGGGCCGGGGAGATCCTGGCCACCGAGGATGTGGCGAGTTCCACGGCCGAATATCCCTGGCGAAATCGAGGCCTGAGGCACCTGCGCGGCTTTGCGAAGCCTGTCGACGTCTATGCGCTCGAATCAGAAGGCCCTGCCTAGCCGATCAACGTCTATGCCGATGTAGTCAGCCCTCGCAGATGTCGCCTACACGGGCGTGGGCCAGGTCGGCGAGATCGCGAGGGTCGAGCAGCATCGAGTGCCGGTGATCGCCCGCGTTGCAGAGGATGCGATGGTGCTCGAGCAACCGCTCGTCGATGGCCTCGGGCACGCTCAGCAACGCACCCAGGGGCGGCAACGCCCCTATCTCCAATGTGGGGAAATCGTCGGCCATCTCCCCCTCGGTGGCAAAGCGCAAGTCCCGATCGGCGCCGATCAGACCGCGGAGCTTCTTCAGATCGAGCCGCTCCGAGGCGGGGATCACCGCCAGCCGATAGCCGCGCCGGTCCCGCAGCAAGACGCTCTTGGCGGCGTTATGCGCGGCTACGCCGGTGGCCCGGGCCTCGCCAGCCGCCGAGAACGATCGGTCATGCTCGAAGACCTTGTACGGCACGTCGTGCTCGTCGAGGTAGTGGGCGATCAGATTGGTTGACGATTCCTCATGCTCTTGGGCTGTCGCCGGCGCGTACACCTTTGCCCCCTTTTTCGCGTATTCGTACCTGGGAGTAAGCGTATTTCCGGCGCGGCAATAGGGCATCGGGGCAAACCCCGTGGCCGCTGCGCGAGAACTACGGACCGATGAGCGCGGTGAGGCTCGTCACCGGGACGATCAGTCTCGACCGAGCCGACTTCTGCTCAGGGCGCGGTTAGCCAGCTCCTCGACATCTGCGACCTCGGCCGCCATCGGCTGATCCGTCCGGATCACCGCGCGGCTGTCGGCCGGGACCTCATCCAGCGGCTCGAGTTCAGACAGCTGCGTCTCGACAACGGCGCGGTCGGCGTCCGAGACGCCCTGGGTAGTGGCCACCCGCGCCCTGGCTCGATCAAGCAGCACCGCCGACGGTGCTTGACACTCGGCAAACAGCACCGGCGCCGACAATGTGCCGAGGCCCGTCGCAAATGCTCGCCGACGATCGGCGCGGTGGAAGGTCGCGTCGACGATTGCGCCACCGCGCCGCTCCACCTCCGAAGCCGCGAGGCGACCAAGCTCCTCGTAGGTTCGGATCGTGAACTCCTCGGTGTAGTGCTCGGGGGATGCCCGCTGGGTCGGCGCTAGGCCGGCGATTCGCTTGCGGACGACATCGGAATTCAGGTGCTGCAAGCCGGACACGGTGCTCAGGCTCGAGGTGAGGGCAGTCTTCCCGCTCGCCGCGACGCCACATACGGCAATCAGGATCGGCCGGCGGGCTTTCCAGGCGAGCCGGTGGCCGAGCTCGAAGACGAGGCGCGCATCACATTGCTCGGGTTCGCGTCTCGGATCGTTCTCCGGGAGTTCCGCCAGGCGGAGACACGTCACCTTCGCCCGTACCCAGGCGCGATAAGAGGCATAGAAGTAGAGGAGCGCGTCGTCGCCCGGGTCGCCCCCCGCATCCCGGTAGGCGGGGATGAGCCTCGCGCTCAGCTCCTCCTCTTCGAGGCGAGCGAGATCCATGACCAGGAACGCAAGATCCGCCGCCACATCGATCCACCGCAGTGCCGGGTTGAACTCGATGCAGTCGAAGACGGCGACGCCGTCTTCGATGATCACGTGCTCGGCGCGCAAGTCGCCGTGGCAGTCACGGATCAGTCCCGCCTCAGCTCGGGCCGAGATCTGATCACGTCGTGCGGCAAGGAACGCCGTGGTGAAACGCTCGGCCGCAAGCAGGCGATCTGGTGCGAGTGCCGGCGGGCCGACGTCGCCGAGGGTCTCGTGGTTCTCCTCGAACGGCTCCAACAGCACGGCGAGGTCGCGGGCTTTGGCCGGGGCCTCGTCGGCGGCGAGGTGAAAGGCGGCGATTCTCCTGGCGACGGCGTCCACGTCGTTCTCGGTCAGGGCAGCGCGCTCCGCCATGTTGGCCAGCGTGCGCTCCTCCGGGATCCGGCGCATCCGGACCGCATACTCGACGGCCCCCGGCTGCTCATCCGCGACGAGCTGCAGGTCGTTTCCGCGGCGGATGATGGAGTCGATCCCAAGGTAGTAGGCGGGCGCGAGCCGATGATTGAGGCGCACCTCCTCACGGCACATCTCAAGCCGTCGCTCGAGGCTGCCGTAGTCGAGGAATGGCAGCACCAGCGGCTTCTTCACCTTGTAGGCAAGCTCGCCGGCGAGGAAGACCCAGGAAATGTGCGTCTCGCGCAGCTCGACCCGCTCCGGACGGTGCGGGTAGAAGCCGGGATCGAGCATCGACGCGACGACCTCGCTTGATAGCTCCGTGGCCATGCCATCGATCTTCTCGCAGCCCTTCCCGTCCGGATCCGTAGTTCCCCCCAGGACCAGTTCCGGATCTGTACGGATGTCGGCGGTATCGCTTTCGGGGATGCTTGGTGTGTCTCTCACACAAGGAGCACTCAACGGCAAAGGCGACAACACAGGCGAGTGAAGAGGGGCGAACCCAACGCGGCCAGATCCGTCGTGGAGGCGGTCCTCCGCTCCCCGAGGCCCGACCTCGAGCGCCCCACCTTCCCCTACCGAGCGGGCACCTAGACGACTTGACCGCGCGGGAGGTGATGACACCGGGCGTGATCGCAATCGTCGAAGATGCCTCCCTTCGCCAGGGCTTCCGAAGCATGGTCGCTCACCGCAAGCACGCCATCCTCGTGCTGGGGCGCACGGGCGGCCATCCGCTGGTGTGGATCACTGATCGCGACCTCCTGTCGCAGCTCGACGGCGAGCATCCGCTGAGCCCGGTACGCGACGCCATCACCGAGGAGGCGGTGAGTGTGCCCCCCGGGAACGACGGCGCGTGAGATGGCGATCAAGCTGTCACGCGCCGGGACGTCCCACCTGCTCGTAGTCCCGGCGGCGGGACACGTCCCCGAGGGGGTCGTCTCGGCGCTCGATCTCGTAGCCGTCGCGAGCGCATAGCGTCCGACGTATGTCCCCGGAGCCTCCTCCATGATCGACCACCTCGCCGATTATCTGGAGCTGATCGAGGGTCTGCAGAGCCGCTGACCGACGGCGCAGTCGCACCGTTCCGACGACACTGCCTATTCGGACATACGGACAAGTGACACACCTAGCGACGGAAGACAGTCGGTGCTGATCGCCACTGAGACAGTGCAGGTCCTCGGATCGCTCGCCCTCGCATTGGGGATCGGATTGCTCCTGGGAATCGAGCGCGAGCGGCGAAAGGGCGAGGGGCCCGGTCGCGCCGCCGCCGGGATTCGCACTTTCGCCCTGGTGGCGCTGCTCGGCGGGCTCGCGGAGCAGATCGACAGCGCGGCCGTGGTCGCGGTGGCGGGCGCATTCGTCGCCCTGGCGGCGATCGTCGCGTACGTGCAGAGCCCGCGTGAGGACCCTGGGATGACGACGGAGGTCGCGCTGGTCGTTGCCTTTCTGCTCGGGGTTCTCGCCCAGCGCGAGGCGGCGGTGGCCGCCGCAATCGCGGTCGCCGTTGCGATGGTGCTCGCCTACCGTGACCGACTGCACCGTCTCGTGAGTGACGCGCTCACGGAGGACGAGGTTCACGATGGCCTGCTGTTCGCGGCTGCGGCGCTCATCATCCTGCCGCTGATTCCCGACCAGGGGCTCGGGCCGAACGACGCGTTCAACCCATCCGTCGTCTGGCGGCTGGTCGTGATCGTGATGGCCGTGCAGGGAGCGGGTTATGTGGCCATGCGGATCATGGGGCCGAGGTTCGGACTGCTGGTGAGCGGCTTCGTGTCGGGGTTCGTGTCCAGCACCGCCACCGTCGCCGCGATGGGCGCCCGCTCGATCAGGGAGCCGAAGCTGCTGCGGGCCGTGGTGGGCGCCGCCGTTGCGTCAACGGTGGCGACGATCGTCCTGCTCGCAATCGTGCTCGTCGCCACCAGTCTGGAGACCTTTCAGGCGGTCCTCGTGCCGCTCATCCTGGCCGGGGTCGCCGCGGCCGGATATGCGGCGCTCGTCACGCTGAGGCTGGCGCGAACGGCCGCGCCCGAGAGCTTCGAACGAGGTCGCGCGTTTGACCTGCGAATCGCCATTCTGCTCGCAGGCGTCATCTCCGCCGTCCTGGTTGCAGCCGGCGCGTTGGAGCAGGCCCTGGGAGCGAAGGGCGTGACGCTCGTCGCGGCAGTTGCAGGGTTCGCAGACTCACAGTCGGCCGCCGCGTCTGCCGCGTCGTTCGCGGCCTCGGGCAAGATCAGTGCCGTCGATGCAGTGGTCGCGGTCCTCGCCGCACTCTCGACGAACACTGTGAGCAAGGCTATTGCGGCATTCACCCTCGGGAGCCGCCGCTACGCAGTGGAGGTCTCGGTCGGTCTCGCCCTGGTCATCGGCGCGGCATGGGCCGGCTGGGCGGTGGTCCGAGCGGTCGGGTGATCCAATTCCATCGAGCGGTCCGAAGCCAAGAGCTTCGACCGCCCGTCTCTTGTCCGTCGGGTGCAGAAGTCTCAAGCGTCACTTCTGCTTTTCGCGCAAAGCAGCAGTCTGGGCTACTCCCGCAGGCCCCGGCGGCTTCGCGAAAATCGCGGAGCGCCTCGTGGCTTCCTAGCGCACGGCGAGTACATCCCGCCAATCCGCGTCGATCTGGTCCAGATCGTTGCTCAGAGCATCGAGCGCGGCTACCCGAGTAGCAAAATCCAAGTAGCGGACGTTCCACCACGGCCCCTCGCCGTAGACCGGCATACCTCGTTTCCGCGCCGCGATGATGATGCCGCTGGCTCGCCCTGCTTCCTCACCGGAGCCGACGAAGCTGATCTGGAGGTCCCAGATGTTCTCCTGCGACATCGCCTACTCCGAAAGCCCGGCGGCTTCGAGGGCCTGATCACGGTCAAGGAATGCCTGCAACCGCACGATCGTGCCGTCACGCAGGTGGACCGTGGCGAAGGTCCTCCACCTGATCGGCGCGCCGCTGGCCTGCCCGAGGCCACGCCCGGTCCATTCGGAGAAGACCACGTCACCGTTGCTCGTAAGGCTCGTCGGCTCGAACTGAACGCCGCCGGTCTCGCGCAGGTTCGCCATCCATTCGCGGATGCCATGGTGGCCGCGAAAGCCCTCCGCGGGCGTATCGGGCATCTCGGGCGGCTCATGCAATTCGCAGCCCTCGGCGAATGCTGCGACGACCGTTTCCACGTCGCCACGGTTGAAGGCGTCAAACATCCGGCGCACGATCTCCACGTTCTCATGCGACATCGCCTACTCCGAAAGCCCGGCAGCTTCGAGGGCTTCGGCTCGATCCGTGAACCACTCGTCGCAAAGAACTTTTCCTTCCCGCAACGTGGTGACGAACCAACGGTCGACCTCGACGCCCGCGCCGCTTTGTCGGCCGCGCGCCCCATGTCGCTGGTGGCCCAAGACCTTGTCGACACCGGCATCCAGGAACTCGACGTAGACGCGCTCGAAGGTGAGGGTTTGGGCGACGTCGCGGTAGAAGTCCCATCCAGCCTCGCCTCCGCGAATCGCGCGGGCGTCCGGCCAGTCATCGAGAGTGACGATCTCGTAGTCCTCGTCCAGCGAAGCGAGCCAGGCCGACCGGTCGCCCCGGTTGAACGCATCGATGCGTCGCCGAACGATCTCCACGTTCCCCTCCGACATCGCCTACTCCCGCAGCCCGGCGGCTTCGAGGGCTTCGGCTCGCTCCTGGAACAACCGAAGGCAAGTGATCTGCCCGTTTTCGACTGTGAACACCCACGTGCTGCTCGCGCTCACTTCGATCCCCTCGCGCCCCCGAAAGTGGGTGGTATTCGAGACCACGACTTCGGAACCGGCCTCAGTGAAGCCTTGCGGCGTCTCAATTTGGGCCTCCTCAAACGTGAAGAAGAACTCGTTCCACAAGGTCTGAACCTCGCACGACCGCGATAGACACCCTTCAGCGGCCCTCGGGCACGCGACCAGTCAATTTCCGCGCCGGGGGAGTACAAGGCCAACCACGCCGTTAGGTCGCGCCGGTTCCATGTCTCGATGTGGCGCCGCACGATCTCCACGTTCTTCTGCGACATCGCCTACTCCGACAGCCCGGCGGCTTCGAGGGCCTCCGCCCGATCGAAATATTCCTCGACCAGCCGAACCTTCCCCCGATCGACTGTGTAGACGATGGCTCGCTCCATGTCGATCGCCACCCTGCTGCCCGCGCCATGGCCGGAGAAGCGGACCCAGGCAAACACCCGCTCGCCGTTGGCGCGCATCTCAAGGGGATCCACGCGCAGATCGGGATAGGCCTCGACCCAGCTGCGGAATACGCCCGCAATCGCGTCCAGGCCAAGATAGGGGGCGGGCTCGGGGTCTCGACGATCAGGGATCCACTTAGCTTCGTGATGCCAAAGGTCGGGCAACGGGTCCCGTTCGCCTGCATTGAAACGCTCGTACGCCGAGCGCACCACATCCTCCGGAGCCCGCGACATCGCCTACGCAGTATCTCGCGAGACGCCGAGTCAGAGGACCCAGCGCGACGCTGCGGCAAGGAGCCCAAGTGCGGCCACGGCCCTCGCAAGAATCCAGAGCAGCGTGCCCGTCCCGACCAGGGACACAATAAGGATGATCAGCGTCAGTACGCCGATCACGAGAAGGGGGAAGCGATCGAGGTGCCAACACCCACCTGCTTGATCGGCCCAAAGCCGCTACTACGCCGCTGGCTCATGTGATCAGCCTACGGCGACGGCCGCAGCTGGGTCGAGGGAAACGCAAAGTCCTGGGACATCGCCTAGGAGTATCTCGCCGGAGGGGGAGGGCGCAGAACCGTCCGCTTGGGCTGCACACACCGCCGGGTGACGAATGGCGCGCGCCCGTGAAACCGAGAACGAGTTACCCGGTGAGTAACCGAAGCCACACCATCAAGGTTTCGCTCAACGACCACGAGGCCGCACGGCTTGACGAGATGCGGGGAAACGAGGAGCGAGCCGTCGAGAAGACGCTCCGAGGCGAGCAACCCGCCTCGGAGCTGGAGGACTTCCTCCGTGGTTGAGCTAGGCGGCTATGCCGTTCCGGCCCCGACCGCCTCGCGCTGCCTCGCGGCTTCGGTCGGCTCGATCAGGGCACCGATGATCCACAGCAGTGGCGCGAAGAACCCGAGCCAGAACATCCAGTAGTGCCCGCCCCTGAAGGTCATAACCCCGAGCGTGATCACCAACACGATGTACAGAATTCCTAGACCTGCGTAGAGAAACCCCATGGCAACTCCCTTTCTAATTGGACATGCAAATCGTCCCGCCACGGAGCGCCGTGCCACAACCGTAGAAAGCGGCCGGTTCCTACGGCGGACTACGGAGGGCATGCGTGGCTGACCTCGACCGCTTCTGCCTTTCGCGCAAAGCAGAAGCATCATGCTGCTACGGCGCCGGGGGCGGCGGAACGACCTGCCAGTCGGCAGTAGAACCGCCGTCGGCCACAAACTCGCTTCGACAGGAGCGAAGCAATAGGCGGACGAGCGTGTAATTCCCCCGGCTGTCGACCTCATTCCCCAGGACCCATTTCCCATCCGGGGAATAGGACAGGACGCCCATCTGGTCGAGAGCACCTGCGCACGGCGGTCGGCGCACGTTGCTTCCGTCCGCGTTCGCAAGCAGGGTGCGGCGGTCGGCGCTGGCATTGAGGTAGCGGACGAACAAGAACTTGCGCCCGTTCGGCGCGTAGACCGGACCCAGCCCGCCCGCCTTACCGAGGTCAACCAGCTGATGTTTATCGGTGCCGTCCGGGCGCATCGCCCAGATGCTTGGCAGCTTGTCCGACGCTCCTCCAACGAAGTAGGCGATCTCCCGGCCCGGCGACCAGACGGGCGCACCGACCACACGCCTCGGATAGTCGCGGGCGATTTCCCGCGTGTCGGAGCCATCGGTTCGCATCGTCCTAATCCGATTCACGTCGTGGTAGACCCACGAAGCGAACACGATCCGACCGCCGCCAGGCGAATAGCTGGGGTGCCCGCCCCAGGCGATGGTCGAGTCGCCGTAGTTGGTCAGGCGCCGCAGGTCGCTCCCGTCCTGTCGGGCCGTGAAAACGTCGGACAAGTAATCACTGTTGGAGATGTCGAACGCCAGCCGCCTGACATTGGGCGACCATGTCGGCGAATCAAGCCCGAACTGACCGGAGGCGATCACCCCGTCGCCGTGCCCGCTCGGCAGGACCGTATGCAGGGTGCTTCCCCCGGCACCATCCGGGGCGACGTAGGCGATCCGGCCGTTGGCACCCGGAAACACCGCTCGGGCCGGCGTTGATCCGGCCAGCGCTAGTCCCGCCACCACTGCCGCAATCAGAACGCGTCTCACAGACCCCCTCCTCGGCCTCCCTACCGAGCCATTCTCTCACGGCTACAGATACTCGGAGGGCTTCTGCTTTCGCGTGAAAGCAGAAGTCATCTCGCGGCGCTTCTGCTTTTCGCGCAAAGCAGCAGTACGTTGCCGCATCTCCTCGTAGACGTAGACGTCGTCGAGGAGCTCCAGCGGGACACTCCCACCGTCATCATCCCTGGAGAAGCGACCGATCTACGTCTATAAGGGCGTCGCTAGCTGCAGCTCTTTGTGCCAGACCGGCGGATCCGAAACGGCGCGACAACGCCCTCGACCTCAGCCTCGGCGCCCAACGGATAGACGTGCAGCGCGTCTACAGCGGGGATCGCAGCCAGTCGCGTAGCCAGGCCCGCCGCGAGCTCTATGCCACCGCCCGCGCTGATTTGCTCGTAGGCACTATCAGGAAGCAAGCATCCGGGCAGAGTTCGCGCGTGGTCAGCCATCCGCCGGCTTCGCAGCAAGGCCACCCCGGCGTAGAAGCGAACGCGTTCGAGTAGGTCCTGAGCGATGTCGAGGAAGGCTTGTAGGGGGTCCAGGTCAAAGACCATCTGCGATTGGACGAAGTCGACGCCCGCTTCAACTTTGCGCCAGAGAAGCTCTACTTCGCGGTTGAGATCCTGCGCGAAGGGATTCACGACTGCCCCGATCGCGAGCCGGTGTGGAGGCCGCCGAAGCTCTGGCGGATGCGATCAGCGAGGTGGTCGTCAGGTCCTTGACTCGCTCCACCCCCGGGACCGGATCGCCGTAGATGCAGAGGATGCCCTCGGACCCGAGCGCAGCGGCACCCATGATCTGCGAGTGCAGCGCCAGCCGATTTCGATCCCGGCATGAGACATGAACGACCGTCTTCACTCCCTGCTCCCGAGCGAGAGCTACCGCCGCCAGCGGGGACATCCGTGCCTGCCTGCGTGGTTGTCGGTTAGGCCCACGAGATCCACGCTGTCGGACAACGCCGCGATGCGATCTCGCAGCCGTCCGGCGTCGGCGGCGCGGGGCAGCGAGATCTCGGCCGAGGTGAGGGCGCTCATCGGCATCGGCCCAGACTACCGGCAGTAACACTGAGCCAACAAGCAACTGGTGGTAGAAGCTCCGTTCGATCGAGCTTTCGGACGAGATCCGCCGTGATCAACGACGGCACGCCGCGATGCATCACGGCGGCGGCGGTACGCGGCAAGCCTTACCACCGCACGGTCAGGAACAGTGCACGAGACTCGATGACTTCATTGCCTGCGCCGATTCCCGTGCGTAGAGACCGCTAGTTCGAGGCTTCTGCTTTCGCGTGAAAGCAGAAGCTCATTGGGCACAAATGCCCAAGGCGCGTTCCGGCTCTTAGCGGTGGATGAGCTCACGAAACCGCATGAATGCAGGGCTTCCTGAGATGGAGCTAGGGGGACTCGAACCCCCGACCTCCTGGGTGCGATGCGGGAGCATGGATCTTGCCCTCCAGCCGGTTTAGAGCTTGATAGAGCGATATTCCCGGCCATGGCTCTGCACGGCACCACAACCAGATGCTCGTGGATGTGGGCGGATGTCGCTGGATTTGGGCACTGAGACGCACTCAGTGTCCGAAGCGGTCCCCGGTTGCAGTCGCTTCTGCTTCTCGCGCGCAACGGAGGAGCGCCGCTCCGAAGCCCCTGGCTCCCGGTCATCGTCCAAGCAGCGCTCTGCTCAGCAGGTGGCACGGCTGCGTTGCGTCCGGCCCGGCCATTGCCCGTGGCAATCGGGCTCACACGCGCAGTACGACCGCACCACCGTCGCCCCCGCGGACGGCCAGATTCGAGCGCGTCCGCTGCCGCGGCGAGGCCGTAGACCGCGCCGACGGCAATTCCAATCTCGCCATGGCCGAGCCGCGCGGCCATGCTCGCGAGCCGGCCACCGTCAGCCTGCACGTAGACATCGATAATCGTCACCCCGCGCGCCGCCGTCGGTGGCGCGCCGGTGATCGTGGCCAGCCGCCCGCCGTCGGCGACGGTGGAGAGGGCAGCGGCCTCACCGCCAGGGGCCGCGTTGATCGCTGCGGCCACGCCGTCGCCACCCGCCCAGTCGCGGACCCCGGCGGGCCACCCGCCGTCGTGATAGTCGAACACCGCTGCCACCCCGAGCTGTCGCAGCCGCTCAGCGCTCCGCGGCCCGGCCGTCACGGCGACCTCGGCGCCGACCACCACTCCCAATGCTGCGATCAGCTGCCCAGTCATGCCACCGGCACCGTGGACCAGCAGCCGCCTGGCGCCCGAGGTCCCGAGCACGGCACCGACCGCCTGGTCCGCCGTCAGCGCCGGGACCGGAAAGGCGGCCGCGTCCTCCCATGGCACAGCGGACGGCTTCGCGGCCAGCACATCAGCACGAGCCAGCAACGACTCGCTCCAGCACCCCTGCTCCAGCAGGGGTACAGGGTGAGTCATCACCTCATCTCCGACCGACCCCCCGTCGACGCCGGCCCCAACGGCAGCGACCGTCCCGGACGCCGCGACGCCCAGAGCCATCGGCGGCCGCGACCCGACGTCCCACGATCCGCGCCTGACGAGGTCGTCCCAGGGCGCCACCCCGGCGGCCCGCACCGCGATGAGCGTCTCGCCGGCGCCGGGTGGACGCGGATCGGGAAGCGACAGCCCCCGCACATCGCCGCCGAACCGCTCGATTCCGGCCGCCTTCATGAAGCCCCCACCATGTCGCCAGGCTACCCGTTCGCTCGACACGCCGAGCCCATCCGGCGACGCACCGCTTTCCATGCAAAGCCGCGGCTCGGGATCTTGGGCCCCATGCTCGCTTTCGCGTGAAGGCAGAAGTGCCTCGATGGGCACTAGTGCCCAGGGCGCATTCGGATCCGTACGAGGGCTGGAAGAGGCGAAAGCCCATGAATCCCGGGCTTCCTGAGATGGAGCTAGCCGGACTCGAACCGGCGACCTCCCCGTCCGATGTGGGGAGCTTCGAGCCTACGCTTTGGCCGGTTCTTGGCTTGATAGAGCGGGATCCCTCCCCCGATGCCACCATCTGGGTACGACCCAGATGTCGGAATATGTCGGTGGAGTCCGTGGATTTCGGGCACTGGAGCGCAGTTAGTGCCCAATGCGCCCGCAAGCCGCTTTGGGGCTCCACTTCTGCACTTCGCACAAAGGAGATGCGCGGACCTACCGCACCGCTTTCCACGGCTCGGTGCCGTGAGTGCCGTCGCGACCGCTCACCAGCCGTTCTCGACACTGCGGGAAAGCGCCCCGATAGTGCGTCGGAATACGGATGTGCCCGCACCGCTTCGGTCATACGGTGTTCTGTAGTCACGGATAGGGACTAGATGAGGAATGTTCCTGAGCGGGAAAGGTGAGGTAGCACTTTGCCCCTACGAACGGGGGCTGCGGCGGGTGGTTTCACGCGTTGCGCTACTGGGCCTCGTCTCGATTCTCGTTCTTGGCTTGGGCATGGCACCCGGGGTCGCGAGCGCGGGCCTAAAGGCCAAGCCGGCGAGAACCTTCGTCACCAACGGTCCGGTCAATGCCGTCGTCCCCACAACCCGAGCGATCTACATCGGCGGCTCCTTCGATCGCGTCGGCCCGCGGACGGGCCCGGGGGTCGGGATCGATACCTCGACGGCGAAGTCCACCGGATTGCCGGAGATCGCCGGTGGAGTCTCGATCGTGCGGGCGGTGGTGCCCGATGGATCCGGTGGCTTCTACGTCGGCGGCAATTTCACCCACGTCGGCACCCTGCCTCTGCCGCACCTCGCTCACATCCTTCCCAACGGCCAGGTCGACCGGAGCTTTCACCCAAGTCCCGAGAGTGCCGATGGCTACGGCACGGTGGCCGTCAACGCACTCGCGCTCTCCGGAAAGACGCTCTACGTAGGCGGTCGTTTCACGTCGATCGGCGGCAAGGCGCGCAACTTCCTCGCCGCCCTCGACGCCACGACCGGCAAGGCGACGAATTGGAACCCGGACGTGGAGTCGTTCCTCACCGCTGGCGCAGTGCAGGCGCTCAGGGTCTCTGGCGACACCGTCTACGCGGGAGGCTTGTTCAACTCCGTCGGCGGTAAGCCGCGAAGAAACGTGGCGGCCGTGGACGCGACCACCGGTAGGACTACGGACTGGAATCCGAACCCCGACGACCCGGTGAGCGCCCTCGCAGTCGCCGGCCAGAGAGTCTACGCCGGCGGCAGCTTCCACTCGATCGGCGGCCAACCGCGCAGCTACCTCGCCGCGCTCAACGCCACGACCGGCCAGGTGATGCCCTGGGATCCGAAGGCCAATGACCCGGTCAAGGCGCTCAGGGTCTCGGGCGACACTGTCTACGCGGGCGGCGAATTCACCTCGATCGGCGGGCAGCCGCGCGGCCACGTCGCTGCTCTCGAGGCGACAACGGGCCAGGCGACCACCTGGAATCCAAACGCCAGCGGCTACGTGAACTCCCTCGCGGTCTCGGGCTCGACCGTGTACGTCGGCGGCGACTTCGCCCGGATCGGCGGCCAGGCGTGCAGTGATATCGCTGCGGTTGATGCCGACACCGGCAAGGCGACGCGCTGGGACCCAAAGCTCGGCGGCAGCGTGGAGATCGGTGGCGGCGTGGACGCCCTCGCCGTCTCGCGGCGGACCGTTTATGCCGGGGGACGCTTCACCTCGATCGCGAGCCGGAGGCGCAACTCCCTCGCCGCCCTCGACCCTAAGACAGGCGCCGTCACGAGTTGGAACCCGAACGCCGGCTACCGGGGCGGACCCACCGGCATTGTCAGGGCGCTCGCGCTGTCGGGCCAGACCCTCTATGTAGGCGGCGAGTTCAACTCCGTCGGCAGTAGGCCCCGTTTCGACCTCGCTGCGGTCGATGCCACCACCGGCCAGGTGAAGGGCTGGAACCCGGGCTACGACGGCGGCATCTTTGCGATCCACGCTCTCGCGGTCTCTGGGCCCATCGTCTATGCCGGTGGCTTCTTTGATTCGATCGGCGGCGCGACGCGGCACAACATCGCCGCGCTACACGCGAGCACCGGCAATGTGACGGCCTGGAACCCGAACGTTAATGGGGGCGTGAACACCCTCGCGGTCGCCGGCCAGAGGGTTTATGCCGGCGGCTACTTCTACGAGGTCGGCGGCCAGCAACGCGACGGATTGGCAGGGATCGAGACTACGACCGGCCACGTCACGAGCTGGTATCCGAGAGCCAGCCCGGCGAGTGGCACCCGCCCGGCCGTCGATACCCTCGCCGTGTCCGGTCCCACCGTCTACGCCGGCGGCTACTTTGACCTCATCGGCGGGCGGGTACGCCACGGCTTTGCGGCCCTCGATGCGACTACCGGCAAGGCAACGAGCTGGGATCCCAAAGGCGGCGGCGTGTCGACGATCTTGATTGCCGGCCGGACCGTCTACGTCGGCGGCGGCTTCGGCTCGATGGGCGGCCAGCCGCGTCAAGCTCTGGCCGCGCTCGATGCCGCCACCGGCAAGGCGACGAGTTGGCACCCGACGACATCCGGCGGCGGTGTCACAGCCCTCGCCATGGGACCGGACGGCTCGCTTTGGGCAGGCGGCTCGTTCACCGGATTCCAAACCGTCGCACAGTCCGGAATCGCGAGATTCACGCCATAGGCCCACGACCACAAGCCACCGGGTCACAATCGGCCCCGGCGCCCGACATCGTCGAAGGGGCCCAAAGCGACGTCGCCACGGGCCGCAATCGAGCATCTCCACCTCCTGGCAGTCGGCCTCCACGTCGCGCCCGTCGCTTGTCACGCGTGGACTTCTGCTTTCGCGTGAAAGCAGAAGTCGACGGAATCTCAGCGCCTGCCGCTCGACGTTAAACGGCTGACATCGTCTTCAGCGCCTGAGCCATGATCGTCAGCGTTGGGTGAGCCACAACTGCCCCGGGGGATGACCGCAGCATCGACGACGAATAGGCCCGCGTAGACATCGGTCGAACCCAGGGCTTGGTGCCGTCATAGACGCGCCCGTGGTCGTCGACCACGCCCCGGCGCTGCTTGGGCCGATTCGACACCCGCCGAGAGGATGGGTAACGCTCAGCTTGCCCTCCTCGAGGCCGTGCCAGAGCGGCATCGGCACGTAGCCGCTGTCGGGATCTTCGGATGCCATGGCCTCGGAGAGGTCCTTGATTAGGCCTTCGACCTGGGTGAAGGTCGGCTGTTTGGCCAGCGGCTTCTCCCAGTGGAGGTCGAGCTCGTCGTCATCGTCGAGGGTGAAGGTGCCGTTGGCCTCGTCCTGGCCCATGCCGTTGAAGAAGAAGACGTCGGCGATCTCCATCTCCGTGCGCGAGTCGCTGGGATCGGTGGTGTCGGGAATCAGCGGCAGAAACGAGCGCAGATCCGGCAACGTTTTCGTCAGCCAGGCCGCGTGCATCAGTCCCTTGAACAGCTCGCGCTTTCCCCAGTTGTCGAGCAGCCGCACCGCTACCCCGGCGATGCTGGCTGTCATCGGCGGGATTGCGCAGTCCTCAACGATCAGCGGCGCCCGTCGAGGTGAAAGTCGACGTGGCAGGTGTTCGATCGGGCCGCGCGTTGGCTGCACCGGCCGCGCCGTGCCCACGCAAAATCCGGCGAAGTTGCCGTTGCATGAAAAGCGCTGGCCGAGCTCGGCCGAGAGCGCTAGCCCACGCTCCTTGGAACGCAGCAGGATCTCGTTGGTGCCAAGCGTGCCGGCGCCGAGGAAGAGGCTCGGGGCGGTGACCGTCTTCTCCTGCTCGTCATCGCCGTTTCGATCACAGAAGGTGACCTGCCAGCCGCCCTCGGCCGCGCCTATGTAGCGGGCCTCGGCCAGGGGCCAAAGCGTCACGCCCTTGCTCGGATCAACGAGGTAGTCGCGAAGGAGGGTCTTGCTCAGGCTGTGGGTGGCGTTGGGCAGGCAGCCGAGCATGCAGCGGCCCTGGCGCTCGCAGAAGGTGTGGAGGCCCTTGACCTTCTTGTTGCCGGGTCCGGACTCGTGGTAGTCGTTGATTGCCAGTTCAGCGGTGCCCAGGCGCTTCGTCATCGCCCAGGCCGCGCTTCTCGCGAACGGCCGTGGCGGCATCGCGGAGGGCTCGCGAGCGGTCGAGGTAAGAAAATCCTCGTCGCCGAGATCATCGACCGACTTCGAGGCCGGCAGTGGGATCTTGGTGACGATCTTGTTCAATAGGCCGCTATTGGCCTCGGTCCACTCGGCGGGCGGCGGCAAAGTCTCCGTCGCTGAAGATCTCGGCCCCAATCTCCTGCAGAACTGCTGCCTCGGGCTGCATTGTGGCGGTCGAATAGATCAGCGATCCGCCGCCGACGCCGCTGGCACTAAGGATGTTGACGTCGTCGAATTGCGAATAGACGTAAAGGCCATCGGGGTTGCCGGCGTGGCGAATCGAGGCAAAGAGGTCGAGCAGGCCCTCGCGATGATCGGGCCTGGGCCAGTACTGCACCGGCTGGTGGTTATCTTGGCCCAAGAGGCGACGTCGGGCAGTGGTGACTCCGGCGGCTTGCCGAGCGCCTCGGGCGTTGTCCACCAAGTGCCGCGCTCGAGGACAAGGACCCGCTTGCCCTGTCCCGCGAGCTTGCTGATGGCCACGGTAGCCCCAAAGCCGGTGCCGATGACGATCGCGTCGTAGTCCAATTCGAGCCTCCTTCGCCTAGCTTGAGCCCGCCGTTTGTGCGCCGATTGCGCGTCCGCACGGCTTGCCGGCGACGCTA
>CAWALB010000004.1:0-77207 GCA_963782795.1 uncultured Actinomycetes bacterium
TCCGAGGGAACGGGTCGCGAGCCCAGCTCTCGCTCATAGCGCTTAAGGCCCTTCGCCATCAGCTTCAGCTGGCGTCTCGTGATCACCGCCTTGTGAGCGATCCAGAAGGGAAGCGAGAGGAGAGCTAGGCCAATTGCGGCGGCGATGACGACAACGACGGCGATCGCCGTGGTCTGGACAGCGAGGATCAACTACTCGAACCTCGATCGGTCCTCTCTCCAGGCAAGCCGGTAGTCGAGCCGCTTGATCTCCTCGGCGACCTCTCCCTTGCTCGGGCCCCTCTCCCTCTTTCGCGGCAGGGCGAAGTAGCCGCCCTAGGTCACCTCTAAGTAGTCGACTAAGCGATCGGACTCGTCGGTCTCAAAGCCGTAGAGACCAACGATGTGGAGGATCAGTCGAACCGGGTTCAGGTCACCCTGGTAGGCAAAGGGGGCGAGGCAAAGCTCCTCGTCTTCGGGAGAGCGGAGCAGAAAGCCCCAGCCGCGCTGACCGGGCGACCACTCCTCGTAGCCGCTCAGGCCAGGGTCCCCTGGAGCTCCGCTTCCTCGAATCGCTCGTTGGTCTGAAGGACGCTTCTGACGCTCATGGCGTGCCGGC
The DNA here is from genome assembly GCA_963782795.1 of uncultured Actinomycetes bacterium. GTDB lineage: Bacteria > Actinomycetota > Thermoleophilia > Solirubrobacterales > 70-9 > AC-56. The sequence goes on from CAWALB010000004.1 coordinate 598, forward strand.
AGCGCCGACCCTGCTTACTTGGGTGTCCCTCGCCGTTTAGCCAATTAGCGATCCGGGCGTGGGACATCCTCCGCGGCGCATCGCCTGCATGAAGTCGAGCACCACCTGCTCGCCCGGACTCTCGACCAGCTGGCCGTCGACGCCGTCATAGCCGAAGGGGATCGGCCCGTAGACGCGTCCCTGGGTTCGAAGCTCGGCCAGCGCCTCGGCCGTTCGTTGGGCGATCAATTCGCGCTCAAGCTGGGCGAAGACGGCCGATACCCCGGCCATCGCCCGTCCCTGGGGGCTGGTTGGATCGAGCCGATCGATGATGCTGATCAGGCCGACCCTGCCGGTGGCAAAGCGCTTCAGGGCTTCAAGGGTCTCCGCGGCGTTCGCCGAGTCGTCATCGAGGCGGTGACACCTGACCGCGTCGGCTTGCGCTGGCGTTCACCCGGAACAGTTGCGCCACCTGGCATCCCCCGGGCGATCTTCGAGCCGTCTGCTTCCGGAGACACCGGCATCAACGACGACGTCAAGGAGCGTCGCGTCTGCTGCTCGACACCATGCCTCGACCCGCCCGCGCTGGGCGTCGAGGCTCATCCCGTTCTCCCTCTGTTCCTGTGATGAGCAGCGTAGGTAGCCGACTACTTTTAGGCTGCTCACACCACATATTTTACCGGTGGCTTGTAAACAACCGTCACTGCAGGGAGAGGTCCCGAGAGCCGTGCCGCCCCCGAGAACCAGGAAGACGGCGAGCGTCGCCATCACGTTCCTCAAAGTCCCACTTCAGCACGGGATTTCGATCCCGCCGCTGGAGGTGCCCCATTGCCATGTGACTCGGCAACGCGGCGGGCTCGCGCCCGCCGCGTTCCCTTGTTCCAAGCGAGCCGGCTACGGCTTCAGCTTGAACGTGAGGTTGGCCTTACCTCCCTTCAGCTGCTCCCAGACAAGCGTGCCCTCGGCCCCGTTGTATGCGCCGGTGCCGCCGACGACGGGCACGGCGAATCGTTTGGAGCTCCGGTCGATACCAAACGCCGCCGATCGCGGTGATCTTCCCCTCGGGAAGGAAGAACACGTTGTCGCACTGGGCCGCCGACTTGTGGCGAGCCGCTACCACGAACACGCACGACCCCCCGCTCGATCCGATGTGTCTTTTGGAGGTGGGCGTTTCGAAGAGCTTGCCCGAAAGGCGAACTCGTCGCCCTGGGAAAACTTCTTCGGCGGGTGGTTGACGTCCGTGAACTGCACTTCGTGCACGATCACGTGAAATACCCGACCCTGAGTCTGGGCGCTTCCGGTTACCGCGAGCATCAGGGCCACCGTTGATGCTGCTACCGCACCGACGATCAGCAAAGGCAGTCGTTTCATGCCTTGCTCCTTCCTGGACGAGGCCCCTCCCCGTCCCCTTGCTCATGTCGATCCTAGGTCGGCATGAGCAAGGACGCGAGAAGGCTCGCGTAGCCGCTGCCGTCCCTCGCTCAGCGATTGGTCTTCCTCAACTTCCCGGTTTCACACGGCGTCCCGATCCCGCCGCTGTCGATTGACCTGAACGAAGTCGCCGCTGAGAGAGCTCCGGAGCTCTCCCCTGCGGCAGGAGGAGCAGCAAGTGGAAATGACCCTGCAGCAAGCCAGGGAGTTCGTGGACTCGGTGCCGTGGCGGGAAGTGAAGTGGCGCGAGCCGGGGAGCGGGATGCACCAGCACTGGTACGTGATCTCCGGCTGGGACGAGGTCCCGCCCGGCAAGTTCTGGGCCTTCGTCCGCTTCGTGAGGGACCACGGCTACAAGGGCCGGTACACGAGGCAAGACGGCACCGTGACGACCAACCACTACATCGAGATCGGCGACGAGTGGGTCTACTGGGCGATCCCACCCCGGCAGGCTTGCCGCACCCGGATCGAGTACCAGCAGCATGAGCGCCTACCCGAGCAGCAGGACGCTGCCGGAAGGGAGTACCGATGAATGACGAGAGCCGTGATCACGTCGCCGACCTGAAGGATCGTGTGACCGAGAGGCAGCTACGGGGTGAGAACTGGGAGGCCGCGTTTGAGGTTGAGTTCGAGGCGCTCACCGACGAAGAGAAGGACTACTTCGTCGCGCTCACCAAGCAGCGGATTGCTCATGCCGAGGAACAGACGGAGGCGATCGCCTCCGACACTCGGATCTGCGGGTCCTGGTCCTTTACGAGCACGACGTCATCTCCAAGCTGGAGTTCGTCCGCTGGATTCGCCAGGCGGTGAAGTGAAACCGTCCGAGCGGGGCCACAGACTTGGTCATGGAGGTCGCGCGTCGGCCCAGGAGCAGCGTGATTTGAATCGACTAGGAGGTCACGATGCACGAACTTCACTCGCAGCTTCAGGAGGCAGATGCTCGGCTGAGGACGCTGAGGCTGATCGCGCCCGGCTCGCCAAGGTCAGTGAGGCGGCGAAGACTGCCGCCGTCGCTCACGACTCGGACGAGACCCTGGACGCCGCCACGGCGGCGAAGGAGGTTGCAGCACGTAGAGCGGCAGATCGAGCAGACCCAGGACGAGCAGGTGTCACTGCTTGGCCGGCTCGCCGAAGTCCTGAACAGGGTCGGGGCGGTGGGTTCTCGTACAGCCACTCCGTTGGCGGCGGCTGGAATGAGGTGGCTCGCCGCCTTGATGTTCGGCCGGGATCACCACCGTCGATGTGGCGGGGTCGAGCCTGCTCCAGGCTCAGCTGCCGGGCAGTGGGAACCTCGGCCTGCGGCCACCGCAGTCGGCCTCCACCACGACCACAGCGGCGCAACCGGGTCTGTCAATCGGCGGTCGTCTCTACGCCTACCAGGCCTTCAACCGCGTGGACCCGGTCGGTGCGGCAAGCGTCACTGACTTCACGGTCAGCTTCACCCAGCCGACAGTCACTGGCCTTGAGCGGGCACCAGCGGCAGTGACCACGAAGCCGACCCTGCCCGCGACCTACGCGCTGGCGACTCCCGATGTCCGTCAGCACGCGATCCTGGCTGAGGATGTGCCGGTGAGGTTGTTCGACTCGGCGGCGTTCCCGGCCTTCCTCGACACCGAGTCGAAGCGCCAGGTGGACCTCAGCGTGGATCGCCACGTTCAGAGTCAGATCGCTGCGGCCAGTCCGCCCTCGGGATCGACTGGCACCGGCTTGATTGCGAAGATCAGGAACGCGGTCGCAGCCTCTCGCGCACTCGGGGCCTGGCCGACGACGTTGCTGGTCTCGCCGACCGACTCATCGGCTCTCGACTTGTCGGTGACCGGTGGCGATTCGATGTACGTATTTGCATTGAGGGATACCGGAACCGGCAGCCCGCTCTGGGCATTGCAGGTGATCGAGAGCGCGGCAGTGACGAACCCGACCCTGATCGATCCCGGTCGCGCGGCTGTCCTGTATGTCGGCCGTGGCAGCGTCGTCGTCGACGCGACCTCGGGCTTGAAGACGAACGTGGCCCGGATCAGGACCGAGATCGAAGCCCTGCTTCACGTCCGCAATCCGCAGTCGATCTACGTCATCGCATGACGTTCGACATGACCAAGATCGACCCGGAACGCGCGGCCGTGCTCGTCCTCCCCGATGGCTCGAAGATCGTCGGTCTGCTCAAGGACGGCCAGACCTGGAACAGCTTGCAAAGCGTGGGCGCAAGCTCACATCAGGCGCACGCGGGAGGCAGTCGAACCGAGCGGTTCGTTGTTCCGCCCGGGCCTACCGAGTCGCCGACCTCCTAGTTGCCTCTGCGGCGCCCGGTCATGCGAGGCCGGGCGCCCCGAGAGGCGCTACTCCCGCAGCCCGGCGGCTTCGCACCCGGTCGCCCTTCACTCCAGCGCCAGGCGACCTTCAAGCCAATCGTCGAGCACGGGGCGAAGGATGTCGTAGGCGGGTTCTGTCCTCAGCCAGAGGAGCTTGATGCGCGTGTGTCGGCCAGGACGGCGTTCAGGCGTACGTTCATCAGCCCCTTGCGAAGGGCGGCGTGAATGAGTTGATCTCGGGGAATCCAGCGGTTGCGGCCTCTCTTGGCCAGAAGGTCCGGGATTTCCTCAGGGTCGATCCGTCGGACCGACCCAATTGGGGCCGTTCCGGATCATCCCCATCGTGGTGGCCGCCACCAAGCCTTTCCATCCCCGACTGAGTCGGAGCAGGCCCTCGGGCAGCAGCCAGAGTTCTCCCCACAGCCAATCGCCCCACCCGGTCGTGCACCCCGACGTGACCGGCCGTTGCGCGTTCCCTTCGTCCGGCGACATCGCCTACGCAGTATCTCCGCTCTGGCCCGACCGTAGGACCGGCGCTTCTGCTTTCGCGTGAAAGCAGAAGCGCCCGTCGGCACGAGTGGCCCTGAGGCACGGAAGCACAACCACTCGGAAAAGGAGTCTCTGATGCACGGAAGCACAACCACTCGGATCGGCCTCGGCGCTATCGCGGGATGCATCGCGGTCGGCACGCTCGCCCTCGCGGGCTGCGGCGGCGGGAGCACAAGCACGACCGCGAGTAGCACGGCGGCAAGTCAAACGACCAGCACTAGTTCCGCATCACGGAACGCACTGATTGGCGTGAAGGTGGCGCAGGCAAGCCGGGATGTCGCGCTCTACTGCGTAAAGGCGATCGGCTACAAGGTTGGCCGAAACCCGATCCCGTCAGACGCCGTGATGCGAGCTAAGCAACAGGGGGTGGATACGCTGGCGACGTTCGTCGCGAAGTCGCCCAACGTCCCTGTTGGCAAGAGCGAGACGGTACGAACGGCCACCTTGGCCGCGATTGATGCCCTTCGGAATGGCAAATGCGATGTGGGAGCTGCCACCGCATTGCAGGCGGCAGTTGGCGCGCCTTCTACTCCTGGCGCCGCCGACAGACCAGCGAATCGCTGACAGCATGGCTCGGGCGAATAGCGGCGGCACGGTGTCGGTCCTATGCGATTCCGTAAACCTCCGGCGGCGATCCATCACTTCTGCTTTCGCGTGAAAGCAGAAGCGGTCTGTGCCCGCATCGGAACCGATCCGTGCGTCCCCCTGAAATCCGTCCGGTGGCCCGATTCGTCTCTCTCTACGACGCACGGATCGTCGAACGGGTGCGCCTCGCCTCCTAGGCCGACTCCCGCGGACGCGAGGACGATCAACAGCTGCAACCCGAGAGGCTCAGGTCACGCGCCGCTTTGTGCGGCGCCACCATCGCCGCGACCCCCGCTTACCGCGCCGCGGCAGCGGATCAGGGAAGCACGTGATCCCGACGATCGAGTCGGCGCAGCAGCCCCGCGACGGGCACCTCACCCTTATGGGAGGCGCTCCCGTGTTTGTTATCCCGGCGTGGGGCCGTCGTTGGATCAACTTCTGGCATCGATTAGATTCTCCTCTCCTGGGCAGGCGGTGGCTAAGTCCACCAGGACCGGCTCTTGCCAGTCCCGCCCCGAGCCCGGCGACTGATGCCGGCCGCCGAACGGAATACCTTTCCGAGGCCACGGGAGCGCTTCCGTCGGATTCCTCGATATCTCCGAATACTCGGATAGCTGGATCGATTCCCGAAGCTACGAGAAGGCTTCGGAACCCACTGAAGCAATGAACCAGATCGGCGGCATAGGCGCCTTCCGAACTCGAAGCGCACGATAGCCGTCGGCGGGACGCTGGGGGACGCTAGGGACGGAGTCGGGGGTAATCGGCGCGGATTAGAACCGGCGACCGTGCCATCCCTAGCCGCAGATAACCGTCGTCGCTGTGTCCCTGAGCGTCCCCCGCGTCCTCATCATCCACGGGTGTGGACGATCTGGACCCATTGGACGTAGCGGTCGGTACCGAGGCGGTATCAAAGGACGAACACTAGGTGCGCAGTATCGTCGGGGAGCGCGGCCACTCGACGATTCGTGCGGCTCGCGGGCGACGACCTCGCGCTGGCTCGCGTCAAGACGGGCGAAAGAGGGCATGCGCGTCGCCTACCCGTGCGGGCAGACTACGGCGCGACCCGCGATCTCGCCGCGGCGCAGGCGCTCGTAGACCTCCCCGGCCTGGTCGAGCGGGAATTGCTCGACGTGGGCACGGATCTTGCCGGCGCGCGCGAGCTCGAGCACCTCCATCAGCTCGATCGCGCTGCCCCAGTAGGGGGTCGAGAGCGAGCACTCGTAGGGCTGCGAGAAGGCGGAGAACGGGAAGGTGCCGCCGGCGATCCCGACGATCGTGACGTCTGACTCGAAGCGGGCGCATTGCGTGGCGAGCGCCATCGTGTCGTCGCTGCCGACGATGTCGAGCACGAGCTCTGCGCCGCGCCCAGAGGTGGCCTCGGCGATGGCCTCGGCCGCACCCTCGCCCGCCGAGACGGTCACGTCCGCGCCCACCTCTGCAGCGAGCGCCAGCTTCTCCGGCGCGATGTCGACGGCGACAATGCGCGCGCCCGGGACAGCGCGTTCAGGATCTGGATGGCCATGTGCCCGAGGCCGCCGACGCCGATCACGACCGGCGGTCGAGCCCGGGACGAGCTTGTGCAGCGAGCGCTTGATCGCGTGGTAGGGAGTGAGCGCCGCATCGGTGAGCGGCGCGGCGTCGCGCCGGATCGAGCTCGCCGAGCGGGACGAGCAGGCGCGCGCGCGGGCACGAGCAGGTACTCGGCCATGCCACCGTCGAGGCCGAGGCCGCCGCCCATCGACGCCGATCTCGGCTTGGCGCTCGCAGTAGTTCTCGCTGGAGCGCCGGCAGGCGGCGGCAGCGCCCGCAGCCCCACGGACCGTAGACGCGCGACGGCCTCCCGGCCTCGCGCGCCGGTGACGCCGGCGCCGACGCGCTCGACCCAGCCGGCGTTCTCGTGGCCGAGGGTGAACGGCGGCTCGAACGGGACTGGCCCGGGGCCAGTCCATCAGGTGCAGGTCGGAATGGCAGGCGCCGGCGCCGCCGACTCGGATCAGCACCTCGCCAGGCCCGGGCTCGGGCACCGGCACCTCGCCCAGCTCGGGCGGCTCTTGCCAGGCGACCAGCTGGAAGGCCCTCATCGTCGGCGTGTCAGTCATCTCGCCCCCCTCACTGGTGGTGAGCGACCAAGTCTAGGGCCCCACCCTCCGATATAGGGTGCGGATACGGCCGGATTCGGTGCGGTCAACGGTGCGGATCACTGCCTGCAGGTGTCGGACGTAGTCGGCGAGGAGTTCCCTCGGGCAGCAGGTTGCGCTGGCGACGGATGAGGTCGAGCGTCTCGTCGATCGCATCGACGCGCGCGACCGTCACGTGGCGGGCATCCTCATTGATGGAGAAGGGCTCCGCGTAGCGGCGCGCCGCGTAGCTCACCAGGTAGACGCGCCCCGGAAAGCGGGCCGCAAATGCTTGCGCTAGACGTCGCTCGGGAGGACCGTCCACGGCACACATCGAGACCCGGTAGCGGTCCATCAACTCGGCAAGCTCGGCGAAGTCGCGAACCTCGCCGATGAAGAGCGCCCGCTTTCGGCCGTCCGGAAGGTGCTCGGAGATCCTCACATGGAGCGCCGGACACTCGCGACGTCGACGCCCATCGTCACCGGGTTATCACCGGCATAGCCGACCTCGAGCGAGTAGTCGCGCTGCGCGGCCTCGATCAAGGCCGGCGGTGAGGCGAGCGTCCTCGTCGGCCCACTCCTCGGCGAGGTCCTTGTTGTAGAAGGCCTGGCGGCGCGCGGGATCGGTCGCGCGGGAGTCGCGCACGAGCGCGGCGACGTCGAGGCGGGGGACGATCAGCCGCGGGATGTGGTAGCCGCGCAGGTCGCGGTCCGGAAACTCCGCAACCCATTCTCCGCGCGCGACGTCGAGCTCGCGACGGCAGCTTCCGACAGATCCGAAGACAGTCGCTCGCGATCGATGTTCTCGGCGAAGCTGACCGGCTGCCGCTCGTTGCACGAGTCGCAGCGCACATGCCAGCGGCGGCGGTCCGAGCGCTCGTAGAGCTCCGCGATCCCGAACCCGGGCAGGCTGGGGACGCCGACCCGCCGGATGAAGCCGTACTCGGAGGCACCGAGGCGGCGCTCGGCATCGGGGATGTGATCTGCAGCCAGCAGGTCGTACTCGTCGAGAACGAGGACGTCGGCATCCACCGACTGCAGGTCGGCGACGCTCTCGGAGCCGCGCAGGTACAGGTAGCCGCGTCCGATCTGCATCAGGCCCGCATTGCGGACGCCGCCGTCGGCGAGCGCGATCGCCGAGGAACGGGACTCTGCGAGCAACGGCCGGACACGGGCAGCCGAGAAGTCGGCGAGCTGGCGCTGATACGGAAAGACGTAGAGGGCGGTGAGGCCGACCTGCTCCGCCCAGTAGATCGCCCAGCGAACGCAGTAGGCGGAGACGCCGACCTGCGTCGCCTTCTTGATCACCACCTCGCGATGATCGGCGCCGTCCTCATAGAGCTCGCGCTGGAACGGAAAGCGGTCAAAGTCGAGGCGGCCGCTCTTCGGCTCCGGGACGCGCTCCGACCAGCGCAGGAAATCGAGCCGACGCGCTCGCCAGATGCCGTGGAGTTCGAGCAGCCGCCGGCGCAGCAGCTCCGCGGGCTCGACCGGAACCTGCGCGTTTCGGGAGTCGCTTCACGCCGTCCTCCTCGGTCCGAGACGCCGGATCAGGGCCAGGCGCGCCTCCTCGGGGACGTCGTGCTCGACGAAAACCGCGAAGACCGCCTCGACGAGGGCGCGTTCGCTGCGGATCCGCGCGAGATCGTCGGGCAAGAATCCGAGCGCGCGCTCGACCGCGGTCACTCGATCGAGGGCGTCGAGCGCGGCGCGGTAGGCGCCGACCTTGGCGGAGGCCTGTGCGTCGGGCAGCCGCCTGGCGAGCTCGCGCAGCTCGCCCGCAAGCTCTCGATACTCATCCCGTCTGCGCGATCGCCGCGTTCGCCGCGCCCGGGCGTAGGTATCGGCTGGGGCTCGCCGCGGACGATCTGGTTGATCCTCGACGGCGACAGGTTGAAGCGCAGCGCGAGCGAGGCCACGCTCTCGCCGGCGGCGCGGGCGGCGGCGATCTCCGCATTTCGTCTGCGTCTGCTCAGGCTGCTGTGGCCATGCCTCTCACAGCGTAAGCGCTCACCTCGGGGCGGCGTAGACCTCAAGGTCAACACCCCGGTCACGGGCCAACTTTCTTGTCCGAAATGCGGAGCCATGCGAACGGCCGTGGTACCCGCCCTGGTACTCCACGGCCGATCGACCCAGATCGGGGCTAGGGACGAGAAAGGGCCGCATTAGCGGCCCTTTCCTTTAGTAGCGGGGGTGGGATTTGAACCCACGACCTCCGGGTTATGAGCCCGGCGAGCTACCTGACTGCTCCACCCCGCGGCGTGGGCGCAGATGTTAGCGGCGTGTAGTTGGCTCGGGGGGTTGCATCTCGCAGAAATCGCGAGATGATGGACAGCGATGTCGCTGGTGCCCCACCCAGGCACTCCGATCACGATTCCGCTCTACGCGCACCTTGCGATGTGGCCGGCGCTGGTCGCGTGGATCGTGTTCCTGGCCCGGCGGCGGAAGGCTCGCTCGTGGCCGTGCTCACCGCGATTCGGGGTGGCGATGATCCCCGGATGCCTGTTTGTCGACGCGGGTGCGCTGATGGCGGCGATCCGGTGGCCGTCCACCGCGTCGAACTCGTTCATCCTCGCGCTGCTGTGGCTGGCAATGCTGTTCAGCGTCACCGCCTTCCTCGCCCTCCGCACGCCCACCGACGGGGGTGGCGACGACGGGGACGACAAGCCCGAGGACGATCCCGAGCCGCCGTGGTGGCCGGACTTCGAGCGCCAGTTCCGCAACTACACGCGTCCGCGGCCACCCAAGCCCGCGCGGCCGCCGAAGGCACCCGCCGAGCCGCCGCAGGCGCCCGCGGGCACTCCCTCGTAGAGCTCCCCTAGTTGGAGGGCGCCTGGAAGTTCAGGTTGCCGTTGACGTGCGGCTGCAGCACCTGCGTGAAGCTCTTCACGTCCTGCTGGTACTGGGCCGGGCAGCTCTTGATGTCGCCGGCGGGCAGGATGCCCGCCTGGTTGATCTCGTTGTAGCGCTCCTGGTTGGAGCCGGCGATGTCGCAGATGATGCTGTAGGCGCGCTGCAGGTCCAGGGAGTGGGCGTCGGCGTAGTCCGCGATTGCCGGCGGGTTCTGGCGCCCGGAGAAGTCGGCCCAGAACTCGGCGGCGCCGAGGGCCAGCTTGTCGCCCTTCGGCGACTTGAGCAGCAGCAGCGTCGCCAGCGTGTCGGCCGCGTCCTCCTCCTTGCCCAGCACGGGGAGGTTGTAGACGTGGATCAGAGCGTGCGTGAACTCGTGCTCGAGGATGAACGCGATCACGGCGCCGGTGGCAAACCCGAGCTTGTGGTTGCTCCAGTCCGGGTTGTTCTGCCTGAGGGTCTCGAAGATGAGTGCGGCGAACCCGTACTGGAAGGTGATCGTGTTGTTCGACGGGTCGTAGTGGGGACCGCCGTCGAGGCCGTTGACCGCATCCACCGTGATGTGCTTGGGGATCTCGAACGTGCTCCCGAGGATCTGTGCCAGGCCGGCGATGCCACCCTCCTTCAGGAACGTCGCCCCGATGGCGTCTTCCTTGCTGCTCGGCTTCGCGAACGTCGTGCTGATGTTGGAGGCCGCGCCCTGCTCCCCGGAGGTTCCCGACGCGCCGCTGGCCCCGCTCGCACTGGTCGAGCTCGAGCTGCTGCCGCACGCCGCCAATCCCAGCGCCACCGTGACGACGGCGACGATGAGGGCGAAGCGCAGCGACGTGGTCCATTCGGCGGCGCGCACGAGGCGAGGACAGTACCCCGGGGGTCGGCGGAAGTCAATAGGGCCGCCCGCGCCCCGGATCACTAGGCTGCGCCGCCCGTGAGAGTGGCCGTGGTCGACATGGGAACGAACTCGACGCGCCTTTTGGTCGCCGACGTCGAGGACGGCGAGGTGAAGGAGCTGGAGCGGCGTTCGACCGTCACCCGGCTCGGCCGCGGGGTGGACACGTCCAAGCAGCTCGCCACCGAGGCGATCGAGGACGTCGCGAGCGCCGTCGGCGAGTACATCAAGCTCTATCAGCCGCTCGAGCCCGACGTGATCCTGGCGCTCGCGACCAGCGCTGTCCGGGACGCCGAGAACTCCGGCGCCTTCATCGCCGAGCTCCGCGAGCGCTTCGCGCTCAACGCCAGGATCCTGACCGGCGAGGAGGAGGCCCGGCTGACCTACGTGGGCGCGGTCGTCGGCCGGCCGCCGCCCGACGGCACGCTCGTGATCGACATCGGCGGGGGCTCGACGGAGATCGTCGTCGGCTCAGGCCGCGAGATGACCTTCCATACATCGCTCCAGCTCGGGACCGTCCGGCACACCGAGCGCCACATCCGCAACGACCCGGCGACGGCCTCGGAGCTCGAGGCGCTCGCGGAGGACATCCGCAAGCAGCTCTTCGCCGAGCTGGCGGCGGCCGACTTCTTCGAGATCCACACGGGCATCGCCGTCGCCGGCACGCCAACCTCGTTGGCGGCCATCGACCAGGAGCTGGACCCCTACGACCCCGAACGGGTCCACGGCTACGTGCTCTCGCTCGACGCGATCCAGCACATGTATTCGATGCTCTCGGGGAAATCGCTGGAGGAGCGCCTCAAGGTGCCCGGCCTCCATCCGGGGCGCGCACCAACCATCGTCGCCGGGGTCGTGATCCTGATCCAGGCGATGCGGGCCTTCGGGCTGCAGGAGATCGAGGTGTCCGAGCACGACATCCTCTACGGCGCTGCGCTCGAGGCTGCCGGGAGCGCCTAGCCGGCACCGCCGGCCCCCGGTCACTCCTTCCCGGAGATCCGGTCCCACGCGCGATGAAGCTTGTCGCGCTTCTCGTCGGGGACGACGTCGTCCGGCCCCACCTCGATCTCGCCAGGGTTCGGGGCCGGCTCGGGCAGGCTCTGTGCCGCGGCGGCGTCCACCGTCAGCACGACCCCTCGCTCGTAGATGGAGCCCACCTGGTCCGCGTCCACGAAGCGGTGGCCGCCTGGGAGCACGCTCTTGTCGAGGACGAACCCGTCGAAGACGTCCAGGCCCGGGTCCGCGAGCACATGCTCGACCTTTCCCAGATGCTGCCCGTCGCTGGAGTAGCAGGCGTCGCCCTTCTCGAGTGTCAGGTAGGAACTGGGCGCTCCAAGATCGTCCATGCCAGGCCCCATCGTACGGCTCAGATCCATTCGAGGATCGGCCCGAAGACGATAAGCGCGGCCGCGACCACGCCAGCCATCGCGCCGACGAATCGGGCCTGCCGGCGGGTGTCCCCCATGTCGTAGACGTAGGCGGCGATGAGGAAGAACCACAGGTAGCCGAAGATCACGATCGGGAGGACGAACGGCACGTTCCAGAACCAGTACTCCCAGTGGAAGTACCCGGTCGCGTGGAGCAGCACCTCGACTCCGGTTGCGAGCAGCGAGTAGCCCAGGCCGATCGCCAGGCGGTTGGGCATCCCGAGGACCTTGGCTCGCGGGTCCACGGGCAGCGTCTTCACGTAGATCACGCCGCCGATCGCGAACATGAACGAGATCTCGATCGTCAGCCCGATCAGGATCAGGTATGAGGTGCTGCCGGTCACAGTCCAGAGCGCGGCGCGGTCGGTGAAGTGCAGGACTAGCGAGTTGGCGATCTCGTTGACCCAGTCGGCGAGCCAGAAGGCGATGCCGGCGAACACGATGTCAAAGCGCCGCCGCTCGACCTCCTGCGCGTACACGTAGAGCACGAACGCCAACAGCGCGACCGTGTACCACTTGAACGTCGAGGCATCGCGCAGGATGTTCTCGGCGGTGCGGGTGAAGTCTGTGACGGCGATGGGCGGAGCCTATGCGCCTCGCCGGCACCTGATAAGCCTCCGTGCATGGCGATGGAGGTGGCAGTGGTCGGCGGGCACGGGAAGATCGCGCTCCGGCTCCTTCGCCTGCTGTCGGAACGGGGGGATCGCGCTCGCGGGCTGATCCGCAACCCCGATCACGCCGCGGAGGTCGACGCAACCGGCGCCACCGCGGTCGGGGCCGATATCGAGAACCTGGACGCCGACGCGGTCGCCCGCTCGATCGCCGGCGTCGACGCCGTCGTCTTCGCCGCCGGCGCCGGGGCCGGCAGCGGCCCGGCCCGCAAGCTCACGGTCGACTACGGCGGCGCCGTGAAGCTGATCGAGGCCGCCAGGCTGGCCGGGATCTCCCGCTACCTGATCGTCTCAGCGATCGGAGTCAACCACCCGGAGAACTGGTCCGACGAGATGCGCCCGTATTACGAGGCCAAGGCGGACGCGGACCGCGAGCTGGCCGAGAGCGGACTCGACTACACGATCGTGCGGCCAGGTGGGCTCACCGACGACGCGGGGACGGGGCTGATCACGGCGGCCGAGGAGCTGGCGCCCGAGCGCTACGGAATGATTCCTCGCGACGACGTGGCCGCGACCCTGCTCGCATGCCTGGACGAGACCAGTTCGATCGGCAAGGCTTTCGACGAGGTGTCCGGCGACACGCCGATCCGGGACGCCATCCCCGCCCTGTAGGACCCCGGCCGCGCGCGATCAGCCGGGCAGCGTGACCGAGCCGTCGTCGTTCAGCGTCCAGTGGGGGTTGTGGGCGACCTCCCACGGGTGGCCCTCCGGGTCCTCGAAGACACCGGAGTAGCCGCCCCAGAAGGTCTCGGCACCGGCGCGGGTGACCTTGCCCCCGGCCGCGTCGGCCTCGGCCAGGATCGCGTCGACCTCCTCGGGGGAGCGGACGTTGTAGGCGAGGGTGATCACGCCCCACCCGCCGGAATCGGTCACGACGCTGTCCTCGGCGAGCCTTGCGCGGTCCCAGAGCGCGACGACGCAGCCCGGTGTCTGGAAGAAGACGACGTCGTCGCCCGGGGCCGCGCCGCTGCTCCACCCCATCCCCTCGTAGAAGGCGCGGGCGCGGGCCAGGTCCCCCACGCCGAGCGTGATCAGGCTCAGCCGCTGCTCCACGGCCTCATCCTCGCACGCCGGCGAAGGGCCGCCGGGAGAACATTCGTCCGAGTTCGGAAAAAGATGTTTGAGACCAAGCGCACTTGGGAAGTCATGCGTACAAGCCCCCAGCACGCATGGAGTGCGGGCGGGCTTGGGAACGGACAACCAAGGGGGTTACGGCATGTATCAGTTCAGCCGCTCCATCTACCGGGAGTTGGCGCCTCGCGTGGCCGGCGACGAAGAGGATCCGACCGCGACTCGCAATCGGCAGATCGTGTTGGACGCGTGCGAGGCCGCCATCCAGCGCATGACATACGACGGGCGCTACTTCGCGAATCCCGCCCGCTGGCTCTTCGGGGAGGTGCGTCCCTACATCCGCCTGAACGAACAGGTCCATGCCTGGCGGGTGGTCGAGATGAACATCAGCCTGGCAGCCAAGTTCCTGGCCAAGTGCCCCGGCGGGGTGGACATCGACGGCCGTCCGCGCCACTGCCAGGCGCACACCCGCGAGGGGACTCCGTGCCAGCGCGTGCCGCTGCCCGGACGCGACTTCTGCCCGTCCCACAAGCATTTCGAGGAGTTCCTCGCCGAGACCGAGGTACCCGCAGCCGCCTGACCCGCAGCGCCCGCCCGAAACCTCGCCGGCGACCCTCCTATGAAAGGGTCAGTGCCGCATGAGCGAGCACACCATCTCGCGGCGGGGACTGGTGGGGGCGTCGGCGGCAGCCGGCCTCGGTGCCGCCATCGGCCGGATCCCCGGCGCCGCGGCGGCGGGCCTCGGCAGGAAGAGGCGCAACTGCGACGTGGTCGTCGTGGGCGCCGGGTTCGCCGGCCTCACTGCCGCGCGTGCGCTCCACCGGGCGGGACGGTCCGTCCTCGTGCTCGAGGCTCGGAAGCGGGTCGGCGGCCGGGCGCTGAACAAGGACATCGGCGGCGGCGAGATCTCCGAGCGCGGCGCCACCTTCGTGGGGCCGACCCAAGACCACATCCTCGCCCTCGCCAAGAAGCTCGGCGTCGGCAAGTTCCGAACCTTCGACAACGGCGACAACGTCTACGTCGACTTCGAGGGGGATCGGAGCACCTACAGCGACAAGGGCCCGACCGGGTCAGCGCCACCTGACCCTGCGATCTTGCCCGACCTCGCGCGGACCGTCCTCGCGCTCGACCGGATGTCGACCGATGTCCCCGTGGACGCGCCCTGGGAGTCCCCGAACGGAGCGGAGTGGGACGAGCAGACGCTGGCCACGTACATCGTCGACAACAGCGACAACCCCAAGTTCCGCGCGCTCATCCCGATCGCGACGCGTGCGATCTTCGGCGCGGAGCCCTCCGAACTCTCACTCCTGTTCACCCTCTTCTACATCGCCGCCTCCGGCAACGAGGACAACCCCGGGACCTTCGAGCGCAACTTCAACACCCGCGACGGCGCGCAGATGTGGCGCCTTGCCGGTGGCTCGCAGCGGCTCTGCCTCGAGATGGCCCGCGAGCTGGGTGACCGGGTGCTGCTGAAGACGCCGGTCCGCGGGATCAAGCAGGACGGCGGTCACGTCATCGTCCGGACCCGCACGCTCGAGGTGCGGGCCAAGCGCGTGATCGTCGCCGTCCCCCCCACGCTCGCCGCGCGGATCTCCTACCACCCGCGCCTTCCCTTCCAACGCGACCAGCTCACCCAGCGGCTGCCGCAGGGCACGCTGATCAAGGCGACCGCCGTCTACGACGAGCCGTTCTGGCGCGACGCCGGCCTGAACGGCAGCGTCGTGTCCTACGAGGGCCCGGCGAACACGACCTTCGACGACTCGCCGCGCGACGCGTCCAAAGGCGTCGTGTTCGGCTTCATCGGCGGCAACGAGGCCCGCCGGTTCGCGCCGATGTCGAACTCCGATCGCCGCGCCGCCGTGCTCGGGAACTTCAAGAAGTACTTCGGCCCGAAGGCGGCTCACCCGCGCGAGTACTTCGAGACCAACTGGTCGCAGCGCAACTGGACTCGCGGCTGCCCGGTCGCGATCGCCGGTCCCGGCACGATCACCGGGTACGGGGCGGCGATCCGCAAGCCGGTCGGCAACATCCACTGGGCGGGCACCGAGACGTCCACATTCTGGAACGGCTACATGGACGGCGCCGTGCGCTCGGGCGAGCGCGCCGCCCAGGAGGTGATCGACAGCCTCTAGGCCGCGGGCTGGGCCGGGTCCGCGGCCGAGGTGCTCTGGGCGCTCTCGGCGACCTCGTCGCGGATGCGCTTCGCGATGTGCGCGGCGGCGGCCCGCATCGCGTCGAGATCGAGGGCGCTCTTCTTGTGTCCCTTGACGTTGCAGCAGAGCACGCCGTCCTCGAGCTCGAAGGCGAACTTTTCCGGCGCGGAGTCCGTCATCCAGACGATGAACGTCGGCGAGAACAGCTGGCGCAGGAAGTTCTGGTCCTGCTCCTTCGGCGCGAAGATCTCGTATTCGTTGTCCAGCTGCTCGCTCTCGAGCTTCACGCGCTCGTTGGAGCGGAAGGCGTCCTCGACCTTCTCGAAGACGCGGAAGCCGAACTTGCGGTTGGCGTAGAGCTCCGGCAGCACCTTCTGGCACTCGGGGAGGTCCGTCATCGAGACGGTGAAGTGGTAGTCGGTCTCGTGGCGCCCGTCCTTGTCGTAATAGACGTCGGTGTAGGTGTAGAGGGCGATGCTGCCGTTGGCGCCCTCGCCGATCGGGCCCGACAGGATCTCTTCGGCCTTGCGCTCGTCCCCCTTTCGCAGGAGCGGCGTCGAGCCCGGGAGCTGCCCCCGATCGCTGCGGGTCAGACCGCGCTGCTCGGCGTAGGTCTTGAAGAAGTCGTCCTCGGCCTTCGAGTTGGCCACGATCCAGCAGACGATCGCCGTGATGAGGAGCCCGAGGACCAGAATGATCGGGATCCACAAGAGGTTCCCGAAGGCGAGGGCGATCGCCAGCACCACGGTCGGGATCCCGGCCCAGAGCCAGGTCGACCGCCTGCGCATAAGGCGGCGGAAGTGAAAGCCCTGCAGGTCGTTGGCGTCGTCCGGCGCCGTGTCGGGAGTGCCGGGATCCCGCGAGACGGCGGCGCCCTCAGGCCCGGTCGGGGCGGTGCGACGCTCCGGCGTCTCCGGCTCGGCGGCCATCGGTGGCCGTACCTTAATCGCGCGGCGGGAGGCGGCGGTCGAGAACGCCCGCGATCTGGCGCGCACGCTTCGGCGACACCGGGCCCGGACGGCGTAGCTCCTCGGCGATCGCCCTGGGGCCGTCGATCAGGATTCCGCCCAGCTCGAGCTTGCGGACCCGCGGGAGGCCGTCCGGCTCGAGCCAGCAGATCGCGCCGTTGACCGGAATGCTCGGCGAGGCTGCGAGACCGAGGCGGATGACCTCGACCTGGCGCGTGACGTCGCGCACCAGCATGGTCCGGTCCTCGCCGTCGATCAGCAGCCGGCCGTCGACGATGCGGGCGCGGCCAGCCTCGTACGCGGCGTCGATGACGGTCACTCCGTGCGAGCCAACGGCAAGGTGGTCGACGGTGGCACGAGCCCCGGGCGCACGGCGCTCGCTGAGGAGGCGCACGCCCGAGCCTGCGAGGAGGCCTTCAAGCCGGCAAGCGCGCTCCTCGCTGCGGGCCCGCCGAGCCCAGCGGCTCTCGTGGCGGGTGTCGGGCGAAAGCGCCTCCATCAACGTCAGGAAGCGACTGCGCCGCCGGCGCAGGCTCGACTGCCGCGGTGGGGCACTCCCGTTCACGTTTGCAATATCGGCAGCGTCATGACGAAACCTGAATTTCCCGGCCCGGTGCCGCCTACGCCTTCAGCCGGACCGGGAGCAACTTCAGCTGGTTGACGAACGGCGACTCGGTCTGCTCCGGCCTGCCCGCCAGCTCCATATGCGGGAAGCGTGCCAGGGTCTCCTCGAAGAGGATCCGCAGCTCGAGGCGTGCCAGCGCCGTGCCGAGGCAGAAGTGGCGTCCGCCGGCACCGAATGCCTGGTGCTCGGGGTTGCGCTCGACGTCGAAGCGGTCCGGGTCCTCGTAGCGCGTCTCGTCGCGGTTCGACGAGACGTACCACATGACCACCTTGTCGCCCTCCTTGATCGTCTGGCCGTTGAGCTCGACGTCCTCCGTCGCGGTGCGGCGGAAGTGGGCGAACGCGGGGAACATCCGCAGTGACTCCTCGACCGCGCTCGGGATGAGTGAGGGGTCGTCGAGGAGCTTCTGGCGCTGGTCCGGGTTCTCCATCAGCGCCCTCATGCCGCTCGCGTAGGTGGCTCGCGTGCTGTCGTTACCGGCGGCGACGAGCAGGAAGAAGCCCATCACGATCTCGTGCTCCTCGAGGCTCTCGCCGTCCACCTCCGCGTGGACGAGGACGCTGGTCAGGTCGTCCGTCGGGTTCTCCCGTCGCTCCGCGATCAGGTGATTGACGCGCTCGAATAGCTCGGGCACATCCCGCTGCATGACCGACTCGACGTCCGGGTTCACGTCCGGATCGCCCGCGCCCATGATGCTGTTCATCAACCGTGCCCAGTCCGCGTCGTCCTCCGGCGGGACCCCCATGAAGCTGTGGATGACGCGGGAGACGACCGGCTGGGCCACGTCGGTGACCAGGTCGCATTCCTCGCGCCCGTCGAGGCGCTCCATCGCGTCCACGGTGATCTGGCGGATCGCCTCCTCATGCTCGGCGATCCGCTTGGGCGTGAACCCGCGCTGGAAGAGCATCTTGAGGCGGTCGTGCTTGGGCGGGTCCATGCCGATGAACATCGCCCGGATGAGCTCGAGCGGCATGATCCCGACCGCCGTGATCCCGCCGCGCTCCGAGGAGTAGGTCTGCCAGTCGTGGCTGACCTCGTGGACGTCGTCCGCGGTGGTGAGCGACCAGTACCCGGGCTCCTCCGGATACTCGGTGATCCTGTCCGACCAGTGGACCGGGCACTCGGCCCGCATCTGCTTGAAGAGCTCGTGCGGCGGGCCGTCCTTCCAGCGCTCGCGATCGCCGACGAGGACGTCGTCGAGTGACTCCCGTGTGCCCTCCATGGTCACGCCCGGACCCTACCGCGGCTAGCCTGCTGCGGGAGTGCGCTACCTCGTCGACGGCATGAACGTGATCGGGACCCGTCCCGACAACTGGTGGAAGGACCGGCACGCCGCCATGGTCAGGCTCGTCGACATGCTCGAGCGCTGGGTTGCGGCCAACGGCGACGACGTCACGGTCGTCTTCGAGCAGCCGCCGCGCCCGCCGATCCGCTCCACCGTGATCGAGGTCGCCCACGCCCCGCGGCCGGGGCCCAACTCGGCCGACGACGAGATCGCCCGCCGCCTCAAGGCGGACGAGGACCCGGGTTCAATCCGGGTCGTCACCTCCGACCACTGGCTTGCGGACCGGTCGCGCCTGACGGGCGCGACGGTCGAGCCCGCTGAGGCGTTCCGCCGGCGAATCGAGGACGACTGACCAAGCGTCCAGCCGGCTGGTCCGGGCGCTGGGTCCAGGCATAGACTTGCCCCATGCCGGCGTGTGCCCGGTGTGGGGAGCCGAACAGGGACGAGGCGACGTTCTGCGGACGCTGTGGTACCCGGCTTCTCCCGACACCGCCGCCAACCACCGCCCGCAAGGTCGTCACCGTCCTCTTCTCAGACGTGAGCGGCTTCACCGCGCTGGGCGAAAGGCTCGATCCGGAGTCACTCCAGCAGCTCATGAGCCGCTGGTTCGACGAGACCAGGCGCATCATCAAGCGCCACGACGGCACCGTCGAGAAGTACATGGGCGATGCGGTGATGGCCGTGTTCGGCGTGCCCGTCGTGCACGAGGACGACGCGGCGCGGGCCGCTCGGGCCGCGCTGGAGATGCGGGACACCCTGACCGATCTGAACGACGAGCTCGCGAGACGGTGGGGCGTTCGCCTGGAGATCCACACCGGCCTGAACACCGGCGAGGTCGTCGTTGGTAGCGCCCCCGGCGGCGACCTGTCCACGGTGGGGGATGTGGTGAACGTCGCTCAGCGCCTCGAGGCATCGGCGCAACCGGGTGACGTGCTCGTGGGCGAGGAGACCGGGCGGGCGCTCAGCGACATCGCCGAGCTCGAACCGGTCGATGCGCTGACGCTCAAGGGCAAGTCACTTCCCGTCGCCGCATCGCGCCTTCGGTCGGTCAGGTCCGAGCTCGCCGCCGGGCCGAGCCGCGCGGCTCCGCCATTCGTCGGGCGCGAGCGAGAGCTCACCCTGCTGCGCGAGGCGTTCGACGCGGTTGCGGCGGAACGGGAGCCGCGACTCGTGACCTTGATCGGCGCGGCGGGGATCGGCAAGTCCCGGCTCGTCCGGGCCCTATTGGGCGAGGTTGCCGATGAGGCGACAACTGTGGTCGGGCGATGCCTTCCGTACGGCGACGGCATCACGTACTGGCCGGTGGCCGAGATCGTGCGGGCGCTTGCCGGAGCGCCCAGCGAGGCGGCCGTGGCTGCGCTGGTCGATGGTGACACGCCCGACGCCGAGTCCGAGCTGATCGCAGCGCGAGTCTGCCGGGCAGCCGGCTTCGTCCCCGGGACCGTCTCCGTCGAGGAGGCCCAATGGGCGTTCCGAAAGCTCATGGAGCGGGTCGCGCGAGATCGACCCCTCGTCGTCGCGGTCGAGGACATCCACTGGGCCGAGCCGAGCCTTCTGGCGCTGCTGGAGCACGTCGCGACGGTGGCCGGCGGCGTTCCGGTGCTCGTCGTCTGCGTCGCCCGTCCCGAGCTTTCCGACGCGCATCCCGGCTGGGGCGAGGCGTTGGGCGATCGTGCACTCACGGTCCCACTCGAAGCGCTCTCGCGGGCGGAGGCCAACGCGCTCTTCGCCGGCCTGCCCGAGGGGGAAGGGCTCACGGGCGAGGACCGGGAGGAGTTGCTTGCCGCCGCCGAGGGAAACCCATTCTTCCTTCAGCAGATGGTCGCGATGCGAGCCGAGGCTGGTGACGAGTCGACGGGAATCCCGCCGACCATCCAGGCGGTTCTGACGTCGCGCATCGATCGCCTCCCCGATGCTGAGCGCGCCGTGATGGAGGGCGCCGCGATCGAGGGGCGCACCTTCCATCGAGCTGCTCTTGCCGACCTGGTTCCGCATCACCATCGGGATGGGCTCGACGCGACGCTCGATCGGCTCGTCGATCGCAGGCTGATCCGCCCTGGACGTTCGGAGTTCGCCAACGAGACGGCGTACCGGTTCGATCACATCCTGATCCGCGACGCGACGTACAACGTGGTTCCCAAGCGGCGTCGCGCCGAGCTGCACGAACGCCATGCCGGCTGGCTCGAGCAACGCTCGGATTACGAGCTGGGGGAGCACGAGGAGGTGGCCGGGTACCACCTGGAGCAGGCATTCCATTGCCACCTGGCGCTCGAGCCCGCGGCGCGCGAGCGCTACCGGCAGCTCGCCGCCCGGGGGGCCGACCATCTCGGAAGCGCCGGGCGCACTGCCCTGGCCCGCGACGACATGCCGGCCGCCATCGGGCTCCTCGAGCGAGCGACCGAGCTGCTCCCGGACGACGACCCGACGCAGGGCCTCCTCATGCCGGAGCTTGGATCCGCACTAACCGAGACGGGGCGCCTGGCGGAGGCCGAGAGCGTCCTCGCGGCCGCCGTCGAAGCCGCCGCACGACGGAGCGACGCCCTCGGGGAGGCCCACGCCACCGTCGCCCAGCTGTCCCTGCGGCTGCAGGTCGATACGGAGGAGGGCACGCGTGAGGTCCGTGATCGATTCGAACCGCTGCTCGAGACCCTCGGGCGGGCCGGCGACGACCTCGGGCTCGGGCGGCTTTGGCGTCTGCGCGGCCTCGTGCATTGGATCGAGGCCCGCTCGGCGAGCGCCGACGGGGCGTGGGAGCGAGCGGCGGACCACTCTCGTCGGGCTGGTGACGAACGCGGATGGTCGGATGCCTTGATGTGGCTGGCCTCATCCGCGCTCGCCGGGCCGACGCCGGTCCCTGATGCGATCGCCCGCTGCGAGAGCATTCGCGCACGGCTTCGAGACCACTCGCGAGCCCAAGCGATGATGCTTCACCCCCTCGCCGGCTTACACGCAATGCGTGGGGAGATCGACGTCGCCCGCCGATTGATCGCCGAAAGCAACGCCACGCTTGCCGACCTCGGCGTCACGATGCACACGGCCGTGTCGCATCACGAGGCGTACGTGGCACTGGTCGCCGGCGATGCCGCCGGCGCCGAGGCGATCCTGCGCGCGGGATACGAGCTGCTGGCGGGGATGGGCGAGAAGGCGCTCCTCGCGGACACGGCTGCCATGCTGGCCCAGGTGCTCGAGGAACAGGGGCGCGCGGATGAGGCCTGGGCCCACACACGCGAGGCGGAGGCGGCGGCCGAGGACGACGTATCGGCGCAGATCGTCTGGCGGACTGTCCGCGCCCGGCTCCTCGCGCGGAGCGGTGAATTCACGGAGGCGAAGCGGGTTGGCTCGGAGGCGGTGGAGCTGGCTGCGCGAACGGATTGGCTGTGCGATCACGCGGATGCTCTCCTGTCTCAAGGAGAGGTGTACCGGGTAGCCGGAGAAGGGAAGTCGGCGGCGCGAGCGCTTCGAGAGGCGATCGCGCTGTACGACAGAAAAGGAAACACGATCGGTGCTCAACGCGCCCGCTCGGCACTTCAGGTTCTGGTGCCTGCCTGAGCGGACGTCGCGAGACCAGGAGGTTCAACAGATGCGGTCAGCGTTCGATTCACCAATGGGGGTTGAGGATGGGGTCGCCAAGGCCTGCGGAAAGCTTGGTTGGGATCCGGGCGAGGTCGAGGCGATCGTGACGATCACGATCACGCAGAAAGGCGAGAAGCTCGTTGGGACCGCAAGCTCGCCGCCGAACTTCGAGGCCCCGGAGGACGAGTGGATGCTCGAAGTCCATCCCGCGGACGCGAACAGGAAGTTCAAGAAGGGGCCTGCGCACGCGGTCGGGATCATTCACGCCATGCTCGGCGACACGGTCCATGTGCTCAATTGGCAGCAGGACGTCGAGCTCGACCCGGACGTGGTCGACGAGACGTAGTCGCCGCGGGTAACCGGCACGCGGGGCGCGGCCGCCGCCTAGATTCTGCGGTGATGGCGGCCGCGCCACAAATAGGACGCAGGTTCGCGCTGACGCTCGTCGCGGCCGGCCTGCTCGCGCTCGCGCTGAGCCCGCCCGCGTCCGCCGCGCCCAAGCTCCAGGTGGGCGTGGGCCGCGCGGACATCACCCCGCCGACCGGCTACTACATGATGGGCTGGGTTCGCTCGGACGGCGTCATCATCGGGCAGAACACGCGGCTCTGGGCGAGGGTGATCGTTCTCCGGCGCGGCGGCAGCAAGGTCGCGCTCGTCAGCGAGGACCTGAACGGGATCCCCGGCGGCATGATGGACCAGGCCGCCAGGCGCGTCCATGACCTCGGCTTCTCGGAGCGCAACGTCCTCGACTCCGCCTCGCACACGCACGCCGCGCCGACGGGCTTCTACAACTTCCCGACCTACAACTCGGTCTTCATGACCATCAAGTCGCCGACGAGCTTCGACCTCACGGGCAAACTGGACCCGCAGCTCTACTCGTTCGAGGTGCGCCAGCTCGCCCAGGCGATCCGCCGGGCGAACGCCGACCTCGGGCCGGGCAAGCTCGGCTGGGGCGAGGTCAGCATCGACCACCTCACGAAGAACCGCTCCCTCGAGGCCCACCTGTACGACCACGGCATCCACCTCCCGTACGGGAAGGGCAAGGTGAGCGAAGACCCGAAGGGCCGCCTGCACACGATCGACCCCGGGGCGAACGTGCTCCGCGTGGACAAGATCATCGGCGGGCGGGACGTGCCGGTCGGCATGTGGTCGACGTTCGCCAACCACGGGACGGTCAACCACTACCAGTTCACCTATTACAACGAAGACCACCACGGGGCCGCGACGCACCTGGTCGAGCGGGCGATACGCCGCAAGGGAGACGTCCCGAAGGGCCAGGACGTGGTCGATGCGTACGGCAACACGGACGAGGGCGACCAGTCCTCGGGCCTGGACAAGTGGGGTCCTGCGCAGGCCGACCACGTCGGCACCGTCGAGGCGCGCAAGTTCATGGCCGCCTGGCGCCAGGCCGGAAGCCACATGGACCGCACCCCCACCCTCGCGCGCCGCTGGACCCGGATGTGCTTCTGCGGCCAGCAGACGCCGGCCGGGCCGGTGGCGAACAAGGGCGTGTTCGGCCAGGCGGAGTTCACCGGCTCCGAGGAGGGCCGCGGGCCGCTGTACGACGAGACACGGGTCCCGTTCGAGGGCGACCACCTGCCGGTCGGGGCCGGCGCGCAGGGCGACAAGATCCAGACGCCGATCCCGCTGAACGTGCCGCGCGCCGTCCCGCTGATGGCACTCCAGGTCGGCGATCGCATGGTCGTCTCCGTCCCAGGCGAGATGACCGAGGAGATGGGCCGCAGGGTGCGTCACGCGGTCGAGCGGGCCGCAGCCGGCCATGGAGTGGTCCGCGCCGTGATCTCCGGGTTGGCGAACGAGTACGCCGACTACTTCACGACCCCCGAGGAGTACGACGCCCAGCACTACGAGGGCGCGGCGACGGTCTATGGGCGCGCCAGCTCGGTGGCGCTCCAGGAGACCCTCGTGCAGCTGACGCGGGACCTGGTCAGTGGGGACAAGGCGCCGAAGCCGTATGCGTACGACCCGCGCAACGGCATCAGGGCGAAGTCGCCTCCCTTCCCGAAGGGCGCCGAGCACGGCAGAATCGTCAGGCAGCCGCAGCGGACCACCCGCCGCCTCTGCACCCCACGGTCGCCTGGCAGGGCGGCCCCCGCGGACTCGACCGGCCGCTGGGGCGGGCCTTCGTGAACGTCCAGCGCCGCTCCGGCGGGCACTGGCGAACGGTGGACTCGGATCTGGGCCTTGATGTCCTCTGGCAGGTGGACTCGAACGGCCTCTACCACGCCGAGTGGGAGGCGCCGTACAACCACCGCCTGGGCACCTACCGCTTCCGGATCACGGCCAATCGCTACGACCTGACCTCGCGGCCGTTCCGCCTGAAGCCGTCAAGCGCCATGACCGTTCAGCGGGTGCATGCCCCCGCGGGCCGCGTCGCGGTCGAGGTCCACTACCCCAAGCCGATCGTTCGCGAGGACGTCGGTGAGCCGCCACCGGACTCGAATGCGAGCCTGACGGCGCGGCCCGACAAGGTGACGGGCGGCGGCCGCGTGACCTTCGTCGTCGACGGACACCGCCGCACCGTCAAGACGGGCGCCGGCGGCGTGTTCGAGACCCGGGCCCCGCGGGGCGCCAAGGTGACGATCCCGGCCGGGGCCGCGCGCGACCGCTTCGGCAACCGCAACGGCCACGCCTTCGGCTAGGGGACTGGGCGGCGCGGGGGCCGCGGCCGCATCGCGGCCCCGGCGCGCCCTCCTGCCTTCTCACTCCCGCCCCCGGGCCGTGTCAACCACGGCCAGGGGGCGGGTCCTGGCTACCGGTTCACCCCCGGTGGGGTGAGTTGATGAAGACGGGTCTTCTCCGCCTCGCGGCGGGCAATTCGTGCACTGCGTTGCTCTTCCATGGCTTTCGGGGTTAGCTGACGGGCTCGCGCCGAAGATGGCGCTACGCGGCGCTCGGGCCGCGATTCGCCCCAAACGATTGGGTCCCCCGATCCCCGCGATATGTGGCGGGGACTCAGCTCAGAGCGGCGGCATGTTAACAACGCCCCAGGCGGAACTCACACGGCGCTCACGTAAATCACGCTGGTAGCGCGTTTACCGCTAGAGCACCGCGTCTGCCAGCAGGTCCACCTGCGCGGGGTCGGTCGAGGTCGGGAAGCAGATCAGCTCGTCCGCGCCGGCCTCGGCGAAGGCATCGCGGTAGCCGCGGATCGTGTCCTCGTCGGTCGCCGCGCTCGCGACGATCGCGCCTGCGATGTCCTCGCCGAGCCACGCGTAGTAGTCGCCCAGGTCCTCCTTGGCGGCTTCCTCCGCATGCTCACCGAGCCCGTAGTAGCAGAGGGCGATCAGCCGCGGGTCGCCCTCGCGGCCCGCATCGGACCAGGCCCCCTTCACCTTCTCCGACATCTCCCTGAACTGGTCCGGGGTGCCGCCGCCCATTGTCCAGCCGTGGCCGTACTCGGCGACGCGCCGGAAGGTGGCGGAGACGGTGCCGCCGATGATGAGCTCGGGGCCGTCGGGATGCGAGGGCGGCGGCCCAATGGCGCCGGCCGGTCCGTACTCCTCCCCCCTCCAGACTCGCTTCATCTCCGCGAGCTGAGCGTCGAACAGCTTGCCGCGCTCGTGGAAGGGCGTTGCGGTCGCGGAGTAGTCCTCCTCGCGGAGCCCAACCGCAATCCCCAGCGTGAGGCGGCCGTTCGAGAGCGAGTCGATCGTCGCTGCCTGCTTAGCGAGCATCCCTCCGTTGCCGCGAATCGGTCCCAAGAGGATGTCCGTCGTCAGCCGGATTCGCTCGGTCACCGCCGCGGCCGCTGCGAGGGCGATCAGCGACTCGTAGTTCCCGTAGACGACGCGGTCGATCGTTCCCAGCGTGGAGAAACCGCGCTCCTCCGCCTTGCTCGCCCAGGTGAGCAGCGAGTCGCGATCGACGCCGGGGATCGTGGACGGAAGCCCAACTCCTACCTTCACAGCCTCTCCTCCTCGAATCGTGGCTCTTGGGGGTGAGGCCCGAATGTATAGGCCTCAGCCGCCCGGCGGCTTCGCCTGACCGGGCTCGACCGGGGTGCCGCGGCGGCGCACCAGCAACACGGTCGCAGCCGCGCCGGCCACGGAGGCTCCGATGCCGAGCAGCAGGAACGCGAGAAAAGAGTCGATGCGGTCGACCATCCAGCCGAAGTTCATGCCGAAGAACCCGGTCACGAAGGTGAGTGGCAGGAAGACCGTCGCGACGACGGTCAGCCAGTAGATCGTCTCGTTGAGGCGCAGGTCGATCAGCTTCGCCATCCCGTCGGAGGCGGCGTCGATCCCGTCGACGAGGCGGCTGAGCTGCAAGTAGATGCGCTCGAAGTACTGCTGGTTGTCGGCCTGCAGGCCCTTAATCCGGCCGATCTCCTCGCTGATCCGCTCGAAGATCCCGCGCTGCGGCCCCAGACGGCGCCGCATGCGCGCGAGCCGGGAGTTGACGGCCCGGAGGGTCCCCATGCGGACCCGGGCGGCGCGCATATCGGTCGAAAACAGCTGCATCCCCTCCAGTGTCAACTCCGCCTCGTTGAGGGCATCGAAGCCAGTCGCCACCATCGCGTCGAGGATCGCGTAGACCACGTACTGCTCACTGCGCCCCGCCGGTGGATCGGGGTCCAGCACGTCCGGCAGCGAGATCGCCCGCTGGTGGAGGGTGAGGATGTAGTCGCCGGTGATCATGACGTGCACCTCGAGCGGCCGCAGGGGTTGGTTGATCGACTCCGCCTCCTCGGGTTGATCGAGGAAGCAGGTGAAGGCGAAGATCACGTGATCGTCGTCGACGTGGAACTTGCGTGAGGGCGGCAGGTCCTGCTTGAAGCCCAGCAGGGGGTCGAGCGCGTGATCGGGAATCCCGAGCGCCTCGCCGAGTGCCTCGCGGCTGGTCTGGCTCAGCGAGACGTCGATCCAGAAGAAGCCTCCGGCCTTACGGAGCTCGTCGATCCGCTTCTGCTGCTCGGCGCCGATTCCCTCGATCACCTCGCCCATCGAGCGCCGAGGCTACGGCCCGGTGAAGACGGAGCGGCTACCGTGCGAGCGATGGACCGGCGCGGTCAGGTCTTCGAGAACCCGGCCACCGGCGAGCGGGTCGTCATCCTGACCGACCCCGCCCAGCATCCGGAGCGCGTCCTCGTCGCTCATCTGTTCGTCAGCCCGGGCGGCCGCGTCGCGGCGGAGCACTTCCACCCCACCCTGACCGAGCGCTTCCACGTCATCCGCGGCCAGGTCGGCTTCCTCATCGACGGCGAGGAGCGCGTCCTGGCCCCGGGTGATCACGCCACCGTCCCGCCGGGGACGCGCCACGACTGGTGGCAGGTGGGCCCCGAGACCGCCGAGGTGGTGGTGGAGGTTAACCCGGGCGACGGCTTTTTCGAGATGCTCGGCACCCTCTTCGGCCTCGCGCGGGACGGCAAGGCGAACCGCCGGGGCCTGCCGGGGCTCCTCCAGCTCGCGGTCATCGCGAACACGTATCGCGACGTCATGGTCGTCACCTCTCCCCCGCCCTCCGTGCAGCGCCCCCTCTTCCTCCTGCTCGCGTCGATCGGCCACACGACCGGCCTCAGGGCGGCCTATCCGGACTACCTCACCTCGGACGAGGTCGTCGAGCCCAGCCCGGAGGCCCTGGCGCTCCTGGCGGACGACGGCCGTCTGAAGCCCTTCGATACCCCTTGACAACTTAGTGCGGAGTGAGACAATCGGCGCGGTTCGTCTCACGAAAGGGAGCTGCTCCCCCGACGCCGCTACCTCCGGCCCGCACGCTTGTTTCGCAGTAGGGATTGATCGTGAATCGACAGGGAGATAGCCCCGATTCGACAAGGCGACGAGGTGCGGGCATGCTCGCGCTCCTCGGCGTGGCGATCGCTTGCCTGGCGGTCCCCGGTTCGGCGATCGCTGCTGCCGGCGACCTCGATCCGAGCTTCGCCGGCGATGGGATCGTCACGAGCTCGAACGCCTACCAGGGCGGCGGCGGGGGGCCGGTGGCGATCGATTCGCGCGGTCGCATCGTCGTGGCGAGCGAGACGTCCATCGAGCGATACAGGCCGAACGGCACCCTCGACGACTCGTTCTCCGGCGATGGTCGGACGGACACCCAGTTCATCGTGCGGTCCATCGCGATCGACTCACAGGACCGGATCGTCGCTGCCGGGTACGCCCAGAACCCCGCCGATCCGAAGCGAAATCAGGTTTTCGCCGTCGGACGGTTCCGGGTGAACGGAACCCCCGACCCGTCATTCTCCGGCGACGGCCTGACGCTCACGCCGATCGGAGGCGCGGGGGACGACCAGGCCGACGGGGTCACCATCGACGGTCAGGGGCGGATCGTCGCCGCCGGGCTCAGCTTCAAGCATCCGGCCGGCACATTCTTCGCACTTGCGCGGTACATGCCGAATGGCAACCCTGATACCTCCTTCTCGGGCGATGGCCAGCTGCAAACCGAGTTCCCCAACGCCCACAACGCCTTCGGGCAGGCCGTCGCGCTCGATTCCAAGGGGCGGATCGTCGTCGCGGGCAGGACGAACGACACCTTTGCCGTGGCGCGTTACGGCCCGCGCGGAGGGCTCGACTCCTCCTTCTCGGGCGACGGGACGCTCACGACCGCGATGGCCGCCAATGCCAGCGGGGGCGAGACGGTCGCGGTCGACGATTCTGACCGGATCGTGGTTGGAGGGCTGGCATCCTTCGCGAATCCCTCTAAATACGAATTCGCGCTGGCCCGGTACCAACCGAACGGGGCGCTTGATCACTCGTTCTCCGGCGACGGAAAGTCATACACCTCCTTCGGGCGAGATCGCAGTGACGCCACTGGCCTGGCGATTGACGATCAGGGGCGCATCGTCGCCGCGGGCTGGACTTTCGACGAAGACAACTCGCGCTCGGCGTTCGCGCTGGCGCGCTACACGCCGGACGGGGCGCTCGATCCGATCTTCTCGGGCGACGGGCGCGTCACGACGTCGGTGGGACCGTTCTCGTTTGGGCGCGGGGTCGCGCTCGATCCGAACGGCAAGATCGTGGTCGCCGGGTACGTGTCCGAGGCCAATCTCGCCGATCCGCGCATCGCTGTCGCGCGTTACCTCGGCGGGTAGCCGGGCGCTGTTCTATGGGCCGTCGCGCAGGGCGACGATGCCGCCGATCACGCCCAGGTAGGCGGTGCCGTCCGGGCCGATCGCGAGGCCAGCGTAATTGTTGTTGTAGACGAGGCCCGAGCCCGCGTACTGCTGCCACACGGTCTTGCCGTTGCGGTAGTTGATCGCTGTCCAGTAGTAGCCCTGCGAGCCGCTCGGATCCGGAGGACGAGCGTAGGCGTAGATGAGCCCAGTCGCGGTCGAGACCTTCGGCACCACAGTCGGCGCGCGGACGTCGTGGTTGGTCCAGTTCTTCTTGCAGCCCTTGCCGCTCTTGTTGATGTGGACGCGCGCGAAGCCGGGCTGGGTCACGGCGCCGGAATTGGGGCCGAACGGGTCCTGGTAGCCATAGTTGTTCTCGACGACCAGCGAGCGGCCCACGCCGAGCAGGGAGTTCTCGGTCGCGCTGGCGCCCTTCTCGAACACCGGCACCCGGCACACCTTGCGGTGCTGGCCCTTCTTGAGCTTGTTCCTGGTGCGGTAGACCACCACGTCCATCCGGTCCGCGTTGTCGGTGATCGCGACGTAGCCGCCGTTCAGGATCGTGGGGGTCGTTCCCGAGCCGGCGTCGACCTGGCTCGGCTTGACGATCCCGGAGTTCGGATAGCCGTGCTGCCAGGTGATGTACGGCTTGCCGTTGCCCTTCGCCTGGAACCGGTACATCCGCTTGTCGGAGACGATGAAGACGCCCCGCTCGCCGACCGCAAACGAGTTCTCGACCTCCTCGCCCAGCTTCATCACCTTGATCCGGCCCGTCTTGGGATCGAGCGTCCCGATCTTGCCGTTCTTCTTGGAGACGAACCAGATCAGGCCGTTGAAGTCAGGGAGCGCCGAGGTGATGCGCTCGGTGGACTCGTCCAGGACGCCGGTCAGGTCGTAGTCGCCGACCTTCTCGAGCCCGGTGCCGCCCGCCGTCTCGCGCAGGACGAAGATGTGGTCGGTCTTGGTGGGGACCCAGAGCCGATTCTTGTTGTCGAGGAAGAAGTAGCCGCCGCCCGTGAAGTTCTGGTACGTCTTGGTGCCAGGCGGGTCGGGGGCGGTCGGGAGGTCGTAGGTGGCGACCGTGGCCAGCGTGTCCGGGTCGATGATGCGCGCCTGCGGGGCCGCGATCGCGGACGGGCAGACGCTTACGACCTGGCCATGCGTGTCGAAGGCGATCGAGCCGCAGACCGCGGGCCGCATCTGCTCGGACGTCGCCTGCAGGTTGCTGCCAAGCGGCCCCGCGCGGTCGTACGCGTCGGTCATCCACGTGTCGTTGTGGATGTTGCTGTTCGGGTTCTTGGCGAGGAACGGGTTCTGCGGCGGCTTGGTCGTGTTGTGGACCGGCTTGCCCTTGAACGCGTGGCCCAAGAAGGCGGGCAGCGACGCAGGCGGCGGCACCGACGGGATCGACACGGCCGACGCGCTGCCCGCCGTTACGGCCAGCGCCACCGTAGCCATCGAGATCACTCCCCAGACCCGAGCCACGCGCGTGACCCTATCCGAGCGAATCGTCCACACGACGAGTTGCCACCTAACCGGCTTCTGACGCGGCCTCCTCGAGCGATGGCTCCCACCCCATCGCCATCGCTTGGAGGCCCTTGAAGAAGACGGCCAGCATCATCGGATACAGGTCCTCCCGGAGCCCTGGCTCGATCAGACGATCCACCAGGAAACCATCGGCCATGAAGTAGGTCATCGCTGCGATATCCGCCAGCGGGAGTGGCGGGTCCGCTTCATAGTCGTTGATCCAGCGCTCATAGACCTTGACAAGCCGATCGCGCATGGCGTGCTGGCGCGTCGCGAGCTCCTCGCGGAACTCCTCGTTGCGTGCGGCGTGCGCCGCGAACTGGAAGTAGAGCCGCGGCCACTCGTCGTCCGAGGCAAGGTGGATGAACTCGGTGGCCGCCGTACGTGCCTCCTGATCGGGATCGTCC
Organism: uncultured Actinomycetes bacterium; assembly: GCA_963782795.1. Lineage (GTDB taxonomy): Bacteria > Actinomycetota > Thermoleophilia > Solirubrobacterales > 70-9 > AC-56. The sequence goes on from CAWALB010000004.1 coordinate 32,092, forward strand.
GTCCCGGCGAGGTCCCGGTCGAGCCGCTCGAGCTCGTGCGAGAACTTCTCGTCCAGCATGACCAGAAAGAGCTCTTCCTTGCTCTTGAAGTTCGCGTAGAAGGCGCCCTTCGTATAACCCGCGGCCTCGGCGATCTCGTCGATCGAGGTGCCCTCGAGCCCCCGCCTGCAGAAAAGCTTCGAGGCCGCCCGCAGCAGAGCGCCGCGAGTGCGCTCCTGCTTCTCCACTCGGCTCAGACCACCCTCCCGACTCATCGGACGATCACCTCCGCGTTGCGGCGCGGCGTCTCGGTGATCGCACGCCGCTTGACTGGCTCGGACTCGGCGCGCGTCGGCTCGAGCCTGTGGCGGCGAACGAGCTCCGCCAGCACCACCTGCATCTCGAACTGCGCGAAGGCGCCGCCAAGACACCGGCGCACGCCACCGCCGAACGGAATCCACGTGTATGTGCCGGGCGGGTTGTCGATGAAGCGCTCGGGAAGGAAGCGCTCCGGATCGGGATACACGTCGGGGCGGCGGTGGACCAGGTAGATCGATGGCGTGACGGTGATGCCCGCCGGCAGCTCCCAGCCACCGATCTCCACCGGCTCGGTGAGCCGGCGCGCCACGATCGAGATGACGGGCCGCAGCCGCAGCGTCTCGGTGATGACGGCGTCCAGGTACTCCGTCTCGCCGGCACGCGCCTCCTCCGTGAGCCGATCGAGCTTGTCCGGATGGCGGATCAGGCGTTCGACCGCCCATGCGAGGGCATTCGCGGTCGTCTCGTGACCGGCGACGAGCAACGTGAGTAGCTCGTCGCGCAGCTCGGTGTCGCTCATCGGGCTTCCGTCCTCGTGGCGTGCCTGCAGGAGCAGAGAGAGGATGTCGTCGCGCTCCTCGAGGTCGCTGGCGCGGCGCCGCTCAGCGATCTCGTCGTAGATCAGCCCGTCGACCCTCGCGATCTCGCGCACGAAGGACTTCATGCGAGCGAGCCGCTGCGGGCCGAGCAGCGCCGGAAAGACCATCATCCGGGGGTCGGTCACCAGGTCGAGCAGGCGCCGCAGCTCGGTTCGGAGTCGCAGGAGCCGTTCCCCCTCGCTGAGGCCGAATACGGCTCGGAGGATGATTTCCAGCGTCAGCGCCTGCATGCGCGGACGCAGGCGATACGGCTCGTTGCGGGGCCAGCGCTCGATCTCGGCAGCGGCGATCTCGCCCATCAGCTCCCCGTAGCGCTCCATGCGCTTTCCGTGAAAGGGCGGCAGCAGGAGCTTTCGCTGCTCGATGTGCGCGCCCTCGTCAAGCAGGAGCACGGAGTGCTCGCCGAGCACCGGCAGCAGAATCTGGTTCCCCTCGCCGGCGTGGAAGACGCGAGGGTCACCGGTGAAGACCTGTTTGACGTGGTCTGGGTGAGAGAGCACGACCCACTTCCCCTCGTTGAGGATCTGCAGCGTGAATGTGTCGCCGAAGCGCGCCGCGCTCTGAGCAAGCATCCACTGTGCGTTGCCGAACCAGATCGCCGTCTGGAGTGCACGCGGCATCCGGGGGCCGGGGGGCAGCGATACCGAGCCGTCGACGCTCATGCCATTGCCTCCGAAGCGCAAGCGGACCCGCCGAGCGCGTGACCGAGTGCCTCACCCACCTTGGCGCGGACGTCGCTACGCGGCTGCACCAGATGGGTGGCGATCGGCTCCGAGACGTTGCGAAGCCAGTGGAGCTCGCGCTCGCCGAGATCCACGCCGCGCATCCGACCTGCCCCTGTGCAGGTCGCCTCGCTGACGAGGACCCGCCCCGGGGGCGCGACCGCGCACAGGCGGGCTGCGACGTTCACCGTCTGCCCGTACCAGTCTCCACCGCTCCCGAGTGCCGGCCCGGTGTGGATGCCGACGCGGACCGGGGGAAGACCCGGCTCCTCCATGATCTCGACCATCCGCAGGCCGAGACTGACCGCAGCCGCGGGCTTCGTGCAGCGGAGCATCAACCCGTCGCCAATCGCCTTCACCTGCTCGGCTCCGTGATCCGAGAGCAATCCGCCGGTGCGCCGCTGCAACTCGAGCGCTACGGCAAGGGCGCGACCGTCGCCCTCGAGCTCCGCAAGCGCGGTGAACCCGACGAGATCCGCAAACAGAAAGGTGTGGCTGGGCTGAGTCACTCAGATACCGGTCGGTATGCAACCAGATACCAATCGGTATGTCAAATGGGAGGTTAGGTGGCGAGGTCGACCGCGATCGGCAGCGATCGCTCGCGCCAATCGGCGAGGTCGCCGGAGTACTCCGGCGAGTACTTCTCGAAGAGGAGCTCGCGGGCACGAACGTCCTCGTCCGGGTTCTCGACCATCCGAGCGCGCCCGTCGAAGGTCCGCTCGGCGATCCGGACCGCGACGCGGGGCTCCCGCGTCAGGTTCTTCACCCAGTCTGAGCGGTCGCGCCCGCCGGAGAGCATGTATACGGTCGAGCCCTCGAGGCCGAACCAGATCTCGATCTCACGCGGCTCGCCGCTGACGCGGCCGGTGGTCGTCAGGTAGCAGTAGCTCTCGCCTGAGAGAGGTGCGAGATCCTCGGTCACCCCTCAATGATGCGCGATGCGGGATCCAGGGCTGCCATAGCGGCCCCGAATCCCGCACAGCTCCGTCGTCGTCAGGCTGGCTCGCCGACGATCAGGTACCGGTTCCCGTCGGGGTCGCGGAAGAAGAACATCGGCGGCACGGGGCCGCCCATGCGCATGACCTCATCGTCCACGTCGACTCCGCGCTCGCGCAGGTCGGCGTGGTCGGCGTCGATGTCCTCGGTCGCAAACGCGATGCCGGTCTCGCCGCCGGGCGAGCCCTCCCCCATCGGCGGGACCACGGCGATGGTCACGGAGGCGCCGGCCGGCGCCACGTCGACCCAGCGCTGGCCGTCTCCGTAGGGGGTGTCGCTGCGCTTCTCGAAGCCCAGCTTCTCGGTGAAGAACTCGACCGCGCGGTCCTGGTCGCTGACAGTCACGATCACGGTTCCCACCCCGGTGATGCGGGTTGCTGCTTCTGTCTCGGGCATGCGCCTCCTCCTGTGGTTGTGGCCTAACTGCAAGTTAGACCCCTCCGAGCGCCCGAAGTCATCGCCCTGTGAAACCCCGCCGTGGGCGGCATATGCTGGCCGCGTGACCGGGGCGATGGATCGCAAGCGGCTTCGTGGGCTCCTGCGAGCGGAGGAGGAGCGATTCGTCGAGCAGCACCCGCGCTCGAAGGAGCTCTTCGAGCAGGGGAAGCAGTCGCTCCTGGCCGGGGTGCCGATGCCGTGGATGACCGAATGGGCCGGCGCCCACCCCGTGTTCGTGGCGGAGGCCTCGGGCGCCCACTTCACCGACGTGGACGGCAACTCCTACGTCGACTTCTGCCTCGGCGACACCGGCGCGATGACCGGGCACTCACCCGCGCCGCACGGCCGAGGCGATCGCGGCGCAGGCCGCCCGTGGCATCACGCTGATGCTCCCTACCGAGGACTCGAGCTGGGTCGGCGAGGAGCTCGGCCGCCGCTTCGGTCTCCCGTACTGGCAGTTCACGCTCACGGCCACGGACGCCAACCGCGCCATGATCCGCCTGGCGCGGGCGATCACGGGCAAGCCGAAGGTCCTCGTCTACGCCTGGTGCTACCACGGCACGGTCGACGAGACGTTCGCGATCGAGATCGACGGCGAGACCCGCTCGCGCCCCTACAACGTCGGCCCGCCGGTGGACGTGGCGGAGACGACGAAGGCGATCGAGTGGAACGACGACAGAAGCGCTCGACCGGGCGCTATCGGAGGGCGATGTCGCCTGCGTCCTCGCCGAGCCGGCGATGACGAACATCGGGATCATCCTGCCGGACCCGGGTTACCACGACGCCCTCCGGGCGCTCACCCACGATCACGGCACCCTGCTCGCGATCGACGAGACCCACACGCTGTCCGCGGGCCCGGGCGGCTATACGGCGGCCCACGGCCTGGAGCCGGACTTCGTCACCCTCGGCAAGCCGATCGCGGGCGGCGTGCCGGCTGCCGCATACGGCATGAGCGAGGAGCTGGCCGACCGGGTCGCCGCCTACATGGAGACGCTGGAGGTCACCGACGTCGGCGGTATCGGCGGCACGCTCTCCGGCAACGCGCTCTCGCTGGCAGCGGCGCGGGCGACGCTCGAGCGGGTCCTCACGGAGGAGGCCTTCGAGCGCATGATCAAGCTCGGCAAGAGGTTCGAGACCGGCGTCAACGACGTGATCGTCGCCCACGAGGCGCCGTGGCACGTCACCCGCCTCGGCTGCCGCGTCGAGTACGGCTTCCGCCCCGCCCCACCCCGAAACGGCTCGGAGGCGGCGGCGAGCAGCGACCACGAGCTCGAGCGCTTCCTCCACCTCCACGCGCTCAACCGGGGCATCCTGATGACGCCGTTCCACAACATGGCGCTGATGTGCCCGGCCACGACCGAGGCCGACGTGGACGACCACACCCGGGCTTTCAGCAACGCGTTGGATTCACTTTTTCCCGGTTGAAACGCCGCCGCTGTCGGTTAGGCTCGCGCCATCACGGTCTGGGCAGCGTGGGCCACTCACTAAGTGGGGCAGCGTGGGCCACTCACTAAGTGAAAGGCAGGGTCCAATGGAAGGCGCAATCAGCAGGCGCGCGCTTGTCAAGGGCGCGGCGGCCGGTACGGCGGTGGCCGCGCTTCCCGCGACGGCGGTTGCGGCGGCCGAGCGGGGTAGGGAGAAGAAGGTCGACGTGGTGGTGGTCGGCGCCGGCCTGGCCGGGCTCTACGCCGCCGAACTGCTGACGAAGGCCGGGAAAAAGGTGGTCATCCTCGAAGGGAGCCACCGGGTGGGCGGCCGCGTGCTCAATCTCCAGGTCGGACCGAAGCGCAACGACGTCTCCGAGGCCGGTGCCCAGTGGATCAACTCGGAGGAGCGGATCATCCAGAAGCTGATGAAGCGCTTCAAGCTGAAGACGTACCAGAACTACACGAAGGGGAACTCGAGCCTGATCATCGACGGCAAGGTGAGTCACTTCAGCGGGACGACGATTCCCAAGCTCCCCGGCGACGGCACCCAGCAGCTTGTCAAGGCATTCGTCAATCTGACGAAGATGGCCAAGGAGGTGCCGCTCGAGGCGCCGTGGAAGGCCCCGCTCGCAGAGGAGTGGGACTCCCAGACGTGCCAGACGTGGATCGAGGCGAACATCTCCAACCCGGTGGCGCGTGACTTCGCCGGGATCGCGATGGGCGGGCCGGTGAGCGTCGAGGCGAGAGATGTCTCGCTCCTCCACTACCTGTTCGTCGGCCAGTCCTGCGGTGGCCCGCTCCAGATGGTGACGATCGGGCAGGGCGTGCTCTCGGACCGCATCGTCGGCGGCACCGGGCGACTCGTCGAGGGGCTGGCGAAGCCTCTTCGCCAGATCACGGAGCTCAAGACCCCGGTCACCCTGATCGAACGGGGCAAGCGGGTGCGGGTGACGACCCCGAAGGGAAAGTGGGCGTGCGATGACGTGGTCGTCGCGATGTCACCCACCGCGACCCAGCAGATCCAGTTCGACCCGATCATGCCGGTGAAGCGCAACCAGTCCGTGCAGCGGACCGGGAATGGATCCTGCATCAAGTTCTTCCCGGTCTATGACACGCCGTTCTGGCGTGACAAGGGCCTGAACGGGATCATCCAGTCGAACTCAGAGGCGTTCTCGGGGACGTTCGACAACTCGCCGAAGGACGGCAAGCCGGGCGTGCTGTTCTGCCTGGTCGAGAACGTCCACGCGCGGAAGCTGAGCACGATGTCGAAGTCCGAGCAGCAGAAGAACATCTGCGACAGCCTCGCTCTCGCCCTCGGGCCGGAGGCGCGCAATCCGAAGAAGTTCCTCCTGCACAACTGGTGCACGGACCCGTGGCTGAGAGGCGGTGCAGCGTCGTTCTTCCCGCCCGGCATGCTGACCGAGTACCGCTATCTCTTCGGCAAGCAGGTAGGCCGGATTCACTTCGCGGGAACCGAGACCGGCAGCTTCTTCTGGGGGAATATGGAGTCGGCGCTCGAGTCGGGCGAGCGGACCGCGAACGAGATTCTCTCGAGCTAGCTGCCGGCGTCACGCCGGCTGGGGGTGCGCTGGTGAATCAGGTCGAGCCCGAGGTCGAATCGCCCGCGCTGTACGACTGCGCTCCCGTGCCGGCGAGCGATCCGGCGTCCACGATCAGGTACTCGTCACGGATCGGGCGCCCCTCGAGGAAGCACTCGAGGATCTCGCGGGTGCCCGCGGCGTAGCGGGCCTGGGCCGACAGGCTCGTGCCCGAGATGTGCGGCGTCATGCCGTGATGCGGCATCGAGCGCCACGGGTGTTCGGCCGGGGCGGGTTGCGGGAACCACACGTCGCCCGCGTAGCCGGCCAGCTGGCCGCTCTCGAGCGCCCGGACCACCGCGTCGCGGTCGCAGATCTTGCCGCGAGCGGTGTTGACGAGATACGCGCCGCGCTTCATCTTCCCGATCAACGCGTCGTCGAAGAGGTGCTCGGTCTCCGGGTGGAGCGGCGCGTTGATCGTCACCACGTCGCAGACCTCGACCAGCGAGGCTGCATCCGGGTGGTAGGTCACGCCGAGCTCGGACTCGACGTCGTCCGGGAGCCTGGTGCGGTCGGTGTAGTGCAGGCCAACCTCGAACGGGACCAGGCGGCGCAGGACCGCCGAGCCGATGCGCCCGGCGCCAACGGTGCCAACCTGCATCCCCTCGAGGTCGTATGAGCGCGAAACGCAATCCGCGATGTCCCAGCCGCCGTTCATGACCACCCTGTACGAGGGGATGTAGTTGCGGACTAGGGCCAGGATCATCATCACCACGTGCTCGGAGACGCTGATCGAGTTGCTGTACGTCACCTCGGCGACCGTGATCCCGCTGTCGATCGCCGCCTGAAGGTCCACGTGGTCGGAGCCGATGCCCGCGGTGATCGCGAGCTTCAGGTTGGACGCCATGGCGATGCGCTCCGCGGTCAGGTACGCCGGCCAGAATGGCTGTGAGATGACGACGTCGGCCTCGGGGAGGCGGCGCTCGAACTCGGAGTCGGCGCCGTCCTTGTCGGAGGTGACGACCAGGGTGTGCCCTGCTGCCTCGAGGAACTTGCGAAGGCCGAGCTCCCCGGACACGCATCCGAGCAGCTCGCCGGGCGTGAAGTCGATCGCCTCGGGCGTGGGCGTCGATTGCCCGTCGTGGTAGCGCTCGATCCGCGGGACGACGTCGCGGGGGTACGACGGCGGGTAGCCGTCGACCGGATCGGCATAAAGGACACAGAGGATGTTGGCCATGGTTCCCTCCTGGGTCGGCGGCGTGCTCTGCGCCTACGGTACCCGCGTCCCGAGTTCTCCGTCTTTAGGTTGAACTTCTGCCCACCTCGACCGGTAGTCAGGGGCGAATGGCCGGGTTCGGCCGGCCTCCGACGACGTGTGAGGAGACGCGATAGTGGGTTCAGCAGAGCAGGGTCATCAGCGCACTGGGTGGTCCGGAACCGGTAGGCGCGCAGGGATTGCGCTGATCGGAGCGGCCCTACTGGCGGTGGGCGCTTCCGCGCTCGCTAGCGGCGCGACCGGCAAGGGATACGGCACCTCGCTCGGCGCCTTCAAGACTCACAACCTCGTCTCCGACCAGGCCGGCAAGGCCGACGTGATGGACAAGAGCCTCGTTAACGCGTGGGGGCTCTCCTTCGGCACCAAGCCCGCCACCCCCGGGTGGATTGCCGACAACGGCACCGACGTGTCGACGCTCTACCAGGGCGATGTGGGCTCGACCCCGGTGACCAAGGTCCCGCTGACGGTCAAGATCCCAGGCGGCGCGCCGTCCGGAACCGTCTTCAACGGCTCGAAGTCGTTCGTCGTCAAGGCGGGCGCGAAGAAGGGGCCGGCGAACTTCCTGTTCTCCTCGGAGGCCGGAAAGATCACGGCCTGGAGCCAGGACGTGCCGCCGCTGACGACAGCGCAGACCGTGGCCTCAGCCCATGACGCCATCTTCAAGGGGTTGGCAATCGCGGACACGTCCAAGGGCCCGCGGCTCTACGCCACCGACTTCCACAACAACAAGGTGGACGTCTGGGACGGCAACTTCATGCGGGTGCACAAGAAGGGCGCCTTCCGCGACAGCAAGCTGCCGAAGGGCTACGCGCCGTTCGGGATCGACACGATCAACACTGACATCGTCGTCAGCTACGCCAAGCAGGACGCCAAGGCCGAGGACGACGTCTCTGGCGCCGGCCACGGCTTCGTCGACCTTTACAGCAAGGGCGGCAAGCTGCTCAAGCGCTTCGCCTCGCGCGGCGCGCTCAACTCCCCGTGGGGGATTGCGATGGCGCCGAAGGGCTTCGGCGGCGCGAGCGGCGACATGCTGATCGGCAACTTCGGCGACGGAAAGATCAACGTCTACTCCCAGAGCGGCGCCTTCCTCGGCCCGCTGAAGAACGCAATGGGCCAGCCGATCTCGATCGACGGCCTGTGGGCGCTCGAGTTCGGAAACGGCGTGATCGGCACGCCGAAGACGCTGCTCTTCACCGCCGGGCCGAACGACGAGAAGCACGGTCTGTTCGGCGACATCAAGCCCGGCTAGTCGAGCTCAGCGGAGATAGGCCGCCGCGACGTCCCGCCACAGGGGCGCCGCGACGGTCTTGCCGCCGGCGCGGTTGGTGAAGACGTCGATGGTCATGCCGCGCTTGCGATCGGTCCAGTTCTCGGTCTGAAAGCCGCCGTACCAGCCGTCGTGCCCGAACCACCTGGTGCCGAGCGCCCGCTTGCCGAAGGTCCCGAGGCCCCAGCCGTTCGTGCCGTGGGGAAGCATCCTCGCGACCCACGACGGGGGCAGGAGCGGCCCGGCGTAGAGGGCGTTGCCGAACCGCGCCAGGTCCGAGGGAGTGGTCGCGAGGCCACCGTCGGTCCACACCTGGCCCCAGTAGTCGGTCGTCACCTTCCCGTGGGCGCCGAACTTGTCGCGAACGCCGCCGCCGCGCAGCGGGCGCAGGGGATGCGCGAGCTCGGCCATCGGCGCGCCGCCGTAGCGGTAGGTGGAGTGGTCGAGGTGAAGCGGGCCGGCGATGTAACGCTGGAAGAGCTCCTCCACGCTCCGGTGCGACGCCCGAGTGATCACTCCCCCGAGCGCGATGTAGTTGCTGTTCGAGTAGCGGTGCTGCGTGCCCGGGCGGGAGAGGAGCCGATGCACGTGCGCCAGCACCTGGCCGCGCGTCCAGTGGTGGAACGGGTGGTGGCGGATGATCCAGTCCACGGCGCCGTCGCTGAAGTAGTCCTCGAGCCCGCTCGAGTGGTTCATGAGCATGCGAACCGTGATCCGTCGCGCGCCCGGAAGCCGCGGAAGCCAGCGATCGATGCGCTGATCGAGGCCGAGCTGGCCGCGCTGCGCCAGCTCGATCCCCATCGTGGCCGTCACGGTCTTCGTGGCGCTCGCGATCGGAACCATGGTGTCGCTCCGCATCGCGCCGCCGCGCCCGCCCCTGGCCCGGCCGTAGGCGCCGGACCACACCACCCGGCCGTTCTTGACGATCGCGGCGGTGGCACCGGGCGAGTCCAGGTGCCGCGCCCCGCGGGCGAGCGCCGTGTCGAGCCGCGCGTCGAGACCGCGCTGCGACTGCGCGACCGCGCTGCCACCACTCCCGCAGGCGGCGAGGGCGACCGCGGCGGCAAAGGCCGCGAGGGCTGCGATCAGTCGTGGAGTGGACACGTGGGTCTCGGCTTCCTTGCCCCGACCCGACGAACGTAGCGAATTCCGTTCTCGGGGAGGGAACGGGAGGTATTGGATCGGCAACGACAGCCGCGGCCGCGTGGGTTAGGGTCGCGCAAGGTCCCCTCAACTCGTCAGAAAGGCAGGTACGCCATGGAAGGTGGAATGAATCGGCGAACGCTTGTCAAGGGCGCTGCGATCGGCACGGCGGCTGCCGCGCTCCCCCCCGCGGCCGCGCAGGCGGCGGCGCGCGCCGGCGAGACCCGGGTGGACGTGGCGGTCGTGGGCGGGGGCTTCGCGGGCCTGTACGCGGCCGAGCAGCTTCGCCGGGCGAACCGCAACCTTGATCTCGGCAAGGCGGTCTTCATCCTCCCGCGCATCATCAAGACCCACATCTCCATGATGAGCGGCGGCCCGAACCAGATAATCACTGTCTTCAGGGTCACCAACGTCCCGCTCGGGGTTCCGCTCAGGGTGGTTGACCGCGGCGCGGTGAACGGACTGACCCTGTCGGCCGAAAATCAGCTGATCCCCGGTGTCCCGCCGCCCGACAAATACACCGCGGTGAAGCGCGATCGGCTGAACTTCTCAAAGATCGTCAGGGGGCACGGCGCTAACCGCCGCTCGTTCCTGACCACGCCACTGCGCTGTCCGGCGAGCGGGGAATGGACCAATACGGGACGTTCGACTACGTCGACCACGTGACCCAGGAGGCATCGAGCCCATCCCCCTGCAAGGGGTAGGGGATGGGGGCGGCTCGAAAGGGGGCCGGCGGACGCCTCACCGCTGTCGCGGTTGGTCTTTTGCACCCGAGCAGGAACCTCTCGGACACGGGGTGAAAGCTGCTGGGATCCGCCGTCGCCCCCGTCGAATCGTGTACCCGTCATCTTCCCCGCCCGCGGGGCGAGAATCAAGTCCAGCGGCGCTAGTCGCCCTTGAGGCCGGCCACGCGTAGAGCCTCGTCGGGGTCCATGTAGCCACGCATCTCGACGACTTTGCCGTCTTGGACCTTGATCAGGCTGGCCGTGCTGCTCTCGATGTCGCTCTGACTGTCGCGAATGCGAACCGTCTCGTTCCAGAGCGCGACCACGACGCCGTCCGCCTCGATCACCTGCTCGGGCTCGAACGTCTGCCACTCCCAGGCGTCGCCGATCTCGTCCCAGTAGGCGAGCACGGCCTCGCGGCCCCGGATGACCCGCCCCTGGTCGACGCCGCCTCGGGTCCCGTACTGGACCACCTCGGGATCAAGCAGCCGGGCCAGGCCCTGGACGTCGTCGGCGTTGATCGCGCCGGCCAGCTCCCGGACCACATCGGCGGCGCCCGGCGTCACGGGCGCCTCTCGACCGCGATCTCGAACTCGGTCCTCACTCCATCCCCTCCACCCAAGTCTCCCCGAACCCGGGTCTGCGCGCTAGTGGGCGTGGTGGTGATGGCGGTGTCGGTGGTGGACCTTGAGCGTCGGCTCCTCGGTCGAGCAGGTTCGCTCGCTCTCGGTCAGATCGCCGGGCCTCGCCAGCTTCGGCGGCTCGGCGAACGGCGCCTTGTGGCGGTGGAGGAAGCCCATCAGGGTGCGGGCGTTCGCGTCGCGGCGCGTGCACGCCGGCAGGTTCCACTTGTACTCGATTGTGGCCAGGACCGAGGTGTGGTCGTAGACGGCGTTGGAGACGTCGTGCTTTCGCGCGTGGGGTGACACCACGACCGCCGGCACTCGGGGGCCGTAGATGTCGTAGCCGCCGGGGACGTCGTCGGGGCCGAGCCCCGGCTTGATGTTGTCGGGCCTCACCGCTTTCGGCGGCGGCACGTGGTCGTAGTAGCCGCCATGCTCGTCGTAGAGCCAGACCAGCAGCGAGCGCCCCCATGCCGGCGAATCCATCACCGCGTTGACGACCTTGGCGACGAAGTTCTCGCCGATCGAGATGTCCTGCGGGTTCTCCTCGTCGCCGCCCTGGGTCTCGCCCGGATTGGTGATGATGGGGATTCCGGGCACACCTGACAGCGCCGCGCCGACGTCGTTTGTGAGGCCGAACTCGGGGTCGACGAAGCTCACCGCCGGCAGCCGCCCGGTCGCGCAATCGGCATAGAACTGGGAGATCGGCGCAAGCTTCTCCGGATACCTCTTGACCACGGAGCCGATCACGCCCACGCCGGGCAGGTCCGTGTAGTAGTCGCGCCAGTCGATCTTTTCGGCGGCTAGGCGGTCGAAGATCGTGCCGTTGGGGGGCGGCGGGTCGAGCACGCTCTGCGTGTCGGTCGAGATCAACCCGTACGCGGTCCCCGCCAGGAGGAACCGGCGATTGGGGAACGTCTGGCACGGGGCCGAGGAGAACCAGCGATTCGCGAGCGTGAACTTCTTCGCGAGCGAGTAGTAGAAGGGGATGTCGTCCTCGCGCCAGTAGAGCATCGCCCCCTCGGTTGTCCGCGCGAAGCCGTTCATGCGACCGCCGTTGATCTGCTCATGGGTGGCGTTCCAGCTCTGCGTGATGTCGAGTGGCTGACAGCGGGACTTGGCGTGCTTCGGAAGCACATACCCGCCGTGGAGGGGGTTGCGGTTTACCGGGTGCCCGTGCGGCCCGAAGGTGAAGCCGTCGGCTCTGCGCTTGCCGGCCTTCGGGAGCATCCCGAAGTAGTTGTCGAAGGAGTGGTTCTCCATCATCACGACGATCAGGTGGTCGAACGGGAGGTCGTTCGTGGGCTCGCCCGCCGGGCGGCTAGGGTCGGGAAGCGAGTCGGGGCCGCGGCCGGCCATCCCCCACGCGGACGAGGCGAGCCGCGAGGCCATCGGGAACATCGAGGCAAGCGCGAGGCCGCCGCCCGCGCGCACTACGTCGCGGCGGGTGAGCGGGCCGGATATCGGATCTCGATCGGTCATGGCCAGCCCCCCGACTGACGTCAGCGCGGCAGGGTAGACCTCTACCGTTGAGCCGGTCGCAGTTCTCGAGAGGTGCTACGACCCCACGCTGGCGGCCTCGCGAGCCTCGGCGATGTCCGTGTATGTGCGCAGGCTCGCCACCTTGTCGCCGTCGAACGCCAGCACCCACCCCATCGGCGAGTCGACCTCGACCTCCGTGCTCCTGGTTCGCCCACGAAGGCGCCCGACGATGAGGACCTTCTCGCCGCAGTCAAGGATCTCCTCCGCGTCGATGTGGGTGTACTCCCACGTGTCGTCAATCGCCTCCCAGAACTCCGCGAAGGCGGTCTCCCCGCTGAATACCGTTCCCTCGAGCGCCGCGCGCATGGGAACGATCTCGGCGTTCGGCGCGGTCACCGCGGCCAGTGCGTCCCGGTCGCCGCTGTTGAAAAGCTCGAGCGCTCGCCGAGCGAGGTCGACGTTCCCCTCCGACACGCCCTTGATTATGCGGCCTGGGCGCCTCCCCCACCCGCGCTGGCCGACTCTCCAGTTGTCGCGACAATTGTCAGCACAACGCAAATGAGGAGGCACGATGAAGGTCTTCGTCGCAGGAGGAACAGGAGCGCTCGGCATCCAACTCCTCCCCCAGCTCGTCGCCGCCGGCCACGACGTGGTCGCGACGACGCGCTCGGCCAAAGGGGCCGAGAAGGTGCAGGAACTCGGTGGCGAGCCGGCGATCGCGGACGGGATGGACGAGCAGGCGATGACCGAGGCGGTCCGCAAAGCCCAGCCGGAGGTGGTCATCCACGAGATGACGGCGCTCGCCGGCAAGGTGGACCTGCGCCACTTCGACCGCTGGTTCGCGACCACCAACCAGCTGCGCACCGAGGGCACCGACACCCTGATCCGCGCGGCCCAGGAGGTCGGGTCCAGGCGCCTGATCGCCCAGAGCTACTCGGGCTGGCCGAACATCCGCGAGGGCGGCGCGGTCAAGACCGAGGAGGACCCGCTCGACCCCTACCCGCCCTACGCGATGAAGGAGTCGATGGCCGCGATCAAGCACGTGGAGTCGACCGTCCCGGCCGCCGAGGGTCTCGAGGGCGTGGTGCTCCGCTACGGGCCGCTGTACGGGCCGGACACCGGAATGACGTCGAGCGAGGGGCTCGAGCTCGTCCGCAAGGGCCGCTTCCCGATCGTCGGCGACGGCGCGGGCGTGTGGTCCTTCGTGCATACCGCCGACGCAGCCTCGGCCACGGTGGCCGCGCTCGACCACGGCGCACCCGGCATCTACAACGTCGTCGACGACGACCCGGCGCCGGCGAGCGAGTGGCTCCCCTACCTGGCCGAGCAGGCCGGCGCCAAGCCCCCGCGGCGGATCCCGGCGTGGCTGGGGCGCATCGCGGCCGGCGAGGTCCCGGTCTCGATGCTGACCCGGATCCGCGGCTCCTCCAACGCGAAGGCCAAGCGGGAGCTGGGCTGGGAGCCGCGGTACGCGAGCTGGCGCCAGGGCTTCGCCGTGGAGGTCGGCGCCCCCGCGCCAAGCCGCGTCAGTGCGTGACGTTCACGAGGCGAAACTCCTCGTGGTGGCCCTTGACGACCTTCTCCATCACCTCGCCGAGCCCCGGCTCGTAGTACTTCTGCTCGGTCTGCGGCTCGAGCGGGCTCCGCTCGCTGGTCACGAGCAGGCCGGTGTGCTTGCCCTTGTAGGGGACGGTGGTCGACCCATGGAGGTTCAGCACCGTGGCCTCGTCGAGGGCCTTGCCGGGCGGGTAGTACTCCTGCCGGTAGGACTCGCCGGGCTTCGGATGGCCGGGCATGATGATCCCGGGCTGACCGCCGTTCACGCCCGAGAGCCACGAGTCGCTCGCCCTGACCATCTTCCCCTGGCTGTTGGTCTCGAACGAGTCCTCGCCCATGTACCAGACGTTGCCCCACTCGTCCTGGGCGTAGTAGTCGCGGGTGCGCTCGACGGGCTTGCCGTGCTCGGAGACGACGTCGTTGACCTGCGTGGACGGGATGCCGATGATCGTCTTCGTCTGATTCGTCACCGTCTCGTCGTCGGTCTGTGGCGTCGTCCCCCGAACGCCCTTGAAGTGGTAGGCGGTGCCGGGCTTCAGCGGCCAGTAGGGATTGTCGATCGTGGTGACGAAGTTCGACGGATCGAGCGTGGGCGAGTACTTCCCGTGGATCGGCGCCAGCGTCGAGGCCGGCGGGCCTGCGCTCGAGGCCCCCGCGGCCACCGATGTCGCGCTGCTGCTGGAGGAGCCGCAGCCGCTTGCCATCACAGCGACCACCGCGGCGAGCGCGATCGACGCGGCGGCGGCAGTCCCGCGGGTCCCCTGATCTGGTGTCCTCATGGCCACTCCTCTCATCGGGTGTCCGACACCTGAGGCCGTTCTACCCCGGCCCGATGAGAGGGCGATGAAAGCCCGCTGTCTACTCCTGCAGCCCTGCGGCCTCGAGCCCGGCCTCCCAGCTGAAGAACACGTCGACGCGGACGACGAGACCGTCGCGGATCTCGGCGATGAAGGCGACGGCCTGCTCGATCTCGTCGCCGCTGCCCTTGATCGTCCGCGCTGGTGGACGAGCGCGAAGGCGCGGTCCTCGTCCAGCTCCTCCAACCGCTCGATCTCCAGCCGGTACTCCTCGAAGTTCTCCTCCCAGGAGGTGGCGAGCTCTCGGATCCCCTCGTGCCCGGCGTAGACGCGCTTTTCGAGCCACTCGGGCGGCGCGTTCCAGGTGATCTCCGGATGGACGTGCTCGAGGGAGGCGTCCACGCCGCCCGCGTCGAAGTCCTCGATCATTGCGCGCAGCGTCTCGGCGTTTCCTTGCGCCATCGCGGACTCAGTATCTCGCGCCGCGCAGAGGTAACGCCAGCGCGCCGCATAGGCTGCCGGTAGCGCCGTGCCCGACGCAATCCGCACCCACGGTCTCACCAAGCGCTACGGCTCCACTCTGGCGCTCGACACGCTCGATCTCACGGTCCATGAGGGCGAGGTCTATGGCTACCTCGGACCCAACGGCGCGGGCAAGACGACCACGATCCGGCTCCTGCTCGGCCTGCACCGGGCCACCGACGGCAGCGCGGAGCTGTTCGGGATCGACGCATGGAAGGACCCGGTGGAAGCCCATCGCAGCGTCGCCTATGTCGCCGGCGAGCCATCGCTGTGGCCGCAGATGACGGCCGCAGAGACGTTCGAGTTCCTCGCCCGCCTTCATGGCGGGGTCGACATCCCCTACCGCGATCAGCTCGTGGAGCGGTTCAGACTCGACGCCGACAAGAAGGTGCGCGCGCTCTCGAAGGGCAACCGCCAGAAGGTCCAGCTGATCGCCGCGCTCGCGACCCGGGCGAACCTACTCTTGCTGGACGAGCCCACCGCGGGTCTCGACCCGCTGATGGAGGTCGCCTTTCGCGACGAGGTACACGAGGCGAAGGAGCGGGGCCAAACGATCTTCCTCTCCTCGCACATCCTCAGCGAGGTGGAGGCGCTATGCGATCGGGTGGGGATCCTGCGCGAGGCGAGGTTGGTCGACGAGGGCACGCTCGAACAGCTTCGCCACCTCAGCGTGCATGTCGTCGAGGTGACCTTCGAGGGGCCGCCGCCGAGCCTCGACGGACTGCCGGGGGTGGTCGCGACGCCCGCCGGCGAGAACGCGGTTCGCTACGAGGTCAGCGGCGAGGTCGGCCCACTGATCGCCGCACTCGCCGAGCACCCGGTGATGTCACTGACCAGCCGCGAGCCCTCGCTCGAGGAGATCTTCCTGCACCACTACGACTCGGCGGATGGCGGTGGCGGCGACTAGGGCGCTGGCCTGGCGGGGATTCGCGGACTCCCGGGTCCGCAACGTCGCCTTCGCCCTCCTGTTCGGCCTGTTCTCGTACTCGAACGCCGCGGAGTACACGCGCACCTATCCGACGCTCGCTGACCGGATGCAGTTCGCGCAGAGCTTTGGCGACAACAAGGCGGTGCGGCTCTTCTACGGCGTCCCCTATGACCTGGTGACGAACGGCGGCTACACGGAGTGGCACGTCGGGGGATTGCTGGTGATCTTCGCGGCAGCATGGGGGCTGCTGGCGGCCGTCAGGGCGACGCGGGCGGAGGAGGACGAGGGCCGCCAGGAGCTCGTGCTGTCAGGTCCGTTCGGCCGCCGCGGCGTGTTCGGGGCCGCCCTGGTCGCGATCGCGGGAGGGATCCTGGTCCTCTGGGCGGCGATGTTCGCCGGGTTGGCGGCCGGGGATCTCGCGGGGGGCGGATCGGCGCTGTTGGCGCTGGGCACGGTCTCCGGGGCGGTCGTCTTCGCCGGGGTTGGCGCGGTGACGAGCCAGCTGGGATCCACCCGCCGCGTCGCGATCGAGCTTGGCGGCGTTGTGTTGACGGTCGCGTTCCTCCTCCGCGTGGTCGCCGACACCTCCTCGAGCCTCGGCTGGCTGCGCTGGGCCACCCCGTTCGGCTGGGCCGAGGAGCTGCGCCCGTTCAGCGGAGCCCAGCCCGCGGTTCTGCTGCTCCCCGCGGGGGCCACCGTGATCCTGCTCATCGCGGCCAGATGGATCTGGTTGCGACGGGACGTCGGCGATGGGCTCCTGCGAAGCCGCGAGAAGCGGGAGCCGAGGCTCGAGCTACTCACGTCACCGACGGCCCATGCGCTGCGCGGCGAGCGCGTCGGCCTTGCGGCCTGGCTCCTCGGCACGGGGGCCTTCGCACTGATCATCGGCGTGCTGTCCGCCAGTGTCTCGCAGGTGAACGTCTCGAGGAGCCTCGAGGAGCAGCTCCAGAGGCTGGGCAACGCCTCAATCACGACCGCCTCGGGCTACCTCAGCTTCACTTTCCTGTTCTTCGTGCTCGTCGTCAGCCTCTTCGCCTGCTCGCAGGTCGCGGCGGCGCGCCACGAGGAATCCGACATGCGCCTGGAGACGCTATTCGCGCAGCCCGTGGGCCGCCGGAGCTGGCTCGTGGGCCGGCTGCTCCTCGCGATTGGCGGCGCTGCGGCGATCGCACTGGGCGCCGCCGTCTGCGCCTGGGGCGGCGCGGCGTCGCAGGGAGCGAACGTCTCCCTCACCGACATGCTCGAGGCGGGCGCCAACTGCCTGCCGCCCACGCTTCTCTTCCTCTCCATCGGCGCGCTGGCGTTCGCGGTTCTCCCACGGGCGACGACCGGGATCGCCTACGGGCTGGTCCTCCTGGCCTTCGTCTGGCAGCTGATCGGATCGATTCTGGACGTCCCCAGCTGGACGCTGCAACTGTCGCCCTTCCACCAGATCGGCCTGGTCCCGGCCGAGGACTTCAAGACCACGGCGGCGCTGGTGATGCTCGCGATCGCCGCAGTCGCGGCGATCGCCGCTGTGCGGCTCTTCCGGCGTCGGGACCTCACCGGCGCCTGAGCTCGAGAGAGGGGCGCCGATGAATTCCCGACGGCTCGCAGGTCTGAAGCCCTGAACCCGACAACAGGAGGATCGACGATGCCCGAGAACCGTCCGACGCTCTACGTCTGCCATGGGGACGACGGAGGTCCGCGGGTCCATCCGTGCCGCCGAGTCCAGGAAGCGCTCCGCGCGGAGGGGATCGAGTACGACAAGGTGGTCGCCGCCCACGGCAGCCCGATCCCGTTCCTGCGCAAGGGCTCGCGTGACGAACTGCGCGCGGCAACCGGCGAGGAGAGGCTCCCGGCACTCAAGCTGCCTGACGGGACGGTTCTCACCCACTCCAAGGCGATCCAGTCCTGGATCTCGGAGCAGGACGGAAGCCGCGCCTAGAGCTAGACGGTCTTCGCGAGGTCCTCCCAGTGAGAGACGTCCCAGTAGCGGCGGGCGGCGCCGGAGGTCGAGGGCAGGACGAACGCCGGGGTGCCGGCGAGCCGCTCGTGCTGCGGCCCGTAGTCGACCGTACGACCAAACGCACCGCTCGCGGAGTTCTTGCCGTTGAAGGCGATCCAGCCGGGCCGGTTCTCCTGGAGCAGCGCGACCAGGCGATCGACGTCGAAGCCGTCGCGCCCCACCTCCTGGTCCGAGCCCGACCGCGTCTTGCAGATGTCGGTGAGGCCGATGCCGTAGTCGAGGAGCTCCGGGTACTGCGCTGGCTCGAGCCGCCGCGGCGTGAGGCCGATCCGCCAGAGCGTCTCGTAGAAGGCATTGCCGGGCCCGGCGTAGTAGGCGCGCTTGCGCGCGGCAACTGTGCCGAGAGCGGTGCCGCAGAAGACGACCCGCAGGCCGGGGCGTATTGCGTCAGCGAGGATCACCGAGTGACGAGGCTAGGTCCTCGCACGGCGAAAACCCGGACGCCTGCGGGACTCTCTAGTTCTGGCCTGTGGTCCCCTTAGGTCCGGGTTTCGCTCTTGCAGTGGTCAGGATGTCACCAGGCCAGTGCGGCCACATCAGGGGTTTTCCGCAGATCGTCTCCGGGTGAAACAGCACCACTGGGACCAGCAGCCAGATCGGTCTTCAGCTCGCCGCCTTCTTCACGAGCGCGCCGATCTTCTTCTCCTCGGCGGCGGTCAGCTCCTTCAGCGCGAAGGAGGTCGGCCACATCGCGCCCTTGTCGAGGTTCGCCGAGTCGCTGAAGCCGAACGTCGCGTACCTCGACTTGAACTTCGCGGCGCTCTGGAAGAAGCAGACGACCTTGCCGTCCTTGGCATACGCGGGCATCCCGTACCAGGTCCTCGGCGAGAGGCCTGGCACGCTGGCTTTGACGATGGCGTGGATCCGCTCGGCAATGACGCGATCAGCTCTTGGCATCTCGGCGATCTTCGCGAGCACGTCGCTTTCCCCGTCCGCCTTGCTCTTCTCCGCCTTGAGCTCTCGGGCGCGCTCCTTCATCGCGGCCCGCTCCTCAGGCGTGAATCCCTTGTCCTTCTTTGGGCTCATGGAGATCTCCTTGTGCGGCTTTCCCTCAGCCGTCGAGGATGGTCAGGTCGAGTTGGGCCAGGCGCTCCGGGTCGGCCAAGAAGTCCAGCTCGACGATCTTGCCGTCCTTGACCGTGACGGCTCCGATCGAGAACGGCTTTCCGTCGCGGAGCGAGACCGCCCCCACGGCGCCGTTGATGAGCGCCGGCCGCACGTCCAGCCCGAGCCGCTGGAACATGACCGCATTCGAGGCGACCGCCTCGGCCCCACGCGTTTCCCGCAACGGTGCGCCGCCCCCGAAATCGCCCCGCGACACGACGTCGGGGTCGAGCACCGCGACCAGCCGCTCGAAGTCGCCCTCGCGCGCGGCCGCGAGGAACGCGTCAACGACCTCGCGCTGAGCGTTCAGATCCGGATCGGGCTCGGTACGCGCATCCCGGACCTTGTGGCGCGCCCTGTTCGCAAGCTGACGCGACGCCTGCGGCGAGCGGTCGATGATCTGGCCGATCTCCTCGAAGCGGATGCCGAACATGTCGTGAAGGACGAACGAGAGACGCTCCGCCGGTGTGAGCGTCTCGAGCACGACGAGCAGTGCCAGGCCGACCGAGTCGGCGAGGAGCGCCTCGTGCTCGGGGTCCGTGCCGTCCGCTGGATCGATGATCGGGTCGGGCATGCGCAGGTCCATCGACTCCTCGCGGCGCCGCTTGCGCGAGCGCAGCATGTTGAGCGACACCCGCGCGACGACCGTCGTCAGCCAGGCGCGGAGGTCCTGGATCTCATCCGCGTCGGAGCGGCCGAGGCGGATCCACGCCTCCTGCACGGCGTCGTCCGCCTCATTCAGCGAGCCGAGCATCCGGTAGGCCACCGCCTTCAGGTGGGTCCGGTTCTCCTCGAATTGCTCCGCCAGCCAGTCGCGCTCATCCATCGGTCACATTCCTCCGTCGCTCGGGGTCATAGCAGTAGACCCGCGAAATCGCGGGAATGTGACGAAAGGAGGACCCGATGCGAGTCTTCGTAGCAGGTGCAAGCGGTGCAATCGGCACCCGGCTCATCCCCCAATTGATCGACCACGGGCACGAGGTGATCGGCACCTCGACGTCGCCCGAGAGCGCCAACCGGGTGCGCCAACTCGGCGCGAAGCCGGTCAAGCTCGACCTGCTCGATCCCCAGGCCGTCCGGAAGTCCATCCTCGGCGCCGCGCCCGACGCGATCGTCCACCAGGCGACCGCCCTGGCGAATGCGAAGTTCACCAGGAACCTGGACAAGAGCTTCGTCGTCACGAACCGGCTGCGGACCGAGGGCACCGACGCGCTCATCGCCGCCGGGCGCGAGGCGGGAGTGAGCCGGTTCGTCGCCCAGAGCTTCGCGTCTTACCGGGGGATCCGTGAAGGCGGAATGGTCAAGACCGAGGACGATCCGCTCGATCCCAATCCCCCGGCAACGATGCGCGAGTCATGGGCGGCGATGAACCATCTCGAGGACGCGTTCACAGCGGCCGGCGGGATCGTGCTCCGCTACGGCGTCTTCTACGGAGCCGAGAACGACGGCCTGATCGTGCCGGTGCGAAAGCGGCAGTTCCCGATCATCGGCGACGGCGGCGGGATGATCTCGTGGATCCACCTCGACGACGCTGCCGCGGCGACGGTCATCGCGCTGGAGCGCGAGGGACCCAACATCTACGCGATCACCGACGACGAGCCGGCCCCGGTGCGCGAATGGCTACCAGTGCTCGCGGAGTCGCTGGGCGCCAAGCCGCCGCGGCATTTCCCGCGCTGGCTGGCGCGCCTTGTCGCCGGCGAAGCGGCGGCGATGCTGGGAACCGAGGCACGCGGCGCCTCCAACGCGAAGGCCAAGCGCGAGCTGGGCTGGGAGCCGCGCTACGCGAGCTGGCGCCAGGGATTCCCGGCCACCTACGCGGCGAGTGCGCCGGCCGAGGGACGCGGGTCTCAGGGCACCCCGAGGACGGCGCACTCGCCGACCTGAGAGGCGCCGGCGTCGGCGCAACGCCCTTGCTCCTTCGCTACGGTGCGCGACATCGAGGCGAGGAGGCAAGGGCCAAGCGCGCAGGCGCGTGCCGAGATCCGCACCCGCGTGCCCGACCGCGAGGTCATGGCGATGCAGAACGTGCGCTTCTCGACCTCGGTCCGCGGCTACGACCGCGACGAGGTCCACCGCTACATCCTCAAGGTCAACACCCTCCTCGCGGAGCTCCGGATCACCGCCGCCCCGGAGTATGCGATCAAGGCCGCGCTCGAGAGCGTCCAGGAGGAGCGCAGGTCCGTGATCGCCGAGGCCGAGCAGGAGGCTGACGAGATCACCCGCCGGTCGCGTTCGCAGGCGGACGATCGAATCGAGGAGGCGAAGCGAGAGGCCGAGCAGCTACGCGACGCGGCCGCCGAGGAGGCGGGTGGAACGATCGCAGGCGCCGAGACCCGCATCCGCGTACTCCAAGCACACGTTGACGAGATGCTGGAGAGGCGCGACCGCGCGGTGGTGGAGCTCGCGGAGCTCTCCCGGATCCTCGACGAGTTGCTGGAGCGAAACGGCGCGAATAGCGACCACCCCACCGTGCCTGCATAGACTCGCCTCGTGTCGCCCCTCACGCGACGCCAGTTCGTGCAGAGGACGGGGCAGACCGTCGCCGTCGCCGGTCTGGCCTCCCAGCTCGGCTGGCTCGCCGGCTGCGGCGGCTCCAGCGGCCCGGACTGGGACCAGCTTGCCAAGCGGCTCAAGGGACCGCTGGTCCTGCCGGCCGACGGCGGCTACACGGCGGTCAGCCGACCGCACAACCATCGCTACGCCAGCATCCGCCCCCAGGGCGTCGCCGTGTGCGCGGACGCGGGCGATGCCCGCGAGGCACTGCTCTGGGCCCGCGACAACGACATGCCGATCGCGGTGCGCTCGGGCGGCCACAACTACGCCGGATACTCCGCCACCGACGGGCTGCTCATCGACCTAGGTCGGATGAGGCGCGTGAAGGTGAGCGGCTCCCGCGAGACTCTTGTCGCCGAGCCCGGGGCGCGCAACACGGACGTCTACGCGGCCGTACAGCCGCACGGCGTTGCGATCTCTGCGGGGCGCTGCCCGACGGTGGCGATCGGCGGCCTGGTGCTGGGCAGCGGGGTGGGGTTCAGCTCCCGCAAGCTGGGGCTGACCTGCGATCACCTCGTCGAGGCGAAGGTGGTCACCGCCTCCGGGAAGGTCCTGAGCTGCAGCGAGAAGGAGAACCCCGACCTGTTCTGGGCGCTGCGCGGAGGCGGGGGCGGGAACTTCGGGATCTGCACCTCGTACGTGTTCGAGACGCGACCGGTCGGCGACGTGACGCTCTATGACATCGAGTGGCGCTGGGCAGACGCGGCGAAGGTGTTCGCGGCGTTTCAGGAGGTGATGGCCGGCGCCCCGGACGAGTTCTCGGCCCGCATCGGGATGGGCCGGGCCGGGGGGCGCGACACCGCCGGCGCCGCCCCGCCGACGATCTCGGCGCTGGGGCAGTTCCTGGGTTCCAAGAACGAGCTCGTGGCTCTCCTCGACCCCGCTTTGAGCGCCGCGCGACCGAAGAAGAAGCTGATCGCCGAGCGCACCTTCTGGCAGGCCAAGAATTACTTCTTCGACACCACGCCCCTCGGGTACTACGAGGTCAAGTCGGCCTACGCGAGCCGGCCGCTCTCGGCCGACGGCATCGACACGGCCCTGCGCTGGATCGAGCGCTGGCCGGGGGGCTCGAACCCCGAGGGCGGCGGGATGGCGATGTTCGCCTCCGGTGGGGCGATCAACAGGGTGCCCGCGGCCGCGACCGCCTTCGTGCACCGCGACGAGTTCGCCCTGATCGCGACCGAGACGACCTGGACGGCAACCGACTCCAAGGCGGTCAGCGCGCGCGGCCTCGACTGGATCGAGGGCTTCGCCGACGCCCTTCGCCCCCATGTCTCCGGCTTCGCCTACCAGAACTTCATCGACCGCTCGCAGCGCAACTGGCAGCATGCCTACTACGGCTCAAACCTCGACCGCCTGATGAAGATAAAGCGCCGCTACGACCCCGACGACGTGTTCCGCTTCCAGCAGAGCATCCCGCCGGCCTGAGCGCGACGATGGCACACCACGTGATCAAGACAGCCGACGAGATCACGGGCGAATGGCTCGGTTCCGTGCTCGGAGCCGACGATCTGGAGCTGATCGGCGTCGAGGCGATCGGCACCGGGCAGATGAGCAAGGTCTACCGGGCCTCCTACCGCCGGCCAGGGGGTGAGCCGAAGAGCGTTGCGGTCAAGCTCGCCGCCACTGACCAGAACAGCCGCGACGTCGGGGTCAATCTCGGTGCGTACCTGCGTGAGGTCACCTTCTACAGCGAACTGCGCGACCGGATCGGCGGGGACGGGACGCTGGCGAAATGCCATCTCGCCGTGCAGGACCCGAGGGAGGGTTGGTTCACGCTCGTCCTCGAGGACATCGCGGACGGCGTGCAGGGCGATCAGATCGCCGGCTGCGGGCCCGACGACGCGCGAATCGCGATGGTGGCCCTGGCCCGGATCCACGCCCCGGTGTTCGGCGATCTCGCGCTCGCCGCGACCGATTGGCTGAATC
Source organism: uncultured Actinomycetes bacterium (assembly GCA_963782795.1). Taxonomy (GTDB): domain Bacteria; phylum Actinomycetota; class Thermoleophilia; order Solirubrobacterales; family 70-9; genus AC-56. The sequence continues at coordinate 56,023 of CAWALB010000004.1, forward strand.
AGCCGAACCCGCTGAACCAGGCTCTGCTGACAGCGCTCCTGCCCGGCTTCCTCGAGCGCTACCGGGACCGGATCGCCCCGGAGCATGCCGAGGTCTCCGAGCGCTTCGTCGCATCCGCCGACGCCTGGGACGCCGACCGGCGGCCCCCGCTCGGCCTCGTCCACGGCGACTACCGGCTCGACAACCTGCTCTTCGACGACGGGACCTGCACGGTCGTCGACTGGCAGACGCTCGGCCTCGGCCCGGTGATGAGGGATGCCGCGTACTTCCTCGGCAGCGCGCTCTCCGTCGAGGAGCGCCGCGCGCACGAGGAATCGCTCCTGCGCGCCTACCACGACGAGCTCCTGGCACACGGCGTCGCGGGGTTCTCCTGGGAACAGTGCTGGGAGGAGTACCGGCGCCAGTGCTTCCTGCTCCTCGTGATGACGATCGCGCCGGCCATGGTGGTCGAGCGGACCGATCGCGGCGACGACATGTTCATGGCCGTCTTCGGGCGGGCCGCGCAGATGGCGATCGACCTGAACGCCACAGAGCTCCTGCCCGAGCCGGGCGCGGGCGCGAACGCCCCACTTCGGCCGGACGCCGCCGACGAGTTCACGCACGATCCCGGCCCCGAGGAGCTCTGGAACGAGAGCTGGTACTTCGACGCGATCAGCGACGACGGGGACCTCGGCGTCTACTACCGGATCGGCCGACTGCCGAACACGGACGCCTGCCTCGTCACCACCTGCATCGTCCGCCCCGGCGAGCCGGCGATCATGCTGGTCGATTCGAGCGCGCCGCTGCCGCCGGCCGACGACGAGGCTCAGGCGGTCACCACGGAGGCGATCAGGGCGAGCCAGCACTGCGTCGAGTCGCTGGAGCGATTCCGCGTGGAGGTCATGGGCACGGCGGGAGCGCACGCCGACCACTCGGCGCCGCTTCGAAAGGAAGCCGGAGAGCCGGTCGAGATCGCCGTCGACCTGACCTGGGAGACCGACGGCGTGCCGTATCAGTGGCGCCTCGCGACCCGCTACGAGATACCGTGCCGCGTCAGCGGCACGGTCCGCTTCGGAGAGGAGGAGTTCGAGCTCTCCGGGCCCGGCCAGCGCGATCACTCGTGGGGCGCGCGCGACTGGTGGGCAAGCGACTGGATGTGGAGCGCCCTGCACCTCGACGACGGCACCCACACCCACGCCGTCTCGGTCCCGACCCACCCGGACTTCGGGGTCGGCTACACCCAGCGCGACGGCGAGCTGACCGAACTGACCAACGTGAACTCGAGCGAACAGGTCGCCGACAACGGCCTGATCACCAATGGGCGGATCGCGATGTCACCGGTCGACATCGACGTCGAGCTCGACCCGCTCGCCTTCGGAGTGATCCTGCTCGAGGCCCCCGACGGACGCATCTCGCACTTCCCCCGAGCGATGTGCCGCGTGCGCGCGACCGACGGCCGCCAGGGGCTCGGCTGGGTCGAGTGGAACCGCAACCAGGCGTCTTCTTGAACTCGGCGAGAGCGGTGGTACGTTTGTCGCGAGGGCGAGATGGGGGCGAGCGCGCAAGCCACGGACGGCAGTAGACGGACACACCCGACGAGGGGGTGGCGGGTCGCTGGACTGGCCATGGCTGCTGCCGGAATTGCCGCCCTGGCGCTGACGCCTGTTGCCGATGCGGCCACGGTGGGGTTCGAGGGCGGCAACTTCGACCCCGCGATCCCGTTGACGTGGAGGTACCAGGCCGCCGCCGGTGAGGTGAACAACCTCTCGGTGAGCTACAGCTCGACACACAACACCCTGACCTTCACCGAGCTCGGAAGCGTGACCGTGACCACCGGGCCGTTTCCGTCAGGGGCGTCGTCCCGCTGTGACCAGCTCAACTCCCACAGCGTCCGCTGCCATCCGGGGAACCTGGGGATGGACGTCGACCTCAGCGATCAGAAGGACCAGATCCGGCTCTCGGGCCCGCTCGGCCCGAACTGCACCGGGAGTGGCATCTGCGATCAAAACTGGCGTGTGTTCGGCGGATCGGGCAACGACTCCATCACCGCCACCGCCGCCACCGGCTCCAACGGACGCGGCCTCTCGTTGTCCGGCGACAGCGGCAGCGACTTCATTGACGCGAACAACGGCATTGCCGACAACGTGACCTGCGGGACCGATACGGACAAGGCGCGTGTCGACCTGAAGGACGGGCCGCGGGGCTTCAGGGACTGCGAGTCCGTGAGCCAAGCTGCGGTCGACCGGCACCCGACCGTCGAGATCAGGGGTCGATCGCTCCGCCTCCACAGGGGCCACGACGGCCGCTCGTCGGTCCGCGCCAAGCTGAGGTGCCCGCGAGCGCTGCACCAAGGCTGCCGGGGCAGGCTTGCCATCAGGGAGCTCGCCGGCTCGCACAAGAGCGGCGCAATCATCGGCCGCAAGCGCTACCGGAGGATCGCGGCGGGCTCATCGGCGCGCATCCGTGTACCGATACGAGGTTCGATCCAGACGGACGGTCGCAACGGGCAGATCAACGTTCGCGTCGTGGCCCGCGAGCTGGACACCGACGGAATGCCCAAGCGCACGCTGAGGACGATGCAGCTCAACGTGTAGCACCGGACACGGCCTCACGACGCGGAGGGGATAGTCACCCACCGGTGAAGACTCAGCCGTACTCCGCCGTGGACTCGACTCCCCGCGAGGGAGTGAGCGCCTGCGCGTCAGAGACGACTCTCGCCGTGCCCCTCTTGTTCGCCATCAGCACGCCGTCGGCAGCCGACAGGAGCTCGGGCGGCGTCATCCCGGACTCGAGCTCGGCTGCTCCCCAGGAGATCGTGATCTCCCATCCCTCGGGGCCGTCGACCCTGGATCGAACCTGATCGGCCATCCGGGCCATGATCTCCCGGGCGCCGCCGTGATCCGTGTCGGGGAACAACAGGACGATCTCGTCCCCACCCCACCGGAAGGCCCGATCGCCCCCGCGAGTGGCGTCCGTGATCGCCTCAGCGACCTCCCGCAGGCACCTGTCGCCCTCCAGATGTCCAAAGCGGTCGTTGAGCTTCTTGAACCCGTCGAGATCCGCGAGTGCGACGCTCACCGTCGAGGCCACGCGGCGAGCACGAGCCACCTCGGTTGCGAGTGCCTCGTCGAACGCTCGCCGGTTGCCGAGCCCCGTCAGGCTGTCGGCTCGAGCGAGTCGCTGCGCCCGCGCCTCCTCGGCGCGAAGCCGGACGCGCTGCGCCCTGACGGAGATCATCAGCAGCATGAGCAGTGTCGCGATCGCCGCCCACATCAGAAACGAGGTCGCGATGTCAGAGGCGGCCGCCGAGTTCCATCCGTCATATGCGAACGGGAGGCTCGCGACCACGGCCGTGGCGGCGAGGAAGGTCAGCGCACGACGTGGTGGATGAACACCGATGGCGGATCCGAGCCACAGCAGATAGAGGCTCTCGTATGGCGTCCCCGCTCCACCGGCGAGCCAGACCATCACGGCCACCGATCCGAGGCCGAGGTAGCTCATGAGGAGGAGCTCGTTGAAGCCCGGCCTCCAATGACCTCGCAGGAGGACCCCGCCGCAGCCGATCTGCGCCGCCGTGACCGCGCCGGCAATCGGCCATCCAGCGCTTCCGAGCGCCTCCGTCGGCGGGTCGAAGGCGAGATAGGCGAGGGTGAGCAGGCCGCTCAGGGCCGAGAGGATGGCGACGAGGCGGGCTGCGTTGACGCGGTCCGCTCCTTCATAGGTATTGGTGTCGCCACCAAGAACGTGCGGCAGGTTGCGTGGTGCAAAGGCCACAGCAGGTAATTGATCGGCTTTCTCACCGAGGACCTGTAGCCGTCGAGCGCGCGACGGCACCCACACGCCTCCAGCGCCGTTCGCTTGACCCGGCTGCCACCTGGCCGTAAGGTCGGTTCGTGTTCGGCCAAGGATCCGTCACGGCGCGGACTTCGGTGAGCCTCTTGGCCCTGGTCGCGCTGGCGCTCGGGTCGGGCGTGGTCTGGGTCGTCGCGAGCCGAGCGGCCACAACCACTGTCGCCTCCAGACAGGTGAGCTCGCTCGCCGACTCGTGCACGGGCGAGCGTCGGGTGGTCGGCGTCAACGTCACCGGCGAGGCCGGCCCGTCGAGCGGGCCGGTGCTCGCCCTGGGGTCGCTCACCAGGCCCGCAGCGCGCCGCGCCGAGGGGAGCGCCTTCAATATCGGCTCGGCTCCCGGCAAGCTCAGCGTTAACCCACGCTGCGCTTCGGGGCCGGCATCGCAGTCGGTATCGAGCTCGACCACGCTGCCGCCCGCGGGCATGACCGTGGTCATCAAGTCAGCGACCGCGACCTGTCCCGCGGGGAAGGGAATCGTCTTCGGCGGGTTCAAGGCCGAGCAGCGCCCGGACGGCGATCCGGACAATCCGGTCGTCTTTCCGGTCTCGGCCAAGCGCGACGGGCCGAGGAGCTGGACGGTGCGTGGGTGGAACTTGAGCGACGGTCCCGATGACGCCGGCGGGCTCAGGTCGATCGCCTACTGCGGCAACGTGGGCACCACGAAGGCGGTCAGCGACACCAAGGCGATCGAGCCGTTGACCGCCGCGAGCGTGAAGGCGCAGTGCCCGCGCGGCACCGAGCTCGCCTACGGGGGATACAAGGCGAGCGCGAGCGAGACCGCCGGGGTCAGCGTGGTCACGGGACTCGAGCGCCTCGACAACCGCACCTTTCGGGTGACCGCCGCCGCCCCCCTCCTTACCTCCGCGTCGCCGCCGGTCACCGCGATCGCGTACTGCCGCTAAGCACGAGCTCCCACCATTCGCGGAACTCAGGGCTGCGCGCCGAGTCCTTTACGGCCCTCACTAAACGGAGGGCATCTCGCTGTTCGAGTAGTAAGCGGCGCTGAACGGAAACTCCTCGGCGAGCCAGTGCCGCAGCGCAACGTAGAGCTTCGAGTAGAGCCCGCGCTCGTAGGCATCGGGGGTCACCCACCAGCTCACGTCGACGTCGTGGTCGAGAAGCTCAGCCGTCAGCTCCGTTCGGCGCCCCATCGGGTACAGGTAGGCGCAACCGATGTACGGGCCGTCCGCCTCATAGACGGCGTAGGAGAACGAGAATGAGTCGCGGAACTCGACCTCGTGCCAGACGAGGTCGGCGTAGTCCTCCTCCTCGGTGACCGGCCCCGTCGGCCACTTGCCGCCCCGCGTCCGCTGGATCAGCTCGATGCTGACGTTGATTCCCTCGACGTCGTCGTCAAGGTGCGAGCGCTCGAGCGCCTCGGCCACCACGTTCTCGTAGGTCAGCCTCCTCGGCGCCTCGAAGTCCGCGGGCAGGACGAGCTTCTTGGTGAGGTCCGCGTAGTTCACTCGCCCTCCGCGTCGGGCGCGAACGACCCGTACTTGATCTCGGCGCCGCTTCGGTAGGTGGCCGCGATCACGCCGCTGGGCGTGACCTGCGAGCCCGTGAGCTCGAAGCCCGCGGGCACGGTGCCGCCGTCAAACAGCCGCTTTCCCGTCCCGAGCACGAGCGGGTAGATCTTCAGGCGGAACTCGTCGACCAGCTCGTGCTCGAGCAGGGTCTGGATCAGGTTCGCGCTGCCGTGCACCTGAAGCTCGGGGCCGTCCTCCTCCTTCAGGGCGCGAATTCCGGTGGGTACGTCGGGCTCGATCACCGTCGAGTTCTCCCACTCCGGGTCCTTCAGCGTGTTCGAGGCGACGTGCTTGGTCGCGCTGTTCAGTGGATCCGCGGCGGGGCCCTCGGCGTCGGGCCAGTACGCCGCGAAGATCTCATAGGTCCTGCGCCCGAGGACGAGGTCGAATGGCGGTGACATCGACTCGGCCATCGCCGCCTGCATTTGCTCGTCCCAGTAGCCGACCGACCAGCCGCCGTGCTCGAAGCCCGCGCTTGGATCCTCCTCTGGGCCTCCCGGCGCCTGCATGACGCCGTCGAGGGTGACGAAGGTGAGCACTACGAGCTCTCTCATGATCCGGGCTCCTTTTGGTTGGTTCGATCCAAAGACCGGCTCAGGAGGCGGAATTCATCGCTTCGAGGCGGTCGGCGATCTGAGAGTCGCCGTGGGCTCCTCGTCGAGCAGACCATGGACGACCTGCGCCGCGATCGAGCCCTCGCCCACCGCCGAGGCGACGCGCTTGACGGAGCCGTGGCGCACGTCGCCGGCCGCAAGCACGCCCGGCATGCTCGTCTCGAGCGCCAGCGGCCTGCGGTCGAGCGGCCAATCGTGCTCGGCCGGGAGGTCCTCGCCGGTGTAGAGGAAGCCGTGGCGGTCGCGCGCGATCTCGCCCGGGAGCCAGTCCGTGTGCGGATCGGCCCCGATCAGCACGAACAGCGCGTCGGCGGCGACCGTGGTCTCCTCGCCGGCGGCGCTCTCGCGCAGGACCAGCTCCTGCAGCCGGCCCTCCCCTCCCCCGCCGATCACCGCGGTGTCGGTGCGCACGTCGAGATTCGGCGTCGCCTCGACCACGCGCACCAGGTAGTGCGACATCCCGGCGGCGAGCGAGTCGGCGCGCACCAGGAGCGTGACGCGGCGCGCGTAGCGGGCGAGGTGCAGGGCGGCCTGGCCGGCCGAGTTCCCGCCACCGGCGACGTAGACGTCCCTGCCGGTCAGTGCGTGCGTCTCCGCGGCGGGGCCGCCGTAGAAGACCCCGGCGCCGGTCAGGGCCTCGAGCGACGGAACGCCGAGGCGGCGATACGTCGCGCCACTGGCGAGGATCACCGCCCCGCCGGCCAAGCGACGCCCGTCGGCTAGCGACACCGTGAGCCGGTCGTCCGCGCGGACGAGCTCGGTCGCGCGGTGCATGAACAGAAAGCTCGCCCCGAACACGGAGGCCTGCTCGTAGGCGCGTTCGGCCAGCCGGGCGCCGCTGACGCCTCTCGGAAAGCCGAGGTAATTGCGGATCAGCGAGCTCGACCTCGCCTGGCCGCCGATGCCGCCCTCGTCGACGACCACGGTGCGCAGGCCCTCCGAGGCGCAATAGACCGCCGCCGACAAGCCGGCCGAGCCTGCGCCGACGATGACGACGTCGAACGCGGCCTCCTCAACCTCGATCGCCGCCCCGGCGGCCTCCGCGAGCTCGGCGTTGGAGGGGTTGCTCAATGCCCGCCCGTCCGGGAGGAGCATCACCGGGAGCGTTATGTCGGCACCCGCCGCGGCGAGCAGCTCGCGCCCCTGCTCGGACTCGGCGAGGCAGAAGGAGTGCGGGACCGCGCAGCGCTCGAATACCTCCCGCAGCTCATACGCCCTGCCCGACCACTCCTCGCCGACGATGTGGACCGTGTGGGGGACCAGGCGCCGCTCGGTCGCCCACTCGAGCAGGAAGCCGGAGATCGCCTGGTGGAAGACCTCGTCGGCGGCGGCCGCCGGCCTCGGGACGTAGTAGTCGATCAGCCCGAGGGACATCCGGTCGAGGATCGCCTCGGCGCTCGCCGGATCCGCCCAGGAGCCCCCGGGGACCACCAGCCCCCGCTTCGCGTGCGGATGCAGCTGGCGCGCTCGCTCGAGGAGCTCACCGCAGGCCGCATCGGCGAGCGACCTGCCGGCGAGCACGAGCGCCACGTCCTGGCCGTCGCGCGCCAGATCCGCCAGCCTGCCGAGCGCCCGCGCGGCATCGTCCAGGCACTCGACCCGGTAGTCGCGCCCGTAGCGCTTGACGAGCTGGGTCTCGAGATCTGCGAGGACGTCCGGGTCCTCTTCAACGACGAGCAGGACGGGGGGAGTCATTCCACGCATCCGACCCTAGCGGTGCCAGCGCTAGGTCGGGCTGCCCCACCTGCTGTCGCCGTGGTCGCGGGTGCGCTCGTCCGCGACCGCGGACTCGTCCGCCGGTCCGAGTCCGGCAGCGGTGAGCATTCGCCGTAGGTCGACGACCATCTGCACATCGATGTCCTTGCCCCGGGGGCGTTCGAAGACCTCGGTCTCGGGGCCGATGGAGACCTTGAACTTGGCGTTGTGCTCCTCATCAACGGTCCCGACCGCCTTCAGCAACGAGAGGACCTCTCGCCACCCGATATTGCCGCTCGCCGGGTGGCGCAGGATCTTCTCGAGCGTGTCGCGATGGTGGTTGTTGAGCTCGTCTGTCATTGCGGGGGCCTTACGGGCACCTGAGGCGCGATGATAAGCGCTCGATACCTTGGCGCCGTGCGAATCGCGACCTGGAACGTCAACTCGGTCAAGCAGCGCCTCCCCCGCCTCTTGCCCTGGCTGGACGAGCGGCAGCCGGACGTCGTCTGCCTGCAGGAGACGAAGCTGACCGACGACGCGTTTCGCGAGCTGCTCGCGGACGAGCTCGCCGAGCGCGACTACGCCGTTGCCGTTCACGGCGAGGCGGCGTGGAACGGGGTGGCGATCCTCTCGCGTGTGGGGCTGCACGACGTGGAGGCCGGCATCCCCGGGGCGCCGGGCTTCCCGGATCCGGAGGCACGCGCCGTGTCCGCCACCTGTGGCGGGATCCGGGTGGTCTCGGTGTACGTGCCGAACGGGCGCGAGCCGGGCTCCGAGCACTACGCGTACAAGCTCGTCTGGCTGGCCTCGCTTAGCGAGATGGTCGCCGCCGGGCCAGAGGCGACGGTCGTGTGCGGCGACTTCAACATCGCCCCCACCGACGACGACGTCTTCGACCCCGGCGCCTACATCGGCCAGACGCACGTGACCGAGCCCGAGCGCACGTCCCTAGCGGAGCTGATGGATTTCGGCCTCCACGACGTCGTGCGCGATCGCTGGCCGAAGGAGCGGGTGTTCACCTACTGGGACTACCGGGCGGGGATGTTCCATCAGGACCTTGGGATGCGGATCGACCTCGTTCTGGCCAGCGGCTCGGTCGCCGACCGCGTTCGGGCGGCCTGGGTGGACCGGCAGGCTCGCAAGGGCAGTGGGCCAAGCGACCACGCACCAGTGATGGTCGACCTGGACGAGGCGCCGGACGGCGACATCGGGCCGGTCGTGCCGCCGCCCTCACGTCCGGTGACGAAGCGGGGCGCGAAGAAGCTGCCGCAGTCGCGGTGATTGTCGGATTTATCGGCGTATAGCTGAGAAATCCGACAACGGGGGCGGCGCATATGGCCGTTCCTGCGCATCCGTCACAAAGTCCTTGCGTTCTGCGCGCCACACGTGACTTCGACAGCCGTACGGTCGCTCCAAATGGTCCATCGCCGCGACCTGATCGAACACTTCGAATGGCTAGCCGGATCTCACCTACTTGAGGACACGCTGGACGAGGCGATGATCGCCATCGCGCTCTGTGTCCATGGAGCCGATTGGGACCTCAGGGAGTACGGCGTCGCCTGGAGGCCGGCGTCAGGCGTGGTCGAGGTCTACAAGCTGGAGCGGTTCGTCGAATCAGAACGCGCCCACCGGGAGAGAAAGCGGGGCCCCGAAGCTACCCCGCATGCCGCCTGAGGGGATATGCTGGCATACCATGAAGCGCACGACGGTCAAGATTCCCGACGAGCTGGATGCGCTCCTGCGTCACGAGGCGCGGCGTCGCGGCTCGACGATCAGTGAGGTGACGCGGGAGGCTCTCGAGGCGCGGTTGGTAGGTGACCGGCGGCGCAGGCTGTCGGCCTCCGGGGCGGTCCGCAGTGGGCGCCGCGACATCTCCGAGCGCATCGAGGAGATCCTCGCCGCCGAGGTCGGTCCGCGATCTCGCTCGTAGTCGACTCCGGCCCGCTCTACGCGTATCTCGATGCCGATGACGCGCACCACGTCGAGTGCGTCGCGCTGCTGGATAAGCACCCCGGTCCCCTGATCCTCCCGACGCTCTGCCTTGCCGAGGTCTCGCACCTTCTCAACCGGCTGGGATCCGCAGCGGTCGAGGCGGAGGTTCGCCTGCTCGGCGACCTGGCCGCCGGGGAGCTTCTCCTCGAGTCCGTCGATCCGGCCGATCTTCTCCGAATCGCAGAGCTCGTCGCCACCTATGGCGACCTTCCGCTCGGGAGCGTCGACGCCTCGGTCGTCGCGGCCGCCGAGCGCTTGCACGCGACGACCGTCGCGACCCTCGACCGTCGCCACTTCGGCGTCGTGCGGCCGGCCCACACCGAAGCGTTCGAGTTGCTGCCGTAGCCGCTTGCGATTAGTTCAATAGCGGATTGTTTTTTGGCGGATCTAGTTGCGCTACCATCCCAGGCATGGCCGTGAAGACAGAAGAGCGGGCAACCGAGACCGATCAGGGCCAATGCTTCGAGGGAAACCTCGGCTGGCTCCTGTATCGAGCGCATTGGGCACTCGCCAGCGAGATGACCGCCGCTCTTGCTCCTCTCGGCCTGTCCGGGCGCGGGTATCACGTTCTGCGCGCCGCCCTCGACGGCGAGCACACCCAGAAGGAGCTGGCCGACATGGTCGGCCTCGACAAGACCACGATGGTCGTGACGATCGACGAGCTCGAGCGGGATGGCCTCGCGGAGCGACAGCCCTCGCCGACTGACCGCCGCGCCCGCGTGATCTCGGTCACCAGGGCTGGCAAGCGCAAGGTCGCCGAGGCCGATGCCGTCAAGGAGCAGGTCCAGTCGGACGTGCTCAAGTCTCTCCCGGCCAGCCAGCGCGAGGCGCTGCTGGGGGCACTGACCGACCTCGTCGAAGGCCGGCTGTCGGAGCAGGCGGACTGCTCCGGGCTGCGCCGCCGCGAACCCCGCGGCTAGCTCAAATCCCTCCTACTCCAGGCAGCGGATCGTCGCTCTCAGCGACGCGAATGTGATTGAGGTCACATTCGTCCGCGACGAGATGATCTTGAACGAGACGATCTGCTAGCTTCCTGTCTTGTGTTCACCGAGTACAGGAGGAGGCTCCTATGACCGAGATCGCCGCCATCGCCACCGGAGGCAAGCAACGTTCGGACGAGCGTTCGCGCTGGATCGCCCTCGTCGTGCTCTGCGTCGGATTCCTGATGATCATCCTCGACCAGACGATCGTCAACGTCGCCCTGCCGTCGATCCAGAGCGACCTCGGCTTCAGCCAGTCGAGCCTCGCGTGGGTGGTCAACGCCTACCTCATCGCCTTCGGCGGGCTACTCCTGCTCGCGGGCAGGCTTGGGGACCTCCTCGGTCGCCGGCGAATCTTCATGGTCGGTCTGGCTGTCTTCGTCGCAGCCTCAGCGCTGTGCGGACTCGCCCAGAGCCAGTCGCTTCTGGTGGGCGCGCGCTTCGTTCAAGGCGTCGGTGGCGCGCTGACCTCGGCCGTGATCCTGGGCATGATCGTCACGATGTTCCCCGAGCCTCGCGAGCGCGCGAAGGCGATCGGCGTCTACAGCTTCGTCGCCGCCGCGGGAGCGTCGATCGGGCTGCTGCTCGGCGGCGTGATCACCGAGGCGATCAACTGGCACTGGATCTTCTTCGTCAACCTGCCGATCGGCGTCGCGACCGCGCTCCTGGCGGTGCGGCTCGTCGATCGTGACGTGGGCATCGGGCTCGGAAAGGGTGCGGACGTGCTCGGCGCTGGGCTGCTCGTGGGCGCATTGATGCTCGGCGTCTACACGATCGTTGAGACCACCAGCTACGGGTGGGGCTCTCTGCACACGCTCGGCCTCGGCGCTCTCGCACTGGCGCTGCTTGGGTCGTTCGTCGTCCGCGAGAAGCGGGCGACCACCCCGCTGGTGCCGCTCGGGATCTTCCGCTCGCGCAACATGGCGGGCGCGAACCTGATTCAGGCCCTGATGGTGGCCGGCATGTTCGGGATGTTCTTCCTCGGCGCGATCTACCTCCAGCGAGTGCTGGGATACACCGCGCTGGAGGTGGGGCTCGCATTCCTCCCAGTGGCGGTGCTCATCGGCGCCCTCTCACTCGGCGTCTCGGCTCGCCTCAACATGCGGTTCGGAGCGAGGGCGACGCTGGTTCCGGCACTGACGCTGATGGCCGGCGGGCTGGTGCTCTTCTCCCGGGCGCCGGTCGACGCGAGCTACGTCAGCGACATCCTGCCCGCGATGGTGCTGCTCGGTATCGGAGCCGGTCTCGCCTTCCCGTCCCTGATGACCCTCGCGATGTCGAGCGCCACGCAGGAGGACTCCGGCCTCGCATCCGGCCTGGTCAACACGACTCTGCAGGTCGGCGGGGCCCTGGGGCTGGCGGTGATCGCCACGCTCTCCACGACCCGTACCGAGAACCTGCTCGCCGGCGGCGATTCGCAGGCGTCGGCACTGACGGGCGGCTTTCACCTGGCCTTCCTGATCGGCGCGGGTCTGGTGATCGCCGCGCTCGCCGTGGCCGTGAGCGTTCTCAAGCCGGCCCCGGCGCTTCAAGGGGTGTCCGAGCTGGACGAGGCCGAGGTTGAGCTCAGCCGGGAGGACCCCGCCTACCAGGAGGCCGCGTGACCACGCGCGAACGGGAGGCGATCAGATGGCTACGACAACTCTCACCGAGCCGGCGATCGAGAGGCGCGTCGCGACGCGCGACTCGCACTAGTCAGCGATCAGACCCGCGCCCGGTCGATCTGAGCGGGTCCCATTCGTCTCCAAGGTAAACGACCGAAAGCGCAGGGCGGCGCTGGAAAGGAACAACCATGGAGATCGAAGACAGAACCCAGAAGATCGCCGTCACCGGAGCCACCGGCCGGGTGGGAACGCACCTCGTAGAGATCCTCACCCGTCGCGGACACGATGTGGTTCCAATCTCGCGCTCCACGGGCGTCGACGTGGTCACCGGCGAGGGTCTCGAGGAGGCGCTCGCCGGGGCCGAGACAATCATCGACCTGGCCACGGGCCCCTCGCCCGACCAGGAATCGGCAACGGAGTTCTTCACCGCCTCGGCGCGGAACCTTCAGCGAGCCGGAGCCGCAGCGGGAGCGAGGGGGATCGTCGTCGTCTCGATCATCGGCATCGACAAGTTCCACGGCGGCTACAACGCGGCCAAGGTGGCGCAGGAGCAGGCGCTGCTCGAGGGCCCGCTCCCGGTCCGAATCGTGCGCGCGGCCCAGTTCCACGAGTTCGTCGAGCCGCTGGTCGGGTGGACGATTCAGGACGGCGTCGCGCACGTGCCCGAGATGCAGACGCAGCTCGTGGCCGCCCGCGTCGTCGCCGAAACCCTCGCCGACGCGGCCGAGGAGCCGGAGATCGAGAACGGGAGGATCACCGAGGTCGCGGGCCCGCGGGCGGAGCGTCTAGCCGACGTGGCCGCCGCGCTCTTCGCCAGCCGCGGTGAATCGGTCGAGATCCGCGAGAGCCGCGAATCGGTGCTCGTGCCGGCCGGCGACCCGGACGCCGAGGCCTATGCGGATGGCGCCGTGCTGCCCAACCCGGGCGCGAAGCTCGCCGGCCCCAGCTTCGAGGAGTGGCTCGCGGCGGCCTAGTCGCCGCGGTCAGTCTGGCTTGCGGTCGCGATCGCGCGACGGCTGTACCCGCTTCGGCTCTCCCGGCATCTTCGGATAGTCCGGCGGGTAGGGCATGTCGCCCTCCTCATCGCTTTCGTACAGGTCCAGCAGGGGCTGGAGTGAGTGAGCGGTGTCGTTGATCGCGGCGTGGCGATCGCCCACCTCGGCGAAGCGCGCGGGCATCGTCGCGACCGTGAAGTCCTCCGGCACGACGTCGGGGAGCTCCTCCCACGTCACGGGCGCGGAGACCGGCGCCCCCGGCTTCGGCCGCACGCTGTACGCCGACGCGATGGTCCGATCGCGGGCGTTCTGGTTGTAGTCGACGAAGATGCGCTCGCCGCGCTCCTCCTTCCACCACTTCGTGGTCACCTGGCCCGGTAGACGTCGCTCGAGCTCACGCCCCAGCGCGATCGCCGCGTGGCGCATGTCGGTGAAGCTCCAGCGCGGCTCGATCCGGGCGTAGATGTGGATGCCTCGGCCGCCCGAGGTCTTTGGGAAGCCGGCATAGCCGAGCTCGTCCAACAGCACCCGCGCCTCGCCGGCGACGCGCACGGCGTCGGCATAGTCCGTGCCCGGCTGCGGGTCCAGGTCGATGCGCAGCTCATCCGGATGGTCGACGTCGTCGCTTCGAACCGGCCAGGGATGAAACGTGATCGTGCCCATCTGGGCCGCCCATCCGACGACGGCCACCTCCGTGGGGCAGATCTCATCCGCGTGGCGGCCCGACGGGAACTGGATCCGCGCGGTCTCGACGTAATCCGGAGCCCCTCGCGGGATCCGCTTCTGAAAGAAGGCGTCGCCCCCGCCCTTCTCGCGGGTCGAAAGCACGATGCCCGGATGCACGCCCTTCGGCCAGCGCTCCAGCGTGGTGGGCCGCCGCTCGAGCGCCCGCATGATGCCGTCGTCGACCGCGAGGTAGTAGTTGACGACGTCGAGCTTGGTGACCTCTTTGGAGCCCTTGCTCTTCGGAAAGATCACACGATCAGGGTTGGACACGCGCAAATCGCGTCCCCCGGCGTCGACGATCGTGGCGTCCGCGGCGATGCCAGAGTTCTACGGGGTTCTGAGCGCAATCGGAGCCTCGGCAACCCGCAGCTGATGCGACTCGCGATGTTCGGCACTCTGCGCTAGGCGTGAACTCTGGTGCCCCGCGCGCCGTCGAGAACCTCCACGGCATCGCCGAGCCCGCCAATCGCGGCGAAACCTCCAGTGCGCTCCGCGAACCGGCACGCCGCCTCCACCTTGGGCCCCATGGACCCGGGGGCGAATTCCATCTTGCGCAGCTCGGGCGCGGACACCTCCCGAAGCGGGCGTGCGTGCGGCGTCTGCCAGGCGGCCTCGACGTTCGCCACGTCCGTCAGCAGGAGCAGTGCGTCCGCCTCCAACCTTGACGCCAGCAGCGCCGCCGCCAGGTCCTTGTCGATCACCGCCTCCACCCCATGCAGCCGCCCTTCCGTGCTGACCACGGGAATCCCGCCTCCGCCGACGCAGATGACCAGCACGCCCGCTTGCACCAAGAGCAAGATCGTCGGAAGCTCGATGATCTCGCGCGGCTCGGGCGACGGCACGACCCGCCGATAGCCTCCGGCGTCCGCCGCTACCGACCAGCCCCTCTCCGCCGCGAGCCGCTCGGCGATGTCGCGGTCGTACATCGGCCCGATCGGCTTCGTCGGCCGCTCGAAAGCCGGGTCGTCGGGATCGACGACCACCTGGGTTAGGAGGGTTGCGATCGACCGACCTTGAAGGCCATTGGCGAGCTCCTGATCGAGCATGTACCCGACCATGCCCTCCGTCTCGGCCCCCAGCACGTCGAGCGGGTATGGACGCTCCCCGGGATCGGCCTCGCCCTGCAAGGCCAAGAGCCCGATCTGGGGGCCGTTCCCGTGAGTCACGACGACCTCGTGCTCGCGGGCGAGATCGGCGATCGCCCTCACCGCCACCGCGACGTTGCGCCGCTGCGTCTCAGCATCGGCGTGCTGGCCCCGACGCAGGAGCGCGTTTCCTCCGAGGGCCACCACCAGCCGCATGGGACCTTTCTATCGCCCGGCGGCGCCGGACGGCGCGGGAGCATAGGCTGCGTGCATGGTGGAGAGCGCCGCTCGATCCAATGGGATTCGACCGCGACGCGTGATCATCATGGGCGCCGGGGGCCGCGACTTCCATGACTTCAACGTGCTCTACCGCGACGATCCAAGCGTCGAGGTGGTCGCGTTCACGGCCACGCAGATCCCGGGAATCGCCGACCGCACCTACCCGGCCTCGCTCGCCGGCCACCGCTATCCCCGCGGGATCCCGATCCGGCCGGAGGAGGAGCTGGTCGACCTCGTGGGAAGCGAGGACGTCGACGAGGTCGTATTCGCGTACTCGGACGTCACGTACGAACACGTCATGCACTGCGCGGCGCGGGCCCAGGCGGCGAACGCTGACTTCAGCCTTCCGGGGCCGCACTCGACGATGCTGGCCGCGACCAAGCCGGTCGTTTCCGTCTGCGCCGTGCGGACCGGCAGCGGCAAGAGCCAGACGAGCCGCGAGATCGGCCGCATCCTCGTCGGGGCGGGCCTCAAGGTCGGGCTGATTCGGCATCCGATGCCGTACGGCGACCTCGAGCCGATGCGGGTGCAGCGGTTCGCGACGATCTCGGACATCGACGCCTCGCACCCGACGATCGAGGAACGGGAGGAGTACGAGCGCCCGGTCGAGATGGGAATCGTCGTCTACGCCGGGGTCGACTACGCCGACATCACCCGTCTCGCGGCGAGCGAATCCGATGTCCTGATCTGGGACGGGGGCAACAACGACCTCCCCTTCCTGCGGCCCGACATCTCGATCGTGGTCGTGGACCCGCTGCGGCCCGGCGACGAGCTCGCCTACTACCCCGGCGAGACGAACCTGCGAATGGCGGACGTGGTCATCGTGAACAAGGTCGACAGCGCGAGCGAGGGCCAGATCCGGGAGGTCCTGGGCCACGTCGCCGCCGCCAATCCGGCCGCCGCGGTCATCGAGGCGGCCTCACCCGTCTCGCTCGGCGCTGGCGCCCCGCTCGAGGGGAGCGCCGCGCTCGTGGTCGAGGACGGCCCGACGATCACCCACGGTGGGATGCCGTTCGGGGCAGGGACGGTGGCGGCGCGCCAGGCCGGGGCGGGCTCGGTGGTCGATCCACGGCCTTACGCCGTCGGCTCGATCCGGGACACGTTCGAGCGCTATCCGCACATCGAATCCGTCCTGCCCGCGATGGGCTATTCGGACGATCAACTCCGCGATCTGGAGCAGACGATCAACGCGACGCCGTGCGACGTCGTGGTGACGGGCACCCCGATCGATCTGTCGCGCCTGATCGACTCGCGTCACCCGGTCCGCCACGCGACATATGAGCTGAGCCAGGTGAGCGGCCCCGGGCTCGAGGAGATTCTCGCGCCGGTCGTCGCGATGGGGACCGGCGCCGAGCTGGGGTAGGTCGATGTCGCTGGACGAGCGCCTGGATTTGTTCGCCGTCAAGGCGCAGATCGAGCGACTGAGCGAGCTCGCCGGGTTGGGCTCGCTCGCCGCGGACGTCGGCTTCTTGCGCCGCGCGCGCCGGTCGCTGCTCCCTCTCCCCCTAATCGACAGGCCGCGCGAGATCGACGCCTCGGATGTCTTCCCGCCGTTCGAGCCGCGGCCGGTCCCTCGGCTGGCGGGCGAGCGGATCGCCCTCATCGCTTCTGGTGGGGGCGGTGCCGCCGTCTCGCTTATCGGCGTGGCCCGGGCGTTCGAGGAGGCGGGCCTGGAGCCGGCGGAGATCGTGAGCTGCTCTGGGGGAGCGATCTGGGGCTCGATGTGGGCCGCCGGAATGACCGCCCAGGAGATGGCGGAGTTCTCGCTCTCCTGGCAGCCCGAGGAGTACCTCGACATCCAATGGCTGAAGCTGCCGCGGTTCGCCCTCTCGGCGTTGCGCGGGTTCACGGGTATCGCGAAGGGCGAGGCGATCGAACGCCTCTTCGCTCGGCGCCTGCACGAGATGCGCTGTGGCGAGACGCCGATCCCGATCACCACGATCGTCTACAACATGGATCTCGGGACGGTGGAGTACTTCGGGACGAAGCGGACACCGGACGTCCCGGTTGGACATCTGGTGCGGGTGGCGATCGCCCTGCCGCTGTTCATCGAGTCGGTCGAGGTACACGGGCACCTCTACGTCGACGGGGGAGTGATCGAGGTGTGGCCCGCAGGGCCGGTCATCGAGGATGGCAGCTTCGACCGCGTCTTCGGCGTCAACTTCATGCTGCCGTCGGGGTTCGAACCCGACGACATCACCGGCTGGCCCGACAGACTCGGCGGCATCCTCGAAGCGAGCCGCCAGCTCCAGCAGGGCTATCACCTGGAGCTCGCGCGCCGGGCACGCGACGCACTCGGGAACAAGCTGACGCTGATCGACCCCGTCGACGCCTCGGCGCTGCGGGGAACCTCCTTCTATGAGCTCTTCATCGACCGGGGCCACTGGCCCGAGCTCATCCGCCAGGGGTACGACGCGGCCACACGGGCGCTGAACGCGTTCCGGACGCCCGTCGGCGAAGTGTGAGCACGTACGACAAGGGGACGCTGGCCGAGTTGGATGCGATCGGGTGCGCGGAGCTGGTCCATGCGGGCACGTGCACGCCGCGCGAGCTCGTCGGCGCCGCGACCGCGCGCATCGAGGCGGCGAACCCGCGCCTCAACGCAGTCGTGCACGATCGCTTCGAGCAGGCGCTGGCCGAGGCGGACGCCGTCGATACGGCAGCGCCCTTCGCCGGCGTCCCATTCCTCTACAAGGACATCGGCGCCTTCGAGGCGGGTGAGCGCGCGACGCTGGGCATGCGGCTGCTGCGCGACCGCGACATGCGGGCGCCGTTCGGCAGCAACTACGCCGACCGAATCAGGGCGGCAGGGTTCATCCCGCTCGGGCGCACCAGCACGCCCGAGCTCGGGCTGTGCGCGACGACCGAGCCGGAGGCCTTCGGCGCAACGCGCAATCCATGGGACCTGAGCCGCACGCCGGGCGGCTCGAGCGGCGGCGCCGGGGCCGCCGTCGCCGGCGGGCTCGTCCCCGTCGCCCACGGCAACGACGGCGGCGGCTCGATCCGCATCCCGGCCGCCGCATGCGGGTTGGTCGGCCTGAAACCGTCGCGGGGACGCATCTCCTGGGGCCCTGTCCTCTGGGAGACCGACGCCGGCCTCGCTGTCGAGGGGGTGCTGACCCGGACCGTGCGCGACACCGCGGCGCTGCTCGATGTGCTGGCTGGCACTTTTCCCGGTGATCCGTACGCGGCGCCGGCCCCGGGGCGAGCCTGGCGCGAGGAAGTCGGCGCCGATCCGGGGCGCCTTCGTGTCGGCATGCTCGAGCAGGCCCCGGCCGAGGCCTGGCCGACCGACCCCGCCTGCGTTGAGGCGGTCCGGCGCTGCGCCGCGACGCTGGAGGAGCTCGGGCATGTGGTTGAGCACTCCGCTCCGCAGGCGATCAGCGACTGGTCCTTTGCCGCCGGTTGGGTTGATTTGTGGGCGGTCACGGCAGCCGCCGCCACGATCGCGGCAATCGAGGCCCTGGTAGGAGCCCCGATCGGAGCGGACGACGTGGAGCCCATGACCTGGGCGCTCACCGAGCGCGGGCGGGCGATGTCGGCGGTCGAATTCATTCAGCGGCGCGAGGAGCTCGGCGCCATGGCCCGGATCGCAGGCGCTTGGTGGGGCGAGGGATTCGACCTGCTGCTGACCCCGACCGTCCAAGCCCCGGCCCCGGCCCTCGGCGCGCTCATGGAGGGGGATCCCACGACCCTGCTCGAGCGACAGCTGCGCTGGTTTCCGCTCACCCCGTTCGCCAACGTCAGCGGCCAGCCGGCAATCTCCGTGCCAGTCGACTCCGGTGCTGACGCACTCCCCGTCGGCGTACAGCTGATCGCCGGACTGGGACGCGAGGACGTGCTGATCCGCATCGCGGCGCAGCTTGAAGAGGCGCTGCCCTGGCGAGGCGTGGCACCTGCTTTCGCCCACCGCTCCCCGGGCTAGCCGGGCACGCGCCCCCAGTGCGGGAACTCGTCGAAGGGGCCGTGCGTCACCTGCGCGGGAAGAGCCCCATCGGACCGCATCGTGAAGATTGCCGTGACCCCGCCGTTGCGGTCGCTGTCGAAGGCGATCCTGCGGCCGCTCGGCGAGAACGACGGATCCTCGTCCGCGGCGGGGTCGTTGGTCAGGTTGCGCTCGTGTGAGCCATCGGCCCGCATCGAGAAGATCTCGAAGTTGTCGGTGGCATCGCTCTCGAAAATGATCGTCTTGCCGTCCGGCGAGTAGAACGGCTCATAGTTCGGGCCGGCGTTGTTGGTCAGCGTGCGCCGATCGGATCCGTCGGCGAGCATCGAGACGATCTGAAAGGACCCGCTCTCGTCGCTGTCGAAGGCGATGCGGCGGCCGTTCGGCGAGAAGACCGGCGCATTGTCGTTCTCCGGGCCCTTGGTGAGCGCGTGCTGGTGGGAGCCGTCGCTACGCATGACGAAGATGTCCTGATTGCCGTTGCGGTCGCTGTTGAACACGATGTGGCTGCCGTCGGGCGAGTACGACGGATAGAAGTCCTGGGCGTCGTTGTGCGTCAGCTGCCGCAGGCCGGATCCATCCGGCCGCATCGTGAAGACCTCCTGATCGCCGTCGCGATTGCTGGTGAACGCGATCCGGCGGCCGTTCGGCGAGAACTGGGCTCCCCAGTTGTCGAACGGATTCTTGGTGAGGTTCTGCTGCTTGGTCCCATCCGGGTTGATGCCGAACACGTCGTACCGCGAGCCGCTGCCGAGCTGCCGGTCGAAGACCAACTTCAGCTGCGTCGACGTCGGCCGCTGCGCCGTCGCCGGCGACGCGGTGATCACCCCCGCCAGGACCGCCAGGAAAGCGACCAGCATGGGCGCGGTCCTTACACCCAGTACCCCGCCGCGCGTCGCTCCTCGCCGCATCTGGCGATCAAACCACCGTCCCACCCGCGTGTCAATGGCCGCGAGGGCGCCAATGGCGAAATTCCCCGCCGCGCCCGCGAGCTGACGGCTACTCAGCCGCCGGGCGTTCGCCGTCCAGGCCGAAGACCCGCCGCGCGTTGCCCTCGAGAAAGAGTTCGCGAGTCTCCTCGTCGAGCCCGAGCGAGTCGATCTCCTCGAGCGCCACGTTGGGCGCGATCATCGGATAGTTCGACCCGAACAGGATCTTGCGCCGCCCGCCGCGGCTCTGCATGTAGCGCACGAGCTCGGGCGGGTAGCGCTTCGTGGTGTAGGCGGAGGTGTCGATGTAGACGTTCTCGTGCTTGCGGGCGACCGCGACCATCTCCTCGGTCCACGGATAGCCGATGTGCCCGCCGACGATCACGAGCTCGGGGAAGTCGATCGCGACCTGATCGATGTAGGGAATCGGCCGACCCGTCTCCGAGGGCCGCATCGGCCCCGTGTGCCCGACCTGGGTGCAGAACGGGATGCCGAGCTCGACGCAGGCCGCGTAGAGCGGGTAGTAGCGGCGGTCGGTGGGCGGCGCCTCCCACAGCCAGGGGATAACGCGCAGGCCGATGAAGCCGAGCCCCTCGACGCAGTGGCGGAGTACGCGGACCGCATCCATCGGCTTCGTGAGGTCCACCGCAGCGAGCCCGGCGAAGCGACTCGAATGCTCGCCAACCCACCCAGCGACCTCGTCGTTGGAGATCAGCGGCCCCTGTGGCCCGTGCCAGGCGGAGAGCAGGCCGAACGAGATCTCGGCGGCATCCATCGCACCGATCGTCGCCTCGATCGGGATCTCCTCGTCGGGGATCTGCTGCCCCGTCCAGCGGCGAAGCGACTCAAAGGCCCCCTGGTTCAGGAACCGCTGCGTCGGGTGCTGCATCCACACGTCGATCGTCATGCGGGCATTCTCCCGCCACGGGGCCGCGTGCGTAAACGACTGATCCGTTCTATACCGACGACCTCCGGGTTAT
>CAWALB010000005.1:0-203365 GCA_963782795.1 uncultured Actinomycetes bacterium
CTCCGACAAGGGCAGCTGCCTCCCTGCCAGCGATTCGACCAAATACGGTCCCGATCGTCATCCCGAGGCCGGCCAGGTACCCGCGCAAAAGAATGTTCCCAGCCATGATCTCCCCGGCGGCGAACAAGTTCCCGTAGTCGTCGCCGGTCTTGCGACGTACCCGCGCGGTCGGGTCAACCTCTACGCCGAGGCAAGCGAGGCGATCCCGGGGCGCAGGGGGTAGGCGTAGAGGGCGGGCGATTGATCGGCAGCGCCCAGTGACTCTTCGGCAGGTCGAGGCCTCGTGTATGGCAGTCGTCGAGGACCTGTGGGTCAAACGTCCCTTGAATTACCGAGGCATTGAACCCTTCGACGGTCTGCCTCAGTGACTCGGGATCGAGCCGACACTGGCCAGCTAGAGCCTCAAGCGAGTCCGCCTTATAGGGCGGATAGATAGTGCTCATGAAGTGGCCGAGGGATTTGGTGTCGAAAACTGAAAAGGCGAGTTGGTCCGGCTGGTGAACGATCAGCCGGCCCCAGGTCGCGTAGCGCTTGGGCCAGAGCTCTTCACCCTCGTCGTAGAAGCGCTCGGCCTCACGATTGACGACGATCCCCAGCGGGATCGAGTCGATTCGCGTGACGATGCCTCCCTCATAGTCTGGACCGCGCGCGTCGACGGCGATGGCGTGCAGGCCATGAGCGCTGCTACAGGACTTGGCGCCGGCGTCGAGTAGCCGTCGGAGCATCAGCCCATCTTTCGTCGTGCGCCGCGGACCATGAAGTTGTCCGCCGCTTTTCCCCAGCAGTCGCGCAGCCACTCGCGATTTGCCTCGAATCCGCCGCTGGCGATGACTACGGCCTGGGGGAAGACCGAGAAGTGCTCCCCGCGTGTCCTGACCTCGACCTCGGAGCAGTCTCCGTTCGAGAAGCGGAGATCCTGTGCCGCTGCGCCATAAATGGTGCGCACGCCGAGGCTCTCGGCCCGCGCGTAGTAGGCATTGATCAGCGCCTTGCCGCCACCCAAGAAGAATCGATTCGTCCGCGACAAGGAGAGGGTCCCGTTGAGTGCAGGCTGCCAGCGGATGCCTTGCGACTCCATCCATTCCGGCGTCGTAGAGCGGCCGATGAAGCAGCGAGGCGAGCTCGCGGTTTGGCCCCTCGCCCGTCGCCGCCTCAAGGTCGGCCATGAATTCGTCCTCGGGGTAGGAGTGCGGACCGTCCGAGGCCGCGCAGCGCAAGTTCCGGGTGTACTTGCTGTTACCGCCGCGCCACTCCCACTCGGCTTTCTCTAGCACGAGGACTTCCTTGGCACCGTTCTCACGGGCTGAGATGGCCGCACAGAGCGCCGCGTTCCCGCCCCCAATCACAAGCACGTCGCAGATGATTGGCCCCCTCATACCGCGCTCAGTATACCGCTGTACGCCTCCGCATACAGCAAGAACGAGAAGCCGGCCTCGCTATGGATGGTCCGGCGAAAGTCCCGCTGGCGGGCGGCGCGGACCCGGAGCTCGGATCGGCTAGCGCTACACGGTGGCCTGCTCCTGCGCGGCTTGGGCGCGCAGGGCGCCGAGACCTAGCGGCTGGCTTGCGTCATGCGGAGCCGCAATGCCATCGCGTTCCGAAAATGGACGCGGGCGGCTTCGCCGGCGGCTTCGCGATCGTGTGCGGCCAGGGCGTCGACGATGGCGCGGCGCTCCCTGAGCGCCGCTTTTCGCCGCGCCTCGTCGCGGAGGGTTGTGTCCTGTAGCTGGGCCAGGCGCTCGCGGAGCTCGAGCAAGAGTCCCGTCAGATAGCGATTGTGCGAAGCCGACCAGATCGAGTCGTGGAAAGCGCGGTTGAGTTCGACGTGGACCGCGGGATCTGCATCCTCGGCGACCGCCTCGACCTCCTGCTCAAAAATCGCCTGAATGGCTGCAACCTCCATCGAGTTCGCTGCTCCTGCAGCAAGCTCAGTCGCCATCCCCTCAAGTATCTCGCGCACCGCGCAGCGTTCCGTGAGCTCCTCGCGTGAAACAGCGCGAACCTCCAGCCCGCCGCTCCCCTCGCTCACGAGGCCGTCGGCTTCAAGGCGCTGCAAGGCCTCACGGACGGGAGTGCGGCTGACATTTGCCGAACGGGCTAGATCCTGCTCGACCAAGCGGTCACCAGGTTCCAAGGCTCCGGAGAGGATCTCTTGGCGCAGCCGCTCGTAGAGGGCCTGGGCGCGGGACCCCGAGCGCCGTGATACCAGCTGGCTTGACGCGGACGGACTCACAGAATCAGCGAGAAGCGTAGGGCGTTGGCGTCATATCTGGCCGTACCAACCGGATCCTGTGACCAGTCCCGATCCAAAATTCATGCTACTTGGTGTCCAGGCATCTCGGTCTCCTTAACCGCCGCCGTGGCCGCGGCGTAAATCGAACCGCTGGGGATGAGGCCCGGTGTTGCTTGTACGGCTCCACGAATGGGTTTCGAGAGAGTGTATGCGTCCGTATCCTATAGGATGCGAACTGCGACCACCAATCGCTGTTCAAGAACCGGCATTCGGCAAGGCGGCGATTGACTGCACGGAGGGGAAGGTCATCCCTTCAACATTGCCGTTCATGCTCACTGACCGGACCCGTTTGAGCACTTCTGCTCTGTGCGAAAAGCAGAAGCGGTCCGCGGTGCCTAACAACTCCGACCGGCTACCGCACCGCGGGGCCCACACGCAAGCTGTTCAGGATTGACTCGGCCGCCTGGATGGGGTCCGTGTGCACCCAGGGTTACGAACGCGTAGATAACTCGGCCGTTGTCTCGGAACGCCACCATCTGGTGGTCCAGGTTCGCAGGCACGCACTCGAAGGGCCCAGTCTCGGGATGAAGTCGAATCTCGGCCGGCCGCGGCGGATACTTGGAGACTGGACCGGGCCGCTCCATGATCGTGATCAGCCCATCCGTGGGGCCCATGTCCGCATAGGCGCGGGTCGCCCCGGTGTCGCAGTTCCGCCGCATGCGGAAAGTCCCAAGCGACATCCGCTCCCGGGGGTTCAGCAGTTGCGGCGTGAGGATCTGCCCTGCGGCATGCCATCCAGGCTCAAGCCTCACTCGCAGCCCGTGGGCGGCCGCGGAGGGCAGGGGAGTCGGGGTTGCCGCGTCCTTCGCGGGGCTCCCTCCGGCACCTCCGCCCAACCCGAGGTATAGCCCGCCAGCCAAGGCCAGCGAGGCGGTGATGACCGCCAGGTAGCCGAAGCGCCGTCGCCGCGCTCGGCGCCTCGCCTCCTCGATCAGCGCCTCCAGCTCTTGTTCGTGAGAAGACTGCGGCGTCGTCTTGGTCGCTGGCATCTCAACGCCCACGCGAGCCCGGGCCTAGGGCGTGAAGTAGAAGGACACCGCGGCGTTCCCGCGAGCGCAGAGCTCATGCTAGCTGTAGCCATCCTCCAGCGGGAATGCCAGGCAGTCGAAGCCGTTGCTCTGGTACCGCGACGGTGGGGAGTTGCGGATCGCCTCCGCCTGGCTGGGTGCGTTTCGCGGATAGCCCATTACATGAGGAAGCAGGTGAGCGGCGCGCGCGCAGGACATTCCGGCAACGCTGCCTGACCAATTTCCAGCGCCAGGAGGATTTGCACCATGGGTAACCGGACACTTCGTGAATTGCTGGCGAAAGACACTTGAGGTGCTGGCCTGCGAGAGGGGGCTCGCCTGCCCGCCGCCGCCCCCGGAGCCGCCTTGTGAAATAGAGCCGCCACCACCGCCGCCGCTTCCTGAGAAACCCACGTAGAGGCCCGCACCGATGAGGACGGCCGCCACGAGCGCGAGGCCGTACCAGCGTCGCCTACGCCAAGCCCTTCTCCTGGCCTCCTCGATCAGGGCATCAAGTTCGTCCTGATCTGGCGATCGTGGAGGCGCTTCAACTGGGCCCATAGAGCTGAGTATGTGACTAGCACCATGCTCGGAGTCAAGGTCGACCGCCGCGATCCAACGGACCTTCACGAACAGGTCGCCGCGGAGATTCGCCGTGCGATTGCCGAGGGCGAGGCCGAGCCAGGGGAGCGCCTGCCGCCGGCTCGGGACCTGGCCGCGATCATCGGCGTCAACACCAACACCGTGCTGCGGGCTCTAAGGACATTGCGCGACGAGGGCCTGCTTGAGTTTCGTCGCGGTCGCGGGATTCATGTCGCCGGCACTCCAGAGCGGCGCCGTCGTCACTCGGACGCGAGACCTAGTCCAGTTTGCCCGCCAGCATGGCTACCGGCCCGAGGACCTTGTGCAGTTGATCGAACGCCTCGGCTGACTGCGATCAATCGCTTCTGCTTTCGCGTGAAAGCAGAAGCGCGCGCCCGAAATTTCGGAGTTTTTCGCAGCGAGCCGGCCGACAGTACTCGCATCCGCGATTAGCCGTGGCTGGGGATTGGTGCCCGATTGGTGCTCGCCAGATCATCGGGATCGCGTCCCTGACAGCACGAAACCCCCGCGTTAGCAGGGGCTTCGGGAAATAGCGGGGGTGGGATTTGAACCCACGACCTCCGGGTTATGAGCCCGAAGGTCTTTCGACGACGGTCTGGCCCTAATGGGGATCGATCCGCGATACCTGACCGCTGTCGAACTCGATCAGGCAGACGCGGTGGCGGCCATCGACCCCGAACGCCACCGGGCCGTTCGCGCGGCGCACGTTCAAGGCCCGATCCTTCCGCGCTCGCCCCTTCCGCAGCCTGAACGTCCGAATCTGCCCCGTGCAGTAGTCCCCGTAGATGTAGCGGCCGCGTAGGCCGTGCAGGCGCTGGTCGCGGATCACGACGCCGCCCGTGATCGCGCAGGCGCCGCCCTTGTGCGAGTACTGGAAGATCGGCTTGACCGGGTGGCGGATGTGGCCGGGGCGGAAGCGCAGGGTGCCCTCGTAGATCGGCCAGCCGAAGTTAGCGCCGCGGGCCTTGCGCAGGGGCTTTACGTCGACCTCCTCGCGGCGGTCCTCCCCGACGTCGCCGATCAGGATTCGCTTGCGGTCGATCGAGAAGCGGAACGGGTTGCGTAGGCCGCGCGCGTAGATCGCGTCGCGGCCCGGTTTGCCGACGTACGGATTCCCCTTCGGGACCCGGTAGTGGCGGCCGTGCTTGCCCGGGCGGGGGTCGATCCGAATCAGCTTGCCGAGCAGCGAGTTCTTGTGCTGCGGCGCGTGGCTCGGGTGCAGGAAGTTGCCACCGTCGCCGATTGCGGCATAGAGCAGGCCGTTGGAGGCGATCGCCACGGTGCCGCCGTTGTGGTTGACGGGGCCGCTCTGGTTGATCTCGATGATCTTGCGCCGTGAGCCGCGGTTGGCCTTCGCGGGGTGCTTTTGCGAGCGCTTGAACTGGTCGATCTCGATGTTCTCCTGGCGGTTCGTGAAGTAGACGTAGAACTTGCGCGTGCGGTTGTAGTCGGGCGGGAAGGCGATCGAGAAGAGGCCCGTCTCGACCTGGCAGCAGCTGACCCAGTGCCTCATGTCGAGGAAGGTGCCGCCCTTGCGGTCGCCGTGGAGGACCTTGATCTGGCCCGGCCGCTCGGTGACGAAGACGAGGTGCTTGGAGTGCGGCGGGCCAGCGGCGAAGGTCGGCTGGTTGAAGTGGGCCAGGGTGTGGAGGTGGACGCCGTGGGGCGGCTTCGCACCGCGGTCCCCCGCCCCGCCGGCGCCGCCTGCGAGGAGCGCCGCGACGGCGGCCGTCGCGCCGAGAACCACCAGCCGCGTGACCGCTCGGTGCCTCCCCATCAAGCGCCCGCGTTAATCGCCGCCTCGAGGCAGATACTCGTGCGGGAAGTCGCTCGAGCGGTGCTGAAACGACAGGATTCTCGGATCTAGGACCCTCCCGTCTTGGACCTCGATCGCACGGCTGACCGTCTCGCTCTTCCGCCAGCCGCCGGGGCCGGACATCAGCGCATCCAGATGCGGGATCAAGGCCCTGCTGATCTCCCAGGTCGCGGAGTCCCACATGAGCGAAGGGCTGTGGTCTACCCCGTAGTTGAAGCGCCCCCCGCCGACGTCAAACATCGGTTCCGAGAAGGTCGTCGGCCGCGCCCACTCGAAGCCCATGGCCTCGTCGCAGGCGACGTCGATGAACAGCGTTCCCGGGTCGAACAGGTCGAGCTCGTCGCGCCTCACAAAGATGAGCGGCCGGTCCGTGTCCTGAAGCACGCAGTTCACAATCAGGTCGTGCTCCGCCAGGAACTCGGCGACCGACTCGTGGGGCCCGTCGAGTTCGAGCGGCTGGGAGGGATGGTCGGGGTCGCGCGCGAATGTCAGCATCTCGACGCCGTGAATTGGATCCACGACGGCTTCGACGGGGCGCCGCGTGAGCCCGGAGATCCGCCGAACGCCCATCGCCATTAGCGCGGCCACCGCGCCCCGGCCGGTGGCACCGAAGCTGACGACCGCGGCGCGCAGCCGGCGCCCGTACTCGCCGGTGAGCCCTCGGAGCTGCATCGCATGGAGAACCGAGCAGTAGCCGGCCAACTCATTGTTCTCGTGAAACACGTGAACTTGAAAGACGCCTTCATCAGACCAGAGGTTCATCGCCTCCCACGCGATGACCGTCAGGCGCCGGTCGATCGCGAGCTGGGTGAGGGTCGGATCCTGCACCAGGTGTACCCATCCGCACAGGATCTGCCCTTCCCGCATCGCGACCAGGTCCTCGGCCACCGGCTTCGGAAGGATGACGGCGTCCGCCTCCTCGAGCAGACGTCCGCGCGGTAGCAGCCCGCCGACCAGCTCGGCTAACTCCTCATCCGGGACCTCGAAGAGCTCGCCGTAGCCCTCCTCCAGCACGATCCGGCGCCGCAGCTCCCGGTCGATCTCGGCGAGGTGACGGGGATGCAGAGGGAGTCGCCGCTCGTGCTCCTTGCGCGAACTCGCGACGACCCCGATCGTTAACTCATCCACGGTCAGCTCGCCGCGGCCGGCTCGTCCGCTCGCCGATCGGTGCCGAACCAGCGGTGCTCGGCGAGAAGCCGGTCGAGGACGCCCAGCTCGCTGAGGCGGGCGACCCCGCTGGGCCACAGGCCGTGGGTGGAGATGGTCGTGCTCGGGAACTCGTCGCGGTCCACGACGAGCACGTCCCAATCGCGACGCGCGAGGGAGATGGCGAGCGCCGAGCCAGCGCAGCGGGCGCCGACCACGATCGCGTAGTAGTGCCCGTTCACCGGATCGAGCCTAACCGGCGCCTGGGGAACATTCTGTGCGCCTGGTCCACCCCGTGGAGAAGTGCGACCATCTGAAGGCCTGTGACCGATCATCTCGCCCCGCTCGACGCCGCCTTCCTAGAGCTCGAGGAGGGTGATGCGTCCGCCCACATGCACATCGGCTGGACGATGGTCTTCGACCCGCTTCCCGGGGGCGGCACGCCCCGGGTCGAGGATGTCCGTCGCCAGCTCGAGGAGCGCCTGTCGATGATGCCGCGCTTTCGCCGCCGGCTGTCAACCCCCGACACCGGGTCACTGACCTATCCGACCTGGGTGGGCGACGAGGAGTTCGACATCGCAGCACGGGTCGGTCACTCCACCCTGCCCGAGCCGGGCGGCCGGGATGAGCTGCTCGAATGGATCGCTGACTTCTACTCGCGGCGTCTCGATCGCACTCAGCCCCTGTGGGAGATGGTGCTGCTCGACGGACTGAGCGATGACAGGTGGGCGATCGCCGCCAAGATCCACCATTGCCTGGTGGACGGGATGAGCGGCGTCCTGGTGACGGGACTGATGCTGGATTCCGAGCCTGAGCCGGGGACCGACTCGCAGGGCCTGCTGGAGGGATTCGAGCCACCCCCCGACCGTGAGAGCGGCGTTTTCGGCCCGCGGTCGCTGATCACCCACGGCGTCCGCGCGGGCGTCGACGTCGCGCTTCACCCGGGCAAGGTGCGCGACCTGCTCTCCCGCTCCCGCGGAGTCGTCGAGCTGCTCGTGCGCGACGAGCTCCGCGCCGCCCCGCGCACCAGCCTAAACGTCCCGATCGGCCGCAACCGCCGCGTCGCCGAGGTATCGGTGCCGCTGGACGAGCTGAAGGCGATCAAGAGCGGCCTCGGCGGGACCGTTAACGACGTCGTCCTCGCCGCCTCCGTCGGCGGCATTCGGCGCCTGCTCGAGTCTCGCGGCGAAGACCCGGACTCGCGCGGCCTGCGAGCGATGGTGCCGGTCAGCGTGCGAGAGGCGAGCGAGGCGCTGGCGCTCGGCAACCGCGTCAGCTCCCTGTTCGTGGAGCTGCCCGCCGCCGAGCCGGACCCGCGCGAGCGCTACCGGCGGACGGTGGAGGCCGCCGAGGCGCTCAAAGGGAGCTCCCAGGCAGCGGGCTCCGAGGCCCTGGTCGACCTCGCCGGGCTGGCGCCGCCCGTCCTGCATGCGGCCGTGGCCCGCCTCTCCTACACGCCGCGCCTCTTCAACGTCACGATCACCAACGTCCGCGGCTCGCCGACCACGCTGTACGCGCTGGGCGCTCCCCTGCGCCACATCTTCCCGCTCGTGCCGATCTTCGCCTACCACGCCGTCGGCATCGCGGTCGTGAGCTACGACGGCGAGGTCGTCTTCGGGCTCAATGCCGATCGCGAGACGGTTGGCGATCTCGACGTCCTCGAGCGCGGGATCGCCGACTCGCTGGCCGAGCTGCGCGCATTGGCGGGCGCCTGATCAAGACGCCACGAGGCGCCCTCAGATCTTTCACGGACGCGCCCGCACTGGCTAACTCGCGATTGCGACTAGTCTCCTAGGGTCGAGAAGAAGGCGCACCCATGGAGGCTCAAGGAGACAGCGGAATGGCCGGCGCCACCGAGGGCGAGCTTCGGAAGGATGCGATCAAGCGGCTGAAGCGCAAGCGGGATTTCCAGGGCAACGTAGTCACGTACTTGTTCGTCAACGCAATCCTGTGGGGCATCTGGGCATTGACCGGCGCCGAGATCCACGACACCGTCCCCTGGCCAACCTGGGTCAGCGGCATCTGGGGGATCATCCTCATTCTCCACGCCTGGAAGATCTATGGGCAGCGGTCCATCTCCGAGCATGACATCCAGCAGGAAATGGGTCGCATGAGGCGTACGTAGGCGCCGCTTGCCTAACCCGCTTTCACGCATGAGGACACCGGCGGGGTCGAACGTCTAGGCCTTGTCGCCCGCGAGCCCCGGTTGCGCCTCGGTGGGCGCGTTCAGCCGATACATCAGCCACGCGAAGAGCCCCGCGGGGATGAACATGATGGACGCGTAGACCGCGGCCGGGACGGTCAGCACCGTCGCGATCGACGCGCCTACGGCGATCGCGAGCGTCGAGTTGTGGATGCCGAGCTCCATCGCGATCGCGGTCGCTTGGCGATTGTCGAGGCGGGCCAGGCGGGCGATCGTGAACGACATCGACATCGCCGCGATGTTCAGCGTGATCGCCGCGAGGGCCAGTGCCTGGATGTTGTCGGTGACGCGGTCGCTCTCGGCGATGATCACGCCGATCACGGCCGCGGCGAACAGCACGGCCGTCGCGCGGCGCAGGCCGGGGCCGATCCGCGCCACCATCGCGGGGCGCTTGACGCGCAGCCACATCCCGAACGCCAGTGGAATCACCGTGATGAGGAGAACCCGGACTACGACGCCGAGCATGTTCACGCTCATATCGAGGCTGCCCGCCCCGAAGTGGTGGGTGGCCAGCTTGAGGTAGAGCGGCACGGTGATGACGGCGGCCACGCTCGAGATCGCCGTCATCGTGATCGACAGCGCGGTCTCGCCGCGCGCGAAGTGCGTCAACAGATTCGCCAGGGTGCCGCCCGGCGAGGCGCCCAGCAGGACCAATCCGACCGCGAACGCCGGGTTGAGATTGAACGCCTCGGCGATCACGAATGCGAGGAGCGGCGAGAGGATCAGGAGGTTGAGGAGCCCGATCGCGACGCCGCGCGGCTCCTCGACCACGCGCCTGAAGTCGCCGACTGTCAGTGACATGCCGAGGCTCGCCATGATCACCGCCAGGGCAAGCGGGAGCACGGCGGTCGAGAAGATCGAGTCGTCCATGACCGCGACGAAGGCTAGGGGCCCAAAGTCCGAGGACGATATGAGTCTCACGACCTCGCCCGTTCACGCCGCCGAATAACCTCGGGCCATGGCGATCACCAGGGCGGAGGCACAGCGGCAGATCCTCGA
The DNA here is from genome assembly GCA_963782795.1 of uncultured Actinomycetes bacterium. Classification (GTDB taxonomy): domain Bacteria; phylum Actinomycetota; class Thermoleophilia; order Solirubrobacterales; family 70-9; genus AC-56. The sequence continues at coordinate 10,068 of CAWALB010000005.1, forward strand.
CGACCTGGCCGCGGCGCTCGACCAGCTCGGGCTCGCCGTCGCGTGCCTCAGCGAGGCCTTCGAGCAGCTCGCCGTCGACTCAGCCGACCGGCTGGAGGCCGACCTCTATCGACCAGTGCAGCGCGCGTACGGGCGCGGCCAGCGGACGCACTCGCAGTTTGCCCAGCGCATCGGCCTCGGGGGCGACACCTTCACGCCTCCCTCGGCCGGCCCCGCCTCGCAGGGGGTGAAGGAGCTCGTCCAGAAGATGGCAGCGGCGCTCGCCGACGCCGATCGACGGCTCGCCGAGCTCCAGGACTCGCTGCTGCCGATCGAGTTCGGCGACCCAGAGCTTCGTAGCGGCCTGAACGAGACGCGTGAGCTCATCCGGCCGGTCCCCCGCGCGGCCGCGATGTTCCTGCGCACACTCGGGCGCTAGCCGTCCGACAGCCCGGCGGCCTCGAGGGCCTGGCTGCGCTCCCGGACGGTCTCCATGCGGATCGCCTTGCCGCCGCGGAAGGTCCAGAGGTGGAAGCAGTGGAACTCGGTCACGGCGCCGCTCGTCTCCCCCTCGCCGTGCTGGCGGACGGCAACGATGACGCTGTCTCCCGCGGGGATGATCTCCTCGGCCTCGATCGTGATGTGCGTCCAGGGCTCGAGGAAGCCGCGCGTGTAGCCCGCAATCGCCTCGCGGCCCAGATAGGTCCCGGTGTCAGGGAACTCGGGGCGCATGACCAGGAGCGCGTGCTCGTCGAACACGTCGGTGGAACCCTCGAAGTCGCCGCGGCCCCAGTGCTCGTAGACCCGCTCCACGATCTCCACGTTCCCTCCGGCATGGTGTGCAGTATCTCGGCCCGCCTGGCGGGACGGGGCTCGGGCTAGTTGCTCGCCGCCGCCTCCACGGCATCCCGCTCCCGCTGCTGGAACTGGCTCAGGTCCTGGATGTCCTGGTCGGAGCAGATCGCGGGCAACGTCGGCGGCGAGGCGCCGGCGCCCGTCGCGGCGTTCGCCGCCGCCGCCTGCCTCGTCGACTTGGCCACGTCGCACAGGCGCAGGGCGGCGCCGGCCGCCCACTCCCTCGCCGTCTGTGGCCGGCTGGGATCGGACAGCGCGTCCTCCGCGTAGAGCGGCGTCCGCGGGCCTACGGTCAGGTTTTGGACGTCGTTCTTCGGCAGCGACAGGAGCCGCGCCGGGACCGTGATCTCCTCGACGTTGCCCCCGCACACACCGGGGGGGTGGAACCGGCGGCACGGGTCCTGAACCTGCTCGTCGAACGTCCCGAGGTAGACGCGATCGGTGGTCTCCGAGATGAAGAACCCGACGAACGGAGTCCCGTCGCCACGAAGCAGCGCGACCGGCTCCACCCGAGGCGCCGCCTGTGCCCGGTAGTAGGTGGCGATCGCCATCACCAGGGGCACGGCGACCAGGGCGAACAGGCCGATGACCGCGAACCTGGCCCCGATGTTCCGAAACAGCAGCGCCCCGACGACGCCGGCGCCCGCCGCCGCCAGACACACGGCGAGGACTCCCCACGGCCACGGCACGTGCCCGTAGCCGAGATCGATCAGGAAGGCGAAGCCGATCGCCGTGCCCGCCACCAGCGTCGCCGGCAGGAGGCCGCGGAGGACCGCCTCGCTCCGGCCCGCATTCGATGCGGTGATGAGGCGCTGGAGCGGCTCGTCGAAGATGTAGAGGCCGACCACCGTGACCAGTGCCGCCAGCACCGCCCAGACGACGAACTCCGCGCCCGTCGCCACCATCACCCCGGTCGGGACCCTCGCGACGGCCTCCGCCGCCGGCAGGTTCGCCCGGTCGAAGCTGATCCAGAGAATCGCCCCGCCGATGAAGGCGACCCAGCCCAGCGTCCCGATCGCCGTCGCCACCCCCGCCACCACGGTGACCAGATCGGGGCCCTTGCGCTTCTCCTCCCCGTTGGCCACCGCCGCTGCGAGCTATGTCCCGGGTGGCGGGTCCGGCGGAATCGGGCCGGCTTTGAGCAGCCGGGCGGCGATCTCCGCCAGGTCGTCTTCGTGGGCGGCGATGAGCCGCCGCGCCGCATCCTCGAGCGCGGGGAGCTCCTCGGGCTTGTCCATCGGGATCGGCGGGTCGAGATCGATCTGGAAGCGGTAGAAGCGAGGGCCCCGGCCGATCTCCTCGCTCGTGACGTGCGGAGGCGGCGGCTCGTTCAAGAGAGTGTGCGTCCAGTGGTCGACCCCGTCCGACGCCCCGCCGAGGACCGTTCCAAGGATCGGCGGCTCGCCGTCCTTGGGAAGGACCCAGCCGAGCGTCCCCCACCCGCCGACCTCCGCCTGCGTGTAGTGCGTCTCGTGAAGTCCCGTGCCGATCGAGACGGCGAGCAGGTCGTCGGTACTGAGATGGCTGGAGTCGTCCAGCCGGCGCTTGAGGGCCTCGACCACGGCGGCGAGCGTCGGGTTTGCGGCAAACACGCCGCCGTCCACGAGGGCATGACCATCCACCTCGTGCGAGGGAAAGTAGGTCGGCGCCGCGGCCGTCGATAGCGCCGCGTCCACGAGCGGGTAGTTGCGCGCCTCGTCCTCGCGCGCCGGCCAGCGCTTGAAGAAGTAGGGCTCGCGGTCGGTCATGTCGTAGGCGACCACCATGAGCTCGCGCAGCGCGTCCGCGAGCTTCGCCTCGGCGCCCAGGTTTCGCTCGACCGCCTCCTCCAGCGGTTTAAGCGTGTACTTGGGGCCGATGAAGCCCCACAACGTCCGCAGCTTCTGCCAGAGGCTGCGGTGGAAGATCTTCTCGCCGTCGGTCGTGTAGAGCTTGGCGAGCTCGTTCGCATCGATCCTCGGGCGGCCTCCTCCCCCTTCGGCCGGGACCGTGAGGCTCAACGCGACAAGCCCGCCGGTGGACGTTCCGGCGAACATGTGGAAGTAGTCCACGATGCGGGCGTCCGGGCCGGCCTGTGCCTGGAGCCGCTGCTCGAGGTTCTCGATGACGCGCGCGGGAATCAGGCCGCGCATGCCGCCGCCGTCGACGGAGAGGATCCGGAACTTGTCGTTCGGCTCGGGCACGTGCATTCGACCTCAGGCGACCGGAGCCCCGAAGCGCTCCCGGTCGGCGGCCTCGAGCGTCCCCGCCTCGAAGTAGTTCTTCGTCCAGCGGCCATCGGGGCACAGCGTGTTGGGCGGCCGCCCCGCGCACGGGTCGTCCGGCCGCGGTTCGGTGTTTTTGGAGTCGAAGGCCCACCGGTACCGGTAGTGGTCGTAGAGGCGCATGGCCTCGACCCCGTAGCAGTCCGCGACGTCGGTGTCGCCGCGGACGACGAGGAAGTTCTCGTCGTTCTGACCCGACGCCGCGGCCGAGAGGTTGTGCGAACCGGAGATCACGACGGGCGCGTCGGAGGTGAAGTTGACGACGACGAGCTTGGTGTGGATGAGGATTCCGCTCGGCTGGCGGGTCTTCTCCGCCAGGAAGCCCTCCAGGCCCTCCTTGAGGTACGCGGTGGCGACGAAGTCGGCGGTGCGATCCCGGTGGTAGCCGGTGATCTCGCTGGGCTTGTTCTGCAGGCCGATTCGGAGCACGTCGTCGTGAGGCTCGCCGAGCAGCGCCTTCTCGATCCGGTCGTTGAGGTCGAATGCCGTGCAGAAGAGGACGTCGCTCTTCGCCTGATCGATCGTCGCGACGAACGCGTCGAGATCCTTCTCGCCCGAGCGAGGCGAGAACCCCGCCACGATCGGATCGTCGGGCAGCGGGTCGTTGTCGTCGATCCACTTCTTCGTCTCGGGGACGGTCGCGCCGCCGAACAGCACCTCGAACAGCGTCAGGTACCTGCCGGCGAGCTCGGCGCTCTCCGCGATGTGGACGACGTTGGCCTGCAGATAGACGCCGCTCCTGGTCCAGTTGGTCGAGCCGCACAGCACCGAGACCGGATCGCGCTTGTCCGCCCGCACGCGGCTCAGGACCGCGAACTTGTCGTGGAAGATGTTCGACGTCACGCGCGGCCGCATGCGGTCGGCCGGCCATCCGGCGAGGTTCTTCTCGTTCTCGGTGGTCTGCGTGTCACCGGGCGCGGCGTGGAAGACGATCCGCACGTCGGCGCCGCGGTCGAGCGCCGCCTTGACCGAGTCGATGATCGCCGGGAGCTCGTACTCGTAGATCGCGATGTCGAGCGCCCAGGTCGCGTCGGCGGCGCGGGTGATGAAGCCATTGATCTGCTCGAGCACGCCGCGCGAAAGCCAGGCGAGTGCCTCGGACGGGAGCTCCTGCGGTTTGCCCTCCTTCTTCGCCTCGGCGAGCTCGGCGTCGACGTCCGGGAACTTGCGCGAGAACGCCTGGCTGGCGGCGGCGGCGCGGTTGAAGAGGACCCGGTGCTCGCCGCGGCGGACGCTCTCGGTCCTCACCTCGATCGCGGGCCCGGCCTCGATCTTGGGGTTCGCCGGAGTCCCGCGCACCGGGTGGACCTCGTACTTGTACGTCGTGTCCGGGTAGACGCGGTAGTCCGACCACCGGAACTTCTGGATCGGCGCCTGCTCGGTCGACAGCGGCTCGCCCGGCTTGTGCTCGACGCCGGGGAAGCTGATCATGCCGTTCAGCCACTCGGCCGGTTTGTCGCCGCCCTCGCGCTTGAGGGCGAAGCCGAGCAGGTCCTCGCGGGCATCCGCCGGGACGTTCATCGCCAGGAGGACGCCGGTGGTGCCCGCGAAGGCCCTCACCGAGACCTTGTTCTGTTCGGCGGTCGCGCGCACTCAGCGGTCCGTCGGGATCGCGATCTCGCCGTCCTCCTTCATCAGCCGGTCGAGCACGTCGTCCGGCATCCAGACCCGCTCCGGATACCCGTCGCCCCACGAGTTGAGGAGCGGCACCGCGCCGAGCTCGTCGGCGCGCGCGTTACCGAGGACGCTGTGGACCTCGTCGATGCTCTGGGCCCAGCGAAACGCACTGATCCCCTTGTCGACGTCAGCCGTGTAGCCGGCTCGCTCGGTGGCGTCGTCGTCGGCGTCGTCCTCGCTCCAGACGACGTGGCCCTTGCCCTGCAGCACGTCGCCGGCGGCCCGCACGGTGGTTCCGTTGTCGTCTCCCGGCTGGGTCTCCGGCCACTGGTCGGCCTCCTTCGCGCGGTCCCAGAGCCACCTGGCCGCGTACTCGTCCTTGTTGAGCAGCGACATGCAGCGCGACCAGCCGAAGCCGACGCATGCGCCCTCGTGACCCTGGTCGTAGAACTCCCTCCAGCCGGCCTGATCCGTCATCTCGCCGCCGGGCTCGAGGCAGACGCAGTGGCCGCCGCGGATCTTGGTCAGCGAGCCGGCGCCGCCACGGGCGATGAACGTCTCGCCGGAGTCGGCGTCCTCCTCCGGGTTGTCGAACTCCGTGTACCAGTTGACACCGAGGACCACGGGCGACTGGGTCGGGCGTTCCTCCGGCGGGAGCGCAGTGAGCGCGTACTTCTCCACGTGCTCCCAGTCGTCCGGGATGAATCGACCCAGCCTCGGATCCTCGGGATCGTGGTCGATCGGGCGGTAGCGCATAGGCGCCTCCTTGCCTCGCGCGGGCGCACCCCATCCGGGCGCCCGCTGTGCCTCCTACTACGGGCGATCCTCTCTCTCAATCGGGCGCGAGTCAAGGGTCAATTTCGATGACGGCGGCGGGGGCGCCTGGGCCACGGTAAGCGCCCTTACACAGTCGCGAGCGCGCGTGGACGAATGGGCCTCATCGCCTACCTCCGCTGCTCGATTGCCTGGAGCGCCTCCTCCTCGGTGGAGCAGTTGCGCCACCAGACGCATTTGCCATCTCGCCACTCGAGCGGCTGCCAGATGGGGTCGATCAACGGTGTCGAGCTGCCGGCGCCGTGTCCGCCGCCGCGAAGGTGAGCCAGCGTCACGTCGCCGAGGTCGCGCAGCTCGTCGATCTCGACCGTGTAGTCGGGGAAGGTGTTGAGGATCGCGTCCCACCACCGTCGGAGCCCCTCGTGCCCGGTGAAGGCCCCTTCCATGACCACCAGGCGCGACTCCACCTCGATCTCGTCGTCGGTCAGGCCCATGAAGGCCGGCCAGTCGCGCCGGTTGAAGGCGTCGGCCATGGTCCGAACGAGCTCGGTGTTCTCCGCAGACATCCCCGCCCAGTATCTCCCCGCATGTGCCCGGAAGCAAACCGGGCTTCTCGGGTCAGCCGACCGCGCTTGCGTCGGACCTCAGGCGGCGGCGCAGGATCTTCCCCGTCGAATTTCGCGGGATCTCCTCGACGAAGACGATCTCCCGCGGGACCTTGAACCGCGCCAGGTTCGTCTTGACGTGGCCCTTGAGGTCGTCCTCGGTGACGTCGGCGTCCTTCTGCACCACCACGTAAGCCACCAGTCGCTGGCCGAACTGCTCGTCCTCCACTCCCAGCACGGCCACGTCGGCTACGTCCGGATGGCGAGCCAGGGACTCCTCGACCTCCCCGGGGAAGACGTTCTCGCCGCCGCTCACGATCATGTCGTCCTCGCGGCCGTCGATGAACAGCCTCCCCTCCTCGTCGAAGTGGCCGCGGTCGCCGGTGCTCATCATCCCCGCGAGGGTGTCCTTGCTCCCGCCGCCGGAGTAGCCCTCGAACACCATCCCCCCGCCCATGAAGATGCGGCCGGTCGTGCCGGTTGGGACGTCGGCGCCCCCATCATCGAGGAGCCGGACGATCGAGCCCCGAAGCGGGCGGCCGACCGTCCCCGGCGCCGCGCGCAGGTCCTCCGGGGTCGCGATCGTCCCGAAGCCCGTCTCGGTGGTGCCGTAGATGTTGTAGACGATGTCGCCGAAGGCGTCGGTGAGCGCGGCGGCGAGGTCGGGTCCAAGCGGCGCGGCGGCCGAGATCACGACGCGAAGCGACGAGGTGTCATAGCGGTCGCGGACTTCGGGCGGGAGGTCGAGGATCCGCTGCAGCATCACGGGGACGGCGATCAGCGTCGTGATGCGATGCTCGTCGATCGCACGAAGGGCCTCCTCGGGATCGAAGCGCCGCCGCACGACCGCGGTCGCGCCGAGGAACATCGCCAGCCCGAGATAGGTGAGCCCGAAGCCGTGAAAGAACGGCGGCCCGATCAGGATCCGCTCCCGAGCCTGCACCGGCACGCGGGCGAGGAACGTGGTCATCGGCCCGACCAGCGAGAAGACCGAGAGCGAGCGCGGCGCTCCCTTCGGGGTCCCGGTCGTGCCCGAGGTGAGGATGACCAGCCGCCCCTGGGCGCGGGTGGCGAGGTCGCGCGCGGTCGCCCACTGATAGGCATCGATCAAGCCGTCGGCAGTGGGCTCGGATCGCCGCCCCTCCCCCCAGGCGAGGGCGCGCGGGCCTTCGAAACCGGCGTCGTCGAAGACCGGGCCGAACTCCTCGTCGAGGACCGCCGCGCTCGCCCCCTCGCGCTCCAGCACCGCGGCGAGCTGCGGGCCGGCGAAGTCCGTGTTCAGGAGCAGGACGTCGGCGCCGAGGCGCGAGCCGGCCAGCAGCGCCTCCACGAAGCCGCGGTGGTTGCGGCACATCAGGGCCAACCGGTCCCCGGCGGTCACGCCGAGCCGGTCGTGGAGGCCGGCGGCGAGAGCGCGGCCCCGCCGGTCGAGCTCCGAGTAGGTGAGCTCTCCGAGCTCGTCGACGATCGCCGGCTGGTCGGGCCAGCGGGCGGCCGACGCGGCGCCCAGCGCCGCGGGGCCCATCCCGTGGCGAAGCGGCGCCCTCATCATCCGCACCACGCGATCGGGGCGCGCGAGCTGGAGCATGCCGCTGCGCGCCATCGCCTCCACCGCCCGGGGCGCCAGCCCGGCGAGCGCGGCGGCCTCGCGAAGCGCATCGCCAGCGCCGGGACTCTCGGCATCCTCGAGCTCCGCGCCGGCTTCCCGGGTCGGCCTGACGCTCGCCGGCGTATCCGTCGTCAGGTTGTAGACGATCGACGTCGCCCGCTCCCATGGCCCGCGCGCGGCCTCGAGCGCCGGCGCCGTGGCGCCCACCCACCACGGCTCGATCTCGCGGGGACGGTCGACGATCGCGCGGCAGACCAGGCCGGCCGCCTGCTCGGGAGTGAGCCCGGGCATGTTGCGCAAGGTCGGGGTGGGATCGCTCATCCGGGTGTGGACGAGCGACATGTAGATCGAGGTGCAGCTGATCCCATCGTGGCGCACCTCAGGCGCCAGGCTTCGCAGCCACACATCGAAGGCGGCCTTGGAGGACAGGTAGGCCGACCAGCGTGGAGTGGGCGGCATCCGAATGCCGAGGGTGGACACGTTGACGATGTGGCCCTCGCCGCGCTCGCGCATGGAAGGCAGGAGCGCCAGCACGAGGCGAACCGGCCCCAGATAGTTCACGTCGATCGTCCGCCGGAAGTCGTGGAAACGCTCGTAGGAGAGGTCGATCGAGCGCCGGATCGACTTGCCGGCGTTGCTGACGAGCACGTCGACGCGGCCGTTCGCCGCCAGCACGTCGGCGCCGAGCGCCTCGACGGCATCCGGATCCGAGAGGTCGCAGGGGTGCACGCGGGCCGTTCCTCCCTCCTCCTCGATGCGCTCGGCGACCTCCGCGAGCCGCTCGCGCGAGCGGGCGACCAGCAGGACCGTGGCGCCCGCGGCTCCCAGCCGCAGCGCCGCGGCCTCGCCGATCCCGTACGAGGCGCCGGTGACCAGGACCACCTTCCCCTCCACCGCATTGTGCAGGCGTCCATCGTCGGGATCGCCCCCGGGATTGAGGAAGACGCGTGTCAGCGCGCGTGAGGCAAGCCGGATCGGGAGCGGACCGCGTCGGCCGCCTTGCTCGTCCGCGTGCTGCTCGTTCCCTTCGTATTCGGTCACGCTGAACAAACCCTAGGCGTCGCACGCCGCCGCGTCATCAGCAGTTTGCCGCGATCGAATGCGGAGCCTCTGGTGGGTGAACCCAGCCTCGGACATGGCCGTACACCAGGGCGGAGACGATGTCGACCGCAGGAGCGACAGCTCGCGGGTCGGTGCCGACGCCGGCGGGGCGCTACGCGCTCCCGGTCGGGCTCGGCCTTGGCGTGGCGGCGGCGCTGTACGTGATCGGCACCCAGGCCGCGCCTCACGTCACCCCGGCCGACTACGAGCGCTCCCTGACCGACGTCGTCCCGCTCAAGTCCTGGCTCGCTTCGGCACTGCTTGCGCTGGCCGCGGCGCAGGCCGGACTCGCGCTGTGGATCTACGGGAAGCTGCCGCGAATCAGCGCCGCCGACCGCCCCGTCGTGAGGATCCACCGCGGCGTCGGGATCCTCGCCGTCGCCCTGAGCATCCCGATCGCGCTCCACTGCGTGATCACCTACGGCGTCCACACCAACCTGAGCGCCCGCGTAGCGATCCACTCGATCGCAGGCTGCTTCCTCTACGGCGCGATCGTGGCGAAGCTCCTGGTGATCCGGCTCGGGCACTATCCGCGCTGGGTGCTGCCGGTCGCGGGCGGAACGGTCGTCAGCCTGGTGGCCGTGCTCTGGTACACGGCCGCGCTCTGGTATTTCAACGGCTACAGCCTGCCGATTCTCTGAGGCTCAGATAGCGACCGACCTGAATCGCCGGCCGGATGTAAGGTCGGGTTGATCAGTTGCAGTCCGGCGCGAAGCCGGACTGCCAAACAAAGGAGGAGAGCGGCATGAAGAAGCTCTCGATTGCCCTCGTCGTGGCACTGCTCTGCGGTGCGGTGGCGATGGCTAGCACTGCCGGTGCCCGCGGCAAGGCGTCGACCACCGTGACCATCAAGTACAACGGCGACGGATTCCAGGGAAAGGTCAAGAGCTCGGCGGCCAAGTGCGTGAAGAACCGCACGGTCAAGGTCTACAAACAGAAGGGCAGCTCGCAGGATCCGAGCACCGACCAGAAGCTCTTCAAGGACACGACGGGTAGCGACGGCAGCTGGGACACCGGTAACTCCGGCCAGGCGCACGGCAAGTTCTACGCCTTGGCGACTGGGACCACCAGCTGTAAGAAGGGCTTCAGCCAGACCATCAAGGTCTAGCCCTTGACGACGTGGATCGCGGCGGGGGCTGCCCCCGCCGCGCTCCACTCGTCTACGCGATCTGCGTGAAGGAGGGCGTGCTCAGCGACCGTCCGGCGTGGTCGCGTCCTTGAAGTAGTCGTAGTTCGGCGGCTGGCCGTCGGGGCCCATGGTCGGGCAGCCCGCGCGCATGTCGTCGCAGGTCACCTGGCCCTGACCAGGGACCCCGAAGTCGTAGCGCGAGCGGTAGTAGAAGGAGTACATGTTCGGGTCGCCATTCGGGTCGACCGCTCCCTCCTCGGAGTCGTTCCGCCAGCGATTGGTCAGCAGGCGGCGGTCAGCGTTCTGCTTGCACCGCTGGTCGCCCTGGCACTTGACGTAGCGGTCGAACCAGGCGGTCGAGTACCAGGCGACCATGTCCATGCCGCGGAGGGTGGCGGTCCCGAATGGGTACGCCGCGGTGTTGCCGGGCAGGAACGAGAACTCGTAGTGGGTGCCGCCGCGGATGATCGACTCCATCGAGTCGACGCCGGCCTGCTTGTAGGCGAGGAAGCCCTGGTTCTTGGCCTGCGGATCCGGGTCGGACGTGTAAGGCTGGGGGACGAGGTAGTAGTCGGCCGACATGCCCATGGCCGGCTTGGTGATCGGCGGGTTGTCGGGCCGCGGCGAGGAGCCCGACGGGCAGGCCGGGTGGCTGCTCGGGGCGCTCAGATTGTCCCAGGCGACGGTCGCGTCCACACGCGGGTCGATCTGGCCGATGTAGGAGACGGCGGCGGCGCCCAGGGAGTGGCCGGCGATCCCCACCCGCGAGCGGTCGAGCATCTTCCAGAACGGGTTGTACGCAGCGTCGAAGCCCTCCTTGACCCGCCGCTTCTGCTTGTCCGCGTGGCTCGTGCCGACGCCGTTGTTGGCGTTGCCGCAGCTCTTCTGCGGCAGGTACGGGTTCTTGGGGTTCGAGAAGAAGAAGTTGAGCGCGTCCTCGGTGCCGTCGTAGAAAGGCTGGCCGGCCTGCGCGGGCACCCCCTCCTGCTGGTCGGGCGATTCCCCGAAGGTGTCGGAGCGGCCCTGGCCCTGGACGTCGTAGGTGAGGACGACGTAGCCGTGCTTGGCGAGCGTCGCGGCCAGTCCCCAGTAGAGCGTCTCCGGCGCCTGGACCGAGCCGGTGGTGATGACGATGCCCGGCCGGTTCGGCGGCCCCGAGCGCGTCGCCCACACCGTGCCCGAGAGGGTCGCGCCGTCGCGGGCCGTGAACAGGACCGGGTGCATGAGGCCGTAGCCCTTCTGCTGCCAGTCGTAGAAGCGGACGTCGCCCGCGCACTCGTTCTTACGATGCGAGCAGATGTTGGCCGCGAAGTTCCGCTCCGGGTCGTTGGCGATGATCTTCGGGTACTCGATCGAGTCGCTGACGTTCTGCTTCTGAGCTCGGTCTGGAACTCAGGCGTCGCCGTGATGTAGCGCTCGCGCTCAGTGATCTTGGAGAAGTTCTACGCTTCCTTGGCCGCGTCGAACGCGTACGCGCTCGACGCCGCGGCGAGCATCGCCGCGCCGGTCGCGATCAGCACCCATCCCCTGAATCTCCGCACGGCCGTTGAAGGTAGAGAAAGAGTTCAGCGCGTGCGCCGGTTCGGCGGGGCCCGAGCGCCCGGCCTCACCGAGAGCAGGATTCACCCCCATATGAGTGGCCAATCCTCCTCTCGATCGTCGAGTGAGTTCGCTATGACCCGGGCGCGACCGCGGACCAGTGCGCCGAGATCTCGTGCCCTCCGATCCCAATGGAGTAGTGGCCGCTGACGTGGCCGAGGCGGTCGCCGGACCAGTGGCCCCGGACGTGCACGTTGTCCCGCCGTACGTCGAAGGAGCCGGGGTTGGTGCCGCCGAAATGGAAGCGCGCCGTGTGGAACAACACCTCGTTTCCGACCTTGAAGTGGCTGACCTCCGCGTAATCGTGGCTCAGATGAAACTCGACCGGCCCGTGCGGTGACGATCCCTGGTACGCACCGGTCGGAGGACGCTCGAGGACCGTGATCGTGGCGCTGCCGTTGCCCCCGGAGACGCCGGTGCTGAAGTGTGTGCCCGGTGGCCCGTAGCCCGAGCCGCCGCCACCGCCGCCCGGACCGCTAGCGCCGCCATACCAGCCGCCGCCGCCGCCGCCGGTTGCGTTGCGGCTGCCGCCGCTGCCGCCGCCCTGGCCGAACGAGCCATCCCAGATGGGGTACGTGCCGGATCCACCCGTGGTCTGGGTACCTCCGCCGCCGCCGAAGGCGCCTGAGCCGGCCGTACCGGTGAGGCCACCTCCGTCACCGCCAGGGTTTCCCGAGTGGTCGGCCACTCCACCGCCGCCGCCTGCAACGAGGGCCCGGGCCAAGAGGCCCGTGCCGCCAATTCGGATGTCCGTTGCCCCACCGCCGCCGAACCGCGAGCCGTTTCCGCCCCCGTTGTAGCCGGCGCCGGGGTAGCCGCCCTTGCCGCCGACCGCGATGTAGACGGTGGAACCGGGAGTCAGCGGCAGCTCGGCCTGGGCGCGACCACCTTTGCCGGGGTTGAAGGTGGCGACGTACGGTTCCCCTCCGGCTGCCCCGGAGATGTCGAAGTGCGCTGAGGTGACGCCCGCCGGAACGACCCATGTCTGCATCCCGCCCGTGTAGCCAAAGGTCCACGTCTTGGCGGCGCCCGATGCGGGCAGCGCCAGAAGGCACGTTAGGGCGGCGGCCCCAACGATCGCAACTCCGCGCGCGCGGAATCTGCGCCCCATCCAACCATTTGGCTTCTTCACCCTCGGTCCGTCCTTGGCCATGTGTCTGCCCCTTCCCTGGGCTTGTGTCCCGGCGCTGCCCCGTGTCAGCTAACCGACATTGCAACCCTAGCCGATATGAAGAGTTCTGCTTTCGCGTGAAAGCAGGGCCGAGCCCCGATCAGCGCGATACTTGAGCTGTGCCGGAGGAGAACGTGAAGTTCGTGCTCGACAGGTACGAGCGCTTCAACGCGGGCGAGCGGGCGCCCGATCTTGGGTACTGGCACCCCGAGGGCGAGTATCACGCGGCCCGCGAGGACCCGGACTCGGCGGTCCATCGCGGAATCGAAGCCGTCACCCGGCAGTTCGACAGCTGGTTCACCGCCTACCCGGATCTCAAGGTGGAGCCGGTCGAGGCCGAGGAGAGCGGCGACGTGGTCTTCCTCTGGGTGCGCTTCAGCGGCCATGGGGCGGCCAGCGGGGCGCCGATGGAGATGGAGCTGGCCCACGTCATCACGCTTCGCGACGGCAGGGTTCTCCGTACCGTCGAGTACTTCGACCGCGCCGAGGCACGGGAGGCCGCGGGACTGCCCGCGGAAAAGGGGTAGGAGGCGGGGCATGGCCTCCACCATCCCGCTCGGCGACAGGCAGCTCACGCGAATCGGCCTCGGCACCAACCGGCTGACGAACACGCCCGAGAACCGCGAGTTCCTGAAGGCGGCGGTCGCCGAGACGGCCCTCAACCACATCGACACCGCCCACCTCTACACGGCCGGCGAGAGCGAGCAGACCATCGGCGCCGCCCTCTCCCCCTTACCCGATGACCTCGTCGTAGCCACCAAGGGCGGCTACAACGAGGGCGGCGGAGTCGAAGGCTTCCGCGCGGAGCTGGAGGAGAGCTTCGAGCGTCTGCGGACCGAGGTGATCGACCTCTACTACCAACACCGCGTCCATCCGGACCTGACCCTCGAGGACGCGATGGCGGTCCTGAACGAGTACCGCGAGGCCGGGCGGATCAGGCACATCGGGATCTCCGCGGTGACGATCGCCGAGATCGAGCGCGCGCGCTCAGTCGCGCCGGTCGCCGTGGTCCAGAACGAGTACAGCCTCGTCTCGCGGGCGCACGACGACGAGGTCGACCACTGCGCCGCGGAGGGGATCGTGTTCGTCCCCTACTTCCCACTGCGCGGCGAGGACCCGCCGGCGGTCGCGGAGGTCGCCGAGGCACACGGCGCGACGCCGAGCCAGATCCGCCTCGCGTGGCTCATGAGGCGCTCCCCGACGATCGTGACGATCCCCGGGACGCTCTCGCTCGAGCACCTGAAGGAGAACCTCGCCGCGCTCGAGATCGAGCTCTCCGACGCGGAGTTCGAGCTCTTGAGCGGCTAGTTCCTCAGGCGCTGAGACCCCGCGAACGGGATGTTGGCGCCGGACTCGTGGCCCCGAAGGCGCCGGGGCCCCACAGCGGGTGTGTGCGGGAGGGCTTACGTTGCCCGTAACCCGGCTACCCAGACACGAATCGGAGGACCCATGTGGATCAAGGCGCTGAGGATTCCGGCTACCCCCCGGATCACCTTTCCCGATGTGGCCCTGGCGCTGTGGGCGGCGCTCTGGATCGCACTAGCCGTGGCCGTCGTCCAGAGCACGCGTGACGTCGCCAAGCTCGGGGGGACCGTCTCGCAGACGGGCGCGGCGGTGAGCCAGGTGGGCGGGGTCATGAATTCCATCCCGCTGGTGCCGAGCGACGTGAGCGGTGCCTCGGAAAGCGTCCAACAGGCCGGGGCGAGCGCGGAGGTCAGCGGCAATGAAGGCGGGGACGCGGCCAACCGGCTTGGCATCTACCTCGGGATCGCGATCGCGTTCATCCCGTCGGTACCCCTCATTGGCCTCTACCTCCCGATCAGATTCAGCCGAATTCGAGAGGCGCGGTTCGCTCGACAGTCGCTGGTGACGTTCGGCCACGATTCGAGATTCCAGGAGTTCCTGGCCCGGCGGGCCGTCGAGAACCTGCCATACGAGGAGATCATGGCCGTGAGCGAGCAGCCATGGGAGGACATGAAGCAGGGACGCTTCCGAGCCCTCGCCGAGGCCGAGCTCGCCCGGCTCGAGATCCAGCAACCCCTGCCACGGACTCGCTCGGATCCAACGTGAGCGCGGGCGGCGAACAGCGTCCCGATCCCGGGGCGGCGCTACCGATCCGGCCCGTCCCCCGGAGCCTTGCGCGGCTGATCGTCCGCCTGCGCTTTCCGATCGTCGTCGCGTGGATAGCGGCAGCCGTCTTCATGACGATGAACTTGCCGGGGCTCAGCGATGCCGGGGGAGGCGGGCTCGGCGGGGTTGTGCCGAAGGATTCCGAGGCGTTACGTGCCGAACAGGCCGCGCTACAGCGGTTCAGCTTTCCGCTGAGCAGCCGCACAATGGTGATCGAGCGCGATCCTGCCGGCCTCTCGAAGGGGGCGCAGGCGAGGATCGTGCGCCGGGACCTGCGAGCGACTCGTCGCCACGTGTCGCCGTTCAGCCACCTCCTCGGAGCGCTCCCGGTCCCGAACACCCTCCCGCTGCTGCCGTTCGGCACCGAGCACGGGACGGCCGTCCTCACGTATCTGTTCACCTCCCCCAAACTCGGACTGACCAAGAGCACGGTCCTGGCCGAGCATCTGGCTTCACACCGCAGGGCCGTGGGTCCGGCTCCGGAAGTGGAGGCCACCGGCACGATCCCGGCGCAGATCGAGCAGGGGAACGTCATCTCGCACAACCTCATCTGGCTCGACCTCGCAACCGTGCTGATCGTGCTCGTCGTCGTCGGGTTGCACTTCCGGGCGCTCGCCCCCCCACTCGTCTCCCTGGCAGCCGTGGCGGTCGCGCTCCTGGTGTCGGACCGCGTGGTGGTCTGGGTTGCGGCACATGCCGGACTTGAGGTTTCGAGCGACGTTACGCCGGTGATGACGGTGCTGCTCTTCGGCGTCCTGACCGACTACTCGATCTTCTTCATGACCCGGTTCCGCGCCATGCTCGAGGAAGAGGGCATGGAGGCCGTGCCGGCCGCGCGTCGCTGCGTGGGCGAGTTGCTGCCGGTGATCTCAACCGCGGGCCTTGTGATCGCCCTCGCGACGGGCTCGCTCTATTTCGCTCAGCTCGGGTTCCTGCGCGGGCTTGGGCCCGGCCTGGCCGTCCCCGTTCTCGTCGCCACGTTGGTAGCGGCGACATTCGTGCCCGCCGTGCTCGCAATCGCAGGCAAAGCGATGCTGTGGCCCCAGCGGGCCGCGGCACGAGATGCGCCCGCGAAGCACACCCTCGGGATCGGAGGACGCGCGGTCCGATTGGCCGTGAGGCATCCGGTCATCGTCGCCGCCGTCTGCGGCGCTCTGCTCCTCGGGGCGGCAAGCGGACTGACGGAGATTCGCACCGCGAATTCGCAGATGACGAATCTGCCCGCGAGCTCTTCCGTTAACCGCGGCTACGTCCTGGCGAGCCAGGCATTTACCCCGGGAATCGTCGCGCCGACGACGGTCGTCCTCGAGCGGCGCGGAATCGGCGACGACCGCCCGGCTTTGGTCAAGCTCCAGCGGCTCCTGTCCAACCAGCCTGCCGTGGCGGGCGTGATCGGGCCCGGGGACAACCCGCTCCGGAAGCCGTTGGGAGTGATGGTCGCGACCAATGGCGACGCCGCCCGCTTTCTCGTCGTCTTCAAGACGGATCCACTCGGAGCGCGAGCGATCAGCGCGGTCGAGTCGATGCGCTCGCGAATGCCCGATCTACTAGTCGAGGCGGGGGTCGGCGACGCCCAAGTATTGATCGGCGGCGACTCCGCGCTCTCCGCGGACACCGCGGATGCCACTCACTCGGACCTGCTTCGGGTGACACCGATCGCCCTTGCGGTGATCTTCTGCATGCTCGCGCTCCTGCTTCGCGCTCTGGTGGCCCCGGCCTACCTGCTCATCGCGAGCTTGCTTGGTCTGCTCGCCGCGCTCGGGTTGATGACCTACTTCTTCCAGGGTGTCCTCGGATACTCCGGAATCTCACTCCTGATGCCTCTGACCATCGCCGTTCTGCTGCTATCGCTGGGCTCCGACTACAACGTCTTCCTCGCCGCGCGAGTCTGGCACGAGGCCAGGGTGCGCCCGCTTCGTGAAGCCATCGTGGTGGCGGGCGGCCGCTCCACCCGGGCCATCACGGTCGCCGGCCTCGTCCTCGCGGGGACGTTCGGGGCCGTCGCCTTGATCCCGCTGGCCTCGTTTCGCGAGCTTGCCTTCGGGATGGCGGTGGGCCTGTTGATCGACGCGTTTATCGTGCGTGCGCTGCTGGTTCCGGCGCTGATCAGCATGGTCGGACCGACCAGCGGCTTGCCGGGCAAGCGACCGGGCGCCGGGACGGGCGACGCCGCCGGCCGTGGCACCTATCGCCAGGTGACCGAGGTCGCCCGGCACCGATAGGCTCGCCAGACGACGAGTTCGAGCAGCTGAGCGGCTAGGCGGTCTGCGGCAGGCCGCCCGCGGGCTGAGCGGCTAGGCGGTCTGCGGCAGGCCGCCCGCGGCTACGGCGGTGACGGGCACGCCCAGCGCCGCGATCTTGCGCGCCAGGTCGAGGCGCAGCCAGCGCAGGAAGCGGCTTGAGTGCGTCGCGAGTATCACCTCGTCGTAGGCGCCAAAGTTGAGGGCGTCCCACACGGCCGCGAACGGGTCGTGGCCGCCGACCACGCCTATGACCGGGGCGCCCGCGGCCATGCTCATCATGGGAAGCGCTGCGTCGAGGGCCGCCTCGGCCTCCCCGCTGCCGTAGTCCTCAGGGTCTACGACGCGGTGGAGGCCGTGGGCGACTGCGGGAATGAGAAGCGTGAAGTCGGCCGGCGACTTGATTGCGCGGTGGGCGACCGTGGAGAGCAGGGATCGGTCGAGGACGGAGTCATTGGCGACGACGAGGATGCGGGTGGGACGGGATTGGGAGGTCATAGCGTGGTCCTTTCGGTCGCACCGGATTACTCGTCCGCAGCCCGTCGCGTTCACGGTCTGTGACCCACGTCAAGCAGGAATTAGCCTGTCTTGAGATCCAGCGGCTGCAAGAGGAGGCCCGATGCACGCGGTGGTGATCCAAGAGACAGGAGGACCGGAGGTTCTGCACTGGGAGGAGGTCCCGGATCCCGAGCCGGACGAGGGCGAGGTGCTGATCCGGGTCCACGCCGCCGGCGTCAATCCGATCGACTGGAAGTACCGGCGCGGGCTGGTCGAGCGGGAGCTTCCGACAGTCCTCGGCGACGAGGGCTCGGGCGTCGTGGAGGCCTCGCTGGCTGACGGCTTCGCCGAGGGCGACGAGGTGTTCGGGCACACGGAGAGTGGCGGCTACGCCGAGCTCGCGAGCACGCCGGCCGAAACGATCGCCCCCAAGCCGGAGGGGCTGACCCACGGGCAGGCCGCGACGATCAACGACTCGGCGCAGACGGCGTGGCAGGCGCTCTTCGGCAAGGCGGGCCTCGAGCGCGGGCAGACAGCACTGATCACCGGCGCCGCCGGCGGGGTCGGCCACTTCGCCGTGCAGTTCGCCAAGCGCGCGGGGGCTCGCGTCATCGGCACCGGTGGGCCCCGCAACCATGACTTCGTGATGAGCCTCGGCGCCGACGAGTACCTGGATTACTCGGAGCAGGACGTCGCGGACGCGGTGAGCGAGGTGGACGTCGCCTTCGACACGGTGGGAGGCCAGGTGACGGAGTCATTGGTGCCCGCCGTCCGGGACGGAGGAGTGATCGTCGTCATCGCCTCTGCCCCGCCCGCTGAGGCGGCGAAGGCGCGCGGCATCCGGACCGAGCTGCACATCACGGAGCCCAACCCCGTCGACCTGCGGGAGATCGCCGAGCTGATGGCGAAGGGCGAGGTCCGCGTGGAGCTCTCCGAGGTGATCCCCATTAACGAAATCCAGCGCGCCCATGAGCTCAGCGAGTCCGGTCACGTTCGCGGAAAGCTCGTGCTCTCCCTCCCCAGGGACTAGCCCTTCAGGTCGACGACGTAGGCGGAGCCGGAGTCGGGCCCGGTGTTGTGCGCGTCGGGGGCTCCGACGAGGACGTCGGCGCGCCCGTCGTTGTTGAGGTCTCCCGCGCTCCCGGCGACCGGGGTGCCGGCCTTGTCGCCGCGGGCTGCGCCGTCGATCCGAACGCCGCGTGAGCCCTGCCGCTGGTTGATCTGCGCGAGGCTGACATCCGCCGGGTCTGCGGTTTGTCCGCCGAAGACCACGTAGGCGGAGCCCGAGTCGAAGCGACCGTTCTCGAGTCCCGGGGCGCCGACGATGACGTCGGGCCGCCCGTCGCCGTTGACGTCACGGCCGCCGCCAACCGATGTGCCGGACTCGTCCCCGATGCCTCCGCCGAGGATGCGCATCCCGCGCGACGCCTGCGAGCCGCCGAGCTTCGCGAGGTCCACGTCCGGGGCATCCCCGGATTGGCCGTAGACCACGTACGAAGCGCCCCTGTCGTTGCGGTTCCGCGGCGCGGCGATGATCGCGTCGTCGATCCCGTCGCCGTTGATGTCGCCGGCGTCGGCCACCGACCCGCCCAGCTCGTCGAGCACGCCGGCGCCGTCGATGCGCATCCCATTAGCCGCCTGGCCCGAGGTGATCTTGGCGAGGTCGACATCGGGCAGATCGTCTCCGTTCATGCCGTAGAGGACGTAGACCGAGCCTGACTGGTTGCGCTTGTTGTTGCCGGCACCCGGCGCTCCAACCAGAACGTCGGCGATCCCGTCATCGTTCAGGTCGCGGCTCATGGCCACGGAGAACCCGGCGATGTCATTGGGGGCCGCGCCGTCGATCTCCATCCCGCGCCCGGCCTGCGCGTTGACGATCTTGGTCAGGTCGACGTCGGCGGGATCCGCTGTCTTTTGGCCGTAGATGGCGTAGGCCGAGCCCGAGGTGAGCCGATCGTTGTTGTCGGCGCTCGGCGCCGCGACGATGACGTCGTCCACCTGGTCGAAGTTGACGTCCCGCCCTCCGCCCACGGCCTCGCCCGTATTGTCGAACTGCTCGGCCCCGAGGATCTGCATCCCGCGTGCCGCCTGCGTCGTGGTGATCCGGGCAAGGTCGACGTTCTGGAGGTCGGCGGTCCGCTGGCCGTAGATGACGTACGCCGCTCCGACCTGGTCGGTGCCCGCGAGGCGCGCGCCGACGATCACGTCATCGATGCCATCGCCGTTGAAGTCCCCCGCGCTCGCCACCGCGGTGCCCGCCAGATCCCCGGACGCTGCGCCGTCGATTCGGAATCCGTCAAGGCCGAGCTTGCGGTGCCTGACGCCGGCTAGGCCGTTGCCGCCGTAGACGACGAAAGCGGAGCCGTTGTCGTGGCGGGAGTGGCTGTCCGCGTTGGGAGCTCCGACGATGAAGTCGGGCTTGCCGTCACCGTTGACGTCGCCGGCGTTGGCGAGCGAGGTGGCGGCCTGGTCGTTCTTGGCCTGCCGTCGAGACGGACGCTGTTGGGCGCGTTGCCCAGATCGATGACCTGCGCGCCTGCACCCTTGGGCGCAACGGCGAGGAGCGCCGCCACCACACCGATCGTTGCCAGCCCGAGCTTCATATGCGCGGACTACCGGCGCCCCTCGCGAGCCGTTCACGCCGTTCACGATCTGTGATGAAGGTCTCGGAGGCGCCCTACCTGTGGGACATCTCGAACCACACGTGGGTGCTTCCCTCATAGACACCCCAGCGGTCCACCAGGGCGTCGACGATGTGCAGGCCGAACCCCCCGCCGACTCCGTCGATGTCGCGCATCGCGATCCGCCCGACGCCGTCGTCCTCGACCTCACCGCTCACGCTGCGACCGTCGCCACTCGCCTTGATGCGCAGGTTGACCAGCCTGCCGGGCCCATGCGTCACAGCGTTGTTCACGAGTTCGCTGACCACTGTCATCAGGTCGGCGACGAGTGGCTTCGGAAGCCTGCGAGCGAGTCGGTCGTCGATCGCGTGCCGAGCCCGGTGCGCGGCCTCCAACTCTGAGTCGAGCACCAGCGAGAACTCGATGTCCTTGGGCATACGCAACATGGCGTTTGATCAGGCCCATTTCATCCCTCCCGGCGAGGAAGGACATCGGGTGCGACTACTGCTTTGGTTGCGGGCTTATACGGGGTAAGCGATGCGGACCACGGAGGACCGCCGGGAAAGCTCATTCGAGCCACTCCGTCTCCATCCGAGCGACCGGATGGATGCTGACCTGGCGATGAGTCTCGCCGCGGCTCGTGAACTTGTGCGGCGTGTCAGGTGGGACGACGATCACGTCTCCCGGGCCAGCCTCGACCGCATCATCGCCCACCGTGAAAAGCACGTCGCCCTCCTCGACGATGAAGACCTCCTCGTAGGGGTGCTTGTGGAGGGCGGGGCCGGTCCCCTGTCTGTTGTGGCTGAGGAAGATCGAAACGGTCGCGCCGTGCTCGTGCCCGTTGAAGACCTCAGAGTTCTCCCCCAGCCCGAGGTCCTCGACCCGGATCACCTTCGCCTCTGCCGCCATCACCACTCCCCTCGTCCGCTGTTGCCACTCGGGCGAGTCTCCCACGCACACCGGGGAACCGGCGTCGGCGGGCGTCGAGCGGGTATGGGCAGGACGTCACATCCGTCAAACCGACTGCGAGAGGCGATCGGAGGAACCCATGTGGACGAGAGTGCTCAGGATCCCAGCCACATCCAGGCTCGCCGCCCCTGACCTCCTCGTGGCGGCCTGGGCAGTGCTGTGGGTCGCCGTCGCGCTGGCCGTGGTGCAGAACACGCGCGACGTGGCGAAGCTCGGGGGCACCGTCTCGCAGACCGGCTCCGCGGTGAGCCAGGTCGGCGGGCTGATCAACGACATCCCGCTGCTCCCGAGCGACGTGAGTGGCGCCTCGCGGAGCGTTCAGGCAGCCGGGGCGAGCGCCGAGGTGAACGGGACCGAGGGCCAGGACGCGGCAAACCGGCTCGGCATCTATCTCGGGATCGCGATCGCGGTCCTCCCGTCGGTTCCGATCATCGGCCTCTACCTGCCGATCCGGATCACACGGGTCCGTGAACGGCGGGTGGCCCAGCGGGCGCTGGCGCTTCACGGCCACGATCCCCAGTTCCAGGAGTTCCTCGCCCGGCGCGCCATCGAGAAGCTCGAGTACGAGGACGTCATGGCCGTCAGCGCCCACCCCTGGGATGACATGAAGCAGGGCCGGTTCGCTGCGCTGGCGTCGGCGGAGCTCCACCGGCTCGAGATCTACCAGCGGCTCCCGGAGCCCTCCACCCAGGCGACCTGAGAGACGAGCAAGGAGGCGACGTGAGCGTCAGGGATGAACAGCAACCGGCACCGGCCGCGGGTGGTCGCGCGCCGATCCGGCTGGTTCCCCGCACCCTCGCGTGGCTGATCGTCACCCTGCGCTATCCGATCATCGTCGCGTGGATCGCCGCGGCCGTGCTGATGACGCTCAACCTGCCGGACCTCGGCGAGGAGTCCGGCGGCGAGCTCGGCGGTGTCGTGCCCGAGCACTCACAGGCGCTGAAGGCCGAGAAGGCCGCGCTGAGCCAGTTCGAGTTCCCGCTGAGCAGCCGCACGATGATCATCGAGCGCGACCCCAAGGGGCTGACGCCGAAGCAGCAGGAGACGATCGTCCACCGGGATCTCCAGGTGAGCAAGCGGCATCAGCCGCCTTTCAACGACCTGCTGGGCGCGTTGCCGGTGCCGAACACGCTCCCGGTCCTCCCCTTCGCGACCGAGAAGGGCACGGCCGTCCTCAGCTACCTGTTCACCCCTCCAGGCCTCGGACTGACCAAGACGACGGTACTTGCGGAGCAGCTCGCCTCACACCGCAGGGCAGAGGGGCCGGCGCCGCAGGTCGAGGCGACGGGAACGGTACCGGCGCAGATCGAGCAGGGGAACGTGATCTCGCACAACCTGATCTGGCTCGACATCGCGGCGGTCGCGCTCGTGCTCCTCATCCTCGGGCTCCACTTCCGGGCGCTGCTCCCGCCCCTGGTCGCGCTGGCGGCCGTCGGGGTCGGCCTGCTCATCTCCACGCGACTTGTCGGGTGGGTGGCGGCCCACGCCGGGCTCGGCGTGTCGAGCGATGTCCGGCCCGTGATGACGGTTCTCCTGTTCGGAGTCCTGACCGACTACGCGATCTTCTTCATGGCCCGCTTCCGCGCCATGCTCGAGGAGGAGGACATGGACCGGGTGGATGCAGCCAGGCGGGCCACCGGAGAGCTCCTGCCGGTCGTGTTCACGGCAGGCATCGTGATCGCCCTGGCGACCGGCTCCCTGTATTTCGCGCAGCTCGGCTTTTTGCACGGCATGGGCCCGGCCCTGGGAATCACGGTGCTGGTGGCGATGCTGGTTGGCACGACGTTTGTGCCCGCGGTCCTCGCCATCTTCGGCAGGGCGATGCTCTGGCCACGGCGGGCCGCACGCAAGGCGGTCGCCGCCGAGCACGACCCTGGCATCGGAGGACGGGCGGTCCGCCTCGCCGTGCGCCACCCCGTTCTCATCGCCGCCGTGTGCTGCGCGTTCCTCCTCGGAGCCGCCACCGGCCTGCTCCGCATCCACACCTCCAACCCGCAAATGACGAACCTGCCGACGGACTCATCGGTCAACCGCGGTTACGTGGAGACGAGCGAGGCCTTCGTCCCCGGGATGGTGGCCCCGACCACCGTTGTCGTCGAGGGCACCGGCGTGGCCCATGCGGCCCGCCCGCTCGCAAGGCTCGAGCACTCCCTCTCCCAGCAGCCCAATGTCGCCGGCGTGATCGGCCCGGCCGAGAACCCGCTCGAGCAGCCGCTGGGCGTCGTCCTGGCGAAGAGCGGCAACGCCGCCCGGTACATGGTCGTCTTCAAGAGCGATCCCCTGGGGGCCAGGGCCATCTCGGCCGTGGAAACCATCCGCCGCCGCATGCCCGAGCTGATGTCGCGGGCCGGCATGAGCGGGACCCGGGCGCTGGTCGGGGGCGACTCGGCGCTGTCGGCCGATACGGCCAATGCAACCCACTCCGACCTCCTCCGAGTCACTCCGATCGCCGCGGCGGTCATCTTCCTGATGCTCGCCCTGCTCCTGCGGGCGCTGGTCGCGCCGGTCTATCTGCTCGTCGCCAGCGTGCTCGGCCTGCTCGCGGCGCTCGGGCTGACGACCTACTTCTTCGAAGGGGTGCTCGGGCACTCTGGCATCTCGATCTTCGTGCCGCTGACGATCGCGGTGCTGCTGCTCTCGATGGGCTCCGACTACAACATCTTCCTCGTCGGGCGGATCTGGCACGAGGCCAGGGTGCGACCTCTGCGCGAGGCCATCGAGGTCGCCGGCGGGCGCTCAACGCGCGCGATCACCGTCGCCGGGCTGGTGCTCGCGGGCTCGTTCGGCGCGGCCGCGCTGATTCCGCTCGACTCGTTCCGCGAGCTCGCCTTCGGGATGGCGGTGGGGCTGCTCATCGACGCGCTGATCGTGCGAGCTCTCCTGGTGCCGGCGCTGATCAGCATCGTCGGGCCGGCGAGCGGCTGGCCGGGCAGGCGGCCGGGCTCCGCCGCCTCCACGCCGGCGGAGGACTCGCGGGAGGCCCCGCCCGCTGAGCCCGCTTACTTCACCGACGCCACGAACCCGCGCACGTCTGCCACCGGCTCCGAGTAGGCGTCGCCGAGGGCCGACTCGACCGCCTGCATGTACTCCTCGGCCCAGGCCGGGAAGTCGTAGTCGATCGCGCGCAGGAACTCGAGCGTCACCGCGAGGCGGATGTCGGCGATCGAAGGTTCCTCGCCGCCGATGAACTGCTTGCCCGCCAGGAAGAACTCGTGGAAGGCCTCCAATGGCACGGCCAGGGCATCTGTCGCGTCCTGCTGCGCCTTGGCCTTGATGTCGTCGCCGGCGTCGGAGGTGGCCGCCTCGCCCGGGTACTGAGGGAAGCCCAGGATCGGATAGGTCGCGCGGGCCACAAGCGGGTAGAAGGTCCCGATCAAATAGAACATCGCCGAGTCGTTCATGGCCCGCTCGGCGGGATCGGTCGGGTAGAAGCGATCCAGCCCGTGCTTGTTGCACAGGTACTGCATGATCGCGCAGCTCTCCCACAGCGATCCGCGGGGAAGCCCCGCCTCCTCCAGCAGCGGCGTGAGGTCGGCCGGGTCCTTGGCGAGGAACTCGGGCGTGCCCTTGTTCCCCCACATGTCGACCTCCTCGTACTCGAGCCCCGCGGCTCTGACGAAGACCCGAGCCGCCAGGTTGTTGACGCTCGGCTTCAGGATGCTCAGCGTGTTGTCCGCCATGTTCTCCTCCTTGTAGTCCCTACTCGTAAGGATCCTTGGGCGATCGATCGTCCGACAGCGACGCCCGCGATCGCTCAACGAGCGTCTCGATTGCGTCCGCGAGGTGGATCTGGGCGATGTTGTAGTCGCCGCGCTCCACTCTGATCTTGTGCGCCTCGAGCAGCACGTCGGCGTGGGTGTGGCCGGCGGGCGGCTCGAAGCGATATGAGGCGAGCTCGATCAACAGGCCGAGGGGGTCCTCGAAGTAGATCGAGTCCATGAAGCCACGGTCCTTGACCCCGCTGTGGCGGATCCCCCGCTCGTCGAGCCGCTCCACGGCCTGGTTGAAGGTCGCCTGGGAGAGCGCGAAGGCGATGTGGTGGACGCAGCCGGGGTCGGTGGGCGTGCGGTCCGGTGTGCCCTTGCGGTCCTCGTTGGTGAAGATCGTGACCAGGCGGCCGTCGCCCGGGTCGAAGTAGAGGTGGCTCTCGGACTCGTTGTCCAGGTTGGGCTGCTCGAAGACGAACGGCATGCCCAGGACGCCCTCCCAGAAGTCGATCGAGGTCTGCCGGTCCGCCCCGACGAGCGTGATGTGGTGGAGACCCTGGGACTGAAGCTTTCGCATCCGACTCCTCCTAGCGCTGGACCAGCCTCGACTTGTACTCGCTTCGCTCCAGTGTCCCCGATGGCACGAGCTCGATGCTGGTCTGGACGACGAGCACCTCGCGCAGCCGCTCCCGGATGGCATCGGCGAGCGCCGGGTCCGCCGTCGCGCCGGGCGCAAGCTCAACGCTCACGCGGAGCGGCGGATCCTGCTTGGGCCCCGGCGCGCCGGGCCGCACGGCGATCTGGCCGTTGACGTCGGGCGCGAACCCGCTCACCACCTCGCGGACCGCGGACGGGAAGACGTTCACCCCGCGCACGATCAGCATGTCGTCGGTGCGCCCGACGCAGCGAACGCGCGGGCCGGTGCGCCCGCACGGGCAGGGACTCGTCCGGACCTGGACGTGGTCGCGGGTGCGGAAGCGGAGCAGCGGCGCCGCCCGGTGTTGAAGGTGCGTCAGGACCAGCTCGCCGGTGGCGTCGTCCTCCATCTCGATCTCCTTCCCGCTCTCCGGGTCGATCAGCTCCGCGTGGACGAAGCCGCGCGCGCCCAGGTGCATCCCGTCCTGGTGCTCGCACTCGCCCCACAGCGAGACCCCGATGTCGCCGATGCCCATCGCCTCGGTGACCCGCGCCCCCCACCCCTCCTCGAGCTTGGCCCGAAACGCGGGCTCGCCGCCGCCGGGCTCACCCGCGACGAGGACACGCTCGACGCTCGAGCGGGCCAGATCGATGCCGCGCTCGGCCGCCCACTCGACGAGGTGCGCCGCGTAGGACGGCGTGAGCACCGCGGCCTCGGGCCCCAGCAGCTCGACCGCTCGCATCAACCGCTCGGTGTTGCCGGTGCCCATCGGGATGTGGGAGAGGCCGATGCGGTCAAACGAGGCCAGCGCCGCGCCCGCGGCGAACGGGCCTGCGTTGTAACTCGAGACGATCCGCTGGCCGGCCTCAATGCCGGACGCGGCGTAGCTTCGCGACGAGCCGGTCACCCAGTTGTCGAGGTCGCCGGCCGTGAGCGGGATGTAGCTGGGCGTTCCTGTGGTCCCGCTGGTCGAGTAGATGCGGACGATCTCCGAGCGCTGGGCGCACAGGTGGGCGCCGATCGGGTTCTCGGCCGTCGTCGTCGCGCGCAGCTCCTCCTTCTCGGTCAAAGGCAGCCGCGCGATCTCGTCGAGCCCACCCGCGTCGGCGACGGAGGCGACCCCCGCGGCGCCGAGCTTCTCCCGGTAGAAGGCCGAGCGCTCGAACAGGTACGCGAGCTGCTCGCCGTACGAGGCGTCGTCGATGGCCAGCTGATCCGCCCACGGCCGGGTCTCGACCTCGGGCGCGAGCATCACTCTCGCGGGTCCTCCCGCCCCTCGCGATAGGTGATCGCCTCCTCGGCCTCCGCCGCCATCAGGAAGCCAATGGGCTCCTCGCGCTCCTCGGCGAGATGGGCGAGCAGGCCGGCGGTGCGGGCGAGAATCGGGATGGACTTCACGGCGTCGGGCGAGAAGCCCAGGTCGAGCATCACCGCCGCGATCGGCATCGAGACGTTGAGGGTCAGCGGCTTGCCCCACGTCGCCGCCGCGGCGTCGCGGAAGCTGCGGGCGAGCGCCACGTGAGGGCCGCTGACGCCATGTTCGTCCGCGAGCTCGAGGATGCGCTCGGCGCGCGGGTCCACTGGCCTGTGGACGGGGTGGCCGAACCCCGGCAGGCGGTCCCCGGAGTCATGAAAGGCCCGGGCGAGCTCCTCGGTGACCACGGCCGGTTCCTCGCCGGCCTCCACCCTCTCCTGCGCCGCCTCCAGCAGCCGCGCGCACGACTCGGCGGTGCCCAGGATGACCGGCCCGCAACCCAGGATCCCCGCTGCGACCGCCCCCTGAAGCGAGCCCGGGTCGGCGGCGAGGGTCATCCTGGCCGCGACGTTCGTGGGCATCATCCCGTGCTCGGCGATCGCCACCAGCAGCAGGTCGAGGAAGAACCGCTGCTCCTCGGTCGGCTCCTCCCCGGTGAGCAGCAGGTGGAAGTACTCGGTGAAGGTCAGGCGGCCCATGAGGTCGCCGGTGAGGTCGCGCCCGCGCACCTCGACCCGGTCCGAATAGGCCTGACTGATCTGAGAAGTGCCGTCCCCGGCCATGGACGGCGACGCTATGCACCAGACGCCCTAGTGTCAAGCCTGCCGATGGCCACCTTCTGCCTGCTCCACGGAAACTGGCATGACGGCTCCTGCTGGGACGGGCTGGTCCCGGCGCTGGAGGAGCGCGGCCACCGGGCGGTGGCGCCCGACCTCCCCGTCGAGAATGCCGAGACCACGTGGGACGACCGCGTGCGGCCGGCTCTGGTCGAGCTCGAAGGCGCCGGCAGTCCCGTGGTGGTCGTCGGCCACTCGGCCTCCTCCGGCTACGCCGCCATCGTCGCCGAGCGTGCTCCGGCGCAGCAGCTCGTCTACCTCTGTCCGCGGCTCGCGGAGTTCGACCACCCGCCAGGAGAGCCGCGGGTGTTTCGCGAGACGCTCACCTTCCCGCCGCGCCGCGAAGACGGGGCGATCGTCTGGGAGCCGGAGGACGCGATCCGCCAGATGTATGGACGCCTCGACCCCGCCAGGGCCCACGCGCTCGCGGCGGGGCTCCGGCCCACCGCGCCGCCCGCCGGCGACTTCCCGCTCGAGCGGCCCGTAGACGTCCCCACCGCCCTCGTCTACGCCACCGGGGACGAGTTCTTCGAGCCCGAATACGAGCGCTTCATCGCCCGCGAGCTGCTCGGAGTCGCGGCGATCGCGATCCCCGGTGGCCACTTCCCGATGGCGGAGGACCCCGAGCGGCTCGCCGACGTCCTCGACCGCATGACGTCTTGAGGGATTCCTTAGGCGCCGTTTGAACCGGACCGGTGTCGTCGCGGTACTACGCGGCAACACCAACCGCAACGAGCGATCAACCAGCCACTCCCCCGCTGGTGTCTCGCTCGCGAGATAGGAACGAAGTCATGCGCAAGTCACGTCTGGTGGCTGCCACCGTTGCCGTGGTCGCTGCTCTCGCCATCGCTGCCGCCGGTTGCGGCGGCGGGTCGAGCAGCGGCTCCTCGATGCCCACATCGGCACCCTCGGCCTCCGCTTCCAGTTCGGGCGGCTCGTCCGCGTCGAGCTCGACGGCGGGGATCCCGCAGAACAACGGTGGCGACCACGACGCCGACAACAACGGCGGACCCAGCGACGGCGATGGGAACCTCTAGTCGCATCGCCCGAGCGACCGTCGCCGTGCTCGCAGTGGCGAGCGCGGCGACGGTCGCTGCCTGCGGGTCCAGCACCCAGCAGGCGGTGAGCTCGAGCTCAGCCGACGCCTCCGCCCAGATGCAGCCGCATGCCTTCGCGTGGCTTCATCCCGCACCCCCTCCCCCGTCCTGGCAGACAAGCCGGCTGCCCAACGGGAGGGCCGAGATGGCCTTCCCGGACAGCTGGCACTCGATCGTTTCCGACCCCGGGACGCGCACGGCCGCCACCCGCACGAACGCCGGGCGGATAGCCGGCTACCTCAACGCCACTCCGCAGCAGGGCGACGAGACGCTCGCCAACTGGGGCACCTTCCGGGTGAGCCACAACAAGGACGAGGGCGACACGAACGTGAAGCTCGTCGCCTCGGCCACGAACCTGGCCTTCAGGAACGGCCACGGCTCCTGCGTGATCGACGACTACCGGTCATCGTCCGGCCACCAGTACCGCGAGATCGCCTGCATCGTCGCCGGCACCAATGCCACCACGGTCATCGTCGGCGCCGCGCCGCCTCAGGACTGGCACAGCCAGAGCCCGGCGATCGAGCGCGCGATCTCGGCCTTCAAGACGTGATGCATCACCGAGTCAGCACCAAGAAAGGAGGGTCATGCTCTCGCGCACACGAAATCGCGTCGCCGCCATCTGTGCGGTAGCGCTCGGATCCGGCGCCATCGCACTCGGCGTCGCCGGCGCATTTGACGCCGGCACCGCAATCGCCCATCACCATCATCACCACCACTGCATTCCGCAGCACAACCGTGGCGACCACGACTCCGACAATCGGGGCGGCCCGAGCGACGGCGACGGCTGCCTGTAGGCAGCCTGCTACGTCGACACGCCGTAGCGGAGATTGACGACCTGGCCCGATCGCGAGATGTCGATCGGAGCCAGGTCGACCCGCTCTCGCCCCGCCGGAAACAGCGGGATCCCGTCGCCGAGGATCACCGGTAGGAGCACGAGCACGTAGTCGTCGACCAAGCCCGCGTCGAGCGCCTGGTTGGCGACGTTGGCACCGAGGATGAGGACGTTCCTCTCTCCCGCGGCCTCGCGAGCGGTCGCCACCGCATCGCGGATGTCCCCGGATAGGAACGTGATCGACTCGTCCTCCTCGTCGTCGGGCGGATCGTGCATGAGCACGAACTGCGGCCCCCTCCACCGGCCGCCGAACGGCCCACTGGTCTCCTGGCGCGTGGAGCTCCTGCCGACGCCGTAGCTCCCGCTTCCGGACAGGATCGAGCCGGTCGTGTCGATTAGCTCCTGGACGAGCTCCGCCGGCGGGTCGCCCGGCACGTCGAAGACCCAGTCCATCTCGTGGTTGGGGCCCGCCATGTAGCCGTCGAGCGAAAGTGCGGTGCTGACGCGAACGATTCCCATGCGTGGAGATCATCGCGGACGGCGAACGACGGCGCCGCCGGCGGGGGGATCGCCGGCGGCGCCTGGACCGACGGAACTCAGGCGTGGACGGCCTGAGGCTGCGCCTCGATGGCGGCTTCGGAGGAGGCCTCGGCGACCGGCTCGCGCTCGATGTCGCGCTCGCGGACCAGCCACAGCGCCAGCAGCGAGCCGACGAACGAGAGCCCGGCTCCCATGATCAGGATCTCGTTCAGGCCGTGCAGGAAGCCCTGCTGGGCGGCGTTGCGAACGACCGCCTGCGCCTCGTTCGGGACCCCGTTCAGCGCCTGGTGGAGCTGCCCCGTGGACGCCGCCTCGACCAGCCCGCGGGCCTGTCCGCCGCTGACCGCTCCGCCGGCGACCTCCTGGGTCTTGGTCGAGCCGACGCCGAGGAAGATCGCTCCCCAGGCCGCGATGCCGACCGCGATGCCGACCTGGCGGAACGTGTCGTTGATCCCGGCGGCCATGCCGCTCCGCTCCTTCGGGACGACGCTCAGGGCGACGTCGGCGATCACGGGGTTCAGCAGCCCCACGCCGACTCCGCTGACCACGAATCCGGCGAGCAGCGCGGTCCAGGTCGAGTCCAGGTGCAGGCCGGCCATCAGCGCAAGCCCGACACCGGTCAGGGCGAGGCCCCCGGCCATCAGGTAGCGCGCCTGGGTCCGGGCCAGTGCCATCCCGGCCATCGGCGCCACGATGAACGAGGCGACGGTGATCGGCAGGTAGCGCAGCCCTGCGTCGATCGGCGAGTACCCGAGGAAGTTCTGCAGGTACAGCGTCAGATACAGGAACAGCGCGAACATCGAGCCCGAGACCGCGAACGCGGCGAGCTGCACGCCCGTGAACGCCGGCCGCTTGAACAGCTCGAGCGGCAGCATCGGCTGCGCCACCCGGCGCTCGATCACGACGAAGGCGATCAGGAGCACGGCCGCGCTCGCAATTAGCGAGACGATCAGCGTGCTGCCCCAGCCCTCGTCGTTTCCTCGCACGAGGGCGAGCACCAGCAGGAACAGCGAGGTCGAGAACGTGGTGAGCCCGGCCCAGTCCACGCGGGTCGCGTTGGGATCGCGCGACTCGGCGACCTTCCAGTAGGTGATCGCCACGGCGGCGATGCCGATGGGGACATTGAGCAGGAAGACCGACTGCCAGCCCAGCCCGTCGGTCAGCAGGCCACCGACCAGCGGGCCGATGGCAACGGCGATGCCGATCGTCGCGCCGTAGATGCCCATGGCCATCCCGCGCTCACGGCCGGCGGGGAACTCCTGCGCGACCAGCGCCAGCGAGACGGCGAACATGATCGCCCCGCCGATCCCCTGGACGGCGCGCGCGATGTTCAGGAAGGTCGGATCCGGAGCCAGCCCGCACATGAGCGAGGCGGCGGAGAAGATCGCGAGCCCGACCGCGAACACCCTGCGGCGCCCCAGCCGGTCGGCCAGCGATCCGGCGGTGAGCACCAGCGCCGCAAGCGACAGGGCGTAGGCGTCGATTACCCACTGAAGATCTGTGAAGCTGCCGCCAAGGTCCTTCTGGATCGCCGGCAGCGCCGTGTTGACCACAGTGATGTCGAGCAGCAGCATGAAAGTCGCCACGCTCACCACCCCGAGGGTCCACCACTTCCGATTCATGTCCGTCACCTCCGAAACGTCGAGTACACTTGTCAGGTTGCCTTGTAAGGTTTCCTGATCTAATATTCAGGGCAACTTATCAGACTCCCTGACTAACCATGAGTGACAGCGCACACACACCACATCCGCCGACGACGCTCCTCAGCCTGCTCGACGCCGCCACCGAGTCGGTGCTGGCCGAATTCAGACGGGATCTCGAGGAGGCCGGCTATGCGGACATCCGCCCCACCCACGGCTGTGTCTTTCGCTTCGTCCGCGACGACGGGATGCGGCTCACCGAGCTCGCCCGCCTCGCCGGGATGACCAAGCAGTCCGTCGGCGAGCTCGTCGACGACCTCGTGAACCTCGGCTACGTCGAGCGCATTCCCGATCCGGAGGACCGGCGCGCCAAGCTGATCTGCCTCACCGACCGTGGCATCGAGGCCCAAAAGGTGGGGTTCGGCCTCCTCGCCGACGTCGAGGACCGCTGGGCCGAGCGCTTCGGCGCGACGCGGATGAAGCAGCTGCGCAAGCTGCTGGAGGAGGCTGTCAGCGAGGAAGAGCCCGCCGCGGCACCTGAGCTGCGCGAGCGCAGGCTCGCCTCCGTCAGCTAGCGGCGCGGCAGGCCGATGAGCCAGGTGCGGATCGCGCCGCCGGACGTCATGCCCGACGGCGGGAACTGGCCGATCTCGAAGCCGCCCGGGGTCGTGGAGTTGCCCCAGGTGCCGAAGTGGGCAGTGGCGATCGGCTCGCCGATGTGGACGCTTGCGCCGTCGCCGACGATCGGGACGCAGTGCCCGTAGTAGAAGTCGCCGAACGACGTGTGGAGGATCGGGTAGGAATCGCCGAACCCTGCAGGGTCGTGCCCGATCGACACGGTCCCCGTGCCCATCGCGAGGAGCGGCGAGCCCGGCGCCGTGGTGCCGTCCACGCCCTGGTCCGTGCGGCCCCAGCTCAGTGGGACCGAGGCGGGGAACGGTGAGATCGCCTGCCCCGGCGGGATCGGCCCGAGCGGGACCGAGAGGGCGGGCCCGGCCTGGATTGCGCCGCTGCTCGTAGCCGCCTGAGCGGCCGCCTGTGCCGCGGCGATCTTCGACTGGATGTCGCTGATCTCCCCCTGGAGGCGCACGCCGTTCGCCTTGACCCGCGCGAACAGGCGCTGCTTGCGGTCGTGAGCGGCCGCGAGCGCGCGCTGCTGGACCTTGATCTGGTTCTGGGTCTGGATCAGCTCGTCGCGCTTGGCGGCCAGGCGCGCCCGGGCGGCGTCGATGCGATCGACCGTGGCGCGCACCTCGTTCCGCAGCCGCCGAACCCTCGAGACAACCGCCGCGTCCTGGTGCTCGAGCGCCTGTATGTACGCGTAGCGGGAGGTGAGCTGGTCGAAGCCGTGCGAGTTGAGGATTACGGTCAGCGTGCTGGGGTGGCCCACCTCGTAGCTCGCGACCAGCCGCTCCTTCAGATCGGTCATGGCTTTGTGGAGATCACCCTTTACCCGCGCGAGCTTGGCCTTCGCCCGCTGGAGCTGCGCCTGCTTGCGATCGAGTTGCGCCTGCACCTGGACCTGCTGGGCCTGGAGGCGCGTCACCTCGGCCGAGAGGCTGTCAATACGCCGCGAGTCGCGCTCGATCGTGAGCGCCAGCGCCGCCTGGCGGGACCGGTCGGTCTGCAACTGGTGGCGCTTGTGCGACAGGCGCGAGGACAGGCTGCCCGCCTGCGCGCCGGCAGGCGCCACGATGAGCGCCGCGGCGGCCAGGAGTCCCGCGACGCCCAGAACAGCCGATGAGCGCTTTGTGATCGACATGAGTAGAAGGTGCGGCGGCCGAAGCTAGCCCTCGGCACCCGGCGTGGCAATGTGAACCCGGGCTGCTGCAGGGGTAGTTGCAGGGGATTTGTACGCTTGAGCCGTGCGAATCGCAGGCATCGCCATCGCCGCCCTCCTGGCCCTCGCCGTCCCTCCGGCGATCGCGGTCGGCAAGGGGCAGGGCACAAAGGTCGTGTGCGTCAGCTCGAAGACCTCGCATCGCGTCTATCGCAAGAAGCCGCGGGGCTGCACCTTTCACCGGCACGGTGAGCCGCTGGCGGAGGCGTTCCTGGTCCGCACCACACACGACCACTGGCACATGTGGCACCGAGGGCATGCCCGGGGCAAGGGACGCGACGTGACGCCGATGGGACACAAGAATCCACCGGTCCGGATCAGGCTTTCGCACCCGGTGAATCGCTGCGGCCACCGCGTCTTCTCGCGAGCGCACTTCTTCTTCCCCAAGGTGGGGCACGGAAGCACGATGCGCCTCGACGCCTGCGCCTAGCAGAGGAGTTCCGCGGTCAGCAGTGGAGCCCGGCCGCCCGCAGGGCCTCGTCGGGCGTGTTGAACCACTCGAAGCGCGTCGCCTTGCCGTCGCGGAGGGTCCAGATGTAGCCCTGCCGTCGCTCGACATCGGCGCCGCTGCCGTGACCGCGGCCGTGCAGGGTGGCGAGGACGACCACCTGGTCGCCGGCGTCGAGCATCTCGTCGATGTCGACGGCGACCCCGTCGAACGTGTCCGAGACCGATGCGGCCGCCGCACCGAACTCATCGACGCCGTGGCGGGTCCCCCGCTCCACCGCATCGGGCGGGTTGACCCACTCGATCTCGGGGTCGAGCAGTTCGGAGGCGACCGGCGAGCCCTCCTTCTGCCACACGCCGTAGATGTGGCGCACGACCTCCACGTTCTCGAATGACATCGGCGGCAGTATCCCGCGCCGCAGCCGTGAGCGCTCAATTCGCGACCGCTCGCCGGTCCCTAGGATCGAGACCATGGGCTACGCACCCACCACCCGGCACCTGCTCCGGGCCAAGGACCTGGCCGATGCCCGCTATTTCGAGCCGCTCGACGTCGACGACCTCGCACGCGCAGCGGGCCTGTCGCGAGCGCATTTCAGCCGCGAGTTCCGGCGCGCGTTCGGCGAGCCGCCTCACACCTATCTGCTGACCCGGCGCCTCGAGCGGGCGGCGGCGCTGTTGCGGAACACCGATCGCTCGGTCACCGACATCTGCCTCTCGGTCGGGCTGCAGAGCCTCGGCTCGTTCACGACGAGCTTCACGCGCACGTATGGAATGTCCCCCACCGCCTACCGGGCGACGTTCCCGCCGGCATCGAGCCAGGCGATGATTCCCTGGTGCATCCAGCGCGCCTATGGGCGCCCGCAACACCGCACGTTTCGAGAAGACAACGGCGCGAGCCGAGGCTAGCGTGCCCGGCGACCGTTTCACTCGAAGAGGAGGTCTCAAATGATCAGAATCGCGAACGCGCAACTCTGGGTCACCGACCAGGACGAGGCGCTCGAGTTCTACACGAAGAAGCTCGGCATGGAGGTTCGCTCGGACGTCACTCTCCCCGAGATGGGTGACTTCCGCTGGCTCACCGTCGGGCCCGCGGATCAGCCCGACATCGCCATCACCCTGATGGCCATCCCCGGGCCGCCCGTGATGGATGCCGAGACGGCCGAGCAGGTGCGCAGCCTGGTGGCCAAGGGGTTCGCCGGGACGGTGTTCCTGACCACCGACGACTGCCGCGGCTCCTTCGCAGAGCTCACGGGCCGTGGCGTGGAGTTCAGCGAGGAGCCCCAGGATCGCCCCTACGGGATCGACGCGGGGTTCCGCGACCCGTCCGGAAACAGCATTCGGCTCACCGAGGTCAACGAGCGCGTCACGGCCTGAGCCAGACCGTTTGCGCTGAGGGCGTCAGCCGCCGGGGCTGGCGTCCTTCGGCGCGTAGCGGTGGTGGATCGCCAGCCGGTTGCCGTCGGGGTCCGAGAAGAAGGTCTGGAAGCAGACTCCCGAGTCGATCACGTCGCCCTGGAACTGGATGCCGCGCGACTCGAGCTCGGCCTTGGCGGCCTCGAAGTCGTCGACGTGGAACTCGACCGGGTGGCTGTGGGGCTTGAACTCGATCCCGAACGCATCCGACTGCATCACGGCGATCGTGAGGTTGCCGGTCTCGAACTCACCCGCCGGCATGTCCCCCCACCGCTTGCCGAACGGAAGGCCGAGCGTCTCGCCGTAGAACTTCGCGGCACGCTCGTAGTCCTGCGTCGGGACGGTGATGAAGTCGACGCCGTTCAGCATTGATGTTCCGTCGCTCATCGGTGATCTCCCTTTGGTGGCCGAGCCTTGCGGAAGCAGGTAATCATGTCTCGCTCGTCGCCCGCGCCTGGCGTTTGCCGGCCCGCGCGAGCTTCACCCGCTCGACGCCAGGGAGGACTGCCTTGCGCAGCCGCACGGCCTCCGGGGTTACCTCCACGCACTCGTCGTCGCGGATGAACTCCAGCGCCTGGTCGAGCGACAGTCGGTGGTGCGGGACGAGGCGGACGGCCTCGTCCGAGCCGGCGGCGCGGATGTTGGTGAGCTGCTTGCCCTTGGTCGGATTGACGTCGAGATCCTCGGCCCGGGCGTTCTCTCCGATCACCATCCCCTCGTAGACCTCCTCCCCTGGGCCGACGAAAAGCTGGCCGCGGTCCTGAAGGTTCATGAGCGAGAACGGGACCGTGGTGCCGCGCCGATCGGAGACCAGGGAGCCGGTCGCACGGGTGGTGATCTCCCCGTGCCACGGCTCGTACGTCTCGAATACCGAGTGCAGGATCCCGGTGCCGCGGGTCTCCGTGAGGAACTCGTTGCGGATGCCGATGAGCCCGCGAGCCGGGACCAGATAGTCCAGCCGGATCCAGCCGGTGCCGTGGTTGACCATGTTGTCCATGCGCCCCTTGCGCAGCGCGAGCAGCTGGTTCACGACGCCCATGTAGTCCTCGGGTATGTCAACGGAGAGCCGCTCGACGGGCTCGTGCACGGCACCGTCGATCTCGCGGGTCATGGCCTGCGGCTTGCCCACCGTGAGCTCGAATCCCTCGCGCCGCATCGTCTCGACGAGGACCGCCAGTTGCAGCTCTCCCCTTCCCTGTACCTCCCACGTGTCGGTGGCGTCTGTATCGCGGACCTGAATCGAGACGTTGCCGACCAGCTCGCCGCGGAGGCGCTCCTCGAGCTGACGGCCGGTGAGCTTGTTCCCGGACGCTCCGGCGAGCGGCGAGCTGTTCACCCCGATCGTCATCGCCAGCGCCGGCTCGTCGATCGCGAGCAGGGGAAGCGGCTCGGGATGGTCCGGCGCCGCGATCGTCTCGCCGATCGTGACCTCCTCCATCCCCGCGACGACCACGATCTCACCGGCTCCGGCCGACTCGACCTCGACCCGCTCGAGGCCGTCGGTCACGTAGAGGGCCGTTATCCGAGCGCGCGAGACGCTCCCGTCGCGGCGGATCCAGGCGACGTCTGCGCTGCGCCGGATGGTTCCCCCGTGAACGCGGCAGACCGCGAGCCTGCCGTGGTACGGCGAGGCGTCGAGGTTGGTCACTCGCGCCTGAAGCGGCGCGTCCGGGTCACCGCTCGGCGCCGGGATCCGCTCGACCAGGGTGGAGAACAGCGGTTTGAGATGCTCGCCGGGCGCACCGGGGTCGAGTGTCGCCCATCCCTCACGGGCGGACGCGTAGACGATCGGGAACTCGATCTGCTCCTCGGTGGCGTCGAGGTCGAGGAACAGCTCGTACACGGCATCGACCACCTCCGACAGGCGGGCGTCGGGGCGATCCACCTTGTTGACGACGAGGATCAGCGGCAGCCGCTGCTCAAGTGCCTTTCGCAGCACGAAGCGGGTCTGCGGCAGCGGCCCCTCGGAGGCGTCGACCAAGAGCAGCACCCCATCCACCATCGAGAGCCCCCGTTCGACCTCGCCGCCGAAGTCGGCATGCCCGGGGGTATCGACGATGTTGATCTTGATATCGCGGCCGTCCGGCGACGACAGCGTTAGCGAGGCGTTCTTGGCGAGGATCGTGATCCCGCGCTCGCGCTCCTGCTCGCCGGAGTCCATGACGCGGTCGACCACGTGCTCATGTGCCCCGAACGTCCCGGCCTGGCGCAGCATCGCGTCGACGAGGGTCGTCTTCCCGTGGTCGACGTGGGAGATGATCGCGATGTTGCGAAGGTCGGGCACGGCAGGACACGGTACGAGGTCCCCAACCGACTGCCCGGGCGCCATACTCGTTCCGTGCCCGAACCGCTGATCGAATTCCCCGCGGACGACCCCGATCGGGCGCTGCGCTTCTGGCGGGACGTGCTGGGGGTAGAGCTGGAGGAGCGGTCAGACGATGCGGGGTCCGGGTGGGAAGCCGAGGTCGACGGCCTCCGTCTGGGAGTCCATGAGCGCGGGCCAGGCCCCGGTGACACCGCCTCCCTCCCGTACTTCACGGTCACCGACCTGCCCGCCACGCTCGAGCGCATCCGCGCGCGCGGCGGCACCGTCATCCATCCCGGCGAGCGATGGGCGATCTGCCGCGACAGCGAGGGCAGCCCGTTCGCGCTCGCCGCCGTCTCGCCGGCGAATCCCTAGCCGACGGCCCGCCGGTTAGGGTTGGCTCCGGGCATGGAGGCCGACCTCAAGTACTACGTGCAGGCGATCATCACCGTCGTGCTGCTGACGGACCCGTTGATGCGGCCGATGCTGTTCAAGTCGATGACCGCGCACGAGCCCGAGAGGCGACGGGGCTACGTGCGGACGATCATGATCGTGGTCGGAGTCACGCTCGGTGTCTCCGCGCTCGCCGGGCGCGAGCTCCTCGAACTGGTCGGGATCAACCTGCACGCCTTCAGCGTGACCGGCGGCCTGGTCCTCGCGCTGATGGGGTTCGAGATGCTCCTCGGAGGCGAGCCCTCCCGCACGCAGGGCGGCGCCGAGGCGCACGAACGGCGCGAGAGCTTCGAGGGGAGCGTCATCGTCCCGTACGCGATCCCGTTCGTGGCCGGCCCCGGCGCAATCACCGCCGTGATCACGATCGCGTCGACGCCATCGAGCGGCGAGGGGATCATCGCGGCCGTCGTCGCGGTCGCGGTGGCACTCGCGCTGATGCCGCTCGGCTACCTGGTGATCGCCAACCGCGTCAACCTGTCCGATCGCGCGATGTCGATCCTCACCAAGTTCGGCGGCCTGTTCGTCGCGACGATCGGCATTCAGCTCATTCTCGGCGGGCTCCAGAAGTACTTCGCCTGAGCCGGCGACGGCCATATGCGAGGATCGGCGGGACGCGCGCCGGAGGCGAAGACAAACCCGAAGGAGGGCCTGGATGGATGCGCCACTGAACGTTGACGACGTCGAGACCGCGGACCTGAAGTCGACGAGCTCGGACGACGCCGAATGGGTGGGCGGGTACTTCGCCTATGGGGGCAGCGGCGCCAACGACTCCTGCCTCATCTACTTCGCCATCCCGCCGGGAAAGCGGCTCGGCAAGCACACCGACACCGCGGAGGAGACGCAGTTCTTTCTCGGAGGCAGCGGTCAGCTGCTGCTCGACAGCGGCGCCAAGCCGGTCAAGCAGGGCGACTTGATCGTGCTCACCGAGGGCACGATGCACGACCTCCACAACACGGGGGACGAGGACCTGCGGGTGATCGGCTTCTTCTCGTCACCGAAGGTCGAACAGCACTGGACCGACGAGGTCTGGCCGGGCGACCTAACGGTGACGAAGAGCCCGAACGAGTAGGGCCCGCGACAGCGACATGGAGTTTGTCGGCCTGTAGCAGCGGCATCGATGACGATTGTCGGATTTGTCGCCCATAGGCCGATAAATCCGACAATCATGCCGGCGGCCTGGTGACATCCGCGGGCTCACGGCGCCATTAGATCAAGCCCGCCGAGGGCGGCGCTCCGTCCGCGAGCTACTTGCCGGGGCCGGTGGGGCCGCTCGTGCCGCTGTCGTGCGGCCCAGCCGGCGCCTTGGAGTGCGACGGACCGGACCGCAGCTTCGGGTTCGAGATGTGCCGCATCTGCTGGATCACGCGGTTCCACTCCTGAGGCGAGAGCATCTGGGCAAACTGGTGGTCGAGCTTGCCCGGGGCACCCACGGAGCTCAGGAAGTCGTCCATCTTGCGGCCCCAGGAAGTGACCTTGCCCTCCGTATAGGTGTTGTGGGCCAGCGCAAGCCCCGAGGCGTCGGCGAAGCCGATCTCGATCGAGCTCCCCGGGTAGAAGGTCGCGATCTGCTGGCCCGCGACCACTTCGTCTCCGGCCTTGACGGTGGGACGAACGCCCTCGTAGACGTAGATGATGCTGCCCTGCTACGGGCCGTCCAAGAGCTTGTAGAGGACGCCCTGGCCGGCCGGGCCCGCACCACCGTTCGGCCACCCGGGCGCTCCGATGCGGAGAATCCTCGCATTGCCGATCGCGTTGATCGAGCCTTGGCCGACGTAGTCGACGCCCATGTCGATCCGGCCCTTGATCGCGTGGTCGAAGGGGCTCTGGTAAGTGGAGCCCCCCTTCAGTGGCGTGAAGCCGATGTCGATGCGGTCGCCGCGGTTGCCGGATACCGAGGAGCTCACCGGACCCGGCAGGTCCTCGTGGGAAGTGACCTGGTTGGGCTCCATCACGCCCTGCTGACCGAGCACGGTCTTGATCAGGGCCTCGGCGGGCGTTCCGGGCCCCTGGTGCGCGGCGACAGAGAGGCCGTCGACCTTCGAGATCGCCATGGCGTCGCCGCTCGAGTGCTCCGCCGCGATCTGCGAGGCGATTCCGGAGCCACTGGACGAGCCCTGCTGATGGGGGTTGCACTTGAGCGAGGTGATCGAGAGGCGGAAGCCGTTGTCGGCGAGGAAGTTGATCGTCGCGAGGACGCGGCGGTCGATCTGGCCCCTGCGGATGTCCATGCGGCCACAGCGGTAGATGTCGAGCCGCGGGTCCGACAGGGCACGATGGGCGAGCGCGCTGGAGGGCATGAGGAGGTCATTGATCGCGTCGCTCGGCTTGGCGACCTTGCCCAGCGGGTTCTGTCCCGCACTGTAGGCGGCGGTCTCGTGGAGCAGCTGCCAACCGTCGAGGATCGGCTTGGGATCCACGCTCCCGTTGCCGATGCCGGTCGGCTGGATCGCGAAGTTGATGTGCGGCGCGAGGCCGTCCGTCTTGCCCACGCGAGCGAGGAGCGTCCCGGCACTGACGCGCGACCCGCGGTGCAGCGCTCCGGCTGCTTGGTGGGGCCGCGACGCCTCGCGCGGGCCCGAGCCGTTCGCCCCCGCCGTCAGGAGGCCGGGCTTGAGCTGGCGCAGGAGGGCCGCGTGGCTGATGTTGTGGGACCGCTCTGGGAGCGCGTACAGCCGCCGGGGGTTCGGCTGGGTCCGCGAGACAGCCGGCTTGGCCGGGGACTTCGAGTGGTCGTGTGCACTCCCCTGCTTGCCGCGGTGACGGTTCTTGGACGCCTGCTTCTTGCCCGGGCGAATCGAGCCGAGCTGCCAGTAGATGAACTTGTTGCCGTAGTCGTCCTGGAGGACGATGTAGTTGCCGAGGTTCTTGCTGTGACCGATCGCCTTGATCGTTCCGTCATTCACCGCGACGACCGGAGCGCCCTCCTGGGAGAAGATGTTGATGCCCTGCGCCGAGCCCGAGGTCGAGGCAGCCCCATACAGCAGCTGGACGTGGTTGATCTCAGACGGCGCGGAGAACGGGCGGAAGAGGCCGACCTCGCGAAGCTGAGCATCCGTCACGGAGGCGACCGAATCGCGCGTCGGGGCTCCGACGCCGATGTCCGCCGCGATGCCCTTCGTGTGCGGGTCGTCCGCGAAGCCACCGACGGCGACCGAGTGGGCGGGCGAGCGATATCCCGAGATGACGTAGACGGGCTTTCCGATCTCAGCCGCGAGTGCCGAGAGGGCCTCCTTGATCTGCGGCTCCTGCCCCACTGCCATGTTCACCCCGGGGTTCAGGCGCACGGGCCCGCCGCCGAACTTCGCGAGCGCATTGCCCGGCCCGGTCGCGCCGCCGCCCTTTGCGGCGTAGACCGGCGAGGTGCCCGACGGCTCGGCGTAACGGGACTTCGCGGCGATGGGGAAGCGGTCGCCCACCGTGAGCCCTGTGAGTGAGCCGACGAGGTCATCCGGGAGCTTTCCGTACTGCTGGGCCGTCACCAGGACCTCGTCCACATACCAGGAGGCGTGGTTGTAGGCGAAGATCGCCTGGCGCAGGTTCGTGTCTCCGCCGGAGGCCTGCAGGTAGCGGGCGGCGGAGCAGATCGCGTCAACGGGGTTGTACGGGTCGGCGCGGCCGTCGCCGTTGGCGTCGATGCCCCACATCCTCCACGTCGCCGGCATGAACTGCATCCACCCCTCCGCGCCCGCGCTCGAGAAGTTGAGATTCGTGCCGAACGCGGTCTCGATCTTGTTGATCGATGCGAGCACCTCCCACGGGATGCCGTACTGGCTGCCGCAGGCCTGGTAGATCGGAAGCAGGAACGGGGGGATCTCGAACTGGCCGATCATGAAGCTCGATTGCCCGAACGGTGAGGGGTTCGGGGTGGCAACACTCAAGCTCGGGTTGAACCTCGTGGGCACACCGTTGGGCTTCTGCTGCGGGGCCTGGGACATTGCCATCGGGTGGGCGGGCATCGCGGTCCCGCCGTTTCGGCCGTGAGCGCCGCCATGGCTGCTTCCGCCACTGGCCCGGCGTCCGCCCGGACCCGCGGCGCCGCTCGTCGTCTGGGAGCCGGAGCCGCCGCCGCTCGCGCCCGTGCCGGTGGTGCCGGTGGTCCCGGTCGTGCCGGTGCCGCTCCCGCTCGGAGGCGGGGCGCTCCCGGTCGTTGTCGTGCTTCCGCCGCCGCCACTGCTGCCGCCCCCGGTCACAGTGCCGACCGTGTTGCCCACCGTGTCCTTGACGCTCCCCGTTGTGTCCTTGACGGTCCCGGTGGTGTCCTTGACCGTGTTGCCGACCGTGTCCTTGACGCCCCCGGTCGTGTCCTTGACCGTTCCGGTCGCCCCGCCGACGAGCCCGCCGGCCTGCGCGTTTACGGCACCCGCCGTGATCGCCGTAGCGGCTACGGCGAGTCCAACACAGAACAGTTGCCTCCTTCGCACTCTCTCCTAGTCCCTTCGATGGCGAGCCGTCCGTGGTGAGGCGGAGCGGTTGCCGACGTCAGTCCGATTACCCAGGCCGGTGAACTGAGAAACGGGAAGGGTGACGGTGCCGTGGCGAGTTCGCGCCAGTTCAAGGAGAGGTTGAGAGTTAGGCCTTGAGAGTTGGTCGGCCAGCTAGGCCAGAACGGCCTTGCGCGGGTAGACGACCTCGGGGTCGGTGAGGACGTTCACCAGCGCCGGGCCGCCGGCGCCGAATGCGCGCTCCAGGGCGGGCCGCAACTCCTCGGGCTTCGTGACGAGCTCGGCGTGGCAACCGAGCGCATCGGCGATCTGGTCATACCGGGTGGCCGGGCGGAGCTCCGCCGCCATCGAGTAGCCGTAGAGGAACTTCATCGGGTGGTGCTCGAGCGCCCAGATGCCGTTGTTGCCGATGATCCCGACGACGGGGAGGCCGTGGCGCGCCATCGTGTCGAACTCCATTCCGCTGAACCCGAAGGCCCCGTCGCCGAGCAGCAGGCAGATCTGGCGGCCCGGCCGGGCCGTCGCCGCGCCGATCGCCTGACCCGGACCGGCGCCGAGACAGCCATACGGCCCCGGGTCCATCCAGGCGCCCGGCTCGTACGTCTGGATGAAGCGGCCGGCGTAGGAGACGAAGTCGCCGCCGTCGCCGATCACGATCGCGTCGCGGTCGAGTAGGTCGTTGAGCTCGGCGTAGATGCGGACGGGGTGTAGGGGTGCCCGGTCGTCTGTGAGATCGCTTACCTCAGACTCGCGCTTCGCGGACTCCGTTTCTCGAAGTGCGCCGAGCCAAGGATTGGCGCCGCGGCCGCGTTCGCCCTCGGGGGACGCGGCCGTCTCGCGCAGGGCGGCGAGCGTCGCGGGGATGTCGCCCACCAGCTCGATCTCCGGCTGGCGCGTCGCGGCGAGCTTGCTGGGCTCGACGTCCAGGGAGACGATCCGGGTCTCCTCGCCGAAGGAGCCGCCGAAGGCGAGGCGGAAGTCAAGCGGCACGCCCGCCACCAAGGCGACGTCAGCCTCCTTCAGACCCTGCCCACGCGCTCGGGAGAAGTAGAGCTCGTGGTCGGCGGGAAGGCATCCGCGGCCCATCCCGTTGAGGAAGACCGGGATTTCCAGCGCCTCGGCCAGGGCGCGGAGCTCGTCCTCCCCACGCGCCCAGTAGAGGCCGGTGCCGGCCATGATCGCCGGGCGCTCGGCGCTTGCCAGGAGTGCGGCGGCCTCGTCGGAGCGATCGGCCGGCTTGCCGGCCGATCGCCCGGGCCGCTCCGGCACCTCCGCCTCCGCCTCCTGGAAGACGACGTCGAGCGGATAGTCGACGAACGTCGGCCCGCTCGGCTGTGAGAGCGCCTCGTCGATCGCGGCGGCGGTCAGCGCGGGGATCTGGGCGGTGTCCTTGACCGTCTG
The DNA here is from genome assembly GCA_963782795.1 of uncultured Actinomycetes bacterium. Lineage (GTDB taxonomy): Bacteria > Actinomycetota > Thermoleophilia > Solirubrobacterales > 70-9 > AC-56. The sequence continues at coordinate 54,074 of CAWALB010000005.1, forward strand.
CGCCGACTTGGTGAGCGGCGAGACGAACGGTAGGTGGTCGATCTCCTGAAGGGAGCCGGATCCCCACCGCATCTCCGGAGCGCGCCCCCCGAGCACCACTAGCGGCGAGCGGTTCTGCTGCGCCCCTGCCAGCGGGCTCATGCCGTTGGTGACACCCGGACCGGCAGTGAGGGCGGCCACACCGGCCTCCCGCGTCGCCTTGGCGTACCCCTCGGCCGCCCACGCAGCCGAAGCCTCGTGCCGGGTGTCGACGACCTCGATGCCCTCGGCCTTGCAGCCGTCGTAGATCGAGAACAGGTGCCCGCCCGAGAGCGTGAACAGGTTCTTGACACCGCGCGAGGCAAGCGCCCGCGCGACCAGCCGCCCTCCGTGAACGGCGCCGCCGGCCTCGCTACCGGCCTGCTCGGCGCTCTCCTCGGTGGTCGCCACGGGCCGCGAGCCTACAGCGGAGCCAATCCACCGGCGCGCCGGCCGTCGGCGCCGGCCGCGGCCAGCGGCTCCTCGCCGGGCTGCATCCCCGCGGCGTCCCGGACGCGAGGCGCAAAAAGGCGCAGGGCCTCCCGCAGGCCCTTGAGCTCGTGCTCGCCGCATTCGGTGAGCTCGAAGTTGTCCGAGAGCTCGCGCGCGGTCGCCTCGGTGATCAGAACGTCCTCGTCGAGTTCCCGGGTCGCGGCCTCCACCCGCGATGCGATGTTGACGGCGTCGCCGATGACGCTGAAGTTGAGCCGGCCCGCGCCGCCGATCGAGCCGGCCACGACGCGGCCGCTGTTGACGCCGACGCCGATGCGGAACCCCGGCTCGTCGTCGGAGTTGACGACGTTCGCCATCTCGCACGCGGCGCGGACCGCGCGGTCGGAGTGGTCCCGGAACGGCTCCGGCGCGCCGAACATCGCCACGAGGCCATCGCCGATGAACTTGTCCACGTGACCGCCATGGCGGCTGACGATCGGCACGACCACCGCGAAGAGGGCGTTCAGCTGCGTGACCACCTCCTTCGCGTCGGCCTGGGCGGCGAAGGTGGTGAAGTCGCGGACGTCGCAGAACAGGATCGAGACGTCAACCTCCTCTCCCTCCTCGCTGAACCCCTCGCTCAGGATGTACTCGGCGACCGACTTGTCGAGGTAGGTGCCAAACGCCTCGCGCAGCCGCTCGCGCTCGGCGAGCCCCTGGACCATCTGGTTGAACGACACTGCGAGCTCGCCCAGCTCGTCGCCGGTGGTCACCGGGACCGCCACGTCGTAGCGGCCTCGGGCGATCGCCTCGGTCGCCCGCTGCAGGTCGGCGATCGGGCGCAGGATCGATTTCGCGAACAGCACCGTGAGCTCCAGCGAGATCGTCGTTGCCACCGCCACGGCGATCAGCACGTCCGCGCCCAGTGCCGCCCCGCCGCCGCCGGACGAGCTCAGGGCCGCCACCACCAGGCCTGTGATCAGGTTGATGAGCGGCAGTGCGGTCATCATCCGCACCCGCAGGGGGATCGCCGAGATCGGGGCCTGGAGTCGCGGCGTCTCCTCGCTGTTGTGGATGTCGATGAGGACCGGGCGCATCCCGGCCTCGAGGATCAGGTAGTGGAGGATCGCCGAGTAGCCGAGCGCCACCATCGACCCCGCGAAGAGCGGGAAGAAGGCCAGCCATTCGAGGCCCAGCACGTAGACCGCCCACGCACACGTGGGCGCGATCGCGATCCCCACCGGGACCCATAGGTCGTGCCGGATCAGGTTCAGCGGCAGGGCGACGGCCGAGGCCCACGCCCGCGTGGTGCTCGCCTCGTCCCGAGCACCGCCGATCCAGTCGCGGATCGGCCGCATCAGCGGGAACGTGCGAACGAGCGTGATCGCGACGGCGGCGCCTGTGAGCACCAGGGCGAGGGCGATCACCTTCAGGTAGTCGTCGCTCGTGGCGTTGTAATAGAAGGTGAACAGGCCGAGGGTCGCAGCCGTGATCACGAACGCGCTCTGCAGCTCGACCGCGAGAAAGACGTACGGATAGGACCGGCCAAGCCGGCGATAAACGGGACAGCGCCGGCAGCGCCATGGCGGGATTGTGTCAGCCCTTGCGCGACCCTGACGCGGACACATGTACGACGGGCGCTTTGCAGCCTGGGAGCGGCTGATCACGGGTTGCGCGAGCACTCAAGTACCGTCTCTCGGGGTCCGAAACCATGAAGGTGGAACGCGATAGCAACGGGGGATTCCCCGAGCCCGTCGCCGGTGAGCCGGTGCGGCTGGTTCGGGCGCGCCACGACGCTTGCGGGGAGTCGACCCGCGTCCGCGTGCCGCCTGCGCTTCCGGCGCGCGCAGTGCGCCGGGTCGTCTGCGACTCGTGCCACCAGCCGTTCGAGTGCGACGGCGCCGACGACGCCGGCGTGGTCGAGCCGCGCGAGAGCGTCGGCAACCGGCTCTGGAAGTACCTGAGCATCCCGGTCGCCGCCGCCGCGGTGATCGTCGCCCTCATCCTCATCCAGGGGTCGGGGAGCGACAACCAGCCCTCCGCGCCGGCGACGGCACCTGCTGCGAATGCCCCTGCCAAGGACGCGAGCTCGAGGAAGGGCGGTGAGCTCGTCAAGGGCTCGAGCTACACCCTGGCCCTGCCCCATGGCTGGACCCAGACCGAGCCGCAGAACGGGCAGACGTTCACCGCCTCGGCCGACGGCGGCCAGGCCACCGCGGCGCTCTGGGTCAAGCGCGATCCCAAGCTGAGCTTCCCGCAGTTCGAGTCCCAGTCGCTCACCCAGCTCGGCCGGACGGCCGGCAGCGCCCAGGTCACCGGCCGCACGCCCGCGCCGACCGCCGACGGCACGATCGTCACGCTCGCGCCGGCTCCGAAGCCGGGCGCGCCGGCCTACGAGGTGACGCTTCGCGTCACCGGCCCCTATCGTTACTACCTCGCCACGACCGTCGAGGCCAACGCATCGCATGACGCGGCCGACGGCGCCGAGTTGATCCACAGCTCGTTCGTCCCCGTGGCGACAGGAAAGTCAGGCTAAGGAAGGCACGATGAGACGACCCAGGCTGCTCCTCTATGTCGTGCTAGCGCTGCTCGTGCCGGTGCCCGCGCTAGCGCTCGAGCTCGGCGGGCCCGGATCCGGATCGAGCTCGCTGGACGCCTCCGCCTCCCTCGACAGCTGTGGCCTGTTCGACAGCCAGATCGTGTGCAAGATCGACGCCTCCTTCAACGAGGTCGACGGAGCCACCAGCTACACGGCCAGCGTCACGGCCCCGAACGGCGCGGTCTCCGACTACGGCACCGTCGGCGCCGGTGGCGCGAGCCTCTGGGTTCCCTACGTCGGCAACGGCACCTACACCGTCGAGGTCCAGGCCTGGGGCACCCCGCCGTCCAAGGACAAGAAGCCGCGGCTCCTCGCCTCCGACAAGGCAAGCGCGGGCAAGGACACGCGCTCCGGGCGCGGCATCCCCGACGGCGCGACGGGCGCCACTGGCGCGACGGGCGCCACCGGTACGACCGGCACCACCGGGACCACGGGTGACACCGGCACCACCGGTGACACAGGCACCACTGGGACCACGGGTGACACCGGCACCACCGGTGACACCGGGACCTCCGGTCCGACCGGGACCACCGGTGAGCCGCCGCAGCCGTGCCCGCCCGATCCGACGCCCGACCCAATCGGCCCGACCGGGTCCTCGGGCTCCCCCGGGGCAACCATCTCCGGCACCCACGCGGGCATGGCCGGCCTCGAGTCCCAGGGCGAGGTACCCGACAGCACCACGCCTCCGTGCGTGCCGTCCGGAACGACCTCCGGCGGCTGACCGTGGGGCTCTTCGACTTCTTCAAGCGCCGCCGTGAGCGCGAGAGCGCCATCCCGCAGGGTGCCGAGGCGGAGGCGGCCCCCACCGCTACGCCCCAGCCGGCCCCAGGGGCTCCGAACGTCCCCCCGGGCGGAGTGGCGGTGACGATGACCCCCGAGCTGATGCAGCAGATGTCGGGGCTCCAGCAGCTCATGACGACGCACCAGGTCAATCTCCAGTCGCAGCCGATGGAGGTCCGCCAGGCGGTCGCGAGCGACCTCCAGGCGAAGGGCATCAACGCCCAGGTGGGCGGCGCGCTCCAGATCACGGACCCGCAGCAGATCCAGGACGTCGTGCAGGTCCTGAAGGACCACGGGCTGCTGCCCCCCGACGTCACCGTCAACTAACAACTAACGACGGTCGGCCGCCTACTACGATCCGGGTGATGGCCACCGCCACCGCCGAGTCCCTCAGCCCCGCGGCGCGCGAGTTCGTCGACTCGGGGCCGAAGCGCCTCCTGATCGGCGGCGAGCACACAGAAGCGGCGGACGGGAAGACCTTCGAGACGATCGACCCGGCGACCGGCGACGCGATCTGCGAGGTCGCGCTGGGCGGCGCCGAGGACGCGGCACGCGCGGCCGAGGCGGCACGCGAGGCCCTCGACGGCCCGCTGCGCAAGATCAACGCCGCCAAGCGCTCGGGCCTCATGAACACGCTCGCCGAGCTGATCAAGGCAAACGGCGCGGAGCTGGCGGAGCTCGAGTCGCTCGACAACGGCAAGCCGCTCGCCGCCGCCAAGGGCGACATGGCGGCAACCGTCAACCACCTCCGCTACTACGCGGGCTGGCCGACCAAGATCGAGGGCGAGACCATCCCCGTCTCAGCCCGCGACGTCCTCTGTTACACGGTCCGCGAGCCGGTCGGCGTCTGTGCCCAGATCGTCCCCTGGAACTTCCCGCTCCTGATGGCGATGTGGAAGGTGGCCCCGGCCCTTGCGGCCGGCTGCTCGATCGTCCTGAAGCCCGCCGAGCAGACGCCACTTACGGCCCTGCGCCTTGGCGAGCTGGCGCTCGAGGCGGGCTTCCCCGAGGGGACGCTCAACGTCCTCACCGGCGACGGCGGCACCGGCGCGGCGCTGGTCGACGAGACCGGCGTCGACAAGGTCGCGTTCACCGGCTCGACCGACGTCGGCCGCGAGATCGGCGCCAAATGCGGCCGCTCCCTGAAGCGCGTCACCCTCGAGCTGGGCGGCAAGAGCCCGAACATCATCCTTCCCGACGCCGACCTGGATCGCGCGATCAAGGGCTCCTACGAGGGCATCTACTTCAACTCCGGTCAGGCCTGCAACGCCGGCTCCCGCCTCTTCGTCCAGCGCGACCTGTTCGACGAGGTCACCGAACGGCTGGCCGCCTTCGCCCGCGAGGCCAAGGTCGGCCCGGGCCTCGACCCCGACACCCAGCTCGGCCCGCTCGTCTCCCGAGAGCAGTTCGACCGCGTGAAGGGCTACATCGACTCGGGTGTCGAGGAGGGCGCGGAGCTCGCCGCGGGCAGCTCACCCGACGGCAACGGCAGCGGCTACTTCGTGAACCCCACCCTCTTCGTCGGCGTCGACGACTCGATGCGCATCGCCCGCGAGGAGATCTTCGGCCCGGTCCTGGTCGCGATGCCCTTCGACGACCTCGAGGAGGTGGCCCGCCGAGCCAACGACACCGAGTACGGCCTGGCCGCCGGCCTCTGGACCCGCGACATCTCCAACGCCCACAAGCTCGCCTCGATGCTCCAGGCGGGCAATGTCTACGTCAACACCTGGGGCGGCGGCGACCCGGCAGCGCCCTTCGGCGGCTACAAGGCATCCGGCATCGGCCGCGAAAAGGGCCACATCAACCTGGACGCCTACCTCGAGACCAAGACCGTCTGGGTCCAGCTGTAGCCACGCCTGGCTCGGCTTGCCCGCGGTCGGCGGGGCCGCGTCGCTAGGGTGGCGGCATGCAGATCGGTGTGCTTGGGACCGGGGTCGTCGGGCGGACGTTGGGCGGCAAGCTCGTCGAGCTCGGGCATGAGGTGCGGATGGGGTCGCGGCAGGCCGGCAACGAGAACGCGGTCGAGTGGGCGCAGGGCGCCGGCGACGGTGCGAGCGAGGGCACGTTTGCGGATGCGGCGGAGTTCGGCGAGCTGCTGGTCAACGCCACCGGCGGCAGGGTTTCGGTGGATGCGCTGGAGATGGCAGGGGCCGAGAACCTGGCCGGGAAGGTGCTCGTCGACGTCTCGAATGCGCTGGACTTCGGCGGCGGCGGGCCACCGGTCGTTGGGGTAGCGGCGGACGACAGCCTCGGGGAGCGGATTCAGGCGGCTTTTCCCGATGCCCGGGTCGTGAAGGCGCTCAACACGATGAACGCGTCGCTGATGGTCGCTCCCGCGTCGATCGACGAGTCGACGAACGTGTTCGTGTGCGGTGACGACGACCTGGCGAAGGCGACGGTGATCGAGCTGCTGGAGACGTTCGGGTGGTTGTCCGCGGACATCATCGATCTGGGCGACATCTCGGCGGCGCGGGGAGCGGAGCTGTACGTGGCGTTATGGGTGCGGCTCATGGGCGCTCTCGGGACGCCGTCGTTCAACATTCGGGTGGTCCGAGAGGCCTAGGAGCCGCTTTCGGCCGGGGTTACGATCCCGGTGCGCGCCCGGGTCGACAAATGGGTGAAGTCAGGCGGCCTTAAAAGCCGCCGCCCGAGAGGGCTTGCGGGTTCGAGTCCCGCCCCGGGCACTCGTTCACGTGTATTCCTGGCTTCCTTTTGGTCGGGATGCCTTGACAGCAACTTTTTCGGATGTAGCGTGTTCACAGCACACAGGGGTTAATGGAGGCCTCCGCCCTTACAACTGCCGGCCATCGCGGGCTGCTGGCGCGGCGTTCGCCGCTGCTTCGTCTGCAAAACGACGAGAAACTCGTCGCGATGATTCGCGACGGCCACGACCAGGCGTTCGAGGTTCTGTTCGATCGTTACCAGTCCCGGCTGCTCAGCTTCTGCCGGCACATGGTCGGATCGAGCCAGGACGCCGAGGATCTGCTCCAGGAAGCCTTCGTCGCCGCGCATTCGGCGATGCTGGCCGATGAGCGGCCGATCACGGCTCGGCCATGGCTGTACCGGATCGCGCGCAATCGGTGCCTGAACTTCCTGCGGAAGCCGGTGGCGGACGGCCAGGACTCGATGGACGTTCACCCGCATGCGAACGGGACGACCACCTTGGAGCACGTCCAGCGGCGAGAGGAGCTGCGGACGATCGTCGCCGACGTCCAGGAGCTGCCGGAGACGCAGCGGAGCGCGCTCGTGCTCCGCGAGATCGACGGGCTGACCTACACCGAGATCGCGCAGGCCATGGGAATCACGCTGGCCGCGGTCAAGTCGCTGCTCGTCCGGGCGCGGATGGGGCTCGCCGAGGCCAGTGAGGCCCGGATCCTCGCCTGCGACGACGTGCGGCTCGAGCTCGCCGAGGCCGCGGAGGGGCTCGGCAAGGTGTCCGGGCCGGCGCGGCGCCACGTCAAGGAATGCCCCTCGTGCCAGCGCTTCCGCAGGGAGCTGCGCTCCACGTCCCGGTCGCTCGCCGGGCTCGCGCCACTCGGTCTTTTCGCGGTCGTCGGGAAGTTCTTCGCGTCCAAGCTCACCGGGGCCGGCGGAGGCTCTGCAGGCTCGGCGAGCGGGACGGTGGGGTCCGCCGGAGCGACTGGGGGCGCCGCTGGGGGAGGCGCCGGCGCGGCAGGCGCCGGCGCGGCCGGATCCGTGGGGGCTGCAGGATCCGTTGGCGGCATCGCCGGCTCCGTGGGCGGAGCCGCAGCGGCAGCGGGCGGCTCGGGCATCTCGATCGGCGGCGCGCTCGGGACCGTGGGCGGCATGGTTGGCGCCAAGGCCGCGGTCGGCGTGGCCACTGCGGCGCTCATCACCGCGGGTGCCGTCGGAGCCAACCGCATGAACCAGACACCGACACCGACACCGGCACCGGCAGCCCAGCCAGCGGCCGTCGCACAAGCCAGCCAGTGGTCGGTCGAGCACGCGCGGGCGGACGCCGCCGCGGCGCCGACGAGGACCGCGCCGGTAGCCGACCCGACGACCACCGCCGAAGCTCCTCCGGTCACCGACCCGACCTCGACGACGGACACCACGGCTACCGACACGGTGCCGGCCACGGACCCGACGACCACGACGCCAACTGACACGTCCACGACCGACACCGGAACGGCTACCGACACCACGGGCACAACCGACCCGACGACTACGACCGGCGACGACAGCGGCGACCCGACGGCGGGCGGAAGCTCGACCGACCCCACCGGCACCGGCGACCCAACCGGCACCGACCCGAACCCGCCGGTGATCCCCGACCCGCCGGTCGACCCGAACCCGCCGGTCGACGGCAACCCACCGCCGGGCTCCGTCCCGCCGCCCGACGACACCGGAACGACGCCGCCCGGCGGCACGGATACCTACACGGTGCCCAACTGATCAGGGCCTAGGCCAGGCCGATCACCTTCAGCCGCCGTGTGAGGCACTGGGCGGCGAAGGCGTGCGTCTCGTCGCGTGAGACGCCGAACATCTCGAGATCCTCGTCCTCGGACCAAGGCGGGTCGAGGACACCGTCGGCGATCGGCAACGCCTCGCCCATCATCCGCTGCATGGCGTCCCGGTACTTCGGGTCCTCCTGCGCCATGTCGGTGAGAAAGCGGACGCCGAACGCGATGTGGCGGTGCTCGTCGCGGGCGACCTTGTTGAATCCCTCGACGAACGCCGGCAGCGTGTTCTGCTGGGTGTTGTACTCGATGATGAAGTGCTGTCCTGTGAGGGCCAGGGCGCCCTCGATGATCATGTGGTAGAGCGTGACGGCCTCCACGAGGGCCACGGTGTCCTCCGGCTCCGCGGCGAGGCGGTCGACCCGGTTGTGCAGCAGGTCGTCGAAGAGCTGGCCGAAGGACTCGTTCAGGTTCTCCTCCGTCGCCCGCAGCCGGTCGGCGAGGCTGTCGGTGCCCTCGTAGACGCCGACCTCGCTGTAGAAGCGGTCGAAGAAACGGACGTGCCGCGCCTCATCGGCGATCTGGGTGGAGAGGAAGATGCGCTGCTCCTCCTTGGGGCAGGCGCGCATGATCGGACCCAGCTCGTCTGTGACGCGTTGCTCACCGATGAAGAATCCCGACAGTCCGTACATCCGCTGGAAGCGTTCCTCTTCGGAGATGCGCTCGTGCCAGTCGATGCGGTCCTGTCTGAAGTCGAGGTCCTGGGTTGCCCACTGCTGACGCTCCCACAACTCATACAGCTCGCCGTAGTCGAGGAGCTTCGCCTTCCCACGGTCGGCCGACTCCTGGAGCGCCGGGTCTGAGGTTTCCTCGAACCCCTCCTGCTGGGCGATGTCGCTGAGGGTTCGGGCCGTCCTGGCCTCTGCTGACTCCGGTTCCGTCCGGGCTTCCATGGCCTGAACCCTACACGCTTGACTGGCTGACTGGCCAGGATTTTGGGGGCGTCAGTTGCCGTTCTGGCTGGCGTGGCCGTTGCGGTTGAGGTGCTTGTTGAAGAAATCGACCGTCTTGCCCCAGGCGTTGTCGGCGTGCTCCTCGTGGTAGGTGCCGAGCCGGTTGTGGTCCGCGAAGAACGCGTGGCCCGCGCCCTCGTAGAACTCGAACGCGGCCTCCACCCCGGCCTGCTGTAGCTCGGCCTCGAGCGACTCGGCGTCTTCCTGGGAGATGAAATCGTCGTTGGTCCCGAAGTGCCCGAGCACCGGCGCGTTCAGCTTCGTGAAGTCCGGCTTGCCGTGCGGCATGACGTAGTAGAAGCTCACCACGGCGCCGATCTGCGGGTTCGCCGTCGCGGCCCACACCGAGAGACCGCCGCCGAGGCAGAAGCCGACCGAGCCGATGTTCCCGTTGCACTTCGGGTGCTCCAGGACGTAGGTGACCGCGCCGCGCACCTCCTTCTCGGCCTCGTCCATGTTCATGGCCATCATCTTCTGCTGGGCCTCGTCGGGCTGCTCGGTCGTCTCGCCGTGGAACAGGTCGGGTGCCAGAGCCACGAAACCCTCGGCGGCGAAGCGGTCGCAGATGCCGCGGATGTGGTCGTCCAACCCCCACCACTCCTGCATGACGATCAGCCCGGGGCCGGTGTCCTCGGGCTCCGCGAGGTAACCCGTCGCAGTGCCTCCGTTGGCGGCGAACTCGAGATCTGGCATCTCTTGACTCCTCCTGAATCAGACGGTGTGGGTCTCCCCCGGCTGGAGGATCACCACGGTCGATGACGTTTTCGACTCGACGTCGGACTTGAACGCCCCGGCGTCGGCCTCGATCGGTGGGAACGTGTTGTAGTGCATCGGGATCACGGTCGGCGCCCCGATCAGCCCGGCGGCCAGGGCGGCGTCCTCGCGGTCCATGGTGTAGTGGCCGCCGATCGGGATCAGCGCGACGTCCGGCGGCGTGCGCTCCGCGATCAGCTTCAGGTCGCTGAACAGGCACGTGTCGCCGAGGTGGTAGATCGTCTTGGAGCCGATGTTGATCACATAGCCGGCGGCCTGGCCCACCGCGGTCCCGTCGGGCGTGGTGTTCGTGTGGAACGCCTGCACCATCCTCGCCCAGCCCCAGTCGAACTCGACCGTGCCTCCGAGGTTGGGGTCGATCGTGTTCTTGACGCCCTGCGCGCCGAGCCATCCGGCGAGCTCGACGATCGCGACCGTCGGTGCGTCGTTCTTCTGTGCCACGGCCACCGCGTCGGCGAGGTGGTCCGCATGCCCGTGGGTGACGAGGACGTGCGTCGCGTCCAGGTCGCCCGCCGAGACGGTCGCGACCGGGTTGTGCGGCGCCAGGAAGGGATCGACGACCACGCGCGCGTTCCCATCCGAGAGCTCGAAGCACGACTGGCCCAGAAAGCGGATGTCGGTCACGTCTCAGTCCTCCTCGTTGGTCGTCGTCTCACTCAGCTCCTCCGCTAGTGCCCAGCCGACGGCGACGCCAACCATCATCCCCATCCGCGCCTCCTCGGCGAGCAGCGTCCGGACGGCGGCGAGGCGCTCCTCGTCGGTCTCGGCTGTGGCGGCCTTGCGGACCTCCGCCTCGTGCGCCTCGCCGAACCAGCCACCCTCCTGGAGCGCGTCGGCCAGGATCCGGTGGAGCTTGGGGGCCGCGGCGGCGACGACCGACTCCGCCTCGCGAAACCGCTCACGGTCCGAAAGGGCATCGATCGCCGCGTCCAGCCGCGCCTGATCCACCGCCATCGCCCGGAACATATCGGGGCGGGGCGCCCGGCCTTCGCTACGCCCGGCGCTCCCACATCTCGAGCTTGCAGATCGGCTCGTAGCCCAGGCGCTCGTAGATCGGATAGCCCATCTTCGTCGCCTGCAGGCTCGAGACGGTGAGGCCGCGGTCGCGGGCGTCGATGAGCGCCTGGTTGAGCAGCCGGCGCGCGAGGCCCATGCCGCGGTGGTCGGGGAGCGTGGCGACGAAGTAGACCTCCGCATCGTCGGCGTTGTCGTGGATGCCGAGGACGCACACGGGGGCGCCGCTCACGCGGGCCTGGTAGAGGCGAAGCGCGTCGACGCCGGCAAACCGGTCCATCGCGCGGATGAAGGTGTTCTCGGGCCACCCGTACGAGAGGTCGTTGATCCGCCCCACGTCCAGCGGGTTCGCGTCCACTCCCCAGTCGAGGTCGCCCGGGTCCGGGTAGGGAATGCGGGTGAGGTCGGCCATCATCGCCGTGGGGGTCGCGTCCAGACGGTGGCCGGAGGCGTCGAGGAGCGCCGCGACGTTGCGGTCGTCCTCCGGAACCCACACCGTCCATGCCTGTATGCCGGCGTCCTCGTAGGCGGCGGCCAGATCGTCCATCGCGACCTCGAGCGCCGCCGCGTCCCGGTAGGCGACCGAGTTCACGATCGAGCGGTCGGGGATCGACGGGACGACCGAGGCCGTCACCCCGCCGGGCTCGAGCACCTGCGAGGTCCCACCACCGCCCACCAGTCGGATGAACGACATCAGCGCGCCACGGTGGCGTTCGATCGCTGCTTCGCGGTCCATCGCGCCGGCGTCCCGCCGCCTAGCGCTTCAGCGCCAGGGTGATGCCGTCCGCGACGCCGAGCATCGCGACGTCGACGCGCTCGTCGGCGATCGCCCGCTCGTTCACGTCGCGCGTCGCGACCGTGCGGGGGTCCTCGTCGGCGCCGTTCAGCACCTCCCCGCCGCGCAGGACGTTGTCGAGCATGATCAACCCGCCGGGCCGCAGGAGCCGCAGGCACTCCTCGTAGTAGTCCGGGTACTCGCTCTTGTCGGCGTCGATGAAGGCGAAGTCGAACGGCTCTTCGTCCGTCATCCCGCGGAGCGTCTCCAGCGCGGGGCCGAGGCGCAGGTCGATCCGGTCGGTCACGCCGGCCTCCTCGAAGTAGCGTCGGGCGATCTTGGTCCAGTCGCCGCTCAGGTCGCACGTGACGAGCCGGCCGCCGTCGGCCAGGCTCCTCGCGACGCAGATCGCCGAGTAGCCGGTGAAGGTGCCCAGCTCGAGCGCCCGCCTGCCCGCCATTGCCTTCACGAGGACGGCCATGAACGCGCCCTGCTCCGGGGAGATCTGCATGATCGCGATGTCCCCGAGCTCCTCGGTCTCGGCGCGGAGGCGACGCAGGACGTCGTCCTCGCGCGCGCCGTGCTCGACCACGTAGGCGTAGAGCTCGGGCGTGAGGGTGATGTACTTGTCCGGCATCGGCGTCGCTAGCGCCGCCCGAGCGTCGCCGAGAAGCCGGCGGCGAGCCCGACCAGGCCGCCGACGATGCCCGACCACTCGTTCGCGTAGTCGTTCACGAGCGGCAGGGCGAGCAGCACCATCGCGGAGACGACGATCGGGATCATGTCGAGCTCTTCCGTGGGGTCCTCGCGCGCGTCGGCACGCCGGACCATGTACGACGCGCCCAGCGCCGCGAGCGCGATGCCGTTGCCGCCCGCCGCGAGCGTGAAGCCGTCGCCGAAGGCGCTGTCCAGCCCCGGAGCCGCCAGCGCGCCGAGCGCGCCCGCGGCGACCAGGAGGAGCGCGGTCGGGATCGCGCCAAGGCGACGCTCGAGGCCTGGGACGAACAACACCATCCCCACCCCGATCGCGAACAGGTAGCCGATGTCGTTGTAGAGGAACGGGGAGACCAGGTAGTGCCACCACGTATTGGCGGTGCCCGGTACGCCGACGACGAGCCCCAGGTCAGTGAGTGGAATGACGGCGGCCCGCGCGACGACGAGGAGCGCCGCCGGGGCCAGGATGAGGGCGATCGTCACGTAGGGGCGCTCGGCCGTGAGCGTCACGCGCTGCATTCGCTCCTTGCGCTCCTTGCGCTCCCGGCGCTCGCGACGACGGCGATCGCGCCGCGTCTCCTGCGCCTCCAGGCCGTCGCCGCGACGCTCCAGCTTCGGGGCCCGCTTGCGTAGCCGGGTGCCGCAGTAGGGGCACTCCGTGACGTACGGACTCACCTCCGAACCGCAACTCTTGCAGACGACGCTCAGCTCGGTTTCTGCCACACCGGCAGAATAGCCCTGGATGTAGGGCTGCTAGGCGCGAGTGTCGGTGATCATCTCGCGGACGAGCTTCGATAGGTCGTGGTGGCGCTCCCAGTGGCGCAGTTGGCGGTGGGCGCCACTCTGGCCCCCTAGGAGGTGGCCCACGAGCTCGAGCTCCGAGCTACAGCCGAGCTCGGCGGCGTCGTCGCTTAATCCCTCGACCAGCGCGGACGCCATGTACTCGGCCGGCAGCTGCTCCCCTCGGAAGAAGTCGATCAGCGTCCCGTCCATGCCGCGCAGCGCGGCGCGGACCTTATTGTCGTCGATCAGCTCGGTCGGGAACTCGCCGATCGGCTCCCCGGCGTCGTACAGGGCGCTGAAGCGATGGGCGAGTGAGATCGTGAGGGCCGCCAGCGCGATCGTGTGGTCGAGCGTGGTCTGCTGGTCGAAGATGCGCGTCTCGACGGTCCCGAGGTTGGGATGGGGACGGACGTCCCACCAGAGGTAGGTGTAGTCGTCGATGGCCCCGCCGCGCATCATCTGCTCGACGCGGTTGGAGTAGATCTCCCAGGACCCGTAGTGGGGCGGCACGCCGGCGCGCGGGAAGGCGCGGAAGACGGGCGTGCGCGTGGACATCATCCCGGTCAGGTCGCCGCGCCAGAACGGCGAGTTCGCCGACAGCGCCAGGAGTAGCGGCAGGAAGAGGCGGATGCCGTCGGCGACGTAGATGGCGCGGTCCGGGCCCTCGATCGCCACGTGGACGTGCGTGCCGAAGATCAGCTCCTGGCGGGCTATGAACCCGAGCTGGCCGATCAGCTCCTCGTAGCGGGGGCGCTGGACGATCTTCTGGTCCTCCCAGAGGGCGAAGGGGTGCGTGCCAGCGGCCGCGAACTGGAGCCCCAGCCACTCGACGATCCCGGCCATCATGCGGCGCAGCTGCCGGAGCTCCTCGCCGGCCTCAGCCACGCTCTGGCACGGCTTGGTCGCGATCTCGAGCACCGACTGCATCAACTCGGGCTTCACCTGGCCCTCCCGGTCGGGCGGGACCGCCTCGAGAACCGCCTCAATCGCCTGCGCGAGGCTCAGATCGCCTGCGTCGAGGAGCATCAGCTCCTCCTCGATGCCGATGGTGAACGGCGGGCCGTTGAAGCTGTGGTCGAGCATGGATCTGCGGCCGCAGCGGCCGAGCGCCTACGGGGCGCGCGGTTATTATGCGGGCCCGGCCCCCGGCAAACCCGGGGACAGGGAGGAACCCTCATGAACTCTGGCTACGGTCACAAGCTGTTCATCCTTGCGTTCGACCATCGCGGCTCCTTCCAAAAGAAGTGGTTTGGCCTGGAGGGCGAACCCACCGAGGAAGACACGCGAAGGATCTCGGACGCCAAGCACCTTGTCTTCGAGGGGCTTCTGCACGCGCTCGCTGAGGGCGCCGCCCCCGATTCAACCGGCGCCCTGGTCGACGAGCAATTCGGCGCGCCCACGAGCATCCCCAGCCAGGCGAAGGAGCGCGGCCTCAGGCTGGCCATGCCAGTGGAGAAGAGCGGCCAGAACGAGTTCGACTTCCAGTACGGCGACGAGTTCGGCGCCCATATCGAACAGTTCGATCCCGACTTCTCCAAGGTGCTTGTCCGCTACAACCCGGACGACCCCGACACCGATATGAACCGTCGCCAGCTCGACCGCCTGAAGCGCCTCTCCGACTGGCTTGGAGAGCATGACCGCAAATTCCTATTCGAGTTGCTCGTCCCCGCCACGGACGACCAGCTGGCTCGTGCGCATGGGGAGACCGATCGCTACGACGCTGAGTTGCGGCCGGAGCTGATGCGCCGGGCGATCCAGGACATCCAGGATTACGGCATCGAGGTCGACATCTGGAAGATCGAGGGCGTCGACGAGCGGTCGGACGCCGAGATGCTCGCCGAGCAAACCCGCGTGGGTGGCCGTGACCAAGTCACCTGCGTCCTCCTGGGCCGCGGCGCGAGCGACGAGAAGGTGGACCACTGGCTCGCCCAGGCGGCGCCCGTGGACGGGTTCATCGGCTTCGCCATCGGTCGCTCGATCTGGGGTGGTCCGCTCAAGGCATTCCTCGACGGCTCAGTCGAGCGCGATGTGGCGGCCCTGGAGATCGGCAACAACTATCTGCGCTTCGTAAACGTTTACGACGACTCCGAGGCACCAGTCGCGGGCCCATAGCGGGCCGGCGGCGCCCTCCCCGGGGCGGGCGTCTGATGGCTGGGGTTGTCTATCGGGATGCGGCGTACGCCGGGCATCGGGGCCGTTCTCCTACTTGCCCTCGGAGGCTGGCTGCTCGTTCATTCCTGGATCGACGGTGGCGGATCCAGCGACAGCTCCAGCCCGGCGCCCGCTGAGACTCCGTCCAGGCGAGGGTCGTGCGAGTTGTCGACGGAGACACGATCGTCGCCTCGGTCGACAGCGAGGACGAGTACGTCCGCTACATCGGCGTCGACACGCCGGAGACGGTGAAGCCCGACACGCCCGTGCAGTGCTTCGGGCCGAACGCGAGCGACGAGAACCACCGGCTGGTCGAGGGCCGGACCGTGCGTCTGGTGTTCGATCGCGAGGCGCGAGACGACTACGGGAGGCTGCTCGCGTACGTGTACGCCGGTCGGCGGTTCGTCAACGCGGAGCTGGTCCGGGGCGGGTATGCGCGCACGCTCGAGATCGCTCCCAACACCTCGCACCCTCGCACGCCCCCGAGCTCCAACGGCTGGCAACGAAGGCAGCCCGGGCCGGAAAGGGCCTTTGGGGAGCGTGCTGAGGGTCGAATCATCCCGAACCGGTGAGCGATTCCTGATCGAACGCTAAGAAGTCGCTAGTAGCGATCGGCACTCCGCGTATCGGCCTTGGCGCTCGATCGGTCTGCTAGTTTCCCGCCCGTCGCGGCGTTTGGCTCAACGCGACGCACCTGGCACAAACGCTCTTCCTGGATCGATCCCCATGAGGATGAAAGAAAGCATTTCCCAGTTCGAGCTGGCGTTCGAACAGGAGGCGGCGCTCGAGCGCCGTCGCCGGCACCAGCTTCGCCAGCGCGCCGTCAACCGCTCGCGCGCCCGGCGCATCCAGCGCACCGAACAGCACGGCAAGGTCGCCTTCAGTGTCCTGGTCGTCGCGCTCACCATCACGGTGGTGGTCGTGACCGTCGTGATGTTCGAGACGCTGGCTTGGTTGATGGGCTAGCAGTCCGCTAGCTCAGCCCCCAAACGCCTTCTAGTTCAGCGGCCCTGCCCGTGGAGGCAGGTTCAGTCCGTATTGGAGAGGTCGCCGAGAGCCTTGTTCACGTGCTTGCTGGCTCCCTGGTTCTCCGACATCTCCTCTTCCTTGATCGAGATGTAAACCTCTTTACGGAACACCGGGACGTCGCGCGGCGCGGTGATGCCGAGCCGGATCTTGTCCCTGGACACGGCGAGGACAGAAACCTCGACGTCATCCCCGATCATGATGCTCTGATTGGTCTTTCTTGTCAGGACGAGCATCTCGCCTCCATTCGAGCTATTCGGCCGGTCCGGCCGCCATCCGAAATCAGAGTAACTACTCGGAAGGCGAAGCGCCACCCACAACCGTCATACGGCCGTCCGTTAGCATCCTCCGCCGGCAGGGAGCCATACAAATGGCCAAGAAACCACTCCGCTCACAGCTGAACCAGATCCGCGCCTGGGTGCGCCAGGGGCGGACCGATGCCTGGATCGCCCATCAGCTCGATGTCTCCGCGTCCGAGCTACGCGAGTTCCGCCGCCGGCACGAGCTCTCGGCCGAGGACGAGGACACCGGCGAGGTCGAGCTCCGCGACGAGATCGAGGCGGAGATCGAGGCCCTCAGCGAGGCGGCCGAGGAAGAGGAGGCCGCCGAGGAGGAGGCCGAGGCCGAGGAGGGCGAAGCCGAGGAGGGCGCCGAGAAGGGCGAGGGCTCAGGCCGCCGCCGGCGCCGCCGGCGCCGCCGCGGCCGGGGCGGCGGAGGCGGCGATGGGGCGGGTACCTCCATGCAGGCCACCTTCGACCACGGCGATACCGACGGCTACGGCTTGTGGCTCGACCCGTCGGTCTCCGACGACCCGGTCTACAGCGAGCACTGGGCCGGACACCGCAAGGTCGAGGTGACGATCGAGCCCGACCGGATCGTCGTCAAGCGCGTTTAGGTACGCCGACCTTCTTCTCCGCGTCGCCCTGCTCGCGCTTCTTGGCGCCGTTCTTCGAGGACGCCACATCCCAGACTGAGTGGCCCGCCTTCTCGAGGTCATTGCGCAGGTCCTCGAGCGTGCGCAGGTCGTGCGCGTCCACACCAGCCGCGAGCAGCTGGCGCATTCGCCGCAGGCGGACCGCCACGGGCTGATCGGAGAACAGGAACAGGGCGATCCCCGCGTCGACCTCGCTCTCGTCCTCAATCGGGATGCCGCCCTCCTTGCCGGCCTTGCGCAACAGCTGCACGAGCCGCGCGCCCTCGGTGTCCGGATGCACCATCCACGGCGGCGCATCGCTGGTGCCCTCGGTCTCGTCCTCGACGAACGCGGGCACGAGCGTCTCGTCCGGAATGCGCTCAGTGACCGCCGCCTTCAGCTCGCTGCGCCCGCCGCCGTCGAGGGCGCGCAGCCCCGCGCGCTTGTTGAACTTGAGCGCCGACCCGCGATGCAGGGCGGAGCGGAGGATGTGCTGGAGCGGCCCCCAATGGTGCTTGGGGATGATCCGGAAGACGAACAGCAGGCAGAACCACAGGATCATCACCGCGGCGATAAAGGGCAGCTGGATCAGCTCGCCCCCCGGGTGGGCGAAGTGGTACCCCACGGCGAGGGCGACCGCCACCATCGTCGCCTCGAGCATCAGGACGTAGGGGAACTGGATGGGCTTGTCGCCGAGCTGGGACATGGCGAACATCAGGCACGACGGCAGCATGAACGCGCAGATCATCGCGGCCGGCGGCGAGTAGATGCCCCAATTGGTGAAGCTCAGGAAGCCGATGGCGAAGGCCACGTACGCGATGCCGATGAAGACCGCCGAGCTGACGAAGATCTTCCGGCGGTTGTTGTACGTGGACGACATCGCGATCGTCCGGAAGAGCGAGGGCATGGTCATAGCCGCCGCGGTCAGCGGCACCAGTGGGGCGACCGATTCGAATTTCGGGCCGCCGACGACGATCAGGATCTCGCCGCCCAGCACCATGGCGAGGATCGCGGTGAGGGTGAGCAGGTAGAAGTAGGCGAGCATCTGCCCCTGGGCGACGGCGATGCCGTACTCGCGCCGGAAGGCCTCGTAGGCGGCCGTCTTGCGGATCGGCCGCAGCGCCATGCCGGAAGCCCTGTGGCAGGAAGGCGACCATGAAGCCGGTGCGCGACGCCAGGTTGTAGAGGCCGATCGACTTGTGGTCGAGGAACCGGGAGAGGATGAACGAGTCCGAGTTCTGCGTGATCCAGAGCGAGGTCGCGATCGGGATGCGCATCGCGCCGCGCCGGAGGATCTCGCCGAGCTCGCCGAACGAGAAGACCTTCTGGAAGCTCTTCCAGATCAGGAGAACGCAGATGAGCGTCGCCGTGCAGGTGCCGATCGTCTGGCCGATGATGGCGCCCTTCACCCCGGCGCCCATCGAGAGGATCACGATGATCCCGGTGATGTTGAAGGCGGGCCGGGCGGCGTCGATCAGCGCGAAGGTCAGCGCCCGGCCCTCGAACCAGATCACCATCTCGGCGAGCTTGAAGATCGCCCAGACGGCTCCGGTGATCGTCGCGAAGAGGACGACCGAACCCTGGCTGGGGTCGTGCAGCAGGAACGTTGAGATCTGCGTCTGGAAGATCGCGACCGGGAGGGTGATCCCGACGGCGAGGATCAGGGTCCAGGCCAGGCCCACGCCCAGCGTGTAGGTGGGACGTGCGCCGCCGTCGTCCTTCTCCTTGTCCTCCTCGATGTCGTCGGCGTCGTCGTCGGAGATCCCGAACGTCCGCATCATCGTCCCGGGCTTGGAGAGGATGTGAATCAGCTGCGTGACAACGCCGGTGAGGAAGAACAGCAGGGCGTAGGAACCGAGCGCTCCAGGGCCCAGCATCCGCGCCACGACGATCAGCGACGCGTAGTGGAGGAGGTTCGTGAGGAGCAGTGACAGGCCCTGGAAGCTCGAGAACTTCGCCAGGTGGGCGCCGATCGCGGCGCCCGTCCCGCCGGGATGGGTGTGCTCGTGGTGCTCGGGCTTCATCGCGTCGCTGCGCGCCGCTCGGGCGCGCTTGCGGCGCTTCCTCTCCTCGGGTGTTCTGTCCTTGGACATCAGGCGTTCCAGACCGACCAGGCAGATAGATCGAGCCCGGTCAGGTCGCGAAGCTTCTCGGCATCGTCCCGGAGGGCTCGAAGGGTCTCGTCGGGGAGCGCTCCACGCACGTCCGGGACCTCGATCGAGCGCCCGACGGGGAAGACCGCCCCGGCTAGTGCCCGAAATCGGCGCGCGGAAACGGTCCCACGCCTGCGATCGACGCGGTCAAGCAGTCGGGTGATGGGCGTGCCGCGCCGCTTGCGGGACGTCCGGTGCCGCTGCGTCGCGAAGCCGGGGTGCGAGAAGCCGGGATCGACGCCCGCGAACTCGAACACGCGCCGGAGGGTCTCGTTGCGCTGATTGCGGAGCTGCTCCTGCTCGACCACGAGCAGCTGCTCGCGTGGATAGAGGCGCAGAAATCGCTGCAGCTGAGCGTAATAGTGGCTCCGGGCCAGGTAGGACGTATTCGGATGCATGAGGGTGGTTCGCAGATCGCCCTTCTCCCGCCGTTTTGCGAAGTTGTGCACCCAGTGGGCGGCGATCCGGTCTAGGGGGTCGCGCACCATATAGAGGAGCTTCGCGTCCGGCAACACCGAATGCATGCGCTCCGGGACCTCGAGGTGCTGCGGATACGCGGTGTAGTTGGGCGAGGCCTCGCTGCGGACCTTGGCGTTCGGATCGAAGTGGCTGCGGTACCAGTCCACCCCGCGCGGCCAGTTGCGCTCGGCGATGAAGAAATTGAGCTCCTTCGGCCGCGAGACGGAGATCTCGGGATGCAGGCTCAGGTAGTAGTGAAGGCCGCTGGTGCCGCACTTCTGCGCCCCGATGACGATTAAGTTGGGCAGCGCACCGGGTCCCGAGCGGGCGACGTCGATCGGGCCGGCGGCGGCATCTGGGAGGGCACTGGCGGGGGTCGCGTCAGGCGACGCCATGGTGCCCGTGGAGGACTCCATTGCACTCGGAGGGTACAAGCAGCGATCCCCGTCACGGGCGGCTCCAACGCTTGCTTGTGCGCTTTCGGCCTAGCTCAGCAGGTGCGCTCGGCGGCGCGGCGGCGCCGTCGCGGCATCCACCAGGCCGGGCGGGACCTCGCCCGCCGTGAGCACGTTGCTGAAGCGGGGGCGGCCCGCCAGGATCAGCCCCAGGCGCCGGCGCCTGAACTCGGGGTAGTCGCCGCCCGCGAGCTCCGCCTGGCGCTCGCCCGCCGCCGGCACGTGCTCGACGCCGGTGCCGGCTCGCCAGACCTCCCCGATCGCGAGCGAGTCGGTGACCAGCAGGACGCGCTCAGGGGCCTCCTGGGCCCGGTTCAGCGCGTCCCGGATCGCGGCTTCGTCGGCACCTAAGGCGAGGATGATCGTGCTTGGGCGCGGGAGGGTGAGGGTCTGCTTGATCAGGCGCGAGATCGTTCGGGGAATCGTGCGGACGAATACCCAGGCTCGGGCGGCGCGGGCATGTAGGGGTGACCGTCGCCCGGTTCCATCGCCGAGAGGCGGATTCCCCACGTTATGCGTGGCGAATCCCTCTCTCGGCTGTTCGGCCGTCGCCTCGAGCCAGCGCGCGGCCTCAGCGGGCCCCATTCTCCGGGCGCAACTCCTGAAGCCTCTCCCTCATTGCCCCTCGCCGATCCGCGTCGAGGAGCTCGCCGAGGCGAGCTTCGATTCGCTCGTCCTGCGGCCCGTCGACCGCGAGCGCCACCCCCACGCTCTCGGCGTACCGCGCTCTGGCCGCCTGGTCGTCGGTCTCGCGGCGCATCGGGACGAACAGCGCCGGGATGGCGAACCGCACCATCTCGTGGAAGGCGTTGTAGCCGACGGCCGACACGGCTCCGTCGAAGGCCGCGTAGTAGCGGCTCATGGGATAGGTCGAGCGCAGGTGGACGATGCCCTCCGGGACGTCCAGCAGGCCGGAGATCGCCGAGGACGCGGCCGCCACCTGGACGCCGTCGGCACCGGCGAGGGTGCGCAGGCAGCGCGCGGTCGCGTCCGCCACATCCGGGCCCTGGCCGAGCTGCACCAGGATCGTCGGCTTCCCCGGCTCGAGGCCCAGCTCGCGCTCCGCCTCGGCGCGCGGCAGGAGCTCGGCGTCATCGAGGAACACGATGGGCGACACCTCGTGTGCCTCGTCACGGCGGGAGCTCGTCGGGCCGGTGTCGGCCGATGCCGCGAAGTCCCCGGGCTCGAGGATCGCGTCGAAGAGGTCGCTCCGGGTCAGCGGAGCCGTGCTCGCTCCGGGCTGCCACAGCCCGCGCCGGCACCAGACCGTCGCCGGGACCCGCTTCATCGTGGCGAGCAGCGGGTCGTAGGGCAGGATCCCGTCGAAGATGAGGAGGTCCGGGCCGGCCTCCGAGATCGCGGCGCGGAGGCGGGCTGTCATGCGGCGCGACCAGCGAAGGTCGCTGCCCGCGGCGGGGCTGCCGTGCGACGCCATGTACTCGACCGGGAAACCCATCTCGCGGACCACAGGCGCCGCCCGCGACAGCGTCACGAAGAGCGACTCCGTATCGCGATCGAGGCGCCTTGCGATCGCCATCGAACGCGTCAGGTGGCCGAGGCCGGTGCCGTTCGACGAGACGAACATGATTCGCGAGCCCGCCATCAGCCCAGCCTCTCGTACGACGCCTGGAGCGGGCCCGCCGCGTGATTTCCCTCTTCGGCGAGCTCACTCAGGGCCCGCGCATAACGCCGAGAGAACAGCCATGAGCCCGGACCCCGTGCATACCTGCGCCAGCGCCCACGTTCGATCACCTCGGGGTCGAGGGGCCGCGCGCTCGATCCGGTCGGCCGCCCGCCGTCCAGGCGAAGATCCTCGAGCAGACCGTCGTGCGCGGCCCCGCTCTCGTCGCACGCCAGGTCGTCCAGGGTGACCGTGATCAACCGCGCCTCCGGGATCGCGTACCGGGCGCCGTCCTCCTCCCCCCTGATTCCGCGCTCGACGTCCCGCAGCCGATCGGCCCACCACTCGAGCGCCCCCGCAAGGCGAGGTGGGGCAGCTTTGGCCTCGGCGGCAGCGGTTGCGACGTCGCGGCCGTCACGGACCACATGGACGAACCGTGAGTCGGGGAAGAGGCGTGCAAGCGTGTGAGCCTCCATCAGGTTCCCCGGGCTCGCGTCCACCAGAGTCCGGCCGGGCTCGCCTTCCGCGGCCGCGGGGAGCAGCGTCCAGAACAGGGCGCGGCTCGAATCGATCGGGTCGTCGTCGTACGAGGCGCGGAAAGTGGCGATCGCGGCGTCCAGCACCCCCGGGCCCACGTGGTCGGCGAGCCCACCGCCGCTGAGTTCGGCGAGGAAGTCGTAGAGGCCGATGCGGCCGCCCAACAGCGCCGGGATCCCGCGGGGGTCGCTGTGGAAGCGAAGGGCGGTCGGCGCCATCGCCACGTCCGGGCGGTCTCCGAGCAGCTCCGCTACCACCTCGGCACCGCTGTACGGGGTCCCGCCGACGAAGATGATCGCCCGCCCGTTGCCGGTCACGCGCTGGGGGCGAGCGTGAGCTCGAACGTGCGGCGCAGGAGCGGGGCGCAGTGGTAGTCCTCGAGCTCCAGCCTCGCCAGCCTCGCCTCATAGTGCACCGTCACCTCCCGCTGCTCCTCTGTGTCCAGGCCCTCTCGCCAGCGGCCGTGGTTCGCGGCCTCGGCGGTCATCGAGGTATCGAAGAACTCCCGCATCGCGGGCTCGTCGCCAACCCCCAGAAAGTCCAGCAGCCCACCGTAGGCGCCGTCCCGGTTCGACGACACGAGCTCGTCCAGGCTGATGAGGTGAAGCCGCTCCCGGTCGGCCTCAGTGAGCCCCTTGACGCCGAGGTCCGCCCGGCGGAGCCGATCCGCCCAGAAGTCGATTCCCGAGATCGCGTCGGTCGGGTGGTGCTCCTTCTCGCGGAGGACCGTCTTGGAGGCGCCCGAGTCGCGCCCGTCGCGGACACTGTGGACGAACCGTGCCTCGGGGAAGATCTGCGCCAGCTCCGGGGCGGCCGCGATCGTGAAGGTGCTCATCTCCACCAGCGCCGTCTTGGAGGAGCGCTCGCGCACCGGCTCGAGCAGGTCGTAGAAGAGGCGGTGCGACGCGTCCAGCAGGTCGTTTCCCTGGGTTCGCTCGAACGTCGTGACCGCCTCTTCGAAGCGGTCGCGGTCGATGATCTGATGCAGGCCGCGCACGCGCGACTCCTCGTGCCCAAGCCCGAGGCGCTGCCCCACCCGATGAGCGCCCAACCGCGCGCGGCCGGCGACGCTGGCGGGGACGATGACGCGGGAGCCGGTCCTCACGCGATGCCACCAGTAGGTCCTGAGCTTGCGCACGAACTGCTCGGGTGTGGCCCGCCCGCTGATGACGTCGGCGAGCCCGTTCGGG
Source organism: uncultured Actinomycetes bacterium (assembly GCA_963782795.1). Classification (GTDB taxonomy): domain Bacteria; phylum Actinomycetota; class Thermoleophilia; order Solirubrobacterales; family 70-9; genus AC-56. The sequence continues at coordinate 77,902 of CAWALB010000005.1, forward strand.
TTGCAGTGGAACCGGCACTCGATCGGCACGTCGCAGAACCGGGAGTGGCGGCCCAGGAGCTCGGCCGTCACCGTCGTGCCGCTCCGCCCGGTCCCCCCTACGAAGACGAGCTCCGCGGCGTCGCTCACGTGGGCACCTGCAGCGGGCTCCCGTCACCCGCCAGGAACGCAGTGATGTCGCCCTCGTCCGGGCTCGCGCCCTGGGAGCGCTCGAGCGTCTGGCGAAGCAGGGGCGCGCAGGCGATCCCCTCGGCCTCCAGGCGGGCGACGATCTCCTCGTAGGCACGCTGGAGCTCGCCGGCGCGCCGATCGCTCAGGCCCGCCCGCCAGCGCTCCGAATGCGCAAGCTCGGGAGTCATGTTGCGCAGGAAGAACCGCTTCATCTTGCGCTGAGGGTAGATCCGCATAAAGCGGCAGATCGGGCGCAGCCCGCGATGGCGGCCGAGCAGGAGCAGCTCGTCCAGGCTCACGGTCAGCAACCGGTCGCGCGGGATGCCCTGGGCGCCCGCGTCGATGGCTCGAATGCGCTGCTCCCACCAGTCGAGGCCGTGGCGCCGGGTCCGCGGATACACCAGCCCGTGCGTCTGCCCGACCCGCGAGGCCGAGGCGTCGCGGCCGTCCCGCACGGCGTGGATGAACCTGGCCTCGGGGAATAGGTTCGCGAGCGTCTCGCCCTGGGCGACGGTGTCGCAGCTCTGCTCGATCAGGCCATCGGCGCCAGCTCGCTCCTGCCGGACGGCGAGCAGGTCGAAGAAGAGGCGGCTACACGCCGCCTCGGGGTCCTCGTCGAAGCCGGCCTCGAAGGCCGCGACGGCCGCCTCGAAGCGCTCCTCCGGAACGAACCGGTAGAGGCCGCGCATCCGCCGGGTCTGAAAGCCCCGCCACCAGAAGCCGCGCAGCCGCCGCAGGAACTGGTCCTTCGAGACGCTGCCCGACAGAAGCCCGGGAAATCCATCCGAGTCGACGTGGAAGCGCACCTCCACCGGCACGAGCGCCATCTTGTCGTGCTTGCCCAGGAGCTTGGCGAGCACGTGCGTGCCGCTCCGCCCGGTGCCTCCCACGAAGACCACGGGCGGCGGCTTGGCCACCGGCCGGCCCTCGTCGTTGCGCTCGCGCGTGGGCAGCTGAAGTGGCTGGTTCGCGGACATGGGCAAGGCCTTAGTTAAGCGGCTCAGCTTGCCGACGAGGTCTTCTTGGCCGCCCGCCTGGCCGGGCTCGGGCCGTGAACGATGTAGTGGTCGACGTACCGCGCGCAGGATTGGTGCAGCGGCACCGTCCGCGGCCCTCCCCGCGTCGCGGCGATCGACCCGAGCCACACCTGGCGGCGCACGCCGACGAAGTTCTGGAACGAGCTCGGCTCCTCGGCGGTCACCTTGATCTGCACCGGCCCGCCGTTCGAGCGCACCGTGCCGGCCCGCCAGAAGGAGCCCTGGCCCTGCTCGGAGAGATACATCCCGTCCAGCGACGGCGGCAGGGTGAAGTCCCCGTTCCCGCCCGAGACCACCAGGGGGACCTGGCTGTCGTAGGAGAGCGAGAGCTTCCAGCGACCGCGCGGAAGGCGCATTCGGACCGTGGCCGTCCCGGGGGCGTCGAAATGCCAGGTCGGCTTCCACTGCTCCCAGTCCCGAACGATCGGGCGGGTCAGGACCACGGCATCGCCCCCGCGGCTCGCCAGGCCGTGGCTCGGGCCACTGGGGCAGACGAGGACGCGGCCAGGGGCCCCGCGCTTGTCGATGATCTGGTACGGCGGGGTCGGCCCGGTGCGCTTCCAGAGGATGAACGAGGGAGTTCGCGCCACCGGCTTGAAGTTCGGCGGGCGCGTGCTCTGGTAGCCGGCACGTGTAGTGATCGCGTACTTGAAATCGTCGAGCCGGTTCGGGGGCAGCGTGTCGAAGTCCATCGGCAGCCCCTGGTCCCAGGTCTTTTTCGGCCGTGCCTTGATCACGGAGGGCACGTATCCGCCGGGGCTCTTCATCAGGGTGCCGCGGAGCCAGTAGCCGGAGAAGCGATCGACCCCGAGGTACACGACCGACTGGTTCGGGATCAGGCCCGACAGGTGCTCGAGCTCGGCCCCGCGTTGGTCGAAGCCGACGGGCGTCGCGCGCAGCGCCAGGAGCGTCGAGGCCGCGAGCGCAACGGCAACGACCCCGCCGAGCACGTACCGGGCGACGGTCATCGAGCCGGCGGGCAGCCGTCCTTTCTTCGGCGGGCCGTCGCGCGTCCCGCCGACCACCGGCGTGCGGACGCCGTCGGGGGCCCAGTTCGGCGAGAAGAGGGCGACCAGGATCGCCATCGCCACAAGGGGGGACATCACCGCCAGCGCCTTCGCCTCCACGTAGATCGACGCGAAGAGGCGGGCGCCGATGTAGACGATCACAGTGCTGGCGCCCATGGCGACGAGCCCCCAATCGCGGCGCCGGAAGGCGGCGAACGCTGCGATCGCGGCCGCCAGCAGCGCGAGCGCCACGGCCGGGTAGGCGCCGGCGACGTCGCCGCGCACGATCCGGAAGTCTCCCTCGGGCCAGATCCCCAGCGCCTCGCCGGGAAACACCGGCGAGGTGAGCCTGCCCGCCGACGCCTGCACCATGCCGACCTTGCTGACGAAGCCGGAGAGCTGCGACGCCGAGAAGGCGGCGACGGCGAGCACCAGCACTCCGCCGACGATCAGAGCCCGGCGGTGGCGCCTCATGGTGCTCCGCGCGCCCTCGAGGTCGATCCGCAGGCCGCCCGTGTAGAGCTCGAGCAGGAGCCAGATCGGCAGCGCGAGCGCGAACCAGACGAGCCCGGGGATGCTGTAGACGAAGACGCTCGCGACCGTCAGCAGGATGAGGACGACGATCAGCGCGCGGCGCGGGTGCGCGCCGCCCCCGTAGTCGGGGTTGCGGTTGAGGAACGCGAGGTCGCGAAGGGTCACCGCGAAGGCGAGCACGAGCAGCGCCATCGCGGTCTCCTTGAACGCGCTCTGCGCCAGGAACGAGGCCGCCAGGAAGGGCAGCGCCGTCAGCGAGGCCGCGATCACCCGCCTCGGTGGCGAGAGCGCCCCCATCACGCCCAGGGCCGTGAGCCCGGTCAGGATCGGGATCGCGAGCAGCAGCCCGTTGAACGAGTCGAGCAGGCTGGTGTTGGTGGCCTCGGCGACGGTCGCAGCCACCGACTGCGGGCCGGTCGGATACCCGAACCGCACGGCGTTGGGCTCGGGGCCGAGCCCGTGTTGCAGCCAGTCGGTCCAGTAGAGCTGCGCCGCCTGGTCGTTGGTGTAGACGCCCTCGCCCAGGACGCCGTTGCGCTCGTTGAACGCAAACGGCAGCGACGCCGCGACCAGAATGATCAGCGCGACCAGAACCCCGAGCGCCCAGGTGGACTGGGGATGGCCCTCGCCGGGCGGGGTCATCTCCGCCGCATCACCGGCCGCCGGCTCCGCCGTGTGGGTGCGCCGCGCGAGCAGGCGTCCGCCGCGGTCCTCCCGCCAGAGGTAGAGCATGCCGCCGATCATCACCAGCCCCAGCAGGACGGCGACCGTGATCCCGCGACCCGGCAGGCGGATCAGAAGGGGACAGGCGATCGTCAGGACCGCGAACCCGACCACGCCTCCAAGCCATGTGTGGACGCTCAGCCCGACGATGTGCAGGAGGGCCCTGCCGAGCACGAGCGACGCCAGGAGGATCACGGCTGCCGAGGCGTAGACGCCGAGCATCGCGGCAGCGTATTGCCCCTTACCTAAGCCTGCCCTCTATCCCTCAGTTGTTGCTCTTGAGGCTCGAGTTGAGACCGGGCACGCGATGAAGCTGCGCGTGGCTCAAAGGTTTCTGGCCCTTGCATCCCGCGGGGTCGAGCGGGCCGGCGATTTGGAACACCCGGACGGGGCCCTGGCTCACCACCACGCGGGCGTTGGGATCGGACTGGGTCCACCGGCCCTCGGGCGAGTTGCGCATCGCTCCGGGGAGGAACGGGTCGAACGTGGTCACGACGTGCGTGTAGCCGCCGGCGTTGATGGCCTCGCGCCACTGCCGGCAGTCTGGAATCCGGTTGTAGGCGTCGTGAGGTCCCCGCACGCCCAGCCACTGGACCTCGTTGGAGAGGTCCGTGCCGTAGAAGGGGAATTGCGAAAAGACGCCGCGGATCCCCCCGATCGCGATCCGGGCGTCGCGGATGTCGTTCGCCCACCGCAGGGCCCCGGTGAGGTCCTGGCTCTGGCCCTCGTTCTCGAAGCGGTTCTGCAGGTAATGCCGCTCGGCCACATATCCGGCGGCGATCACGATGCCGGCCACGCCCACGGCCACGGCCAGGCGCATCCAGGCTCGCGAGGACGCGATCCAGCCGCGCCGGTGGGCGAGGGCGATCGCGCCCGCCCCGAGCACCACGAGCACTCCGGCGGCGACGGCCCCCTTGACGTGCCCCTGGCTCCACTGGACCAGCGAGCCGACCGTGAACGCGAGGACGATGCTCATCGCGGCGAGGACAACGGTTCGGCGGCGCGCGGTCGCACGGGCGGCGGGCAGGCACGGGAGGATCGCGAGGCCGACGGCGATCGCCGGCGCGAGGTAGCGGACGTTCCAGGTGAAGGCAATCGGCATCCCCGCCTCGCCGGCGGCGGTGAGCGGCGTGAACACGTACGCGACGGCGGTGACGATCACGAAGGCGCCGAGCGCGCGGAGGATCGGCTCGCCACCCCGCCAGATCGCGTAAATCGCGACCCCGAGCATCGCGAGGAGCGTCGCCGGCCAGAGGGTGCCGAACGACTCGTGGAGCCCCGGCGCGAACCAGTTCGTCCACACATTTGTGTCGTTCCAGTAGTGGACGACCGCGTAGTCGGGGCGCAGCTGGAAGTCCCGCACCGGGGCAGGCAGCGAGATCGGCCCGACCGACCCGATGTAGGGAATCGGGTTGCCGACCGCGATCAGGTTGCGCAGGTACCAGTAGCCGCCGGCTGCGAGCATGGGAATCCCGAAGACGAGCGTCGCGCGGAGCCTGGTCGTGCGCGGTGCGATCACGATGACGGCCACCGTCAGCGCCGCGACGGGCGCGAGAAACGAGAGCTTGACGCCGGCGGCAAACCCGGCCGCGAGCCCGGCGAACGCAAGTGCGGCCGGCGCGATGGCCCGACCGGTGACCGGGGATCGGGTGTCCGGTGCCGCCTGATCCCCCGCCCGCGTTGCGGCGTAGCCGTTCACCAGGAGCGCCACCGCCGCCAGGACGAAGGCGACGCCAGTGATGTCGTTTAGCGCTTCGCCCGCCTGGAACTCCACGAGGGACTGCGAGCCCAGCACGATCGACGAACCGATCAGCGCCTGAGGGCCCAGGCCGTACGGGCGCCCGATGCAGTACGCGGAGAGGAGCGCCACCGCGAGCCAGCCGAGGTTGATGACGGTCGAGACGATGTCCCGGTCGAAGAACAGCATCGGGACGGCGTGGATCACCTCGGAGTTCGCCGGGTAGAACGAGGCGAGGAAGATCGGGTCGAAGAAGTAGATGTGCCCGAGGTAGCCCGTCTGGACGAACTTCGCCGCGAGCGGGAGGTGGTACCAGAGGGTGTCGGTCCGATCGAAGCCCGAGGCGAGCGTGCTCAGCGTCGGCACGACCCACGCGGCCGTGAGCGCCGCGACCGCGAACACCGCAACGATGGCGGCCACCCCCCAGACCGGCGGCCGGGGTGGTGCATCGGAGGGCTTCGGGGTGCGCCCGGCGTCGAGCCTCGCCGCGACGAGGCCCGCGCCGACGCCCACGACGATCGCGGCCGCTAACACGGTGAACTCGTGGAACCAGCCGAAGGTCCCGAGGATCTCGCTGATCCAGACGAGGCTGGTGACGCCGAGGACGATCTCCGCGAGGCGCGCGGGCGCCTCGGACCAGCCGGGCAGCAGCAGGGCGCGGACGCGGTGAGCGCCGAACGCGAGCGCGGCGACCAGGGCAAATAGCTCGACCACCCCGATCAGGTAGTCGCCGGCCGTGAGGACCCGCTCGCTCGCGGGCGCGGTGACAAAGGCAAGCGCCGGGCTCATGCGCATGCGGCCCGGGCGCGGGCTAGTTGGCGTGCGGCGAGCGAGGCAGGTTCTTGACCACGAAGGAGCGCTCGCCGTCCAGGACCATGCCCATCCTGCGCGCTTCCTCGATCTCGGCGTTGGGGTCCTTCAGCGATGCCGCCTGCGCCGTGAGCCGCTTGTGCTCCTGCTGTAGCCCCTGGAGCTGCGTATCGGTGGTGTGGGAGCCCCGCCAGGCGTCGAAGAAGTTCATCGCCGGGCTGATGTAGGAGAAGAGGATCGCGAAGAACACCAGCACGAGGGCGATCCGTCCCAGCCTGTCCCAGTGAATCCTGGTCCGCCTGCCGCCCTGACGGCGCGGCGATACGCGGTACGCGCGAGCGCTCACGCTTCATGGTTCGGCGGCCGGAGCGTTCTACCTGCCGGCGAAGGCGTCGATCCCGGGATAGGTGGCCCTCTCCCCCAGCTCCTCCGAGATCCGCAGCAGCTGGTTGTACTTCGCCACGCGGTCCGAGCGCGAGGGCGCGCCCGTCTTGATCTGGCCGGCGCCGGTGGCGACCGCGATGTCCGCGATCGTCGTGTCCTCGGTTTCCCCGGACCGATGCGAGATCACCGTCGTGTACCCCGCGTCTCGGGCGATCGCGATCGTCTCCAGCGTCTCGGTGAGCGTGCCGATCTGGTTCAGCTTGACGAGCACGGAGTTGCCGACCCCCGCCTCGATGCCGCGGCTCAGACGCTCGGCATTGGTGACGAACAGGTCGTCGCCGACGAGCTGGACCCGGTCGCCGAGCCGCTGGGTGAGGCTCGCCCACCCGTCCCAGTCCTCCTCGTCCATGCCGTCCTCGATTGAGACCACCGGATAGCGGTCGCAGATGCCCGCCCAGTAGTCGGTGAGCTCCTCTCCGGACAGCGTGCGCCCCTCGTGCTCGAGAACGTAGGCGCCGTTGTCATACAGCTCACTGGTGGCCGGGTCGAGGGCGATGAACGCCTCCTTCCCCGCCTCGTAGCCAGCGGCCTCGATCCCGGTCATCAGGATCTCGAGTGCCTCCTCGTTCGAGCCCAGGTCGGGCGCGAACCCGCCCTCGTCGCCGACCGTGGTCCCGAGGCCGCGAGACTTGAGCGCCCCCTTGAGGGCGTGGAAGATCTCGACCCCCATGCGGAGGCCGTCCTCGAACGTGGCCGCGCCGGCCGGGACGACCATGAACTCCTGGAAGTCCACCTTGTTGTCGGCGTGGGCGCCGCCGTTCAGCACGTTCATCATTGGAACCGGGAGCGTCGTCTCCGCCGTCCCGCCCAGGAACAGGTAGAGCGGCTCCCGGGCCTCGGCCGCGGCGGCCTTCGCCACCGCCAGCGACACGCCGAGGATGGCGTTCGCGCCGAGGCGCGACTTGTTGGGGGTGCCGTCCAGGTCGATCAGGGTCCGGTCGATCGCCCCCTGCTCCGTCGCCCGGGCACCGGTGAGCGCACGCGCGATCTCGTCGTTGACGTTATGGACGGCCCGCGACACGCCCTTGCCGCCCCACTCGTCTCCCCCGTCGCGCAGCTCCGTCGCCTCGAACTCACCGGTCGAGGCGCCCGAGGGCACCGCGGCGCGCCCGAGCGCTCCGGCGTCCAGGGCGACGTCCACCTCGACCGTGGGGTTGCCACGGGAATCGAGGATCTGGCGGGCGTGGATGCGTTGGATGGTCGGCACGGGCGCGGGAGTCTACGTCTCCGACAGCTCGTCGCGGAAGCGCTGTGTGGCTGCCCGCAGGGCGAGCTCCGGGTCCACCCGCAGGCGGCGGGCCATGTCCACGAGCTCGAACAGGGTCTCGCCGATCCAGCGCTCGGTGGCCTCCCGGGTCTGATCGTCGCCGAGCCGCTCCTGGGCCTCCTCGCCCGTCAGCCCAGCCGAGACGGATCTGCGCTGCATCTTGCGGGCGTAGAGCAGGGCAGGGAGGTTCTCGGGCACGTCGGCGAACGGATCGTCGGCGCCTCGGCCCTCCTCCTCGCGCTTGATGCGGTCCCAGTTGCGGAGCACTTCGCCGGCGGTTTCGGCCTCCGTCTCGCCGAACACGTGCGGATGGCGGCGGATGAGCTTCTGGATCATCGACTCGGCCACCTCGGCCAGGCTGCCGGTGCCGCGCTCCTCCAGCAGGAGCGCAAGGAAGTAGACCTGGAAGAGGACGTCGCCCAGCTCGTCGAGGAGCTTGTCGTCGTCACCGGCCGCGGCCGCGTCGGCCAGCTCGTAGGCCTCCTCGACGGTGTGGGGGACGATCGAGCGCTCGTCCTGCTCGCGGTCCCACGGGCACTCCCGTCGCAGGCGGCGGGTGATCTCGTCGAGCCGCAGGAGCGCCTCGGCGGGTGCGTCGGTCATGCGAGCGGCCGGATCAGCCGCCGGACGGCGGCGGCGCGGGCGCGGCGCCCGAGGGCGGCGGCGCGGCGCCGGACGGCGGCGGCGCTCCGGAGGGCGGCGCGGTGCCAGGCGGGAGTGTGGGTGCGCCGCCCGGGCCGATCACTGAGGGCTGCTTGGCGGCGGGATACTGGGGGCCCTGCGGCAGCGCCGCGGGCGCCTGGCCCGGGAAGGTGGCCGCGGTGCCCGGGTTGACCGCGCCGCTCGACAGCACTGGAGGCGCGCCCTGGGCCGCCGTGGAGGGCGGCGTGAAGTTCGAGCACTGCTGCACCACGTACGCGTCCGCGCAGAAGGTGCGCGAGGTCCACTTGGCGGTGATGCTGGCCTGGACCTCGCTCACCTTCTCCTGCTGCAGGCCCTGCGCCAGCTGCTGCTGGATCTGGGTCTCGACCTTCGACAGCGGCGTGACGGCCGCGGGGGTGACCTTGTCGACCTCGATCAGGTAGTAACCGGCCTGGCCCTTGAACGGCCCCACGAGCTGGCCGGTGGGAGCAGAGAAGATCTGCGCGTCGAGCGCCGGCTCGCTCTGGCCCTTGGCGACGCCCTTCCTCAGGCCGCCGTTGCTCTTGGTGGCCTTGTCTGTCGAGTACTTCGATGCCGACGCCTTCCAGTTGGACGCGGAGTCGCTCTTCTCCAACTGAGCCTTCGCCGCGTCGACCTGGCTCTTGTCCTTGTTCAGGATCTCGCGTACGTCCCTGGTCTCGGGCTGGGTGAATTGGGCCTTGTTGGCGTCGTAGAAGTTCTGGACGGTCTCCGGGGGGACGCTCGGCGGCGTCGTGCCCACGACGGCCTTCTGCAGGTTCTGCCCGAGGATGATCAGCTGAATCTGGTCCTTCGCCTGAGATTCCGAGAAGCCCGCCTGCTTCGCCGCCTTCTTGAACGCCGACGGGCCGCCGATGTTCTGCTTGATGTAGTTCTGGATGTCGGTGTCCGAGGCGGTGATCCCGCGCTCGGACGCCTCGCCCGCCACCCAGCGCTCGGTGATGAGGTTCGACATGGCGGCGTCCTTCAGCGTCGCGTACTGGGGATCAGAGGGCTTCGGCACCTTCGTGATGCCCTGCCCGAGCGCCGTCTGCTGGAGGGCGGCGTTGAACTCGTCCGTCGTGATGTCGCTGTTCGGCGCGTCCTGAACGAGCGCCACGTTTCCGGACGGCACGCTCGGGTGGCCGATGCCCTGCGCAATCGCCACGATCCCGAACAGGAGGACGAAGAGCGCGCCGAAAATGGCCGCGATGACGATCCTCCTGTCCCTACGCCTGCGCACGAGGCCGAGAGAATAGCGACAGCGGCTAATGCGCCCCTTAACCACCCCCCTCCCACGATTGTCGGATTTGTTGGATATATCGCCACAAATCCGACAACGACAGCGCTGGGGCTACGCCGCGACCGGCTCGGGAACCGCGCCGCGGACGGCCTCGGCGAGCCCGAGAACCGCGGCCAGGCGGGCCTCCGGCTCGTCTGCCACCCGCACCGAGAGGGTCTTGGCGCGGGACTCGTACATGGCCTCGGGCATCCCCTCGCGGAGGCGCGCGACGGCGGCCGCGTCCATCTCGAGCGGGGTGACCGAGAGGCGGCCGCCGCGGAACTCGACCGTGCGAGCCCCCAGCGCACCGAGCTCGATCCGCCCCCGCTGGAGCTCCATGAGGTTCTCCACCGGCTCGGGAACGGGGCCGAAGCGGTCGCGCAGCTCGTCGCGGAGAGCTCGCAGCTCCCCCCCGTCACCGGCGCCGGAGATCCGCCGGTGCACGTCGATCTTGGCCGCCTCGAAGGGGATGTAGTCCGCCGGGAGGTACGCATCGACGTCGACGTCCAGCCGCACCGGCGCCTCCGCTCGCCCGGCGCCGTCCGCGGCGCGGAGCTCCTCGACCGCGTCGTCGAGCAGCGACACGTAGAGCTCGAATCCGATCGCCGCGACGTGCCCGGACTGCTCGTCGCCCAGCAGGTTGCCGGCACCCCGGAGCTCCAGGTCGCGCATGGCGATCGCGAAGCCGGACCCGAGCTCCGTGTAGTCCGACAGGGTCGCGAGCCGCGCCCCTGCCTCCGGGCTGAGGGCCTCGGCGGACGGGTAGTGCAGGTAGGCGTAGGCGCGCTCGCGGGAGCGCCCGACCCGGCCCCTGATCTGGTACGCCTGGGCGAGGCCCAGCTCGTCCGCGCGCTCGACGATCAGCGTGTTGGCTTGCGGGATGTCGAGGCCCGACTCGATGATCGTGGTGGCCACCAGGCAGTCAGCCTCGCCGCGCAGGAACTCGAGCATCGTGGTCTCCAGCTCGGTCTCGTCCATCTGGCCGTGGGCCTCCGCGAAGCGCACGTCCGGGCACAGCGCGCGCAGCCGCTCCGCCGTCTCGTGGAGGGTGTCGATGCGGTTGTGCAGGAAGAACGCCTGGCCTTCGCGCTCCTTCTCGCGCTCGATCGCCCGGCGAACGAGCTCCTCGTCGTAGGGGCCGACGTAGGTGCGGATCGGCCGGCGGCCCTCGGGCGGGGTCTCGATCACCGAGATGTCGCGGAGGCCCGCGAGGCTCATCTGCAGCGTCCTCGGGATCGGCGTCGCCGAGAGCGAGAGCACGTCCACCTTCAGCTTCAGCTGCCGCAGGAGCTCCTTCTGGCGTACCCCGAAGCGCTGCTCCTCGTCCACGATCAGCAGGCCGAGCTCGGGCGCGCGGACGTCTCGCGAGAGCAGCCGGTGGGTGCCGATCAGCAGGTCGACCTTCCCGTCGGCGAAGCGGGACAGGGTCTGGCGGACCTCGGCCGGCTTGCGGAGCCGGGACACCATCTCGACCTCGATCGGGAACTCCTGAAGCCGCTCCCTGAAGGTGCCCAGGTGCTGCTGCGCGAGGATCGTGGTCGGCACGAGCATCATCACCTGCTTGCCGTCGGAGATCGCCTTGTGCGCGGCGCGGAGGGCGACCTCGGTCTTGCCGTAGCCGACGTCGCCGCAGATCAGGCGGTCCATCGGCCGCGGTGCCTCCATGTCCGCCTTGACCGCCTCGATCGCCTCGAGCTGGTCGGCGGTCTCGCGGTACGGGAATGCGCGCTCGAGCTCCATCTGCCACTCGCCGTCGGGCGGGAACTCGTGACCGGTCCGCGTTCGGCGCTCCGCGTAGAGGTTGAGAAGCTCGCCCGCGAGCTCGCGGGCCGCGCGCCGAGCCCGCGCCTTGACGCCCTCCCAGCGCTTGGAGCCCAGCGCCGACAGCTGCGGCGACGCCCCGCCGGTGCCGACGTAGCGGGTGATCTTCGCCAGCTGGTCCGTGGGCGCGAAGACGCGGTCCGAGCCGCGGTACTCCAGCTCCAGGTAGTCGCGCGTGACGCCCCCGACCGTCTTGGTCTCGAAGCCGGCGAAGCGGGCGATCCCGTGGTCCTCGTGAACGACGTGGTCGCCCACGCGCAGGTCGGTGAACGCCGCCAGCCGGCCCCGCGCCGGCGCCGGGGCGGCCGCCCGCCGCCGGTGGACGAGCCGCCGGAACGGGATCACGGCGAGCTTCAGGTCCGGCGATACGAAGCCGTCGGAGAGGGCGGCCTCGGCGAAGAAGAGAGCCTGCTCATCCGGCGGCGGAGCACCGCCCAGGAAGGTGGCCTCCACGCGCTGGAGGTTGTAGCGGGCGCGCTCGGCCTCGCCCCGGTGCTCGAAGGCGACGACGACCCGATACCCGGATCGGAGCTCCTTCTCGAGCTGCTTCTCCGCCTCGCCGATGCTGCGCGCCGCCGAGCTCGGCGTCTGAGCGCGGAACGAGAGCTCGTGCCCCGCGTCGGAGTCGGAGATCCTCAGCGCGGCACGCTCGTTCAGCGCGTCCGAGACGTTCACGTAGAGGCGGCTCGCGTCGCTGGAGTGCATGGCGGCGGTCGCGTCCTCCCACTGATCGCGGAGCGCGCCCTCCATCTCGCCCGCAGCGGCGACGAGGATCGCCGTGTCGTCGGGGATCAGGTCCAGCGGCGCGCGAAAGCTGTCCAATGGGAGGAGCTCCGCGAGGTCGGGGCGCTCGTCCTCCTCCTCGGACAGGGCCAACTCGGCGAGCTCGCGGTACTGGGACCCGAGCTCCGCCGCGGGGGCGAGCTCTATCGACTCGGCCTCGCCCAGCGACCGCTGGGTGAAGGTGGAGAACCACCGGATCGCCTCGACCTCGTCGCCGAAGAGCTCGACGCGCGCGGCGCGGTCCTCGGTGGCGCCGAAGACGTCGAGGATGTCGCCGCGAATCGCGAACTGGCCGCGCTCCTCAACCTGGTCCGTCCGCTCGTAGCCGGCCTCGACGAGCCGATCGCCCACCTCGCCGAGATCGATCTCCTCGCCCTTCCGGAGGGTCAGGCCAGCCGGTCGCAGGGAAGTGTCCGGCACTGCCTCCGCCAGCGCGGCCGCGCTCGCGACCACCACCGCGCTTCCCTCGCCCAGGGAGTCCAGCGCGGCGATGCGCAGCCCCACGAGGTGCGGAGGGGGCGCGAGGTGCGACGCGTAGCCCGTGCCGCGGGACGGGTAGTAGCGGACGCGCTGCGGCGCCAGATAGGCGGCGAGGTCGCGAGCCAGGTCGCGCGCGGCGATGTCGTCCGGCGCGACGATCAGGGCCGGGCGGTCCCCCAGCCCGTCGGCGGACGAGACGAGCGCCGCAAGCAGGTAGGGCCGGATCGCCGCGGACATGTGGACGTCCGCCCCGGCGCCGCCGCGCACGGCGTCGGTGAGCGCACCGAAGCGCTCGTCGTCGGCGGCGAGGTCGAGAAGCGGGCGAAGGCTCATCGCCCGTCGATGTTAGGGGCGGTCCCTACTCTCGAAACGGGAGGCCCGGGCCGGAGCGCTGCCACTCCACCTGGCCCTGGCCCTCCACCCGCGAGCGGCCCTCGACGTCGTCCCACTCGTGGAGCATGCGCTTCAGGGTCGCCACCGCCTCGGGCGGGTTCTGCGCGACGGTCGCCGCCAGCTCCAGCGCGGCCTCTTCGGTGGCCGCGGCGGGCGCGACGCGATGGACGAGGCCCCAGCGAAGCGCCAGGTCGGCGCTCACCTCCTTGCCGGTCAGGAGCAGGTACTTCGCGACCGACAGGCCGCAGAGCGTGACGAGCCGCGCGGGGCCAACCGGGACCCCGAGCGCGCCACCCGGGAAGCGAAGGCGAAGGTTCGATCCGCCCACGCGGAGATCGCAGGCGACCGCGACCTCGGCGCCGCCCCCGACGCAGGAGCCGTGGCAGGCGGCCACCGTCGGCTTCGGGAAGCCCGTGAGGTCGTCGTAGAGCCTCGCGAACAGCTCCATGCGATGGACGCGGGCATCGGCGTCGAGCTCCTCGCGGACGTCGGCGCCGGCCGACAGCCCCATGTGGTCAGTCGACGACAGGACCAGGACGCGGACCGAGTCATCCTCGCGCGCCGACGCCAGGTGCTCGAGCATCTCCTCGAGCATCTGCGTGTTCATGGCGTTGCGGGCCTTGGGGCGGTCGAGGCGCAGCAGCGCGACGCCCGCCTCGTCGACGTCGTAGGTGGTCAGCGCGTCCGTCAATCGATCACCTCACCGAGCGGGTCGGAGTCCTCGGAGACGATCTCCTGGACCAGCCGCTCGGTGTGCTCCGTGGCGCGCTCGATCAGCGCGACCACCTCGTCGTCCGGCTCGGAGAAGCGCGAGAGCACGTAGCGCGCGACCACGTCAGGGTCCGTCGAATCCGGACGGCCGACGCCCACGCGAACCCGCCAGAAGTCCGGTCCCCCGAATCCCTGGGCGATGCTCTTCAGCCCGTTGTGGCCGGCCAGCCCGCCCCCGAGCCGGGTGCGGATCTCGCCGAACGGAAGGTCGATCTCGTCGTGGACGACGATCGTGTTCTCGAGCGGGACCTTGAGCGAACCGCGCGCCGGGCCGGCAGCGGTGCCGGAGTCGTTCATGTAGGTCTGCGGGCGGAGGACCGCCACGCGTGGCCCTCCGGCGCCGGCCCGCCCTTCGGCGATCAGGCCTCGAAAGCGCTCCTTCGGCCGCGCCAGGTCCCACCGGCGCTCGAGCGCAGCCGCGACCTCGAAGCCGATGTTGTGGCGGCTCCGGTCGTACCGCGAGCCCGGATTGCCGAGGCCGACGACGAGCACACGCTCGTCCGCGCCGGATGCGTCGGTGTCCAAAGCGGCTCGGCCGTGTCGCAGCCGGCCAAGCAGCGACAGGGAGCGCTACTCCCCTTCGGAGTCGGCGCCCTCGGCGGGAGCATCGCCCTCCGCCGGGGCCTCGCCCTCGGGAGCCTCCTCGCCCTCGGGCACCTCGCCCTCCTCGCCGACGAGCTCGGCCTCCTCCTCGACCTCGGGCTCGGGCTCCTCCTCGACGCGAGGCGGCGACAGCGTCGCAATCGTCACCTCGTCGGCATCGACGCCCTCGCCGAGAGCGAAGGTGACGCCCTCGGGAGGCACGACGCCGCTTAGCTGGAGCGTGTCGCCGATCGACATGCCGGAGACGTCGGCGGGGATGCTGTCGGGGATCGCGGTCGGCAGGGCCTCGATCGTTATCTGGTGGGTCACGTGCTCGAGCACGCCGCCCTCCTTCACGCCGGGCGCCTCCTCGGTGCCCAGCAGCTCGATCGTGACCTCGGCCTGGATCGCCTCGTCGAGCTTCACCTCGAGCAGGTCGAGGTGGAGCAATCCGCCACGGACGGGATCGCGCTGCTCCTCCTTGATGACCACGGGGGTCGTGCCGGAGCCGTCGAACTTCACGTCGATCAGCGCCCCACCGTGCAGTAGGACGGTGCGGGCCTCACGCTCGGCGACCTGGAAGTGACGCGCGTCCTTGCCGCCGCCGTAGAGGACGCCGGGGACGAGCCCGTCACGCCGCAGCCGCCGGGTCGTGCGAGACCCGAACTCGGTGCGATCGGAGACGTTGAGCGTTGCGCGGTCCGAAGCCATGAGGCGTTGAGGATAGCCGCCGCACGGCCCGCGAAGGCGACCCCACCGCCTACTCTGAGGGCATGGCGGAGGACAAGATCCCGAAAGGCAGGATCCGGCGCTCGGCGAAGCTCGGCACCGCGATGGGCACGCAGGCCACGCGCTATGCGGGGACCAGGGCAGCCAACGTGGCCCGCGGGAGCGAGAAGGCGGAGCGGGCGCTCGAGGGCAGGCACCTCGAGACGGCCGTGAAGATGGCCTCGATCCTCGGCGAGATGAAGGGGGCGGCGATGAAGATCGGCCAGCTCGCCTCGTTCATCGACACCGAGTTCCTGCCGCCCGAGTACGCGGAGCTCTACCAGGAGCAGCTAGCGAAGCTGCGGACGTCAGCCCCGGCCATGCCGTGGGAGAAGGTGAGGAAGGTCCTCGACGAGGAGTACCTCGGCGAGCCGCTCGACGAGATGTTCGAGAACATCGAGGAGGAAGCGGTCGCAGCTGCGTCGATCGGCCAGGTGCACCGCGCGACCCTCACCGACGGGCGTCCCGTGGCGGTGAAGATCCAGTACCCGGGCGTCGCGGAGGCCCTCGAATCGGACCTGCGCAACGCCGGCATGATCATGCGGCTCGCGCGGGCGATCGCCCCGGGCCTCGACGCGAAGGCGGTGGCAGCGGAGCTTCGCCTGCGGGTGATGGAGGAGCTGGACTACGAGTACGAGGCCCAGAGCCACCGCAGCTTCGCCCGCGCCTATCGCCGCCATCCGTTCATCCACGTGCCCGACGTCATCACCCGGCTCTCGCACCGCCGCGTGCTGGTGACCGAGTACGTCGACGGGATGGGGTTCGAAGAGGTGAAGCAGCTGCCGCAGGAGGAGAAGAACCGCTTCGGCGAGATCGTTTTCCGCTTCTGCTTCGGCTCGATCTACCACCTCCAGATGTTCAACGCCGACGCCCACCCGGGCAACTACATCCTGATGGAGGACGGGCGCGTGGCCTTCCTCGACTTCGGCATGACTAAGCGGCTCGACGCGGAGCAGATCGAGCTCGAACAGCGGGCCATCGATGCCGCCTCACGGCGAGATCCCGAGGCCCTGCGCGAGGCGCTGCACGAGCTCGGCTTCGTCAAGAATCCGTCCAAGTTCGACGCCGAGCGCCTGATGGAGCACGTGATGGTCGTCGGCGGCTGGTACATGGAAGACCGCGACGTCGAGCTCACGCCGGAGCGCGTGATGAAGGTCATCGAGTCGACGTCGGACCCGCGCTCCGAGTACTACGACCTCATGCGGCGCGAGAACCTCCCCGCCGACGAGCTGATGGGCCGCCGGATGGAGACCGGGGTGCTAGCCGTCCTCGCCCAGCTGCGCGCCTGCCGCAACTGGCATCGGATCTCGCGCGAGTGGATCTACGGGGACCCGCCGGCCACGGAGCTGGGCGAGCTCGAGTGGGCGTATTTCGAGGAGCGTGGCGAGCGGCGCGCCCCGGGACTTGCAGGCAGGGCCTAGGGCCTGCCTCTCCCTGCGAGACAGGCCCTGGACACACACCCTGCCGGATGAGGGCCCTTGGCAAGAACGAGTAGTAGCCGGAGGGCCCTGCCTCCCTCCTGGCTACCGACCGGCCAACACATGATGCGCGTTACGGCCGGATTCTCCAATCCTCCGATCGACGGTTATTGAGGATGAATCTCGCTCATTCGATCGGAGGAACGTCGGATCAGCCGATCGGAGGACCCCCGGAAACCGGTTGTTCAGCCAGTCTCAGGCGCCCGCGCGCTCGGCCGTGGCCGTGCGCTGGGGCAGCAGGCGGCCGCCCACGAAGAACAGCGAGATCAGGAGGCCCAGGACGGCGGCGATGGCCACGAACCGAAAGCCCGCCTGCACGCCGACGGCGAACGAGTCATTGATGATCGGCACGACCACGTTCTGAGCGGACTGGGGAAGCTGACTCAGCGCGTGCTTCGCGGCGTCGGTTCCGGCCAGCTGCCCGTGAAGCACGGCGACCTGGTGATCTGTCAGCTGGTGGCCGTGGAGGGCCGTGGTCGCCTTCGAGTCGAGGTCGTTCTCGGAGGTGATCGTGAAGATCGTCGTGGTGATCGCGACCCCGATTGCGCCGCCGGCGATCTGGCACATGTAGACCAGGCCGCCCGCGAGGCTCGTGCGCGATGGGTCGAGCGCTGTGACGCCCGCCGTGGTGACCGAGGGGTAGAAGAGGCCGGCTCCAAGCCCGGTCAGCGCGAACCCGGCGATCAGCGAGCCGTAGCTCGAGCCCGCGTCGACCATCGACAGGAGGAATGGCCCGACGGTGAGGCCGACGGCGCCGGCTGTGATGGTGACCTTCGGCCCCAGGCGTCCGTACAGCGGCCCGGCGATGAACGACGTGATCGCGAACATGCCGAGCATCGGCAGCATTCCCACGCCGGCCTTCAAAGCGGAGTAGCCGAGGATCTTCTCCATGAACTGCGGCCCGTAGAGCACGGTGACGAAGAAGACCGCCGACATGAGCGTGACCGTGATGCACGCGTTTCGGAACTCGGTCGTGCGGAACACGTCCATTGGGATCAGGGCGCTCTTCTTCATCCGCGGCTCGATGAATGCGAACGAGGTGAGCAGCAGTCCCGCCACGACGAACATCCCGATCACGGCCGGGCTCCCGAATCCCCAGTCCGCCGCCTGGTCGAACGCGAGCAGGATGAGGAACAGCCCGCCCGAGAGGGTCGCGATCCCGGAGTAGTCGATTCGCTCGTCCGCGACCTCGGGGCGCGGCTGGTGGACCTTGGCCCAGGTCACGAGGACGGCGATGATCGCGATCGGCACGTTGAGGAAGAAGATCCAGCGCCACGAGAGCTCGTCAGTCAGGACGCCACCCAGGAGCGGCCCCATGGCGTTCCCGAGTCCCGCCGCACCGAGGATGAGCCCGCCCGCGAGCCCCGCCTTCGACTCCGGCAGGGCTGCGTAGGTCATGCCCAGGATGGCCGGCCACATGAGGGCGCCGCCGAGCCCCATTCCAACGCGCATCGCGATCAGGAAGGGAGCGTTCGGCGCCAGCCCTCCCAGCAGCGAGAACCCGGCGAAGAGCGCCGAGCCGACGAAGAACGCCCGCCGGCGCCCGAACAGGTCGGCGAGGCGGCCGCCGGTGACGATCGCCATGCCGAAGACCAGACAGTAGGCGTTGATCACCCACTGGGCGGTGCCCAGGTCGACGTTGAAGTCGCCCTCGATCGCGGTCAGGGCGACGTTGAGGGCCGTGAAGTCGTTCGCGATCACGATGACGCCGAGGCCCATCGCGACCAGGGCCATCACCGTGCCCGGGGCGAGCTTGTCCGGATCGGCGGCGGCCGCGGTGGTGGACGGGGCCACGCCTGCCTCCTTCGCGCTCGCGTGAAGGTGCCGCGCCGACCTCGCGTGCATGTGGTGGGACAGGCCGAACGGCACGGAGCGGACTTTATCCGGGCGGCCGGTGGACCCGGCGCGGCTCAGAGCCGGTCGAACAGGCGCGGATCGTTCGTGCAGATCCCGTCCACGTCGAGCGCCGCCAGGGTCCGCATCCGTGGCAGCTCATCGACGGTCCACGCGATCAGCTCCAGGCCCTGCTCGTGGCACTGGTCCACCAGTCGCTCGGTCACAACGGGGTGGTACGCCCAGATGGCGCCGACGCCGAGCTCGGGCGCGCTCCGCCGCACCATGCCGGGGAGCCGCGCCCGCAGCGAGATCAGCGCACCGGCGACCAGCGGCCGCGCCCACGCCATCGAGTTCCAGTCGCGCGTGACCTTGGGGAGGGTCCAGCCCGTGACGACGCCGGAGTCGAGCTCCTTTAGCACCGTGAGGCTCGACACCTCCATGGTGGAGATCGACGCCCGCCCGACCAGATTCCGCTCGCCGAGGGCGGCGATGACCTCGTTCTCGCGCCCGGCGATCTTCAGGTCGAGGTCGATCGCGACCTGGTTCAGGGGCGGACGTGTGAACGCGTCCATGGCCTCGTCGAAGCGCATCGGGCTCCGCCGCGCAGCGTCGCCCCAGTCGTGGGCCACGAGCAGCGGCGGCGCGCCGTCGTCGACCGGGCCGGCCACGGCCTGGCGCCAGTCGGCGCCGTCCCGGAACTCCGCCTGGGGCCGCAGCACGTCCAGCTCGACCATCTCCGCGCCCGCGTCGACCGCGGCCTCGAAGCTCTCGAGGGTGTTCCCCGGCCGGATCCTGTCCGCGCCTTTGTGGCCGATGCGCTTCATCGGCCGGGGAGGGTATTCCGGCGGCGACGCCGACTCCCTCCGGGCAGCCACTCACCCGACTGCGTCATCAGCCGCTCGCGGCGGCTAGCTTCCGCCCATGGGCAACCTGTCGGAGGTCGCACGCCGGCGGATCGCGGCGCTCATCCTGCTGGCGGGCATTGTCGTGGCCGCACTCGCGATCGCCGACGTGGGCCCGTTCTCCAACCCTCCGAGCGAGGCGCAGCGCGCCCAGGACGCGGTGGAGGGGTTCTTCGCGGCGGCACAGCACCGGGACTTCAAGACCGCCTGCGACCAGCTGACCGAAGAGGAGCAGCGGACCATCGAGCAGCGAGCGGGGAGCATCGCGGCACGGGAGGGGCTGAAGGGCTGCGACGAGATCCTGAAGGCGTTCCTGGGCGACCAGCTCGCTGGCACCAAGATCACCAAAATCGCCGACGCGCGCGTGAGCGGCAATCAGGCGGTGGTGGACGCCAGCCTGAGCTCACCGGGTGAGAAGGGCACGCGGTCGACGACGTTCCACCTGTTCCTGGTCAGGGACGAGTGGAAGATCTCGGACTTTGGCGTCTGAGCCGGGAACGCGCCTGGCCGGGGCGTAGCATTCGGAGACGGTGAGTCAGGAGGGCCGAAGCCACTACCACCAGAGTTGGTGGCACGACTGGGGGAAGTCGGTCGCCTTCCTGCTGCTCGGGATTGTCGGCGTCGTGGGGGCGATCCTCGGCGCGCTCATCATCGCCGGCGTCATCTTTTGACCCGCTGCCTGGGGGCCGGCTACTCCTCGACGAACGCCCAGAAGCGCCAGCCGCGCGCGTGGCGGCGGACGGGTCGGGCGGCGTCTCCGGCCGCGCGCGCGTACTCGCGAGGGAACCGCCAGATGTAGACGACGCCGTACAGGAGGTACGCGAGGCCCGAGCCGACCACGAGCACGATCAGCGGCGCGGCGTCCGCCGCCGCAGTCTGCGTGACGTGCCCCAACCCGAGGTTGGAAAGAGCCTGCAGGGTGAAGCCAGAGGCAAGAAACACAAAGCCCACCACGCCAAACGCCTGGTCCTGGCTCGCCTCCCATGGCGAGCGCTGCCAGCCGGCGGAGATCGGCTTCGGCGGCCGGAACAGCCCGAATGCCAGCATCGCGGCGCCGATCAGGTCAAGAGGAAGCCCGATCTCGGACAGCAGCGGGGTCACGGAGGGTTGCGCCGAGCGCTAGAACAGCTGGTTTTCGCCGGCGAAGATCTCGCTGACGGAGTCGTCGGCGAAGATCCGGCGGATCGAGTCGGCCAGCACCGGCGCGGTCGGGAGCACGGTGATGTTGTCCGGCGCGCCGGGGCGGAGCGGGATCGTGTCGGTGACGATGATGCGCTCGATCTGCGAGTTCTCGAACGCCAGGCGCTCGTAGGCAGGGCCGGAGAAGACGCCGTGCGTCGCGGTCGCGATGACGCGGGCGGCACCCTCTTCCCGCACGGTGTCGGCGGCCGCGCAGAGGGTTCCCGCGGTGTCAATCATGTCGTCGACGAGCACCGCGGTCTTGCCCCGGACGTCGCCGACCACGTAGCCGATCTCCGCGACCTGCTGCGCCGGGCGCTCCTTCTCCATCACCGCCCAGTGGACGCCGACCTTGCGGGCGAAGTTGCGGGCCACCTTCACCCGGCCCGCATCCGGGGAGACGATCACGAGGTCCTCGGTGAACGCCTGGTCCATGAACCACTGGGTGAGCATCGGCATCGCGGTCATGTGGTCGACGGGGACCTCGAAGAAGCCCTGGATCTGGCCGGAATGGAGGTCCATGGTCAGCACCCGGTCGACGCCCACCGCCTCGAGGCACTTGGCGACGACGCGCGCTGAGATCGGCTCGCGCGGCTCGGACTTCTTGTCCTGGCGGGCGTAGCCGTACCAGGGCATGACGGCGATGATGCGGTGCGCGGACGCGCCCTGGGCGGCGTCGATCATCATCAGGAGCTCGGCCAGCGAGTCGTTCGGCGTCATGCCGTGCGCCTCGTTGGCGGCTGTGGACTGCACCAGGAAGACGTCGGCGCCGCGGATCGATTCCTCGTAGCGGCAGTACACCTCGCCGTCGGCAAAGGTCTGGAGCTTCACCTTGCCGAGGTCGACGTCGAGCTTAGTTGCGATCTTGGCGGCGAGCTCCATCGACGCGCGGCCGCCGAAGACCATCAGGCGCTTCGTGTACTCCTGCGGGATCGAGCTGAGCATCGCGGGGCGTTCCTCGATGGTGGTCACGAGTCCTCCGTGTCTTCCTCTCCAGCTTCCTCGCGCGCCTTCTTGTCGGCGTAGCCCTCGACGTTCTCCTGTTTGGGCCTCGCGATCCCCAAGGCGCCGGGCGGCACGTCCTCGGTGATCGCGGAGTTGGCGCCAGTGTAGGCGCCGTCGCCGATGCTTACCGGAGCGACCAGGGTCGTGTCAACGGATGTATGCACTCCGTGCCCGATCTTCGTGCGGTGTTTGCGGAATCCGTCGTAGTTGGCCGTGATCGTCGCCGCCCCGAGGTTCGTCTCGTCGCCGACGTCCGCGTCGCCGATGTACGACAGGTGCGGTACCTTCGTCCCCCGGCCGATCTTCGAGTTCTTGAGCTCGACGAAAGTGCCGGCCTTCGCCCCCTCGGCGAGCACGGTGCCGGGCCGCAGGTAGGCGAACGGGCCGACGCTGCAGGCGTCGCCGATCTCGCAGCCGGTGACGTAGGAGTGCGGGGCCGTGACCTGGGAGCCGACCGTCGAGTCGATGATCGTCGCGTGGGGGCCGATGATGCTGGAGCCGCCGATGCGGGTCCGGCCGCGGAGCGTGGTGCCGGGCTCGATGACGGCGTCGGGCTCGATCTCGACGTCGGCGTCGATCCAGGTGGAGGCGGGGTCAGTGAGCGTCACGCCGTCGAGCATGTGGCGTTCGTTGATCCGCCGGCGGGCGATCTCGTTCACGGTCGCAAGCTCGACGCGGTTGTTGACGCCGATGTTCACTGAGATGTCGTCGACCTTGTGGACGATCACGCGGTTGCCGTCCTCGCGCATGAGCTGCAGCGCGTCGCCGATGTAGTACTCGCCGGCGGAGTTGTCGTTGGTGATGCGGCCGATTGCATCGGCCAGCGCCTCGGCGTCGAAGGCGAAGGTGTTCGTGTTGACCTCGTGGATGGCGAGGATCTCGACCGGGACCCCCTCCGGGTACTTGGTCTCGACGATGCGCTCGAAGTCGCCGTTGGCGTCGCGCACCACGCGCCCGAGCGACTCGGCGTCCTCGCGCTCGACGCTGACCACGGTCGCCGCTGCGCCGGAATCCGTGTGCGCGCGGTAGGTGTCCTCGAGGGCCTCCGGCGTCACCAGGGGGTGGTCGCCGTTCATGACGATCACGGTCTCGGAGCCCTGGATCGCGCCGAGCGCAGCGCGCACGGCGCCGCCGGTACCGTCGGAATGGGTCTGCACGGCCGTCTCGGTTCCCTCGGGAAGCGCGGACGAGAGGTCGCGTGCGGGCGAGACGATCACGCACACGCGCTCCGCGCCGGCCTCGCGGGCGGCAAGTACTGGCCAGGCCACCATTGGGCGCCCGCAAACGGGATGGAGCATCTTCGGCACCGACGAGCGCATCCGAGTCCCCTCGCCGGCGGCCATGATCAACACGGTCGGGCCGCTCACCTTCGGAATCGTAGAGCGCTGGGGCCCGTCCCACCGCGTTGGTGGCGCCGAGCGCAAGCATCCTTCCCGGGCGGTTGTCGCTTTATTGGCGCTATGCGTGAGTAAAGCGACAACCGCCGAGCTGGGGAGCCCGGATTCGAACCGGGATAACTGGCCCCAAAAACCAGGGTCCTGCCACTTGGACGACTCCCCAGAGTCCGGCATAGCGTAGACCGGACCGAGACCATGATCCAAGCGGGCCGGACCCGCGTAAGCGAGGTAGCAAGTGGCCGACGAGTACGTGTTCATCGACGAGTGGGACGTCGACGCGCCGCAGGAGGCGGTGTTCGACGCGCTCGCCGATGCGCGCACCTACCCGGAGTGGTGGAAGGAGGTCTACATCAAGGTCGACGGTGACTGCGAGCCGGGGGTTGGGTGCGTCTCGCAGCAGGAGTTCAAGGGCCGGCTCCCCTACCACCTGAAGACCCGCTCGGAGATCACCAGGATCGAGCGGCCGAACGCGTTCGAGGTCAACGTGGTCGGCGATCTCACCGGCAAGGGTGTCTGGACCCTCACGCCGAGGGACGGCAAGGTCCACATCCACTTCGACTGGCGCGTCATCGCCGACCGGCCACTCCTGCGCATCCTCACCCCGGTCCTGCGCCCCGTCTTCCGCTGGAACCACAACTGGTCGATCAAGCGGGCGATCGAGGGCCTCGAGCC
Source organism: uncultured Actinomycetes bacterium (assembly GCA_963782795.1). Classification (GTDB taxonomy): domain Bacteria; phylum Actinomycetota; class Thermoleophilia; order Solirubrobacterales; family 70-9; genus AC-56. The sequence continues at coordinate 101,641 of CAWALB010000005.1, forward strand.
GTACGCCCGCGCCGGGTAGCCCAGCCACCGTAACGCACGACTTACGCGAATTCCCTACAATTTTTTGTAGGAAATGGTTTCCATGGTCGATGCAGTCGCTGATCCCGTTCGCGCCCGGCTCGTTCGCCGGCTCGCGTCGAGCGGTCCCGCCTCCCTCGAGGACCTGGCGAAGGCGGCCGGCGTCCACCCCAACACGGCCCGCGCCCACCTGAGCGCCCTCGAGGCCGACGGCTTCGTCGAGCGACGCCCGCAGCCGACGGACAGACCAGGCCGTCCCCGCACCGTCTTCAGCCTCCGGGAGGATTGGACCGTCCCCGACGACGGCTTCCTGGCGATGGCGGAGCTGCTCGGCGCCGCCCTGGGCGCGACTACGCCCGACCCGCGGACACTCCGGCGGCTCGGCACGCGCTGGGGCCGCAACGCCGTCGCGGACGCCGGCCCGGGCGACGGCAACGCGGAGCTCATCCGCGTCCTCGCCCGCCTCGGTTTCGACGCCCGCATCGACGGGAAGCGGCTGGTGCTCGTCGGATGCCCATGCCCGCTGATCTCCCCCGAACGCCCCGCGCTCGTGTGCAAGCTCGTCGACGCCGTCGTCGACGGGATCCTCGACGGCTCGGGCAGCGGCCTGCACGCCGTCCGCCACGAGCACGACCCGGTCGGCCGCTCGTGCAGCGCCGTCCTTCAACTGGAGGCCGCGTGAACTTCGCTCTCCTCCACGCCGTCGAGAGCGGCAACCGCATCGACCTCGAGCGCGCCGAGGACGCCGCCCACGAGCTCCTGCTCGCCCTCGGCGAGGACCCGCAACGCGACGGCCTGCGAGACACGCCGCGCCGCATCGCGAAGGCATACGCCGAGCTGCTCAGCCCCGAGCCCTTCAACCCGACCACCTTCCCGAACGACGAGGGCTACGACGAGCTCGTGATCGCCCGCGGGATCCAGTTCAGCTCCCTCTGCGAGCACCACCTTCTGCCCTTCCACGGCGTCGCGCACGTCGGATATCTCCCCGGCGACCGGATCATCGGCCTGTCGAAGCTCGGCCGCGTCGTCGACCTGTTCGCCCGGCGCCTTCAGGTGCAGGAGCGGATGACGAGCGAGATCGCCGCCTGGATCGACGAGCACCTCGAGCCCAAGGGAGTCGGCGTCGTGATCGAGGCCGAACACCTCTGCATGTCCCTGCGCGGCGTTCAGAAGACCGGAACGCTCACCGCCACGTCAGCCCTTCGGGGCCTCGTCCGCGACGATCCTCGCACCCGACAGGAGTTCCTCGCGCTCGCGGCGCGCCAAACCTGACCCCAGGAGGCACAGATGCCGACCGACCAGACCTTCGTGATCGTAGGCGCCAGCCTCGCCGGCGCCAAGGCCGCCGAGACGCTGCGCGATGAGGGCTTCGACGGCCGCGTCGTCCTGATCGGCGCCGAGCCCGAGCGCCCGTATGAGCGCCCACCGCTGTCCAAGGAGTACCTGCGCCGCGAGACGACGGACAAGCCTTACGTCCACAACGACGACTACTACGAGGCCAACGACATCGACCTGCGCATCTCCACCGAGGTGGAATCGATCGACCCCGATTCCTCCGAGGTCGTCATCGCCGGCGGCGAGCGCATCGGCTACGACCGCCTGCTCCTCGCCACCGGCTCCGAGCCGCGCCGTCTCAGCGTTCCCGGCTCCGACCTCGACGGAATCCTCTACCTCCGCACCGTCGCCGACTCCGACGCGATCGCCGAGCGGATCGAGGCCGGCGGCAAGCTGGTGACGATCGGCGCCGGCTGGATCGGCGCCGAGATTGCCGCCTCTGCCCGTACCAAGGGCTGCGATGTGAGCGTCCTCGAGATGTCCTCACTCCCGCTCGAGCGGGTGCTCGGGCCGGAGCTGGGCGCCATCTACCGCGACATCCACACCGACCACGGCGTCGAGCTCCTCACCGAGACCGCGCTCGAGTCCTTCGAGGGCTCCAAGAGCGTCGAGTCGGTCCGCACGGGCGACGGCCGCTCGATCGACGCCGACTTCGTCGTCGTCGGCGTGGGCGTCGCCCCGCGCACTAAGCTCGCCGAGGACGCCGGCCTGGAGGTCGAGAACGGCGTCCTCACCACCGAGCGCCTCGAGACCAGTGCGCCGGGCATCTACGCCGCCGGCGACATCGCCAACGCCGTCCACCCCCTCCTCGGCGAGCGCATCCGCGTCGAGCACTGGGCAAACGCCCTCAACCAGGGCCCCGCGGCCGCGCGCAACATGCTCGGCAAGGACGTCCCCTACGACAACATTCCCTACTTCTTCTCCGACCAGTACGACGTCGGCATGGAGTACGCGGGCTACGCGACCGAGTGGGACGAGGTCGTCTTCCGCGGCGACGACGACGCCCGCGAGTTCATCGCCTTCTGGCTCCGCGACGGCCGGGTGCTGGCGGGCATGAACGTGAACGTCTGGGACGTCATCGACGACATCCAGGAGCTGATCCGCTCCAAGGCGACGATCGACCGCGACAGGCTCACCGACACCGACGTCCCGCTTGGCGAGCTCGCCGCGAGCGTCAGCCGCACCGACGGCTGACGCTCAGCCTCCGGCAGGCCGCAGCAGGACCCGAGCGGGAGCGCCGTCACTGCCGACCAGCTTGATCGGCAGGCAGATCAGCTCGTAGTCGCCGGGCTCTACCGCCGACAGGTCGAGGCCCTCGACGACCCACGCGCCGGCGCCGAGCAGCGCGCGGTGCACGTCCCCTCCCTCATCCCCGGGGCCGCCCACGGACAGATAGTCGACGCCGACCAGCGCGACCCCGATCTCGCCGAGGAGCTCGGCCGCCTCGTACGACACGTAGACGAAGTCGGGGTCGAAGTCGCGCTCCCACCAGGCGCGCTCCGAGTTCACGGTGCGAAACAGGACGCGCTCCCCGCTCTCGATATCCAGGTCCTCGAGCGGCCCGCGGTCGATGGGCTCCTTGCCCTCAATCGAGATCACGCGCGCCCTGCCCATCCCGATCTCGAGCGGGAACGCCTCCATGCCCGGGTCGTCCTCGAAGAAGTGAAGCGGCGCGTCCATGTGCGTGCCCGTGTGCGCGCTCATGTCGAGCTTCGTGACGTTCGCCTCGGCGCCGTCCGAAATGCGAGAAATGGCCTCGAACCGCACAGGCCCGTCGTCGGGCCAGTGGACCATCCCCGCGCTAACCGGCACCGAGACATCGATCCACTCGCCGGCCATCGCGATCCTCCGGTCAGTCCTCCGCGGGCAGCCTGACCCGGCCACCCTCCGCCCCCGGCTCGGTCGCCGGACCCGCCGCGGTCGGGATGCCCAGCACCCGCATCGCCTTGAGGCCGAGGCTGAGCTTCTCCCGCCCCTCGCTCGAGCCGATGTCGTGGCCCGTCAGCTCCTTCACCCGCTCCAGGCGGTACCGGACCGTGTGCCGGTGGGTGAACAGGCTCGCCGCGGTCTGCGCCACATTGCCGTCGTTGTCCAGGTAGGTCTCCACGGTCTTGACGAGCTCGGTCTCGTACTGCTCGTCGTAGGCGGCGAGCGGCGCGAGGGTCTCCTGGTAGAAGCTCTCCAGCTCTCCCGGGTCCTCGCTCATCGCCGGCAGGAGCAACCGGTACGCGCCCGTGTTCTCAAACGCCAGCAGCGTGTGCCCCTCCGCCTCGGCGACGTTGGCCGCCAGCTCGGCTTCCTTGCCGGCGCGGTAGAGGTCGACGGGGTCCTCGGTCCAGCGGCTCCGCGCCACCGTGATTCCGAACCCGGCGAGCGCCGCGCCCAGCTCCCGCTCGAGGGCCTGCGCCGCGCGGGCGAGATGCTCGTCCTCGCTGGTCGGCACGATCGCCACCACCTCGGCGGTCTCGCCCTCGCCGAGCGCGCCCACCGAACCGGACCCCACCGACCGAACGGCCCGCAGCGCCACCGTCAGCACCCGCCCTCGCCAATCGCCCGCCTGGGCCGTCATCGGCACAGCCCGCGCCACGATCACGCCGGCGCCGCGCTCGACCGCCGCCCCGAGCTCCCCGGCCCGGGCGATGATGTCCCCGCGGTCCGTGACCTGGCGGTTGAGCAGCGCGCGGACGAACGCCGATGCCGCCTCGTCGCTGGCCCATTCCGGCGAGCGCGAGCGCTCAACCTCCAAGGCGAGCAGCGTCGACACCATCCGCGCCACCACCGGCGACGCCGCATCGCCGCGCGACCGGAAGCGAAGCTCGCCGACGACCGCGTCCGCGACCCGAAGCTCAACGCGCTCCACGTCGTCGGCGCCGGAGAGCAGCTTCTTCTCCTCCGCCTGGGATGAGGCGGCCACGCCGAGCACCGCGCTCGAGCGGTCGATCAGCGCCAAGCTGGCCCCGAGCGCCTGCCCGGCGGCGCGCGTCACGGCCGGCAGGCCGGCCCCTGACTCGATCGCCGCCGAAAGCTGTTCCAGCAGACCCTCGGTATCGCCTTTTGCAGGCGTTTTGCGCTCGGCTTGCTCCGGTGTCACCGGAGCATGGTAGTCGCGACCACCCCGCCCGAGGCCGGGCTGAGCCTCAAATCCCCGGAAGCACCTGCGTAATTTGTGGCCAGAAGTAGACGATCAGCACCCCGATCGCAACGCCGATCAGGACGAGGACGACGAGGACGAACACCGAGAGCAGGACCGCCGTCGCCTTCTCCCAGGTGCGGCCGTAGGCGCCGATTGCCGGCACGAGGATCAGTGCCGTGAACGCAAGCAGGGTGACGACGCCCGCCCCGCCGAACAGGAAGTACTCGGTGCCGATCCCCACATCCAGCATCTCCAGGCCGAATTGTGCCGTACGCGGGCGATGGCGACCCGATCTGCCTCCCCCAAACCTCGAGGCGTCAGCCTGCGGGGCTCGCCCGGGCCGAGTTGCTGCGGAGGTGCGTGACGAGCATCGCGACTGCCCCGCAGAGGCAGAACGCGGCTGCGCCGAACGCCCAGCCACTCGTCACGTCGCTCATGTAGTGGACGCGAAGGTAGACGCGCGTGAGCCCGACGAGGGCCGCGATCGCGAATCCCGCCACGAGCAGGGCGGTGCCCCCACCAATGCCGGGCCGAAGGCGGATGACGAGCGTCAGCGCCAGCCACGGGTAGAGCATCGAGTGGGCGGCGTGCGCGCTAGGGAACGACGAGCCCGTGGAGCCCGTCAGAGGGTCCGGCGGGCGCGGGCGGTCCGTTAGCGCCTTCAGCTCCGCCACCCCGACGTAGATGATCACCATCGCGATCGCCAGTACCGCGGCCTCCTGCCACCGCCGCTCCCAGGCGAGGAAGGCGACGGCGATGACCGCGAGTGGCAGCACCACTGCCGAGGCTCCCAGCGTCGTCACGACCTTCGCCAGGGAGACGAGCCATGCCACCTGGATCTTGTTCACGAAGTCAAGGACGGCCTGATCCCCCGGGGTCGGCCCCGGGTGAGCCGAGATCGTCGACGTGTACGCGACCACGAGATAGACCGAGACCGCCAGCACCGCCACCAGCGTGGTGAACTCCAGCCCGAGCCCGCCAGGGGTGATCCGCGCGAGCACGAACCGCGCCTGAGGCTGGATCCTGCGCCCCAGCGCCACCAGGGGGCGAAGGAAGGGGCGCTCCTCCATCCCGGCGACCAGCCGCTTCCGGTTCGCGGGATCGCGCAGGAACCGGACCCCCCACACGATCCCCACGATCACGACGATCGCAATGCCGAAGAAGAGCGTGCCCTGCCCGGCAGCGTGGGCGGCGGCGTCCAGGCTCCGCGAGGCGAAGTACCCGAGCAGCACGTACGCGGCCGCCCACAGCCCAGTGCCGAGGACGCTGTACGGCAGGAAGCCCGTGTAACGCATGCCCGAGCTCCCGGCCACGAAGGGGGCGAGCGCCCGCACCAGCCCGATGAACCGCCCGACCAGGATCGTCTTGCCCCCGTGCCGAGAGAAGTAGTCCTCCACCCGGGCGAAGCGCTCGTGCGTGATCCGCACCCTCGGCCCGTGACGCATGACGAAGCCGCGGCCGAGCCTCCTGCCGAGCAGAAAGCTGACCGAGTCGCCGGCGGCCGCGCAGACCCAGACGATCCCGATGGTGAGGATGACCGAGGTCTCTCCCTGCCCCGCGACGGCCCCGCCGAGGATGACGACGGTCTCCCCGGGCAGCACGAGCCCCACGAACGCCGCCGTCTCGATGAACGCCGAGATGCCGACGAGCAGGTAGGTCCACTTCCCAACCTTCTTCGCAACGTCGTTCAGCGTGCTCTGGAGGCTGATGTCGGGCGCGAGCTGGCTGAACGCGATCAGCCCGCCGATGATCAGCAGGACCACCGCGACCTGGATCACCCGCTCCCTGCGCTTGCTCTCCCCGCCCGGCTTCATCGCTCCGGATCGGGCCCCGCGACGATCGCCCCGGCGAAGCGCGGCGCCAGCTGCCCAGCCGCGGCATCGGCCGCTGCGATGTCCTCGAAGATCCCGAAGGCGGTCGGCCCCGACCCAGTCACCAGCGCCACCTCGGCTCCCGCGTCCCTGAGTGCGGCGAGCGCCGCGCCGATCGAGGGCCGCAGCGACACTGCCGCGTGCGCGAGGTCGTTCACCAGGAGCTCGCGGTACTCCAGCGGCGACGCCCCTCGCCCTGCTGTCTCGCGTAGCTCCGCGGCGATCGATTCGAGCTCGTCCGGGTCGCGACCGAGGCCGAGCCGATCCGCCTCGGCGTAGACGTCCGCCGTGGAGAGCCCGTCGCCGGCCGCGATCAGGACCACGCCGAAGTGCCGCGGCGGCGCCAGCGGCTCCACCACCTCGCCGGCACCTCCGACCAGGGCGAATGCCGGGTCGAGCTGGGACGGAACGTCCGCCCCGAGCTCCGCGGCCAACTCGGGAAGCCCATCCACCCCATCGCCTGCCAGCCTCAGCACCGCGGCGGCATCGGCACTGCCGCCGCCGAGGCCCGCGGCCACCGGGACCCGCTTCTCGATCTCGATCCGCACCGGCGGCCCGGACCATCCGCGAGCGCGCAGCCCGGCGAGCGCTGCGCCGGCCAGGTTCGGCCCGTCGACGCCGGGGCACACGACCTCGTCAGCCTCTGCCTCGGCCACCACGATGCGATCGAAGAGCGTCAGCGGGCAGAACAGCGAGCGCAGCTCATGGAGCCCGTCGTCCCGGGGCCGGCCGAGGTAGAGGCACAGATTCAGCTTGGCGGGAGCCCGGAGCGTCAAGCCACCCCCAGCTCAACGGCGAGCTCGGCGAACTGCGCCGGCGCCAGCCGCTCGGCGCGCAGGTCCGGCTCGAGTCCGAGGCGCCCCAGCGCCGCCCGCACCTCCTGACGAGACGGCCCGCCGGCCAGCTCCAGCGAGCTCGCGAGGGGCTTTCGCCGGTGGGCGAAGGCGTCGCGCACGAGCCGCGCCACGCCGGCCGCTGCAGCGGGGCCGACGCGCCGAAGCCGCACTAGCGCCGAGTCCACTCGAGGCCGCGGCCGAAACACCGCCCTGTTCACGGTCCGGATCAGCTCAACCTCGCTGGCCAGCTGGACGAGAACGCTCGGGGAGCCATAGGCGGATGTGCCTGGCTCCGCGCGAAGCCGATCGGCGATCTCGCGCTGGACCATGACCGTCCACCTCACGACGCCCGGGAGGTCGGTGATCGTCCGCAGCAGCACCGGCGTCGCGACCGAGTACGGAAGGTTCGACGGCACCGTCGTCGGCGGGGGATCCAGCGCCGCCAGATCGAGGCGCATCGCGTCGCCGCGCACCACCGAGACGTTCCCGGCACGCTCGGCGAGCTCCTCGAGCCCATCCGCCAGCCGGTCGTCGAGCTCGACCACGTGGACATGCGAAACCCGCTCGGCGATCCGCTCGGTGAGGACTCCCTCCCCGCCGCCGATCTCGAGCGCCACGTCGCCGGGCTCGAGCTCGGCGTCGCGCACGATCGCATCGAGCAGGTTCGGGTCCGCGAGGAAGTTCTGGCCGAGCCTCACCACCGGAAGATTCGCTCCGCGTTCGCCTCCACCGTGCGCTCGAGCTCCGCGTAGGAGACACTGCGCTCGGACGCCAGCAGCTCGCCCACCTCGACCACATTGGCCGGCTGGTTCGGCTTGCCGCGGACGGACTGCGGCGCCAGGAACGGCGAGTCGGTCTCGGCGAGCAGCAGCTCGCCCGGGACAAGCCGCGCGGTGTGGCGCAGGTCGTCCGACTTGGGATATGTGACGTTTCCGGCGAACGAGCAGTACCAGCCGTGCTCGATCGCCTCTCCGATCCGGTTGGGTGGCACCGAGCAGCAGTGCAGGATGACGGTGACGCCTTCGGCCTCGGTGGACAGCGTCGCGAACGTCTCGTCGAGTGCGTCGGTGGTCCCCGGTTGGTCGCGGAGGTGGATCACCAGCGGCAGCCCCGTGCCGCGGGCGATCACGATCTGCCCGGCGAAGGCCTCGCGCTGCGCCTCAGGGGGTGACGAGTCCCGGTAGTAGTCGAGGCCGGTCTCGCCGATCGCCCGAACTCGCTCGTGGCGCGCAAGCTCCGCGATGTCGGTGGCCGCGGCGTCGTCGAACCCGCCGGCCGAGTTCGGGTGGCGCCCGACGGAGGCGAACACCTCCTCGTGCTCCGCGGCGGCGCGAATCGCCTCGCGATTGGAGGCCTCGTCCAGTCCTACCGTGAGGATCCGCCGCACGCCAGTGCGCCGCGCATCCGCCACGAGCTCGCCGTCAGCGGGCTCGCAGACGCCGAGATGGGCGTGCGTATCGACCACGAGCGCAGTCTAAGTTGGTGCTCGTACGCCGCTCGCGCGCTAAGTGGCCGCGGCTTCGATCTTCGGGAAGAGAGGCGGCAGCTTCTCGACGCCCTGGCCGCCTCCGTGCGTGCCGAAGGCCTGGATCTCGCGACCCTCGACACCGAGCGCGTCGAGCATCCGCTCGCCCGTCTCGGGCATGTAAGCGGTCAGCAGCAGTGTCGTCACGCGAAGGCCCTCCGCCAGGTTGTAGAGCACCTGGTCCAGGGGCTCCGCCTGTGAGTCGTCCTTTGCGAGGTCCCATGGGCGGGTCTCCTCGACGTAGCGGTTGAGCCGCCGCACCCGCTTCCAGATCTCCTCCAGCGCCTGCGTGAGCTCCGCGCGATCGAGGAGCTCGCACACCTTGGCCTCGAGGCCGTCCAGCCCGTCGCCGCCGCCCGCGAGCTCGGGATCGGTCTGGGCCTTGGGGACGCGCCCGTCCCGGTAGCGGTCGATCATCGCCAGCGTGCGGCTGGCGAGGTTGCCGTACTCGTTCGCGAGCTCCGTGTCGTAGCGGGCCTCGAAGCCCGCGGGTGACACGGAGCCGTCCTGCCCGAAGGAGACCTCCCGGAAGCAGTAATAGCGCAGCGTGTCGGCGCCGAAGCGCTCGATGACCTCGAACGGATCGAGCACGTTGCCGAGCGACTTGGACATCTTCTGTCCCTCCATCAGCAGGTATCCGTGGATGAACATGCCCTTCGGCACCTCGTAGCCGGCAGCCATCAGGAAGGCGGGCCAATAGACGGCGTGGAACTTGAGGATGTCCTTGCCGATGATGTGGAACGCGGGCCAGTAGCGCTCGGTCAGGTCCTCGCCCTCGCGCGCGTAGGTGAGCGCCGTCACGTAGTTGAGGAGCGCGTCGAACCACACGTACGTCACCTGCTCGGGGTCCCAGGGGAGCGCGACCCCCCAGGTCAGCTTCGGCCGTGACAGCGACACGTCCTCGAGCCCGCCGTGGATGAACGAGAGGGCCTCGTTGTAGCGGGCCTTCGGTCGCACGAAGTCCTCGCGTTCGGCGTACAGGTGCTCGAGCTGCTCCTGGAAGGCGGAGAGCTTGAAGAACCAGTTCTCCTCGCGCTCGCGGTCGAGAGGGATGTTGTGGATCAGGCAGGTGTGCCCGGGCCCCATCTCGAGCTCGGTCTTGAAGTCGGCGCACTTGGGGCAGTACCAGCCTTCGTACATCCCCTCGTAGACGTAGCCGTTGTCGTAGACGACCTGGACGATCTCCTGGACCTTTGCCTCGTGCTGGGGATCACTGGTCCGGATGAAGAAGTCGTTCGAGACCTCGATCTTCGGCAGGAGCTCCTTGAACTTGGGAGCGTTTCGGTCCACGAGCTCGCGCGGCTCGATCCCGAGATTCTCGGCGGCCTGCGCCACGGGCTCGCCGTGCTCGTCCGTTCCGGTCAGGAAGAAGACGTCCTCGCCACGTTGGCGCATGTGCCGGGCGAGGATGTCCGCGGCGATCGACGAGTACGCGTGGCCTAGATGCGGCTCCGCGTTCACGTAGTAGATCGGCGTGGTGACGTAGTAGCTCATGGCTGAGCGGCCAGCATAGACGCCGGTCGCACCGCCACAATCGAGGTCGCCGTGTTCGGTCCGGGATCGCTCACCTGGCGCGTCAACGGCGAAGCCGTGCTCCTCCTCGGCGGGGGCCGCGCCCTCCTCCTCCAGGTGGCGCACCCAGGCGTCGCCGCCGGCGTCGCCGAGTTCTCGAACTACCGCGAGGACCCGTGGCGGCGCCTCTACCGGACCCTGGACACCACGCTGAGCATCGTCTTCGGCGACGACGAGACCTCGAAGGCCGCCTCAACCCGGCTGCGGCGAGTCCACACGCGCGTGGCCGGCACCGACGACCGCGGCGAGCCGTACCGAGCGCTCGATCCCGAGCTCCTGCTCTGGGTGCACGCGACACTGATCGACACCTCGCTCGCGATCTACACGCGCTACGTAGCGCAGCTCACCGCCGACGAGCTCGAGCGCTACTACGACGAGATGAAGACGCTCGGCCAGGCCTATTCAATTCCGCGCGAGGTGATGCCAGCGGACTATGCGGCGTTCCGCCGCTATTGGGATTCGATGCTGGACGGCGGCCTGCGAGCGACCGACACGACACGCGATGTCGCCAACGCGGTCCTGCGCCCAGACCTCACGCCACTCGCATGGCCGGCCGTCGAGCTCCTGCGCATGGTGACGGTGGGCACTCTGCCAGCGGAGCTACGAACGGAGCTCGGCCTGAGTTGGGGGCCGGCCCGGGAGCGGGCGCTCGCCGGATCGCAGCTGGCAGTGCGCAGACTGATGCCCCTGCTGCCGGCGCTGGTCCGGCGGTTCCCGAAGGCGAGGACCGGGGTCCTGGCCTAGAGCAGCGTCTCCTGGCCCTTGGCAGTCCGGCGGGTTCGCGGGATGCCGGCCGCCTCCGTCAGCGCCGCCTCGACGTCGGCGAGGATCGCCTTCTCGGAGCGGGAGGCGACGAGCGGCTCCGACAACCCCTCCACGTGCACATAGGTGCGCCGGCCCTCGCCGCGCTCGTCCGGACCGAGCGGGATCAGCGCGTAGATTCGATCAGCGCGGGCGAATCTCCCGTAACCGAGTGAGACAAGCCGTGGCTCGCGCTTCGTGGCCACGCCGGTAAGCCTAAACCCGAGCGGAGATGACTCCTAGCTGTTCTTTTTCGCTGGCTTGACGAGCTTCTTCAGACCGGCCTGGGCCTGGCGCTTGCACGCGGGCGCGAAGGGCGTCTGCGCCACCACCCCGGCCTCACCTTTCGGTGCCGCGATCACGAAGTTGCTCCCCTTCTTGTGCTGCGCGCCCTTGACCTCGTCGACGTTGTTGAGAAGCTCGTCGATCCGGCAGAAGGGGTCGCCGTTCATCTCGTAACCGGTCGACGCCTTCTTGAGATTGAGGGCCGAGATGATCTGGGAGTCGTCGATCGAGCTCCCACCGCTCGAGCACCCGGCCCAGGTCAGGGCCCAGGCGAGGATGAGCAGGGCGGCGAGACCGCGTCTTGCGGAAGCCATGTCGCAGGGAACCTATCCCGCCCCTGCGGCGGAAACTCGAAAACAGAATGCGAAAGGGGCGGCCCGAAGGCCGCCCCTTTCGATCAGCGTTGGCTCGAAGAGCCAGGCGCTAGGTCGTGGTTAGCCGACCGTGCACTTCTGGGTCTTCGCCGACGTGAACGTCTTGTTGTTGTTGTACGTCCACGTGGTCTTCATGTTCCACGTCTTGTTGGACGCGTTACACCGGGCGCTGATGTAGTTCCCCTTCCCGATCGTCGTCTTGAAGATCGTGAGCGGGAACGCAGCCGCCTGGGTGATGTGGTCCACGTCGAGGACCTTGCCGTAGAGACCCGAGGCATTCTTCAGGACGCCGGTGAGCAGGATCGTCGTGTTGCCCTTCGTGTTGCTCGAGGGGTTCGTACAGCTCATCTTGCTCGGGTTCGAGACCTGGACTCGGGTGAACACCTGCAGCGTCGGCTTGCCGCCCTGCGGCTGGCCGTTGAACAGCAAGACACAGCCGTTGACGTCGAACAGTCCGTTCGCCGTCGCCTGGGCCGTGCCGCTGCCGACGAGCGCCTTGCTACAAGCCCCCATCGCCTGCTTCATGTTCTTGTTGGCGAGCTGGCTCGCCGAGCACTTGCCCGCGGCGCCCGTGTTGATCTTGAAGTTCTTGTCCAAGAAGATCTGGGTGCGCTCCACCGCGCCGCCGGGCTTGTTGTTCCCCGGGTTCGCGTAGTGCGTCTCCAGGTCCGTGAACAGGGAACCGTTCTTGTAGGTCGTCTTCGGCGCCTTGCTCGGACTCATCTTGAAGCTGAACGTCGAAGTCGTCGCCGCGATGGCGATGCCCGCGACAGCTAGGGCCCCGGCCGCCGCCAGTGCGGTGATGACGGCGAACCGCCTCCTATTGCGCATCTATCAATCGCCTCCTTGAGAGGTGTCTTGCCGGCGCGGCTCTCCATCCGCACCGTAGGTCGTTCCCAGTCGGTAACCCCGCCAAGCGTCAGAAGTTTCAGGCGACCGGCGAAGTCCCGAGCGGGAGCCCCTCAACGGTACCAGGCTGCGTGCGGATTCACCCGGGCACAGACGGGTTTTTCATGCCGAATTCAAACCCGGAACGACGAGAGGGGCGGCAGTTGCCGCGCCTCTCTGAACCTCTTCGGCGTTACGAGCTGGTCGCTAGCCGACGGTGCACTTCTGCGTCTGCGAGTCGGTCGCGGTCTGGCCGTTGTTGTAGGTCCAGACGACCTTCATGTGCCAGATGTGATCGGCCGCTCCGCACCTAGCGCTCGCGTAGTTCCCCTTCTTGACCGTTGTCTTGTACGAGGTCAGCGGGAACGCCGAAGCCTGCGTGATGTGCTGGACGTCGAGGATCTTGCTGTATTGGCCGGTGGTCGGCTTGTAGACGCCGGTGAGCAGGATCGTCGTGTTGCCCTTCGTGTTGGTCGAGGGGTTCGTACAGCTGATCTTGCTTGGGTTCGAGACCTGGACTCGGGTGAACACCTGCAGCGTCGGCTTGCCGCCCTCCAGCTGTCCGTTGAACAGAAGGACGCAGCCGTTGACGTCGAACAGGCCGTTGGCCGTCGCCTGGGCGGCACCGGTACCGACGAGCGCCTTGCCACAAGCACCCATCGCCTGCTTCATGTTCTTATTGGCGAGCTGGCTCGCCGAGCACTTGGCGGCAGCGGTCGGATCCACCTTGAAGTACTTGTCCAGGTAGATCTGCGTTCTATCGACGGCCCCGCCGGGCTTGTTGTTCCCGGGATTCGTGTAGTGCGTCTCCAGGTCCGTGAACAGCGAGCCGGCCTTGTATGTGTTCTTGGGCGCCGTACTCGGGTTCGCGTGAAACGTGAAATTCGACGTCGTCGCCGCGAGGGCGACACCGACGATCGCCACCCCAGCGACCGCCGCGACGGCGATTAGGACGGCGTACCGCCTACTGATCCGCATCTATCTCGGCCTCCTTTGCAGCCGTTCGACGCGCTCTCCATCCGCGCCGAGCTATCTCTCCTCACGCAGGCCGACTCCAATCGGCCCGCACCGCGACGGAACCTTAGACCAGAGTTCGCGACATCACCAGTGGCATGTCTCGGCTGGCCGGCCAGATGGTTCTGGTCGGCCAGCCGAGTCCAACGCGCTACCGCGTGCTCGTCAGGAACCCACCTTGCACGGCTGGCTCCGAGTCACGGTGCGCTTCGCCGCGTTGTTGTAGGTCCAGACCACCTTCATGTTCCAGGTCTCGTTGCTGGCCTTGCACCTGGCGCTGATGTAGTTCCCCTTCTTGATCGTCGTCTTGAAGATCTCGAGTGGGAACGCGGCCGCCTGAGTGATGTGGTTGACGTCGAGGACCTTGCCGTATGGCGAGCTCGCGTCCTTCAGCACCCCGGTCAGCAGGATCGTCGTGTTGCCCTGCGTGTTGCTCGAGGGGTTTGCACAGCTGATCGTGCTCGGGTTCGAGACCTGCACGCGCGTGAAGACCTGCAGCGTCGTCTGCTTGTTCTTGGGCTGCCCGTTGAACAGCAGCACGCAGCCGCGGACGGTGAACAGCCCGTTGGCGCTGGCTGTCGCGACGCCGGTTCCGACATTCGCCTTTCCACATGCCGCCATCGCCTGCTTCATCGTCTTGTTGGCCAGCTGGCTCGAGGAGCATTTCTTCGCAGCGCCCGGGTTGATCTTCCAGTTCTTGTCCAGGAAGAGCTGGGTCCGCTCCACGGCACCGCCCGGGATGTTGTTCCCCGGCTTCGTGTAGCTCGTGACCAGGTTGCTGGTCAGCGATCCCGCCTTGTAGGTCTTCTTCGGGACCTTGCTGGGACTGAAGCTGAACGTGAACGACGACGTGGTGGCCAAGGCAATGCTGGCCACAACGAGCGCTCCACCGGCTACGAGGGCGAAAACGACGGCGCTCTTCCTCCTGATGCGCATGGCACTCCTTCGCGATTGACTCGCCGCGCAGCACCTCTACGTCTACGCGGCTCCCCCTAGCCTAGCCCACGAACTGGGCCGGTCAAGGCCTACGGCTCGCGGCGCACGTGCAGGTACGGCGTGAACTCGCGGAATGCCCCGATCGACTTGAAGTTGCCCTGCTTCTTGCAAGGCGGGTGCTTGACGTCGGTCGTACTCAGGTGATCATTGAAGGCATAGAGCTTGATCCGGTTGAAGAAGCCCTGCGCGTCTTGCTTCTTCTGGGCCGTTGTGCCGCTGAACCGGTTGTAGAAGTTCGGGTCGTTGGGCGAGTTGGGATCGAGCTTCGCTGTGATTCCCGTGTCGCACGGCGTGTTCTGGAACGACTGGAGGCCGCTGTTCAGCTTGTTGTAGCCGCTGGGCTTGAAATACGGGTTCGCCCGCTCCATCGTCAGGCGTTGCGGGAACGTGGCGACGCTCTGCGGATTCAGCGGGCTGGATGTCCGGAGAACCTTCACGAACCTGTTGCCCCTCTCCGGCGCGCCGTTACCCCAGTTCGTCGCCGCGGCGATATTCCCCAGGAACCCGGTGATGTCGTGCCTGTACTTCTGCGCGACCTTGATGATCGGGTTGAACTCGGCCAGCCACGGGGAGTGCCCCTGGAAGTTCCCGCCGAGTCGCGAGAGCAGAGGCGTCAGGTCGTTGGTCAGCAGCCTGCGGAGGGCCGGGAAGCCCTTGTGCGACGCGGCGATCGTCCCCTGCAGGCCCTGGAAGAACCGCTGGAGGTCGGGTGCCGCCTTCCCCACTGCTTCGAACGTCGGGCTGAGCTGCTTCACAGATGGCCTCAGCTGCTGCACCAGGGGATCCGCATCGATCGCGAAGGTGTTGAGCCGCTGGAGCGTCAGCCGCGTCTCGCGCTGGAACGTCGGCAGGATCCTGAACGTGTCCGCCAGATCCTGATTGCGTTGGGCAGTCGTCGAGAACACCCTGTCTGAGTTCTGGATCAGGCTGCGGAGCTGACCCTGGCGCTCCGACAGCGCCTGGAACACAGTGCCTCCGCTGTGGATCAGCTCGCGGACGGCGTGCTGCTGCGTGTCCAGGATGCGGAGCGCGCGGTTCGCCGACTCGGAGAACGGGTCCAGCTCCGCGAGGGCCTGGCCGAAGTCCGCACCGCGCCCCTTGAGCGCGGCTGCCGAGCCCTGCATCCAGGCCTTGAAGTTCTGTCGCGTCTGCTTGCCGAACGTGCGGAAGACCTCGTCGAGCTGCACCGAGCTCGCGACCTGCGCAGGCGGGAGACTCCCGCCTTCGGGCAGATCCGGTGCGCTCTTGGATCCGGGCGTGAGCTCGACGTAGGTCTCCCCGAGGAGGGTTTTCGAGCGCAGGATGGCCCGCGTGTTGTCGGGGATCGGCGCGACCTGGCTGTCGAGCTCGATCACCGCGTCGGCGTAGTCGCCCTTGTTTGACAGCTCGATCGACTTGACCTTGCCGACGGAGACGCCCGAGATTCGGACGTCCGACTCGGCCGCGAGCTGCGCCGCCTCGGTGAACGGCACCGTGAAGCGGTAGCCCTCGGGCTTCAGCGGCAGCGGGCCGCCGAATGCGATCCAGAGGAACAGGGCCAGGCCGAAGCACGACAGCGCGAAGCCGACGGCGATCAGGATGCGGGTGACTGTCGGTGGCCTGGTCTCCATCTACGGGGTGGTCGTGGTCGTGGTGTCCGGAGTGGTCGTTGTCGTCGTACTGGGAGTGGTCGTTGTCGTCGTACTGGGAGTGGTCGTTGTCGTCGTGCTGGGAGTGGTCGAGGGCGTTGTGTCGGGGGTGGTCGAGCCCGTTGTGTGGGGATTCGATGAGCCCGCTCTCGTCTCGGGCCCGGCGATCGGGAAGCAGTTCGGATCGACCTCAGAGACCTGCTGCGACGTAGGCGCACGGGAGAGGTCCTGAAGGGTGTGGAGGAAGTCGTCGCTGAGCGCGATGCTGTCCGCCGACTGGGCGGTGCTGCACGAGAGCTGGACGAGGCCATGTCGGAGCGGCCCGCCGGCGTCCTGGGTGAAGAAGACCGCGTTGGTGTTGTGGTTGAGCCACGAGAGCCAGAACAGGTAGCCCTCGTCCGAGGCGCCGGGCGGGTTGTACGCCACCGTGTTGAACAGGAGGTTCAGGTCGTTGAGCGCCTTTGAGAGAGACGTCGTCGTCTCCGCGAGCGGCTGCGAAGCCTGTTTGATGTGCTTCAGCGGCTGCTGCGAAGCGCGCGCGAAGGGGCGAATCTGGTTCTCGATCGGGCCCTTGGTCTCCCGGAACAGCGGCCGCACCTGGCGCAGAGCCGGGGCCAACGCCTGCGCCGACGGGATGAGCTTGCGCGAGGCTGGCCCGAGAATCTGTGCGAACCGGTTGGCACTCGTGAGAGTGCTCTGCGTCTGCTGCAGCGTCGGCGGGAACTCCTGGAGAGTCGCGCGGATCGCGTTCTGCTCCTTGGCGAAGGAGCCCAGCACGGTGTTGGAGGAGCGCACGAAGCGCGCCAGCTGCGTGTCGCGATGCCCGAGCGCCGTGCTCAGCTTGCCGAAGTTGGTGACCACGCGACGCAGGTTCTGGCGCCGCTTCACCAGCGCGCTGTTGATGCGGGCGATGTCGCGGACGGTCGGCTCGAAGCGCCGCAGTCCGGCGGAGAGCTGCTCCGAGTGGCCGTAGAGGCCCTGGGCGCCGCCCTGGAGCAGCAGCTGCAGGAACGACTGGGTGTCGCCATCGAGGCTGGCCAGGATCTGATCCGCGTTGACGTTCGGCTCCGTGTTGGCCAGGGGGATGGTCGAGCCCTCCTGCACCTCCTGGTTGTTCTGGCCCGGATCGATCTCGATCGTCATGTCCTGCAGGCCGGTGCGCGGGCGCAGGAGGAGCGACGAGTCGGTATGGATGAGGGGCGCGTACTTGGGATCGATGTTCATGGTCACGACCGCTCGCCCACTCTCGAGGTTCACGCCCTGGACGCTCCCGATCTTGACTCCGGAGAGGTCGACCGTCTGCCCCTGTCCTGGTGTCACGGCCTGCGCCGAGCTGAACTCGGCCTTGAGCTCGAAGTGGCTCTGGCCCAGGATCGGCAGCCAGGAGGGGAAGTTGGCCTGCTGCCGGACGAGGATCGCACCGGTCGTGACGACCGCCAGGACGGCCAGCACGCCGATCGCTATGAAGTCCCGGAGGTGCTCTCGGATCGCGCGCTTCACTTGATCGCCTTCGGTTCGGCCGGCCCCTGTGCAGCCAGGGGGCCATTGAGGTCTGGAACCGGATTCTTGAAGCAAGCGACGTCCGGGCGGATGGGCGGGGTCTTCCGATCGTTGACCACCGGCCGGGTCCCGAGGGGCGGGGAGATGTTGTGCGCGTACAGGGCCTCGTTGCCGAAGCCACCACCCGGGTTGTCCATCTTCGTTGTCACAGGGCCCCCGCCGGCCTGGAAGCGCACGTAGGAACCGTTGCCGTCGAACACCTGACTCTCACCGGCGAGCTGAACGGTCGAGTAGAAGAACTCGCGGAAGTTGGGCTGACCCGTGGTGAAGTTGTAGCCGGGGCCCGAATCCTGAAGGACGGTGTTCCCCGCCGGGATCAGGTTGTGCGACGTGCACTTGCTCAGGAGGTCCGTCTGGTGGAAGAGGGACGGCGACGAGACCGTGGTCTGAGCCAACCCCGGGGCTGCCTTGGCCAGGTACTTGGCGTCGTTGCCGAGCTCGTTCTTCTTCAGTAGCCGCTTGACCTGGATCAGCCACGGCGTGCCCGTGCGAACCGTCTCGGGCAGCTGACGGATGCCGGGCTCGAGCTGGATCGCCAGTGAGCGGAACGGCGGCAGCGACTGATCGACGTGGCGAAGCGTCGGCTGCGCCTGCTCGAGGGTCGGAGCGAGCTCGCGGATCGTCGCGGACAGGTTCGTCGACTCCGAGGCGAGCGCTCCCGCCGTCGTGTTGAAGTTGGTGATGAGGCCCTTTAGCGCCCCCTGGTCGGATGCGAGCTCCCTGAACACATTCCGCTGGGCGCGGATGAGGTTCGAGAGGTCGTGGGGCTTCTCGCCCAGGAGCGCCTCGTTCACGATCGACGAGGTGCGGCCGGCCTTGCCCCCGTACTTGAACGTCTTGTTGAGGGCCTGTGCGGCGTTCAGGCCATGGACCGAGGGCGACTGGGTCTTGTCCTCGGCCGGCGTCGGTTTGTGGGTGAGCGCACTTCCGTAGCCGTGAAGCGCCTGCTTCAGGTCAGTGCGGTTGCTCTTCTGCAGCGAGGTCAGGATCTCGTCGAGCTGCACGGCCGTCGCGGTTTGGCTGACCGGAATGTCCCCGCCGCTCGACAGATCGGGAGCGTTCGGGCTCCCGGGACGCAGGTCGATGAAGAAGTTGCCCTCCAGGAACAGCCGGGGCCGGATCGTCACGGTTGCGTCCTTGTGGATGGGCAGGCCCTCGTTGTCGACCGAGAACGTGACATCGGCCATGTTCCCGTGCGAGGTGACGTCGGTGACCTCACCGACGTTGACGCCCGCGATCCGCACCGGCGACTTCGGCTTCAGCGTGGTCGCGTTCTGGAAGGTGGCGTGGAGCTCGTAGCCCGGGCTCGTGAACGGGATCTTCTTCGAGAACGCCAGGTAGGACGCGATCGCGAGCAGGATCACGAGGAGGAGGCCGATCTTCGCCGCGCTCGGCCCGCGGTAGCTGCGGCCGAAAATGCGCGGGTCGGGAGCCTCCTCCCAGGGCTTGTAGCGAACGGGGCCGCGCCGCTTGTTGCGGAAGATGCTCATCTCGGCTTCTTCTGGCTTCCGATCTGGTCCTCTGTCTTGATGCCCTGGTTGCCGGGAACGTTTCCGATGACCTTCTTGCCCTTGATGTAGCCGCCGTTCCCGGCCTCGCACTCACGCGGGTGTTGACCTGGCGAGGCGGTGTTGGGATAAGGGTTGGCGTGCAGGAAGTTCGCCTCGGGCGGTCGGCCCGGGTTGGTCTCGTTCCCTGCCTTGTTCGCGGGTGCTGAAGCCGGGCTCGTCTCGTTGTTCGGTCCGCCCGGGCTGGACATCACGATGAATCGCTGTCCCGTCGCCAAGCCGTCGCCGATGCTGAAGATGCTCTCCCCGTTGCGGAACAGCAGAGTCGCGTAGTTGCAGACGGACTGGGCCGGCCCGACGAAGCGAAGCGTCGGAGTGAGGGAGTTCACCAGCTGTGTGGCCCGGGAGATCCCGCCCTGCACGTTCGGATTCGTGGCGAATTGCTCCAGCGACTCGGCCGTCGGCGCGAGCTGGGCGTTCAGCGCTGGCACACCCGGAAGGACGCGGGCTCCGGTCTCGAGCGCCGACGCAATCGCCGGCGAGTTCTTGTCGAGCGCGTGGACACCCGGACGCAGGTCCGCGAACAGCGCCGCGTTGTGACGCAGGAAGGTGCTGATTCGAGGCGATGTGTTGATGAGCGTGTCGAACGTCGGCGGCGTCTCGGTGATCGTGTCCTGGATGAACGGCCGAGCGACCGATGCCAGGGCCCCGAAGGTGGTGTCCAAGGCGACGAACATGTGCGCCTGCGTCTGTGCGACAGGGGCGACCTCGGCGGCCAAATTGCCGGCCTCACGGAAGAAGCGGGCCAGCCCGGTCTTGCTGGAGGCGAGGTTGCGTGCCACGGGCTCCAGCCGGCGCAGGAGCGGCCGCAACTGCCCAATGGCGGCGTTGATCTGCGGGCCTCGGCCCGCGAGCACGGCGCCGAACTCGACCAGGTTCTGTCGGATCGCGGTCCTGGTCGGGGTGTTGAACATGCCGAGCACCTGGTCGTACTCGACCGGATGCGGGTTGGCCGCCTTGAGCGGCAGCGTGGAGCCCTCCGGATAGCCGTTGGTGTTGTTGGTTCGGTTGATCTCCAGGTACTTGAGGCCGAGCGCTGACCGGGCGCGCACGACGACGGTGGAGCCCACCGGAATCGGGTCGACGTTCTTGTCGAGCTTCAGGTCGGCCTTCGCCGTCACTCGGCCGTCCTGGTGCTGGACCGGCACCACGTCCTCGACGAACCCCACGCGGACACCGCCGATCCGGACGTCGTTGCCGGGAACCAGCGTCTCGGCGTTCGGGACCTGCACCGAGATCCGGTAGCTCGGCACGAAGGGCAGCCCGTTGTTCGCGTTGTAGGCCAGGAAGACCGCGAGGATCACGATCAGGCTCGTGACCGCGCCGACCATGACCGGGCTCGAGGCGATTGCTCCGACGCCGCCGCGCCTCATGGCGCCTGCCCCTGACTCGGAGTCGTGTAAGTGCCCGAAGGTGTTCCCCCGTTCTTCACGGAGGCCGGCTTGCCGATGATGGTGTTGAGGAGATCCTTCGTTGCGCCGAGCGACGGTGCGTGCGGCTTCTTGTGCTTATGCGAATGTGAGTCGCTCGCTGCAGCCCCCGCCGGATCGCCCTGAGCGTCCAGTGGCGTACCCGCGGAACTGCCGCTGGGGGCCGTGGTGCCCGTGAGCGGTGCCGCCATCTGCGCTGCGAGCTCGCTCGCCTTGGCCTTGCCCGTCTGCCCGCCCCAGTTCGCGTTGCACCCGGACTGGGGGTCCGAGTTCAGGGTCACGCACGACGGCGAGAGGATGAGATTGGCTCTGAGGAAGTGGCCGAACTTGTCGAAGCCGTTGATGCCGCCGTTCGCAAAGTAAAGGAGCTTCATCAGGTCGTCATTGCCGCCGGTCGCCCGGAGGCTCTGCAGGAGCTTGTGGAGGCTCTTTGCTCCGCCGGGCGCCTTGCGCGCGAGATCCCGGATCTTCTTCAGCGTCGGGTCGGAATTGACGATGGGTTGCTGCGCCTCGGCGGCGGCCTTGCCGAGCGTGAGGAGCGCGGGAATCGAGGCGTGAGCGAACGGTCCGAGCGCCTCGGTCGACCGGGTGATGTTCGGCGCCGCGTCCGCGAAGTCGGCGAACGTGGGCGCCGCCTGGTTGGCGAAGTGCTGAAGCTGCACCATCTGTCGCCGCAGCGCCTGAAGGGCAGCCGGGAACTTCTCGAACCCAGCCTCGAGGGCCGCGCTGCGCTCGGCCGTCGCCTCCCCGGCCGTGTTGGCGTTGTGGATGAAGCCGGCGACCTTCGCGCGCTCCCGCGCCAGTGGCGCCAGCACTTGGTCGGAATCCTTGGCGAGCCTGGCGAGCTCTTGGTTCTGATTCGCGAGCTGGTGGAGGATTCGGTCGGTCTGGCGCAGCGCCGGGTCGGCACGCTTGACGATCGCCTCGAGGTCCTTGCCGCGCGCAGCCAAACCGGCGCCCAGGTCGTTCAGGATCAAGCGGAACCTGTCGGCGAACGGCTCCCGCATGATGTTGTTGACGAGGTCGATGTCGACCTCCTTGCCGTTGTTCTGCAACGGCAGGAACCGCTCGCCGGCACCTGGCTGCCCTGAGGGAATGACCTTCAGCGGGGGAGGCGGCGTCGTGCCTGGCGCATGCGCCTGGGTGGGCTGGCAATCGACGTACTTCTCACCCAGGAGCGAGGCCGGGCGGATGATGCAGGACGCGTCCTGGCGGAAGTCCTGGAACCCCGCGTCGGTGATGTCCATGACGACCACGGCCTTGCCCGGGTCCGGGCTCTCGTCCCGGTTGGCCCACTCTCCCGGCATCGTCACGTCGACCGAGGAGACGCTTCCCACCTTGGCCCCGGCGATGCGGACGTCCTCGCCGTTCACGAGGAAGGCGCCGTTGTCGAAGATGCCGCGGACCACGTAACTCCCACCCGACCCGCCCGAGCCCTGGGCGAAGAACGCCAGGGCGATGACGGCGAGCAGGGCGGCTGTGGCGATGATCCTTCTCATGGGCCGGGCGGGACGTCGGAGGGATCGCACTTGCCGTTGAGGTTGCCCCCGTCGAGGAACGGGTTCGAGCCGGAGATCGGCTGCGTGGCGCCGCCGGGACACCGGGTGAAGTTCCCGAACTGGAGACCGCTGAACTGCTGGCTGAGCGGGATGGGCTCCAGCGAGCCGGCCGGATGTCCTCCGCAGACCGGGTTGGTGTCGCCGGCCGTGCAGTAGTGGAAGGGGTTCGCCTCCGCCGTCGAGACGCGCACGTATTGGCCGTTGGCGTCGTAATACGAGGCGTCCTGCGAGAACTTCGAGATCCACGCAAACAGGTCGGGCGCGTACGGGCGGGCGAAGGTGATCACCGGCTGGGAGGCGTTCAGGCCCTGGATCGCGTTGGGGACCGCCCGGTCGGCCGCCCGAGTGGCTCGCGGCTGTGCCCGCAGCGACTCGGTGATGTCGTTATTCGGCCCCGGCCTGTTGATGGCCAGGCTCAGGTTGTGGATCACCGGAACGCCCCGCTCGGAGACCTGGCGCAGGTTGCGTAGGAACGGCGTGAGGTGCTTGGTCGCCGGCTTTGCCTCGTTGACGAGCGGCGTCAGGTCGTCGAGCGTCGCCCGGAGGTTCACGAAGGTCGTGTTCGCCTGGCGCAGGGTGGGCGGCAACGCGACGAGCACGCGGTCCAGCGACGAATTCTCGTTCGCGATCGCCCCCAGCGCCTGGTTGGCGTTCTGGGTCAGGGCCGAGAGGTCGTTTCGCCGGTCGGCGACCGCGCCCAGGGCCTTCGAGCCGGTGACGATGAACTGCGTGAAGGTCCGCTGATCACGCGTGATCTCGTCGAGGAGCCGACGCCCGGTCGAGAGCGCGGGCTCGAAGTACTTGTAGCTGCGCCGGGCGCCCTCCGTATGGCCTGCGTACAGCTGGGCTGAGCCCTTGATGACGTTCTGGAGCGCCTTGCGCGTCTGCGGCCTGAAGGTGTTGAAGAGCTGGTCGAGGTCAACGACCGACGTCGTGTTGCCGCGGTCGATCGTCGCATCGGCCGGCAGCATCGGCTCGTTGTTCGGCCCGGGGGTGATCGACACGTAGCGGTTCGCGATGCCCGACAGCGACGTCGCGCGAATGACGGCCGTGGTCCCCTCGTGGAGGGGCTCGTCGACGGAGATCGAGACGTCGGCGTTCCGGTCGTCCGTGAGCGTGATGCTGTTGACGGTGCCGATCGGCTGGCCCGCCACGAGCACCTGGTTGCCGCTGACGAGCTGGCCGCCGTTCTCGAAGATCAGGTGATAGGTGCGGCCGGAGCTTCCTCCGAAGAGGATCACGAGCACGAGCACGAGTCCGACGAGGAGAGCCCCGCCGGCAGCCGCCCTGGAGATCCACGTCCGGCGGCCCGTATCTACGCGCTGGGTCTCAGGCGCCACCTGTCCGGGGCTGGATGCCCCCTCCTCCTGTGCTTGATGCTGCGAGCGTCCGGCTCATCCCGGCGGGAACGTCCTTTCCTTCCCGGGCCGAGGCGCCCTGCCTCGGCACGAACGCAATCTCCTCTCGGCGCATCCTACTTCTATTCCTCACCCGTCAAAAACGACCTTGTGCCTGCACGACACGTATCGGCCGCCGAACGGCCCACCTGAACCCGCTCCCTGGGCGTCTATTCGCGTGGATCGCGGCCCGTGAGGCCCCGATAGAGGTCGTTCGGGCGCGTGCCGGTGAGGGCGCCGACGACCGAGGCGGCCGCGCGCGGCCGCGCGCCGGACTGCACAAGGCGGCGCAACGCATCGACTGCGAAGGCGAGATCCGGCCCCTCCGCCCCTGCGGAGGGAGCGGGCGCGATGACCAGCACGATCTCGCCCTTCACGTCGTCACGAAAGCGCCGGGCCAGCTCGCCGAGGGGCGCGCGGGCCACCTCCTCGTGAAGTTTGGTGAGCTCGCGGCAGACCGCCGCCGGCCGGTTGGGCGCCAGCGCGGCGAGCGCGGCGAGCGATTGCGGTAGCCGCCGCGGCGACTCGAACGCGACCACGGTCTCGGCGGAGCGCAGCACGCGCTCGAGCTCACCGGCGCGGCGGGGCAGGAAGCCCTCGAAGCGCCACCGGTCGGCGGGCAGGCCCGAGGCGACGAGCGCGGTGGTCACCGCCGAGGGTCCCGGCAGCACCTCGACGTCGAGGTCGCGCTCGAGGCAGGCGCGGATGAGGCGGAAGCCAGGGTCGGAGATGACCGGCGTCCCGGCCTCGCTGATCAGCGTGACCTTGGCCCCGCGCTCCACCTGCTGGGCGAGCTGCACGGCCCGCTCGGCCTCGTTTCCCTCGTGGTAGGAGACGAGCCGAGTGCGTGGGATGTCCAGGCGCTCGAAGAGCAGGCCGGCGCGCCGAGTGTCCTCACAGGCGACGAGGTCGGCCTCCCCCAGTGCCTGCCTGGCCCGCGGGCTCAGGTCCTGGAGGTTGCCGATCGGCGTCGGGCAGACGGTCAGCCGGCCGGCCATCAGCCCTGTCCGCCTTCAAGCTCGAGCATCGCCATCGTCGCCGCCCCCACCATGCCCGCATCGGGCCCGAACTCCGCGGCCGTGACGGGAGTCTCGTTCATCGGAGGAAGCGCCCTTGCCGCCAACTCGGCGCGCGCAGGCGCCAGGAGCAGCTCCCCTGCGGCGATCACCCCGCCGCCGACGACGATCACGTCGGGGTCGAAGATGTTGGCAAAGCTCGCGAACGCAACGCCCAGGCGTTGGCCCACCTCCTCGAGCACCCGGGTCGCGACCGGGTCGCCCTCGAGCGCGGCCTCGGTCACCTCCTTGCCGTCGAGCTCCACGCCTGCAGCCAGTGCCCGGCCGAGCGCCGAGTCCGGCGCCCTCTCAGCCGCGGCCAGGCCCTCACGGGCGATCGCGGTCCCCGATGCCATCACCTCGACGCAGCCATGGTTGGGACAGTTTCCCTGGCAGGGAGGGCCGTCCGCCTCGATCACGACGTGGCCAAGCTCGGCGCCCGCGCCGGCCGACCCCCGGTACAGCTCGCCGTCGATCACCAGCCCCCCGCCGATCCCCGTGCCGATCGTCAGCATCACGACGTTCGTGGCGCCACGGGCAGCGCCGAAGCGGTGCTCGGCGAGGACGGCGGCGTTCGCGTCGTTGTCGATCGCCACCGGGACGCCCAGGCGCTCCCGCATGAGGTCGCGGATGGGAACGTCGGCCAGCTGGAGGTTAACGGCCATCACGGCAACCCCGCGCCGGCGGTCGATCGTGCACGGGATCCCGAGCCCCACGGCACCGGCTTCGGGGCGGGCGACCATCGCGGCCCGGAGCTCCCGCTCAAGCGTGTGGATGAGCTCGTCCTGGCTCAATCCCATGCTCGGAGCGGTCGACCGGTACGCCACGTTGCGGTCGGCATCGACGGCCCCGACCAGCATCTTCGTGCCGCCGAGATCCACGCCGATTGCTTCGACCGTCACAAGCGCACGCGTCGTTCCCGGGAGTCCATTCGTCAGTATTGATAGCCGATGGCCGACGAGAGGCGGGGCGACGAGGAGCGCCCGGATTATAAGGTCTACAAGTCGCGTCCGGGCCTCTTCAGCAGGCTGCGCTCGCCCGACCTGTCGAAGGTCCGCGAAAAGAAGGGGCGCAAGGACGCCGGTGGCGACGGCGAGGAGAAACCGCCGCGGAGCCCCGCC
Source organism: uncultured Actinomycetes bacterium (assembly GCA_963782795.1). Lineage (GTDB taxonomy): Bacteria > Actinomycetota > Thermoleophilia > Solirubrobacterales > 70-9 > AC-56. Next base: position 127,607 of record CAWALB010000005.1, read on the forward strand.
ACGGCCCTGCCTCTGTGGCGCCGGGTACTCCGATGGACGGGCATCTTCGCTCTCGTGTGGATCGCGATCAGCTTCCTCGCGTTCGAGATCTCCTCCCAGATCCAGAAGGGAAAGCTCTCCGACATGGGCAACACCCTCCATGGGAACCCGTTCCTGGCCGCGAGCCCGCAGACGATCCTCGTGATCGGCACCGACATACGCTCCGGCGAGTTCGCAGGCGCCAACGAGGCGGAGTCGAAGAGCTGCCTCGAGACCGTCGAGAGCGGCAAGCCGACCGGCCCCACCTGCAAGCACGGCCCCTACCGGTCGGACACCCTGATGCTGGTGCGGGCTGGCGGCGGCGACTTCCGCAAGCTGTCCATCCCGCGCGACACGCTCGCCCAGATCCCGGGCCAGCCCGAGAACAAGATCAACTCGGCGTACGCGATCGGTGGCGCGAAGCTGACCGTTCGCACGATTGAGAAGTTCCTGGGCATCAACGTCGACCAGGTTGCAATCGTCGACTTCGACGGCTTCCGGCGGTTCATCGACACGATCGGGGGCGTGACGGTGAACGTCCCCACCACGATCTGCTCCAGCATCTCGGGCGGTGCGTTCAAGCTCCAGCTCTCGAAGGGGGAGCACACCCTCAACGGATTTCAGGCGATCGCACTCGCGCGGACCAGGGAGAACAACCTGGTGACACCGAACGGCATCTGCCAGAACCCGCCCGTGATCACCGACATCAACAGGGCCCAGTTCCAACAGCTGATCCTCAACGGAGTCAAGGACCGGCTGACAGATCCGCTCCGCCTGCCCTACAACCTCGTCAAGGGCCCATTTATCGCCTGGGACGCGCCGCAGGTGATGGTCTCGAGCATGGGCGCGTGGACCATGCCCCAGCTGGTCATCGCGGCCGCGATCGGCTTCAGCAATGGAAACGATGTTCTCAAGCCAACGGGCGCACCCACGGCCGCCGGCAACCTGATCATCCCGCCGTCTGAGTGCGATCGGGCTGTGAAGAAGTTCCTGGGCTCAGCGCCGCCCCATAAGCCGGCCTGCTCGCCGCCGAGCTAGGCAGCGGCCAGCACCCGCTCGAGCTGGTCGAGGCATCCGTTCCATCCCCAGTCCTGGCCATCGCGGCGCGCGGCGGTCGAGATCCCGCTGTTGACGAGCAGGACCTTCGTCACGCCGTCGGATTCTGAGAAGGAGAGCTCGATCAGCTGCTCGTTGGAGGGATCGTCGCCGAAGGTCCAGGTCATCGCCAGCCGGCTCGGCCGGTCGATCAGCGTGTACCGGCCCTCCGCCCCGGCCTCGGTGCCATCGGGCCTTCGCATCACCACTCGGACCTTCCCGCCCACGCGTAGATCGACCTCGGCCTGCGGGGTCTCCCAGTCGGGTTCGCAGTGGAACCATCGCCGCATCACCTCGGGGCTGGTCCAGGCGTCGAAGACCTGCTCGGCGGGCGCCGTGAAGGTCCGCTCGATCCGCACCACTTGGCCGGACTCGGCGCTCACCGTCGCTCCTTCCGCTCGTCCAGGTACTCGCCGACGACGTCGAAGAGGCGCCCCCAGCGCTCCCGCTGGGTTTCTATCCAATCCGAGGCCTCGGCAAGGCCCTCCGGCCGCAGGGCCAGGTGGTGGGTCCTGCCCTCGACGACACGGCTGACCAGTCCCGCCTCCTCCAAGAGCTTCAGGTGCCGCGAGATCGTCGGCTTGGAGACGCCGGAGTCGCGGGTCACCTCGCCGACGGTGGCCACCCCGCCGCTGAGCCGTTCGACGATGTCCCGCCGCAGCGGGTGCGCGAGGGCCTTGAACGTATCGTTAGTCATTGTGCTAACTATATGACGACCCGCGGACCCGACAACAGGAGGCACGCTGATGACGGAGCACAGGATCGGCACCCAGGAGGAGTGGCAGGCGGAGCGCGACGAGCTGCTGAAGGGGGAGAAGGAGCTCACCCGCCGCGGCGACGAGCTGGCCCGCAAGAGACGTGAGCTGCCGTGGGTCCCGGTCGAGAAGGACTACCGGTTCGAGACCGAGGGCGGTGAGAAGACCCTCGCCGAGCTCTTTGACGGCCGCTCCCAGCTGATCATCTACCACTTCATGTTCGGGCCGTCCTGGACCGGCGGTTGCCCCGTCTGCTCCTCGATCACGGACACGCTCGCTCCCCAGGTCCCGCACATGCGGGCCAAGGACACGACACTCCTACTCAACTCTCGCGCGCCCGTCGAGAACCTCATCGCTTACCGGGACCGGATGGGCTGGGAGATCGACTGGGTCTCGAGCGGCGGCAGCGACTTCAACCGCGACCTCGGCTTCCTCTACACGGAGGAAGAGCTGAAGCCGTTCCTGGAGGGCGACATCCCGGCCACCGTCGAGCAGAACGCGGAGATGTGCGGGACGGACGTCCTGGGTTACGTCAGCGAGGGACCGGGCATGAGCGTGCACGCGCTCGAGGAAGGCACCGTCTACCGGACCTACGTCTCAACCGCCCGCAGCCTCGAGTTCGCGATGGCCTACTACGCCCTGCTTGACCGCACGCCGAAGGGCCGCGACGAGGACGTCTCGCGGCCGCTCTGGATACGGCGGCACAACGAGTACTAGTCGTCCTTGCTGGACGAGGCCGCTGCCGGCTTCTTGTCCTTGTCGGACGACTTCGAGTCGGACTTCGACTCCGAGGAGTCCTTGTTGCCGTCGCCTGATCCCGCCTTGGTCTTGCGGGCGTAGTCGGTGGTGTAGAAGCCCGAGCCCTTGAAGTGCACCGCCACCGGGCGGAAGACCCGCTCCACGGGCGCGCCGCACTCTTCACAGACGGTCACCGGGTCATCCGACATCGACTGGAAGACCTCGAACTCGTGACCGTTGCGGCAGCGGTACTCGTAGATGGGCATTACGCCGATTATGGCAAGCGGTCCAACGGACGCTGGCACTCTCCGCTCAAGAGCGCCAGTCGAGCGCGCCGTCCGCGGGTCAGTCGGTGTCGACGAGCGTGATCCCGGTTGACTGCCACACGAGCCAGATGGCGAGGTGGCGGCCGGCGCGGATCGGAGTTTTTATGAGCTGACGCATACCGCTCCCTGTTTCGTATATTCCATCGGCCTCCGGTGGGAAAAAGTTGAATCTGTCTGACACCGGAGTGCAGGAGGTAACGGCGTGCGGAGACTCGGCTTACGGAGGAGTTGGAGACGGCCGATTGGTGCTGCCGCCGTCGCGGGACTGATCACCTCGCTCTCTCTCGCCGTGGCACCAGCCGCCCAGGCGGCACTGGGTCTCGACGGGGTCTCGGCTCAGCCGTCGAACCTCGCCGCAGGCGCGCACAGTGACGTCAACATCCATATCGGCTTCAGCGACCCGGCCGATCAGGTGAAGGACCTGACGGTCCATCTGCCGCCAGGCCTCGTCGGCAACCCGACCGCGACCCCGCTGTGCACGGTCGACCAGCTGAACGCCGACTCCTGCCCCGCCAACACCCAGGTGGGCAGCGTCACGGCGAACGTCAATGTCATCGTGACTGGACCCGTGAGCGTGCCGCTGACCGTCGACGGCTCGCTCTACAACCTCACCCCGCACCAGGGAGAGCCGGCGCGCTTCGGGATCGTGCTGCGCCCGCTCGGCGGCCTGATCGGCGGGACGAACATCATCCAGCAGTCCGCAGTCCAGCTACGGCGAAGCGAGTTCGGCCTCGACACCGTGATCAACAGCTTCCCGACCACTGCCAACGGACTCGAGACCGATATCACCTCGATCGACATCACCCTTATGGGGACCGCGAACGGCAACGGCTTCATGAGGAATCCGACATCGTGCTCGCCGGCCGCGGTCAGCGTCGACGCCGACTCTTATGGGGGGAACGCCGCGCACGCCACAGCGCCGTCCTTCACTCCCACCAAGTGCGACGGTCTCGACTTCTCGCCAACCCTGACCGCGACGGTGGGCGCCCCCGGCGCGACCAAGGCGGGCTCCAACATACCCTTGACGACCCTGATCGAGCAGGACGCGACGGAGGCGGGCCTGAAGAGCGCCAAGGTGATCCTGCCGAAGCAGATCGGCCCGAACCTCGCTCTCCTGACAAACACGTGCCCGAGGCTTCAGTTCGAGCTGAAGGCAAGCGCATGCCCGCGGAAGTCGATCGTCGGCTCCGCCATCGCGACCTCGGGGTTCCTGCCTCACGCGCTCGGTGGCCCGGTGGTGCTGGTGAAGCCTGGGCCAACCGACCTCCTGCCCCGGCTCGGCGTCTCCCTCCACGGCCCCCTGTCGCTAAACATCCTCGGGAGCTTCGTCATCGAGGCCGCCGGTCAGGGCAACGCCTTCATGAAGCTGCCCGACATCCCGATCGCCCAGTTCCTGCTCCGCTTCCACGGCGGCCCGAACGGACTGGTCGGCACCTCGGTCAACCTGTGCACCGCGAAGGCGCCGGTCTTCACGACGAGCTTCGACGGCTTCAACGGCGCGCATACCGGCAGCAAGGTCCCCGCGCACGTCAACGGCTGCGGCTAGATGTAGCTCACCTTCGCGGGACGCCGAGCCGCGTCGCGCGAGGCAGTAGCCTCGGCGCCGCACATGGCCGAGACCAAGGACAAGAGCGTCCCCGAGGTCGCCCTCGACGAGATCGTCGCGCTGGCCAAGCGGCGCGGATTCATCTTCCCGTCGTCGGAGATCTACGGCGGCGTGGGCTCCACCTACGACTACGGCCACTACGGCGTCCTGATGCGCAACAACGTCAAGGACGAGTGGTGGCGGGCGATGGTCCGCGAGCGCGACGACATCGTGGCAATCGACTCCGCGATCCTCCAGCACCCGCGGGTCTGGGAGGCCTCCGGCCACCTCGAGGGATTCACCGATCCGATGGTCGACTGCCGCACCTGCGGGCTTCGCTTCCGGGCGGACAAGCTCGAGGACGCGCAGTGCGGACGCAAGCCGTCGAAGCACCCGGGCGAGTTCTCCGAGTGCAACCTGACCGACGCGCGCGAGTTCAACCTCATGTTCGAGACCCACGTCGGGCCGGTGAAGGACACGGCGTCGACGGCCTATCTGCGCCCCGAGACGGCGCAGGGGATCTTCATCAACTTCAAGAACGTCCTTCAGTTCGCGCGCAAGAAGCCACCGTTTGGGATCGCGCAGATCGGCAAGTCCTTCCGCAACGAGATCACGACCGGAAACTTCGTCTTCCGCACGCGCGAGTTCGAGCAGATGGAGATGGAGTACTTCGTCCCGCCGGCGGAGGCGCCCAAATGGCACCAGTACTGGATGGACCAGCGCATGGGCTGGTACACCGCCCTCGGCATCCGGCCGGCCAACCTGAAGCTCCGCCCGCACGACGCCGACGAGCTGTCGCACTACTCATCCGCGACCTCGGACGTGGAATACCTGTTCCCGATGGGCTGGTCGGAGCTCGAGGGGATCGCGAACCGGGGCGACTTCGACCTGACCCAGCATGCGAACGCTTCCGGCGAGAAGCTCGAGTACTTCGACCAGGAGAAGGGCGAGGCCTACGTCCCGTACGTGATCGAGCCCGCCGCCGGCGTGGACCGCGCGATGCTCGCGTTCATGGTCGATGCCTACGACACCGAGGAGGTGGAGGGGCGGAAGCGAACGGTGCTTCGTCTCCACCCCAGGCTGGCGCCCGTGAAGGTGGCCGTCCTGCCGCTGGTGTCGAAGGAGGGGATGCCGGAGCGCGCCCGTGAGATCTATGAGGACGTGCGCGCCCGCATCCCTGCCGAGTACGACGAGGGGGGCTCGATCGGGAAGCGCTACCGACGCCAGGACGAGATCGGCACGCCGTGGGGCATCACCGTCGACGGGCAGACGATGGACGACGGCACGGTGACCCTCCGCAACCGCGACACGCTCGATCAGGAGCGGGTCCCGGCCGAGGGCCTAGCGGACCGGCTCGCCGCGAAGGTCGCGGAGCCCTGGAGCCCACCCAAGCTCGGCTGACGACAGGCGTCCCGGCGAGAAGAGTGACGTCGGTCACACATCGCTGGCTTATGGCCCAGGCCACGTATTAACCTCAACGTTTACATCAGATGATGCAACGATCCGGCTAGCGACGAGGGGCGAGAGATGGCGACTGCGACCGCGAAGAGGACGAAGAGGGACGGGGGCTCCCAGACCGAGGCGATCACGTACGAGGACCTCTACCGGCGCTGGGAAGAGGGGAACTGGAAGGCCTACGACATCGACTTCTCCAAGGACCGCGCGGGCTGGGCGGAGCTCAGCGAGATCCAGCGCAAGTCCGCGCTCTGGATCTACTCGATGTTCTTCTTCGGCGAGGACTCGGTCACCGACAACCTCTCCCCCTACATCGACGCGGCGCCGACGGAGGAGCAGAAGTACTTCCTCGCGACCCAGCAGGTCGACGAGGCCCGCCACTCGGTCTTCTTCCATCGCTTCTTCAGGGACGTGATCGGCGCCGGGGACACGGTCGGCTCGACCCTCGCGTACACCGAGGCGCAGCTCGGCTGGGGCTACCGCAACGTGTTCGACCGGCTCGATCGCATGGGCGAAGAGCTCCGCAAGGACAAGTCGCTGCCCAAGTTCGCCCAGGCGATCGCGCTCTACCACATGGTCGTCGAGGCGACCCTGGCCCAGCCCGGCCAGCACTTCATCGAGGACTACTTCACCAAGTCCGGCACGATGCCCGGCTTCAGCGAGGGGATGCACAACGTCTCGCGCGACGAGCAGCGGCACATCGGCTTCGGGGTCAAGACGCTCTCCGAGTGCTTCCGCGAGTCCGACGAGTGCAAGGCCGCGGTCGTCGAGATCCTGCGCGAGGTCACGCGCTACTCGATGGCGGTCTTCGTTCCGCCGGGATGGGACCTCGAGTACACGCGCTGCTACGGCTTCGAGCTGGAGGACATCTACGCGTTCGGCATGCGATCCGTGGAGGCCAAGTGGAAGGCGGCGGGCTACCCCATCGAGGAGATGCCGTCCGACGTCTATCCCTTCGACCTGTCCATGCCGCACGAGGAGCGCGCGCAGCGCGCGATCACGCTGATGCGGGCGGGCGCGGCCGGCGAGCCGGTGCCGAACCCGGATTCCTCACCGGAGGTGCAGGAGCTGCTGTTCGACATCATCGCCCGCTCGGCGCACGGCGAGGCGCTCAACGGCACACCTACCGTGATCCAGTGGCGCTTCGAAGACGCGGCGCCCTGGTACCTGCGGATCGACAACGGGAACTCCGAGGCGGTCCAGGGCGAGGCACCCGCTCCAGACCTCACGCTCGAGACCAAGTGGGGCGACTGGATCGACATGTCGGTCCGTGGAACCGACCCGCGGCGGGCGATGCTCCAGCGCAAGCTGCGGCCTCGGGGCTCGCTGCGCACGCTGTGGCGGATGCAGCGGATCTTCCCGGGCGGCGGCTAGGCGCGGCGGTCTACTCGGAGACGAGCACGTAACGGAGGATGCCGCGCTCGAGCTCGAGCAGCTCGGAGTAGTCGCGGTTGGGGTCCGTCAGGCGCTGCAGCGCGGCGCCGTCGGCCGCGCCGAACATGAAGGTCACGCAGGTCTCGGCCTCGAAGCGAAGCGAGAGCACTCCCTCGGCCTCCTTGCGGCGGAGGATCTCGGCCACGTGGCGCCTCGACCCCTCGTAGACCTGCGCCAGCTCGGCGCGGATATCCGGGTTCTGGCGGCCGGCCGTGAACAGCTCGAAGATGAGGACGTAGAAACCGGGGTCGCTCTGGAGGATCTCTTCGGCGCCCGCGACGAACACGTCGAGGACGTCGTCGGCAGTCTTCGCAGCCTCGAGGGGCTGGTCCAGGGCCCCGATCCGCACCTCTGCGTCGCTGCGGAGCACCTCGATCAGCAGCCGCTCTTTGGTGCCGAAGTAGTAATGGAGGAGCCCGCGGCTGACCCCGGCCTCACGTGAGACGTTCTCGAAGGTGGCCCCCGTGATCCCGCGCTGCGCGACGCAGGTGCGCATCGCGTCCACGATGCGCTGGACCTTGTCGCCGGTCAGGCGCTCGTCAGGCCGAGTCTCCGCCTTCGTACTGATCTCCGGTGCCATCTCTCCGTACCCCCTGCTCGACGAAACGTCGAACACAGGTGCGCGAGTGTATCTATCTAGGCCAACCGGACCCGCGGACTGCTACTCGGTGGCGGCGGGCGCGGGAGCCGCCGTCGTCTGCGACGTGTACTCGAACTCCTCCTCGGCGCCGAACAGACGGTCGAGGACGGCCTTGCGCAGATCCTCGTTCAGTGCGATTGCAAGGACGGCGGCCACGATGCTGATGACGAACAGCTTGCGGAAGGGGTGCCGCTTCTTCCTGCGCTTGCCCTGGAGGCGCTCCGACGCGTCCTTGATGTTCTCGGCAGCAGTGCGGAGATCCCGCTGGACCTTCTTGTCCTCGGTGAGGGCTCGGTAGGGGCCTTTGCCGTTCGACATCCGACCGTACGCGTGGCGTGCGGCGTCGAAGGCCTCCTTGACGCTGTCCCGGAGCTCCGGGTCCTCGATGAATCGGCGCACATACGGATTGGATCCCGCCTGCTGCGCCGCCTGGCGCGCCTTGTCAGCCCTTGTGCTTGCTGCCATTCAAACAACTCCCTCGTCCGCTTGGCTCGTCAGCGCAGCATATACCCGGGAATATGCCTGCTACCGCCCGGCCGATCTCAAAACGCACCGGCCAGGGCATCCTCGACGGTGTCCAGCAAGACGAACTCGAGTCCCTCCCGCTGGCGGTCCGGGATCTCGGCGACATCGCCCTCGTTCCGGGCCGGGACCAGCACCCGCTTGATGCCTGCCCTCTCGGCGGCGAGTGCCTTCTCCTTGAGGCCGCCGATCGGCAGCACCTGGCCTGTGAGTGTCACCTCGCCCGTCATCGCCACGTCCGAGGAGACCGGCTTGCCGGTCACGAGCGAGACGAGCGCCACGGCCATCGCCACGCCCGCCGAGGGCCCGTCCTTGGGGACGGCGCCGGCGGGGACGTGGATGTGGATGTCATGGGTGGCGAACCAGTCCTCAGGCACCTCGGACGGGAGCCTGTCCAGGTGGCCGCGCACCCACGAGAGGGCGGCCTGCGCGGACTCGCGCATCACCTCCCCGATCTGGCCGGTGATCGTGAGCTTGCCGTCCCCCGGCATCGCCGTTGCCTCGACGAACAGGACCTCGCCGCCGACCGGCGTCCAGGCGAGCCCCGTCGCCACACCGGGGAGCTTGGTGCGGCGCCGCTGCTCTGCGAAGAACCGGCGCTTTCCCAGCAGCTCCCGCGCGCGCTTGGCGGAGACCGTGACCTTGCGCTTCACCTCTCCCTCGGCGATCTGCCGGGCGACCTTGCGGCAGATGCTCCCGATCTCGCGCTCGAGGTTGCGAACGCCGGCCTCGCGGGTGTACTCGTCGATGATCGCCTTGAGCGCCGCGTCGGCGAACGAGATCTGGCTGCGCGCCAGCCCGTTCTGCTCGATCTGGCGCGGCACCAGGTAGCGCTTGGCGATGTGGAGCTTCTCGTCGGCGGTGTAACCGGCGAGCTGGATCACCTCCATCCGGTCCTGTAGCGGGATCGGAACCGTGTCCAGCGTGTTCGCGGTCGCGATGAACAGCACGTCCGAGAGGTCGAACTCGAGGTCCAGGTAGTGGTCTCGGAACGACTGGTTCTGGGATGGATCCAGCACCTCGAGCATCGCGCTCGCCGGGTCGCCCCGGAAGTCCGCGCCCATCTTGTCGATCTCGTCGATCATGAACACTGGGTTGCGGGTGCCGGCATCGCGGAGCGCCCTGATGATCACGCCGGGCAGCGCCCCGACGTAGGTGCGGCGGTGGCCGCGGATCTCCGCCTCGTCGCGTACGCCGCCGACGGAGATCCGCTCGAACTCCCGCCCTAGCGACTTCGCGATCGACTGGCCCAGGCTCGTCTTCCCCACTCCCGGCGGCCCGACGAAGCACAGGATCGGCCCCTTTGCCGTCCGCGACACCCCCGCACCTGAAGCGGTGGAGGGGGCGCGCTTTGTGTGGAGCTGCCGTACCGCCAGGTATTCCAGGATCCGGTCCTTGACGCGTTCGAGGTCGTAGTGGTCCGCATCGAGGACCTCGCGCGCGTGGGGGAGGTCCAGGTCGTCCTCGGTCTCCTTGTCCCAGGGGAGCTCGACCATCCATTCGAGGTAGGTCCGGATGACCCCGTACTCGGCTGCCGCCGGGGGCAGGCGCTCCAGCCGGCCGAGCTCGCGGTCCGCCTGCTTCCGGGCCGCCTCTGGGAGGTTGGCCTGCTCGATGCGCTCGCGCAACTCGTTGATCTCGGCCTGCTGCTCGTCGCCCTCTCCCAGCTCCTGCTGGATCGCCTTCAGCTGCTCGCGCAGGTAGAACTCGCGCTGCCCCTTGTCGATCTCGGACTCGACCTGCGACTGGATCTTGGTGCCGAGCTGGACGACCTCGAGCTCGCCGGCCAGGATCTCCGACAGCCGGCGAAGCCGCTTGCCCACGTCGACCTGCTCCAGGAGCTCCTGCTTCTCCTCCGTCGAGATCCGCAGCGCGCCGGCGATCAGGTGGGCGAGCGCCGACGGGTCGTCGAGGTTCGCGACTGCGAGCTGGAGCTCCTCCGGCAGGTACGGGATCTGCTCGATGATCTCCGAGAAGGTGCGCTGCACGTTGTGGGTGAGGGCATCGAGCTCCGGGGACGGCTCAACGACGTCCGGCAGCGGCTCGATGCGGGCAATGAGGTAGGGCTCCTCGGCGACGTAGTCGGTCAGGCGAACGCGCTCGGTGCCCTGGACCAGGATCCTGATGCTCCCGTCGGGCACCTTCAGCATGCGCGCGACGACGCCGGCGACGCCCACGTCGTAGAGCTCGTCGGGCCCGGGCTCCTCGGCCTCGGGGTTCTTGGACGCAACCATCGCGAGCATCCGCTCGCCTGAGAGCACCTCGTTCACGAGCCGCATCGACCGTGGGCGCCCGACCGCGAGCGGAGTCAGCGTGTCCGGGAAAGGAACCATGTCCTGGAGGGGGAGCACCGGGAGTGCTCCGGGGACGGGCTGATCCTGGCGCTCGCGGATGGCCTGCTCGATGTCGGCGCCCTCGACGACCTCGATGCTGGGGCCGCCGTCCTCCTCCGCGCCCAGCCCTGGGAAGTCCCCAGCGCGCTCCACTACTCGCCGGTCTCGATCGGCACGCTGCGGCTGGTGGCGGCGCGCGCCCGCAGCGGCAGCTCGACGCGGAGGATCCCGTCGTCGTAGGTGGCCCTGGCCTCCTCGGCGACCGGATCCGCGTTCAGCTCGATGACGCGCCGGAACGGCCCGGCCTGGATCTCGACCTGTTGGTAGACACGGCCCTCCGTCTCCTGAATGGGCCGCTCGCCGCTGATCACGAGGTCGCGGCCCACCACCTCGAGCCCGATGCTGTCGAGGCTCACGCCGGCGAGGTCGACCTTGACGATCGCCTTCGGCGGCTCCCCGCAGTAGTAGACGTCGACACGGGGCGAGAAGCCGGTCTGGGGGCGTCGCGAGAGCGGGCCGCCGGCGCCCCAGACGCTGCCGAAGAGCTCATCCATCTCGCGGCGCATGCGCTCGAAATTGACCAGCAGGTCGCGATCCCGTGCCACGGCCCTACCTTAGCTAGCGGCCCTTGGCGCCGGGAGGCAACCGGAGCACGAGCGGCGCGGCACCTCTACCTTGCTCGCGAGGATGACGACGGGGGCAAGGTCGACGCACGGGAGGCGCGCATTTCGCGCCGCGTTCGGCGTTACCGCGCTGGCGCTTCTCCTAGCCTCCGCGCCGGCCTCTGCAAAGCAGGAGATGAAGTCAAAGATCGTGCGTACCCGCTACGGCGTGCCGCACATCACGGCCGGCAACCTCACGAGCCTGGGCTTCGGCTACGGATACGCGTTCGCGCAGGACGACCTCTGCACGATCGCGGACTCGTACGTGACGGTCGCGGGCCAGCGCTCGAGGTACTTCGGGCCCGACGGCGAGTGGACGTTCTCGGGCAACGGCACCGTTAACAACAACCTCGACTCCGACTTCTATTACCGCTCGGTCAACCGCTCCGGCGTGATCGAGCGCCTGATGCACTCCGCGCCGCCCAAGGGCCCGCTGCCGGGTGTGAAGAAGGTCGTCCGGGGATACGTCCGCGGCTACAACGCCTACCTGCGGCGGACGGGTGTGGACAGCCTGCCCGACCCGCGCTGCCGGGGCGCCTCGTGGGTCCGCCCGATCAGCGCGATGGACGTCTACCGCCGCTTCTACCAGCTCGGGACGTTGGCGAGCGCCGGGGCCGCGCTCGACGGGCTCGGCAGCGCCGCCCCGGTCCTCGATCCGAAGGCGGCGACTGCGGCCGAGGAACGCGAGCACGCGGCTATGTCGCGCGTTGCCGCGGGCAAGCAGGGGCTTGGGCCGTTCCCGCTGCCCAGCGGGTCGAACGCGATCGGCCTCGGATCCGCGGCCACTCAGAACGGGCGCGGCATGGTCCTCGGCAACCCGCACTTCCCCTGGTTCGGGTCCGAGCGCCTCTACCAGGTGCAGCTGCACGTTCCCGGGACGATGAACGTCTCCGGCGCGAGCCTGTACGGAGTCCCGCTCGTGCTGATCGGGCAGACCCGGGGCCTCACCTGGTCACACACGGTTGCGACGGCGTGGAGGTTCACCCCGTACGAGCTCACCCTCGCACCGAACGACCCCCGCTCATACGTCGTGGACGGCAAGACGGTGCCGATGAAGGGGACCAAGGTCACCGTGCAGGCGCGGACGTCGTCCGGCGGGCTCCAGCCAATGACCCGCACCCTCTACTCCACCCGGTACGGCCCGATGTTCAACTCGATCGAGGGCATCCCCCTGCGGTGGACCTCCACGACGGCGTGGGCGCTGGGCGACGTCAACCGACAGAACTTCCGCTACCTGAACCACTTCTTCCTGACCGACCAGGCCCAGAGCGTCCGCCGGTACAACCACATCGAGCGGCAGTACCAGGGAATCCCGTGGGTGAACAGCATCGCCGCCGACCGCGAGGGACACGCCTACTACACGATGGACGGGGCGATCCCGTACGTCACCGACGCCAAGGCGAAGAGCTGCGCCGCCGCGGGCGTGGGGGCGGGAGTGTTCGCGGCGACAGGCCTCCCTTTCCTGGACGGCTCGCGCTCGGCCTGCGAGTGGAGCAGCTCGAAGAAGGCGGCCGCGCCGGGACTTATGCCCCCGGACCAGGCCCCAACGCTGAAGCGCTCCGACTACGTCGAAAACTCGAACGACAGCCACTGGCTGGCCAACCCGCACCACCCGCTGGTCGGCTTCGCCCGCGTGATCGGCGACGAGCGCACCGAGCGCTCGATGCGAACGCGCCTGGGGCTGACGATGATCGAGCAGCGGCTCAAGCGGCACCGACGGCCTGCCGGGCAAGGGGTTCACCCTCAAGGACCTCACGAAGGTGGCGCTGAACGACCGCGTCTACTCGGCCGAGCTGTGGCGTGACCCGCTGGTGAACTTCTGCCGCACCCACCCGGTGCTCGTCGGCTCGAGCGGGCCGGTGAACGTGAGCGCCGCCTGCCCGATCCTCGCGAGGTGGAGCCTCCGCTACGACCTCGACGCGCCCGGGGCCGTCCTCTTCCGGCGGTTCACCGAGAACCTCTTCTCCACCACGACGCGGCTGCCCACCGGGACCGCCAGCGGGCAGTGGGAGGGCGCGGACGCGTTCTTCACCCACCCGTTCGACCCCTCGAACCCGGTCAACACGCCCAGCGGACTGGACACCACCAACCCGCTCGTGGGCAAGGCGCTCGCCGACGCCGTGCAGGACCTTCGCTCGGCCAACATCCCGCTCGGCGCGACGCTGCGCCGGTACCAGTACGTCACCCGCGCGGGTCAGCGGATCCCGATCCACGGCGGCCCGGGCGATCCCTACGGCGTCTTCAACGCGATCAGCTCCGACTGGCAGCCCCCGAAGGGCTACCCCGACGTCACCCACGGCTCGAGCTTCATCGCGGCGATGGGCTTCAGCGGCGGCCGCTGTCCGGTCCGCCAGTACACGTTCGTCACCTACAGCGAGTCCGAGAATCCGAGCTCGCCGCACAACTCCGACTACACCCGCGCGTTCTCGCGCAAGCACTGGGAGCCGGAGCCGTTCTGCGCCGCCCAGGTGCGGCGTCAGGCGACCAGCACCGAGAGGGTCTCCGCCCGCTAGCCCTCGGCCGAGGCGCGGAGCACCTGGCCCTCGTCCCGCTCCGACCGGGGCCCGACTGCCCGGTCGAGCCTCTCGAGCATCGGCTTGGCGCCGAGCTGGGCGAGGATCGTCCGCGCCTCGCCCAGGTCGGACGCCGCCTCCTTGTCGCTCCCGAGCGCGATCTCACCGCGGTCGAGCAGTGCGCACGCCGTTTCGTAGCGGTATCCGAGCTCACGGAGCGTGGCAATCGCGCCATCGAGGCGCTCCGACCTCGCGGCGCTGTCTCCGCGCCGGGCCGCCAGAAGACCCTCGTACCGGCTTGCGTGAGCGCTCAGTGAGGGCGGCACGAGCACGGGCGGCAGCGCATGGACCTCGGCGATCAGCCGCTCCAACTCCGCCTCGTCGCCGAGCGTCCAGGCCGCCTCCAAGCCGTGCCGGTACCCGTACCCCCGAGTAGTGGGATCCGCTTGCGGAAGCAGCTCGCGCGCGATCTGCAGCGCCTCGTCGTGGCGGCCTCGTGCCTGTGCGACGACGGTCTGGCCGACAAGCCCAAATGCGCGCACCTGGGCATCGGCCGTGTCGACTCGTCCGGCCAGCGCTGCCACGCGCTCCAGCCCCTCGCGGTCGCCGCGCTCGCGGTAGAGCATCGCGAGCACCACGCATGTCTCCGTCATGACCGGGAGGTCGTCGGCCGCCTCGATGAGCAGCCGCTCCCCGATCTCGGCGGCCTCGTCCCAGCGGCCGAGGCGAAAGAGGGCGTGGTTCCTCCCGGTGATGATCAGGTGCTCCCACGGCCTATCCCCGCGCGCTCGCGCCAGCTCAAGTCCCCGGGTGAACTCCTCGACGCCCTCCTCGACGCGGTCCGCGCGGACGAGGTTGACGGCCAGGTTGTTCTGCGCCCGGATCGCCACCATCTGGAGGTCGTGCTCGAAGGCCAGGGTCCGTCCGCGCTGCAGGAGCGCCGCCCCCTCCTCGGGACGATCCGTGAAGAAGTAGGCCGTACCGCGGGCGACGAGCGCCGCGGCCAGTACCTCCCACGCCTGGAGCGGCTCCGCAATCGCTAGGGCCTCCTCGGTGGCCGAGAGTGCACCGGGGATGTCGCCGCGGAGGAAATACATCCTCGCAAGCTGAGTCGCGGTTGCCGCCCGCGGTTCCCCGGCCTCGGCGAGCTTCGTCAGCGCTCGCTCGAGCAGGCTTACCCCGTCGTCGACCCGGTCGAGCATGGCCAAGGCCTCCGCGAGCACGGAGCTCGCCTGCGCCGCCTCCTCGCTTCGCCCGGCCGTCTCGTGGAGCTCAATCGCCACGTTCAGTCGCTCCATGGCGGCGTCGGCGTCCGCGGCCAGCCATGCTGCCCGGCCCGCCTGTTCGAACAGCCGCGCCCGCGTGTCGTCGTCCTCCGCCAGCTCGATCGCCTTGTCGTAGCTGCGCTGGGCCTCGCGGCCGAGGGCGAGCGAGGCGGCGCGCCGGCCGGCCCCCGCGAGGGTCTCGCACGCGAGCGCCTGGATCCGGGGGGTGTCGGCGCTGTCGGGCTCGGCCTGCGCGGCCGCGAGAAAGTGGGCCGACAGCACCTCCGCGATCTCCCCTGACTCGCCGCCCCACTCCTCCTGGAGGTACCGCGCCGCGGCCAGATGGCGCTCCTTGCGATCGCGCCGCGACAGGGTGCTGTAAGCCACGCCACGGAGCAGCGCCTGCAGGAACGAGTACTGGCCACGCTCGGCCGACCGCTTGTCGTCCTGGTACGCCATCACCTGCTTCGAGACGAGCGCCTTGAGGAGCTCCTCGGTCTCGGCGAAGTTGCGCCCGCTGATGGCGGCCACCCCGGCTGGCGTGAAGCTCTGTCCGAGGACGGCCGCGTCCTGCACCAGCGACCGCTCGGCCGGATCGAGGCCGTCGAGGCGGGCCGCGACCAGGGCCTGGAGCGTCTCCGGAACGTCCAGTTCCTCCACTTCGCCGGTCACCACATACCGCGATCCGCTTTGGGCAAGGAGGCCACGATCCAGCAGCATCCGCACGGTCTCGACCGCGTAGAGCGGCACTCCCTCGGCCTGCTCCCGGATACGCTCGGTCGGCTCCGCCGGCAGGCCCGGCACCAGACCCTCGAGCAACTCGCTCATCACGTCGTCGGGGAGCGGGCCGAGCGTGATCGTCGCCTCCCACCCGGGCCGCATCTCCTCGAGGTCTGGCCGCGCCAGGACGAGGATGAAGATCGGGTAGTTGCCGGACCACTCGAGGAGGTAGTCGATGAAGTCGAGCATTCCCGAGTCCGCCCAGTGCAGGTCCTCGAAGACGAGCACGACGGGGTCCGCGGCGGCGATGCGCTCGAAGAACAGCCGCCAACCCGAGAAGAGGTCAGCGCGGTCCGGGGCGACCCGCTGCTCCAGCCCCAGGAGGTGGGCCAGCCGCGGCTCGATGAGGCGGCGCTCGCGCTCGTCGGGCACGTAGCGCTCGATCGCGGCGCGCAGCTTGTCCCGAGCCGAGTCGGGGGGCTCGTCCTCCGAGATCCCCGCCCGGGAGCGAACCATCTCGGTGAGCGCCCAGTAGGCGACACCTTCGCCGTAGGCGAGCGACCGTCCCTGGTGCCAGTGGATCTCGGCCTCGATCCCATCGATGTGCTTGAAGAACTCCCAGAGCAGCCGCGACTTGCCGAATCCCGCCTCGCCCAGGACGGTCACCAGTCGCGCGCTGCGGTCTTCGAGGCTCTCGCCGAGCGCGGAGATGATCAGGTTCAGCTCGGCCGCGCGCCCGACGAACGGCGCCTCCAGCCCCGCGCCGCGCCTCGCACCCCCCACGCCCGCGACCACGCGCAGCGCGCTCCAGGCCTTCACCGGCTCGTCCCGCCCCTTCAGATGATGAGAGCCGGCATCTTCGTAGACGATGGCGGCCTCCGTCGCCGCACGGGTGACGTCGTCGACGAGGACGGTGCCCGGCTCGGCGGCGCCCTGGAGGCGCGAGGCGGCGTTGACGGTGTCGCCCATCACCATCACGTCACTCGCCCCGCCGATTTCGACCGCCGCCGACCCCGTCAGCACGCCCGCCCGGGCACGGAGATCGGGCATCCCGGCTTCCTCACCCAGCGCCGTGACCGCCTGGGTGAGCGCCAGTGCAGCCCGCACCGCCCGCTCGGCGTCGTCCTCGCGCGCGACCGGGGACCCCCAGACGGCCATGACGGCGTCGCCGATGAACTTCTCCACAGTGCCGCCGAACTGCTCGATGAGCGTGCGACAGCGATCGAAGTACTGGCCCAGGAACTCCCGGACGTCCTCGGGGTCGCGATGCTCGGAGAGCGCCGTAAAGCCCACCAGGTCCGCGAATAACACGGAGATGAGGCGCCGCTCCGAGATTGCCGGCGCCGCCGCCCGAACCGGCTCGGGCCCTCGCCCAGCGCCCGCGACCAGGGAAGCCCCGCACTCCCCGCAGAACCGATCGCCCGGGTCGTTCGAGGCGCCGCAATTGGGGCATGTTGCCTCGAGCGCGCTGCCGCAGTGCGCACAGAACCGCCTGCCGGGGCGGTTCTCGGTGCCACATGCGGGGCAATTCATCGGGTCGCGGCGTCCTCCCTGCTCACCGGCCGAACCTTACGCCACGCCCCTACACCTCGTAGGTGGCGCCCTCTCGCGCGACCTCGACCGGAGCGCCGTAGGCCTCCGAGCCCTCCTCCCTGGCCCAGTCCGCGTCGAGCTCGTCGGAGATGTGCGTCAGGACGACGCGCTTCGCCCCGGCGCGGCGGGCGTGGTCCCCGGCCTCGGCCGGGGTCATGTGTCCGCGATCGCCATCGCGCTCCGGGCGCGGCAGGGTCGCCTCGACGAGCAGGAGGTTCGTGTCGCGCGCGATCTCGATCAGCTCGTCGCCGGGACGGCAGTCGGCGCCGTAGGTGAAGCGCCCGTCGCCGTTAGTGGAGCTGAAGTCGATCGCGTAGGTGGTCGTGAAGTGCGGCACCTCCCGGAAGCGGGCCCGGAGCGTCCCGACCTCGACCGTCTCCGCCGGGTCGTACTCCTCGACCGCGAACGCGATGTCGATCAGGTCCTCGTTGCCCCAGGAGCCGACAAGCTGGTGGAAGGTGTCGATCGCGCCGCTCGGCGCGATCAGCCGCGGGCGGGCGGGGTTGTCGGTCCCGGGATAGCCGCCCACCGGCACGGGCTGCTGGCGGGGGGCGTAGGTCAGGGCATACGAGTACGGCACCAGGTCGAGGATGTGGTCGGCGTGCAGGTGCGAGATGAGGATCGCGTCGACGTCCGTGTAGTCGACGCGCTCGCGCAGCTTCGCGAAGACGCCGTTGCCGCAGTCGAGCAGCAGCGTCGTCTCGCCGTCCTGCACCAGATAGCCGCTGCAGGCACCCCCGGCGTCCTGCCACGAAGGGGACTTGCCCAGAACGGTGATACGCATAAGCAAGCCAACTCTAGTCGCGGTCCTCGCTCGCGCCCGGCGCTCGACCGAGATGCAAGCGGGCGACCGTGACGCCAGGGCCGAGGGTATCGTCAGCACATGGCTCAGACCTGTGCTCATTGCGGTGCTTCGGCGGGTGATGACGCGCGGTTCTGCCCCTCGTGCGGCTCGCCTCTCGGGGAGCTTGCCGGCGCGGAGCGAAAGCTCGCGACGATGGTCTTCGCCGACCTGGTCGGCTCGACCGAAATGGCCTCGGACCTCGACCCGGAGGAGCTCCGCGGGCGTCTCGCGCCGTTCTTCGAGGTGGCTCGCTCGACCCTGGAGGAGCACGGCGGGACCGTCGAGAAGTACGTCGGCGACGCGGTCCTCGCCGTGTTCGGGGTGCCGCGGGTCCACACCGACGACCCTGACCGGGCGGTCGCGGCGGCGCTCGCCCTGACCGAGCGGGTCGCGTCCATGGACCAGGGACTGGCCGTCCGGGTCGGGATCGAGACGGGCGAGGTCCTCGCACTGGACGGCGGCGACGACCTGTCCGTCACCGGCGAGGCCGTGAACGCCGCGGCGCGCCTGCAGCAGGCGGCGGCGCCCGGCGAGGTGCTGGTCGGCGAGCGTGCCGCGCGGGCCTGCCGGGCCTCCGAGGTCCACGAGGCGGAAGCGGTTGACGCCAAGGGATTCCCCGAGCCGCTGCGGGTCTGGCGCGCGAAGTCCGGCGGCACCGAGCGGATGGGGACGAGCGTTCCCTTCGTCGGCCGCGACGACGACATGGCACTGCTCGAGCTCGTCTACCGGCGAGCCACCCGTGATCGGGTGCCCGAGCTGGTGACGATCACCGGCGACGCCGGGGTCGGCAAGACCCGCCTCGCGAGCGAGCTCACCGAGCGCCTGGCCGCGACCGACCCGGCTCCGGAGACCCTCCTCGGGAGAAATCCGCCGTACGGGCGCGGCATCGCATTCTGGGCGCTCGGCGAGATCCTGCGTGCGGCGGCGGGAGCCGGCATGGAGGACTCGGTGGCAAGCGTCCACGACGCGCTCGGCGAGCGCCTCGCGAGCCTCGGCGCGGAGGATGCCGACGAGCTGGCCCACTCGCTCGCAACGGCGCTCGGTATGAAGGCGCGGGACGGCGACGTCGAGGACGAGCTGAAGCGGGCGTGGCGGCGCCTCGTCGCGCTGCTGGCGGGCGAGCGGCCACTGGTGATCGGGATCGACGACGCGCACTGGGCCGATGACGGCCTGCTCGATCTCGTGGAGGAGGTTGTCTTCCGGCAGGACGACGTACCGCTCATGGTGCTGTGCACGAGCCGGCCGGAGCTTCTCGAGCGCCGCCCGGACTTCGGCCGCTCGGCCCGCAACGTCACCCAGATCGAGCTTCGCCCGCTGACGGCGGAGGCCGCCGACGAGCTGGCGGTCGCGCTGCTGCCCGAGGCGAACCGCGCGCTCGCGGGGCGCGTCGCCCAGGCATCCGGGGGCAACCCGTTCTTCGCCGAGGAGGTGGCCCAGGCGATCGTCGAGGGACGGCGCGGCGCGGCAGATCACCTCCCCGACACCGTCCAGGCCGCGATCGCAGCGCGACTCGACCTGCTCCCGCCACGCGAGAAGCGAACGCTCCAGCACGCCTCGGTCCTCGGGCCGAACTTCCTCGAGGAGGCGCTCGACGACCTGATGCGCGAGCCCTCCGCCCCCGCTCTGGCCGACCTTGCGCAGAAGGCCCTCGTGCAGGAGCGCCTCGCGATCGGCCCCGGGAGGTTCGGCTTCCGCCACCACCTGATCCGCGACGTCGCCTACGCCGCGCTCCCGCGAGCCGAGCGGGCGACGCTCCATGAGCGTGCCGCCGACGGCATCCTCGGCCGCGCGGGCGAGCGCTATCCCGAGCTCGCCGAGCTGGTCGCCTACCACCGGGTGCAGGCGGCGGAGCTCGCCTCCACCCCCCGGCACTCCGACGCCGCCCGCCTCGCGAGCCTCGAAGCGGCCGGGGTCGCGGCCCGCCGCGGCGCGTCATCCCGCGCCCAGGAGCTGTTCGAGCAGGCGGCGAAGCTCGCCGCCGAACCGGAGGACCGCGCCGACGCGCTGCGGTTCGCAGCCGAGCTCGCTCTCCATCGCTGGCGCGGGGACGAGGCCCTGCGGCTCCTTCAGGAGTCGACCGCCGTGTCGGAGGAGGTCGGCGCGACCCGCCAGGCCGCGAGCACCTACGCGCGCGTTGTCGAGGTGGTCGCACGGATGGGCGGACTCACCGGTGTGCTCCCGCGTGAGGAGCTCGAGACGATGCTGGTCCGCGGCCGCGACCTGGTGGCCGACGACGACCTCGTCACGCGAGCGCGGCTGGTGCTCGACGAGGCGTGGATCGCCTGGCGTTTCGGGCACGACGAGGACATGGCGGAGCCCGCGCGCACCGGCCTCGAGCTCGCGCGGCAGGTAGACGACGTCGCGGTCATGTCGAGCGCGCTCGATGCCAGCACAGCGGTCGCTTGGAGCGAGGGACGGTACCGCGATGCGGTCACGGCGACGCGCGAGCGCATCGAGCTCCTCTCGGAGGCCCACGGCGGCCTCCAGCTCGGCCCCGAGCGCAGCGACTCGCTTCACATGATGATCGAGTCGCTGGTGGCCACCGGCGACTACCGGGAGGCCGCGAAGTACGCGACGCAGGCGCGGGACCTGGACCTCTCGGTCGGGGCCGTCTACTCCGCGTGGGCGCGGGGCTTGCTCCCGGCCTTCTTCCTGGGCAACTGGGACAGCGCGACCGACATGGCCCACGAGCTGCGCGAGGCGTGGGCGGCTGCCGACCGGCCGACGATCGCGGCGCTCGCCGCCGCCCTGGCGTGCGCGGGCGCGGTCTACGGCTATCGCGGTGAGGACGCGGCCGCCGACGACTGGTTCCGCTTTGCCGAGAGCGTCGCTCCGCACCTTGGCGGCCAGGTATCCGGAGTGCTCCTGCTCGAGTCGGACGTGGACATGCACCGCGGCTGCCTGCGGGACGCCGCGGAGCGGGTGTCCAGGGTGCCGGAGGGGAACTTCTGGTGGCGCGCCGTCTACGCGGCCACGCGCGCGGAGGCGCTGGTCCGAGCCGGCGACGAGCGCTGCGGGGAGGCGGTCACCGAGGCCGAGCAGACGATCGGCGACCACAGATACGCCCGCGGCGTGCTGCTGCGGGCTCGCGGCATCAGGGAAGACTCGGAGGAGCAACTCCGCGAGTCGCTCTCGGTGTTCGAGGAGATCGAGTGCCCCTACCAGGCCGCCAGAACGCGCTGGCTTCTCGGCGGAGCGGATCGCGCGGAGGCCGAGCGGGGCTTCGAGGCGCTGGGAGCGACGCTCCCGGACAGCTAATCACTTACGGCGGCTTCGCCGCCTAACGACACCTGCATCTGCGGCGACGAAGTCGCCGCCTCTCAGATATTGCGATCCTCGGCGTCGCGCAGTCGGGACGCCAGGGTCTCGAGCAGCGGCCACGCGACCTCAGGGTGCTCCTGGACGAAGGACTTGAACTCCCAGGCCGCCAGCCCGCGGCAGCGCAGGTCGGTGGTGGCGGTGACCGTGGCCGAGCGCGGCCCCTCGTCGATCAGCGCGATCTCGCCGAAGTGGTCGCCGGGCCCGAGCGTGCGGACGATCTCGCCCCGCAGGCTCACGGTGGCGTTGCCGTGCTCGATGAGGAAGAAGCCGACACCGCTGCGGCCCTCGGTGGTGATCGCCTCACCCTCGTTGAAGCGGCTTTCGCGCATCACCTTCACCAGGCGCCCCAGTTCCTTGTCACGGACGCCCGCGAAGATCGGAACGCGCTTGAGGCTCTTCACCAGATCGTCGGCCATCGGCGCCGATCATATCCCCGGAACGGGGGCTGGCTCAGGCCGCCTGGACGGTGGTCTCGTCCGGAGCCTGACGTATGAGCAGCGCCGGCTGGCGCGGTGCGATCAGGCCGTCCGCCGTGTTGGGCCGGAAGGTCGAGCAGGGCTCGTCGAGGTCGAGGGCGCAGAGCATCTGGCAGTGGAAAAAGCAGTCCACGCAGCTCGGGCGTCCCTTCCGCCTCTTGTTCACCCTGCGCTGCCCGAGGCCGATGGCCTCAGCCATCTCCATCGCCCTTCCGTCTGCCCCAATCGCTCCCATTGCCACTCCCAAATCGTCCTTGTCCTCTCCAGTGCGGCGATCATGTCACCGGGTCGTGAACCCCGCCGGGCACGAATGCGCAAATCGCCGCCTTTTTGGAAAACGGGCCGCGCCGGGATTTACGGCCTTTGCGGAAAGGAGCGCGGCCACCATGAATGCCGCCGTGATCGGGTGCCGGGATCGCCGCCGGTAAAATCGAGGCTCGATGGCACCTGAGCGATCCTCTGAGCTGAGCGCCTCACCGCCGCTGTTCGAGAACCGGTTCCTCGACTTCTTCTCGAGGATCCATCCGTCGGTGCCGGCGATCATCTTCATCCCGGTGGTTGGAGCGGGCATCTGGCTCGGGGCCGACGGCGGCTACGGGGCACTCGCCCTGATCGGCCTCGTCGCGCTCGGGCTCCTGATCTGGACGCTCACCGAGTACTGGCTGCACCGTCTGGTCTTCCACTGGGAGCCCGACCATCCGATCGGCAGCCGGCTCCACTTCGTCATCCACGGCATTCATCACGACCATCCCAATGACCGGATGCGGCTCGTGATGCCCCCGGCCGTCAGCATCCCGCTTGCTGCGCTGTTCCTTTTCGTCTACACCCTGATCTTCGGAACGCCGGCTGCCTATCCGATCTTCTCCGGGTTCATCCTCGGCTATCTCGCATATGACTACACGCACTACCACGTGCACCATCACAAGCCGCGGACGCAGCTGGGTAAGCGTCTTCGCGAGCAGCACATGCGCCACCACTTCCAGGACCACCGGTATGGTTACGGTGTCTCCACCCCGTTGTGGGACGTCGTGTTCCGAACGCTACCGCGCAAGCGGCGTTACTGACACACTTAACTGAAGGGCAGACGCGCGGAGTAACTGTCACACTCCCGCACCCAGGGACGTAAGCCTTCTGACCAGCGAAAGGATTTCCCATGGCAGTCTCGAGTGCCGTCGATCAGGCGGCGGCTCTACTGAAGGAACGGATCACCGAGCTCGAGGGTGAGCTCGGCGAAGCTGCAACGAGCGCTCGCCAGTCTCACGGAAGGGCGCAAGGGACGCCGGGGTCCCGGCCGCCCCCGCGGCTCCCGCAGCGCCACCGGCCGCACCCGCACCCGCACCCGCCGGCGCCGCCGAGGCGGCACCCGCGCCGACCAAGCGGTAGCACTGATCAAGGCGAACCCCGGAATCAGCGCATCCGAGATCGCCCGCCAGATGAAGATCCAGCCGAACTACATGTACCGGGTTCTCGCCGACCTCCAGAAGGAGGGCAAGGTCAAGAAGTCGGGCCGCAAGTACACGGCGACGTAGCGGCTCACTCCTCTAGATCAGGTCCTTCACCGCGTCGCGCTCGGACTTCAGCTCGTCGACCGACGCGTCGATCCGCCCGCGCGAGAAGTCGTCGATCTCGAGGTCCTGGACGATCTGCCACTCGCCGCCGGAGCACGTGCACGGGAACCCGCAGATGATGCCCTCGTCGATGCCGTAGGACCCGTCGGACGGGATCCCCATCGAGACCCAGTCGCCCTCCGGCGTTCCGAGCACCCAGTCGTGGACGTGGTCGATGGCGGCGCTCGCGGCGGACTTCGCGCTCGACGCGCCGCGCGCCTCGATGATCGCCGCACCGCGCTTGGCGACCGTCGGGATGAACTCCTCCTCGATCCAGCTCTGCTCCGTCTCCAGCTCGGTCGCCGGACGGTCCCCCACGAGCGCGTGGCTGATGTCCGGGTACTGCGTCGTCGAGTGGTTGCCCCATACCGTCATCCGCTTGACGTCGCGCGAGTGGGCGCCGACCTTCTTCGCCAGCTGGGCCTTGGCGCGGTTGTGGTCGAGGCGCATCATCGAGGTGAACCGCTCCCTCGGCACGTCGGGAGCGTGCGACATCGCGATCAGGCAGTTGGTGTTGGCGGGGTTGCCCACGACCAGCACCTTCACGTCATCGGCCGCATGGTCGTTGATCGCCTGGCCCTGCGGCTTGAAAATGCCTCCGTTGGCCTCGAGCAGGTCGGCTCGCTCCATGCCCTTGGTCCGCGGGCGGGCGCCGACGAGCAGCGCAACGTTGGCGCCGTCGAACGCCACGTTCGGGTCGTCGGAGGTCTCGACGGACTCGAGCAGCGGGAAGGCGCTGTCGTCCAGCTCCATCACCACGCCCTCCAGCGCCTGCATCGCGGGTGTGATCTCGAGCAGTCGCAGCTCGACGGTCGTCTCCGGCCCGAGCAGCTGGCCGCTCGCGATGCGCGGCAGCAGGGCGTAGCCGATCTGGCCGGCGGCGCCGGTCACGGTGACCTTCACGGGGGAATCGCTCACTTCGAAGCCTCCTAGTGGGGGTAGTGAGGGGCTTTAGCCCCGAAACTGGCAGGTGCCGTTGCTGGTTCTGAATCGCTGGTTGTCAAGTCTTCTTATGCCATCGCGCTGTTGAGGTTCTCGTCGATCGCGGCGAGGAACTCCTCCGTGGTAAGGAAGTCCTGGTCTCCGCCGACGAGGAGCGCGAGGTCCTTTGTCATCTTCCCGCTCTCGACCGTCTCCACACACACTCGCTCGAGGGTCTCGCCGAACTCGATCACCTCCGGCGTCGAGTCCATCCGCCCGCGCGCGGCGAGGCCGCGGGTCCAGGCGAAGATCGATGCGATCGGGTTTGTGGAGGTGGGCGTGCCCCGCTGGTGCTGGCGGAAGTGTCGGGTCACGGTGCCGTGGGCGGCCTCGGCCTCGACCGTCTTGCCATCGGAGGTCATGAGCACGCTCGTCATCAGGCCCAGCGAGCCGAAGCCCTGGGCGACGGTGTCGGACTGCACGTCGCCGTCGTAGTTCTTGCACGCCCATACGTAGCCGCCCTCCCATTTGAGGGCCGCGGCGACCATGTCGTCGATCAGGCGGTGCTCGTAGGTCAGGCCGGCGGCCTCGAACTCCTCTGAGAACTCGTCGTCGAACACCTCCTGGAAGAGGTCCTTGAAGCGCCCGTCGTAGGTCTTCAGGATCGTGTTCTTGGTCGACATGTAGACCGGGAAGCCGCGGTCGAGCCCGTACCGGAACGAGGCGCGGGCGAAGTCCCGGATCGAGTCGTCGAGGTTGTACATCGCCATCGCGATTCCCCCGCCCTTCGGGAAGTCGAACACCTCGAGCTCCATCGGCTCTGAGCCGTCATTGGGCTGGAAGCTCAGCGTGAGCATGCCGTCGCCGGGGATCCTCGTGTCGGTCGCCCGGTACTGGTCGCCGAAGGCGTGACGGCCGATGATGATCGGCTTCGTCCACCCGGGAACCAGGCGCGGGACGTTGGAGATCACGATCGGCTCGCGGAAGATCACGCCGCCGAGGATGTTGCGGATCGTCCCGTTCGGGGAGCGGTACATGCGCTTCAGGCCGAATTCCTCGACCCGCGCCTCGTCGGGCGTGATCGTCGCGCACTTGACCCCGACGCCGTGCTGCTTTGATCGCATTGGCGGCGTCCACCGTGATCTGGTCGTCGGTCGCGTCGCGGCTCTCGATCCCGAGGTCGAAGTAGTCGAGCTCGATGTCGAGGTAGGGCAGGATCAGCTGCTCCTTGATGAACGCCCAGATGATTCGGGTCATCTCGTCCCCGTCGAGCTCGACGATCGGGTTTTGGACTTTGATCTTCGCCATCTTCGGTTCCCCCTTCCCGGGGGACGGGGAAGCTATCGCGGCGGCGCTTACAATCGACCCATGGCCACCGCCGAGCGCCGCCCGGATCAGGGCACAGGGAGGGCGACCCACCAGGTCTTCAACCAGTCGAGCCCGCTGGCCCCCTACAACCCGTTCGAGGCCGACCGGGTGCTGGGGGAGGCCGTCCGGCGCGAGGGCGCCGAGTGGGCCGAGGACGAGGCGCGCGAGCTCGGCGCGATCTGCGGTCGCCCCGACGTCATCGCGCAGGGCGTCGCCGGCGAACGAGAACCCGCCAAAGCTCCGCACCCACGACCGCTTCGGCAATCGGATCGACGAGGTCGAGTTCCACCCGGCCTGGCACGAGCTGATGCGAGTGGGAGTCGGCTACGGCCTGCACGCGTCCCCATGGCGCGAGCCGCGCGAGGGCGCGCACGTCGCGAGGGCCGCGAAGTTCATCCAGCTCTCCCAGGTCGAGGCGGGCGTGGGCTGCCCGATCTCGATGACCTACTCGGTCATCCCCGCCCTGCGCGCGCAGCCCGAGCTCGCGGACGAATGGGAGCAGCGGTTCCTCTCCCTGTCCTACGACGGCGAGCGGCTGGTCCCGACGCCGGACAAGAAGGGCGCGCTCTGCGGGATGGCGATGACCGAGAAGCAGGGCGGCTCGGACGTCCGCGCCAACACCACGGTCGCGCGGCCACTGAACGGCGGCGGTCCGGCGGCCGAGTACGAGATCACCGGCCACAAGTGGTTCTGCTCGGCCCCGATGTGCGACGCGTTCCTGGTCCTCGCGCAGGCCGACGGCGGGCTCTCGTGCTTCCTGCTCCCCCGCTTCACGCCCGACGGCGAGCGGAACGCCTTCCACATCCAGCGGCTGAAGGACAAGCTCGGCAACCGCTCCAACGCCTCCAGCGAGGTGGAGTTCCGCGGCGCCTGGGCACGCCTCGTCGGTGAGGAGGGCCGCGGCGTCCCGACGATCATCGAGATGGTCAACCACACCCGGCTCGACTGCGTGATCGGCTGCAGCGCGGGCTACCGGTGGGGCACCGCCATGGCCATCCATCACGCCTCCGAGCGCGCGGCCTTCGGCAAGCTCCTCGTCGACCAGCCCCTGATGCGGAACGTCCTCGCCGACCTCGCGATCGAGTCCGAGGCGGCAACGATCACCGCCATGCGGCTGGCGCGCGCCTTCGACGAGTCGCACGCCGGCGACGAGGGCGCCAAGGAATTCCGCCGTCTCGCGACGCCGGTGGCGAAGTACTGGACCTGCAAGCGCGCACCGTCGCACGCCGTCGAGGCGCTCGAGTGCTTCGGCGGCAACGGCTACGTCGAGGAGTCCGGCATGCCCCGCCTTTACCGGGAGAGCCCGCTCGCCTCCATCTGGGAGGGCTCGGGCAACGTCCAGTGCCTCGACGTCCTGCGCGCAATGGCGCGCAACCCGGCCGCCGTCGAGGCGTTCTTCGCGGAGGTCGAGGAGGCGTCCGGCGCCGAGCCCCGCGTGGACGCCGCCGCACGCAGGCTGCGCGACGAGCTCTCAGACCTCGAGGCGATCGAGTCGCGGGCCCGCCGAGTGGTCGAGCGCATGGCGCTCGCCCTACAGGGCTCGCTGCTGGTCCGCTACGGCGACCCGGCCGTCGCCGACGCCTTCTGCGCGTCCCGTCTCGACGGGGACGCGGGCCTGGCCTTCGGGACGCTTCCGGGCGGCACCGACTTCGGTCGCATCATCGAGCGCCACTCCGTCGCTGCCTAGACAGGGCGTGCCCTACAACCAGCGCTCGTCCAGGCGGCGGACCAGGGACTCGGTCAGCCTGACCGCCTCGGCGACCGTCCCGTAGTCGACGTTCTCGGGGACGTCGGTGGGCCAGTGGTAGTTCGCCGGCTGCTTGAGGTCGGTGCAGGAGCAGAGCGACGCGCACTCGTAGCCGGCAGCGAGCGGGAAGATGCCGTCGGTCGCGTTCCGCAGGCGCAGGTTGGGAAACAGTTCGATCCCGAGCTCGCCGGCGAGTCCGTCGAGGAGCTCCAGCGAGCGAGCCGGGTACTCGCGCATCCGGATCATCCCCTCCCCTCGCAGGACCAGCAGGTGCGGTGAGCCAAGGGTGTCCACCGACAGGAAGAAGGTGCTCTCGTGCGGGAGCTCCGCGAAGTGACGCCGGGCGAAGGCCTGCATCCCTTCGCACGTCGCCTCCTCCGAGGTCGACACGAGCATCACGCGAACGTTTTCCGTCGGGCGCTCCGCCAGCGCCCGCGCCATCGCCACCAGCAGCGCCACGCCGGTCGCGTTGTCGTTGGCGCCCGTGACCGTCTCGCGCGAGCCGACGTCGGCGAGCAGGGCGGCCGAGACCGCTCCCAGCGCCATCCCCGCCTTGACGAGCGCCCGGTTCCCGGTGGCGGCGCCGGCGCCGATCAGCGCTGGAATGGCCACCACTGGCGCCATCAGGGGCGGGCTCGTGTCGCTGCGCTCGAGCAGCCAGGGGGCCCGGCCGAAGACCAGCTCCGGGATCGCCGGGTGGTAGATGAGCCCGGAGTGAGCCGCGTCGTGGTGGGCGACCAGGACGACCGTGCGCTCGGCGTCGGCCGGGCCCATCTCGGTGACCACGGTCGTCGCCGTCTTCTGCGGCAGCAGCCTGCGCAAGCGGCGCTCGCCCGGCGGCAGGTCGTCCAGCGCCGCCGCACCGATCGCCGCGGCCAGGGCGCCGCCCAGAACCCTGTGCCCGCGCAGAGTGGCAATCCCGGCGAGGATCGCGCCCCCGGCCGCGAGGCCGAGCGGCCACCAGAAGGTGCCGTGTGCCTTGTCGAGCTCGATCTCGCCGCGGGCGCCGTGGTCGCGCAGCTTGGCCAGCAGCCATTCGGCGGCGCGGCGCTCGCCCCGGGAGGCCGTCGGGCGATGGATCGAGCACAGCGTCTCGACCAGGTCCCGCAGCCAGGCCTCGTCGAGGTGCGCCGAGGCTTCCGTCGATGGCTGCGCGGCGCCCGGCATGAGGCCGGCCAGAGTATCCGCATTGGCAAGCGGCCGACGGCGCATCGTGACGGGACGCACTGCCTAAGATGGCTTCATGCCTGCACGTGGGGCGGTAACGCTGTTTCGCATCCGAGGGATCCGGATCGGGATCGACTACTCGTGGTTCTTCGTCCTCTTCCTGATCATCTTCTGGCTGTCGAGCTTCTACCGCTCGATCCTGCACGCGCCGGACAACGCCATCGGCCCGTACGCG
This sequence comes from uncultured Actinomycetes bacterium, assembly GCA_963782795.1. Taxonomy (GTDB): domain Bacteria; phylum Actinomycetota; class Thermoleophilia; order Solirubrobacterales; family 70-9; genus AC-56. The sequence continues at coordinate 156,947 of CAWALB010000005.1, forward strand.
CTGGCGGTCGCCAGCGCCCTGGCGTTCTTCGCCTCGATCCTGCTGCACGAGCTGGGGCACGCCTTCGTCGCCCTGCGGCGAGGAATCGGCATCTCGGACATCACGCTGTGGATGTTCGGGGGGGTCGCGCGCATGACCAGGGACTCGGACTCACCGGGGACCGAGTTCAAGATCGCGATCGCCGGCCCGGTCGTGACGCTCCTGATCGCGACGCTCTGCATCGTGGTGGGCGTCCTGGGCGCCGGCGGGCACGACTTCTGGGAGGCGATGCGCGTCCAAGACCAGGCGCACACGTCGGGCATTCTCGCCCTGGTCGCCTGGCTCGCGAGCATCAACCTGCTGATCCTGGCCTTCAACCTCATCCCCGCCTTCCCCCTCGACGGCGGCCGCGTCGCGCGCTCGATCGCGTGGAAGGTCACCGGCGACCGCAACAAGGCCACCCGTGGCGCCGCGCGGCTGGGCCAGGGCTTCTCCTACCTCTTCATCGCGATCGGGATCCTCCTCTTCCTGCGCGGCGACCTGATCAACGGGGTCTGGCTCGGCCTGATCGGCTTCATCCTGCTGCAGTCGGCGCGCGGCGCCGTCATGCAGACCGAGTTCACGAGCCGGATCGAGGGGATCCGGGTGGCGGACGTGATGGATGCCGAGCCGGTCGCGATCCCCGAGAACGCGAGCGTCGAGCGGGCGTTGGACGAGTTCTTCCTCCGCTACCGGTGGCCGTGGTTCCCGGTCGTCGACCCGACGCAGCGCTTCCTCGGCCTGATCGAGCGCGGTGCCGCCGACGCCGTGCCCGAGGTCAGCCGGACGTCCTCCACCGTGGCGGACGTCTTCGAGGCCGACTCCACCGGAACGCTGCGCGTCCGCGATGACGCGCCGCTCGAGTCTCTGCTGGGCAACGACGCCCTGAGCCGGCTCGGCGCCCTGATGGCCGTGGACGAGGACGGTCACCTGCGTGGCGTCATCACCGCGGACCAGGTGGGCCAAGCCCTCCGCCGCGCCCTCTCGGGCGGCGTCAGCGGCCCGCCGGGCGGCCCGCCGGCGGTCTAGGCGACCGCGAGCCAGCGATTGTCGGGTAGGCGGAGGCGCCGGACTCTGCCCGCCGCAATATAGGATCGCCCGTCGAAATGCCCAAGCACGACGTACTGGTCATCGGCGCCGGGCTCGCAGGGCAGCGCGCGGCGCTGGCTGCGGCCGAGGAGGGTGTGTCGGTCGGCATCGTCTCGAAGGTCCACCCCGTCCGCTCGCACTCAAACGCGGCCCAGGGCGGGATCAACGCGGCCCTCCAGAAGGGCGACAGCTGGGAGTCGCACGCGTTCGACACCGTGAAGGGCTCCGACTACCTGGGCGACCAGGACGCGATCGAGATCATGTGCCGCGAGGCGCCCGACGAGATCCTCCACCTCGAGCATCTCGGCGTCACCTTCCATCGCAACGACGAGGGGCGGCTTGGCACCCGGGCCTTCGGAGGCGCCTCCCAGGCGCGCACCTACTACGTCGCCGACATCACCGGCCAGGCGATCATGCACGTCCTCTACGAGCAGCTCATGAAGTACTCGGAGCTGATCTCCCGCTACGAGGAGTACTTCACGACGAGCCTCGTGCTCGACGACGAGGGGCGGTGCGCAGGCGCGATGGTGCGCAACGTGGCCAACGGCTCGATGGAGCTGTTCGAGGCCAAGAACGTGATCCTGGCCACGGGCGGCAACGGTCAGATCTGGCAGCCGACGACGAACGCCCTCATCTGCACCGGCGACGGCATCGGCATGGCGTACAGGGTGGGCGCACCGCTGATGGACATGGAGATGATCCAGTACCACCCCACCACGCTCGCCAAGAAGGGCTTCCTGATCACGGAAGGCGCGCGCGGCGAGGGCGCTCACCTGCTGAATGCCAGGGGCGAGCGGTTCATGGAGCGCTACGCACCCAACAAGATGGAGCTCGCCTCGCGCGACGTCGTCTCACGCGCCGAGCAGACCGAGATCAACGAGGGCCGCGGGTTCGACGACGGCACCGTGGCGCTCGACATCACCGTCGTGCCACGAAAGCGGATCCACGAGGCGCTGCGGGAGATCGTGCTCGTCGGCCGCGACTTCGCCGGCGTGGACATCACGCGCGAGCCGATCCACATCAAGCCCGGCAACCACTACACGATGGGCGGCGTCAAGACCGACGTTGACGGCGCGACGACCATCCCGGGCCTCTACGCGGCCGGCGAGGTGGCGTGCGTGTCCGTGCACGGCGGCAACCGGCTGGGCGCCAACTCGCTCCTCGACACCCTCATCTTCGGCCGCCGCTCCGGCGAGCACGCGGCAGCCCGCGCGAAGCAGGTGGAGCACGGCAGGACGTCCGATTCGGTGCTCACCGACTCCGAGCGCGAGATCGCGGAGCTCATCAACCGCGACCACGCCAAGGGCCGGCGGGTCTCCGTGCTGCGCAAGGAGCTCGGGGACACGATGGACGGCTTCGTGGCCGTCTTCCGCGACCAGGCCGGCATCCAGACCGCGCTCGAGCGGGTGAAGGCGCTCCAGGAGGAGTACCCGAACGCCCACATCGACGACGGCGGGACGGTGTTCAACCAGGACGTCCTGGGGGCGATCGAGCTGGGCTTCATGCTCGATCAGGCCGAGTGCACGTGCGTTGGGGCGCTCCACCGCACCGAGAGCCGGGGCGCCCAGTACCGCACTGACTTCCCCGAGCGAAACGACGAGGAGTGGCTCAAGCACATCGACCTCACCCGGGCCGACGACGGTCCCGAGGTGAGCTACTCCCCGGTGACGATCACGCAGTGGCAGCCGATGGAACGGACGTACTGAGTAGGGTGGCTTCAGATGCCTGAGTACACGCTCAAGGTCCGCCGCTACCAGCCGGAATCGGGCGAGGGCCCGTACTGGGAGGAGTTCAAGGTGGAGCTCGACCCGGACCTGTCCGTGCTCGACGGCCTGCTCCAGGTGCGCGACCGCCAGGACGGCACGCTCGTCGTGCGCTGCTCCTGCCGCGCGGCGATCTGCGGCTCGTGCGGGACCAAGATCAATGGGCAGTCCGGGCTCGCCTGCAAGACCCAGATCTCGGAGGCCCAGGCGGACGCCGACCGCCGCTCCACGAACGGGTCGGTACCGATTGTCGTCGAGCCCATGGGGAACATGCCCGTGGTCAAGGACCTCGTCACCGACATGGAGTCGACTCACTGGGAGAAGATCCGCCGCGTCACGCCCTGGCTCCTTCCGGAGGGCGAGCCGCCGGAGCGCGAGTACGTGGTCCCGCCGGAGTCGATGATCGACATCACGCAGTCGATGGCCTGCATCCAATGCGGCGCCTGCGTCTCGTCCTGCCTGTCGATGGAGGCCGACCCGGAGTTCGTCGGCCCGGCTGCCCTCGCGAAGGCGTACCGGTTCGTCGGCGATCCGCGCGACTCGCAGACGAAGGAGCGGCTCTACGACCTCTCACAGGACCCGCACGGGATCTACGACTGCACGCACTGCTTCTCGTGCATCGACGCGTGCCCGAAGGGCGTCGCGCCGATGGACCAGATCATGCGCCTCCGACGCAAGGCCGGTGACGACCACGACATCGACGACGCCAACAACGGCCGCCGCCACGAGCTCGCCTTCACCAAGATCATCGAGCGCAAGGGGACGCTGGACGAGTCGCTGCTGCTTCAGGAGTCCTACGCACAGGGCATCAAGGGCAAGCTCATACCGACCTCAGGCAGCGATCAAGGGCCTGCTCGGCTCGCTGCCCACTGCGATCCGCGGGCTGAAGACGGGGAAGATGCGCTCCCTTCCGAAGCTCATCCCCGGCGTCCATTCGAAGCTTCCCGGCGACGCCCAGCAGCACGTCAGAAGGATCTACGAGCACTCCGAGGAGCACCGCGAGGAGCTGAACCTCTACATCACCGGCGAGGAGGAGGCCCTGGAAGAGGCGGTTCCCGAGCCCACGGCCGAGGCGCGGGTCGAGGCCGAGGCCGACCTCACGCCCGAGGCCGAAGTCGCGCCCGAACCCGACGAGGAGGGAAACCGCTAGTGGCTGACCTGAAGCTCGCCTACTGGCCGGGCTGCGTGTCGCGTGGATTCACGCCCGAGCTGCACGGCTCGATGGCCCTCGCCGCAGACCGGCTGGGAATTGAGCTGGTCGAGCTCGACCGCGCGAACTGCTGCGGGGCGGGCGTCATCGCCGAGCACAACCAGGAGCTGGCCGACACGCTGAACGCGCGCACCTTCGCACTCGCCCAGAGCACGGGCCTCGCGATGATGAACATCTGCTCGACCTGCCAGGGGGCCCAGTCCGAGTGTCAGCAGCGGCTGGACGCCGACTCCGCCTACCGGGCGCACATCAACGAGGCGCTCGCCGACGAGGGGCTCGAGTATGAGAAGAGCCGGGACGGCTGGAACAACAAGAACTTCCTCTGGGTGCTGGTCGAGGACTACGGCCTCGATCGCCTCAAGGAGAAGGTCACCCGTCCGCTGACCGAGCTGCGCGTCGGCCCCTTCTACGGCTGCTACGTGATCCGGCCCAAGCACCGGATCGGCTACGAGGAGCACCCCGACCGCGACCTCTACCTGGAGCGCGTGATCGAGGCGCTTGGCGGAACGCCCGTCGAGTACGACGGCGCGCGCAAGTGCTGCGGCTTCCCCGTGATCACCATGAACCGCGACACGTCGCTGCGCCAGGCGGGCACCCACATCGCCGACGCGCTCGACGCCGGCGCGGACTGCCTGGTCACGCCCTGCCCGCTCTGCCACCTCAACCTGGACATGCAGCAGCCGGAGGCCGCGAAGGTCACCGGCCGCGAGCTCGGCCTCGCCGTCCTGCACCTGCCGCAGCTGGTGGCCCTGGCACTTGGCTTCGAGCCCAAGGAGCTCGGCATGTCGAAGCACATCGCCTCCACCCAGTGGGTGGAGGGCCGGCTGGCCGGCGGCGTCCCCGCCTGATCCCATGGAATCGAGCGACGCGATACCCCAAGCGCCAAAGCCGCCGCCCGAGGTGGAGTCGGCGGTCCTCCTGGGCCACATCGAGGAGGCCGTGAGCCTCTACGTGCTCCACACGGACATCGACGAGGAGAGGGCCCGCGAGCTGGTCGCCCAGCTCGCGGAGGAGATCTAGCCCAGGATTCGCCCCGGGACCTCCTCCGGAGGACCGGGCTCCTCTTCATCGCTCCGCCGGCGCATCTGGCGCTCGATCCAGCCTGCGCCGACCGTGTCGGTCAGGCCGTGAGCGACGATCGAGCACAGGATCGTGAATGCGGCGATCTCGAAGATGAGCTCGCCCTCCCCGACCGCGGACTTCAGCACGAACAGCGCGAACAGCATCGATGCGACGCCCTTTGGCCCGAACCAGGCGATGAAGAGCTTCTGTGGGCCGGGTAAGCGGCTGCGGATCAGCGAGAGCATGATCGCGACCGGCCTGGCGACCAGCAGCGCGAGGATCACGAAGATCGCCAGGCGCCAGACCTCCCCGTGGTAGCCGGTGGCGACGATCAGCGCGCCGAAGATGAAGAACGTGATCACCTGCGAGATGGCGCTCACGTTCTCGGCGAACTCGATGAAGGTGTCCGGGATGTCGTGATCCACGGCACCCATCGAGATCCCGGCGACGAAGGCCGCGATCAGGCCGTTGCCGATCGTCACGTCGGCGAGCCCGAAGGCCGCGAGGCCGAATCCAATCGCGTAGATCCCCTCGTAGCGGCGGGTGATCCCCCCGCCCGGCAGATGGTGGTGCAGGCGCCCTCCAAGAGCGCCCACCGCCACTCCCACGACCCCGCCGAATGCGGCCTCGCCCAGCACCTTGAGCCCCTCGCCGCCCGCGTCGCCGCCGGGCTGCGCGAGGGCCAGGAAGAAGAGCACGAAGGGAAGCGCGAGCCCGTCGTTGAGCCCCGACTCCAGGTTCAGCGTGTGGCGCACCAGCGCGGGCACGCGCTGCGCGGTGACGACCGCCGAGGTGACAACCGGGTCGGTCGGCGTCAGCACCGCCGCCAGGAGAAACGCCTCCGGCCAGGACAGGCTTCCGAAGACGCTGTGCCCGATCAGCGCCAGGATCCCCAGCGTGATCGGCATCGCTACCACGATCGCCCTGGTGACCGGGCCCCAGTGCACGCGAAGCAGCTCCCGCTCGACGAACAGCCCGTCTGAGAACAGGGTCAGGATCAAGGCGATCTCGATCACGTCGACGACCCCGGGGGAGGTCGCCGTGACCGTCACGGCACCGGTCTCCGCGAGGCCGATGCCGAGCGCGACCGACAGGACCGAGATGGAGAGGACCGTTCCGCGCATCAAGCCCGAGAGCGCCGCGGCAATGGCGAGCAACACGCCAAGCACGAGGATCGCGTCCCCAAACCCGAGGTTCATGCCAGGCTTATATTCGGTTCAGCGGGAGGCGGCTGGCAGATACCAATCGAGGTAATGGCCGCAGGCGTGCCGGAGGGGGACCACTCGCTCGGCCTCGCCCGGAATCGGCCCCCCGGCTCCCGCAGGGCTGGCTGCGATCGCGCCCAGGTGGGCCTCGGCCTTTGTGCCCACGAGGCGGCCCAGGGTGGGCGGGCTGTTCTCCTGAACGGTGAAGCGAACCGGGCCGCCCTTGTCGACCGTGAGCTCGCCGACCGGGTAGTACGGCACCGAGCCCCGGTAGTCGAGGTTCGCCGGCACCGTCGCCGCGAACCCGGGCGCGGAGACGCGCAGCGGCTGGGTCGCGTCGTACTGCAGCGAGATCTCCCACCGCCCCCGGGGGATGTTCAGGGTCTGAGTGACCGCGGCGCCGCCTTCGACGGTCGAGCTGGGCGACCAGGTCCCGCCCACCGCCGGCGGCCTGGCGAACACGGTGGCGCGCCCCTTCGCGGGGAGCTCCGTCGCCTCCTGGGAGGGACACTCGAGAGGGGCGCCCGGATTGGCGCCCTCCTGCAGGGTGCTCCGCGGCCCGCCCGGGCCGGTCCGCTTCCAGAGCACGAAGTCGTCCGTCTCGCGGACGGGCTCGTAGTTGGGCGGCGGGCCGCTCGCGAAGGCGGCGCGGGTGGTGATCACGTACGGGAAGCGATTCAGGGTCGCCGGGGTGACCGAGTCGAAGTCGAACTTGCGGAAGACGTCCCTCAGGTGCAGGTCCGGTTTCACGTAGTTGGGGTCGTAGTAGTTGCGAACGGCCGTGAACGGACGCGAGCCCCGGAGCTCGTAGGCGACGAAGTTGTCACGCCCGAGGAACAGGACCTTCTGCCCCTGGACGAGCGGGCGGAGCTCGGCGAGCTGGTCCCCGTGGTCGGTCGGGGCGACCGGCGTCTGCCGCAGGACGAGGAAGCTCGACAGAGCCATGCCAGCCGCGAGCACCGCGGCCAGCGCGGGCATCGCCCACCCCCGCCGGGCTGGACGATCGTCGGAGAGGAGGCCGCCGAAGGCGACGAGGGCGACAATGGGAGCTGCGATCGCCAGTGCCTTGGCGCTCGTGTAGACCGTGCCGAACAGGCGGGCGCCCAGGTAGCCCAGGATCGCCGCGGCCAGCGCGGCGGGCACCGCGGGCCCGTAGCGCCGCAGCCAGCGTGGCAGGCCGACCGCCAGCGCCGCGAGGGCGATCAGCCCGCCCAGGTAGAAGGCGGCCGGGTGGCTCGAGTCGGAGGCTGCGAGCCGGAACTCGCTCGTCGGCCAGATGCCGAGCGCCTCGAGCGGCGAGAGCTGGTGGCGGAGGTTGCCGAGGCCGCCGCTGAGGTTGGAGGTGCGGAACGCGCGGAAGCCGCCGAAGTCGATCATCCGCGTCCACTCAGGCGCCGTCAGCACGGCGAGCATGCCCACCCCGACGGCGATCGTCAGGAACGCGCCCGCCTGCGGCACCCGTGGACGCCACCGCGGCGCCACGGCCAGGACCACCGCGTAGATCGCGGCCGCGGCGGCGAGCCAGAAGAGCCCGGGGAAGCTGTACGTGTAGGTGGCGCCGGCGGCGATCACGGCCAGCGGCACCGTCCGGACCGGCGAGGTCGCGCTCGGGAGCAGCAGCGCGAACGAGAGCAGGAAGAGCGCCTCGATCGGCTCCTTGAACGCCTCCTGCGCGAGGTACGCGGCGACGAGGTATGGGATCGCGACGAGGACGGCGGCCACGACGCGGGCGGCGGGGCGCACGTTACGAAGCGTCTCGAACGCCACGAGGGCGGCCAGCACCGGGATGGCCAGCGTGAGGCCCGCGAACGCCTCGACGAGGCCCGTCCCGAGTCCCTCGCTGAGCCCGGCGACCAGCGAGTGCGGGCCTACCGGATAGCCCTGGTGAATGAGGACGGGCATGTCGCCGACCCGGGTGTTGAGCCAGTCGGCGATCAGCAGGTGGTACGCCATGTCGTCGTTGACGAGGCCGACGCCGAGGATCCCGATTCGCTGGTTGGCGATGAACGGGATCGAGGCGACCAGCAGCGCAAGCGCTCCGGCCACCACCGCTCCGATCGTCAAGCCCCCCGGCGCCCCACCCATCGACCCGCGCCGCACGACCAGCAGCACCGCCGCCGCGGCGATCATCGCGCCCACCGTGATCGCCACCGCCGTCCCGTGGCCCGGCAGCTTGATCGCCGGGCCGCTCGCCACCAGCAACGCGGCGAGGCCGACGGGCCCGGAGAGCCACGTCCACCCCCGCCGGCCGGAGAGGAACAGGATCGCCTGGCCGACGAGGAGCGAGCCCGCGCATACGAGCGCGACGGATGCGTAGGCGCCCAACAAGGGCCGCGATGCTAGAGGGCGGCGCCCGCGCACTGCAGGGGGGGCGTCTCAGGGCTCTCCCTAATTAGGGAACCCTAAGTTGTGCTGGTCTTCCGGGAGGGCCTGGAGACGATCCTCGTGCTCGCGGCGATCACGGCCGGACTGCTCGGCGGCAATCGGGCCTATCGCCGCCCGGTCGCCCTCGGGGGCGTGGCGGCGGCCGCCGCCACCGTCGCGACCTGGTTCGGAGCGGTTTGGGTCATCGGGATGTTCGGCAACCCCGGCCTCGATCTGGGCTCCTACTTCGCCGTGCAGTGGCTCAAGGTGTGGCGACCGAGGCGGCGGGGACAGCCCGCTGCGCACATCGCCGATCGCCCGCCGGCTGCTCCGGTGGGCGCCGGGCCTCGGTCCGAAGCCGCCTAACCCGCGGCGATGCCCGCGCCCTCGGGCACCCGCATGAGCCCGCGCTCGTGGATGAGCTCGGCGACCTGGACGGCGTTTGTCGCCGCGCCCTTGCGCAGGTTGTCGCCGACGATCCACATGTTGAGGCACCGCGCATGGGACGGATCGCGGCGGATGCGCCCCACGAGGACCACGTCGCGCCCCGCGGCCTCGGTGGCGAGCGGGTAGACCCCGTCGCCGGGTGCATCGACGACCAGGACGCCGGGCGCAGCCGCCAGCATCCGCCGGCAGTCCTCGGGGGACACGGGCTCGCGCGTCTGGATGTTCACCGACTCGGATTCCCCCTTCAGGACGGGGACGCGAACGCAGGTTGCGGAGATGCCGAGCTCGTCCTCGCCCACGCCGAGGATCTTGCGCGTCTCGGCCATCATCTTGCGCTCCTCGGTGGTGTAGTCGTCGCCGCTCTTGAACGTCTCGACCTGGGGGAGGATGTTGAAGGCGATCCGGTGCGGGTACACCGCGGCCGGCGGCACCTCGGATTCGTGGAGGAGGGCGTCGGTCTGCGCTTCGAGCTCCCGCATCGCACGGCGGCCCGTTCCGGAGACGGGCTGGTAGGTCGACACGACGATGCGCTCGAGACCGACGGCGCGATGCAGCGGTCCCAGCGCCACCAGCATCTGCATCGCGGAGCAGTTGGGGTTTGCCACGATCCCGCGATGGCCGTCGAGGGCCTCGGGGTTGACCTCGGCCACGACGAGCGGCACCTCATCGTGCATGCGCCAAAAGCTGGTGTTGTCGACCACGACGGCGCCCGCCTCGACGAAGCGCGGAGCCCATTCCTCGCTCACCGATCCGCCCGCCGAGGAGAGCACAAGGTCGATCCCGCCGATCGCATCCGCCGACAGCGGGCGGCACTCGATCTCCCGCCCGGCGTACGAGAGCTTGGTTCCGGCCGAGCGCTCGGAGGTGAAGGGGATCACCTCCGTGGCCGGGAAGCCGCGCTCCCCGAGTACCTCGAGGATCGTGCTTCCCACTGCGCCCGTGGCGCCCACGACGCCGACCCTGTAGCCATCGCCGGCCATGGCTAGGGAGTTACGCGGGGCCGATGCTCGGCGCCGGTCGGCTCCTCGCGAAGCACGGCGTCGGAGCCGAGGTCGAAGGCCTCGTGGAGGGCCCGGACGGCCTGCGCGATGTCATCGGCGGCGATCACGCACGAGATCTTGATCGGCGAGGTGGCGATCATCTCGATGTTGATCTCGTTCTCGCCCAGGGTGCGGAAGACTTTGGCGGCGACGCCGGGATGGCTTCGCATCCCCGCCCCCACGACCGAGACCTTGCCGACGCGGTCGTCGGTCTGCATCTTCTCGGAGATCTCGAGCCCGCCGAGCGCCTCGGACGCCGCCTGCAGGTCGTCCGCGTCGACCGTGAACGACAGGTCGGCCTTGTCGTCGGTGGAGACCGGCTCGTTCTGGATGATCATGTCGACGTTCACGTTCGCGTCGGCGAGCGCGCCGAAGACCCGGCCCGCGATCCCGGGCTCGTCGCGGAGGCCGCTGAGCGTCACCCGCGCCTCCTCGGCGTGCGTCACGGCTGTCACTGAAGGTCGCTCCATGGTGTCCTGCTCGGAGAGGACGAGAGTACCTGGGCCGTCCTCGAATGAGCTCCGGCATTCCATGCGGATGTTGTGGTTCCTGGCGTACTCCACCGACCGGAGCTGCAGCACCCGAGCGCCGGAGGCGGCCATCTCAAGCATCTCCTCGAAGGAGACGTACGGGAGAAGCCGAGCGTTCTCGACCAGCCGCGGATCGGCGCTGAACACCCCGCGCACGTCAGTGTAGATCTGGCAGACCTCGGCGCCCAGCGCGGCGGCGATCGCCACGGCGGTCGTGTCCGAGCCGCCGCGGCCGAGCGTGGTGACGTCGCGGCTGTCGCCGGAGACGCCCTGGAACCCGGCTACGAGAACGATCCTGTCCTCGTCGAGCGCGTCGCGAATGCGATCGGCCCGCACGTCCAGGATCCGCGCCTTGGTGTGCGAGGAGTCGGTGACGATCCCCGCCTGCGACCCGGTCAGCGAGATCGCGTTGTGGCCGAGGTCGTGAATGGCCATTGCGCAGAGCGCGCACGAGATCCGCTCCCCGGTTGAGAGGAGCATGTCCATCTCCCGCGCCGCCGGCGTGTCGGAGACCTCGTGGGCCATGTTGACGAGCTCGTCCGTGGTCTTGCCACGCGCCGAGAGCACCGCGACCACGCGCTTGCCCTCCCGCCGAGCGGCGACGATGCGCCCCGCCGCGCGCCGGATGTCGTCGGGCTCCGCAACGGAGGTCCCGCCGAACTTCATCACCACGATCTCACTCGTTGCCATGGGCGGTTGAGGATAAGGACATACGCACGACGGCACCGAGGGAGGGGCAAGAAGGGTGGTCAAGTGAATCCGCATCCGGTTTCCGGACGTAGATTCACTTGACCCGGCCCTCGCGACGGTTCAGAGCTGGCGATTCGCTCAGGGCTGCCCCTCGTTGCCGCCGTTTTTTGCCCCTCTGTGACCGCCTGCACATTTCCAGCGGCGGAGGCGCGATATATCTCCCTGATATATGGAGCTCTCGAGCACCGCCCACGTGATTCTCGGCATGTTGAGCTGGAGGCCGATGAGCGGCTACGAGATCAAGGCGCTCGTCGACAAGTCCACCCGCTTCTTCTGGGCCGCGAGCTATGGCCAGATCTACCCGGAGCTGCGCAGGCTCTCGGCCGCCGGCCTGATCGAGGGAAAGGCGGATCCCCAGGGCGGGCGGCGGCGCAACGTGTACCGCCTCACCCCGGCCGGCCGCAGGGAACTCGAAGCGTGGCTCGCCGTCGACGCGGAGGCCTTCGAGCTCCGCGACGAGGGCCTGCTGAAGCTCTTCTTCGCCGAGGCGGGCGGCGTCGCAGACGCGCTTCGGGCGCTCGAATCGAAGCGCCGCGAGCACGAGCGCGTCCTCGTCCATCTCGAGGAGATCGACAGGACCGCGCGGCCCGACGGGTTCGCGTACGAGGTCCTGCGATACGGAATCGAATGCAACCGCTGGCAGGCGGAATGGTGCGAGCGCACGATGCGTGAGCTGGAGAAGGAGCTGGATGCCGAGAGCCGGAGGACAGCCTGATGCTCGACTCACTCGCCAGATTCGTCTACCGCCGTCGCCGCTTCGTGGCGGTCTGCGCCGTCGCGTTCTTCGTCGTCGCCGCAAGGTTCGGCAGCGGCGTGGCGTCACACCTGGATCCGTATGGGGCCGACGATCCGGCCACCGACAGCGTCAAGGCCGACAACCTCCTCCAGGACCACGGCTACCGGCCGACGTCGGTGATCGTCCTGATCCAGGGCGCGCCCATTGCCAGCGCGCACACCCACTCGCGGGTCGAGGGGATCGAGCGCCAGCTTCGCTCGCGCGGCGACGTCGCGCGGGTCACCGGGTACTACGACACCCGCTCGAGCGACTTCGTTTCGCGGAACCACGACGCCACCTACCTCGCCGTGGCTCTGCACCCGACCGACGACAAGGCCCAACAGGACGCGGCGTCCGCCATCGCCGATGAGCTGAACGGCGAGCCCGGCGTCACGGTCGGGGGCAGCGCGCTCGCCCAGGAGCAGGTCAACAAGCAGACCGAGTCAGACCTGCGCCGCGCGGAGTTGCTCGCCTTCCCCCTGCTCTTCCTGCTGTCGCTCCTGTTCTTCCGCAGCCTGGTCGCCTCGCTGCTCCCTCTGCTCGTCGGAGGCCTCGCGATCGTCGGGACCTTCCTGATCCTCAGGATCGCCAGCGAGGTCGGCTCGATCTCGATCTTCGCGCTCAACCTGACCACAGGGCTGGGCCTCGGGCTGGCAATCGACTACAGCCTGTTCATCGTCTCCCGCTATCGCGAGGAGCTCGCGCGGAGAGGCGTGGATTCGCCGGGAGCCCGTGGGCGCACCGAGCGCTGGGAGGCGCTGCGGGCGACCATGCGCACCGCGGGTCGCACCGTGCTCTTCTCCTCGCTCACCGTCTCGGCGGCGCTCGCGTCGCTGATCGTGTTCCCGCAGCGGTTCCTGTACTCGATGGGGATCGGCGGCTCGCTGGTCGCGCTGTTCGCGGCCGGGGTCGCTCTCGTGATCCTGCCGGCCATCCTCAGCATCCTCGGGCCGCGGGTGAACTCGCTCGCGCCGCGATTCCTGCAGCGGCGCGCCGAGCGCGACGCGACCGCCACCCAGCAGGGGTTCTGGTACCGGCTGTCCCGCTTGGTGATGCGGAGGCCGATTCCGGTCGCCACGCTGAGCGCCGCGTTCTTGATCGCGCTCGGGATCCCGTTCCTCTCGATCAAGTTCACCTCGGTGGACGCCCAGGTCCTCCCCACCAGCGCGAGCGCACGGCAGGTCGACGACGTCATGCGATCGGACTTCCCGCCGTTCCGCGACAGCCCGATTCAGCTCGCGATCGACGGTGCCACGCCGACGGCGGTGAACCACTTCACCTCCGAGGTCAAGCGCGAGCCGGGCATCGCAGCCGTCGAGCAGCCGCGAACCCTCGAGGGCGGCGTCAAGGAATTGGACGCCATCTCGAAGAGCTCGTTCATCTCGGCCCAGAGCAAGGACACCGTGAGCGCGATTCGGGATCTACCACCGCCGCACGGCGCGACGGTGCTGGTCACTGGCAGCGCCGCGCACTTCGCCGACTTCCAATCGAGCCTGAAGCACTACGCGCCGATCGCGCTCGCGATCGTGGTGGTCACGACGCTGGTGATCCTGTTCCTCATGACCGGCTCGGTGATTCTCCCGATCAAGTCGCTGCTCATGAACGTGCTCAACCTGTGTGCCGTGTTCGGCCTGCTCGTCCTGATCTTCCAGGACGGCAACCTGGAGGGGATCCTCGGCTACACCAGCCAGGGAGCGCTCGAGCAAACGATGCCGATTCTGATCTTCGCCGTCGCCTTCGGCCTCTCGACGGACTATGCCGTGTTCCTGCTGTCCCGGATCAAGGAGGCCCGCGACCACGGCGCCTCAGACTCGGAGTCGGTGGCGCTCGGCCTGGAGCGAACCGGCCGGATCGTGACGGCGGCGGCCCTCCTCTTCGCGATCGCGATCGGCGCCTTCGCGACGTCTCAGATCGTCTTCATCAAGGAGAACGGCGTCGGCACGGCGCTGGCCGTACTGATCGACGCGAGCATCATCCGCGCGCTGCTCGTACCCTCGCTGATGGAGCTGCTCGGCAAGTGGAATTGGTGGGCCCCGGGGCCGCTTCGCCGCCTGCACGAGCGGATCGGCGTCAGCGAGCACGGAGCCGACGCCAACCTGGCCTCCGGCACGCGCTAGTTTGCTTCCTGGGATTCGAGCCAGCACTCGACAGGAGGTCGCTCCATGAAAGCAGCAACGGACGCCTCGACCGGGACGGCGAGCGAGCCGTACGCAAGCTACGGGGACGCCGCCTCAGCGTTCGCCTCCCACGTCAGCCGCGGGAAGGTCCGAGCGCTCGAGGCGCTGGGTGTCGAGATCGTCGTCGGCGAGCGGGAGGGTCCTCGCTTTCGCGACGCCTACTCCGGACGGTGGTTCTGGAACTGTCACTGCAACGGCGGCGTCTTCAACCTCGGCCATCGGAACCCGCGCGTCGTCGCGGCGCTGCGCGAGGCGCTCGACCATGTCGACGTCGGCAATCACCACCTCGTAAGCGGTTGGCGGGCGCGACTGGCGGAGCAGCTCGCGGCGAGCACGGGCGGGCGCCTGCCGTTCGCCGTCTTCAGCCCCTCCGGCAGCGAGGCGATCGACCTTGCGCTGCGCCTGGCCCGCGGTCACACGGGGCGGACGGAGGTGATCGCCACCATCGGCGGCTACCACGGCCTCGCCGGCCTGGCGCTGGCCGCCAGCGACCCGCGCTGGCACGAGCCCTTCGGAGCCGCCCCGCCCGGCTTCATTCACGTGCCGTTCAACGACCTCGACGCGATGCGCTCGGCCATCGACTCGCGGACAGCTGCGGTGATCGTCGAGGCGATCCCCGCGACCCTCGGGTTTCCGATGCCCGAGCCGGGCTACCTCCGGGACGTCGCCGCGGCGGCACGCGAGGAGGGAGCGGTCTTCATCCTCGACGAGGTGCAGACAGGGCTCGGGCGCACCGGGACCACCTGGTACTTCGAGCAGGAGGACGTCGTGCCGGACGTCCTGATCACCGGCAAGGCCCTGGGCGGGGGGCTCTACCCGGTGAGCGCGGCGCTCGTCAGCGAGGAGCTCGAGTCCTTCTTCGACGAGAACCCGTTCGCGTACGTGTCCACCTTCGGCGGCGCCGAGATCGGCTGCGTGGCGGCCAGCGCGGTGATGGAGGTGATCTCAGAGCCCGGATTCCTGGATCGAGTCAGTCAGCTCGGGGAGCGCTTCGAGGCCGGATTCGCGGACCTGCCGTTCGAGCTGCGCCGCCGCGGCCTGACGATGGGTCTCAAGTTCGACTCCGACGGCGGCGGCGTTATGGCCTCGGCGCGACTGATCCAGGCGGGTGTGTTCGCCGTCTTCGCCGAGCACGATCATTCGGTGACCCAGTTCAAACCGCCGCTCATCGTGAGCGACGACGAGGCCGACCAGATCATCGCGACCGCGCGGGAGGCGCTTTCGTGACGGACGACGGCTCGGGCGCTCCCGAGCCGATCGCCACATCCCAGGCAGCGCCCTCTCCGGAAGCGCTTGCGGACGCCGAGCTCCGAGACCTCGACCGCATCGTCGAGGAGTCGCTCGCGTCGGGTGAGGAGTCCCAGCTCGCGATCCTCGGCTACGGCGAGATGTCCCTCGTGCTCGCCTGGCCTTCGCACGACCCCCGGTATGCGTGCAAGAGGCTCCCGGTCTTCTCGAGCCGCGAACAGTTCACGCGGTACGGGCGGACCTTCGACGACTACCTCGACGCGCTGCGGGCGGGCGGCGTGGATCCGGTGGACTCCGCCCTGCGGGCGGTCGAGCGCGAGGACGGATCCGTTGCGGGGTATGCCGTCCAGCCGGTGCTGCCTTCGTCCACACTGGCACCGAACCTGCTCGGCGAGTCGGATCCCGCGGACGGCCACCCGCTCGTCAGCCGTGTGGTGGAGACGGTCGCGCACGTCGTCTCGCCGCGGGTCGGAATCGATGCGCAGCTCTCGAACTGGACGTGGGAGGACGGACGGCTCCACTACCTCGACGTGACCACGCCGATGCTGTGGGACGCCGACGGCACGTTGCGCCTCGATGTCGCCCTGCTCGTGCGCTCTGCGCCATGGGTCCTTCGCGGGCCGATCAGGCGCCTGGTTGCACCCAGGATCGTGGACGGCTATCGCAAGCTTCGCGGCGTCTACTTCGACCTCTGCGGAAACCTGATCAAACAGGGCCTCGAGGCGTGGCTGCCAGCCTTTCTCGAACACGTGAACCACCAGCTGGACAGCCCCATGACGCTCGAGGAGGTGCGGCGCTACTACCGCTCGGACGCACGCCTCTGGGCCGCGCTCCTGCGCGTCCGCCGGCTCGACCGCGCCTGGCAGCGCCGCGTGAGGCGGCGCCCGTATCCGTTCCTGCTGCCGCGCGACATCGAGCGCTAGGTCGGCCCCGCTCCGCCGCTTTGGGGGTGTGACGCTCGGCCGGGTCAGCCCCGAGACGGTTTTGTCGCCTGAGGTACGCCAAGCGTCCCCAGCCCTACAAGAGCTCTCTGGCTGGCGCTAGCGGTCGAGCGTCATCCGGCCCGCGAAGGCGCGGCCGAGGGTCACCTCGTCGGCGTGCTCGAGATCGGCTCCTACGGGGAGGCCGCTGGCGAGCCGGGTGATCGTAACCCGGTCGCGAAGCAGGTCCGCGATGTGGTGGGCCGTCGCCTCGCCCGTGGTGGTCGGGTTGGTGGCGAGCACGAGCTCCTCCACCCCGCCGGCGTCGACGCGGCGCACGAGCTCGGCGATCTTCAGGTCCTCAGGGTCGATCCCGTCGATCGGCGACAGGGCGCCCCCGAGCACGTGGTAGAGACCGCGGTACTCGCCCGTGCGCTCGATCGGGATCACGTCGGACGGCTCCTCGACCACGCAGATCAGCGATGAGCTGCGGCTCTGGTCCTCGCAGATGCGACACCTGTCGCCCTCGGCGAGGTTGAAGCAGACCTCGCACAGGCCGACCTTCTCCTTCACCTCGCGGATCGCGTCCGCCAGGCCGAACGCCTCGGAGTCGTCGGATCGCAGGATGTGGAACGCGAGCCGCTGCGCCGTGCGCTGGCCGATCCCGGGCAGCCGCGAGAGCTCGGTGATGAGGCGCTGAATTGGCCCCGGATGCATCGGCTGAACCTAGCGCCGCGAGCGGCGACGCCGAGGGTTACATCCCCGGTAGACCGAGTCCGCCCCCGCCGCCGGCGATCCCGCCCAGCTTCGAGGTGGCGAGCTCCTGCGCCGAGCGAATCGCCTCGTTCACGGCCGCCAGCACCATGTCCTGGAGCAGGTCCGCGTCCTCGGGGTCGATGGCCTCAGGGTCGATCGTGACCTCCAGCAGCCGCAGGTCGCCGCTCATCTTCACCTTCACCGTCCCGCCGCCGGCGCTGGCATCGACCACCTCGTCCTTGAGCTTCTCCTGCGCCTCCATCATCTCGGACTGCATCTGCTGGACCTGCTTCATCATCGCGTTCACGTCCAGCCCTCCGGGCCCGGGTCCTCCTCGCGTCATCCGGCTGCCTCCTTCTCCTCGGCGTCGTGGTCCTCGGTCTCCTCGAACTCCTCGGCGTCGAACTCGTCCTTGAGCCTGGCGATCAGCTCCTCCTCGCTCAACTCGCCCTTCTCTCCGACCACGTCCACCACGTCATCGGCCTCGAGCAGCACGTAGACGGGGCGTAGCCGCTCCCCGACGATCGTCTGGACGGCGTCGGCGAGCCGGTCGCGAGCGTCCTGCGCCTCCGCCTTCCGCTTGTTGAATCCGGCGCTCGGGGGGAAGCCGACCTTCAGCGCCTGCCCGGACCCCTCGGTATCGAGGGCGACTGGGCGCGCGGCGGCGAAGACCGTGGAAAGAAAGTCGGACCCGGACTCGCGAACCTGATCCACGACGGCGGGCCAGAGCGAGACGACACGCTCGAAATCGACCGGCTCCGCGACCACCGCGGCCGCCGCGATAGCCGGCCCCGGCTCGCCACGCGCGGCGGGTCCGTCGTCGGCCTCAGCGGGCTCCGGTTGCTCGGGAACGGAGGGGGAGCCGTCGCCGTCCTCGTCCTCCGTTGCCCGAGGCTCAGGCGGGCGGGCTCCGCCCAGGGATCCCTCGAGCCGCTCAAGGCGTTGGAGCAGGGCCTGCTTGGTGGGGTCGAGCTGCGGCCGCGCGGCGCGAAGCAGGGCCAGCTCGATCGTCATGCGCGGCTCGTCTCCCTCCTTGACCGCCGCCAGCGCCGCTGCGATCACGTCGATCGCCCGAACCAGCGCGAGGTCCGAGAGCTGCTCCGCCTGCGTCCTGAGGCGCTCGGGGTCGGCCGCCGTGACGCTGAACGCCTCCGGGACGTCGCCCGCCGTGCGGATCACGAGCAGTTGGCGGAGGTGCGCGAGGACGTCGCGCCCGAACTGGGTCACGTCGCGGCCCGAACGCGCCAGGCGCTCGCTCACCTCGAGCGCGGCCTTCCCGTCCTCCGCGGCGATCGCGTCGGCGACTGCCAGGATCAGCTCCGACTCGGCAACGCCGAGCACCGCGAGCACGTCGTCGGTGGCCACCTGCTTGCCGCTGTAGGCAACCAGCTGGTCAAGGGTTCCCAGGCCGTCGCGGAAGCTCCCGCGGGCGGAACGGGCAATCGCCGCAACCGCGCCGTCGTCGATCTCGATCGACTCGGCGGAGGCGACGCGACGCACGACCGCGGCGATCTGCTCCAGCGACGGCCGCTGGAAGTCGAAGCGCTGGCACCGGTCGACGATGGTGGGCATCACCTTGTGCGGCTCGGTGGTGCAGAGCACGAAGACCGTGTTGGGCGGGGGCTCCTCGAGCGTCTTGAGGAAGGCGTTCCACGCCTCGCGCGTGAGCATGTGGGCCTCGTCCAGGATGTAGACCTTCCAGTTCCCCGCCGCGGGCGCGTAGCCAACGCGCTCGCGCAGGTCCCGGATATCGTCCACCGAGCGGTTCGACGCAGCGTCCATCTCGATCACGTCCAGTGACGACCCAGCGGCGATCGTGCGGCAGGACTCGCACTCCCCGCAAGGCGTCATCGTCGGCCCGTTCACACAGTTCAGCGAGCGGGCGAGGATCTTCGCGAGCGACGTCTTGCCGGTGCCCCGCGAGCCGACGAACAGGTATGCGTGGTGCACCCGGTCCTGCTCGACCGCGTTGCGGAGGGTGCGCACCACGTGCTCCTGTCCGACCACCTCGTCGAAGCTCTGCGGGCGGTGGCGGCGGTAAAGAGAGGTCTCACCCAAGGTCGGGCCAGTCTAGCTGTGGCCTCGGGCCGGTCCGAGCGGCGATCTCGCTAGCTCCGAAGAAGCCGGATCAGGCTCGGACGGCGACGACCTCGACGTACTCGGCGGGGGCCACCAGCGCCGCATCGCCTGCGCGATTGGCCTCGCGAGCGACGGCCAGGAGGTCGTGCTCGAGCGCCGGAGCGCCCTCGTCTCCCACACGTTCGAAAGCCATCATCATCGGCCCGAAGAACTCCTTGAAGAATGCGAGCCAGTCCTCCGGCGAGCGGTAGCGAAACATTAGGTGGCGCTCGCTGAGCGTGAGCTCCGTGACCCCGTCACCGAACAGCTCCCTGAGCCGGTCCTCGGTCCCCCAGAGCACGGCGGGCTGGATGCCCGGGGGCGGCGGCGCATGCTCAGCGATGGTCTTGAACAGCCCCCCTCCCACGAGACCGCGGGGAGGCCAGTTGGCCATGCCGATCTTGCCCCCGGAGCGGCAGACCCGCAGCAGCTCCGCCGCCGTCTTCTCTTGGTCCGGGGCGAACATCGCCCCGAAGGTGGAGATCACGTAGTCAAACGATCCGTCCTCGAACGGGAGCTCCTGGGCATCGCCCTCGACGAACTCGACCTCGTATCCCTCGGCGGCGGCGCGCTCGCGTCCTCGCTCCAGCAGGGCGGGCACGTAGTCGAGGCCGACACCCTCGGCGTTGCGGCGGGCAGCGGCGATCGCACCGTTGCCCGCTCCGCAGGCGACGTCCAGGACCCGGCTGCCCGGGAGCACATCGACCGCCTCGCAAAGCTCCTCCTGCACGATCTGGGCGGCGACCCCGATCTTGGCGAAGTCGCCCTTCGACCAGACCTGCTGCTGGACCTGGGTGACGACCTGGAGATCAGGGGTGTCGGCCATCTGGTTGCACTATTTCAAGATCACGGGTCCACTGCCGATTCAATGGGCCAATGGCAGGTTGGAGGAACGGACTCCGTGCGCGCCTGGCCGGAGCGTCGCTCGTGCTCGCGCTGGGCGTGCTCTGCGTCGCCGCGTCGAGCGCTGCCGGCATTCGCAGTGAGAAGCTCGGCACGCATCTCTGCAAGACGGTCAACGGCGGCAAGTTCGTCCCAATCCCCGGATTCCCGGGCGAGAAGATCGACCGGCGCCTGATCCCCGACATCCGATGGATGAAGCACCGCTTCGACATCTTCATCACCGACGGCTACTCCCGCGACCCGGTGCACGCCGAAAACGGCGAGCATCCCATCGGGCTTGCCATCGACATTGTCCCGAACGCGTCCAGGGGCGGGAAGTGGAACGAGATCGGTGAGCTCGCGCATCTCGCCGAGCCGCAGCAGAACGAGCCGATCATGCCGTGGCGCTGGGTGGGCTGGAACGGCGACGCGGGGCACGGACGGGGCAACCACCTGCACCTCTCGTGGTCTCACTCCCCCACCCCACCGGGACATCCCGCGCGCGTCGTCTATACCCGCATATGCCCGAAGTCCGGGGGCGACGGAAAGCCCTCCGGCGGTGGCCATCACGACGGCCACGGCCCCAACGGCGGCACCGGCGCCGGCTCCGGCGGCAAGGGCGGCGGTGGGGACGGCGGCTCGAACGGCGGCACCGGCGCGGGAGGTGGTGGTGGTGGTGGCGGCGGCGGAAACGCTCCCAGCGGCGCGATCTCGCCGCAGGTCGGCAAGCTCGCACCCGTGGTCCCCGAGGACTTCTAGGAAGGGCTTAACAAATGGACCGTGCGGCCCGTCGTCGAGAGCAGTCCCCGGGCGCTTGCGTCACGGTTGGCTCGGGCCAGGCTTGTCCGCGGCACATGCTCGCTACCGCTTAAGGCTGCTTCCTTCCGGACCTGACCTGATTCGCGGGCGTGCATTGCGCGGGACCTGGCCGTCAGCGCCGTCCGCGGCGTACTGACCCCGAAGGCTGCGACCCTCAAACGGGTGTTCAGCCCCGCTAGAGCGGATTGCGGGTGACAGGGCACCGCTACCTCCCCGCCTAGCACGGTCCATCGGAGATCCTAGACGACGGGTTACGCCATGACCGGCCCGAGCCGGCAGCGAACCCTCGTGCCGTCCATCGACGAGCGGATCTGGAGGAGGTCACAGAAATGGTTGGCGATCCAGAGCCCGCGCCCGCCGGACCTCTCGAGGGACGGGCGAAGCCGGCCGACCAGGGGATCGGAGATGGTTCCCGCGTCGGCCACCTCGCAGACGACGTCCTCGTGCTCGCGCCAAGCCCGCAGGACCCCACTCCCGCCGCCGTGGCGGAGCGAGTTCGTCACCAGCTCGTCAACCGCCAGGACGAGCCCGTCGGCCCGGTCCGGGTCGATCGTCTCAGCGGCGGCCCGGTCGGCCACGAACCGCCGCGCCGTGCCGAGATCGTCAGGGGAGTCGAACGGAAGCTCATCGGCCTGGGCGGGCGGGTCGGGCAGCGGGCCGTCGAAGGGCGCCCCGGCCTCCTCCGGCTCGACGTAGACGCTGGACTCGCGCTGCGTGCCGTGGTCGTCGATCAGCGGATGGCTCTGGGCGGCCCCTCGGAGGACACCAGGCCGCATCGTGTCGGTGTCGTATGCGCACAGGAACCACGCTTCGGGGCCGTCCGCGAAGGCGAGGTTGAGCAGTGACTCGTGGTGCCCGCATTCGACGACCTCCGGCTGGCTGCGCTCCGCCCAGATCGGCTCTCCGAGGACGCGCACCCGGCGGCCGCCCGTCGCGTTGCCGGCGACGAATTCCTCCCACGCGGGGATGATCAGCGCGGGGTTCCGCCCCAGATCGTGCATGTCGGCGAACGTGACGGCCCCGGACGCGCCGTCGAGCCGGCTCCTGAGCAGCTCGATCTTCTCGGGGCTGAGCGCGGCGAACACAGGCTCCTCCGCCTCGACTCCCTCACGAATGAACGGCAGCGCAGCGGCGACGAAGGAGTCCTCGCCGGAATAGAAGAGCGCCTCATGCCGAAGAGCGTGCGTGGCCACCCCTGCCCCCTTCCCCCGGAGGGGCCTGCAGAAACCGATTAGTTGGTCAGCCGACCGGGCGCGTCGAGAAGGCCAGGTGCCAGTCGTCCGACGTCTCGTCGTCGATCATCAGCCGCCATTCGAAACGGCCTCCGGGGGGCAGGATCAGCGGGCCGATGTTGATCGCGAGCGGCACGTCGATGGGCGTCCCGGGCCGAACTCCCACCGGCCGCCCGACCTCGAATGCGCCCTCGATCGTCACCGGCTCCTCGCCCTCCTCCGGGGTCTCCGCGACGACTGGCTGCCCGTCGCTGTCGATCAACTCGAACCGAAACTGGTGCTCGACGTTGGTGCGGTCCCACGGAACCTGGATGTAGGCGGCGATCGCCGACGCGCTCGGCTCAGGCCCGGTGACCGACCACCCACCGCCCAGGATGTACAGCTTGCCCTCGACGGCCTGAGCGGCGTCCGCGAGCATCATCGTGACCTTCACCCCGCCATCCTCGCAGGTGCCTCCGGGCCGGCGACGCCGCCTATCATCAGGCACCCGTTTCCGGGCGCGTAGCTCAGTGGGAGAGCGCTCGCTTCACACGCGAGAGGTCGCTGGTTCGAAACCAGCCGCGCCCATCGCTTTGTTGAGCCATCCGAACGCGATCCGCGAGCGTTCATCCCCTCAGCCTCCGAACCCTGTCCGAACATCGCTATCGGGGTCCGCCTCGCCCCGCGCCTCGCGGATCAGCTCGTCGACCGTCCGCACGGGCTCGCCCTTCATGGCCTCGATCGCATGAGCGTAGGTCCGCGAGCAGACATCGACGCCGTGGCCGAGGTGGTCGGCCACCTCAGCAATCGGGCGACCGGCCGCGATCATGAGCGATGCGCACGTGTGGCGTAGGAAGTAGGGAGGGAATGCTGGCTGCGGCTGCCAGCGCCGGTGGCGGGCGTCCCACTTGCGAAGGCCGGCGGCGCCGGCGGCGAAGTCGAACCGCCGTCGTCGCCAATTGCCCCAGTCGTACTTTCGCCACGGCAGCTGGTCGGCAGCACGCGGGAAGATGAGGCCCTCCGGGCGGCCCACGACGAGTCGCCAGGCAGCGAGATCTGCGACGAGCGGCCCCGGCAGCTCGATCCAGCGCGCGCGCTCCTCGCCCGTCTTGGTGCCGGGGAGGAGTTCGCCGTCGACGTTGTGGCGTGCCGCAGCATGAAGGCGACGACCGCGGAGGTCTCGCCATTCAAGGCCAAGCGCCTCGGTCGGTCGCAGGCCACCGTAGGCGAGGAGCGAGACGAGCGTGGCGGCGCCGAGGTCTTCGCGCTCCAAAAACCAGCCGCGGATCATTTCGATCTGCGCCGCTGTCGCGGTGCGACCACGCCGACGACGGTGCGAAGGGCGCTCCAGAGCCCGCACCGGGTTGCCTACCAGGTACTCAAGCGCAACGGCTCGATCCAGGATCCGCCCGAGTAGAGCGATTGCGCGCTGGGTCATGTAGGCGGACTCCCGCGCCTCGAGGATCTGGTGCTGCCATTGGTCGAGTCGACGGGGACGCAAATCGAGCAGCGAGAGATGGCCCAGATCCGGCAGCAGGTAGTTATCGAGCAGTCCGGCGTCGAAGAGCAGCGTGTTCCGCGCGACGCCGCTGGCCCGGCGGCGATCGAACCACTGCCGGGCAAACTCCTCGAATGTCGGGACGTCCTGCGGCCGCAAGACTTGCTCGCCCAACTGGCGGCGGCGGCGCACCTCGACGTCGTAGCGGGCGGCGTCGGTTCGGCGGTCGAATGTCCTGGCTCGCTGCCGCCGGCCCTCCCGCCAGCGGACCTCCCACTTGCCGCCCTTGGCTCGGTGAACGCTCATGCCCTCCTCCTCGGACCAAGGTCCATGACCTGCGAGCGGAAGCCACCTCGAGATCGCGACCGTGGCATCGGATCGGACTCGCGGCAGGCTCGAGGGATCGAGCGCTGTGCGGCAAGCCATTGGGTGAGTTCGTCGCGATCAACGCGCCAACGGCCGAACGGCTTTGTCCCCGGCAGGCGCCCGTTTTCGAGAGCCCGGTAAACCGTGGATTGCGAAACATTCAGGTAGCTCGCCACCTGCGAGACAGTGAGTAACTCGGGGGTTTCCTCTGGTGCACGAGCTTGCGCCGATCGGGCACCGTCCGAAGGGCGATCCAAGTCGGAGGCCACAGCTTGATCGCGCTCGTCTTCGCCGGCCGAAAGATCGTCAGCATGGATAATTGGCTGATCGATGCTGTCGGCCTTCGCAAGGCGCCCGGTCGACGTCGGCCGTGACCTGGATCGAGGCGTTCTTGGAGTGTCGCCCTTCATGACCTGCGGACTTTCCTCCGCCCCGACTCCATCCAAGCTCGGATAGCGGAGACACGACATATATGTGTCGTTGTCGGCCCTCATGATGTCGGTACCTCAAAAATGCCGGGGAACGTAAACCCCACCTCCGGCGGCGGGACCAAGTCCAATCCGGCAGAGGTGATCTTCACCCCTCCCTCGACCCGCTTGGCGGTTCCTTCTGCCTCCAGCTCATTGACCAGCTGGACCGCGCGCCCCGGGGTGACCTGAAGCGTCTCGGCGAGTTCCTTGTTCCGGACGATCGCCCCGTCTCGGAGCGCCTCCAGGACCTGCAGCTTCCGAGTCTCGGCCGAAAGCCGCTGTCCACCCTGAGCATCTGATGCTTGACCCGACTCCAAGGCAGCCATCGCCTTCAGGAGCTTTCGGATCTGGGTCGCCTCGTCGAGGTAGGGCTGAAGCTCCCGGAGTCGGGCCTGCAACCTGTCACGAGTCTCTTCGATCACCGCCATGGCAAACTAGGATAGCAAAAGCGGTTGGTGATTTCATTGAATCAACATCGGCCCTTGCTATCCTGTCACCATGCTCGGCAAAGACCTCGCAGACTTCGTCGACGGCGTCCTGGACGCGCAGTCGCCGCTCAAGGCGATCGATCGCCTGGTGCTGATCGCGCTCGCGACCTACGCGAGCTCAAGCGGCGTCTGCTGGCCGGCGGTCGGAACTCTCGCCAACAGGACCGGTGCAGATCCGACCACGGTGAGGAAGGCGATCCGCAGGTTGGAGCGAGCAGGGCTCCTCAAGGTGAGCGGTCAGCGAAACGGCTTCCAGTCAAGGACGTATGCGCTTTCGCAGCGATTGTTGCCCTCGCCCTCTGCGGGGCAGTCGCAGGACGGCGAGCCAGCCGACACCGGCGAGGTATCACCCTCGGTCAGCGTGTCTCCCGACGCCATCGAGGTGGGACAAGATCCGCCGCCGAAGCTGCCACCCCCTCCAGCCCCGGGGAAACGACCCGCCGAATTCCTTCACAGAATCAAGGATAAGAACGGAACCTATGTAGATCTCTCTTCTGAAAGAGGTTCAAAGAGAGAGGGATATTCGTCGGGTGAAACTCCCGGGGAATCGAAGCAGAGGGTCGAGCTTGACTTCGAGGAGTTCTGGGAGGTCTGGCAGAGCCTCGTCATGCGGTTTTCCTACTTTCTCGCCGACCAGCTGATTGCCAGGGGACCTAAGAAACCCGGGTACCGGGATGATGCACTCTCGGAGGATTGGCTCGGGTTTACGGAAAAGCTCCTGTCCGAGCAGGGCTGTCTGTACGCGGTCTCGATCGAGGAGATGGAGACGGCGATCGAGCTCTTCCTGGATGGCGAGGGAGGAGAGCACGTCCGGCGTCCACGGGACCTCTGCTGCCTCGCGTTCGACCAAGCGGTCCGGCGAGCACAGACGGCGAGAGAGAACGTGGTGGCATGAATACCGGTTCGCAGGAGCGGCCACAACAAGTCAAGACAACACGACCAAGAGGAATGTGAGTAATGATGCCAATTGGAACAACACCGAAGCCGACCAGAATGCCGCCGCCGTTACGGCTTGTAACGGAGCGGCATAATCAATGAGCGAGAAGCTTCACCGCACTCCGGTTGGATGGCGATGGTCGAGGGATCCGCGCGTGGAAATCCATCGGGTCGATCCGCGGGGCTACAGCCTACGTCTACCGCAAGCCTACGGATGGCACGCCTGTCGGCAACGCTACCGATTTCGAAGCCTGCGTGAGGTGCGGAAATTCCTAGACAGATTGGAGCTTCCTGATGATCTCGAGGCCTGGGTCTACACATCTAATGGGCGCATTCTCCTAAAGGACTTATGCGGAGTGTGCGGGGACGCCGCTCGGGCCCATCCTGACTATCTGTGTGACTGCTGTCGCTAGGGCTGAGCTCTGCTTCGCCGCATGATGATCAATTGCGCCGGGCGGCACGTGATGGCGCCACCGCGAAGTTGACAGCGGCGGCGCGGCGGGATTTCCTGGCGACTGGCTTCTAACCGAAACAAATAGTCTGCTGCAAAATCACCGTTTCGCCCATGCTGATCGGCGAAACGCCGATTGGGAAGTGAACGAAAGTGAAAGATCTGGGTTTGCCATCTCCTAGGTGCTCCCTGACAGAGCGACCTGCCCTCCCGCGCGCGCACTAGCTTCGAGTCGACACTTCCATTCTCACGGCATTATCGATCTCGACACAAAGCTCTTGGGCCAGAACCTTCGGCTTCTTCCCGGTCGTGGCCCGAACCGCGGTCGCGAAGCTCGAGTACTGGAGCGCCCAAAGTCCCAACATCAGGAGGCCCCAGCCACTGAACGGGATCGTGAGGATCGAGATCCAGTAGAACCAGCGCAGGAACCGGGCCTTGCTGCGGAAGGCGACCATGAATGCATACCCCTCCCTCTCTTGCTCTGCCCACCGCTCTTGGGGGAAGGACCGTGACTGCAGTTCCTCCTCAGATCTCTTTAGCCACTTCGCCATCACCTTGAGCTGGCGCCTCGTGATCACCGCCTTGTGAGCGACGACTAAGGGGAGCGACAAGCCGGCGATGGTGAGGGTGGCTCCAACAACAACCTCGAAAACGATGAGCGGCGTCATCCGCTCACCAGCAATCGCCCGCCCCTCCTGGACTCAGCGCGCTACGCACCTCACTCAAACCTGCGGCGCTCCTCCTTCCAACAAAGGCGGGGATCGAGCCGCTTGACGTGGTCGGCGATCTCCCGCTTTGTGAGCTCCGCTGGCCTTTTGAACGGGAGGTCGAAGTAGCCGCCCTCGGTCACCTGCACTAAGTCGATCAGTCGACGAAGCCCATCGGCGCTGATGCCGTAGAGGCTCGCGACGTCCCGCATCAACCGGATTGGATTGAAGTGACCTTCGAATGCAAACAGGGCAAGGAAGAGCTCCTCGTCGTCGGGGGAGCGGATGAGAAAGCCAAAGCCGCGTTGTCCGGGCGACCACTCCTCGTGGTCGCTCAGGCCAGGGCTCCCTGGAGCTCCGCTTCCTTTAGTCGCTCCTGGGTCATGAGGACGCTTCTGACGCTCATCGCATGCCAGCGCCCGCCCTGCTTGCTCGGCAGTCCCTCGCCGTTTAGCCAGTTAGCGATCCGAACGTAGGACATCCCTCCTCTGCGCATCGCCTGCATGAAGTCGAGCACCACCTGTTCTGCCGGGGCTCTCGACCAGCTGGCCGTCGACGCCGTCGTAGCCGAACGGAATCGGGCCATAGACGCGGCCCTGGTATCGAAGCTCGGCCAGGGCCTCGGCGGTTCGCTGGGCGATCAGCTCGCGCTCAAGCTCGGCGAAGACCGCCGACACCCCGGCCATCGCCCGTCCCTGGGGGCTGGTGAGATCGAGGCGGTCGATGATCGCTGACGAGGCCGACCCTGCCGCTGGCAAAGCGCTTCAGGAGCTCGAGGGTTTCGGCGGCGTCCCTCCCCAGACGGTCGAGTCGAACCACCGCCACCGCATCAGCTGTTGGTTCACGTTGATTGAGAAGCGCCGCGATCTCCGATCCCGCCGGGACGATCTGCGAGTCGTCGGCTACCGGAGACACCAAGGTCCTCGACGACGCGTGAGAAGGTTGGCATCCGCTGCCTCACACCAGGCCCGGATTCGTCCCCGCTGGGCGTCCAGGCTCATCCCGTTCTCACCCTGTTCCTGTGATGAGCAGCGTACGTAACCAACTACTTTGAGGCTGCTCACTGTGCATATTTTACTGGTGGGTTGTAAAGAACCGTCTCGATGCTACTCGAGAGAGCGCCTTGCTCTCACATGCGCACACAGTGATGCTCGTGTCGCCGCTTAGCGCAGATGGTGAAGGACGCCGGGTCGAATGATCGGTGCATCCCATCCGCCTCCCGACGACGCAACGGGAGGTGCGCGGCTCTGGATGGACCACCGTGCCGGTGGTCCATCCTGCGTTGCCACGTCGACCCATTGGTTCCCGCGGGACAGGGTGCCGAGCGCGAAGTTGGCTGACGAGGCAAACGTCTGGGTGTGACCAGGACTGTGGAGCGTCACGGTCCCGCCGCTCAGCGATAAGTAAGCGTCGTGGTCTGGTTCCACACGTTGGGCAGTACCCAGTAGGGGCGCGACACGGATCTCCAGTGCGATCCGTCTGCGCTGATGCAAACCACCCGAGGTTTGCTACCAGCCGTCGCAGTCGTTGCTCCGAAGACACCGGCGACCAGGAGCGCGAGAGCCAAGGCAATCACCGCAACGGGAACGCCGCGATGCAGCGGCAACAACTCCTGCGCCAAGGCGAGCACGTGAAATCGACAAGGATCCTCCCTACTAAACCGAGTGCCTGCCCTGGCGTCGTGGTCCGTGGACTCTGCTTATCGGCAGCGATTCTGAGGCCCTTAGCCCCTTGTGTCGGGCCCCTGACAGCGACCATTGCGGATAGAGCCGGGAGGATGGGCGGCATGGTGGCGATTTGCACCCACACACCGTTGCGCGGGGCTGCGTCGGCCAACAAGTGCCCCTCAGTTGGAGAGCGCCCTTGACTTCACCGCGTCGGGCCACGGCCAGGCTGATCTCTACACGATCAACGCCGAGGCAAGAAAGCACGAGTGGCTTGCCTCTGTGGTACTCCAATAACGCGTTGTGACAGAAACGGGGTACAAGCTCGCAAGCCGAATTAACGAGCGGTCCTTCGATACGCCAAGCGTGGTTGGCCGCTCCAAAGCCGGAGGATCTGGTGGCCTCACCTGAGAGATAGGGTGGTGATGGAGCGCCGTTTCATCGAAACAAACCACCGCAAGCTCGAGATTGACCAGTCGTTCTCGCTCAGCCAGATCGACCCGCGGGCCCTGATCAGGCTGGAGGAAACGGGCACGTGTGACTTCACCCTCGCCGAGATCTTCTTTGACCTCGCGTACCCTGGTCATTACCGGCGGCGGATCCGCGCGGTCCGGCTCACGATCCCGAGCGTGACGGGGCCGTTCGTGAACGTCAGTGCGACGCTCTCGCTGACCCGGAGCCAGATCCGGATGGCGCCGACGCTCGGCCGAGATCAGGTCAGCGAGGTTCCGGTCTCACGACCGTCGTCGATCGCGACGAGCAATGCGCAAAACGACGCCGGCGTGTTCGAACTGAGTTTCAGCGGCGAGCGCTACATGCCCTTCGAGGGCGCGGGCGCGATCGCGTCGTTCCGCCTCGAGCTCCCCAAGACCTTCAGGCCGTTCGACTACCAGACGATCGGCGACGTCATCATCCGCGTCAACTACACGGCCGAGGTCAACGGGGCGTTTGCCAAGCAGATCCAAGTGCCGAGCGCGGCGATCGAGGGAACGCTTCTGAACTTCCTCTCGAACCACTCCCTGCCGCGCGCGTTCAGCCTCCGGCACGAGTTCTCGAATGCGTTCATCCACCTACTCCACAGCGCGCCCGACACGCCCGTCAAGATCGCGATCGAGGAGAAGCAGATGCCGTTCTTCCTCCACGGCCACGACGTCACCGTGACGAAGGCCGAGCTCGTCGTGCGGGCGCGGGAGGGTCAATCGGTCGGCGCATTCGACGTCTCAATCGACGGGACGCAGCTTGCGAGTTTCGCGCCCGACGCGTCGATGGGCGGCCTGCCCGCCGTCGACCTCGGCGCGCTGTTCGCGAACGGTCTCTACCGCGAGCGGGAGTTGAAGGTGCACGCGGCGGGCGACCTCGGTCCGGACACCCCGGTCCTCGGCGATCCCTCGGCGGTCGACGAGGACAAGCTCGTCGACCTGCTGCTCTACGTGGAGTATGAGTTGGCGTAGCGACGCTTCAGACGGCGCGACGTTCAGCTCGAAGACACGAGGGTCTCCCTTAGGCTCGCATCGGGCACAAAGGAGCAGGCGAGCCGGAGGAGATCGGCGAGAGCGCCTCCTCGTCCTCACCGATGAGGCGGAGGAGGTTCTTGGACGCGACGCCCCGCCCGTCCTTCCTGTGTCTCGATGAGGGAAAGTTGCGATGAAGCGCCATGGCCTCAGCTCGCGTGCGAGAATGTAGAACCGAAGGTCGCGCATGGAGAGGAGTCGACGTCGCGTCTGGATCGAGGCGGCTTCTGCCGCGGCCGCCGCCGTCCTCTTTGGCGTCACGCTCTTGTGGCCAGCGTGGATCGAAGCGGTCACCGGACTTGACCCTGACCATTCGTCTGGATTACTCGAGTGGAGCGTCGTGTTCGGATTCGCCGCGTGCACCATTAGCCTCTCGCTCCTCGCCCGGTATGAATGGCGGAAGCAGCAGCCCGAATGAAGCGCTGCGGGGCTCCTTGGTCTTGCTTCCGGGGCTGCCTGCGCGTCTTAATCGCGTTCCTCGCGATCGCCTGGCTCGCCTGGCTCCTGAAGTCGCTAATCCGCCTCTGCCGCGCCGCAAACCGGAGCCGCGGCCGCGCCTCCGAGGGGAACGTCCCTGCGTGGGCCTACCGACAACCCGACCCGCTTATCTACAGCCAGCAGTATTTGCAATCCCTCGGGCTCGCTGTTACGTGGCACAACCCTGATATCCACCTTGAGCTGCCCAGCGACCCCGGCGTCGAGGTCGACTCGCACGCCCTACTCCCAGACACCGACTATGTCGTCGTCTCGCGGATCTGGAACGGTACGATCACGGCGCCCGCGCCCGGGCTTCCCGTCAAGGTCTCCTACCTTGAGTTCGGGATCGGGACGACGCGCCACGACGTCGGGATGACGAAGGTCGACCTCCCGGCCAAGGGTGCTGCGGGCTGCCCGGTAATCGCCCGAGTCGGCTGGCATACGCCGCCCGCTCCAGGTCACTACTGCCTTCAGGTCGAGCTCCTTTGGGACGACGACGCTGAGCCGGCCAACAACCTTGGCCAGCACAACACTGACGTTAAGGCTCTCAACTCACCGCGAGCCACGTTCGCCTTTCCGGTCCGGAACGACCTGCCCGAGCAGCGCGAGATCGCGATCGAGCTCGACAGCTACGCGATTCCTCCTCTCGAGCCGTGTGGTGAGGAGCGACGCGAGCGTCACGGGCGGCTCGCCCGCCACCAGCGCTGGGCGTGGCCAATACCCGATGGCTGGACGGTGACCGCCGACCCGCGCGAGCTTACCCTGGCTTCCGGCGAGTCAGCGGATCTGACGCTCGACGTCACCGCGCCGGACGGCTACGTCGGCCGCCAAGCCATCAACGTCCGCGCCGTGAGCGATTTCCTCCTGCTCGGCGGGGTCACGCTTTACCTCGACGGGAGCGGTTAGTGCCCCCGCAGATTGGCCAGATCATCACCCCGCCTGGCCAGTACACGCACTGCGTCGAGCGAGAGGACTATCGCGACGTCCCTGGCGTGCTCGATCGGGGTGCACTCGCCATCCTCGAGTTTTTGCTCTGCGAGTACCTGCTCGGCGGCAAGCTCGTCTGCCTCGACAGCAACGACAAGTGCGCGATCGGCATCGTCGTGGGCCTCGAGCAGGTCGGCGCGGGCAAATCGGGCTTTGACGCGATCGACAACGACTTCTCCTTCAACGTCCTCCTCGCGCCGTACGCGCCCGCCGACTTCGACAAGTACAAACCGACGGCCCCGGCGAACATCATCGATCCCCACGCTACTCGCGATGACGTCGCCGCCCACAGTCCTCTGGGCTGGCTCCTCCTCGACGCGCCGAGCCCCACGCCCCTGCCTGCACCGGTGGATCAGACGGGTGCTCCCGGGCCGCCCCTCGGAAAAGCGGAGCCGCAGGGGACCGCCACGTGGCCCAACGATGGCTACGGCGTCCTTTGGAAGACAGATGGAGCCGCGGTTACCGACCCGGCGACGGACCCAAGCCTCGAGGGTGACGAGAAGCTCCGCGAGTTCTTCGAGGTGGGCAATAACCTCCACAAGCTCTGGGACAAGCCGCCGAACGAGGAGTGGCCCATCCCGCCCCCCGCGAGCGCCGGCGACTTCGTCGCCCTGCCCGTCATCCACTGCGAGTGTGAGGGCTCGCGGATCTGCTTCGTCTGCCAGGCGCTCAAGCCGTTCCTCGAGGCGCTGCAGGGCGAAATCCCGGGCACCGGCATCAACCCGAGCACTGCCTGCCACACCGTCGCGAAATGGATGCCCTGGCCGCTCAATAAGATCGTAAACGCGGTCTGCAGCGTCGTCGAGGACATCATCACCGTGCCGATCACCCTCGCGCTCGCGCCCGCGATTACCTCCGCCATGGCGACCGCATGGGAGACCGCCCAGACATTTGACGACCTCTTCGTAACCGGCCCGGTCGCCAAGCAGATCCACGTCGGCGACGTCGCCATCGTCACGGGCCGCTGGACCTGGGATGCCGGGCATTCCGGGCACACAGAGCTACACCCCGTCAAGTCGATCCAGAAACTCATGACGCCTCCCCAGGTGCTCCCGCCCGAGCTCCGGCCGGGTGCGGACTACGACCCGCAGAAGCGGCTCCCCGAGGTGGCGATCACCCAGATCACTGAGATTCACGAGCGTTGGTGCCGCCTCGCCACCGAGCCACCGCCCCCACCTGACCCGCGCCAGCCGGACGGGCTTACGGATGTCCAGCTCGCGTCACTGACACCGGAGCAGCTCGACCTGTATGAACGTCAGCGGCGGCCGGAGAACTCATGGGAAGTGCATCCGCTTATCGACGGGTGTCTACCGCGCCCTGACCGCGAGCCGCCGCGATGAGGCCGCGACGCTCCGAGCAGGCCCTGTGCGTGGTGTGCCTCGCGAGGCTCGTACTCGCAGCGGCATTACTCTTAGTGCTCGTGCGCCACGTGAAGCGACGCTAGGAAGTTCGTCGCAAATCCCCGCTCCAGCGCGACGAGCGGATCAGGTGATGTCAACGTCTCGTCCTTCGTTTACACCCAGGCGTCACTGGGCCTCGAAAACCGGAGGATTTCGGAACGAGGCTCGTCCGGGAAATACGGCGGTACACCCCGCCTTGAAAACTCGAAGTCTTGTCCCAAAGTCGAATCTCAGCCCGGCCCGGCGTGCCTCAAGGGCCCCGGGGATCGCGGAACGGACCAGGGGTCGGCTGCCACTCATCAAGTTCCTCCGCCCGTCCCTCCTCGGATCGGTGGTGCAGCTTGCTAACTCCGACGGCGACGCCGATGACAACGGGGCTGCCGCCGAGCAGTCAACCAAGCGTTCCGATGGCGGCGACGGCAATCGCGCACAGCACGATCAGCAGGAGGGTGAGCGCGAACAGGTAGACGATCACGGCTTGAGCTTCCAGGTGGGGGCCTGCATCGCATTCACAACCTCACTCGGGCAATGCGGTCGAGGGTACCGCCCCGTGGTGGCGAGGTGGCGATGCGCGAGCGCCCGCTCAAGGACAGGCAGCGACGCGGAAGCGAGAGTGGTCCGATGCCCCGGATCGCGATAAAGGCGGCTCCTGCTCCTGGGTTGGCATCGGCTTGCCTACATCAAGCTCAAGCGAGCGAGGCCTGAATGTGGGGCAAGGCCTGCTCGACGCTAAGCATCACCTTGGAGTCGTACTCGACCCACTGCGTGTAGTTCTGGAGGTTCGCGTACAGGCCCTCCACGTCGTCAGTTTCTGAGATCACCACGCCGTGGCTGCCGTCGGCGGCCACGTAGTGCGCCGTTGCGCCGGGTCCCGTACCCGCTTCGGCGAAGACGCCCAACAGTTCGCGTGCCTCGTCGTTGCTGAGGAACGGCTTGAGCTTGTAGGTCGTGACGAAAATCATGATTCCCCTCTCCGTTTAGGTGCTTGTCTCCTTGCCTTGGACAAGGGCCATCGTCTCGCGGCTCACGCCTGCCCGCATCCGTAGAACGCGGCGATCTATCCCGGCGGACTACGGAACCCGTTCGGACCCTCGGGTCGCCTCGATCAGAGCCCGCCCAGCCGACGTCTATCGGATCACGGTCGGAATCAGGGGCGAGGTGCTGGAGTTGCGTGCCGGCGCATCGGTTGAGCGCAAGCTGTGGCGGAGGGCGAGCTCCGGAACGGGGTCCTGTCGCACTTGGAACCTGATTGACGGCTCGGGGCGCGCTCGGCTATTGGGTCTCCGCCGCTCTTGCCCGCGCCAGCATCTGCTGCGCGCGCTTGCGGCTCGCCTCGTCGATCATCTCGCCCTCGAGCATCACCGCGCCGCGGCCCGGCTCGCGCTTGAGCGTGTCGATGATCGCCCGCGCCCGCTCGATCTCCGCGGGCGTGGGAGCAAAGATCTCATTCAGCGGCTCCACCTGAGCGGGGTGGAGCGCCCACTTTCCGTCGTAGCCGAACTCCCGGGCACGGGCCGCGGATTCCCTCAGCCCGTCCAGGTCCGCGACCTGAAGGTATGGGCCGTCGATTGCCTGCAGCCCGGCGGCGCGCGCCGCCACGAGCAGCGCACCGCGCACGTAGTCCCAGCGCCTTCCCTCATCCGGCGAGGGAAAGCCAAGCGAGACGCTCATGTCGGCGGGTCCGAGGATCAACGCCTCCAGCCGCGCGGAGGCCTCCGCGATCTCATGTACGTTGCGAAGCCCGACAGCCGTCTCGATCAGGGCCTGAATCCCGACCGGCTGCGCCCGGCCGCCCTCCATCTCGGCCTTCGCTAGCAGCCGGTCGACCAAAGCGACGTCCTCGGACCGCTCAACCTTCGGGACGACGATGCAGTCGACTCGCCCCCCGGCTGCGACCGCCGCCTCCACGTCGCCTTCGCACCACCTCGTTGAGACTCCGTTGACCCGCACGCTCACAGCTCCCGCTTCCCAGTCCTGCGTCCGCAGGGCCACCGCGACCGCCTCGCGGGCGCCCTGCTTGAGAGCGGGAGGGACGGAGTCCTCGAGGTCGACGACCACCTCGTCGGCGACGAGCGCAGGCCCCTTGCCGAGCTTCTCCGGCGGGCGGGCTGGGACCGAGAGGCAGGAGCGGCGGGCTCGCATCCGTCGCGAGCATAGGGCTTCATTTACGGTGTGCGGCTCCCCATTCGCATAGGAAGGGCGCACGTGACGGATCGACAAAGCGTCAGAGTCGGCGGCCCGCACTTCGAGGATTTCGAGCGCGGCCAGGTCTTCGACGACGCTCCGGCGCTCACCCTCACCTCCGGGCACGCCGCGGTCCACCAGGCGGTGGTCGGCGACCGCCTCCGCCTACCGCTCGACGCCCGGCTCAGCGAAGCCGTGACCGGTAAGGAGCGGCCGCTCGTTCACCCCAACCTGGTCTGTGACGTTGCGATCGGGCAGTCCACCGGGCCGACCCAGCGCGTGCTCGGCAACCTTTTCTACCGTGGCCTCGTCCTGATGCGACCGGTGTTCATCGGTGACACGCTGCGGACGCGTACCGAGGTCGTCGGCCTGAAGCAGAATCGCCCGCGTCCCGATGGCACGGCCACCGGGCTCGTGGCGCTCCGGATCCGGACGGAGAACCAGCGCGATGAGCCGGTGCTCGACTTCTTCCGCTGCCCGATGATTCCCCTGCGCGATCCCGAGGCCCGGACCGGGCACACAGACCGATTCGACGAGATTCCGGAAGAGCTCGACATGCGGCGCGTGCGCGAAGCGGTGCCGGGCGGCTGGCACTACGAGGCGCTTCGCGATCGCGCAACCCCCGGCGGCTCCGGCGCCCCCGAGCCGGGCGCCACATACGAGATCGAGGGACGCGACACGGTCACGGCCGCGCCGGAGCTCGCGCGGCTCACCCTCAACGTCGCCATGACCCATACCGACCCCGCCGCCGGCGCGCACGGGCGCCGGCTCGTCTACGGCGGGCACACGATCGCGATCGCCGCAGCGCACGTCAGCCGGGCGGTGCCGAGCATGGCCACGATCCTCGCGTGGCGAAGCTGCGACCACCTGGGGCCTGTCTTTGAGGGGGATATCCTCAGCACCGAGTTGACCATCGGCCCGACGCTACCGCTCGATCACCTAGAGGCGGTTCTTGTCGATTTGCGCGCCGTCGTTCACGCTGATCGAGATTCGACGGAGCCGGCGGCGGCGGTGCTGGACTGGCGGTTCGTGGGCCTGGTGGCCTGATGAGCGGCAACGAACCACGGGGGGTCCTCGACGGGATGCGCGTGATCGAGGGGTCAGCCTATGTCGCCGCGCCGCTCGGCGGGATGACGCTTGCCCAGCTCGGTGCCGACGTGATCCGCTTCGACCCGATCGGTGGCGGGCTCGACCGGGAGCGCTGGCCGGTTACCGAAGACGGGATAAGCCTCTTTTGGGCGGGCATGAACAAGGGCAAGCGCTCGATCCAGGTCAATCTGCGCTCGGAGGCCGGAAAGGAGCTGCTGACCGCGCTCGTCACCGAGCCGGGGCCGGACGCCGGGTTCCTGCTCACGAACTTCCCGGCTCGCGGCTGGCTCGACTACGACGGCCTGCGGGAGCGCCGCGACGACCTGATCATGGTGAGCATCACCGGGAACCACGATGGATCCTCGGCGGTGGACTACACGGTCAACCCCGCGACCGGCTTCCCGTGGGCGACCGGGCCGCGCAACCTCTCCGTTCCCTTCAACCACCTGCTCCCCGCGTGGGACGCGATCACCGGCACGCTCGCGACCACGGGGCTCTTGGCTGCCGAGCGCCACCGCCGTGCAACGGGCGAGGGACAGCTGGTTCGGGTGGCGCTGTCCGACGTCGCGATGGCGATGGTCGGCAACCTCGGCAAGATCGCAGAGGCGCAGGTCTTGAAGCGGGAGCGCAAGAAGGAGGGGAACTACCTCTACGGGGCGTTCGGGCGGGACTTCCTGACCAGCGACGGGCGGCGGATTATGATCGTCGCCCTCACCCTGCAGCAGTGGCGGAACCTCGTCGAGGCGACCGGACTGCACGACGCCTTCACGACCATTGAGGCGGTAATGGACCTCGACCTCGACCGGGAGGGCGACCGGTTCATCGCCCGCGAGGTCATCGGCGCGTTGCTGAAGCCGTGGACGATCCGGCGCACACTTGATGAGATCCGCGACGTCTTCGACCGTCACGGGGTCTGCTGGGGTCCGTACCAGACGTTCCTCCAGCTGGTGGAGCAGGATCCGCGCTGTTCGACCGCCAACCCGATGTTCGAGGAGGTCGAGCAGCCCGGGATCGGGACCTATCTGATGGCCGGCTCGCCGCTCGACTTCAGCGAGCTGGGGCGGCTGCCCGTGCGGCGCGCCCCGATGCTGGGAGCGCACACGGACGAGGTCCTCGCCGACGTGCTCTCGCTCAGCGACGCCGAGATAGGGCGCTTGCACGACGATGGGGTGGTCGCGGGGCCGACGCCGGTGGCGGCTTGAGCACGGCGAGGCGGTACGTCTACGAGCTGGGCGAGGGCTCGCGCGACATGAGCGACCTGCTCGGGGGCAAGGGCGCAAACCTCGCCGAGATGACTCGCGTGTTAGGCGCCGAGCGGGTGCCCGCGGGGCTCGTGATCACGACCGAGGCGTGCGTCGACTACATGCGCTCGGGCGAGCTGCCGGAAGGGCTCGACGCACAGGTGGCCGAGGCGCTCGGCCGGCTCGAGGAGCGCGCCGGAAAGCGGCTCGGTGACCCCGAGGACCCGTTGCTCGTCTCGGTCCGCTCGGGAGCCCGCGTCTCGATGCCGGGGATGCTGGAGACCGTCCTCAACCTCGGTCTCAACAACGCGTCGGTCGAGGGGCTGGCCGAGCGGAGCGCCAACCGGCGGTTCGCCTGGGACGCGTACCGGCGCCTGATCCAGATGTTCGGTGACGTCGTCCGGGGGGTGCCGGCCGGGGAGTTCGAGGCTGCGCTTCGCGACGCCCGCCACCAGCGCGGCGTGGAGGAGGACATCGGCCTCGACGCCGACGATCTGCAGGCCCTTTGCGACCGGTTCAAGGGGATCTTCGCCGCCCGCACGGGGGAGAAGTTCCCCGAGGAGCCGCGGCGACAGCTGCGCGAGGCGATCCGGGCGGTGTTCGACTCCTGGAACAGCGCGAAGGCGATCGCCTACCGGCGGATAGGCAACATCCCCGATGACTGGGGAACGGCGGTGACCGTCCAGCAGATGGTGTTCGGGAACAAGGGCGCCGGCTCAGGCTCGGGCGTTGCCTTCAGCCGCGACGAGACGAGCGGGGCGCCGCAACCCTCCGGGGACTTCCTCCCCGATGCCCAGGGCGAGGACGTGGTCGCCGGGATCCGCAACCCGAGGGACCTCTCAGAGCTCGGGCGGACGATGCCGGGGATTCACGCCGAGCTGATCGGGATCCTGACCACGCTCGAGGGCCACTACAAAGACATGCAAGACGTCGAGTTCACCGTCGAGGACGGGCGGCTCTTCATCCTCCAGACGCGCGCTGCCAAGCGGCCGGCGCGCGCGGCGGTGCGCTTCGCTCGTGACGCCGTGAGCGAGGGGCTGCTGACGAAGCAGGAGGCACTGGCGACGATCGACGCGGGGGCGCTCGAGTCCCTGCTCCATCCGGTGTTCGACCCCGACGCGCGCTACGAAGTGCTCGCCCGCGGCGTCCCGGCCTCGCCCGGCGCGGCAAAGGGGGCGATCGTGTTCAGCGCCGAGGAGGCGGTGCGCTGCGCAGGCGAAGGCGAGGACGTGATCCTCGTGCGGCCATTCACCGGCTCGGACGACGTGGCCGGCTTTGACGCAGCACGCGGCATACTCACCTCCGCGGGCGGAAAGGCCTCTCACGCGGCCCTCGTCGCTCGGGGCATGGGCAGGCCGTGCGTGGCCGGCGCCGCGGCACTTGAGCTCGACGTCGAGCGACGGGTCGCTCGGGTAGGGGCCACGGAGCTCGCCGAGGGCGACGCGATCGCGATCGACGGCTCGAGTGGCACGGTGACGATCGATGACGTCGCGTTGATCACGCCGGAGATCGGGGACGACTTCCGCCAGGTGCTCGCCTGGGCGGACGAGTTGCGCAGGCTCGGGGTGAGGGCGAACGCGGACACTCCCGAGGACGCCGCGCGCGCACGATCGTTCGGAGCGGAGGGGATCGGGCTGTGCCGCACCGAGCACATGTTCTTCGGCGAGGACCGGGACGTGCTCGTCAAGGACATGTTCGTCTCCGCCGAGCGCTGGCGCAGGTCCAGGCTACGAGACGGCGCGGCGCCGAGCGATACAGAGGCGGCCGAGGTGGAACGCGATCTGCAC
Source organism: uncultured Actinomycetes bacterium (assembly GCA_963782795.1). Classification (GTDB taxonomy): domain Bacteria; phylum Actinomycetota; class Thermoleophilia; order Solirubrobacterales; family 70-9; genus AC-56. Next base: position 196,587 of record CAWALB010000005.1, read on the forward strand.
GCCGCACTCGTCCGCCTCCGCGAGCTGCAGCGGCGCGACTTCGAAGGAATCTTTCGGGCGATGAGCGGGCTGCCCGTCGTGATCCGCCTCCTCGACCCGCCGCTGCACGAGTTCCTGCCGGTCGAGCACTTCGAGTCCGAGCTCGAGCGGCTGCTGAGGGACGCGGGGAAGACCTCGGAAGCCGAGCACGTCCGGGAGCGGCTCGCGATCGCCCGGGAGTTGCGGGAGGTCAACCCGATGCTGGGGCTTCGCGGTGCCCGCCTCGGGCTTCTCTTCCCCCCGATCTACGAGATGCAGGTGAGCGCGATCTTCGAGGCGGCGCTCGCCGTAGCGGCCGACGGACCACCGCCGCAGATCGCGGTGATGCTGCCGCTCGTCGCCTACGAAGGCGAGCTAGTGGCCCTTCGCGAGAGCGTCCTCGAGGTGGCGGAGTCGGCGCTTGGCGAGGCCGGGCGCTCGCTCGACTACCGGGTAGGCACGATGATCGAGTTGCCGCGAGCCTGTCTGATCGCCGATCGCCTCGCCGCTCACGCCGACTTCCTCAGCTTCGGGACCAACGACCTGACGCAGATGACCGCCGGGCTGTCGCGCGACGACGTCGAGCGCGGCTTCCTGCCCGAGTACCTGCAGCGGCGTTTCATCGATCGCAGCCCGTTCGAGACGCTGGACACAGAGGCCGTCGGCGAGCTGATCCGCATCGCGGTCGATCGGGTCCGCGACGCCGCTCCTCAGACCGGCCTCGGAGTCTGCGGCGAGCACGGGGGCGATCCGGACAGCATCGGGTTCTTCGAGGACGTGGGGCTCGACTACGTCAGTTGCTCCCCCTACCGCGTGCCGATCGCCCGGGTGGCGGCGGCGCAGGCGGCGATCAGTTGATCACGGATCAACGAGGTCCACCGCGAGGTGATCGACCTCTGGGCGCTATGCGGATCCTGCGGCCTCCTGCAGCAGAAGTCAGCGCGAGCGGTCTGACGCGTAATTCACTCTTCTCCAGCTCGTCCAGCTGCGGAGGAATGCCCACCTGCGAGCGCGACCAGCCGATGCTCTTGCCGCCGGACCGGCGCGACCGGGCCCCTCCGCTGAGCGCGATGCGGGAAGCCCCGCGTGGCGGGTGGGATACTTCACCGCGTGGTAACCGCAGATAGCCGCGCCAACGGCTTGCTACCGCGTCTGCGAGTTCGAGTCCGAAAGAGAGCTCCCAGCGTATCGAGCGGTGGGGTCGACGGACGTTCGGCTGGCTGCCTGGGGGATAGCGTTGCTCAGAACCTCTGAATCTCGGCAGCCGATCCGGAACGCACCTCGCCCCCACGGTCCTCGACCAGCGAAGCGGCGAAGGGCGCACATGATTGCGAGCGCTGTGGCGGCGATCCTGCTGCTTGCAGCGCTCCCAGTCCCGGCGTCGGCGCACCGGAGCACCGAGGGGGTGCCCGCGTTTGGACATGTGTTCTTGATCATCGGCGAGAACACCGACTACTCCCACCTGAAAACCACCAATGCGCCGTATCTGATGTCCACGATCCGGCCGCGGTCAGCGTGGCTCGCGAACTACTACGCTGCAACTCACTGGTCGCAGGCGAACTACGTCGCGCTCGTGACCGGCCGGTTCACGCGCTGCGAGCAACAGGACGGCGGCATCGCCTGCCACCAGAACGTCGACAACCTCTATCACCACCTGGACGCCACCGGCCGTACCTGGAAGGTCTGGCTCGAGGCGGGTACCGCGAAATGCGATACGGGATCGGGCGGGTCGTGCGCAAGCAACGTCGCATGCCCGCTGAGCGGCTTTTACACGACCGGCAACCCGCCGATCCTATTCGACAACATCGAGGGCCCGAACGGCGTCTGGTCGCCCACCACACCGTCGGCGGAATGCCTGGCAAACGACATTCCGGCGGGCACACCGTCCGCGGGGATGGCTACCTTCAACGCCGACCTGGCCAGCGGAAACGTCGCCGACTTCAACACCGTAATCCCCAACGGCTGCGACGACGGCGAGGCAAACTGCAAGCCTGTCAACAACCGATACACCCAATTCGACAACTTCTTGGCTCACGAGGTGCCGCTGATCGAGGCGTCGCCCGCATTCGGTTCAAACGGAGTGATCATCATCCTCTACGACGAAGACCAGCGGATGGGTGGGCTTGCGAGTAAGAACGGGCTCGGGCAAGGAGGACACACCGTATGCACGGTCCTGAGCCCGCTCGTCGAGCAGGGCAGCTACGCGCCCAAGACGTATTCCTACAGCGTGCTTCGTACGCTGCAAGACGGCTTCAACGACCCCAGCTATCTCGGCGCCGCCGCAGACGTGAGCCCGCTACCCGTGCCCTGGAAATAGAGGTCCCAGGAATCGGATCACCTGGTCTTCGATGGCGAGGGGCTGAGCTCCAACCCACACGCAACCCGACTCGATCCCAGCCCTCTCAATCACCCGCCGGGAATGAGGTGCGCAGGCCGACGGGACTAGCCCGTGCATCCCTGCGCTCGCCTTCGGTCGGGACGCGGAGATCGCTGACTGCGCGCACCTCAGGTCCGATCCGGGCGCCTGCGCAACCCACCCCGTGTGCCTCCGTTCACGCGAAGGGAGGAGCGCCGCCTTGTATGCTCGCCGCACGATCTCGACGTTCTCCTGCGACATCTCCTACTCCGAAAGGCCGGTGGCTTCGAGGGCGGTCGTTCAGCGCTCCCAGCAGAACACTTCGACTCGAATCCCGTCGGGGTCGAACGGGAAGAACGCGTAGTAACCAGGCTCGTCGCGATCCTCCTCCGGCGGGAAGTGAACCTTTGCGCCGCTCGCGAGGCAGCGTGCGTGCGCCTCATCGACCTCCTCCCGTCGGCCAACCTCGAAGGCGAAGTGCTCGATGCCGACGTTGTAGTAGCTGTGAGTGCCACCGTCGGCTGGACGCAGGCCGAGACCGCCGTCACGGATTGCTCCTGGTCGCGCAAGGTAGACGACCTCCTCCGTGCCCCTGTAGGTCGGATACCTGATCTCCTCGGCCCATCCGAGCGGTCCGAGCAGGTCGAGGTAGAAGGCGAGCGACCGCTCAACGTCGGCGACCGCGAGATCGACGTGGTGTATTGGCGCTGGCATCGCCCGCGCCAAGTATCTCGCTACTCGCGCAGTCCGGCTGCTTCAAGGGCCGTTCCGAGATCCTTGCCCCACTCGAACCGGGTGATTCTGCCCTTTCGGAGGCCCCAGGTATGGGCCTCCTCCTGCACGAGCTTGCTTTCGCTTCCGCGGCTGCGCGTGTATCAACTCACGGAGGCAACCACGATGTCCCCACAGTCGAAAAGCTCGTGTAGCTCGTGCCAGGACCTCTCCCAGACCTCGGCGAAGGCGCGCATCGCTTGTACCACCTCGACGGGTCCACGGCGAACACCCGGTTCGACTGCATACTGGGGATTGACGTATTCGATGTCCGGGGGGGCCAGTTCGAGGAGCCATTTTTCAGGATCTTGATCGATCAGCCCCTCGTCGTAGATCAGCCGCACGATCTCCACGTTCTCTTGCGACATCGCCTGCGCAGTATCTCGCGGGGGGTCAGATCGAGTGAAGTCCCGGGGGCGCGTGTCCCGGGCTGAGCTCTAGCCTCTGGGGCTAGGGACGAGAGTCGCACGGCGAACCAAGGAATGAAAGGAGTCTCGTGATGCTCTATGGCCAGGAGCATGTCGATCGCTATCGAGAGACCGACGGCGAAGAAGGACACGACTGGAATGGGACGCAAACTCTGCTGCTGACCACGACGGGGCGTAAGTCCCAAGAGCCGCGCACCGCGCCCCTGATCTACGCGCCTCATGGCGAGGCCTACACCGTCGTCGCCTCGAAGGGCGGGTCGGACGACCCCCCCGCCTGGTATCTAAACCTCACCGAGAACCCGGAGATCGAGGTTCAGGTAAAGGGCGACCGCTTCAAGGGGAAGGCTCGCACGGCGACCCCGGAGGAGAAACCGGAGATGTGGCAGGCGATGGTCCGCCAATGGCCCGCCTACGACGAATACCAACAGAAGACCGACCGGGTGATCCCGGTGGTGGTGCTGGAGCGAATCTGATGCCTCCTCGCGCAGCCAGCCCGCTCTCGGGTAAATCGCGCAGGGCCGCTCGGTAGCCGCCGCCTACTCCGAAAGCCCGGCGGCTTCGAGGGCGTCGGCGGCACTTCCATACATGCGAACGCTGGTGATTACGCCACCGGCGAGTAGACGATCGCATAGCGGGCTCAACGTCGACCCGGCTTCCTTTACCTCGTTCGCGCTGCACGCTGATGACAAGAACCCGGCTGCCAAGGTCGCGCACTTCAGCGATCTCGTCAAGCCATCCTTCCCAGGCCGCCGCCCAACTGCTGACGACCGCAGCGAGGTACTCGCGCCCTTTGCCGACGCTGAGGTCGGGCCGGGCGTTGCCGGTGTCGACCAGCACGTTCGGGTCGAAATGGCTCAGCGTCCCGTTGACGTCTCCGGCATGGAAGGCGTCGTACATGCGACGAACGATCTCAACGTTCTCCTGCGAGATCGCCCACGCAGTATCTCGCGCCGGGTCAGCGTTCTTGCGCGGCGCGGTTGGCACAGTGAGCCGGCGGCCATCTCCAAAAAACGGAGTGCCGGACGAATCCTGCGGACGGAGCGGGCACATAACGTGCGCTACGAGAAGTGGCGCGCTGTAGGGTGCGTCCGAGAGAGGGCATGACGGAAGCGGCACTCCAGTGCCGTGACTGCGGTGAGAGGGGATCCCCACATGAGCGCATCGTCCACCGGCCTGCTCGCCGCGGAGGGCCCCGGCTCCGTCTCGCAGGCTCCGAACCTGGCGGACGGGTTCACGGACACGTTCACCAGCCGGTACGTCGACGCCGGGGCACTGCGCCTGCACGCGGTCATCGGAGGCGACGGGCCGCCGCTGCTGCTGGTACACGGCTGGCCCCAGACCTGGTACGCGTGGCGGCTGATGATGCCGGCGCTGGCCGAGAACTTCGAGGTGATCGCGGTCGATCAGCGTGGTATGGGGCTGTCCGACAAGCCCCGGGACGGCTACGACACCGCAACCGTCGCAAACGACCTTGTGGCGTTGATGGACGCGCTCGGCCACCAGCGGTTCGCCATGGTCGGCTGCGACACCGGACTGCTCATCGGCTACGCCCTGGCCGCTGATCACCCCGACCGGGTCGACCGCCTGGCCCTCGGGGAAGCCCCGCTTCCGGGCGTGTCTCCCACGCCGCCACTGTTCCTCCCCGGGCCGCTCAACGAACGCCTGTGGCACATCCCGTTCAACGCACTTCCAGAGGTCAACGAGAAGCTCGTCAGCGGGCGGGAGGACATCTTCTTCGGCGAGAAGTTTTCGAACGCGGCCGGAAAGAAGAAGCTGTCCACCGACGCCGTCAAGTACTACGTCGACCTCCTCGCGGCCGACCCGGAGGCGCTGCGCGGCAGCTTCGAGCTCTACCGCGCTTTCCCGGTGAGCCAGGCGCAGAACGAGCAGCGCAAGACCCGGCGGCTGACGATGCCCGTCCTGGCGATCGGCGGAGCGGAAAGCTTCGGCGAACAGGTCGGCAAGACGATGGAACTCGTCGCGGACGACGTGCAAACCGTGGTCCTGCCCGACTGCGCACACTGGGTCGCCGAGCAGGCTCCGGACGCGATGCTCGCCGCCCTGATCGGGTTCCTGGCCCCGTACCGGGACGGGTGGCTCGCGGCCCGCAATCCGCGCTGAGCCTGTCGGGTGCGGTCCGGGAAGCGCGTCGCTTGCGCGGCGGAGGTCGCCCGGCCGATGCACAAGTGGCGACAGTGAGCCCAGGGTGTTCGCTCTACGCCAGCGGGTCGGGCACCGCGCGAGCCAGGACACGCGTGCCGTCCGGCCTGATCACGATGCAGCCGAAGGCCCGGAGGCTCGCGCGGCCGTGCACCCACCGTGCACCGAACTCACGAGAACCTAGGTATCTGAGAGCACCCCAGCGTGCCTGAGAACGCCCCAGATAAGCGCCGTCACCCCGACTCGCCCGAATCATAAAGACACTGTGCCCCGTCGTCACTGCGGTTTCACGCGATCGCGTTGACCTGCTCGGTTGACCCTCTGGACGATCAGATCCACCGTCCTGGGAGTCGACGCCCGACGAACGCGAGTTTTCGACTGCGGCTAAACCACCCTACTTCGAGGATGAGCCTCCTTCTCACATCCTCCGACTTTGAAAGGCCCTATCCACGCCTGGGTGTAATCAAAGGATCCTTCGTTTACACCCAGGCGTCGCTGACCTCAAAACGGGAGGATTCAAGAAATGAGGCTCGGATTCGAGCTACGGCGGTAGACCCCGCCTCGAAATCCCTTGGGCTGGCGTTTCAGGCTCCCTCGGACCCACTGGCGCATCCGCGACCGCAGCGGAGTCGAGGTTGTCCAGAACGGCAGCCGGTTGTACGGCAGCTCTGGCGAGAGCGAACGAGCGCTACAAGTCCACGCTGCCGCACGGCGTCGTTCGCCAACATGTACCTCGTCGGGTCTTTCCCAGTTGAGATGCGGAGATCGAGATGCTTGTTGAACGGATGGAGAGGATGCTCGACGAAGGACGCTCGCCGGAGGAAATCATCCGTGCTCTGCGGGCAGAGGGCGAGCACTCGGAGACCGAGATACGCGTCGCTCTGCGGGAGGCTCAATCGATTGACACCGACCTGGACGAACTGGAGGAGCTCTTCGAGGCGGAGGACGAGCGGCATGCTCACGACGAGGGGAGACCCTCCATCGAGGAGCAACGGCGCGGGGATTGAGAGGGTCGTCGTGCCGCTTCTGCTTTCACGCGAAAGCAG
>CAWALB010000006.1:0-150439 GCA_963782795.1 uncultured Actinomycetes bacterium
CATGAGGAAAAGCCCCGCTAGTGGACAGTTTTCTGATCGCTGGATCAACTCGCTAGTGGTCGATTGCGGCGATTTGGAAACGATCTGGAAACAGATTGCTAGCTGAAGCGAACGAGGGACCGCCGGACCTGCTCACGCTCGACACCGCAAGATCGCCCGCACCGTCTCCTCCGCGGGCTCCAGGTCGGAGAGCGAGCAGGCGTACAGGTAGGAATCGATGACGAAGTTCTCGGCCTGGTCGTGCGTCTGCTCACCCTCAGGCTCGATGTCGTCCATTTCCAGCCTCTGCCACGACTCCCGCTGCTTGATGCGTCAGTGCACAGAGGGGCTCCTCGGCAAGCGCGCGGAGTGCTCGGCGCTAGCCAGGTCTTCGGCGCAGCGCCACAGTGGCCCGCGGACCCAGCACCACGTTCGCGTTCGGATGGGGATGAGCCCGCTTACTTCTTGTCGCGCTTCGCCTTGGCCCGCGCCTTGAGGAGGACCGCGGTCTGTCGGGGTCCCGGAAACACTCCCTCGCTCCCCTTGCCACCGTTCTCGGACACGATCCGCACGTCCTCGGCCCTCACCTTCCGGGCCTTGGGGCGCGCGGATTCCTCTTGCGGTTCCGGGCTCCCGTCAGTGGTTATCGCCACTGCAAATCACCTCCATCGTCTCCGGCAGTGCCACCGTGCCGAGCGGCCGGTTGGCGCGGGATCATTGGGCCGGTCCCCTCGCCCGCTCTGGATGTAGGACGGCACCGACGGTAGCGCACTCGACGAGGCCATCCTGGCCAGGGGCCGCGCTCTACGACGCCGCCTACGCCTGATCCCGGCACGACTGGGAACCACGCGAGCCGCACGTACCATTCGTGAGTGGCGAATTATTTACCGGAAATGGCGAAGGAGTCAGGGGGCCGGAAACGCGGCCCGAAGGGCACGGCGATCGAGAAGTTTCGCCGCGACCTCGTGATCTACCGCGAATGGCTTGAGGGGCGAAGCGCCGCAGCACTGGCCCGAGAACACGATCTGAGCGATCGACAGGTGCGCCAGGTTGTCCGCGACATGAGGGGGTCGATGGACCCTCCACGTGATCCCTCACCTGAGCGGATCATCGACGAAATGATCGTGCGAACCGAGGAAGGGCTCGGCGACTTGGCTCGGGCTGGGGATGACCTGACCGGCGCCGCCCGCGTGAGGGCGCTCGGCGCCTACCTCAAGGGTCTTGACCAGCACTTCCGCCTCCTTCAGAAGGCGGGTCGCGTCCCGACCGAGCCGGGGCAATTTGACAACGAGCGGGACATCGCGCGAGCGGTTGAGGTGATCCACGACGTGTTTGAGCGCTATGCCGTGCCCGTCGAGGCCCGGCGGGAGATTCGCGGCGTCCTCGACGGAGGAGGGAGGGCACTGGAAGCGGGTTGAGGCGACCCGGTCCGCTGGCGATGACGCGCCCGTCTGAACCCGCTAGCGCGGCGTCTGCGTCCATTGCGGCGCACCTGCCACCGATGCGAGCATCTCGTGCCGGTCGCCAACGGTGGCGACGATTCGCTGGCCAACTTGCGGCCCTCGTGCGCCCGCTGCAACTGCGGTCGGCGGTAGGCGCGGGAAGAGGCGTCCTGCCTTACCAACTCTTTCCTTCGGCCTGGACGGGACCTTGGTGGCTACCAGTCACACTCGGCCGACGAGCAATTCAGTCTGGGTCGCAACGAAGATCAGACCGTGGCGGCTCGCACTCCAAGGTGTAAACGGAGGTAGGACCATGACCCTCGCCTTGATCATCAACGTGGCGGCAGTGATCGCCCTGTTACTCCTTCTGACCGCGACGATGAGACTGCCATATCGCCTGCCAGTAACTCGGGCGGCCCCGCGCCAGCGCGCCCGCCCCGCGCCTGCACGCGCGGCTCGCCGCGTGGTGGTGCCCGCGACCCAGACGCGGCGCGGTCCCCATCCCGAGCTGAGCTGACCAGTCCCTACCAGAGGCACCCCCCGAAACGAGGCCCGCTCCCGCCGCGGGCCTCGTTCGTCCCATCCTCACCGACACCCCGGCGGTCTTCCCTTTCGCGGAGTGTCTGAGAGACTCGGCACTGGCTGGCGCCCGCCGGTCACTGGCGGTTTTGCGCAGCGCAGTCGAAGAGTGAGCCGGGAACCGCGTCCAAAACACCAGGATGGCCTGATCTAACTCCCGCAGCCCGGCGCTTCGCGCTTCGCTTCCTTTTCCCGCTCTTTGCGTCGCACGTGATCGGATGCGAGCGGCGTAACTCTAGGCTTGGGGCATCGCCACGTTCCGCGCACATGCCGAAGACGGCCCGCTTGGTGGAGGCACCGATCTTTGGGTCGAGCAGACCTCGGATGGCAAGTGGCCGAGTGAAACCGTCTGGTCCACTGGCCCTGGCAACGATGAACGGCATCTTTATCGCCTGAAGAGCGCTTCCATCGCCAGTACCGGCGGCGAGCCCGTCTACGTGTTTGAACGCACGCTGGACCCCGACGAGCCCGATCGGTAGCCGTAGATCCCATCCTCAGCCAAGAACTGGTTCGTCACCGCCGCCGGACCCGACTCGCTTCAGACCTCGTACGCCAGGCGGACGCGATCGGCGTCCCCGTGCGACAGGCAGTGGACGGCGGTCGGGCTCGGCGCCTTGAACCAGCCAGGCAGACGGGCCACTGACACCCTGAATGACGAGAGCCCGCCGAAGCGGGCTCTCGTCGGGTACTAGGGCACGGGATAGGAGATTTGACCCCGCGCTCAGATCCGCTCGATCTTGACCGCGATCCTGCGCCGCGCGGGCGGCACCGGGCAACTCGCCAACGCCGCCTTCGCCGGTGGGGTCGTGGCGGCGGCTGGCCTGGCGATCCTCGCCTCCGTGCATCTGGCGCTGGCGAGCGCGGCGGCCAGCGCCAATACGATCGCAACGGCAGTTAGTGTGAAGATTTTTGGATGTAATGTTTGGGCAGCACCGGGCAACTCGCCAACGCCGCCTTCGCCGGTGGGGTCGTGGCGGCGGCTGGCCTGGCGATCCTCGCCTCCGTGCATCTGGCGCTGGCGAGCGCGGCGGCCAGCGCCAATACGATCGCAACGGCCAGGTCCTGAACGTGCTCGACAGCAACGACTTCTTTGCGATGGTGAGCGGGATCGCGGTGCTGGTGCTCGCGACCGGAATGTCGGCGGTGCGCCACGGCGGCTTGCCGAAGTGGCTGGGCTGGGTCGGGATCGTGCACGAGCACGCGGTTTTCAAGGGCCTGCAGAATGCGTTCTTCCGGCTGTTCCTCTTGCCGGACAAAGATTGAGGCAATCGTCGCGGTCACTGTGGCGAGCAGCACGAACCCGGTGACCATCAGCACCGCTGCGATCACCTTGCCAGCTGTCGTCAGTGGCTCCGATCCGACGAACCCAACAGTCATCATCAGAGACAGAGCCCACCAAGCTCCCTGCCAGAAGCTGTCGATCGTGTCGCTTTCCAACGCCGCGGCGGCGCCGCCCGCGACGAGCACCACCAACCCCACGAGTGGGATCACGAATAGGACATGGCCGCGGATCCATCTGATCGATCGCATGGAGTCCCACCTTAGGCGGCGAGATCGATGCTCGGTCACGCCCCGCACGATCCTGGAAAAGTTCTCCTGCGACATCGCCTATCGCACCGAGGCGGTCTCAGGCGTGTTTGCCGTGCTTGGCACCGCGGACCATCGTCCAAACCATCGTGGCGCACATCACCGCGCATCCGGTGGCCGGAATGAACGCCCACGCCCCGGCCCCCGCTACTGCGAGGACGACGGTGAGTGCCGCGAATGCACCGCAGAGCCACATATGCGAGTGCTTCATTTCTTGCTCCTCCTTGTTCTCGCCAAAATCTAGGCGCAGTATCTCGCCGGGCCTCCGGAGTCAGCGATTTCGCCGCAGCGTTTCCCGTGCGCCGAGAGACCCGGTGCGCGACTCCAAGAGACACCGCCCCCTCACTCGAAGCGACCTGGCTTGGTCTCCGATAGGTGGTAGTCGACTCTGTAACTATCTTGCCGTCGCGAAGCTCGAACAGTCCGCCGAGCTTGCGGACCGTCTCGACACCACTCTCGCGACCCGTCGCTATGACGCGGTGAAGGCTAAGGACTCGGGCATCATCAACCTCGACGAGTTCGTCCACCTCCCAACGGAACGCGGACCACTCTTTCGCCCAGCGATCCAGAAGGCCCTGGATTGCCTCAAGGCCCCGACCGTCTCGCCGAAGAGGTCCGTCGTCGCCGAAGGAAACTCCACGTCTTCCTGCAGGTACTTGGCAATCTCAACCGGATCGCGCGTCCATGCGTCAGAGAGCGGGCACGACCTCTACGTTTTCCGTGACATCGCCTACTCCGACAGCCCGGCGGCTTGAGGGCCGCTGCTCGATCGACAAAGCCCAACTCGGCCGGATGATCTTGCCGTCGCGGACGGTGAGCACCTCGGCTGCCTCCTGGTAGTAGGGCAGGCCACTCCCCGCTCCGGTGCCCTGCCAGGTGGTCACGGAGACCACGCGGTCCCCGGCATCGATGAACTCGTCGACCGATGCCCGGAAATCTGGGAATGCGTCGAACCACCCTTCAATCTGACGACGGATCGCGTCGATGCCGCTCCCCTCCACCTCCGAGACGGCGCCATGTGATCGACATATTCGAACTCCGGAGCGAGGAGACCAAGTACCGTCGAGCTCGTGGGCATTGAACGCGTCGACGGCACCCTTGACGACCTCCACGTTCTCCTGCGACATCGCCTACTCCGAAAGCCTGGCGGCTTCGAGGGCTTCCTCGCGGCTCGGGTACTCCTTCACCCGCCGGATCTTTCCGGCCTCGAAGCTAATGACGCGGAAGAGTCTGTCGTGAACCCATGCTCCGGCATCACTTCCTTTGAGGCCTCGGCCGGAAAGTCGTTCCACCGTCACCACTCGATCGTCGGTGTCGATGATCTCCTCGGCTTCGACCCGATAGTCGGAAAACAGATCGGAAAACGAGTCGAAGAACCGCGTGATCTCACCAATTCCCTGATAGGTGCCCGCCGCCGTGACCAGCTCTATCTCCGGATGCCAGATTTCGGTGAGGCCAGACCAATCCCTCGCAGCGGGCGAGGTGGTCACGCCGCACGACCTCCACGTTCTCCTGCGACATCGCCTCCGCAGTATCTCGCGATGAAGGCCCGCGAAGCGGGCCTCGGTCAGAGGTTGGATGCAGTTTGGCCTCAGCGCGTGAGGTCGAAGTGCGCCTTCTCGAACCGGGGGCTGCGGGTGTTGTGGACGATCGCTTTGCCCGCGACGCCATCGAACTGACCGCTGCCGCCAACGACGTTCAGTCGCTTGTCGCCTCGCGCCGGTTGGTAGTCGCCTCGAACTCGGATGTCGCCGAAGCCGCCGATCTTTCCGTTCAGGTGAAAGAAGCCGTGGCAGCGCGCGTTGCGGCTCTGATTGATTCGACACGTGACACGGAGGCGGCCGACCCGGTTGTGGCGGTTGTCGCGGTCAAGGAGCTTTTCCTTGAAGACATACTTGCGGTCGCCCACCTTCTTAACCGACTTCTCCTTCGCCAGCACGCCGAAGTGGTGATCGAACGCGGAGGCCGAGGTCGCGAACAGGCCCGCGCCCAGCACCGCAATAACCCCCGCCAGCATCAACTTGCGCATGGCACTCCTCCCTTGGGGATTTGGGCGGAGGCCAGGTGCGTCGGCGAGTCCGTTGGGGCTGGTCGGCGATCGGCGATCCGCCGGTGTAGGGCGAGCCTCTCACCCGAGGGTCAGCGGGTCAAGTCGATGACGCCGCTACTCCCGCAGCCCGGCGGCTTCGAGGGGCTTGCTCTATCCCCCGCCTTCCGAGGGCGAAGCTCCTGCTCTCGCCTCCGCGGCTGCCCGGACCTCTCCGAGCGGCAATGTGGCCTGCTCGCAAAGCGTCGCGAGATCGAAGTAAATGGTCTCCCCTTCCATGAGCCCGTCGCGGAAGGGGGTGACGTTCGCAAACGGAACTACGAAGGAGCGCCCCGATGGAGGCACCCCCATCCATTCGCCACCACTCGTGCCACGAAGCGTGCCCCACACAACCATGACGTCATCTCCGAAGGCATACCCCTCGTCCTCCGGTGCCAGATCGGGAAACGCGGTGAAGTACCCCTCCTCGTAGGTCTTTCGAACTGCCGCCCTGCCCTCGCTGCGCAGCCCGAGCGCGTGTGTTTCGAGGAAGCAGTCCTCCACGAATGTGTCAAGGATCGCATCGTAATCTCGCGCCGCCTCCGCGTCGCGATGCCGCTCAAAGAGGTGCTGCATCTCGTCGGTGTTCACGCCAAAAGACGATATCTCCGCTCGCCCATAGACGCTCTAAACGGCGCGCACGACCTCCTCGTTCTCCGCCGACATCGCCCGCAGTATCTCGCTACGGGAGAGCGCAACCGCTTGTTGATGCGGTTTCTGGCCTCCTTAGGGTCGCCGACTTCACACGCGAGAGGTCGCTGGTTCGAAACCAGCCGCGCCCATCTGTACCGCGAGATACTGCATAGGTGTGATGTCGCAGGAGAACGTGGAGATCGTGCAGTGGGGTGGCAAGGAGGAGTGAGCATGAAATCGAAGGCGATCCACCCGGTCGACTTCCGCGAGGCGCAGCACAAACACTGGGACTCTGCTGCGGTGGGATGGAAGGAGTGGAGCGAGTTCAATGACAGCGCAGACGGGCACATCAGCGAGCGGCTGGTGGAGCTCGCTGACGTGCAGTCGGGAAGCCGGGTCCTGGACGTCGCCGCCGGCTATGGCGAGCCGGCGCTCACCGCCGCGCGTAAGGCCGGTCCGGAGGGCCGCGTTGTGGCCACGGACATCTCCGCCGAGATGCTCGCGTTTGGGCGTGAACGCGCGGCGGCGGCCGGCTTGGGCAACGTCGAGTTCATGGAGTCTGACGCCTCGAACCTCGATTTTCCGCACGCGAGCTTCGACGCCGCCGTGTCGCGCTGGGGAATCATCTTCGAGCCTGACGCGGAGGCCGCCGCGGGGCGCATCCGAGGCTTCCTCAAGCCGGGCGCGCGGATGGCGATCAGCTCCTGGGGCGAGCCCGATCAGGTCCCCTTCCTCTCGATTCCGATGAGGACGACGATGGAGCGGCTGGACGTGCCGCCGCCCCCGGCCGGAACGCCCGGGCCCCTCTCCCGGCCCACCCCCGCTGCCATTGGCGGGTTGCTCGAAGGAGGTGGGTTCTCGAAGGTGGCCGTGGAGCAGGACGAGGTCACCTTCGAGTTCGACTCCCCGGAGCACTTCACGGCCTACATCAGGGCGATCTCCGCTCCAATCCGGGCGATGATCGAGCAGCACGCAGGCGAGGCCCACGAAGAGGCCTGGGACGCGATCACGCAGGCCGCGGCGGATGCGGGGGGTGGCTCCAAGCCGCTGAGCTTCTCGAACGTGGTGCTGCTCGCCTCGGCAACCGCCTAGCGCCCGCCTCGCACAAGCCGGCGCTCACGGAGCGCTATCGAACCGGGGTCGCGGCGGTCCGGACGGTCGGGACCAGATCGAATTGGGTGCCGAGGCGGAGTTCACTGAACCGGCGGGCCCAGTCGTCGTTGATGCCGTCGGACTGGCGCTTCATCCGTGGCTCGAACGCGAAGGCCTCCGGAAGCGACAGGCCGAGCCGCTCGAGGACGCGGACCGTGCTCGTCTCGTAGTCCGCGGCAAAGTTCTCGTACAGCACCAGGATGGGACTGATCCCGCAGTGCTCGAAGAAGGCGTCCCAGGACGCCTCCTCCTGGAGGATGCCGTCGAGCAGCTGGGCGATGGCGCGGTCGAGCATGGCTGGGCTGAGCAGCCATTCGCGGAGGAGCAGCTCTTCGACCTCGTCTTCGATCCGAACGAACAGCGCAACCTGGCGGCTGACCCGCAGCACACGGACACCCTGGCGGCGATGAGGGAGCGGCTTCGGGACTGGATGGAGGAGACGGACGACCCGATCCGCCACGGGCCGATCCCGGCGCCCGACGGCGCCTACTTCAACGACCCTTCGCAGGCGTCGCCCAACGACCCCGCTCACGGGGGCGTCCTCGCCTAGTGAGGCTTACCCAGCCTCGATTCGTTCGCGGCCTCGTGCGACCTCTGCGCCGTCGACCGCATTGCGCAGGCCCATCAGCGAGATCCTGATCTCCGCGATCAGCGCGCGGGTTCGCAGGATGTCGACCACTCCCCTCGCGGCCCAGGGATCGTCCACGGGGGGATGCGCCGCCAGCTCGCGGGACCATTGGTCGAGGTGCTCAACGGACGTCGGAGCGCGCACCGGCGGCGGCGGCTCGCGTTGGGCAATGGCGGTTGCGACGGCGGTGTGGGCGACGCCAAGCTCGTTCACGCGCTCCACGAGCTCATCCACCAGGCCCGCAGCCTCCGGCGGGGGTGCCGCGACCGACTGGCGCGCCAGCAGCTCAGCCCCGTACCAGCGCGTGTGGGCGAACACCGACGCCTGCTCCCAGATCGCGACGTCCTCGGGGCTCTTGGGCCGCTCGGTGATGAAGACGGCGAGAACGCCGTCCGCGCGCAACGTCTTGGCACGCGCCTGGGAGCGCAAGCGGGAGAGGTCCTCCGCGCCGGCTTGGCGCAGGCGGCGCTCGAGCATTCCCGCCACCAGGCCCCAGCTCGCCTTGATTGCGTCCGCGATCGAGTCGGCCAGCTGCCCCGCCGCGCCCCGCGGCCACGCCGCCAGCCCGATCAGCGCGCCCGCCGCGGCGCCGATCGCCACGTCCTGCACGCGGACGATCCCGATCTCCCAGCCGACCGGCTCGACCCCGTTGAAGAGCACCAGCACGAGGACGGTGAACCCCGCCTGCCCCCACACGAGGTTGATCGATCCGGCCAGTAGCCCCGCGAGCATGACGATTGGGAGGACGTAGAGGTAGACGTCCCCACTGGTGCCGACCGCAAGCAGCAGCGGGAACGCCAGCGCGAAGCCGATCAGGGTGCCGAGCACAGCCTGAAGCGCGCTGGCGCCCGTGAGGGGAGCGCTCGTGCGCACCACGCTCAGGGTCGCAAACAGGACCCAGAAGCCGTTCTCGACGTCGAGGATGCCGCCGAGCAGCCGCGCGAGCCCCAGCCCCAGCGCCAGCCGGAGGCTGTTCTGGAACGCGACCGAGCGGGGGCTGAGCGTCGAGGACGCGATCGTGACCAGGCGGTCCAGCAGGCCCTCGACACGCCGGTTGAGCCCCTCGCTCAGCGATCCGACGCGAGCCGGGAAGCGGTCGGCTCCGACCACGACGCGGGCGTCGGTGACGATGCCACCGACCGTGGTGGCGACCTCGTTGGCGAGCACGGCGCGGTCGGCGCCAACCGCGAGGGTGTCGGTCGCTCCCTCGGCAGCGAGCTCCTGCACGAGCGCCGCGTCCGCCCGCTCTCGGTGCGCGCGTCCGGCGTCGAGTGGGAGGTCGACGGCCGGCGGCGGGCCTTGACCTCGCAGGGAGGCGGCGGTCGCGTCGAGTGCGCGGCTCATTTCCTGCGCCAGGGAGCGTTCGGCTTCGGCGACGGCTCGTCGCGGTGGACGTCGCTGAAGCAGGCGCTCGCACAGGAGCTGCAGGCGGCTGAGGCCGTAGCCCATCCGGAGCTGCGCGTGGTCGCGCTCAGAAGCGAGCGTAGGGCGCTCGCCGACCGCCAGGCGCCCGGGCCGCGCGCTCGCGAGGGCATCGCTCACGGGCTGCGCGAGCGAATCCCCCACCTCATCCGGTGGCTTGCCCAACTGCCCGATGCGGTTGGCAAGCGCCTCGGTGGCGTCGGCGAGCGCGGAGCGGAGGAGGTCCCGCGGGCGCTGCGGCCAAATCGTCACGGCCGCCACCAGCGAGATGCCACCGCCGAGCAGCACGCCGGCGACTCGCGACTCCACGGAGCTGATTGGCGCTGGAACTGCACAGGCGACCAGGAAGAACAGCAGCACTCCGTTCCCACCGGTGGCGACGTTGCGCCCCAGGACCGTGGAGAGCGCGACGCAGAACGCGACCACGAACAGGAGGCCGGCGGCGGCAAACGTGTGCTCGGAAACGACGGTCCCGAGCGCGACCAGCGCAGCGGCGATCGCCGTCGCGATCAGGTAAACGCGTGCCTGGTGCTCCACGCTGCCGCCAAAGTCGGCCAGCACCAGCAGCCCGATCACGCCGAGCGTCCCGAACACCGCGATCACGGGGTCGTCGATCACGATCCAGCCCAGGTAGAAGCAGACCGTCGCCGCGATCGCGGCCCTCACGGCGCGTTGCTGTGGAACCCCGAAGATGCCCGACACTAGCCGAGGTGCCCCAGTCCGGCGATCAGGCACGCCGAACCGCAACCGCTAGGCTCATCTAGGACCAGGGGGCGTCGACGCCGGGCAAAGCGTGCCGATGTGCGACGCCGGGCAAAGCGTGCCGATCTCGCCTTTCGGCGCCTGCCGAACACGACAGAGGAGCAGACGCTGCACGGTCTCCAGTTCCAATGGTTCGCGGTCCTGCAGAGCCGGTTGCTCGTCGCACTGGAACGCTCCTGATGCTGTTCTCTCGTCGCACTGGAACGCTCCTGATGCTGTTAGTGGTTCGACTCGAGCATGGCGGGCCTTGGGATTGGTCGAAGGGGCTCCGCGAGCAGGACGGCTGGGACGAGCACGCGCGGTTCATGGATTCGCTCGTCGACACGGGTTCATCTCGGGGCCGCTGGGGCGACCGGACGTGCTTCACGTCGTCGACGCGCCATCCGAGGAGGCGGCCCGCGAGCGGCTCGCGCAGGACAACTGGCACCGAAACGGGATGCTGCGCATCACCAGCATCGAGGCATGGACGGTCCTGTTGGACGGGCTGGGTATGGAGCGATGAAGGTCATCCGCACGAGCGAGCTCGAGCCGATCGCCCCACCCGACGGCTCCGAGGTGCGCGAGATCGCCAGGCCGCCGGACACGGCACGGAACCAGTCGCTCGCGGAGGCGACGGTCCCGCCCGGAGGCGAGACGGCGGAGCACTTCCACCGGGCCTCGGAGGAGATCTACCACTTCGTCTCGGGCGCGGGCCGGATGCGATTGGGCGACGAGGAGGCCAAGGTGGGGCCGGGCGACACCGTGGTGATCCCGCCCGGCACGCGGCACAAGCTTCAGAACCCGGGCAGCGAGCCCCTGGTGCTTCTCTGCTGCTCCTCCCCGCCGTATTACGACGACGACACCGTCGTCACCGAGTAGCCGCGGGACCTAGTCGCCCAGCTCCGGCGGCATCGCCTTCGGGCCGTCGGGGTACATCCAGGCCAGATCTTCGTCGGTCATCTCGAGGGTGTTGGCCGCCTCCTTCGGGGCGCCGGCGACGAGCCAGAGCTGGTCCGCGTCGGTGTCGTTGAAGGGCTGCCGGACCACGTCAGGCTCCACGAGCACGGCGCTCAGGGGCTCGAGGGTCAACAGCTCATCGGCGACGCGCAACCGGCCCGTCCCTTCCAGCACCACATAGAGCTCGGCAGTCGCCCGGTGGCGGTGGCGGGTCGAGGCCTGTCCGGGCGCAAGACGCCACAGCCGGGCGCCCAGGGTCTCGGCCTCGAGCTGCTTCGCCAAGTCGGTGTTGAGGACGCCCATCTGGTTCGAGGGCCGCCAGTAGGCGTCGGAAGCGTGGAGCACCTGATAACCGGACCGTGGCATCCATCACACAAAGCTAGTCCCTTCGAACCCGCTCCGGCGCCCGCCCGTACCCACCGCCAGACGCCAACTCACCGACCCCGCGCAAGGAAGCAAATGACCAACTCGTCCAGACAGACCCTGTTCCGCCCCGGAGCCCTCATGGGGACGATGCTCGCCACCATGGCCGTTGCGGCGGCCCTGTTGGCGCCGAGCACGGCGGGCGCGGTGACCCTCGGCAGCACCCACGTGTCCACGAACTCACAGGGGAGCATCTTCTGCGGCGAGTTCCCCAACTGCGCCTACACCCAGCTGTCCCTCCCTGACGGCGCCATGACGAAGGCGCCCTTCGACGGCAGGATCAAGTCCTTCCGCGTGAATCTCTCCGATCCCGGAACCCTGCAGCTGCTCGTGGTGCGAGAGCGGCCCAACGGGAGCTTCCGGGCGATCAATGGCTCCACGGTCAGGACCACCTCCACCAAGGGCGTCAACACGTTCGGGACCAACGTCCCGATCCGCAAGGGCGACTTCGTCGGACTGAACCTCCTCGACGAGTTCGTGAGCGTCCGCGTCCTGAGTCCGAACGGAGCCAACGAGGCCGGCTTCCTTCCCGCCTTCGACATGGGCGGCGTGCAGCAGCCATACGCACCGTTCACCTCCTCCTTCACCGAGCTCGAGTTCAACGCACAGCTCAAGCGCGCATCCGTGACCAACCCAACCTGAGCAGGAAGCGATGACCGATTCCGACAGACACGTCCTCGTCCGCCCCGTCCTCATCGCGACGCTGATCGGAGCGATCGGCGCCTTGGCGCTCCTCGCCCTCAGCGCGAGCAGGGCGAGCGCCGCGCAGACCTTCGATCCGAACCGGACGGACGACCCATCGCCGATCATGTGCGGCGGGAGCTGTTCGTTGCGCGAGGCGGTCATTGCTGCAAATGGAACCCCCGGGCCGGACACGATCCAGCTCCAAGGCGGCCAGACCTACACCCTCTCCATCCCCGTCGGCAACGGCGGGATTGGAGGGGGCGACCTGGACATCAGCGACGACGTGACCATTCAGACCGCCGGTGACGGCGGGAACGCCACGATCTTCGGCAACGGCGGCGTCACCAACGACCGCGTCCTGGAGATCACCGGAGGCACTACCACCCTTCGGAACGTCGACGTTGTCGGCGGCGTCGGGCCGGCGGACGGCGGCACCCCGCCCCACCACAATGGCGGCGGCATCCAGGTCGATTCAGGCGCTGTCCTGAACGTCCTGGACTCGAACATCAACGGGAACTCCGTCCCGGGGCTGGGCGACCTGGGCGGCGGGATCTTCAACAACAACGGCACAGTGCTCCTCCAGCGGAGCATGGTCGCCGGCAACCGCGCGAGCGGAGGCTTCGGCGGCGGCATCGACACGGTCGGCCCCAATGCACAGACCTCGATCCTCAACTCGAAGCTGTTCGACAACGACGGCTTCGCGGGCGGCGGCTTCGCGGCCGGCGGTGGGGAGACCGAGGTGTTCAACAGCCAGCTGAGCTTCAACTCCTCCGGCGACGGCGGAGCCGGCTTCGTCGGCAACGGCTCGGTGAACTTCACCAACGCGACCATCAACAACAACCGCACCGACACGATGGGCGGCGCGCTGCGCGCGACGGGCGGCAGCACGACGTTCAAGAACTCGACGATTTCTCAGAACGTGGCTGGCGGCGACAGCGGAGGCATCAGCGCCAAGGACCTGAACAACGGCGGCACGATCACCTTCACCGACACGATCATCGCCAACAACATCGACGGGAACCCGAACGACGGCATGCATCCCGACTGTTCGGACCAGACCGGCGGCCTGATCCTGACGCTCGGCTTCAACATCGTCGGAAACGGCGCCGGGTGCGGGCTGACTCCCATGGGCGGCGACCACATCGGCAGCCCCGGAGCCCCGGTCAACCCCGGCCTCGCCCCGGGCACCTCTTACACGGGCGGCCCCGGCACCGGCCTCACCTGGTCCCTGCTCCCGGATGGCCTCGCCGTCAACGCGGGCAATCCGACGATGGGCGCCTGCGCGTCCGAGGACGCCCGCGGCGTGCCGCGGAACCTCGGCGGCCGCTGCGACATCGGCGCCTGGGAGCTCGTCACCTGTGGCAACCAGACCGTCGACCGCAACGGCGACGGAGCGGATAACACGAGCGACGAGAAGTCGCTGTCGCCCACCGACGCCAATGACGGCATCCTCGGCCTCGGCGGCGACGACTCGCTGCGCGGCGCCGCCGGCGACGACGCCATGTGCGGCGGCCAGGGCAACGACACCCTCCGCGGCGGCAAGGGCAACGACATGCTGATCGGCGGCAAGGGCCATCACGATGTCTGCATCGGCGGCTCCGGCCACGACACGGCCAAGGGCTGCGAGGTCAAGCGGTCGATCCCGTAGCGGATGGCGTCCTCATGAAGCTCATGCTCATCACCAGCGCAATCGTGCTCTCCTTGGCCGTCGCCACGGGCGTCGCGGGAGCCCATCCGGAGTCCTCGAACACCAAGGTCAAGATCGAGGGCACCAAAGGACCGACGGTTCAACATCTCGAGGTCCACGGGACGGTGAGCTCGCGGAACCCAAAGTGCGTGGTGGGCAGAAAGGTGAAGATCCTCTCGCTGACGCCAAATGGGCCGAAGCTGATCGACACCGCCCAGGCCCGGCACGACGGATCCTTCTCCGGCGGCGGCAACTTCGGCGACGAGGTCGACGGCGTCCGCGTGAAGGCGACGCGACACAGCGTCGGCCGAAACGGCCATCGGCAGGTGTGCGAACCGGCCACCGACAGCGCGCGAATCCTCTGAGGCGGACTGACGCTGTTTGATCGGGGGATCAGCCGCCCCGGTCGGGGGGCGTCCTTCGTGCCACTCTCGCCGCGGTCTACTTCTTGACGCGGAAGGTGCCGCGCATGAACGGGTGGACGCGGCAGAAGTACGTGTAGGTGCCCGGCGCCAGATTCTTCGGGGTCTGCCAGGTGACCCGGCCGACGGCGGGCCCGCCGAACGGCGGGTTCGTGCCGAGCTGACCCGAGTCGAACTGCGTGTTGCCGTCGGCGATCGGATAGGCGATGCCGGTGGATTTGTTACACGGCTGCTTGCAGGCCGTGACCGTGTGCCAGGTCGGCGGGGTCGCGGAGTCGTCCAGGTTCTCGAACTCGAGCCGCTGGCCGGGCTGGACCACCGGCGGTCTGCCCGCCGAAGGCGACACGCCGGAGTTGAGGTCGCCCTGCGAGTACAGGTAACCCTGGATGTCGATCGGCCCGTTGGTGAAGGGCCCGTCAGCCTCGTTCAGTGGGTTCCGATAGGACGGGGTGGGCTGGCCGCCGTGGTTGCGGTTCTCGGTCAGGTGGGTGTGCGTGAGGTGCTGGTTCTGAGGGATGCTCTTGCTGAAGTCGCTCACGCCGCCAACGTCCGTCCCGTTGTAGACGGCGACCGGCATGATTCCCATCACCTCGTACCAGCTCGCCCGACTGGTGTCGTAGGTCGCGTGGACGCTTAACTTGTCCCCGGCGGGCACCTGGACCCGCCAGTCCCGCGGTGTGGCGCCCATGGCGACGTCCCACGACACCTCGCCCGCGGGTTCGTAGTAGTGGGCCTTGGACGTGAAGAGGGTGTTGCGCTGGTCGCCGCGCCGTACCTTGAGCGTGGTGTCGAGCCCACCGGGATGAAGGTGGCCGGCGGTCTCGATCAGGGTCACCGGGTGACTCGGGGTCCAGGTCTGGTTGGGGCTGATCAGCTGGCGCTGCCTGCCGGTCGCCTGGTCGGGGAACGTGTACTTGCCATTGGTCCCCCATCCCTTCAGGGCGTTGAAGACGGGGTAGATCTGGCTCGAGATGCCCACCCGCGGCTGCGGCCCGGCGACCGACATCCACTTCGTCTGGATCGTGTGCATGTTGGCGGCCGCCGGAGAGCTGTCGGGGACGAAGTCGATCCTCCAGACGATGTCGACGCGCGCCGCCTGCCCGACGAGGTCGTGGAGCATGTCGTTGAGGAACCACTTGTCCGTCGGCTTGCTTCGCCAGCCGAACCCGCGGGGCGCCTGAACGATCGTTTTCTCCTCACCGACAGCGAACTGGGGATTCCCGTTGACGACCCAGACGGCGTGGTGCAAGTGCAGCACGTCCACGCGGGGGACCGTGCCGTCGGTGTAGACCAGCTCGGGGTCGAAGCGGGTGATGTAGCCGGGCTGGTGCGGGAGCAGGTTCGTCGGATTCAGTCGGATGACGTTCTGGCCGGGCTGGACAACCGTCGGCACGCAGTAGGTGAGGTGCTCGACCCCCTGGTAGTCGACGTGCGGGGTCTGGTTCGGCTTGTTCGCGATCGGCGGGCACTTGGACCCGGCGGGAGCGGTGTACGGCGTGGTGCCGGCGGTGTACGGGTTCGCGGCGCTCGCGCTCGAAGTCAGGATCAGGAGCCCGGCCGCGACAAGGAGGAGAGCCGTAGTGGCACTCCCCAGTACCCCTCGCTTCCCTGCGGACACGGGCATCGACAGACAAAGCTAACAGGTGCCAACGCGCACGAGAGAGCCGGAGAGAGGGCCTGAGCCGCCACCGGTCCGATTACGATCCGCGCGATGGGGCTGCCGAGCACGAACCTCACGCGCGCCAGCGCCGTCGTCTCGATCATCGCGCTCGTCGTCGTCTCGGTCTCCGACTTCGTGTTCACGGGCTTCTGGGACCAGAATGCGATGGCCACCTCGGTGCTCGCCGACCTCCTCGTGTTGGTCGTCGGCGTCGCCGTGGTC
Organism: uncultured Actinomycetes bacterium; assembly: GCA_963782795.1. GTDB lineage: Bacteria > Actinomycetota > Thermoleophilia > Solirubrobacterales > 70-9 > AC-56. The sequence continues at coordinate 16,305 of CAWALB010000006.1, forward strand.
AACGAGTTCCTCACCGCACGCGCCCGGCGAGACTGGCGCCTCTTGTCCGACTACGGGCTGGTGGAGCTTGGGGAGATCGCGCGGCACACGTGGGTGATGCTCGCCCAGAACATCGGCGTGGGGAAGCGGGAATCGCTGACGCTCAACGAGCTGCGGGAGCTGGTCCGCTCCCCGAAGGGCGAGGAGACGGTGAGGGAGCTGGCGCTCGCCGCGGCCATGGACGACGCTCGGCGGCTGTCGCTGCACCAGTTGGTCTCCGAGCTGGCCGATGACGGCCGCGCGAGGCTCGGGCGGTGGGCGCCGATCCTGCTCGAGACCAAGCTTCCCAAGGTCATCACGCGCTTCGTCCGGCTCCAGGTGCGGCTCACGCGCCTGCAGACGGTCCTCTGGGAGGACGCCCAGAACTGGCGTCCGAGCTACCAGGGCTCGGGCGACAACGAGTGGATCGCCGACCGGGTCGCGAACGTGATCCTCCTGGGATCGAGCCTCGACGTCGAACTGCTGGAGACCGTGGAACACCCCGACCGCTGGGGCTGGGGCCCACACTCGCGCGGGCCGGAGCCCGCCGGCTGAGTCAGACCGTCGCGAAGCGCTCCGCCGCGCGGGCGCGCGCCTTGGCCGCCTCGACCTCCCGGTCCTTGGGCGGCGCCGACGTCACCAGCCGGCCGAGCAGCGCGGCTGACACACGAGTCACCTCGTCGACGGCCTCCTCGAACGCCTCGGCATTCGCCTGTGAAGGCTTGCTGAAGCCGCTGATCTTCCGGACGTACTGGAGTGATGCCGCCCGGATCTCGTCCTCGGTCGCCCGGGGCTCGTAGTTGTAGAGGGTGCGGATGTTGCGACACATGAGCTGCTCCTATTCGTCTTCGAGTTTGTCGGGGAGGCCGAAGGCCTGGAACGCAATCTCGAGCTGGGCGAGGTTGGTCGGCTGCTCGGGCATGCGCGCGATGATCTCGCGGTCGTTGCTCTCCGGGGGCGTTCGGATGATGAACGCCGTGATGTCGCTCACCTTGTCGCCCCGGACCGTCAGCACGTTCAGCGCGAAGGGCGTGTACGCCTCCTCGTCCGGGTCCCAGCTGTAGAACGCGAGCGCCGGCTGGCCGTTGGCGCGCACCTGGATCGGCCGCCAGCGCCACTGGCCCGACAGCGGCCAGCCGGCGAGGAAGGTCGCGATCTCGTCGCGGCCTCCGAACCAGGTCCGGAGTGGCGGCATCGAGAACGCCGCGTCTTCGGTGAGCATCCCCACCACCGCCTCCACATCGCCCCGCTGCCAGGCCTCGACGTACCCGTCCACCACCTCCTGGAGGCCGTCGTCACCGAGCGCGTGCGCGGTCGCCTGCTGGCTCTGCTCCGGCAGCCGGTCCTCGACCGCCGCCCGCGCACGCTGCAGGGCGCTGTTCACCGAAGCGGTGGTGGTGTCGAGCGTCTCGGCGGCCTCCTTGGCCGAGAAGCCCAGCACCTCGCGGAGGATCAGAACCGCCCGCTGGTTCGCCGGAAGGTTCTGGAGGGCGGCGATGAACGCGAGCTCGATGCTCTCGCGCTGCTCGTAGCGCGCCTCGGGGCCGGCAAGCCCGTCCTCGATCCCGAAATGGTCATCCGCGTAGGGCTCGATCCACACTGACTCGACCAGCGGCTCGCCGGGGCCATCGTGGGGGTCCGCGGCCGGCGCGTAGTCAATTGGGAGCACCCGCTTGGGGCGTTTGTCGATCATGGTCAGCGACGCGTTCGTAGCGATCCGGTAGAGCCAGGAGCGCAGCGAGCTCCGGCCCTCGAAACCGGACAGACCGCGCCAGGCGCGAAGCAGCGTCTCCTGAAGGGCGTCCTCGGCGTCGTGGACCGACCCGAGCATCCGGTAGCAGTGCGCATGGAGCTCGCCGCGGTACGGGTCGACGAGGCGCTGGAACGCGCCCTCGTCTCCCCCGCGGGCGGCGCCGAGGAGCTCCCGCTCTTCAGCCGAGCTTGTCGATGAGGAGGCCATCCCTCTTGGAGACTAGACAGCCGAAACGCTCAAAGCTCATCGGTACGCACGCGATTACTTTCTGCCCGCGCCGTGGTCTAAGTGGGTAGGGCATGGAGCAGAGGAAGAGCAATCCGGTGGTCCATCTGGAGCTTCATACGGGCGACTTGGCGGGGGCATGCGAGTTCTACCTCCGGCTCTGTGGGTGGCGCCCGGAGCGGATCCAGGCGGGCGGCGGCTCCTACCAGGCGCTCGAGATGGGGAATGGCCTCGGCGGGGGCGTCGTGGAGTGCGAGACGCACCGACCGCTGTGGCTACCCTACGTCGAGGTCGCCGAGATCTCCGGCGCGACGGAGCGGGCTCGCGAGCTGGGTGCGGGCGTGCTGCTGGAGCCCCGCGAGGGGCCGGCCGGATGGCGAAGCGTCGTCGTTGCCCCCGCAGGCGGCGAGATCGCCTTCTGGCAGTCGAAGTGACCCACAGCGATGAGTTCCGCGGCGCCGGCCGGTCTCAACAGGAAACGGCGGTCGCGAAGGAGGCAGAAGGGATGACCGAGCAGGCGCTCAGCGAACGAACGGCACGAATCAGCGGCGACGGACGACCGCCGGCGCTGGATGGCGCTCTACGTGCTGTGCGCCGGGATGCTCATGATCGTCCTCGACGTCACCGTCGTGAACGTCGCCCTGCCCCATATTCAGACCGACCTCGGCTTCTCGCAGTCGAGCCTCGCGTGGGTGGTCAACGCCTACCTGATCACCTTTGGCGGCCTGCTCCTGCTCGCCGGGCGCTTCGGCGACATCCTCGGCCGGAAGAAGGTCTTCATGGCGGGACTGACGCTGTTCACGCTCGCTTCCCTGTTCTGCGGAGCCGCGCAGACGCAGGAGATGCTGGTCATCGGCCGTTTCGTCCAGGGGATCGGTGGAGCGATGACCTCCGCGGTCATCCTCGGGATGATCGTCGTGATGTTCCCGGAGCCGCGGGAGCAGGCGAAGGCGATCGGCGTCTACGGGTTCGTCGCCTCGGCCGGCGGTTCGGTGGGACTGCTTGCCGGCGGCGTACTGACCCAGGCGATCAACTGGCACTGGATCTTCTTCATCAACGTCCCGATCGCGATCCTCACCGGGTTCGCGGCGATGCGGCTGCTCGAGCGGGACAAGGGCATCGGCTTCGGGGGCGGCACGGACGCCCCCGGTGCCGTGCTGATCACGACCTCACTCATGCTTGGCGTCTACACGATCGTGAAGCCCGCGGCGGAGCATGGCTGGGGCGCCACCACGACCCTCCTTCTGGGCGCCGGATCGCTCGCGCTGCTCGTCGCCTTCGTCGTCTGGGAGGCGACCTTCCGCAATCCGCTGGTCCCGCTGCGGCTCTTCCGCTCTCGCAACGTCTCCGGCGCGAACGTGATCCAGGCGCTCACAGTGGCCGGGATGTTCGGCCTGTTCTTCCTCGGCTCTCTTTACCTGGAGAAGGTCCTGGGCTACGACCCTCTCCAGATCGGCCTTGCGTTCCTCCCCACCACGCTCATCATGGGCGTGCTTTCGTTCCGATACACGGAGCCGCTGATCACCAGGTTCGGCGCACGCAGGGCCCTGCTCACGGGGCTCGCGCTGGTGACCGCCGGTCTCCTCCTGTTCACCCAGGCGCCGGTGGACGCCAGCTACGTGACGAACGTCCTGCCGCCACTTGTCCTGATGGGCATCGGCATCGGCGTCTCCTTCCCGTCGCTGATGAGCATCGCGATGTCCGGCGCCACCCGCAAGGACGCGGGGCTCGCCTCCGGGCTCGTCAACACGACCGCCCAGGTCGGCGGCGCGCTCGGGCTTGCGGTGCTGGCGACCCTCTCCACGACCCGAAGCAACAACCTCATCGCGGAGGGCCAGTCGACCGCGGCCGCGCTCACGAGCGGCTATCACCTCGCCTTCCTCATCGGGGCGATCCTGCTCGCGGCGGCGTTCGTCGTCGGGATCACCGTGCTGCAGCCCGAGGCCCGCGCGGCCCAGGCTGCCGGCGAACCGGGCGAGGAGCAGCGGGCGGAGGGCGAGCCCGCCTACTCCGAGAGCGGCTACCGCCTCTCCCTAAAAAAGTTTCGACTCGGCTCCCGCGCTGCGGTTGAATGACCTCTCCACCCAGCAGAGGAGAGTCATGTCAGTCATCGTCACGCTGCGCTTCGTTGGTGACCCGAGCAAGCTCGAGGAGTTCGCCGCCGCAAACGACGGGCACATGCAGGGCATCGTCGAGGCCGCCAAGGGGCACGGCCTGATCGCACATCGGTTCTACGGGACGGACGACGGCAAGCTCATGGTCGCCGACGAGTGGCCCGACGCCGAGAGCTTCCAGACCTTCTTCGCCGAGCAGCAGCCGCAGATCGAGCCGATCATGCAGGAGGCCGGCGTCACGAGCGAGCCGGAGGTCGCCTTCTGGCGCAAGCTCGAGACCGACGACGACTACGGCTGGGAATGAGGGCGCCGGACGTCTGTCCAGCGCAAACCTAAATTTCCACGGACGGCGGGGCGGTCGCGGATAGGATCGCGCAAGTCGTCTTGATGACAATCCAATATTGGGGGATTCGTAAATGAGGAATTACCAGTGGCTGCTCGCCGGGCTTGCGCTCGTCGCAGCGGGACTCATCGCAGGATGCGGTGGAAGCAGTAGCAGCAGCACCACGGGCGCCGTGACCGGCACCGTCAGCGGGCCGAACGGCTCCGCGACCGTGACCGGCACCACGACCTCGGCTTCGGGCAATGCGACCCCCACCGACGTCTACAACGCCTGCCTCGACGCGATCAAGGGGACCGCGGCGGAGTCGGCCGGGCAGACGGCCTGTTCCCAGGCCAGGGACGCGTTCGAGCAGTGCACGACGCAGGCGGCGAACGCCCCGGAGGGCACCGCGCGCGATACGGCCCTGAAGGCCTGTCAGACGGCCGCGAACAAGGCCACCGCTGCGCTCAAGTCCGCACCCTAGCCCGAGCCGTACCCGGCCCTCCCTGGGCCGACATAAAGCCACCGATGGTGATCACGATCGCGGCGACCAGCGCGAGGTAGACCCCTACCTTGTGGCTGGTCGCCGACGGGAAGTCGATGAACGCGAGCCAGATCAGGAGCACTGTGGCGACGCCCCCGAGCAGCGCCGCGGCGCCCGACATCGTCACCCCGGGAACGAGCAGCGCGCGGGTGTTGGGAAGCGCTGCCGCCACCGCGACCATCGCGGTGATCAGCAGGTAGATGTCCGTGGTCGTCTGCCCTTGCCAACCGGTGAGGCTGCCGCCAGGCTCACCGAACCAGGGCAGGAACAGGAAGCCGAACAGAAGCAAGCCCCCCACTCCCGTGATCAGCTTCCCCTGTCGTGCTCTGACTGGGTCCATGTCTCCCCTTCCGGTTGACCTTCGCGGACCCGGCAACGATCTCACACGGTGCTGACGGTCAATCTGCGGCGAGAGCTGGCCCGCGTAGGGGCCGCGGCCGGTCACGCACGCGGCGCCGCAGCGTGCGCCGAGCGCGAGCGCCTCGGCCGGGGAACGCCCGTCACCGAGACCGTAGGTGAGGCCCGCGGCGAAGCAGTCGCCGGCGCCGTAGCTGTCGACGGCCGGACCGGGGAGCGGGGGCGCCTGCCAGTGGGTCGTGGTGCCCGCGGCGTCCTCCAGCGACCCGCCGGCGGCGCCGTCGGTCCGGGCGACCAAGCGCGGCGGTGGCTCGATCGCACCGGGCTCGTAGCGCTCGCCGGCGTCGTTGGCGCTCGCCACGAGCATGTCCAGCTCCACCCCCGCGGCGACCAGGGAGTCGATCGCGCGGACGGTCGCCACGAGCCTTCGAGCGTTTCTCGCCCGCCGGACCGCCGCCGCGTCGCCGGCCGTGAAGTACACCGCGTCGACACCCTCCAACTCCCCCCAGGGCAGGTCGTCGTCGCCACGCGGACCCATGCGGTCGCCGATCACGGTGATCGTGCGCTCGGCGTTCGCGTCCACGTGGACGAACGCGCGCCGCTGCGGCTCGGGCCGCCACGCCGCCTCCACGCGGACCCCGAGCCGCTCGAGCTCGCGCTTGGACCGATGCCCGAGCTCGTCGTCGCCGAGCGCGGTCAGGAAGAGGCAATCGCCGGCCAGCCGGGCCAGCTGCACGGCGGCGACGGCTCCGCCCCCGGCCGGCTCCTGGCTCCATTCGAGGGCGTGCACGATCTCGCCGGCCAGCGGGACGCGGTCGACGACCGCCAGCTCGATCCACTCGACGTGCCCGACGACGGCAACCCGCAACGTGAACGCTCAGTCCTCGAGAACGGTCACCGAGAAGGAGGCGCGATAGCTCTCGCCGGGCCCGATGAAGGGCAACTGCGAGCCGCCGGTGACCAGCGCGTTGGTGGGGGCGGTCATCGGCTCGAGCGCGATCACGTCGTCGTCGGCCGGCGCGTACACCTGGGCGCACGGGTAGCCGGACTCGAAGGCGACCTCGATCCGGGTACCGCCGCCGGCGACGGCGAAACGCCGGCCCTCCGGCGGCGCCGCGAACGCGTCGTCGAACGTCCGGCCGCCGAGCGGACCGGGCTCGATCTCGATCGGCTCCCGCTCGCCCGTGGGCAAAAAGGTGTCGTCGAGCAGCAGGTGCTCGCGGACGGGGATCTCGACCTGCCAGTCGGAGCGATCCACCCCCGGCAGCTGGAAGTACGGGTGGTACCCGAACGAGATCGGCACCGGAACCTCGCCGGTCGCCTCCACCGTGGTCGCGACCGTGAGGGCTGGGGCGGCGAGGGTCACCTCGATCGCGACCTCGTGCGGGAACGGAAAGGCGCGCAGGAGGCCCTCGTGCGCCGCGAAGGCGAACCGTGCCGCCAACGTTCCGCCGTCGTCGTCGGCCTCGCGGCCGGTCACCTCCCAGCCCGGCGCAGCTGAGACGAGGCCGTGGATCGGAAGCCCGTTGGGGTCGGTGCCGGCGGGCGGGTCCGCCGCATCGACGTCGACCTCGAGGCCGGCGACCTCGAACCGGCGCGCGCCGAGCCGGTTCGCCCACGGATGGAGCAGGGGGATGCCCATCGTCGAGCGCCTGGCGACGTACCGGGCGAGGCCGCCCCGCTGACCCAGCAGCTCGGTGCCCTTATGTGTGAGCGAGCAGCCCACCATTCCCGCGCCGGGGACGAAAGCGGCCTCGATCCCATTGTCCGGCGCCGAGAGCGTGACGGCCTCGAGCCCGTCGATGGCCCGCTCGCCGATCATCAGGAGCTCGGGCCTGAGGCCTCGGCGCTCGGTGGCGGCGGCTCGGCCTCGACGATGCTCCGCTGGCTGAGCGTGTAGAGGAAAGCGAGCGAGGGAATCACGATCAGAACCGCCGCCACGAACACGATCAGGATCGCTTCCATGGTCGCGCTGTTGCCGGCGCCCTGCGAGATCGTGAGCGACTTCGGCAGGAGGTACGGGTGCTGGGCGACCCCCCACCCCCAGATCACGGCCACCACCGCCCCGACCGCGAGCGGTCGCGTCCCCCGGCGATGACCCCGCCAGAGCAGGAAGAGCACCCCGGCACCGCACAGGGCCGAGACGATCACCAGGGGGAGCGCGTCGCCCGTCAGGCCGTCGTAGATGTAGCGGGCGTCCGCCCGGTAGACGAAGAGCCCGGCGACCGCGAGGGCGCCGGTGCCTATCGCCGCCCCGAGCGCCCTCTTGGCGAAGTACCCCTCGAGGTCCTCGTCGCCCGCCCTTCGGGCGTCACTCACCAGGAAGACAGCGGCCACGTAGGCCGAGGTGGCCACGAACAGCACGCCGGTGAGGATTGCGACGCCGTTCAGCCAACTCGTGACGGGGTCACCCGCGGCATTGCCCACCGGGACCCGTCCCGACGCGATCGCCCCGACCACCGTTCCCATGAAGAATGGCGTCAGCAGCGAGGAAACGCCGAAGAGCCGTTCCGAAAAGACCCGGTACCTGGATCGCGCCGCCTGCTTGTGGAAGGCGAACCCGGAACCCCGCAGGACGATCCCGAGCGCGGCCAGGCTGATCGGGATGAACAGCGTCGACATCACGGACTCGAACGCGACCGAGAAGCCCGTCCACAGCACGACCAAGACGAAGATCAGCCACACGTGGTTTGCCTCCCAGACGGGGCCGATTGCCCAGTCCACCAAGGCGCGGGCGCGGCGGCCGCGCTCGCCCGAGCCGGCGAAGAGCCCCCAGAACCCGGCACCGAAGTCCGCGCCGCCGAACACCGCGTAGAGCGTGGCGCCGATCCACAGCACGCCGGCGACGGCGTCGGCGGTGCTCACGACGATTCCTCCGGCGGTGGGGGCGCCGGCTCGCTGGGGCCGTAGGGCACGCTGACCTCCTCGGCGCCGGCGCTTCGCCAGCGGCGGCTCATCGTTCGTAGGATCAGCACGGTGGCGACACCGATCACGGTGTAGATCGCGAGCGTCACCGAGAACGTCACCCAGACCCCGCTGGCCCCGGTAACGGCGTCCTTGGTTCGCATGACGTTGTAGACGATCCAGGGTTGTCGCCCTACCTCGGTCACTATCCACCCGCACTCCAGCGCGACGACGGCAGCGACGCCCGAGATGGCGACGGCCCGCAGGAACCAAGGTGTCTTCGGGATGTCGCGGCGGCGCCACCAGGCCCAGGCGAGCCACGCACCCAGCGCGATCATCGCGCTGCAGATCCCGACCATGATGTCGAAGGCCCAGTGGAGCATGGTGTCGAACGGCGGGCGGTCGTTCGGCGGGACGGTGTCGTAGCCCTTGACCTGCGTGTCGGTGTTGAAGCCGACGAGGAACGAGTCGAAGCCGGGGATGCCGATGCCACCCTTGACCCCGTCGGCCGTGCAGATGCCGAAGATGTACTCGGTCACGTCCCGGTGGGTGGTCGGGTTGCACTCCATCGCCGCGAACTTGACCGGCTGGTCGGCGGCGATCGACCGGGCTGCGGTGTCCCCGACGGCGAACTGGATCGGCGCCGCGATCAACCCCACGGTGAGGGGGATCAGCAGGCCCAGTCGGTGGTGGCGATCGCGCCGCCCCCGAAGCATCCCGACCGCGTAGACGGACGCGATCAGGAATGCGGCGACGATGTACGCCGCGAGGATCATGTGAGGCACCTCGTACGGGACCGCCCCGTTGAAGATCACCTTGACGAGGTCGACCGACTTGACCGCACCGTCCTTGGCGAGCTCGAATCCGCCCGGCTGGTTCATCCACGCGTTGACGGCGACGACCGAGTAGGCGCCGCCGATGCCCGCGACGAAGACGGGGACGCCGGTCCAGAAGTGAGCCCAGCCGGACATGCGCTTCCAGCCGTAGATGTAGATCGCGATGAAGATCGCCTCGGTGAAGAAGAAGATCCCCTCGATCGCGAACAGGATCCCGAACACGTCGCCGAAGCGGCCCGTGAACGCGGGCCACAGGAGCCCGAACTCGAACGACAAGACGGTGCCGGTGACAGCGCCCACGGCGATCATCACGGCGGCGACCTTCGACCATCGCTCGGCGAGGCGGAGGGCGTCGGCATCGTTGTGGCGAAGCCCGCGGTAGTTGGCGATCAGCATCATCGCCGGGAAGGCCACCCCCATCGACGCGAGAACGATGTGGAACCCCAGCGTGAACGCCATCTGGCTCCGCGCCGGGGCCAGCTGCGAGGAGACGGCGAGAAGGTCGGGTAGATGGCCGCCTAGCGAGATGGCCCCCAGTGCTCACCGGTCACTGACGCATCGTAATCGACGCCTGCGGGCCAGCCTGTCCCGCTCATTCTCAGCCTGCGTTCGCGGCGAACTAGGCTAAGGGCGATGGCGGGAGAGTCCGAAGCAGCCAAGGCCGAGGTCGGCGGGCGCCATCGGGTCATCATCGTCGGCGGCGGGTTCGGGGGGCTGTTCGCCGCCCGGCTCTTGAAGCGCGCGCCTGTGGACCTCACCCTCATCGACCGCGTCAATCACCATCTGTTCCAGCCGCTGCTGTACCAGGTGGCCACGGGGATCCTGTCGGAGGGCCAGATCGCGCCGCCGATCCGCAACGTGCTTCGCCGCCAGCGAAACACCCAGGTGGCGCTGGCGAGCGTGACGGGATTCGACCTCGATCGCCGTACGCTCACGGCGCTGCGCGCGGATGGAGACCCGTTCGAGCTCCCGTACGACAGCCTGATCGTGGCCGCCGGCGCCGGTCAGTCGTACTTCGGGCACGACGAGTTCTCTCGCTGGGCGCCCGGCATGAAGACGATCGACGACGCGCTCGAGCTACGTGCGCGGATCCTAGGCGCGTTCGAGATGGCAGCGATGGAGCAGAACCCGGACCGGCGACGGGAATGGCTCACGTTCGTCGTCGTCGGCGGCGGGCCTACGGGTGTCGAGATCGCGGGGCAGATCGCCGAGCTGGCCCACCGCGCCCTCCCCCGGGATTTCCACACGATCGACTCCAGCAGCGCCCGTGTGGTGTTGTTCGACGGCGGGAAGGAGATCCTCGCCGGGTTCGGCAATGAACTCTCGGCGAAGGGGGCGAAGGAGCTCGAACGACAGGGAGTGGAGATCCACACCGGGAGCATCGTCACCGCCGTCGATCGCCACGGCGTCGACGTAAAGGGGGCGGACGGGGAGGCGACACGGATCGCGGCGCAGACCAAGGTCTGGGCCGCCGGTGTTCAGGCGTCTCCGCTGGCGAAGCTGCTGGCCGATCAGATCGGCGTCAGGTGCGACCGGGCCGGACGGATACCCGTCGGACCCGACTGCACGATTTCCGGCCACCCCGAGGTCTTCGCGATCGGCGACATGATGAGCCTGGGCGGCCTCCCCGGCGTGGCGGAGGTCGCGATGCAGCAGGGGATCTACGCGTCGCAGACGATCAAGGCCCGCCTGCGCGGCCACGACGACGGCCGCAAGCCCTTCCGCTATCGCGACCTCGGCAGCATGGCCACGATCTCCCGCTTTCGCGCCATCGTGAGCTTCAAGGGGATCCGCGTCTCCGGCTTCCTCGGGTGGCTGATGTGGCTCTTTGTCCACCTGGCCTTCATGACCGGCTTCAAGAATCGCTTTACCACGGTGCTGCAGTGGGGCCTCACCTTCATCGGCAATGGCCGGAGCGAGCGAACCCTGACTCTCCAGCAGGCGGTCGCGCGAGTCGCGATCGAGGAGGCGGGCGGGCGACCATTCCTGCTTCGCATCACCGCCGAGGATGCCCCCGACGGCGGGGCCAAGCCGCCGGAGAGCTCCTAGCCGGAGACTCCATCGACCTCCTCGGCGACGATCAGCCGCTCAGCGGCCTCGATCAGCGCCAGGTGCGAGAAGGCCTGCGGGAAGTTCCCCAGGTGGCGGCCGGTGTCGGCGTCGTACTCCTCCGCGTAAAGGCCGAGCGGTGAGGCGACCCGCAGCAGCCGCTCCATCAGGTCGGTGGCGCGCTGCTGCTCGCCGATGATCGCCAGCGCGGAGACGAGCCAGAACGAGCAGATGAGGAACGTGCCCTCCTTGCCCGAGAGGCCGTCGTCGGTCTCGCCGGTCACGTAGCGGAGCACGAAGCCGTGCTCGGTGAGGTTGTCCGCGATCGCCTCGACGGACTTCCGCAGGCGCTCGTCGTCACCGGGTAGGAACCCGAAGATCGCCGCCAAGAGAGTCGATGCGTCCAGGGCGTCGGTGCCGTAGTGCTGACGGAGGATCCCGTCCTTCAGCCCGTTCTCGAGGATGTCCGCCCGGATCTCCTCGGCCGTCGCCCCCCACTGGTCCCGGCGCTTCGGGTCGTCGCGGATGCCGGCGAGCTTTGAGGCGCGGTCAAGCGCCACCCAGCACATCAGCTTCGAGGACACATAGTGCTGCGGCTCGCCGCGGGCCTCCCAGATCCCCTGGTCCGGCTGCTTCCAGACCTCGGTCGCGCACTCGGCCTGCGACTCCACGATCGGCCACAGCCGCCGGGGCAGCCGCTCCGAGTGATGTGTGTGGTTGAGGATCGAGTCGAGCACCGCGCCGAAGACGTCGTTCTGATGCTGGTCGAACGCCCCGTTGCCGACGCGGACCGGCTTCGCGTCCGCATACCCCGAGAGGTCGTCGCGGGTCGTCTCCGTGAGGTCGCGGCGACCGTCGATCCCGTACATGATCTGAAGGGCGCCGTCCTCATCGTGCTCCAGGTCGGCGACGAACTGCATGAACTCCTCTGCCTCCCAGTCGAGGCCAAGGATGTGCAACGCCTGGAGGGTGAAGGTCGCGTCGCGCATCCAGGTGTACCGGTAGTCCCAGTTGCGCTCGCCGCCGGGCGTCTCCGGCAGCGAGGTGGTCGGCGCTGCGACCGTCGCCCCGGTGGGCATATAGGTGAGGCCCTTGATCGTGAGCGCGGAGCGCTGGATCGTCTCGCGGAAGCGATGGTCCGGGATCCGCGCGCGCCCCAGCCACAATCGCCAGAAGCGTGTCGTCGCCGCCAGTCGCCCGTTCGCGTCGTCGATGTCCTTGACCGAGGCGAGCTCCTCCGCCCACGACAGCGAGCAGTACACCTGATCGCCCTCGGTGAGGTCGTGGCGCGCCCGCACCCAGTCCCCCTCGACGCCCATGGCCATGTCGGTGCGAAGCCGGATCGTGGTGTCGGCGCCGGTCGCGTCGGCCGTATGACGGTCGGTGAGCGACCACTCCGCGGGCGTGCGCCCGTAGTCGAAGACCGGCTCGCAGATCAGCTCGACCTCGACCGTCCCGCTGACGCAGAGGACGGTGCGAACCAGCATGTGCTCGCCGTCGTCGTCGACGGGCGGCCGGGTGTGCGGCGTGACCTGGTCGTCCCCGTGGGAAGGGCCCATCGTGAGCGCGTCGCGGACGACGATCCAGCCCGTGGGCGTTCGCCAAGTGGTGCTGAGGATGTTCGTTCCGGGCTCGTAGATCCGCGCGCTCGGGACGCTGATCCCGAACGGGCCCAGCCGGAAGTTCCCGGCCTGGCGGTCGAGCAGCGTCCCGAAGACACTCGGTGAGTCGAAGCGCGGCACGCACAGCCAGTCCACGGCCCCGTCGGGGGCGATCAGCGCGCCCGTGTGGCAGTTGGAGATGAACGCGTAGTCGGCGATCGGCGTGAACGGCGACGGCGCCGCCGCGCTCTGCTCACCGTTTCCGTTCATTCAGGGAGCCACGGCTCGTGCCAGGTCCCGTGCCCGGCCACCAGGTCATCAGCCTCCTCCGGCCCCCACGTGCCCTTCTTGTAAGGGTGCACCGGGGGCGGAGAGTCCAGGAGCGGCTCGAGGATGCGCCAGCTCTGCTCGACGCTGTCCTGGCGGGTGAAGCGGGTGCTCTGGCCGATCATCGCGGCGTGGAGGAGGACCTCGTACGGGGTCGGGCCCTCGCCCCCCTCCTCGGCGAACTCCATGTCGAGCTCGATCGCCTCCGGCTTGGCGGACGACGCCCGCTGGGCGTCGAGCTTCACGCGGATCCCCGTGCCCGGATCCAGCCTGAACACAATCTGGTCAGGCTCGGGGCGCCGGGTGCCCTTGGGGAAGAACCCAAGCCGCGGCGGGTGGTGGAAGACGACCCGCAACTCGTTGACGCGCTCCGGCAGCTCCTTGCCCGCGCGGATGAAGAAGGGCACGCCCGACCACCGCCAGTTCTCGACCTCGAGGCGGAGAGCCGCGAACGTCTCGGTCTTCGAGTCCTTGGCGACCCCGTCGACGTCGAGGTAGCCCTCGTACTGACCCCGCACGTAATGCTTCGGGTCGGCGTCGGGGATCGCGCGAAAGACCGACGCGATCGAGTCCTTGAGGACCGACGCGTCGCCGCCGGTGGGCGGCTCCATCGCCGAGGCGGCCAGCATCTGCAGGAGGTGGTTGACGACCACGTCGCGTAGCCCACCGACGGGGTCGTAGAAGCGCCCCCGGTCCTCGACGCCGAAGTTCTCCGCCATCGTGATCTGGACCGAGGAGACGTAGTTGCGATTCCAAACCGGCTCCAACATCGTGTTCGCGAACCGCAGATAGAGGATCTCGATCAGCCCCATCTTCCCGAGGAAGTGGTCGATCCGGTAGAGCTGGGACTCGTCGATGTAGGCGTGGATCTCGTCGTTAAGCGCCTTTGCCGACTTGATGTCGTGGCCGAACGGCTTCTCGACGACGACGCGGGCGGACTTGGTCAGGCCCGCCTTGGCCAGCTGCTCGATGACCGTTCCGAACAGCGACGGCGGGATCTCGAGGTAGAAGACGGGTGTCTTCACCTTGCCCATCGCCTTCGCGACCTCGGCATAGGTCGATGCGTCCGTGAAGTCGCCCGAGACGTAGGAGATGCGGTCGGCGAAGCGCTTGAAGATCTCCGGGTCGACCTTCTCGCCCTTGACCTCGATCGCCTCGCGCGCGTGCTTGCGGAGGTCGTCAACGGTCCAGTCGTCCACCGCCACGCCCACGATCGGGCAGTTGAGGAGCCCGCGCGCCTCCAGCCGGTAGAGCGACCTGAAGGTCATGACCTTCGCCAGGTCGCCCGTGATGCCGAAGACGACCAGGACGTCGGCGGGCGCGCCCTCCGGATCGTTCTGGCCTGGCGCTCCGCTCGGCGTCTTGCTCGCCATCGCTGCTCTCCTGTTCACTCGGGGCTCGGTCCGGTTCCGCGGGCGCTCCCCGCCCGACCGGCGCGCTCATCATCTCATTACCCACCGGCCCTCCGGATGCGGTTAGGATCGAATTCGTGGGAAGGGGAAGGTGGTATCTCGCCGGGTTGGGCGTCGCCGTTGTCCTCTGCGCGCTGGTGCCCGGAACGGCGTTCGGCGTCAAGTACTTCAAGAGCGGGCGCACAGCCGGCGAGGTGACCGACCACTCGGCCGTGGTCTGGGCGCGTACCTCGCGGAAGCTCTCGGTTCGCGCCGTGGTGGCCACCGACAACGGCTTCAAGCACGTCGTGGCGCGGAAGAAGTTAGAGGCGACCAACTCCACCGACCGCACGGTCCAGACCAAGGTGAAGGGCCTCGAGTCGAACCGTCACTACCACTACCGCTTCTGCGTGGTCGGCAAGCACACCTGCAGCGGCAAGGGGGAGTTCGAGACCGCCCCAAGCCCGAGCGATCCCAAGACGATTCGCTTCGCCTACACCGGCGACGAGACCGCGGTCACGCAACCTGGGCACGACAACCCCTTCTGGGGCCATTTCCGCGCCTGGAAGTCGATCGCCGGTGAGAACAACGACTTCAACATTGACTTCGGCGACACCATCTACTCGGATCCCGAGGTGCCGGGCTGGCAGAACAGACCAGCCCTGAGCGTCCAGCAGAAGTGGGCGATGTACCGCAAGAAGCTTCGGATGAAGAACATGCGCAAGGTCCGCGCGGCGACCGGCATGTACAACCACTGGGACGACCACGAGTTCATCAACGACTTCTCGATCGCCGAGAACGGGCGCAAGCTCTACAACGCCGGCGTCACGGCGTTCCGCGACTACATGCCGGTCCATTACACGAAGCAGACCGGCATCTACCGCACAGCCAAGTGGGGCAAGAACCTCGAGCTCTTCTTCCTCGACGAGCGGTCGTTCCGGAGCGCCAAGGCCTCGGCCAACGGCGTCTGCGACAACCCGGACACGCCCGGCCAGCCCGACCTGGCGCCGACGGCTCCCGACAAGACGCGCAAGCTCTTCGGGGCGCTGATCCCATCGCTCAAGCAGCCGGTGTCCCAGCAGTGCAAGGACGCCATCAACAGCCCGCAGCGGACCATGCTCGGCCAGGCTCAGTACAAACGCTTCCTCCACGACGTCGAGAGCTCGAACGCACGCTGGAAGGTCGTCATGAACGAGACCCCGATCCAGCAGTTCTACGGGCTTCCGTACGACCGCTGGGAGGGATACGCGTACGAGCGGGTGAAGCTGCTGAACGCACTGCAGAACGCGAACGTCCAGAACCTGGTCTTCCTGACCACCGATACGCACGCGGCGTTTGCGAACGTCGTGCGGCCACGGACGCTCGACGGCGACGTCGCTCCGACCAACGCCCCGGCGAACCCGTCGGATACGCCGTACAACGACTTCATCATCGGTCCAGTTGCAACGAAGCCGTTCTGGCAGGAGATCGATGACGCCACTGGCGGGGCCGGCAACGGCGAGCTCCTGTCCAAGGTGTTCTTCTCGCCGCCGCCCCAGCAGGGCGTGGGGATGTTCTGCGCACAGGGATCCCAGCCGAGCTACGCCGAGGTGAGCGTCACGGGCAGGAGTCTCACGGTCGCCTACAAGAAGGCGGACGGATCGACGGTCACGGACGTGGACGGAACCACTCCCTGCGGTCCGTACACGATGACCCGCTGAGCGGGCGCCCTCCGGCTTCAAGCTCCCAGCGGGTCAGCCGATAGGTTGAAGGTGTGGAGACCCGGATCGAGCGAGTCGTGCTGCAGACCGACCGTCATCGCATCGTCGGCGACGTGACTCTGCCGCGCGAGGGTTATCGAAGCCGGCTATCCGACTTTCTCAACCGAGGCGATCTGGACTTCATCCCGATCGTGAACGCGGAGCTCACGCCGCTGAACGGCGACCCGCCGGAGACGCGCGACTTCATCGCCGTCGCGCGCACGCACGTGCAGCTCGCGTTCCCGTACCAGCCCGGCGCCTGAGCCGTGGCTTGACCCCTGCCGGGTTTCGCCGCTCCGCGGCGCGGGTACCTTCTAGGGCTGTGGCAGCAATCGAGACGACAGACGCAGCGGCGGCCGGAACCGTCGGCCTGGGTGGCGACATCCAGGTTCGGCGCCTGGGATACGGCGCGATGCGCATCACGGGAGACGGCATCTGGGGCCCGCCGAAGGACCACGACGCCGCGATCGCCGTGCTGCGCCGAGCCATCGAGCTGGGCGTCAACTTCATCGACACCGCCGACTCCTACGGGCCGGAGGTCAGCGAGGAGCTCATCGCCGAGGCGCTTCACCCCTATCCGGGTGGACTGGTGATCGCCACCAAGGGCGGCCTCACGAGGTCCGGCCCGAGCCAGTGGGAGCGCAACGCCCGCCCCGAGCACCTCCGAGAGGCGTGCGAGGGCAGCCTCAGGCGGCTACGCGTCGAGCGGATCGACGTCTACCAGCTCCACGCGGTGGACCCGGAGGTGCCGCTCGAGGAGTCCGTCGGCACACTGTCCGAGCTCCGCGACGAGGGCAAGGTCGGCCACGTCGGCGTGTCCAACTTCGACACGGACCAGCTCGCCCGGGCGCGCGAGATCGTGCCGATCGTCTCCGTCCAGAACCGCTACTCGATCGGCGACCGCGTAGCCGAGCCGGCACTAGAGGTCTGCGAGCGCGACGGGATCGCGTTCATCCCCTGGTTCCCGCTCGCGTCGGGCGGCCTGGAGGCCGAGGGCGCGCTCAGCCGCATCGCCGACGCGCACGAAGCGACCCCGTTCCAGGTCGCGCTGGCCTGGCTGTTGGCGCGCTCCCCCGTGATGCTGCCGATCCCGGGCACGTCGTCGGTCGCCCACCTCGAGGAGAACGTCGCCGCCGCATCGCTGCGCCTGACCGAGGACGAGTTCGCGGAGCTGAGCGCGCTCGCGGAGTAGCCCCCGCCGCGCACGCGCCCTACGGCGTCAGGACGATCTTCAGGGCCTCGCGGCGGTCGTAAACCGCATACGCCTCGGGGGCCTCGTCAAGCGACATGTGGTGGGTCACCAGCGGCCCCGGATCGATCACGCCGGCGGAGAGCATCGCGAGCACCCGGTCCAGGTGGCCGATCACGTTCGCGTGGCCGGTGCGCCACCGCAGCGCCTTGATCCAGACCACTCCCATGTGCACGTCGGCGCGCTCGGCGTAGACGCCGATCACCGAGACGGTGCCCGCCTTGCGGGCGACCCTGCACGCCAGCTCCAGGGCGTCGGGATGGCCGACCGCGTCCACCGAGAGGTCCACGCCACGCCCCTCCGTGAGCTCCTTGACCCGCGCACGTGGGTCGTCCTCGGTGAGGTGGACGGGCGTCGCGCCGAAGGACTCGGCCATCCGCAGCCGGTCCTCCACGGTGTCGACCGCGATGACCGCCGATGCGCCCGACGCCTTCGCGACCTGGATCGCGCAGAGGCCGACCGGCCCCAGGCCGAGGACCGCCACGCTCGCCCCGGGCTCCAGCGGCTCCGGGCGGGCGGCGTCGCCGCAGATCGCGTGGTAGCCCGTCCCGGCCACGTCGCCAGCGAAGAGCGCGACGTCGTTGGAGAGGCCCTCGGGGACGCGGCGCAACGTCAGGTTCGCGTTCGGCACCAGCACCATGTCCGCCTGAGCGCCCTGGAGCGAGCCGAGCGCGGCGCCATGCCCGAACACCCGGCCGCTGTCGCACTTGTGGTACTCGCCGCGGCGGCAGAAGAAGCAGGCTCCGCAGGCGGTGCAATAGGTCCCGAGCACCCGATCGCCGACGCTGACCTGCGTGACGGCGTCACCCGCCGCGACGACGGTGCCGACGTACTCGTGGCCGATCACGAACCCCGGCTCGATCGCAACGCGCCCGTGGTAGATGTGGAGGTCCGAGCCGCAGATCCCGGTCGCGTCCACGCGAACCACCACGTCATCCGCGGCCTGGAGCTCCGGATCCGGACGCTCCTCGAGGCGCACATCGCCGGCCGCTTGAAAGGTCACCGCACGCACGGCGTCGCAGCATAAGGATCGCGTTGGCCCGGCCGCCTCCAGGGTCTACCCTGCGTTTCAGGGAAGGAGACCACCACGCTCGTACCTCCGGGCCAAAGCCGAAGGTCGCCGCGTCGGCGCCGCCGGCGGCGGCGGATCATTGCCGCGGGTGTGGTGCTTGCCGGAGCCGCGGCGATCGTGGTGCTGTCCGCCGTCGGCGGGAGTGGTCAAGAACGCACTCGCCCCCCGCTTCAGCTCCTGCGTGGCCCGCCGGCCAAGGTCGAGGCGCGGCTACATCCGATCGCCAGGACGATCGCAGCGCGGGTGGAGAAGATTCGCGGCCTCGAGTTCCGGAATCGGCCACGGGTGGTTGTGATGGGCGACGGTCGCCTCGCGAGGGTCGGCCGGCAAATCGGCCGCACCGAGCGACGCCGCGCTCGCCTGCACCCGTCGCGCCTTCACGCGGACCGGCGCCTCGAGCGAGCGAGCGTGGAGCTCGACCAGCTCGCCCGGCTCCTGCCCCCTGAAGCCGCGCTCGGGCCGGACACGCAGACCTCCGGGCTTGATCGCATCGGCGGCGCGTTCGACTTTCCACGCAATCGCATCATCATCGTTCCCACGGCCATTCAGACGCGCATCCAGCTGAACTACACGCTTGCGCATGAGCTGACCCACGCGCTGGAGAGCCAGCACTTCAACCTCCATCTGGGGACCCTCACGCGCCCCGGCGAGGCGTCCGCGGTTCATCGCGCGGTGATCGAGGGAACCGCGACGCTCGTTCAGGACCGCTACCAGCATCGGTATCTCGGCGACGACATGCCGATCGCCCAGCGGATCGAGGGCGCGCGAAGCCTGATCGCCACCAACCCGGGCGCCTATGCCGTCAACGCCGAGGGGATCTTCGACTATGTCGACGGCGCTCTGTTCGTGCACAACCTCTACCAGCGAACCGGCGACTGGCGGCTCGTTGATCGTGCACTCCGAACGCCGCCACGCCAGAGCCGGGAGATCCTGCATGCCGATAGTTGGCCAGGCGCGAGCGGCGTCCAACCCATCAGGCTCGGCCTGGCGAGCGTGCTTCGGCATCACTGGCGCTGGGTCGGCGGTGGGCCCGCCGGGGAGGAGCAGGCGCTGGTCATCCTCCTTGCGGGTGACCTCGGTAACGAAGCGCAGATGGGAGCCTCGGGCTGGGTGGGCGGACGGTTTGCCGTGTGGACGCCACGTTCAGCCCAGCCCGACTGCGCCCCCGACTGCGTCTTGAACAACGTGGGGGTCGTCGCGTTCCGCTGGCACAGCCGGGATGACGTCTCGCAGTTCAACCTCGCGGCGCCGGCGTACGCGCTGCTGGGCCTCTTCGCCCAGCAGCTGACGCATCGCATGTGGAAGTTGAACGACGGCTACCTCGCGCTCGGAGCGGCTCCTCGAGCATCAGCCCTGGCGTTCGCCCCCCGCCGGCGTCTTGCCGATTCGCTGTCGAGGCGCTCGGCGCGGCGCGCATCGTCATATGATGTTCGTCGTGGCTGAGAGGATGGACCTCAGGTCCGCCACGGGAGAGGATGGGGCAGAGAGCGTGAACTTCACCGGAGGCGATTAGCCCTTGGAGGCGAGTGAACTTCGGGAGCGACCAGCCGGCACCGCCGTAGGCGGATCTGCGGAGCTGATCGAGTTCGACCCCACTGCGATCGCCGCTCGCAGTCCCTGGCAGCTCTTCTGGCGGCGGTTCAAGGAGGACAAGCTGGCGCTGGCCTCGCTCGTCTTCCTTGTCTTCGTGGTCCTGGTGGCGATCTTCGCGCCGCTGGTCGTGAGCCTCGCGGGAGCACCTGGTCCGGATACCCCTGATCAGAACGCGCTGGATCCCGTCTTTGCGACGCCGACGGGCCCATCCAGCGCTCACTACTTCGGCGTCGATCAAATCGGCCGTGATGTCTTCAGCCGGGTGATTTACGGAGCACGGATCTCCCTGATCGTCGCCTTTACGGCGACGTTCATCGCAACGGCACTCGGGGTCGTCGCGGGTCTCCTCGCGGGCTACTTCAGGGGTGTGATCGACACCATCGTCTCCCGGACCGTTGACGTGCTGTTGGCGATCCCCTACCTGATGCTGGCAATTGGGCTCGCGTCGGCCTGTTCGATCGCCATCGGCAGCGGCCAGGGGAGCACCAGCAATCCCGGTTGCCTCGGCGGCCTGATCAAGCCAGGCCTGACCGTGGTCATCTTCGTGATCGCCGTAACGAGTTGGACCTACATCGCCCGGATCATCCGCGGACAGGTCTTCTCGCTGCGCGAGAAGGAGTTCGTGGAGGCCGCCCGGTCCCAGGGCGCTTCACACACCCGGATCATCTTCAAGGAGATCCTTCCCAACCTGACCGCCCCGATCGTCGTCTATGCCTCGATCCTGGTGCCGCAGGTGATCCTGTACGAGGCAGCCCTTTCCTATCTCGGGGTCGGCGTGCAACCGCCCACGGCGAGCTGGGGACAGATGATCTCCGACGCCACGCCCACCTTCAGCACCGCCTGGTGGTACATGCTCTTCCCGGGCCTCGCCCTCCTCTTCACGGTGCTCGCCTTCAACCTCGTGGGCGACGCCATGCAGGACGCCCTCAACCCGAAGGCTAAGAAAACGTGATCAAGTAAGGAACAGTGGCCATTCATCCAAACCGAAAGGATCACAAGATGCAACTCAGGCGGCTCAGGCTGCTCTTGCCGGTTGCAGTCCTCGTCGTTCTCGCCGGCGTACTTTCGTCGTGTGGCAGCAGCGGCAGCAGCACCAGCAGCAGCTCAGGCGCCACCTCCGCGATCCCCTCGCAGTTTCAGGCGCCGACCGCGGCGCCGAGCGACGCAAAGTCCGGGGGGCATCTCACGGTGCTTGCGGAAGGCGACATCGACTACATGGACCCCGGCGCCGCGTACTACCAGTTCACCTACCAGATGGACCAGGCCACGCAGAGGACTCTGATGGGCTGGAAGCCCGCGGACACGCAGCCGACGCCGGACCTGGCCGATGGCGCGCCGGATGTGTCATCCGACGGCAAGACCGTCACGTTCCACCTGAGGAGCGGGGTGAAGTTCAGCCCACCGGTAAACCGCGAGGTGACGTCCAAGGACGTCAAGTACGCGGTTGAGCGGAGCATCATGCCGGGTGTCGCGAACGGCTACACCGCGACGTACCTCGGAGCGCTCGAGGGCCTCAAGCAGGCGCAGGCCGCGGTGAAGAAGGACCCGACGGTCGCTCCGAATATCAGCGGCATCCAGACGCCTGACGATCACACCATCGTCTTCCAGCTCACCCAGCCTCAGTCGGCGGTCGTGATCCAGATTCTGTCCCTGCCGGTATCAACGCCGGTTCCCGAGGAGTACGCAAAGAAGATGGACGCGCAGACTCCATCCTCTTACGGGCAGAACGTGGTGTTCACGGGTCCGTACATGGTCCAGAACGACTGCGTCAACACGGCCGGCAAGGTCGTGAACCCGAACTGCACGGGCAAGCTCACGGGCTACACGCCGGGCAAGGAGATCGTTCTGGTTCGAAACCCGAACTGGGACTCGAATACCGATTACCGGCCAGCGTATGTCGACGGGATAACAATCCAGGAGGGATTCTCGGATCCGACCCAGGCGTCGGAGAAGATCCTCTCCGGCTCTGATCAGCTCAGCGGCGACTTCGTGCCGTCGAAGAGCATCATCCAGCAGGTCGCGAGCGGCAGCAAGTACAACACCGATCAGCTGTCGGCATCGCCTTCGGGCAGTAACCGGTACATCGCGCTGAACACGTCGGAGCCGCCGTTCAACAACGTCAACGTGCGTAGGGCGGTCGTGGCCGGCACGGATCGCACGGCGCTGCGGAACACCCGCGGCGGCGAGCTGGTCGGCGCCGTGGCCACGCACTTCATTCCTCCCGGAATCCCCGGGTTCGAGGAAGCGGGTGGCTACGGGACCCCGAAGGACCCGAGCACCGGAAAGCCGCTCGACTTCCTCGCGAGTCCGAATGGGGACATGAAGGTGGCGGAGAAGTACATGAAGAAGGCCGGCTTCTCGAGCGGCAAGTGCGAGGGCTCGGCGTGCGACATCACCATGGTTGCCGACAACGTCCCGCCGGGGTCGGACACGGCCACGGTCATGAAGGACCAGCTCGAGAAGCTGGGCTTCAACGTCAACCTGCAGGAGGTCGAGCACACCGCCATGTACACGCGGTTCTGCTCAGTCGTGAAGTCCGAGCCGAACGTCTGTCCGAACGTCGGCTGGATCAAGGACTTCAACGATGGGCAGGGGATTCTCCAGATCCCGTTCTCCGGGTCGACCATCACGGCCAGCCCGGGGAACAACTCCAACTGGTCGCAGTTGAACGACCCGACCATCAACCAGGCGATCGACAAGGGCGTCAACACCCCGGCCGACCAGCGCGCCGCGTACTGGGGGAAGCTGGACGACCAGATCTCGGCCCTGGCACCCGCCATTCCGTGGGACTGGGACAACGAGACGTTTGTCCGGTCCAACGACGTGGCTGGCGTCGTCAACCTGTTCGCCGCCGAGTGGGATCTCTCGTTCAGCTCGGTAACGGGCAGCTAGCGGAGGATGGCCTGAGCAGAGAAGTCATCTGACCACATCGACAGAAGGCCCCGCCGCCCAAGGTGGCGGCGGGGCCTGATTCTCCAACGACCAGAACGACAATCGAATGCTTCGCTACATAGTTCGCCGCGTGCTCTGGGGCATCGCGATGCTCTTCATCGTCAGCGCGGTGGTCTTCATGATCTTCAACGTCTTTCCCTCGGCGGATCCGGCGAAGCTCCGAGCCGGCCGTAACGCCTCACCGGACACCATCCAGGCGATCCGCAAGGAGCTCGACTTGAACGAGCCCATCTACGTTCAATACAAGAACTTCATGTTCGGCCAGGATTCGTATGTCCACCTCCAGACCAGCTTCCCCTTCGTCGACGTCTACCTGCACGGCGACGCAAACGGTGGAGTCTTCACTCCTCAGTTCAGCCTCGGCCAGAGCTACTACTCGCAGGAGCCGGTGAAGACGATCATCTTCGACCGGCTCCCCGCCACCGCTCTGTTGGTGGCGGGGGCTGTGGTCTTCTGGCTCCTGATGGGGATCCCGATCGGGATCATCTCGGCGATCAAGCGAAGATCGCTCCTCGACCGCACGACTATGGTGACCTCGCTGGCGTTCATCTCGGCGCCGGTCTTCTGGCTCGGACTGGTGGCGCTGTATCTGTTCGCGCAGGACGTCGGGCTAATTCACATCTTCCCCGGCATCGGCAGCTACCTGTCTGCCACCACCTTCTTGGAGAAATGCTGGTCGCTGTTCCTCCCCTGGCTCGTGCTTGCGGCCGCGAGCGCCGCGATCTACGCCCGCTATCTGCGGTCGAGCATGATCGACGTGATGTCCGAGGACTACATCCGCACGGCCCGGGCGAAGGGGGTGTCGGAGGGGAGCGTGATCATGCGCCACGGGGTCCGCAGCGCGATCACGCCGATCGTCACCCTCCTCGGCCTCGACATCGGGCTGCTCCTGGCTGGAAACGCCATTCTCACGGAGTCCGTCTTCAACATTCCCGGCATCGGGAGGCAGATCGTGACGTCGATCAGGACGTCCGACCTGCCCGTGATCCAGGGAATCGTCCTCTTCGGCGCGTTCTTCATCATCACATGCAACCTGATCGTGGACATCGCCTACGCGTACCTCGACCCGCGGGTTCGGTACGAGTGAGTCTTCTTGAGATTCAGGACCTGAAGGTCGACTTCCATACCGAGGACGGGGTGGTCAAGGCGGTCGACGGGGCTTCGTTCTCCGTGGAGAAGGGCGAGACGCTCGGGATCGTGGGGGAGTCCGGCTGCGGCAAGAGCGTCGCGAACATGACCATCCTGGGGCTCACCCGCTCCCCCAACACCGAAATCGAGGGGCGGATCCTCCTCGAGGGCGAGGACCTCATCCAGGCCTCGCCCGATGAGATGCAAGCCGTACGCGGACAGGACATCGCGATGATCTTCCAGGACCCGCTCACGTCCCTGCACCCCTTCTACAAGATCGGGAAGCAGCTGGTCGAGGCGGTCCAGGCGCACCAGGACGTGTCGAAGAAGGAGGCGCGGGACCGCGCCGCCGAGCTGCTCGGCCTGGTCGGGATTCCCGACGCCAGTAACCGACTCGACGACTACCCGCACGAGTTCTCCGGCGGCATGCGACAGCGGGCGATGATCGCGATGGCGCTTGTCAACGACCCCCACATCCTGATCGCCGACGAGCCGACCACGGCCCTGGACGTGACCATCCAGGCGCAGATCCTCCACCTGATCCAGGAGCTTCAGGAGCGCCTCGGCATGGCCGTGATCCTGATCACGCACGATCTGGGCGTCGTCGCGGACACCGCCGACTACATCAACGTGATGTACGCGGGACGCATCGTCGAGGCCGGGACGCTGGACGAGATCTTCTACGACCCGCAGCATCCTTATACGTGGGGGCTGCTCGGGTCAGTGGCGCGGCCCGACCGGCCGCGCACCGAGCGTCTCTCCCAGATCCAGGGTCAGCCGCCGTCGCTCCTGGCGACCCCCCAGGGATGCCACTTCCGCCCACGCTGCCCGCATGAGTTCGACAAGTGCAAGCAGACGCCGCCTCTCGATCCGCGAAGCGGTACGCCGGGGCACCTGGACCGCTGCTGGCTGTCGCCGGAGCAGAAGCGGACGCTCAGGGTGATCCACGGCGACCAGATTGGGCTCGAGGTTCCGGCGGCGTGAACGGCGAGACGGAGGCCAGGGACGGCGCCGGCGCTCACGCCGAACCCGGCCTGCTGGAGGTCCACGACCTCGTCAAGCACTTCCCGATCAAGACCGGTGTGATCTTCGACCACGAAATTGGTCGCGTGCGCGCCGTGGACGGCGTCAGCCTCACGGTCCAGGAAGGCGAGACACTCGGCCTCGTCGGCGAGTCAGGCTCGGGTAAATCGACGCTCGGCCGCACAATCCTGCAGTTGATCCCGCCGACCTCCGGCTCGGTGCGCTTCGACGGAGAGGAGATCGTCGGCCGGCGGGGACGCGCGATGCAGTCCGTGCGCCGCGAGATGCAGATGATCTTTCAGGATCCGTACGCGTCCCTCAATCCTCGCCAGAGGGTGGGGCAGATCGTCGGCACGCCCCTCAAGATCCATGGGCTCGCCTCGGGTGATTCCCTGAAGCGCCAGGTCAATGAGCTTCTCGAGACGGTCGGCCTCGGCCCGGAGCACTACAACCGCTTCCCCCACGAGTTCTCCGGCGGCCAGCGGCAGCGGATCGGCATCGCCCGGGCGCTCGCGCTGCGGCCGAAGCTGATCATTGCCGACGAGCCGGTATCGGCCCTGGACGTCTCGATTCAGGCGCAGATCATCAACCTGCTCGAGGACCTTCAGAACGAGTTCAAGCTCACCTACCTCTTCATAGCGCACGACCTCGGCGTGATCCGACACGTCTCCGACCGGATCGCCGTCATGTATCTCGGCAAGATCGTGGAGCTGGGGCCCGCCGAGAAGGTCTACGCGAGCCCAATCCATCCGTACACGCTGTCGCTGCTGTCGGCGCTCCCGATCCCGGACCCGCGCGCGAACGCGATGCGTGACCAAATCGTGCTCGAAGGCGACATTCCCAGCCCGGCGAATCCCCCGTCCGGTTGCCGGTTCCACACCCGCTGCCCCTACGCGACCGAGATCTGCTCCACCGAGGAGCCCAAGCTGGTCGACTACGGCGACGGGCACTTGGCAGCATGCCATCACCCGCTGCATCGCGAGCACCCCGGGGCAGTGGCCGCGGCTCTGCCCGGCCTGCAGGCCGAGACCGCCTGAGTTCCGGGCGAGGCGCGAAGGCCCAAGGGCCGGATGTCACTGACGCTCCTGATCGTCCTCGTTTTCACTGCGGCGCTCATGCTGGCCGAGGGCAGGTACGTCGCCGCGATCGTGCTCGCCGTGATCGCGCTGCCGGTGCTGGTCACGGCGGCCCGGCGCATGCGCCGCGACCAGGGGCAGTAGCGCACTGGCGCGATCTCGCGGGCTGATATAGGCTGCCGATCGACGGGTGGCCGTGCACGCGGCAGCGGCCCGGCACCCCGGGAGAGAGGACTGTTGTCAAGGGATGAATTCGTGGGGTGGATGACCGTCGTCGACGGCGGTGCTGGGCCCTGCGGGGGAGGTGCTGGATGAGTCACGTGCGACGGATGGGAATCGCTGCGGCGCTCATTGCCGTGCTGGCGGCGGCGGTCGCCGGCTGCGGATCGAGTGGGGGCAGCAGTGGAGTGATCATCCGTGGGACGACCGACCAGCCGGTTTCCTATGACCCGGCCGGCGCCTACGACCTGCCGTCGTACGACGTCATCTACGCGATCTACCAGAACCTGATGACCATCCCTCCGGGCCAGTCGACGCCCGTTCCCGAGGCGGCTCAGAAGTGCGAGTACACGGACAGCAACAACCAGACGTACGAGTGCACGCTCAAGCCCGACCTCAAGTTCTCCGACGGCACCCCGCTGACGTCCAAGGACGTCGTCTTCTCCTTCGAGCGCAACGTGAAGATCGCCGACCCGAACGGCGGCTCCTCGCTCCTCGCGAACATGAAGAGCGTCGAGGCCAAGGGCCCGGACACGGTGATCTTCCACCTGAAGGCGCCCGACGCGACCTGGCCCTTCATCCTCACGACGGGATCCGCGGCGATCGTCCCGGACAGCTATCCGGCCGACAAGCTGCAGAGCTCCAACAACGTGATCGGCTCCGGCCGCTACGCGCTCCAGAGCTATGACCCGAGCACCCAGACGGTCCTGACCAAGAGCGACAGCTACACCGGCAGCGACCCGGCCAAGAACGACAAGGTCATCATCCAGTACTACAAGACCTCGTCCGACCTGGCGCTCGCCCTGAAGCAGGGGGAGGTCAACATCGCCTACCGGAGCCTCAGCCCGACCGATCTCAACTCGCTCAAGGGCCAGGACGGCATCCAGATCGTCTCCGGTAACGGCATCGAGATCCGCTACCTGGTGTTCAACGAGGACCTTCAGCCCGGCGCCACCGCGGCGCAGAAGCTGGCTATCCGCCAGGCCGTCGCCTACACAGTCGATCGCCAGGCGATCGCGAGCAAGGTCTATGACGGAACGGTCACGCCGCTCTACTCGATGGTCCCTCAGGGCCTGAAGTACGCGACGGAGCCCTTCAAGACGATGTACGGGGCGAGCCCGGACGTCGTGAAGGCCAAGCAGACCCTCCAGCAGGCTGGCATAAAGACGCCCGTACCGCTGGAGATCTGGTACACGCCATCGCACTATGGGCCGGTCTCAGCAGACGAGTACGCCGAGATCAAGAGCCAGCTCGACGACAGCGGCCTCTTCGACGTGACGCTGAAGTCGACCGAGTGGAACCAGTACTCGACCGCGGCGTTCACGGACAAGTACCCGATCTACCAGCTCGGCTGGTTCCCGGACTATCCGGACGCGGACGACTACACGGCTTCCTTCTACTCGAAGGACAGCTTCCTGAACGACCACTACTCGAACACGACGATGCAGAAGCTGCTCGGGCAGGAGAAGGCCACGACGAACGATGCCAAGCGGGCGAAGGAGTTCTCTCAGATCCAGGACCAGGGCGCCAAGGACGTGCCCACGATCCCGATCTGGCAGGGCAAGCAGGTGGCCGCCGCCCAGGACGACATCCACGGAATCGAACTGACCTTCGACCCATCGTTCATCTTCCGCTACTGGCTGATCTCGAAGGGCTGACCCGCAGCAACATCGGGCTTGCCGCCCACGCCTCCTCCCCAGAGGAGGCGTGCGGCGCGCTGCCCCCGGGTAGGTGAACGGCGGGGATGACCCGCACTCACGAGAACTCCCTCCGCACCTACCTCCTCACGAGGATCGCGCTGGCGGTGCCGACGGTCCTGATCCTGCTGACGATGGTGTTCCTGCTGATGCGGGTGGCCCCGGGCAACCCGATCCAGGCCGCGCTCGGAGGCCACGTCCCCCAGGCGCAGATCCAGGCTCGGGAGCATCGCGCGGGCTACGACCGCCCGATCCTGACCCAGTACGTGGAATACCTGAAGGACGCGTTCACCCTGAACCTCGGGGACTCGCTCACCGATCACACCCCGGTCACCACGATCATCACCAACAACGGCGCGGCCACGCTCGAGCTCACGATCGCCGCCTTCTTCGTGGCGGTGGTGGTGGGAGTGTCGATCGGCTTGGTGGCCGGGCGATGGCGTGACACGCCGTGGGATCTGGGCGGCCGCATGTTCGGGATCGTCATCTACGCGGCGCCGGTGTTCTTCCTGGGCTTCCTCGCCCAGCTCGTGTTCGCGGATCTCCTGGGCTGGTTACCCGTCTCCGGGAGAGCGAGCCCGGAGGTCACCGCCACGCTCTCGCAGCACACCCACCTGTTCCTGATCGACACCCTCATCGACGGCGACCTCAACGCCTTCTGGGACTGCTTCCTGCACCTGATCCTCCCGGCCGTGACCCTCGGCCTGGTGACCAGCGGCGTCCTGATCAGGCTCGTCCGGGTGAACCTGATGCAGACCATGAAGGGCGACTACGTGGAGGCCGCCCGCGCGAGGGGCGTGGGCGAGCGGCGCGTGGTGATCCATCACGCCTTCCGCAACGCCCTCGTGCCGGTGATCACCGTCGCCGGCCTGCAGCTCGCGCTGCTGCTCGGCGGAGCGATCCTCACCGAGGAGACCTTCAACTGGCCCGGCATCGGCTTCCAGCTCGTGCGCTACCTGAATGAGCGCGACTACATCGCGGTGCAGGGGATCATCACCGTGTTCGCACTCGCGGTCGTCGCCGTGTCGGTTCTCATCGATCTTGTCAACGCGTTCATCGACCCGAGGGTGAGGTACTCGTGAGCTCAATCGGCGAGATCCCCGGCAGCGCCGCCCCGCAATCGCCCGAGGCTGAGATCAAGTCCGAGCGCGCGGCCGGCATCCGGCGCCTGATCGGGCAGATCAGGAGTGCCCGCGGCGTCCCCAAGTGGATCCTCTACAGCGGCATCGGAATCGTCCTGTTCTTCCTGATCCTGGCGATCTTCGCTCCCGTGATCGCGCCCTACGGCTTCGCCCAATCCTCCGCGGGCGGGGTCGACTTCCCAAAGCAGGCACCGCCGTCCGGGTCCCACCTCTTCGGCACCACGGTGCAGTCGACGGACGTGCTCTCACGGGTGATCTGGGGGGCGCGCACGGAGATCGAGGTCGTCATCTTGGCGGTCTTCTTCTCGCTCACCATCGGCGTGCCGCTCGGCCTTCTCTCCGGGTACGTCGGCGGCAAGCTCGACCGCGGCCTGGTCCTGGTGATGGACGCCCTGTTCGCCTTCCCCTACCTGCTGCTCGCGATCGTGATCGCGTTCCTGCTCTCGGACAAGCTGGGCCAGGGGATCATCACCGCGGCGGTGGCAATCACGATCGTCTACATACCGCAGTACTTCCGGGTGGTTCGAAACCACGTGATCAGCGTTCGGGAGGAGCCATACGTCGAGGCGGCGAGGGCGCTGGGTGCCAAACGCAGGACGATCATCGGGCGCTACGTCTTTTTCAACGTGATCCAGAACGTCCCGGTCGTCGCGACCCTGAACGCCGCGGACGCGATCCTCACGCTCGCGGCGCTTGGCTTCCTTGGCTACGGCATCCAGCCGACGCAGGCGGCCGAGTGGGGCTACGACGTGCAGCGGGCGATCTCCGACGCCGGTGACGGCATCTGGTGGACCGGGCTCTTCCCGGGCCTCGCCATCGTGCTCCTAGTGACCGGCTTTACGCTGGTCGGCGAGGGGCTCAACGACATCCTCAACCCGTTGATCCGCTACCGCCGCGTGCGCAAGCCCGAGATTCCCGATGCCTCGCCGGAGGCCGAGAAATGAGCGACTCCGTCCTCGACGTCCGCAACCTCCGGGCCTGGTATGGGACCGAGGGCGATCCGGTCCGCGCCGTGGACGGGGTCTCGTTCGAGATCCTCTCCGGCGAGACGCTGGGCCTGGTCGGCGAGTCGGGCTGCGGCAAGTCAACGCTCGGCAGGACCATCCTGGGGCTCCTGCCGGAGGGAGCCGCGACGGCCGGTGAGATCCGCTACCGCGACCGCAACCTCGTGACCGCCACGCCCAAGGAGGTCCGCGCGCTGCGGGGACCCGAGCTCGGCCTCATCTTCCAGGAGCCGATGACCCGCCTCGACCCCCTGATGACGATCGAGAACCACTTCGTCGAGACGCTCAAGGCGCACGAGCACGACACGAAGGAGAAGGAGATGCGCCGACGCTCGCTCGACGCGCTGGGCGCGATGGGCATCCCGCCCACCCGCTTCAAGCAGTACCCGCACGAGTTCTCGGGCGGGATGCGGCAGCGGATCATGATCGCGCTGGCGCTCGTACTGAACCCCAAGGTGCTGGTGGCCGACGAGCCCACGACCGCGCTGGACGTGATCGTCGAGGGGCAGATCCTCGAGATCCTGGCGGACCTGCGTCGCAACTTCGACACGGCGCTCCTGCTGATCACCCACAACCTGGGAATCGTCGCCGAGGCCTGCGACCGGGTCGCGGTCATGTACGCCGGCCGGATCGTCGAGCAGGGCGACGCGCGCGAGGTATTCGCCGAGCCGGCCCACCCCTACACCCGCGCCCTGCTCGACTCGATCATCTCGCTGAGCACGACCGACCTGAAGTACATCCCGGGCGCGCCGCCCAGCCTCATCGACCCACCGCCCGGGTGCCGCTTCCACCCCCGCTGCCCGAACGCGATGCGGGTGTGCGAGTCGAAGGCCCCGATCGAGGTCTCGATTGCAGAGGGCCACGTCACCGAGTGCTGGCTCCACGGGCCCGAGAACCAGATCCCGGACGGCGGGAGGCAGCCGCTCGAGCGCCAGGAGATCGCCGTGGCGGAGGAGGCGTGATGGAGGCGGCGACCAGCAGCACGCCCGGCGTGGTGCCCAAGCCGGGAGACGAGACGCTCCTCGAGGTCACGGACCTGAGAACGCAGTTCGCGCTCCGCGGCAGCTTCGCGCAGCGGGTCCGGGGCCGCGGGGCCGGCTCGGTCAAGGCCGTGGACGGCGTGAGCTTCTCGCTCCGGCGCGGCGAGGTGCTCGGCGTCGTCGGCGAGTCGGGCTCAG
Source organism: uncultured Actinomycetes bacterium (assembly GCA_963782795.1). Classification (GTDB taxonomy): domain Bacteria; phylum Actinomycetota; class Thermoleophilia; order Solirubrobacterales; family 70-9; genus AC-56. Next base: position 47,818 of record CAWALB010000006.1, read on the forward strand.
GGAAGACGACGCTCGGGCGAACCCTGCTCGGGCTGGCCGCAGCGACCGGCGGCTCGATCAAGCTGAGGGGCGAGGAGATCACGGGCCTCAGCGAGGCCGCGTTCCGCCCGCTGCGGCGGAGGCTCCAGATCGTCTTCCAGGACCCGCACGCGTCGCTCAACCCGGCGATGACGATCGGCGATTCGGTCGGTCATCCGCTGCGAATCCACGGGATCGCCCGCGACCGCGAGCAGGTGCGAGCGCGCGTGGTCGAGGCACTCGAGCGAGTCGGACTTCACCCCGCCGAGCAGTACATGAGCAAGTACCCGACCGACCTCTCGGGCGGGCAGAAGCAGCGGGCCGTCCTGGCGCGGGCGATCATCCTCGGCCCCGACATCCTGATCGCGGACGAGCCGGTCTCCATGCTCGACATGAGCGTGCGGGCGAAGATCCTCGAGCTGATGATCGACCTCAAGCGGGAGCTCGATCTCACCTACGTCTACATCACCCACGACCTCGCCACGGCGAAGTTCTTCTGCGACCGCATCGCGATCATGTACCTGGGGAAGATCGTCGAGATCGGCCCGGCCGCCGAGATCTACGACGACCCGAAGCATCCCTACACGGTCGCGCTGCTCCGCGCGATCCCCGAGCCCGACCCCACTCGCCCCGCCCGGCGAGACCTGCCTCGCGGCGAGGTGCCCGACGCTGTAACCCCCCCGCTCGGGTGTTCCTTCCACCCACGCTGCCCGCGCGCGTTCGAGGTGTGCGGCTGGGAGAGCCGCGATCTGCGGACCCTGCTCGAGGCGCGGTGGACGCGGATGCCCGAGCCGGAGTACCGCGCTGAACGGGAGGTGATCGGGAGCCTCGACGCGCTGGACGTCCCGGAGACGAGCGCGCGGATCGAGCCCTCCTCGGGCCATACCGCCGCAGAGGTGGCCGAGATCATCGGGCGCCTGCGGGCGGATGCCCCCGACGATCCGTTCTGGCGGGGCGTCGCGGCGATCGACGTCGAGTCCTCCGGGGTCGCGATCCGGTTCCGTGACGGCCTGGAACCTCGGGACGTGGCGCAGGGCCGATCTCGTCTTCAGTGTCACCTATATGACCCCGAGGCGCTGGACGCGGCGGAGGCTGCGCGCGCGAGCGTCCCCGATACACAACGATCGAACGATCGTCCGTCCCCCGATCGGGGGACGCAGGACTAGCCAATCGTGGGGTTGACCGGCACCCCAAACGCGGATATAAGGCTAGGTACAAGGCAAACGGGATGGGTATCGCCTCAGCGAGGGCGCTCGCGGCGATGGAAGGTGCCGCGCTCCCACTCCCCCACCAGATCGGGAGATCAAATGGAGTTCAAGAGTCTTTCCTCGAGCCCCGCAGGGCGCCGCCGGCTGATCGGCTGTGCGTCTCTCGCGGCAGCAGCGCTTGCCGTGGCCGTCGCGCCGGGCATCGCATCGGCGCACTCGACGTTCGGCCACATCAAGAGCGCAGCGAGCGTCCGTAAGGCCGATATCGCCAATCGCGGGACCGTGGGTACGGCCGCCAGGCACGCCATGCAGCAGGGCTACCTGGTCCCGAATCAGTCCCGGTACGAGCGCCAGAAGGCACGCGCCGCGCGCCAGGCATCCGCCAAAGATGCTCTCACCACGCCGGTTGACGGCGCCCTCGCGCCAGCGATGACCCGCGCCTGGGCCGGGATCAACGACACCAACTCCGCCCCGCCGGATGAGACGAGCGCTGTGGGCACGAGCCGGTACATCGAGCTCGTGAACAGCAGGTTCGCCGCCTACAACAAGACGTCCAACGCCCCGGTGGGCACCGGGACGCTCAACAGCCTCGTTGGGGCCGCGGCCACCGACAGCGTGTTCGACCCTCAGATCATGTGGGACCCGACCACGAAGCGGTTCTACTACGCGGCGGACGACGTCGTCAACAAGACGAACAACAAGATCGCGTTCGGGTTCTCGAAGACGGCGACTCCGACCACGGCGGCCGACTGGTGCAAGTACTCCGTCGGCGCCGGCGCCACGTTCCCCGATTTCCCGAAGCTCGGCGACAGCCAGTTCTTCCTGATGATCGGGACGAACCTGTTCAACGGCAGCAATTTCGCGGGTTCGAACGTGCTCGCGGCCTCGAAGCCAAAGGCCGGTGACACGTGTGCCACCTACGGCAACACCGCGAAGCTGGACAACAAGGGGATCTCGGGCGGCTTCACGCCGAGCCCGGCGACCGAGGTCGACAACAACGCGACCGGCTGGTCGGTCGCCATCCCGCTCAGCACGCCGGGTAACAAGCTCCTGCTCTACAAGGTCACCAAGAGCAGTACCGGCGCACCCGTGATCGGCACCACTCCGACCTCGGTACCGGTGTCGAGCTTCGCGGTCCCGCCGCCGGCACCTCAGAAGGGGACGACGTTCAGGATCGACACCTCGGACACCCGCAATACCCAGGTCCAGGCCGCGATCGACCCGGGTCACGGGAACAAGTTCGCCATCTGGACCCAGCACACCGTCAAGGGCGGAGCCGGCGCCCAGGTTCGCTGGTACGAGATCGCCCCGGCGACCCACTCGCTGGTTCAGCACGGGACTGTGACCAGCGCGTCGCTGTACGAGTTCAACGGGGCGGTCGCACCGAACCGCCAGGTCAACGGAGCCACGAAGAGCGGTGGGAACGCGATGTTGATGAATTTCAACACGACGTCGAAGACGACGTTCCCCTCGATCAAGATGGTCTCGAAGGTCGGGAGCGGCGCGCAATCGGGTCAGGTGGCCGTTCGCACCGGCGTCAAGCCGCTGACCGGATTCGACTGCACCGCACCGGCGCCCAACCCGTGCCGGTGGGGCGACTACGCAGCGGCGACGCCGGACCCGTCGACCAAGAACCGGATCTGGAACGTGAGCCAGTACGGCGCCGGTGCAGCGACATCGACCGCCGCGACGTCCAGGACCTGGAACTTCATCGCCACGCCGTAGGCGAGCGAGTACCAGGACGCTTCGCGAGAGGTCCCGTTCCGCTCAGGCGGGGCGGGGCCTCTTCGCGTTGCAGTCGTCGCGCTCACCGCCCCTCCGAGTCCCGGCTCTTCCGTGCAGTGACCGGGCCCGGTCCTTGGACGCAGCTCCCTCTGGCTCTCCGAGCGGCTTGCCGCACGACGAGCAGTGATCGAGGTCCTCCCAGCCCTCCATCGTGAAGTTCTCAGCCCCACAATGAGGACAGTGCGTCAGCGACATGCCGTGCCTCCTCCGGAGGCGATCATTCGCCCTCCTCCGAGAGGTTCCCTCCTCCTCGCGTTCGCTAACAGATCACGGCGACCACGCTCCCACTCCGGCCGTCGTTCGTTAACGATTGCACACATCGCACTACGGCGCAACCGAGAGTGCGCCGGTTAGGACAACGCGCTCGCAACGCACACTGGCCCGAGTACCTCCGCTGGCTTTACGAGTCGTTCACCGGGCCTCGCGCTGATGCGACAGACTGCCGGATCATGAACCTCCCCCCCGACCACTCATCGAAGCTCACCCGAGGCGAGCTGTCGGACCCAGCCGAGGCGGAGCGGCTGGCGGCCGAGCACCCGGACGCCCACATGCGCCGCCGCGACTTCCTCGCACGGACCGCGGCGCTCGCCGGTTCGGCGGGACTGGCGACGCTCCTGCCGGCGGACACCCTCGTCGCGGCGGCGGCGAGCCGCCAGTCGAAGGGACTGCCCAGCCCCCGGAACATGCCGATCGACACCGTGGTCGTGCTGATGATGGAGAACCGCTCCTTCGACCACTACTTCGGCTGGTATCCGCACGCGGACGGGAAGAACACGGGTCTCTCGTACAAGGACGAAGAGGACAAGCGCGTCCCTACCCACCACCTCGGGCATAACTACCAGGGCTGCGGGTTCCGCGACCCGGACCACTCGTGGGACGGCGGGCGCTTCCAGTACCACCACGGCCACATGAGCGGCTTCGTGAAGGGGAACAAGCACGGAACCGGGAGCGACTCCTTCGCGGCCGGCTACTACCTCGAGAAGGACATTCCCTTCATCCCATACGCCGCCAAGGCGTACACGCTTTATGACCGCTGGTTCTGCTCGATCATGGACTCGACCTACCCGAACCGCCACTACCAGTGGAGCGCCCAGGATGGCGGCACGCAGGGCAACGCTCTGCCGCCGTCGACCCCCCAGCCGGGGTACACATGGGAAACGATCTTCGACCGGGCCCTGGCGCACGGACTGACCGCCAAGTACTACGCGTCGGACCTGCCCTTCGCGGCGCTCTACGGCCAGCGTGGAGTCTCGTGGACGCACAAGGTGCAGGAGTTCTACGCGGACGCCCAGGCCGGTCGCCTCCCCAACATCGCCTTCGTCGACCCGGCCTTCCTCGGCGAGGACCAGGGCACGTCGGGCGACGAGCATCCGCACGGCGACGTGCGGGTGGGGCAGGCGTTCATGTCCGACGTCGTGCACGCGTTCATCGAGTCGCCCCAGTACCGGCGGGGAGTGCTGTTCATCGACTACGACGAGTGGGGAGGGTTCTTCGAGCATGTCCGGCCGAGGCTCGTTCCGGACGGCCGCGAGGACCACAAGCATCTGTACAACGACTGGGGATTCACCGGATTCCGGATCCCGGGCGTCGCCGTCTCGCCCTTCAGCCGGAAGGGCGGCGTGAACCACATGCAGGTCACGCACGAGTCGATCCTCAAGCTGATCTCGTATCGGTTCGGCCTCGGTTTCCTCAACCGCCGCCACCGGTACGCCTCCAACATCGCGCGCAGCCTCGACTTCGACCATCCGCGCTACGAGCCACCTGACCTTCCGGACGCGGCGACCGTCGTCGCGAAGCCCTGCCTGCCGGCCGCCGGGGCGCAGACCGAGCGCCCCAAGCCTCACGACATGGAGAAGCTCCAGAGCTCCGGCATACTCGATCGACTGGGGTACAAGGTCGAACCCGCGACGATCCACACCACCTTCCGCAACCCCGACAGCGTCCACCGCGCCCTCCGCGCCTCGAAACCCGGCTGAGACAGCCGCGGCGCAGGTCGGGCTAAGCCGCGTCCTCCTCGGGCTGGTCCGCTACCTGCGACCAGGCCTCATACCCTCCGCTTCGCTCCCAGATCGAGGTCAGGCTGCCCTCGAGCTCCCGGCGCTCTTCCGGGTCGAGGCCTTGGAGCAGCTCCTCCTCCACCCCGTCCATCACCTCGGAGACCTTTTCGACGACCGCAATCCCCTTCTTCGAGACCTCGACCAGGTGGCGGCGGCGATCCTCGGGGTCGCGGCGCCTGGTCGCGTAGCCGCGCTCCTCGAGCTCGTTGAGGATGGTGACCAGGTTGGTGGGGTCGAGGTGAAGCTGGCCGCAGAGCGACTGCTGGGTCACCTGGCCGCGATCGCGAAGCTCGATCAGCGCGGCGACGTGCCGCGGACGGACCCCGTACGGCTCGAGCGCCTGCGTAAACCGGTGCATGGTGATCCGCCCGAGCTTGATCATCAGCAGCATCGGCCATTGCTTGGCGATCCCCGGAGGAGCGCTCTGTTCGATCTGCTTGGACACGAACAGTAAGTTACCAGCCACTAACCCTTGGTGTCAACCAATGATTTGCTAAGGTCACTCGATCTTGCCGCGAGCCGCGACGCCAAGCACCCGGATGATCCTCGCCGTTCTGTCCCTCGGAGGGATCTCCTACGCGCTCCTGCAATCGCTGGTCGTCCCCGCGCTGCCGGAGATCCAGGCCTCCCTCCACACCTCGGAGAGCGCCGTCGCCTGGGTGCTCACCGCGTTCCTGCTGAGCGCGTCGGTCTTCACTCCGATCATCGGCCGGCTCGGCGACATGTACGGCAAGGAGCGCCTGCTCTTGATCGTCCTCGTGGCGCTCGCGGTTGGAACGCTCATCTCCGCGGTGGCCACCTCCCTATGGCTGATGCTCCTCGGCCGCGTCATCCAGGGCGCCGGCGGCGGGATCTTCCCGCTCGCCTTCTCGATCATCCGCGACGAGTTCCCCAACCGGCGGGTGCCGGGCGCGATCGGCCTGGTCTCGTCCCTGCTCGGCATCGGCGGCGGCGCGGGCGTCGTCTTCGCCGGCATCGTCACCCAGAACCTCTCCTACCACTGGCTCTTCTGGTTCCCGCTCGTGATGATCTCGGCCACGGCGTTCCTCACCTGGCGGTACATCCCCGAGTCGCCGGTCAAGACGCCGGGCCACATCAACTACCGGGCGGCCGCGCTCATGACGCTCGGCATCTCGGCCGTCCTGCTCGCGATCACCGAGACCAGCACCTGGGGCTGGGGCTCGCCGAAGACGCTCGGGCTGCTGGCCGTCGGCACGCTCGTGATCCTCGCCTGGATTCGCGCCGAGCTCCGCTCCCGCGAGCCGCTCGTCGACATGCGGATGATGGCGATCCGCGGCGTCTGGACGACCAACACGGTCGCGTTCCTGATCGGGGTCGGCATGTACTCCTCGTTCATCCTCCTGCCGGAGTTCGTCCAGGAGCCGACCAGCACCGGCTACGGCTTCGGCGCCTCCGTAACCGTCGCCGGGCTGTTCCTGCTGCCTGCGACGATCGCGATCGTCATCGTCGGCCAGATGGCGGGGATCCTCGAGCGCCGCATCGGCTCGCGGGGGTCGCTGATCGGCGGCACCCTGTTCAGCCTCGCCTGCTACGCGCTTCTCGTCACCAACTCGGGCTCCGAGTTGGACATCTACATCGCCGCGGGCCTGCTCGGCATCGGCATCGGCCTCTCGTTCTCCGCGATGGCGAACCTCATCGTCCAGAACGTAGGGCAGGACCAGACGGGCGTCGCCACGGGCATGAACGCCGTCACACGGACGCTCGGCGGCGCCTTCGGCGGTCAGCTCGCGGCAACGCTCCTCGCGAACAACCTCGGAGCCGGCGGCGACCCGACGTCGACCGGCTTCACGCTGGCGTTCCTGATGTGCCTGATCGCGCTCGTCGCCGCACTGGGATTCGCGCTCTTGGTGCCGCGCCGCAGCGCCAACGACCTCGCCGAGGACGCGGGGCCACTCGCGTCCCGGTCGGCACGCGAGCCCGAGCGCTCTGCGGCGTGAAAGCGCCTAGCTGGCGCTCCGCTCGATCTTGACCTCGCACTTGTCGATCGACGCCCGGGTGCCGGGGGTCTCGGAGGCGTCCATCTGCTGGAACACGGCGTCCGCATCAAGCATCTGCTGCTCGGTCTCGAAGAACGCGACGAAGACCGCCGTTCCCTGGTCCGAGTCGTAGAACAGCTTCATCGCGCTCGAATCCACTCCGGGCGGGGGGCCGTCGGACTCATCCACGCGACTGACCACCGCGTCGATCTGCTCGGGGGTGACGTCCGTGAACCTGACCACACGTGCATGCATAGAAACTCTCCTCGGTAGCTTGAGCCGATCCTAACCCGGCCCAGCCGTGCGCGATGTCAAAAAGATGAGAGCGCAGGCCCTACCGCGTCAGGGTCAGCACCTTGGTGCCGGTTCCGGCGCGATTGTCGTCGCCGCTCCACTGGGCCACGACGAAGAGCTCCTTCTTCTTCTTGACCTTGAACTTCGCCGTGAACTTGCCGTTGGAGGCCGCGGTCAGCGTGTCGTTCCTCCAGTTCGTATCCGCGGACTTGCGGCTCGAGACGACAATCTGCTCGCCGCCCTCCGGAGGCGACAGCTTGCCGATTACCTTCACCTTCTTGTTCGCCTTCGACGACTTCTTCTTCGCCACGTCGAGAGTCAGCTTGGACGCATCGCCCGCCTGACCGCCGGTGGTCGTCGCGAAGAAGCCCGCGTCAGCCGTGAATGGAGAGATCGCGAAGCCGGTCGCGTGCTCGTCCTGAACCTCGACCGAGTCCGGCGCGATCAGCTGCGGTTGCCACGTCTTGCCGCCGTCCTTCGTCCGGAACACGTAACCGGCACTCTGGCTCCCGAAGCGGTCGACGGAGACGTAGCCGGAGCTCGCCGATGAGAAGCTGATCCCGGTGCCCGCGTCGGTCCCGAGGGCCTTCACGACCTTCCACTTCTCACCGCCGTTCGATGTCTTGAACAGCTCCCCGGTGTCGGTGAGCGCATATCCCTTGCTCGCGCCCACGAAGTCCACGTCGCTCAGCTCCTGTTTCTTTGGGCCCTTCACCTTCTTCCACGTCTTGCCCTTGTCCCTCGACACCGCGATCTGCTTTCGCCCGAACGCGATGAGGGCCCCGCTCGCAACCTCGATGTCGTCGAGAGGCTTGCCCTTGACGGCCGTCGACTTCACCGTCTTGAACGAGTTGCCGCCGTTGGTGGAGATCCGAATCCCCTTGGGCCCGACGAGCAGGATCCTGTTGGCGTCCAGGGCGAGTAGGGCGTGCGGGTTCGCCGACGCTCCGGTGTCGAGGTTCGACCAGCTCGAGCCGCCGTTCACGGTCTTGAACACACCTCCCGCTGTGTCGAGCGCGAAGCCCGTGCTCTGACTCGGGAAGGAGGCATCGCGAATGTCCGCCGGCGTGGTCACGCCAACTGTGAACCAATTCGCCCCTCCATCGACGGTTCGAGCGAGGATCCCGTTGTTTCCTCCCGCCTCGGCGAGCTGGGAGTTCGTCGCGCGCAGGTTCTGGAACCCGCTGCCCGTGATCCTCCCGCCGACGGGCGCCCACGTGGAGCCCGCGTTGTTGGAGACGACCGTCGCGCCGGCCTCTCCGACCGCGACGGCCCTTGACCCCGACACGAACCCCGCGCCAAAGATCTTCTGGGTCGATGGGCTGACCGAGCTGCCGTGGACGCCGCCGTCGCTCGTGCGCACCAGCTGCCCGCCACCCAACTCGGTGATCAGGCACTTGGCGCCGCCCGCGCAGCCGATCGATACCAGGGCCGGTGCTCCGGCAACTCCCGCAAGGTGTCTCGGGCTTCATGTCGCGCCCGAGTTGGCGCTCTTCAGGAGCGTCTTTCCGGCGCCGACCGCGTATCCCGCGCCGCCGTTGAACTCGAGCCCGTTCAGGCCGTTGGGGGCTCCTTTGGTTTTCGGGGCGCTCGCCACGTCGGTCCACGAGTTGCCGCCGTCGGTCGTCTGGAAGATCTTCCCGTCGCCGCCCCCACTGGTCGTCACCACACCCGTCTCGGCGCCGGTGAAGAAGATGTCGGTCGGAGAGCGCGAGCCGCCGGCCGAGTCAGTTCCCGGGATCGACGTCTTGCGGGAGAACGTGGCTCCGCCGTCGTCGGTGCGCAGGATGCTCCCGTCCTGTGTCATCAGGTAGCCCACCGAGGGGCTCGGAAAGGCAAACGAGGCGATCGGACTGGGACAGCTCTGATCGCTCCCGGTCCATGGCAGCCGGGTGAAGGTCTTCCCGCCGTCGTCGGAGCGGCGCAGCGCGCAGTCGCCCCCGATCACCACCGTGTTGGAATCGATCACGCGCACGGTGACCAGCGGAGCGGTGATGCCCGTCGGCAGCCCCTCCCAGGTCGCGCCGCCGTCGTCGGTCCGCAGCAGCGTGCCGAAGTCCCCGGCCGCGTACCCGCGGGATCCGACGAAGTCGATCCCGTGAAGCGAGTTGCCCTGCGGCTGGGGGTCGCCCCAGAACCACCCGGAGTGGCCGACGGACACGCCCGCCCCGGCCAGCACCCCCCGCGCTCCCGGACCGCTCGCGGCCCCGGCCTCGGTCGTCCCGAGGAGAACGCTCGCGATCGCGGCGGTGACGAGCACCACCGCTGCAACGAACGGCGTCCGTGCACGCTGATGGCCCAGCCCCTTCGTGGCCGGCCCCGTCTCGCTCATCGGCCTCATCTTGTCTCCCCGTCTTATTAGCGCTGCGCCCTGCTGAGTCGGTCAGCACCATGTGTAGGAGAACAGACCGCGGCCCCGGAAGTAGCGGTGGGGCGTCAGATTCCGGACACTTACTCGCTCGCAACGTCGCGGCGCAGGAAGATGAGGCCCGCGGCAACGAGGGCCGGCACCGCGTAGAGCGCGCAGATCCACACCGCTCGCACGATCGGCGCCCAGTCGACCGGGGTCCGCAGGAGCCCCTGCCAGGCGTTGAACTGCGTGCTGAGCAGGTACGGGTGCAGGGCCGAGAGCCCCGGGAGGATGTCGACGAGCTGCAGGAGGAGCGAGAACATCAGCGTGCCGACGATGGCCGCCCCACTGTTCCGGAGGGCGGTCGACAGCAGCAGCGCGATCGAGGCGATCGCGAGGATCGGAAGCAGATAGACGAGCATGCTTGCCCCGACCAGGGCGAGCCCGTGCGGCGCGGAGACCTCCGTTCCCGAGAGGCTCGTGATCGGGTTGAAGCCCGAGGCGAGGATTCCGGCGACGAGCGCGACGCCGCCGGTGATCGCGATCGCGGCGATCGCGTAGCTGGCGGCTGCCAGGGCCTTAGCCGCGAAGATCTGATGGCGCTCGGCGGAGCGCGTGAGGATCGCCTTGAGCGTGTCGTGGCGGTCCTCGGCCGCGACGATGTCGCCGGCGACCAGCGCGGTGATCAGCGGGAACATCCAGATCGAGCCGAACAGCAGCAGCACCAGCGGGATCGCGAGCCCTGTGTCGTGGACGTAGCGGCCGAACACGACGTCCCGGGGCTCGCCGCCCTGGGTAACAAGCGCGATGACGAAGATGAGCGGGATGACGGCCGCCGCGCCGAGGCCCAGGTAGGTGCGCTTCTGAGCGCGGAGCTTCCTCAGCTCCCACCGGTAGATGGCGAGGACGCTGGGCATCAGGCGGCCACCGCCGTTTCGGCGGGCTCGGCGGCGTCGGGCGCCGGCGAGGCCCCGTCCTCGGTGAGGCGGAAGAAGAGCTCCTCCAGGGTCGCGTGCTTGGGGCTCAGCTCGAGGACCGCGATGCCCGCCTCGGCGAGACCGAGCGAGAAGTCGCCGACGCTCCGCTCGTCGGCGGCCTTGAAGGAGAGCCCCCCGGACTGGTCGGCCTCGATGGCTCGGACGTTCGGCTGCCGGGACAGGATCTCCCGCGCGCGGTCGTCGTCGGTCGTCCGGACCAGGTAGCTGAGGCCGGCCGTCTGTCTGAGCTCCGCGAGCGAGCCCTCGTAGGCGATCCGGCCCCGGCGGACGATCGCGACGCGGTTGCACAGCTCGTCGACCTCGGTCAGGAGATGACTGGAGAGCAACACGGTGATGCCCCGCACCGACAGCTCGCGGACGAGCTCCCGCATGTCGCGCATCCCGGCCGGGTCGAGCCCCGTCGTGGGCTCGTCGAGGATCAGCAGGCGCGGGCTGCGCAGCAGCGCCGCGGCGATCCCCAGGCGCTGGCGCATGCCGTGGGAGTAGCCCCGCACCCTGTCCTTGGCGCGGTCAAGGAGGCCGACCGTCTCGAGGACCTCGTCGATGCGGGTCGCCGACCCCGTGGCCGGCCCGTCGAGCGCGGCGAAGAGCTCGAGGTTCCTGCGGCCGCTGAAGTAGGGGTAGAAGGACGGGGCCTCGACGAAGCCGGCGACGCCCTCGAGGGCCGCGACGCTCACCTGCGGGTCGCGCCCGAACAGCCGCACGGACCCGGCGGTCGGGCGAATCAGGCCAAGCATCATCCGCAGCGACGTCGTCTTGCCGGCCCCGTTCGGGCCCAGGTAGCCGAATACGTCCCCCGGCTCGATCGTCAGGTCGACTCCGTCGACGGCCACGATCTCGCCGTAGCGCTTCGCGAGGCCGCGAACCTCTATCGGCGGCGCGCCACCCGCCGCCCGGCCCTCGGGCACCGGCTAGAGACCCCGTGCGGCTGCCTCGGCGACGCCGCGGGGGACGGAGCCGGCGACCACGTACTCCACACCGTCGCGCTTGAAGTGGAGCACGGTGCCCAGCGGGGTCTGAAGCTCGTCGGCGGACACGCCTCCCAGGGAGACCTTCGGCAGGGTGAGCTCGCCGGAGCGAGCGGAGGCCAGCCCCGCTTGCGAATTGCCGTGGGACGCCGGGTACTCCACGACGGCCACGCCGTCCAGTCCGCGGCCGTAGGTGACGAGGGCGCCGTTCGACTTCTCGCCGCGGATCAGGCGCACCCCCTGCCGCGGCATGCCCGCGAGCGTGTCGGGCGCTCGCATCCGGAAGTTGAGCTTGGAAGCAACCGCCGACGATCCCGTGACCTGGGCCCGGGCTGGCTGGTGCGCGGAGGAGTGACTCCGGCTGAGGGTGCCGAGGGTGTCGACCTTCGTTCCGGGTGCTGGAGCGACGTCGAAGACCGAGCTGGAGACTGACCCGAAGGAGATGTCCGTGACCTTGAGCTCGAGCACGGGCGAGCTCGACCCGTGCGCGTAGACCGCCGCCTCCAGAGGCGTGCCGTGGACGGCGTCCCAGGCGAGCGCGGCACCGTCGAGGAGGCCGCCGTGGCTCTTGGGCGAGACCCGCACCCTGTACGCCGGCCGGCCGGCGACATCCGTGGGCATGGCTCCGCTCACGTTGAGGTGCCTACTGAGCGTTCGCCAGCGCCCGGCGAATCCGGGTGACCGAGGGCGGACCCTCCGATCGGGCGCCTCCGGCGGGCTTGCCCGTCTCGCGCGGCAGCGTGCCTCGGTACGCCCTGCTGCTGTCGCCGCTGTAGACGAGGAAGCGCCGGCCGTTGACGACGATCTCGCTGTCGCCGCGAGCGGAGTCCGACTGGAGCTCGAGCCGCAGGTCGCCGCCGGGGGTGGCCCACAGCCGCCCCGAGCCTCCAGTCAGTAGCGGATCGGAACCCTGAACGCTGTCGGAGGTGAGGAGGTGGTTGGTGAACTCGATCCGGGCCGAGATCCCCGCCACCCGTGGAGCGGCTAGGGCGTCATGGACGGCATTGGGCAGAGGCTTGGCGGGAGGCGTCGGACCGCCGCCGGAGGCAGCCAGGGCAATCGCGGCCGTCGCGATGCCGACGACCACGACTCCGGCGCAGAGGGCCAGGAGCCTGCGAGTTGAGATGCGACGCAGATAGCTCATCCAGGTGCCCGCTTCCACCAAACAGGCTACGCCCTTCGATCAACCGGCCCTAGGAGCCCGGCATGCCGCGCGGAACGGAGCTCAGAGCGCGCCCTTGTGGCGCTTGACGTGCGACTGGGTCTTCTCCCAGCCCATGCCCTGCGCCCAGCCCGGACCGGCGCCCTTGGTGTCCGCGGTGTCGAACCGCAGGCCCGCGATCGTCATGAAGGCGTGGCTCGGGTTGGCGTAGACCGTGATCCACGCGCCCTTCCTGGCCTTGCCCCATGTCTTCAGGCCGCTCGGCGGCTTGGCGTGCTTGATCAGGTGCCCGCCGTGGAGGGCGTAGCTGACGGAGCTGGAGCAGTCGTAGCAGGGGGACTGCCAGCTCGAGTAGCCGCCACCGCTGCAGTAGCCCTTGCCCTTGGCGATGTCGTTGGCGGCCGCGATGACCTGCTTCACGCGGCGCGGCGCCGACTTCGGGGCGACCGCCTTGCCGTGGACGAGCTTGGCCTTATGGCCCTTGACCGTCGGCGACGGGTCGGTCGTTCCGGTGCCACCGCTGTTTGCCATGGCGGACGGGCTCGCGAGGACGAACGCGCCGATGCACGCAGCGGACACGGCGGCCGCTACTCGTGGGCGTCGGATGCGAAAACGGTTGGGGAGCATGAATCGGTCTCCTTCGTCGGCCTGCGGGGTTAGCTGACGGGCTGGCGCTAAAGGAGCCTGCGCCCCCGCCCGAGTCGGGCGAGTTAGCCCCGGAAGTGGATCCCCCGCTCCTCGCCGCTGGTGGCGAGGACTCGGCTTGTTCCAGTGCTCGAGCGAGCAGGGTAGCGAACGTGCTCGTCGGAGGTTGCGGTTGCCACGCCGGCCATTACAGGCCTCATACCGGTTTCGGCCCCTACTAGCGAACAGGGCTCTCCGACGCTTGTCCTGTCGGAGGGGCCACGCCCCCAGAGCAATCACTCAGGAGAGCCAAATGTCTCGCATCGAGTTCTCAGGCACGCGAAGCCAGTACCACCGAACGACCTAACGATGCGAGGCGTTCACCACATGCTCTAGTGCATCATCGCGGCGGCGGGGCCAGCCCTCGCCGCGGCGATGTTGGTTCCACGCAGACCCGCTACGGGACCGCCTTCCAGAGCTCCGTGCCGTGGGTTGGGTCGGTGGCCGAGAAGAAGAGAGTTCCGCCAACGTTCGTGAGGGATAGCGGGTTCCCATCCCCGCCCGGGTTGATGTCCTGGACGAGACGGCGGATGCAGTGACGGCCATGCGCGTTCGGCGTGTACTTCCCTGTCCCTGGGTCGGTGGCATCCGTATCCCTTGGTTGGAGTCGAGTGCGTGATCCGCTTCTAGCCGGCACCGCCGGCGGCGCGAGCGCGAGGCTATCCGGGCATTCGTCCGCCGTCAACCGCCGGGACCGCACTCAGCGCAGCCGCGTCGCGGCGGGACTAAGCGCCCAGCATCCCACCCGAGAGCCGGTCCAGATCGCCACCGAGCAGGTGCGCGGCGCCGGCGAGACGTAGGCGCTCTGGGGACGTGAGGCGGGAAATCAATCCCTCGAGTGCGGCCTGCCGTTTCTCTTCCAGCAAGTGAAGGAGACGACGGCCGCGGAGCGTGATCACAAACGCCCGCTCGGGTCCCCGCCCGCCGCCGGCACGGGCGGCCAGGCCGCGACTACGAAGCCGCTCAGATGCCTGCCCACTTTGCCCGACGCTGGTCTGCGTCAGCTGCGCGATTTCATCAAGAGTCGCGGCCGCGCCCAACTCCCCGAGTGCGATCAGCAGTCGCATCTCGAGCAGCGATAGTTGCGCCACCCCCGACTGACCAAGGTCGACGCGGGCGATCGTTCGCATCATCTCCTCCAGGAAGGCGAGCAGCTGCCGTGCCGTCGTGCGTCCGTCCTGCGCCTCGTTGGTCATCGGGCCTCCTTAGCCGCGCTCGTTGACGCCTCCAAGAAGATCACTGCAACTCAAGGAGGACATAAACAAAGGCTGAGAGATCGCCGAGTGCCTCGATGGACGTAAACCGCCCATAACGGGGTCGATCACGACGTCAGTGACCCGTGATCCCTCCCACCAGCACTCCTGAGCCAAGGTGGGCGCCAAGCACGGGCCCCACCTGCGTGCAAAAGAGCGGCTCTGTCCCGAAGATGGCCTGCCCGCGGGCCACGAGATGCTCGGCGTCCTCGGGCGCCTGAGCGTGCTGCACCACCCAATCCTTGGCACCGCGATCATGTAGTTCGCGCAGGTAGTCCTCCATCCGCTCCAGCGCCCGCCGCCGCGTCCGCACGCGGCCCACCGGTGCGATCTCACTACCAAAGGTCAGGATCGGCTTGACCTTCAGCGCCGACCCGAGCATCGCCTGTGCTGCTCCGATCCGACCGCCGCGGCGCAGGTACTCGAGGGTGTCGAGGCAAAACCAGATCTCGAGCCGCTCACGAGCCTGGCGCACCGCGTCCGCGACGACCGTGAGCTCGGCTCCTTGCTCTGCCGCCCGCGCCGCCGTCAACACGAGGCACCCGAGCCCGCCGGCACCGGTTTGGCCGTCGACAACTTCGACGCGCCCCGGATATCCACTCTCCGCCATGATCCGCGCGGCCTCCGACGCGCTCTCGAACGTTCCCGACAAGCCACTGGCCAGGTGGACTGAGACGACATCGCGGCCGGCGCTGACTAGCGGTTCAAAGCAGGCGCGAAAGTCACCGACGGACGGCTGTGAGGTCGTGGGAAGCGACGTGGAGTCGCGCAGCCGCGCGTAGAAGGCGTCGAGGTCGACGTAGGACTGCTCGGGGCGCAGGTCACCATCCCAGCCGACATACAGGTTGACCTGACGAATTCCCCGTCGGTCGACCAACTCCCACGGCAGGTACGGCGTGCTGTCGGTGACCACGGCAACGCCCGTGTTTGTGTCCGGCGTTCGGAGGCTACGGGATTCGCTCACCCGACAATGCTCGCTGATATCGGACGCCTTAGCGGAGGGGGAGGGATTCGAACCCTCGATGGACGAGAAAACGCCCATAACGGTTTTCGAGACCGCCGCATTCAACCACTCTGCCACCCCTCCGGATGGCAGAGCGTAGGCTAACGAGCAGCCTGAGTATGGTCGTGAGCTTCGTGCTCGGGGCTAGGCGCGGCCTGCGCCTCGTGCTCCTGCGAGCCGGGGCCAAAGCAGCAGCACCAGGCCGATCAGGATGCAGACGATTCCGAGCGCGTAGTTCACGAGGATCGCCAAAACGATCCCGATGACTATCAGTAGTAGCGCTAGTGGCATGGCCCTCTGGTACCCCGGCGGGACGAGCCGGAAACTCCGCGTCTCCTAGAAGCGGAAGTCGACGCCGAAGAGGAGCAGCGGCCAGAGGAGCACAGCGAGCACCATCTCCGCGACCAGCTTGGCGCTGCCCAGGCTCGCGAAGTAGTGGTGATTCGACGCGACGATGACGCCGATCGCGACGTAGATGATCGAGAAGATGCTGGGGAACCGCACCCTCACACCTCGATCGCGTAGCGAAGGATCTCGACGACCTGCTCCGGCGACTCGGCGACCGCCATGGCCGCCCGATCGACCTCCTTGAGCGCGTGGGTGAGCTCGGCGTCGTGGAGCGTGACGATCGGCTTGCCGAGCGCGGCGGCATATCCAGCCTCGAAGGCAGCGTTCCACTGGCGGTACTTGTCGCCGAAGCGCACGACCACCACGTCGGCGCGCCGCAGCAGCGTCTGCGTCCGCACCGCATTGACCCCCGCGCCCTTGTGGTCGCGCCAGAACTGCTCGTCCTCCTCGCCGAGGATGCTCGCCCCGACGTCGTCGGAGGCCGAGTGGTCGGTGACCGGCGCGAGCAGCTGGACCGGCAGGCCGGCATCGCGCACTCCCGCCGCGATGCGCTCGCGCCAGTCGGAGTGAATCTCCCCCGAGAGATAGACGTTCCAGGTCCCGTCGCCGCTCGTCACTCGCGGATCATTGCGCATGAGTCCGGGCCTTATACCGGTGCGCATAGAATCGCGGCACGGTGGGCAAGCCCGTCAAGTACCTGCTTCCGGAGAGCGACATCCCCACGCACTGGGTGAACCTGCTGCCCGACCTGCCGGGCACGCCGTCGCCGCCGCTTCACCCGGGCACCAAGGAGCCGCTCGGCCCGGAGGACCTCGCGCCGATCTTCCCGATGGGCCTGATCCAGCAGGAGGTCTCGACGGAGCCGGACATCGAGATTCCCGAGGAGGTTCGCGAGGTCTACAAGCTGTGGCGGCCCACGCCGCTATACCGCGCGCTTCGCCTGGAGCGGGAGCTCGACACTCCCGCGCACGTCTACTACAAGTACGAGGGGGTCTCCCCCGCCGGCTCGCACAAGCCGAACACGGCGGTCGCGCAGGCCTACTACAACAAGCAGGAGGGGGTCCGCAGGCTCGCCACCGAGACCGGCGCCGGCCAGTGGGGCTCGGCGCTCGCACTCGCCTGCCGGCTGTTCGACCTGGAGTGCGAGGTGTTCATGGTGGGCATCAGCTACGACCAGAAGCCCTATCGCCGGGCGATGATCGAGACCTGGGGGGCCACCGTCCACCGCAGCCCCTCCGACCTCACGGACGCCGGACGGGCCCAGGCCGAGCAGGAGACCGGGAGCCTCGGGATCGCGATCTCCGAGGCCGTGGAGACCGCGGCAAAGGCCGAGGACACCAACTACTCGCTCGGCTCGGTCCTGAATCACGTACTGCTCCATCAGACGGTGATCGGCACCGAGGCGATCGACCAGCTCGAGCAGGCGGGCGAGTACCCGGACGTCGTGATCGGCTGCGTCGGCGGCGGGTCGAACTTCGCGGGCCTTGCGTACCCGCTGATCCGCAAGCACCTGCGCGAGGGAGGCGACACGCGCTTCGTCGCCGCCGAGCCTGCCGCGTGCCCGACGCTGACCCGCGGCGCCTACCGCTACGACTTCGGGGACACGGTCGGCCTCACGCCACTGCTCCCGATGTACACGCTCGGGCACGACTTCGTGCCCCCGCCAGTCCACTCCGGCGGCCTTCGCTACCACGGCGACGCGCCGAGCGTGTCCGCCCTGGTCAAGGAGGGCGTGGTCGAGGCCAGGGCCGTCCCCCAGACGTCGGCCTTCGACGCGGCGGTCCGATTCGCCCAGGTGGAGGGCATCATCCCCGCCCCCGAGGCGGCCCACGCGCTGCGCGTCGTTTTCGACGAGGCGCAGAAGGCGAAGCAGGCGGGCGAGGAGCGCGTGATCCTCGTGAACCTCTCCGGACACGGCCATTTCGACATGGCTGCCTACGACGCCTACCACTCCGGAGAGCTCGAGGATCTCGAGTTCTCCGAGGCGGAGATGGAGGAGGCGCTGGCCCGCCTTCCCGACGCTCCGGCGCTCGCCTGAGCGGGTTTTCGGGCGCTATCGTCACCTCGCCCGGAGAGGTGACCGAGCGGCTTAAGGTGCGCGACTGGAAATCGCGTGGGCGGGTCAAACCGCCTCGTGGGTTCGAATCCCACCCTCTCCGCTAGCCCCTGATGGCCGGGGGTGCCGGGGTACGATCGCGTCGTGGCGAGGGCGGAACCAGGTCCGGCGGAACCCGCCTTCGTGGTCGTGAACACGGTCGGTCCGCAGATGACCTCGGCCGTCGCGAGCGCGGTCCGCGAAGCGGCGACGGCCTACGGGCTTTCGGCTGATGGGGCCAACGAGCTCAGGGAGGCATGCGAAGCACTGCTTCTCCGCATCGCCCGGAGCCCCGACGACCCGGAGGCCGGCCATTTCGAGGTCACGGTCAGCCACCGTCCGGGCCGGGTCGTGGTCCAGATCGACGACCACGGAGTGCCGTACGAGCTGGCCGACGACGCGGCAAGCGACCCGCAGGCGGCTATCCACGTGCCGGCACAGCTGCTCGACTTCATGCACGAACGGGTCGATCGGATGGATTACCTCTACCGGGGGCGCGAGGGCAACCGCATCGAGTTGACGAAGCGGATCGCCCGAGGCGAGACGAGCAGTGAGGAGCCGGTCCACCCGCAGGACATCGATCCCGACCAGCCCGTGGAGGTGCGGCCGATGGTCGCGGCCGACTCGATCCCCTTCGTTCGCAACGTCTACCGATCGTTCGGCTACACGTATTCGGGCGAATGGGCGTACCACGCCGAGGCGGTCACTCAGCAGCTCGAGTCGGGAATCCTGAACGCATGGGTCGCGGCGACTGCTGACGGGGCGGTCGTCGGACACGCCGCCATCGAGCGCGACCCTCCCGGCGCAAGGCTCGGTGAGGGTGGGGCGGCCGTCGTCGATCCCGCGTTTCGCCACCACGGCATCTCGGTCAAGCTCGGGCTCGCGGCACTCGAGTGGACCCAGCAGCAGGAGCTGGTCGGCCTCTTTGCGTACGCGACCACCCGTCACGCCCAGAGCCAGAAGACGTGCCTCGATCTGGGCGGCAGCGAGCTCGGGCTGCTCTTGGGATACATCCCGGCGCGGGTGAGGTATCGAAGCGTCGGCGAGGCCGACGAGAGCAGCGGGGTGCTGGTCATGTACCTCGGGCTCCGCCCGGACCCCGACCACGAGGTCCACGCCCCGCCGCAGCATCGCGAGATGCTGCGGCGCATCTACGAGGGCTGCAAGCTGAACGGCAACTTCGTGGACGGCGAAAGTCCCGATCCGAGTGGACCGACTCGAGTGGACGTCGCGGTCGAGGCCGAGCGCACACTCGCCCGGCTCGATGTGACTCGAATCGGCTCAGACCTCACCAAGGCGATGCGCCTTCAGCTGGAGCGGCTCGAGCGCGCCGCCATCACAACCGCCTACATCGATCTCCCGCTCTCGCGGCCCGAGACTCCATCCGCATGCGACGAACTCGAGCGGCTCGGCTTCTTCTTCGCCGGCGTGTTCCCTTCCGCGGAGGACACGGGCTGGCGGCTGCGGCTGCAGCACCTCGACGCCCACACGGAGGTCCAGCGCGACGACATCGAGGTCGCGTCAGAGTTAGCCGCCGACCTCCGCGACTACGTGTTGGCGCGTGCTGCCGCAGGGGAGAAAGGAGCCTGAACATGACGGCGCTGCTCGTAGCAGCCGGTGGAGCACTCGGCGTACTGTCGCGATACGGAATCTCGCGCTTGACCCTCCATTCGGAGGCCCTGATCTGGTCGACGGTGGGGATCAACATCGTCGGATCGTTCCTCCTCGGCCTGCTGGTTGCGGAGCACTGGTTCTCGCGCGACCTGCGAGAGGCCATCGGCGTCGGGTTCCTAGGTGGGTTCACGACGTTCTCGACCTTCTCCGTACAGGTGGTGCTCGACACGGACGCCGGCGAGCCGGGCAAGGCGCTCGTTTACGTGGTCGTGTCCGTGATCGGAGGGATCGCCGCGGCGGCCGCCGGCTACACGCTCGGCCGGCGCCTCGCATAGGACCGAGCGCTCTAGCCCCGGAGCTTCACCGTCATCACCGAGTGCGCCGGGACCTTCAGCTTCATCGTGCGGCCGTTGACCCACCGCTTGCTGGTCCGGATCGAAACGCGGCCCGGGTGGTGATAGCTGTTGTACGAGAGGTAGCTCGGCCCCACCAGTTCCTTGACGACCGCCGAGTGCATCGGCTTGCCCCGGACCGCGATCGTGGCCGGCACTCGCCAGCTACGCGACTTGTTCACGATAGTCACGTAGAGCGCTCCGTTGGGCGCCTTGGTGGCGAGCGCGCTCAGCATCTTCAGGTCCTTGCCCGTGTAGATGTGGCGTGACGGATTTCTATGGACGGCGGTGCGGACGACCTCGTCGCCCGCGGTGGGGGTCAGGAGGCGGAAGGCGCGGGCCGTGGCGGTCATGATGTACCTGGGCCTGGGCCCGATCAGGGCCTGCTCGGGCGGGCCGAGGGATGTGGCTCCGTGGGGGGCGTTCTTGTTGCGGTAGTACATGAGAGCCTGCTTGGCCGCGAGCGGGACGCCCAACTCCATCCATCGCTGCAACTCGAGCGCGCTGTAGACCGCCTGATCCATCGAGCCGAGGTAGTTCTTCGTCGGGCCCAGGCGATGGCCAAACGACATGCCCCACTCGGAGACGACGATGCCGACCGACTTGCCGTTGCTGCCGGCGTGGCGCTTGATCGCGTGCCGGAGCGCGATCACCTCGTTCGCGCGCTTGCCCGCGATCGCCATGATGCCGTCGTGGAACTGCTTCACCCCGTGAGGGTGCTTGTGCGGCATATGGCTGTAGAGGTGCTTGACGACGAAGTCGTAGGGATGCTTGGTGCCCATCATCGAGAGGAAGTGCCCGTTCCAGAAGCAGCTTCCGACCTGGATCGTGGGATCGGCGGCCTTCATCGCGCGGTAGTAGTCGACGAAGCCGTCGTGGGGTCCTGACGTGTAGCTCACCCGCACCACGCTGCCCTCCGTCGGGATCTTGCCGTGCACGCCGTCGCCGAACGCGATCTTCCCGGTCGCCGGGTCGAGCGCATACACCTTGTCGTTCGCGGACGCTTGGGAGAGGTCATCGACCCGCTGCCAGCCGTCATCGTCGACGGTGACCTGGAAAGGCTTGTCCGGTCGCACCGGTGGGTAGATGACTTGGAATCGTTGACCGGCCGACCCGTCGCTCACGGCGGCCGATCCCTGATGATCCGACGGCGTACCGACTCGCTGGTCCTTGAATTTCGTGGAGCCGCCGAATACGTACTTCTTGGTCCGCTTGGCGAGCGAGCCGCCGCCCATCCAGTGGGACTGGCCCGGCTCGTAGAGCTCGTTGCCGATCTCCCAGTTCTGGACGTGGTAAGGCTCCGGGTGCCCGTTCGCGGCGCGCACGCTCGCCCACGCCACTCCGCCGTTCGGATTTGTCCCCACGGGAGCGTTCATGTACTCCACCCAGTCGGCAGCCTCCTGCGCGGTTCCGGTGGCGAAGTTCGCGAGCATCATCGCCTGAAGGCCCTGAGTGCTGACGAAGGAGCCGAACTCGTCCGGTCCGAAGCCGTTTGCCAGCGGCTCGCCCGTGTGCCCGTGCACGTTGAACCCGCGCTGCGAGAGTGGGCCGATGGCCCGCTTCCAGTGATAGGTGTTGGCGACCGAGCCCCCCGGGAAGCGCATCGCGGTGAAGCCGGCAGCCGAGAAGCGGTGTTCGAAGCGCGGGTACACGTTGTCGATCGAGGGGTCCCACATGCCGAACCCGTCGTACGGATAGCGGTGGTTCACGCCGAACAGCCCGGGGTGAACCGTCCGCAGGCCGTCACCGGGATGGACCAAGATCTGAGCCCTCTGCCCGCCGGCTGACGACGCCGGCGAGATCGCGAAGGCACAAAGCGCGACGAGCAGCGCTCCGAGGGCGGCGATCGACCGCCGTCCCGCGATCGTCCTCTGTGCGGCGTCCTTACCCTGCATGCCCGAGCATGGGCGACCCTACAACCTCACCCGCCCCGGCGCGAACGTGTCGAAAGGCACGATGCATGACGTCAGCGCGACTGGTTAGGGTGCCCGGCGAAGAGAACACTGCCGAATCCCTTCGTCCCAGACGGAGGGAGCGGGGGAACCGAAGGGGGCCCGATAAGGGTCCGGGGGCGAATCGGAACTGACTCCGTAGCGCCGCTCTTTCAGCGCGAGCCCGACAGCTAACCCCGTAGGCCTGAGAAGGAGAGGTTCTCGATGACAGAGCGAATGCTCAGTCTGTTCGAGCCACGCGGGGTCGGTCGAAGCGCTGAGATCGCCGGCTGGGTAGCCGGCGGCCTCGTGGGATCGATCGTCGCTGTCGCGGCGCTGCTCGTACTGCTGGGCGCTCACATCGGGGCGTAGTCGTCGCGGCCCACCAGGGCCGCGACCCGCGACCCCGCTCTCGCCGCGTGTCCCCCCTCGCGGCGATCGAGGGCCAGGGACGGCCCCTGTCTGAAAGGCGGCGACCTTGTCGCCGCAGCAGCATGCAAGGCGGCGTAGCCGCCGCAAGTGATTCTGGGAGGAGCGAGCCGTCGCAATTGCTCGGGTGGCGGTAGGAATAGGTAATGGACCTCCCCCGCTCGAACGATCCCGGGCTCCTCGACCCGGCCGGCGTCGCGCTCCTGGTCGACCTCTACGAGCTCACGATGTCGGCCGGCTATCTCGCGCGGGGGCTGAACCACGAGGCGGTGTTCGAGCTCTTCCCTCGCCGTTTGCCGCTGCGGCGAGACTGGCTCCTGGCCGCCGGGCTCGGGCCGACGCTGGAGCTCCTTCGCGCGCTCCGCTACGGCGAGGAGGAGCTTGCGTATCTGCGCTCGCTCGGGCCGTTCGACGAGGAGTTCCTGGACTATCTCGCCGGCTTCCGGTTCACCGGTGACGTCGAGGCGATTCCGGAGGGAACGGTGACGTTCGCCAACGAGCCGCTCCTTCGCGTCACGGCGCCTCTGATCGAGGCCCAGCTGATCGAGACGGTCCTGCTCAACCAGATCAACTTCCAGACCATGATCGCCACCAAAGCGGCCCGCATCGTCCTCGCCGCGGGCGGGGGCGAACCGGGCAAGGGAGATCGCGTCCTCGACTTCTCCCCGCGCCGCGACCACGGCGTTGACGCCGCGATGAAGGTGGCGCGATCCGCGGCCGTCGCCGGGTGCGGCGGCACCTCGAACGTGGCGGCCGCGATGCGCTACGGGTTGCGGCCGGTCGGGACGATGGCTCACTCCTACGTGCTCGCCTTCGACAGCGAGGAGGAGGCATTCCGCTCCTTCATCCGGAGCTTCCCCAGGGGGCCGGTGCTGCTGGTCGATACCTACGACACCCTCCAGGGGGTACGCAACGCGATCGCCGCCTCACGTGACGCGGGCGTCGGGCTCGCGGGAATCCGGCTCGACTCGGGCGACCTGCTCACCCTCTCCCGGGCCGCGCGCGAGCTGCTGGACGAGGCCGGAATGAAGGGCACCAGCATCGCCGCGAGCGGAGACCTGCACGAGGGGCGGATAGGCGACCTGGTTGCGGCGCGCGCCCCGATCGATCTCTGGGGGGTGGGCACGGACCTCGGCACCAGCCGCGACTCTCCGGTGGTGAACGGCGTCTACAAGCTCGTCGCAACCCGGCGCGACGGCGAGTGGCACGGCGTGTGGAAGCGGTCGGCCGACAAGGCCACCGTGCCCGGCACCAAGCAGGTCTTCAGGGCCTCGTCAGGTAGAACGATCACCGGCGACGTCATCGGCGCCGACGACGAGGACCTGGAAGGCGAGCCGCTGCTGCGCCCCGCAATGCGCGGCGGCGAGGCCATCGGCTCCGAGTCGCTGGAGCAGATCCGCGAGCGCGCGGCGGCCCAGCTCGCGTCCCTTCCGGAGGAGCTGCGGCGGCCGGGGGGCGATGGGGCCGCCGCGTACCCGGTGCGCTACTCGGACCGGCTCAGGGCGGCCATACGGCCGGCCTAGCGCCGGGCTTCGAAAAAGGACTCGAGCAGGGACGCCGACTCGGCCGCCAACAGGCCGCCGTCCACGCGCGGGCGGTGGTTGAGGCGAGCCTCTCCGAGCACGTCCAGCACGCTGCCCGCCGCGCCCGCCTTCGGGTCGGCCGTGCCGTAGACGACGCGCGGGACCCGGGCCAGGACGATCGCGCCGGCGCACATCGCGCACGGCTCGAGGGTCACGTACAGCGTGGTCTCCGGTAGGCGCCAGCCGCCGAGCAGCTCGGCGGCCGCCCGGAGCGCCAGGACCTCGGCGTGGGCGGTGGGATCCAACCGCAGCTCGCGCTCGTTGCCGGCGGACGCGAGCACGTCGCCGTCCCTGGCGACCAGCGCCCCGATGGGCACGTCGCCGTGGGTGGTGGCCCGCTCCGCCTCGTCCAGCGCGAGGCGCATCAGGCCTGTATCGGCGCTAGTAAATCCGTCCTCGTCCAGCATGTGAACAGCAGTATTGGGCAACTCTCACCCCTGAGCCGTGTTACAAGCTATCCACACCATGATCACGTCTTCGGTCCTGCCCTCGAGGAGGGCACGCGGGGCAGGCACCGCTCTCCTACTTGCGTTCCTGGCTTTTGCATGCGGCCTGCTCGCCGCCGGGGCCACGCCTACCCGCGCAGCCGCCGCACCGCACTCGGTCGCCTCCGACGAGGTGCTCGTCCACTACCGCGGGGAGACCGGTGAGCAGCGGGTGAGCGTCCCGGCCGGCCAGTCCGTCTCGGCGACCCTCTCCGGCCTCCGGAGTAACCCGGCGGTGGGCTATGCGCGTCCCGACCACCTGGTGCACGCCGCCAGGTTCTGGCCGGACGACCCAGGACCGGGCGGGCGAGGGCATTGGTATCGGGACCAGTGGAACTTTCTCACGCCCACCCGCGTGGTCGGCGGGATCGGAGTGCCCGGCGGATGGCAACGCCTGATCGCGGACGGCCATCCCGGCGCCAAGGGCGTCACCGTCGCCGTCCTCGACACGGGCGTCGCGTACCGGAACATGGGCAAGCGCTTCCGCCGCGATCCCGACCTGCCACCCACGAAGCACTTCGTCCACCCGAAGGACTTCGTCGACGGCGACAGCCTGCCGCTCGATCGCGAGGGCCACGGTACGCACGTCGCGAGCACGATCGCGCAGGCAACCGACAACGGCCTCGGCCTCACCGGCATCGCCTACGGCGCGAAGGTCATGCCGATCCGCGTGCTCGACCGCCACGAGGTCGGCAAGGGAAGCGACGTCGCCAAGGGGATCGGGTTCGCGACCGCGCACGGGGCCGACGTGATCAATCTCAGCCTGGACTTCGAGCCCGACGTCAAGCACTGCGATCAGATCGTCAGCGTGTGCCACGCGATCCAGCACGCGATCCACAAGGGCGTGACGGTGGTCGCGGCCGCAGGGAACGACGACATGTCGCGCGTCTTCTATCCGGCCGCCGCACGGGGCGTGATCGCGGTCGGCGGCTCGACCTACCGCGGATGCGACGCGGACTACTCGAACTACGGCACCGGCCTGGACCTGGTGGCGCCGGGAGGCGGAGTGGACAAGGCGCCTGAGGTGACCGCCGACCTCCGCTGCCGGCCGAACGCGCAGGGGTACGAGATCCGCCAATACAGCCTCCTCCCGAAAGCCGCGAAGCGCGGCGACTTCGGGAAGTTCGGGATCACCGGCCTCGAGGGCACCTCGATGTCCGCCGCCCACGTGAGCGGGGTTGCGGCGACCGTGATCGCCTCGCGCGTCTGCGGCAAGCATCCGTCCCCCAGACGGGTCGCCCGCCGGCTCAAGGGCACCGCCGTCGACCGCGGCGCCCCGGGCCGGGACGACGTCTACGGCGACGGGCTGCTCGACGCCTCGCGGGCGATCAGCCCGCGCACGCCCTGCGGCAGCTGAGCGTCTAGGTCGTGCGGACGATGTACACGCCGCAAGGGGCGTGGTGGGAGACCTTGTTCGGCACACTGCCGAGCAGGAACCGCTTGGCCCCCGTCATCCCCTTGTTCCCGACCACGATGAGGTCGGCGTTGCTCTCCTCCGCAACGTCGAGGATCGCGTCGGCCGGGTCGCCCTCGCGCGGGTAGGGCTCCGCGTCGACGCCGTCCTGCTGGGCCTGGCCCACAGCCGAGTCGAGGATCACGTTCACGTCCTCACGCGGCCCGGCGGCGTGGGCGACGTCACCCGGCAGCTCCGCCGCCTCCTCGCGCACCCTGGTCTGAGGGACGGGCTCGAACGCCGCCACGATGGCGAGCTTGCCACCAGAGAGCTTCGCCAGCCCGATCGCCTGGCGGACCGCCTCGCCGGCGGTGTCTGAGCCGTCGGTTCCAACCACTATGCGATCGAACAAGCCATCCCCCTTCGTGTCGCGTGGATTGCGGGGCATCCTACCCCGTCCCCATGCGGGTTTTCGCCGGTCAGAGTAGGTGAACGAGGGCGATCACGATCGACGCCACCAGGCAGATGACGAGGATGGTCATCGCGACGATCCAGCTGCGCGGCACGCGCAATAGGGTACGGGCGTGGCCACCGTGGAGACCGTGACCGGGACGATCGACGCCGAGGAGCTCGGCACCACCCTCATCCACGAGCACCTGATCTTCCGCGACGAGGCGGTGCTGGCCGAGTGGCCGCACGCGGGCACGGTCAAGGAGTCCGAGCCGCCGGTCATCGTCGACGACGACGGCGCCTACCACGCGGCGGTCGAGGCCGCGAGCGCGGCAGTCGAGCGGGGCGTCAAGACCATCGGGGAGCCGACGGCGATGTTCGGCGGCCGGGACGTGCGGTTCTCGCGCCGCGTCGCCGAGGAGACGGGCCTCCAGGTCGTCCCTTGCACCGGGATCTACACCTACGACTACCTGCCGCCGTACTTCATGTTCCGGGACGAGGACGCGATGGCGGACCTGTTCGTCCACGACATCGAGAAGGGGATCCAGGGCACGGACATCAAGGCCGCCTTCCTGAAGTGCGCCGCCGACGAGCCCGGTGTCACGCCCAACGTCGAGAAGGTGCACCGGGCCATCGCGCGAGCGAGCGTCCGCACGGGCACCCCGATCATGGCCCATTCGCGCCCGGCCTCGGAGACCGGCCCGCACCAGGTCGATGTCTTCGAGGAGGAGGGCGTCGACCTTTCGAAGGTCCAGATCGCCCACACGGGCGACACAGCCGACCTCGACTACATCGAGCGGCTGCTCGACAGGGGCGTCTACATCGGGATGGACCGCTACGGGCTGGAGATCTTCCTGCCCATGGAGCAGCGCAACGCGACCGTCACGGCGCTGCTGGAGCGCGGCTACGCCGATCGCATGTTCCTGTCACAGGACTTCTGCGCAACGCTTGACTGGTATCCGCCCGAGGTTGGGAAGCAGCTGATGGAGTCGGGCGCGGCGAAGGACTGGAGCATGACGCTGGTGCACGATCAGGTGATCCCGACTCTGCGCGAGGCGGGGATGACCGACGAGCAGCTCCAGACGATGATGGTCGCAAACCCGCAGCGCTGGCTGACCTCCTAGGCCCAAGGTCGATCACCAGCGGACGCCCGACGTTCCCCTGGTCGTCCACCGCGCGGATCGCCAGATAGCGCTCGGCGCCGGCGGGGATCGTGTAGGTCTGCGACACGCCAGCCGCCTTTGGGCCCGGGGCGTTGGGCAGCGACCGAGCGCTGCCGAAGCTCGTGGGGTCGATCGGCTTGGTCGAGGTGACGACCTGGTAGCGCTTGACCGTTCCGCAGAGCAGGTCGTCGCCGGGCGCCTTGAACGTGAGGCGCGCCCCGGTGCGCCTGGCGCCGAACGGCACGCCCGGCAGGATCGCGTCGCGCCCGTAGTCCCCCGAGTTCGCGTTGTCGTGATGGAAGCGCGGCCATGCCGACGGCGAGCAGACGGGAGCTGCGGTGCTATAGGCGTTGACGTAACCCGATCGGGTCTCCCCGATCACGACCTTGTGCGCCGAGGAATCGGTGTCCCGGGTGCCGAGCGAGCCGATCGTCGGGTTCGTGATCGTCCAGTCGCCGGTGAGCTTGGGCCAGTCCTGAAGCTCGGCGCCGGTGTCGCTGAACGCGTTCAGGTCCATGCTCGCGGTCCCCTCGACGATCTCCTGCCCCGGGCGGCCGTCGAGATCCGCGACCGAGGGGCCGGTCAGGAACTGCAGGTCGTTGACCGGCTGCGGGAAGTTCGGGCGCAGCTGGCCGCCGCCGGTGACGCTCCAGGCGGCGAGGAAGTCCTGCCCGGTCGGCTGGTAGTCGGGGAAGGCGACATCGAGCGCCCGGCCGAGCCCCGCCGCCGGAGCCACAAAGGAGAGTCCCGTCCCGTCGATGTTCGCGAACGCGGGCGAACCGACCGCCGGGACGAGCGGGTGATCCGGCTGGGTCCCGTAGCCGTCGGTCTGGAGCGGGATGTCGGCGCCTCCGGTCCGCCCGTAGCAGGACTGGCCGTTCGGGTTGAAGACGTACGCGAGGCCGTTGTTGGACATCGCGCCGACCTTCGGGCCGCCGCCGCTGCCGCAGCTGACGTTCCCGATCACCGGGTAGCCGGTGATGCCCTCCCCGACCACGGGCAGGAGCTCGGCGTCGACGATTGCCGGCTTCGCGGGCCAGCCTGGCAGGAACGGCCCGCCCGCGTGGTTGTCACCGTCGGCCTGGATCGCGTAGACGCGCGAGTTCGCCGGCTTGAGGGGGACGTCCGGGAGGTTGTTGCAGATCGCTCCGCCCCCCTCCGCGGCGCACTCCCCCTTGAACGCGTCGACGCCCTGGCCGATCTGATCGAGGAGGTTGAAGGACGAGCCGTTGGCTGGCGCGGCGTTCCCGGCGCTCGTGCTCGGCAGCCCGTGGGGCATCGACGACGCCGGGTGCCCGGAGCGCCCGAACCCGCCCGTCCCCACCTGGCACGCGTACGCGGCGAACCGCTTCCAGATCGGGCTCGCCGACGACATGATCGGCTACGAGGAGCCGGCGTGGTCCTTCTCGAGCCTCCCCGGCGCGTTCACGTACTACGGCGCCCCGGACCACGGCGGCCCGGCGACCTGCACCGACGACCTCGACGACAAGGACAGCAAGGGCCACCAGCACAAGCTCGAAACCGAGGGCGCTGGGCCGACCGCCTCGAACCTCGTCGCGAGCAACCTGACCAAGCTGGTCGAGCGGGACCCGGACCCGGTGGCACAGGTCCTGCAGGGCCGTTACGTGTATCGCGACGGAAGCCTCTCGCGCCGGCCGGAGCGCGCCGCGCCCGACGGCGGCACGCAGGACGCCGTCGGCGTCTGGCTGGCGGACCCCGGCAGCGACCGGCTGTCTAGCGGCTCCGGAAGGATCGTCGCGCTCCCGGGCATCCGGTCGTTCGGGGACCGGAAGGTGGACGCGAGCGGCCGGTTCATGGACTACGACGGGCGCTTCCAGGGGAGCCCCGACATCACCACCCGCGGGATGCTCACCGGCCGCCGCACCAACCCGGACCGGCGCTACTACCTGAAGGTCTACCCCGCGCTGACGGCCGCGCCGCTGGGTCCCGCCGAAGGCGGCTGAGCTAGCTCCGCGACACCGCGAGCATCGCGACGTCGTCGGGGATCGTCTCCGGGCTGAAGCGCTCCGCGAGCGAACGCAGGCAAGCCTCGGCATCGGCTGGGCCTTGCGCGAGGGCCTCGGCGAGGTTCTCGAGCTCCTCGTCGAAGTCGCGGTCGCTGCGCTCGATCAGCCCGTCGGTGTACAGGAGCAGGAGGCTTCCCGGGGGGAAGTCCACGCGGTGGGTCCGGCAGTCCAGATCGTCGAAGACGCCGAGCGGCTGGGTTCCCTTGCCGGCCAGCTGCTCGACCGTTCCGTCGGGAAGCCGGAGCAGGGCGGGCGGGTGCCCCGCGCGCACGTAGTCCAGGTGGCCCGACTCGAGGTCCAGCTCCAGCTGCACGGCGGTCGCCATCTGCGGCTGCGCCGCCTCGCGCATCACTCGGTTCGTGCGCTGCACCACCTCGTCCGGCGCCTTCCCGTCGAGCACGAACGCGCGGACGACCCCCGCCACGTGGCCCATGACTGCGGCGGCGTTCACGCCGCGCCCCGCGATGTCCCCGATCGTCATCGCCGCCCGATCGTGCCCGAGCGGGGTGACGTCGTACCAGTCACCTCCGACCTCCAGCCCCGGCGCGGCCGGGAGGTAGCGCGCCGCGAACTGCACCCCGCGCAACTCCGGGAGCGATTCGGGCAGCAGCGAGCGCTGGAGGGTGACCGCCGCGTCGTGCTCGTGGCGGAACAGCATCGCGTTGTCGACCGCCAGGCCGGCGCGCCGCGCAAGGTCCTCGGCCAGCTCGAGATCCGTCTGGTCGAAGAGGCGGTCCGGCGAGGACGACACGAAGGTGATCGCGCCCAGCACCCGGCCGCGCGCTCCGAGGGGGACGACCATGCCGGACACGAGGCCGATCTCGCGCATCACCTTCAGGTGCTCCTCGTCCTCGGCGGCCTCTACGAGCAGCTCGTCTGGGATCTCCTCGTAGAGCTCCGACTTGCCGGTCCGGATCACGTTCGGCGCGCCCGTCGGCGCATCGGGGTCGACGGGGTAGCGCTCGCGAAACTCGCTAGCCAGCCGCACCAGGTCGGGGTCGACGTGGGCGGTTGCGACATTCCGCAGCCCCCCCTCGTCGTCCGCGAGATCGATGGCGCACCAATCGCCGAGCTCGCGGATCGCCAGGTTGGCGAGATTCTGCAAGGTGGTATCGGGGTCGAGAGAGCCGGACAGGAGCTCGCTCGCCGCCGCCAGGAAGGTGATTCGCTCCGCCGCGCGGCGCTGATCCTCGTAAACGCGAGCATGATCGAAGGTCTGGGCCGCGTGCTGCGCGGCTGTGAGCATGAAGGTCCGCTCCTCCTCGTCGAACTCGTGGGGCGTGCTGAAGCTCAGCGCGATGGCGCCGAACGGGCGGCCCTCGATCGCGAGCGGGATCACAGCAAGGGACGAGAACAGAATCTTTGCCTCGCTCAGGCCCGAGTACCGGTCGCGGAGCTGGCCGGCGGACTCGGTCCAGATCGGCTCGCCCGTCCGCACCGCGATGCTCATCGGAACGTCCGCGTCGAGCGGAAAGCACTGCCAGTCCTGGATTCCGGGGGCGGTGTAACCGACGCTCCCGGCAAGCTCGATGTCATCGCCGGCGTCATTGAGCAGCCCGACGGCGCCGGCGTCCGCGCAGAGGCCCGCAACCGACTGGTCGAGAAGCGCCCGCACGGCGCCCTGGCGCGTGATCTCGCTGGCGAACGCGGCGGTGAGCCTGTGAAGCCTGGCCGCGAAGTCCCTTGAACGGTGCTGCGCGCTGATGTCCCTGGCGATGATCGAGGCTCCGACGATCGCGCCGGTCTCGTCGCGGAGGGGCGAGATGCTGAGGGAGACCCGGATCCGCCGGCCCGAGCGATGGACGCGATCGCTCTCGTAGTGACTGACCTGTTCGCCGCCCAGCACCTGCTCGAGGATCCGCCACTCCTCACCGGAACGGTCCTCGGGGATGAGGATCGAGATCTTCTGCCCGATCGCCTCCTCGGCGGTCCACCCGTACGTGCGCTCGGCGGCGGGGTTCCAGCTCGTGATCGTCCCCTCGGCGTCCTTGGTCAGGATCGCGTCGTCGGACGACTCGATGATCGACGCGAGCCGGATCTCAGTGAGGACCGGAGTGGGGCCGGTCATGCGTCACTCTCCGCAACTCCGGTCCCGAAGCTCATCGAGACGACGGTCCCCTTCTCGGATGAGGTGAATCGCACGTCGTCGCAGAGTTTGGTGATCAGCGGGATGCCTACCCTGAGCCCCGGGTTGCCGGGATTCGGCGTCATGCCGATGCCGTCATCTGCGACGGTGACCAACAGCCGGCCGCGCTTGTACCGGCCCGAAACCCGGATCTTTCCGGTCCTGCCGCCCCGGTAACCGTGAATGACGGCGTTCCCGACCGCCTCGCTCACAGCGATCTTCACGTCGTCGACCTCCGCCCCGACGCGCTCAGCCAGCTTCGCCAGGGCGTTCCTGGCCACAGCGACGTTTGTTGCGTCGCTGGACAGGTCCAGCTGGACCTGCTCTTCGTGGGGAACGGAAGTGGTCAGGCCACCAATCTAGTGACATGCGCCACGCGTCACGGAAGGTCCGCGTCCGCCCGCGGACGGATGTCGCTCAGCAGTTGGGCCGCGTGAAGATGTCGCTGCCGAACGATCGCAGCCCCGCCTGTCCCGCGTAGCCGAGGTAGGGGAGGTGGAAGTTCCGCTCCATGGAACGCAGCAGCGAATAGTGGTTGTACTTCTTCTTGCTGACCGTTCCGGGCTTGATGCAGGAGGAGACCATCACGGCGCCGACCCGGCCGCCTCCGGGGCCCGGGGTCAGGAACCCGGGCGTGTTCGGTGGCACGATGCTCGGTCCAGGCTGCTCGTTGCAGCACCCGCTCGAGTCTCCCTCCGATCCCGTCGCCTCAGCCTCGTCGAAGGTCACGATCAAGAGGCCGCGGTGCTTATACGCCGAGGAGTGAAGGATCATCGGGATCTGGCGGCGCAGCCAGCGGTTGACCGAGACGAGGCCGCCCGGCGCCCCGCTCGCGCAGGGAGCATCGTGGCCGTCGTTGCACAGGCCGGGCACGATGAACGCGTAGTCGGGGGCGGTCCGCCAGCGCTTCAGGTCCTGGCGCAGGTGGGTGTAGTCGACGTCGTGCTGCCGGCACGTTCGCGTGAAGTCGATGAGCGAGTGGAAGTACACGAACGGGTTGTGGCGGGTCGCGTACTCATCCGTCGGCGTGGCGTTCTGCCACGGGTCGTGCTCTCCAATCGCAGGGTGACGGCACGGCGACTGCTGCCCCTTGGGGGCGTTGGCGTTCATGTCCTCCATGTAGCCCCGCCACTTGTAGCCCGAGCTGCCGAGCTGGCTGCCGATCGTCTGGACCCCGGCGGGGTAGACGCACCCGGTGCCGAACACCTGGCCGCCGGCCATCGAGGTGCCGGGCGTGATGTTGTTGAAAACCTGGCAGTCCGCCTGCGTCTGGATGTTCGGCGACTGCCCGCTCACCATCGCGACGTAGTTGCCCAGCGAGTTGTGCGCGATGCCGTAGTAGTTCGGCACGAAGGCGCCCTTCTTCTTCAGCGTCTGTGCGAGATAGGGGGCCTCGCTGTTGTGGCCGAACGTCGTCGAGGCGTTCTCGTTCTCGAGGACGACGATGAAGACGTGCTTGAAGTAGGGCACCTTGGCCGTTGCCTGCCCCACCCCGCCGGCGAGCGCCGCGACGGCGGTGAGCACCGCCACGAAGGCAGCGCGACGGATTCGGGCGCGCCCTGGCGCGCGGGAGGTCAGTTGGGCCCCCTCGGGCTGCGAACCGTCTCGCAGTTATAGACGCCGTCCTCGTTGCGGTCGACCTTCGCGAAGTCGTTGCCGTCGCCGCAGTCGATCTGGTCGGGCCGCCCGTCGCGGGCGTTGATCCGGTCGTTGCCGGGGCCGCCCATCAGCATGTCGAAGCCCTTGCCGCCGCCGATCACGTCGCCGCCCTTGCCGCCCTTGAGCAGGTCGTCCCCGCCGCGTCCCTTGATCTCGTCGCCGGCGCCACGACCCAGGATCTTGTCCCGCCGGTTGGTACCGACCAGCTTGTCGGGACGCGGGGTGCCCTTGATGACGTTGAAGGATGCCGCTGCCGGCGAGCTCGAATGGGCCAGGACGACCCCGCCGCCCACCAGCCCGATGCCCATGATGACCGCGAGCACCACGAGAATCCGCTGGCCCCGACGGGTCATGCGCGGCAGCATAAGGCGCGAACCTAAGGCACGCGGCGTTCCGCGTGAACGATCTGTGAAGCTGGTCGCTAGAGTGGCGCCTTCGTGTCGCAGGCAACTCTCCACACGAGCGCCGGGCCGGTCACCGTCGAGCTCTTCGACGAGGACGCCCCGAAGACGGTGGAGAACTTCCGCAAGCTCTCCGGGGACGGGTTCTACGACGGCCTGATCTTCCACCGCGTGATCCCCGACTTCATGATCCAGGGTGGCTGCCCGGAGGGCACGGGTACCGGCGGGCCGGGATACACGTTCGAGGACGAGTTCAACGACCACAAGATCGTCCGCGGTGCGCTGGCGATGGCGAACGCCGGGCCGAACACGAACGGCTCCCAGTTCTTCATCGTCACGACCGCCGAGGCCCCGTGGCTGGACGGCAAGCACACCGTCTTCGGCGAGGTGACGGACGGGATGGACGCCGTGGATGCGATCGAGGCGACCCCCACGGGCGCCGGCGACCGCCCGGTCGAGCCTCAGGTCATCGAGCGCGTAGAGCTCTCCTAGCCGCCCGCCCCGGAGTGCAGCGAAGACGACTTCGGGTGCTCACGCGCCAGCTGTGCCTTGACGCCGATCTCGTGCAGGTCAGCGGCAATCGCGCCCGGGCGATTCCATTTTCGCTCTCCAAATGCTATCTTGAGTAAATCGGTCTACAAACTTTGAAAGGGCAGGTGATGGCAGTGACTCCGATCTGGATGTTCGAGGGGGCCCAGGAGCTGGACCCCGTCGCAGAGCGGAATCTCGTGGAGCGGCGCTTCTCGGCCCTGGCGGCGGCAGTGCGAGCCCACGAGGCGCGGGTGCGGCGGCAGGTCACGGGGACACGCCCGTGCGACCTCGTCCTTTACCGGCGGATGCGGCAGATCCTGGCCGAGGAAGGCGGGCTGTCGTGAGCCACCTGCGCTGCCCCGACTGCGGAGTGACCGTCGCCGACCGCGATGGCCAGGACCCGACCAGGCCGTGCCCGCGTTGCCTCATGCGCACCGGCACGCGGGTGTGGATGGAGCCTCGCGTATTCATGCGGCCCGAGCCGCGCTTCCAGCTGCGCGGGCACTAGCCGGCGGTCCCGCCACTCTCCCCCTGCGACTCCGGCTCGCCGTCTCCGTCTGGGGCGTGCAGCGGAAGGCAGGCCTCGCAGAAGTCGGAGCCGAACGGGGTGAGGTGGATGCTGCGGCGCACGGTGCGCGAGGTGCGCCCCGCCTCGCGCATCGCCGCGACCGCCTCCGGCTGGGCCTCGAGCACCTGGTAGAGGTTGACGTCGCGCAGGGTTTCGCGCGAGAACCAGATCAGGCCCAGCCGGTTCAGGTTGTCGAGGTAGGCCGCCACCCGGTCGGGGTAACGGCAGCCGGCCTCGGCTCCGATCATGTTGAGCCCGGGCTCAACGAGCTCGGAAACGAGCGGCAGCCCGCGGCGAACGTCGACCGCCGGCTGCGGCCCGCGGGTCGCAAGCAGGCGAAGGATGCGCGCCTCGTCGGGAGCGAGGTTCTCGAGGATCCGCGCGTAGGCGGGGTGCAGCTCATCGGCCTGCCCGACGTCGGCCGACTGGGCGAGGAGCTCCGCCCCGCGCTCTCGCAGGGCCGCGCGAGTCGCCTCGGACTCGCCGGCCGGCGTTCGCGGCCGGTCGGTGGAGGGCCTTGGTCCCACCGGAGCCGCCGACTCGCGTTGCCCGATCGTGGCGCGCGCGATCCGGGAGCCCAGCCACAGCGACGCGCCCAGGCTGCGCTCGGCGGCGTTCAGCCACGCCGACGCAGCCAGGCGGGCGGCCGCGGGCAGCACGTCGAACGGCCCGTTGGAGTTGCGGTTGTTCCGCTCGCCGGGCGCCATCAGACTCCGAAGATCGCCAGGTGAATCAGGCCGGCGCCGAAGCCAAGCACGGCCCCGTGTAGGTAGAGCAGCCACTCGTCCTCGCGGATCGCGGAGCGCAGGAGCTCGGAGAAGTCCGAGTAGGACATCTCCCGCATCCGATCGCTCAAGAGCTCCTCGATGCGCTCGCTCTGGCGGGCGCTGAACTCGGGGTCGGTCAACGGGGTCATCGTGTAGCGGGCCGCCTCGGTTGCCACGGACTCGCGAATCGTGTCGTACTCACGCGCCCCGACGGCGAGCCGGACGGCCTCGCGCGTCACCACCCCGCCCGCGGCGCGGTCGACCGCGGGGCGCAGAGAGGACTCGAGCATGGCGCGCGTGCGATCGGAGCTCGGCCCGTGCATGAGCTGCTCCCCGATGTTGCCGACGGTGACGATGTCGTCCGCGATGATCCCCGCGTAGACGTCGGCCACCTCGCTCTGCCGGCGCAGGAAAAGGCCCTGGAGCAGGACCGGGCCAAGCCTCCGCGGCTCCACGGGCTCGAAGATCATGTAGATCGCGAGCAGGTTGGTCACCCAGCCGACGACCACGCCGCACACGGGCAGCACCCACCAGTGCGGGAACGCGAAGGTGATCCCGACGACGGGGATCCCGAGCAGCAGCCCGAAGACGAAGCCGAGGTTGACGATCAGGCGCAGCTCCCGCTCGCCGACGTCGCGGAACACGCGGTTGGCCAGCTCCGGGTGCTCCTCCATCTGCCGGATGACCATCAGCTTCACATCCAGCAGCTGGTCGATGTTGTCGCCGATCTCCTTCGTGACCTCGCGGACGACCTCGGGCAGCTGCTCCTGTACACGGGAGTGGACCGCCTCGCGGACGCGCGGCGGGAGGTCCTCCCACAGGCCGGGGTTCTCGCGACGCATGATCCGCTCGACGACGTCGCGGACGTCGTCCCTCGAGGTGGCGACGATGTGCTCGGCGATCCGCTCGGGGTCCAGCTGGCGGTAGAACTCGGCGGGGCTGCCCAGCTTTGCGATCCCCTTGTCGACCGCGATCGAGCCCATCTTCGCGGCGCGCGAGGGAATGATCCCCTGCCACCCGACGGCTCCGTGCATGAAGCCCGGGATCTGCTGCACCCGCCGCGGCAGGAGGGTCACCGCCGAGCCCAGGCCGGGGAGCCGGAAGCCTGCAAACCGCACGGGATAGAAGAGCATCCAGACGCCGGTCCAGTTGATGACGTAGCCGATCGCGCCCGTGAAGAGCGGGATCGTGATCGCCTTCACGAGGTCGCCGCCGTGGACGAGCGGCAGCGAGATTCCGGCCAGCACCTGCATGTGCGAGCCCAAACTAGCTGGGGGCGCGCGACGTTGCCGCAGTTGGCCCCCTGCGCCGTACCATGGCCGCGGGGCATGAAGCTGGTCATCCAGATCCCGTGCCTGGACGAGGAGGAGACCCTTCCCCAGGTCCTGCGTGAGCTGCCCCGCCGGCTCACGGGCTTCGACGAGGTCGAATGGCTCGTGATCGACGACGGCTCGACCGATCGGACCGTCGAGATGGCGCGGGCGAACGGCGTCGACCACATCGTCCGGCTCACCAACAACAAGGGCCTCGCAGCCGCGTTCCAGGCGGGCATCGACGCCTCCCTCAAGCTCGGGGCGGACGTGATCGTCAACACGGACGCCGACCACCAGTACCAGGCGGGGGACATCCCACGGCTCGTGGGGCCGATCCTCGAAGGTCGCGCCGACATGGTCGTCGGCGACCGCCAGGTGAAGGACGTCGAGCACTTCTCGGCGTCGAAGAAGCTCCTGCAGCGCCTCGGAAGCTGGGTCGTACGCCGTGCTTCGGGCACGACCATCCCCGACACGACGTCCGGGTTTCGCGCCTACAACCGGGAGGCGGCGCTCCAGCTCGTGGTCGTCTCCAACTACACGTACACGCTCGAGAGCCTGATCCAGGCGGGCAAGACGCTTGTCGCGCTCGACCACGTGCCGATCTCGAGTAACCCGAAGACGCGCGACTCGCGGCTGGTCGACTCCACCGCCCGCTACGTGCGCCGGAACGCACTCGCGGTCTTCAGGGCATACGTCCTGTACGAGCCGCTCCGCGTGTTCACGGTCGTCGCGATCCTCTTCGCGCTCGCCGCGCTCGCCGCCTTCGGCCCATTCCTGACCGACGCGATCCTGAACGGGGACACGACCGGTCACATCCAGTCGCTGATCCTCGGCGCCATCCTCGCGCTGACGGCGGTCCAGATGTTCGGGTTGGGGATCGTCGGCGACGCCCTCGCGGGACAGCGCGTGATCGCGCAGCGGACCTATGAGCGCGTCCGGAGACTCGAGCTCGAGGCCGGGATCGAGCCGTCCCACTACGAGCCGGGCGCCGAGTCCATCGCCGCCAAGGCCGAGGGCCTCCACGCGGAGGCCGGGGGCGCCGGGGAGCGCCATCGCAGCGAGGTCGGAGTCTGAGCTCCACCGCCGCGGCGCCGGCCCAGGCCGGCGGCAACGTCTACGACAAGTACGGGACCGCCAATCCGATCGAACGGCGGCTCGTCGCGGGCTTCATCGCGCAGCTGCTCGAGCTGGTGGATCGGACGGGCGCGGTCGAGGCGCACGAGGTCGGCTGCGGCGAGGGCGAGCTGACCCGGCGCCTCGCGGCGCGCGGCCTGCGGGTCCGCGGCACGGATGTGTCGGCGGAGGTGATCGCGGAGGCGCGAGCGCGGGCCGAGGCGGGCGGGGTCGGCGCGGAGTTCCGCGTCGCGCCGGTGGAGGAGCTGGAGCCCGCCCAGGACGCCGCCGAGCTGATCGTCTGCTGCGAGGTCATCGAGCACCTGCCCGATCCGGAGGGGGCGCTTTCGGTCGTGGCCTCGCTCGCGTCGCCGTGGGCGATCGTCAGCGTCCCGCGCGAGCCACTCTGGCGCGGCCTCAACATGGCACGCCTCAAGTACCTGGGCTCGTTCGGCAACACGCCGGGGCACCTCAACCACTGGTCGCGCCGCTCTTTCGTCCGTTTCCTGGAGACGACGTTCGACGTCGTCGAGGTGCGCGCTCCCCTGCCCTGGACGATGGCCCTGTGCCGGACCCGCTGAGCCCTCCTACACTTTCGCGACCGTGAGTCGCGTACGCCGGATGGCAGAGCCGGTGCGCGCCCGGCCAGGCCTCGCCGCGATCGCCTGCCTCGGGATCGCGTGGGGGTTCGTCATGCACTCGATGGGCTGGGCGCAGCTGGCCCACTTCGCACAGGTGCGAGCGCTGGCCGACGGCCAGGCGAACATCGATCGCTGGCACTGGCAGACGAAGGACAAGGCCTGGACCGACGGCCACTTCTATTCCGTGAAGGCGCCGGGGCTCCCGCTGCTCACCCTTCCCGAGTACATGGCCCTCAACGCCGCCGGCGCCTGGTCGGTGTCGAAAGACGCGGCCGACACCGCAAGCCACGCCGCGCACCCGCGGTGGACACCGGCGGGGCGCTCCTACCCGCAGGTCGTGAACTACGGCTTCGACCCGCACCGGGCGATGCACGTCGAGACCCAGGTCGAGGACGAGACGCCGATGGTGTGGGCGCTCACGCTGCTCGGCGCCGTGATCCCGGCGATCTTCCTGCTGCTCCTGCTGCGCTGGGCCGGCGACCGCATCCAGCCCGGATACGGGACGGCGGCGGCCGTCACGCTCGGGCTCGGCACGATCCTGATGACGTTCGCCGCCGAGTACTTCTCACACGTGGCGTCGGCCGCCCTGGGGTTCGCCGCCTTCGCGATCCTGTTTCGCGAGCGCGAGGGGCCTCCTCGTCTCCTGCTGGTCGCGGCCGCCGGGTTGGTCGCGGGCCTTGCGGTGACGTTCGAGTACCCGCTCGGCCTGCTCGGCGTCATCCTGTTCATCTACGCGCTCTCCCGCCCGGCCCCTCGCCTGCCGCGCGCGCTTCTCTACGGCGCCGCGGCGGTGCTCGGGGCCATACCGGCGCTCGCCTTCAACTGGTGGGCGCTCGGGTCTCCGCTCGACTTCGCGTACTCCTCGGCGGTGGCGATCCAGGGCCTGAGCGGCCACGCGGTCCTCGGCCTGAACGACCCGGGCTTCTTCGGCATCGGAGTACCGCGACCGTCGGGCGCCCTCGACCTGCTGGTTGCGAGCCGCGGGATCCTGACCCTCACGCCGGTCCTGGCCGTCGCCCTGGTCGGGGCGGTGCTGATGCGCCAGACAGAGCGGCGGGCCGAGGCGAACGTCGTCCTCGCGGTCGCCGCGGTGTTCTTCATCTACAACTCGGGGTACTGGCTGCCCTTCGGCGGCGGCACACCCGGACCGCGCTTCCTGATTCCGGCGATGCCGTTCCTGGCGCTCGGCTGGGCCGTCTCCTACAAGCGGCTCCCGGCGCTGACTCTGTCGATGGCGATCCCGTCCCTCCTCCTCATGCTCGTCGGGTCGATGACCTTCCCCCTCATCGGTCAGAACGGCACCAGCACCTGGGCGGGTGAGCTCGGCAACGGGATCCTCGAGCACACGCTGCTAACCGTCGTCGGCGTCGGCAACGGCTGGCTGGCCGCGGCCCCGGTGGTCGCGGCCATCGCGACCGCGATCGTCCTCACCGCTCGAGCCACACCGCGGGTGCGGTTGAGCGACGCGCGGCTCGCCGCCGGAGCTCTCGCCGCGTGGGTCTTGATCTTCGTGTTCGGACCGACGATCGCGGGCGACCCGGTGACGCCGCTTCACGACGGCACCGCCGCGCTCACGCTCGCCGCCGGCGCCGCGGTGATCTCGGCGGCGACGCTCGCCGTGCTGCGCTACCGCGAGCGGCGCGACGAGCGATCCGCGGGGCGGTTCGCCCCCGAGCCGACGGGCTGAATCTCGTAGACCAGGAGATCGCCGTCGCGGCTGCGGGTGAGCGGAAGCCCGCGGATCGGCTTCCGGCCGGCGTCCTGCCACGGCGTTCCCCCGGTCCGGTTCGTGTGCAGGACCACCGACTTGACGCCGAGGCGCTGGAGCAGCTCCACCCCTCGCGGATCGGGGAAGCCCTCCTCCTTGCGGATGACGCGGCGCGTGTACTGCGGGTTGAGGCTCGAGCGGCCGTTGACGATCTTCGGATAGCCGTCGGTGGACCACAGGACGTAGCGCCGGTTGTCGGTCGCTCGCTTGGCCGGCAGGTGGAGCTGCGGCGCCGGCACGGACGCGGTCGACGGCGGCACCGCCGGGACCTTCGGCTGCGCCTGGTTGTCGAACGGGTCGAACGGGAGCCCCCTCCCCTCCACGAGCACCAGGAACACGGCAACGGCCGCGATCGCCGCCCCGCCGCGCCACGCCGCCACGCCCCGCAGCGGCCGCCAGGCCCTGAGTCGCTCTATCCCAGCGCCGGCAAGCAGCGCGAGGCCCAGTGCGGTGAACGTGTCGAGGCGCCCCGGGACCCGGATCGCGTTCCAGCCCGGTAAGACCTCGTAGATCCATCGGTACGGCCACAGGAACGTTGCCTCTGACCGGAATCCCATCGCCAGGATCGCCACCGCGAGAACGGCGATCCCGAGGCCGCGCCGCAGCCAGCGCGGGAACGATCTCGAGCCAAGCCCGGCGATCGCGAGGATCAGGATCACGACGCCGGGGAACAGCGTCTCCTCCTGGACGTTGGAGAGGGTGTCCCGAACCGGTCCCGTCGCCGCCCCCCAGACGAAGTTCTCCTCGGGCGCCACGAGGTATGCCCAAGGCGGCGACGCGAACGCCTCCACCTCCGCCGGCGTGCGTTTCGCGCCCGGATGCGCGTTGGCGACGTGCTCGTACGGCCGGCTCAGGCCGAAGCCGGTGCCGACGAAGATGACCGCGCCGGCGACCGTCGCGATCGCCAGCCCGCGGTTGATCCTTGGCTTCCCGCGCCGCCACCACACGATCGCGGCGACGATCCAGAGGGCGACGAGGAGGTAGGCGAACGGGAGGCCGAGCGTGAATCCGAAGAGGAGCTGCCACGTGGCGACGATCCAGCCCGCCACGACCCAGCCCGGTCGCCGGCGCCGGTAGCCCCGCAGCGCGAGCGCTAGCGCGAGCGGGATGCCCCCGCTCGAGATCACCTGCATGTGGCCGTCCTGCTCCAGTCGGAACGGCGCAAAGGCGAAGGCCGCGCCGGCCACCACGGCACCGACGCGGCCGAGCCCGAGCTCGCGAGCGAGCAGGTAGGCCCCCACGAACGCGAGCGCGTACGCGAACAGGAACATCAGGTCGTACCGGAAGACGGCGGCGTGCGGCCCCGCGCCGATCAGCCCGGCGGGGGCATAGCCGATCAACGCGTCGGAGAACGCGAGGGAGTCGCCGAACGGCCAGAACTGGTTCGCGTCGAAGAAGTGGAGCGGTTGATGGGCGAGCGCGTGGCCGTCCCAGGCCATCTGGTACGCCTGCGCGAGCGGGTCGCCGAGGTCCTTGGGGATGTCGTGGCCCAGGTTGAGGATCAGCGGCCAGTGCATGATCAGCGCGACCAGGCAGGCGCCCACGACGACGATGGCGAGCTCGCGGATTGTGACCTCGGGGGCCCTTCGCATCCGCGGCATGCTAGGAGCTAACCTGCCCGTGCCATGAGGATCCTGGGGAGGCTCGCTGTCCCTCTATGGCTCGGCGCGATCGGGTTGATCGTCATCTACGCGTTCTTCGTGACCCTGGCCAACGTCTCTCCAGGACAGGTCGCCGGCGTCACGATCGTCATCGCCGGCTTGGCGATCCTGTTCGTGATCCGGAGCATCCGGGTGGCGAGCGAGCTCGCCGACCGGGGTGGAAATCCGGCCCTTCGCCGCGCCCGGAACCGCGCCCGCGAGCGCCGCGGCTTCTAGGCGTCGGCTGGCACGCGCTCGGGGACCTCGGCGGAGCTGCCGTTCCCGTTCGCGTGGCCGTTTCCGTTCCTGTCTCCGTTTCCGTTGCTCGCCGGCAGGGGAAGCGGGACCGGGTGGCGTACAGCGCTCTCGACGATCGCCCGCGCCAGCACCTGGCCGTCGCGCCCGTCGCTCTCCGCCGTGCCGTCCGGCTCCTGCTCGGGCCCGATCTGGAGCAGATCGTCGACCAGCATCAGTCCGGTCTCGGAGTCGTACCGGGAGAACACGACGCGCGCTGCCAGCTGCCCCGCCCCTTCGTTCAGGCGCAACGCGGGCCTGATCCCGAGGATCGCCATGATGCGGGCCCTCATGGCGAGCCGGCGCATCGCGCGGCTGACCCAGTTGCCGCTCAGATCGGCGCCCGCCCAGATCAGGCAGACGTCGCGA
The DNA here is from genome assembly GCA_963782795.1 of uncultured Actinomycetes bacterium. GTDB lineage: Bacteria > Actinomycetota > Thermoleophilia > Solirubrobacterales > 70-9 > AC-56. Next base: position 90,694 of record CAWALB010000006.1, read on the forward strand.
CGCCGGTGTGTGACGCTCTTCCCGGCCCGGGACCCGACCACGCGCCTCGCGTAAGGACGCAGGCGCTGGCGGTGGGCGTAGCCGGAGCGGTCGTTCCAGTCGCGGAGAAAGGCCGCGATCACGATGCACGCGCAGCGGGGCCGGTCCGAGAACTTCTCCTCCGCCATCAGCGAGGCGAGCTCCATGAGGCAGACGCCGTCGCCAGGCGAGCGGTGCGCGCCGGGGTCCAGCCGCACCGAGTCGAGGTTGACCTCGACTTCTCCCGTGTTCCACCACCACGACATGGCGTGATGACAATCGTATGCCGAATCCGGCCGGCAGGGCGTAAGACTCTGGAAACCTCGAAGCTCGCGCGCGGTGGCAGGATCGCCCTCTTCGAGTGCCCTCAGTGGGGTAGGTTGGCCCAGCCGAGGGAGAGGCAGGAGTTAATGCGATCGACGAGTCCCCCGCAATGACCACGGAAGGTGCGGAGCCACTCGGCGAGGCGCTCGACCGCGCCGACATGACGCCCCTTCACCGGCGCATCTGGCTGCTCGCGGCACTCGGGGTGATGCTCGACGGCTTCGACTTCTTCATCATCGGTGTCGCCAACCCGCTGATCGTTCATCAGTACGACTTGAGCAACGCGATGAAGGGGCTTGTCTCCGCCGCCGCGATCATCGGCGCCATCTTCGGGGCGGCACTGCTCGGACCGCTGGCGGATCGCATCGGCCGGCGGCGGATCTTCAAGTACGACCTGCTGATGTTCGCCGCCTTCTCGGTGGCCTGCATCTTCGCCTGGAGCGTCTGGGCGCGCTGATCGCGTTCCGGTTCGCACTCGGCCTCGCGATCGGGCTCGACTATCCGGTCGCCGCGAGCTATCTGGCCGAGGTGCTGCCGACCAAGGCGCGCGGCCGCTGGCTCGTCGGGGCGTTCAGCCTGCAGGCGGCGGGGATCCTCCTCGGCGCGGTGGTAGGCGTGATCGTCCTGTTGATTCTGCCCGAGGTGAGCTCGTGGCGGATCATGCTCGGCTTCGGCGTCGTCCCGGCGCTCGTGATCATCTGGTTGCGCCGCAGCGTTCCCGAGAGCCCGCGGTGGCTGGCGCAGAACGACCGCGAGGAGGAGGCCACCGCAGTGACGCAGTCGCTCGTGGGGCACCCCGTCGTCGTCACCGACGCCGACCGGCGCAAGGGCCCCGTGGTGCCCGAGGGCTTCAAGGCGCTCTTCCAGCCCGCATTGTTCAAGCGCGGAATGATCAGGCGGACCATCTTCACCTCGGTGCCGTGGTTCCTTATGGACATCGCCACCTACGGCGTCGGGATCTTCACCCCCACCCTGCTGGCGGCTCTCGCACTGGCGGGCCCGAACGCCACCTTCCTCTCCGACGACATCGCGTCGACCAAGGGCACGGCGGCGCTCGACATCTTCCTCGTCTTCGGATTCCTGGCGGCGATCTACCTCGTCGAGCGGTGGGGGCGGATCCCACTCCAGCTCACGGGCTTCGCGATGATGACGGTCGGCCTCTGCATACTCGGCTATGCCGACGCCCTGCCCGGCGGTGGGGACTCCCACCTGGGACTGGTGTTCCTCGGCTTCATCTTCTTCAACTTCTTCATGAACGCCGGGCCGAACGCGACGACGTACGCGTTACCGGCGGAGGTGTTCCCATGCGAGCTCAAGGCCGCGGGCCACGGCTTCGCCGCGGGAATGGCCAAGTTCGGGGCCGCGCTCGGGGTGTTCCTCTTCCCGATCCTCCAGGGCGACATCGGCACGAGCGTTCTGCTGTTCATCGTCGCGGGCATCTGCCTGGTCGGGTTGACGATCACCTACGCGCTGCGGATTGAGCCCAAGGGCCGCTCGCTCGACGACGTGTCGGGTCGCCAGGCCCCGGTCCGACTGGACCCCGAGCCGCACCCCGTCCCGCCGTAGGCGGCGAGCCGGGCCGGCCGCCACCGCCGGCGGTTCGAGGCTGGGTAGGGCGGCAACCTCGGCCGAAATCGCCAGGTCAAGTGAATCTGCATCCGGAAAGCGGATGTGGATCAACTTGACCCGCGATCCCGGCCGATGACGCTGCCCTACTTGCCCTACGGCGTCTGCGTGACCGCGGCCGTCAGGAGACGGAAGCGCCCGCGGCGGCGGCTGGCTCGGCCGGCGCCGGCGCCGGCGCACGGACCGGATCGCGCTCCCGGAGCACCGTCGGCGCCCCGAGCTTCGGGCTCAGCGTGATGCTGCGCCGCCGGGTCAGCTCGGCTCCGTTCGGAGCGGGCTCGATCGAGTAGGCGGTGAGCGCGGCGCGCAGGACGATCTTCATCTCGAGCGTCGCGAAGCTCGCGCCAATGCAGCGGCGACGGCCGCCGCCGAACGGGATCCAGGTGAAGGTGCCCGGCTGGGTGTCGAGGAAGCGCTCCGGCTTGAAGGCGTAGGGATCGGGATAGATGTCCGGGTCGTGATGCACGAGGTAGGCGTTCGCGATCAGGCAGGGCCCCGGCTGGTATTGCCAACCTCCGATCTCCACCGGCTTCACCACCAACCTCGGCTCCGCGTTCGGAAGCACCGGGCGGCGGCGCAGCGTCTCCTGGATCGTGGCGGTCAGGTACGCGTCGCCGTCGTCCGAGTCGATCTCGCTTACGAGGCGGTCGAGCACCGCCGGCTCGCGGGCCAGCCGCTCGAACACCCACGCCAGCTCGGACGCGGTCGTCTCGTGGCCGGCGACGAGCAGCGTCATCAGCTCGTCGCGAAGCTCGGTGTTGGTCATCGGCGAGCCGTCCTCGTGGCGGGCCGAAAGCAGCAGGGCCAGGATGTCGTCGCGCTCCTCGTCGGCGTCCCGGCGCTCGTCGATTAGCTCGTAGAGCAGCTGGTCGGCTCGGTCGCGCATCCGCGCGAAGCGGACCCACGGCCCGCGGCCAAAGTAGCCGCGCTGCAGCTGGGGGATGATCGAGGCGGGCTTGGAGCTGAAGTCGAGGATCGCCGTGAGCAGCTCGCGGAGCTCGTTCAGGCGGCGGCCGGGGTCAAGGCCGAAGACGGCCCTCAGGATGATCTCCATCGTCAGCCCCTGGAAGAGCGGATGAAGCTGGGCGGTCCGGTCCCGGGGCCAGCCGGCGATCTCGCGCTCGGCGACCTCCGCCATCAGGCCGGACAAGCGCTGCATCTTCTCGCCGTGAAAGGCCGGGGTCATCAGCTTCCGCTGCTCCAGATGCTCCCCTTCATCGAGGAGGATGAGCGACTTCTTGCCGACGACGGGCTCGAGGATGCCGGCGCCCTCGCCGGGGTGCAGCACATCGGGCGGCGCCGCGAACAGCTCCTTCAGCTGATCCGGCTCGGTGAGGATCACGAATGGCGGGGCCGCCAGCAGGCGGATCGTGAACCGCTTCCCGTAGCGGGCTCGCGCGCGCTCCATGAACGCGACCGGCCGCGCCCACCAGCCCATCGTCTGCAGCGCGACGGGGTATCGCGGGCCGGGGGAAGCTGGGAACGCTGCGTCATCTCCTCCTGCGGGCACGGTACTGATGGCACCGCGCCCCCAGATGTGACATCGCGCACACAGGCAACGGCGCCATCAGATCCGCGTCGTCTCGGTGCCGAGCTCGGTCGCGATCGCGACGTCGACCGCGGAGTAGTCGATCGGCAGCGCGATCAGAGACGGGACGTCGAGGTCGAGCGCCTCCCGCAGCCGCGCCCGGTAGTCGTCGATCGACTCGCAGCGCCAGGCCGGCATGCCGAACGACTGGGCGAGTTGGACGAAGTCGGGGTTCTGGAAGTCCGTCCCGAAGTGGCGGCCGAAGCGCTTCTCCTGCTTCCAGACGATCGACCCGTACTGGCGGTTCTCCCAGACGACGTTCACGAATGCGGTCTTCAGGCGCGTCGCGGTCTCGAGCTCCTGGCAGTTCATGAGGAACCCGCCGTCGCCTGACACCGCCACCACCTTGCGGCTCGGGTGCACCAGCTTGGCGGCGATCGCCGCCGGCACCGCGAACCCCATCCCGGCCAGTCCGTTGGCGATCAGCACCGTGTTGGGCTCGAAGCTCGGGAAGGCGCGACCGATCCAGAGCTTGTGCAGCCCGACGTCCGACACCAGGATGTCCTCGCGGCCGATCGCCTCCCGGATCTCGAGCAGCGCGCGTGGCGGCAGCGCGGGAAAGGAGTCGGCGGTCGATGCCGCGTCGAGGATGCCCGCGACCGCGTGACGCAGCCGCGGGGACCCGCCCGGGGATGGCATGTCCCGGCACTCCTGCGCGAGGCGCAGGAGGATCGCGTAGACGTCGCCGACCAGCTCGACCTCGGGCATGAAGTTCTCGTCGATCTCCGCGGGGAGCGAGTCGATGCAGACCACGCGCTTGTCGCTGTTCGGGTTCCACAGCGCGGGCGAGTGCTCTACCAGGTCGTAGCCCACGGTGATCACCACGTCCGCGTCGTCGAAGCCCGCCATCGAGAAGTCCCCGGCCTGAAGGCCCACGGCACCAAGAGCCAGGTCCGAGTCGGACTCGATCAGGCCCTTCCCCATGAACGTCACCGCGACCGGGATCCCCGTGGCGCGGGCGAACTCGCGCAGAGCCGGGGCTGCGCCGGCGCGGACGACGCCGTTGCCGGCGAGGCAAACGGCGTTCTCGGCGCCGTTGATCATCCCGGCGGCCTCCATCAGGACCCGGGCGGGGGGCTCGGACGGCGGGACCGGGTGTCGCGGGAGGGGACGCGCGTCGTCGGGGACCTCGGACGCCATCACGTCCTCCGGGAGCTCGATGTGGGTCGAGCCCGGCTTCTCCGACTCGGCGACCTTGAACGCCTTGCGGACGACCTCGGCGACGATCTCGGGATCCGAGAGCCGTGCGTTCCACTTGGTGATCGGGCGCATCATCTCGGCGACGTCGATGTGCTGGTGGGACTCCTTGTGCTGGCGCTCGAGATCCGCCTGTCCGGTGAGCGCCACCAGCGGCGCGCGGTCGAGGAACGCGTCGGCGACGGCGGTGACCAGGTTGGTGGCCCCCGGCCCGAGCGTCCCGAGGCAGACGCCCGCCCTACCCGTCAGGCGGCCGTAGACGTCCGCGATGTAGGCGCCCCCCTGCTCGTGGCGAACCGGAACGAACTCGATCGCCGAGTCCGCCAGCGCCTCGTTCAGGTCAAGGGTCTCCTCGCCGGGGATGCCGAAGACGTGCTCGACGCCCTCGGCCTCGAGGCACTCGACGAGCAGGTTCGCGGCAGTCCTGGGCAATGGTCCGCAGTGAGGAGCTTCAGCTCCGAAACTGGCTGGTGCGGTTCATTGGTTCCAAGCCTAGGGACTTGCGGCCCCTGCCACACTAGGCATATGGCGACCTGCACTCACCTCGATCAGATCCAGGTGGAGGTGCCCGAGGAGTTCGCCGGCTGCGAGGATTGCCTGCGCATCGGCGGCCACTGGGTTCACCTCCGCGTCTGCCGCACGTGTGGCCATGTGGGCTGCTGCGACTCGTCCCCCAACCAGCACGCGTCGAAGCACGCTGCTGAGGAGGACCACCCCATCGTCACCTCGCTCGAGCCGGGCGAGGACTGGTCCTGGTGCTACGTGGACGAAGTCGCTTTCGTCGTCGAGCAGGGCTAGCAGCCCGAGCCGCCGAAACCGCCGCGCTCGCAGGTGTGCGCGGTCAGCCGCACCAGCAGATCGTGGAACTCGCGCCTCTCTGCAGCGCTGAGCGGCGCGAGCACGTCGGCCTCCGCGCGCTGGGTCGCCTCGCGGGCCAGGGTCACGGCGCGAAGCCCGCGGGCGGTCAGCTGCACCCGGTGCCGGCGCCGGTCCCTGGGGTCGGGTGCCCGGGTCAGCAGCCGCCGGCGCTCGAGCTCGTCGAGCAGGCCCACGATGTTGGAGGGCTGGATGCGAAGCGCCAGCGCCAGGTCCCGCTGGGACGCGGGGCCCTGTGCCTCGAGGTGATGAAGGACCGCGAACTCCGTCCACCGCAGGCCGCTGTCGGCGAGGCTGCGACTCAGGCGCCAGGCCGAGGCCCGAGCGAGCCGGAGGAGCAGTAGGCCGCAGCCCGAGCCCAGGGTCGCGTCCCCGATGTCGGGCGCTGACGGGGCGGATGTGGGCGAGACCGGATTCACGTCACAGATAGTTATAACTCATAATCGTTGCTGGCTATACTCGTTCCTTGAGCTTAGAGAACAGGAGCCCAACAATGGAAAACCTTCCCCTGATCCCAATCGAGGACTCTGTCGTCTTCCCCGGGATGACCGTCACGCTGGCGCTCGACGTCGGCGATGCGGAGCGCGTGTTCCTTGTCCCGCGTCACGGCGAGGACTTCGGCTCCGTCGGCACCGTCGCCCAGGTCGCCGACCGCATGAAGATCCCGGGCGGCATCGAGGCAATCGCCTTCGAGGGGCTCTACCGCGGCGTCGCCGGGGCTGCCGCCACGGGGACGGGCGGGCGACTTCGCGTCGACGTGACCGAGCACCACGACGACTCCCCCACCGATGAGCGCACCCGCGAGCTCGAGCGGGAGTACCGCGCCGTGGTCGACGAGATCCTGGAGGTCAGGGAGGCCGATCCGCGGATCCAGGCCTTCCTGCGCTCGATCGCCGAGCCAGGACAGCTCGCCGACACCGCCGGCTACTCGCCCGATTTGAACTTCGATCAGAAGCGCGAGCTGCTGGAGACGCTGGACGTCACGGGCCGGCTCGAGAAGGCCGTAGCCGCCCAGCGCGAGCGGCTCGCCGAGCTTCAGGTCCGCAAGCGCATTCGCGACGACGTGGAGTCAGGCGCTCAGGAGCAGCAGCGGGAGTACTTCCTGCGCAAGCAGATGGAGTCGATCCGCAAGGAGCTCGGCGAAGACGAGACATCGGTGGTCGACGACTTCCGCAAGAAGATCGACGACGCCGGCATGCCCGACGCGGTACGTGAGCAGGCCGAGCGCGAGCTTGACCGCTTCGAGCGAATGGGTGAGGGCGGCGGCGAGGGCTCCATGATCCGCACCTACCTCGACTGGCTCCTATCAGTGCCCTGGGGCGAGCGCTCCGAGGAGCGCCTGGACCCCGCGCACGCACGTGAGGTCCTGGACGCGGACCACGCCGGCCTCGAGGACGTCAAGGACCGGATCACCGAATACATCGCCGTCCGGAAGCTCCGGCGCGACCGCGAGATCTCCGACGAGCGGGGATCGGGCGCGATCCTGACCCTGATCGGGCCGCCCGGCACCGGCAAGACCTCGATCGGCGAGTCGATCGCCCGTGCGACCGGGCGCGAGTTCGTCCGCATGTCGCTCGGCGGCGTTCGCGACGAGGCTGAGATCCGCGGCCACCGCCGCACCTATATCGGCGCCCTGCCGGGCCGCCTGGTCCGCGCGCTTCGCGACGCCGGGACGATGAACCCGGTGATCATGCTGGACGAGGTCGACAAGGTCGGCGCCGACTGGCGCGGCGACCCGTCGGCCGCGCTGCTCGAGGTCCTCGACCCCGCGCAGAACCACAGCTTCCGCGACCACTACCTGGACGTCGAGCTCGACCTGTCCGGGGTGTTGTTCATCGCCACGGCGAACATCGCCGAGACGATCCCGGCCCCCCTGCTCGACCGCATGGAGGTCGTGAGGTTCGACGGTTACACGACCGACGAGAAGGTCGCCATCGCCAGGGGCTACCTGTGGCCGCGGCAGCGCGAGCGCAACGGGCTGCGTCCCGATGAGGTCGAGATGGACGTCGAGGCGATCCGCACCGTGATCACCGAGTACACCCGCGAGGCGGGCGTCCGGAACCTCGAGCGCGAGCTCGGCAAGGCACTGCGGAAGATCGCGACCCGGATCGCGTCCGGGGAGGCGACCGCACCCGTTCAGGTCGACGTCCCCGCGATCCGCGACGCGCTCGGAAGGCAACGGTTCTTCCAGGAGGCCGCCGAGCGAACGGCCGTGCCGGGAGTCGCCACGGGTCTCTCCGTCACCAACGCCGGTGGCGACGTCCTCTTCATCGAGGCGACCGCCATGCCCGGCAAGGACGACCTGGTCCTGACCGGCCAGCTCGGCGACGTCATGAAGGAGTCGGCGCGGATCGCGCTGTCCTTCGTGCGCAGCCGCGCCGAGGAGTTGGGCATCGACGAGGGCGCGTTTGCCGACCGCCAGTTCCACGTACACGTCCCCGCCGGGGCGATCCCGAAGGACGGCCCCAGCGCCGGGATCACCATGACCACGGCATTCGCGTCGCTCCTGAGCGGCCGGCCCGTCAAGCACGACGTCGGGATGACCGGCGAGATCACGCTCCAGGGCCGCGTGCTGCCGATTGGCGGCCTGAAGCAGAAGGTCCTGGCGGCGCACGCCGCGGGACTCTCCGAGGTGATCCTCCCGGAGCGCAACCGCGGCGACCTGGAGGACGTGCCCGAGGACGTCCGCGAGCAGATGAGCTTCCACCCCGTCATGACGATCGACGAGGTGCTGGAGCACGCGCTCGAGCCGGCCCCGGCTGAGATCGCCGCAGTCGCTTAACTACATACATGGCTGATCGGGCCGTCGAGGCCGAGGGCATCGTCAAGCGCTTCGGCGAGACCGTCGCCCTGGGCGGTGTGGACCTCGCCGTCGACGAAGGAACGGTCTTCGGTCTCCTGGGCCCCAATGGCGCGGGCAAGACGACGATGGTCCGGGTGCTGGCCACCCTCCTCGTGCCCGACTCGGGGAGTGCCTCGGTCTTCGGGCGCGACGTCGTGGCCCAGGCGAGTGAGGTACGTGAGGTGATCGCGCTCACCGGCCAGTTCGCGGCTATCGACGAGCTTCTAACCGGCCGCGAGAATCTGCGCATGTTCGGCCAGCTGTTTCGCCTGAGCCGCCAGGAGGCGGGCCGGCGCGCGGACGACCTGCTCGAACAGTTCGACCTGGCGGAGGCCGGTGACCGGGTCGCGAAGACGTATTCGGGAGGCATGCGGCGGCGGCTCGACCTGGCCTCGAGCCTCCTGACTCGGCCCCGGATGCTCTTCCTCGACGAGCCGACGACCGGCCTCGACCCGCGCAGCCGCAATCAGATCTGGGATGCGATCAGGGATCTCGTCCGCGAGGGGACGACCCTGCTCCTCACCACGCAGTACCTCGAGGAGGCGGATCAGCTCACCGACCGGATCGCGGTGATCGACCACGGCGGAGTGATCGCCGAGGGGACCGGCGACGAGCTGAAGGACTCCGTGGGCGGTCAGATGATCGAGGCTCGCCTGGCCAGTCCGGCGGACCGCCCCCGGGCGATTGAGGCTCTTACTCAGCTCGGCTGCGGGACTCCCGAGCCGTCCGCGTCGGATCGCGAGCTGACGCTGCCGGCGCCGCAGGACGGGATCACCACGATCGAGTTCGCGGCTCGCGCCCTCAGGGAGGCCAACATCCCTGTCAGCGATCTCGGCCTTCGCCGGCCCACGCTCGACGACGTCTTCCTCACCCTGACCGGTGTGCCCGCCTCGGAGGACGGCGACGAACAGACGCCGGACGAGTACACGACCGGCGAGCGCGAGACGGCGGGGGCTCCGCGCTGATGATCAAGCGCCTTGGCTCAACCGTTCACGACGGCTACATCGTCGCCGGCCGCAACATGCGCCACTTCATCCGGCAGCCGCAGCTTCTCCTGTTCTCCACCATCCAGCCGATCATGTTCGTGCTGCTGTTCGCCTTCGTCTTCGGCGGCGCGATCGGCGGCTCGCTGCCCGCGGGAGTCAGCTACAAGGACTTCCTGCTGCCGGGGATCTTCATCCAGTCCACCGCGTTTCGGGCTACGCAGACGGCGATCGGACTGTCCGAGGACATGCAGCGTGGGGTCATCGACCGCTTCCGCTCGATGCCGATGGCGCGGTCCGCCGTGCTGGCGGGGCGCACGCTGGCGGACCTGGTGCGCAACCTCTTCGTGATCCTGCTGATGGCTGCGGTCGGCTACGCGATCGGTTTCCGGTTCGGCGAAGGCCCCCCGGCGGCCGTCGCGTCGATCCTCGTCGTCGCCATGTTCGGCTTCTCGCTCAGCTGGATCTTCGCCTACGTCGGGCTGGTGTCGAAGGGGCCCGAGGCGGCCCAGTCGGCCGGCTTCATAGCGATCTTCCCGCTCGTGTTCGCGAGCTCCATCTTCGTCCCGATCGACACCATGCCCTCGTGGCTCCAGACCATCGCCAACGTGAGCCCTGTCACTGCGGCCGCCGACGCGGCGCGCGTCCTGGCGATCGGGGGCACTATGGGCAGCTCGCTGTGGCAGGTGCTGGGATGGACCGCGGGCATCCTGCTCGTGTTCGTCCCGCTCTGCGTGCGCAAGTACCGCCGCCTGCAGTAGTCGCCGCAGAGCCGCTGTTTCCGCCGTTTTGTGAGGGTTGTGTTAGCGAACATCCACGGCATGCTCTAGACTGCCGCGAACTTCAAACCCGGTAAACGCCTAATCCCGAGCCCTCGAGCTCGGGAGCGGGGGAACCAGACAGTTAGGGGCGAACCCCTCCGTGGGAGCGCTGCTTCTTCAGCGCTAGCCCGACAGCTAACCCCGTCGGCCGACGAAGGAGACCCGGCTTGACTTCCATGCGTACCAAGGCAGGGATCGCCACCGCGGCGGCCCTATCCGTGATCGCCTTTGGGGCCCTCGCCCCCGCCGGAGGCGCCGCCTCGGGTGCCTGCGGCAGCGACAGCGGCGGCGGCACTGGCGCGACGGGCTCGAGCTGCGACAGCGGCAAGTACGTCAACCCGTTCAAGCACCAGTCCTGGTACGCGGGACGGATCGACATGGGCGTCGACTACATGCCCAACCACCGCTACCCCGTGCGCGCGATCGGCAAGGCGAAGATCCTCGGCTCCGACAGCCACTCGGGCTGGCCCGGCGGACACTACCTCTGGTACAAGCTTCTGAAGGGCGACCACAAGGGCGACATCATCTACGTCGCCGAGACGCTCAAGAAGCTCGTCCCGGCGGGCACGAAGGTGGCCCCCGGTGAGACGATCGCCAAGGCGCTGCCGAGCGGTACCGGAATCGAGATGGGCTGGGCCAACAAGCGCGGCGAGACTCGCGCTGCGGGCTGCTACAGCGAGGGCATGAAGACCCACTCCGGCCGGGAGATGGCCCGGTTCCTGAACGAGCTCGGCGCCGACGTGGTCAGCAAGGCGAAGAGCGCGCCCGACTACCCCACCGGCCCGCGCTGCTAGACGGGTCTCAGCTGCCGGTTCCGAGCAGCGGACCCGAGAACGAGTATGTCTCCACCGATGCCGCGCGGCGATCGGAGTGATCCCGAACAGCTCGTCCGTCGTCCGCATGAGCGAATCGGGGGTGTAGTCGTTCGAATCCGTCTCGCCGCCGGTGATGAACGGCGAGAGCAGGACCATCCCGACCTGCTTCGGATCGGCTGAGGAGCTCTTCGCCTGCTGGCCGGGCCGGAGGCGACCTGGCCGAAGCTGATGATGATCACGCCGCCTTTCTTGTAGGCCGGGGAGTTCTGGATCTCCGGGACGATCTGCGACAGCCGTCAGGGAGTCCGGCGAGGCGTCCCGAGCATCTCGAGCCAGACCGTCGCGCGATCGCGCTCGCGTCGCATCCCCCAGCGGTCGCTCAGCCGCTGCACCAGATGCAGCCCGAAGCCCGGGTCGCCGGGCTCCGGGCGCCTCGAGGGAAGCCGGTAGGCGCCGCCGCCCTCCGCGATTACGACCCGAACGCGGTCGCCGGCCTGTTCGGCACGCAGCTCGATCTGACCGACCCCGTTGTCGTCGGCGGCCCTGAGCGCATCCACGACAAGCTCATCCACCAGCAGGCAGAGATCGACGAAGGACGTCTCGTCCAGCGACGGCCTGAAGCTGCTCGCGGGCCCGCCGGGCACTCTGAGGCTCCGGGGGCAGATCGATCGCGACGGTTTCGCTCATCGTGCCTCCCAGAAAGCGCCTACCCGCCGGGGGTTCCTCTATGCAGCGCGTCGAGGCCCATTCGCATGATCCGCACCGGATCGCCCAGTGCCGGTCTGATTGGTGACCTTGGGCGGAAAGCGCCGCGTCCGGGCCCCTTCTGCGGGTACAAGCTCGACATGAAGGCATGCTGCCCCCCAGGACAGGGCTGCAATGCACCCAGGGGACAGGAGGAGCCGTGCCTGTTGTCGCGGGCCCGGCGAATCGAATCACCGGACGCCTGCCGCGCGGTCGCCCTGTGGGAGCGGTTTGCCCGCGCCCAGCGGGGACACCGCTCCGGGAGCGAGCGGCGCTTCCTTCGCCGCGCCTACGCGAGAGCTCGCGACGACGCGCTCCCCTGGCGCCCGCGGCTCCCGTGAGCTGACCGGCTCGAGCCGGACGGGTACCGCATTCGTCACATTGGTCCGGATTTCGTGCCGGGCCGGACCCTAGGCTTGCTGGATGGCGGAGCTCGAGCACGCGCAGGCAACCCTGGCGCTCCAGGGACTCGAGGGGCTCGAGGAGTCGGGGCCCGATGACGCGGCCATCCGCACCTACGACGGGCCGGCGGACCCCGACGCCCTCCTGGCCCACCTAGGGCACCTTGCGTTTCGGGCCGGGCAGCGACAGGCGGTCGAGGCCGCGCTCGCCGGACGCGACGCCCTCATCGTGATGCCGACCGGCGGCGGTAAGAGCCTCTGCTACCAGCTCCCCGGGTTGGCGTCGTCGCGCCTGACCGTCGTCGTCAGCCCATTGATCGCGCTCATGGCAGATCAGTGCCGTCGCCTCGCCGGCGACGGTCATCCTGTCGTCATGGTCGCCTCCGGGATGGGCGAGGAACGCAACCGGGACGCCCTCGCGCGGGTTCGGGACGGCCGCGCCCGGATCGTCTACTGCTCCCCCGAGCGCTTCGGCTCGACTTCGTTCCTCGACGCGCTCGCCCAGCGGGACGTGGACCTGATGGCGATCGACGAGGCGCACTGCGTCTCCGAGTGGGGTCACGACTTCCGCCCCGACTATCTGCGCCTGCCGAAGGCCATCGAGCGGCTCGGTCGCCCTGCGGTGATGGCGTGCACCGCGACGGCGACCCCGGAGGTTGCGGCGGAGATCGCCGGTCGGCTCGAGCTTCGGGATCCGCTTCAGGTCCGCTCCGGGTTCGATCGCCCGAACATCTCGTTCGACACCGTCACCCTCGAGGGCAAGGGCTCGAAGGCGCGCAAGCTGGCGCTGCTCGGGCACGGCCTCAAGGATGCTGGGAACGTGCCCGCGATCGTCTATTGCGGCACCCGGCGAGACACGGAGTCGGTCGCCGACTCACTGCGGGACGCGGGCATCCTCGCCGCCGCCTACCACGCGGGAATGGACCCCGACGAACGCGCGTCGACGCAGCACCGCTTCATGTCGGAGGACGCTCAGGTCATCGTCGCCACCAACGCCTTCGGCATGGGGATCGACAAGGCAGACGTCCGCTCCGTGTGGCATTGGGCGATTCCGACGAGCGTCGAGGCCTACTACCAAGAGGCCGGGCGGGCGGGGCGCGACGGATTGCCCGCCCGCGCAGTGCTGCTCGCCGGGCGCTCGGACCTCGGCCGCCTCGTGCGGTTCATCCAGCAGCGAACCGTCGAGCCGCGGGCGATCGCATCGTTCGTCGACCAGCTTCGCCGCCTCGCCGACGAGGACGGGGCGATGGTCATCGACAACCCCCGTGACGACGCCGACCGGGTCCGCCTGGCGATCGCGGAGCGGGCCGGCGCCTGCACGGTGGAGCCCGCGCCGGGGGGCCGCCTGCTCGTCCATCTGACGGGCGAGCTCGACCTGCGCCGGGCGACTGCGGCATGCAGCGTCGCCAAGGACCGTGGCTGGCGCGCCTACAGGGCGATCGAGGTGTACGCGTTCTCGTCCAACTGCCGGCGCCGCAGCCTGCTCGACCACTTCGGCGACTCGCGGCCGGGCGAGCCGGTGGGGCGCTGCTGCGACGTCTGCGATCCGGATCCCTGGCTGCCCGACCCGCAGACGATCGTGATCCGGCGGACCGGCCCCCGCGGCCGGTCCGAGACCCCGCCGGTGGAGCTCTCCGCCGCCGACGGGGAGCTTCTCGACGCGCTCAAGGCCTGGCGACTGCAGGCTGCGGCCGGCAAGCCGGCCTACACGGTGGCTCACAACAGGACGCTCGAGGCGATCGCGGCGTCTCGTCCCGGCGAGCCGGACGCCCTCGCGCGGATTCACGGGATCGGCCCCGCCTTCGTCTCACGCCACGCCGCGTCTGTGCTCGACCTTGTCGCGGCTCACGAGAGGCCTGCCTAGGGCGCTCGGAGGCATTAGAGTCTTCTCAGGGGAGATGACTCATCGCCGGAAGGAGCCGGATGACGCCGCTTCGCAGTTTCCGTAGCCGCCGCCTCACCACCGGGCTCATCATCGTGGCGGCGCTCGCCGCCATCGCCTGCCTCGCGGTCCCCTCGGGGGCGTCCGCGGCACAGAACAGCAGGTGGCTCTGCAAGCCCGGCAAGGAGCCGAATCCCTGCAAGCGCGGGCTCAAGACCACGCTGATCTCACCGAGCGGCGAGAAGCTCGGGGTGAAGAACCCGAAGACTCACGGACGCCGCAAGGTCGACTGCTTCTACGTCTACCCAACAGTCTCCGACCAGCAGACGAACAACACAAACCTGCATATCGATCCCGAGGAGAGATCGATCGCGCTCTACCAGGCGGCTCGCTACTCGCAGTACTGCCGCGTCTACGCGCCCATGTACCGCCAGGTGACGCTGACTGCGCTCCTCAACCAAGGCGGCTTCACACCGCATGAGACCCAGATCGCCTACAACAGCGTGCTCAACGCCTGGAACAAGTACCTGACGAAGTTCAACGACGGGCGAGGGATCGTCTTCATCGGCCACTCGCAGGGCTCGTTCATGCTCCGAGAGTTGCTCGCCAACGAGGTCGATACGAACGCCGCGCTGCGAAACCGCATGATCTCGGCGATCCTTCTCGGCGGCAACGTGACCGTCAAAGACGGCAGCGACGTCGGCGGCGACTTCAAGAACATCCCCGCATGCAGCGACCAGTCGGAGCTGCACTGCGTCATGGCGTACTCGACCTACAACGCCACGCCGCCCTCGGACTCGCTCTTCGGCCGCACAACCGAGCCTGGCCTGCACGTGCTGTGCACGAATCCAGCCGCGCTCGGCGGGGGGTCGGCCGACCTCCGGACCATCTTCCCGAGCAAGCCGTTCGCTCCGAACACAACGATCGGGGCCGCCACCCGGCTGGTCGGCTTCCCGGTCGTCGACACGTCCACGCGATGGGTTGAGGCCGACGGCGCGTACAACGGCCAGTGCTCGTCGGCGGACGGCGCCAACGTGCTCGAGATAGCGGGGAACGATGGCGCGCCGACGCTGCGCGCGGTGCCGAACGCGGCCTGGGGCCTCCACCTGACGGACGCGAACATCGCGCTCGGGAACCTCGTGACCACCGTGCGCCACGAGATCTCCGCCTATATGGGGAAGTAGCGCCGCGCCATAGCGTCTGGCCTCGCCTGCAACCTAGGAGGCCGGCACCTTGACCCGCTCCTCTGCCACGACCGGCTGGCACTCCGCCTCGGTGCCCGGTCGCAGCAGGGGCCCGGGCGCCCCGCAGGAGATCTCGTGCAGGACCTCGGTCGGCCTGGCTCCGCCGGGCTCGGGCTCGGCGTGGAGCACGTCGGAGCTGATCGTGAACCAGGCGATGACGCCCCCGGCCGCCGCGAGCGCCCCGCAGCTCAGCATCGCAATCCGGAAGCCGTCCGTCATGCTCGCCGGGTCGTAGAAGGCGTCGCCGGTGAGGCCCGCGATCAGCGGCAGCAGGGCAACCGCGAGGAGGCCTCCGATCCGGGCCACCGCGTTGTTGATGCCGGAGGCGATGCCCGCATGGCGTGCTTCGGCAGCCGCGAGCACGGTGGCCGTGACCGGCGCGACGACAAGGGTCAGGCCTGCGGAGAAGATGAGGATCGGCGGCAGGACGGCCGTGACGTAGGAGTCCCCCGGGTCGATCTGGGCCATCAGCAAGAAGCCAACGGCGATCACCAGCGGCCCGACCGTGAGTGGGATCCTGGGACCGATTCGCTGAGCCAGCGCGCCGGACCGAGCCGAGAAGAGCAGCATCACCGCGGTGACCGGCAGGGTCGCCGCCCCGGACTCGATCGGCGAGTAGCCCATCGAGATCTGGAGAAAGGCGACCATGAGGAAGAAGAACCCGCCGAGCGCTGCGTACACGACGAACGTGACGAGGTTCGCGGCGCTGAACTGGCGCGAGCGGAAGATGCTTAGCGGCAGCATCGGGTTCGGGCTTCTCGTCTCGGCGACGATGAACGCCGCGAGCGAGGCAATGCCCACGATGCCCGCGAGCGCGACCATCGCCGACATCCCTCCGGGCCCCTCGATCAGGGCGTAGGTGGTTCCAGCCAGCCCGAGCGCGGCGAGCGCGGCGCCGCGACCGTCGAGCCCTCCCCGGATGTCGGGGTCGAACGTCTCCGGGACATGCCGGGTCGCGGCCACGCTCACGAAGATCCCCAGCGGGAGGTTGATCAGGAAGATCGCCCGCCAGGACACGGCGCCGACCAGGTAACCGCCCAGGAGCGGGCCGATGGCGGCGGCCACCCCGCCGAGCCCGGACCAGGCGCCGATGGCCCGCGCCCGATCCCCCGGCCTGAAGCTCGCCTCGATCATCGCCAGGCTCCCCGGAGTCAGGAGCGCGCCGCCCAGTCCCTGGACCAGCCGAGCGCCGATGAGGAAGCCGGCGCTGGGCGCCACGGCGCACAGCAGCGAGGCCGAGGTGAAGAGCACCACGCCGGCGACGAATATCCGGCGTCGCCCGTACCGGTCCCCGAGCGAGCCCCCCAGCAGGATCACCGAGGCGAGCGTCAGCAGATAGCCGTTGAGGATCCACTGCAGCGACGCCGTGGATGCATTGAACTCACGGCCGATGGCCGGCAGCGCGACGTTGACCACGGTGCCATCCAGGAACACCATCCCGGAGCCGAGCACGGAGATTGCGAGGACCCACCGGCCCGCCGTGCTCTTGTAGGCCACCCCCTCTTCAGGCATGGGACACAGGCTGCCACAGGAGGACTAGCGTCCCGCGAGAGGGTTACGCGCCCGACAGGATTCGAACCTGTGACCTTCGGTTTCGTAGATGCTCGCCGCTGTCGCCCTAACCCGCATCCTCAAGCCGTTTGCTGGCCCTTAGATCCAGCGCGCGATGGTCTGCGCGATGGTTCCCAGCGGACACGTCCGTGCCTGAACATTGTCATCCCCCTAGTGGAGCCATTCCTCGAGACCGGCGGCAATGAGCACCTCGTCAAGTGCGAGCTCGATCACCTCTGGGGCCACATCGTGCTCTTTGAGGAGACGCCGAAGCCGCTCGTTCGCTTCGCTCGCGAACTCCTCTCGATACCTGCCCAGCGCGGCCGCGTTCTTCCGCGCCGCCACCCAGGCCTCGGCCGAGAGCCAGCCACCCATGCTCAGCACCGAGACGTAGCCGTCCACCAGACTCAGCCGCTCGGCGCAGAGCCGGACACGCGTCACGGAGTCCTCGGCGTCGTCGGTGCGTTCGTCGATATCCCGCAGATCGCGGCGCAGTGCGCACACGGCTTCGTCCATCGCCTCGAGCACGGCCGGCGGTGCCACGCGACGCCCGCTGCGATGCTCGGCCATGATCCGGCAGACCTGGCGCGTAGAGAGACCGTAGACGCGGGCGACCTCGGTCACCGAGGCGCCGCCGACGCGCGCGGTGACGATCCGCTCGTTGCGGCGCCTCCGGGCGTCGCGGTCGAGGGTCACTTCCTCGCGGTTAGATTCGCCGGCACCTGCGCCTGATTCAAGCCCAGGCGAATCCGTTGGCAGCGGCGGGGCGGGCGGGCACTCAATCTCGAGGATCTCGGCGAGCTCGGCGAGGTCCCGACCGAAGACCGCGACTACGAACGTCTCCCGCACCTGGTCGCGAAGAACCGCGTCAGCCTCCGCCGCGATTCGGAGAAGGGCGACGAAGCTCCGTCTGACGGACCGGCACAGGCCGCTGTCGGCGCCCCCGCGCTTGCGGTCTCGGGGCTTCGCTGTATCGAGGCCAGCGAGCCTCTCGGCGAGCCGGCCCCACCCCTCGGCGAAGTCAGCCTCGAGGCTGGCAACGCGCAGGCGCGGGGCCGCGTCGTTACTGCTCTCACCGTCGAGATCGAGGTGGTTCTCGAGCACGCGGTGGACACGCCGAAAGTCGAGGTCGAGTCGGCCGAGGAGCTCAGAGCCACGCTCCCGCGTCCTCTCGCCGGAGCGCCCGGGTGGGCGGGCGACCTCGTAGGCGTCGTCGACGGCCCGTTTCTGGCCTGCTCGCACGAGGTGGTGGGCCTTGCCACGCGAGAAGCCGAGCGCCTGTCCGATTGCCTCATAGGTCGCGCCGCGGTTGCGAAGCCGAAGCGCATCGCGCTCGCTCGCGCACTCGTCGATGGGTTCGGTGAGTCGTGGTTCCACATACCGATGAAACCATGGCCCACGGCGACTGCCCGATTCGGACCCCGAGCAGCCCGCCTCGCTGGCAGCGGCTTCGATCGAGCCCATCCCCCGCCGGTGCCCGCTCAGTCGGTCGGAATCTCGCTGCGATAGATGACCCCGGCGGCCATCAGTACAGCCGCCGGACCGGCGTCGGCAAACAGCGCCGCACCGATCGCCTCCGCGAGCCTCCACCGACGCTTCTCCTCGTCCGTCCGCACGTTCTGCGGATGACCGCGGGCCCTGAGGTCCGCGCTCGGCTCCGGCCGATTAGCGATCCGCCCCACCGCCGGCGAGAGAACGACCTCGCGGTCGGAGCGGGCCGCGTCCGCGCTCGAGGAAGCGGTCGAGAAGCGCCGCCGCCTGGCGCTCGTTGCCGGGCATCAGATGGCCGTAGCGATCGAGGGTGACGGTGATCGAGGAGTGGCCCATATAGGCAGAAAGCGCCTTCGCGTTGACCCCGGCGGCGATCATGAACGAGGCGTAGGTGTGGCGGCACTGGTGAAAGCCGAGCGGCCGAAGCCCCGCCGCCTCCCACATTCTCCTCGCGGCGCGAAGCGCGTTTGAGGGATCGAACGGCCGCTCGCCGGTGGCCGAGAAGACGAAACCCACGCCGCCGCTTCCCTGGCGCAGCCGGTGGGCGCGAAGCTCCGCGCGAAGGGCGCCGGGGATCGGGACTGTTCGCTCGCCGGAGCGGCTCTTCGGCGCCACCGGGCCCGCGACCCGATCCCAGGAGCGCTCGACCCGGAGAATGCCGGCGTCGAGGTCGACCGTGCTCCACAAGAGCGCCTGGAGCTCGCCGCGGCGAAGCCCGGTATAGACGGCGGCGGACCAAAGCACTCGGTGGCGGGGCGGAAGCACGCGAAGGAGCGCCTCGACCTCGCGCGGCTCCGCGACCCGGTCGCGACCGCGGCGCTCCTTCGGCAGCGCGAGGCCGAGGGTCGGGTTTAGCGCAACCTGCTCGCGCTCGACCGCGCGCCGGTAGATCGCGCGCAGCGGCAGGATCGCATTGGCGACCGTGCTCGGGGCAAGGCCGGAGGCGACGAGGCCGTCGACGAGCTCCTGGATCCAGGCCCGGGTGAGCGCCGAGAGGCGGAGGTGGCCGAGCTCGGGCAGGATCACGCGCCTAAGCGCCGCCTCGTAGCTTCGGAGCGCCGAGGGCTTATAGGGCTCGCCGGAGCGGGTGCGAACCACGCCGGCGCGCGCCGCCTGAAGCCACTGTGCCGCCGCGTCTTGCAGCAGCATTGCCGACGGCGCGTTCATCCGTCGGTGCCGGAGGTCGACCTGGGCCTTCTGACGCCAGGCACGCGCCTGAGTCAGGGTCGGAAACGTGCGCCGAACAGGCTTTCGGTCGCGGGCCGACCACGCCTGCGCCTGGTAGGTGGGCCGACACGAGCATGCCCGACCCTGGCGGGACTCGCAGCGACGCGAGTGCCTCCGGGTAATCCCGGGCACAGCTTGGTCGCTTCCCGGCGCACGCCCGGACACCGACGCAGTTATGGCCGTTGAATCGTTAGACATCTGCCGTTTTCGTACCTCTACCGAGCGCGATGTTCAAGTCGACGGTCCTTTCGAGGTTGCTACCGGCCGCGACGGGCACCCACCCGATCATCGCGTCGTCGCGGCACGTGCAGCGGTCTCGAAAACCGTTACACGTCGTCAAGGCGTGTCGAGGGTTCGAATCCCTCCCCCTCCGCTGATAGAGCCAGATCCCGCCTAGCGAAGCGGTTTCCCGTGACTGGAGGTCACCCAGCGATCCCGCCGCCAACGTCCGACTGAGGCCGATAGAGGCCGTCTAATGGGAAGGTTGATCTTCCCATTTGTTTCCCATCGGCCGCTGGGGAGCGTGCCGATACAGTGCGGAAGCGTTACGGGACATCCGGTCCCACTTCCGCTTTCACACGAAAGCAGAAGTCTCGGAATGAGTCGAGCCTCGGCGCAGGCGTATCAGTAGTTCGCCGATCCAAGGCTGCTCGAAAATCCCGATGCAAAGAGCCGCCAGGTGGTCCTAGGCTGGGATCGTGGATCGGACTAGACGGTCTTTCGCAGTCACAGCCGCCGCGGGGGTAGCAACAGTGTGTGGCCTTGCCGCCCTGCCAGGCGTTGTCGGAGCAGCTGGTTCGGGAGCGGCTCGCTCGGGCGTCACGATCCAATACGGCAAACTCGAAAGCCACGGCAGGTTCGACGGCAAGGTGTTCAGCCCAAAGCCCGAGCAATGCGCGAACCATCGCACGGTCAAGCTGTTCGAGCAGACGGGTAAGAAGCAGAACCCGGGGCGAGACAAAGCGGTGTCCAAGACGCAGTCATACAGGAACCACGCCGGCGGCTACAGGTGGTTTGACGGGTATGCCTCTCGTCCCGGCGACTTCTACGCCCGGGTCCCCGCGACCCCCGCTTGTCAAGCGGATAACAGCAAGACGATCCACCTCGCCGTGCGGCCGAATACGAACATCACCGGGATCGACTTCGGGGGCCGAGGCGTGTTGATCGACTTCAAGGGGCACGGCGGCGTCCCGGGGTACCGCTACAAGTGCAAGCGTGACCATCAGCAGTATCGGCGCTGCTTCGGCGGGGGGAAGTTCTATGGGCACCTCAAGCCCGGTCACCACGTCTTCAAGGTCTTCGCCATCGGTGCCAACGGAAAGCGGGATCGGACGCCCGCCAAGCGCGGATTTCGCATCAAGCACGGTTAGCGGGAATCCGCTTCCCGCGCTCCTGCTTCACGCGAAAGCAGAAAGTCCCGCACAGTCGAACCCGGTCACGTGCCATGGGTAGTTTTCCTGTCCGAGCCTGGGCCGTGTTCGTGCGCGACCGAAAGCTCCACAAGACGAGGTTGGTGAGCGTTTCCTCGACCGGTCACCCGGCCAACGAGGCGAGCTTGGAGCCGGCGATCTCCGCCGACGGCGGCGGCTGACGAGGTCCGCGTAGTCAACCGTAAGCTCAACGTGGTGATGCTATAGGGGTGGCCCTCGGGATGGCCGGGCGGCGAGGGCGTTGACCGCCGCCTCGGCCGGGTGTACGCTCGCGACAGTGAGGAGCTGATGCTCGGGATGCGTCGGGGGCGGAAGGAGAGCGCGGAAGGCGCGGGCGCCGGGCCGACCATTACCGCTGACCTTGCCGGCGCGGTCATCACGGGCGGGCAGGTCGCCGTGGGCGAGAACATCACGCAGCTCTACGCGGAGGCCGGCTCGGTTCTCAACTACGTTGCGCCGAAGGGGCAGCCTCACCCGCGGCTTCGCCAGCTCCCCGTCCTGCGGCTGCCGCGCGACTTCCCGAGGCTCCTCGGGCGGGAGCCGCAGCTCGAGGCTGCGACGGAGGCGATCGCCTCGGGCTCGCCGGTGGAATTCTTCGGCGAGCCGGGGATTGGCAAGAGCGTCCTCCTTCGCCACCTCGCACACCACTTGGGCCAGCGCCCTCCAGAGGGGACGATCCACCACGCCGCCGCCGGCGAGCCGCTCGGGGACTCGCTCCAGTTCGTGTTCGAGAGCTTCTATGAGTGCGAGACGACTTTCGTTCCGACGCCGGCGCAGCTCGGCGAGTACCTCGGCGAGCGACGGGCGCTTCTGATCCTCGACGACCTCGAGCTCGAGCGCGACGACCTCGAGCGGCTGATGGACGCGCTGCCCTGGTGCTCCCTGCTGAGCGCCTCGGCCGGACGGAGGCTGTGGGGGGAGGGCGAGGCGATCGAGCTCGAGGGCCTCGGCGAGGGCGAGGCGCTGGCGCTGGTGGAGGGCGAGGTCGGGCGCGCCCTCTCCGGCGAGGAGCGCGAGGCGGCGCGAAGCCTCTGGAGGAGCGTGCAGGGTCACCCCTTGCGGCTGCTGCAGGCCGCAGCCGAGATCCGCCGGGGCCTCGGCGCGACGCAGCTCGCCGAGATCGCGGGCGCCGGGACGGGCGCGCTCGAGAAGTCTCTCGGCGGCTCGCTGACGCAGGAGAAGCGGGCTCTGCTGGAAGCGCTGAGTGCCGTCCCGGCGGGATCGGTTCATATAGACGACCTCGCGGAGGTCACCGGGGCGCCCGACGTCGACGAGCAGCTGAAGGCGCTCGAGGAGCGGAGCCTGGTTCAGAGCCACAGCCCGCGCTACACGGTCGCGCCGAACCTTCGAGGGAAGCTCGTGGCCGAGCCGCAGCGTGACCGCTGGCGCGAGCGCCTGGTCTCCCACTTCGCGAGCCGCGGCGACGAGCTTCGGGAGCCCGCCGACGGGCCCGTTGCGCTCGGCCTGCTCCAATGGGCGGCGAGCACCGGGGGCGGGAACGTGACGCTGCGGCTCGCGCGCGTCCTGGACAGGAGCTTCAGCCTCGGTGGGCGGTGGGGATCGTGGCTGCTGACGCTGGACATCGCGCTCGGCGCCGCCCGGCGCCTCGGCGACAGGGCGGCCGAGGCGTGGAGCCTGCACCAGCTCGGAAGCCGCGCGCTCTGCCTCGGGGACCGGGAGGCGGCGAGGGCAAGCCTCACGGCCGCGCTCGAGATGCGCGAGGCGCTCGGTGACGAGCAGGGAGCCGCGATCACCCGCCACAACCTCGAGCTGCTCTCGGCGGGCCCGCCGATCTTCCGGGGCAACGGGCGCCGCTGGCTCTCCTGGCCGGTGGTCCTGATCGCGGCGCTCGTCACCGTGGCGGCCGCGGTCGCAACGCCGCTGCTTCTCGCTGGCGGCTCGAAGGGGCCCTCGCCGAACCCGCAGAACCAGGCCGCTCCCGCGAACGGCCCGGCCCCGGCTCCCGGCAACCCTCCGCCCGGAGGGACGCCACCCGGCGGCACCGCCAAGCCGAATCTGGTGGTGAGCGCGGTCGACGGCAACGTGACCGGGCGGACGTGCGAGGTCTCCTACACGCTCGAGAACGCAGGCACTGCGCCCGCGGGCCTCAGCAAGACACAGATCACGTTCGTCGACGACAACGACGTGAGCCACGCGTTGACCCAGCATGCGGCGGCTCTCGACCCGGGTCAGACTCAGACGGGGAAGGAGAGCCTCGACGCTCCGTGTCCGCTCCCGGCCACCGCCACCGTCGAGGCGGACGTCGCCGACAGCGTGAAGGAGTCGAACGAGAACGACAATTCGGCGCAGCAAGAGTGGGGGGCAGAGCAAGAGACGACCTCGACCACCTCCTCGACCACTTCGACCTCGACCACCTCCTCGGCCACTTCGACCACTTCCACATCGACCAGCACCACTTCGATCATCCCCTAGCGAAAGGAGCAATCGTTGAACGAGGAGAGATCGCACGGCGATCAGATCA
Source organism: uncultured Actinomycetes bacterium (assembly GCA_963782795.1). Taxonomy (GTDB): domain Bacteria; phylum Actinomycetota; class Thermoleophilia; order Solirubrobacterales; family 70-9; genus AC-56. The sequence continues at coordinate 114,236 of CAWALB010000006.1, forward strand.
GCGCCAACATCGCGGGGCCAGTCCAGGGGCAGGTGGCGGTCGGCAAGGACATCGGCCAGCGCCAGGCCGCTGGCGACATGAAGGTCGAGGTGACCGAGGCCGAGCTCGCCGAGCTGCGGCAGGCGTTCGCCGACCTGAAGGGGGAGGTCGAGGCCGGCGCGCCGCCCGAAAAGAAGGAGGCGGCGGTCGAGCGCGTGGACGAGCTCGAGGAAGCGATCACCGCCAAGGAGCCGGACCTCACGACCGTCCAGTACGTCAAGCGCTGGTTCGCGAAGAACCTCCCCGCGCTGGCCGGTTCGGTCGCCGGGATCCTCGTTCACCCCGTGGTCGGCAAGCTCGTCCAGAGCGCCGGCGAGGCGATCGCAGCCCAGTTCCAGGGGGTAGTCGAGGAGCCTGCCGGACCCACTCGACCGGACTAGAGAGATGGAGAATCGGTCGGCGCTAGAGCGCGTCTTCAGGATTGCCTGCCTTGCTGCGACAAACCCTCCCTCCGTAAGTAGACCGCTCGCCGAAAGCCCGAGAGTCCGCTTCGAACGCGGATTCTGCTCAGTCGGCGCGGCCGGTTGCTACCACCGTTTTCCCATCTTGTTACCCCGGTGATCCCATATGGCGAGCCTGAGGCTGCATTCCGAGGTGAGGGTTCCCGACGGCGCTGGTCGATCCCATCTCGACCGGCTCATGCGGCTTCCCGCGGCATCGCGAGACAGACGACATATGTCCCCGAGCCTCTCCGCGGCCTTCCCTCGGATTCCTCGATATCCCCGAATACTGGCTACCGGCCCGGGCGGCAGAACCCGCGGGAAGGGCCGGGAAAATTTCTCGATGCGTACTTCGGCTTCCCCAGCGTCCCCAGCGTCCCCGGGCACGGACGATCTGGGCACATAGGACACAGCAGTCGGTACCAAAGTGGTACCACGGCGTCGTGGGTGCGGATCCGGGCCCGATTCGTCGCTCGCTACTACAGACGGATCATCGAGCGAGTCCGCCTCCGCAGCTTGCTCCTGCTATTCGCGCAAAGCAGAAGTCCGTCGAAGGCCTCACATGGCTTCAGGGAAGACGGTCATTGGCTCGACGCCACGACCTTTCCGTCCAAGTGACTTGACAGCGCCGGGTGGCTGCCGAGAAACTGATGCCGTAGGCGAGAGGAGGCGAACGTATGCCCGAGCAGCTCATACATCCCAACCGATTGGAAATCGCTCGCTATCTGTTGGCGCGCGGAACGCAGATAGTCCCAGCGCCCGAGGCCGAGGCCATGCTTCCGACCCTGGCACCGATCGAGTGGCCTGACGACCTGGCTCCGGATCCTCAGGCTCCCGCGCAAGCTCCGCAGGACGATGATCCGTTCCCCAACTGTGATGTCGCAGTGATCACCTGGACCGCCGATGAGGCTGACGCGCTGGCACAGATCCTGACCCCAGGACATAGCCGGCTCAGCTGGTTCCCGTACACCAAGGGCTTTGACGCCCTCAAAGATCAGATCCGCGGAGGCGCTCCTGCCTTGAACGCGAGACGCTTGGCGAGCTACTTCCCGACCCGGATCGGGTCGAAAGCCGTGCTCTGCGCCAAATCAGAGCTGCACATGAATCAGGATGGGAAGAAGACCGGCGACGGGACCGCCACTCTGCCGGTCAAGGAGCTCTTCCGCGCCGTGATTGAAGAGACCGAAGCCGATTTGATCCTCACGATTGGGACCTCGGGAGCGGTGTTCGAAAATTTCGGTCTCGGCGATGTGGTGATCACACGAGGCGCGAAGTTCCGTCTCAACGACGAGTTCAAGAATGAGCCCTTCAACGGCCAGTCCTATAAGTCCAATTGGGACATCCCGACCGACCATGTCGCAAAAGCCGAGGCGCTGATGCGGCCGGTTGGAGATCAGCTCAAAGAGCCGGACATCGGTCCGCCGACGAAGGAATATGCGTGGAATGGGCCACCCCTCAAAGGCCGCGGCAACGTGCCACAGATCCGCATCGACGGACACGACATGCCCGAGTTTTGGCCGATTCTGACTACGGACTACTTCGAGTACGGCACGTCGGAGAACCGCCTCGACAAGGAGGGCTGCGCCGTCGAAATGGGAGATGCCGTTCTCGGACTTCTGTGTTCTGAGCTCAATGATCCGCCCAAGTGGGGGGTCATTCGCAACATGTCGGACCCTGTGATCAACGGTGACCTGCCGACGCAGGAATTTCGCGTCAACATGCAGACAACCTACGCGGTCGGCTACTACACCGCTTATGGGCACTACACGAGCATTTGTGGCGCAATTGCGACCTGGGCGGTGATCGCGGGTCTTCAGTAGGACCACCGAACATGCCGCACGTCCGCGGGGCCTCGGGCCGCGTCGCGCGACTCGTCGCGCTCCTAGTTCGCCTGGTCGAGTTCCGCGAGGCTCCGCTCGATGCCTCTCCGCTCTCGCGAGGGGCTCGCGGGGTCGGCGACGACGCGTGGGTCGGCGCGCGGCCGGCAGCGCCCAGAACTCGGTCTCCCGGCCCTCCCCCGATGACGGCCACACGCTGATCTGGCATGCGCCGGAGACGGGCTAGCCGGAGCCATGGCCGGGCAGATTCAGGTGCCGAACGACCGCTTCGAGGCCGCATATCGGGCCGGGGTAGTTGAGGAGCTGCCCCCGCCGCCCCCGGCCGCGCTCGCGGCCGCACCGGCGCCGACCGTGCCGCTGGCGGAGCCGGTCGCCCTCCGCGGCGCCGTGCTGGCGCCCGGCGGAGCGATCGCCGACGGCTATGTGGTCGTCGACGGAGGTCAGATCGAGGCGGTCGCCGAGAGCCGCCCCGAGGGCGTTCGCGTGCACGAGACCCGTGGCGTGATCGCCCCCGGCCTGATCGACCTCCACGGCCACCCCGAGTTCAACATCTTCGCCGCCTGGGAGCCGCCGAAGGAGTTCATCAACCGCTACGCCTGGCGCGGCAGCGATCTCTACAGGCTCCTGGTTCGTGACCCGCAAAACCACCTGCTCGAGGTGCTGCCGGCGAAGACCCAGCTTCGCTACGCCGAGATCCGAGCCCTGGTCGGCGGGGTGACCGCGATCCAGGGCACCGGCGGGGCGGTGAGCGGCTATCAGGACGAGGCGCTGGTCAGAAACGTCGACAAGTGGATCTTCGGCTCCCAGGTCGGGCGGGCGCTGATCGACCTCCCGACCCCCGGCAGCGAGTTCGGGATGGATTCGCTTCGAAGCATCCTCGCCGGGATCGACGCCGCCGAGGTGAAGGCCTTTTATGTCCACCTCGCCGAGGGCCGCTCCGACAACGAGCTGTCGCGCGGTGAGTTCGAGAAGCTGGTCGCACTCAACGCCCTCACCCCGGCGACCGTGGTCATCCACGGCACCGCGTTGATAAAGGACGAGCTCGCCGATCTCAACGATGCCGGGGCGAAGCTGGTCTGGTCGCCGCAGTCCAACCTGCGTCTCTACGGGGAGACCACCAGGGCCGCAGACGCGCTCGAGCTCGGGCTTCCGATCGGGCTCGGCGCCGACTGGCTGCCAAGCGGCAGCACCAGCCTGCTGGCGGAGATGAAGGTCGCGCGGCGGTGCATCGCCGAGCAGCGAGGGCGCGAGCCGACCGCGAAGCAGATGGTCGACATGGTCACCCGCGACGCGGCCATGATCGCCGGGCTCGAGGACAAGCTCGGTCGCCTCGAGCGCGGGCGGCCCGCCGACCTCGTCGTCCTCGAGCGCCGCGAGGAGGATGCGTGGGAAAACGTCGTCGCGGCCGGTCCCTCCTGGGTCGAGCTGGTGATGATCGGCGGCAACCTCGTCTACGGGCGAGCGGACTGGTTGCCCGGTCTCAGCGACGCCGATCCGGATCGCTTCGAGCCACTGCTCGCGTGGGGCAAGCCGATGCTCCTCGACACGAGCTATGTGGCCACGGCGGAGGAGGAGGAGCCGCGCCTCTCGGAACTTCGGGCGGCGCTGATCGCTGAGTATCCCCCAGTGGGGCCAATCCTGGCTTGAGAGCGCACCGGCCACCGGCGTGTTGGCTGCGTGAGTGATTCTGAACCCAGGTAATGAGAGCGCGTACGTCGTCCGGCTCCCTCCCTCCCTCCCTCCCTCCCTCCCTCCCTCACGCTCTTGCCGCTCCACTCCTCACTCGTCGTTTCCCGGTGCCGCTATGCACGGGATTATGCCTGCCGGACCATTGCCGCCACGCTGCCGCTGGCGACGGCGAAGACGTGTGGGACAGCGACTCAGATTCGCGAAAGATGCTGATGAGGACGACTATGGGCCTCCGCCGTCGCTTCTGCTTTCACGCGAAAGCAGCAGTGCCCCACGGGCGCCTCGCGACCTCACCGTGATCCAGCTCCACCCGCGACGAAGAACCGTGGGGTTCGAAGGAGCGCCTCTCGGTGGCGCGCATGTGCGACGAGATGCAGGCGTGTGAAACAGCCCATACGTGTGCTGGCGAGCTAGAGTCGACCCGTGGCGACGGACCCGGTCAGCGCTCGAGTTCATGAAGCTGTGGCGGCGGCGGTCGACGCGGCGCTGGCAAAGGTCAGGGAGGCCGAGGAAGCGCCCTACTACGACGACGCCGCCGACCAGAGCGCCCGCGAGGCCTACTACCAGGGTCTCGACGCCGACGACGGGGAGCCGCTGCGCGCGGCGCTCGCAGAGCTCCTCGAGCGCACCCACGACCCCCGCCCCGCCTATAGGCCGTCGGAGATGGTCTACCCGCGGGTCGACCTGCACCCCGACGGGGTCCTGCGCTCGATCTACTCGGGCAAGACCTTCACCCCGGAGGAGCTGATCCGGGCCGACGCCGAGGTCGAGCGCCAACGAACGGAGCGCATGCTCGCCTTCAACCTCCGCCGGACGGTGCTCGGACCGAGCGAGCTCGCGGCCGAGGCCGCCGCCATCGAGGCCGAGCTCCCCTACAACTGCGAGCACGTCGTCTGCCAGTCGTGGTTTGGCGAGCACGAGCCGATGCGGGGTGACATCCACCACCTGTTCGCCTGCGAGATGGGCTGCAACAGCTTTCGCGGCAACTACCCCTACTTCGACTTCCCCGACACCGAGGAGGTCACGCGCGAGGCCTGCGGCCGGCGCGAGGACGTCGGCTTTGAGCCCGGCGCCGGCAAGGGGCCGGTCGCCCGGGCGACGCTCTACTTCCTCCTACGCTATCCGGGGGTGATCGGCGACTCCGAGCACGAGCTCACCCCCGATCGGCTACCGATGATCCTTGACTGGCACGAGGGAGATCCGGTCAGTGACTACGAGCTCCATCGGAACTTCGTAGTCGCCGAGCTCCAGGGGAATCGCAACCCGTTGATCGACCATCCCGATTGGGCCGGGAGGATCGACTTCGCCGCGGCTTGCGCTTAATCGGGCCGTGTGCCCCGGGCCGTCACCAGGAACTCCTCAGAACCAAAGGGGTCGAGACACAAGCCGTTTCCGCCGCTCACAGACCGTCAGCCTGGCGGGCCCAGGGAGGCGGATCTCACGAGATCAGGCCCCGAGCGGCTGTCTCGCTCTGGCCGGCGCCGAATCAGAGCGCCGTCCGCGCTACTTCTCGAAGTTCGCCCCGCTCCACCATGTCGCCTGCGATTCAGGATGGGTTTCGTCGAACGAGATTCCGCTTATGCGTCCGTCCAAAGCGAAGGTGCCGTTGTAGATGCCGACCGATCCGTTGGGCCATTCGACCCTGAAATGGAACTGGTTGCCCTGCACTCGGCCGCTCCCTCCCCCGGTGGTGCCGTCGTCCAGAGTCGCGCTACCGACGAGGTCTTGGCCGTCGGGCGGATGCTGCCCGATTTCGAAAATCACGTGATAGCCGTTGCTCTGATGGACGTCCCAGCGGCCGCCGACGAGATACTCGGACATAGTCCATCTCCCCTCTAGATGTCTCCGCCGCCCATCATATAGTCGCACCCGAGGATCGCGTGCTCGAAGCCGCCGTCAGGATTCTGCCAGTGAACGTGCTGATGTAGTCGGTGACGAACCCGTCCATCGTCGGCTCGGTGCCAGGCGGGGGGACGTTCCACGGCGCGGTCGCGGCATCGGCCGATCTTGAGGCGGTTGTGCTCGTCGAGCGTCTTGTAGAGCTGGGTGTTGGTGTGGAAGTACTCCTCTCCGGAGTCGGGTTCGGCGCGTCCATGTCGTCGGTGACCGTGTATGGGACCGTCTTGCGCTCAGCACCGTGCTCGGCCCAATCTGGGATCGGGTCGCTGATCTCTCGAGCGGCGCGGCGACATCCACGGCATGAAGGCCCGACGAACGCGAACTCGGTCTTAGGGGTCCGGTCTCCCATGCGCTGGTGGCGATGAGTTCAGCACGCTCGAATGCCGCTGCCCGATGCTCGTGCACGTCCGCGTATCCCTCGCCGGTCACCATGTCCACAAAGGCCTGGTTCGGCGAGCCTTCGGAAGCCCTCGAAGCCCGCCGGGCTGCGGGAGTAGACGCCCCTGCTTTGCGCGCCAGCTGCATCCGAGGCAGCTTCCGCGATCCAACTCGATCATGGCGCCGACTCTCTCGAGGTGAGGCTGGATCTCGCGGGCGTAGCGCGCCAGCGCACCCATCGGCTCATCCAGCTCGACGCCGCTCTCGTGTCCGCGAATCTGAATGCGACGACTGCGCCTCCGGCATCTCGCAGATCATCAACGACGACCTGCCAGCCCCGAAAGTGTTCGTCAATCTCCGCCATCCAGCGTCGGAGTCCGTTCCGTCCCTGAAGCGGCTCAGGAGTCGGCGGAGCCGGCGCAGGATCACTCACCGGTGGCGCCCCCGCGGCCTTTCGCCCCCCTCGCCCTCGTCCCATCCCTACTCGACCGAGCGAATGGTCCAGAAATCGCTCGAGAGCGATCCCTGAAGGAGGTATGGATAGGGAAGGGTGAAGTAGCCCTTCATCCCCCAGTCCGGGCCCCAGGAGTTACGGACGATGAACCACTGCTGGTCCTCGTCGTAGCCCACCCCCAAAACCGCATGCCCGCCGAGCTGTTGCTCGCCGGCTCGTGGCATCTGGGCGTGCCCGCTCTTGGCGACGTCCGGGCCCTCGAAGCTCTCGTAGACGGCGAAGCCGAAGACGAACGGAAAGCCTTCGGCCAAGCACCCCTTGAGCTGGCTCAGTGCTTGGGTAAGCCGCAGATAGCGGATCGCCTGGTGGTCTTCGGCCTCGGTGTAGGCGTCCTTGGGCGGGTGGTCGCGGAACTTGTCGATGTCATAGGCCCAGGTCGTTTCCTTGCAGGCTCCGTCCTTCGCGACGCTCTTGACCCCGTCGCGGATCTGGGCCCCGGAGTCGGAGTCGACGGTGCCCTCAATCTCGCGCTCGTTGTAGTAGATGAACAACCGCGAGGGCGTGAACGACTCCTCCTTTTGCTGGAGCTGATCGAACTCAAGCGCGGCGCCGATCGCGTTTGCGGTGCAGCTTCCAAGTTGCCCCTGGTCGTAGACGTTGGGGCAGTCACCGGTCAGGTCGACTTTGGGCGGCAGCTCGATGAGCGCCCTGGGCGGCGCCGCGTAGAGCAGGTCGCGGCCGTCAGGTAGATCTGGAGTCCAGCCGTAGCCCTTGATCTTGCGTGGCATCGCGCCTCCTATCCGGGTCCGCGCGACCGCGCCGGCGCAGCGAACCGTGGCTTGTAGTCATTCGAGCCTCCCACCGAACCACGCTCAGGTCAAGGTGCCTCACACGCTAGGACGCCGGAACGGCCCCTAGCGCAGGACAGAGCGTTGCTAATAGTGCAGATGAACGAGGCCGCTCCGCCGTTCCGGATTGGCGAGGCGAACTCCCGCGGTGAGCGAGGGCGCCGGGGCTCTTCGCCACGCTTCGTCGATGTCTTCGGGCAGGGCCTTGGCGCGGTCCCCTCCGCTCTGCTCAGCGGCCAACGATCAGCCCCCGAATCCGTGCTGAGAGCGTCGGGCGGCGGCCGCAGTGTGCAGGTCCTCGTGCGTGCACAGCAGGGCGCCCACCTTGTAGAGGCCGCTCGCCAACGTCGACTTGTCGGCCGCGGGGGCTCTGCGTTGGCCCGCGTCGAAAGGGGGATCAGGGCGCCGCCGGTCCTGCTTGATGGCAGGGAGCCGGTTGAACAGCGCACCTCATACTCCCTGCTCCGGGTGGCGAGAGCGGATGAAGGTGGGCTCGAGGAGTACCGCGCATTTTGGGGTGCATGGCAGCACGCCGCCGTCTGGGATCGGCTAGTTCAGGTTGATCGTGTGCGTCCCCGGCAAGGCGGGCGGCCAACCGACGTTGATCTCGGCCATATTGACGATGCGCCAGGGGGCGGAATGGCCGATGGCAAGACAGTCATCGAATTGGTCGTCGGTCACGTAGACACCGGGTCCTGAGTTGTCGCCCCACCAGCTGCCGTCCTCGGCCTCGGCATAGAAGTAGGCAAACTGATTCGTTGTCCCGAACGCCGTCTTCTGCTCGCCCGGCGACAGTGACCACCAGCCCTCGGTGCGCCAGTCCCCGCCCTCACCCCCACACGCGTCGGTGTCCTGGCGCATTGTTGCTACCCAGACGTGTTGGTTGGAGTTGTTGTGAAAGGCAACCCACACGTTTCCGCCCTACCCCTCCGGCGTCGCGCGGTCGATGTTCGGGGGGCGCTTCGCGGTGCCCTGCGGGCCCGTTTCCGGCTCATCCTTCGGCCGCCGCGTGAAGTTTTGGACGCTTTCCCTGGATGATGAGGCAGGCGCCACTTCCTTCTCGGCGGACGGCTGATCCTTACGTTCGCCAAATGAACCGGTTGGGGACGGCTCGATACCTGGATCTGGCACTTTGGTTGACCGCCTTCGGATAGGGCTGGCTGGGTCCATGTATATCAACACCGCGCCGCCCCGTCAAAGCCGCCCGTCCGAGCTTCGATCAATCAAGGCCGGGGTACCCGTCGAGCTGCCCCGAGCCCGTCTTCGAGGCTACCTGCGACCGGCATTCGACGTGTGCGACCAGCCGCTATTGAAACGACGCGGTGGGCCGTCGGCATCAGGGGGGCGGTGATTGAAGTGTCTCGGCCATCCGTGTCGCGATCGTCTTGGCGAACTCGGGTCCGTTATTGGCGGCATCGCCCGCAATCGCGGGGGTTCTCCACCCGTACCCACCCGCGTTGAAGAAGTAGACGTAGACGGTCGCCGGGCCGAGTCCCGGTACGTTGCGCTTGTACGCGAACAGCACCGCGGCCCGGCCGGCGATCGTTTCGAGGGTCGGCATCTCGATCGCCTCGAACCCCTTCTGCTTGCTCTGCTTAATCTCCACTTCTCGCGCACGGTCCTCAGGCGACGTGTCCGGGTCCCGGATGATTTGCAGCTCCAGCGGCTGATTTCGGCTGCTGAGCCCGGCCAGAGCACCGGGCGGTTGTGGGTCCTCCTTCCAACGTCGCGGCACGTCGACCGCGAAGGTCGCAGCCTGGAAGCGCTTGAAGTCGAGCTGCTCCGGTCCGGGGCCGCCGGAGCCGCCGCCCAGCGCCCCGCTCAGGAGTACCGCCACCGCTCCGGCGAGCAGGAGCGCGGCGGCGCCGATTAGTAAACCCGTGCGACGCCGAGGCCAGCCGCCGGTTTGCCGTCGGCCGGCGATACGAGGCCGAACGCCCGCAGACCCAGCCTTGGAGACCGCGGACGAAACCTCGGGAGACGCATCTGAGTCGCGCCCTGTCGCGGCGGGATGGACCGCCGTTGTGCCTGCGAGGAGCTCCTCTGACACGGTAATTAGCCGCCCGATGTCGTAGCGCCAGCCCACGTCGCTGAGCTCGAGCGCATTGCGTCGCGCGATCGCCCGCACCTCCGTCGGCAAGTCGTCCCGGTCCGGCATCCGCGCTCCGCCGACAAGGATTGGGATCACCGTTACATCGGAGCGCCCGAGGGCGATCTCAAGCTCTAGGCGGACGAAGTCGTCGGGATCCGCGATCCGGACCGCGCCCTCGTCGTCAGTAATCGTCGCCCACGTCGGCCCGATGACCTCGATCAGGACGTGGCAGGCACCCACCGCCTGGGTAATCCGCTCGACGAAGTCGACCCCGGGGGCGAGATCGAGGTCCATGAACACATGTGACTCGCCGAATCGAGCCACCATCGCGTCGTACAAGCGTCCGGCGTAGGCAGCGCTGTCCTCACGGCGGTAGCTGATGAACACCTTCGGCGCCCGAGCGCCGCTGGGCGCGCCGGTCTCGTTCATTCGCCTTCCCCGTCCATGATCAGCCTGCTAACTGCCTGTTGCCCTCCTCGCGATGTGAGACCCACGCCGCGTGCTCCTGCGAGACGAGACCCTCGACCCGCTCGGCCAGCAATGACTCCGGTTCAGGCGCCAGGGCATAGGGTCCGGCGCCTCCGAGGAAGAGGAACTTCTCATGCTTTAGCCGCTCGCAAGTCGAGCGGTAGGTGGTCCAGTTCTGTTGATACTGCTGCAGTTGCTGCAGTCCCTCCAGGATGACGATCAGCGCGCCACCCCCTCCCATCAGCCACAGCGGTGCGGACACTGCGGCGGCGACTGGGATCGCGGCCGCGACCACGATCTGACACACCTTAAACTCCTTGAACCGGCGCTGGTTCCGCTGGCTCTTGGCGTCATACCAGGCGATCTGATCGTCGAGCCGTGCGCGCACGGCAGACTCGTCTGCGCGGCCCCCGTCCGCAGTCAGGTAGCGACCGGATGGGCCGCTGGCCTCTGAGGCTGCCCCTTCACGGGCCATCGAGCGTCCTCCCCTTAGCCCCTCGAACTGTCGGCATCGGCAGGCTACCGCTAGCGAGGGAAGGCAACAAGGGCGCCACCCGGGTCGCAAGTCTCGACCCGATAGCCCCTGACGGGTTCCACGTTTCGTTGCGTCCCAACCGCGATGGAACCCCACCGACCCGCTGTCGATCCCGGGTCTGTGGAGCGATCCATTGGCGAGTGAACAGCATGGGTTGTCTTCGAACCATACGTGTTGGCGAGCTAGAGTCTGGATGTCGGACGACGTCGTCGAGCGCCTGATGAGGGAGGACGGCGAGGTGGCGATCCCAACGGACCGCTGAGAGGAGGTTCAAGCGGCACCTGATGAGGTAATGCAAGCACTCCTCGATCGAGGAGGGACATCCTCGCCGCGAGGCGAGAGGAGGAGGATGAACAATGAGTCCAGCACCGCGGCGGACGTGCGGAGCCATGGAGGTACACGAGCGGCTTAGCGAGGAATTTCCCTCCTACCGCGCCAACCAGCTGCGCATCGACGAGTTCACGGAGCGGTCCCTGCGGACCGGCGAGGCGCAGCAGGCGATGCGCCGGCTGATCACGATCCCGGTCGTCGTCCATGTGGTCTACAAGCGCGACGTCGAGAACATCTCGAAGCAGCAGATCAACACCCAGATCTCGGTTCTCAACCGCGACTACCGGGCGACGAACCCGGACAAGAGCAACGTCCCGGCCCCGTGGCAGAGCCTGGTGACGGACACCAAGGTCGAGTTCAAGCTGGCGACGCGGGATCCGCAGGGAAAGCAGACCGACGGCGTGACGCGCACGAAGACCGACATCGCCGCGTTCGGCGCGGACGACACGGTGAAGAAGGTTTCCACCGGTGGCGTCGCGGCCTGGCCGGCAAGCAAGTACCTGAACATCTGGGTCTGCAACCTCGGCGGCGGCCTTTTGGGGTACGCGCAGTTCCCGGGCGCGCCGGCCCGCACCGACGGCGTCGTCATCCTGCACTCGGCGTTCGGAACCACCGGCACCGCCACCGCTCCGTTCGATCTGGGGCGCACGGCCACGCACGAGATCGGCCACTGGCTCAACCTGCGCCACATCTGGGGCGACACCATGGGCTGCTCTGGCGGGGACCGGGTGGCGGACACGCCGAACGCCGCCGGCCCGAACTACGGCAAGCCGACGTTCCCGCACGTCACCTGCAACAACGGCCCGAACGGCGACATGTTCGTAAACTACATGGACTATGTCGACGACGCCGCGATGTTGATGTTCAGCGCCGGGCAGGTCGGCCGGATGAACGCAACGCTAGCGGGCCCCCGGAGCTCGTTCGCGTAGTAGGCACGATGGCCGTCGACCGGACGGCGCTTCGTGGTCGCTGGGTCCACGCTCACGAGCGCGACACGGACGAGCACATGGTGTTCGTTCCGGCCGACACCGAGCTCCCACCGTCACGCGGCCGGCGAGAGCTCGACCTCGGCGAGGGCGGAGAGGGGACCGAAGCCGGCCCCGGGCCGACGGACCGGCCCGAGGCCCGGGCGGCGCGATGGGAGCTCACCGACGACGACGATCTCGTCATCCGAAGCCTGGAAGGGGGGGAGGCATGGCGAGCGCTAGTGGTTTCCGCCGACGCGGATCAGCTCGTGCTCGCCCGTGCCTCGGTGCGGTAGGCGGGAGGGCGCGCCAACCCGGATGATGAGGGCGACTGGCGAGGAGAACCACGGATACGCGAAGGCGTACGCCACCTGCTCAACCTCAGGAACGCGGGCTCGGCGGCTATCGCGTCCGAATGTTCCCCACGGTCTCGTTGGCGATTCGAAGCACGTCCTCTGCCCGGTCAGGCGGAAGGTGCGCGGCGTAGATCTGCGCCTTGGCGGCCTCCTCCCGCTGGGCCTCGATCGCCGTCCTGCTCTGGTCGCTGCCGACCTTGACCCCGAAGTAAGCGCCGACGACGGTCGCGATCACTCCGCCTGCAGAGCTCGCGATGGTGGCGGCGGTGTCCGAGTCCTTGATGAGCGCGATCACCGCTATCACGCCGACGACACACACCCCCACCGCTACGGCTACGAGCCCACCGATCGTCTTGACCTTGTCCGACCAGCTCTCCTCGGTACCGGTCGTCGGCGGAGGCTTGCCGCTGGCCGAAGCCCCACTCGGTTCCGGAGTGCCTAAGGATTCCATTTCGGCTCCTTCCTTGTGTTAGTGCAGACCCGCGAGCGCCTCGCCGACGCGTAGTGTCGGCGGCGATGGTGGTGGACCTGATGGACCCTGTCCGCCGCCGGAATAGAGAGCGGCCGCGACCCGGACAAGATTCTCGGTGGTTCGATCCAGCGCCGCGGCCACTCCAGCCGGAAGGAGCCCGCGCACGGCGGCTAGCGAGCGTTCGTCTGGAGGCGCGTAGGTCGAGGGCACGCTCAGTTCCGGGAACTCCAGTCGCAACGCTGCGATACAGGCATGAATCAGGTACGCGTCGTCGAGCAGGCCGAGCGCACCCAGGTCGGCGTCGCGGAAGAGGTCGTCCTCGTCGACGAGGTAGACCAGAACCTGGCCGGCAGCGAAAGCAACGCTTCGGCCGACCCGCGGCTCCTTCGCCATGGTGGTCAGTGCATCGAGCGCGCTCGGAACCCCGTTGAGGTAGCGCTCGAGCAACTCGGCGAGCTCTGTGATGTCGGCGCGGGGGATGTCGGGAGCCTCGCTTGCGATCGCTGCCTCGAGTTTCCCCGCGCTGGCGTCCTCCGCGAGTGCATTCGATAGGAGTCCCGAGATCATCTTTTCACCTCAACCATGCGCCGACCGCCTGCGCAGCTTGCTCGCCGAGCCCCTTGCCGAAGGAGCTGACGAACTCGTGCCCGGCCTCCTTGAGCCCGCCGTGGACCTGGGCCTGAGAGGCGCCCTGGGGTGCCTGGACCACGGGCGCGACGAGGGGCGCGATCCCAGCGCCCTGTGCCGGCGGGACGGTCATTCCGGGCAGGTACAAGCCCTGAACCGTTCCGCATATCGTGCAGACGAAGATGGGAGGCAGGGGACCGCACCACCCGCAGGCCGGCCCCATCGGCGAGGGCTCCACTGGCACCGGCACGTGCGGCATGAATTTCCCACCGCAATAGAGCGGGACCACTGACCCACACGAACTGCAACCCGCGAAGAGCATCAGACCACCCCTCGGATCACCTCATCTATCGGCCCGGCAGCGCCGCTTCTCACTCGCCCCCCTTACAGGCTCGCAGCGAGAATCTCACCTCCAGCGCTCGCCGTCAAGGTAGGCGATCCAACAGAATCTGCGATCGAACAATGGACGGATGTCCGATGACATGCGCGTCAGGCGCGCCCGAAGAACCGGCGAATCGCGTCCACGACTCGACCGAACCAGGGCAGCACGGGGACCGGCTCGGGTTCCTCGGCGCCGACCGGCCGGATGAGGGTGAGGGCCGACTCGGTCGGCTTGCTGTCGGCGTCAACGGCGCTGACGTAGACGTCGTAATGCTGAGTCGGCTTCAGCTCGACCGTCGTGGCAATCGTTCCCGAGAGCGCCGTATCGACGACGAATGTGAAGGTCCGAGGCTGGAGCGAGTCGTCCTGGGAGTTGACCGTGACCACGAGTCGATCCGGCCTTCGCTCTGGATCGCGCCGGAAGTCGTAGGTCAGCTCGAGCTGATCGCCCGCGCGTGAGACACGAATGGAAGGAGCCGGCGCAGCCGAGCCATGCTTGACCGTGCGGGCGCCCTCGAGGAGCTCGGCGGGATGCGCCCACTGCCCGTGTCGGCAGGGGGCGGTCGGGCTGCCCGTCTCGAGCCCCGAGATGTGGGCCCGTGTGCCGCCCCAGACGCCGGGCCAGGTCGCCCAGGACGGCTCCTCGTCACCGACGATCTCCAGCTCGAGCTTGGGAGTGGTGCGCTTTCCGTCGGCGAGGTCGTACCAGGCCTCGGTCTCGTGAAAGCCGGCGCGGAAGTAGGAGGCGTGCGAGCCGCGGCCGACGTAGACGATCGGCGTCGACGGTTCGCCCTCGACCTTCTCGACCTCACCCCAGGGCGCGACCTCGGCCCACCGATGCTGAGCGTAGACCGCGACGTCGGGAACCTCGCCGCCCCCGCCCATCCGGAACTGGACCATCTCCCAGTCGCACTCGTGGAGGCCAAACCCTCCCGCCAGGTTGTAGTCGTTGTAGAAGTAGAAGAACCAGTACTGAAGCCAGGTGCGGCCGCGGTCTTCCTTCATCCGGCCGTACATCCGGTTGGCGTAAACGCGATCTTGCCGCAGGGCCACGTACTGGTCTCGGTAGTCGCGACGCGAGCAGCCGACGAAATCCGCGGCCTCGACCGACTCACCGCTCGTGTAGCGCGACTTCGCCAGGAACGCGAGGTTCAGCTGAGCCTTCCCCGCCTCGGGCTTCGCCGCCGCCAGCAGCTCCCCAGGCCGATCGTCACGACCTTCACGCGTCAGGGCGTTGTACGGGTTGTCCGTCCACTCCGCGGCCGAGTCGCAGAAGAAAGCCTCGTTGGAGTCGTACCTGAGCTGAGGCTGGTACCGGCGCAAGAGCGCCTCGGCGTCTTCCCCCCTCACGGCGGACATCAGCCCTGGCCCGCCTCGCGCCAGGTCCAGCGGTCGCCCGCTCGATCGGCGATGAGCTCGTCCTCGATCGGAGGATTGTCCTCCTGGTCCCGGCAGCCGGTTGCGGCGAAGCAGCGGATGCGCACCTGGTCTTCGCCGGTGTCGATTCGAAGGAAGCTCTTGAACATCGGCGGCTCGTTGATATCGAACCAGAGCGCGAACAGGGGGTGAAGCGGTCCCCGGGCGCGGCCGGGGAGGGGGAGGATGCGCTCGGCGGCCTTGCGAGCACGGTCGCTGAGGACGACATCGTCGTGGTCGCGCCCCGGCTTGATGTCGAGCCGCTCGCCCAGGTAGACGGCGGCCTCGTCGGGAGAGATCTCGAAGTGGCCTCGCCCGAACCCAAGCTTGCGGTCATAGAGGCGGCTGAAGAGCGCCAGCGAGTCGCCGCGCCGCGGATAGCAGACGAAACCGTCCTCGTCCACCCCCGGTAGGAGAACGCGCGGTATGTCGTGCGTGGGATGCATGAACGCCCCCCCGCCCCCCGCGACCAGGTACTGGAGCTTCCGCCCGCCCTCGAGCTGGGTCGGATAGCGCTGATAGTTGTGGATGTCCCCCCCGATCGCCGCGATGTAGCCGGAGTCGGGGTCGCGCACGATCTCATCCACGGTCCCGCCGCCCTCGATCGTGCCCGGGTGGTACTCACCGTCCACGTAGAGCGGCTTTCCGGTCAGGAGGATCTTCGCCCGGCTCGGGTCGCGCGAGACCTCGCGAAGCCACTCGCCCTGGTCGCGGTCGATGCCACCGAGGATCCCGGTGTCGATGCCGACGATCCTCACCGGATCGGTGTCGATCGTCCAGTAGGGCGAGCGCTGTCCGGATCGCTGGCCGGGAAGAGGCCGCCACGAGGAGCGGACGGCCTCCTGCGCCGGCGTCGGCGGATCCGGCTGCCGCCAGAGCAGGCGGTGCACCTTCTGCTTCCACGGCGGCAGGTCGTCTGCATACGTGTACTCGGGCGACCCCATTTCCTCCACATCGCACAGGTGGTACATGAACCCACGGAGCTCGTCGTACCAGTCGTGATTGCCCGGGATCGCGTAGATCGGTGACGGGTAGGCGCGATATGGGCGATAGAACTTCTCCTCATACTCGTTCGCGTTGCCGGCCGGGTAGATGACGTCGCTCATGATCACCGCGAAGTCGGTCCCCTCCCAGGTCGCCTCCAGCGGCGGCACCGTGGCCCACTGCGACGCGTCGCCTTCCCCCGGATCGCCGATGACCATGAACGAGACGTCCCCGGCACCGGTGCGGTCGATCGCCCGGGGGTCGCCTTCGCCCTCCGCACGTTGCTCGACCGCGCGCATCCAAGCCCGGCGAAGATCGTTGATGGGATCCCCCATCCGTTTCGCGACCACGTCGTTGCGCGCGTCCCAGATCATCCGCGGCTGAAGCCAGGAGAGCGGGTGCTTGGCCGGAACGAAAGCTCGGAACCGTCCCGGCGGACAGACCCACCCTGCGCCCTTGAGCGACTCGCGGGAGTTCGGAGCGGCACCCGTTCCTGCCATCGGCGCGACCTTACTTCCGCCGGTGGCCGGGCGCAAGCCGGTGCCCGATCCGTCCAGCGGCTCTTGCATGGCGCTGCGGCGACTGGTACGACTACGCAGAGACCCTTGGGCACTGAGGAGGACCAGCACTTCGACGCGGTCGTCGTCGGATCGGGCTTTGGCGGAGCGGTGACCGCATTCCGCCTCGCGGAGGCGGGTCGCCGTGTCCTCGTCCTCGAGCGCGGCAAGGCGTACCCTCCCGGGTCCTTCCCGCGCAGCCCCCTTGGGCTGAAGAACAACTTCTGGGATCCGAGCGAGGGCCTTCACGGCATGTTCGACCTGTGGTCGTTCGGGGGGCTCGAGGCTGTGGTCTCGAGCGGGCTCGGCGGCGGCTCGCTGATCTACGCGAACGTGATGATCCGCAAGGACGAGCGCTGGTTCGTCCGCGAGGACCTCGAGCACGGCGGCTATGAGTACTGGCCCGTCACCAGGGCCGAGCTCGACCCTCACTACGACCGCGCCGAGGCGATGCTCGACGCCCAGCCCTACCCGTTCGACCAACCGCCCTTCGACGCCACCCCGAAGACGCGTGCCTTCAAGACGGCCGCGGAGGACGCCGGCCTCGACTGGTTCCTCCCGAAGCTGGCGGTGACGTTCGCACCCGAGCCGGGGGCGGCGCCGATACCGGGGGAGCCGATCCGGGAGGCACGCCCCAACATCCACGGGCGCACCCGCGAGACGTGCCGGCTCGTCGGCGAATGCGACGTCGGCTGCAACTACGGCGCCAAGAACACGCTCGACTACAACTACCTGACCGCCGCCTGGCACGCGGGCGCCGACATCCGGACCCGCTGCGAGGTGCGCTCGTTCGAGCCCCGTGAGGGCGGCGGCTATGCCATCCACTACGTGGAGCACGCGCCGGAGAGCGAGGGCCATCCCACCGACACCCAGGCGCTCGCGAAGCACACGGTCACGGCGGATCGACTCGTGCTGTCGGCCGGCACCCTCGGCACGACCTATCTGCTGCTGCGAAACCGCGCGGCCTTTCCCGCGATCAGCCCGCGCCTCGGCACACGCTTCTGTGGGAACGGCGATCTACTCACGTTCGCCGTCCGTTGCACGCGGCGCGGGGACAACGGGCACCGCATGCCCGCCGTCATCGAGCCGGGCCGCGGGCCGGTGATAACGAGCGCGGTTCGCGTCCCCGACGAGCTGGACGGGGGGGAGGGGCGCGGCTTCTACATCGAGGACGCCGGCTTTCCGGAGTTCGCCAATTGGATTCTCCAGGCGCTGGATCAGCCGTCGGTGCTCGAGCGCATCGGCCCAACGGTGATCGCCCGTCTCGTCAACCGCGTGCTGCGGCGCGACACCGATACCAATCTGAGCGCCGAGGTTTCCGCCATGCTCGGCGACTGCGGGCTTGCCTCCGGGGTTCTGCCGCTGCTTGGCATGGGTAGGGACATCCCCGACGGCAAGATGTCGCTGGACGACGGGCGCCTGCAGGTCGATTGGCGCAAGCACGGCGCCTCCAAGGAGTATTTCGACCGACTCCGCGAGCAGTCGCAGGACATCGCCGAACGGCTGGGCGCGACCTTCACCGACAACCTCCTCTGGTACCTGAACCGGGTGATCACGGTGCACGCGCTCGGCGGCTGCCCGATGGGGCGCACCGAGGACGAGGGCGTGGTCGATCCGAACGGCGAGGTCTTCAACTACCCCGGCCTGCACATCGCCGACGGCTCGGTGATGCCCGGGCCGGTGGGGCCCAATCCCAGCCTGACGATCGCGGCGCTCGCCGATCGCTTCTCCGACGCCCAGCTCGAGGGGCGGCCCGCGGAGCCCGCTCAGCGCCGGAAGGCCGAAGCGCCCGCCCGCGAGGAGGGCGAGGCCGCCGTCGCTCCAGCGAGCCCCGACGCAACCGCCGTGTCCTTCACCGAGGAGATGAAGGGCTTCGTCACCTTCGGCGAGGAGGACTTCGACCGCGGCTTCCGCGCCGGCCGCCAGAGCAGGACCGACCTGATGTTCCATCTGACGATCACGGCCGACGACGTCGATCGGTTCATCTCGGACCCCCAGCACCTGGCGCGTACCGAGGGCTATGTGCGCTCCGACGCCCTCGGCGGCGAGCTACCGGTGGAACGCGGTGACTTCAACCTCTTCGTCGACTACGACCACGACCCGCACCGCAAGCGGATGCTCTACCGCCTCCACTTCGCCGACGCGAATGCCCACCCCCTGACGCTGACCGGCTTCAAGGTCGTGGAGGACGATCCGGGCATCGACAGCATCTGGGGCGATACCTCCACGCTCTTCACGCGGGTGCTGGCCGGGCACGTTCCGGCGGATCGGGACGAGGAGGCCGAG
The DNA here is from genome assembly GCA_963782795.1 of uncultured Actinomycetes bacterium. Taxonomy (GTDB): domain Bacteria; phylum Actinomycetota; class Thermoleophilia; order Solirubrobacterales; family 70-9; genus AC-56. Next base: position 133,290 of record CAWALB010000006.1, read on the forward strand.
CGGGTCGCCGCGGGTGTTCTCCACATCATGCCGCTGGACTTCGCGCATCAGCTAACGACGTTCCGTACCGAGCCGCCCGGGCAGATCGCTGCCATCACCCGCTTCGGCGGGCTGTTCGCCGGGAAGTTGTGGGAGGTTTACGGGCCCCGGGGGTGAGCGATGCCGGGAGGTGCCATGGAAGGCTTGAGCGAGAACGCGCGGGTCGCCCTGAGAGCCGCGGAGGCGCTCAGCGATCGCGACCTCGAGGCGATACTCGAGGTGGCTGACCCGGAGATCGAGTTCGTCACCCATCCCGGGTTCGTCGGCCAGGAGCCGGCGTACCGCGGTCATGCCGGCATGCGGCTGTGGCTCAAGGCGTTGGAGCCGTGGGAGAGCTTCCAGGTGGAGGTGGAGGAGCTGATCGACACCTCCGCGGACACGGTGGTGGCAGTGTCCCACGTGACGGCACGCGGCACCGGAAGCGGGGTGGACGTCGAGATGCGCACCTTCGACGTGATCGAGGTCGTTGACGGCAGGATCCGCAGGCGCCGCCACTACGAGACGCGCGAGGAGGCCCTGGAGGCGGCGGGCGCCGCCGGCTGAGATCGGCTCAGGCCGCCTTTGCCGGTGAGGCGCTCGGCCTCTCCCTCGCCGCGGGCCGGCCGTCGCCGCTGACAGCGGACGGCGCCCCAGTCCTGTGCCTGCTCATGAAGTCGAGCATGTCGGGGAACACGTCCCGCGCCACGTCCTTGCCCATGAAGGGGTCTTGGTGGCCGTACCCCGGAAACACCTTGAGCTCGTGCTGGTCGCAGCCGAGCTCTCGCAGCCGCCGGTGGCACTCGATGTTGGAATCGGTGAAGACGTGGTTTGCCTCCCCGGTGGTGAACAGCACCGGCGTCTCGATCTCCCGAGCGTGCTCGAAGTAGTTGTCCGGCAGCGCCGCGTAGCGAGGATCACCCGGTGCGTACTTCACCGCGGTGTTATCGGCCTCGATCATCTTCCGGACGTGCCGGAAGTAGTTCATGCTGGTGGCTCCGTAGAGGTCGCCGCCGCGCCGGTGCGTGATCTCGTCGAGTTTCTCGTGGCTGTAGAGGGCTGGCCAGCCAGTCCCCCACATGAGGCTCAGCATGTGACAGGCCGGCACGTCGCACTCCCGGTGAAAGAGCGAGACAGTCCTCGAGAGGAGCTTGCCCGGGGTCAGCCAGGGGTCCTCGCTCCAGCGGGGATTCACATACTGGAATCCGCAGAGCTCGATCAGGCGCGGGGCGACGCTGATCTTCATTCTCGACCACTTCGGCACCCGGGGCGTCAGGGCGACGCTGTTCGCGACCACGCTCGAGATCCCGTCGACGGCTCTCCCGAACAGGCTCATGGTGAACGAGGCGGAGCCGAGGCAGTGGGAGATCACATGGAGGGGGCGATCGCCGATGTGGCTGCGCACGAGCTCGATCGCCGGCGGGTAGTCGTACAACGCGATGTCATCCATCGTGTACCGGTGATACCCGAGGTTGTAGCTGTGCCGGTTGCTCATCCGGTAGTCGAGACACCACACGTCATAGCCCTCGTCGAGGAGGCAGGTGACGAGGTTGCGGTGCTCGGGCATGATGAACATGTCCGTCGAGGTCGTCAGGCCATGGATGACCAGCACGGCGTCGCCGTCGCCGCCGCGCGTGAAGCGCAACATGCTGAGCCCCAGCCCATCGGCAGTGTTGAAGTAGTGAGTCGAGATGTCCGCGTCCTGGACACCCTCCAGCGTGTAAAGCGGGATCTCTCGAGTCATTTCGTCCTCCCCTCCTCAGGACTACGGAGGAGCACGCAGCTCCGCGCGCGGCTCTACTGCCCCCAGCGATCTGACACTACTTTGCGACGATACCGCGATCTGGGCGTAGGGTGGGAATGTCCGGGATGATTCTCGACCTCCACGCCCACTACCCGATGCATCTGGTGCCCGAGGAGCGCCGCAGCACCCTCGACGTGCTCGTCACGGGGAAGGGGCGGGCGAGCTGGCGGGATCGCATCCGCGCCCTGCTGGTGGGCCTCGCAAGCCGCTTCGCCAACTACCGCTCGTTCGAGACGGGCCCGCGGGTGACCGTCGACGGCCTGCGAGAGGGAGAGGTGGGCGCGATCCTCTCGGTCCTCTACTCGTTCTTCGACGAGCTCGATCTCGACGCCCCGTACGGCGCGAACCCCGAGGCGGGATACCTGAACCGGCTGCTCGGCGAGCTGGATCTCGTCGAGACGGACATCGCGGAGAACCACGCGGGCGAGGCCACCGTGGTCCACAGCTTCGCCGAGCTCGAGGCCGCGCTCGGCGCGGGGAGGACCGCGCTGATCCATTGCGTCGAGGGCGGGTTTCACCTCGGCGCCACGCCCGAGGCCGCGGACCGCGCGGTCACCGAGCTCGCCCGGCGGGGTGTGGCGTACGTGATCCTCGCGCACCTCGTCTGGCGCGGGGTCGCCACCAACGCCCCGGCGCTGCCCTTCCTGTCCGATCGCATGTACCGGCTGCTTCTCCCGCAACCCGACGTCGGCCTCTCCGAGCTGGGCCGGGCCGCGGTCGGGGCGATGGTCCGCGAGCAGGTCTTGATCGACCTCTCGCACATGAGCGACCGCGCTCTCGCCGACACGTTCGCGCTCCTCGACGAGCTCGATCCCGAATCGCGGGTGCCGGTGCTCGCCTCCCACGCCGCGTTCCAATTCGGCGAGCAGGAGTACGGCGTCGACGAGGACACGGTGCGGCGAATCGCCGCGCGCGACGGCCTCGTGGGCCTGATCATGGCGCAGCACCAACTGAACGACGGCGTGCGCAAGGATTACACGACCACCTTCGAGCAGTCATTCGAGGTGATCTGCCGCCACGTCGATCGCCTGGCGGAGATCACCGGCTCCCAGCGCCACACCGGGATCGGATCCGATTTCGACGGCTTCATCAAGCCGACCATGGGTGGCCTCGAGTCGATGGCGGACATGCGAACGCTCGAGACGGCCCTGCGGGACCGCTACGGCCCCGCCGACGCCGAGGCGATCTGCTCGGGGAACGCCCTCCGCGTGCTGCGTGCTGGATGGGGCGGTGCGAACGGCGACGGTGGACGCGCCCGCCCGGCCGAGTGACCCACGACGCAGTGGCCAGCCATCATCGGCGCCCGCTCCCGGCGCCTAGGCAAGCTGATCCCGATCGACTCTCGCCCGAGTACGCATGGCCGCCGCCACCGGGTCCAGAAAGGGAATGCGCTATGTCGGCAGGCCGGGCCGCGACGCGATCTACACGCGCGGCTTACGCAGCCCGTTCCGCTTCTCGATCGACCGCAACCGGATCCCGATCATTTGACCATCTGCCGGACTCGACCCCCCCACGAGGAGCTCTTCGGATGACGGCGACACTCACCTTCCCGAGGAGCGACGGCGAGCGAAGGCGAAGGCGCGACGCCGGCCTTGACGGAGGCTAGAACTCGGGCAGCTCGGCTGAGTGCGCGGCGCTTGGTGGCCGAACCCCATTCCTGGACCACGCCTACTGGTACCGACAGTTGCCTCCCGGTGCTGACCGGGACGATCGCGCTGTCAAGTACGTCGCCGATTGTCACCGGATTCAGCTAATCACCAATGGCCGCTCCCCGGGAACCTGTCTCGTCTGGTTCTCGTGGCATGCTGCTTCGCTAGAGGTTGGAAGACTGATTCCCGTCGCAACGAGCCAAGCGGGCTGGCGGCCGCGCTATCCGAGCTGGCGTGAGGGATTCGGCGCCGAGGCCGGCGCGCCCGCGAGCCGGCGCGAGCGCACAGCGTTGAAGACGTAGTAGCCGGATGCCGCGAAGCACAACCGTTGGCGGCGCGGTCGCGGCGTTGCGGCGCTTCCCGCATCGGGATCTGACCGGCGCCACCTGCTCCGCAAGCTTGACGTCCAGAGTCTTGACCTTGAATTGGGCTTGGGGTACGGTGCTCCGGTATAGGAAGTCCTGCTCAATAGGCAAAGCGAAATGGAGGCGTCATGCCGGATCCTCCAGGCTATTTCCCACTGATCGTCCGGGGAGGTCGGGGCGTTACTGCCGATTATGAGGGCGACACCCTAACCGTCCAATTTCGCAAATCTCCGGTTGCAGCCGGCGACCCCACGACATACGACCGGATGCCAGTTGGGTCAGCGGCCTGGGTGGACCGTCCCGTGAACGCTGCTGAACCGGTCCTTGTGAAGCAACAGATGAACGATACGGTCGCCGAGGAAACCATTGCGGTGCTGCGCAACGAGGTCGGGTTCTGGAAGTTCGTCTGTAGAAACACCAACACTGGCGACTTCGAGGCGATTCGCTCCGAACGCGTTTTCGCTGAGGTGAAGATCGACTAGACCCCTCAACGCCGGATAACCGTTATCGCCGTTCTGGTCCTTCGCAGTCAGCGCCCACACTTAGGCGCGTCCTGCGCCCCCCCGGCGAAGTCACGTGCAATAAAGTCCCCGTAACTTGTTAGCCGGAATCTGAACAGCTAACGAGGCGTCCCGGTCTCGCCATCCGCTCAGCCTTCGGCTATCGCGAAGCCGACGTTCACGGAGTCGTTTGATGGGCCGATCGAAGCGCACGGGTGAGGCATCGTCAGTCGACCCTCGTGGATCACCGACCGAGGGGAGAAGCCATGAGCTTCATCGACGACCTGCGCACGGCCCTGCGCGCACCGGACGCCACTTGGCAGCTGCCGGACCACCTGCCAGCCGACATCGAGATTCCCGAGTACGGGCTCGGCTTGGAGGCGGACCTCATCCCGGTGGCCGATCCGCAGCAGCGGATCGACTTCTCGGCGCTCCTGGAAGTGCCGGCCGCCCCTCCCGAACTTAAGCAGCGACGGAAAGAGCGCGGCGTCGGACCCGAAGGGGGCGCTGGGGCAGCACCAGTTGGTAGTACTCACGCGGCAAGCGTTGATTGGCGCAACCGTTGGAACGGGCGATGGATCACAACCATCCGCGACCAGAACGGATGCGAGGCGTGTTGGGCATTTGGATCCACGGCGCTCGTCGAGGCAATGACTCGCATCGAGCATGCCATGTGGACACTTCGCTCCGAGGGCGACGTTCACAAGGGGTCGGGGGCGGTGTGCGCAACGACTGGGGGGCCTGATGCGGCCCTCGATTGGATGCGCGACCATGGGGGCCTGGCGGACCCCGACTGCTTCGCATGGACGACCTCCGATGCGGGCTACACGCCGACGCCGGACCGCAGCGGCCGCACGGTGCGAATCGGCGATCACGCCCAGATGGGAAACGTTGACGACCAGAAGGCGTGGATCGATACGGTCGGACCACTCACCTGTGGCTTCGAGGTCTGGACCGACTTCGACGCGTTCGGCTGGTCTCACGCCACCGGCGTCTACCGAAAGACTGACGCCCCGACCAACCGCGATCGGGGTAGCCACATCATGCTCGTCGTCGGCTACGACGACAACCAGCAGTGCTGGATTTGCAAGAACTCTTGGGGCCCGGGGTTCGGCGTCAGCGGCCATGTACTGGTTGGCTACGGCGAATGCAATATCGACTACTGGTCGAAATCCGGCCTCCAGGGCACGAATCCAGACCCGTGGACGAAGCGACGCCTGCACGCCGGGAACGTGATCGAGAGCGGCAACGGCGCCGCGCACCGCAACTTCGAGATGCTCGCGACCTCCCGCGGCCCGCAGGTCAAGCACTGGTGGCGGGAGGGCAGCAACTTCTCGTGGAGCGAAGCGTCGACCTTCGCGAACGACGCCGCCGTCTGCCCGACGCTCACGTCAACGACCTTCAATCGCAATTTCGAGGCGGTCTACCTGACGACGGGTGCTCGGCTCCACCACTGGTGGTACGACCAGGGGAGCGGGCACTGGAATGACGGTGGTGTCTTTGGACCCCCTGACGCCCAAGGCGTCCCGGGGTTCCTCCAGAGCGACTACGCGGCCCCGGGCAACTTCGAGGTGGTGGTGCGTACCACCGACGGCCGGCTGAACCACTGGTGGCGGACGGACCAGCCGCCGTGGACGTGGTCCGATGCCGGGCGGTTCGCCTCGAACGTCGCCTACGGCGGTCCGGCGTTCATCCAGAGCCACTACGGAGCCCCGCACGGCAACTTCGAGGTGGTGTGCACGCTGGGCACCGGTCAGATGCAGCACTGGTGGAAGGACGTCAACGGCGACGGTCAGTGGCATCCCGGGCCAAGCTTGGCGCGGGCGTCCAGGGCCCTCCGTGCATGATTGAAGGGCAGTACGGCGCCGGCGACGAGAACGCGGTCGGCAACTTCGAGCTGTGCGTGGCGGTCGGCGGACGGGTCGAGCACTGGTGGCGAAACAACTATGGGGGCGGCACATGGCAGCGCTCGGCCGTCTTCGCCCACGATGTTGCCGCCGTCGCTGGTTTGCTCGAAGGCTCCTACGGGTTCAACCTCGAGGTGATCGTCCTTCGATATGACCAGCAGCTACAGCACTACTGGCGCGATGGCGCCGGGTGGCATGAGGACCCGGTGATCGGTCCGGCGTGACGCTCGAAGACGAGGAGACGACTCAGGTGAGTCTCCGACCGGACGAGGAACACGTGTTGCGTCTTCCGGCCCGAGGCTCCGCTGGCTATGACTGGTATCCGGAGCTAGAGGGTCCACCCGGCGTGATCGACGTGAAGCGGTCCTCGGAATCGCCGGCGCGCGGGCCGGCCGGCTCGCCACCTCGCACCGCGAGCACGGACACGCTTATCCATATCCGCGGGATGCGACCGGGGGACACTGCCCTGATGCTCGAGCATCGCCGCCCGCGCGAGGCCGGAGGTGAACCCCTCGAGCGAAAACGGATCCTGGTCGAGGTCGTGGATGCGTGAAATTCAGTCACACGCCCGGATTAGGGATGCGCCGTGAGACTAGACTCCGCTCAGGACATGGCACCCTGGGCCGGGTGGTGCGCTGGTGTGGCGGATACGGAGGGTGAATGGATTGGATCGAGCAGCTGCTGCACGTGAGCCCCGACGGCGGAAGCGGGGCGCTGGAGGCCATCTACACCGCGGTTGCCGCCTGCGCAGTCGGGAGCGTGGCGTGGTGGCGAATGCGCCGCCGGCGCGACCGCGCGACCGACTCCAAGGACAGGGAATGACGCGCCGCCCCGGGGAACGTCCCCCTCCCGGCGGGCACGCAGAGAAGCGGCGCCGGGAGTTCGAGCGCCAGCGCGGGCTGTCCGAGCGCCGCGAGCTGGACCTCGACGAGACGGAGGGCCAGCAGGGTACCGACGCGCTACCGCGCCCTAAGCAGGAGGGGGAATCGCCGGATGACGAAGAGGCCTGAGGGGGTCCGTCAGGGCCCGATGGTGCGCGGGAAGACGTTCCTGCGCCAAGAGGAGTTTCGCGAGCAGCGGGCGCTTCGCAGCGAGCCGAGGGAGCTCGAGCTCGACGGGGCGAAGCCTAAGGCGGCGATCGCACTGGCCGAGGGTGCCACCTCGCTGTACATGGCGGGCGCCCGCGCTAAGGAGGCCCTGCTCGCGGAGGCCCCGCCCACTCCCGCGGTCAAGTGGCGCTCGCTGGGGCCGGCCGGCATCCCCTACGGCCAGACTTATGGAAGCGGCCCGGGTGGGACGACCACCGTCGCCGGCCGGGTGCCGGCGATCGCCGTCGATCCGAGCGACTCCCAGCACGTCCTGGTGGGCGCCGCGGCGGGCGGCGTTTGGCAGACATCCGACGGCGGTCAGAGCTGGGCGCCGGTGACGGACGACCAGCCCACCCTCTCGATCGGCGCACTCGCCTTCGATCCCTCCACCCCGTCGAACATCTACGTCGGTAGCGGCGAGGGTAACTCTGAATACGCCCAGCTTGGCCAGGGGATCCTCGCCTCGAGCGACCGCGGCCTCTCCTGGAGCGTCGTCGCCCAAGAGGTCTTCGCCGGCTTCGGCTTCTATCGGATCGTGGTCGACCCCCACAACCCGGGCAGGCTGATCGTGGCGACGACGGGCGGCGCGGCCGTCTCTCCCGACGGCGGGGGGAGCTGGTCGCTCCTTCACCGCGGCATGACCTGGGACGCTTCCCTGGCTTATCTCGGCGATGAACCAGAGCTCCTCCTCGCCGCGCCGGACGGCCTCTTCGCCGCCGCCGGTAGCGCGGCGCCTACGCGGATCGACCTCGCCGGCCTTCCGGCCACCCTGGACCGAAACCGGGACCGGATGGCGGTTGCGCACGTTCCCTCGGACCCCGGTCAGGCATTCGCCTTCGCCGCTTCCGGCGGAAAGCCCTACCTGTGGTACCGCCCCGCGGCGGGCCAACCGTTCGTGGCGGTGAAGAAGCTCCCGTCGTTCGGTGTCCCCCCGTACCTCGACGACGTCCTCTCTGTCGACCAGGCCGCCTATGACTGGTACGTCGCGGTCCCGCCGGCTGGCGACGACATCGTTTACTTGGGCGCCATCGAGCTGGTGAAGGGGGAGCGCTCCGGAGGCAGCTGGGAATGGAGCGACATCTCAAGCCGCCGCCAGCACGGCGACTCGATCCACCCCGACCAGCACACGATCGCCTTCGACGCCCAACAGCCGAACGTCCTGTACGCGGGAAGCGACGGCGGCATCTTCCGCAGCTCCGACGGCGGGGACTCGTGGCAGTCGCTGAACGCGGGCCTCGCGATCAGCGAGGTCGAGTACCTCACAGAGCGCCCGGACCAGCCCACCTGGATCCTGGCGGGCCTTCAGGACAACGGCACCGTCCGCCGCGAGGCCGAGGACCAGTGGGCGCAGGTGGGACTCGGGGACGGGGGTGACTGCGGCACGAACATGGCTCACCCCGATACCTGCTTTCACTCCTATTACTACATGTACATGGAGCGCTCGACGAGCCGCGGCGACCCCCAGAGCTGGCAGAACGTCACACCGCCGGGCACCGACAACATCAGAAAGCTGTTCTATCCCCCGCTCGAGGTGAACGAGGAGGTGGTGGCGAAGGCTGGCGAGGTGGTCTACGTCTCCTCCGACAGCGGCTCGAGCTGGAAGGCCGTCGCCCTTCCGCAGGTCCCCGACGGACCGTCGGTCGCCTCCGCACTCGGGATCCCCACCAAGGACCGCCTGCTCGCGGGGACGATCTGGGGTGACGTCTTCGCATCGACCGCGCCGGCGGCGGCTGGGGCAATCCGGCAAAGGTCACCCGCCCACGAAAAGGCTGGATCAGCGACCTCCTGGTCGATCCCGACCGACCGCAGCGCCACTGGGTCACCTTCTCCGGTCCCGGCGCCGTGTTTCGCTCCGACGACGAGGGTGCGAGCTGGACCGACGTCACCACAAACCTCCCGCAGGTGCCTGTGAACGCGATCACCACCGACCCGGCGGACCGCGACCGCGTGTGGGTGGCGTGCGACGTTGGCGTGTTCGAGTCGAGCGACGCGGGAGGGAGCTGGGCGGTCTACGGCACCGGGCTTCCGAACGCGCTCGCGGAGGACCTCCTCTTCTACGAGCCCGATCGGCTCCTTCGCGCGGGCACCCGAAGCCGCGGCGTGTGGGAGGTCACGGTGTGATCCATCCGCGCTGCTTTCCCCGCGATGTCGTTCGTCCGGCTCGAATGACAAAGCCCACGGATGCCCGTGCCTTTACTACATGGACCGAGCCGCCGAGCGTGTGGGGTGCGCAAACTCGATCGGGCGCTTGCGTGGTGCGTTGCCAGGCTCGACCCAAGCCTGCATTGTGCCTCGTCCGCGCGAGCGCCGGCTCGCACGATCGCGCACCCCGTGCGTGACGCTCACGCTGCATGCGAAGACGTGGGCGGGGTCAGCGTCCCCGCCAACTCCTCCCGGGTGAATGACCCGGCGGTTCCCGGCGGCAGATCAGGCCGCGACGCTGTACTCGTGGATCAGACCGCCGAGCCGATCCCGCCTGCGAACCACGGGCTCCGCCGGGGTCACGAGTCGCAGCCCAGCGCGCGCCGGATCCGGGGCCGCGAGATTGAGCGCGCGGTGTGGCCGGTGGCCGTTGTAGTGATCGGCGTAGACCTGCAGCACGCGCTGGAGCTGGCCGGGACCGAAGATCAAAAGCCAGTCGAGGCACTCCCTGCGCACCGTGCCGACGAAGCGCTCGGCGATCGCGTTCGCCTTCGGAGCTTCGATCGGGGTGCGGACGATCTCGATCTCCTCGCTTCGAAAGACCTCGTCGAAGGCCGCGCTGAACTTGGCGTCGTTATCGCGGATTAGGAAGCGCAGCGGGGCCTTCCGCTCCGTTAGCGACCAAGCCACGTTTCGTGCCTGCTGGGTAACCCAGGCGCCGTCCGGGTTCTCGGTCAAGCCGGCGAGGTGGACGCGACGGCTTTCGAGCTCGATGAAGAAGAGGACGTAGATCCGCCGTAGGGCGACGGTCTCGACGGTGAAGAAGTCACAGGCGAGCATGGTCTGCGCCTGGCTGCGAATGAACTCGCGCCAGGACAGCCCACCTCTCTGCCCAGCCGGGCCGAGCCCGGCCTCACGCAGGAGCTTTCGCACGCTCGTCGCCGAGACCCTTATCCCGAGCCCGGCGAGCTCGCCGGCGATTCGCCGATAGCCCCAGCGTGGGTTCTCGCGCGCGAGGCGCAGGATGAGCGCGCGGATCTCGGCATCGATGCGGGGGCGGCCCGGGCGCCGGCTCGGGTAGCTCCAGCGGCGTTCCACGAGTTGACGATGCCAGCGAAGGAGCGTCTCCGGGGTGACGAAGAACGTAGGCCAGCGCTTGCGTGGCAGCAGCCGGCTGGTGGCGGCGAGGAAGGCTCGATCGGCCGGCCGAAGCGCCGGACGAGCGACCTGGCGGCGCAGGATCGCGAGCTCGTGGCGAAGCACCGCGATCTCGAGCTCCTTGAACTCCGAAGAGCGAGGGCGCAGCAAGGCGAGCTCGATCAGGCTGCGCAGGGTGAGGTAGAGAAGCGAGGCGAGCAAGCGCGGCCTCCTGAATCGAGGGGACAGAGGCCCGCGACTCTACGTCGGCCGGGGAGACCGACCATGCCCTCGCCCCCGGCACGATCGGGTTTGCGCACCCCACAAGCTCTCCGAGGGCACCGGCGGTGGGGTCGCCGTGGTCAAGGCCTCCGATGTGATGATCGCGATCGAGGATATAGGCCTCGACACACGGCTCCACGGCTCAGGGCTTCTCCAGTAGCTGAGTAGTTCGACCATACGCGAGGCTTACGCCGGCTAGAGGGCGATTTCCAGGGTTCGCATGCCGGTGGAAGTCGATCCACATGCGCGTCTCTGCCTTGACGATCTTCACCAGGGCGTTGTCACAGTGCGGGCAGCGCAGCACGATTCCGGCGCCCCGGAAGACGTGCATCGCCCCGACCGGCTCGGCCGCGCCGCAGTTGCCGACAGGTCCCGGTGGCGGTGGTCATCTCGACGGCGAACACCTCCTGGAGCAGGCCGGCGACCGCGTTGCCGTCGAGCATCAGTTCGTCCATCTCAGCCTCCCGTCGGTCCGAAGCGCTCGGTCTTGATTCGCTCGCGGCTCGTGCCCGAGGTGCACCAGCGCCTCCGCCACGGCCTCGACGAACGGCGTCGGGCCGCAGACGTAGACGCTGCGGGCCGTTCGGCTGGGCCCGGGCCGACCTCGGCCAGCATCGCCGCGTCGACCCGCCGCGCGTAGCCCGTCCAGCCGGGCGGCGTGCGACGCGTCAGCGTGTGCACGACGGTCAGGCCGTTGCCGTTCAGCCGCTGCGAGCTCGTCGCGGTAGATGATGTCGTCCCAGCCGCGCGACGAGAGCGAGCAGCCGCGTGTCGGCATCGCTGCCCGGCGACGGCGCGAAGCCGGATCATCGCCATCAGCGGCACGATGCCCGACCCGCCGGCGACCAGCAGCAGCGGGCCGCCCAGCGGCGGGCTCCCAGACGAAGTAGCCGCCGACCGGACCGCGCAGCTCGATCTGGTCGCCCGGCCGTAGCTCGTCGGTCGAGGTACGGGGAGACCTCGCCGTCGTCGATGCGCACGACCGTGAGCTCGACGCGCGCGCCGTCCGGCGCCGATGCGATCGAGTAGCTGCGCTCGCGCCTGGTAGCCGTCGTCGGCGGTCAGGCGGACGTCGACGTGCTGCCCGGCGCGATGCCCGGGCCAGCCGGGGACGTCGAAGGCGATCGTCTTGACGTGCGGCGTCTCCGCGATGACGCTCGACGACGTCCGCGAGCCTGCCAGGTCAGTCGCCCCAGTACCGCTGCTCCCGCCATGGATCTCCGTAGTTGTGGTACCCGTTGGTCTCCCAGAAGCCGGGCTCGTCGAACCGCCGCGAGGCGCAGCCCCCGCACCCACTTCGCGCTCTTCCAGAAGTAGAGGTGCGGCACGAGCATCCGCGCCGGACCGCCGTGCTGCGGCCGCCAGCGGCTCACCGTCGTACTCGAACACGATCCACGCCTTGCCGCCGGTGAGGTCCTCGAGCGGCAGGTTGGTCGTGTAGCCGCCGTCCGCGAACTGGACGACGTACTCGGCGGCCGTCTCGACGCCGTCGAGGAGCGTGTCGACCGAGACGCCGCGCCACACGGTGTCGAGCTTCGACCACTTGGTCACGCAGTGGATGTCGACGCGTGATCTCCTCGCTGGGCAGGCGCGAGCATCTCCTCCCAGGTCCAGCGGCGCGGCTCGTCGATCTCGCCGACGATGCGTGAAGTCCCACCGGTCGAGCGGCGTGTGCGGGGTCGGGCCCGCCGAGAGCACCGGAAAGTCTCTGGTCACGTACTGGCCCGGCGGCACGCGGTCCTCGGCGACGTCGTCGCGGCGCGGCCCCGGAAGCCGCGCGAAATGATCGGCGCCATCCCTCCTCCTTCGGTGGTGAAGACACTCTCGCAGGTGCGTTACCGTCACGGCATGGACGAGTCAGCGGGCCGGGTCGTCGAAATCAACATCTCGCCGATGCACGAGGAGCTGCCGGAGTCCATTGACCGAGTGCCGGCCGTCGCGGGGCGCGGACTCCGGGGAGATCGCAACTTCCTCGCCGACGGGAGCCCCGGCCGGGGCGCGATGACGATCTGACGCTGATCGCGATGGAGGCCCTCGACGCGCTCGCCGTGGAGCACGGCATCGTCCTCTCGGCGGCCGAGTCACGCCGAAACGTCGCCACCCGGGGCATCGACCTGAATGCCCTCGTGGGACGACGTTTCCGGGTGGGCACGGTCGAGTGCGAGGCGATGCAGAGCTTTGCGAGCCGTACCGCGCATCTGCAGGGGCTCACTCAGCCGGGCGTACTGCGCGTCTCGTTCACCGGGGTGGGCTCGCGCCGCGATCGTTGAGGGAGGCAATATCGCCGTCGGGGACGAGGTCCGGCCGCTCTGAGAGGACTTTCCTCCAAGCGATGTCCACAGAGCGGCTCCAGGACGGACACGGCCGCGAGATATTCGACCTTGCGGGTCTCGGTGACCGACCGGTGCAACTTCCGCTGCCAATACTGCATGCCTGCCGAGGGCCTGCCTTGGCTCGAGCGCGCCGAGATCCTCAGCTTCGAAGAGGTCGAGCGCCTCGTCCGGCTGCTCGTTGGGATGGGGATCAAGGAGGTGCGGCTGACAGGCGGCGAGCCGTTGGTGCGCCGCGAGCTCCCGGCGTTGGTGTCGATGCTGGCGCGGATACCCCGGCTACCAGGACCTGTCCCTGACCACCAACGGCTACCTGCTCGAGCGCCGCCAGGCCGACGTGCTCGCAGCGGCCGGCTCGCCAGTGTCAATGTCTCGATCGATTCACTGCAACGCGATCGCTTCTTCCAAATCACCCGCCGCGACGCTCTGCCACAGGTGCTGCGCGGACTCGACCGCGATCGCTCGCCATCCGAAGCTCCGACCGGTCAAGGTGAACGCGGTCGCGATGCGCGGCTTCACCGAGGACGAGAGGCGCTTCGTTTCGCCGAATTGCGCGCGCTCGACCGCGTACCAGGTGCGCTTCATCGAGTTCATGCCGCTGGACGCCGATCACGCGTGGGAGCCGGACTCGTCCTCGCCGGCGATGAGATCCGGCGGATGATCGACGCCCCGTTCACCCGCTGGAGGAGCTTCCACGCGAGCCATCGGCCACCGCCCGGGTCTCCGCTTCCCGCGACGGGCAGGGAGAGATCGGCTTCGTCGATCTCGGTCTCGGAGCCGTTCGCCGACTGCAACCGCATCATCCACCTCGGCGCCCCACCACCGCCCGCGACCGCGACTGCGGACATGCCTGTTCTCGCTCCACGGACCCGATCTTCCAGGCCGTGCGCGACGGTGCCACCGACAAGTTCGGCCGGATCATCCGCGAAGCCGTCTGGAGCAAAGAACTGAAGCACCGGATCGGCGAGCCCGGCTTCCGCCAGCCCGCACGCACCATCAGCGCCATCGGCGAGCTGAACGCCCAGATCTGCCCGGATAGCAGCGCGCCAGCTGATCGAGATCTCCGAGGCGCGGCGGCGGGTACTGGAGCGCTGCGCGCCCCTCGGAACCGAGACTGTGCCGCTCGAGGAGGCGTTGGGTCGAGTGCTGGCCGAGGACGTGGCGAGCGCCGAGCAGGTTCCTGCCTTCGACAACTCGGCAATGGACCAGGTACGCCGTACTTTGTGCGACAGCTCGCGCGCGAAGGCAGAAGTAAGCAGGCCTCTCGGAGCATCAACGGTGGGCGGAGTGCTTGCCTCGCAGCAGGGCGAGGGCGTGCGGTAGGGAATCGGCGATCGCCTCGCCTGCCTTCGGCGATGCTCTTCGGGCTCCCGGGAAAGTTCACGATCACCGTGGTGCCGCGGATCCCGCAACACCGCCGCGAGAGCATCCAGTGGCGGGTCTTGAGCACGAAGCCAAGGCGCATCGCCTCGGAAATGCCTGGGGCGTCGCGCTCGATGACCTCCCCTCGTAGCTTCGGGTGTCAGGTAGTTGGGCGAAAATCCGGTCCCGCCGGTTGTGAGGATCAATTCGCAATCCTCCTCATCGGCCCAATGACGAAGTCGCTCGGCGATTGAATCCGTGTCATCGGTGATCACCTCGCGACCGGCGACCTCGCCACCCAGACCGATCACGAACTCGGTCAATCAATCGCCGCTTGAATCGTCCCCCTCGCCCCGCGCGCGCGAGGTCGAAACCGTGATCACCGCCGCGCGCATCGAGACGTATAGGAGCGATCACGCGCGGGGCGATGCCAGTCACCGCTTCCGCCCCACCGGGTACGGAAGCCGTGCGACTTGTTCTACCGTTACTCCGCGCTCGGCACCCTTGACCATGTGGTAGACGGTCAGCGCCGCCGCCGACTGCGGTCATTGCCTCAAGCTCGACCCCGGTCCGTGCCACCGTCCGCGCCTCGGACTCCAGCGTCACCGGCCGCCTCCACAACCTCAATCCGAGCGCTCTCACGTCGATGGAAACCGAGTGGCAGCGGATGAGCGAGCGGGACGAGGTTGCGAGGTACGCTCGCGGCTTGAATACCGGCGAGCCGCGCCGTGACCGAGCACCGTCCCCTTGCTGGTATCCCCGAGTTCGATGGCCCGCGCCGTTTCGCTGGACATTCGCACCCGCGCCTCAGCGCGAGCGACGCGTTCCAGGCGTCGGCTGCCTTCAGCCGAGACATCGACCATCCGCGCCCGACCGGATTCATCAATGTGCGAGAGTCCGGCGCTCAAATGGCACGTGCCTCGACCCATCGACCGCGTCCGCCGGACTACGGTTTGCTCGACCTCCCGCTTCCAGATGGGACACTGGCCCTGATTCGAATCGACTACCTCGCGGGCTCCTGCGAAGGCCTCGTCGCGGTGAGTGGCGGAGACGGCGAACCACCACGCTTTGCTCGGCCGAGCGGCACCGTTCCAATCCGATGCTCAAGCGGCTTGAAGGCCGTGGTTTCGCAGAGAGTCGGCGAGGATCGCACCCATGCGAGCCTCGGCCATCTCGATATAGGCCTCGTAGTCGAGCCTTTCACGTCCGGAGTCGTCCCTGAAGAATGACGATTGCGCCGGCACCGGCGAGATCCAGCGCAAGGCCCTCCACCGACAGCGAGTCCTCCGTCACCCGCGCGTGGACGTCGCTCCCCCCGCTGACCGGAGGGACGAGCGCGAGTTCATCCGCCGGCTGTGAGTACCGTTTCAGCGTCGGCGTATTCACGGTCCCGGCCATCCGCACGGGGAGCCGCTCGAGGACCTCGCTGAGGCCGGGCTTGGAACGCAGCGCGGTTAGCGCCTCGGCGACCGTTGTCCCCTCGTCCAGAACGAGGTCGATCGAATCCGTTTCGGCCTGCGCTCGAAGGATCGCAAACAACCTCACAGTGACCTTCATTGCTCCAATCCTATGTGCAAGGTTGCCGGCCCGATCAGTCGAGTGGGAGAATCTCGACCCGCTCGCCCGGGCTGACGATCTCGGTCGCGGTGGGGATGATTGCCAGCGCCTGCGCCCCGACCATCGAGGTGGAGTATGTGCGATCCCTGCTCTCCGGTCGGGCGGGCGTGCCAACCGTCGTCGCGAAGCTCGAGTCGACACCTAAGCGCGTGAGCCCGTCCGGGACGCTTCTCATAGCCCTCGTCAAGATCGCCGAGATGGTCGATGCGATCTCGCCACAATCGCCGAGCAGGGTTCGGATAGCCGGCTGGGCCAACAAGGTGAAGGTGACGATGGCCGGAGCCGGAAGACCGCCAGGCAGCGCAAAGACCAGCGTCCCAGGCTCGCCGCGGCGAGCGCCGAACCAGGTCGGCTTGCCGGCGAGAAGCGCAATACCCCAAAACACCTGCTCGACGCCAAGTGCCTCCAGCGCCGGGCGAACATGATCATGGCGGCCCACTGAGACGCCTCCACAGATCAGCGCCAAGTCGCAGTTCGAGGGCAGCCTCGATCGTCCGCTCGACCTCCAGCGGATCGTCCCCGGGTGGTAGTCATGGTCGACGCCTCGGCCGGCGGCATCAGCGCCAGGAAGGGTGAGCAGCTCTGTCTCTGACCCGCCCCTCGCGGAGCGGCTCCAACGGCTCGACGAGCTCATCCCCCGTCGTAGCACGACGATTCGCGGGCGTCGGACACAGGTAGCCTCCGGGCGACCGAGCGCGGCGAGAATGCCGGTTTCGGGCAAGCTGATGAGTTGCCGTTCTTCGGCGCCTTGCTCACCGGGCTGATCTCCGTGCCGGCAGCGCGCACGTTGTCTCCCGACGCCACCTCGGCGCGAATCTCGACCGTCGCGCTGTGCTCGCTTGCTGCTCGATTGGGACAACCACGTAGCGGCGTCGGGCATCTTGGCGCCGGTGGAGATCACGCGATCGCCGCACCCGCACCGAGGGTCCTATCGGACGGCGAGCCAGCTCGG
>CAWALB010000007.1:0-77036 GCA_963782795.1 uncultured Actinomycetes bacterium
CGCCCTTCCTTGGTGCGGCAACGAGGGTGCTGTTACCTCGCTCAGGTGGTCTTGACGACCAGTACCGAGCAATCGGCCCGGTGCGTAACTGTGTTCGGGACGCTGCCAAGCACGCGACGCTTCATCCCTTTGTTACCGATCACCAGCAGATCGGCCCCGCACTCGGTTGCGAGCCGCACCAGCACGTCGCCGGGATCGCCCTCGTCGGCGCGTGTCTCGCACTCAATCCCCGCTTGGCGGAGGCTAGTCTCGTTTCGTTCGAGGATCGACCTCACCCGAGCCGCCGGATTCGAGGCCCACTGAAGCTCAATGTCCCCATGCCGCGCCGGGGCCTGGCGAACCCCGGAAGGCGCTCAGGAGGACGAGTTTGGCCCCGAAGCGTCGGGCGATTTCGGCTGCCTGCCTAACAGCCTCGTCTGCCGTTACCGATCCGTCGGTCCCGACGGCGACCGTGGAGATCATTCCGAGCGCAGTATCCATCATTGCTCGAATCCAAACGGGGAGCACCGTGTCCGCCAACCCTCCCCCTGGCGAGATACTGCGTAGACGATGTCGCAGGAGAACGTCGAGGTTGTGAGGCAGGTCGTTCAAGCCTTCAACCGGCGGGACCTGGCAGCTATGACCCAGAGATTCGATCCCGAGATCGAATGGGAGCCCGCAGGTCCTGCCGCCGTGGAACGCCCCGTGTACCGAGGCCGTGACGAGGTCTCCAGCGGGTTCGCTTCGCTTGGGAGGCGTGGGAGGTGTTTCGCGTCGAGGAAAGTGAGCTTCGCGATCTGGAGGACTCGATTGTGTGGCTGGGACGCGCCCAACTGAGGGGAGGTACCAGCCACGTTGCGCTCGCCCAAGAGTTCGCCCTCCACTTCCTGGTGCGCGAGCGCAGGATCGTCCGAATTCGCGGCTTCCTTGGGTGGCAAGAGGCCCTCGAAGCCGCGGGGCTTTCGGAGTAGGCGATGTCGCGGGAGAACGTGGAGATCCGTCCAGGAATGGTTCGAACGCTGGAACCGAGGGGATCGGGACTTCTCGCGGGCCGAGATGCTGCATCCGAACTTCCAGGTCATCAGCCGCTACCAGGGCGAGTCCTTCCGGGGGTTGAAGGGACTGCGTCGATGGATGCAGGAGACCGAGTCTCAGGAGTGGAAGGTCGTCGTCGACGAGTGGCGCGATACCGACGACCTCGTTGTGGCACTCGGGCGGGTCCAGCTTCGCGGGAAGGAGAGCGACGTTGGGTTCGAGCAGCCGAGCGGATGGCTGTTCGAGTTCCAGGACGGCAAGCTCTTTCGGTTCCGGACCTTCGCGCAACGGAGGCAGGCCCTCGAAGCCGCCGGGCTGTCGCAGTAGGCGATGTCGCAGGAGAACGTGGCGCTGGCACGGAGGGCCGTCGACGCTCTCAACCGCCGCGACTTCGACGCCCTGCTGGTCTTCCTCAGCCCTGATGTCGTATGGGAGGCCCTGGAAGGTGTCTCGGGGATTGGTGAGCTGTATCGCGGGCGGGCAGAGGTGCGCGAGTGGATCGCGCTGATGTTGGAAAACACGGAGGAGGGCATCCACATCGAGATCGAGCAGATGGCGGACTTGGGCGATGATCGGGTCTTCATCGCCGTGGTTCTCACAGCACGCCGTAGGGGCAGCGGGGTGCAGTTTGAATACCGCACCTGGCAGATCGTCTGGTTCGCGGAGGGCCTGATTACGAGACGTCAAGTCTTCTGGACCCGTGCCGAAGCCCTCAGAACCGTCGGGCTGCGGGAGTAGGCGATGTCGCAGGAGAACGTGGAGTTGGTACGGCGCTGGTATGAGGTCGCCACGAGCAAGGCGGACCTGTTGGCAGCGATGCCGAGGACGATGGCCTTCTGCCATCCAGATGTCGAATGGAGCGCACCTGAAGACGGAACGACGTATCGCGGTCGCGAGGGCGTCAGGCGGCGTCTGGAGGAGTGGCTCAATAGTTTCGATGACTACCGATACGAGATCCATCGGATCATCGACTGCGGAGACGATGAGGTGCTGGTGAAGGCGAGCGAGGTCGGGCGCGGGGCAAGCAGCGGTGCCGAGGTTCGCCAGACCAACTACGAGCTGCTCACGATCCAGCACGGGATGATCGTGCGGATTCGCGAGTTCTACGACAAGAGCGCGGCTTTCGAAGCCGCCGGGCTGCGGGAGTAGGCCAGGCGTCTACTTTGCGCGAAGGGAGGAGACAAGGCGATGTTCAACACAATCGTGTTGGCCCTGGATGGGTCGGATGGAGCAAAGATGGCGATACCCGTCGCGGTTGAGTTGGCCGAGAAGGCAGGGGCCAAGCTCGTCCTCGCTCACGTCACCGAGTACTCGCCCGCCGAGGGCGGGGAGGCCACGAAGCCCGGCGAGGATGAGATCCGCGCCGAGATCAAACAGCAGGCGGAGGAGATCTCCGAGCGAGGCATTGAGACCGAGGTCCAGTTCGCAGACAGCGTTCTGGGTGGGCCCGCACACGCGATCGTCGATATTGCTGATCGCACCGGCGGCGAGCTGATCGTGGCCGGCACCCGCGGGCACACCTCCATGGCGGAGATTCTGCTGGGCAGCGTGTCCCACCGCCTGCTGCACATCGCCGAGCGGCCGGTCCTGACGGTGCCTTCCTCGCCGGCGTAGGAGGCTTTCGAAGTGGACGCCGCTGACCTGCTCGCTGACTTCCGCCTCTACGATCGGCCGTCCCTGCCAAGTAGCGGACTGGGTCGCCTGTAGCAGGGGCAGGATGTGAACCGCAAATCTCCGGGTTGAGATCGACGGTGCGGGTTGGTCTCGGCGGTCTTAGGCGTCCTCAGGCACGCCGTCTTCCTCTGAGTTGTGCTCACTTGCGCTCAGATTGATGCCCGCCACGAAGTCCATGCGAGACCAAGCTCGGCCGCCCCCCGGGGACCTTTCTCGAAGGCGCTCCGCCCGGACCGCACTCAGTCACTCCGGCCCCTCCGTGCCGGCTAGACCACCACGTCTACCGGGATGCCCCGGTTAGCCCGTCCGCTGGACGCGCAGGGATGCTTCCCGGTGGCACTAGCTCGCCGAGAATGCCTACGCCAGTGCCGTCCTCGCAGCGGCCAAACTGCGGGTTCAGCAAGCGGGCGGGTGCGCCGGGGGCCGCCCTGCGCGCGCAATCATCGACGAACGCGCCCCATGGATGACCGCGCGGGTCGAAGTGGACGTCGAGGAAGTCCACCACCGCTTTGCAACCGCCGTCGGGACTGCACCCGCCCTTGAACAGTGGCTTATGAGCGGCGTTGACGGTGGTCGTCCGCAGCAGCGGATGGTTTGCGAGCGGGTGATCCACCAGCGTCATGTAGCCGTTCCAGGTCGCATTCGCGTAGGCGCCGTCGTTGCATCTCTCTAGAAACTCTTGACAGAAGGCGTAGTATGGCGGCACGCCGGGGGCGTTGGTGCTCCCCAGATAGACGACGGCCGCGTCGCCGCTCGCCGAGTCGACCGCGACGCGCGCCAAGGCCGTCTCGCGCACACCCGGCGGGGCCAGCTGCACCGGCGAGCTCCAGCGCTTGCCTTCATCGCTCGACGTCGTCAGGTAGGGCATGTGGTTGGCACCCACCCACGTGTAATACACGTTCCCATGAGCGTCGACTGCGGCACGGTTGGCCTCACTCGAATCGCCGTTGTGGGCGACCTGCACGCGCGTCCAAGTACGTCCCTCATTGTGGCTGATTGCGATCCTCGGCTCGCCCCCGTAACGCTTCGGCACATACAGCGTTCCGTCGGGACCTACGACCGGCGGACCGGCCCAGGGCGCGAACTCGTCCTGTGCTCCCATCGTCGGATATGGCGGAGCGATCGGTGTGAAGGTCGCGCCACCGTTCAACGACTTCATGCATACAGGCGACGATGCCGGCGGCGCCGAGCCCAAGGTCGCGCTTGCACAGTAGTAGACGATGTTCGGGTAGCCCGTTGTCGTGCTGTGAGCGGGCGGCCCCACGCCGATGCTCTCGGCATCGAATCCGTCGCCGCACAGGTCCCTGGTCGCCCAGCGGCCGACGCTGCTACCGCTGTAGCCCAGGCGCGAGAGTGTCGAGCAGCCGAATTTGCCGTTGCCGGCAAAGTTGGCATCGAACACCCGTTTCGTGCGCGGATCGACGAGCAGGAAGGGATCGAAGCTCGTGACGGGTCCAGGCGGCGAGACGTCCGTCCAGGTGGCATGCCCGCGACCCGAGCGAACGACGCCACTCGGGTTAGATAGTCCGTCGAGATCCCACGTCTCATAGAAGATCCGCCCGCCGCGGCCGAATCCAAAGCTCGGTTCGCCCGCATCGGCGCCGGTGCTGTAGCGACACGGAATCAGCTTTCCGCTATGGGGCTGGAAGTGAGACGGGCCTCCAGCGCGGTAGTCGAGCGCCGGACGCGAGGGGTAGCAGACTGGGCCGGTGCCAGCGGCGTCGGCGCGCGGCGGCGTGATCAGCAGCAGCAGCAGCAGGCCAACGCAGGCCCCGGCGATCGTCCACGCAACCGCGCGTCTCAACCGCCTCGGTTGGATACCGGGCCAATCGGTCGCTCGCTCGGGCGAGCTGCTCACGACTTCGCTCCCAGTTGCGCTGAAATTGGTGTCCAATCGCCAGATCACCCAGGGATGTCGATGCGAGAGAGGGTGTGGGCCGGTATGTGGCTGAGCCTGAGCAGCATCTGGGTGAAGGCGATCGCTTCGTGGCGCATGCGCTTGAAGTCGATCTTGTCGATCGTCTTCATGCCGCCGTTGAGAAGGTAGGTTGGCCCGGTGATGTAGTTGGCGTCCGGGAAGCCTCCGCTCTGGTCGCTCCACCGCCACAGGTATGAGCCCTCCCCAGGCCAGGCGGCGTCGTTATCCGCTCCGTGTGGGTGCCGATTGAGCGGCGGGATTACGAACGTGGGGTCGGCTCTGGCCTGTCTGACCGCGGCCTTGGCGGCGTCAAGCAGGGCCCGGTTGGGCGCCCCGAAGACGGCCCCGAGCTCGGGGTTGCCGGTGGGCTTGAGTTCGCCGGCGGC
This sequence comes from uncultured Actinomycetes bacterium, assembly GCA_963782795.1. GTDB lineage: Bacteria > Actinomycetota > Thermoleophilia > Solirubrobacterales > 70-9 > AC-56. The sequence goes on from CAWALB010000007.1 coordinate 4,993, forward strand.
GTTCGGGAGCCACTCTTGCGCGCCGAGGTGCTCGATCGTCACACCGGCAGCGATCCGGGGCACGAGGTCGTGGCGGTGATGGCGGATGAACTCGCGGGCGCCGATGCCGCCGGCGAAGTGGCCGGTGGTGAGCAGGACCAGGATCGTGCGCGGCAGGTGGCTGCGCGGGAGCCGGGCCAGATACTCCGCGATCGCGACGATCGCGATCGGCCCGTTGTCCTCGAGACCGTTGGTCCCATCGGTGTGGCAGTTGATCGCGACCAGCTCCTTGCTGGCGCCTGGGATCACGCCGAGAACATTGCGACTCTTGACGTTGGCCACGTCGGCCTCGAGCTCGACCCGGACCCTGCCGCCAGCGGCCGCGACCTGCCGCAGCGTAGACCCGACGTCGCGATCGACGTAGATCCCCGGGATCGCCAGGATCCGCCCGTTGTAGGGGAAGTAGGAGCCTCTGGTCGCGTCGCGTCCGAGGTCGAGGATCCCGATCGCGGCCGCCGCCTTGGCGGCTTGGAGGTTGGCCTGCGCCTGCGGGAGGTTGTTGTACCAGTCGCGCACATAGGGGGCGCTCGGCGGCGCGAGGTGGTGCGGGTCATAGCCCTTGTAGGCGAGGGCCGAGAACAGCCCGACCTTGGCGTTGAGCACCGGCACGTCGAACAGCGCGACCTTGCCGGCCAGCGACCCGGCCGCAAGCGGCTGGGTCGGGTCGACGGCGACCAGCGGCGCGGTGACGCCGCCAGGGGCGAGCGACCCGGAGTAGGGCATATATGCGGGGACGGCCTTGCGGCCGGTGTGCGGGCCGCTGACCACCTCAAGCGACCACTTCCTCGCGCTCCAGCGCCGGAACGGCACCGAGTCGAAGTGCAGCTGCTTGACCCCGGCCCGCTCCAAGCGGCTCACGAGCGCCTCGACGTAGCGGCGTTCCTTCGCCGAGCCCGTCGGCCGCAGGCCGAGGGCGTCAAGCTCGACATTCCAGGCGCGCAATCGCCTGGCGGACAGGAATTGCGTGGGGTCTACCTGTCGCGCTTGCGCCGCGTCGAGCCCCTTACCCGGCCAGCGAGCCGTGGTGGCCTCGGCGGGAGCGATCGCGGCGAGGTCGATCAGCGGCACCGCCAGCGCCCCCCGAGCGCCAAGCTCCAAGAGCCGGCGCCGCGTAACGCCCTGGGGCGTACTTGCGTGAGTCACTGCTCCTCCTCGCGGCGAACGCTCGAAACGCACTGTTGGACAGTCCGCCAACCGTGGCTCTCGTCCGAGCGCCGAGCGGATTCTTAGCACTGAATGGGGATACGGCGCAACCGGGATAACTACGGAGTCCGAGAGCCCCTCACGTTGTGCATGCCGCTGGAGGTTCTCCCCGCACCGTGGTTCTTCCACACGGTCTTCGCGGTTTAGGCGCCCTGGTCGCCTTCGGCGACGTCATCCGCTCGAGCCACGGCCTTGCCAGAGGCGCGGTTCGTCAACGTGACCGACGGACTGCGGAGCCGCTCCGAGGAGCACCTTCTGGGGTGGGCCGAGGCGGACGAGTGGACGTTGCGGATCGAATCGGCCCCGACGGCCAGAAGGTCTCGGCGCTCGACCGGCTCTACCTCGCCGACCAGATCCCCTTTCTCTTGATCTGGGGAAACGAGGACCCGGTGATCCCGGTCGAGCACGGGCGCAACGCCCACGAGGTGGTCGCCCACAGCCGCTACGTCGAGATCGAGGGCTCGGGCCACTGGCCGATGCTCGACGCCCCCGAGCGGATCGTCGGCGAGCTGACCAGCTTCATCGAGGAGACCGCGCCGTTCGAGTGGTCGCTGGAGCGGGTGCGCGAGCGGCTGCGACGTGGCCCTGAGGGCCTAGCGACGGACTGATAAGCCTTGGCGAGCGAGTCGAGGGCAGAGACAAAGTAACGACCACCCACGCCCCCCGACGGGCCGTGGCGCAAGCGCTCGGGCTGTCGCTTTCGCGTGAGAGCAGAAGTCGCGCGTTAAGTCAGTTTTGGAAGCGCCTTGCGAGTCGGCGATTCGCCACTGGTCAACCGTTCGCCACTCCAATCAGGCCCGCAATGCCGACGACGTAGAGCAAGAGCACGACGAGCGAAGCGATGCCCATGCGAAATACCTGGCGGCGCGGGCGCATGATCAGACCCCACGCATAGACGACGGTGAGGACGATTGCCAGTGCCGTGAGATAGATGTCGGTCGGCTGCGCCTGGGGCAGGACGGCCGAGCCGGAGAGCAGGCTCGCCACCAGGAACAGCACCGGCAGGAACGCATTGCCACCGAAGATGTCAGAGACCGCAAGCTGGTAGTCGCCGAGCTTCACCGACCTGATCCCGGTCGACAGCTCCGGCAACGCTGTCGCGGCGGCGAGAATCGTGGCGCCAAAGACGACCCCCGAGAGGCCCACGTGGGTGGCGATCTGTTCACCGGTCCTCTCCAGCACGACGCCGGCCGCGAGGGTCACCACTCCAGCCAAGGCAAAGACCGTGGCGGCGCGCGCAACGCTCATCTTCTTCGCCATCACCGCCTTCGAGTGGCCCCGCGGCTTCTCCTGGGCGCCGGGTGCGTTACCGGTGGAGTCATGCCACGGCAGACCGCGGCGGGCCCGGTTGATCAGCCAGACGCCGATAAGCCAGGTGAGCGCGATCAGCACGGCGGCGGGCTCGAACCTTCCCTGGGATGACTGCAACTGCGCCCCCATCACCGAGATCGCGAGCACGGCGATGACGAGCATGCTCTCGAGCCCCAGGACGAGTGAGGCCGCCCGCGTGGTGAGCGCGGACTCGGGGCCCATCGCGACGTCGAGCGCTACGAGGACGACGGTCTGGATCGCGATCCCGCCGAGGATGTTGCCGATCGCGATTCCGAGGTTGTGTGAGAGCGCCGCCGAGGAGGTGATCGCGATCTCGGGCAGGTTGGTGGCGACCGCCAAGAGGATGGCCCCGCCGAGCGCCTCGCCAAGACCGAGTCGAAGATCGAGTGAATCGGTCGAGTTCGAGAGCTGGATCCCCGCGACCCAGACAGCGGCCGCTGCAACTCCGAAGATCAGGACGAGCGGAGCGAGACCGAGACCCGTGAACACGCGCTCGTTTGTATCGAAGAGCAACGTCTATCGGTCCAAGGAGATCGTGAACGAGCCCTTCGATCGTGGTCAAGTCTGCTCCCTTCCTCGGTCACGCACAGGACAGCGATCCCATGAGATACGTCTGGAATAGAAATCCGGAATGGCGGCCGCTTGAGTCCGGGAACCGCATAGGTAAGGGGCGTGCCGGTTGGTATGAAATGCCCGGAAACGAAGTTCGGAACAGCCGCTCACATGCCTGCCCAGGTCGGGACGCTCAGAACGGCAGGTGAAAGGGAACGGTCGTGACGACGACACCGGGCCGGCTTCGTAGTGCCTTCTTCAGCCTCGGGGCTACGCGGCTGTGCAGCGGCTGATGCCACGGATGACGGACGACGAGCTCCGAGAGCACGATCGTCAGCGTCAGGTCGGGGCGCTGCTCGTGGAGCTCCTCGATGTAGTGGAAAAGGGGCGGAACGATCGCCCGGTATGGGGAGACGATCAGCTCCAACGTAGCTGCCGACGCCGGGCCTTCACAAGTCATGAGCACTAACGGTCGGCCCGCGGGGATGCGATGGTGGGATGATCGTTGTCGTGGCGATGACCGAGAGTCTCACCGCGCTTGACGCCACGTTCCTCGAACTCGAACAGGCGGACGACAGCGCCCATATGCACATCGGGGCCGTGATGGTCTTCGACGCTCTCCCGGAGAGCCCCGCGCCCGCCGCCGCCGACGTCGCACGTCACCTCGAGCGTCGCCTGTCGGCGTTGCCGCGCTACCGCCAGCGGCTCTCGGAGCCACGGACGGGCGGGATCCACTGGCCGGCGTGGGAGCAAGATCCTGGCTTCGACGCCGGTGCGCACGTCCGTCGCGCGGCACTCGCCCGGCCCGGCGGAGAGGCGGAGTTGCTCGAGTGGGCGGCGGAGTACTTCTCGCAACGGCTCGACCGCCGCCGCCCGCTCTGGGATCTCGTCGTCCTCGAAGGGCTGGCCGGGGGGCGCTGGGCGCTCGTCAGCAAGACCCACCACTGCCTGGTGGACGGGGTCGGATCGGTCGAGGCCACCCACCTGCTCCTCGATACTGAGCCCGTGCCCCCCCGCGACCGCTGGCTCGGCATCGATGAGACGGCGACCGACGATCCCGGGAAGGGCGGGCCGGAGGGGATCGCCGGCGCCGCGCGTTCCCTGGCATCCAGCGCGCGGGGCGTCGTGGGCGCCGCCGCACGGTTCCCCTTCCGCGTGGCCGGCTCAGCTGTCGGGGCGCTGGCTCATCCGGAGCGCGCCCGGGATGCTTTTGAGCGGTCCCGGGCGATCGCGGAAGTGATGGTCCGCGACGAGGTCTACCCGGCGCCCCAGACGAGCCTCAACGCGCCGATCGGCGCCCACCGGCGGCTCGCTGTCCTGCGCGCGCCGCTGCAGGATCTCAAGCAGATCAAGAACGCGCTCGGGGGGACCGTCAACGACGTGGTCCTCGCCGTTGCCGCGGGCGGCCTCCGCGACCTGCTCGAGGGGCGCGGCGAGTCGCCACCGGACCAGGGCCTGCGGGCGATGGTGCCGATGAACATCCGCGCAGCGGGCGAGCATCTGGAGCTTGGGAACCGGATCACCTCGCTCTTCGTCCATCTTCCGGTCGCCGAGCCCGACCAGCTGATGCGCTATCAGCGGCAGGTCGAGGAGGCCGAGGGCCTGAAGGCCGGCCGGCAGGCGCTGGGGTCAAAGACGCTGATCGACATCACGGCATTGGCGCCGCCGGCCATTCACAGCTTCCTCGCGAGGTCCCTGTTCGCCACCCGCCTGTTCAACGTGACGATCACGAACGTGCCCGGGCAGCCCAATCCGCTCTACGCATTCGGCGCGCGCCTGCGAGAGGTATGGCCTCTGGTTCCAATCGCCGCGAGCCACGCGGTCGGGATCGCCGTGATCAGCTACGACGGCGATCTGTTCTTCTGCATCAACGCCGATCGCGACACCGTCCCCGACCTATCGGTCCTCCGCGACGGGATGGTGAGTTCGCTGAGGGATCTGCGCGAGCGCGCCGCCGACGGACGCGACGGAGCCGGCCAAGGTGGAGGGTTGAGCGGTCGCGCCTGAGTCCTTGCCTCGCGGGCCGAGGTTCTCTTGATGCAGGGAGTCCGCCCGTAGGTGGCAACGACGAGAGCGCCGGGCCGCCGTGGGCCTGGCGCTGATCGGCCCCAAGTTCGAGTACGTCAACCCTCCGGAGGCGGTTGAGCCGGGTGTGCGGCGTGGACTCATGGCGGCCGGGCGGGCACTTCAAAACGCCTCGCAAGATTCGGACTCCTCCCGGTATCAGCTTCACGAAACTTCGACCGCGGGGATGCGGTCGTCGCCTCGGTCAGCTTCTTCGCCCGCAGCCGGGGGAGTGAATACAGAGGTGGCCCAAGAGGAAGCACACACTTTGGTACTGACCGCTAGGCCCGTTGCATCGAAGTCGTTCTCTCAGAACAGCTCGGATCGGAACGCCTGTAGTTGGCTGAAGCCGGGAGCAGGCGCGCCGGGTCGTTCGTCGCAACACCGGCCACGCCGAGATTGGCGATCCTCGCGAACAACGCCGGCTCATCCACGGTCCACGCGAACAGCCGGCGACCGAGCCGCCTGATCGCCTCCGCCATCTCGGAGTCCACGAGCTTGTGGTGCAGCATCACGTCGCCGAAGCGGCCGGCGGCGAGCTCGTGCAGTAGCCGCTCGCGCCACCTGCGCGGGTGCCAGCGGTTGGCGCGGCGGGACACGTATCCGCCGATCGAGATTGCGGTCCGCGCCTCGGCGGCGAGCGTCCGCACGGTCTCGACGACGTCCGCCGACTGGGATGAAATCAGGGAGCGTCCCAGCAGGCCGTGCGCGCGCAGCATCGCGACGAGCGCCGACTCGCAGCCTCGGGCCTTCACGTCCACGTTCAGCCCGATCCGCGAGAAGCGTGGGTGCGCCAGATGGTCCAGCGCGTGGTCGAGAGTCAGGCAGCCGGGGCGGCGAGCCTGCGGAGCGAGGTGCGCCACCAGCAGCCGCGAACCCCGCGGCCGGACATCGAACTCGATCATGTCGACACCCGCGCGCCGGGCTGCCTCGAACGAGGCGATCGTGTTCGCCGGTGCGATCGCGCTCGCACCACCGTGGCCAATCAGGATGGTCATCGCTGCGCTCCTACGTTTCCCCCCTTCGCAGTCCTGCACCGCGCGGCCGGTCACCCATCATCGTGCCATTCTGGCGCCTCGGACGCGTGCTCGTCAACGGTCCGGCCCCGGGCCTTCGCCGGCCGAGAAGTAGCAGCCCATCCAGACCGGGTAGTCCGGATCCCCGCCCTCGAATGTCACCCAGACGCCCGTGCCCACCGGCGGAATCGTCACGAGGTTCAGATCGGGGTCCAGGTACGGAACGCAGGGCATCGCCCAACCGCTCTGCCCATCCCCGAGGACCGGCACGGCGACCCGAACTCGGCCGGAATACTGAGGATCGACGTTGTCTACCACGCTCGCGCGGTAGAGGCCTAGGAACCTATTGCTCATCGCAAGCACGTTCGCCATCCAGGGGCACGAGCCTTCCGACGGCTGCCCGTCACGCCCCGGGCTGTGCGGGGAGCGCGACGAGCCGCTAGCGACGGCGTAACACCGAGAGAGCGGAGTACCAAGATGGGAACACGGTGGGAGCAACGTGGTAGCTGCTGTGGCGGCCGGCGTGTCAGTCACCGGGAGTGGGAGAGAACTTTCTACGGCCCGCACGGGGACGCTGGGGACGGCTTGTCACGAATGGCTGGCGCCGGAGCCATAGGTCAGCGAGGGCGCTCTATCCTGCGACGCCGTGGCCCAGGATCAGCTCACGGATCAGGTCGCGCTCGTCACCGGTGGCGGGCGCGGGATCGGCGCGAACATCGCCCGCGAGCTCGCCGAGGCCGGGATGCGGGTTGCGGTCGCCGCTCGAACGGCTGGGCAGGTCGAGCCGGTGGCGCAGGAGATCGATGGCCTTGCGCTCCACGTTGACGTCTCCGACGAGCCAGCGGTGGCGCGGATGGTCGAGGAGATCGAGCGCGAGCTCGGGCCGATCGACCTGCTGGTAAACAACGCCGGCGTCGCGAGCCCGTCGGACACGCCGCCGCTCTGGGAGGAGCGCCCCGGGGACTGGTGGCGGGTCTTCGAGATCAATGTCCTCGGCTCATACCTGTGCTGTCGCGCCGTCCTGGGCGGAATGGTCGAGCGCGAGCGCGGCCGGATCGTCAACGTCGGCAGCGGCGCCGGCTACCTTCCGGTGACGCCGCGCAACGTCGGCGGCACGGCCTACGGTCCGAGCAAGGCGGCTCTTTACCGCTTCGGCGAGCTGCTCGCCGGACAGGTCGGACAGTACGGCGTCTCGGTCTTCACGATCAGCCCCGGCCTCGTGCGGAGCGCGCTGACCGAGGAGCTCGGCGACGACGCTCCGTGGACGCCGCCCGAGCTCGCCCCGCGGCTCGTCCGGGTGCTCGCCTCCGGGCGCGCCGACCGACTGAGCGGCCGCTACATCCACGCCGAGCACGACGACATCGAGGACCTGATCGAGCGCGCCGATGAAGTTATCGAGAACGACGCCAACGCGATCCGGCTCGGCCGCTGAGATTTGCGACTCCCAGCACAGCGCCGTGACACTTCAGCGTGCCCCCTACAGAACAGCGAGCGTCACCGAGGATGGCTGCGCCGGATCGTGAATCTTGGTCGGCGGCAACGAGCCGAGTCGCCCGCAGCGGGTCCTCTCCCGTGCCCGGGTTGCGGACATGGGGACGCGGGGGGCGCTCCGGTACGCATCGAGAACTTCCCCCGGGCCTTCCGCGCCTTCCGCCTGTTCGCCCGGTACCCGAGTACTTGGAGATACCGAGGAATCCACGGGGATGGCCCCCGTGGCGTCGGAGATGTATGCGGGTACAGGTCAGCGCGCCCGACCACGGCAGCTGCAGCTGCACTAGGCGATCTGGCTTCAGGCGGTCGGCGTCGGAACCATCCACTACCCGCAGCCTGAGCGGCGCTCCGGGCGGAACCCTGAAGCCGCTACTCCCGCAGCCCGGCGGCTTCGAGGGCTTCGTCGCGTGTCGCGTACTCGCGGCCCCGCGCGATCTTGCCGTCTCGGATCGTGGCGAGGACCGCATACGTGAGGCTCGTCTCGATCCCGCTCTGCTTGGCACGGCCGCCCATCCGAAGCACGCTCACGACCTGGTCCTCTCCAGCGTCGATCAACTCCACCGGCTCGGTCCAGAACCCATCGAACGTGTCGAGCCAGTCCTGGTAATAGGCCCGTACGGCGTCCTTACCGTGCATCGGCCCACGGTCGTCGACCGCGCCCGGGATCGAACGGTGATCGATGTCGTCCGTCCAGTACTCGGCGAGCGCGTCCAGCCCACCCCGCGCCATCGCGTCGAGGGCGAACTTCATCACCTCCACGTTATCCTGCGACATCGCCTACGGAGTATCTTCGCTCTGACCCGGGCACTTCTGCTTTTCGCGCAAAGCAGAAGCGTCGCGATCCTTGGTTCGGAATCTGACCCCCGTCCATAGTCCCCGTTTCTCCCATCCTGCTCCGGGAATCAGAACACCATGACTTTCGGAGCGATAGCGGTGCTGATTCTTGGTGCCATCGGCTGGATTGGCCTTGTCAAGGTTCTTGCGGTTGAGCCCATCGTGCTGATGGCGAGAGAACACCGCGCCCGCCGTCGAGTCGTGCAGCGCCGGATATCGGTTCACTTCGGTCGACCCAGCCTCGGAGACAACCAGCTCGGGCACATGGCCTGAACGGCCGCCTGCCCCTCCTGCTTCTCGCTCGATTCGAGCCAGATGCGGGTTCGCGCCGAGGGAGCGCTGCCGCTTTTCGCGTGAAGCGACAGTCGCTTGGCGCCGCTTCTGCTTTTCGCGCAAAGCAGAAGCGAGGGCGAGCCGGTTAGCGGGAGGCGTAGAGCCCTCGCCTCGCGGGCGTCAGGCATCAACGTGGCCACGCCCTGAGTTCGGGAGCCGACCCGAGGCGGTAGTTCGGTAGCCGGCCGGAGTCGCGGCCGGTTGGGTACCGACGCCTTGGTGTCGCTACTTCTTCTTCGCCTTCTGGATGCAGGGAAGGATCACCTGGAGCGACTTCTTTTCGTTCGATCCTCCGGCGTCGGCTTGGGTCTTGAAGCCCGCCTTCGTCAAGCCTTCCTGGACGCAGTGGGCCGCGGATTTGGCCTGACTCGAGCTCAGCCCGCGCGCCTGGAAGCGCTGGACGAGGAGGTCCACGTAGTCCGACGAGCCGATGAGCGTCGGCCCAGGAATGACGGGCCCCGCGGTCGGGGAGCTACCGACCGTACTCGTGACGGCTGCGGTGCTGGTGGCGCTCGAGGAGGAGCCGCCGCCGCAACCTGCCGCTGCGACGGCTCCTACTGTCAAAAGACCCGCGACCGCCCCTGCGGCGGTGCGGGCGAATGGGGAAGTGCCCACCTGAAACAACTCCTTCCGGTTTGGGAACCCGCGTAGATTAGGGGGCCTGTGACCACGACGGATTGGGCAGACGTCGGGCTCGAACGCCGATCCGATCACTGCTTCGCGCACTGGGAGGGGGTGCGCCGAGGCGCTCCCATTCTCGCGCAAAGCAGGAGTGTCACGGGCGCCCCTGTGCCACCAAAGCCTGACGCCAACTACGGCCCGCAGAGTACGTAGAGCCGCCCGCCCCCCGATCGGGCTATCGCACCAAGAGTCTTTATCTCCCCGGCGCAGCGCGAGATGCTGCGTAAGGAGGTCCCCCTAGAATGCGGGCGCACACGATCACCACCCAGGCACGGGTGGAAAGGGAAAGACGCATGAAGCGCGGAATCGTTGTGGTGTCGGCGGTCGTACTCGGCGCGGCCGTGATCGCAGCCGAGGCGAGCGGCAACCAACAGTCGGTTAGCGATCCTAGGGGCGATGTGGAGTGCTTGCCACCCGTCCCGTGCTCGCGCTCGCTGGAGCGCAGCGCCGACATCGTCAAGGCAACGGCGGGCCACGCAGGAGAGCGGCTCAAGCACACCGTGACGGTCGCGGGCAGGTTCGGCGATGACCTTGCCACCCTCGATATCAACACCGATTCGGATGCGCGGCCCGAGCGGTGCGTCGGTGCGTATCGCGGTGAGAAGAAAGTCGACGTCATAAAATGCGCGCCCGGGAGGTGCCCGCCTTGCCACATCACCGGTCCCGCGAGGGTGGACTTTCATCGCCACTCGGTAGAGATTTCTTTCAGCGAGAAGTCGATCGGAGGACGCCGCAGCTACGGCTGGGACGTAGGCACCCTTGCTTACGGCAAGCACGCCAGTGAGGCGAGCGACCGGATTCCGGCAGGCGGATACATCCAGCTGCTGGGGGGACCGCCGGTGCCGTCTGCGAGTGCCGCCAATGCGGCCACCCACTAGGGAGGATCGTCAGGACGCCCTCGAAGCCGCCGGGCTGAGGGAGCAGCCAACACTTCTGCTTTGCACGAAAAGCAGAAGCGCTGTGAGCACAGCGTCGCCGTTCTCGATCGGCTCCGAGTCGTTGAGCCAGACGAAAGCCTTGACCTGCTGACTGTGACGCGCGAGGCGTCAGCTGGACGGCACCTTCAGCTTCTTGGAGACGGCGCCCTTGCAGACGTGTCGATGACCGGAACTGCGCCACACTTTCCTCTTCGCAACCGCGTAGTAGCGCGCACCCGGCATCGGCCGCTGCAGCACCCTCCACCGGCCATGCCTGTCAGTGAATTTCGTGGCGATGCGTCCGGGAGCCCCCTTCCGCACCTGCTTGAGCCTGACCTCGCGGTGCGCCTGGCAGCGATCCTTCCCTGAGATCACCTTGCCCGACCACTTGCTGGGCCCATTGTGGTTAAGGCGTAGGTCGAGCGTCGCGGTCGAGTCGTATCTCGTGATCTGGGTCGCTGCCGCCACGGCCGCGACCGTCAGCGCTGCGCATGCGAGCGTGGCAGCAGCCATCGTCCTCCGAGAGCGTTTCATCTCGAACGCCACCGACACCACGTAAACACGGGCGGCTTCTGGATGTTTCTCATTTGGTTCCGCTCGGCACGAGAAGCAGAAGCCGCGGCGTCACTCGACGGCCGGGGTCATCGGGGCTTGACCCTGTGGCAATTCAGTGAAGCCAGGCCACCCGTCTGTGCGGTGGCGCGGGATACTGGGCGCAACCGAGGCAACGTCTGCAGGAGGTCGAACGTGAAGTACTTCATCAGCGCTACGCCCGGTCCCCTGCCCCCGGCGCCCGAGCAGTTCGATGCTGCCGTCGACTGGCTCCAAGCCAAGGTCGACGACGGCACGTTTGACTGCGTCTTCGGGTTCGTCGAGGGTGGCGGCTTCAGCGTGGCCAACGCCGATTCCCACAGTGAGCTCCTGGACCTGATGGCGGACTACCCGCTGTTCGGGCTGGTCACCTGGGACGTGCGCCCGCTCCTGGAGCTCCAAGAGGGCCTCGACACGATACGGACGAAGCTGGCCGAGGCGCAGGCGGCGATGGCGGGCGAGTGACCGGAGCTATCTCGAGGCGCCGCGCCTCAATAGCCGAAAGCCCATTCCAGCCGGCTTCAGCATCAGCCACTTGACGCCGGCCCGGCCTGCCCGGCCGGCTTTCGGCAGACGGATTCGTCCCACGCGGAACGCAACCGCGGCCGAAAGCCCACAGGCCACCGCCGTCGCCGCGGCGATCTCTGTGCGGCTGTGGATGCGGCGGAAGCGAGCACCTCCCGAACGCAGCTCGATGTAGCCCACCGGGGAAACGGATGTCCCTCCGCCGCCCCCCGAGCCTTGCTCCCCGTCGCGACCCCCGCTTCCTCCGCCGAACCCCCATTTTGCCCTGGCCACCGGGATGACCGTCACTCCCTGGCCCTCCACCGGCTCACCGAAAACAGCCGAGGCTCGCGCCGCGGCCCCGATCGTCTCGGCGAGGTGCTCGGTGAATCCTCGCCCGGTCGCGACGCGCTGCGCCTCCTCCCGTGCGTCAGCTTCGCTCATGCCTACCTCGCGGCGGCCTGGGTCGGCGGCATCAGGGCGCCGATGATCCAGAAGAGAGGGATAAAGATCCCGATGATGAACATGATCCAGTGCCCCTTCCGGATCGACATGATCCCGAGGGTTATCAGCAGGATCACGTACAGAAGGCCAAAGAGGCCGATCGACACACCTGAAACGGCGAGCAGCATAAGTCCTCCAATGGGCGACGTCGCAGGTGAGGCTATCGCCTGAGCTAGCGCTGCTCGGGCTCGGGCGGCTTCGCGACGAGGGCCGCGGCGCGATCGCCGGCGGCCGGCCGGTCGCGCTCTACCTCGGCGCGGTCGGCGGTGCGCTCGCCCGGGATGCGGCCACGATCCATGATCTCGCGAATCTCGTCGTGCTCTATGACCTCGTTTGACAGCAGCCGCTCGGCGATCTCGTCGAGCAGGTCGCCGTGGTCGACGAGCAGCCGGTACGCGCCCCGGTAGGCCTCCTCGGAGATCTCGGAGACCTCCTCGTCGCGCGTCTGGCGCAGCGATTCCGAGACGTTGAAGTCGTCGGCAGGCACCTGGTGCGATCGGATCGAGGTGCCCATGCCGTACTCGCACACCATGCCGCGGGCGATGTCGGTGACCCGCTTCAGGTCGTCGGAGGCCCTCGTGGTGATGCGTCCGAACGTGATCTGCTCCGAGACGCGGCCCGAGAGCAGGACCTTCATGTAGTCGATGAGCTCCTCGCGGGACTTCAGGTAGCGGTCCTCCTGCGGCAGGTTCAGCGTGTAGCCGAGGGCCTTGCCGCGCGGGACGATCGAGACCTTCTGCACCTTGTCGACGCTCGGCAGGAGCTCCGAGACCAGCGCGTGGCCGGCCTCGTGCCAGGCGACGACCCGCTTCTCGTGGTCGGTGATCACCTTCCGCGACTGAAGCCCGGCAACCACCCGTTCGAAGGCGTTGTCGAAGTCGGCCGGGGTGATGAAGTCGCGGCGATTGCGCCCGGCGAGGATCGCGGCCTCATTGCAGAGGTTGGCCAGGTCGGCGCCGGTGACGCCAGCCGTGTGCCGGGCGACGCGTTCCACGTTCACGTCCTGTGCTCGAGAAGCTGGACAAGGCCCTCCTGCGGCCCGGGCGGTTCGACCGCCAGGGCATGTTGGAGGCGGCCATCACGATCACGTTGTCGCGCGAATCGAACCCGTCCATCTCGACGAGCAGCTGGTTGAGCGTTTGGTCGCGCTCGCCGGAGATGTCGGAGCCGCGATGCGCCCCTACCGCGTCCAGCTCGTCGATGAAGATGATCGCAGGCGCGTGCTCACGCGCCTGCTTGAACAGCCGCCGGATGCGGGCGCCGCCGAGGCGGGCGAACATCTCGACGAACGAGGAGGCGGACTGCCCGAAGAAGTTCGCGCCCGACTCGTGGGCCACGGCCTTGGCGAGCAGCGTTTTGCCGGTGCCGGGGCGGGCCGTGGAGGAGGATGCCCTTCGGCACCGTGGCCCCGAGCGCCTTGAACTGCTTCGGCCGCTGCAGGAACTCGACGACCTCGCGGAGCTCGTCCTTCGTCTCCTCGACGCCGGCGATGTCCTCCCAGGTGACGGAGCTGGCGGACCGCGGCGTGATCTGCTGCGGCTTCGTCCGCGGCATGAGCTTGAAAGTGCGCCACAGCAGGTAGACGAAGCGGCGTCACGGTGTCCTAGGGAAGGTGTCGGCAGGCTCAGGCTGCGCCTGAAAGAGACGTGTCGTCGCTCTCGGCCCTCAGAATCTCCTGCAGCGCGGCCGAGCCGACCTCGAGCTGGTCCTCGGTGGGCTCGGCAGTGGAGAGAACTCGCTGGATCTCGTGCCCAGCGGCGTGAATCCCCCGGCCCAATGGGGAATCCGGCGAGTGCTCGGCGTAGGCGAACAACTCGACTGCCGCCGAGACGCTGGCCAATCCGGCCAGCCCGCGGGCTGTTGGCCCGGGATTCCGGATGAGCCGCTCTACCAACAGCTGTCCAGCCACCGACAGCACGAGGAGCGGGAGGATCAGGTTCGAGCCGCAGCGCTCGTGCTCCTTCGGAGCGTCGGCCGGGTCGAAGCTGCCGCGCTCATAGGCGCCGATCGCCTTGTGCTCGACCCCGTGGTAGGCGGCCAGGTCGCGGTCCCGCAGCGCGGTCGCCGCCGGCAGCACCCCAAGTGTCGCGATCAGGGCCTCCCGCGCGACGGTGGAGGGGCCGAGGCGGCGGATCGCGCCGCTGAGCATTGCGGTGCCAAGGCCGATCGCCAGGACGCGCGAGTCCTCGATCGGGAGCCGGGCCGAGGGCAGGCTGCGCCTCGCGACGGGGATGACGGCGAACGCCTCGGCCAGTCGCAGCGGCCCGCGCAGCAGCGGCAGCGCTCCGATCGGCCCGCGGGCGAAGGTCGGCTTGGGGCCGGACGCGACCTCGATGGTCCCGTCCGGGGCGCGGGCGGCCGCCGCCCACGCTGTCGGGCCGTGGATCAGGAGCCCGTTGCGAAGCGCCATCCCGCCGAGCCGCAGCGGTGGCTCCGGGGGGCCGCCGTTGCCGGGCGCGTCGACGACGTGCTCGGCGGACGCGCCATTCTCTGATGGGCTCACTCGAGCACCCGCTGAATGGTGTCGCGATAGAAGCGCGCTGCGAACTCGATGTCGGAGACGGCGGCGCGCTCGTCGGCGCTGTGCACCAGGGGCGCCGCCTCGAGCAGCGAGAACTCCCGCTTCGGACAGAAGCCGTAGACCGTTGCAGCGTCGAAGGCCTTCCGGAACCAGTGGCTGTCGCTGAAGCCCGCCATGACGATCGGTACCAGGATGGCCCCCGGGTCGTTGTTGCCCAGCCACTCCTCGATCAGGTCCCGAAGCCGCGAATGCGAGGGCGAGCGGTTGCCGACGACGTGCTCCACGAATTCCAGGGAGTACCCGTTGCTCCCGAGAATCGCCTCGGCCTGGGCGCGGACCTCGTTCTCGCCCATGCCCGGGGGTACGCGGCAGTCCACGAGGACTTCCGCCATCGACGGGATCACGTTCTCCTTCTCGGATGCTCGGGCCCGGGTCGGGACCAGCGTGACGCCGAGCATCGGGTCGACCAGGTACGCGACCACCTCCGGCGCCGTGGCCCGCAGTCGTGCGACGGCGTCGTCGAGCGCGTCGGGGTTTGCGGCGATGTCCTCGCGGCAGAGCGCCGAGGCAAACTCGATGGCCTCGGGGGTCTTGGAGACGGGCGGCTGCGAGCGCAAGCGCTCGAGCAGCGGCGCCAGCTTGAGCAGCGCGTTGTCGCCGAGCGCCGGCGTTGATGCGTGGCCCGCGCGGCCGTGCGTCCGCACCAGGAACCTGAAGACGCCCTTCTCGCCGACGCACAGCGTGTAGAAGCGCCGCCCGTCGAGCTCGAACGCCACGCCGCCGCCCTCATTGAGGACGTAGTCGCACCGCACGCGGTCCGGGTGCTCCCGGCAGAGCCACTGGGCCCCCGCCGCGGCGCCCATCTCCTCGTCGGCCGTCGCGACCACGAGGAGCTCCCCGGAGGGAGGGCGCCAGCCTTCGCGGCCGAGAGTCGCGGCGGCCCCCACCTCGGCGGCGACCTGGTCCTTCATGTCCTGCGCGCCGCGCCCGCGGACCTCGCCGTTCACGACGTCACCCGCCCACGGGTCGAAGCTCCACTCCGACGGCTCGGCGGGAACCGTGTCGACGTGGCCGAGCAGGCAGAGGGTGGGCCCGGGGCTCTCGCCCTTCAGGCGCGCGACGAGGTTGGGGCGTCCCTCCTCCGTGGCCAGGAACTCGCACTCGAAGCCGGCGCCGGTCAGCGTGTCGGCGAGCAGCTCCTGTGCCGGCTGCTCGTTGCCCGGCGGGTTGACGGTGTTGATCCGGAGCAGCCGCTGCAACAGGTCGACGGCCTCGGAGCCCTCGGCGGTCGCGACTGCGCCCTCTCCCTCCACGTTCGGGAGGTTAGTGCGGCGCCGACCTCGCCGCTCGAAGGCATCGGGCTCCGGGTCATACTGGATTCATCGAGCGGCTTTTCGACACAGGGGAGGAGCCGCGGCAGCGCACCAGCGTGCCGCCGAGCGAGGCGCCGCTTCCGCAGCGGGCACGGCCAAGCACGCTCGACGAGCTCGTCGGCCAGGACCACCTGCTCGCCGAGGGATCGCCGCTGCGGGTCGCGGTCGAGACCGGCGAGGCGCACTCGGCGATCTTCTACGGCCCACCGGGCTCGGGGAAGACCACGCTGGCGCGAATCATCGCGGCGGCCGCGAGGGGTGCGTTCGAGGAGGAGTCCGCCGTCAACGCCGGACGCGCCGAGGTCCGGGCGGTGATCGAGCGCGCGGAGGAACGACGCCGCGGCGGGCAGCCGACGATCTTCTTCCTCGACGAGATCCACCGGTTCAACAAGGCCCAGCAGGACGCCCTTCTCCCCGCGGTCGAGGAGGGCCTCCTGACCCTCATCGGCGCGACGACGGAGAACCCCTACTTCGAGGTCAACTCCGCCCTGCTCTCGCGGGCGCAGATCTACGAGCTTCGCCCCCTCGGGCCCGAGGACATCCGCCGCCTTCTGGATCGGGCGCTTGAGGACCCCGAGCGCGGCCTGGACGACCCACCCGAGGTGGAGGAGCCGGCCCTCGAGCTCCTGGCCGGGCGCTCCGACGGCGATGCCCGCGTCGCGCTGTCGGCACTGGAGCGGGCGGTCGAGACTGCCCGCGCCGCCGGCCGCGCCGTCGACCTCGAGATCGCGGAGGAGGCGCTGCAGCGCAAGGCGCTCACCTACGACCGGGAGGGAGACCGCCACTACGACTACATCTCGGCGTGGATCAAGGCGACCCGAGCATCCGACCCCGACGCCTCCCTCTACTACCTGGCGGTGATGCTCGAGGGCGGCGAGGACGCGCGGTTCATCGCTCGCCGGATGGTGATCTTCGCCTCCGAGGACATCGGCAACGCGGACCCCCAGGCCTTGGTGGTGGCGACGTCGGCGGCGGCTGCGGTGGATCGGGTCGGGCTGCCCGAGTGCCAGCTGAACCTCGCTCAGGCGGCGACCTACCTGGCGCTCGCCCCCAAGTCCAATGCGTCCTGCCGCGGGATCCAGCGCGCGAGCGCCCACGTGCGCGAGCATGGTGCGCAGTCGCCGCCGCCCTACCTCCGCGACGCCCACTACCCCGGCGCGACGAAGCTCGGGCGCGGGGTCGGCTACGTCTACCCGCACGACGAGCCCGGAGGCGTGGCCGGCCAGCGGGTGATCCCGGGGGGCATGGAGGCCGAGCGCTTCTACGAGCCGACGGACCGCGGTTTCGAGGCGGAGCTGAGCCGCCGCCTGGAGGAGCTTCGCCGTCGGTTCGAGTCGAGCAAGTGACTCGCTGCGCGACCGAGTGTGGACTTGACCACGCATAACGTGGTCAATCCGTCAGTCGATTCCGATCAGGGAGTGAGCTCGCGGACCAGCTCGGCGGCCGGGCGGATGTCGTCGATGCGCGCGACGCACTCGCCGGCGTAGAGCGGCCCGGCCTCGACCAGGTTGGAGTTGCGTCCCGCCGTGGCGGCGGCCGGGCCGAAGAGCGGCACCCTCGGGCTCTGCCTCGCAGCCATCCGCGACTGGACGGCGGGCGGTATCCGCGACAGCACCGGCGCCGTGATGCGGTTGGCGGCGCGCAGCCACCCCGGTCCGCGGGGATCGCCGCGAAGCCATCGTGCCGTGGCGGCGTTCCGAAGCACTCGGTGCGGGGCCGGCCAGCCGGCCCCGAAGAGCTCAGTCAGAACCGTCTCGTCGGCCTCGACCAGCCGCCGCTTGTAATCGCGGCTGGCGCCGCTCTCGTCGCTCATCAGAAAGCGAGTGCCCACGACCACCGCGTCGGCGCCCGCGTCGAGCCGGGCGCGAACGTCCTCCGCGGTCGCGATCCCGCCGGCCGAGAGGATCGGAAGGTCACCGAGGGCGGGGCGGAGGCGATCGAGGAGCTCGAGCGCTCCATCGGTCCCGCGGACGTGGCCGCCGGCCTCGATGCCCTGTGCGATCACCGCGTCCGCCCCTGCCGCTCGCGCGGCGAGCGCCTCTTCAATCGAGCCGCACTGGTGGATCCAGGTCCCGGGCACCCGCCGCTCCGGTCTGCCCCAGAAGGTGACGACCACGTCGGCACGACGCGCCGCGTCCCAGTGAGCACCGCGGGTGAAGGGAAGCAGGAGGTTGACGGCGATGGGTGCCCGCGTCGCTTCGCGCGCGGCGGCGAGCTCCACCTCCAGCGCCGGAGCCCCGAGAATGCCGAGGGTTCCCAGCCCACCCGCCTCCGAGACGGCGGCGGCGAGCTCCGAACCGGCGAGCCCCCCGCCCATTCCTGCCTGCACGATCGGCAGCTCGATCCCAAGGCGCTCGAGGAGGCTGGTCACGCGCGGAGTGTGGCGTCTCCTCTCGGCCGTCGCAAATACAATCGCGGCCGATGGGCAAGCTTGAGTCCTTCAACCCGGCCACGGGCGAGCTGATCGGAACGGTCGAGACGATCAAGCCCGACGAGGTGCAGGGAGTCGTCGACGACGTCGCGGAGGTCCAGCCGTTCTGGGCGCAGCTGACGCTCGCCGACCGGGCTCGCTACCTCCGCAAGGCGGCGGACGTGCTCGTCGAGGAGGTCGACGAGGTCGCCCAGCTCCTCACCCGCGAGCAGGGCAAGCCGATCACGGAGAGCTACACGATGGAGGTCGTGCCCACCATCGACGTCCTCCGGTGGTGCGCCAGCGCCGGCCAGAAGATCCTCGCCGACGAGCCCGTGCGGATGGGCCAGGCGCTGTTCTTCACCAAACAGGCGAAGTTCACCTACCAGCCGATGGGCGTGGTGGGCGTGATCGCTCCGTGGAACTACCCATGGTCGATTCCCTTCGACGAGGTCGCGATGGCGCTGATGGCGGGCAACGGCGTCGTGCTCAAGCCGGCGAGCCTCACGCCGCTGCTCGGCGAGCGGATTCGCGAGACCTTCGAGAAGGCCGGCGTGCCGGAGGGACTCGTGCGCGTCGTTCACGGCGGCGGCGCCATCGGCTCGGCCCTCTGCGAGTCGACGGTGCGGAAGATCTTCTTCACCGGCTCGGTCGAGGTCGGCCGCAAGGTCGGCGAGCTCTGCGCTCAGCGGCTCAAGGGCTCGGTGCTCGAGCTGGGCGGCAAGGACCCGCAGATCGTCTGCGCCGACGCCGACCTGGAGAACGCGATCTCAGGCTGCGTTTGGGGCGGCTTCGCGAACGCGGGCCAGACGTGCTCCGGGATCGAGCGCACCTACGTCGTCAAGGAGGTCGCCGACCGGTTCATCGACGGGGTGACGCGCCACGCGAGCGAGCTGTCGCTGGGCGACCCGATGGAGTGGGAGACCGAGATCGGCCCCATGGTCTCCGAGGACCAGTACGGGCTCGTCAACGAGCTCGTGGACGACGCGCTGTCAAGCGGGGCGGACCGCGTGGCCGGCGGGCCGCGCGAGGTCCCCGGGTTCACCGGCAACTTCATCGCCCCCACGGTCCTCGCCGGCGTCGAGGACGAGATGCGGATCATGAAGGAGGAGATCTTCGGCCCGGTGGTGCCGATCATCGTGGTCGACTCCGAGGAGGAGGCGCTCCAACGCGCCAACGACTCCAACTTCGGCCTCGGCGCCTCGGTCTGGACGAAGGACCGGGCGAAGGGCGAGCGCATGGCGAGCCGCATCGAGTCCGGCATGGTCTGGATCAACGACCACTCCTACACACACGCCGCCTGCCAGTGCTCATGGGGCGGGGTCAAGGACTCCGGCCTCGGTCGATCGCACTCGAAGTTCGGGTTCTACGAGTGCGTCGACATCAAGCTCGTCGCCTGGGAGCCGGGGCGCACCCGCGATTTCTGGTGGCAGCCCTACGACCGCACGCTCGGCCAGGCTGTCAGGGCGACCGCCGGACTGCTCTATGGCCGCAACGGCCAGCGCGCCAAGGCTCTGCGCGAGGGCGGCATACCGCTGCTGCAGGTCACGGCGCGCACGCTACGCAAGGACCAGTAGCTAGGTCGTCACGCGGGCCGAGGGGGACCAGCCGCTCGGCTTCGAGACGGCTGAGCTCTTCTCGGAGCGGGCCTGAATCTCGTAGGTGTGGCCCGGGCCGACGTGGACGGGCTTGTTGCCGGCGCCGAAGATCGCCGACGCCACGGCGACGTGGTTCTTCCAGGTCTTCCAGGCGCCGCCGTCCACGCGGTAGCGCACGTCGAAGGCGTTGCCGGTCTGGTTCGTCCCCGGCGACCACCGCACGCCGAACGAGGTGGCCGTCTTGCTGAAGACCGCCGGCCTGATCTTGATCGTGCCGGCCATGCCACCGCTCGGGCTCCCGTGGAGCTCGCAGTAGTAGTGGAACGAGCCCGCTGACGGGGTGATGGTGTACCCGCCCGGATCCGAGCTCGTGAGGTTTCCTGAGCGGAAGAGCTTGTCGTCCTGGCGGACGTTGTGGGCCACGGCGGTGGTGCCGTTCGTACCCCACTGCCAATGGATGGCGCCGGCGCCGACGTTCTTGGTCACGGTCTTCGGGCCGAAAGTGAGCGAGTTGTTGGGCGCGACGGTCACCGAGGTGGTCGCGCGGCCCGACGCGAGCGTCGGAATGGCGAGCAGCGCCGCCGCAATGCCGATCAGTAGATACCGCCTCATCTCAACTCCCTCGTGAATCCGTTCAACGTTCCCTGCAAGCGACTCCCTGGCCGGCTGGGACAATCGCAGCCTAATGGCGGAAGTCAGCTCTGTCCAACGACGCGACGATCAGACCACCGCGCCCGCCTCTGGGGCCGCAATCGAGCTTAGCGGCCTGTGGCGCGAGTTCGGCGAGCGCGCCGTTCTGCGCGACCTGACGGTCGGCGTGCCGGGCGGAAGCACGCTCTCCGTGATCGGGCCGAATGGTGCCGGCAAGACGACCCTGCTGCGGATCCTCGCGACGCTCCTGCGGCCCACCGCCGGAGAGGTCTCGGTCCTCGGATTCGGGCTGCCGCGAGACGCGTGGCGCGTCCGCGGCCGGATCGGCTACCTAGCCCACGAGCCGCTGCTCTACCGCGACCTCACCGGGGCCGAGAACCTGCGCTTCCAGGCGCGACTCCACGGCCTGCCGGAAGGGGGCACCGGGCGGATCGGCCAACTCCTCGACGCCGTGCGGATGTCGCGCCGCACGAACGAGCTGGTGCGAAACCTCTCGGCCGGCATGGTGCAGAGGCTCGCCGTGTGCCGAGCGCTCCTCCACGAGCCCGCTCTGCTCCTGCTGGACGAGCCGACCTCCCATCTGGATCCCGAAGCAGCAGCGATCGCCGAGCCGCTGCTGGGGCCCGAGCCTGGCCGCACCCGCGTGGTCGTGACCCACGACGTCGACGTCGCTCTCGCCCAGGCTGACCTGGTGCTTGCGCTCAGGGCGGGCGGGTCCGTGGCCTACGCAGGCCCCGCGCGCGGACTCTCGCCGGGCGACGCCCGCGCGATCTACGGCGGGTCGCCGTGAACGGCGCGGCTGCCCAGCCCCGGCGCCCCAGCACACTCGGCGCGCTCCGGGCGATCCTGGCGAAGGACCTCCGGGTGGAGCTTCGCACGCTCCAGTCCGTGCCGGCGATGGCGCTGTTCGCGGTCACCACGTTCGTCCTCTTCCGGTACGGGCTCGACCGCAAGTCGCTGAGCGGCGGCCTGGCGGCCGGGGTGCTCCTCGCGACCGTCCTCTTCGCGGCGATCCTGGCGATCAACCGCCTGTTCGTCGCCGAGCGCGACGAGGGAGGGTTCGACGCGATCCGGCTCGCGCCGGTCGACGGGTCGGCGCTCCTGGGGGCAAAGGCGGCGGCGCTCGTGATCTACCTACTGCTGCTCGAGGTGATCGCGGTGCCCGCGTTTGCGCTGTTCTTCCTCGACACGTGGAGCGGTATCCCGCCGCTATTCGGCGTGCTCGTCCTCGCGGACCTCGGGCTCGCGGCAACGGGCGTGCTGATTTCCTCGATCGCGGCCAACTCGCGGGCACGCGACCTGCTGGTTCCCCTCGTCCTTCTGCCGCTGCTCGTGCCGGTGATGATCGCGGCAGCCGGGGCCGCGCAGCAGCTTCTCGCCGCAGGCGGGCCGTCATACGACGGCGTGGCGAAATGGCTGGCGGTGCTCGCCTTCTACGATATGACCTTCGCGGCGGTCGGATTCGCCGTCTACGACTACCTCCTCGAGGACTAGCGACGCCGCCGACGACCCTCGTATGAAGGTCCCCAGCCTCCGAGACAACGCGATCGCCGCCGCCCTCGTGCTGTGCGCGGGGTTCGCCCTTGTCTTCTTCTATGCGCCCCTCGACGCGGATCAGGGCTTCATCCAGAAGATCTTCTACCTGCACGTCCCGCTCGCGATGTGCTCCCTCGCCGGCTTCGTGATCGGCGGGATCTTCGCCATCGCCCACCTGCGAACGGGCAAGTCGATCTACGACGTCCGCTCCTACGTGTCGATCCACCTCTCGGTGATCTTCGGGGTCGGCGTCCTGATCACGGGCTCGATCTGGGCACACGCCTCGTGGGGCAAGTGGTGGGTGTGGGACGAGCCGACGCTGGTGAGCTTCCTGATCGTCTTCCTGCTCTACGCGACCTACTACCCGCTGCGCTACGCGATCGAGGACCGCGACCGCCAGGCCCGCTACGCCTCGGTGTTCGCAATCACGGCGGGCGCCTTCGTCCCCCTGAACTTCGTCGCCGTGCGCATGGCCCAGTCGCTGGTTCATCCGCGCGTGTTCGCGACGGCCAACGGCGGCCTGCCCGGATCGATGCTCTTGACCTTCCTCGTCTGCCTGGCCGGGATGGCGCTCCTGTGGATCGCTCTGGTGCGCTTCGAGCTCGCCGCCAAGGCGGCATCGGCCAGCCTCTCCCGCCTGCGCCGCGCGATCGAGGGGGAGGAGTACGCGCCGCCGTCCGGCTCCCGGATCGCGCCGCGCGTCCCGTCCAGCGCGACCTCACCGTCCTGATGCCCGCACTTCCGCTAGACGAGGCTGGAAAGTACGTCGCCGCGGCGTACCTGGTCTTCCTGACCCTGGTGCTGATTTACGTTGCGATCATGGCGGCCAAGGTCGCCCGCATCCAGCGCGAGGTCGGCGAGCTGGCCGAGATCGCCGAGGACCGCCGTCGCAACGAGGAGGGGAGCGGTGGCTGAGCTTCTCGCGTTGGGGGTTTCCCACAAGACCGCGCCGCTCGGGCTGCGGGAGCGCGTGGCGCTCACCGAGGGCCGCGCGGCCGGCGTCCTGCGCGAGCTGGTGGAGGCGCCCGCGGTCCAGGAGGTCGTGGCGATCTCGACCTGCAACCGCACCGAGCTCTACCTGGCGACGCCGGACCCGGTCGGCGCCGAGTCGCTGGCGCTGGGAGTGCTTGCCGGAGAGGCCGGCATCCAGCCCACCGAGCTCGTCGGCCATCTCTATTCGGTGCGCTCCGCCGACGCGGCACTGCACCTCTTCCGCGTCACGGCCGGCCTCGACTCGATGATCGTCGGCGAGGCCGAGGTCCAGGGCCAGGTCAAGCGCGCCTACGAGCTCGCGCTCGTGGAGGGCGCAACGGGCCCGCTGCTCAACCGCCTCTTCCGCGGCGCGCTCACAGCCGGCAAGCGCGCGCGCTCGGAGACCGGGATCACCCAGCACGGCGTGTCCGTTCCGTCCGTCGCCGTCGAGCTGGCACAGCGGGCGCTGGGCGATCTCTCCAGCCGTCGCGTGCTCGTGGTCGGCGCCGGGGAGACGGCAGAGCTCACGGCCAGGGCGCTCGCCGCGCGGGGGGTGGAGCCGGCGTTCTTCGCCAACCGGCGCTACGACCGGGCGATCGGCCTCGCCCAGCGGTTCGGCGGGCGGGCGATCCGGTTCGAGGAGCTGCCCGAGCAGATGGTGAACGCGGACATCGTCGTCACCTCGACGAGCTCCCCGCACCACGTCATCGAGCGCGACGAGCTTGCCCAGGTGATGAGCGCCCGTGGCGGGCGCCAGCTGCTCCTGATCGACCTCGCGGTGCCACGCGACGTCCACCCGGACTGCCGGGATCTGGAGGGGGTCGGCCTCTTCGACATGGACGACCTGCAGACGCTCGTCGAGCGGAACGCCTCCGGCCGCGAGGCGGAGGGGCGCCGGGCCGAGAGCATCCTCCGGGCCGAGCTCGCCCGGTTCGAGCGCTGGCTGGGCTCGCAGGACGTCGTTCCGACCATCGCCGCGCTCCGGGCCCGGGCGGACGAGATCACCGCGAGCGTGCTCGCCGAGAACGAGCAGCGCTGGGAGTCGCTCAGCGACGCCGACCGCGAGCGCCTGGGGGCGATGGCCAACGCGATCGCGAGCCGGCTCCTCCACGAGCCGACGCTGCGCCTGCGACGCTCCTCCGGCGACGAGGACGCGTACGTCTACATCAACGCGCTCCGCGAGCTGTTCGGGCTCGATCCCGGGAGCGCTCCCGCACAGGATTCCGATGCCGAGGTGCGGCAGCTGGGCGACCGGCGCCGCCGCGGCCGCTCGTCCAGTTGAGCGACCGGCCGCCGCTCAGGCTCGGAACGCGAGGCAGCCGCCTCGCCCTGGCGCAGTCGCAGTCCGTCGCCGAGCTGCTCGGCGGCGCCGACGTGGTCGCCGTGCGCTCGACGGACTCCGAACCGGGTGACAAGGAGCGCTTCGTCCGGGGCGTCGAGCAGGCGCTGATCGCGGGCGAGGTCGACCTCGGAGTTCACTCCGCCAAGGACCTCCCGGGCCAGCGGCCCGACGAGCTGCGGCTCGTGGGCGTGGCGCCCCGAGAGGAGCCGCGGGATGCCTACGTCGGGGCCGCCTCGTCGATGGGCGAGCTCGCCCTGGGCGCGCGGATCGGCACCTCGAGCCTGCGCCGGCGCTCGCAGCTGCTCGCGCTGCGCGACGACCTGGACGTCGTGGAGCTGCGGGGCAACGTGGACACGCGGCTCGGGAAGCTCGAGGAGGGGGGGTACGACGGCATCGTCCTCGCGGCCGCCGGCCTGCGGCGCCTGGACCGCGACGGGGAGATCGCGTTCCTCTTCGCCGTCGATGAGATGACACCGGCGCCGGGACAGGGATCGCTCGCGATCGAGGCACGCCGCGAGGATGCCGAGTCCGCCGGCGAGGCGGCCCGGATCTCGGACCACGACGCGCTCGTGGAGCTCACGGCTGAGCGCACGGCCGTCCTCACGCTCGACGCGAGTTGCCAGACGCCGGTGGGCGTGTGCGCCCGCCTCGACGGGGGCGAGCTGTCCATCCACGGCTACGCGGGCCTCCCGGACGGCTCGGAGTGGGTCCGCGACCACGTGGCGGGTGACGGCGAGCAGCCGGCGGCGCTCGGCTTGGCGCTCGCGGAGCGCATGATCTCCGCGGGAGCTCGCGACATCCTCGAACGAGCGGAGGCGATGACCTGATGGCCGCCCGGCCCGGCGTCGTCTATCTGGTCGGGGCGGGCCCGGGCGATCCCGGCCTGATGACCGTCCGTGGGGCGGAGCTGGTCGCGAGCGCCGACGCGATCCTCTACGACCGCCTCATCCCGCAGGCGGCGCTGAGCGCAGCCCGCGAGGACGCCGAGCTCGTCTACGTCGGCAAGCGCCCGGGGGAGCCAACGGTCCCGCAGTCCGAGATCGAGAGCATGATGGTGGAGCGCGCACGCGCGGGCCGCAGCGTCGTCCGCCTGAAGGGCGGGGATCCGTTCGTGTTCGGCCGCGGCGGGGAGGAGGCGGAGACGCTGGCCGCCGCCGGGGTCCCGTTCGAGGTTGTCCCGGGAGTGACCGCGGGGGTGGCCGCCCCGGCGTATGCAGGGATCCCGGTCACCCACCGCGAGGACGCGTCGGCGGTCGCCTTCGTCGCCGCGCACGAAGATCCCTCGAAGGACGGCTCGAGCATCGACTGGGACGCCCTGGCGCGCTTCCGCGGGACGCTGGTCCTCTACATGAGCGTCAAGCGGCTCCCGGACGTGGCGGCGCGGCTGATCGCGGCGGGGCGGAGCGGGGATGAGCCCGCGGCCGCGGTGGAGCGTGGCACCACGCCCGCTCAGCGCACGGTCTCCGCCACGCTCGCCGACCTGCCTGACGCCGTGGCCGCCGCCGGGATCGCCCCACCGGCCGTCGTGCTGATCGGGCCGGTCGCCGCACGGCGGGAGACGATCGGCTGGCTGGAGCGACGGCCCCTCTTCGGCCTTCGGGTGGTGGTGACCCGGGCCCGCGCCCAGGCGAGCGGCCTCGCGGCGACTCTGGCGGCCCTTGGGGCGGACGTGATCGAGCTCCCGGCGATCCGCGTGGTGCCGAGGATCGACTCGGGCGAGGTCCGCGACGCGGTGGGCGCGATCCACAGCTATGCGGTCATCTGCCTGACGAGCCCCAACGGCGTCCGGCTCCTGTTCGACGCGCTCGAATCCGCCGGGCTTGATGCCAGGGCCTTCGCCAACGCGACCGTGGCGGCGATCGGGCCCGGCACGGCAGGCGCGCTGGGCGCGCGGGGGATCCGCGCCGACGTCGTCCCCAGGCGCTCGGTCGCCGAGGCGCTGGTGGAGTCGCTCAAGGCGGTGGACGTCACCGACCGTCCGGTGCTCGTCGCCCGCGCCGCCGACGCTCGGGACGTGCTGCCGGACGCGCTCCGGGAACGCAGGGCCAAGGTGGACGTCGTCGCCCTGTATGAGACGGTCGCGGAGGAGCCCGACCCGGAGGCGGTGGAGGCCGCAAGGTCGGCGGACTACGTGACCTTCACGAGCTCGTCGACGGTGCGGAACTTCGTTGCGGCGATCGGCGCCGGCTTCCCCGAGCGGGCGCGGGTCGTCTCGATCGGCCCGGTCACGAGTGAGGCTGCTCGCGAGGCCGGCCTCACGGTCGACGCGGAGGCGGAGTCGCACGATCCGGACGGCCTGGTCGAGGCCCTGCTCGCCGACGCGACGTCGCGAACGGTTCCCGGTTGACGGCGGCTGAGCGCCTCCCTAGCCTCATGTGACGGCCGTGGAGCCCAAGACCCGGGCTCGGAGCCTTTAAGGGAGTAAATGGCTGGCAAATGGATTGGCAGCGACGGCGCCGGAGACAACGGATTCCACATCGAGCGCGACCTGCTCTGCACGGTCAACTCTGACGGCTACTTCACCTCGCTGAACAGCGGCTGGGAGCGGGTTCTCGGCTGGACCCGCGAGGAGCTCATCTCGCGTCCCGTGGTCGACTTCATTCATCCCTCGGACCGTCGGCGAACCGCCGAGGAGATGGCGCAGGTCTCGCACGCCGACTACGAGGTGGTCAACTTCGAGAACCGCTACCGCGCGCGCGGGGGCGGCTGGCGGTGGCTGCGCTGGAGCGCCCGCGCCGACGGAGAGACGTGGTTCGCGGTGGCATTCGACGTCACCGAGGAGAAGGAGGTCGAGACCCGCCTCCGCGGAGTGCTCACCGATGAGTACCTCCTCGCCTACAGCCAGCCGATCCTCGATCACCGGCGCGGTGAGATCGTGCAGGAGGAGCTCCTGGTGCGCATGCGCGGCCCATCCGGCCCGGACGACGTCCTCACGCCGGCGGCCTTTCTCCCGGAGGCCGAGCGGTGCGGCCTGATCGGGCTTGTCGACCGGTGGATGTCGGCTCACGCGGTCGCGCTCTCGCGACAGGGTCGGCGGGCCGAGGTCAACCTTTCGGCGGTCTCGCTGGGAGACGAGGAGTTCACGGCCAGCCTCGAGCGATGGATCAGCCGCGCCGGTGTCAACCCCGGGAACATCGTGTTCGAGATCACCGAGACGGCGGCGCTCGAGCAGCTGGACCTGGCCGTCGACTTCGCCGACCGGCTCACCAGGCTGGGCTGCCAGTTCGCCCTCGACGACTTCGGCACCGGTTTCGGGTCGCTGACCCACCTCCGCGTGCTGCCCGTCCGCTTTCTGAAGATCGACACGAGCTTCGTCCGCAACATCTCCTCCAGCCGCGAGGACCAGGCCATCGTTCGAGGGATCGTCGCCATCGCCCGGGAGCTCGGCGTCCGCACGGTGGCGGAGGGAATCGAGGACGCCGGCACGCTCGAGCTGGTCAGCGACTACGGCGTCGACTTCGCGCAGGGCTTCCACATCGGGCGCCCCGCCCCCGTCGGCTGAGCACCGGGGCACTCCGGGTAACTTTCGGCCGTGGCGTCGCGGCCCATCACCTTTCTCTCCGACTACGGGTACGAGGATGAGTTCGCGGGCGTCTGCCGGGCGGTGATCGCGCGGATCGCGCCCGACGCGCTCGTCATCGACCTCACCCACGGGATCGAGCGCCATGCGATCGAGCGCGGCGCGGAGGTCCTCGCGAACGCGCTGCCGTACACGCCGGCGGGCGTCCACCTCGCCGTCGTCGACCCCGGCGTCGGCTCTCCCCGGCGTGCGCTGGCGGTGCGGACGGTGACCGAGGACCGAGTGCTGGTCGGGCCCGACAACGGGTTGCTCTGGCCGGCGATCGAGCAGCTCGGCGGCGCCGTCGAGGCGGTCGACGCGTCGCTCTCGCGGTTGCGGCTGGAGCCGCTCTCGGCGACCTTTCACGGCCGCGACGTGTTCGCACCCGTCGCCGCCCACCTGGCCCGTGGCGCGTCGCTCGCCGACGCGGGAGAGGCGATCGACGCAGGCTCGCTCGTCCGCCTCGCGGCGCCGGAGCCCGAGATCGAAGCGGATCGCGTGCTCGCTCACGTGGTGTCGCTCGACCGGTTCGGCAACGCGGCGCTCGACATCGCGGACCGCCACCTGCCCAAGACCGAGCTGCGCCTGGGGCGCAAGCTCACGATCGAGGCTGGGGGCATCGCCCACGACGCGGTCTTCACGCTCACGTTCGCGGACGTTCCCGACGGCGGGCTGATCCTCTACGAGAACTCCTACGGCAGCCTCGCGGTTGCGCTCAACCGCGGGGACGCGGCCCGCGATCTGCGCCTCGAGCCGGGGACCGAGGTCGTGCTGCGCCCGGCCGGCTGACGGTGGCGTCCGGCAGCGCCGCCTTCGGCGCTCCCCGCCGGCACTTCCGGGTCACGGACTCCACCAACGAGCGTGCGCGGGAGCTCGCAGTCGCGGGGGCGGCGAGCGGCACGCTCGTCACCGCCGCCGAGCAGACCGCGGGCCGCGGCCGCCGCGGCCGCCAGTGGACGGCGCCGGCCGGCAAGGCGGTTCTCTGCTCGGCGGTCCTGAGCCCGCTGGACGCTCGCCACGCACTCCTCCCGCTCGCGGCCCCGCTGGCCGTCTGCCAGGCCGCCGAGTCGCTCGCGCCGGTCCAGTGCCGGGTCAAGTGGCCCAACGACGTCTGGGTCGGCGAGCGCAAGCTCGCCGGGATCCTCATCGAGGCCCAGCCGCCCGACTGGGCGGTGATCGGCATCGGCCTGAACGTCTCGATCGAGCCGGACGAGTTCCCGGCGGACCTCCGCCAGCCCGCGACCTCGGTGGGTCACGGCGTGCGCACCGAGGAGGCGCTCGCCGCGGTGTGCGACCGCCTGGACGAGTGGGTGGGCGCCGATCGCGATCGGATCCTGGCGGAGTTCCGTGAGCGGGACGCCCTGCGCGGGCGTGAGATCGGCTGGGTGGGGGCGGGCGGCGAGAGTCAGGAGGGCGCCGGCGTGGCCGACGGGATCGACGATCGCGGCAATCTGCTGGTGGTCAGCATCGACGGAGAACGTCTGAGCATCGGCTCGGGCGAGGTGACGCTGAGGCTCAAACCAATCGAGTGAAGGATTCGCCACCCATACAGTGGTCAATCCTTCTCTCGACTTAAGAGGCGTTAATCGGCTTCGCGGCCCTTCTCGTCCGCTGAAGCCTCGACGGCGGCCTCGTCGTGCCTCTCGTTGCCGCCGTTCTTCTCGCGAGGGCGCCCGTTGCCGCCGTTTTTCGCGCGAGCGCGCCCATTGGCGCCGCCGTTCTCACCGTTCCCGCCGGCGCGCTTGCTGCGCCGCCTGCTGCGCCGCTTGGCGCCCGAGCGCGGGAAGTTGCGGAGCAGCTCGCGAGCGACCGCCGAGGGCTTGCGTGCCATGCGCATGCGGGCGCCGCGCAGCACCTCCTCGGCCTCAGGCGTGTGGGCCACCGCCGCGGCGAGCAGCGAGATCGCCAGGCGGCGGTCCTGCTGACGTGCGGCGTGGACGATCCGCCGGGCGTTGCGCCCGTGGGCCCGCCCAGATGAGTTGACGAACAGGCCGAGCAGCCGCTTGGTCTCGGGCCAGCGCTGCACGGCGTACTCCTCGTGGAGCTCGCGGGTGATCGCCGCCAGGCGCCAGACCCATGCCTGGGCCTGGTCGCGGCGGCCGATGCGGCGCTCGGCGAGCGACATGAGCAGGACCTTGGCGCCGGCGCGGCGCTCCTCGCGCGGCCAGGTGGCCACGACCTCTAGCGAGTCGTCGAAGGCCTCCGGGTCGCGGAGGGCTGCGATCTCGGACAGCGCCTTCAGACGCAGCTGGTGGTTGCGGTTGCGCTGCACGCAGGTGAGCAGGAAGCGCCGCCGCAGCTCCTTGGCCTGGTCGTGCTGGAGCATCGCCTTCGCTCGCCGCCAGTTGTTGGTGGTGACGCGCGCACCGGCGAGCGCGGCCCAGGCGTGCTGCTCGGAGTAGTTGAGGTTCTCGACCGCGATCCGCCACAGCTCCCGCTCGAGCACGGCGAGCCGGCGCTCGGGGTCGGCCGATACTGGGACCACCCGCCGCTCTACGCGCACCTTCCGGCCGCGGCCGCGACGGACCGGGCCGACGACGATCGCGCCGCCGCGGTAGACGTCGCGGTCGAGGAGGCTGTGCAGCGTGACGATGGTCTCGTCGCTGGTGGTGGCCGGGTGGACGAAGTCGATGACGATCCCGGCCTCCTTGTCAGGGGCCCGGCGGGTGACTCGCCCGACCCGCTGCTGGTAGACGCGGCGCGACGCCGTGGGCGCGAGGTGCATGCAGATCGTCGCCCGCGGTGAGTTCCACCCCTCCGCGAGCAGCATCGCGTTGCACAGCACGTCCACCTCGCCGCGCTCGAACGCGGCCAGGATCTCGGCCAGCTCGCGCTTGGGAGTCTCGCCGGAAACGGCCTGCGCGTTCATCCCGGCGGCGCGGAACGACGCCGCGACGTGGTTCGCGTGACGCACGCCCGCGGTGTAGACGACGCCGGGGATCTTGCGGAAGCGTGAGCGGTACAGGTCGGCGACGGCAACGTTGAAGGGCTCCTGGTCGAGGAGCGCGGCCAGCTCTTCCTGGTCGAAGTCCTGGTCCACCTCACCACGGCGGAGCGGCACCTTGGCGATTGTCCGCACCCCCGGTCCCGGCGGGATCCGGATGCAGCGAAGCGGAGAGATGACACCCCGGCGGGCCGCCTGTGCAAGGTCGAACCGCGAGGTCTGGGTGGGGAAGAGGTCGGCGACGTGGCGGGCGATCAGCGCGCCCGTCGCGGTCATCCCGATGAAGATGGGCTCCGGCCACGCGCGGATGCAGGCGCTGGTCTTCTCGCCCAGCGCCGTGTGAGCCTCGTCGCAGATGACGATCGCGTACGCGTCCGACACCTTCTTCGCATTGCGGACGAACCACTGGTAGGTCTCGACCGTGACCGGGCCGTACGGGTGGTCGTCGGTTCCGAGCAGCGGGGGCGAGAGGCGGTCCTTGTAGCCGCGGTCGGAGATCTCGCCTATGAACTGGTCGACGAGGTTGCGACGGTGGGTGAGGATGAGAACGCCGCCCGTTCGCGAGCCTTCGATGAACCCGAGCGCGGCGACGGTCTTCCCCGATCCAGTCGCGTGCTCGAACCAGAAGCGGCGATCCGCCCCCGGATCTTCGGGGGCCTCCGCGACGAGTTCCTCTTCGGCCGGCTCGTCCCAGTCGAGCGGCTCCTCCTCCTCGGGGACGACTTCGTCCTCGTCCTCGTCCTCGATCGCCTCGATCGAGCCGTTGCCGGCGGCGTCGCCGTTCGAGGCCTCCGCTCCGTTGCCGTTGCTTCGGCCCGCGCGGGCGCCGTTCGAGTGATCGTCGTGATCGGACTCCTCGAGCTCCGTGGTCAGCGCTGCGAGCGTTCCCGAGAGCACGTCGACCTGGTGCTCGGTGAGCTCGGTGTCCTTGGCGAGGCGCACCGGCTCCGCCGACAGCAGGCGCTCGAGCCCGAGGAGGAGCGAGTACTTCTGCCGCCACTCGGGCGACGGGGTCTCGCGGCCCTCGTCCAGCTCGGCGATCGCAGCGTCCACGGCGCGGCGGCGAGCCGTGCCCGGCACGAGATCGGCGATCGTCTCGCCCTCGAGCACGATCGGCTCACGCGTGAACTCGCGCACGCGTTCCAGCTGATCCTCTTGGATCAGGTCGGCCGCACTGCCGGCGGCGACATCGAGTGATTCGCTCATGAAGTTCATCCCGCGCCCGACGTCCCACAGGCCGTGGGTGGGCGCGCTGTAAGCTCGCTGGAGGCGCGCCGGCCCGCTCGTGGTTGACCCCTCTTGACGAGTCGGCGGTTCCCCCGCGGTCCAGGTTGAAGCGTGGACCTAGCCCTAATTAAACCACCCGCGGTCGGATACATGGGCTGACCCGGTGTTTTCCACCGTACTGAGCAAGCTCCCAAATCGCCCTGCGTGCCTGGCGGCGGCCGTTTTCGCGATCGCGCTCGCCGGGTGCGGGAGCTCGGGCGGCGCCACGTCCACGGCCAAGGCGCCGGACTACGAGCAGGCGCTCGCGGGCGCGCCGAAGCCGCTGGCGAAGCTCTACGCGCAGGGCGACCGCCTCGTCTCCGGCGGCACGAGCGCTTTCGGAAGCCAGCTCGCCGCCCTCCGCGGTCACCCAGTGGTGGTCAACGTCTGGGCGTCCTGGTGCGAGCCGTGCCGCATGGAGTTCCCCTACCTGCAGCGCCTCTCGGCGAAGTACGGCAAGCGGGTCGCCTTCGTCGGCGTCGACACCAACGACGACGACGCGGCGGCGCGTACGTTCCTGGGCGAATACCCGCTCCCCTATCCCAGCTACACCGACCCTAACAAGGACATCGCGCAGTCGGTGGGCGCGACCGTCGGCCTCCCCGACACCGCCTACTACGACGCGAGCGGCAAGCGGGTCTTCGTCAAGCAGGGCCAGTACGCGAGCGAGGACGCCTTCGGCGCGGACATCAAGCGCTACGCGCTCGGCGGCTAGCTTCTCCGGGCATGAGCACACGGGCCTGGGCCACGTTCGGGGCGGTGTCGGTTCTCTGGGGCATCCCGTACCTGTTCATCAAGGTGGCGGTGGACGACGGCGTCCCACCCGCCTTCCTCGCCTGGGTCCGGGTGATCCTCGCCGCGGTGCTTCTGCTTGCCCTCGCACAGCGGGCGGGAACGCTCTCCTCGGTTCGCGGTCACTGGCGCTGGCTGGCGGTGTTCGCGTTCGCGGAGATCGCGGTTCCCTTTCCGCTGATCGCCGCTGGTGAGCAGCACGTGGCCTCCTCGCTGGCGGCGATCATCATCGCCACCGCCCCCCTCTTCGTGGCGCTCCTGGCGCTCCGGTTCGACGCCAGCGAGCGAGTCACGGGACGGCGGCTCATCGGCCTCCTCATCGGCCTCGGCGGCGTCGCCGCGCTGGTCGGCATCGACGTCGCGGGCAGCGGTGACGAGCTGCTCGCCGCGATGGCGATCCTGGTCGCGGCCTTCTGCTACGCGGTCGGGCCGATGGTCCTCAAGCGGCATCTCGCCAAGCTGGATCAGCGCGCGTCGATGGGCGCGAGCCTCGCCCTGGCGGCGCTCTTCCTCGCGCCGGCCGTCGCCGTGGATCCGCCGACCGCGCCGATTTCGGGAGAGGCGATCGCCGCGCTGGTCGTCCTCGGCGTGTTGTGCACCGCGGCGGCCTTCGTCCTCTACGGGATGCTGATCGCCGAGGTCGGTGCCGGGAGGGCCCTCGTGGTCACCTACATCAACCCCGTGATCGCCGTCGGATTGGGCGTGGCGATCCTGGGGGAGCGCCCGGGCGCCGGGGCGATCGCGGGTCTCCTGCTCATCCTGGCCGGCTCATGGCTGTCGACCGACGGCCGGCTTCCGCCAAGCCCCACCGCGATCGTTACGAGGCTCAGGGCGCGCCGTGGGCGCGCGGCGGCCGCCCAGGGTTGACGAGGCGGATAATGAATCCCATGAGGACCGTCGGGCTCCGCGTGTGGATCTGGACCGCGGTCGCCGCGGTGGGCGCCGTGCTCGTGGCCACACCGGCACTCGGCCAGGGGACTACCCCGTCGAGCTCGACCGGTGTCGCCTACTCGATCCAGCTCCAGGACCCGATCGACCCGGCGACACAGAAGTGGGTGAGCAGCGCTCTGGACGACGCGGCGAGCCAGCATGCCAAGCTCGCGATCATCCGGCTGGACACGCCGGGCGGCCTCTCCGACTCGATGCGGACGATCATCCAGGACATGTCCGCGGCGCCGATGCCGGTGGTCGTCTACGTCTCGCCCAACGGCGCCCGGGCGGGATCGGCCGGGGCGTACATCACGGAGGCGGGCGACGTGGCCGCGATGGCGCCGGTGACCAACATCGGCTCGGCGACGCCGATCGCGATCGGCCCAAACGGCGAGAGCCAGGACCTCTCGCGCAAGATCAAGAACGACGCGGCTGCGGGCATGCGGGCCCTGGCGTCGGCGCACGGCCGCAACGCGCACCTCGCGTCGCTCCTCGTGACCCAGGCAAAGAACCTCACCGCGGAGGAGGCGCTCAAGGACAACCTGATCGACGTCATCGCGCCCAGCCAGGAGGCGCTGCTCTCCAAGCTCGATGGGTTCCAGGTGAAGGGCCCCAAGAGGCAGGTGCTGCACACGTCGGGCCTGGAGATTCAGAACCACGACATGCCGTTCCAATACCAGGTGCTCGAGGTCCTTGTGAACCCGAACGTCGCCTACCTCCTGATCCTGGTCGGCATCTTCGGCCTGATCGTCGAGGCGTTCAGCCCGGGCTTGATCGCGCCGGGCACCATCGGAATCATCTCGCTGCTGCTGGGCCTCTACGGCTCCTTCCAGCTTCCGGTGAGCCTCGCGGGGGTGCTGCTGCTGGTCGCCGGCATCCTGATGATCATCGGCGAGGCCCACCTGCCGACTCACGGGATCCTCGGCGTCTCAGGGGTGGCGGCCATCGTCGCCGCCGGGTTCCTTCTCTACCCCACCAACACCAGCGCCGTTGAGATCTCGCCCGTGGTGGTCGTCATCGTCGGCCTCATTCTCGGCGGCGGCCTGGCGTTGGTCGTCCGGAAGGCCGTGCAGGCCCGCAGGAGGCCCAAACGAACCGGTTGGGAGGAGATGGTCGGCTTGATCGGCGAGGTGCGGGAGCCAATTGACCCCGTGGGCCAGATCTTCGTTCAGGGTGCACTGTGGCGCGCCGAGGTCGCGGGCGCGAACGGCGATGGGCGGCCAGTGGAGCGCGGCGTTAGAGTGCGCGTGGAGTCAGTGGAGGGGTTGACGCTCCACGTCTCGCCGGTCGGCGCCACGGAGCCAGCGGAGCCGAGCCGGGTGGGTTCATAGGGAAAGGAGCGCCGACGTGACCGTCGTCATCGCGATAGTCGTCCTGCTCATCATCTTCGTGGCGCTCGCTCTCGCCTCCGGAGTCCGGATCCTCCGTGAGTACGAGCGCGGCGTCATCTTCCGCCTTGGCCGCCTGATCGCCCAGAAGGGGCCCGGGCTGATCTTCCTGATTCCAATCGTCGACCGGATGGTCAGGATCGACCTGCGGACCGTGACGCTCACCGTCCCGCCGCAGGAGGTGATCACGAAGGACAACGTCACCGTGCGGGTCACCGCGGTGGCCTACTTCCGGGTCATCGACTCGAACAAGGCAGTCACCGAGGTGGAGAACTTCCTCCTTGCAACATCGCAGATCGGCCAGACGACCCTACGCTCGGTGCTGGGCAAGGCCGAGCTCGACTCGCTCCTGTCGGAGCGCGAGCGGCTGAACGTCGAGCTCCAGCAGATCATCGACGAGCAGACCGAGCCATGGGGCGTGAAGGTCACCACCGTCGAGGTCAAGGACGTCGAGCTGCCCGCCGACATGCAGCGGGCGATCGCCCGCCAGGCGGAGGCCGAGCGTGAGCGCCGCGCGAAGATCATCTCCGCGGACGGCGAGTTCCAGGCCGCCGAGAAGCTGTCACAGGCCGCGAACATCATCAGCCAGAACCCCGCAACGCTGCAGCTCCGCTACCTGCAGACGTTGCTCGACATCGGCGTCAACCAGAACTCCACGATCATCTTCCCGCTGCCCCTCGACATGGTGAAGCCATTCCTCGGGCCCTCCGAGGGCGGCGACGCGTCGGGCGAGCGCCGGAGCCCATAGCGACCTGGCCGCGCCTGAAGTCCGCATAGACCAACTCACCGGGCTGCGGGTCATCCTCGCGCCCGGCCGAGCCGAGCGCCCCGACGCGTTCGCTCCCGCGCAGGCACAGGCCCGTGAGGAATCCGCCGAGTCCTGCCCGTTCTGCGAGGGCCGCGAGGACCGGACGCCGCCCGAGGTCTGGGCGTCGCGTCCGGACGGCGGCGAGGCCGACTCCCCGGGCTGGACGGCCCGTTCGGTCCCGAACCTGTACCCGGTGCTGGTACCCGCCGAGGAGGCCGGTGCCGGCGACGACGCAGGCGGCGGCGAGACCGGGTTGGCGAGCTCGGTCGACCCGCTGGGCCAGTCGTCGCGAGTCCGCCAGCCCGATCTCTTCGCGTCACAACCGGCGATCGGCGCGCACGAGGTGATCATTCACGCGCCAGAGCACGTCACGTCACTCGCGGAACTGAGCGACGAGCGGTTCGCCGGCGCTGTCGCCGCCTGGCGCGAGCGGATGCGCGCCCACGCCGGCAGCGCCGCCTTCCTCCATCTGATCCTCAACGAGGGGCGCGATGCCGGCGCGTCGCTGCCGCACTCTCACGCGCAGCTCTACGCGCTCTCGTTCGTTCCGGCCGAGGTGGCGCGGGAGCGCGAGCGGACCGGCGCGTACCACGAGCGGACGATGGGCGGGCACCTGCTCTCGGACGTCGCGGTGGAGGAGGTGCGCCGCAGCGAGCGGCTCGTGGCCGTGGACGACGGCGCCCTGCTGGTCTGCCCGTGGGCGTCGCGATCGCCCTTCGAGCTTCGCGTCATCCCGCGCAGCCCCGCTCCCTCGTTCGAGGCGGACGGTGATGTGGGCACGGCCATGATCCGCCGCGCGATCACGGGCCTGGCGGGCGTGTTCGGCACGGCCCCGCAGCTCAACCTCTGGGTCCGGACCGCCCCGCGCGGAGTCGAGGAGTTCTGCTGGCACGTGGACATCGTTCCCCGGCTCACGATCCGCGCCGGATTCGAGCTCGGCACCGGCGTGGACGTCAACACCTATGCGCCCGAGCGGGCCGCGTCGGACCTCCGCGTGGCGCTGGGCGACTAGGCTCCGCACCCCAATGCCGCCGATCCCGCGCCCGTTTCCCAGGTTCATCGCCGACCCACCCCGGGAGAGCAAGCCATACGGCCGCTGGGAGGAGCGCCTGAGCGAGGAGTTCGCCAAGGCCTGCTCCGCCCACGCCGACGAGGCGGGCGCGCCCCTCGACCCCGAGACGCTCAACTGGTTTCCCGAGCGCTCGTGGGGCGGACGCGTCTACGTGCCCGTGACGGGCGGCGGCGCCGAGCGCGATTCCGGCGAGTCCGATGACGGGGAGCCGGAGGAGGGGGGGCCGATCGAATACTTCGGCTGGGTCTCGTTCGAGCGCCCCGACGACGGCGAGCCGAGCGGCCTGCGGGCGACCGCCGACTACACGGACGTCACGGCTGAGGACAACCCGGACTGGCGGATCGACCTCTCCGACGACGTGATCGGCAACTGGAACGCGGAGGGCGACCGCGGAGGGGACATCACCCTCGTCTGGGGCCTGCCGCTCGTCCGCGGCGCCATCGCCGCAACGGCCGAGCTGGACGGAGAGGTGATCGACCAGGCGGCCGTCACGGACGGGCGCTTCACCCTCGTCGCCGTCGACGCAGTGACCGGGTTCGGAGACGACCTCTACCTGGAGGTCAAGCTGTGGAACCGGACGCTGCGCCCGATCGCGTCCGAGAGCCTGTACGCCGAATAACGCACCACTAACGGCACCAGCCAGTTTCGGGGCTAAAGCCCCTCACCAACCCCTGTTAGCCCACCCGGAGGAAGTACGCGCCGCGGCCGTGGGTGGCCGCGTAGATCCGGTTCGCCTCGGGCGAGTACGTGAGCCCGTAGGTCGCGACCGCGGGCATGCCCGGCGCCGCGTCGACCCACTTTGTCGAGCCGTTCGAGAGCTTCGAGACCCCGAAGTCGGTGGAGACGTAGATGTCGCCGCCCGTGGATCCGAGGCCGCCCTTGGCAACGCCGTGTGACGACGGGACGAACACGATCCCGGTCACGGGCTGGTCGCCCAGGTTGTGCGAGATGTCCTTGAAGGTCGCCTTGCCCGTGGACGGGTCGAAGTGGACGTCGAACACGTGCCCCGGGGCGCCCGGCGTGTACACGTTGTAGCCGGAGTAGGAGATGACCGCGTGGTTGGGGTCGTTCGGGTCGACCGCGATTCCCGAAACGAACCGGCCGGGCGTCTTGTTCGTGTCGATGCGGGTGAAGTTGACCGCGCCGGGGCTCGCGTCCACGTTCTTGGAGACGAACACGCGCCCGATCCGGGTCGCCGCCCATAGCGTCTTGTCGTCGGAGGGCGCCCGCGTGGTCGCGACCACGTACTCGCCGGCGCGATTGCCGAACGACGGCGACGTCAGGTCCTGGCCGATCGGCACCCAGTCGCCGCAACCGGGCCGGTTGGGATTGAAGTAGACCGTGTTGCAGTCGTGCGACTTGAGGTAGGCCTCCGAGCCGCCGTTGTCGTCGGTGCGCCAGACGTGCTGCATCCCGATGAACAGGCGGGCGCCGACGTTCGGGTCGGCGATGAACGGGGTGTAGAAGGAGCGGTTCTCCGGGGAGGCCTGCAGCGGGTCGTACGTGTCGTACCACTGCTTCGGGTCGTTGTTGTCGAAATTGACCCCAGGCGTCGCGTCGTAGTAGGTGTGGTAGCTGATGCTCCCGTCGTCCGGGTTGAATCCGGACTGCGCGCCGTCACCTCCGACCACCTCTGTCCAGGTCGGGTTGCCCTGGTAGAAGAAGGTCCCGTTGTCCTGGGTGCCGCCCAGGAGCTGGCGCTTCGGGTCGCTTGGGTTGACCGACAGGGACTGGAACTGGATCGTGTTGAGGCCCTTGTTCAGCGAGTCCAGATGGCTCGGGATGCCGTCCAGCAGGCTCTGGCAGTCCTCGAGGTCGGCGGGCTCGAGCGGCTGCGGGCCGGAGCCGTAGTCGTAGCGCCGCTGAGCGCACTGCGACGACTGGTCGGCCGGGTGCTCGAGGTTCACCCGGATCACGCCGCCGTCGGAGCCCACGAGGGCGATCGCCGGGTTCTTGGGATCGAAGACGATCGCGTGCTCATCGGGGTGCATGCCCTCGGTGGCGCCCGGTGGGCGGGCGTCCTGGGTCATGTCCTGCCATGTGACCTGCGACGCGGGGGCGGACGCGTTGGTCGAGCGAATCACCGCCCGGCCATTCGAGCGGGGCGGCAGCCCGCCGTACAGCGGGAGCTCGTCGTAGTTCATCGAGCCGCCGAGCCACAGCTGGCCGGGGTGGCCGGGCGGGCTCTCGACGAAGTCGTCGTAGCCGCACTGCCCGTTCTGGCAGTAGTAGTAGGAGAGGAAGCCGTTGGTCCCGTTCTGGGACGAGGAGAGCTTCGCCCAGCCGGCGTTGTCGCCGTTTCCGAGCAGGTCGGTGGCCGGCTTCGTGTCGGCCTTGTTGACGCGCCAGACCTCGGCGACACCGAGGTCGTCGGAGGAGTCCCCGACGTAGACGCCCGTGTGGTGCTTCTTGTTGAAGAGGTCGAACTCGGTCCGGTCGCCGAAGGTGTCACCCGGGTCGCTGGGGTTCGAGAAGTCGGTCTCGTTGACGGTGTGGAAGATCTGCCGCCAGGTCTTGCCGCCGTTGTTGGAGCGCCACACTCCGTAGCCGAACACCGCGGCGTAGAGCCTGCGTGTGTTGTTCGGGTCGATCATCAGCTTGTTGACCCCGCCCTGGAACCAGTCGACGCCGGTCGAGGGGGGCGTCGGGTTGGCGGGAGTCTGGCGCTGGAGGTCGGTCATGAGGCGGAAGTGACGGCCGTTGTCGGTCGACTTGTAGACGCCGAGGGCGGGCGCGTTGGGCGGCGTGCGCCGGCCGCCGTTGACCGACGAGGAGCCGTGGCGGGCGAGGTCGGTGCCGATGTAGATCACGTTCGGGTGATCCGGCTTCACCGCGATCGTTCCGATCGAGCGGTCAATGGCGACGGAGCGCGAGCCGCTGACCAGCTTCCAGGTCTTGCCGCCGTCGGTTGAGCGGAAGAGCCCCAGCCCGGCCTCGGAGTCACCCGAGCCGTTTGGCTCGCCGGAGCCCGCGTAGATGGTGTCACCGCTCTTGTCGTTCGGATCCACAAAGAGCGAGCCAAACGAGTTGGTCGGGAGCTTCTGCGACGGCGCCTTCCACTTGACGTCCTGGGCGAGCGCATCCGGCGTCCGCCAGACGCCTCCGCCGGCCGCCGCGACCCATGCTCGGCAGCCGGCGTGTTTCTTGCCGCAGTTGGGGTCGATGGCCATCGCGGTGACGCGGCCGGAGTTCGTCGTCGGCGTGCCGACGCTGGTCTGCGCATTGAAGAACTGCGTCGCCTCGGCCGCCACGTCGGGGGTCACCGGGCCGAGCGCCTTCCACTGCTGCGAGCCGCCCTGGCTGGCCGCGCGGTAGTCGGCGGCCGACTTGAACGAGTTGGCCGGCGCCGCACTCGGAAGGGACTTGAAGTCCTTGGCTCCCTGTAGCGCCACGCGATCGCTCACATAGCTCTTCGGGTAGGCGCGGTCCTCGACCTGCTCACCGACCGGCGACCGAGGTCCCTCACGGGGCGCCTCGCCGCCGAGGTCGCCAGGTGAGTTCTGGTGCTGGCTCTCGGCGGAGGCCTCTCCGCCCTGGGCCTCACCCGAATCGGCCTCGGCCCCTGCAGACCCCTCGTGCTCGAGAAGAGCGCTCTGCGCCAGCGTCGCCTCGGACTCCTGGTCCGAATCGCCGCTCGTCAGGACGACGACAAGCGCAGCAACAGCCGCCCCGACGACGACCACCCCGAGAACCAGCCTCCACCCTGACAACAGCTTGCTGATGGCGGATGCCTACCACAATTGCGCCTGCCGGGCCATGCTCGACGCTGCCCCCGGTACACAAGCTGACACCGGCGAAGGCCGAGTAACCGAACGATGACATAAGCGTATGTATCATCGAACGATGGCACGACTTGCCGATATAAGCACCGACTTCGCAACCGAGCAGGAGCTCCGGCTCCACGGTCACCGCGTGAGCTATCGGATCGCCGGCTCCGGTCCCGTCGTCCTCCTCGTCCACGGCATCGCCGGTAACGCGGAGCAGTGGGCGAAGGTCGCTCCCATCCTCGCAGAGGACTACACAGTGATCGCCCCGGACCTCCTCGGTCACGGGAATTCCGCGAAGCCGATGGGCGACTACTCGCTCGGGGCGTACGCGGTGAGCCTTCGGGACATGCTGATCGCGCTGGGGTATCGACGGGCGACGGTCGTGGGCCACTCGCTGGGTGGCGGCATCGCGATGCAGTTCGCGTACGAGTACCCGGTCTTCTGCGAGCGGATGGTCGTCGTCTCGAGCGGCGGTTTGGGTCGCGAGGTCCATCCCCTGCTCCGCGCCGCCACCCTTCCCGGCGCCGAGCTAGTCCTACCGCTGATCGCGAGCGAGCGCGTCCTCGGCCTGGGTGGCGCCGTGGGCGACGTGCTCGCCCGCGTCGGCCTTAGCGCCGGGCCGGACATCGCAGAGATGGCCCGTGGGTACGCCTCGCTGGGCGACGCCGAGGCCCGAAGTGCCTTTCTTCAAACCGTCCGGGCGGTCATCGACTACAACGGCCAGCGCGTCAGCGCTGCCGACCGGCTGTATCTCTCGAGCATGCTTCCCTCGCTCATCATCTGGGGGCGGCGCGACCCGCTGATCCCCGCGGCCCACGGCGAGTCCGCGCACCGCGACATGCCCGGCAGCCGCCTCGAGATCTTCGAGGAGGCCGGGCACTTCCCGCAGCTCGACGATCCGCTTCGCTTCGCCGGCATCCTGCGCGAGTTCCTGGAAGAGACCGAGGGCGCGGAGTTCGACTTCACGGACGAGGACTTCGACTCGATGCGCGAGCGCATGCTCGCCCACTCGCGCGGTTTCGCCTGAGGGCGGATCAGGGGCCGGTCGGAGCCGCCTGGATCACGAGCTCCGCGTCGCGGAGCCGGCGGAGGGCCTGGAGCTCCTGCCGGTAGGGACGGTCGTAGTGGAGGAGCGTGTCGAGCGGGTACCACAGGCCCACCCACGCCGTCACGAGCAGGATCCCGTTCCCCACGTAGATCCTGAGGATGTCCGTGGCGTGGGTGCGGTGGAGCAACGTGTAGAGCGCGAGGCCTACGAACAGGATCGGCAGCCCGACCCCGAGCGCGGCGAGGCCGACCCTGCGCAGGGCGGCCCGCTCGCCTTGGCTCTCGGTCACCCGGAGGTCGCAGTAGCGCTCGATGGCCTGCCGGATGCGCTCCTCGGAGTCCTTGCCGAGCTCGTGCTCGGGCAGGGTCAGCACCGCGCGAACTGGCCCGCGGGGCCCGCTCTTCAGCTGGGCGACGAGCCGCTCGATCCCGGACCGGAGGTCCGCGGACCCGCCGAGCTCGGGAAAGGAGACGGGTCCGAACAGCTCATCGACGCGGGCGAGCGACAGCGTGATCTCGCGGCTCACGACGACCGCACGATAGGCGCTTGACCGGAGGTCGTCAGGCGGCTATGCGAACCAGCCG
This sequence comes from uncultured Actinomycetes bacterium, assembly GCA_963782795.1. Taxonomy (GTDB): domain Bacteria; phylum Actinomycetota; class Thermoleophilia; order Solirubrobacterales; family 70-9; genus AC-56. The sequence continues at coordinate 47,615 of CAWALB010000007.1, forward strand.
CTCAGCGGTGGCCGTTGAAAGAGATGACCTGCTGGATGCCGCTCGGCCGGTTGGTGTAGGCCATCGTGGTCTTCAGCAGGCCGGGCACGAAGTGGATCCGCTCGGCCTCGGCGCTCGAGCGCCACGCGGTCGGGTCCGAGGTGCCCTGCTGGCGGGTGAGCTTCTTGCCGGCGTTGGCAATCGCGTCCCAAATCGCCGTCTGGCACTTCTGCAGGTTCCCCGCGCCGCAGTAGCGCTTCTCGAACGGCTGCGGCTGCTTCATGTGCAGCAGCCTGCGGATGTCGCGGTCGAAGTACTGGTACCAGCCGCTGTACTGGCCTCCCGGCGGCTGATCGAACCGCGAGAAGAGCGAGTTGAGCTCGTCGAGCTGCGGGCCGATCTGCGGCTTCATGAAGCGGTTGGCGATCTTCGGCCACGCGGTGTCCATGACCGCGGCGCCCGGGTCGTCGATCTCACCGTCGTTGTTGAGATCGAGTCGGTTCCCTCCGTTGTGGCGCCAGTCGATCAGGACCTGCAGCATCTGGGCCGCCTGGGGGTTGGGGGCCTGGGTGCCCTTGAGCAGCTTCTTCAGCAGCGGGACCGTGTCGATCGCGCGCACGTCCTCCGTCGCCGCGGCGTTCATCGCCGAGGCGACGGTCGCGAGCGACCATCCGCCGTTCGTCTTCAGCAGCTTCAGCTCCCGGTTCAGCATGTCGACTCGGGCTGCCGAGCCGTTGCCGCCCCACGCGTCATCAGCGGCGCCGAAGCCGTGGGCGCTGATGTTGTTCCAGTTCACCATCGTCCCGTGCACCGGCGTGTCCTGGGGATCGACCCCCTGGATGTGCTTGCTCGGGGGGAGGGAGCCGTGCCACTCGTACTGGCCGGTCCCGACGGTCGGGAGGCTCGGGTCGGTGCCCTTCGCCCGCTTGGGGTCGAGCCCGGCCGTGTACAGGGCGGTGTGCTTGGAGTCCATGTAGAAGGAGTTGAAGGTCTGCGGCGTCAAGGCGGCGGCCTTCATGAACGACTTCGGGCTGTGGACCTGGCCGTCGGAGAGCCGGCGGTTGTAAAGCAGGTCGAGCGAGTCCTTGCCGTAGCTCGAGCGCTGCCTCGAGATCGCCACCTTGGTGCCGTTGACGGTCGCGTACCCGATGACCGGCCCGTGGACCGTGGTCTCGAACCTGACCGGGTGGCCGCCGAGCGTGCCGGCGTTGAACTCCTGCATCGAGCGGCACTTGCCGTCGAACACGTACTTGGTGTCGCTGCCGCCGCAGAGGGTCTCGGCGAACTGATCGATCACGTCCGAGCCGGCCGAGGTGAGCGTGCTCGCGAAGTCCGGGCCGCGCCCGATCAGCATGTAGCCGGGGAACGGCGCGGATGTCGCGCCGCGCCAGTTGAGGTCACCGGCGTGCATGTCGATCTCGTAGGTGAAGCCGGGGTAGAAGTAGCCGATCTGGGGACCGCCGACGAGCAGCGGGTGCCCGGTGTCCGAGTGCTGGGCGTCGATCATCAACTCGTTTGAGGCCTGGGGCCGCTCCCGGCTGTACTTGTGCGACACCTTGGCCTGCGTGGAAGGCGTGGGCGTGAAGCTGCCGGGGTCGAGGACCACGCTGCCGGGGGAGCCGGGTTTCTTCGGTGCGTGCTCGTACTTGAAGTTCCCGTCGACCGTGGTCGGGCTGCCCTTGTTGATGTTCTGGCGCAGGTCGTTGAAGATCGCGTAGCCCTTCTTGACGCCGCGTCGCTGCTCGAGGCCGCCGAGGAACTCTGACCGGCGAGCCTCGTCACCGCCGCCCTCGCCGACGAACTGGTCCTTGAGCGCGTTCAGGGCGAAGATGTCGGTTGGCGTGAAGGGAGGCTGGGATGAGCCCACGCTCGAGAAGTAGTCGTTGATCCCCTGGCAGAAGACGTTGATGTCGTGGAGGACCGCCTTGCCCTCCGGGCCGGCCTGCGCCAGCACGTTCGCCTGCTGCGAGACAACCTGCTTGGTCTCGTCGCTGGGTTGGAAGTTCTGCAGCGACGCGATCAGGTCGACGGCGTCGAGCCCCGGCGCGTCGATCGCAGCCACGTACGCGTTGTTTCGGGCCTGCGAGAGCAGCAGACCGCGGTCCTCGGCCGCGATCCAGCCGGCGGCCCAGACGCCGTCGTCGTGGCTGTTCGAGGTGACGTGCGGGACGTCGTACTTGTCACGGACGATGGTCACGCCGGGCCGCGGGACGTTCTCGACGGTCCCGGGTCCCGCCGTTGAGATGCCGTACTTCTCCGACTTGAAGTACTGGGTCAGGTCGGGGGTGGTGACGTTGTCGAACAGTGGCGTGAGGCCGTCGTACATCAGCGCCTGCGTGTCGGCGCCGGGAGGCGGCGGCACGGTGCCGTACTGCCCCGAGGGAATGATGTTGAGGGCGGTCTGCGAGTAGTCCTTGGGGGGCGATGTCTGATCCCCCGCGCTCGCTGCCGGCACGAAGACCAGCATTCCACCAACGACCAAAACTGCCGCCAAAGCTCGCTTCACAGTTCTCTCCTCACTCCCGGCCTTCCTTGACCCTGCCTCCTCGGGAGACACTACACCAGTCAAGCTCCGCCAACGGTTTGGCCGCGGCTGCCCGGGTCGTGGCCCGCCACGATGTCCCGGAGCCAGGGAACGACCGTCTGGATGAACTTGTTGTGGGCCGGGAAGTCCTCGAGCGGATCGAAGTGGCCCATCTGCAGATCCTGGTAGAGCCAGTGGCTCTTGACCTTCGATTTGCGGATGAAGGTCTTCGTCCCGCGCAGAACGCCGCCGTCGCTGATGCTGGTCTGGAACGCGTACAACGGGACGTTGACGTCCTTCAGGTAGCGCGGATGGAGCCCGAGGTAGCGCGTCGCGCCCGTGGGCTCGAGCGTCGGCATCGCCTGGAACAGGTCGACGTCCAAGCGCGCCGAGTAGTACCACTCGAGCCCGTTGCCGGGCTCCTGGGTGAACGTCTTGCAGACGCTCGGGACGCTCGAGTACGGGCCGTTGATCCACCGGCGCGGCGACCCGCTGGTCGCGAGCTTCCCGGTTCGCATCTGGAAGGCCGAGATGAGGTGGTCCGTCGTGTACACGCCCATGAGGGCCTCGTTCGTGATCGGAAAGCGAGGCAGCCCGACGAGCTTCCGCAGGATCTCCGGGATCGCGCTCTGGAGGACCGACTTGCCCTGTGGGTCGTCACGGGCGAACTGGCAGGCGATCTCGGGAATCACTCCGACCGTCCATAGCGGCGCACCGAGCGGCGCGCCGGCGATCTCGAACTCCGACTGGCGGTTGTGCCGGGCGAGTCCTCGCTTTGCCTGGCGCTTCGTCGTATACGGAGGGGAGTAGTCGGTCCCCTTGAGGTAGGCGTCGAAGGCGCCGAACTCGGCACCGTCGATCTGCAGCAGCCCGGCGAGGTCCTTGTAGCCAGGGTGGCCGTGGAAGCTCCAGGTCGCGTACGCAGGAACCGTGACGGCACCGGCGGAGTGGCCGCCGAGGATCACGGTGCGACCTCCCCTGCCGGCCGCGCGAACGACTTGGTGCAGGTCGTTGAATGCCACGTCGGCGCTCCACTGTCGGATATATGGCGCCTGCTTCTCCGAGACCGGCTTGAACAGTCGGCCTCCCACGCGTTGACCGAGCAGGTAGTAGCCGAGCGAGCGCATCGCGTTGCCCTGCCGCATGACCGAGATGTCCTCGAGCGCGTTGCTGCGACGGTCGACCGCCCAGACTCCGAGGCCGGGAACGCGCTGCACGAGCCACGGCGCGAGCTGGGCGTAGTTGCCCTGGCTGCCGGGAGATCCGGGCGTCAGGATCAGGATCGTCTTCGCGTCGCTCGGCCCGTACTCGCGCAGGAACACCTTGTCGAGGCGCTTCGGACCAGGCGCGGGGGCGCCCTGGATCGTCACCCGCTTGCCGTCGAGCTGGGCCGCGTCGGCGGAGCCGGCCACGAGAAACAATGCGGCCAGCAGGCTCAGCGTTACGGCGAGGTACCCCCCTGCCGTGCGTACGTCCGTGTACGACACACCCCCACCGTAGCCGGTCGTCCCTGACGGGCCGTCCTCTTCATCGTGCCTTCACGCAGTGGGGGGACCATCTCAGGCGTGTTGGTCGGCTTCGATATCGAAGGCGGCGCCGGCTACCGACTCCTGTACTTCGCGTGGCGCCATCGCGTCGTGATCGCGCTCGGCGCGATCACCGTCGGGGCCGCGGTGCTGCGATTCGCCACGCTCGGCGATCAGAGCCTCGACCACGACGAAACGGTCACCGCGGCGCGGGTGATCCACGCCGACTTCTTCCGCAGCATGGGGGTGGTCTTCCGCGGCGAGCGCAGCCCGCCCCTCTACTACGTCCTGATCTGGCTGTGGTCAAGGGTGTGGGGGACCGGGGTGATCGCCGTCCGCTCGCTCAGCGCCGTGTTCGGCACGATCACGGTCGTTCTGGCGTACCTTGCGGGGCGCGAGCTTGCCTCGCGTCGGGCGGGCCTGGTCGCAGCCCTCCTCGTTGCCCTGAACCCCTACCTGATCTGGTACTCGCAGGAGGCTCGCTCCTACGGAGCGCTCGTGATGTTCGGGGCGCTCGCGCTCTACTTCTTCGCCCGGGCACGTCGCACCCACGCGCGGCGACCCTTGGCGGGCTGGGCGATCGCCTCGGGGCTTGCGCTTCTCAGCCACTACTTCGCGGTGTTCTTCATCGTTCCGGAGGGGCTGCTCCTGTTGATCTGGAGCGAGCCGGCGCGCCGGCGTGCGACCGCGATGGCCGTCGCGGCGGTCGCCGCCGTAGGCCTCGCGGTGTTGCCGCTCGCGGTCGTGCAGGAGGGGGGCGGCAGGGGCAACGGCTTCACGCAGTTCCCCATCGCGCAGCGGGCGGAGACCGCCCTCGTCAAGTACGTGACCGTTGAGGGCGCGGCCCCGCAGGCCGGGATCCTCAGCACGACACCCGTGGAGCGGCAAATCGGGCTGGTCGGGGCCGGCCTCGTCGCCGTGGCCGTCCTCCTGGTGATGACGCGCGGGTCCCCCACGGAGCGGCGCGGCGCGGGCATTGCGGCGGGTATCGCGGTCGCCGCGTTCGGAGTACCGGTGCTTATGGCCTGGACCGGCTTCGACTTCGTCGACCCGCGAGACCTGATCGGCGCCGTTGTGCCCGCCGCGGTCGCGCTCGGGGTTGCGTTGAGTGTCAGGGGCGCGGGCCTCGGCGTCCTCACCATGCTGGGCTGCGCCGCCCTGTTCGCCTACGGGCTCCAAGCCGAGTCGACCACGCCCGCGATGCAAAGGCACGACTGGCAGGCCGCGGCGTCGACACTGCCGGGGGGGTCCAACGCGGAGCTCCTCGTCGTCCCGCAGGACGGCCGCACCCCGCTTTCCTACTACACGGGACGCACGCTGGACAAATTCATCCCGCAGCATTTCGCCGGCGGCGTCGCAACGCGGCGCATCGTCGTGGTCAGCGACTACCTGCCGGTCCGAAGCCCGGGCCCTCGCTTCCGGCTCACGAGGAGCCAGACGGCCCCCCAGCACTGGACGGTGAACACGTACACGGCGAACCGCTCGGTGGTCGTCAACGCAGCCGGCCTCGCGAAAAAGACGCTCATGCCCCAGCCGGCGACGGTGCTGGCCGGGGGGAAGCCGGTCCTGCTCGCGGCCGAGGCGCACGCCGACCGGCGCGAGGCTCGAACCGACCACGCGCAGGTCGGCTGAGCGCCGGGCGGCCGAGACGCTCGCCGGTATCCTCGGGCCGGTTTCAGGCATCGCGACACGGAGGTCGAACGGTGAGGCATGGAGCATTCAAGAAGCCGTGAGCCGTGTCCGGACAGCAGGCCTGAGCGGAGCGATCGCGTTTCTCGGGCTCTTCGCCGGGCTGGCGGCTGCGCATCCGACGCCGGCCGGTGCGACGCCCGGCCCGCCGCCGCCGCGGGTTGCGATCCAGGGGGCCAAAGCACCGGGTCCGGCCGGGTACGACCGCGTCTGGGTGCGCAAGTACGGCCCGAGCGACCCGCAGTGCGTGATGGTGATGGTGCCCGGGTCCCCTACCGGGCAGGACGGTTTCTCGCTCATCGCGCCCGAGAGATCGCGGCCCGGGCCCCGGGGATGAGCGTCTGGACGGTAGATCGCCGACAACCAGGCGCGCTAGCCGGCGTTTGACGGCTCTGCCACGCTTCCATTGCCCGGTCGAAAGCAGCGGCCGGCCAGGTGCCCCCCAGACCTCGGAGGATCATCGAGATGACTGATGCCTTTGTCCTCGGCGGCGTCCGCACTCCCGTCGGGCGTTACGGCGGTTCCCTCTCCCACATCCGCACCGACGACCTGCTCGGCCAGACCATGGCGTGGGCCTGCGAGCGGGTCGACGTCCCCCTGGAGCGGATCGAGGACATCACTGCCGGCTGCGTCAATCCGGCCCACGAGGGGATGGGCGACATCGCCCGCTGGGCGGCCCTCGCCGCCGGCTTCCCGGACTCCGTCCCCGCGATCACCGTCAACCGCTTCTGCGCCTCCTCGCTGTCGGGCGCGATCTCGATCGCCCACGCGATCCGAAGCGACGAGCTGTCCGTCGGCCTCGCCGCGGGGGTCGAGTCGATGTCGCGCTCGGGCTGGGCGTACATGAAGGGCGAGGCGCCGTTCATGCCCCGCGGACCGGCGCTCCTGCTCGACACGATGTGGGCCGGCGCCGGTGGGCCGCCGAACCCCAACCTGCTGGCGCGCGACGCGTACATCGACATGATGCAGACGGCCCAGAACGTCGCCGACCGCTACGAGCTGACCCGCGAGGAGATCGACGAGTTCGCTCTCCGCTCGCACCAGTACGCCGCCGCCGCCCGCGACTCCGGGCGGTTGGCAAAGGAGATCCACCCGGTCGAGCTCGCTGCCACCCGCAAGACCGAGGCGCGGACGTTCGAGCACGACGAGTCGATCCGCGACGACACGACGGCCGAGAAGCTCGCGGCGCTTCCCGCGCAGCCGAACACGACCCAGATGACTGCAGGCAATTCCTCGCCGCTCAACGATGGCGCGAGCGCCGTAGTCCTCGCCAGCGGGGAGGCGGCCGATGAGCTCGGGGCCGAGCCCCTGGCGCGTGTCGTCGCCTCGGCGACGCACGCGCTCGACCCGCGCTACATGGGCATTGCGCCCGCCTATGCGATTCCCAAGGCCCTACAGCGCGCCGGGCTCTCTCCCGACCAGATCGACGTCTGGGAGGTGCACGAGGCGTACGCCTCCGTCGCGGTGGCGATCCTGCGGGAGCTCCCGAACCAGCTCGACGGGTTCGAGGTCCCGGACGACCGCCTCAACCCCAACGGCGGCGCCGTTGCGATTGGGCATCCGTTCGGCTCCTCGGGAACGCGCTACGTGCTGACGCTCGCGACGGAGCTTCGCGAGCGCCAGCTGCGGTACGGCGTTCTCGGAGTGTGCGTTGGCTCCGGCCAGGGCGTGGCCTTGGTTCTGGAGAATCCAGCGGCCTGAGCGTCCCGGACTGAGAGCTACTCGGACTCGGCGAGGACCCCGTAGACCTTGCGCCGAGTCTCGTCGAGGAGCTCGCGGATCTGCTTGCGATGCGCGGAGTTGGCCGCCTCGGCGGCCTGGCGCAGCGCGGCGAGCAGCTGGTGAGCCGAGCGACGCAGCCGCAGGAGCTCCGGGTCGTATCCGGCCGTGACCTCTTCCCAGGGGGCGTCGCCCGACCGGGCCTCGTTCTCCTTGCGCCCGGCATCGGTCAGCGAGAAGCGGCGACGGCCCTCGCTCTCCTCTCCCTTGATCAGGCCCTCGTCCTCGAGCAGCTGGAGGGTGGGATAGACGGAGCCCGCGCTGGGCACCCAGGCGCCGGCGGTGCGCTCGTCGAGCTCCTTGATCATCTCGTAGCCGTGCATCGGCCTGTCCGCCAGGAGCGCCAGGACGGCGGCGCGAGTGTCGCCCCGCCGGGCCCGGTGACCGCCGCCAAAGCGGTGGCTCGTGCGTCCGTAGCTGGAACGACCGTGACAGCGGCCGTGCCGTGGATAAGTGCGTGTGTGCATGTCTGTTCTCCTATATCGCGTACTAACGCGATATATCGTAACAAGTCGCCAGCGGCTCACTTCTGTGGCGCTTGATGCCCGTTCGGGTGGGCATGCGCAGCGTGAGGCTGCGACCCCGAGGATCCACCGCTGGTGACCGCGCGACCGACGGTCGAAGCGAGCACGAGGACGGCGAACAGGGAAGCGGTCGCGGTGGCGATGACGCGCAGGACACGCATCGCAGGGGCAGCGGCCCGCCACTGGCCGAGCGGGCCGATCGCACGCTCCCAGCGGATGCTCCCGCGCGGGACGCCGGCGGCGAGGAGTCCATCCTCGAGGGCGCCGATCATCGCGTCGGGCCCGCATAGCAGCACCAGTCGATCGCTGAGATCGCCGCCGGCCAGATCCGCCAGGCCCTTGGCGGTGGGAATTCCCCTCTCGTCGCTGGTCCACAGCTTCACGTCGAGCGCCGGTGAGCGCTCCCCGTAGTCGCGAAGCCGGTCCCAGTAGAACGCCTGCTCGCGGTGGTCGACCGCGGCGACCAGCGTGACCTCGTGCTCGCCGTAGCGCTCGGGGTGACGGGCGTACTCGGACGCCAGCGACAGGAAGGGAGTGATTCCGATGCCGCCGCCGACCCAGAGCTGCTTCCCGCCGCTTGGTCTGGCGTCCGACAGGCGCCCGTGGGGAGCGTGGATCAGGGCGCGGGCTCCGTCGGCGCCCGCGATCCGCTGGATCCGCTCGGTCGCCTCGATCACCAGGCCGATCTCCTCCTCCTCCGGCGCGGTGGTGATGCTGAAGGGGTGCGACTCGAAGTCGCGGTTGATCTGCAGCCGATCGTCCAGCAGGTCGACGCCGGCGAACTGCCCGGCGTGGTACGCGAGCCGCCTGCCGACGGGACGAGCGCGGATCTCGACCGCGTGGGCCTCGGGATGACGGGTGACGTCGACGATCTCGTACTCGCGCTTGGCGTCCAGGTACCGACTGACCACGGCGACCCAGATGAACGCCGCGGTCGAGATCCCGAATAGCACGAACAGGTAGATCCGCAGCGCCGGAATCTGGAACGTGTCGAAGGCCCGGTTGTCGATCAGGATGCTGTAGCCGGTCAGCATCATCGCGGCGCCGAGCAAGAGGTGGGTCAGGCGCCAGGTGGCGAACGCCGGACGCAGGTAGAGCGTGAACACCAGCGCCGTCGCGATCAGGATGTACGAGACCCAGTCCAGCACCACCAGGTGGAACGGCACGATCACGTGCGCGGCGGCGCGCGCTCCCGCGGGCAGCGTCCCGGTCACGTAGAGCAGCGGGTGAACGCTGATGAGCGCGAAGATCGCCATCCCGAGCACGGCGTGGCTGACGTAGACGCGGAGTCAGATCCCCGAACAGCCACTCGAGCACGCGGACCCTGGCCGCCAGGATCACCACCAGGGCGAGCAGGTAGCCGCTGATCACCCACTGCAGGTCGGTGGTCGTCGTGTGCAACCCGCTGGCCATCTGCGGCAGCGCGACGTTGAGCGCAAAGAAGTCGAGGTCGACCACGAAGATGCACACTGAGGCCGCGGCCAGCGTCAGGGCGAGCGGGGCGTGGCGTCGGCGCCGTCCGCCGGGGCGGCGCCGGCTTCGATGGCGCGTGGCGCCGAATGCCGCCAGCCGCGGATGCTCACGCGAGGATCCTAAGGTCGCGGCCGGGCTGGTCGATGACCGTCCTAGACTGGCGCCAGGCCCCGATAGCTCAGTTGGATAGAGCGACTCCCTCCTAAGGAGCCTCGGGCGGTACGGCGGAGTTCGGCGAAGTACGGCCGGGTGCCCCAGAATGCCTGCACCGGGGCAGATTGTCGCCGTCCCGTGACGCACCAGGCAGGACGTCGTGGAACTTTGTCGTGTACCCGTGTCGTACCTCCGACGCGGCGGCTGCTCCCTGTTGCTGTCGCCCATGCTTTGCCGGATGCCTTGATCCCTGAAGCGGGGGGACCGCACTCGTGAGGTCCACTCCCCAGCAGCGCAAGGAGCTACGCGAGCTCCTCGGCCCGTTCATCGAGATGGGCCTCGTCGAGGTGACCGTTGCCACCGATGGCGACCCTTCTATCGCATCCGACCCGGGGTGACCGAGGAGGAGCTCCTCGCTGCCTTGGCTCTCGTTCAGCAGCAAGGCGGGGTGCACGATGCGTAGCTGCGTGGTCTGCGGAGCCTCCCTCGATGGAAGGCGCTCGGATGCCCGGCACTGCGGCGCTCCCTGTAGAGCCGAGACGGCTCGACTGAGAGCAATTCTGAGCGGCCGGGGAAGCGGCCCATATCGATCGATTAGGGACCGCCTCGCGGCGCTTCGATGGATGGACCGACGGACCCCGAAACGAGAGGAGGCGGGAGATGGGTAACGAGCCGAAAGAGAGGTCCGAGCCGAGGTCAAGAGAGTTCCAAAACGAGACGCCTGACGTGCGCCTGTCGATGCGGGAGTGGGACGGCGACGAGCGCCTAGACGATGCGCTTCGCCTTGGTCTTGTGAAGAGCTATGGGGAGCTCGACGGAAGGCCCATCTACGAATGCACGCTCTTCGGCTTACAGGTTGAACGCTGCTTGATGCGCCGAGAGCCTGAGTGCGCGACGAGTCTGCTGAGCGGGTTGCTCGCAAGCTCCACGGAGGAAGACGCGAGGCGGACGGTCGGTGAGTGGCTAGCCGAAGACCCTGAAGGCGTCCTGCCACCGCCCCGTCCGTTCGAGCAGATCACGGCCCAGACGGCGACTCTCGCCGAACGAGCCCGCCTCAGGGAGGTGTTTGATGAGCTCGTCGACGCGGGAGTGCTAGAGGTCGTTGGTCTCAGATCCGACGGAGAGCCCATCTATCGGAGCGGGGCTCAGCGATGAGCAGCTGCTGGCGAAGTGGTCAGAGCTCCGCGGCGACCTCCATGGCGCCAATACATAGCTGCGTCGTCTACGAAGCCTCCCTTGAGGGCGCACGCTCAGACGCCCGCCACTGCGGAGACCCCTGTCTCGCTGAGGCCAGCCTGCTCAGGCGGATTCTGAGCGGCTCTGGGACGGCTCCCTACCTATCACTCGCAGAACGCGTTACGGCGTCCCATAAGCGCAGAAGGCGCGTCTCCGGAGGTACAAGGACGCCGTTCCCCAGATCGATCACGTGCAGCGAAATGCGGTGGCCCAGTCGACGAGCGCCGCGCTTGAGCGAAAACGACGAACCACGGAGAAAACGATGAAGCGATTCCAAGGAACACAACACCAAGAGACGTGCTGCGATTGGCGCCAAAGACAAGCATTCCGGTGCTCGCCCGCCGACGGAGCGCACGTTGTCGAAGCACTAACTAAATCGACCTATCGGTCACGAATAAGAGGAGCAAGAAGATGATTGAAGTTCTCGAAGAACTAGATCGAGCGCGACGCAGCGCTCGGAGGATTCACCAGCGGGTGGTACCGACGCTTATGGTCGCGACGGTCAGCAGTGTCGAAACGGTGAGCATTGTCGAAGCCTGGGTTGCGCTAGCGGAGCTGGCTCTCTGTCTGTCAGTCGATGAAGACCCCCCGCAGAGGCGGCTTGCCGACCTGCTGGCTCTCCTTCGCCATTGGGCGGATGCAAACGGCGTCGACTTTGAGGCTGCCTTAAACAAAGCCGAATGGGAATACCAGATCGAGCGCATAGACCCGCATTATTCGATAGAGGCGCCTGCCTCACCTATGAAATGGCGGCTCGAGGCGGTCAGGAGGCCTACCTGAAGATAGTTCGCGCTTTGAAGTGCTGGGCGTGTAGTGCGCGCGTCGGCGATGAGTCCTGCGGCTCCGACGATGATTTCGCACAGATGGGTACGGAATGGCGGCTGGCCATACATCGCTCGCCTCGTCCGCTCACTCGTACTTTGCTACGGCCTCGATACCGGCGACTTTGCCTTCTCTCACAAGAAGCCGCCCTTCTTGTAGCGGACCCGCACTCCCCAGCTGGCCTCCTGCCGTGCGCTCAATGACCTGATCGCGCTGCCGCTCACAGAGGTCGGGCCGGATCGACTGGGGTCGTGCCCACCACCGTCTGCTGACAAAGACGGGGCGACGCCATCGACTGCGAGTTCGCCGTCCGAGCCTCAACCAAACACGACCCAGCAGGGTCATACGCAAGAAAGAACCAAACAATGCTCAAAGCACTTGAAGAAACTAGATCGAGCACTCTGCGCCGCTCGCGCCCAATCGGGGCGAGAGCCCGATTGCCAAGCCGGATGGCGATCGCCAGGCTCGCACCAGTAGCCAGGATCACGGTCCGACTGAGCCGCTCACAAACTTCCACCAGCGGGTGTTGGCCGCGCTCAGCTGCGAGACGGTCAGCCTGGCCTCATTCGTCACGCGAGCGGAGCTTGCCCTATATGTCTCGGTGGACGACGACGGCCCACAGACGCGGCTTGCAGATCTCCTGTGCCACCTTCGCCATTGGGCAGATGCGAACGGAGTCGATCTCGAGGCCGCGTGGGACGGAGCCAATTCCCATTACGGGGTCGAAAAACACGACCCTTACGCCATCGAGGCGCCCTTGAAGTCCGCCAAATGATCCGCGACGCCCTCTGCACCTAGGCAATCGGCCAGTCGGCGCCAGAAGCGCACAAGACGCGTCTAATGCATGCCGAAACCGGCGTTGGGGGAGAACAACGCGAAATTTCGAAGCAGCTTCAACTTCCCTAGCCGGATCCGAGCCTCATTTCCTCGATCCTCCGGTCTTCGGGGCAGGGCGGCCGCGGGCTCAGGGGGCCACTTGGGGTCGGGACGAGCCGCCCTGCCTGATCGCGCGAACAAGACCCCCATGGCCCCGACTCCAGTGCGCGATCATGCTCCTAGGACGGCACCAGGCCCGATCCATATCCCAACTCGCCATGGATGACTCGATGCTCGCGATGGAGTTGATCCCCGTCATTCGTGAGCGACTCGCTGCCCTGGACGGCGAGCGCCGCTCAGCGCTCACCAGCGGGCACCGGGCGGCGCTTTGGCGCGCCCAGTCCTACGCGGCGAACCTTGACCACACGCTCGAGGACCTTCGTCGCTACGCGCTCGACTCACTCGCGCCAGGCCGTTACGTCGAAGAGGACGATTACCGCCACGGCTACCGCGAGGGCTTTCAGGCGCTGCTTTCGGAGATCCAGCGAATCGAAGCGCTTGCGTAAGATGGGTCGGGCGCGAACCGTGGAACCGAGGAGACGCACATGCCTCGCCGCTTGATGCCGGCTGTGATGAAGGAGCTCAGGCGTGAGCGTGCACGACGCAAACGAAGCGCGGGGAAGCGTTCTGGCGCGGCGAACCCAAAGCCTTCGCCTCGCCGCGAAACGGCAAAAAGCTGACGAACTGCAGCTGCCGTGCCGTGCGACCGCCGGGCTTTCGGACTTAGGCGATGTCGCAGGAGAACGTCGAGGTCGTTCGTCGAGTCGTCGCCGTCTTCAGCCAGGGTGGTGATCGGCGGTTGGCAGAGGAGCTGGTCGAGCCTGAAGCAAGATTCGAGCCGTTGCTGGCGGGGGTCGAGGGCGCGACCTATCGAGGGCCGGCCGGCGTCATGGAGTGGGTATCGGAGCTGAATGAGATCTTCACCGAGGTCCGCGCCGACTACTCGCGGATCGAGGACTTGGGCGACCTGGTGGTGATGTCCGGCAAGACGACGGGACGGAGTCGATTCGGTGGCGTGCCGGTCGAGCAGCATTGGTTCTCGGCCGTCCGGTTCCGGCAAGGAAAGATCTCCTTCATGGCCATACGCCGAACACGCGCCGAAGCCCTCGAAGCCGCCGGGCTTTCGGAGTAGCGATGTCGCGGGAGAACGTCGAGTTTGTCCGGGACTTCTTCGCCTTGATCGACCGCGGCGACGCGGAAGCGTCGGACCTGCTTCCAGCGGACTTCGTTATCGACCTGTCGCGGCGGCTCATAGACCCGGTGACAGTTCGTGGGCCGGATGAGATGCGCGCCTTCTATCGCGACCTCGACGCGACCTGGGCGGATGGGGCGAGGGTGGAGGTCGAAGAGCTGATCGACGCAGGCGACAAGGTGCTCGTGCTGATCCGCTTCGGCGGCCGCGGCAAGATAAGCGGCGCGGAGGTTGAGGCTCTTGTCTGGAACCGGTGGACGTTCCGCGATGGCGAGCCCGTTGAGTGGACCTACTTCGGAGAGGACCGATCCGAAGCCCTCGAAGCCGCCGGGATGCGGGACTAGGCGATGTCGCAGGAGAACGTCGAGTTCGCCCAGAGCGTGTTCAGTCGCTGGAACGCTGGGGAGCGCCGGTTCGCGGATCAGGAGATTCACCCTGACGTCGTGCTCGTCAGTCGGATCCTGGGTAGGGCTGTGCGCGGCCGAGCGGGCGTCCGTCGCTACCTTCGGGAGATCGACGAGCAGTTCGACCAGTGGACAATGGCGATCGAGGATTGGCGCGACGCGGGAGACTGCGTCGTAGCGCTGGGCCATATCTATCTCCACGGGAGGCGGAGCGGCGTCGGGTTCGATCAACCAGTAGGGATTCTCTTTGAGATCCGAGACGGCCAGCTGGTTCGCTTCGAGACCTTCCTTGACGAGCCCGCCGATGCTCTGAGAGCCGCGGGGTTGGCGGAGTAAGCGATGTCGCAGGAGAACGTCGCGATCGTGCGGCGCGTCGTCGAGGAAAAGTCCGTCAGGTCCCGCCGTGTGGGGACACCACTTCGAAACCCTCCGGCCGGTGTGCCGGTTCGGCGCCCGCGTTCCCTCCGCCGCGCTAATGGCCGTGACCCCCGGGTCAGGCCGCGTCCGCCGCCTTTGCCAGATCCTGTAGGGCGGCGAAGAACTCCGGCGATTGGCCGATAAACAGCCCATCGGCCGTCAAGGCCTTGGCCGCGCCCATCGCCGCCCCCTTGGTCTCCGTCGGGCGGATGATCGAGACGATCGGGAACTTGCGATCGAGGAAGATCGTCGGCTCGGGCATGATCAGGTTGGTCTGGCGTATTTGGCCGTCGGCGTTCAGGTCGGGGAACACCAACCCGGTCTTGGGGTCGGTCAGCGGGGGTGCGTTCCCGGCCTTGTCCTGCCAGGTCTGGAAGTGCATGATCTCGCTGCCGCCGATGCTGAGCAGGATGCGCAGCACCTCCTTGCTGGTGACCCGCTGCGCGAGTGCCGCGTAGAGGCTGGTGCCGCCCTGCTCGACCCAGGCAAAATGGAACCCCGCCGTGTTGGCGATCGCTTGCAGGTGCTTCTTCGGCGTCAGGTCGCCGTTGTTTCGGGGGATCGCGGGATGCTGACCAACGGCGAGGCCCGGGACCGCCTGCGGCAGGGTGTCGCCGAAGTCGGGGTTCTTGGAGGCGCTGCGATAGCGGGTCCAGAAGCTGGTGTTGACGGTCAGCTGCATCAGGTTGGTGAGCCGTGGGATCTGCCGCGCGCCGGTCGCCGTGCTGCTCGGCAGGGTGCGGAACTGGTCCAGGTGGACCGGCTCCGCGCCGTGCGCCTTCAGGTAGGCGTTCAGGAACGTGCGGTGGCTGATCTCATCGTCGGTGTTGTCGTGGATGTACTGGTCCATGTCCTCGTCGAGCACCGCGACGGCATCGTGGTAGGCCGGGTTCCCGGTTCCGCCGGGGACCTCCTTGTCCTGGATGCCGGCGAGCTCGTTGTACTGTTGCCACAGATCGGTCTCCTTGGGTTCACGGCGCGGACTCACTTTTCAGAGCCTGAAATCGCCGCGCCCAAGGCACGACTCGTCCCCCGTGGCAGGCGGCGAGATACTGCGCGGGCGATGTCGCAGGAGAACGTGGAGGTCGTCAGCAACGTCGAGATCGTCACCGCGTTTCTTCAGGGTGGCGAGCATGGTGACGAGGCTTATCTGGCCGACGACGTCGAGTTCGTGCCATTCAGACGGCTCGCCGGTGCAGGATCGCGGGGTCCCAAGGCTTTCACCCGGTACATCAGGGAGATCGCGGCGCAGTTCGCTGACTACGAGGTCGAGCCGGAGCGGCTTCGCCCTGCAGGAGATCAGGTCGCGGTCCTATTCCGGAGGCAGGCAAGGAGCGCCCGCTGCCCGGTGCAGCTGACCGATCGCTTCGCGCAAGTCTTCACGCTTCGCGACGGCAAGATCGCCCGCATCCAGGCCTGTCCCTCCTTCGAGGCCGCCCTCGAAGCCGCCGGGCTGCGGGAGTAGCGCCGTCACGTTCTAACGACGGACGGGCAAATGCTCTCGGTGGCCCGCCTTGATCGGGTTGCGGCTTCTGTGTGCACCCTCACTCAACCCGGTTGAACAAGGGGCGTGCCGAACCCCGTACTCCCTAGTGGAATGACCGACCAGGAAGTACGCGAGTTCGTGGAGATGATGGCCGTCCCGGAGTCCACAGATCCCCCGCCCTGCCCCCTCTGCGGACACCGCCACCCGCTCGAGACCATGTGCGTGCTTTGCATAGAGGCGACTGTCGCCGACCCCTTCGAAGCCGTCGGGCTGCGGGAGTAGGCCCCCTTCAGTCATCAGATCCTCGGAAGCCGGGCGCGCTCATCATCGTTAGGTATTTGTCGAGGCGACACACCGTGTGACGACCTGCATCCCGCTGTCATTGGGCGGGGTACGGGGGAACACTGTGGTGTCGGGCGCTCTCGCAATGGAGGCGAGGGCCCGGTCGCTGCCCCACCTGCCGTGAGCCATCCCTCAATTGCACTCGCGGTGGGTGGCAGCGGCCCTTGAAGAGGGCCCTCACGGCGGTAGCCTGTTGGCCCGGCCTCGGTCGGCGTCGTCCCTCATTCCCTGATCGGTTCGCGTCGGCCGGGGCCTCTTGCGTCGGCCGGTTACTCAAAGTCGATCTTTCCTCGGCGCGCGCCGTCTGCTCTCCGGCGGTTCTTGACTTCCGCGAATCCCGGCGGCGGCCCTCCCGTGCGAGCCTTCTGCGGCAGGTACCAGGTGAAGAAGTTCGAATAGAGGGGGTATGGCTGGCTATACCGTCACCGAGCGGGTCTTGGTCGCCTTGGCCGCCGTTGCGGTCCTGGTCCTTGTCCTCGGTGTGTACCTGATTGCGGGGAGCACCAACTACGAGTCCTGCGTCACAAAGGCGGGAGTCGAACACAAGAGCACCGACAACTGTTCGCGCTGGAATCCATTCAGCCAGCCGTAAACCGTGCCTGCTGACGGCGAGTCCTGTTCTGCAACTGCGCTCTCTTCGTCCTCACGACTTCCGCCTCCGACACCGGGCGCAGACTTGATGCACGGTGCGGTCAACGAGCGCTAGCAGTCACTCGCATAGCTTCTATGTAACTACTGGAGCGGTGGTGTGTAGACGTGCATTCGATCGTAGACGCGGCATCAATACGACTTGAGTAGCCAGGAAGGGAACGAATTGGAAGCGGTGGACAAGGAGACGCCGACCGGGTGGACCCCGATCCTCGAGAACGAGCACGTCGTGATCTCGGCGAACATGAAGGAGGTCAACGGCGTCCGGGTCCAGCGGGACGAGCAGGTCTTGATCTCGGCGAAGATGAAGGAGGTCAACGGCGTGCAGGTCCTGCGGATCGCCGTCAAGGATCACCACGGCGGGTGGTACGAGATCGGCTTTCACCGTGGTGCCGTGGTCGCTCTCGTCGGCCCCTGCTCCACTCCCGCGGAGGCGAAGCGGGAGTGGCGCGACGTCGTCGAGGAGCGGTCTAGACGGCATGAACGAGGGTGGTAGCCAATCCATCCTCGTTCAAGTCCCCATACGAAGGACGTGAGCCCGATTGCTAATCGTAAGCGGGAAGCGTCGTCGCCACCGTGGTGATCGTCGGCGCTCGCCATCGGATGTTTCCAAGAGTTGGCGGAAGCCCTCGAAGCCGCCGAACTGCGGGACTAGCGACCTCATCACCTTGACCCCGCGAGCCTCGGGTGAGAGGGTTGCCGTACACCGGCGGATCGCCGAAACCTGCCGACTCGCCCTGACGGACCTGCGGACGTATTTGGCCTCCGCCCATCCACCGAAAGGGAGGCTTCGAAATGCGGCAACGGCTTCGTTCCCATCTGAGCTTCGCCAACCTGATGGTGACGCTCGTCGCCCTCATTGGCCTCGTCGTGCTCGTGGCTGGCGCCAGCGGGTCGTCTGACGCACGCGGCGGAAGCTATAAGGGCAAGACCGATCAGGGCAAGCCTGTGAGCTTCAAGGTGAAGCACCACAAGGTCAAGAACCCTGAGTTCACGATCGATTTCGGCTACGGCTGCGTCGGCACGATCACCATCAGCGGCAGCGACAACATCAACGACGCCGGGAAGTTCAAGATCACCGAAGGCAACGCCAGCTCCGGGGGCAAGTTCGTGAGCAGGAGCAAGGTCGAGGGAAACGCGTCCGGACAGAAGGCCAATTGCGGCTCGAAGACAGTCAGCTACAAGGCCCACCATCGGTAAGTTCGCGAACAGGGCCGAGACGCCATGCCTGATGGAGTGTCGGAGTCTTGCGCTCGGCGGACGCCGGATGTAGGTTCGCCTGGAGGCGCGCAGCTCCTGCGCGGCCGGATACGGAGGACCGGATGCAAGTCAAGCCTCGCCTCCTCGCCGCCTCCGCGACGGTGGCCTTCCTTGCGGTGGTCGTGGCGTTGACGGTGTCGGGGCGCCTCGTAGCTTCTAGCGGCGCCGAGGTCGCCGCGAAGCGACGCCGACCTGGGCGGGCACGTGCGAGGGGGCGGTCGAATGAAGGCGTTGGGCGGCGAAGTCCAAGCCCTCGAAGCCGCCGGGCTGCGGGAGTAGGCCGAAGGCGTCAAACCTCGAAGGACGCGATCCAGATCGGCTCGCTCGACACCAGGGCTGCGCTGATCTAGGCTCACCCAAGAGCCAATCGCTACGAGGGGAGAAGGTGCGATGCCCAGGTACGTGAGCCTGATCAGCTGGACCGGGAAGGGGATAGCGGCGTTCAAGGACACCGTGGATCGCTACGACGCCGCGGTGGAGCAGTTCGAGAAGCTCGGCGTCCACTTCGTGGATACCTACTGGACATTGGGCCAGCACGACATGGTCGTCGTCACCGAGGCCCCCGACGACGAATCGCTGACGGCCGCGCTGCTGGCGCTCGGCTCGACGGGAAACGTCCGCACGAAGACGATGCGGGCGTTCTCGCGTGAGGAGATGCGCGGGGTGATTGACAAGGCTTCCTAGGCGCGTCAAGGGACGAAGCCCTCGAAACCGCCGGGCTGCGGGAGTAGGCACCCCTTGACAGGCCAGCACGGGATCGAAGAGGATCGCCACATCGGGTAAACGCCGGGGACGGGGGGTCTCCGGCCATAGGGGGAGGAGTCCTCATGAGGAAGTTGAGGCGGCTTCGGCCATCGCCAGCGATGATCGTCGCCCTGACCGCGCTGTTCGTGTCGATCGGCGGGGTTGGTTACGCAGCGTCGAAGATCGGCACCGACGACATCCAAAACAAGGCGGTGACGAAGCCGAAGATCGATAAGCAGGCGGTCACCTCGAATCGAATCGCCGATCTGGCGGTGAAGACGAAGAAGCTCGCCGACGGGGCAGTGAAGACGGACAAACTCGGTGACCAGTCGGTGACGACCGACAAAATCGCCGACAGCGCCGTCAACGGAGACAAGGTCCTGGACAACTCCCTGACTGGTAGCGAAATCGACGAGTCGACCCTGGGCACGGTGCCAAGTGCGACCAACGCGGAGCAGCTTGGGGGCATTGCCGCGTCCGGGTACGCGGAGCGGATCTTCGCCCGAGTCCAATACAACGATCCGACTCCGTCGATCATCGCTTCGAGCCCTGGGATCAGCGGCAACGGCGAGGGCGGTCTCGGTTTTCCGCGCATCCTCTTTCCCCGGAGCCTCGACGGCTGCGCGGTTGTCGCCAGCGCGAGCAGCGGTGCCGGGACGCAGATCGTGAGGCGGTCGACGGGCGCCACCGGGGCGCAGGTGCAGTTCGCGATCAAAAATGACGCCGGACAGGCCGTGCGTGCGAACTTCGATCTGATCGCTGTCTGCTAGTCGAACAACCATCTCCGATGGAAGAGTGAGGGCGGCGATGGCCGCCCTCATTCTCATCACCCCAACCCTGGCCCTCGTAACCGCCGGGCTGCGGGAGTGGGCCGGGGCTCAGCACTCGAACGTCGATCGATCCGAAGCGCCCTCATGGGGCCTCCATCTCGATGTTTCGTCGGCGCGCGCTGTCGGGCATCCGGCGGTTCGCGGGATCGCGACCTGATCGTCGCGACCCTCCCCATTGCCGCAAAGCGTCCAATCAGCGGATCGAACTCTGGCCAAACGGTGTTGCCGCCGACCCGTAGCCTGGTGAGCGTCGCGGGAGGACTGAGGAGGAGGGTCCCGGATTGGCTTCATCGATTTCGGTGCGCAGGCACGGCCCGCTCACGATTCGGGTCGAGCAAGACCGAAACTCGCTTGTGCTTCGGGCGGTCGGCGAGCTTGACATCGCCAGCGCCCCTGGGCTTGAGCACTCTCTGCTACACGCCCTGGAGAGCGGCGCGTCCTCGATCGTCCTCGACCTCACAGCGGTGAGCTTCATCGACCCTGTGGGTTTGCGAGTGCTGCTCTGGGCGGCGGGGCGCTCGCCCGAGGATAGGGATCGCCTGCGCATCGACTGCGGATCGCCGGTGGTTTCCCAGCTGATCGACCTGACTGGCATCGGGGGCCGCCTACCGCTGATCGCCTGAGCATCCGGGCTCTACCTACTGTCCAAGGAGCGGTTCTTCGACCTGCTCGACGGGGAGGAATGGTTCAGGGTCAGGGGCGCTCCTGATCGTGGAACTCAACCGGCCTCCGGCGCCCCCCTCCCTCCGTCGAGGAGGTCGCGGATCTCCCGGCGGGCCTCGACGGGCACGGCATAGCGCTCAAACACGTCGAGGATCACCTCGACGGCCCGCGCGATGTCACGCTCGGTGGCAAATTGCCCCGGCTCGGACGGCACGCGACCCGCCCGCTGTTGGAGGCGGAAATACGCCTCAAGAGCCTTGAGCCGGGCGCTGATCGACTCCAATAGCGATCGTGGCCTTGTGCCCAGTAGCCCCCGGATGTTAGGTTCGCCTGGATACGCGCAGCATCCTGCGCGGTCAGAAGGGAGGAGAGGATGCTTGCCAAGCTTCGCCTGGGCAGCGCCGCAAGGACGTTCCAGTCGGTTTCGGTGGCACTGGCGTTGGCCGTCGTGGGCGTCGTCGTCTTGGCTACTGGCGGGGCCGCCGCCGTCCAGCAGCCGAAGTGTGGCGACACGATCACCGCCGACACGACCCTCCACCACAACCTCGTCAACTGCCCCAACAACGGCATCGTGATCGGCGCCGACAACGTCACCCTCGACCTGAACTACCACCGGATCGACGGCGACGGCATCCCGAATGCTGACTGCAACCCTCAGAATGGGCCCTGCGACGTCGGCGTGGACATCGAAGGTCACGATGGGGTCACTGTGGTGCACGGCTCGGTGCGCCAGTTCGAGGACGGCGTCATCGTCGTCGCGAGCCGCGACACCCGCCTGCTCGATGTTTCCTCGTCGAGGAACCACTACAGCGGCATCGTCGTCTCTCGCTGCGCCCGAGCCTTGGTCCGAAACAGCTCCGGGATCGGCTCCACCGCCGACGTCGGCCAGGGGATGTTCGTGGTCTTGTCGCATCGGGTCCGCATCCTTCACAGCTCGTTTCGAGACAACGGCGTCCCGCACACCGGCCGGGGCCTCGGCCTGGGAATCGACCTCTTCGAATCCACTCACAACCTGATCAAGGGGAACCGGCTTTCAGGCAACACAGGCGGCGGAATCTTTTTGCAAGGGTCCGACCGCAACCGGGTGAGGCGCAACCGCAGCGTTCGAGACAACGAAGTGGGCATCTGGGTCGCCCCCGGCAACGGAAACGTAATCACCCGAAATCGCATCTCTCACCTTCGCCAATCAGGACACGGGGGCGCTGCGATCCAGGTCGACGGCGGCGATCGCAACGTGATTGCGCGCAACTCGGTTCGTGACAGCGACGGAGACGCGATCGGAGTGGGAGGCTCAGCGGTAGCCAACCTGGTGCGTCGCAACCACATCCTCGGGGCCGGTGAGGACGGGGTCCACGTCGACGACAACGCCAAGCACACCCGCCTTGGGCGCAACCGCGCCTTCCGCGCAAAGGATGACGGATTCGACGTCAACAACCCGAAGACGAAGCTGACCCGCAACGAGGCGAGGCGCAACGGAGACCTCGGCATCGAGGCCGTGCGCGGGGTGATCGACGGCGGCGGGAACAAAGCGAGCGGCAACGGCGACCCGCGCCAGTGCACGAACGTCGTGTGTGGATGAGCGAAAACGGCTCAGCAAGCCCTCTCTAGGAGACGGCGCAGCGCGGTGGCGCCACCGTGACCCCTTCCTCCGTAGCGAGATACTGCGGGGGGCGATGTCGCAGGAGAGCGTCGAGGTGGTGCGGGCGATCTATGCGGCCTGGCTTCAGGGTGAATCGGCTCGCGACTTCATCGACCCCGAAATCGAGTACGTGAATCCGCCGGATGCGGTCGAGACGGGCACGCGGCGCGGGCGCGGCGCCTTCGCCGGGATTCGCGACCCATACGAGGATGTGAGGATCGAACCGACGCAGTTCATAGATGCGGGCGATGAGGTCGTCGTCATCGCCCGCGTTACCGGCACCGGCCGCGCAAGCGGGGTCGACATCGACTGGCGGCACGGCTACATCTGGACGCTTCGGGACGGGAAGGGCGTTCGATTCCGCTGGTTCAACAAACCCGAGCAGGCCCTCGAAGCCGCCGGGCTGCAAGGGTAGCTGATCGGCATCGCTCCCTCTGGGCGCAAGACCCGGAGCGTCACATAAGCTCCGCGCCTCGTGGACGTCCTGGTCCTAATCGACAAGCTCAACGACCTGATCCACAACGCTCGCCACGTGCCTCTCGGCGACCAGGTGCGCGTCGATCGCGAGGAGATCTACGACCTGCTCGATCAGATGCGGGCGGCGATTCCCGAGGAGATCAAGCAGGCGCGCTGGATCGTCAAGGAACAACAGGAGATGCTCGCCGAGGCGAAGCGCGAGGCTGAGCGCGTGGTCGAGGAGACGCGCGATCAGCGGGCACGCCTGATCACCGAGGAGGAGGTCTACACGCAGGCCGAGCGAGGCGCCGAGGAGATCATCGACGACGCGCGCGAGACCGAACGCCAGATCGGGCTCGGGGCCGAGGAGTACGCCGACGAGATGCTGTCCACGCTCGAGGTCAACCTGGAGAAGTTCCTCACCGCCGTGCGCAGCGGCCGCGACCGCCTCGCAGGGCGCGAGGACGAGCGGGCCGGGTCCGCTGGGTCAGGCTGAAGTCCGCTGGTGCACCACATGCTTCGCCGAGCGCGAGATACTGCGCAGGCGATGTCGCAGGAGAACGTGGAGATTCTCCGTCGGGCCGTTGATCACATGAACAGGACGGGCGACCTCGACTGGAGTCTCTACGACCCCGAGATCACGTTCACGACACGAGGGGACATCGAGTCCAGGACGACCTTCACCGGACATGAGGGAATGCGGCAGGCGATGTCGGGCTTCGCCGGTGTCTGGGAGTCGGTGCGCTGGGAACTTGGTGAGGTGATCGGCGACGGTGACCCATTTGTCGCTGCCGTTCATTTCTACCTTCGCGGAAAGGGCAGCGGGGTCGAAGTAGAGACCGATGAGGCGTGGGCGATCTGGATGCGGAATGGCAAGTTCACACGCATCGAGCAGCACCCGAACAAGCGGGAAGCCCTCGAAGCCGCCGGGCTTTCGGAGTAGGCGATGTCGCAGGAGAACGTGGAGACCGTGCGCCGCGGGATCCGGCTCCCTCTGGTCCCATCCCCTATAGATGGCGTCGATCTATGAGCTAAGCGCACAAGACGGGTCTGAGGGCAGCCTCAACTTCGAGACAAGACCTCTACATTTCGAGGCCGCTTCAACTTCCCTAACCCGATCTTAGCCTCAATTTCTTGAATCCTCCGGTTTTCGAGGAGGGGTAGGGCTGCAGATGGTCCCACGGGTCTGACGTAGCCCTCGGCAGGACTCACCGGACCTGAAACGCTTAGGCCTCCGACAGCTCAGGGCGCTCCGTGCACTCCTCGAGGTCGTCGGGCCAAGACCGTCGGGATCCCTCTCCTGAGACCTCTCGCCGTGGTCTTCCATCCCCGAAGTATCACGTTATCCGAGTGGGGGGAAATGGGGATAGTCGTATACGGAGGAAGTGGTCGATCTTGAGCGCTCTGCAACAAGCATCACCAAGTTCCCACTCGGGGACTTCGTACGTTGACAAGACCAGGAGACTTATCCCAAGATCAGTGACCAGGAGTGCTAACGGGAATATCAATACGGGCTTGCCTCGATTTAGGCATGGGAATTCCCTTCCCTTGTAGGGCACTCCATCAACCGTTCCATAGCTTGCACCCCTTGACTCCCTGGACACGTCAACAGGAAGATTCGGACCTTAGCCCTCCTGAGCAATGCTCGTGCAAGTGGCCTGTTTACCTCGGTCGGTCAGGGTTCCGTGGCTTTCCCAACCTCGTCTTCACTGACTGATCTTGCCGAGTTTCACTATGGCTACTCTCGGGTTCTGATAGTGGTGTGATCTAGCAGGTATCAGCCGCTTTCCGGTTCAAGGATCACTGTTTAGTGTTCGCAACCCAGCGGTTTCCTGCGTAACAGCCCGTTTGCACGGAGCCGCGTCGTCCCAAGACACCTGGCTCAAGCGGAGGTCGATCAGGCAAGGCTCCTCTCGATCGTGCCACCACATGACCTCCACGTTCACGTCGTAGATCGTCGAGCACTGTCAAACACGACGAAAGATCGATCAGCGGATCGACCCTTTCTTCCTTGCAACCCCGGACACTAATTACTACACCTCCCTTGCGCTGGCAACTAGCAGAGCGATGCCGATATGGCGCGCTCGGACAATGCGGCGGCAACTCAGGGGGGACGACGCAATTCGAAAATCAACCCGAAAGAAGATCCAAATGTTAAGCACAGCAGCACAAGCAGAAAATACGACTCAACGAGCACCAAACAACCCACTGACCATCGTGGTGAACAGAAGCGGCCATCCCGGCCCACTGCATCCCGGCACATATCGCGCAAGGATTGTTCGCGCATATGAGCGAGTCGCATCGACCGGCACTCCGCAGCTAGTGGTCGAGCTTGAGGCCATCGAAGGAGCGGACCAGGGAAAGGTCGTCCGTGGGTATATAGCCCTGACTCCGGCGTCCGTCTGGGTCCTTGACTACTTCGCCAAGGCTGCCTTTCCCGAAGTTCAAGGAGACCTCGAGTTTGAGCCGCGCGATCTGCCCGGACGCGAGCTCAAGATCAAGGTTGAATGGCCCGATCACTCCGAGTATCCACAGGTTGCTCGGTACTACCCGGTCTGAGCGTCGCCGATATGCGAGCGCGCTTGGGAGAGGCCAGTCTTCTTTGGCTGGCCTCTCTTGCGTTTCGGCAGACCGGAGCCGGCGGGTCGTCTCGGAATGATCCCGAGCTACCGCCCGGAACTACCGGGGCGCCATGACGGCGGCGCCTGTGGCCGATGCTCGTTCATAGGTCCTTCAGGCTCCTGATGTCGGTGGCGATCACCGTACTTCTTGCATCCAGCGCACACGTAATTGACAGAACGGCAATGCAATGGTGCAGCAAGTGCAAACAGATGAAGGCACGCCCGGTGGTTGGTAGGCAGGCGACCTGGTGCTCGCTCTGTCACGGCGACCGGGAGGCCCATCGATCAACGCCGAAGGCTCAAGCGAAGTTGTCCAAGCTCTTCGACGCCAAGGTCAAGCAGACGATCTCCTGCTGGGAGTGGACAGGGGCGAGGTCAGATCGCGGCTACGGCTGCATCGGCGTTCAGGGCAAGACCTGCTACGCGCACCGGATCGCCTATGAGCGTCAGTTCGGGCCGATCCCCGAAGGCGTGGACATCGGTCACGTCTGTGGCAACCGAGGCTGCGTCAATCCCCACCACCTCGAAGCTGTGCTGCGCAAGGGCAAACGGCGCATGAGAAGGTAGACCCTGGACGGGCGTGTGCCGGGCGTTCTGGGACAACACGCGATGAGTCACGTCCTCGGCCAGTCGGGAGATGGCAAGGCCAGGGTCGGACCCCCCATCTCAGGAGAGGGTTGATCTATTCGACCTCACCCGGGCTCCCGCTTGCATCGCCGGCTTTCACTTCTAGACGGTGATCGGCATGCCGGTATCGTGTTGATCCCACGTCAACGTGTGTCGCTGGCCTACCGGGACGTGTCGTGGAAGTCACCTGACCGACGAAGGAGTCTCCGATGGCGGATGTTGTTGAGCAAGCGCGCAAGGCCATCGAGACGCGTCTTCGTGAGCTCGAGGACGAGGCTCGTCGGCTGAGGGATGCGCTCACAAGTCTCGGAGGTCGCAAGCCCTCGACGGGTCGTCCCCGCGGAACCCGAAGGCGGTCAACGACTCGGCGTGCTCCAAAGGGTCAGCGCCAACAACAGTTTCTAGCTGCAGTGAAGAAGAACCCCGGCGCCCCAGTGAGCGAGATCGCCAAGGACATCGGCGCCTCCCCACAACAGCTTTATCCGGTTGCTCGTCGGCTTCGTGAAAAGGGCGAGATCCGCAAGCGGGGCAAGGGCTACGCGGTCAAGTCCTAGATCGGATGCGCCTCTGGCGGTTGGGTGGCCGGTGATGCCGGCAGGGTGTGTGGATCCTCGGACCTCCGGGTTATGAGAGCGACGGCGCGGGTTGGTCTCGCCGGTCTTTAGGCGTGCTCAGGCACGGCCTCTTGTTCTGAGTTGCGCTCATTGCGCTCAGGTTGATGCCCGAATTGATGCCCGCCACGGCACTGACGGCTTCTGCTCTTCGCGCAAAGCAGAAGTCCCGCGGATACGTTTGCGCCCCCGTGGGGGCTACGGCTGCGAGAACTTCTCGATTCGGTCGTTCTTCGTGTCGGCGACGTAGACGTTGCTGTGGGCGTCGACCGCGATGCCGTGCGGATCATCGAATTGGCCAGGGCCCGAGCCCGGGCTTCCCCAGACGCCCCGGAACTTCCCGTCGCTCGTGAACTTCTGAATCCTGTTAAGGCCGGCGCCAGCGTCGGCGACGTAGACATTGCCCTTGGTGTCGACCGCGATGCCCTTGGGCTTGAAGAACTGGCCATGGCCCGCGCCCCTGCGGCCCCAGGCCCTTAGGAACCGGCCGTCGCGTGTGAACTTCTCGATCCTGCTGTTGCCCGTGTCTGCGACGTAGACGGGCCCAAGGCCCTCGGCCGCGACGCAGCATGGATGGTGGAGCTCGCCCGGGGCCGAGCCGCCGTGTCCGAAGACGCGCAGGAACCGGCCGCCGCGCGTGAACTCGGCGATCCGGTTGTGGTCTTTGTCGGTGGCGTAGACGTGGCCGGCGGCGCCGACCGCGATGCCAACGGGAGGCTGGGTGTATCGCGGATGCTGGCCGTGGCGGCCGGGGATTACCCAGCTGTCTATGAACTCGCCGTCGCTCGCGTACTTCTTGATCTCGCTTGTGGCCGTATCCGCGACGTAGACGTGGCCGCGGACATCGACAGCGACGCCCTGGGGCCCCAGCAGCCGGCCGGGGCCAGAGTCCACACTCCCCCAGGCGGTCAAGAACTCGCCATCGCTCGAGAACTTCTGAATCCGGTCGTTGTTGGTGTCGGCGACGTAGACGTTGCCGGCGGCATCGACCGCGACGTCATGGGGATGCTGGAACTGGCCGGGACCCGCGCCGTGGCTTCCCCAGCTGCTCACATAGGTCGCAGAGGTCGCAATCCCAAGCGACAAGCCCAATAGGGCCAACATGGCCAGGACGGCCGTGGCCAACATCTTCTTGGTTCCCATGCCTTGCCCCCCGGCAAAATCCGCCAATTAGCAGCGTGAACACCGCTTGCCACCGAGAGTAGCAGCGACGTGTCCTTAGCTCCCTTCTGCTTTCGCGTGGAGAGCCACAGTTCTGCTTTTCGCGCAAAGCAGCACTGACCGGATCACTCCGCTCGACCCTCGCTTTTCGTCCGAGGCACCCGCTCCGCCACCCAAGCAGAGACCATCGCTTGTGGGCACAAGAGCAGCGGGTGGGCGGACCCGGCCGAGCCGCTCGCTGATCGTCCCACCGCGATTCAGGAGCCTGGAGGTGGGCAGCGGCGCTTCGACTTCTTCTCTGACTCCGGGTTGACGCCCCCGTCGAAGCAGTTCGGCTTCAGGGCCTGGGCGGGGGTGAGCCCGAAGCCGATGTGGCGGCCGAAGACCGCCATCGCGAGGGCCTGGAGCATCGGCGGCGGCGTGATTGCATTGGGCTGCTTTGTGGACACCACCTCGATCGCCGTGTGGCGAGCGGGCGAGTACATCGTTGTCGACTCGTAGCCGAGGAAACTGCCCTCTCCGCCGACGAACCCACCGGACTTGACGAATCCCAGTGCGTACTTCCAGCGCCCGGGTCCGTTGTAGTGGTCCCCAAACTCGACCGGGATCGCATTTCTCTTCGCCTTCCTCCAGACCGCTGGCTTGAGCAGTTCACCGGTCGCCAGAGCCTGGGACCAGACGCGCATGTCGTGGAAGGTGGAGACCATGCCGCCGTGGGCCCACAGGCACGATCCCGGGATTGCGGTGGAATCGTCCGAGGCGGTGGGCCACTGGCTCGGGCCGACCTCGCCGGTCCCGTAGCCGTGGCTGAAGGGCCGGCTGAGGCCGTTGCCCGAGATCGAGCTTGGAAGCAGGGTCCGGCTGAGGCCAAGCGGCTTGGCGATCCGCTTTCGAATCGCCGTGCTCAGATCCTGGCCGGTGGCCAGCTCCACCACCCGCCCGAGCAAGTTATAGCCGTAGTTGCTGTAGGACCACTTCGCGCCGGGCGCCGCGACCGGAGGCGCCGTCGCCTCGGTCGCGAGCAGGAAGTTGACGCTACAGCCGCTGGCCAGCCGCGCCTGGACCGCCGGCAGGTTGAAGCCGTTCCCAAGCCCGCTGGTGTGGTTGAGGAGCTCTCGGATCGTGATCCGGTCGCCGTTGGGCACGCCCGCGATCCACTTCGAGATGTGGTCGCCGAGGGAGACCTTGCCCTCGCCGACCAGCTGGAGGATGAGGTGGAGGCCACAAACGTCTTGGTCTGGCTCGCGATCTTGAACTGCATGCCGGTGTGAAGCGGCTTCCCGGTGGCGAGATTGGCGACGCCACTCGCGCTGACGAACTTCCCCTTTGGGCTCCAGATGCCGATCAGGACTCCCGGCGTGCGGTTCGTGTTCCGGAACCGATAGAGGATGTGCCGAACCTTGGCCTGCGTCGGCCGTGGAAGAGAACCCCTGGCGGTGTGCCCGCCCGGCGAAGCGGCGCTGGCACCGCTCGCCCCGAGCGCCGACGCACCCGCTAACAGCGCCGCGACCAGGGCCAGGGCGACGATCCGCCGTGCGAACCGCTGGCGGTTCACCGGAGTACCCGGCGTGCCGACGCCGATGACAATCGCTGATCGCCTACGCATCTCGTGTTCCGTTCCCTGGGTTCGCGTCCTCCTCGGGGCGCCTTCCCATGTCAGATAACGGACAACGCGACCCTAACCGATGGGAAGGGAGGGGCAGGCCGCGGGAGTCTGGCTGCGTTCTGTCCCACTTCTGC
>CAWALB010000008.1:0-132370 GCA_963782795.1 uncultured Actinomycetes bacterium
GAGGCCTGCTGGCTCGGCGGCTACGGTGGCCTCAAGCCTGGATTCACCGGCGAGCGCTACCGGGCCGCGATCGAAGGCTACGTCAACCGCCTCAACGCTCACGGGATCTTCGTCGTCCTGCGGCTTTCCGGCGCGGGACCGGGCAACCACGTCTACGGTGCTGCCCCCGGCGACTCGGAGAGCCCGATGGCCGACGCCGACCACTCGCTTGCCTTCTGGCGCTCGGTGGCAACTCGCTTCCGCAACAACCACGGCGTCCTCTTCCACGCCTACGACGAGCCACACAAGGTCTCCTGGCCCTGCGTCCTGAATGGCTGCACGGTCAACGCCAACGGCTCCGATGGCGAGCCTCGGTTCGGCCGCTACCGAGCCGTCGGGCACCAGGCGATCGTCGACGCGATCCGCTCGACCGGTGCCACGCAGCCGATCATCATCTCCGGGATCGACTTCGCCGGCACCCTCGACCGCTGGGAGCGGGTCATGCCGAACGACCCCCGACACCAGCTGATTGCCGGCTGGAACAGCTTCGACTACTCGGGCAACCTGGCCAGCTCCACGCCGGACCTAAGAAGCGTCTCCCGCACCCACCCGGTGGTGATCGGCGACACCGACTGCAACTCTGACTACAGCACCAAGCTGATGCGGCTCGCCGATGGCCTCGGGATCTCCTACCTCGCCTGGACCTGGAACACCGAGCAAGACTACGGCGGCTGCTCGAACGCGCTGCTCGGACCGACGACCGCGGCCTACTTCTCCGGGCATCCGAGCGGCTTCGGCAGGGGCGTTCGCGCACACTTCCTCCAGGTGGCCCCGCGCTAGGCCCCACAGCGGCATTCGAAGGCATGGCAAGAGGAGTTTCCCGCGTAGCTGAAGCGTCCATTCAGGTCGCGAGCGGCCAGGATTTTCGCCTGGCCCTCAAACGGATCGGTTAGGGTGGCTTTGCAGGCCACAGATAGGGGGAGAGTTTGAACCCGAAGAGGGTTACCGTAGTCGTCTTGGCGGCCGCCGCGTGCGCGGCGCTAGCGTTCGCTGGCTCCGCGCTTGCCGCTGACGCTCCGACAAAGGTCACGATCCAGGCGCAGCAGGGCGGATTCTTCGGCTATGTGCACACGAACAACTCGGCCGCGGCGCAGTGCGAAGCGAACCGCAGAGTGGTCCTTTACCAGCGGACGGGTCAAGAAGCAGAGGCCGCGCTTGGACATCAAGATCGGCTCTGACATCGCGCAGCCGAACGGGCCGGACGGAATGTGGTCGATCAACACCAACAGGCAGGGCAGGTTCTACGCCAAGGCCACGACTCGGGGTGCGCCATCGTCGCCCCACCGTCCACTCCCAGTAACTGACCGGCCGAGCGCCGAGTAGCTTCACGCCACGTACCCCGGCTCCGCTCTGCGTTAAGGGCAGCGCGCTCGCGGCTCCGTAACCGGTTCCGCGTGTCGCGGGCGCGTTTGTCCGCAGCGCTCACCCGTTCTTCTTGTGATCTCGGCTATTCCTTCGGACAGTCTCGCGCACCGCCGCGACCGTTCTCGCTCAAGGTTCAGGGGCGAAGTCAGATCGTGGCTACGCCACTGAATTGAGGCTCCAAGAGGCTCGTCTTGTCTAGCGGAACCGCTCCCCCTTCAAGTGCGAGGACCGAAAACGGTCTTGTACAGTGATCCATCCAACGCACACAGAGCCGTCTCAGCGAGCAGCGACAGTGGCCGACGAATACGTGTTCATCGACGAGTGGGATGTCGACGCGCCGCAGGGGGCGGTGTTCGATGCGCTCGCCGACTCGCGCACCTACCCGAGTGGTGGCGGCCCGTCTACATCGCCGTGGACGCCGACGGCGAGCCACAGGTCGGCTGCGCGTCGCGGCAGGAGTTCAAGGGTCAGCTCCCCTACCACCTGAAGACGCGCTCGAAGATCGTGCGGCTCGAGCGCCCGAACGGCTTCGAGGTGGAGGTCGTGGGGGACCTCACCGGCAAGGGCGTCTGGACCCTGACCCCCAAGGACGGCAAGGTCCACGTGCACTTCGACTGGCGGGTGATCGCCGACCGGCCGCTCCTCCGCTACCTGACGCCCGTCCTGCGGCCGCTGTTTCGCTGGAACCACAACTGGTCGATCAAGCGGGCGATCGAGGGCCTCGAGCCGTACGCGCGCAACCGCGGAAGCGCCTCCTAACGCGTTGCGGGCCTGCGGGTCCCGGCCCCGAGCAGCACCAGCCACTTTATCTTCGATTGTTGCGCTCTGGCCGGTTCGCTCAGCTTCCAGCCCTTAGCCCAGGCCTCTTGATCGACCTGTTCTCGAGCCGCGTGATCTTGCCGTCGCGAACCTCTCAAACTTGCTCGGCGTGCATATCGAGCTCGGAACCGCTCTTGTTTGTCCCCTTGAAGGGGGACGTGACCCACGACGGTGTCGCCCTCTTCCCGGGCCGCTTCGACGGACACTGTGAACTATCGAAGTTCTCCGCCACCTTCGCGAACACATCGTTGGCGACGCTATCGGGCCCCTGGAAGAGGCCGCTGCCGGGGCATTGCCGCCACCCGGCTCGATCCAGAACTGATGCCCGACTCACCGCACAGCACGGCGCTGAGACCAGCTCCGCGATTTGATCCTGTGCCTCAGTTCTTGAATCCTCCGGTTTTCGAGGGTGGGGTCAAATGCAGGCCCCAGAGGAGGGCGTCACGCTCTCTTGCGCTCAACGGAGATCTCGCCAGGTCAGGCCGTTCTTGATCCGGGACACATGACTCTGGCTAATGCGGTAGCGCTTAGCGAGGTCCGCCTGGGAATCACTCGATGCTCGAATCTCCCTAACGGCCGCTTCATCGAGCTTGGTGCCGGCACCACGGCGATGTTCTCCGTCTGCGTCACGAGCTCTAGGTGGTCGGGGTTAACGCAGGCCCGTACGCGACACAGGTGATCCACCTGTCGATCGGCGGGGATCGGACCGAAGGCTTGTTCGTAGTAGTGCCTGTGGGCGTAGACCATCTTGCCGTTTGGTCCGCGCACGAACGCGTAGCCGTTGCGGGTCTTGGCGAGCTGCCAGATCCAGCAATTGGTCTCGTAGCCAGTAGGAGTTGCCAGGTAACGCTGTGTCTTCCGGCAATGGTGACCCGGCAAGTAGCGAAGTGGCTTGCCCTTGACCCTTCGGCTCATAGGGTCGCTTGTCTTCGCGATTTGCGTCCGCTCACCGCATACCGCAGTGACAGCATCCCGGCTGTATTTCGGTTGTTGGTTGATCTCGTTCTGAGCACGCCATCACCTCTTATGGGTGTGAACGCGAAAGAAATCATGTACATATTGGGTCGACTGCCGAGGTCGTTAACCTGAACGCGGGAACTGAGCTATGAGCCACACGCCTAACCGAAGGGAGCAGTGATGGCGGACGTTGTCGAACAGGCGCGCAAGGCCCTGGAGACTCGGCTGCATGAGCTCGAGGACGAGGCTCGTCGTCTCAGGGATGCGCTCAGCTCCCTTGGCGGTCACCGACCCTCGACGAGCCGACGCCGCACGAGACGCCGGGCAACTACACGCCGTGCACCTCGGGGCCACCGCCAAGAACAGTTTCTAGCCGCTGTGAAGAAGAACCCCGGCGTCCCGGTGAGCGAGATCGCCAAGGACATCGGCGTCTCCCCGCGACACTATCCGGTTGCTCGGAGGCTTCGCGAGAAGGGCGAGGTCCGCAAGCGTGGAAAGGGCTACGCAGTCAAGGCGTAGTGTCTTACGGCCGCTACCTACACGCCTCATCCACCGCAGACGGACTTGGACGTGCGGCAGATCAAAAACCGTTATGGGCGGTTTACGTCCATCGAGGGTTCGAATCCCTCCCCCTCCGCTGATACCCCAGACCGCGCAGAACAGCGAAACCGCTGCACCGACGCGGGAATTGCGCCCCAGCTCAGACCGCGAAGACCGCGAAGCCAATTTGCAGGCCCCTTGCTCCCCTGCCCGCTGAAGTTGCAGCAGGGTTGCAGCACCTGGGCCTGACTTGCAGCAGCAGAACTTCACGGCTGGTCTAATGGCCCGCGCCGTGGGGGCTCGCCTCCCGGAGGATGAGACCACGGCCGGCGCCCCAGCCAGGAACGAAAAGAGGCGACGAGGTTGAACTTGTCGGAACCCTCGCCGCCTTCCTCGGCATCCCTAAGTCGAGCCATACGCTAGCCCTCGGGCTAGACGGAGCGGGCGTGCCCCACGTCCCATGATGTGCAGCGTCCGGTGCGGCCGGCGCAGGGAGCAACCGACACCCATCCCAGACCTAGTGACCGTCAGCGTGTGCGACGACTGCGGCGTACGGGTCGGCAACTGCCTGATCGCCTACGAGTCGGTCGCGGGCTCCGTGATCTGCGAGGCCTGCGCCGAGGATCGCGGCGTCGCCGCCGAGTGCCGGGAGTCGAGGCGAGCGCGCCAGGCTCGACAACTGCGGTTGGTCAGCGACTAACCAGGAGTTCAGCCTCTACGCCAGCCCATTTGGCCCCTCCGTTCGCCGTGCCGGGATTCTGTAGGCGGCAACCAAACGACCGCCGTCGGAGGTCTTCTGAGCGGGTGCCGGCACAGCGCATCACGCCTACACCGTCGCGGACTTCGGCGACGCTCGTACGACTCACCGTAGGGCCATCGGGCATCCTTGCCATCCGTACTACCCACCCGTTGAGACTGCGGATTTGTGGCAAGGGGGCCGGATCGAGTGACGGCGAGCCCGATGCCGCTTGTACGACTGACCGACTCGGCAGATGTAGGGTCGGCTGAGTGGTCGACGATGACGTTCGTCAGCAGCCGGTAGGTCTCGACGACGCGCTGATGCTGCTGAATGACTGGTTGGGACGGACCGTCCGGCTCCTGGTTGAAATTCCGCTTGGGGCTTGGGACGAACTGCCCCCGTCCGGGCCGGCCCCGGATGGCACATCATGCTTCTTCACGAGGGCGAGCTTCGCCGACCGGACATTCCTGAGGAGGACTTGGCGCGCCAGCAAACCATCGGAACGTATGCGTTAGGTAACGCGAAGCTGTTGCTCGACGGGATGCCCTGCCGGCGGGTCGTGGCCGTGAGCGAGGGGGAGCAACGGCCCCACAGGCTCGCCTTCTACCTGCCAGGTTCAGGTTCGACTGTGGTGCTGTTGCTCGAGCAGCTGCGGTTGGTGCCCGACTACCGGTCGTCACCCGGGATGCCGACGGATCGTCCTGCTCGGGGCTTCTTGGCTACCGCCTGGACCCTGTGTCGGCCGGGGCCTTTCATATCCGTCTCGTCGCGAGATACTGCGTAGGCGATGTCGCAGGAGATCGTGGAGATCGTGCGGACCCAATACAGCGTCTGAACCGGGTCGGACGGCTCAATCAGGACGATTCCGCCCCGGATGCCACATTCGATGCGTCAAGGATTCTGGGCTTCGGCATCTATCGAGGTCTCGATGACTTCCTTGCCGCGTGGGTTTCGTACCGGGATACCTTCGACCAATGGTGGATCGAGGTCGATGAACTGCTCGACGGCCAAGGGGAGCGCGTCTTTGCCGCGGTGCGGGACGGGGGTCGAATGAAGTCATCTGGTGACGAGGTCCGACAGCGGGTGTTCCATGTGTGGGAGTTGGGGGAAGGCAGAGTCGTTGCCTGGACGGTGTTCTTGGACCGATCCGAAGCCCTCGAAGCCGACGGGTTGCGGGAGTAGGCGACGGCTGAGCCGCACTTTCAGCGCCAGTTCACGCCTCATCGGACCTCAGCTCGATCTTTGATCGGCGCGCCCAGTCGGCGATCCTCCGGTATTTCGTCTCAGCGATCATCGCAGCCGACCCTCCCCTCTGCGGCGGGTCGCAGGAAGAGCGGCGGCGAAGGCTAAGTTTCGACCTGTGAACCCGGAGGACGTGCGGTACAAGGTCCGCCCGGAGTGTCTCGGCAAGGCGCAAGAGGCGGTGGCGCAAATGCGGGCCCTGGGTATGCGTGTTGAGCTGCGGCGCGACGACTCGCTGGTGTTCACGATCGAGGACACCGAGGTCGATCACCGGGCGGCCGAGACCCTGGAGCGCGTTTGGCCGGGCTGGCGGGAGTGCGTGAGCGATTAGATCAAGGCCGCGAGCGCCCTCGAAGCCGCCGGGCTGCCTGATGACCTCAAAGCGTCCGTGCAAGCGCGGCGTTCGCAAGCGGCGACGTCGCCGGGTCGGCTGAGCCAGTGAAGGATCACGCCCGGCGCCGTCGTCGAGGGCCTTTGATCCCTTTCCCCCGCCCTTCCTTGGTCTTTCCCCCCGCCCTTCCTTGTCTTTCCCCCACCCTTCCTCGGTGCGGCAACGAGGGTGCTGTTACCTCGCTCAGGTGGTCTTGACGACCAGTACCGAGCAATCGGCCCGGTGCGTGACTGTGTTCGGGACGCTGCCAAGCACGCGACGCTTCATCCCTTTGTTACCGATCACCAGCAGATCGGCCCCGCACTCGGTTGCGAGCCGCACCAGCACGTCGCCGGGATCGCCCTCGTCGGCGCGTGTCTCGCACTCAATCCCCGCTTGGCGGAGGCTAGTCTCGTTTCGTTCGAGGATCGACCTCACCCGAGCCGCCGGATTCGAGGCCCACTGAAGCTCAATGTCCCCATGCCCGCCGGGGCCTGGCGAACCCCGGAAGGCGCTCAGGAGGACGAGTTTGGCCCCGAAGCGTCGGGCGATTTCGGCTGCCTGCCTAACAGCCTCGTCTGCCGTTACCGATCCGTCGGTCCCGACGGCGACCGTGGAGATCATTCCGAGCGCAGTATCCATCATTGCTCGAATCCAAACGGGGAGCACCGTGTCCGCCAACCCTCCCCCTGGCGAGATACTGCGTAGACGATGTCGCAGGAGAACGTGGAGGTTGTGAGGCAGGTCGTTCAAGCCTTCAACCGGCGGGACCTGGCAGCTATGACCCAGAGATTCGATCCCGAGATCGAATGGGAGCCCGCAGGTCCTGCCGCCGTGGAACGCCCCGTGTACCGAGGCCGTGACGAGGTCTCCAGCGGGTTCGCTTCGGCTTGGGAGGCGTGGGAGGTGTTTCGCGTCGAGGAAAGTGAGCTTCGCGATCTGGAGGACTCGATTGTGTGGCTGGGACGCGCCCAACTGAGGGGAGGTACCAGCCACGTTGCGCTCGCCCAAGAGTTCGCCCTCCACTTCCTGGTGCGCGAGCGCAGGATCGTCCGAATTCGCGGCTTCCTTGGGTGGCAAGAGGCCCTCGAAGCCGCGGGGCTTTCGGAGTAGGCGATGTCGCGGGAGAACGTGGAGCTCGTCCAGGAATGGTTCGAACGCTGGAACCGAGGGGATCGGGACTTCTCGCGGGCCGAGATGCTGCATCCGAACTTCCAGGTCATCAGCCGCTACCAGGGCGAGTCCTTCCGGGGGTTGAAGGGACTGCGTCGATGGATGCAGGAGACCGAGTCTCAGGAGTGGAAGGTCGTCGTCGACGAGTGGCGCGATACCGACGACCTCGTTGTGGCACTCGGGCGGGTCCAGCTTCGCGGGAAGGAGAGCGACGTTGGGTTCGAGCAGCCGAGCGGATGGCTGTTCGAGTTCCAGGACGGCAAGCTCTTTCGGTTCCGGACCTTCGCCCAACAGAGGCAGGCCCTCGAAGCCGCCGGGCTGTCGCAGTAGGCGATGTCGCAGGAGAACGTGGCGCTGGCACGGAGGGCCGTCGACGCTCTCAACCGCCGCGACTTCGACGCCCTGCTGGTCTTCCTCAGCCCTGATGTCGTATGGGAGGCCCTGGAAGGTGTCTCGGGGATTGGTGAGCTGTATCGCGGGCGGGCAGAGGTGCGCGAGTGGATCGCGCTGATGTTGGAAAACACGGAGGAGGGCATCCACATCGAGATCGAGCAGATGGCGGACTTGGGCGATGATCGGGTCTTCATCGCCGTGGTTCTCACAGCACGCCGTAGGGGCAGCGGGGTGCAGTTTGAATACCGCACCTGGCAGATCGTCTGGTTCGCGGAGGGCCTGATTACGAGACGTCAAGTCTTCTGGACCCGTGCCGAAGCCCTCAGAACCGTCGGGCTGCGGGAGTAGGCGATGTCGCAGGAGAACGTGGAGTTGGTACGGCGCTGGTATGAGGTCGCCACGAGCAAGGCGGACCTGTTGGCAGCGATGCCGAGGACGATGGCCTTCTGCCATCCAGATGTCGAATGGAGCGCACCTGAAGACGGAACGACGTATCGCGGTCGCGAGGGCGTCAGGCGGCGTCTGGAGGAGTGGCTCAATAGTTTCGATGACTACCGATACGAGATCCATCGGATCATCGACTGCGGAGACGATGAGGTGCTGGTGAAGGCGAGCGAGGTCGGGCGCGGGGCAAGCAGCGGTGCCGAGGTTCGCCAGACCAACTACGAGCTGCTCACGATCCGCGAAGGGATGATCGTTCGCATCCGCGAGTACTACGACAAGAGCAAGGCCCTCGATGCCGCCGGGCTGCAGGAGTAGGCCAGGCGTCTGCTTGCGCGAAGGGAGGAGACAAGGCGATGTTCAACACAATCGTGTTGGCCCTGGATGGGTCGGATGGAGCAAAGATGGCGATACCCGTCGCGGTTGAGTTGGCCGAGAAGGCAGGGGCCAAGCTCGTCCTCGCTCACGTCACCGAGTACTCGCCCGCCGAGGGCGGGGAGGCCACGAAGCCCGGCGAGGATGAGATCCGCGCCGAGATCAAACAGCAGGCGGAGGAGATCTCCGAGCGAGGCATTGAGACCGAGGTCCAGTTCGCAGACAGCGTTCTGGGTGGGCCCGCACACGCGATCGTCGATATTGCTGATCGCACCGGCGGCGAGCTGATCGTGGCCGGCACCCGCGGGCACACCTCCATGGCGGAGATTCTGCTGGGCAGCGTGTCCCACCGCCTGCTGCACATCGCCGAGCGGCCGGTCCTGACGGTGCCTTCCTCGCCGGCGTAGGAGGCTTTCGAAGTGGACGCCGCTGACCTGCTCGCTGACTTCCGCCTCTACGATCGGCCGTCCCTGCCAAGTAGCGGACTGGGTCGCCTGTAGCAGGGGCAGGATGTGAACCGCAAATCTCCGGGTTGAGATCGACGGTGCGGGTTGGTCTCGGCGGTCTTAGGCGTCCTCAGGCACGCCGTCTTCCTCTGAGTTGTGCTCACTTGCGCTCAGATTGATGCCCGCCACGAAGTCCATGCGAGACCAAGCTCGGCCGCCCCCCGGGGACCTTTCTCGAAGGCGCTCCGCCCGGACCGCACTCAGTCACTCCGGCCCCTCCGTGCCGGCTAGACCACCACGTCTACCGGGATGCCCCGGTTAGCCCGTCCGCTGGACGCGCAGGGATGCTTCCCGGTGGCACTAGCTCGCCGAGAATGCCTACGCCAGTGCCGTCCTCGCAGCGGCCAAACTGCGGGTTCAGCAAGCGGGCGGGTGCGCCGGGGGCCGCCCTGCGCGCGCAATCATCGACGAACGCGCCCCATGGATGACCGCGCGGGTCGAAGTGGACGTCGAGGAAGTCCACCACCGCTTTGCAACCGCCGTCGGGACTGCACCCGCCCTTGAACAGTGGCTTATGAGCGGCGTTGACGGTGGTCGTCCGCAGCAGCGGATGGTTTGCGAGCGGGTGATCCACCAGCGTCATGTAGCCGTTCCAGGTCGCATTCGCGTAGGCGCCGTCGTTGCATCTCTCTAGAAACTCTTGACAGAAGGCGTAGTACGGCGGCACGCCGGGGGCGTTGGTGCTCCCCAGATAGACGACGGCCGCGTCGCCGCTCGCCGAGTCGACCGCGACGCGCGCCAAGGCCGTCTCGCGCACACCCGGCGGGGCCAGCTGCACCGGCGAGCTCCAGCGCTTGCCTTCATCGCTCGACGTCGTCAGGTAGGGCATGTGGTTGGCACCCACCCACGTGTAATACACGTTCCCATGAGCGTCGACTGCGGCACGGTTGGCCTCACTCGAATCGCCGTTGTGGGCGACCTGCACGCGCGTCCAAGTACGTCCCTCATTGTGGCTGATTGCGATCCTCGGCTCGCCCCCGTAACGCTTCGGCACATACAGCGTTCCGTCGGGACCTACGACCGGCGGACCGGCCCAGGGCGCGAACTCGTCCTGTGCTCCCATCGTCGGATATGGCGGAGCGATCGGTGTGAAGGTCGCGCCACCGTTCAACGACTTCATGCATACAGGCGACGATGCCGGCGGCGCCGAGCCCAAGGTCGCGCTTGCACAGTAGTAGACGATGTTCGGGTAGCCCGTTGTCGTGCTGTGAGCGGGCGGCCCCACGCCGATGCTCTCGGCATCGAATCCGTCGCCGCACAGGTCCCTGGTCGCCCAGCGGCCGACGCTGCTACCGCTGTAGCCCAGGCGCGAGAGTGTCGAGCAGCCGAATTTGCCGTTGCCGGCAAAGTTGGCATCGAACACCCGTTTCGTGCGCGGATCGACGAGCAGGAAGGGATCGAAGCTCGTGACGGGTCCAGGCGGCGAGACGTCCGTCCAGGTGGCATGCCCGCGACCCGAGCGAACGACGCCACTCGGGTTAGATAGTCCGTCGAGATCCCACGTCTCATAGAAGATCCGCCCGCCGCGGCCGAATCCAAAGCTCGGTTCGCCCGCATCGGCGCCGGTGCTGTAGCGACACGGAATCAGCTTTCCGCTATGGGGCTGGAAGTGAGACGGGCCTCCAGCGCGGTAGTCGAGCGCCGGACGCGAGGGGTAGCAGACTGGGCCGGTGCCAGCGGCGTCGGCGCGCGGCGGCGTGATCAGCAGCAGCAGCAGCAGCAGGCCAACGCAGGCCCCGGCGATCGTCCACGCAACCGCGCGTCTCAACCGCCTCGGTTGGATACCGGGCCAATCGGTCGCTCGCTCGGGCGAGCTGCTCACGACTTCGCTCCCAGTTGCGCTGAAATTGGTGTCCAATCGCCAGATCATCCAGGGATGTCGATGCGAGAGAGGGTGTGCGCCGGTATGTGGCTGAGCCTGAGCAGCATCTGGGTGAAGGCGATCGCTTCGCGGCGCATGCGCTTGAAGTCGATCTTGTCGATCGTCGTCATGCCGCCGTTGAGAAGGTAGGTCGGCCCGGTGATGTAGTTGGCGTCCGGGAAGCCACCGCTCTGGTCGCTCCACCGCCACAGGTATGAGCCCTCCCCAGGCCAGGCGGCGTCGTTATCTGCTCCGTGTGGGTGCCGGTTGAGCGGCGGGATCATGAACGCGGGGTCGGCTCTGGCCTGCCTGACCGCGGCCTTGGCGGCGTCAAGCAGGGCCCGGTTGGGCGCCCCGAAGACGGCCCCGAGCTCGGGGTTGCCGGTGGGCTTGAGTTCGCCGGCGGCGTTCGGGAGCCACTCCTGCGCGCCGAGGTGCTCGATCGTCACACCGGCAGCGATCCGGGGCACGAGGTCGTGGCGGTGGCGATGGATGAACTGGCGGGCGCCGATGCCGCCGGCGAAGTGGCCCGTGGTCAGCAGGACCAGGATCGTGCGCGGCAGCTGATGGCGCGGGAGCCGGGCCAGATACTCCGCGATCGCGACGATCGCGATCGGCCCGTTGTCCTCGAGGCCGTTGGTCCCGTCGGTGTGACAGTTGATCGCGATCAGCTCCTTGCTGGCGCCTGGGATCACGCCGAGAACATTGCGGCTCTTGACGTTGGCCACGTCGGCCTCGAGCTCGACCCGGACCCTGCCGCCAGCGGCCGCGACCTGCCGCAGCGTAGACCCGACGTCGCGATCGACGTAGATCCCCGGGATCGCCAGGATCCGCCCGTTGTAGGGGAAGTAGGAGCCTCTGGTCGCGTCGCGTCCGAGGTCGAGGATCCCGATCGCGGCTGCCGCCTTGGCGGCTTGGAGGTTCGCCTGCGCCTGCGGGAGGTTGTTGTACCAGTCGCGCACATAGGGGGCGCTCGGCGGCGCGAGGTGGTGCGGGTCATAGCCCTTGTAGGCGAGGGCCGAGAACAGCCCGACCTTGGCGTTGAGCACCGGCACGTCGAACAGCGCGACCTTGCCGGCCAGCGACCCGGCTGCAAGCGGCTGGGTCGGGTCGACGGCGACCAGCGGCGCGGTGACGCCGCCAGGGGCGAGCGACCCGGAGTAGGGCATGTATGCGGGGACGGCCTTGCGGCCGGTGTGCGGGCCGCTGACCACCTCAAGCGACCACTTCCTCGCGCTCCAGCGCCGGAACGGCACGGAGTCGAAGTGCAGCTGCTTGACCCCGGCCCGCTCCAAGCGGCTCACGAGCGCCTCGACGTAGCGGCGCTCCTTCGCCGAGCCCGTCGGCCGCAGCCCAAGCTCGTCAAGCTCGACATTCCAGGCGCGCAATCGCCTGGCGGACAGGAATTGCGTGGGGTCTACCTGTCGCGCTTGCGCCGCGTCGAGCCCCTTACCCGGCCAGCGAGCCGTGGTGGCCTCGGCGGGAGCGATCGCGGCGAGGTCGATCAGCGGCACCGCCAGCGCCCCCCCAACGCCCAACTCCAGAAGCCGGCGCCGTGTGAGGCCGTGGGCCGTACTTGCGTGAGTCACTGCTCCTCCTCGCGGCGAACGCTCGAAACGCACTGTTGGACAGTCCGCCAACCGTGGCTCTCGTCCGAGCGCCGAGCGGATTCTTAGCACTGAATGGGGATACGGCGCAACCGGGATAACTACGGAGTCCGAGAGCCCCTCACGTTGTGCATGCCGCTGGAGGTTCTCCCCGCACCGTGGTTCTTCCACACGGTCTTCGCGGTTTAGGCGCCCTGGTCGCCTTCGGCGACGTCATCCGCTCGAGCCACGGCCTTGCCAGAGGCGCGGTTCGTCAACGTGACCGACGGACTGCGGAGCCGCTCCGAGGAGCACCTTCTGGGGTGGGCCGAGGCGGACGAGTGGACGTTGCGGATCGAATCGGCCCCGAGGGCCAGAAGGTCTCGGCGCTCGACCGGCTCTACCTCGCCGACCAGATCCCCTTTCTGCTGATCTGGGGAAACGAGGACCCAGTGATCCCGGTCGAGCACGGTCGCAACGCCCACGAGGTGGTCGCCCACAGCCGCTACGTCGAGATCGAGGGCTCGGGCCACTGGCCGATGCTCGACGCACCGGAGCGGATCATCCGCGAGCTGACCAGCTTCATCGAGGAGACCGAGCCGTTCGAGTGGTCGCTGGAGCGGGTGCGCGAGCGCTTGCGGCGTGGCCCCGAGGGCCCAGCGACGGACTGATGAGCCCTCGGCGAGCGAGTCGGGGGCAGAGACAAAGTAACGACCACCCAAGCCCCCCCGACGGGCCGTGGCGCAAGCGCTCGGGCTGTCGCTTTCGCGTGAAAGCAGAAGTGAAAGGAGGGGTGAGTGTCCATAGAC
Source organism: uncultured Actinomycetes bacterium (assembly GCA_963782795.1). Taxonomy (GTDB): domain Bacteria; phylum Actinomycetota; class Thermoleophilia; order Solirubrobacterales; family 70-9; genus AC-56. The sequence continues at coordinate 13,216 of CAWALB010000008.1, forward strand.
TCACCGCGGTGTTCGGACTAATCGATCACGTCGGTGTCGCCGTGTCGGACCTCGACAGCGCGATCGCCCTCTATGAGGGCACATTCGGCATGCCCCTCGTCCACCGCGAGACCGTGGAGGAGCAGGGCGTCGAGGCGGTGCTTTTGGATGTCGGCGACGGACACGTCGAGCTGCTGTCCCCCCTCGGGCCCGAGACCGTGGTCGGGAAGTTCATCTCCAAGCGCGGCGAGGGCCTGCACCACGTGGCCTACCGAGTGGACGACATCGACCGGACGCTGGACCAGCTCAGGGACGCCGGCGTGGCGCTGATCGACTCCGAGGCGCGTATCGGAATACGCGGAAGCCGCGTCGCGTTCGTTCACCCGAAGTCCACAGGCAATGTGCTCACCGAGCTGGTGGAGCCTGCCGGAGACCACGGATAGGAGGCAAGATGGCGGAGATGAAGCGGATCGAGGTGGGCTTCTCTGGTGGGCAGGTGATGTCAGCGCGCGTGACCACCGATGCGCTCGACAGCTTGCGCGACGCGGTGCAGCGCGCACACGGCTGGCACGACCTCGAGGCCGAGGACGGACCCGTGACGCTCAACACCGAGAAGGTCGTCTTCGTTCGCACAGCCGCGGCCGCTCACTCGATCGGCTTCTCGAACAAGTGAGGAAGCTCATTGCGGCCGGCGCCCTCGCCGTACTCGGCGTCGCGCTGTGGTGGCGCAAAAACCCCTCGGCCTGCCCGTACAGCCAGCGCTTCTGGGTCCAGGCGCCGCATCCGGGGATCACCCGCGATCGTCTGTGGGAGATCCTCGTCCCGGCGCCCGGCGAGCGCGTACTGGAGATCGGCCCCGGGACCGGCTACTACACGCTCGACCTGGCCCAGTGGGTCGGGCACGAGGGCGCGATCGAGGTCTTCGACCTCCAGCAGGAGATGCTCGATCACACGATCCGGAGAGCCCGCGAAAAAGGGCTCTGGAACGTCAACCCGACTCAGGGCGACGCGCAGGACCTCCCCTATGAGGACGACTCCTTCGACGCGGCCATTCTGATCACGGTGCTCGGCGAGATCCCGGATCAGGACGCGGCGCTGCGCGAGACCGCCCGTGTCCTGCGCCCCGGTGGGCGACTGATCGTCGGCGAGCTGTTCGGCGACCCCCACATGGTCACCACGGGCTCCCTTAAACGCCGTGCCGAAGCGGCCGGTTTGCGGTTCGCGGGCCGCGTGGGCTCGTCGCTCGCCTACTTCGCCCGCCTCGAGGCCTAGCGGCCCGCACTAGAGTGCGGGCACACCACCCCGCCCACTGAAGGGAGACGTGATTTGTCCGGATACGCCGTGAAGAAGATCGACGACATGGAGGGCATCTACCTGGGCTCCTTCAAGCTCGCCAGGGCCGAGATGGGAGTGACTGCCTTCGGCATGGCGGTGATGGACATCCCCGCCGGCTACGGCGACTACCCCGAGCACGACCACTCCGAGGACGGCCAGGAGGAGGTCTACCTGGCGCTCGGCGGCTCAGGCGAGATCGAGGTCGACGGCGAGCGCCATCCGCTCGACCAGAACACGATGGTGCGGGTCAGCGCGGGAACGAAGCGCAAGATCTACCCGGGCGACGAAGGCATCCGCGTGCTCGCCATCGGGGCGATCCCCGGCAAGCCGTACGAGGTTCCGGAGTTCACGGAGCTCGGAACTCCGGACCCGATGGCTGAGGGGAACAGCTAAGCCGTCAGGCCGCGAGAGCGCTCCACAGGCGCTCCTCGGCGTCCAGAACCGTGGCGGCCTCGGCGCCAACCGCGGTCCATAGAGCGGAATCGGGCTCCTCCGGCTCGCTCGCGGCCTGCGCGGCGGCGGCGAGTGCGGTCCACGCTTCGGCGGCCGCTCCCGCCAGCGCGCTCTCCTCGTAACCGACCTCCTCGAGAAAGCGCGAGTACATGAGCCGGAAGTTGCCCCCGCCGGTCCCCCGGCGTTCGATCACCTGGTAGAGGAAGCGGGCGCACCACCGCGAGTCCTCCGCCTCCTCCGGCCAAGCGCCGACCTCCGCCGCGAAACGGTGGAGCGCGGGCAGCCCCTGGAAGTCGCCGAGCTCCGGCTCGAGCATGCCTCGCGCGCAGCGGGCGATCGCGCCGGGCGCAGCGGCGGTCAGCTCGTCGATCGCCGTTTCCGGGTCGACCGTGAACATGTGGCCGTCGAGCGGGAACACCGGATGATTGCCGTGGCGAGCCTGCTTCAGGCCCTCGAGCCGGGTCGTCTGGAGCTCCTCGAAACCGGTGTCGGAGAGGTAGGCGACGTCGGAGTCGTAGCCGGCGAGGACGACCGCGTGCCCAGGGAAATGGGCCGAGCTTCCGTAGTGGTCGAGGTAGTAGAGGTCGGTGATGAGGATCGCGGGCCGGCCGTCGTCCACCGCCCCGCGGGCGGCGTCCCAGGCCGCGTCCGCGTCCTCGAACGTCGCGAGCCGGAGCGGCGCCCCGGTGAGCTCGACGAACTGCTCCTCCAGCCGCCCCGTGCGACCATTGGTGAAGCGCGAGGGCGAGGAGCCCTCGAGGACGACGTGATAGAAGCTCACCCCGGCACCCAGGCCGAGCGCCATCTCCTCGGACATCTCCAGCCCGTGGAACGCGAGCAGGTTCCGCAGCGCCGTCGAGCCGCAGTGATTGCCGGGCACGTGCCGGTATCCCGGCACCATTCGCGCTGTGGCGGCTCCCATCGGTCCGATTCTCTCGGATCGGGGATCCGTCCGCCCCTATCCTCACGCCGGTGAGCAAGCGCCTACAGCGACTCGACCGGCGCGTGCTGCGCTTCATGCGCACCCGCGGTCACGCAAGGCCCGCCGAGGATGCGATGAAGGGCCTCGGCATGGCCGGCGAGTGGGGAGCGATCTGGATCGCGATCGCGATCGCCGCCGCGCTCGTCGACGGTGAGCGGCGGCCACGCTGGCTTCGCACGGCGCCCGTGGCGCCAGCGGCGGTGGGGCTCAACTTTCTCGTAAAAGTGGCGGTGCGCCGGGAGCGTCCCCGGCTCCGCCGGCTCCCCGCGCTGGCGAGCGCTCCCAGCCCCCTCTCGTTCCCGTCCGCACACGCCACCGCGTCGCTCGCGGCAGCGACGGCGATGGGCAGGGTGAGCCCGGGCGCGCGCGTTCCGCTCTACGCGCTCGCCGGCGCCATCTGCCTGACACGCCCGTACTTGGGCATGCACTACCCCTCCGACGTTCTTGCCGGTGCGGCGCTCGGCATCGCGATCGGCGCGGGCTGGCCCGGGCTCAGGGGCCCTGACACCGAGGACCGGCTGATCGACCTCGTGGTCGATGCGGCCCAGGAGACGAGCGGCGCCGCAGGTGCCGGATTCAACGGTGACCGCCCGCAGCCGGCGGTCGCGACCGGCCAGGATCCGCAGGCCCAGTGAGGATCGGCATCGTCGGCCTGCCGAACGCGGGCAAATCGACCCTGTTCAATGCCCTGACGCGCGGCGGCGCCCAGGTCGGCAACTACCCGTTCACGACCATCGAGCCGAACGTGGCGGTGGCACCCGTTCCCGACGCGCGCCTGGGCGAGATCGCGCACGTGGTCGGCTCGAGCGAGGTGGTGCCCGAGACGATCAACTTCGCCGACATCGCCGGCCTGGTCAAGGGGGCATCGGAGGGCGAGGGGCTCGGCAACCAGTTTCTGGCCGCGATCCGCGAGAGCGACGCCATCTGCCACGTGGTCCGCTGCCACGCCGATGAGAACGTCGTCCACCCCGACGGCAGCGTCGATCCGGTGCGCGACATCGAGACGATCGAAACCGAGCTCCTGCTCGCCGACCTCGAGCAGGCGACCCGGCGCCTCGAGCGGGTGGAGAAGCAGGCCAAGCGTGGCGATCCCGAGGTCGTCGCTGAGGAGGAATGGCTCCGCGAGGTGCTAAGCGCGCTCGGCGAGGGGCGCGCCGTGAGGACGGTGCCGGCGGACGGAAGAGCCAAGGATGCACCCAGACGGCTCCACGCGCTGACGAGCAAGCCGATGCTGTACCTCGCCAACGTCGCCGAGGGCGAGGACGAGGTGCCCGCGGCGGTCGCTGAGCACGCCTCCTCGGCCGGCGCCGAGGTGGTGGCGCTGTCGGCCCGGATCGAGAACGAGCTCGCTGAGCTCGGCCCCGACGAGGCGGCGGAGCTGCGCTCCGAATACGGGCTCAGGGAATCGGGCCTGGAGCGGCTCACGCTCGCCGCCTACTCCCTGCTCGGCCTGATCACCTTCTACACGGCCGGTGAGGACAAGGAGGCCATGGCGCGCTCGCTGAGGCGCGGCTCCTCGGCGCTCGACGCTGCGGCGGTCGTCCACACCGAGATCGCCGCCGCGTTCATCAAGGCCGAAGTCATCGGCTGGGACGACCTGATCGCCTCGGGCGGCTACACCGGCGCCCGCGACCGGGGCCTGCTGCGGATCGAGGGCCGGGACTACGTCGTGCGCGACGGCGACGTGATCACGATCCGCGTGTAACCGAGACCGCTACGTGGTTTGTTAGCCTTTTGCCTGCTTTTTGGTGAGCAAGCCTTAGCAATGCCGAATCCCGGTGCGTGTCGCGCCCGGGAGCGGGGGAACCAACGGGGCGTGTGCCCCAGGGGCGAATCGGCGATCCGGCCGTAGCGCAGCTCTTTCAGCGCGAGCCCGACAGCTAACTCCGTAGGCCCGAGAAAGAGGAGGCTTCCGAGTTGAGCCGCAAGACCGATGGAACGCGTCCGGCCGGTGCCGGCGTAAGGCAATGATCGTGGTCGCGACCATGGCGGCGACCGCCGGGCTCGCGTTCGCGCAGGACGGCGGCACCTCGACGGCCGGAGGAGGGGGCGGCACGTCCGGCGGCGGCTCGCTCCGCCTCAAGGCAGAGTCCGCGGCGCCGAGCAAGGTCTTCTTCTACGGCAACAACCGCGCGACCTACCGCTACACGATCAGCGGCGACCGTCCCCGCAACATGAAGATCCAGCTCGTCAACCGCAAGAACTGGCGGGTGATCAAGGTGTGGCGCAAGGACGACCTCGAGCCGGACAGCCACAAGGTGACGTGGTCCGGCAACAACCGCCACGGCAAGGCCGCGAAGAAGGGCGCGTATCTCTTCCGCATCCGCACGAAGCGCGGCGCCGATGTCGATCGCAGCCGCACCAAGGGCGACGATCGCTCGGTCAACTTCTTTCCGGACAAGTTCCCGCTGCGCGGGAAGCACAGCTACGGCGACGGCTACGGAGCGCCCCGCGACGGCCATGTGCACCAGGGCCAGGACATCCTCGCCGACTGCGGCAAGCGAATCGTCGCCGCGCGCGGTGGCCGCGTGCAGTACAGCGGCTACCAGGCGCGCGGTGCCGGGTATTACCTCGTCGTCGACGGCAAGTCGACGGGGCATGACTACGTGTACATGCACCTCCAGCGAGGGCAGCGCGCGAAGGAGGGTCAGCGCGTACGCACCGGCGAGCAGATCGGGAAGGTCGGCGACACCGGGGACGCCTCCGGCTGCCACCTGCACTTCGAGCTGTGGTCGAAGCCCGGCTGGTACTCCGGCGGCCACGCGATGCGGACGGTGACCAAGTGCCTCCGGCAGTGGGATCACTGGAGCTGATGGGCGGGTAGGGTGGCGCCGTGCGAAGCGCCCCCCGGTTCGCCGACGTCGATCGCGGCGCCGGCCACTACGAGAGCTACTACATAAAGACCACGCGGCCCGGCGGAGGCCAGGGGATCTGGATCCGTCACACGGTGCACAAGCGGCCCGACGCCGATCCCTCGGCCGCCCTCTGGCTGACCGTCTTCGACGCCGAGGCACCTGGCCCGCGGGCCGCTAAGGCGAGCTTCGCGGCCGCGGAGCTCTCGGCGCCGCAGGGCTCCTACATCCGCATCGACGGCGCGGAGCTCGACCCCGGCCACGCCACCGGCCAGATCGAGGCCGGAGACGTCAAGGCGAGCTGGGACCTGCGCTTCACCGACGAGGGCGAGCCCTTCCACCATCTGCCCTACGACCGCCTCTACGACGCGCCGCTGCCACGCACCAAGTTCCTCTCCCCCTATCCGAGCGCGCGGTTCGACGGCCGGCTGACGATCGACGGCGACGAGATCGAGCTCCGGGAGTGGCCGGGGATGATCGGCCACAACTGGGGCGCCGAGCACGCCGAGAAGTGGGTGTGGATCCAGGGCGCGTTCCTGGACGGGGACGAACCCACCTACTTCGACATGGCGGCGGGCCGCATCAAGATCGGCCCCGTCACAACCCCGTGGGTCGCGAACGCGATGCTTCGGATCGGCGACACCGAGCACCGCCTCGGCGGCTTCGATCGCATGCTGTCCACGAAGGTCGTCGGGCAAGCCACGAGCTGCCGGTTCCAGATCTCGGGCAAGGGAGCGAGGGTCCGCGGCCGGGTCGGCTCGGAGCAGCGCAACTTCGTCGCCTGGGTCTATGCGGACCCGAAGGGCCCCGAGCACAACACGCTGAACTGCTCGATCTCCGACCTGGAGCTGGACGTCGAGCGGGACGGACACCCGCCGCAGCGCCTGGTGCTGACCGGCGCAGCCGCCTACGAGTACGGCACCCGCGACCTCGCCCACGGCATCCCGCTCCAGCCCTACCCGGACGGCTGATGCGTGACTAGGCGGTGACCTTGACCGTGACCCCGGGCTAGTGCCGGCGAAATCTGGCCCAGGTGCTCATCAGGCCCAGGCGGCCCTGGAGCGTCGCACCGCTGACCGAGGAGCTGCCCTTGGAGCCGACGACCCTCGCCTTGACGATCCTCGGCGAGTCGCCCGTCTTCGTCACCTTGACCTTCTTCAGGCGGCCGCCGAAGAGGCCGCTGAGGGCGGATTCCATCCCGCCCTGCGACTCATGGACGGTCCACGTATGGTACGGAGAGACGTCGTCGTACGGGTCCTTGACCGACTGCAGGTACGCGATCGGGCTCGATCCGAACGCGAACTGATTGCTCTCGGTCTTGCCGCCCGAGGTCGAGAAGAAGAGGGCCATGACGGTCTGCTTGTGGTAGCGCAGGATCTGGCCGCTCGTCTTGCGCACGGCTTGATTCGTGGCCTTGGTCTCGGAGCCCTTTCCGGCGTACACCTGGCTGCGCGTGTCGTCGTAGACGTTGAACCCGTGGCCCGCGTGCGAGGAGAGCGCGAACGACCGCGTGGCGACGGCCTGCGCGCGCAGCGCGTTCTGGGGCCACGAGGACGGCATCTCGTTGGCGACGACCCCTCGCGTGTAGTCGTCGAGGCTCACCTTGTTGACGACCAGGAGGCCGCCCGAGACCTTCGCGATCAGCTTGCCGCGGTAGGTGCCCTTGCCACTCACCTGGATGCCGTGGCCTCCCTTCGCGGTTCCCGAACGCCCGCACTTGGTGATCTTGCGACCGCGGCCACTCTCCAGGATCACGCGCGAGCCGGATTCGGCGAAGGCGTACCCGCGCCCGCGGTGAAGGCGCTTGCCGCAGGCCTTGTGCGCGTTGGCGAAGCCGACGGATCCTCCGCCCGAGGCCAGGAGCACCTTGACCGAGCCGTCCGCGTTGCCGATGCGGGTGTGGCGGTAGTAGTGCTTGAGGATCGACTTGTAGTCGCGCCCATGCCGGGCGTAGCCGTAGGCGCCGTACTGGCTCATGCCCACGCCGTGGCCGAAGCCGCGCCCGTGGATGACCCACTTCGCCGCGGCGGCGCTCGACGCGAGGGCCATCGCGGCCAGCGCCGCGCATGCCACTGCGGCAACGGCAAGTCCTTTTGCTCGCGTCGTGTCCATCTGCCTCGTGCCCGCCGGTGAGGAGGTCAGCCGAATCGCGCTTCGACCGCGGCCCCCACTTCCCTGCCCGGATGATCGTACGGCGCGCCGTCGAGTAGTTTGGAAACGAAGTCACCAACGGAGGTTTCACATGGCTATCGCGACTCAGGAGCAGACCGTCGTCGACAAGGTCGCCAAGCAGCTCTACATCGGCGGCGAATGGCGCGACTCGAGCAGCGGCGAAACGCTCCCCGTCGAGGACCCGGCCACCGGGGAGATGCTCTGCGAGATCGCCGACGGGACGCCCGAGGACGCGAAGGCCGCGCTCGACGCCGCAGTCGGGATGCAGGCCGAGTGGGCGGCCACGCCGCCCAACCAGCGGTCCGAGATCCTCTGGCGCGCGTTCGAGCTCCTGAACGAGCGGGCTGACGAGCTCGCGCTCCTGATGACCCTGGAGATGGGCAAATCGGTCGCCGAGTCGAAGGGCGAGATCACCTACTCGGCCGAGTTCTTCCGCTGGTTCTCTGGCGAAGCCCTGCGAACGGACGGCTACTACAAGACGGCCGGCAACGCGGCCAGCCGTGTGCTCGTACTGCGCCAGCCGATCGGCCCCTCGTTCTTCATCACCCCGTGGAACTTCCCGATGGCGATGGGCACCCGCAAGGTCGGCCCCGCGATCGCCGCCGGGTGCACGATGGTCTGGAAGCCGGCGAAGCTGACGCCGCTTTCGGCCTTCGCCCTGGCCCAACTGCTCGAGGAGGCCGGGCTCCCCGGCGGCGTCCTCAACATCGTCACGAGCGCCTCGTCGAGCGCGGTGGCCGAGCCGGTGATCTCAGACCCGCGGCTGCGGAAGCTGTCCTTCACGGGCTCCACCGAGGTCGGGCGCACGCTGATCGAGCAGTCGGCCGAGAACATCCTCAAGGTCTCGATGGAGCTCGGCGGCAACGCGCCGTTCCTGGTCTTCGAGGACGCCGACCTCGACGCCGCGGTCGACGGCGCGATGATCGCCAAGATGCGGAACATCGGGGAGGCCTGCACGGCCGCGAACCGGTTCCACGTCGCCGGTTCGATCGCGGACGAGTTCACGGACAGGCTTGCCGAGCGCATGCGCAGGCTCCGCGTCGGCCGTGGCACGGAGGAGGGCGTCGACGTCGGGCCGCTCATCGACGACGACCAGCGCGGCAAGGTCGCCGAGCTAGTCGACGACGCGGCGGGCAGGGGCGCCAAGGTGCTCGTCGGCGGGAGCAGGGCCGACGGCGCGGGCTACTTCTACGAGCCGACGGTGCTCGGCAACGTCCCCCCGGATGCCCGCCTGCTGAAGGAGGAGATCTTCGGCCCCGTGGCACCGGTGGCCTCGTTCGACTCGACCGAGGACGCGATCGCCGCGGCCAACGACACCGAGTACGGCCTCGTCGCCTATGTCTTTACCCGTGACCTGAAGCGGGCGCTGACCGTCTGCGAGGGCCTCGAGACCGGGATGATCGGCCTGAACCAGGGCATGGTGTCCAACGCGGGCGCTCCGTTCGGAGGCGTCAAGCAGTCGGGCATCGGGCGCGAGGGCGGCAACGAGGGAATCGAGGAGTACCTCGAGACGAAGTACGTCGCCGTCAACCTCCAGTAGCGGCGGGGCTCAGGTCCCGTCCGGGTCCTCGACTGGGTGCCGCGAGACCTTCTTCGCTCTCGGCGACAGCTTTGAGCGGGTCATCGGCACGGGGGCAAGCGGCGCCTGGCTGTAGTCGAACGAGTTGGCGTAGTCATAGGCGTTGGCGTCGTTCTCGTTCAGCGGTGACAGGCCGAAGTTGTGCTCGGTGAACGCGAGCATCGAGGCGAGCGAGGCCTGATTCGAGTCGACGGTCCCCGCCTTCGCCCAGGGGCTGACGATGGCCATCGGCGTCCGGATCCCGAGCCCCGACGGCGGCGCCACGTGGTCGTAGAAGCAGCCGCAGTCGTCGTAGGTGATGAAGACTGCCGTCGACTGCCAGTCGGGGCCGTTCTCGATCGCCGAGATGACCTGTCCGATCCAGTTGTCGCCGGCGGCCATCGAGCCTTCGTTGTGTTGCGCCACCCGCACCGTCGGCAGGACCACGCTGAAATTGGGGAGGTTGCCCTCCTTGGCATTGAGGAGCACCCGCGCCGTCGGCACCTGGTTGCTGTGGTCGCCCGTGTACTGGCACTGCGCGAAGGTCGGGCAGATCGCCCAGAGGTAGCCGTTGCCGGGGGCCGCCGTGTAGAGCTTCCAGCTCAGCCCGGCCTTGTTCAGCTCGTCCATGATCGTCGGCATGGGCTTCACGCGGGTCTTCTTGTAGGCGCCGCCGTACGGATACCTGGACGGGTCGAGCTGGTAGTCCGGAATGCACGACGGCTGATAACTGATCTTGCCATCGGGGCTCGCGCGCCAGGGCGCGTCCAGTTGCGAGTCGCATCCCCAACCGGTGCCCCGGGGCTGGTCGGGCTTTCGGGCGGGCGGGTCCCCCGTGAACCCGTCGAGGCTCGCGGAGACGAGCTCGATGTGGGCGCCAAAGCTCGGGACGCTGAAGGTCTGGAAGGTCTGGTCCGAGATGACGAACGAGCTTGCGAGCCGGGTGAGGTTCGGAATCTGGCTCGGGTCGTACTGCGTCATGCACTGGTAGTCGTGCTGCGCGCTACAGCTCCCGATGCTCGGCCAGCCGTTCATCTCGCCGCCATTGATCGCCTTCACCTGTGCCTTCGTCCGGTGGCCGGCATCCGGCACGACGTCGGGCGACGTCCTGAGGGGGATCGTGGAGCCGTCCGGAAGCGTCGCCTGGGTCGTTCCGTCGCAGGTGCCCGACTCGACGCAATACCGCCCGAAGACGTTGTCGAAGCTGTGGTTCTCCTGGTAAATGATCACCACGTGCTGGATCGGGCTGACTGGCGGGGGTTCGTGATGGAGGATGTGCCACTTGTCGTGGTTGTTGGGGATGCGGTCGTAGACGCACCGGCGGCATGCCTTCGCCGGTAGGTCGAAGCGCCACTGGTATGCGGTCGGATTTCCGATCACGGACTCGCGGATCTCGTACTTGACCGTGTGGCGGCTCACCTTCTTGACGGAAACGCCGTCGCCGCGCTCGCGCTTCGCCGCTCGCGAGGGGCAGCCCGAGGCGCTCAGGGCGCCACGGTCGCTGGCCGGCGCCCGCACTGTGTACTCGCATCCGCTCTTCGCCGACGCGTGACTTGGGACGTCGATCTGTAGCTGCGGAAGGGGGCCGAACCCCGTCCGCGGGTCACCGACGCGCCCCCGAACCGAGACCGTGTGGATGAACCGCCCGTGCTTCACGCTCCACGAAGCCCGGGTGATGTCGTAGTCGGCCTTCTTGCCGGGCGGGTTGAACTTCACGTCGCCGACGCTGTCGTGAATCGTGCCATGGTCGGCGAGCGCCGCCGGCGCCCCGATCATCGAGGCGACAGCGGCTACAAGCAGGGGCGCGAGAAGTCGTTTGATCCTTTTCCCCTTAAGCCGGTCCTACTCCCTCACGACGGGTTGTATAACCGATCGAAGTGCGGCAAGTTGTGGATTCACTCTTGCCGCAAGGGACCAAACGCGGGGGAGTCGGGGAATGGCCCCGACTCCGCTCACCTGCCCAGGAGCATTCCGAGCAGACCGTGTGAGCCGCGCTTCTCGAGGTAGCACTGGTGGTACTCCTCGGCGCGCCAGAACGGAGCCACCGGCTCAATCTCGGTCACGATCGAATCGCGGAAGCGCTCCTGGGCGCGCTCGATGACCTTCCGAGCCGTCTCGGCCTGCCCGTCGTCCTCGGCGAAGATCACCGACCGGTACTGCCAGCCGACGTCCAGACCCTGGCGGTTGAGCTGCGTCGGGTCGTGGATCTCGAGGTACTGCTCCACGAGGGCCTCGTAACTCACCCTATGGGGGTCGAACGTGACCTGGCAGACCTCGACGTGGCCCGTGTCGCCGGAGCAGACCTGCTCGTACGTGGGGCTGTCGACGTGGCCGCCCTCGTAGCCGACCGCCGTGTCGATGACGCCGTCGATCTCCTTGAACGCCATCTCGACCTGCCAGAAACAGCCGGCCCCGAAGGTCGCCTTCTCAATCTGCGTCGTGCTTGCGTTCTCGGTGCTCATGGGGCTCCTTCCAATCAGCGTCCGCGTCGACGATGGCCTCTGCTCATTGGTCCACGGGCGGCCCGCAGCGTTACGGCTCGGCCCTGGTCTCTCGGGCCTATTCGTGGGGGCGCGCCATCTTGCGATGGTCGAGGGCCTCGTCCAGGATCTTCTCGTCGACTCCCATCTCGCGCGCGACCTCTCGGATCGGCCGCCCCGACTCGTGTGCCTCCTTGACGATCTCGGCGCCGCGGTCGTAGCCGATGTGCGGGTTGAGAGCGGTCGCCGTCGCCAGCGTGTTCTCGGCGTGGCGGCTGGTCATCTCCTCGTCAGCCTCGATCCCCTGCACGCACTTGGTGTCCAGCAGCCGTGATGCGGACGCAAGGAGCTTGATCGAGTCCAGGAGGTTGCGAGCGATCAGGGGCACTCTGACGTTGAGCTCGAACTGGCCCTGCGAGCCGGCCATCGTGATCGCGGCGTCGTTGCCGATCACCTGATCGGCGACCTGGATCGTCACCTCCGGGATCACCGGATTGACCTTGCCCGGCATGATCGACGAGCCCTTCTGCAGAGCCGGCAGCTTGATCTCGGCCAGCCCGGCGCGAGGTCCGGAGCCCATCAGCGCGAGGTCGTTCGCGATCTTGTTGAGGGAGACGGCTACGACCTTCAGGACCGCGGAGAGCTCGACCAGCGCATCCCGGTTGCCCTGGGCCTCGAACGGGTCGGCCGGCTCCGAGATTTCCAGGCCGGTCGCCTCCATCAGCTTGGCCCTCACTCGCTGGGCGAACTCGGAGTGCGTGTTGAGGCCCGTGCCGGTGGCGGTGCCGCCAAGTGGGATCTGTCCCACCCGCGGAAGCGTGCCGCGAACACGCTCAGCGCCGAGGCGGATCTGCGCCGCGTAGCCCCCGAACTCCTGGCCGAGGGTGACCGGGACGGCGTCCATCAGATGGGTGCGCCCCGCCTTGACGATGTCGGCGAACTCCTCGGCCTTGCGCTCGAGCGCAGACGCGAGCTCGTCCATGGCCGGCAGCAGGTGGTGGGTGACCTGCTCGAGCGCCGCGAGGTGCACCGCCGACGGGAAGACGTCGTTGGACGACTGGCCCATGTTCACGTGATCGTTGGGGTGGGCATCGTCGCCCGCGAGGTTGGCCATCACCTCGTTCGCGTTCATGTTCGATGAGGTCCCCGAGCCGGTCTGGAAGACGTCCACGGGGAACTGGTCGTCGTATTCCCCCTTTGCGATCGCGTCGCCGGCGGCGCCGATGCGCTCGGCGATGTCGGGATCGAGGAGTCCCAGCTCGGCGTTGACACGCGCCGCCGCCGCCTTGATCCGTCCGAGCCAGTGCACGACCGGCGCCGGGATCGGCTGCCCGGAGACTGGGAAGTTCTCAACAGCCTTCATCGTTTCTCCCCCCCAGAGCTGCTCGCGCTGTTCGGTGTCCGTCGCCGCCATCGTTCCTCCGTCTCGCTGTCTCCCACCGGGCTATCCGGTGGTCTCTCCGGCAGCGTATCCCTTCCCGAAAGCGCGCTCGAAGGGCGCCCCGAGCGAGCCGCCGTGCGGATTGAAGCGCGCGGCCGTGTCGACCCGCCGCACGAGGTCTGCCTCGCTCGGCACGTGGGCCGTGCCCACGTGGAGCGCGCCGTCGAGATATCCGAGGCTAACCGTCGACTGGCCGCCCGGGGCACGCCTCGCCTGAGCGTTGAGCGCGGTGGCGGCCTTGACGGCCGTCTGCGCGACGTCCGGCGGCTCGGCTCCGGTGAAGCAGGAGCTGATCCGCGTGTCGCCCGCGAGGTGCACGGCGCCGGGCGCGCTCTCGAGGGCCGTGAGCCAGCCGTTCACCGGCGTCAGGCAGGCGGCGAGGGCGTCCGTGGAGCCCTTCGACCCGCACCCCGCGAGAGCCCCAACCACGACCGCCGCCGCACATGCCGCTCCAAGCTTCACACGCTCATGCTAGGACGGTCATCCAGGTCCCGGCACAGAGGATCAGGCTCTAGTAGGGTCGATAGCACCATGGACGGGAGGCCGATTTCGAGATCGAGGCGTCGTCGCCTCTGGCCGTTGTTCCTCGTCGCCCTCGCGGCGCTCACGATCCCGGCGGCTGCCACAGCCGCGCAGCCCGTCGTACATCGTCAACTACACGGACGGGGCTGGTGGTCCCGGATCGGTCGTCAAGCTCGACCCGAAGAGCGGCAAGGTGAAGAGCGTCGCGCAGGGCGCACCGCTGGTGAATCCCTCCGCGATCACGGTGGGCAACAACGGAAAGCTGCTCGTCTCCGACGACGGCGCGAACGCGATCTTCCGCGTGGATCCAGGGACGGGGAAGGTCCGCAAGATCGCGAGCGGCCCGTTCGTGTTCCCGTTCGATCTCGAGCAGGCGGCCGACGGGACGATCTACGTCACCGACGCCAATGCAGGCCCGACTCAATCGGGCGCGGTGTTTCGCGTCGACCCAAAGACCGGCAAGGTGAAGACGGTCGTATCCGGACCGCCGCTCGTGAACCCCTGGGGCCTTGCGCTCGGCGGGCAGAACAAGATCTTTCTCGCCGACGACAACGAGAACATGATGGGTGCGAACGGTCTGATCTTCCGGGTGAACATCGACAAGAAGAAGGTGACGCCGCTCGCGAGTGGCGGGAAGCTATGGGATCCCACCGGCCTGCAGCTCGGCCCCGGTGGAGACCTCTACACGGCCGACTACGGAGCGGGCCCTACCGACACCGGGGCCGTCTTCCGCGTGGACCCTGGCAACGGCAAGGTGAAGACGGTCAGAATCGGGCCGCCGCTCGACGAGAACTTCGGCATCGACTTCAACGCCCAAGGACGGATGTTCCTCCCCGAGACACCGGATGCGAACGGCGATCAATCGATCATCCGGATGAACACCGCCGGCAACGACCTGGCCACCTTCACCAGCACCAAGATCACTGAGCCCTACGGGGTCGCTGTCGGCAACTAGAACTACCCGGCCCACACCCGGCTCGCGAGCTCCGCGACGGTGTTCAGCGCGCCGGTTGGCAGAATCAGACGCCGGATGCCCTACCGGCCGGTGGACACGAGGCAATCGTTTCCGGAGCTCGAGGACCGGATCCTCGAGCGCTGGCGCGACCGCGACGTTTTCCACCGTTCGGTCGCCCAGCGCGAGGGCGCAGAGGTCTGGAGCTTCTACGAGGGCCCACCGACGGCGAACGGCAGGCCAGGCTCGCACCACGTCCTCTCGCGCGTCGTCAAGGACATCTACCCGCGCTACCGCACGATGCGCGGCTACCGCGTGCCGCGCAAGGCGGGCTGGGACTGCCACGGCCTGCCCGTGGAGCTTGAGGTCGAGCGCGAGCTCGGCATCAAGGAGAAGGACGAGATCGAGGCCTACGGGATCGCCGAGTTCAACCAGAAGTGCCGGGAGTCGGTCTTCCGCTACGTCGACGACTGGGCGCGCCTCACGGAGCGAATCGGCTTCTGGATCGACCTGGACGACGCCTACGTCACGCTGCGCGACTCCTACATCGAGTCGGTCTGGTGGTCGCTGCGGAAGATCTGGGACGACGGCCGCCTCTACCAGGGTCACAAGGTGGTCCCGTACTGCCCGCGCTGCGGCACGGCGCTCTCCTCCCACGAGGTGGCGCAGGGATACCAGGACGTCGAGGACCCCTCCGTCTACGTGAAGCTGCCGGTCCGCGACCCGAAGCCGCCTCTGTCGGCGGGGGACCGGCTGGTCGTGTGGACGACGACCCCCTGGACCCTGATCTCGAACGCCGCCGTGGCGGTCGGCCCGGAGATCGAGTACGCCCGGGTCCGCCCGCAGGGCGCCGATGAGGTCTTCGTCGTGGCGAAGGCGCTCGTCGAGCGAGTCTTCGGCGAGGGCGCCGAGGTTCTCACAACCTTCCCGGGGAGCGCGCTCGCCGGGACCGCCTACGAGCCGCCCTTCGACTACATCACCGACTACGGGCCGCGCGGCCACACGGTGCTCGAGGCGGACTTCGTGTCCACGGACGACGGCACGGGCCTGGTGCACACCGCGATCGCCTTCGGCGAGGACGACTTCCGGCTCGGCGAGCAGTACGGGATCACGCTCCAGAACCCGGTGCGCCCGGACGGGACCTTCGACGACCGGATCACCGCCTTCGCCGGCCGCAAGGTCAAGGAGGCCGACGCCGACATCATCGAGGCGCTGAAGGACAAGGGCCGCCTGCTGCGAGCGGAGATCTACGAGCACGCCTACCCGCACTGCTGGCGGTGCGGCACGCCGCTCATCTACTACGCGAAGTCGAGCTGGTACATCCGCACGACCGACGTCCGCGACCGGATGCTGGCCGAGAACGAGACTATCGGCTGGCACCCCGAGCACATCAAGCACGGTCGGTTCGGCAAGTGGCTCGAGGGAAACCAGGACTGGGCTCTCTCGCGGGAGCGGTATTGGGGGACGCCGCTGCCGATCTGGGAGTGCACGTCGGCCGAGTGCGGGGAGCGCTTCTGCGCGGGATCGATCCAGGACGTGCGCGACCGGGGCGGCACCGTCCCCGACGACCTGCACCGCCCCTACATCGACGAGGTCACGCTGAACTGCGACGAGTGCGGCGGCGAGATGCGCCGCGTCGTCGAGACGATCGACGCCTGGTACGACTCGGGCTCGATGCCATTCGCCCAGTGGCATTACCCCTTCGAGGGCGAGGAGTACTTCTCCGAGCGCTTTCCGGCCGACTTCATCAGCGAGGGCATCGACCAGACCCGAGGCTGGTTCTACTCGCTGCACGCGATCTCCACCCTTCTCTTCGACCAGGCGAGTTACCGCAACTGCGTGTGCTTCGGGCTGATCCTCGACCCCGACGGCCAGAAGATGTCGAAGAGCAGAGGCAACGTGGTCGACCCGTGGGAGGTGATCAACCTCCACGGAGCGGACGCGTTCCGCTGGTACTACCTCACCGCCCAGCAGCCGTGGGCGGGGTACAGGTTCTCGACCGAGACCCTCGGCGAGACCGTCTACCGCTTCTTCACGACCCTCTGGAACACGTACTCGTTCTGGGTCCTGTACGCGAACGCCGAGGGGCTGGATACGTCCGAGATGGGCGAAGTCGAGGCCGGCCAGGGAACGGACCTCGACCGGTGGGCGCTCTCGCGCCTGCAGGGGGTGGTCGGCGAGGCGATCCAGAGCATGGACGCCTTCGACTGCACGACGGCGGGGCGGACGATCGGCGAGTACGTCGACGAGCTCTCCAACTGGTATGTGCGGCTGTCCCGGCGGCGCTTCTGGGAGGGCGACCACGCCGCGTTCGCGACCCTCCGCCACTGCCTGCTGACGGTGTCGTCGCTCCTGGCGCCGTTCGTCCCCTTCCTTGCGGACGAGATCTACACGAACCTCGTCGGCGGTCAGGGGGAGGCCTTCGGCGAGCTGCCCGACTCGGTCCACCTGACCGACTTCCCCGAGCCCGACGACGCGCACGTCGATCGGGAGCTCGAGTCGGACGTCGAGGCGGCGCTTCGTGCGATCGAGCTGGGGCGCGCCGCGCGGTCCCACGGCGAGGTGAAGAACCGCCAGCCCCTTCGAAAGGCGGTCATCGTCGCCCGCGGCGGCGAGCGCGAGGCGATCGAGCGACTCGAGGGCATGGTGAAGACCGAGCTGAACGTGAAGGAGCTCGAGTTCGTCTCCGAGGAGGCCGAGCTCGTCCACTACGACGTCAAGCCCAACTACCGCTCCCTCGGGCCGCGGTTCGGAAAGCTCATGCCGCAGGCCGCGGCCGCGATCGAGGCGATCGACCCGTCCTCCGTCGCGGATGCGATCGCCGGCAAGCGCAAGATCGGGATCAACGTCGATGGCTCCGAGCACGAGTTGGAGCCCGAGGACCTGAGCCTCGTGATGAGGCCTTTGGACGGTTATCGCGTGGAGGCGGAGTCGGGACGCGCGGTCGCGCTGGCGCTCGAGCTCGACGACGAGTTGCTCCGCGAGGGACTCGCCCGGGAGATCGTCCACGCCGTTCAGAACGCGCGCCGGGATGCCGGGCTCGAGGTGACGGACCGGATCGGCCTTGTCCTCGGAGGCGACTCCGAGCTGCTGGACGCGGCACGCGCCCACGAGGCCTACGTCGCCGGCGAGACGCTCGCGACCACCGTCGGCTATGACGGCGAGGCGGCGGGCGCCTCGACGGAGATCGACGGCCGCGACCTCCGGATCGGCCTCGAGCGGGCAGGCTAGGCGGGTCGCGATTCCCCTCGACGCGGTCATCTTCGACCTCGACGGACTGCTGATCGACTCCGAGACGGTCTGGGCCGAGGTGCGAGAGCGGGTGACGAAGGAGCTCGGCGGCCGCTGGCACGACAAGGCCCAGCACGAGATGATGGGCATGAGCTCGCAGGAGTGGTCGCGCTACATGCGCGACTCCCTGGGGGTCCCGGTGGAGCCCGCCGAGATCTCGACGCTCGTCGTCGAGCGCCTGCGCGAGCGCTACGAGCGCGACGTCCCGCTGATGCCGCACGCGGCCGAGACGGTGCGCAGCCTCGCCGAAACCTGGCCACTCGGCCTGGCGTCGTCGTCCAACCGGCCGCTGATCGACCTCGTCCTCGAGCGCACCGGACTGGCGGCGTGCTTCCGCGTCACCGTCTCCTCCGAGGAGGCGGGGCGCGGCAAGCCGGCGCCCGATGTCTACATGGAGGCGGCGCGGCGGCTCGACGTCGACGCGCCGGCCTGCGCCGCAGTCGAGGACGCCACCAACGGAATCCGGTCAGCCCACGCCGCGGGGATGAAGGTCGTCGTCGTGCCGCACCCCGACTTTCCGCCGGGGCCCGAGGCGCTGGAGCTCGCCGACCTCGTGATCGACACGCTGGCGGATCTACCCGCGGCGGTCCCGCGCCTGTAGCCGGCCCTAGGCCAGCGCCGGCTCGAGCTCGGACTCCAGGCGGCGCTTCGGCATTGCACCGATGACCCGCTTGGCCTCCGAACCGTCCTTGAACAGGATCAGCGTCGGGATGGAGAGCACCTCGTACTGGGCGGCGGTCTGCTGGTTCTCGTCGGTGTTCACGCTGACGATGCGAAGGTCATCGCGCTCGGCGGCCATCTCCTCGAGGATGGGATGGACCACGCGGCACGGGCCGCACCATGGTGCCCAGAAGTCGACCAGCACCGGCTGCTCGGCGTCGAGCACCTCGGACTGGAACGTTCCGTCGGTCACGTCGGGGAGCTTCCCAGTCACTTCTTCTCTCCTGATCGCTCGTTGATCGAAAACGGTCTGGCGGGTCTATTCTCCGCCATTGCTATACAAAATATAGTAGCTACCCGGTGGAGTGGGCTGACGGGGAGTTTCCCGGGCGCGGAAGCATATGCCGATCGCAACCGCGTGGCCTCGGTCAACGCCCCCTGAGCCTCATCGCCGCAACGCGCCACGCCGCCTCGACGACGATCCCGCCGGTCATCTTCGACTCGCCCACCCGGCGGTCCTGGAAGACGATGGGCAACTCGACCACCCGGAAGCCCGCCTGGATGGTGCGATACGTGGTCTCCACCTGGAACGCGTAGCCCACCGAGGCCAGCGACTCGAGGTCGATCGTCTCGAGCACCTCGCGACGGAAGACCTTGAAGCCGCCGGTGAGATCCTGCACCCGGAGGCCGAGCGCGGTCCTGGCGTAGGCGCTGCCCCACCGGCTGACCGCCTTCCTCCCTGCGCCCCAGTCGGTCACGCCGCCTCCGCGGACATACCGGGACCCGAGCACGAGGTCCGCGTCCTCAGCCGCCTCGAGCAGACGCGGGAGGTCCTGCGGATCATGCGAGAAGTCGGCGTCCATCTGGGCGATCAGCTCCGCGCCGCCCTCGAGCGCCGTGCGGAAGCCCGCCACGTATGCCGGCCCCAGACCCGCCTTGGCGGGTCGGTGCAGCACCGCGACATCCTCGTGCGCGTCTGCGAGCCGGTCGGCGATCGCGCCGGTCCCGTCCGGCGAGGAGTCGTCGACGATCAGGACGCACCGTGACGGCGGGAGGACGTCCCGGACGGCCTCGACGATCGCCTCGACGTTCGCCGATTCGTTGTAGGTGGGGATGACGAGCCAGACGCGAGGGGACATCACCAACGGCACCAGCCAGTTTCGGGGCTAAAGCCCCTCACCTCAATCTCCGGCACGCCCCGATGCTATTCAGCGGCCGCCAATAAGTTTGAGACATGCGAAACGCGGAGATCGCTGATGCGCTGACCGAGCTGGCGACGCTGTACGAGCTCGACGGGGCCATTCGGTACCGCGTCCTGGCGTATCGCGAGGCCGCGCGGGTGATCCGCCAGAGCCCCGTCTCGGTCGAAGAGCTTGCGCGGGCCGGCAGGGCCACGGAGCTCCCGGGCGTCGGAAAGACCCTCGAGGGCAAGATCGTGACCCTCCTCGACACGGGCGAGATCCCCTCGGCCGCGAAGCTCAAGCGGAAGTTCCCGGCGTCGCTGGTCGAGGTGACGCGGGTTCCCGGCGTCGGCGCGAAGACCGCGCGGCGCCTCTACGACGAGCTCGGTGTCGCCGACCTGGACGACCTGCGCGAGGCGGCCGAGGGACAGCAGATCCGCAAGATCAAGGGGCTCGGCCCGAAGGCCGAGGAGAACGTCCTGGCCTCGCTCGGGAAGCTGGCCGACAGGGGGCCGACCGAGCGCCTGCTGCTGTCGGAGGTCCTGCCGATCGCGGAGCAGATCGCCGCGGACCTCCGTGACCATCCGGCCAGCGAGGCCGTCGAGGTGGCCGGCTCGGCACGGCGTCGCGCCCAGACCTGCCACGACATCGACCTGATCGCGACCAGCGGCGACCCCGTCGCACTGTCGCAGGCGCTCGTGGACCACCCGCTCGTCGTCGCCGGAGGGTCGCCACGTGAGAGCGGCGCCCATGTGACCACCCAGAACGGGGTCGCGATCGACCTGCGGATCGTCCCCCCCGACGCCTACGGGAACCTGCTCCAGCACTTCACCGGGTCGGCGGAGCACAGCGTTGAGCTGCGGGAGCGCGCCGTGAAAATGGGCCTGTCGGTCTCCGAGCACGGGATCACCGACTCCGAGTCGGGCGAGGTCGCCCGCTACGCAATCGAGGCCGAGGTCTACGGCCGGCTGGGGCTCGACTACATCGAGCCGGAGCTCAGGGAGGCCAACGGGGAGATCCAGGCGGCCGCGGAGGGAACGCTGCCGGAGCTGGTGACGCTCGGCGACATCCGCGGCGACCTGCACTGCCACACCACGATCTCGGACGGGCGCAACTCGCTCGAGGAGATGGCGGAGGCCGCCCGCGCCCGGGGCTACGCCTACCTGGCGGTCACCGACCACTCCGCCAGTCACGGATTCGGCAACCACGTCACGCCGGAGCGCCTAGAGGAGCGGATCGAGGAGGTCCGGGAGCTGAACTCCGGCGGGCGCGGCTTCCGCGTGCTGGCGGGCTCCGAGGTGAACGTGACGCTCGACGGCTCGCTGGACTACGAGGACGACCTCCTAGCCGAGCTCGACTGGGTGATCGCGAGCGTCCACACCTCGTTCAAGATCTCCAAGCGCAGGATGACCGAGCGGATCGTGACGGCGATCGAAAACCCGCTCGTCGACTGCATCGGCCACCTCACGGGCCGGCTCATCAACCGCCGCGAGCCCTACGAGGTCGACGTCGAGAAGGTCGCCGAGGCCGCGGCCCGGACCGGGACGATGCTCGAGATCAACGGCAACCCCAACCGCCGCGACCTCTCCGAGCGCCACGCCCGTCTGGCCGCGGAGGCCGGGGTGATGATCTGCCTCAACACCGACGCCCACGGGACGGACACGCTGAGCAACATGGTCTATTCCGTGGCCACCGCACGGCGGGCATGGCTGACGGCGGACCAGATCGCCAACACCCGGGCATGGCGGGAGTTCGCGCGTCTGCGAAAGCGCACTCAGCCTGGTCGCAGCTGATCCCGGACCGGATCGAGGACCATCACGGGCACGTGCCGCCGGACGAGCTCGAGCGAGTGGGCCGTCGCCGACAACTGATCGATGAGCGCACGCCAGAGCTTGGCCGCCTCGTCGCCCGTCGCCTCCCGCGCACGCACCTCGACCCGCTCTCCGTCGACCTCCACCCAGGCATCGGGGTCCGACTGGAGGTTCAGGCACCATGCCGGCGCCCGGTCGCTGCCGAGGTTGAGCGCGCCCACGGCCCATCCGTCGCCGTGCCGCACGTAGTCGAGCGCTCCTGGCGGGACCTCCTCCCGACGGTCGTGAGTGAGAGGACCGGCTGGCCGCCCGCAAGGACGAAGGACTTGCGGATGCGCCCGCCGGCCATTCGCAGGACGAACGAATGGAGGCGGCCCACGAGAGGCGCGAGCCAGCGAAATCGGCTCAGAAACCGTGCGAACCGGGCTGCGAGCATCGCCGGACGGTAGCCGGACGCGGATCCGCGCGAGCCGGTAGCGCAATCTAGTTCGCTATGATAATTAGTGATGGTAACTAGTGAGCGAAAGGTGACTACGGAACGGGATCTGGGTGAGCTGGCCGCTCACCTTCGCCTCGTCATCACGAGGACCGCCAGGCGGCTTCGCCAGCAGGCCGGCACCGACCTCGGCCCATCACAGATCTCCGCCCTCGCCAGCATCGAGCGCCGCGGCCCCCTCACACCGAGCGAGCTGGCCGAGATCGAGCGCGTCCAGCGCCCCAGCGCCACGCGGATCGTCGCTCGCCTCGAGGAGGCCGAGCTCGTGGAGCGCGTGGCCGATCCCTCGGACCGGCGCTCGTTCACGGTCGGTATCAACGCCGACGGGCGGGCGCTGATGAACAAGCTTCGGACCCGCAAGAACGCCTATCTGGCCAAGCGACTCCGCGGGCTGGACGAGGCCGACCTCGCGACCCTCGACCGGGCCGCTGAGATCCTCGAGGATCTCCTGGAGGGCGAGCGCCGGTGAGCGCCGCCCTGCGCCGATCCTTCACCTCCCTATCCGTCCCGAACTACCGGCGCTACTTCGCTGGGCAGCTCGTCTCGCTGACCGGCAACTGGATGCAGATCGTCGCCGAGATGTGGCTGATCCTGTCGCTGACGGGCAGCGGCCTCGCGGTGGGAATCACGTCGGCGCTCCAGTT
The DNA here is from genome assembly GCA_963782795.1 of uncultured Actinomycetes bacterium. Classification (GTDB taxonomy): domain Bacteria; phylum Actinomycetota; class Thermoleophilia; order Solirubrobacterales; family 70-9; genus AC-56. The sequence goes on from CAWALB010000008.1 coordinate 36,025, forward strand.
CCTCCCCTTCCTGCTCTTCGGAGCCTTCGGCGGCCTCCTCGCGGACCGCTTCCCCAAGCGCAATCTGCTGATCGTCACTCAGATCCTGATGGCGGTCCCCGCCCTCGTCCTCTGGGGCATCACGGTGGGCGGCGCGGTCGCGCCGTGGATGGTCTGGGCACTCGTCTTCGTGCGGGGCTCGGTGAACGCCGTCGACAACCCCACTCGGCAGAGCTTCGCCATGGAGATGGTCGGCCCCGACCGCGTCGTCAACGCTGTGAGCCTCAACAACGCGATCGTCCACTCGGCCCGCATCCTCGGACCCGCCGCCGCCGGCATCCTCATCGCGACCCTGGGCGTCGGCCCGTGCTTCCTGCTCAATGCGCTCTCGTTCGGGGCGATGATCGTCGCCCTCCGGGGCATGAACCCCACCGAGCTCCGCCCGGCGCCGGTCGCGAGCCGCGGGCGGGGCGCGGTCCGCGCGTCCCTGGGATACGTGGCCCGCACTCCGGCGCTCGCGATCCCTCTCGCCATGATGGCCGTGGTCGGGACCCTGGGCTACAACTTCCAGGTCATCCTGCCACTGCTCGCGCGCTTCAGCTTCGACGGCGGGGCGGCGACCTACACGGCACTGGCGGTCGCGATGGGCGCCGGCTCCGTCGCAGGAGCCCTCGTAGCCGGGGCTCGCGGAAGCGTCGGCCCGCGCCTGCTTATCGGAGCCGCCTTCGGCTTCGGGGTGGTCGCGCTACTCGCTGCCGTCGCGCCGTCGGTTCCGCTCGAGATGGCCGCGCTGATTCCGCTCGGCGCCGCCAGTGTGACCTTCGCGGCCGGCATCAACTCCTCGCTCCAGCTCGCCGCCGATCCCGCGATGCGCGGGAGGGTGATGGCGCTCTACTCGATCGTCTTCCTCGGCTCGACGCCGATCGGCGGGCCGATCGCCGGCTTCCTCAGCCAGTCGATCGACCCGAGGGCCGCCCTCGTGATGGCCGGCGCCGCCGGGCTCGCGGCTGCTGTCGGCGCGCGCGCCGCGTTCAGCGAATGGCAGGAGGAGGCGGAGGAGGATGTCCTGCCGGAACGCGGTCACGTCCCAGCCCGGGCGTCCTGATCAGCTTCACCGGCGAGAAGGCCGAGCTCGGCTCCACGTAGAAGCGCACGCCGTCGCGCTCCTCGATCGCCGTAACCGCCCGCTCGCGCCCCCGCCACGCCAAGGCGTTGAGGATCGCGAACCCGGTGCCGACACCGGTCACCTGCGGCCAGAGAAATGCCAGCCCGCCGGCGACGATCGTGAAGAGGCCGATGGGCCACAGACGCTGGAAGGCGATCCGCCCGGCGCTCTCGGTGGGCAGGGAGGTCGACGTGCGGGCATCGGACAGCGCATGCCCCATGGCCTCCCCCGACCGGCGCGAGCCCCCGAGCGAGATCCCCGCGATGGCCGCGATCAGCCACCACACCCCGGAGAAGTAGACGACCGCGTAGTCGGCGTTCTGGTCCGCCGCGATCACGGTCACGAGACCGAGCACCGAGGCCGCGCCCGCGATCAGCAGCACCGTGAGGCGGAGGAGGTCGACGAAGAGCATCAGTCGCCACCCCCCGCCGCCAACGCCCTCAGCACCTCGAGAAACCCCTCGGGCCCGTCGACGACCGCATCGGCCCGCTCGGCGAGCTCGGGCGGCGCCTCGTCCGAGGCGACGCCGACGCAGACCGCCGCCCGCAGACGGCCCACGCCCGCCATCTCCCTGAGGGCCGCGAACCCGTCGAGGTCGCCCCGATCGTCGCCGCCGAACAGGGCGAGGTCGACCGAGCGCTCGCCCAGCAGGCGGTTCACCGCGGTGCCCTTGTCGATTTCGGCGACCGGCCTGATCTCGAGCACCTTGCGCCCCCAGTGGGGAACAAGGCCCTCGCTCTGCGCCTGACTGGCGATGCGCTCAGCGCCATCCCGAGCCGCCTCCTCGTCAACGGCCTCCCGCCAGTGAAGCGCCTGTATCGGGCCCTTGTTCTCCAGCCGCAGCTGGGCCGCGCTCACCTCTTCGGCGTCGAGCTCGAGCACGAAGTCGCGAGCGCGCGGGGCGCTGTCGGCGACGGCGGGGTCGAGCTCCGCGTTCTGCCCTCCGGGCGTCAGAAGCTCCAGGCCATGGTTGCCCGAGTAGACGAGCTCCTCGACACCGACGATCCACCGCGCCTCGAGCGCCCGCCGGCCGGTTATGCAAGCAACCAAGCCGAACCGGGCAGCCAGCTCACGCAGCACCTCCCGGGTCTCCTCGGGAACCGCCGCGTCCTCCGGGTCCGGGACGATCGGGGCGAGGGTGCCGTCGATGTCGCAGAGCACCGCGGACGCCCCCGGCTCGGCGCGAAGGGGCGCGAGGAGCTCCGCGATCCGGGCGCCCACGCCCGGCGCGCCGCTCACCCGTCGCTGCCTGTCGCCTGCCCCATCGCCACTAGTATCGCCGCCCGTGACGCGGGATCGCTTGGTGAAGCTGCTCGTGATCGGCACTCTCGGCGGCTTCTTCAGCGGCCTGTTCGGCGTGGGCGGAGGCACCGTCATCGTCCCGTTGCTGATCTTCTGGCTCGCCTTCGGCGAGCGCGAGGCGACCGGAACGAGCCTCGCCGCGATCGTCCTGATCGGCGCCTACGGCGCGATCGACCAGGCCATCTACGGCAACGTCAACCCAGGCTATGCGGCCCTCGTCGGAGTCCCCGCCCTGGCGGGGGTCGTCACCGGAGCGGCCGTCCAGCAGCGCATTCCCGAGCGAGCCGTGTCGCTCCTGTTCGCGGCGCTCCTCGTGGCCACAGCCGCGGAGCTGATCTTCTGATGGAGTACGTCGCGGCCGGAGCGCTTGGGTTCCTCGGCGGCATGCTCGGCGGCCTCGTCGGTGTGGGCGGCGGTGTCCTCTTCGTCCCCGCGCTCGTCATCTTCCTGGACCAGACCCAGGTGAAGGCAGAGGCCACGTCCCTCCTTGCGATCGTGTTCGTCGCCGCGCTTGGCGCGTATCGCCAGTACGGCTACGGCAACGTCAGGGTCCGGGACGGGCTCGTCATGGGAGCCATGGGGGTGGCCGGCGTGGCCGGCGGGGTGGCAATCGCGAACACCGTGTCCGGTCGCACGCTCGAGCTGATGTTCGCCGCGCTCTGCCTCGTGATCGCTGCGCAGCTCGTGAGGCGGGTGTTGAAGTCGAACGCGCCGGCCGCTACAGACCGTGCTCCAGGGCCCCCTTGACCGAGGCGTCGAGCGCGTTCAGCCGGTAGAGCGCCAGGGCCTCCGGCGAGTCGAAGCCGCGACCGGGACCGCCATCAGTACCGTGGTGGGAGAGCACGCAGTTCAGGAGCGGCAGGCGGCGCTCCGCGGGGACGTCTTCCGCAGCGCCGGCGATGATCTGGGCGCCGATCGCGAGGTGGCCGAGCATCCTGCCCTCATCGCTGAGCTCGAATCGCGCCCCGTAGGTGAACTCGCGCGCCTTACCGACGTCGTGGAGAAGCGCCGCTGCCATCAGCAGATCGGAGTCGAGGCGCGGGTGCAGCTGGCAGAGGTCGCTCACCAGCGTCCCGACGGACACCGTGTGCTCGAGCAGGCCGCCGAGGTAGGCATGGTGGGCGGCGCGGGTGCACGGGGCGCGACGGAAGTCGGCGGCGACCGGGCCGCCCAGCAGGAGGCGCTCGACCGGGCGCAGCAGCGCCGGATCGTGGATCTCGCGCGCGAGGTGCTCGAGGAAGCCCTCGAGCTCCTCGACCGATCGGTAGGCCGCGGGCAGGAACTCCGCCGGGTCGTACGTCCCAGGCTCCAGACGCTCAACGTCGTCCAGCTCGGCGACCATCTCGCCGCGGAAGCGCTCAACTCGCCCGCGTACGCGGACCGCGTCGCCGCTCTCGAACCGAAGCCCGATGCGATCCGCCTCGCGAAACACCCTGGCCGGGAGCGTCCCGGTCGGGTCGCGGAGCTCCACCGACAGGTAGGAGCCCCCGTTTCGCGACGTCAGGCGGTCCTTCCGCAGGCAGCCGAAGCGGCCCTCGAATCGGCTCCCCGGGCGCAGGTCGACGATCCGTGACGAATGCTGGTTTTCGGTCGTCGGAGCGACTGCGGCTTCCATGCTTCGATGGTGACCGCGGCGCCGGACGGCCCAACCCGCGCGCAGCCCCCGGATGAGCGAATAGGCTCGCAATCGTGGAACCGATCCTCTGGGAAGGCGATCCGCCAGAGCTCCGCTCGCCGACGCTGGTCTGTGCGTTCGCGGGCTGGAACGACGCCGCCAGTGCCGCGAGCACGGCCCTCGAGGCGGTCGCGGCCTCGCTGGATCCGGAGGTCACGGCGAGGATCGACCCCGAGGACTTTTACGACTTCCAGGTCAACCGGCCAACAATCCGGCTGGTCGAGGGGCAGACGCGCGAGATCGACTGGCCCGGGAACACTCTGCTCTCGGTGCGCGTGCCCACCGCGGAGCGAGATCTCGTTCTGCTGAGCGGGGTCGAGCCCAACCTCCGGTGGCGCACCTTCGCCGACTCGATCGTCTCCGCCGCCGAGCAGCTCGGCGTGGAGATGGTGGTCTCGCTGGGCGCGCTGATGGCGGACGTCGCCCATACCCGCCCGGTCCCCATCACCGGCCTGGCGTCGGATCCCGAGCTGGTCGAGCAGCTCGGCATGAGCCGCTCGAGCTACGAGGGGCCGACCGGGATCGTCGGAGTGGTTCACGACGCGTGCCGGCGCCACGGCATGACCTCGGCGAGCCTCTGGGCGGCTGTTCCCCACTACGTGGCGGCGGTACCCAACCCGAAGGCGGCGCTTGCCCTGCTGCGCCGGCTCGAGGGGCTGACGGGGATCGCCGTCGAAGCCTCGGAGCTGGAGGACGCCGCAGAGAACTTCACCGAGCAGGTGGACCAGGCCGTATCGGCCAACCCGGAGATCGAGGAGCTCGTCGCAAACCTCGAGGCCTCCCAGGAGGAGGACTACGAAGTCAGCACCCAGGACATGCCGTCAGCCGACGACCTGGCGCAAGACTTCCAGCGCTTCCTGCGCCAGCGCGGCCGCGACGACAACTAGGCCTCAGACGCCGGGCAGATCAGACGGTAGTCGCACCAGGAGCAGATCTCGTACGAGGGGCGCGGCTCGAAGTCCTGGCCCTCGATGCCGGCGCCGACCTCGAGCACCGTTCGCTCGACCCGCTCGGCGTCGTCCGGCGCGGCGGGGACCTCGACCCGCTCGTCCTGCAGCACGTACCAGTAGCTCCCGGTGTCGGCCTCGATCTCCCAGGCCGAGCGAGCCGCGAGGCGGTAGAGGGCCAGCTGGACGTCGGCCCCCTGGCCGGTCCGCTGCTCGCCGGTCTTGTAGTCGATCAGCTCGTAGCCGCCGTCGGCGCGTTGGTCGACACGATCCACACGTCCGCGCAGCTGGTGGTCGCCGATCGCAAACGAGAAGCCGCGCTCGAGCCACACGGGCCGGGATGAGGCGCTTCGCTCGCGCTCGTGGTAGCGGGCGAGGGCCGCAACCGCCCGGTCGCGGTACTGGAGCTCGTCGTCGGAGGAGCCGAACCCGGTCCGCCGCCAACCCGCTTCGAACAGGAACAGCAGGCGGTCGAGGCTGCCGGGCGCCTCCGAGTCCGGGCGGGACACGCCGTTGCCGTCGCCGAGCGCGTTCGCGCGCATGGCCTCGTTGTGGAACCGCTCCAGGACCTGGTGGATGAGGATCCCGAAGCGCTGGTTGATCGTCGGTTCCCTGGGGATCGCGAAGACGCGCGCGAACTTGTACTTGAGCGGGCAGGTCCGATAGAGGTCGATGTCGGAGGCCGACAGCGCCAGGCCGTCCCCCCGCCGGGGGATGAACTGCTCGAGGGAGGGCTCGCGGCGGGCGGCCACGAGCTCGCGCCGCGCGGTTGCGTCGCGCTCCTCGGCGACCACGTACTCGTCGAGCGCGGACGCCTCGAGCGCAGCCCGCTGTTCCGGAGAGGCGACGCGTCCCAGGAGCTCGTTGAGCGCCTGGATCGTCTCGGCCGCGGGCTCCGTGCCGGGGTGCTGGACCAGGGCCGCAAGCTTGATCAGCTCGAGGTAGCGCGCAACGGCCTGGGTCACGTCCTCGGCCGTGTCCAGGCGCATCTCGGAGAGCGCGGACCCGGCGCGCCACGACGACTCGAGCACCTCGTCGCGGAGCATGCGGTAGGTGGAGTGAAGGCCCTCTGCCGGGCCGAAGAGCTCCTCCTCGTGGATCTCCTCCTCGGCCTCGAGCGCGTCGCGCGCCGCCTCGTAGAAGGGCGACGGAGCGACCTGCCCGTCGGCGGGCCACGACATCACCAGGGCCCTGCTCGCACGCGTCATCGACAGGTAGGCGAGGCGGGCACGTGCGGCCCAGGTCGCGTCCTCGCCCTCTGCTGCGGGCCCGACGGGGAGGAGGCTACGCGGCAGCCATCCGGCCGCCGGGTCGCGCGCCGGGAGCGCTCCGCGGTGGAGGCCGAGGACGTAGACGTGCTCGAACTCCAGCCCCTTGACCTGCTCCGGCTCGGCGAGGACGACAGAGCCGGCCGGGGCGGTCGCGGAGTCGTCGGGATCGAGCTCGCCCGCGTCGGCGACCGCGGTGAGGTGCCGGACGAAGTCGCGAACCGAGCCGCGGGGCTCCCGCCGGGTCCAGGCGGCGGCCAACTCGGACAGCCGGGAGAGGCTCTGGAGGCGCTCGGCGGCCTCGGGCGTCGCGACGAACAGCCGGTGGCGCCGCAGGCCGATGCGCTCGATGAGCCGGCGGACGAAGACGTCGGCGCGCATTTCCTCCATCGCCGCGGAAGCCGAGCGCTGGAGCTTGAGGAAGGCCTTGATCCGGTCGCGAGCCTCCGGCGGCAACTGGGGGCTCTCCAGGGCGGCGTCGAGCGCTGAGATCATGTCGAGCTTGCGCCGCCGGGCGATCGCCGTGCAGCGGGCGAGGTCGATCGAGCGCAGCTCAACCGGCGGGCGGGTGAGCGCCCGCACGACCGCGGCCGAATCCGTGGGGTCGGCCAGCATCCGCAGCCAGGCGAGCACGTCTCGCACCTCGGGGCGCTGGAACAGTGCCGCGTCGCCCGCGAACCGGAACGGGACCGCCCGCTCCTCGAACGCGGCGGCCACCAGGCGCGCCTCCCGCCAGCCCGAACCGACGATCACGCAGACGGCCTCGGGCCGCACCTCCCCCGCGGCGAGCAGGTGCTCGATCTCCCGCGCCGCCGCCTGCGCCTCGGCGCGCTCGGTGGTCGAGCGCCAAAAGCGCACCACCGAATCCCCGTCATCACCCTGCTGCTCGCCCGCAGCTGGGCGATCGTCCCCGGCGAGGGCGGCGACCGCCCCCGCGACGCGCGCCACGTCCGGCCCGAACCTGAGCGGCCGGTCGAGGACGACGTGGGCCGCCTCGGGGTATCGCTCCATGAACGATGGGCCCGGGTCGACGACGGCTGCCGGGGGGCGCCGGATGGACTGCGCGGTGTCGCACGCGCAGACGACGTTCTGGTGCTCGGCCACCGCGTCGATGAGCGCGCGGTGGGCAGCCCCGGCGTCCTCGAGCTCGTCGATCATCACGAATGGGAAGCGGGTGGAGACCTCGCGGCGCACGTCCGAGCGCTCGCGCAGCAGCCGCTCGAGCTCGATCACCAGATCGCCGCTGTCGAGGCTCCCGTTCTCGCGCAGGATCCGGTCATGGCTGGCGTAGAGCTCCGCGAACTCCCGCTCGCGGCGGGCGCGCTCCTTCTCCTGCGCGACCGCCGATTCCCGCTCGCGCTCCTCCGCCCAGTCGCGAAGCCTCCCGGGGCTGATCCCCTCCGCCTTCAGGGCGTCGATTCGCCGCAGCAGGCGCGCGAGCAGGCCCGCCGGGTTGCCGCGGATCTCATGGCGTCGCAGGGAGAGGTCGTCCAGGTGGTCGAGCAGCAACGCCAGCCGATCCGCGAGGCGGACGGTGGCGAAGAAGGGATCGAGCCCCGCCTCCAGGGCGTACTCGCTCAGCAGCCGCCCGGCGGCCGCCTCGTAGGTGGCAATCCAGAGCTCCTCGTAGGGCGGGTCCACCACAGCGCCGGCGCGGTCCCGTAGCCGCGCCGCACCCGCGCGGGAGCGGGTCAGGATGAGGACGTACTGCGGCTCCACGCCGGCGTGGGCCAGGCTCTCGAGCCGGCGCACGAGCGCCTCGCTGCGGCCGGACCCCGCCGGCCCGGAGACGAGGAGCGGACCCTCGCGGTGGCCGATGACCCGCGCCTGGAGCTTGGTCGGCTCTGGTCCGGGTCCCGGTGGGCGCTCTCCCTCCACCGAGCTAACGCTAGCGTCTGCACGAGGGCCTGCCGGGCACCGGGGCTAGCATGGTGGCGTGGCCCGCAGGCAGACCTCCGAAGCGGACGCGAGCGCTTCCGCTGCGGGCGATGTAGTCGGCGCCGATTGGCTCGGCGCCTGCGGTCGAATGGTCGCCGCGCAGCGGGAGCTGTTCGCGGCGGAGCGGACTATCGCCGCCCGGACCGTCTATGACGGCGTCGGCGAGGGCGGGGATCACACGCTCGCGATCGACCGCCGCAGCGAGGACATCGTCTTCGCGGAGCTCGAACGGATGCACGAGGAGGGCCTCGAGTTCACGGCGATCTCCGAGGAGCGGGGCGAGGTGCGCTTCGGCGCGGCGAACTCGGGCGCGACGGTTGTGATCGACCCCCTCGACGGCTCGTTGAACGCCCGCCGCATGCTGCCGTCGTTCTCGCTCAGCATCGCGGTCGCGTCCGGGCGCACGATGGCCGACGTGGAGGTCGGCTATGTCTACGACTTCGGCTCGGACGACGAGTACTTCGCGCGCCGTGGCGACGGCGCCCAGGTGAACGAGGAGCCGCTGCGGGCCGAGGGCCCCGGGTTCGGGCTCGAGGTCGTGGGTGTCGAAGGAGCGAAGCCGGAGCGCCTGATCCCCGTGCTCGACGCCCTGCAGGGGAAGGCGTACCGGATGCGCTCGGTGGGCTCGATCGCGATCTCGCTCTGCAACGTGGGGGGCGGTCGCTTCGACGCGATGCTCACCGGCCGCGCCTCCCGCTCGGTGGACGCGGCGGCCGGCCAGCTGATCGCTCGCGAGGGCGGCGCCGTGGTCGCCTTCGCCGGCGAGGGGCTCGACGTAAGCTTGGACCTCGACGCCCGGTACCACGTCGCCGCCGCACTGGACTCCGAGATGCTCGCGACCGTCCTCGAGGCCCAGCGTTTCGCGGAGCCCGCCCCCGAGGCGGCGAGCTGACCGTGGACCGATTCGTCGACTGGAGCCTGGCCCGGCGCGTAGCGATCGGCGTGGCCGGCGGCGGATCCGACCCGGGCTACTTCTCCGGACCGGCGGTCGAGTCCGCCTGCGACGAGGCGATCGGGCTGGTCGTCGAGTACACGCGCCTCACTCCCGCCCGTCCAATTCTCCGGCCCGAGGTCGTCGACCGGGCCGAGTGGGCACGTGTCGGCCTGCAAACGCTCAGCGACGTCTCGCACGAGTTCGAGGAGCGCATCGCCGGCGGGATGAAGGCGCCCGGGCCGTTGGGCGGCCTCGCGCGGTCGCTGGCCGGGGGGGCCGCGGGAGCCGAGGCTGGAGTAGCCGTCGGCTACGCGGCGCGCAAGGTGCTCGGTCAATACGACATCCCGATCGTCGAATCCGACCGCCCGGAGCGGCTGCTGTTCGTCGGGCCCAACCTCGCCGGCACGCACCTCCAGCTCGGCGAGACGCCGGAGGTGTTCCTCAAGTGGATCGCGATCCACGAGACCACCCACGCGGTGCAGTTCACCTCCGTACCGTGGCTCCGCGGCCACCTCGCCGGTCTCCTCCAGGAGCTCATCGACGGCGCCACGGCGCAGATGGACCGAGCGTCGCTTCAGGGCCTCGCCAAGCGGGTGCTGACCAGCGACCCGCGCAAGACAATCCGGTCGCTCCTGCAGGGCGACCTCGCGCGGATGCTCGCGGGACCCGAGCAGGCACAGGTGCTGGACCGCCTGCAGGCGGCGATGTCCGTCATCGAGGGCCACGCGGAGCACGTGATGGACATGGCGGGCGCCGCGACCGAGCCCGGCTACGCGCGGCTGCGCGATCGCCTCGACATGCGACGAGCCCGGCGCGGCGGCCTCGGCGAGGTCATATCGAGGCTCCTCGGCATGGAGCTGAAGCTGCGCCAGTACAAGCTGGGCAAGGCCTTCTGCGACGCGGTCGCCGAGGAGTCGGGGATCGAGGGCCTCAATCGAGTCTGGTCCGCCCCCGAAGCCCTCCCGACCGCCGAGGAGCTCGAGCAGCCCTCACGATGGCTCGAGCGGGTCGGCGGGCGATCGGCCGCGGCCGCGGCCTGAGCCACTCGAAACTCTCGCTCCGAGCGCGTAACTCTCCCACGGAGAGGTGTACAAACACCTGTTCGCTTTGATAACCTCGAACAACCTTAGAAATAAGGCACTAGAGATTGGAAAGGAAAGATGGCAGCCAACGGCACCACCACCACCAAGACGACGCGGCGCAAGAGCGCTCCGCGTACGACGAAGACCACCACCACCAGCCGCACAGACGCCCAGAAGATCCGCGAGGGCCTGACCAAGGTCCGCAACGGCAGCGTCTCCTACGCGCGGCAGACCGCCGAGCGGACCGTCGACGTCCCCGTCGGGGTCGTCCTCACTGTCGCTGACCGCGTCAACGAGGTCGTCGAGCCGTTCACGAAGCGCGAGACCGCCGAGCGCGAGCTGAAGAGCTTCCGCACCCAGGTCGAGCGCGAGCTGAACAAGCTCGAGCGTCGCGGGGCCACCTCCCGGCGCAAGGCTCGCACCCGCGCGCGCCAGACCCGGAACAGGCTCCAGCGCCAGGCCAAGCAGCGGCGGCGCCGGTTCGAGACCACGGTCAAGCAGAACCGCGCCCAGGTCGAGAAGGGCCTAAAGCAGGCGCAGACCACGGTTTCCGAGCGGGTCTCGACGCTCGTCTAGCACCCTTAGCCCGGGCCGCCTGAGAGGTGGCGTCCCGGAGGGATCTGCTCGCAGCAAACCTCGCGAGCAGAACAGCAACCTCTCCTCCCCGATCGACCGGCCATCGCGCCGGTCGATCGACGTTCGGGGCCCTCCTGTCAGAATGAAGGTAGTGGCACTACCCACCAAGGAACAGATCACCGACGCGCTCCAGGGCGTGATCGATCCCGAGCTGCGGCGAAACATCGTCGAGCTCGGGATGGTGCGCTCCATCCAGATCGCCGACGACGGCCGCGTAGACGTCGTTGTGTCGCTCACGACCCCCGGGTGCCCGATCCGGTCCCACTTCCAGAACGCCGTGGCCGAGCGCGTGGGGGCGCTGGAGGGCGTCACGCGCGTGGGCGTCACCTTCGATGTCCTGTCAAACGAGGAGAAGGGCAAGATCCAGCAGAGCCTGGGCCGGCAGCGGCTCCCCGAGGGGGCGCTGGCCCAGGTCAAGAACGTCGTCTGCGTGGCGTCGGGAAAGGGCGGCGTCGGCAAGTCCACGATGACCGCGAACCTGGCGGCCGCGCTACAGGCCGAGGGTCACTCGGCGGGCGCGCTCGACTGCGACGTCTACGGCTACTCGATACCCCGCATGCTGGGCGTCAACAGCAAGCCCGAGGTGAATGCCGAGCGCAAGATCGTGCCGCTCACGGCTGCCTCCGGGGTGAAGGTGATGTCGATCGGCTTCTTCGTCGAGGAGAACGCCGCCGTGGTTTGGCGTGGCCCGATGCTCCACAAGGCGATCCAGCAGTTCCTCGAGGACGTCGACTGGGGCGACCTGGACTACCTCCTGCTCGACCTCCCGCCCGGCACGGGCGACGTCTCGATGACGCTGGCACAACTCCTGCCCCAGGCAAAGATCCTGATCGTGACGACGCCCCAGCCCGCCGCCCAGACCGTCGCTCGCCGCTCTGCCGAGATGGCCGAGAAGGTTGACCTCGAGCTCCTCGGGGTGATCGAGAACATGTCTGCCTTCACCGGCCCCGACGGCCAGCGCGTCACCATCTTCGGCGAGGGCGGCGGCCAGCTGCTCGCCGACGAGCTCGACGTCCCGCTGATCGGCAAGGTGCCGCTCTCGGAAGAGCTTCGCGAGGCCGCCGACGCCGGCTCGCAGCTGGTCCTCGAGCAGCCGAACGCGCCCGCCGCGCAGGCGATCCGCAACGCCGCGCGCGGCATCGTGGCCGCGACGCCGCAGGAGCTTCCGGTCATGCAGGCGCCGCCGCCGGCCGCGATGCCCGAACCCGCCGTCAGCGGGACCGCGCTGCCGGTCGTCCAGCGCTAAGCCGCGGACCTACTCGGCGAGCGTCTCGCCGGAGCCGCCCAGCTCTGCGGGGAAGTCCTTCATCTTGGGAAGCCCGTCCTTCATGGGCAGGACAGTCGATTCGTAATTGACGTGGACCCCGGGTTCAAATGGAAACGTCGGGATGGTCGCCGCGTAGACGTCGACCACATCCCACTCCGGATGCCGCGTCAACAGATGGCCGCCGCAGGCCTTGCACCACTGCCGGTAGCTTCGCTCGTTCAGGTGGTGCTCGCCGATCTGGTCCTCGCCCTGGGTCACCTCGACCGCCTCGGGCTTCCAGAGCGTGAATGCGTTGACCGGGGAAGCGGACCAGCTCCTACAGGATTTGCAATGGCAGTAGCCGGCGCCTTCCGGGTCGCCCGTGACGGTGATCGTGACGGCGCCGCACCAGCAGCGCCCCTCAAAGGTCTTCTCGTTTTCGCCCAATGCGTTCTCCCTTCGCTCGAGTGAGGCGAATTTCGACGCAGGCTACAGCGCTCAGCTGATCGCGGCTGGTCGCTAGGCGTTCGCGTAGTACTCGGCGTTGATCTGGATGTACTTGCCCCACTCGTCCGGGAGCTGGTCCTCGGCGAAGCAGGCGTCCACCGGGCAGGCCTCGACGCAGGCGTCGCAGTCGATGCACTCGTCGGGGTCGATGAAGAGCTGCTTGGCGGCCTCGTAGTCCGGCTCGTCGGGAGTGGGATGGATGCAGTCGACGGGACAGACCTCGACGCACGAGTTGTCCTTCTCTCCGATGCAGGGCTCGGCGATGACGTAGGCCACGGCTGGTGTTTCTCCCTCTTTGGGTGCCTCGGTAGGTGAATCCAGATCGTTCGCCCCGCGGGTCCTGCCGCGGGGGCGGAGCGACATTCTAGGCAAGTTGGCCTCATAGGCCCCGATAGGAAAGTGACGATCCGTGCTTGGGTGAGGCGGCTGGCGGTCTCAAGGGTACGGGTAGAGTCCGCGCCGTGATCCTCCTGACCGGGGCCAGTGGAACGGTCGGCAGGGCGCTTCTACCGCTGCTGCTGGGGGCCGGGCACGACGTGCGTGCCCTCGTTCGCGATCCGCGCGGCCTGGGGCGCCATCGCGTCGACGTGCAGATCGCCCTGGGCGACCTGGCGCGACTCGGCGACGGCCACCTCCAGCGCCAGGCGCTCCGCGGCGTGGACACCGTCATCCATCTGGCGGCTGCGATCCGCGACGAGCCCTACGCGCGGGTCGAGGAGCTGAACGGCCTGGCGACCAACCGGCTCCTGAGGGCTGCCGAGCGCGCCGGCGTCGAGCACTTCGTCTTCTTCTCGGCCATCGGCGCCAGCGACACGCAGCGCACGCGGTTCTTCCGCGCCAAGGCGCTGGCCGAGCAGGCGGTTGCGCAAGCTCCTCTGAGGACGACGATCTTCGCGCCCTCGATCGTCTACGACCCGGCCGACCGCTGGGTGCGGCTGATGAAGCGCCTGGCGCTCCTCCCCGCGCTGCCCATCTCGGGCTCCGGCAAAGCGGAGTTCGAGCCGATCTGGGCGCACGACGTGGCTCGCTGCGTGGTCTCCTCTCTCGAACGGACCGACGAGAAGGCCCGCTATGAGCTGGCGGGGCCGCAGGTCCTGACCTACGACCAGATCGCGCAGTCGGCCGCGCGTGCAACCGGGCGCGAGCGGCCGCTGATCCACGTCCCGCTGGGGTTCGTGCACCTGGCGCTCGTCACCCTGCGGCGCATCTTCGGGGAGGCGGTATTCGCCACCTGGGAGGAGGCCGAGCTGATGGAGGTACCGATGGTCAGTGCCCGCGGCACCGCGGACGCCGAACGCCTGGGCGTGGAACCGCTGCCGCTGGATGCGGTGCTCGGGGCCTAGGCCTCGCCGAGCAGCCTCGCCTTCTCCCGCTCGAACTCCTGCTCGGTGAGGGCGCCCGACTTCCGCAGCTCGGCAAGCGTTTGGAGCTTCGCGATCCGATTGCCCTCACTGGTGCTCGCCGCCGGAGCGACGCTCCCGAATCCGGAGGCCGGCCGCGGCGCCGGAGTCGCGAAGCCCTCGAACACCCCGGTACTCACCGTACCGGCGCCGCTTCCCAGGCTGGTCGCCGTCGCCATGGGTCGCTCGTCACGCGAGCCGAGGCTCGAGATCAGGCTCCAAAGGGCGAAGAGCAGGACTGGCACTCCCATCAGCAGGAAGGTGATTCCAACGATCAGGCCGCCGAGCTTCCCACCCTGGCCGAGCGAGCGTCGCCGAGCGCCGTGATCAGCGAGACCGCCCCGGTAACCGTGAAGCCGATGCCCCAGGTGACCGAGAAGGTGGAGACCCGATGGGGCCGGTCCTTCGCCCACGACGGCGTCCCGCGGGCGGCGAACAGGCCGGCGCCGATCACCGCGGCGAAGATGCCTGCCATCAGAAGGAGGATCGCGCTACCGGTGCCCGGCGGGCAGGGATGGCGGATGACGTACGGCGTGTTGCCCGAGGCGCAGGTGCCGGTCTCGAGCAGCTTCACGAGCTTCACGTTGGCGAGGGCGATCCCGCCGCCAAACAGCCCGAGCCCAGAGATCGCCTTCAGGAGATAGGCCATGCCGCTGGCGAGACCCTACCCCGGCCGGCCGCCAGCTCACCGGTGTCACGCGGACGGCACGCTTTCGGCGCTGCAGGACTCCCCGAGGCCCGGGTTCGCGGTCCGCATCTCCGTGAAGGCCCGCTGCATCTCCGTTGGCTGGATGCTGCCGGCATGCCCCTCGTACGGGTGGTCGAGGAACGAGACGAGCAAGAGGCCCGCGGCAACGATCGCAGCCACCCCCGCGATCATCCCGCACTGGACCGCGAGCCGCTCCCGGCGGTCCGCCATCGCCAGCTGGAGCACGATGGCCACGACTCCACCGAGGACGAGGACGACCCATAGCGGGGTGGGGACGGATGGGGACGCCTCCTCGAGCCGTTGCTGGCGGCCATCGGTTCTCGCGCGAGCCTCCTGCAGGACCTCCTGTAAGCCCAGCCGCGCCCGTGCCGACGCCAGGTCGAGGCGCGAGAACAGGTCGCGGTAGGCGGCGATCCAGCGATCTACCTGCGGCGAGCTGTGGCCGTCGCCCATCGCGGGCCATTCGGCACTGACGACCGAGCGGCCGTAACAAACGAAGTCGGAGCGGAGCTCGTTGCGCTCGTCGGCGGGGAAGAACTCGGCCGTCCGGAACATCTCGAGCACAGCGTCCGCCTCGGAGGCGGCGCCGGACTTCGCGCCGTTGTAGGTCTGGAACGCGGCGAGGGTGATGAACGCGAGGAGCACGGCGAAGGCCGTCCCGAGCATGGTCAGCATCGGGGTTCCCCGGGCGGGCTCCCTCAGCACGGCGCCGGGGATGCGGCGGCGCACGGCCACCATGAGGAGCGCGGCGACCCCGGCCGCGGCGACGACGATGGCGAGAGCGACTAACAGGTTCATCCCGGATCGCCGGGATCCCGGCGACTAGTGCCGCCGCGACAGGGGCCCGTCCTCCTTCCAGCGGGACCCGGGCCGGCCGGGAAGCAGCAGGGCGATCAGGACCCCGACGACGGAGAGCAGCAGCCCGAACGCGAGCCCAAGGCGCTCGCCGTAGCCCTTGCGATCCGTGAGCCACGCCGCGGCGGCCGCGGAGAGGAGCCAGGCGAACAGCAGGTACAGCCCCTTGGCCCCGATCAGAGCGATGACGGTCATACGCCCAGGTACGCCCTCTGGACTTCGGGGTCGTCCCGCAGCTTCGCGGAGTCGTCCGCGAGCGCGACGCGACCCGTTTCGAGCACGTAGGCGCGCGCCGCGATGTCCAGCGCGTACTTGGCGTTCTGCTCGACTAGCAGGATGGTCACGCCGTCGCGGTTGATCTCGGCGATCGTCTCGTAGATGCGCTCGACCAGGATCGGCGCGAGACCCATCGACGGCTCGTCGAGCATCAGGAGCTTGGGCCGGGCCATCAGCGCCCGCCCGATCGCCAGCATCTGCTGCTCGCCGCCGGACATCATTCCCGCCTTCTGGCGCTCGCGCTCCTTGAGCCGGGGGAACAGTGAGTAGACGCGCTCAAGGTCCTCGGCGATCCCGTCCCCGCGCCGGCGGTGGGCGCCCAAATCGAGGTTCTCGCGAACGCTCATTCGCGGGAAGACGTGCCGGCCCTCCGGCGCCATGGCGACGCCGCGGGCGACGATGGCCTCGGTGGGGGCGCGGGTGATCACCTCGCCGGCGAACCTGATGGTGCCCGAGCTGGCCGGCGTGAGGCCCGAGATCGCGCGGAGCGTGGTGGACTTCCCCGCGCCGTTCGACCCGATCAGGGTCACCACCTGCCCCTCCTCCACGATCAGCGAGACGCCCCGAAGCGCCTCGATCGTCCCGTAGTGGGCGTGGATGTCCTCGACCTCCAAGAGCGGCATCAGCCGTCGCCCTGTTCGTCCTGCTTGCCGAGGTAGGCCTCGATCACACGGGAGTTGTGGCGGATCTCGGCAGGCGGGCCCTCGGCGATCTGCTCGCCGAGGTCGAGGACCGTGATGCGCTCGGAGATGCCCATGACGACGCGCATGTCGTGCTCGATGAGGAGGATCGTGAGCCCCAGGTCGTCGCGGAGCTTGCGCATGAAGTCGGTGAGCCGGTCCGACTCCTGCGGGTTCATTCCCGCGGTCGGCTCGTCGAGGAGCAGCAGCGTGGGTTCCGACGCAAGCGCGCGGGCGATCTCGACGCGCCGCTGGTCCCCGTAGGAGAGGTTGCCGGCGAGCTGGTCGAACACCGTGTGCTGAAGGCCGACGTAGTCGAGGATCTCCCCAGCTCGCTTCCGCGTGGCGCGCTCCTCGCGGCGAACGTGCGGCGGGCGGAAGATCGACCCCCAGACGCCTGCGCGCATACGGGCGTGACGTCCGACCACCACGTTCTCGAGCGCCGTCATGGCACGGAAGAGCCGGATGTTCTGGAAGGTGCGCGCGACCCCCATGCCCGTGATGAGGTCGGGCCGCTTTGACGTGATGTCGCGGTCCCTGAAGTAGATGCGGCCGGCACTCGGCTTGTACAGCCCCGTCAACATGTTGAAGAGCGTTGTCTTGCCGGCCCCGTTCGGCCCGATGATGGAGACGATCGAGCGCTCGGGTACGTCGATCGAGACGTCGTTGACCGCCACCAGCCCGCCGAACTCCTTCGACACCTGTTGGGCGCGCATGATGGGCGCCGCGTTGGCGCCCGCCGCGGGTGCAGCCGGCGCGCTCTCGGCGGTGCTCACGTCGTCGGCTCCTGCAGCATGGACTCGCCGCGGTCGATCTCCTGCGTGAGCTCGAGTTTTCGGCGTCGCTCCGGAAACAGGCCCTGGGGCCGGAGGACCATCACGAGCACGAGCAGGAAGCCGAAGATCCCGAACGACAGGTCGGTGAGGCTGAAGTCCAGCCCGAACGTGCCCGGGAGGCTGTTGAAGACGTCGGGGATGAAATAGAAGTTGATGTACGAGAGCAGCAGGGCCCCCAGCACGGCTCCCCAGATCGATCCCAGCCCGCCGACGATGATCATCGCGAGGACGAAGATCGAGAACGAGAAGGCGAACTGGCTGGCGTTCACAGTCGTGTAGTAGGCGCCCAGGAACGCCCCGGACATCCCGCCGAACGTGGCACCGATCGAGTAGGCAAGCAGCTTGGTCCGCACGGCCGGGATGCCCATCGAGACGGCGGCGACCTCGTCCTCGCGGAGCGCGACCCAGGCGCGGCCCAGGCGCGAGTCCCGCAGCCGGATGTTCACGAACAGGACGAGTAGCAGGATCGCGAAGATCAGCCAGTACCACGCCCGCAGGTTCAGGAGCTGGAATTTCCCGATCCCAGGGAAGTACGGAAGGTCGAGAGCGGAGATCCCCTGGTTCCCGGCGGTCAGCGTCATGCCCGGGTCACCGGGGGTCCCGTTCCCACTGGTGAGGTGGATGTCTGTCCCGTTGACGGCCACCGTGCCGATGATCTCTCCGAACGCAAGCGTGACGATCGCGATGTAGTCGCCCCGCAGGCGCAGCGTGGGCAGCCCGATGATCACGCCGAAGACCGCGCAAATCAGCGCCGCGGCCAGCAGGACCAGCAGGAAGTTGAGGTGAATCCCCGGCACCGTCGGCAGCGCTGAGGTCAGCACATGGGTGTTCGCCTTGTAGAAGAAGCCCGACGCGAACCAACCCATGCAGTAGGCGCCGATCGCGTAGAAGGCCACGTACCCCAGGTCCAGCAGTCCGGCGAAGCCGACGACGATGTTCAGGCCGAGCGCCATGACCACGAACGCGAGCGACTTGATGGTCGCGTCCATGAAGCCGCTCGTCGGTGCGAATGCGAACGGAAGCAGGATCCCGACAACGATCAGGACGCCGGCGAGGGCCATGGGCGTCCATGAAGGCAGCCGCTCCTCGACCGCCTCTCGCCACTCTCGCAGCTGCGCGACGAGCTCGCTCATACGCTCACCCCGCCTCCCGGGTCTCCTCGCCGAGCAGCCCGTGGGGGCGCAGGACCATGATCAGGATCAGATAGGCGAACACGACGGCGCCCGTCCATTCGGGCCCGAAGCGAGCGTCGGAGAACTGCTGGATGATGCCGATGATCAGGCCGCCGAGCACGGCGCCGCGCACGTTCCCGATGCCTCCCATCACGGCCGCGGTGAACGCGATCAGGCCCGCCTCGAAACCCTGGAAGTACCAGATCGTCGTCTGGTAGAGCGCATAGACGAGGCCGGCGGCCCCGGCGAGCATCCCGCCGAGCAGGAAGGTCAGCGAGATCGTGCGGTCCACGTTGATCCCCATGAGCCGGGCGGCCTCGGGGTCCTGCGCCGTCGCGCGCATCGCCCGTCCGGGCCTCGCGTGGGCGAGGAACCAGGTGAGCGCGACCACCAGCGGCACCGTAATGCCGACGGCGAGCACGTCCGCCCGATGGATGTCGACGCCGGAGATGCTGAACACGACGTCGTTCTGGTGGAGGAGGTCGCTGACGCCGACCGGCGAGCCCCCGAGCCACAGCAGGCCCACGTTCTGGAGGATGAACGAGAAGCCGACGGCGGTTATCAGCGGGGCTAACTTCGGCGCGTTTCGCAGCGGGCGGTACCCGACCCGCTCGATCAGCACGTTAAGGCTCCCGCAGACCGCCATGCCCACGATGAGCGTCAGGATCA
This sequence comes from uncultured Actinomycetes bacterium, assembly GCA_963782795.1. Taxonomy (GTDB): domain Bacteria; phylum Actinomycetota; class Thermoleophilia; order Solirubrobacterales; family 70-9; genus AC-56. Next base: position 55,301 of record CAWALB010000008.1, read on the forward strand.
GGCCGAAGACGAGCCCGACGGTCCCGGTCGCGAGCCCGAGGCCGATGGTCCCCCAGAAGCCGACGGTGGCGAACGAGCCGATCATGAAGACGTCGCCGTGGGCGAAGTTGATCAGCTCGATGATCCCGTAGACGAGCGTGTAGCCGATCGCTATCAGCGCCCAGATCATCCCGTTGGAGATCCCCTGGACGACCGTCTCGCCGAACTGCGAGAGGTTGTGGACGATGATCGGCTGGCCGTGCGCGATCCCGGCCTGGTAGCCCTGTGTCAGGTCCTTGATCGCGTAGTAGACGGGGAGGATCAGGAGCGCCACGATCAGCCCCCAGCCACCGGCCGTCTGACGGAGCTTCGCGATCGCGCCCTTCGGCCCGGCCGGCAAGCTGACCGTCATGGACCTGGCTTCCACGTCCGTGCCCTCCTCTCCGTGGTGAGGAGGGGGCGCCGCGGCGCCCCCTCCTCAACCGATCTACCTATGCCTTACTGAGATGCGACCGATGCGGGCGGCGTCAGTGTCTTTTCGAACACCGGGTTGCCGTCCGAGCCGACGCTGTACAGGCCGTACGAAGTCAGCGTCGTATCGCCGTTGGAGTCGAACCCGTAGGTCCCGAGAACCGAATGGCGATCCTTGGTCGCGAACAGCGCGTCGAGGACCTTCTGCTTGTCGTTCCCGTCCGCGCCGAGGCCCGAGATGGTGTCCAACCCGAGCTTCATCGCCTCATATCCGTAGATCGCGTACGGGTCCGGATTGTCCGTCCCGTACGCCTTTGAGTAGGCGGCGAGGAAGTCCTTTCCGCCCGGATAGCTCTTCAGGTCGAGCGTCGCAACCGTGCACTGCAGCAACGGAGCGATGCTGGCCGGAACGCCGCCGTCCTTCTCGCTGGTGTACGAGCTCGTGCAGACGCCGTCGCCGCCGAAGATCTTCGCCTTCGGCACTGCTGCGTTGACGTCCTTGGTGAGCTGCACCGCGCCGTTCGACACGATGCCGGCGAAGAAGAAGCAATCAGCTCCTTCGTTCTTCACCTGCTGTGCGTAGGTGCGGAAGTTCGCAGCCTTCGGGTCGATGCCCGTGTTGCTGGTGATGTTGATTCCGAACTGCCCCTTCTCCAACTCGAGCAGAGCGGCGAGCCCGGCGCCGTAGGCCTCCTTGTCATTGGCCACGGCGACCTTGGTGCAGCCGGCCTGCTTCATCGCCATCAGGTCCGCGGCCGACTGAATGGAGTCGCGCGGGACGATCCGCAGGTAGGTGCGGTTACCGGTCGGGTAGTACTTCTCCGGCTCGCCCGGTGCGCTGCCCGGCTCGTTCGTCGTCAGGCCCACGTACGTGTTTGCGGGGCTGACCTGCGGGATCCCGGCGTTGTTCAGGATCGGGATCGAGACCTCGCTCGCCCCGGAGTTGAACTCGCCGATGTAGTACACGGTGTTCGGGTCGGCGGCGGCCTTGCGCGCGTTCGCGGCCGTCTGGCCCGGATCCCACTCGCCCGCCTGCGCGGTTGCGTCGTCGAGCGACGTGTATTTCACCGTGTAGTCGCCGGCCTTGTTGTTCGCCTGTGAGAGCGCGAGCTTGATGCCGTTGACCAGCGGCTTGGTCTGCGCAGTCGATGCGCCCGTCAGCGGCAGACTCGAATAGACGTCGACCGTTCCGCTTCCGCTTCCGCTGCTGGCGCTCGTGCTACTGCTGCTACCTCCACAAGCACTGATCGCAGCGGTGGTTACGACCACCGCGCAAACGGCTAGAGCCTTCGTTAACACCCCATCCTCCTCTCGTGCCCGGCCCCCCATCACTGGCCGGATTCGCGGAGAATATCGCCGGTGCGCGCGGGGTGGCCGGATACCCGAGATCAGCCCGGAAAGGAGTGGCGTGAATTCAGCCGAGACGAGATGGGCGACGTTCGACTGTTACGGGACGCTCGTCGACTGGAACCGCGGCATCGGCGACCAGCTCGAGCGGCTTTTTGGGCCGGATTCGCGGAAGACTGCGCTCGCCCGCTACCACGAGCTGGAGCCGCAGATCGAGGCGGAGACGCCGGGGGCGCCCTACCGGGACGTCCTCGCCAGGGGCCTCGCCGGTGTCGCCGAGTCGCTGGGGCGCGACCTCCCCGACGATGAGCGTGACGCCCTCGGGGCATCCCTCCCCGAGTGGCAGGTCTTCCCGGAGGTCCCGGCCGCGCTCACCGACGCGCGAGGGCGCGGCTGGAGGCTCGTGATCCTCTCCAACACGGACCGCGAGTACATCGAGGCGTCCATGCAGCGCATCGGCGTGCCGTTCGACCTCGCGATCGTCGCCTCCGAGATCGGCTCCTACAAGCCCGCGCACGGCCACTGGCGGGAGTTCCTCCCCCAGACCGGAGCCGACCCCTCTCGACATGTGCACGTCGCGGCGAGCCTGTACCACGACGTCGAGCCCTCCCGCGAGCTGGGGCTTCCGTGCGTCTGGATCAACCGGCTCTCCGAGCCGGTCAGAGGAGAGCCCGCAGCGGAGCTGCCGGACCTGGCGCCGCTGCCGGACACGCTCGACCGGGTCCTCCCCGCCTGACGCTACGCCGCGATCGCCTCGGCGTCGGGCTCGACGGGCGCCGCCGACGGATCTCGGTGGATGGCGATGGCCGCGATTACGCCGGCCACGCCTACGAGCTCGGCCGGGGTGGGAACCTGGGCGAGGACCAGCAGGCCGATGACGGTCGCCGTGGCCGGCAGCAGCGAGACCATCAGCGCGTATGTGGGCCGTGGGAGGCGGCGCATCGCGAGCTGGTCGGTCACGTAGGGGATCACCGACGACGAGACGCCCACCCCGATCCCCGCCATCAGCGCGGTCGCGTCGGAGAACGCCGGCGCGGCCTGCCAACCCCCGATGGGCGTGATCGCGACCAGGGCGATCAGCATGGCCGCCCCGAGGCCGTCGATCCCGCCCATGTGCTCGTGGCGGGACGCGCGGTGCGCCAGGACGATGTACAGCGAGAAGAGCGCGGCGTTGGCGAACGCGAAGGCGATCCCAAGGGGCTGCGCGACCAGTTGGACGTCGGTGAGGAGGTAGACTCCGGCGACCGCCAGAAGCAGGGCGCCGGCGTTCCGAGGGGTCCGGGCGCCGAGGGCGGCCAGGCCGACCACCGGGAGGAACTCGATCGCCGCGACGGTGCCGAGTGGCAGCCGGTCGATGGCGATGTAGAAGCACGCGTTCATGGCGGCCAGCACGACCCCCCACGCCACCAGCAGTTGCCTGCCTCCCCGGTCGAGGCGGGCGAACGTCCGCCACGGCCGGCGCCAGACCGCAAAGATCAGCCCGGCCGACGCAATCCGCAGCCAGGCGACGCCGAGGACGTCGACCCTGGCGAACAGGAGGACGGCGAACGCGGGCCCGAGGTAGTGGAAGACCGCGCTGGTGACGAAGTAGAGGTGGGGCGGCACGCGGTTGGCCATGACTGAAGATTGCCTGGCTATTCCGCTTGTGTCCATGGGACGTCGGCGGTAGAGTCCCGCAGGTGCCTGCGAATCCACGGCCAAACACCACGATCGCAAACAATTCCGTTCTCGACGACACCGACCGCCGGATCGTCGCCGAGGTCCAGGCCGAAGGGCGGGTGACGATGGCCGAGCTCGGGCGTCGGGTCGGGCTCTCGGCCCCGGCCGTAACGGAGCGGCTGCAGCGCCTGGAGCAGCGCGGCGTGATCCGCGGCTACCACGCGGACGTGGATCCCCGTGCCCTAGGACTGTCGCTGGGCGCCGTGATCCGCATCCGCCCGGCGCCGGGCCAGCTGCAGAACGTGGCCGAGGCGGCTGTCGCGACCCCGGAGGTCGTCGAGTGCACCAGGATCACGGGCGAGGACTGCTACATCATGCGCGCCAACGTCCGCGACGTGGAGCACCTCGAGGAGGTCATCGACCGCTTCGCCATCCTGGGCCAGACGACGACCTCGATCGTCCAGTCGTCCCCGGTCCCCCCGCGCGGCCTGGCGCTGGAATAAGAAAGGGCCCGGCTCTCGCCGGGCCCTTTCAACGCTTCCGCTCGAGGCGGTTGCTACATCATCCCGCCCATGTCGGGCATACCGGCGGGGGCGCCGCCGCCGTCCTTCTCGGGGGGCTCGGCCACGATCGCCTCCGTGGTGAGGATGTTCTTGGCGATCGAGGCCGCGTTCTGCAGCGCCGACCGTGTGACCATCGTCGGGTCGATCACGCCGGCCTTGACGAGGTCGCCGTAGTCGCCGTCGTCGGCGTTCAGGCCCTCGCCCGGCTTCAGGCCGCGGACCTTCTCGACCACGACCGACCCCTCGAGGCCCGAGTTCTCCGCGATCTGGCGGAGCGGCTCCTCGAGCGAGCGACGGATGATCTCCGCGCCCGTGCGCTCGTCGTTGTCGGTCAGACCGCTCGGGTCGATCGCGCCTTGTGCGTTCAGGAGCGCGACTCCCCCGCCGGGAACGATGCCCTCCTCGAGGGCGGCCCGGGTGGCCTGCAGCGCGTCCTCGACGCGGTGCTTCTTCTCCTTCATCTCGGTCTCGGTTGCGGCGCCGACCTTGACGACCGCGACCCCGCCCGCGAGCTTGGCAAGCCGCTCCTGCAGCTTCTCGCGGTCGAAGTCCGAGTCCGTGCTCTCGATCTCGGAGCGGATCTGGTTGATCCGGCCCTCGATCTGCTTCTTCTCACCGGCGCCGTCGATGACGGTCGTCGTGTCCTTGGACACCACGACACGCCGGGCGTGGCCGAGCTGCGAGAGCTGGGTGTTCTCGAGCTTGAGGCCCATCTCCTCGGTGATCACCTCGCCGCCCGTGAGGATGGCGATGTCCTCGAGCATGCGCTTGCGCCGGTCGCCGAACCCGGGCGCCTTGACGGCGACGCCGGTGAACGTGCCCCGGAGCTTGTTTACGACGAGCGTTGCGAGCGACTCGCCCTCGACGTCCTCGGAGACGATCACGAGTGGCTTGCCGCTCTGCATCACCTGCTCGAGGATCGGGAGCAGGTCACGCACGGAGCCGATCTTCTGGTTGGCGATGAGGATGTAGGGATCCTCGAGCACCGCCTCCATCCGCTCCTGGTCGGTGACCATGTACGGCGAGATGTAGCCCTTGTCGAACTGCATCCCCTCGGTGAACTCGAGCTCCATGCCGAAGGTCTGGCCCTCCTCGACATTCACGACGCCGTCCTTGCCGACCTTGTCGATCGCGTCGGCGATGATGTTGCCGATCTCGTCATCGGCTGCCGAGATGGCGGCAACGCGGGCGATCTGCTCCTTGCCGGCGATGTCATTGGACTGCTTGTCGCGCAGGTTCTCGACCACCTGGTCGACCGCGCTCTCGATCCCGCGGCGGAGTGCCAGCGGGTTCGCGCCCGCGGCCACGTTCCTCAGCCCGTGACGAACGATCGTCTGCGCGAGCAGGGTCGCCGTCGTGGTGCCGTCACCCGCAACGTCGTTGGTCGCCGTGGCGACCTCGCGCACGAGCTGAGCGCCCTGGTTCTCGAACACGTCCTCGAGCTCGATCTCCCGAGCGATGGTGACGCCGTCGTTGGTGATGGTGGGCGCGCCGAACTTCTTGTCGAGGACGACGTAGCGCCCCTTGGGGCCAAGGGTCACCTTGACCGCGTTGGCAACGCCGTCGACGCCGGCCTGCAATGCAGCCCGCGCCTCCGCGTCGTACTTGAGCTCCTTATGAGCCATGTCTCAAATCTCCTTCGTTCTCGTTGTTCCTAGAGGACCTTTGCGAGGACATCCGACTCGCGAAGCACGAGCAGGTCCTCACCGTCGACCTTGATCTCGGTGCCGCCGTACTTGCTGTAGAGGACCTCGTCGCCCTCGCTCACATCGAGCGGGCGGCGCTCGCCATCTTCGATAGGGCCGTCGCCGACGGCGATGACCTTGCCCTTCTGGGGCTTCTCCTGGGCGGTGTCGGGGAGGACGAGACCGCTTGCGGTCGTCGCCTCCTCCTCGATCGCCTGAACGATCAGCCGATCGCTAAGGGGCTTTAGCTTCATCCGTTCATTACCTCCGTACTTTGCGGTTTGAAAGTTGCCTTCCCGCCTTGCCTGGCACTCTACAGGTGAGAGTGCCAAAGCGCCTGAGTGAGTGTAGCCGCCTCTGCGCTGATCTCAAGCGCGAATCTGAGTCAACCTGACTCAGATCAGCTGGCGGCCACGAGACGGCAGTCGAGCAGCCTCGCGAGCCCCTCGCCGCCGTTGCGCATCACCCAGTCGTGATTCCAGGCGAAGACGGGCGCCGCGAGCGGCGCGATCGCGTTCATCCACGGCTTCGTGGTGTGCACGTTCCACTCGTAGACGACAGCCGTCACGGGCTTCGAGCCGTCGTGCGAGAACAGTCGCCAGCGCCCGGTGCCGGCGAGCTCGCCGCTGGCTTCGCCCTCGAGCAGGTAGGGCGGCTCCACCAGGGTGGTGGTCAGCGTGAAGTCGAGGTCATACGGGAGCTTCGAGCGCCAGCTGTAGCGCGCCACCTGCCCCACCCCGTCGCCGTCGCCGTCGGCGACCTTCTCGGCCGCCGTCACCCCACGCCACCACTGCGGCCACTTCTCGGAGTCCCAGATCGCGTCCCACACGGGCTCGCGCGGGGCCTCGAGGCACCAGGTGGTGAGGAAGCTGTACTCGGACATCGCCGGACTCGGCTAGTTGCGGGACGACGGCGTCTCGCCGTTTCCCATGTGCGGTGCTACTCCTTCGACAACCTGAGAGAAACGGATCACCGTCACCGTCTCCTCGTGCTCGATGTCGCGGCCGTAGATCTGGCGCAGGAAGCCGGTGATCTCCTCGAGCCGACGGAACTCCGGATTGTCGTGCTCGATGTCACGGGGCGAGAGTTCGCGGACCCGCTTCACGTCGACGTCGTCGATCACGGCCGAAAACAGCTTCTGCCTGGGGCTGTGATGCTGGCCGACGGTGATCCAGACGATCTGCCCACGCTGGTACTTGCGCGACTTGTCGCCCAGCCTGATGGTCGCCGACTTTCGCCCGCGCTTGAGCTGGTCGACGAAAGCCGGGGAGAAGAAATTGAGGGCGAATAGACCGCCCGTCATGGCGAGACCGGACCGCTGGCTGGGTGGGCACTCACGCCGCCAGACTAACGGTTGTTTAGGGCCGCGACCTTTGGTCGCTGCTGCAGCATGTAAGGCGGCGAAGCCGCCGCAAGTGATTCTGGGGAGCCGGTCGCACCCTCTACTGCGAGAACCCTTCGGTACCGATCAGCGGCACGAACCGGCACGGCCCGATGACCTCGCGCTCGAGGCCCTGGCCGGTGGCGAGGTCCACGGTCTCCCCGAGACGCCGGAACACCGTGAGCATGTCGGCACGGCGACTGGCGACGGGAACCACCAGCCGGCCGCCGATTTCGAGCTGGGCGACCAGCGTCGGGGGCGGCCCGGGAGCAGCGGCGTGGACTGCGATGGCGTCGAACGGCGCCCGGTCGGGCAGGCCGGCGCTTCCGTCCGCGATCACGACCTCGACGTGGGCGATGCCGAGATCGCCGAGGGTGGCGCGGGCCCGATCGGCCAGCTCGGGCATGCGCTCGATCGTGATGACCCCCGCGGCGAGGCGCGCCAGCACCGCGGCTGAGTAGCCGGAGCCCGTCCCGACCTCCAACACCTTCTCGGCGCCCGTCAACTCCATCGCCTGGCAGATGGCGGCCACGATCCACGGCTGGGAGATGGTCTGGTCATGGCCAATCGGCAGGGCCGAGTCGGCATACGCCCGCCTTGCGTACGGCTGGGGCACGAAGCGCTCCCGTGGGATTGCGGCCATCGCCTCGAGTACCCGCTCGTCGCCGATGCCGCGCCGGCGAAGCTGCCGCTCGACCATGTTCGCTCGCTGGGATGCGAACTCGTCCGCGTCGGGCAGGCGCCGCACCGCTAGAAGATGTAGGCGCGCAGGCGGCGGGGCTCGACCACCGTGACCCTCCCGCGTCCGACCTGAACGACCCCCGCCCGCTCGAGCGTGGCGAGGAACCGGCTCACGCTCTCGCGCGAGGTGCCCGCGAGCTGCGCCAGATCCGCCTGCGTCATGCGGATCGTGATCCCGTGCCGGCCTTCCGACGCGCTCTCCTCGGCGATGAGCTGGGTGAGGACGCCGGCCACCCGGCTCGGGACGGTCTGGAACGACTGGCGCGCCACGCGCTCGTTGGTCTCGCGCAGCCTGCGAGTCAGCGCCGCGATCAGCTTGACCGAGATGTCGGGGTGGTCCGCGAGCAGCCGCCTGACGTCTCCGGCGGGAAGGGCCAGCAGCTCGGCGTCGCTGAGCGTCTCGACGCTTGCCGAGCGCGCCTCCCCGTCGAGCATGGCGAGCTCGCCGAAGATGTCGCCCGGCCCGAGCGTGGCCAGCGCGATCGCGCGGCCATCGGGATGCTCCCGGGTGACTCGAAGGTCGCCCGTCCGAACGAGGTAGCAGGCGTCGCTGTGATCGCCCTCGTGGAAGACCCGGACCCCGGCGGGGAACGACCTCGCAACCGATACGCGCGAAATCCGCTCCAGCTCCTCACGCGACAGCTCGGAGAAGAGCGGCACGCGCGAGAGCAGATCGATCGATTCGCCTGGGCTCATCATTCCTCCCTCACGCTCCGATTATGCCGCGCCTGAGCTTGTCGGCTCCCTGACAGGACCCACACCAGTAGGTCCTCCGGTTCGCATCCCCCTGGCCGCGCGAGGAGATCCGGGCGCCGCAGCGGGGACAGGGCTGCCCTGTGCGGCCGTAGATCGACCGCGGCGTCCGCCCGGTCTCAACGCCGTAGCGCATGAGGCCGCCGAGTTCGATCACCAGGCGCCCGAGGTCGCCGTCATCCAGGTCCGCCAGACGCCGCCAGGGATCGATCCGGGCGGACCAGCACCCCTCGCACTTGTAGATGTTCCCCACGCCCGCCAGCACCCGCTGATCGAGGAGGACCTCGCCGATCTCGCGGGACTGGTCGGCGGCGCGGAGAGCCTCAACGCCCGCCGGTGGGTCGAAGTCGTGGGCCAGCACGTCGGGGCCGAGCGAGCGCAGCTGCCGATTGGACCGCAGCTCGGCGTCGGTTCGGAGGTCCAGATGCGAGCCACCGAGCTCGGCGACCTGCGTGCCGGGCACCGAGAGGACAACCCACGCGCGTGGATCGCTTGCGGATCCGCCCTCGGAGATTCGCCATGAGCCTCGCATCCCCAGGTGGGAGTGCAGGGCGAGCCCGCAATCGAAGCGGAGCAGGAGATGCTTTCCACGCGCCTCAGCGCTCACCATCGTCGAGCCCCGAAGCTCGTCCACCCTGAGGCCCTGGCGGCGCAGTGGGCTACGCGGGTTGGGCACCGCCACATGGGTGACCGGCTTGCCGCCCAGCGCCTCCTGCAGGGCCCGAGCGGTCCGGTGAATCGTGTCGCCCTCGGCCACGCTTCGAGGCTAGAGGGAGCGGAGCGATCTGCTCGCTAGCCGCCGGCGGCCCAGGGCGGGACGTTCTGCCAGCTGCCCGGACGGGGGTCGTCGGGCGTGGCCGGGCGCTCGTCGCCGCGGGTCTCGGTGCCCGTTGGCTCGGTGGGTGGAGGCAGCTCGATCCGGACCACCGACCACTCCCCGTCACCCTCGTCGCGGGGAACCCACTGGTGGGTGTCGCGGTCGGGGCTCTCGGCCGACAGGCGGCGGCACTCGGTTTCAGCCTCAGCGCGGGTCACGCGACCAAGGCTACGCCGATGCGACGAGGCGGCGCGGCTGCCGGTGGAAGCCGGCTTCGATCAGGGTCTCCTCGAGGCCTGAGCCGATCACCGGCTCGCCGTCGAGCCGCTCGATCGCGAGCCGCGGCAGGACTCCGTCGTGCGCCGCGGACGCGAGCTCGCCGACCGCCTCCGCGAACGCGTCGCCGTCCAGGTTGTTCAGCCTCAGGATCCCCCGGCCGCCGCGCTCGACGAAGAGCAACGGGTCGCCGTCGCGCAGCAGGACGTAGGCGCCCGGCGTGCGGCTCGGCCGGCGGCCACCCTCGCGCTTGGGCCACGGGATGCCCGCCCCGTACGGATTGGCCGGGTCGGTCGCGGCTAGGACCGAGTAGGTGCCCTCCGGATGTGGCAGCGAGCGGAGGCGCTCGATCGCGCCTGGGAGCGCGAACTGAGCCCCGCCGAGCCCTTCCACGAAGTAGCCGCGACGGGCGGTGCCGAGCATCTCGAGATTGGACATCTCGCCGTAGACGGTGGAGAAGCCGCCGGGGATGCCCTCGGCCAGGACCGTTTCCCGGGTGACGATCCCGTAGCGCTCCAGCATCAGCTCGGCCTGCGCTCGCCAGCGCGGTCCCGAGGCGGGGGCGTTCTCGAACAGGGCCGCGGTGAGCGACCACCGCCCCTGGAGGGCGTTCGACGCACCGGCCCGCCGGCCGGCGAAGCGCCGGCCCCGCTGCGGCGCGCGCCGCACGGAGCGCAGGCGGCGGGCGCGCAGCGGCGCGAACGCGTCGTTGGTGACCTCACCCGCCCAGGCGAGGTCCCAGAGCGCGTTGTGCAGATCCTCCGGTGAGATGTCGAGCTCGTCAACGAGGTCGATCCAGAAGCAGGGCCTCCGGCCGAGCAGGTCGCGGATCGCGTCGTGGACGTCGCCCTTCGGCGCCTCGATCTTGGCGTTGGACGGCGGTGGGCCCGCCAGCCGCACGTCCTCGCGGAAGTAGAGGGCCACCTTCCCGCCGCTGCGGCCGAGCGCCCCCGCGCCAACCCACACGACCTCGCCGCCGGTGGATAGCTCGTCGAGCCAGGCGGGGCTGTAGGCGCCGAGGCGCCGGGGGAGCACGTCACGCTCCCAGACCTCCGGCGTGAGCGCGACTCCCTGGAGCGGGACCAGCGCCTCGCGCAGCCGGTCGGGGCCTGCTCCCGCCGGCCTGAAGGCGTCCACGTTCTGCCAGCTAGGCAGGAACCTGGCCAGCTCACGGGTTTCGACCGCCTCGGCCTCCGCCCGCAGGTGGGCCAGACTCGCCCGGCGCAGGCGGCGCAGGACATCCGCGTCGCACCACTCGCGCTCGGTTCCCCCCGGCAGGAGCTCGCCGCGGACCAGGTCACCGGCCCGCTCGAGCTCGCGAAGCGCGGGCGAGGGGTCGGCCCCGTAGCGGCTGGCGGGCTCGTCGGTGGTGAAAGGCCCGTGGGTCCGTGCATAGCGGCGCATCAGGGCGACCATGGGGTCGTCCTTCGGGTCCAGCATCGCTTCGGGCAGGCCGGGCGGCGGGGGCACCCCGAGCGCGTCGCGGTAAAGCGCTGCGTCCTCGGCCGCGATCCAGCGCTCCTCGCCGCCGATGCGAATCCGCGCGGCGCGGCGCTCGCGCTCGAGCTTCGTGAGCATCGAGGCGGCCGAGTAGCCCTCGACGACCCGCTCCTCCGCCTCCTCCGGCGTCAGGTCCCCAAGCCGGCGCAGGATCTGCTGAAGGGCGTCGCGGTCCTTCGCCCGCGCGGCCTCGACCTTGTGCTGAAGCGAGTCGATGACCTCGGCAAGCGCGTCCGGGTCGATCAGCTCGCGCAGCTCCTCCTGGCCCAGCAGCTCGCGCAGGAGCTCACGGTCCAGGGAGAGCGCCGCCGCGCGCCGCTCCGCGTTCGGCGTGTCGCCCTCGTACATGTATGTCGCGACGTAGTCGAAGAGGAGCGACGAGGCGAAGGGCGAAGCGGTGTCGGTCTCAACCTCGACCAGCGAGATCTTCCGCGACGACAGGTCACGAAGGAGGGTCTCCAGCCCGGGGAGATCCAGCACATCGCGGAGGCACTCGCGGTAGGTCTCGAGGATCACCGGGAAGCGCGGGAAGTCCTTCGCGACCTCCAGCAGGTTCTGGGCCTTCAGCCGTTGCTGCCACAGCGGCGTCCGCTTGCCCGGGTAGGCGCGCGGGAGGAGAAGCGACCGCGCGGCGTTCTCCCGGAAGCGCGCACCGAACAGGGCCGAGCTCCCCAGCTCGCGGACCACGAGCTCCTCGATCTCGTCGGCCTCGAGCAGGACGAGGTCCGACGGCGGCGGCTCGTCCGCGTCGGGCATGTGCACGACGATCCCGTCGTCGGACCAGATGGCGTCGGCCTCCAGGTCGTGCTCGTCGCGGATCTTCGCCGAGAGCGCGAGCCCCCAGGCGGCATGGACACGGCCGCCCCAGGGGGAGAGGACGCAGAGCCTCCAGTCGCCGATCTCGTCGCGGAAGCGCTCGACGACGATGGTCTCGTCGGAGGGGACCACCCGGGTCGCGGCCTGCTGCTCGCGCAGGTAGGCGACCAGGTTCTGCGCCGCGCGGCGGTCGAGGTCGTACTCCTTGGCGAGCTTCTCGGCCTTCGCGCTCACCGCTTCGCGCGCGAAGGCGCCGATCGCCTTGCCCAGCTCGGCCGGCCTGCCGATGCCGTCGCCCTTCCAGAAGGGGACGGCTCCGGGGACGCCGGGAGCCGGCGTGACGACCACGCGGTCCCGGGTGATCTCGGCAATCCGCCAGGTGGTGGCGCCGAGCAGGAAGGTCTGACCGGGGCGCGCCTCGTAGACCATCTCCTCGTCGAGCTCGCCCACGCGCCTGCCGTCCGGGAGATGGACGCCATAGAGGCCGCGGTCCGGGATCGTCCCCGCGTTGGTCACCGCGAGCTGGCGCGCGCCGGGCCGGCCGCGGATGGTCCCCGCGGCGCGGTCCCAGACGACGCGCGGCCGCAGCTCCGCGAAGCGGTCCGATGGATAGCGGCCGTCCAGCATGTCCAGCACGTTCTCGAGCTGCTCGCGCGAGAGCTCGTGGAAGGGCTCGGAGGCGGTGACGAGGCGCTCGACCTCGTCCACCTCCCACTCGTCGTCGGCGCACATCGAAACCAGGTGCTGAGCGAGCACGTCGAGCGGGTTGCGAGGGATCACCGTCTCCTCGATCTCGCCCTCCCGCATCCGTCGCGCGACCACGGCGCACTCGAGGAGGTCGGCCCGGAACTTGGGGAAGATGCGGCCGATCGAGACCTCCTCGATGCTGTGCCCGGCGCGGCCGATCCGCTGAAGCCCGCGGGTGACTGACTTCGGCGACTCGACCTGGATCACGAGGTCGACGGCGCCCATGTCGATGCCCAGTTCGAGCGACGAGGTCGCCACGAGGCAGGGAAGCTGCCCGGACTTCAGGAGCTCCTCGACGATGACGCGCTCTTCGTGGGCGAGCGAGCCGTGATGCGCCCGTGCCACCTCAATCGGGACACCACCATTGCCGCCCGCGTGCTCCGCTATCGCGTCCGCCGCGGGCGGGTGGTGCCCACCCTGCTCGGTCGCCGGAAGTTCGGACTCGGCCTCCTCGTTGGCCAGCTCGTTCAGCCGCTTCGCCAGGCGCTCCGCGCCGCGGCGGCTGTTGACGAAGATGATCGTCGAGTTGTGCTCCTGCACGAGCTTCAGCAGCTCCGGGTAGATCGCCGGCCAGATCGAGCGCGACGTCGGCGCGGCGTCGAAGTTCGCGTCGCCCGGCGGGGGGAAGCCGCTGTCTCCGCCGTCCTTTCGCTTCTCGATCGAGGCGTCGGGCTCGGTCATGTCCTCCACGGGGACGACGATCTCCAGGTCGAGCTCCTTGGGCTTGCCGGCGTCTGCGATCTGGCACTTGCGCTTCGGGCCGACCAGGAATTGGGCGACCCGCTCCAGCGGCCGCTGGGTCGCGGACAGACCGATCCTCTGGGGATCGGGGCGGTCGGTCGAGGTCACGAGTTTCGAGAGGCGCTCCAGGGTCAGCGCCAGGTGGGCGCCGCGCTTCGACTGGGCGACGGCGTGGATCTCGTCCACGATCACGGCCTCGACGCCCGTGAGGATCTCCCGGACCGCCGAGGTCATCATCAGGTAGAGCGATTCGGGGGTGGTGATCAGGATGTCCGGCGGCTTGCGGCGCATCGCCTGGCGGTCCTTCTGGGGCGTGTCGCCGGTGCGCAGCCCGACCGCGATGTCCACTCCGATGCCCCTGAGCGGCGCTCGGAGGTTGCGCTCGATGTCGTACGACAGCGCCTTGAGCGGCGATACATAGACGATCCGTGTCCCGGAACCAAGGCCCGCCGCCTCCTCTGCTTCGCGTCCGGGGGCGGCGGGGTTCGGGGCAGCGCGGCGGGCAAGACGATCTATCCCCCACAGGAAGGCCGCGAGCGTCTTGCCTGACCCCGTCGGGGCGCAGATCAGCGTGTGGTCGCCCGCGGCGATGTGGGGCCAGCCCTGCGCCTGAGCGGGCGTCGGCTTGGCGAACGAGCCCTCGAACCAGCGCCGCACGGGCTCGGAAAAGGGCTCCAGTGCCAATCTGCCAGTCGATTTCGGGTCAGAGGCCAACCCTCCAATCTTACGCGGGAGGCTGGCGGGAGGTCATAGGATCACCCCGAGGGATCGAGAGCCCAGGGTGAGTACTTGTCGAGATCGCTTCGTTTGGCTCGCGCTGGCGGGCGTCATCGCCGCCGCGGCGCTCGCGTCGCCGGCGCTCGCCACCGCGAAACCGCTGCGGGTCGTGCCCGCGAGGCCCGATCCGTCGGCCGATGGGACGCTCAGCCCCGCGGCGCGGCTCGCGCTGAGCCAGGGCTACCTCGTGCCCGACCAGCGCGCCTACGATCGGGCCAAGGCGAAGGCGGCCACGGCGAACCCGTCGCTCGCCCTGACGGCGCCGGTCCTCGCAAAGCGCGCGCCGAGCACGGTCAGCTCGTGGCTGGGCCTGTCCGACACCGACTTCGCGCCATCGGACTCCACGGGGGCGGTCGGCACCCAGAGGTTCATCCAGCTCGTCAACTCCCAGTTCGGGATCTACGGCAAGGGCGCCACGTCCCCGATGGCCTCGGGCTCCCTGAACACGCTTGCCGGTGTCTCGAGCGCCGACACGCTGTTCGACGTCCAGGTGATCTGGGACCCGACGACCAGCCGCTTCTACTACACGATGATCGACGAGATCTCGCAGACCGACAACGCCCTCACCTACGGCTACAGCAAGACGGCGGCGCCCTCCAGCGGATCCAGCTCGGACTGGTGCAGGTACTCGATCGACTTCGGCAGCCAGTTTCCGGATTACCCAAAGCTCGGCGACAGCAAGAAGTTCGCGCTGATCGGGGTCAACGTCTTCCAAGGGAGCTTCTTCACCGGCGCCGAGGCGCTGGCGATCACCAAGCCCTCGAGCGGGTCGGGTTGTCAGAGCTCGCCGAAGATCAAGAGCAAGGCACCGCTGATGAGCAACAACTCGACGTTTGCCTTCACGCCCGTCCCCGCGAACGAGATCGACACGAAGGGCAACGGCTGGATCGCCGCCATCCCCACCACCCTGCCGAGCAAGGAGATCTCGCTGTTCAAGGTCAAGAACGACAACGGCACGCCGAAGATCCAGAAGACGGCGACGCAGCTCAAGGTCAGCTCCTACGACGAGCCGCCGAGCGCGCCGCAGAGCGGCAACAGCGTGAGGATCGACACCCTCGACGGCCGGCTCACGCAGTCCGTCGCGGCCGTCGACCCCTCACACAACGACAAGTTCACCCTCTGGACGCAACACACGGTGTCGGGCGGTGCGGGGTCGAAGGTTCGCTGGTACGAGATCTACCCGTCGGACCCGAAACTGATCCAGAACGACTCCGTCTCCAACAGCTCGAAGTACGTCTTCGACGGCGCGATCTCGCCGAACCGCGCCGTCAAGGGCTCCGACAAATCGGGCGGCAAGAACATGGTGCTGAACTTCGTGACCTCGTCGGGCTCGAGCTTCCCGGCCATCAAGATGGTCTCGAAGAAGAGCGGCGGCGGCCAGTCGAGCCCGGTCACCGTCAAGCAGTCACCGGGGCCGATCGCGGGCTTCGACTGCGACAACTCGGGTGGAGGCGGTGAGCCGGACGCGACCAGCTCGCAGGTCTGTCGCTGGGGCGACTACGCCTCGGCGGCCCCCGACCCCAGCAACAGCCAGAGGATCTGGAACGTGAGCGAGTGGGCTTCGGGCAACAAGCCCGCCTGCACCACGGCGCTCAACTGCCCCGCGACCTGGAGGACGCAGATCTTCATCGCCAGCCCCTAGCGAAAGGAGTCGCATGCTTGGAAAGCCGTCGCGAAGGACCCGGAAGAAACTGGAGGAGCACGGCAAGCGCGCTCCCGCGGTGGTCGTCGAGATCGCCGAGAAGGGGATGGCCGTCACCTCGGGATCGGAACAGATCGTCGCCAACACGGAGGTGATGCTGAAGACGAAGCTCAGGGTCGAACCCGCGGACGAGCCGCAGTTCGAGGTCGAGGAGAGGTTCCGCTTCCCGCAGCTGTCGATCCCGACGGTCGGCACCCGACTGGCCGTGATCTACGACCCGTCTGACCACGACAAGGTCATGATCGACCGCTCGCCGGAGGGCGTGGCGACCCAGTTCGCCAACGTGCCGGGGCTGCAGGGGACCGATCTCCAGGGCCTCATGGCAACGGTCCAGCAGGCCGAGTCCCAGACCCAGGATCCTCAGGAGCTGGCACGGATCCTCCAGCAGCAGCTCGGCACCAGCGTCAACGTCCAGCAGCAGGGTTCAACCGGCATGACCTTCGGCGCGCCGCCGGCCGGCTTCGGGACGCCCGCGCCGCAGGAGGAGGACCCCGTGGACAAGCTGGCGAAGCTGGCCGAGCTTCGCGAGAAGGGCATGCTCACGGACGCGGAATTCGAGTCCCAGAAGGCGCGCATACTGGGCGAGAGCTAGTCGCTTCCGCGCCGCGCCTGTATGGCGCACGGCGCGGGCGCTGGAACTACAGTCCGTCGGGTCGTGACCTACCGCACGTGGGGAACGAGGAGGAGGAGACCGAAGGGCAGCGCCTTCCGGTTTGTCGTCGCTGCCGCGATCGCGGCGCTGGCGGTGATTCTCCTCGCCCGGCCGCAGGACTCGGCGAACGCGGGCCCCGTCTGCATCCCGGGCGGAACGACGGTCCCGGTCACCGCCGACGCGAAGGTCTCGTCCGTCCACCCGGGCAGGCACTACGGACACGCCGGTACCTGGAAGGTGGACTTCGCGCCCGGCAACGCGCGGAGCCTGTTCACGTTCGACCTACCGGCGCTCCCGCTCCAGTGCACCGTCAGCCAGGCCGTCCTCAAGCTCAGGGGGACGTACTCCGGCACTCCCAAGCAGCCCGACATCTATCCGAGCGCCGACGTGAACGTGAGCATCGCGAAGGGCCGGTGGACCGAAGGGGGGGTCACCTGGCGCAACATGCCCGGCGGCAACGCGTGCGACGGAGGAGGCCAGGACTACGCGCGGACGAACCAGTGGGTCCTCACCGGGGTCGTCCAGTCGGCATATCAGTGCCTCAGCAGCGGACGCCTCCCCGCGTGGAACGGCCTCAAGGTGGCGGGCTGGAGCCCGCACGGCCGCGGGGCGAGTTGGGCATTGGTCGTCGATTCACGGGAGAGCAAGCACCCGCCCGTGGTCGAGATCAGCTGGGGCTAAGCAGCTCGGCGCCCTACCAGGGCAGGCTGGCCGCGATCTCAGACAGCCGCGGCGCGGTCTTGTCGCGCTCCGAGAGCATCGGCTCCGAGATCGGCCACTCGACGCCCACGTCCGGGTCGTCCCAGGCGATGCCTGCCTCGGTCGCGGGGTCGTAGAGGCTCGACAGCTTGTAGGCGACGTCGGCCACGTCGCTCAGCACGCAGAACCCGTGTGCGAAGCCCACCGGCACGAGGAACTGCCGGTGCGTCTCGTCGTCGAGCTCGTACCCCTCCCACTGACCGTAGGTCGGGGAGTCGCGGCGCAGGTCCACGGCCACGTCCCAGATGCGCCCGCGCATGCACCGCACCAGCTTCGCCTGGCCCGGGCTCGTTTGGAAGTGGAGGCCTCGGAGGATGTTCGCGCCCGAGCGGGAGTGGTTCTCCTGCGCTGTGGAGATGTCGGCGCCGAGCTCGCGCCACAGCTCGTCTCGGTAGGTCTCGACCAGAAATCCGCGGTCGTCGCCGTGGACCTCGGGCTCGATGAGCACGAGCCCGTCGAGCGTCGTCTCGAGGCGCTTGGGCATCAGCCGAGCGCGCGCCCGTACTGGCGCTCGTAGTACTCGCGGTACTCGCCCGAGCGGATCGGGCTCCACCACCACTCGTTCTCGCGGTACCACTCGACGGTGCGCTCGAGCCCCTCGTCGAAGAGGACCTCCGGTTCCCAGCCGAGGGACTTCGCGCGCTCCGAGGCGAGGGAGTAGCGGCGGTCGTGTCCGAGGCGATCCTTGACGTACTCGATCAGCGACTCGTCGCGCCCGGCCAGCTCCAGGATCTTCTTGACGACGTCAATGTTGGGGAGCTCCTCCGGGCCGCCGAGGTTGTAGACCGTGCCGGGCTTTCCGAAATCCAGCACGGTGTCGATTCCGGAACACATGTCCTCGACGAAGATCCAGTTCCGCACCTGCATGCCGTCGCCGTAGACCGGAAGCGGGTCCCCGTTCAGCGCGTTCAGGACGCACAGCGGGATCAGCTTCTCCGGATGCTGTCGTGGGCCGTAGTTGTTGGACCCGCGCACGATCAGCGCATCCGAGCCGTAGGTGTGGTGATAGGCGCCAACGATGAGGTCCCCGCCCGCCTTCGACGCCGAGTAGGGCGACGACGGCTCGATCGGCGACTGCTCCGTGAAGGATCCGGACTCGATCGAGCCGTACACCTCGTCGGTCGAGACCTGGAGGTGGCGGATGCCGGCCGACCGCGCGGCCTCGAGCAGCACGAAGGCGCCGAAGACGTCCGTCTCGATGAACTCCCCCGGCGACTCGATCGAGCGGTCGACGTGCGACTCGGCGGCGAAGTTGACGATCGCGTCGCAGCCCTCGACGGCCTCGGCGACCCGCTCGATGTCGGCGATGTCGTTCTCGACGAACTCGACCTTGTCCTCAGGCAGCCCCTTCAGGTTCTCCCGGCGGCCCGCGTAGGTGAGCTTGTCCAGGACCCGGACGGAGTCATCGGGGTGCGCCTCCAGGCGCTTGCGGACATAGCAGGAGCCGATGAAGCCGGCTCCGCCGGCCACGAGGACCCTCATGCCACGGCCTCCTGTTTCGCCGATTCACGCTCGGCCAGGTACTCCGCGAGGCCCTGGCGCCAGTGCGGCAGCCTGATCGGGTCGGGCCTCTCGGTCCCCAGCACCGAAAAGGCCGGGCGCGGCGCCGGGCGGGCGAGCATCTCGGTCGTACCCGACATGACGTGGCACTCTACGCCCGCCTGGTCGAAGATCTCCTGGGCGAAGTCGTACCAGGAGCACCTGCCCTCAGCGGCCATGTGGTGGATCCCGAAGTCGTCGCGCTCCATCAGCTGGGCAAGCCCCTCACCGAGGTGGCGCGTGTATGTGGGGGAGCCCACCTGGTCCGAGACGACCAGCACCTCAGGCCGCTCGTTGCCCAGACGGAGCATCGTCTCGACGAAGTTCTTGCCGCCGATCCCGAACAGCCACGAGGCGCGGACGATGAAGTGCCGCGGGTTGGAGACCGCGACGGAGGTCTCGCCGGCGAGCTTGGAGCGCCCGTAGGCCGAGATCGCGCCGGTGACGTCGGACTCCAGGTACGGCCGGCGCGATGAGCCGTCGAACACGTAGTCGCTCGAGGGGTGAACGATCTTCGCGCCCACGCTCGCGGCGCCGGCCGCGAGGATGGCGGCTCCCTCGTCGTTGACGCGCATCGCACCGCGCTCGTCGGCCTCGGCCCCGTCCACGTCCGTGTACGCCGCGCAGTTGACGACCACGTCCGGCCCGTGGAGCGAGATCGCCCGCTCGACCGACGCGGAGTCGGTGATGTCAAGGGCGCTGTGGGCGAGCCCGACGACATCGTGGCCGCGCTCGCGTGCGGCGGCACTGAAGTCGCGCCCGAGCATGCCGCCCGCGCCCGCGACGAGCACCTTCAGGCTCTCGGACCGGCGCAGGTTCACGGGATCTTGATCTCCGCGTTGTCACCGACGATCATGCGCAGGGTCTTGGGCATCGAGACACCGCGGCAGAGCGTGACGTTCCTGCCGAGCAGGCTCGCCTCCATTCGCACGTCGAGATCGGTCACGCTCGACCCGGAGAGCAGGATCGAATGCTCGACCTCCGCGTGCTCGACCGTCACCCCGGCGTCGATCGACGTGTACGGGCCGATGTAGGCGTCGGTGATGCGGGAGCCGGCGCCGATGATCGCGGGGCCTCGCACCACCGCCCGCTCGAGCTTCGCGCCCTTCTGGACGATCACCCGGCCCTCGACCTTCGAGTCCACGAGCTCACCCTCGACCGAGCGCTCGATGTCCTCGAGAACCAGGCGATTGGCCTCCAGCATGTCGTCGAGCTGGCCGGTGTCCTTCCACCAGCCGGTCACCGTGCGGCTCGCGACGGCCTTGCCGCTGTCGATCAGCCACTGGATCGCGTCGGTGATCTCGAGCTCCCCGCGTCCCGACGGCTCGATGGCCTTCGCGGCGTCAAAGATCTGGGGGCCGAAGAGATAGACGCCCACCAGCGCCAGGTCGGTCGGCGGCTCCTTTGGCTTCTCGATCAACCGCACGACCTCCTCGCCGTTCAGCTCGGCGACGCCGTAGTGCTCGGGGTCCGGTACGCGGGTCAGGAGGATGAGTGCGTCCGGCTCGGACTCGCGAAAGGCCTCGACGAGGTCGCTGATGCCGTCGCGGAGGAGGTTGTCGCCGAGATACATCACGAACGGCCCGTCCTGGAGAAAGTCCTCGGCCGTCAGCACCGCATGGGCGAGACCGAGCGGGGCGTCCTGGCGGATGTAGGTGATCCGGGCGCCGAACTGCGAGCCGTCGCCGGCGGCGGCCTCGATCTCGTCGCCGGTCTCGGGGGCGATGATGATCCCGATCTCCTCGACGCCCGCCTCGACCAGCGCCTCGATGCCGTAGAAGAGCACCGGCTTGTTCGCCACCGGCACGAGCTGCTTCGCGGAGGTATGCGTGATCGGGCGCAGGCGCGTGCCGGCACCGCCCGAGAGAATCAGACCCTTCAGGCTCTCCATGACCGCGGGAAGGCTAGTAGACCCCGCCCAGTTTCCGGTGATCCCACGTGGCTACGCGCCGCGCCTCGAAGCGGATCGCCACCCGCTTGCGGGCCTGGCTCTTGAGCGCTTCGGCCGCGTCCCCTTCCACTTGGGCGCCGTTCCCGTAGCGCGAGGTGAGCTCGACGGCCAGCTCGAACACGGTGTCGAGGTCGCGATTGATCTCCGCCTCCGCCTCGATCTCCACGCCGCGAAGCTCGGTGTACTCGTGACCCGTCTCGACGAGCAGCGTCGCGCGGGGATCGCGCTCCAGGTTCTTCACCTTCTGCGACTTCGCGTACGTGTAGATCCAGATCTCGCCGTCGCGCGGCACGTACCAAAGCGGCATCGAGTGCGGCCATCCTCGTGTACCCAGCGACGACACCACCACGATCCGCTCGGAGTCGATCAGCTCGCGTTGCTCTTCGGGGGACAGCTGGATCTCGCCACGGCGGCTCATCGGAGCTCCGGAGTGAGCCGGAGCTTCTCCCACGGGTCCTCGCCCGCCATCGGCTGGGTACGGCCCTCCTTCCAGTCCGGCTGCAGGTCGTCGTAGTGAGGGCTCGCCGGGTGGCCTGACTGGCCGGTGAACGCCTGCCACCGCGACTTCTCGGGGGCGGCCGGGTCGGCGACCATCCGCCAACACGGTGCCCAGATCGCGGTGAAGGGGTCATTGGGGTCCCAGCCGACCTGGGCGACGGTCTCCTGGCCGCCTCCCACCTCCAGCCGGCGGTTGAAGATCCGGGCGAAGAGGGGGTTGGCGGCGCCGAGCGCGTGCGGGAAGACCAGGGGATGCACGCGACCCCAGCGCCAGGCGTCCTGATCCGGCCCGAACTCGGACTCCAGGTCGTCCATCGCTCCGCGAAGCGCGTCGAGGACCAGGCGGTCCCACGGGCGTCCGACGAGTTCGTCGTCGCCCTCCTCCCAGAGGGCTAGCAGGTGCGCCTGCCAGCGCCATGGCGAGGTCACGTGGGCGACGAATCCGTTGTCCGCCCGGTCGAGCCACCGCTCAATCAGATCGCGGTCCGCGATCGCCGCACGCGCGACCTCCTTTCCCAGCCGCAGCGTGAACGCCTGGTAGATCGTCGCGGCGATCGAGTCCGGGCCCATGTCGCCGTCCCACGAGCGCAATCGCTCGATCGCCGAGAGCTCGCGCTGGTCGCGCGGGCTCAGCCGGACCAGGCGATGCACCGTCTCGAGGCCGGGGATGGACTGCATGTCCGTCTGGATCGACTCGAAGCTCGGCAGATCGTGCTCGGGGCGAGCCTGGAGCAGCTCCTCGATCCGTTGCGCCCGGTAGCCGTCCAGGTAGTCGCTCGTGATGTGGTGCGGGTAATCCGCCGGAGCGACCCGGTTGTTGGCAGTGACGACGAATCCCGTCTCGGGGTCGTCGACCTGGGGCAGCTCCTCATAGGGAATCCAGCCCTCCCACTCGTACTCGCCCGACCAGCCGGGCTTCGGCAGATCGGGGCAATCGCCCTTCCGGAGCGGGATCCTGCCGACCGTCTTGTAGCCGATCGAACCGTGGCGATCCGCCCAGACCAGGTTCGACACGGGATGAGCGTGAGCCGCGAGCCCCTCGACCAGGCCCGGGCCCCCATCGAAGTCGAGGACCCCGAAGTTCGCCTCGGTGATCCCCGGGTAGTCGAGGGCGGAGAAGCGCAGCGCGAGTGGCTCCGCGTCGTCGGCGCGCAGGGCCTCGTTGACGATCGGCCCGTGCTCGGTCACGCGGACAGCAAGCCGATCGGGCCACGCCTGGCCCTTGACCGCGATCTCCTCGTCGATGACCTCGAGGGGCCGGCGCTCGCCATCGAACTCGTACTCGTCACCGTCGACCCGCTCGATGAAGAGGTCCATCACGTCGGCCATCACGTTCGTGAACGACCACGCGACGTCGTTGTTCTGGCCCATGGTCACGCCCGGGAGCCCTGGCAGGCTGGCGCCTCTGCAGAACCGGTCGCCCAGGTAGAGGCCCACCTGGTAGGTGATCCCGGGCATGCTCGGGGGGAGGTGCGGGTCGCCCGCCATCAGGGGCCCTCCCGTCGCCGAGCGCTCTCCGCTGACCGCCCAGTTGTTCGAGCCCGTGGCCTCGACCGCCAGGCCGATGGTGTCGCGCACCTTCGCGATCTGCTCGGCGAGCGCGAGGCCGTCGCCACTCCAGCCCGCGCCGGGGGTGAGCACCACCGGATTCCCTTCCGGATAGCCCGGATCCAGGCGAGCGGCGATCTCGGGGCCGAGCTCGCGCGTCATCTCGGCGCGCAGGAGCTCCCGCTCCCAGTTGGTGGAGAGGCCGTAGGAGAGGAGCTTCGTCATCGTGAGCGCGTCGGCGGGCACGAACGCCTCGAAGCGCTGGCGAAGGACCTGGAACTCGGCCGGGAGCGGGCGATCGGCCGCGGCGGCGTTGACGCCGGCGCAGTAGGCGTCCAACCGCGCGCGGATGTCCGGCGCGATCTCGGCGGCCTCGCGCTCGGCGACGCGTCGCAATCCGAGCGTCCGGATGAATCGGTCGGTGACCAGGCCCGCGGTGCCGGCGATCTCCGCCAACCGCCCCGACCCGATCCGCCGGTAGAGGTCCACCTGCCAGAGACGATCCTGCCCGTGGCAGAAGCCCTGGCCGAACCAGAGGTCGAGATCGGTGGCGGCGCGGACGTGCGGCACTCCCCACCGGTCGCGCGAGATCTCGATCGCTCCCTCGATGCCGGCCACCCGGAGCTCGCCCGTGGTTCGGGGCAGGGGCCTGCGGAAGAGCTGGTACCAGAGGCCCGCCGTCGCGCCTCCCGCGAGCCCCCAGAACGCGGCCCCCGCGAGCGCGGCCCGCTTTGCGACGGTAGCGCCGTTCACGCCGCCACTCTAGGAAACCTTGCGGTGTCGGGCGGCCTAGTCGTGAATGCCGTCCGGGAGCCGGCCCTCGGCGTCGAGCTTCTCCAGGTGTGCCTGCATCACCAGCGCGGCGGCCGGGCGGAGCTCCTGCGGGACGTCGTCCCAGGCGGCATCCAGCAGACCCGCGCGCGAGCGCTCGCCGGCATCCAGTGCGGCGACCAGCCTGCGCTCACGGTCGAGCCGGTGGTCGATGTACTCGCTGATCTTCGCCGCGGGGTCCGTCACGTAGGGGCCATGGCCAGGGCACAGGAGCTCGAGCTCGAGCTGCTGGAGCCGGTGGAGTGAATCGAGGTATGCCCTGAGCGAGCCGCCGTCGGGCGGTACGAACGTGGAGCCCGCACCGAGGATCAGATCGCCTGTGAAGCAGATTCGCCCCAGCACGAAACAGACGTGGTCCTCCGCGTGGCCGGGGGTGGGAACCACATCGAACGGGCCGGATTCCACGACGGGCACGTCGAGCAGCGGCACCGCGGCCGAGTGGTCGCCGTGCGAGTGGGTCAGGAGAACGCCGCCGAGCCCGCCGCGCCTCTCCGCCTCCTCCCGGAGAGCGGCGACATGGCCCGCGTCGCCGGGCCCCGGATCGATCACATAGGCCGGGTCCGAGCCCACGACGTAGCTGTTGGTGCCCTCGAGGGTCATCGCCCCGGGGTTCGGCGCCACGAAGCGCGCTATCTCGGGGTGTCCTGGGGCGGTGTCCATGACCGCGCCCAGGGCGCTATTTGCCGCTGACGGCCTGAAGAACCGCGTCGCGTGCGTCGTCGGGCTCGAGCACCACCAGGTCGCCGACGCCCTTCAGGACCTCGCGAACAAGCCAGTCGGTCGAGCCGTAGGGGAGCTCGACCACCACGGCTCCGTCGGAGAGCTCGTCCGTGACGGTCCGCTCCTCGCGCAGCCAACGGGCCCGGTCGGGCGAGACCCACACACGGGCCACGCCGGCGGTCCCGACCTCGCCGTGGACCAGCCATTCCTGCTCGGCGAGTCGCTCCTCCACCCCTTCGCGCGGCTCGAAGGACTCGTCGGTGACGCGCGCCTCCTTCATCCGGTCGAGCCGGAAGTGTCGTGTGTCGTCGCGGCCCAGGTCGTAGCACCCCAGATACCAGCCCTCGGGTCCACTCACGAGCTGGTAGGGCTCGACCTCGCGCTTGATGAACTCGTCCTCGTTCTCCTTGTAGTAATGGAGCTCGAGAACCCGGCGCTTCTCGATCGCATCGTTCACGGAACGAACGACCTCGGAGTCGTCCCGGCCGGGCGCGATCTCGAGACCCTCATGGGACGGGTCGTGCCCCAGCGCGGCGACGATCTTCTCCCGGGCCGTGGAGAGGCCGGCCTGCGGCAGGTGATCGCCGAAGAGGTCGATCGCGGCGACCAGCGCCTTCGCCTCCAGCGGCAGCAGGCGCGCCGGCCGCGCGAAGTTGTCGCCGTAGGTGTCGGGATCGACCTGGATCTCGTCGCCGTCGATCTCCGCATAGAGCACGTAGGTGCCGCCACCGAAGTTGACGACGTTCAGCACGTCTAGGTCTTCTCGCAGCTCCTCGCGTGAGACGTTGAGCTCGCCGAGGACGCGGTCGACCGGCAAGGTCTTCTCGTCGCGCGCCGCGCCGATCAGCGAGCCCGCGAGGGTCACCAGGCGGGCGAAGCGCTCCGGGCGGATCACGGCCTCTGAGCGCCCGTTCGACGAGCGCGGCCTGCCGTTGCCCTCGGCGATCGGCCGCTTGACCGTGTTCGCCACGTCGAAGTCGGCGCGATGCCGCTTTCGCAGAAGCTCCATGCGCTCGGCGGCGTCCTTCGCGAGGTCGGCCGGCTCCAGGAGCTGCGCGTTCTCGCGCCAGCCCAAAACCCACGACACGAGCAGGCGCCCAGTCGCGTAATCGGTCTCGTAGATCCAGCCGCGGCCCGGCGCGTCGTCGGACTTCGTCGACTTACGCACCTTTCCGTAGCCGCCGAAGTCCCGTTCGACGAGCCACGAGATCCGCTCGCGCAGGAACACCTTCGCCGATCCGGCCATCTCGCCCATCTGCCAGTCGGCGCGCGAGGCGTAGTCGCGGCGGTCGAAGTCCTCACGCGGGGCGAAGTCGTGCTCGGCCTTGGTCGCGTAGGAGACCTTCCCGCGGATCCGCGACAGCCGGAAGACACGAATGTCGTCGCGCTCGTGCGAGTGGCCGATCAAATAGAACTGGCCGTTGCGGAAGACGAGGTGGTACGGGTCGACCTTGCGGTCGGAGACCTCGTCGCGCTGCATCGAGTAGTAGCTGAACTCGATCGTCTTGCGCCGCGAGATCGCCGTCTCGATCTTCGCCAGGCGCTGGGACATCTCGCGCCCGCCCCCGGACGGCGCGAGCTTGATGTCGATGGGCGTCGTGTCGGGTTCGACGAGCGGGCTCGGCCGACCCCAGGAGACCTGCTGGAGCGCCAGGCGGAGCGGCTCGGCGTACGCGAACTCGCCGTCGAGGAGAACCAGGGCGGTGCGGAGCGCCGCGAGTTCGCCGTCGGCGAACTCGATCGCCGGCAGGTAGTAGTTCTCGGGCGGCAGCGCGTACAGCTCGGCCTCGAAGAAGCCCTCGGCCGGCTTGTCCACCTGCAGTGAGATCCCCAGGCTCTCGAGTTCGGCGCGATCGGCGTAGAAGCGCCGCGCGAACGCGTCGTCGTTCATCGAGCTGTAGCCCTCCACCTCCCGCTTGATCTCGAGAGCCGACACGGGCCTCCCCGTGGCCATCAGGAACGAGATCAGGGAGAGCTGGCGAATCAGCTTCTCGGTGTCCTTGGCCACGGCGCAAGAGGATAGTCGGGGCCTTCGCAGCTGGACAGGGCCGGTCCGCCCCCACCGCAGGGGCTTTCCGCAAATTGGGCACCCGGCCGAAGACGGGCGATGCCGCCTGAGAGAATCGCAACGTGGAAGCCGCCGACGGCCAGCCGGTACCGATCCCGGTCAGCTCCCCGATCTGGAGCCAGTTCTTCCTCGTGGCTCCGCTTGTGCTGATCGGGACCCGCGAACCGGACGGCGGACACGACCTGGCGCCCAAGCACATGGCCATGCCGCTGGGCTGGCAGAACCACTTCGGCTTCATCTGCCATCCATCCCACGCCACCCAGCGCAACGCGGAGCGAACGGGCGAGTTCACCGTCAGCTATCCGCACGCGGAGCAGATCGTCCAGGCCTCCCTCTCCGCAGCCCCGCGGAGCGCCGAGGGCGCCAAGTCGAGTCTCGAGGCGATCCCGGTCTTCGAGGCCAGCAGCGTCGACGGCGTGCTCGTTCGCGACTCGCACGTCTGGCTTGAGTGCGAGCTCGAGCGCATCATCGAGGGGTTCGGGGAGAACACGCTCATTGCTGGCCGGGTCGTCGCCGCGGCCGTGTCCGAAGAGGCGATGCGAGCGTCGGACTCCGACGACGCGGAGGTCATCCGCCGGCGCCCGCTGCTCGCCTACCTCCCTCCCGCCCGCTTCGCGTCCATCTCGGAGAGCTTCTCGTTTCCGTTTCCCCTCGACTTCCGGCTCTGAATGGCCGCCTCCCGGCTGCTCCAGTGGCTTCGCTCCCGAACCGCCGACATGGTCGAAGACGTGGAGCGCCTGGCCAGCGCCGAGTCGCCATCCCTCGACCCGTCCTCCCAACGCGAGCCGTTCCGCATCCTGTCGGAGCACCTCGGTGAGCTCGACTTCGAAGTGGAGCGCATTCCGGGGCGCAACGTCGGCGATCACCTGCTGGCCCGCGAGGCCGGAGCCACGGTGGACGGCCCTCGACAGCTCCTGCTCGGGCACATGGACACGGTCTGGCCCCGTGGAACGCTCGCGGCGATGCCGGTACGCGAGGAGCACGGGCGGCTTCACGGGCCTGGCGTCTACGACATGAAGGCCGGGCTCGTCCAGATGCTGTTCGCGATGCGAGCGCTCCGCGAACAGGGACTCGTCCCGGCGATGCCCGTCGCCGTGTTCATCAACAGCGACGAGGAAATCGGCAGTCCGGAGTCGCGCGAGCACATCGAGCGGCTCTCGCGGGCCTCGAGCCGCGCCTTCATCCTCGAGCCGTCCTTCGGCCCGGGCGGCCGGCTGAAGACGGCGCGCAAGGGCGCTGGCGACTTCGTGGTCACGGTGAAGGGGATCGCAAGTCACGCCGGGATCGAGCCCGGCAAGGGTGTGAGCGCGATCCTCGAGCTCTCCCACCAGGTCCAGCGTCTGTTCGACCTGAACGACCCGGAGCGCGGGGTCACGGTGAACGTCGGGACGATCGACGGCGGCCTGCGGCCCAACGTCGTCGCGCCCGAGGCGACCGCGATGGTGGACGTACGTGTGAGGACGGATGCCGACGCCGAGCGCGTCGAGGCCGAGATTCGCGCGCTCGAGCCGATTCAGGAAGGAGCCGAGCTTCGCATCGACGGAGGCTTCGATCGACCGCCACTAGAGCGGACCCCTCGAAACAGGGCCCTATGGGAGGAAGCCCGCGCCGCGGCCCGCGAGCTCAACATACCGCTCGAGGAGGCACAGGTCGGAGGCGCCTCGGACGGCAACTTCACGAGCCGCCACACCGCCACGCTCGACGGCCTCGGCGGTGTGGGAGACGGGGCGCACGCGGAACACGAGCACGTTGTCGTCGAGTGCCTGCCGGAGCGGGCGGCGCTCCTATCCGCGCTTCTGTGCAGATGAGCGATCGCCCCGACAAGAGGGTCCTCGGCGGGAGCGTGGCGCGAATCGCCGACCTCGGCTCCGAGCCGCCGGCGACCGAGTCGCTGCCACGCGAGGACTGGGCGACGGGCGACTACGTGGTGGGAGAGGTCCTCGATTCCGGCGAGCTTCCGTGCCGGATCGAGACCGCCTCCGGAAGGATCGCGAGAATCGCTCCGGGCGACCTAGCGCTTGGCGCGCTCGGCGTGCGCGCGGCGACGCTCGAGGCCGTCGGTCACTGGCGCGACGTCGGCGCGGACATGGTCATGCAGCAGCTGAGCGCCGCCTGCGTCTTCGGCGGCTGCACTTCGCTCTCCTCATGGACCCACCCGCTAGCCGATCTCCGCTACCTGGGGCACGCGATGCGCGACGGACGCAAGCTCACGATGAGCGAGTGCGCGGCGGCGGTCGCCTCGAGCGATCCGCCGCCACTGACCGCCCCGGTGATCCTCATCATCGGCACCTCGATGAGCGCCGGAAAGACGATCGCCGGAATGGCGATCGTGCGCCGCCTCAAACGAATGGGGCTCCGCGTCGCAGGCACCAAGCTCACCGGCGTGGCTCGTCTCTCCGACACCCTCGCCTTTCAGGACGCGGGCGCCGACTTCACCGCGGATTTCGTCGACGCCGGGCTTCCCTCCACAGTTGTGGACCGGGAGGAGTTCGAAGGCGCCCTTCGGATTCTCCTCGGCAAGATCGCTGCGGCTGAGCCTGACGTGGTCATCGCCGAGGCGGGCGCGTCGCCGCTCGAGCCCTACAACGGTGATGCGGCGGTGGAGCTTCTCGGCGATGGGGTTCGCTGCACGGTGCTGGCGGCCAGCGATCCCTACGCCGTGGTCGGGGTCATGAACGCTTTTGCGATTGTGCCGGACGTCGTCTCGGGACGCGCGGCGAGCACGGACGCCGGCATCGAGCTCATCGAGAGGCTCGTCGGAATTCGCGCTCTGAATCCGCTCGACGAGGGAACGCTCGGGAAGCTCGACGAGCTGTTGCGCGAGCGGCTCGAGCTGGGCTGAGCGCCCGTCCTAAGCGGCGCGCGAGCGGAAGTAGGCCGCGGAGTCCAGCCCGCGGTCGAAGCGCGACCACGCCTCGCCGTCGGCAAGGCCGCGCTCGATCCGGTCGAAGCTCCCGAGCTTGCCGCCCAGGTTGTCGATCATGTGGACCAGGGTGGCCTCGCGGGTCGCAGGGAGGACGGGCGACCCGTTCTCGAGCGCTCCGTGGTGGGAGAGGACGATGTGGAAGAGCGCCTGGGCGAGCTCGGGGTCGAACCCCTCCATCCGCTCCACCTCGCGACGGACCAGGTAGTAGCCGAGCGGGATCTCGCCCTGGAGCCGTCCGGCGTCCGTCAGGTCGATCGCGAGGGGATCGTCGTTGTAGGCCATCGTCTTGCCGATGTCGTGGAGGAGCGCCCCGGCGATCGCGATGTCGCGGTCGATGCCCGGGAAGGCCGCCGCCGACGCGCTCACGGCCTGCGCGACCGAGACGGTGTGGTCCAGCAGTCCGTGGCGATATGCCTGGTGGTAGTACTTGGCCGCCGGCGCCTCGCGGAAGCGAAGCCAAACCGGCGAGTCGGGGGCGAAGAAGCGGTCGAGCAGGGCTGCGAGCTGGGGGTTCTGGATCGTCCCGAGGAGCTCGCGAAGCTGCGCCTCGAGCCGCTCGACCGGGACGCTCGGCCCCTCGGCGAGATCGGACGGCTCGTACTCGTCATCGCGGGCGGAACGGATCGTCTCGATCGTAATCTTCGGCCCGTACTGGGAGTGGACCGCGAAGCGACCGGTGATGTGGATCACGGAGCCGGGCTCGGCGATCTCGAAGCACTCGGCCACCTCGTCCCATGCCACCGCTTCGACGGCGCCGGTGCTGTCGCAGACGATCAGCCGCAGCCACTCGCCGCCGTTGCGGCGCTGGCGAAGCTCGCGCTGGCGAACGCCGAAGACGCCGGCGATCGTCTGGCCATCGGCGAGGTCCCGCACCCAGGTGCGCTCCGGCCCGTGGCCGTTTGCCCTGCTAGCGACGCTCTCCGCCGCGCCGGCGATCACCGGCTGCTCTGTCAGTGAAACCTGTTCGCTCATCGTGCGCTCACAGTAGAGAGGGGGGCGGACGTGCCAAATCTCCCCCGCTGCGGCGACTCGCGAGCTATCCGGTCTGCTCGGGCTCCTCGTCCCCCGGCCATGCGCCGGTGAACCGGTGGTAGGCGTGGCGGGAACCCCGCTCGACCAGTCCCCGGACAAGGGCGAAGATCGCGCCCTGGATCGTGAGGGCAAGCGCGAGCTTCCGCAGGCTGACGTCGCGGTCGCCGGGCTCCGGCGGCTCCTCGTCGTCGACGAGGCCCCATGCCACGTCGGCGACCTTCTTCGAGAGAAGACCGGCAATGAGCCCGGCCACGACGCTGAATGGGATGAACAGGAGCTTTCGCATCACGCCTGCCTCGGTTCGCTCTTGGCCGGGGTCCGGGGCTCCATCGCGATCGTCTCTTCCTCGGGCACACCGCTCTCGAGCTCGCGGCCGCGCTCGATCTCCGCGTTCATCTCGGCGCCGAGAAGCACCGCCACGTTCGAGATCCACAGCCAGATGAGGAAGACGATGACACCGGCGAGGCTCCCATAGGTCGCGTTGTAGGAGCCGAAGTTGGCCACATAGGCCGCGAAGCCCGCCGACGCGGCGATCCACAACAGGACGGCGAGGATGCCTCCCGGCGTGATCCAGCGGAAGCCCGGATGGCGGACGTTCGGCGTGCCGTAGTAAAGGATCGCGAGCATCGTCATCAGGATGAGCACGATCACCGGCCACTTCACGATGTTGAAGACGGTGACGGCCGTGCCCTCGACACCGAAGATCTTCCCGATGTCGGAGGCCAGCGGGCCGCTGACGACGACGGCGATTGCGCTCACGGCCACCAGCAGGAGGAGGACGAGCGTCATCCCGACCTGGAGCGGGCGGAGCTTCCAGAACGGGCGGCCCTCCTCCGTCTCGTAGATCACGTTCGACGCGCGCGAGAACGCCCCGACGTACCCGGACGCCGACCAGAGCGCCGCGACCAGGCCGATCACGAAGGCCAGGCCCGCGGTCCCCTGGCTCGACGCGATGTCCTTGATCGCGCCGCTGACGATGTCCTGCGCCGGCCCGGGCCCGAGGTCGTTGATGTTGGCGAGCACGGTGTTCGTCGCAGAATCGCCCGCGAGGCCGAGGATCGAGACAAGGACGATCAGCGCCGGGAAGATCGAGAGGATCGCGTAATAGGTGAGCGCGGCCGCCCAGTCCGTGAGGTTGTCATCGCGGAACTCGGACACCGTCCGCTTGAGCACGCCCCACCAGGCGCGCCCCCTCAGCTGAGTTGGATGCTGCGGACCCTCCACCCCAGCAGGCGGATTCCCGCTGGGGGTGGAGGTCAAACCGCTAGCCCTGCGGCGTCACGTTCGTCGCACACTCGGTGAGGCCGAGGTCGGTCGCGAGGGCACCGTTCTGGTTGCTGTTGGCCTTGAGCTGCTTGCCTACGGACTGCGCCTTGCCGGCGTCGTTTGCCTTTGCCGCGGCCGCGAGCTGGGTGGCCAGGCTGACCTGCTTCCTGACCTGGCTCAACCATTGGTCGTACTTCGACTGCAGGTCGGTGGGCGGCGTGATCGCCGTCAGCTTGGCGATTCCTTGGTTGATGATCGGGATCTCCTGCGCGATGGTCGCCGCCTGGGCGCTCGCGGTCTGTGCCGGGGCCTTGAGAGCCGCGATCTGATCATTTGAGTCCTTGCACACAGCGTTCGCCTGCGAGGCGAACTCGTCCTGGCGCGGCGGGGTCGACCCCGCCGCGCCGCTTGCGCCGCTCGCGCCGCTCGTAGTGCTGCTGCTGCTTCCGCCGCCGCAACCTGCGACGGCGAGCGACGCGGCCGCGATGCAACCGATGGCGGCCGCAAGGCCGATTCGACTTGTGATGGTCCTCACTGAGGTTCTCCTTGAGCGTTGTCGGATCCCGTTAGCCCTGCGGGCGAACGTCCTTTGCGCACTCCGTCAGGCCGAGCGCCTTTGCCTGGGCGTCGGACTGAGCCTTGCCGGCGTTGAGCTTGGGGGCGATCTGCTGGAGCTTGCTCGTGTCGTTTGCCTTCGCCGCGTCGAGGAGCTGATTGGCGAGGGCGATCTGGCCCTTGCCGGCGTTCAGATATGCCGTGTACTTCGCCTGCAGGCTGCTCGGAGGCGTGATCGCGTTCAACTTCGTGTAGGTGTCGTTGGCGATCGTGATGTCCTGCTCGAGCGTGGGGATCTGGTCCTGAATGGACGTTGTCGAGGTCGGAGCCTTGAGGGCCGCCACCTTGTCGTTGCTCTCCTTGCAAACCGCGTTGGCCTGCGAGACGAACTCGTCCTGGCTCAGTGGAGCAGACCCGCTGGCGCCGCTTGCGCCACTCGCGCCCGTGCTTGTGCTGCTCCCGCCGCCGCAACCCGCGAGGGCGAGGGCCCCGACCGCGATACAGCCGGCGATCGCGGCAAGGCCGATCCGATTGACGATGGTCCTACGCACCAGTTGCTCCTTCCGTATGCCCCAGACCCGATGAATCCCTGCACGGCGGAGTCACTGGTGCTGCGGGTGAGCCGTCAGCTCAATTACAAAGCGGCGCGAGCCTACCGACGCCAGGTCTAGCCCTGCGGTGAGACCTGCTTGGCGCACTCGTCGAGGCCGAGCGCCTTCGCATCGGTGTTGCCCTGGTCAGTGCCCACCGAGAGCTTTTGGGCCAGGGTCTTGAGCTGGCTCGTATCGCCGGACTTCGCCGCGCTCACGATCTGCTGGGCGGTCCCGATCTGGCTCTTTCCGTTCGCCAGATACGCGTCGTACTTGGACTGCAGGTTCGACGGCGGTGTGATCGCGGAAAGCTTGCCGTAGACCTCGTTGGCGATCGCGATCTGCTGCTCCGTGATCGTGGCGAGGTCGTTCAGATCGGGACTCGACGGCAGCGCCTTCAGCGCCTCGATCTTGTCGTTGCCCTCCTTACATGTAGCGTTGGCCTGCGAGACGAAGTCGCTCTGGCTGAGCGGCGTCGACCCGGAGGCGCCGGTGGTGCTGGTGCTGCTGCCACCGCCGCATCCGGCGAGAGCGAGGGCTCCGACCGCGACGCATCCCGCGACCGCGGCAAGACCGATCCGATTGAAGATGCTTGTGCGCACTGATGCTCCTTCATCTGAGTGGGCGAGAGGGCGGGCAGGGTAGCAGTGGAATCGGGGCTCGCCGGTTGGGGCGGGCACCGATATGGTCAATACGTGCCGAGGCCGGAGACCATCTATCTGTTCGCGCTCGCGTGCGCGGGGCTGGTACTGCTGCCCGGGCCGGCCCTCATCTTCATCGTCACTCGTGGTGTGGTTCACGGCCGTCGCGGCGGGCTGATCTCCACCCTCGGGGTCGAGACCGGCAACCTGGTGCAGGTACTGGCCGCGACCGTCGGCCTGGCGGCGATCGTGGCGTCGTCGGCGGAGGCGTTCACCGTGATCAAGTACCTGGGCGCGGCCTATCTGATCTTCCTCGGGATCCGCGCGCTCACCGGCAACGGCGGCGACGCGGACCCCGCGGTCACCCGGGCGCGATCGCCGCGCCGGCTCTACGCCGACGGCGTGATCGTGGGTGCCCTCAACCCCAAGCTCGCGCTGTTCCTGCTCGCATTTCTGCCGCAGTTCATCGACCCGGCGATCGGGCCCGTGTGGGTCCAGACGTTGGTGCTCGGTCTGATCTTCAACGTCATCGCCGCGATCGGCGATTCGATGTTCGCGCTGGCGGCAGCAAGCGCGGGCGGGCGCCTGCGCAGGTGGCTCCACAGCCGCCGGCTCGCACAGACGAGCGGAGTCATCTACCTGGGGCTCGGGGCCGTCGCCGCGCTGAGCCACAGCCACACCACGAAGAACTGACCCAAACGAGGAGGCAGGACGATGAGCGACCTCGCCGCGACCTTCGACGCGCATGTGCAAGCCGAGTTCCAGGACCTCGACCTCGAGGCCACGATGGCGACGATGTCACCCGACCCCTACGTCCACCACGTGCCCACGATCACCGGCGGCAATGGGACAGAGGGCGTCAGGGACTTCTACGGCCGCCACTTCATCGGCCAGTGGCCCGACGACACCGAAACGCGCCAGATCTCGCGCACGATCGGCGAGAACCAGGTCGTCGACGAGCTGCTGATGACCTTCACGCACGACCGGGAGCTGGAGATCATGCTGCCCGGAATTCCGCCCACCGGGAGGCGGATCGAGATCCCAGTGGTCGTCGTGGTGGGCTTCGAGGACGGCAAGGTCCACCACGAGCACATCTACTGGGATCAAGCGAGCGTCTTGGTCCAGGCCGGCCTGCTCGATCCGGCCACGGTGCCGGCCACGGGGTCCGAGCAGGCCGAGGCGCTGCTCGACCAGGGCAGGCCCAAGAACGAGATCCTCGGCCGACGGGCGCGATGAATCCATGCGCCGTGCCCGGTCTCTAGGTCAGCAAGCGAGCGAAACGGGAGGAGTAGGACGTTGGGAAAGTTCAAGGCAGTCATCACGATGTCCCTCGATGGCTACGTCGCGGGGCCGGACCAGAGCGAAGAGAATCCACTGGGCGTCGGCGGGGAGGAGCTCCACGAGTGGATGTTTCCGCTCAAGGTCTGGCGCGAGTCGCACGGCGATGAGGGCGGCGAGGTCACCGCTAGCTCGCCGGTCGTCGAGGGGTGGTTCGACAACGTGGGCGCGGTGACCATGGGGCGGAACATGTTCGGCGGCGGGCCCGGCCCCTGGGGAGACTACCCCTGGAGGGGCTGGTGGGGAGACGATCCGCCGTACCACGTCCCCGTGTTCGTCCTCACGCACTACGAGCGCGAGCCGCTGGAGATGGAGGGCGGCACGACGTTCCACTTCGTCACCGACGGGATCGAGTCGGCCCTCGACCAGGCTCGCGAAGCAGCGGGAGAGGCGGACGTCCCGGGGATGGGCGGCGCCAAGGCGATCCAGCAGTACCTCTCCGCCGGGCTCCTCGACCAGCTGGAGATCTCGATCTCCCCGCCGCTCCTCGGGGGAGGGGAACGGCTCTTCGACAACCTCGACGGCGCCGACATCAAGCTCGAGCAGATTGGAGCGGTGGAGGGCGTCGGCGTGACTCACATCGGCTATCGGGTGGTCAAGGGCTGAGCGGAGGAAGGAGGAGGTGCGGCGGTTGGCCACCATGCCGTTGACGGGGGGCTGCCTTTGCGAGGGGGTGCGGTTCGAGGTCTCAGAGCCGCTTCACGGCGCCCTCTACTGCCACTGCACGCGGTGCCAGCGCCGCACGGGCACCGCGTTCTCGGTGAGCGCGCTGACGGTCCCGGGCTCGTTCAGGATCACGCGCGGAGCGGACCTGGTCCGGTCGTGGCAGCCAGCCGACGGCTGGGGGAAGGCCTTCTGCGGCGAATGCGGGAGCCACCTCTTCAGCACCGACCTGGAGAACCCGGACCTCGTCGCCGTTCGGATGGGCGCTCTCGACGACGACCCGGGCACCCGGCCGAGCTTCCACCAGTTCGTCGACTACGCGGCGGCGTGGGACGTGCTGCCCGACGACGGCCTGCCGCGATACGGCGAGCGGGTGCCGGCGGAGGTTCGGCGGGGCGAGTAGCCCGCCTTAGTCCGAGGCCAGCGCCCCGCGCATGGATCGTAGGGCCACGGCGAACACCTCGGGGTCGCGCGAGAGCTGGAACCCGTAGCTCGCCGCCGCCGCCAGCGCATTGAGCTGAAACGCGACGTCCCGCGGCTTCGTGTTCGGCGGCAGCTCGCCGGCGTCGATCGCGGTGGCGACCTCCCGCTCGAGAACGCCGAACCAGCGCTTCATCGTCCGCGCGACGGCTTCGTGGAGGGGCCCGCGTCGCGCGTCGTACTCGACCGTCGCGGTGGTGAGAAAGCAGCCTCCGGGCATGACGCCGCGCTCGTGATAGCCGAGCCAGCTGTCGCAGAGAGCGAGTAACCGAGTCAGCCCGGGACGCTCGCCGGCGACGGGACCCCACACCTCGTCGGTGAACTGCTCGACCGCGGCGTCGAGCGCCGCGAGCTGTAGCTCCTCCTTGCTGCCGAAGAGGCTGAAGACGCTGCTCTTCCGCATCTCGGCCTCGGCGGCCAGGCCGCCGATCGTCAGGCCCTCGAGGCCCTCGACCGACGCGCGCTCGACGGCCGCCTGCGTGACCTCGGAGCGGGTCTCGGCGACTGCTGCTGCTGAGCGACGGGGCATCTCGATGATGATACCGTACGATCGTCCGATAAAGGAGGAACGCATGAAGGTGCGATGGCTGGGCTGGGCTGGAGTCGAAATCGAGGCGGACGGGGCCTCCGTCGTCATCGATCCGCTGGAGGACCCCGGCGCGACGTTCGCCGCCCTCGGTGACGGCGCCCGCGAGGTCCAGCTGCCGGCGCTGGTCGCGGCCGAGGCTCGGGGGACGGCGGTGGGCGGAATGGTCAGCCACCTGCACCGCGACCACGCCGACGCGGGAGCGCTTGCCGCCGCCCTGGCGCCGGGAGCGAACGTCCAGGAGCCCAGCTGGCCCGGCGGGGAGGGCGCGGAGAACCTCGCCCTGGCGCAGGCGAACGCCGAGCTCGAACGCTCGGGGATCGCCCGGCGGCAGGTCGAGCAATGGGAGACGGCGGAGGCAGGCCCGTTTGCGATCACCGCACTGCCCGCGGTCGACGGCCTCGGCGACCCCCAGGTCTCGTGGCTCGTGGAGGCGGACGAGCAGCGCGTCCTGCACCTGGGCGACACCATCTTCCACGGCTACTGGTGGCGGATGGCCCGCCGCCACGGGCCCTTCGACCTGGTCTTCGCGCCGGTCAACGGCCCGGTGATCGACTTTCCGCACCTACAGCCTCCGAGCGTCCTCGCCGCGGCGATGGAGCCCGAGCAGGCCGCGCTCGCGGGGGACCTGCTCGGTGCGCGGGCCGTCGTGCCGATGCACTACGACGGCTACGGGATCGACCCGTGGTACCGCCCGATCGACGACGCGGCGGGCAGGTTCCGGGCCGCAGCAGCGGGCCGCACCTACGCGGCCCGCGTGCTGAACCCCGGTGACAGCCTCGAGCTCGCCGACGTCCAGGCCGGCGAGGTGAGGCGCTAGCTCGCCGCCGCCGCCGAATCGGTCGGAGCGGCGAGATCCTTGTTCTCGAGGACGAACTGGCTCGCGATGAAGGTCGCGCCCTGCGGGTCCTCGATCACGGTCATCCTCACCCAGGGGGCGTCGAACGGCG
Organism: uncultured Actinomycetes bacterium; assembly: GCA_963782795.1. GTDB lineage: Bacteria > Actinomycetota > Thermoleophilia > Solirubrobacterales > 70-9 > AC-56. Next base: position 92,849 of record CAWALB010000008.1, read on the forward strand.
GTGCGACGACCTTTGCACCCAGCCCGGGGGCCTTCGCCGCGATCTCATCGGCGTCGTCGACACCGAAGGTCACGCTCCAGTGCGCGGGCGTGTCCGGCTGATCGTCCGGGATCGGGTTGATCGAGGCAACGACGTCCTCGAAGCCCTCCGGGCCGCCGACCTCAGCGACCTGCTCGCGAAGCCCTGGGTTGCTCTCCTCGAGGTGGTCGCCGTAACCGGACATCGTCCACATCTCGCCGCCGCCTCCAAGGTCCAGGGTCTTCCAGCCGAACACCGAGCCGTAGAAGGACTTGGCGCTCTCGGGGTCGCGCGTGTTCAGTCCGTTGAAGTTGAGCGAGCCGTGCTCGTTGACGACCTGCGCGCCCTTGTGCTCCTTCGCCTGCCAGACGCAGAACACCGCGCCCTCGGGGTCCATGAGCACGGCCATGCGACCGGCGTCCATCACGTCGAAGGGCTCCATCACGGCCGATCCCCCGGCCTCCTTGGCCTTCGCGGCGGCATCGTCCGCGCTCTCGACCCACACGTACGTGTTCCACATCGCGAGCGGCGGCGCAGCCTCGGGGATCGAGCCGACGGCGGCCACGTCACCGCCGCGGATGCGCGCGATGAAGTACTTGCCGGGTGAGTCCGGCGGCATCACGTCCTCGAACTCCCACCCGAAGAGCCCTCGGTAGAAGTCGACCGCCGCCTCGGGATCAGGCTGGCTCGTGTCGATCCAGCACGGGACGCCTGGGATGTATCCGTCTCGCTCGGGCATCTGCTGCTCCTCTCCGATCGGTTGGTTTCGCGGCCACCCTATGAATGATTTAGGCCAGGATGTGTCCTCAATTCGCGGGACCATGAAATTGTCATGACCGAGACCTCGAGCCGACTCCTGGAAATGCTGTCCCTGCTCCAGGGGCGCCGCGACTGGCCCGGGGGCGAGCTCGCCGATCGGCTCGAGGTGTCTGGCCGCACCATCCGGCGCGATGTCGAGCGGCTGCGCAGGCTCGGCTATCCCGTGGAGTCGCTGACCGGCCCGGCCGGTGGCTACCGGCTTCGCGCCGGCAGCGCGATGCCGCCCATCCTGCTCGACGACGACGAGGCGATCGCCATCGCCGTGGGCCTTCGCACCGCCGCGCGCGCCTCGGTGGCGGGAATCGAGGAGACCGCCGTGCGCGCCCTCGTCAAGCTCGAGCAGGTGCTCCCCGCCCACCTGCGGCGGCGGGTCAGCGCACTTGGATCGGCGACCTTCACCCTTCCGGAGGGCGGGCCGACCGTGGATCCACAGCACCTGACCGTCATCGCCACCGCCTGCCGGGACTCGGAAAGCCTCCGCTTCGCCTATCGGCGGCGCGACGGCACGGAGAGCCGCCGAGAGGTCGAGCCGCATTCCGTCGTCAACCGCGGCCGGCGCTGGTACCTCGTCGCCTGGGATCGCAGCCGAGAGGACTGGCGCACGTTTCGCATCGACCGCCTTGCCCGCCCCGCCTCGACCGGTGTGCGCTTCGAAGGGCGAAAGCTGCCGGCCAGAAACGCCGGCGCCTACGTCGAGCGGAGCATCACCGCGGCACCGAGCCGATACGGCGCCCGGGTCCTCATCCGCGCCCCCGCCGAGGAGGTCGGCGGGCGCATTCCGGACCACTGGGGCACCGTCGAGCCGGTGAGCGCGAAATCGTGCGAGTTCAGGACCGGCGACGACGACCTGCGATGGCTGGCTGTCCGGATCGCGATGCTGCCCGTGGACTTCGAGGTCATCGAACCGCCGGAGCTCGTCGAGGAGCTGCGGGGTCTCGCCTCCCGCCTCAAGCGCGCGGCGGGCTAGCTAAACGGCGCGGAGCCGGATGGCGAGGGGCAGAATCGAACTGCCGACACCACGATTTTCAGTCGTGTGCTCTACCAACTGAGCTACCTCGCCGGGGCGCTAAGGCTAGATGAATCGGATCGGGCTACAGGTGCTTCTCGTAGCCCACCATCGGCAGGCGAAGCTCGCTGCTCCACCGCTTCCTGCCGTCCAATTGCCAGCCGTAGCGCTCGTAGAAGCCGCGGGCGGGCGCGTCGGTCGGCGTCCAGAGGATCGCCCGGGTGAGGTCCGCCTCCCGCATCGCTCCCTCGGCCAGCGCGAGCAGGCCGCTCGCGATCCCGTTTCCCCATCGGTCGGGGCGCACGTAGAGGTGCGAGACGTAGCTGACCCCCGGCACGCGACGTCCCTCCTCTCCGTGCGCGCGGGCGGGGTGCCAGGAGACCAGCGCGACGAGGGCTCCCTCGCGGTCGAACGCCACACGGCTCCAGCGATCGTCCTCGCGAAGCCGCAGGTGCCACTGTGCCTGCGTGCGCTCGAGGCCCGGCGGGCGCCAGAGTCGCGGCGCCCACTCCCTGTAGGTGGAGTTCCCGGTCACCATCAGCACCGCCATGGCGCGGGCGTCGTCTGAGCGGGGCGCGCGGATCTCGAGGTCGCGCGCGAGCGCGGCGGTCATCGCGCCTGCTCGGCTGCCCGCATGGCCAGCTCGACGGCCGCCTCCGCGTCCGGCGCCACCTCGATACCGGGACCGGCCTCCATCGCGCCCGGCCCGCTCACGGTCCAGCTCTCGAGCGCGACCACGGTCCTGCCCAGGGCACGAGCGAATGCGATCTCCGACAGCGTGCCCCACTCGCCGCCGACCGCGATCACCGCGTCGCCCGAAGAGACGACGGCCAGGTTGCGGGCGTGGCCAACGCCAGTCGCGACCACATGCGTGCAATAGGGATTCGCGTCCGCCGTCTCGGTCGAGGGGACGATGCCGATCACCGTTCCGCCGGCCGACGCCGCGCCCTGGGACGCACCCTCCATGACGCCGCCGAGGCCGCCGCACACGACGACGGCTCCGGCCTGTGCGAGGCGCTCGCCGACGTCGCGCGCAAGCTCCTCGGCCTCTGGATCGGGTGTGCCCTTTCCGATCACCGAGATCTGCGCGGGGCGGGTCATCGGATCTCCTGGCTGAGTCTCGCCAGCATTCCCGCCATCAGCTCCAGCGCCCCCTGCTTGTGCAGGGGCTCATTGAGGTTGCCGCACTTCGGGCTCTGCACGCAGGACGGACAGCCGCTCGCGCACGGGCACTCCCCCACCAGCGTCGCCGCGTCGGCGAGCAGCCGCTCGAACTTCTCGAAGCCGCGGCGCGCGAGGCCAACCCCGTTCGGGTGGCCGTCGTAGATGAAGATCGTCGGGCGGCCCGTCTGGAAGTGGACGTTCGTCGACAGGCCGCCGATGTCCCACCGGTCGCACATCGCCAGCAGCGGCAGCACGGCGATCTGGCAGTGCTCGGTCGCGTGAAGCGCCCCCAATTGCACCTCTGGCGGCAACGACTGCGGGCCCGCGAGCTCGTCCGGGAGCACGTACCAGAGTGCCTGGGTCGGGAAGTTCGTCTCCGGGAGATCCAAAGCCACCATGTCGATCACCTCGTGGTCCGTGAGGCTCTTGCGCTGGAACGCCATCACCTGCTCGGTGACCGACACCTCGCCGAAGTTGAGCTCCACGCCCGCGACGTCGCGTCGCTCGCCCACCTCCTCGATGAACACCTCCGTGTCCTTCTTGGGCTGGGTGTAGAAGTCGCCGTCGAAGGCATCGACCGCCGCCCGCCGCGCCTCGATGTCGAGCTCACGGACCTCGTATGAGCGGCCGAGGTGCAGGTAGACCGCACCGGGGTGCACGGTCGTGAACGCCCGCTCGGCCTCGACCGCCCCCAGCAGCTCGCCCGAATCCCGCTCCACGATCGCGACCGAGTCGGGCGAGGCCGAGCGCAGGGATATGTCGGCAGCCGGGAAGTGCGGCCCGCGCGGCAGATAGCGGCCCTCCCGTCCCCGCCGCAGCTCCCCAAGGCCCACCAGGGTCTCGGCGCGCTCGCGCCAGCGCGGGCCGAGGAACTCGGTGTCGGACTCGTTGAGCGGGATCTCGTAGGCGGCGGCGAGCATGTGGGCGAGCTGGATGCGGTCGTTCTCGTGATCGAGGATCGCCGCCTCCACCGGGCGCCCCAGGAACTCGTCCGGATGGCGGCAGAAGAACTGGTCGAGGGCGTCCTCGCCGGCGATATAGAGCGCGAGCCCCTCGCTTCGGCGGCCCGCGCGTCCCCACATCTGCCGCAGGCTGGCGACGGTGCCCGGGAACGTCACACAGATCGCCGCGTCCAGGTAGCCGATGTCGATGCCGAGCTCGAGCGCGTCGGTCGCGACCACGGCGAGCAGGTCGCCCCCGGCGAGCCGCGCCTCGATCTCGCGACGCTGCTGCGGCGTGTAGCCGGCCCGGTAGGGCGCGATGCGCTCGGCGAGCTGCGGGCGCCCCAGCTCCTCGAGCCGCATGCGGGTGAAGCGCTGGATCAGCTCGATGCCGCGCCGGCTGCGCAGGAAGCAGATCGTCCTCATCCCCTCGCCCACGAGGTCGGCGAGGAGCTCAGCGGCCTCCGAGAGAACCGAACGGCGGGTCATCGATCGCGGGTCGATCACCGGTGGGTTCCACATCCCGATTCGCCGCGGGGCGCGCGGGGCGCCGTCCGAGTCCACCAGGCGGAACGGCTCCCCGACGAGGCCCTCGGCGAGCTCGAGCGGGTTCGCGATGGTGGCGGACGCGAGCACGAAGCGCGGCTCGGCGCCGTAGCGGCGCGCAATCCTGCGCAGGCGCCGGAGCACGTTCGCCACGTGGGAGCCGAACACGCCGCGGTAGGTGTGTGCCTCGTCCACCACCACCCAGCCGAGGTTCGCGATGAAATCGCCCCAGCTCTTGTGGTGGGGCAGTACCCCGATGTGGAGCATGTCCGGGTTGGTGAGGATGAGGTTGGAGCGGCGGCGGATCTGCGGACGGTCGTCGCGCGGCGTGTCGCCGTCGTAGATCGCGTGCCGGAGCTGCCGTAGACCGAGCTCGGAGAGCTTGCGCGCCTGGTCCTGCGCCAGCGCCTTGGTCGGATAGAGGTAGAGCGCCCGGCGCCGGTCGTCCCGGGCGAGCTCGTCCAGCACCGGGAGGTTGAAAGAAAGCGATTTCCCGGACGCGGTGCCGCTGGTGACGACGACGTTCCCCTCCCGCGCCGCCTCGAGCTGCCTCGAGCTGATGGGAGTAGAGCGCCGAGATCCCGGAGCCGAGGAGCGCGGCGTTGAGCTCCGGGGCGATCCAGCCGGGTATCTCGACCATCCTCGGCTCCGCCCCGGCCTCGAGGCTCTCGGCGACGAGGCGCCCGTTGGCGCGCCCCGGCTCGATCGCGCGGGCCCAACCCGCCTCGGTGGTGGCGCTAGCGTCCATCGGCGATCGCCGCCGCGACCCGCATGGCGTCGAGCGCCGAGCGGTCGTGGAGCCTCACGACCTCCGCGCCCGACGCGACCGCCAGCGTCGTTGCCGCCGCCGTGGCCCACTCGCGTTCCGCAGCGGGCGCCCGGTCCTCCCACGAGCCGGCCAGGAGCGCGCCCAGGAAGTCCTTCCTCGACAGGGCCACGAACATGGGACGCCCGAGGCGGCGCAGCTCGCCGATGCGGGCGAGGATCTCCACGTCGGCACGGACGGAGAGGTCGAAGTCGAAACCCGGATCCAGGGCGATCTGCTCCTCCGCAATGCCCCGCGCGAGTGCGCTCTCGAGCCGCTCGGCGAACCACCCGATCAGGTAGGCGACCGGGTCGGCGTGCTCCAGCGGCACGCGGTCGACGCGCGGCGGGCCCTCGATGTGCATGAGGACGTAGCCGCAGCCGCGTTGGCCCACCACCTCGAGCAGCTCGGGGTCCGCGCCGCCGGAGATGTCGTTGATCGCCACAGCCCCCGCGTTCAGCGCCCGCTCGGCGACCTCCGCGCGAAAGGTGTCGACGCTGATAGGGACGCCGGCGTCCCTGACCAGGCCCTCGATCGCCGGCACGAGACGGGCTGCCTCCTCCTCGACGGGCACCGGCTCTCCCGCCCTGGCCGCCACTGCACCGACATCGAGCAGGTCGAAGCCCTCGGCCGCCAGACCGAGGCCGTCCTGGACCGCGCGAGCCGGGGTCTCGCTGCGAGCGCCCTCGAAGAAGGAGTCGTCGGTGACGTTCACGATCCCGGCCGCGAGCGGCGGCGGGAACTCCAGCACGCGGTCGGCCAGGCGCCAGCGGGTCACCGCCACCTAACTTAGGGCAGCCGCGGCCATGTACGGTGCGCGGCCGTGGCCCTTCGCTGCGTGTACACGGACCTCGACGGAACCCTCCTCGGCCACCATGGCTCGCTGTTTCGCGACTCGGAGGGCGAGTTCTCGCTGCTCCAGGCCCGGATGCTGGAGGCTTGCCACCGAGCCGGAGCCGAGGTCGTGATCATGTCGGGCCGCCGCGAGGCGCAGGTGATGGCCGACGCGCGCCTCCTCGCCCAGACGTCCTACATCTACGAGGCCGGTTGCGGCGTCTTCATCGACGGCGAGCGAACGTTCCTGACGGGCGACTGGGTCCCGAACGACGACGGCACGCCGGCGGAGAGAATGCTCGCCGAGGGCATCCCCGACCTCCTTTTCGAGCGCTTTCCGGGCAGGCTCGAGTGGCACCGCCCCTGGCACCACGACCGCAAGCTCTCCCACCTGTTCCGAGGAAAGGTCGACGTGGAGGAGGCGAACGCCCTGCTGGCCGAGCGCGGCCACGAGGACCTACGCTTTCTGGACAATGGCGCGATCTTCCGGCCGGTCGAGGGCCTCGACGAGGTCGCCCACGCCTACCACCTGGTACCGGGCGGTGCCAGCAAGGCGAAGGCGGTCGGCTTCCACATGCGAGCGCGCGCCTACGCGCCCGATGAGTGCATCGCCGTCGGAGACTCGCTCGAGGACCTGGACTCGGCCGATTTCGTGGGCCGGTTCTTCGTGGTCGCGAACGGCCCCGAGCGCGACCCGGCGCTGCGCGAGGCGATCGGGGGGCGCCCGAACGTCACCGTGACCGAGGGGAGAAACGGCGACGGCGTGTACGAGGCGGTCGTCTCGACGCTCGCCGAGCGCCGCTAGGCCGCAGCGGGGCTCCCGTCGTCCCCGCTGGCGAAGGGGAGCGTGTAGAAGCCGGCCACCGCTCCGCAGATGGCCAGCGTCAGGTACGGGGAGACGACGGCGAGGATCGTCGCGGCCAGGTATGGCAGCAGGCCGGCGACACCGCGGCTGATGATCGAGCGGCGGGTTGCCGGATCGATTGGCTCGACCATCAGGCGGTCCTTCCGAAAGAGGATGGTCCGGTTCGTGGCCGCGAAGACGATCGACATCAGGAGGAACGACCCGGCATAGATCGCCGCGGCGAGCCCCTCGCCCTGCGATTCCTTCAGGTAGGCCGCCATGAGTGCAGTGGTGAAGGGCAGCAGGCCAACGGTCAGCAGGAGGAGCAGGTTGAGGATCAGGATCTCGTGATCGACTGCCTTGGGCCAGCGGATCATCGCGTGGTGGTTGATCCAGATGATCCCGATCGTGAGGAAGGAGACCGCGTAGGCGACGTAGCTGGGCCACTGTGCCCCCAGCTCATCGGCCAGGTTGCCGCCCACCGCCGGGACGTGGATGTCGAGCACGAGCAGCGTGTTCGCGATCGCGAACACGCCGTCCGAGAACGCCTCGAGGCGGGTCGGGCTCATGCCCAGGGGTTCGCCGGCCCGGCGAGGGCTCCTGTCGCGGCCCATAATCGAGGGCGAACTTGACGCTGCTCGAACGGGTGCGAAAGCTCTGTCTCGTCCTCCCGGAGGCCTTCGAGATCGAGGCCTGGGAGCACCCGACCTTTCGCGTCGGCCGCGGCCGCGGAAAGATGTTCTGCATCGCCGCCGAGGACGGGTCCTCGGTCAGGGTGAAGGCGGACCCGATCGAGCGCGAGGCGCTACTCGAGCAGGGCGATCCGTTCTACATGCCCGCCTACGTCGGCACGAAGGGCTGGGTCGGGGTCCAGCTCGACGACCGCACCGACTGGGTGGAGGTCGCCGAGCTGATCGCGACCAGCTACTGCCTGATCGCCCCGAAGCGGCTTGCGGACGGAGTTGAAGCGCCCCCTTCGCTCGACGGCTGAGCGCGGCTAGTTCTTCTGCAGCTTCGCGTCGAAGCTGACCTTCTTGCAGCCCTTCTTGTGCAGTTGGTACGTCCCCTTCGCCTCTGACTTGGATACGAACTTCCCGTCGATCGTCGCCCGAGAGGTCTTTGCGAGGGTGCCGCCGTCCGGGGTGTTGACCGCGTTCTGCTTGTCGTAGGTGAACGTCCCGTTGCTCTTGATCGGAAAGTACGGCGGAGTGTCGAACAGGTACTTGGGGTGCTTGGTCGCGGTGCAGCGCCCCTGGAAGCTCGCGATCGCGGTCAGGGCGAGGGTCAACTTGCGCATGAGAATCTCCTTTTCCCATCCGGCGAAACCGCCCCGACCACGAGCCCGCCGACTCATTCGTTGGAGCGAGCTTAGGCCAGCTAGCGGGTGAGTCGTTCGAGCAGCTGAACGACGTGGACGTACGGGCGGCCCGTGGCCCGCTCCATGCCGATCTCGCAGGTGCGGTTGGTGGAGACGTGGGCGTCGAAGGTGCGCCCCTTGACCTCGGCCGCCTCCTCCTGCGTCGCCGATGCGGTGAGCTCCGGGTGCAGGAACCCGCGGTCTCCCGCGAACCCGCAGCAGGCCGCGGAGGGCGGGACGAAGACGTCATCCGACAGCTCGACCATCAGCTTCCGCAGCCGCCGATCGAGGCCCAGGTGACGCCCAGAGCACGTGGGGTGAACCGCGACGGCGCCGACCTTGGACACGTTCAGCTTCGGCAGCAGCCTGTCGCGCGCCCAGTCGGTCGCGTCGACGACCTCGAGCTTTGCGTGCCGCTCAGCGTTCTCCTCGCTCAGCGCATCGACCAGCTCGCTCGTGATCCCGTGAGTGCAGGAGCTCGCGTCGATCACGACCGGAAGCTCGCCCTCGTCGGTCCAGCGCCACAAGCTGTCGACCATCTTGTTCGCCATCCAGGCGTGGCCTTCGCCGTAGCCCTTGGAGCCCCAGGGAACGGCGCAGCAGTTCCCGGCCACGTCCGCCGGGATCCACACCGGCACGCCGGCCCGTGCCGAGACGGCGACCATGGCCTCGACCACGCTCATCTCGGCGCCGGCGCCGTTGGCCTGCCTCGACGTGCCGAACATCCGGTTGATGCACGACGGCACGTAGACGGCCGCCGCTCCCTCGCGGGCCGTTTCGGGCAGGCGCGAGGACGCCGCTCTCGGCATTCCCGGCCCCCACTCCGGCATCAACTCGGGGCTGACGAAGCGGCGTTGCGCCCTGGTGACGGCGCGGAGCGGGCCGTCGCCGAGCGCCCTCGACACGCCGCTCCCGGTCCTGAGGGCCATTCGCGCCGCGCGCTCGACCCCCGCCCACCGCTTTGCGGCCTTGAGCGCGGAGCGCTCCGCCTTCTCGTCGTGCTGACGGTTGCGAAAGTCCTTGATCAGCTTGCCGGTGTCGATCCCGACCGGGCAGGAGAGCAGGCAGCTGCCGTCCGCGGCGCAGGTCTCGATGCCGTCGTACTCGTACTGCTCCATCAGCACCTTCTGCAGCCGCGAGCCCTGCGGCTGTCGGGCCATCTCCCGGCGGAGCACGATCCGCTGGCGCGGCGTGGTCGTGAGCAACCGGCTCGGGCACACGGGCTCGCAGAAGCCGCACTCGACGCAGGTGTCGGCGACCTCCTCGATCGGGGGATTCGCCTTCAGGTTCTGCAGGTGCGCCTCGGGATCGCGGTTCAGGATCACGCCCGGACCGAGCACGCCGTCGGGGTCCGCCAGTTGCTTGATGCGCCACATGAGCTCGGTGGCCTTGGCGCCCCACTCCCGTTCGACGTAGGGGGCCATGTTGATCCCCGTGCCGTGTTCGGCCTTGAGCGAGCCGTCGTACTTGTCGACGATCAGGTCCACGAGGTCGTTCATGAACGCCTCGTATCGCTCGCAGTCCTCAGCCAGCGCGAAGTTGGGGGTGAGCATGAAGTGGAGGTTCCCGGCTGAGGTGTGGCCCGCGACACCGGGGAGGAACCCGTGCTTGCCGAGGAGCCCCTGGATGTCGGTGGCCGACTCGGCGATGCGCTCCGGCGGCACGCACACGTCCTCGACGATCAGCACCGTGCCCGGCGGCCGCAGGCGCCCGACGATCCCGTGCAGGCCCTCGCGGGTCCGCCAGTACATCTCCGTGAGCTCCTCGTCGCGCGTGAAGTCGGGTCCGCGGATCGTCTCCCTGCCGGCAAGGGCCTCCAGGGCCTGCTTCTCCATGCCGTCGAGGTCGGCCGGATCGTCGGAGCGGTACTCGATGAGGAGCGCCGCGGACTCGGGCGGGAGCTCGCGCCAGTACTCGGGCGTGCCGGGGATCGAGTAGCTCGCCGCGATAAGGGCCGGCGCCACCATCATCTCCACCGCCGTCGCGCCCGCGGCCACCAGGTCGGGAACGGGCTCGACGGTCTTGTGGATGTCGGCGAAGTGGACCCATGTGGTCGTCGTGTGCGGCAGGAGCGGCACGGTGTCGAACACGGCCTCGGCGATGAACGCGAGGGTGCCTTCGGAGCCAACCGCGAGGCGGCGGAAGATCTCGAGCGGCGTGTCGGCGTCGAGGAACGCGCACAGGCGGTAGCCCATGGTGTTCTTGATCTGGAACTTGCGGCGGATGCGTTCGGACAGCTCCTTATCGGCGCGGATCTCGTCGCGGATCTCGGCCAGGCCCCGAGCGAGATCCGGCTCCAGCTGGGCGAACCGCTCCTCGGCTCCCGGCGCGGCCGTGTCAATCGTCGTCCCGGACGGCAGCACGAGGGTGAGCGAGCGAACCGTGGAGTAGGAGTCCTGGGTCGTGCCGCAGCGCATGCCGCCGGAGTTGTTGGCAACGACGCCGCCCACCGTGGCGAAGTCCGTGCTCGCCGGGTCCGGGCCGAGTCGGCGGCTGCGGGGCAGCAGGACGCGGTTCGCGTGGCCCAGCGCCGTCCCCGGCCGCACCCTCGCCGCGGCGCCGTCCTCCTCGACCTTCACGCCGGTGAAGTGGCGGCGGACGTCAACGAGGATCCCGTCGCTCTGGCCCTGGCCGTTCAGGCTCGTCCCCCCGAGCGCAGCGTCACAGGGATGCCCTGCTCGCGCCCGAAGCGCAGCACCTTCGCGACGTCGCTGGCGTCGCGCGCCTCCACCACGGCCTTCGGGAAGAGGCGGTACGGGCTCGCGTCGGAGGCGTAGCGGATCAGGTCCAACGCCCGGCTGCGGACGCGATCGGCCCCGAGGAGCGACTCCAGCTGCGAGAGGAGGGGTTGCGGCGTCCCCGACGCGATCCAGTCGGGGGCGGGGCCCGTGTCCGGGTGAGTCGACTCCGGGGCGATGCGCTGGACGTCTGGAGCGAGCAGCGGCACGGCGGCTAGAAGAGCGCCATCCCGGGCTCGACTCCCACCTCGATCAATTCGGGCTCGCTGGACGGAATCGCCGTCTCAAGCTCGGAGCGGAGCTCGTCGAGGCCGCCCACCGTCCGGGCCTTCACCCCGTAGCCGGCGGCGATCGCCGCCGTGTTGAGCGCCGGCAGGTCGAGGCCGGGCGCGCCGGTGACCTGCTCGGTGCCGGCGAACCACTTGAGGATCGCGTACTCCTCGTTCCGGAGCACGAGGAAGGTGACCGGCACCTTGTAGGCCGCTGCCGACCAGAACGCGGTCACCGCGTACTGCACCGAGCCCTCCCCCATCACGCACACGACGGGACGGTCGGGCTGGGCGAGCTGGACGCCGACCGACGCCGCGAGGCCGAAGCCGAGCCCACCGCCGGCGCCGAAGAAGTAGCTGCCCGGGCGGGAGAGCCGCAGCTGGTTGCGGAGCGCCATCGTGCTCGAGGGCGACTCGAGCACCACGATGCCGTCGTCGGGGAGGGCCTGCCCGAGCGCCGCGTGCACCGTGGAGGGGCTCAGCGGGTCGGACTCCGGCGGCGCCTGGGGCTCGCCGAGCGGCTCCGGGGCCTCGCGGTCCGACTCCGGGACGGCCTCGAGCAGCGCCTCGGTCGTGAGCTTGACGTCGGCGACGATCGCATCGCCCATCGGCGCGCGCGCCGCCTCGTCCGGGTCGCTTGTGATCGCCACGAGCTCGGTGCCCTCCGGAAGCAGCGGCCCCGGGATGTTCGGGTAGTACGGGAAGACCGAGGTGCCGAGGGTGACCACCAGGTCGTGGCCCTCGAGCATCTGGCCGAGCGGGCCGATCGCCGGCGGCAACGTGCCGCGGAAGTTCGGATGCCCCTCCGGAAAGCCGATCCGGCCCCCGCCCGGTGCCGGGGTGGCCCACACCGGTAGGCGCTGGCGCTCGGCGAGGGCGACAGCAACGTCCCAGCCCCCGCTCGCGTCGACGTCGGGCCCGGCCACCATGGCGGGGTTCTTCGCCTTCGCGAGGCGATCCGCCAGCGACCCGATCAGCTCCGGATCGGCCATCGCCCGACCGCTCACGGAGCGCGCGATTGCACGGGCGACGTCGCCGTCGTCCACCTCGGCCGTCCAGTCGTCCATCGGGATCGAGACGAATGAGGGGCCTTTCGGCGGCAGCGTGGAAACGTGGACGGCACGCGCCAGAGCCAGTGGCACGTCCTCGGCGCGGGGCGGCTCGTAGCTCCACTTCACGAACGGGTCCGGCACCCGTATGGCGTCGCGGTTGGTGAGGTTGGCCTGCAGCGTGATCATCGCCCTCACCTGCTGGCCCGCGGTGATCACGAGCGGTGACTTGTTCGCCTGCGCGTTGAACATCGCGCCCACCGCGTTTCCCACTCCCGGGGCGGTGTGCAGGTTCACGAGGGTCGGCTTGCCGGAGGCCTGCGCGTAGCCGTCCGCCATCCCGACCACCACCGCCTCCTGCAGGCCGAGCACGTACTCGAAGTCATCCGGATAGGAGTGCAGCATCGGCAGCTCGGTCGAGCCCGGGTTGCCGAACATCGTCGTCATCCCGCGGGCGCGGAAGAGGTCGAAGGCAGCTTCGCGTACGGTCGTCACGGGTCCCGGCAACCTATCCGAGGCGAGCTACTTTCGGGGGGATGTCGCGGCACGGTCGCAGGTTCTTGGGGTTGGTGCCCTGCGAGAGAAGGGTGATCGCCTGGCGCATCTCGTTGGGTTGCACCAGGTTGCCTACTCCGAACGGCCGGTCGAGCACGGCGAGCACCGAGATGATCACCGTGAGCAGCACCGTCAAGCTCGTCAGAGCGATGACGCGACCGCGCGGGTCATCGGTGTAGTGGAGCGCGATCAGGAAGACGAGCAGGAAGACACCGACGTAGATCACCACCCAAAGCGGGATGGGGATCCTCGGCTGGGTGAAGAACAGGAGCTGCTGTCGCGACTTGCTCGCGTCGGTGATGAAGCCGACGGCGCGCCCGTAGGCCGAGCTCTCGTGCGGGGTGTCGAGCGGCAGGTTGCGCACGTTGTCGCGAACCCGATCGCCCCACGCGAGTGCGCTCGGGTCCTCGGTCGAGTTCCCGTCCTCCATCGACGGCCAGTCCTCGGAGACGATCGAGCGCATGTAGCAGACGATGTTGTGCCGAACCGTATGCCTGATGTCGGGGGAGTAGACGCCCAGCGTGTCGTACAGCGCGACCAGCGAGGTCGACTCGGCCTCCGCCTGGTTGCGGGAATCGGAATAGTGGCCGACCGCAAAGACCACGAGGAGGCCCAGAAGCAGCCCGTAGGCCGAGCTGACGAAGCCCAGGACGACCCGGTAATCAGGGGGGTCGTCGCCGTCCGCCGTCTTCCTGGTGCGATGGATGAGCATCGCCAGCCCGATGGAGGAGGCGATCACAGCCCAGAGGATCAGGAGCCGGACGATCATGGCTAGTCGAGGCGGGGCGCAGCGGCGGGGCCGCGGATCCTCACCAAGAGACGGTCGGTCAACCGAGGCACGAGGCCGCTGAGGCCCAGAACCCGCACGACCGGCGGGGCGTAGACCGCCCGGGAGTCGCTCTCGACGCCTTCGACGATCGCATCGACGAGCTCGGAGACCGGGCGCTCCTCCTCGTTGCTGCGCCAGGCCGGCAGGCGCTCGCGTTGGTGGGCCAGGATCGTGGTGCCGTACTCACCGGGGTACACGGTGGTGACCGAGATCCCGCTGCCGGCTAGCTCGTGACGCAGCGCCTCGGCAAAGCCGCGGTCGAATGCCTTCGTCCCGCCGTACACGGCACCCCACGGGAACGACCGCAGGCCGGCGGCCGAGGAGAGGACGACGATGTGCCCACCGCTCCCGGCGAGCATGTGAGGCAGCGCCGCCTTGACCGTGTACATCGTCCCGAGCACGTTGACCTGGACCATCGACTCGGCCTCCGCCAGCTCCTGCTCGGCGAAGGGGCCGTAGTGCAGGACGCCGGCGTTCACCACTAGCAGATCGATGCCCTCGAGCCGCTTGGCGAGGCGGTCGATCGCCTTGCTCGTCTGGCCCCACTTCGACACGTCGGTCACCGCGGTCACATGGGGGCCGTCCGGGCTCTCCGGCAGCTCGGCCGACACCCCGTCGAGTCCCTCCTTACCGCGCGCCATCAGGCCGAGGCGGGCGCCGCGATCCGCCAGCTCGATGCTGAGCGCCCTCCCGATCCCTCTCGATGCTCCCGTGACGATGGCCTTCGTGCCCCGCTGGATCCGCACGCCGTGATCCTCTCATGAGAGCCGCCACTAGTATCGGTCGCGATGCCGCAGGAGCATGCAACGGTCGCCGAGGAGGAGTACCTCCAGATCATTTTCTGGCTCGAGGAGGCCGGACTGCCGATGACGGGGGCCAACATCGCGCGCGCGATGCAGCTCTCGGCGCCGACGGTCCACGAGATGATCGGCCGGCTCGAACGCGACGGCTACGTCGCGCGGTGCGAGGACAAGTCCCTCACCTTCACCGAGAGCGGGCGCGACCACGCGCAGGCGATCGTGCGGCGCCACCGGCTGATCGAGCGCTTCCTCACCGACGTCCTCGGCATCCCGTGGGACGAGGTGCACGAAGAGGCCGAGCGGCTCGAGCACGCGATGTCGCCGGTCCTGGAGAAGCGCATGCTCGCGGCGATCGGCGATGCGAAGACCTGTCCCCACGGCCATCCGCTCGTGGAGGGCGTCAGGGAGGAGGGAGCGCTACTGGCGGACGTGGAGCCGGGGGCGGCGGTCCACGTGCTTCGGTTCGAGAACGAGGCCGAGGAGCTTCTTCACTACCTGAAGGACGCCGGAATGCGCCCTGGACTCGACGGGACCCTTGAGAGCTCCACCGACGACGAGGTCGTTCTGAGCTCGGGCGACGGCCCCCACGTGGTCTCGCGCAGCGTTGCGGAGACCGTCTCGGTCCGCGCGGATCCGTCCCCGCCGCCGCGGGCTCCGCTGCCGGAGCAGCTCGAGCTCTCGAGCGACCGGTACGGCCGCTAGCGCCGCGCGCCTACGCGTCCAGCTCGCCGCAGATCTGGCGAAGCCGGCGGTAGAGCGCCTGGTCCTGCGCCCGGATCCCGTATTGCCGGCGCCGCACCAATGCCTCATGCTCGCGGACGGCGGACGCCAGCGCCGAGAAGCGTCGCACCGCGATGTTGCGCTCGCTTACCGGATCCAGCTTTCGACTTCCTTCGACAACGGTGACTGGAGTCATGGGTGAGTGCCTCCTCGGAGATAGTCCCAAACGGCCGAGCCAGGTTAGGCGCGCCGGCTAAGCGGTATGTAACGGCCGGGTAAAAGATTCGCGCGGTCTACTCGCGACGCCTATGGACCGAGGGCCAACCTTGTGGCTGACTGTTTGTCCCGAAAAACACGGCGGCTTCGCCGCCTAACGACACCTGCTGCTGCGGCGACAAAGTCGCCGCATAGGAATCTATGCGGGGCTTGCGGCGCGCACCCGCTCCAAAGCCCGGGCGATGCGGGCGACCCCCTCGCCGATCTGATCGGGCGGAACGCTCGCGAAGGAGAGCCGCAGACTCGAGCGCCCGCCGTCGAGCATGAAGTCGGGGCCGGCGATGAAGGCGACGCCCTCCTCCTTCGCGGCATCCTTGAGCTCGGTCGTGTCGACGTCCCCCTCCAACGTCAGCCAGAGGAAGTAGCCGCCGCCGGGCTCGACGAAGTCGGCCTCCGGCACCTGCTCGCGGAGAGCGGCGACCAGCGTGTCCCGGCGCTCCTTCAGGGCGCCCTTCACGAAGGCGATGTTCTCGTCCAGGCCGCCGGAGCGGCAGAGCTCGTAGACCACCGCCTCCGCCAGCATGTTCGGCGAGATGTACAGCTCGTTCGCCCGCTTGGCGAGCTTGGCGATCTCGTCCGTGGGCCCGGCCAGGTAGCCGACGCGCACACCCGGGCTGACGGTCTTCGAAAACGAGGACGCGTGGATCACCCGCCCGCCGTCGCCGGGCGCGAGCATCGTCGGCGGCGGGTCCTCATCGAACGGCAGCTCGCGATACGGGTCGTCCTCGAGGATCAGGAAGCCGTGCTCGGCGGCGAGCTCGACCAGTCGCTCGCGCTTGCCCGCGGACAGCGTGCAGCCGGCCGGGTTGTGGAAGTTCGGGATCACATGGACGAGCTTTACGGGCGCCTCGGAGACGACCCGCTCCACCTCCTCGACGTCGACGCCGTCGGCCTCGAGCGGCACGCCGACCCGGTCGGCGCCGAGACGCTCCAGGAGTAGCAGCGTGCGGTCGTAGGACGGCTGCTCGACGACGACCCGGTCGCCCGGGCCGACGAGGTGCTGGAACAGCATCGCTCCCGCCTCGAGCGAGCCGTTGGTGACCATCACCTGGGCTGGATCCGCGAGGCCGTGGCGCTCGGCGATCCATTCGCAAAGGCCCGGATGCCCGATCCCGGTGCCGTACGACAGAGCCCGCTTCCAGTCGTCCGTGAGCGCGCGCTGCGCCGCCTCACGAACCGCGTCGACCGGAAGGATGTCGGCGCTCGGAGCGCCGCGAGCGAAGCTGATCATCTCGGAGGCCATGAGCCGCCCGAGTATAGGTCGCGGCGAGGGCGGCTAGGCGTTGGCGGACTGCAGCGCCTCGACGGCCAGCTGAGCCGTCTCGGTCGGCGAGCGGCCCACGCGGACGCCGCGTGCCTCGAGGGCCTCCTTCTTGGCCTCGGCCGTGCCGGAGGAGCCGGAGATGATCGCCCCCGCGTGGCCCATCTGCTTGCCGGGCGGGGCCGTGAAGCCGGCGATGTAGGCGACGACGGGCTTGGAGACCTGCTCGGCGATGAAGTCGGCGGCGCGCTCCTCGGCGTCGCCGCCGATCTCGCCGACCATCACGATCAGCTCGGTCTCGTCGTCCGCCTCGTACAGCGTGAGGATGTCGATGAAGTCGGAGCCGACGATCGGGTCGCCGCCGATGCCGACGATGGAGGAGTTGCCCACCCCCGCCTGCTTCAGCTCGTTTCCGATCTGGTAGGTGAGCGTGCCCGACTTCGACACCACGCCGATCGAGCCGGGGTCGAAGAACTGGGCGGGGATGATCCCCACGTTCGCCTTCCCGGGCGAGAGGACGCCGGGGCAGTTCGGGCCGATGAGCCGGACGCCGGCTGCCTTCGCCTTCCAGTAGGTGCGCAGCATGTCGAGGACCGGGATGCCCTCGGTGATCGCAATGACGGTGTCGACGCCGGCATCGATCGCCTCGTCGATCGACGCCGCCGCGAATCGCGCCGGGACGAAGATCATCGAGGTGTTGGCGCCCTGCTCGTCGACCGCCTCCTTGATCTCGTTGTAGACAGGGATCCCCTCGACGTCCTGCCCGCCCTTGCCGGGCGTGACGCCGGCCACAACGTCGGTGCCGTAGCTGCGGTTGCGGAGCCCGTGGAACGACCCCTCGCGGCCGGTGAGGCCGGAGATGACGAGCTTCGTGTCCTGGTCGACGATGATCGACATCAGCTGGACATCTCCACGACCCGCTCGGCGGCGCCGAGCATCGTCTTCTCCACGTGCAGGTTCTCCAGATCGGCGTCGGCGAGCAGCCCGAGCCCCTCCTCCGAGTTCGTCCCGTCGAGGCGCACGACCATGGGCGCGTCGATGTCGATCCGTCTGGAGGCCTCGATGATCCCCTTGGCGATCTCGTCGCACCGGGTGATCCCGCCGAAGATGTTGAAGAGGATCGCGTTCACGTTCTTGTCGGAGGTGATGACCTCGAGCGCGTCGACGATCGCGTCCGCCTTCGAGCCGCCGCCGGCATCCAGGAAGTTCGCCGGCTTGCCGCCCGCCTGAGCGACCACGTCGAGGGTGGACATGCAAAGGCCGGCACCGTTGCCCAGGATCCCGATGTTGCCGCCGAGCTTGACGTAGGTGAGGCCCTTCTCCTCGGCCATCCGCTCCTGCGGGTCCTCGGCGGACAGGTCGCGGAGCTCGGCCAGCTCCTCGTGCCGGTACATCGCGTTGCCATCGATGGTGATCTTCGAGTCGAGCGCGACCACCTTGCGATCGGCGGTGACGATCATCGGGTTGACCTCGATCAGGGTCGCGTCCTCGGCGAGCGCCGTGTCGTGGAGCCGCACCATGAGCTCGGCGACGCCCTCGGTGACGTCCTCGTCGATGCGGGCGTCGATCGCCATCTGCCTCGCCGTGTCGGTGGTGAACTCCTCGCCGGGCTCGATGTGGCGCTGGATCAGCGCCGCCGGGTCGGTCTCGGCGACCTCCTCGACGTCCATCCCGCCCATGCGCGAGAGGATCGCCAGGAGCTTCTTCTCGGAGCGGTCGAGGATGATCGACGCGTAGTACTCGGCGTCGATCTTCGAGGCCTGCTCCACCCACACCTCGTGGACCGTGAAGCCGCGGATGTCCATGCCGAGAATTGCCTCAGCGTGCTTCAGGGCCTCCTCGCGGTCGTTCGCGATCTTGATCCCGCCGGCCTTGCCGCGCTTGCCGATCCGCACCTGAGCCTTGATCACACACGGATAGCCGAGCTCCTCGGCGGCCTCGACCGCCGCGGGAACGGTGTCTGCCTGGCGTCCCTCAGGCACGGGGACGCCGTGCTCGGCAAACAGCTTTTTGCCCTGATACTCGAGTAGATCCATGTGTTCTAGGCCGGTGCCGTACGGCGCCGGCAGCGGCAGGTGCCGTTTTTCATTGGTGAGCCGCGGCAGCCTATCCGAAGCCCGAGCCGGGGCCAGAGATTCGCCACTTGGCATACTCCCCGCGGCTCATGCCGCTGCCAAAGCTCAAAGACATCACCTGGGTGACCACCGACTGCTACGGGACCCTGATCGATTGGGAGAAGGGGATTCTCGAGTCATTCCGCAGGGAAGCCGACCGGGACGGGTTCAGCTTCGAGGAGGAGCCGTTCATGAACCGGTTCTTCGAGGTCCAGGCGGAGATCATCCGTGGCTCGTACGAGCTGTACGCCGAGGTGCTCCGCCGCGCGGCCGTCAAGACCGCCAAGGAGATCGGCTGGGAGCTCGAGCCCTCGCGGGCGCAGTTCCTCCCGGACAGCGTCCCCCAGTGGGCGCCGTTCCGCGAGGCGAACGCGGCGATGGATCGCCTCGCCAAGCGCTACGAGGTCGGGATCATCTCCAACATCGACGACAAGCTGCTGGGCGTCTCGCGGCGCCATCTGCGCACCGAGCTCGACCTGGTGGTCACCGCACAGCAGGTCCGCAGCTACAAGCCCGATCCGGCGCACTTCAAGGAGGGCGCGCGGCGGATCGGTGGCAAGAAGGGCTGGCTGCACATCGCGAGCGGCTACGAGACCGACGTCGCGCCGGCCCTGAAGATGAACGTGCCCGTGATCTGGGTCAACCGCAGCGGCGAGAAGCTCGAGGGCCGCAAGGCGCCCTCGGCGACGGTCAAGACCCTTCGCGACGCTGCGAAGCGGCTTGGCGCCGGGGCCTGAAGGCCTCCCGGGCGATCCCGCCGACCGCGCGATGGTGGCGCGGGCGCACGAGCGATTCGCCGCGGAGCGGCGGCGGGCCAAGCATCAGGCGCGCGGTGACGGGCGCGAGGGCGCGCTTCCCAACCTGATCATCATCGGCGGGCTCAAGTGCGGGACGACGAGCCTGCACCACTACCTCAACCTCCATCCGGAGATTGCGATGTCGCGGCCCAAGGAGCTGAACTTCTTCGTCACCGAGCTCAACTGGCCCCTTGGCCGCGACTGGTACGCGGGCCACTTCGACCCCTCGGCGCGGATCAGGGGCGAGAGCTCTCCGCACTACACGAACCGGCCGAGCTTCAACGGCGTGCCCGGGCGCATGCGGGAGCTGCTCGGCTCCGACGTCCGCCTGGTCTACGTCGTCCGCGACCCGATCGACCGGATGCTCTCCCACTACCTGCACAATGTCGGCGGCGGGTACGAGGACCGATCCCTGGTCGATGCGCTCTCCGACCCGGAGTCCAGCTACGTGGCCCGCAGCCGCTACTTCTTCCAGGCGGAGCCCTACCTCGAGGAGTTCGGAGCCGAGAGCATTCGGATCGTCGGCCGCGAAGAGCTGAAGGGCGACCGACCCGGCACCATGCGCCGCACCTTCGAGTTCCTGGGCGTGGACCCGAATTTCACCTCGGAGCAGTTCGAGCGCGAGTGGGAGACCGGCGTGGCGAAGAGCGGCAGCCGATTCCGGATCATGGACAGGGCCGTCCGGCTTCCCGGCCTGCGAGCGATCGACCGCAACTTCGACCGGCTGCCCGAGTCGCTCAGGTGGCTGGTCGAGCGGGTCGTCCACGACCCGGAGCGCGGCGAGGTCCCCAAGCCCGAGGTGCCCGACTCGCTTCGCCGGCAGCTGGCGGAGCTGTTCCGCGACGACACGGCGAGGCTGGAGCAGCTCGCCGGGCGAAGCTTCGGGTGGCTGTCCTAGGCGCTACTCCGGGTCGGGATGCACCAGCACCAGGTCCGCGACCGGGATGATCTCGTCCACGGGGAGGTCGGCGCGCGAGGCGTGCTCGCGAATCGCCTCGGGGCTCGTCGCCTGGTAGATGCACACGGTCCCGACGCTGCCCTCGCCCTCTTCAAGGACGTAGCTGCGGATCCACCGGATGTCGTCGGCCATCTGCTCGTCGCCGACCTGGCGCGAGCGCTCGGCCGCCTGCTCGAGGTCGCCGCCAGATCGCCAGCCACTGCGTCGCAGGATCGCGTAGGTATTCATCGATTCCCTTCGGTCGCTTCCGCGGCGACCGTACACCTAAGCTCTCGGAGATGCGCGTTTCCGTTTCGGCTGACGAACGGGTGGGAATCGCGGACGCGGTGGTCGAGGAGCTGCGCAAGCGCGGGCACGAGCCGATCCCGCACGGGGCGCTCAACGACTCCGAGCGCGACGACTGGGCGTGGGCGAGCGAAAGCGCGGCGCGGGACGTCGCCGAGGGCCGGGCCGAGCAGGCGATCGTCTGCTGCTGGACCGGCACCGGCGCGTCGATCGCGGCCAACAAGGTCGCCGGCATACGCGCGGCGCTGTGCGTCGACGCCCAGACCGCCGAGGGCGCCCGCCGCTGGAACGACGCGAACGTGCTCGCGCTCAGCCTCCGCGCGACCTCCGAGGCGGAGCTCGCGGAGATCCTCGACGCGTGGTTTTCGGCAGAGCCAAGCGCCGACCGGGGCGACCGCTCGAACGTCGAGCACCTCGCCGAGCTGGACGGCTAGATTCCCGCCCGCGATGCGCCGCTTGATTCCCGACCCGGGACCGACCACCGTCCCGGAGCAGGTCATCCAGCTGGACCTGATCTCGAGCGCCCCGGAGGACCGCCCGTACCTGGTCACCAACTTCGCGGTGACAGTCGACGGCAAGGCGACCCTGCACGGCCGCTCCGGCAAGATCGGCAGCGACCGCGACACCGAGATGCTGGTCTGCCTCCGCACCCGCGTGGACGCGGTGATGATCGGCGGCGGGACGATGCGCGCCGAGCGCTACGGGCGGCCGATCGCCGACGCCGGCAAGCGTGGCCGGCGCGAGCGGCGCGGCTTCTCCCAGGACCCGCTGCTCGTGATCGTGAGCGGGCGGCTGGACCTCCCCTGGGACGCGCCGGTCTTCGCGGACCGAGGAGCCCGCGTCCTGATCTTCAGCGCGTCCGACGCCGAGCCGCCGGAGACCGTGGCCGAGGTCAGGGTGGTGCGTCACGAGGGGAGCGTCGACCTGGCCAAGGCGCTCGGCTACCTGCGAACCGAGCGCGGCGTCCGCGCTGTCCTCTGCGAGGGCGGCCCGCGCCTCCACGCCCAGCTCATCGACGCGGCCCTCGTGGACGAGCTCTTCGTCACCCACGCCCCAAAGCTCGCGGGCGGCGACGGGCCGGGCCTCGCGGTCGGCCTGCCCGAGTTGGAGCGACCGCTCGACGTCATCTGGCTCTTGGAGGAGGACGGAGAGCTCTTCGCCCGCTATCGCGTGCCCCGCGACGGAGCTTAGGCCGGCGGGATCCGGCCCTCCGCCTCGACCCGCTCCTCGCCACGCCGGAGCATCCGCAGGGCCAGGATGGTCCCGCCGAGCGTCGCGGCCAGGCCGAAGCTCACCTGCACGCTGAGGATCCCCTCGCGCGTCCAGTAGACGTCCCGCAGGTCCAGCAGCAAGGCGGCCTCGTCGAACGTCAGTCCGATCCCGGCTCCAAACGGGATCGCCAGCCGCGTCTCGAGCTTGGAGCTCTCGGTAAGCAGGGCGAGCGCTCCGGAGCCGAAGGCGATCAGGATGCCCGGAACGAAGTGATGGATGTGACGGCCGCCGAGGCGGACGTTGCCGGCCGGCCACCAGCCGCCGCGAATGCCCGCCGTCGAAAGCCGGATCAGGGCGAAGGCGGAGACGAATCCGGTGAGCATGTTGAAGAGCACCTTCTCCGTGCGCGAAGTCGCCTCGTATCCCTCGACGAGGACCGCCACCGCGTCCTGTGTGGCCCGGCCCGTCGCCTCGAGGGGGCGTTCCGGGCCCTCGTGGAGAATCGCGGGCACGGCCGCGGGCTGGATCCTGCGCCTGGCCAACCGCGCGATCTCGGTCGCGATCACCGTGCCGGCAGTACCAACGGCGACTGTGGCCAGCCCGAGGGTCAGCCGATCGGCGCGGCGAGCGCTCTTCCGGCGCATGAATCGAGGAAGGCGGCTGCGTCTCACGCGGCCAATCATCGCGGGAACGAGCGCCCGAAGCGACCGGGAGCTAGAGGCGGACGAGGTTCGGGGCGGTGATGCCCCGCGTGACGCCGCGGAAGTCGAGCACGAGCTGCGCCTCGCGAACCACACGCTCGTGGTCCACCTCGGGGTGGGCGGTGATGATGCAGGCGATGTCGGCTCCGGCGAGCTCAGCGTCCAGGTCGATCGACTTCAGGCCGAGCTCGGACAGCTCGGGGACGTGCGGGTCGTGGTAGGCGATGTCGGCTCCGAGGTCGCGAAGCAGGCGGATGATCTTGAGGGCCGGCGCCTCACGGAGGTCGCCGACGCCGCCCTTGTAGGCGACGCCCAGCAGCAGCACCCGGGAGCCCCGGACCGGCTTCGACGCGTCGTTGAGCGTCCGCTCGATCTTCTGGACGCAGAAGTGCGGCTGGGCCTGGTTCAGCTTGCCCGCCAGCTCGACGAACTCGGTGTAGAAGTCGTGCTCGCGGGCCTTGAACGCAAGGTAGAACGGGTCGATCGGCAGGCAGTGGCCGCCCATGCCGGGACCCGGGTCGAAGCGCATGAAGCCGAACGGCTTCGTCCCGGCCGCGTCGACGACCTCCCAGACGTCGATGTCCATCCGGTCGCAGAGCTGCGCGAGCTCGTTGACGAGCGCGATGTTGACGGAGCGGAAGATGTTCTCGAGCAGCTTCGTCAGCTCCGCCACCTCCGGCGAGGAGACCTCGACGACCTCGTCGCAGATCAGCCCGTAGAGCTCGACCGCCCGGCGCCGGCACTCGTCGGTGAGGCCGCCCACGACCTTCGGCGTGGTCCGGACCGTGTGGTCGGTCCGCCCGGGATCGATCCGCTCGGGCGAATAGGCGAGGTTGAACTCGCGCCCGGCGGCGAGGCCCGACTCCTCGAGGACCGGGAGCAGTCGCTCGCGCGTCGTGCCCGGATAGGTGGTCGACTCCAGCACGACCAGGCGCCCCTCGTGAAGGACGCGCGAGAGCTGGGTTGCCGCGTCGATCAGGTAGGAGAGGTCCGGCTCGCGATGGTTGGCAAGCGGAGTCGGGACGCAGATGACCACCGCTTCACAGGCGGCGAGGTTGCGGTACTCGTTGGTGGCGGTGAAGCGCTCGGCGATCCCGCGGAGCTGGTCGGACGGCACGTCCTCGATGTCGGACTCGCTGCGGCG
The DNA here is from genome assembly GCA_963782795.1 of uncultured Actinomycetes bacterium. Lineage (GTDB taxonomy): Bacteria > Actinomycetota > Thermoleophilia > Solirubrobacterales > 70-9 > AC-56. Next base: position 116,891 of record CAWALB010000008.1, read on the forward strand.
CAGGCGCTCGACGCGCCTGGCGTCGTTGTCCACGCCCACGACGTCGCACCCCGCCTCCGCGAACGCGACGGCGAGGGGCAGCCCCACATATCCGAGCCCGACGATCCCTACCTTCATGGCCGCTCAGTGTAGGTATCGCGAAGCCAGTTCACGATCGCCTCGGGCTCCGGCGCAAGCCGAACGTCGGAAAGCTGACGAATGAGGCGCCCGTTTACACCGCCCGGCTCGCGCCCGGCGCGCTCGACGGCGGCCACGGGTGTGCCGAGCTTGGTCGCGACCAGCACGGCGGCCAGCGAGGCGCTCGAGTCCGATGCGACCAGCACGGCATCCGGCCCATCCTCGCTCAGCGCCCCCTCGAACTCGCGCAGCTCAGCCGCGATCGCCCCGATCTCATCCGGCCCCGATGCCGGCTCGGGGTCGTCCGGCCGCCGCTCCGGGACGATGTCCTCGCCGTCCAGCCCGCCCGCAAGCGCGGCGGCTACCTCGCCATTCCCGACCAGGAGCACCCTCACGCCCGAAGCCTTACGGATTTTGCGCCGAGTGGCGAGAACCCTGGGCCCGCGGGTAGATAGATTTCGGTCTCGATGAGCAGGATTCTCGTCCCGCTGAACCTCGGTGTCGGAGCGACTCGCCACCTGATCTGGTACCTGAGCTACCAGATCACCGGCGAAACGCGCGGCCGCGACTAGGACTCCACCACCACGAAGGGATCGACGATGGACGGGCTCATGATGGACCGCCCGCTGCTCGTCAAGCAGATCGCGGAGCGTGCCGCGACGGTCTTCGGGCAACGCGAGGTGGTCGCGCGAACCCAGGACGGCGTGGAGCGGACCACCTACGCGCAGGTTGTCGAGCGCGCCCGCCGGCTCGCCAGCGCCCTCACCGAGCTGGGAGTCCAGCCTGGCGACCGCGTCGCGTCCTTCGCCTGGAACTCGATGCGACATCTCGAGCTCTACCTCGCGGTGCCGTCGATGGGCGCGGTCCTCCACACGCTGAACGTCCGGCTGTTCGAGAAAGACCTCCGGTACATCACGACCCACGCGGACGATCGGATCGTGTTCGTGGATGCCTCGCTTGCCGCGGCCATGCCGGCTTTCGAGGCGACCGAGCGCGAAGTCGTGATGCCCGACGGCCCCGGGGAGCGAGATGGAGCGCTCGACTACGAGGAGCTGATCGCGGGCGGCGATCCGGCCTTCGAGTTCGGCGAGTTCGACGAGAACACGGCGGCCGCCATGTGCTACACGAGCGGCACGACCGGTCGCCCGAAGGGCGTCCTGTACTCGCACCGCTCGATCGTGCTCCACACGCTGGGCGCCGGGCTGCCCGACTCGATGGGGCTCCGCGAGGCGGACTCGGTGATGCCCGTCGTGCCGATGTTTCACGCGATGGCCTGGGGGATCCCGTTCCTGGCGGCCATGGTGGGAGCGCGTCAGGTGCTCCCCGGACCCGATCTGACTCCCGGCGGGCTGGCGGATCTGATCGAGAGCGAGCGCGTCACCTGGACCGCCGGGGTGCCGACGATCTGGAACGGCATGCTCGAGCTCGACCCGCCCCCCGACCTGAGCAGCCTGCGGGAGCTCAAGGCGGGCGGGTCCGCTGTCCCCGAATCGATGATCCGGGGCTTCGCCGAGCGCTTTGGGATCCCGCTCGTGCAGGGCTGGGGCATGACGGAGACGAGCCCCCTAGCGGCGACGTCGAGGCCGCCGGGAGACGTCGAGCTCTCCGACGACGAGGAATACGCGCTGCGCGCCATGCAGGGCCGCGTCCTCCCCCTGATCGAGTTCCGCATCGACGCCGAGAGCGGCGGCGAGCTCCAGGTCCGCGGCCCGTGGATCGCCCGCGGCTACTACGAGGACCCGGACTCGGGCGGGAAGTTCACCGATGACGGCTGGCTGCGCACCGGCGACGTCGCCGAGCTCGAGCGCGACGCCTACGTCAAGCTCGTCGACCGCACCAAGGACCTGGTCAAGTCGGGCGGAGAGTGGATTTCCTCGGTGGACCTCGAGAACGCCGTGATGGCCCATCCGGACGTGATCGAGGCCGCCGTGATCGCGGTCCCGGACGAGCGCTGGGGCGAGCGCCCGTGCGCGTGCATCGTCCTCCGAGCCGGTGCCGAGGCGGACGCCGACGGCATGCGCGAGCACCTCGGCGGGCGAGTCGCGAAGTGGTGGATCCCCGAGCGGATCGAGTTCATCGACGAGGTCCCGAAGACCTCGGTCGGTAAGTTCGACAAGAAGGTCCTCCGCGCGCGCTTCGCCGGCGACGAGGCGCCTGCGCCCGCCGAGCAGCCCGCCCGCTAGACGCATGTTCCGGGACATCCTCGTGGCGATCGACGGCTCGGAAACGGCCCAGCGCGCGCTCGAGGCTGCCGCCGAGCTCGCCGAGGCGCTCAATTCGCGGCTCACGGTCATCGCCGTCGCGCCGCAGGTCCCGCCCTACGCATACCGGGCGGGCGTCGACGTCGGAGCGCTCGAGGAGGAGGCGAGCAAGGAGACCGAAAAGCTCCTGCGCAAAGCCGTGGAATCGCTGCCCGAGGAGTTGCCGGTCACCACGGTCATGAAGCACGGCCACGCCGGCGAGCGGATCGTCGAGCAGCTCCGCAGCGGCCAGCACGACCTGCTCGCGATGGGCTCGCGCGGTCGCGGACGTGTGGCGACGAGCCTGTTCGGGAGCGTCGGCGCCTACGTGCACTACCACTCGCGGGTCGCGATGCTCGTGATCCACCCGGACGACTAGCTGCAGCAGGTGGCTAGCCGCCCGCAGGGGCGTCACCGTCTGAATCGGTGTCCCCGGGACCGCGATGCACCTGCATGATCATCAACGCCGTCGCATGGCGGTCGGAGGAGGGGCGCCCGGCCAGTCGAGGCGCCGCCTCGGCCTGCAGCTGCCGCGCCCGCTCGACGAGCGTCTTCAGTAGCGCCGCGACCTCCTCGTAGGCCTCGTCGTCCAGGTCGAGCCACGTCGCGTCGACGTCGGTCGTCGCCCGGTAGAAGTGCTCGAGCGCGCCGCGGACCGGGGCCGTCCTCACGAGCTCGATGGCGCCGGTCTCCTCGAGGATCTTCACGTGGTAGGCGACGTTCCCGAGGGGCTCGGCGAGCTCCTCGGCGAGCTCGCTGGGACTGGCCACCCGGGCGTTGAGGATGTCCAACACGCCCATGCGCACGGGATGTCCGAGTGCCTTGATGAGGCGCTGGTCGACGTCCGCTCCCATGCTCTCCACGGTCATGCCGGGGTCTGGATGTGGCTCAATGAAGCCCGGCCGGTCAACCCTACCCCGGCTGGCGCCGCGCTCCAACAAGCGAGCGGCTAGGACGTGCCGACCCGCTCGGCGAGGCGCCGCGTGTGCTCGACAAAACAGACGCGCCAGGCGATTCGCATGAATGCTGCCTCGTAGTGCGAGTGGCCCTCGCCGGCCCTCGCCTCCCGCCACATGGCCTGGATCCGCTCGGGATCGAAGGCGTCACTCCAGAGCTCCGGGCTCGCGAGCATCTCCTCCATCTCCTCCGCGTGCCGGGGCTTCTCCCAGATGCGGGGCCGCTTCATGGGGCGCATCCGACCTCCGCCGCCGTGGAAGAACGGGATCTCGTTCCAGGCGGGGAGCAACTCCGCCAGGATCGCCCGATGGAGGGCGGCGTCGGTCCGGGCGCGGGGACTGAGGTCGAAGCAGCCGCGGATGAAGGCGGGGGTGACGCAGGCCGAGTAACGGTCGTTCCGGGACCCCAGTCCCGCCCGGTAAGGAAGGCGCTGCGCCAGGTAGTAGTAGTCGAGGAGGCTCGCGCCCCTGACCCCGTGGGCGCGTCCCTCGTCCAGGGTTCGCTCCACCTCGCTCAGGTAGAGGGAGTAGGCCTCCTCGCGTGCCGAGTTGTGGCGCTGGCGCCCCGACCGCTCGAGACGGCGCATCAGGCGCGTCCTCGTCGCCGGTGTGAGCTCCCTCCGGAGGCGGGAGCGGTCGTAGTAGAAGCCGTGACCGAGCTCGCCGCCGTGCCCGGTCATCAGCGGCGTGACGAACCCCTCCTGCGGCAGCGTGATCGAGCCCTGCCCTCCCATCGGGTTCGCGGCCCCATCGTGAACGAGGTGAGTGGCCCCGATCCGGTCGGCGAGGGAATCGTCGGGCTCGCCCTGCTCCATGGTCATGACACCGTGCTCAAACGAGCCGGAAACCGCGGCCAGGAGCTCCCGGGCGGCCTCCACCTCCCCCGGCTCGATGTCCATCGTGCGGAACTTGGCCTCGAGCCCGGCGACCAGAGCGCCCGCCGCGGTGATCCGCGAGTCGCGGCCTCCCGAGAGGTTGATCGTGGGCTCCGTGTCCCAGATCGCCGCGATGGAGCGCGACAGGGCGACCGACTCGGCGGCGCCCGCTGCCGCCTGCTCGTCGAGCGATGCCCGCCGCGGAGCGACGAGCGCGCGCACCGCGCCGGTCTCGTGGGAGTCCACGGACGCGCCCGCCGGCGACTCCTGGACCAGGATCGCTGAGCCCGGCCGGACCTTCCGCGCTCCGCGGATCCCCGTCCCGGACCCCAGGAGCCATCCCGCTGCCGCGTGGATCGCCCACGCCTCAGCGTCGAGCTCCGCCCGGACGCCGGCGAAGAGAGGCAGCGCGCCGAGGCGGTTCGACCAGACCCAGCCCTCGCCGGTCCGCAGCTCGTAGAGGCGCGCGCTCGCGAGGAAGTCGTTGACGATCGTCAGACGTCCGCGGTCCTCCTCGAGGACGCCGAGGACGAATGGCGGCGCCAGATCCGCCAGCCGCTCGGGATCGGCGGCAATCGCCTGCCCCACCGCCACCGGGGCGCGGGAGACATCGACGTCACCGACCACCTCCTGCCAGCCGGTTACCGCGTTGGTCGACGCGGCGATCGTGCCGCCCTCCTCTGCCCAATGCGGCCATCGGAGCCGCTCATCGTCCCTGCGCCACAGCGCCATCCCCATTGAGGGACTCACGTGCGAGCCGCCGGTGAGCGGATCGGCGTAGAGCTCGGCGTAATGGGCTCGCACTCGATCGAGCAAGTCGTCGATCCGAGGCTTCTCGACCGGTCGGTCGAACGCGTAGGCGAGAAAGGTGTTGTCGATGTAGCTCATCCGGCGCGGGGCACCCTAACGGCCCGCCCGCGCGCAGCCGGGCGGCTACCCGACGCCGGCCGGGTTCGCTTCCTCGTCGGCGAACGCCTCGTAGCGGAGCAGCCTCCCGGACCGGAAGGTCAGGAGCCACTCCAACGGCTGCTGGACCTCGATGTCGCTGCCACGTCCCCGCGTGTGGACGACGCCGGTCATGAGAACGCGCTCGTCGTCCAGCTCCCTGACGTCGTCGACCTCGAGCCGCCACACCTCGAACTGCCCCTCGACCTCCGCCACGCGCTCCCGAATACCGGAGTAGCTGTGGTACGGGGCGGTGCGCGTCGACGAGACCGGGCTCTGGAGCTCGACCTCGCGATCGACCAGCTCGGGGTCGATCCCGCGCTCGCCGGAGTTCCAGCGCTCGAACAACCGCCTCGCCAGCCGTACGTTGTCGCCATCCCTGGACATCGCCCTCAGGACAAGCTTATTGGCCAGTTGGCCAAACTCGAGGTGACGGCGCGCACGGTAAGCCCGACGCGCCGGGCTTACCGTATGGCGCGAGAGCATCGATGAGACTTCCCGACAGCGCCCAGACGTCCCGGTCGTGGCGGATCCACGAGCTCACCCGGGACTTCCGGATCGAGGACGTATGGGCGCTGCCAACGCCGGGCGGCCCGGAGGACTTCCCGCGGCTGGTCCGGATCACGGCCGCGTTCGACCCGTCGCGAAGCTCGTTCGGGGCCGTTCGAGCGCTCTTCGCCATCCGGTGGAAGCTTGGGGAGCTGTTCGGGTGGGACCGTCCGGACGCCGGACTCGGCTCACGAGTGCCGACACTCCGGGACCGCCTACCGCCGGATCTGCGCGAGACCGCGTCGCGCCCGGAGTTCGACGCCCTTCCGTTCAGCCCGCTGTACGTGACCGACGACGAGATGGCAGCGGAGATCGCCAACCGGACCGTCCACGGAGTCATGCACATCTGCTGGGTCCCCGAGGGCACCCGTGCCTACCGGGGGCAGATGGCCGTCTACGTGAAGCCCAATGGCCTCCTCGGGGAGGGCTACCTCGCAGCGATCAAGCCGTTCCGCCACCTGATCGTCTACCCGGCGATGCTCCGCGACATCGGGCGGAAGTGGGAACGAGGTGGGCCGTGAAGGACTCGAACCTTCAACCTTGGGCTTAAGAGGCCCCTGCTCTACCAATTGAGCTAACGGCCCGGGGGCGCAGGATGGTAGCGGGAGGCTCGTGGCCCGCGCGGGCGCTGGGGAGGCGGGCTACGGGGTGGGGCTGGTGGGGGTGGTGCCGACCCCGCCGAACGGGGTCTGGAGCGGGTTCGGCGTCGTCGTCGAGCCGCCGCCCTGCTGCTTCGCCTGCTGCTTGGCCTGCTGCTGCTGCTTCTGGACCTGAAGGCCCTGCTTGCGGGCCTGCGACAGCTGTGTTTCGAGCTGCTTTTGCTGGCTCTTGGGCGCCAGGGAGATGGCCTTGTCCCGGGACTGGTCGCCGCCGGAGATGTCCCCGGTCAGGTACTGGAAGAACGCGAGCTGGCCGTAGGACTGCTGGCTCGGCTTCGCCTGTGCGATTGCGGTCTGGGTCTTGATCGCCCCGGGGCCATCATTGAGGATCACGTAGACGTTGACCATCTGGTAGGCCGTGTTCAGGTCCGGCTTGCCCTTGTTGACCTTGAGGTATTTGCTCCAGGCATCGGCGGCGTCCCCGAGGTTCGTGTGCGCGTCGTTGGTGACCGTGAACTGGCCGGTCGTCTGGTCCTGGCTCACGCCCGACTTCCCGAGCAGGTACTCGTTGTTGGCGACGGTCAGTAGGGCCTGAGTGTCCTTCGGGTCCTTGGCGAGCTTCGCGTTCGCCTTGTCGATGTGGTCCTGGTAGATACCGGCCGTCGAGCCGGCGCTGTTGCTGCTGTTGCTGATGCCGAGCGCGTCGAAGATCCCGCCCGGGCCGCCGCCGACCCCGATCCCGAAGCCGAGGAAGCCGACCAGGAACAGCAGGGCGAGCATCGCGAACGACACCTGCACGAGGCGCCTGCGCTTTCCGCGAAGGTCAAAGAGCATGAGCGATGAGCCTAGCTTGCGGGGGTTCCCGGAGGCTCCGGCTCAGTGGGACTGCTCGTATCACTCGCGCTACGGGGCGTTCCCATCATTCGGGCCAGGATGAGCGAGAGCTCGAAGAGGATGAGGAGGGGCGCCGCCTCGATCAGCATCGTCACCGGGTCGGTCCCCGGCAGGAGCATCGCGATGACGATCAGGATCAGGTAAGCGTACCGGCGGTTCTGGGAGAGCTGCTTGGGCGTGACGATGCCGAGCCTCGTCACGGCGACCACGCCCATCGGGATCTGGAAGACGAGCCCGAGCGCGAGCAGGGTCGTCAGCAGGAACCCGTAGTAGTCGCTCGCCCGGACCTGCACGTTGAACTCGGTCTGGTTGAAGTTCAGGAGGAACTTCGCCGCCGCGGGCACGACGACGAAATATGAGAAGACGACCCCGGCGATGAACAGGACCGGGACCAGGATCAGGAAGGGCAGGATGAGGCGCTTCTCGGTCGGCTTGAGAGCCGGAAGGAGGAACGCGTACAGCTCGTACAGGATCACCGGGAGCGCGATCAGGATGCCCGCGTAGATCGAGACCTTCAGGGTGCTCATGAAGGGCTCGGCAACCCCGAAGGTGATCGGCTTCAGGTCCTGGCCGTTGACGGTCTTCGGCAGCGGGTGGTTGGCGATCTCCAGCAGAAGGTGGTTCTGCCAGAAGCACAGCCCGCAGGCCACGACGAGCACTGCCGCCGAGATGATGATGCGGTTGCGCAGCTCATCGAGATGCTCGACGAGCGTCAGCTGGTCCTCGAACTTCGCCGCCCTTACACGGGCCACGGCTCAGGATCTCTGGTTGGTGACGACCTCGCCCTCGACGGGCTCATCGGCATCCTGCGAGCCCTCGATGGCGGCGGGCTTCGACGACTTCTCATCCTCGTCGTCATCGTCGTCGTCCCCCTTGCCCGAGATCGATCCCCTGAACTCGCGGATGCCCTTGCCCATCGAGCGCCCCAGCTCCGGCAGGCGCTTCGGCCCGAAGATCACGAGCGCGATGATGAGAACGACGATCAGCTCAAGTGGTCCAACGTTTGGCATCGCTCGGGATGGTACTGACGTACGGGCCCCGGCACCTTCAGAGAAACGTGTGCGCCATCTCCATCGTGGGCAAATAGGGGCGTAACGTCATCCCCGCGAAGGCGGGGATCCACGCAAGCGTGTAGGTGTGGGTTCGGGAGAGTTGCGTGGGTGCCCGCCTCGCGGGCATGACGCCGGTTAGGGAAGCAGGAACGTGGCCAGCAAGTGCGTTGAAGGCAAAGTTGTCCTGGTCACCGGAGCCGGTCGCGGAATCGGCCGGGAGATCGCATTGCTTGCGGCGCAAGAAGGCGCGACGGTCGTCGTCAACGATCTCGGCGGCAGTCCTCTTGGCGCCGGCAGTAGCGCCGATCCGGCCAATGAAGTGGTCGAGGAAATCAAGGCATTTGGCGGCAAAGCGGTTGCGAACACCGAAAGCATCACCGATCCGGAAGCCGCCGAACGCATGGTGCAACTGGCGGTCGACCAGTTCGGTCGTGGACTGCCGTCATCAACAATGCCGGTATCCTACGCGACCGTATCTTCCATCGCATGACGCACGACGACTGGACTTCTGTCATCAACGTACATCTCAACGGCTACTTCAACGTGACCAAGGCGGCAGTGCCGTTCTTCAAGGAGCAGAACAGCGGCTCCTTCGTTCACTTCACGTCGACATCGGGACTGGTCGGCAATTTCGGGCAGGCCAACTACATCGCCGCCAAATTGGGCGTCGTCGGTCTGTCGAAGTGGATCGCGCTCGATATGGCGCGCTTCAACGTTCGCTCGAACTGCATTTCGCCGTTTGCGTGGTCCCGCCTGATCGGAACGATCCCCACCACCACGCCGGAGGCGAAGGCGCGCGTCGACCGCGTAAACGCCATGACGGCCGCCAAGATCGCGCCGCTCTGGGTGTTCCTGGCGAGCGATTTTTCCAAGGACGTCACGGGGCAGATCTTCGCCTTGCGCAAGGACGAACTGTTCCTGTTCAGCCAGCCGCGTCCGCTGCGCACCGCCCACGAGGACGGCGGCTGGACTCCCCAATCCCTCGCCGAGATCATGCTGCCCGCCTTCAAGAGCGACTTTTATCCCCTCGACCGCTCCGCCGACGTCTTCAACTGGGAGCCGCTGTGAGGTCGATGTGGGGGTCAGACCCCGTCAGGCATGCGCGAATCGTAGGTTGGGTCGAGCGAAGCGCTGACCCAACACCCGCTGGGAAGCGCGACTTGCGCTGGGTCATCGCGGACGCTCGACCCAACCTAGGCGCGGTGTAAAATACTCTTCATGACGCAAGCCAAGTCTCCGCGCAGCAAATGCCCGATCTGCAGCCGCGCGGCCGATGCCAAGTATCGGCCGTTCTGCTCGCGCCGCTGTGCCGACGTCGACCTCGCCCGGTGGCTCGGCGGGACCTACGCCATCCCGGACGCGGGCGAGAGCGAGGACGGCGACGAGGGCAGCGACGCCGAGGGCGCAGCCCGCGCCGCGGATCCCGACAAGGGCAACCCCGGCTCGACCCATTGATGCCGGCCCCTGTTTGCGGAGTGGTCCGGCTGGACGCGGCCGAGCGGCACCCGGAGCTGATTGCCCAGGTGGAGGTGATCTTCTGGCAGACGGCCGCGCGCACCTACCCGCCGGGTCCCGAGCGCGACGCCTTCCGCGAGCGGTGGCTCGGCCGCTACCTGCAGGGCGGCACGGACGTGGTTCTGCTTGCGCTTGCCGGCGAGGATACGGTGGCCGGCTATCTCGTCGGCGCGGTGGAAGATCCGGCGCCACAGCCTCGCTTCGCCGACATCGGCTACTTCCGCACCGACTTTGTCGACCTGACGAAGCGCTTCCCCGCGCACCTCCACATCAACCTCGATGCGGCCTTCCGCAGCCAAGGCATCGGCGCGCGGCTGATCGAGGCCTTCGCCGGCCACGCCCGGCGTGCGGACGCCATTGGCATGCACGCGGTGACCGGCAAGGCCATGCGCAACGTCGGCTTCTACAAACGCTGCGGTTTCACCGAGCGCGCCACCGCCCCCTGGAACGGCCACGAGATCGTCTTCCTCGCCCGCGAACTTTAGGCCGAGGCCTGCATGAGGAACTCGCCGCCGCCCATGGGAGACCGTCCCACTGTCGTTCGCATAGTAGGCTAGCTCGGCAGAGGAGACAGAAGCGTGCTCGATGCAACCGCTTGCGGTGTCTATGTGATCGCGGTGACGCCGTTCCACGACGACGGGCGCCTCGATGAGGCAACTGCGGACCGATGACGGTGGATTTCTACATCGGCTGCGGAGCCTCGGGGCTCACCATCCTGGGCATCATGGGCGAGGCGCTGAAGCTCGACACGGAGGAGGCGATCGGCTTCTCGCGCCGTGTCGTCAGGCGGTGCGGCAACCTTCCGGTGATCGTCGGGGTCTCGGCTCCGGGCTTCGCCGCCACGCGCACGCTGGCCCGCAGCGTCATGGATGCGGGTGCCGCCGGCGTCATGATCGCGCCGCCCGGCACCGTGCGCACCGACGATCAGATCGCCGGCTACTTCGCGCAGGCCGTCGAGGCCATCGGCGAGGACACCCCGTTCGTCCAGGATTACCCGCAGGCGAGCGGCGTTGTGATGTCGCCCTCGGTGATCCGCTGCATCGTCGAGGCGCATCCCTCCTGCGTCATGCTGAAGGCCGAGGAGTGGCCCAACCTCGAGAAGATCAGCGCGGTGCGCCACTTCACGCAGGAAGGGCGGATGCGGCCGATCTCCATCCTCACCGGCAACGGCGGCGTCTTCGTCGACTTCGAGATGGAGCGCGGCGCCGACGGCGCGATGACCAGGTCTGGGTATGCGTTCCCGGACATGCTGGTGGATGTGGTGCGGCTGCAGAAGGAAGGCCTGGCGCGCGCGATGCCGCTCACGACCTTTTCGACGCGCACCTGCCGCTGATGCGATACGAGCAGCAGCCGGGCGTCGGCCTCGCGGTGCGCAAGCACGTCCTCAGGCTGCGCGGCGCCATCGGGTCGGAGGCCCAGCGCAAGCCGGCATCCGCGCTGTCGGCGCTCGCCCCTGTCGCCGAGGTCGGCTATCTGCTCGCGCGGCTGGCCAGGCACGATGCCAGGGCCAAGGGCCTCGCCTGAGGCATGGCAGGGGCGTCGATCAGCCAGACTGCCCTTCGAGCACCGCGCGCACCGTTGCGCGTCAGCTCGTCCTTCCGGTAGGGCTTGCTCGACGGGCACTGTCCGTTCCGAACCCTTCCGTCTCGGAAAGGCAGGTTCCCCGGGAACCCGGAGGTGAGCACGACCTTCGCGCCCGGCCGGCGCTTCAGCTCCTGGGCAAGCTCGTAGCCGCTCATGCCGCCCGGCATGACGACGTCGGTGAACAGAAGATCGACGGTCTCGCTCTCGAGGATCTTGAGCGCCGCGGGCCGTCCTCCGCCTCGAGCACGCGATAGCCGAGCTCGCTTCAGCTGGCGGACGACGACGCGGCGGCAGGCGGCATTGTCCTCGACCGCGAGAATGGTCTCGTCGCGGCCCCGGGCGCTCGTTCCGGCGGCGCCTGATCGCCGTCGGCCTCGCGCGGACGGCGACGCGGCAGATAGAGCCGGAACGTCGTGCCGACGCCGAGCTCGCTGTAGACGTTGATGTGGCCGCCCGACTGCTTCATGAAGCCGAAGACCATGCTGAGGCCGAGGCCGGTGCCCTTGCCCGGCTCCTTGGTCGTGAAGAACGGCTCGAAGATCTGCTCTCGCACCTCCGGCGACATGCCGGTGCCGGTGTCGCTGACCTCGATCACCGCGTAGTCGCCGGGCGCGACGCTCGGGATGCAGCGCCGCATAGTCGTCGTCGAGATGGCCGTTGCGCGTCGCGATCATCAGCGCGCCGCCGTTCGGCATCGCGTCGCGCGCGTTGGTGGCGAGGTTGGCGAGGCTCGCTTCGAGCTGCGCCGGATCGGCCACCGATCGGCCAGAATGCCCGCGGCCAGATCGAGCGTGATCTCGACGTTCTCGCCGAGCGTGCGGCCCAGCAGCTTGCTGATGCTCGGCGATCAGTTCGTTGAGGTCGACGCGCTCGCGGCTGCAGCGGCTGGCGGCGCGCGAAGGCCAGCAGCCGGCGGGTCAGCTCGGCGCCGCGGACGGCGGCATCGAGGGCTTCGCTGGCGAGCTCCTTGCCGCTCCGGGTCGCTGTCGCCCGAGCTCGCTCAGGAGGTCGAGGTTGCCGATGATGATGGCGAGCAGATTGTTGAAGTCGTGCGCCAGGCCGCCGGTCAGCTGGCCGATCGCCTCCATCTTCTGCGCCTGGCGCAGCTGGTCCTCGGTCTTGTCGCTGCTCGGTGATATCCTCGGAAAATGCGAGCAGGTATTTCGGCTGGCCGTCGTCGTCGGGCACCGGCAGTGTCTTCGTGCGCAGGAGCCGCGCTCCTGGTGGCGCGTGGATTTGAATGTGTCCTCGTGGATTTCGTAGGGCTTGTCGGAGGCGCGAGCGCCTCTTATCGTACGAGCGTCGATGCTTCTGCATCCGCCTTTGGCAATACAGTCGCGCGCGCTTTTGCCGATGATTTCAGCGCGGTCATAGCCCATCATCTCTTCGCCGGCCCGATTGAGGTAGATGCATTTTCCGTCCTTGGCGTCCTTCACCAGCAGCATCGCCGGCAGGCTCTCGATAATGACATCGAGGAACGAACGTGTTTGCGCGAGTTCCTTGCTGCGCCTGCTCCCGCTCGGATATCTCGGACTTGAGCGCCTCGTTCGACCGGCGCAACTCCTCGGTGCGCTCGTGGACGCGCCGTCGAGGTCGCGCGCGCGATCGGCGAGCTTGCTTGGCGGCCGCCAATCGGGCATGGATTCCGTTGGTTTCGAGCAGCAGGATCGTCAGCACGAAGCTTGCCGCCAGAAGCCCGTAGATGCGCCCGGCATACCAGCCAAGGTCGTAACGCGCAGAGCTGATGATCGCGGACATCGCAACGTCGAGCAGCCACGCGCACATGACGACCGCCAGCCAAAGGTCGAGCACGGTCAGCGGCCGGCGACGCCAGAGCGCGATCAGCGCCGCAAGGCTGAGCAACCAGACAACCGGGCTTGTGCCGGTCGAGACCAGCAGTGAAAAGTCGCCGCCTCTGATGAGACCGGCAGAAGCTCCATGCCCGAGGTCGCGAACAGCGTCAGCGCGACAGCGGCGACGCTCACGGGGATGACCGTTGCGACGATCATTCCGGTTGATGTCGCGCGCGTCGCGGATCGGCGCCCGATTGCGCAGCACGGCGTATGCCAGCACGAACAGCGGAAAGCCGCCGTGCCAGAACACATACAGCCACGCCGTGCTTGGATGCCCGCGCCAAGCAGTCCGGTCGGCGAGAACACACCGGGAAATGTCAGCGCGTGGCGGATGATGATGAGGGTGTTGAAGAGATAACCGGCGGCCAGAGCCAGCAGCGCGCGAACGCAGCCTGGTGGCCTGGCCGAAGAGCAGGATCGCCGTGATCAGTTCGTTGATCGCCAGCGCGGACTCATAGCTCGGTATGAAGGCCGCCATCTTGGCAGGGGAACCCGCACATAGGGCACGACGCAAAGAAAGATGAGCACCGACACGAGGACGACGGCAAGCGCCAGGCATCTGGACCCGCCGTCACGGTCGACAGGAAAGCACTGTCTTGCTCCGCCTCCACGATATCGGTGTCATCCTGCGGGGCGGCTGCGGTCGCCGGGCTCGGCTCTGCCGCGATCCGCCGGGCAAGATCGTCCTGCAGCGCCCTGGCGTGGCCCGATGAAGCGTCGGCGGCGGGATCGTCCCGGTTGAATGCTCCGCTCGGGAGGTCGGCAGCGAACGCGATTGCGTCGTGACGCTTGGTGGGCTGCGGCGAGCTCATGGATGGTCCTGTCGGATAGGGAGATCAGCGGGGCGCGTTGCTTGGCAGCCCTCGCCGGCCGAGCGCGCCGCTGGTCGATCCGCCGGGGACCGCCGCCGAGGTTCGCTGTCGGATGGATGACTGCGCAGTGCCGGGTTTCGTGGAGTATCAATGCCTTCCGCCAGGCTCGGTTAATCGGCCCCCGGAAAAATGGTGCGGCAAAACAATTAACAGTCGCTTAGGGACGAGCCGCTCACTCGCGCCGCGCCGCGCGACGAGTTGGCAACGCCACGGCTCCGGCGAAGCTATCGATTGAGCCACCGCTTGGCGAAGCCCAGCAGGCCCTGGGGCATGAATATGACCATGAGGATGAAAATGATCCCGACCGGAATGAGGTAGGGGAACTCGGCTATCTGCGGCAGGTTGAAGGTGGCGGCGAGCCAGGGGAACACGTCGAGAAAACCTCCCGCAGCCCCAGAACCCGGCGCCGACGATCGGCCCCACCAGCGTGCCGATGCCGCCCATGACATTGAAAATCACCACCTCGCCCGAGACAACGAAATAGACGAAGTCGGGCGCGGCGAACCGGTTCTGGACCGCGTAGAGCACGCCGCGAGGCCGGCGAACAGGCCCGACAGCATCACCGCCACCATCTTGTAGCGCTCGACGGGATAGCCGATGGCGCGCGTGCGCGCTTCGTTCTCGCGGATCGACTGCAGCACCATCCCGAACGGTGACTGCGTGATGCGCCGCAGGACGATGTAGGCGATCGCGACGATCGCCAGGACGAACCAGTGCAGCGTCGTGGAGGTGAACGGCGTCGTGTAGATGCCGGGGATGCCGAGCTGCGGCCGCGAGAACGACAGCCCGTTCTCGCCGCCGTCACCTCCGTCCACGTGAAGATTATGACATAGAAGTACGAAGTCGGCGTGGTGATGGCGAAGTAGATGTCGCGGAGCCGGGTGGAGAAATAGGCCACGAACAGCGCCACCGCGGCCGAGCCCGCCAGGCCGTAGAGGATGGCCAGCCAGAGGTTGGGCGGCTTGACCATAAGCAGCGCCGCCGCCGCGCCGTACATGCCGAGGCCGAAGAAGGCCGAATGGCCGAACGACACCATGCCGGTGTAGCCGATCAGCAGATCGGAGGACATGGCGAGCAGGCCCCAGATCAGGATCTCCGTAAGGAAGCGGCGCCAGAACTCCGGCAGCACCAGCGGCGCCGCGATCAGCAGCACGATGATGACGGCGAAGCCCGTCCAGTAGATCTTGGCGTGACGGGAGGAGGTGCTCATTTGGGTGTCGGGACAAAGAGGCCGGTAGGCCGGAACAGGAGGGTCAGGATCAGTACGACCGAGGAGACGATGATGGCCTGCGAGGGACTGACCCAGATCGAGGCGTAGGCCTCTAGCAGGCTGATGAAGATGGCGGCCAGGATCGATCCGCCGAGGTTGCCCATTCCGCCGACCACCACGACGATGAAGGCCTTCAGCACCCAGTCCAGGCCCATGGCG
>CAWALB010000009.1:0-161192 GCA_963782795.1 uncultured Actinomycetes bacterium
CTCCCGTCTCCGGTCTCCACGCGAAGGCTTCTACAGGTTTAGCCGGCGCTTTGATCTCGTCGCCCGGACCCCGCGCCGGCGGGTGAATTCCGGGAGACCAGTCCCCTGAAATTTCCCCTTGCGGCGAGGACGAACCGCTTCGGGTGAGCCCGTTTCTGAAGCCGGGACCCCTCCCCACGGGCCGAGGGAGGGCCGACTCTCACATCACTTAGCTATGAACTAAGCGGCGAGGGCGAACTCATGGTCCGCAATTATGGTTTTTCCCGGTGTTTAACGAGGCCTCCGGGAACCTCGACCTGCAACCGTTCGCACGAAACGACCGAATCGATACCTGTCGGCCCCGTGCTATGTCACTGGGAATAGGGTAACTGGCGGGGCATGAGCGAGCGGGAATTCGACGCCATCGTGATGGGGGCGGGCGCCCCCGGAGAGGTGTGCGCGGGACGCATCGCGGACGGCGGGCTGAAGGTGGCGATCGTCGAGCCGCGCCTCGTGGGCGGCGAGTGTTCCTACTACGCATGCATGCCGTCGAAGGCGCTGCTGCGACCTGCGGAGGTGCTCGCCGAGGTGCGACGCGTTCCGGGTGCGGCCGAGGCGGTCACTGGGGAGCTCGACGTCGAGGCGGCGCTCGCGCGCCGCGACGAGGTGATCCACGACCGCGACGACTCCGGCCAGCTGCCGTGGCTTGCCGAACGCGGGATCGAGCTGTTTCGCGGCGCCGGCGTCATCGACGGCGAGCGGCGGGTGAAGGTCGGCGACGACGTCCTCGTGGCGCGCAGGGCGGTCGTGGTCGCGACAGGTTCCGACGCCACGATCCCGGCGATCGACGGTCTGCGCGAGGCCGAGCCGTGGGACAACCGCCAGGCAACCACCTCGAAGAGCGCGCCCGCGAGCCTGGTCGTCCTGGGCGGCGGGCCCGTCGGCTCCGAGATGGCGCAGGCCTGGCGCAGCTTCGGCGCCGATGTCGCCCTTGTCGAGGCGATGGACCGGCTGCTGCCGAACGAGGAGCCGTTCGCCGGCGAGCAGGTGGCCGACGCCCTGCGCGAACGGGGCGTGGACGTGCGCACCGGCACCAAGGCGAGCGCGGTCCGCGCGCAGAACGGCGGCGTGACCGTGGAGCTCGAGGATGGAGACAGCGTCAGCGGCGAGGAGATCCTCGTAGCGATCGGCCGCACCGCCCGCACGGCCGGCATCGGGCTCGAGTCCGTCGGCGTCGAGGTCGATCGCTGGCTCGAGGTCGACGACCAGCTGCGGGTCGGCGGCTCCGAGTGGCTCTATGCGGTCGGGGACGTCAACGGCCGAGCACTCCTCACACATATGGGGAAGTACCAGGGGCGTATCGCGGGCGACCGGATCCTGGGGAAAGACGTCACAGCGACGGCCGAGCACCTGGGCTCTCCCCGCGTCACCTTCACCGACCCGGAGGTCGCCGCCGTCGGGCGCACGCTCGCGGCGACGAAGGAGGCCGGCGTCAACGCCCGCGCGGTCGACGTCGAGACGTCGGGGACGGCGGGCGCAAGCTTCCACGGGCGCAACACGGCGGGGACGACGCGGATCGTGGTCGACGAGGATCGCCGGGTGATCGTGGGTGCGACCTTCGTCGGGGTCGAGACGGGAGAGTGGCTTCATGCGGCGACGATCGCTGTCGTCGGGGAGGTCCCCCTCGACGAGCTCTGGCACGCGGTTCCCGCCTACCCAACCCGCAGCGAGGTGTGGCTGAAGCTGATGGAGGCGTACGGCCTGTAGACATGCGGTAGGCCCGTCAGAGGGTGAGGCCGCGCTTGAGCTCGGTGAGGAACGACTTCGGGAAGCCGGGAATCCGGTCCAGCTCGTCGAGGGACTTGAGCCCGCCGACGCGGTCCCGATAGGCGAGCACGCGGCCGGTCTGGGTCACGGAGAGGCGGAGACGGCGCAGGTCCTCGTAGGTCGCCTGGTTGATGTTGAGGGGCGCTCCCTCGCTCACCAACGGCATCTCGGCCTCCCCGAGGTCCTCCGGCTCCCCTGGGACCGCGGGCTCCGGCGGCTGGGGGATCCACGCGGGTTGGCTCGACGCGGCCTCCTGCGGCTCGGGCGCGGCATTCGAGGGCGGCTCGGACGGCGGAGGCTGGAACTCGAATGACGTCCGGCTCTCCTCCGGCTCGGCAACAGGGGGCTCGGGTGTCGGCTCCGGGCTGGGCGGTGGCGGCTCCGGGCTGGGGGCCGGGGGCTCGGGCGCGGAGACCGACGACTCGGGAGCGGGCGCGAGGTCCGCGATCCTGCCCACGGTCTCGCGGGCGCGCCGCTCGGCCTCGGCGGCGCGCTCCTCCGTCTGCGCGATGCGGTCCAGCAGCTCGCGAAGGCGTGACTCTCGTTCCATCTCCTCGTTCTTGAGCTTCGCCAGTTCCTCCGCGTGCTCGGCGCGGGCCTCCGCCTCGCTCGCTCGGGCCTCAACCTCCTTGAGCCTCATCGCAGCACGATCCAAAGCCTCGCCGGTTCGCTGCTGCGCGGCCGCCAGGCGTGCCTCGGTGTCGTCGATCTCCCGCGCCAGCTGCTTCTCCTCGCTCCGCCGTCTGTCGAGCTGCTCCTCCGCGGCTTGAAGCTCGGCGATCAGCGCCTCGCGCTGGGCGCTCGGGAGCTCGGGAGAGGCGGAGGGGGCCTCCTCCACCGGCAGCTCCGGCTCCGGCTCGGGCGGCCGGGGCGGCTCGGGCTCCACGGCGGGCGCGTCCGGCTGCGGCTGTGGAATCTCGGCTCCGGCCGCGGCCTCGGCAAGTCGCCGCTCGGTCTCGGCCTGGATGCGATCGTCCGCGGGCTCCTCGGGGGCACCCGCACGCCGCTCGGACTCGACCAGGCGCGCCAGCGCCTCGCGCTCGGCCGCTTCCTGGATCGAGGCCTCCTGCCCGGGCGCCGGCACGTCGGCTGCCGCGGACGGCGCAGGCTCGGGGGGCGCCGCGGGCGCTGACGGCGGCGGGGACGCTGCAGGCTGAATGGAGGGAACGGGCTGAATGGTCGTCTCGGGAGGCTGCGGAGCCGGCTGGGCGGGTGCAGGGGGTGGAACCACCTGGGTGGGGACTGCGGGCGTCGGCGGTGCCGGCTGCGCAGCGGGCTGCTGGGGCGCGGGCGGCTGGGCGGGCGCCTTGCCGCGGCCGCGTCGCGCCTGGCGCTGTTCCTTCTTGGCGCGCTTCTGGTCCTCCCGAGCGCGCTTTCGCTCGTCGATCGCGCGCTGGCGCTCCTGCTTGGCACGGTCGCGCTCGGCGGCCTTTGCCGCGCGCTTCTCCTGATTCAGTCTCTTCCGACGCGCGCTCGGGGACTCGGCGGGCGGCTGTACCGGCGGCGCGGGAGGCGCAGGTGGGGCGGGCGTCGCGGCCTGGGGGGACGCCTGTGCCGGAACCTGCGGCGCGGGTGGCGGCGGTACGGGCGCGGAGCCCCCGCGGCGCTTGGCGAGCTTCTCCTGCTTGAGCGCCTCACGGGCGGCCTTGCGCTGGTCCTGCGCCTGCTTGCGCTCCGCCTTCTTTCGCTCTCGTTCCTCGACCTTGCGGCGGCGTTGCTCGTCCCTTGCCTGCTTGCGTTGGTCGCGCTTGCTCGGCGGCGCCGCCGGGGCTCCAGCGGGCGGCGCGGCCACCGGCTGCTGGGGGGCGCCAGGTGGCGGAGACGACGGTGGGGGAACGGACTGCGGCTGGCCCTGCTCGGCCGGAGCGGGAGTGCCGGGCGGCGGAGGAGTCCCGGCCGGCGGCACAGCGCCGCCCTGCATCGGTGGCGCAGGGGCGCCCGCCTGGTCCGGTGTCTCCTTCCCTCTTGAGTCGCCGCGGCGGCTCAGCCTGAACGATGGCATCGCCCCAATCCTCGCATGAGCGGCGCAAACTGTCAGTTTGAGCGAACCGCTGAAAGCGAGCGTTCAGCTCGGAGCGTGCTTCGAGCCTCACTTCAGGCGCTGCCGGAACTCGCGCTCGACCTCCCGGCGCGTGTCGCGATCCTGGATCTCACGCCGCCGATCGCGCTGCTCCTTGGCCTGCGCGAGGGCGAGCTCGACCTTCGCGTACGGGCCCTTGAAGTAGATCCTGGTCGGGATGAGCGTCAGGCCCCGCCGCTCGATCCTCCCCGCCAGGCGCTCTACCTCGTAGCGATGCAGGAGGAGCTTTCGCGGCCGTTCCGGGTCGTGGTTCTGGTCCGCCGCCGGCGCGTACGGCGGGATGTGGGCGTTCCGAAGCCACACCTCCCCGCGGTCGAGCGTGGCGTAGGCGTCGCCGAGCTGCGCCTTGCCTTCGCGCAGCGCCTTGACCTCGGTGCCGACAAGCTCGATCCCGGCCTCGAAGCGATCGAGCAGCTCGAACTTGTGGCCGGCGCGGCGGTTCGTGGCGACGTCGCCGGACGCGGGCTTTCGCCCCTTCTTGGCCATTGCTACCGGGGCCCCCGGCGGCCGCCCGCGGCCGCGGTGCTTCCGGTGCCGATCTCGCCCGCCGGGACGAGGTCCACGCGGCCTCGAGGCGCCTCCACCCGATCCACCCGCACCGACAACGGATCGCCCAGCCTGATCGCGCGCCGACTTCGGTTGGCGACGAGCGCGGTCTCGGTCTCGTTGAGGTCGAAGTGATCGCCGCGAATCCGCCGGACGGGCACGAGCCCCTCGAAGACGTCGCCGAGCTCACCGCCGAAGCGGACGAACGCCCCCGCGCCGATGACGCCCGACACCTCGCCCTCGAAGGTCTGGCCCCACCCGCTCTCGAACAACTCGCGCCCGAGCAGGTAGGCGGCGCACACGCTGTCGGCGTCGCGCTCCGTCGCGGTCGCCTCCCGCTCCCGCTCGGAGCTGTGCCAGGCGGCCTCGCGGACCGGCCCGGGATCCGGCTCCGCCTCTCCCGCCCCGACCGCAGACAGCAGCGCTCGGTGGGTGACGAGGTCGGGATAGCGCCTGATCGGCGAAGTGAAATGCGCGTACGCGGGGCTCCCGAGGCCGGCGTGGCCCAGGTTTTTTTCGCTGTAGTAGGCCGGCTTCAGGGAACGGAGCACGAGAGATGTATACGCGTCGCGCCCGTGTCCGCGCCGAGCCGCCTCCTTCGCGACCGTGCGGCTGATCTCCCCGGCGAGCTCTCCGGCCGCGGCCGGCATGAGGTTCTTCGGCACCGGCGGCGTTGGAACGTCCAGCGAGGCCAGCTGGCCGATGAGCCGCTCGATCCGCTGCGGGTCGGGCTGCTCGTGGACGCGATAGATGGCGGGGACGTGGCGGCGCTCGCAGAGCTCGGCGACGCGCTCGTTGGTGAGGATCATCAGGTGCTCGATCAGCTTGTGTGCCTCGGTCTGCGGGACGGACTGGGCGCGGACCACCGCACCGTCGTCGTCGAACTCGAACTCCGGCTCGAATGACTCGATCTCGAGGGACCCAACCGGCCGGCGAGCGGCGAGCGCCGCCGCCGCGCGGCGGGCGAGGCCCAAAGGCGTGGCCACCGCGGCGGGCGCCTCGGCGCGTCCCGCGAAGATCTCGTCCAGCTGGTCGTAGTCCAGGCGCGCGTCAGAGCGGATGCGGCTCCGAAAGAAGCTCGCCGACCGAGGCTCGCCCTCGCCCCCAAGCACGATCTCGGCCGTAACGGCGAGGCGCTCGACGCCCGGCGCCAAGCTGCACGCATCGTCGCTGAGCGCCCGCGGAAGCATCGGCTCGACCGTGCCGGGGACGTAGGTGCTGGTGCCGCGGCGAAGGGCCTCGGCGTCCAGCGCGCTTCCCGGCCGGACGTGGGCGGACACGTCGGCGATGTGGATCCACAGCCGGACGCCGTCCCCCTCGGCCTCGGCCGACACGGCGTCGTCGAAGTCGCGCGCGGTCGCCGGATCGACGGTGAAGGTCGGGAGCCCGGTGAGGTCGCGTCGTTCAACCGGCAGCTCGGGAGCAGCGGTGACGGCATCGCGCGCCTCGTCCTCGATCTCGCGCCTGAAGCCCCGGTGCGTGCCGCGGTCCAAGAGGAGTGCGTCCACCACGTCGCGGGCTCGCTCCGCCGAGCCGAGCGGTCGCAGCACCTTGGCGCCGCGCGCCCCGAAGTCGACGAGGGCGATGTCGCCCGGCCCAACCCTCGGACCCCCGGCAAGAGTCGCCTGGGGCCCGCGCTCGAACAGCGGCTCCACCACCGTGAAGCGGCCCCGGCGCTCGACGCTCGCGACTCGGCGCCCCAGGCTGGCGCGCCGGCGCGGCGTCACCGGTTCTCGACGGAGATGTTCTCGGCCAACACGGAGAGCGCCTTACGTAGCTGATCGTCCTGCTTCGTGCCCTTCTTGTTCTGGACCTTGACGTCGGGGGTGATCCCCTTGCCGATCAGGGAGGTGCCGTTCGCCGTGAAGTACTTGCCGATCGTCAGGTCGAGCGCGCCCCCTCCGTCGAGGCGGATGACCTCCTGGAAGGTCCCCTTTCCAAATGACTGCGTCCCCACGGTGGTCGCCACATGATGCTCCGCAAGCGCCGAGGACAGGATCTCGGCCGCGGACGCCGTGTTGTGGTCGATCAGGACCACGATCGGCATCTTCGGCAGCTGATCGCCGATGGCGTCGTAGACCTTGGTGCCCTGCGTGCGGCTCCGCGTGGAGACCACGCGCTGTCCCTTCTTCAGGAACAGGCTCGCCGCGAGGACGGACTCGTTCAGCTGGCCACCGGGATTGCCGCGCAGGTCGAGCACCAGCCCCTTGGCGCCCTTCTGGTCGAGCCGCTGGATCGCCGACGCGAGCTCGCCGTGCGAGCCCGTGCTGAAGGTTGCGAAGTGCACGTAGCCGACCTTCGTGGGGCCGGCGTGCAGCATGTGGCCCTGCGCGACCGGGAGCTCCACCGAGGCGCGCTTCATCTTCACGTCGTGTGGCTTGCCCTTGCCGCCGGAGCGGACGGTGAGGGTCACCGGCGTGCCGGGCGCCCCCTTGATGCGCGAGACCGCGACATCCTCTGGGACCTTGGCGATGGACTTCCCATCGACGCCGACGATCACGTCGCCCGGCTTGAGCCCCGCGCTCTTCGCGGGGCTGTTCGGCAGGACGGTCGACACCTGGAGCCCCTGGTTCACGCCCGCGACGGTCAGGCCGACGCCGGAGAACTGGCCCGAGTTCGACTGGTCGAACTGGCGGAGCTCCTTGGGGTCGAAGTAGTGGGAGAACTTGTCGTCGTAGCGCTTCTTGAGCGCCGAGATCATCCCGTCCACGGACGCGTTCTGGAGCAGCGAGGAGTTGACCGGTTTGAAGTAGTTCTGCTCGATCACGTCCTGGGCGTCGGTCGAGGTGCTGGTCGAGGTCTTGAAGCCCCCGGTCAGCGCGACGATCAGGATCGCGATCGCGGCCGCGGCGATCGCCCCGGTCGCAAAGCCCAGGATGAAGCGCTCGCGTCCGTGAGCGCGGGGGTCGCTCAAATGCGGAGGAAGCGACGCAGCACGATGCCGCTTCCGAGCATGGAAACGACGACCGACGCCGCCAGCAAGACGACGATCAGGGGCACGAACCCCACAGTAGAGAAGTTGTCGATCAGGGCGAAGTTCTGCGAGAGCGGATCAATGATCGTCACCTTCCCGATGTAGAGCATCCCCACTGCGATCCCGGCGCCGGTCAGGCCCACGATGAGCCCCTCGATCACGAACGGCCAGCGGATGAACCAGTTGGTCGCGCCGACGAGCCGCATCACCTCGACCTCACGGCGCCGCGCGTAGATCGACAGCCGGATCGTGTTCGCGATCAGCATCAGGGAGATGATCAGGAGCAGGACCGCGATCACCGAGAGGATGATCTTCACCGCGTTCGTAACCGTGCGGATCGTGTTCGCGGCCTTCTGGCCGTTGTTGACCTCCTCGATGGCGGGGCTGATCGGCTTCGGTTTGCCCTTCGGCCCCGGAGGGACGATCGCGTTCTGGATCGAGCGCAGGCTGTTGGCGTTGTCCGGGTGGACGACGACGGCGAGCGGCAGTGGGTTCTTCCCGTGGAGCTGCGTGATGCCCTGGCCGATCGCGCCCTGCCCGATCTCCTGGCGGAGCTGCTTGAGCCCCTCCTGCTTCGAGACGAAGTCGGTGCGCTCCACGTGGGGGATCTTGTTGATCTCCTTCTGGGCCGCCTTCGCCTGCTTGGTGGTGGCGTCCGGGAACATGTAGACGTAGAGCGCCAGCTGCGACTGCACGTGCTGGGTCGTCGTGGAGCTGGCCTTGATCACGGGGATGAACACGCCCAGCAGCAGGGTGGTCATCACGACCGTGACGATCGCGGCGAGGCTCGGGGAGGCGCTGCGGCGCAGGGCGCGGAACGCCTCGGCCATGAAGAAGAACAAGCGGCCCACGTCAGGTCCTCGGCGGGGGGCTCACGGCGGCCTCCCCGTTCGTGTGGCCCTCGCGGACGCCCATCTCGGCGCGCACCCGCACGCCGAACTCGCTCGTGGACTCCTCGTCGTACATTGCCGTCACCTGATCGCGCACCAGTCGGCCCTCGTCGAGCGCGAGCACCCGGCGGCGCATCTTGTCGACCATCTCGCGGTTGTGAGTGACGACCAGCAGGGTGGTCCCGGTGCGGTTGATCCGGTAGAGCAGCTGCATGATCCCGATTGCAGTCTCGGGATCGAGGTTCCCCGTCGGCTCGTCCGCGAGGAGCAGTGGCGGATGGTTCACGAACGCCCGGGCGATCGCCACGCGCTGCTGCTCACCACCGGACAGCTGGTCCGGATAGTTGTGGACCTTGCCCTGGAGGCCGACGAGCCGCAGGATCTCGGGGACCTTGCGCCGGATGTCTCCGCGGCCGGCGCCGGTCACCTTCAGCGTGTAGGCGACGTTGTCGTAGACGGTGCGGTTGGGGAGCAGCTTGAAGTCCTGGAAGACGGTCCCGATCCGGCGCCTCAGGTGGGGAATGCGCCGCTTCGGCAGCCGATCGACGTCGTGACCGGCGATCAGCACTTGGCCGCTCGCCGCCGGGACCTCGCCGATCAGGGTCCGGATCAGCGTCGACTTGCCGCAGCCCGTGGGGCCGACGACGAAGACGAAATCCCCGCGCTCAATCCCGAACGACACACGCTCCAGCGCCACGTGCCCGCCGTGGTAGACGACGGTGGCGTCGCGCAGCTCGACGATCGGCGGCCGCGCGGGAGCGGGCACCGGTGCCTCATCGAGGGACCGCTCGGTGCGGTCTTCGGTGGCGCGTTTGCGCCGTCTACGTGTCGGAAGTAGCGCCATGCGAGCGTCTTTCTTCGATGCGCCGCACAATCCTTGCCACCGGGATCCCTGCACTCGGGCTTGCGCGACGGAGCCGCGAAAGCGTAGCGAAGATCGTTAGCGGTCCCTCACACTTGCACGCGAATTTGCGCGCGGGGCCGGTGCCGGTCGAGCCCTAGGTCCACTCCGGGCCGAACAGCGGGGGCCGCGAGACGATCGGCTTCAGGACCAGGGCCTCGCGCGCCCGATCCGCGATCCCTCGCGCCGTGAGGCCGAAGTGCTCCATGCACGCCTCGCCCGTCCCCGAGAGGCCGAACTCGTCGCCCATGCCGACCGCGAAGATCGGCACCGGATGCTGCTCGGCGGCCACCTGGCGGACGGCGTCGGCGAGGCCGCCGGCGACGCGGTGCTCCTCGGCCGTCACTCCCACGCCCGTCTTGCCGAGCGACTCGAGGATCGTCTCGGAGTGAAGCGGCTTGATGATCGAGACGTTCAGGACCTCGGCCTCGACGCCGTCCTCGGCCTCGAGGGACTCGGCCGCCTCCATCGCCCTCCAGACCATGTGGCCGGTGGCGATCAGGCTGATGTCCTTGCCCTCGCGCACCACGTCGACGCCGGCGCCCAGCGTCTTGGGGATGTCCTCGTAGACGATTGGGGTCGCGGGACGACCGAAGCGCATGTACATGGGCTCGTCGCGCTCGTACGACTCGGCGGTCGCGCGGTAGGCCTGGTTGTAGTCGGCCGGGACGACGACGGTCATCAGCGGCATCGCGCGCATCAGCGCGATGTCCTCGATCATCTGGTGTGAGGCGCCGTCCTCGCCCAACGAGACGCCGCCGTGCGAGGCGCCGATCCGCACCTTCAGCTCGTTGTGCGCGATCCCCAGGCGGACCTGGTCGTAAGCGCGGCCCGAGGCGAAGATGGCGAAGGTCGAGCAGTACGGGACCTTCCCTGTCGCGGCGAGGCCACAGGCCATCGACATCATGTTTGCCTCCGCGGCGCCGACGTTGAAGAACCGGTCCGGGAACTTTTTGCCGAACTTGATCGCCTGGGTGGAGCTGGCCAGGTCGGCGTCGAGGGCGACGACGTCCTCGTGCGCCTCACCGAGGTCGGCAAGCGCGTCGCCGTAGCCCGCTCGGGTCGCGGTCGGCTCGGTCTTCGCCTCGGCCGCCATCTACGCGTCCTCCCTGGTGGCCTGGAGCGCCTTCGTCTGCTTCTCCAGGCGAGCGGTGAGCTCCTCCAACGCCTCGGCGGCGAACTCCGGGCTGACCGCGGCCTTGCCATGGAAGCCGAACCGTCCCTCCATCGTCGAGACCCCTTTGCCCTTGGTCGTCTGGGCGATGATCGCCGCCGGCTTGCGCACCGTGCGGCTGCGCTCCAGCGCCTCCACCACCTGCTCCATGTCGTGGCCGTCGATCTCGATCGTGTCCCACCCGAAAGCCTCGAACTTGGCGCGCATGTCGCCGATGTCCATGACCTCCTCGGTGGTGCCGTCGGTCTGCAGGTGGTTGTAGTCAACGATCGCGGTGAGGTTGGGAACCCCGAAGTGGACAGCGGCCGTCGCCGCCTCCCAGGTCTGCCCCTCCTGGCAATCGCCGTCGGAGAGCACGCCGAACACGTGGGCGGTCTCGTCGAGATCGTCCAGGCGCAGCGCCAGCGCGATCCCGAGGCACATCGAAAGGCCCTGCCCCAGCGAGCCGGTCGAGACCTCGATGCCGGGCGTGCGCCGCATGTCGGGATGGCCCTGGAGCTGGGCGCCGATCTGGCGCAGCCCCATGAGGTCCTCGAGCGGGAAGTAGCCGTGCTGGGCGAGGGCGGCATACTGGATCGGCGCCGCGTGGCCCTTGCAGAGCACGAAGCGGTCGCGCGCCGGCCAGTCCGGGTTGTCCGGGTCGTGCCGAAGGACCCGGTAGTAGAGCGCGGTGAGGATGTCTGCCGCCGACAGCGACGAGTCGAGGTGGCCGGACTTGGCGACCGCGAGCATTCGCACGCAGTCGACGCGCAGGACGGTCGCCCAGCGCTCGAGCTCGGCGATGCTCGGCTGCGCCGCACCCCTCTCGGCGAGCCTGGGCGGCGGCTTGGGATCCGGTACCGGCGTCAAGTGCCTCACGGCGGCGAGATTAGCGTTAGCTGCCACGAGCAGGGTCAGCGTATGCGCGCTCATGGACGGAACCGACCGACCGGATCTCCGCAACGAGCTGGGTTTCAGCGCGTCCGGCCCGCGCCGCTATAACGGACGGGTGTGGCGGGCTCTTTCAGCGACGGGACTTCTCGTCACCGCGGCGATCGCGCTCGGCGTGAGCGCCTGCGGCGGGAGCGACCAGGCGCCCATCACGACCGAGGCCTCCACCACCGGTTCCTCGACGAGCGCGACGCCGACGACCCCCCACCAGGGTGCTCAGCCCGGCCCGAAGCCGGAGCCGAACGGCCCTGGCCACAAGGAGTCGACGCGTGAGCGGTCCAGGCATCACCCGGTCAAGGCCGCCGTGTCGGCGACGAAGCCGGCCCGCCTGGACTCGGCGCAGCGCCGCGCCGCGGCGGTCGTTCGCGACTACGTCGGGGCGCTCAACTCCCGCAACGGCGGGCGCGTCTGCGCTCTGTTCGTGCCCGGCGCGCTGCACGAGGTCAAGTTCCCGCGCGACCGCGGCGACTGCGCGTCGTCGCTCGGCTCGTCGATCGGCTACCGCGATCCGCGCGGGTTCCCGGTCTATCGGGGCTCGCACGTGGCCCGCATTGCGTCGGTCAAGATCGATGGAGCCGACGCACGCGTGGTGGCCACGGTCGTGACCGACTTTGCCGGCAACCGCGAGCCCTCGATCGAGGACGACGTCGTGTACCTGCATCAGGACGGCGGACGCTGGCTGATCGTGAAGCCGAGCGCGGCGCTGTACCGCGCGATCGGCGTGGGCGACATCCCACCGACCGTCCTGGCCCCGCCAAAGTGATCGTCAGCTAGGCGATGTTGGAGCGGGTGTCGCGACCGCCCGGGGTCAGGTCGAGGACGTTCCAGATCGGCCAGATCGAGTCGACGTGCCGCGCCCCCATGTCGCCGTCTCGCGGGGCGTAGAAGAGCTCCGACGCCCACGAGTGCCGGATCTCGTCGCCGTCGCGAACGAACACGTTGAGGATCGGCGCCTGCTCGCCGTCCGCCGACTCTGCGTTGTAGTCGCGGTTGTAGGTGTTGTTCCGCGAGGAGAGGAGCCGCAGGTGCCGCCAGCCACGCTCGCCAGCGAAGGTTCTGATCCGCTCAGGAGCCGTCTTCGCGACCACCGCGAGGTTGAGGTCCTCCTCGAGCCAGCGCGCCGCGCCGTCGAGACCGTCGAGGATCGACGTGCACGACGGGCACGGGGTCGCGGCGAGCGGTAGCCGTTCCGTCTCGCCTCCGGGCACCGCCGGCCTGGTGTCACGGGAGTAGCTCGGGAACATGAAGCTGTAGATGACGAGCGTGTCCTTCCCGGGCGCGAACAGCTCGGAGAGGCGAACCTCGCCGCCGCCCTCTGCCGCCTCCTCGAAGAGGTAGTCATCGGGAACGGGCCCACCGGGGGGCATCGCGCGCCGCTGTTCCGCGACGCGCTCGATCGAGGCCCGAAGCTCGGCCTCCGCCTCGAGCAGCTCGTTGCGCGCGCGGCGGTACTCGCTCGACTCGCCTGGAAAGCTGATGTCGGGGTCCACGGACAGCGAGGCCGAGTCTACGCCGCAAGGCACGTCTTGAGCCTCCACTTAGGGCGCCCGCCCATACTTGGAGCATGGAAGCCCTTGAGATCGTCGCGTTGGCGGTCGTTGTGATCGCAGCACTCGGACTCGGCGCCATCTGGACAGCGACCTTCGTCCACTGGTTCCGGACCACCCACCCCCTCCGCTAGCTGAGCCAGGCAAGCGTCTGGGCTCGGGAAGCGGAGGGCGGCTACTGCCAGATCTGGTGGTTGCTCAGAGCTCCTCGTCGATGAAGCTCATCCGCCTCCCTGTCGGCAGAGCGTGAAGTAGTGGTCAAGCGCCTCCTCTCCCCTAAACGCAGCGCCGATCGAAACGTCGTCGGAGACCCGCCGGATGAAGTCGCGTGTTCCGTGGTAGACGAAGCGCTGCAGCCCACGGCTGTTGGGCACGACCCGAGGCCAACCCCGGGGGAGGGGGCCTTCGGGAACCTCGAAATAGTCGAAGACGACGCCGCCACGCGCCCGCCACCCCGGGATGCCGGCTGTCGGTTTGGCGACGGAAGTAGCCGGGGCCGACGACTCGGCGCAGGATCGTCTCGTTGTAGCCAACGAGGCGCTCGATCCCATCCTGGGGGCGAGCGAATCGCTTCTCGAACTGGCGCAGGCGTCGAGGGAGCGG
Organism: uncultured Actinomycetes bacterium; assembly: GCA_963782795.1. Taxonomy (GTDB): domain Bacteria; phylum Actinomycetota; class Thermoleophilia; order Solirubrobacterales; family 70-9; genus AC-56. The sequence continues at coordinate 13,452 of CAWALB010000009.1, forward strand.
AAGGGTGTTGGTGCCGCGATGACGGATCCATGGCGCCGGCGCTTCGCCTGGCACAAGAAAGGCGAGCTCGAGCGGCTGAGAGTCCTGGGCGATCTGGTAAAGCAGTCGCTGATCGCTGCGACCTAGACGCGATAGGGCCTGTACGCGTTCGAAGGGAGCAAGGCCGTCGAGATGTGTCGCTATGCGTGCTATCGAGCCGCGGCTGCGGAGAAGATCAGATAGTTCGGCCACCTCCCTTGCGACATCGCTCGCGCAGTATCTCCGCTCGGCCCGCAACATAGGACCGGCACGCCAGGAAAGCAGAAGCGGGCTACCGCTGAACTGACACGACCTGCGGGCCGTTGCCGCCCAGCAGGGTCACGTACGCGCGCTTCGCGCCGAGGGAGGTGGTCCAGAGGCTGCGGTGACGGCTCTGCCGGTAGATCCGATGGCCCCTGCCGTGGCCGCCCGCGCGGCGCAGCATCAGGGATTGGTGGAGAGGTCTCGGGACGATGGCGAGCGGGCCCTGGGGGCCGCGCGACACGCGGACGTAGACGAGCTGCCTGCCGAGGATGGCCGGGTTGAGCAGCTGCGCGCTTCGGGAGGTCAGCAGCGTCCGTTCCTTCCCCGAGTTCAGGCGGACGAGCCTGATCGAGTTGCTCCGGCGCCCGGACACGGTGAAGACCACACGGCCCTCGGTGAGGCTCGGGTGGCCGACGGCGGCCGGCGGGTCGACCGTCGCGATCCGCTGGACGTCGCCTGGATGGAGCATGTCCGTGATCCGCCTCGCCATCAGCACGGTGCGGCCGTGGCTGCGGCTCAGGTAGGTGAGCCAGTCGCGCGAGATCGCGAGGGCCTCTGCGTGCGGGGCCGACAGCGAGGTCAGCACGTTCCGCTTGAACCGGTTGAGGATCTTGATCTGGTCGCCGCTGATCACCGCGGCCAGCGGGCCGCCGAGCGCCGGGTCATGCCCCGGCAGCCGGTGAGTCTGGCCGCCGGCGCGAAGGACGCCGGACCCGTTTCCCTTCTGGAACGCGATCGCCTTGCCCGCTACCGACGGATCGGCGCCGTTCATCACCTCGATTCGCTGGGCGGTTGCCGTGGCGGTCGCCAGCACGGCTGCAACGAGGCCGAGTGTCGCCGCATCCCCGAGCCGGAAGAGCCGGTAGAGCGCCGGGCGCTCGGCCATTGTGCGCAGGCACGCCTGCCCGAACGGGCGGTCGACCTGCGGCGCGACCATCACGATCGGAATCGCGCGGCCGATCCCGAAGGCGGCGCCGATCACGAGCCCCGCCTCGGCGTTCCCGAGCGCCAGGCTGATTCCGGCGAGCGCCCAGACGCCGAAGCTCAGCACGAAGGTAGTGAAGCCCAGGCCCAGGAGGACGCCATAGAGGAGCGCGGCGATCGGCAGCGGCATCGTCCAGCGCCAGCTCTCCGGCAGCTGCCGGCGGATCTGGGGGGCGATCCGCAGCCCGCGCGCCTCCGCCGCCGCGGCGACGACCGCGATGGCGGCGGCCACCAGGTAGGCTACGCGGCCGGCCCCGTGGATGAGCTCCCCGAATCCCGACAGCAGGCCGAAGGTGGCGATCCCGCCCACCACGGCTCCGGGAACGAACGCCGCGCACGCGGCGGCGACCGTGAAGCGCCGTCCGCCCTCGCCGGCGATGCCGAGCGTCTCGACCATCGAGAACCCGCAGGGCGACCAGGTCCCGGTCATCCCGATCACGAGGGCGGCCGCGGCGAGGCTCAGCTCGAGCGGGCTCATCGTGTCCGGCCCCCGATCAGCATGGCACGTGGGTCTGGTAGTAGGTGACGCAGAAGACCTTGCGGTCGCCGTAGCAGTAGCCCTTCAACGCGGCGTCTCCGTTGATCCGGTCGTGATGGTGGGCGCAGCAGTCCCACAGCTTCCGCACGCGCCCCCCGCAGCACCGGTACCAGGAGCCCTCGAGATGGGCGTGGAACCCGTGTTCCTTCCCGGTCTCCTTGCAGATCTTGGTGCGCGGCGCCGGCGGCAGCGGGTTGCCGTCGGGGTCGCGCTTCAGCGAGCCGTCCTCGTGGACGGGCTGCCCGCGCTCGTTCACGAGCCGCCCGATGTTGTCCACCCGGCGCCCGTCGCTCGGTCGCAGCGGATAGCCCTTGGAGTCGATCCGCGGCAGGCCGTACGGGTGGACGCAGGACCCGGTGGTGTAGGTGTGGCCGCAGAAGTTGGTGTACGCGTCCGCGTCGCGATTGAGCGCGTCGGCGATCGCGCCGCCGAAGGCGAGACCAACCATCCCGGCTCCCACGCGGGCGAAGAAACCGCGGCGAGAGGTGTCGGCCGCGAGCGAGTCGAGCACATCTCCCACGCGATCCTGGTTCCCGCCGCCCCGAGCCATCAGTTGTACCGGGCCTCCAGGTTCGCGCGGCGCCGGCTCGCCGTCCCCACGACGCTCTCGAGCTGCGCCAGGTTGTTGAAGGTCCCCTTGGCCAGCACGATGCCGTCGGCGTCGATCGCCAGCGCGTACGGGCTGCCTGGGATCGCGTACTCCTCCCAGACGTCCGCGTCAAAGGACTCGTCGAAGATCTCGACGTTGAGCTCCGGGTCGCCGCCCAGGCTGGCGATCGCCGGCGCCAGGCCGCGGCAGACGTGGCAGCTCTCGGACGTGAACACGGCGATGCCGATGCCGTCGTCCCGCAGCCCGGGGAAGCGATCGACGAGCGGGATCGTCCGTCCGAGCTCGGGGCCCTCGTGCGGGATCTCGAGCGCCGATGCCGGCCCGAGCCGAAGCCGCAGCATCCCCACCTCACGCGCCAGCGCGAGGACGGCGACGGCGAGGCCGGCACACGCCACGAGTGCGACGATGAGGCCGAGGCCGAGCCACCCCTCCGTGGAGAGATTCTCGTCGGGAAGGAGGGGAAGCAGCGCGAAGCAGGCGGCAAGCACGAGGTTCCGGCCCACCGAGGTCCAACCGACCGTCGAGCGTGAGCCGAAGCACGCGCAGGGCGCACCGGCCCGCCCGCGGAGGATGGCGCCGACGAGAGCGGCGGCGAAGAACGCCAGGAACGCGGCCGCGAGCCACGCCGCGGTGTCGCTACCGGCGATCACCTCGATGGCCAGGCCGAGCTCGACCGCGATCAGGAGGATCCAGGCGGCCCACCGCGTGTACTCCCCGTGGATCTCGAAGGTTCCGAGCGCGGCCCGGCTGGAGGCCGGGCTCGCGAGCTTGAGTACCGCGGATCCCGCGAGGATGAGCCCAAGGACAAGCCGCGCAACGAGCCCCAACACGGGCTCAAGCTAGCACTGGCGGCGTCCGGATACGACGGATGTCAGCGATCCCACCGAGGTGGGCTAGGAGATGCTCACCATGCGCTCGATCGGCACCCGAGCGCGCTTGGCGACGTCGGGCGGGACCTTGACCTCGAAGCGCAGGTTGCGGAGCGAGTCGCGGAGCTTCGGCAGCGTGATCATCTTCATGTACCTGCAGAAGGCCATCCGATTCGCCTCGATGAGCTTGGCCTCGGGCGCCGCCTGCTGGAGGGGATAGAGCATCCCGGTCTCCGTGGCGACGATGAACTCGCCGTCGGGGTGCTCGCCGACGTGACGGAGCATGCCCGAGGTGGAGAGCATCTGCACTCCCTCAGGATCCAGATCGCCGGATGCGACGTACTCCATCGCCTGGGTGGAGCACCCGCACTCCGGATGGATCAGGAACTCGGCGTCTGGATGCTCAGCGCGCATCTCCGCGATGTCGTCGGGGCGAATCCCGGCGTGGACGTGGCACTCGCCGTCCCACACGTGGAAGCGCGCGTAGCGGTCCGGGTCCTCGGGCAACCCCAGCGCGCGGGCGACGAAGGAGCCGAGCCACATGTCGGGGCCGAAGAGGATCTCGGTGTCGGGGCCGTGCTCGCGCCAGATGTGCTCGACCACCTGCACCGCGTTCGACGACGTGCAGCAGTAGTCCGTCTCCGCCTTCACCTCGGCCGCGGTGTTGACGTACATGACGACGAGCGCCCCCGGGTGCTCGGCCTTCCAGGACCGCAGCTGATCGGCGGTGATCGAGTCCGACAGTGAGCAGCCGGCGCCAGGATCTGGGATCAGCACGGTCTTTTCCGGCGACAGAACCGACGCCGTCTCGGCCATGAAGTGCACGCCGCAGAAGGCGATCACGTCCGCCTCCGTGGCGGCGGCCTCCCGCGAGAGCTGGAGCGAGTCGCCGGTGAGGTCCGCGACGTCCTGGATCTCCGGCACCTGGTAGTTGTGGGCGAGGATCACCGCGTTGCGCTCGGCGGCGAGGGCGCGGACCTCCTCCGACAGCCGCTCGACGTCATCCGGGGCGAGAGCCTCCGGCGGCGGTGCCTGGAGTGTGGGCAGTTGATGCATCCGGGTACGCGGAGCGCGGCCGTGTGAGCGGCGCCGAAATTTGATGTTCGCCCGGCCCGTGGGCGCGGGTGAATGAACTGCCTCAGAGTTTAGTGGGCCGATGCGGGCATTTCGTGCTCGCGAGCCTAGGCTTAGACGCATGCCCGAGCTGCCCGAGGTCGAGATCACCGCCCGCCGGTTGGAAACGGCCCTGGGGGACGCCGAGGTGGAGTCGGCCCTCTCGCCCGGCATGGTCGCGCTGAAGTCAGTCGACCCGCCCCTCGCGGCGCTCGAGGGTCGCCGGATCGCAGGCGTCCGGCGCGTTGGGAAGATGCCTGTCGTCGAGTTCGCCGGCCCCGACGACGGCCCCATCGCGATGCTCGTCCACCTGATGTCAGCCGGCCGCCTCCAGGTCTTCGACAAGCGGGCGTCCCTTCGCGATCGCACCTCTCGCGTCCTGGTGCGGCTCGCGGACGGCCGCGAGCTTCGCCTGCGCGAGTTCGGCACCAAGCAGCGCGCCTGGGCGAAGCTCATGCCGGCCGGAGAGGTCGAGTCCGACGAGATGGTCGCGACGCTGGGCCCGGAGGCGTGGCCCGCGCCCCCCCTCGAGGAGCTCGCGCGCCGGGTCGCCCAGCCCCGCCACCTCCACCCGATGCTTCGCGACCAGCGCGTGATCGCCGGAATCGGCCGGTCCTGGGTGGACGAGGTGCTGTGGGAGGCGGCGCTGTCGCCGTTTCGCCAGGGCTCGGAGCTCGACGACGAGGAGGTCGAGCGGCTCCACGGCGCGATGCACGTGCTCGGCGACGCCATCAACCACTACGAGGAAGTGATCGGCGATGTCGTGCCCGACAAGCTGCCGATGCCCCTGAAGGTCCATCGCCGCGAGGGGGAGCCATGCCCCCGGTGCGGGGCCACGCTGGCCGCCGTGCACTTCGCCGAGCACGTGACCACGTACTGCCCCGAGGAGCAGACCGGTGGGCGGGTGCTGAAGGACCGGCGGCTTTCCAGGCTCCTCAAATAGTTGGTGTTACGGTAGTCGCAGCAACCCCGGGTGCAGGGACTCATGCCGGGGAAAACAGCAAGTAACAGGAAGGAATTCCCCATGCGACTGAGACTGCTCACCCTGCTCGGTGGCGCTGTGCTCATTGGTGCCCTTGTCGTGGCGAGTGTTGCCATGGCGGGAGGCAACCCCGCAAACAAGCTGCACGCCAACCTCACGGGCGGACAGGTCATCGGCGGCCAGGGCGCGCCGGCCGGCGCCGGCAACGCCCGGATCACGCTCCGCCCGAAGAAGCAGAAGATCTGCTTCCGGATCACCTACAAGAAGATCGGCCCGCGAAATGGCCTCAACGCCGGCATCTACAAGGGCGGGAAGGGCCAGAACGGCGCCCTCGTGCAGACCCTGTTCACCGGCAAGCGGTCCAGCCCGGTCAAGGGCTGTGCGAAGAACGTCGCGAAGCCGGACATGCAGGCGATCCGCGCGAAGCCGCGGCAGTTCCACGTGACCGTGAAGAACGCCAAGTACCCGGGCAACGGCGCGATCCGCGGACAGCTGAAGCAGCAGCAGTAGAAGTAGCCGGCACGGGCACGAACTGAACGCTCAGCGGCCGGCCGCCCTGCGGCCGGCCGCTTTCGTTCGCGGGGCGGTCCAGATCCGCTACTCAGGAACGATTCAGGCAAGCAGGGCACCATTCGGTCCCTTCCACATCGGCGAGTGGTGTGGGCGCGTGCCGAGTGTGCAGTTATCGCCTCGGAAGGCCGCCCTCGGTGCCACCGCTGTTCGGGGCTCCTGGGAGCGCTAGGGCGCTATCAGCGACGGAACAGCTGGCCGGCGAGGGCGCGGCCGACCGTGACCGGGTGGTTGACCACCGTCGCGACCCGTCCGGAGAGTGAGAGCGGGTCGCGGGCAATGCCGAGCTGGCGCAGGACGGTGCCGGCGTCGAAGTACACCCGCTCGCACACCAGTCGGTCCTCGTCGAAGACGAAGATGGCGCAGAAGCGCATCTCGAACTTGCGCCCGGTCGGCGGCAGCCCCCGGAAGGGCCCGTCGTGTGTCCCGTAGAGGTTCGCCTCGACGATCACCGCGTCGTCGGAGTGGTGCATCGCGATCAGCTCGTTCCGCTGGTCGGGGAACGCCGCGCGAGTCTCCTCGAAGTACCGCGCGACCTCGTGCGGGCCGTCGTAGACGTCGCCGGTTCCGATCAGCTCGTACCGCGGGTGGTCGAAGGTCCCGAGGGTCACGTCGAACTCGTGCCGGTTCTCCGACTCCATGTGCTCGACGACGATCTCCTCGCGCGCGCTGCGGAGCTCCTCGCTGACTGCCATCGCGAATCGACTCTACAACTGCAACGGCACCAGCATGCTGAGGTCGAGCGCCGGGGCCGAGTGCGTGAGGGCGCCCACGGACACGAAGTCGACCCCCGTGTCGGCGATCACGGCCACCGTCTCGAGCGTGACGCCGCCGGATGCCTCCAGGAGCGCGCGATGCCCGCCCGCCTTCAAGGCTCCGTCGCGCGCCGCGACCGCGGCGCGCAGCCCCTCGGGGTCCATGTTGTCCAGCAGCAGGCGGTCGGCGCCGGCCTCCAGCGCCTCGGCGACCTCGCCGGCGTCGCGGCACTCGATCTCGAGCTCGCGATCCGGGGCGGCTGCGCGAGCCCGACCGATCGCCTCGGCGAGCCCGCCGGCGACCGCGATGTGGTTCTCCTTGATGAGGAACGCGTCGTAGAGGCCCATCCGGTGGTTTCGCCCACCGCCCGCAGCGACCGCGGCCTTCTCGAGCGACCGCATTCCGGGGGTGGTCTTCCTCGTGTCGAGGATCGTCGCCCCGGTGCCAGCGACGGCGCGGGCGAACCTGGCCGTCAGGGTCGCCACCCCCGACAGGTGGCACAGGAAGTTGAGCGCGGTTCGCTCGCCCGCCAGGAGCGCCCGAGCGGGGCCCGACACGGAGGCGACGTCGACCGGGACCGAGTCCCGCCACTGCCCCTCCGCCTCCAGGCGCTTGAGGCCGTCCACGCCGACCTGGCGGAAGACCTCCTCCACCGCGTCCAGGCCGAAGACCACGCCCGCCTGCTTCTGAACTATGCGGGCGGTGACGCGGGCCTCCTGAGGGACGATCGCCTCGGCGGTGATGTCGCCCGCACCGAGGTCCTCGGCGAGCGCCCTCTCCGCGAGCTCGCGCAGCGAAGCGTCCACTACTCGGCCGGGAAGAGCGCCATGGTCGCCGTGAACCCGTGCAGGAAGTTGCGGCCGCCGACCGGACCGATCTCGCCGGCGCAGAAGAACCCGCCCGCGGGCGCGCCGAGCATGTCCTCGATCGCCGACGCGTCGTGGTTCGGGACCTCGAACATGTGGGAGCCGCGGCCGTTGCAGGTGAACAGCAGCACGCCCGCGGGGCGAGAGGCGCCGAGCGCCTCTGTTTGAGCGCGGAGCGCGTCGCGCAGGTCCTCGTCGGCGGACGCGCCGTCGCGAATCTGCATTCGAACGGTCTGCCCCACCCTCACCCGCTCCCCGATCGCGAGGCTCCCGGACTCCGAGTCAGCCCCGATGATCGGCCGCACGAGGAAGTCGCCCCGGCCGTACTCCGGCTTGTTCTCGTCGATGACGAGGCCGAGCATCAGGCCGGACGCCGCGAGCTCCTGCTCGCGGGAGTCGAGGCCTGCCAGAGCGTCGCGCAGCCGCTCGATGGCCGGCTTCGAGGCAAGTTCCGCGATCACGTTCCCCTCCGCAGCCGTGATCGTCATCTCGGGCCCCACGGGCGCGGCCCCCTGCGAGACGCACGGCAGCAGCGGGACGCCCGCGAGCGAGCAGCCGACCGCGCCCCCATCCAGGACCTCGCCGTCGCGGAACAGCGACGCTGAGCCCGCGGCGGAGGCGCTCGCAAGGCCGCCCAGAACCGGCATGCCGGGCCGCAGCTCGCCCAGACGGCCCAGCAGGGCCTCGGTCACGAAGCTGTACGGGTCGCCGAGGACGATCAGTGCGTCGCCAATGGCGCCCGGGTCCGGGGAGCCAATGAGCTCGAAGGCGTCGGCGGTCTGCTCCGTTTCGAAGTGATGCGTCGCGATCTCGGCCTCGGGCATCGCGGCGGCCCAGACGACGGCCGCCGGGCCCTCCTCGATCTCCCTGCCGCCTCCGACCACGCCCCCGGCCCCGCAGCCGATCAGGTGCCGGGGATTGAGGTTGTCGTGGATCGCCGAGAGGACCCACTTGCCGCGCCCGAGGTGAGGGGCCCCCGCGAACACGAGGCACAGGTCGCACTGCTCACCGTCCAGACCGCGAGCGGCGTCCCGCGCCGCGTCCGTGAACGCCTCGACCGCGTCGAAGCTCTCCGAGATCCCAACGCCCACGCGGACAGGCATGCCTGAAACGTACCGGGGCGGCGCCGCCTTCTCGCGTCGCCGCTAGTGAGGAGGCTGCCGCGGCTAGTCGGACGCGGCGCGCAGCAGGTACTCGCGAACGAACCCGTCGAGGTCGCCGTCCAGCACCCTCTGAGCGTCGCCGACCTCGTGTCCGGTGCGGTGGTCCTTGACCCGCGTCGACGGATGGAGCGTGTAGCTGCGGATCTGCGACCCCCACTCCGCCGCCTTCTGCTCGCCGCGCTCGGCGGCGAGCTCCTCGGCCTTCTTTCGCTCCTCCTCCGCGAGCAGCCGTGCGCGCAGGATCTTCATCGCCGTGGCCTTGTTCTGTGTCTGGGAGCGCTCGTTCTGCGACTGGGCGACGAGGCCGGTTGGGATATGCGTGACCCGCACCGCCGAGTCGGTCTTGTTGACGTGCTGGCCGCCGGCGCCGGAGGCGCGGTAGGTGTCCACCCGCAGGTCCTCCTCGTCGAGGTCCACCTCCACGTCGTCGTCGACCAGCGGCGCGACGTCGACCTGGGCGAAGGCGGTGTGGCGGCGCTTCTGCGCGTCGAAGGGCGAGATTCGCACCAACCGGTGGACGCCTCGCTCGGCGGCGAACAGGCCGTAGGCGTTCTCCCCATGAGCGCTGAACGTGGCCGACTTCAGCCCGGCCTCCTCGCCGGGTGACGCCTCCTTCATCTCGACCTGGAAGCCACGGCGCTCCGCCCACCGCAGGTACATGCGAAGGAGCATCTCGGCCCAGTCCTGCGAGTCGGTGCCGCCCGCGCCCGAGCGCACGGTGACGACCGCGTCGCCCGCGTCGTACTCCCCGTTGAAGAGCCTCGCCTCCTCGAGCTGCTCCAGGCGGCCCTCGATCGAGCCGAGCTGCGACTCGAGCTCCGAGGCCAGCTCCGGATCGTCCGCGGACAGCTCCACGAGCTCGTCCAGGTCGGAGACGTCGGACTCGAGCGAGCGGAAGGTCTCGAGGCGCCGCTGGGTTGCGGCGTGCCGAGCTGAGACCCGGGCGGCGCTCTCAGCGTCGTCCCAGAACCCGGGACGCTGCATCTCCTGCTCGAGGCGAGCTATCTCCGAGGCAAGCGCAGCCGGGTCAAAGGTAGTCCGCGAGCAGGGTCAGGCCCTCGCGGACCTCCGCGAGCCGCGCGGACACGCTCTCTCGGGAGACTGCCTCGGCCACGGCCCTGATCTTAGAGGCGGTCAGCCCGATCGCCGTCTCTCCGCCTCGACCGTGTCGCGAACGGCGCACCCCTCCAGATGGTCGTTGACCAGGCCGCAGGCCTGCATCAACGCGTACGCGGTCGTCGGACCGACGAATCGGAACCCGCGCCGCTTCAGCTCGCGGGCGAGCGCCTTCGACTCATCCGTCGTGGACGGGACGTCGTCGAACGTGCGCGGCGCCGGGCGATCGCCGCCCGGTGCGAACGACCACAGAAGCTCCGACAGCGACTCGCCGGAGTCACGGAGCTCGATCGCGGCGCGCGCGTTCGAGATCGCCGCGTCGATCTTCGCTCGGTTGCGGACGATGCCGGCGTCGGCCAGGAGCCGCTTGACGTCCCGCGTCCCGAATGCCGCCACGCGGTCGACCTCGAAGCCCGCGAAGGCGGCGCCGAAGGCCTCGCGCTTGCGAAGGATCGTGATCCAGGAGAGGCCCGACTGAAACGCCTCGAGGCACAGCCGCTCGTACAGCCCGCGCTCGTCGCGGACCGGCCGGCCCCATTCGTCGTCGTGGTAGGCGAGGAGCTCGGGTGCGGAGGTGGCCCAGCGGCATCGGGGGCGCCCGTCCGGGCCGTCGGCGAGTGCGCTCCGTGGGCCTGCGTCGCTCACGCCCTACCTCTTTAGCCTGCGCACTGATGGAGGGCACGGACTCCGGCGGGACACGCTCTCGCACGGCGATGTGGGTGACGTTGGCCGCAATGACGCTCTCCAACAGCATGATCCTCGTCGACCAGACGGCCGTGCCGCTGGCGACTCCGGACGCGATCCGGGACCTGGGCGGGAGCCTCTCCCAGAGCCAGTGGCTCCTGACGGCGAACATCCTCCCGCTCGCGGCCTTCATGGTGCTGGGTGGGCGGCTGGGCGACCTGTTCGGCCTGCGGCGGGTGTTCCTCACGGGTGGCTTCGTGTTCATGGTCTCGACCGCCCTTGCCGGGGCGGCCCAGGATCTGCCCTGGATGATCGCCGCCCGCGCGGCCCAGGGCTGCGGCGCCGCGCTGATGATGCCGACTGCCGTGGCGATCGTCAGCAAGGTGTTCGCGGCCGAACGACGGGGACAGGCGCTGGGCGTGCTGGCCGGAGGCTCCGCGTTCTTCGCGGCCCTCGGGCCGGTGATCGGCGGACTGTTGACGAGCATCGACTGGCGGGCGGTGTTCTGGATCAACGTTCCGCTGGCCGCGATCACCATCGCCCTGACCGCGCGGTACGCGCCCCCGCTTCGCCCCGACTCGGAGGACGACCGCCAAGGCCTCGACCTCCCGGGCGTTGCCACGTTCGCGCTCGGCACGGGGTCGCTGATCTACGGGCTCTCGGTCATCCAGGGGGCCGGGCTGGACGCACCCGGCGCCTGGGTCCCCACGCTCGTCGGTGCGATCGTCCTCGCGGTCTTCGTGCTCATCGAGCTCCGCAGCTCGACGCCGATGCTCGACTTCCGCCTCTTCAGGCACCTGAACTTCCTGGCCTCCAACATCAGCCAGCTGCTGGCGGGCTCGATCGAGCTGGGCCTGGGCTTCCTCCTGCCGTTCTTCCTGCTGCTCGTCGTCGGGGTCAGTCCCGAGGTCGCGGGCATCGCCCTCATCCCCGCGACCGTTCCGATCATCCTCGCCGGCCCGCTCGCGGGGCGGGCCTTCGATCGCGTCGGCGGCAGAGTGCCGCTCGTCGTGGGCTTCACGGTGCTCGCAGCCTCCGGCTTTGTCCTCGCCGCCACGGCGTCGAAGGAGTCGGCGGTGTGGCTGATCCCTGGGCTCCTGCTCCAGGGCATCGGCCTCGGAGTCGTGCTCACCGTCAACGACCCGACCGGCCTCAATTCCGTTCCCGAGAAGGACCAGGGGCAGGCCGCCGGCATGATCAACACGTCGGAGCAGCTCGGCGGCGCCATCGGGATCGCGTTGCTCGCGGCGATCGAGGTGAGCTACTACAAGGACCAGCTCTTCGCCCGCCTCCACGATCACGGCATCTTCCCTACCCAGCAACAGATCAACGACTTCACCGACTTCACCCAGCGGGCGGAGCAACACGGCCTCGGGCATGTGGAGGCCAACCTCAGCCACGCCAAATTTCATGACGTCCACGTGGCCGTCCACCAGTCAGTCCTCGCCCACGTCGACGCCTTCCAGCTCATGTTCGTGGTGAGCGGCGCGATCGCCCTGTTCGGTGCGGTCGCCTGCCTGCTCCTCGTCCGCAAGAGCGACCGCGTCGCGACCGTGCCCGTCTTCACCCGGCGCTCCCGCTGGGTCAGCGCGAATGTGGGCAGGACGCCCGGCCTCACTCGCCACCCGCCGCCTTCGGAGCCGGACGCGGCCTGAGGGGCCCGCTCAGCGGGCCGAGAAGGCCTCGAGCTCCGCGGCGATGACCTCCTGGCCCTCGGAGGAACCCGTGACGCAGTCCGAGTTGTTCGTGGGGTCGGAGTCCTGGTCGCCCTGGAAGCCCGGCCCGCCCGTGCATTGGTTGGACAGGACGACGAAGCGCAGGTGCGTTGCCCGCACCGGCTTGAACGCGAACTTCCGCAGGATCAGGCTCGGCGCCACCGGACGCGGGACCGAGCCCGGGAAGGCATTGCGCGGCGACGTGTAGACCGTCTTGTAGTCGGAGGCCGCCGCGCACTTTCCGCCGCCCGCCTTGGTGTCACAGGCCTCGATTCGGAAGCGCCGCAGGGCCGCGAACCGGTTCTGATCCGGGCCGAGCATGGCGCTGACCCTGACGCTGGAGATCTTGTGTTCTCCGCCCCCGAGGTCCACGGTGACCTGGGTGCCCTTCACGGTCGGGGTGCGGTTCCCGGCGGTCCAGGTGGACTGCTCGCTGCTGTCGATCAGCGCGCCGAGGCGGCTACCGTCTCCGGTCGCCACCGCGCCCTTCGCCCTCGAGGCCCAGTTCTGGGCAAGTGGGAAGTTCACCGTGGTGCGCTGACCGCGACGGAAGGTCTTGGAGAACCTGGTCAGCCCGTAGCCGGGTGCCTGCACCACGAAGTCGTAGGTGCCCGGCGCGAACTGCGCCGTGTCGCCGAGCTTCGTCCGGCGGGAAGTGTCGGCGATGGGCGTGACCCGGCCCTGGTACTTCCCCACGAATACCCGGGCCTTGACGCGTGCGGCCTTCCGGCCTGACCCGGTCGCCTTGAAGCGCACGTTCGCGTTGGGCTGGTGCGCAGCCTGGAAGCTCGGCGTGGGCTGGCGATCGCTCGCGGACTCGCTCGAGGCGCCAACCCCCATCCCATGGCGGGCGAACGCGAGCCACAGGAGCCGCTGGTTGGCGCCGTTGAAGATCATCCGGTCGGCGGCGAGGTAGGCGTCGCGCGCGTCCAGCATGCTCACCGAGGGCTGCATGAGGGGCCAGGCGTCGTAGACGATCTGGATCCAGCGCCGGTTGCCGGGGCAGCTGCGAAGCGGCACCTTGCCGTCGGCGCAGCGAACCTGCCGCACCTGGTTCGAGGCCGGGAACGAGCCGTTGTACCGGCGAACCATCGCCTGCCGGATGTCGTAGTTGGTCGCGTTCCAGATCTCGCCGTCGGCGTGCACCTCGGGCCCCGGAATGTCGAAGCCGATGTCGCTGTAGTTGAGCGGGTTGGCGTTGAGCGGGTAGTCGCGGATCCCGCGCTGCTTGTTCCCGGTCACGTAAGGGCCCTCCGCCCAGGGGTTCGCCCCGCCACCGGGCTTGAGCCCGTACTCGTGCTCGTACTCCAGCGCATCGAGGTCCGACCATGACTCGCCCATCGCGCCCGCCTGCTCACCGGTCAGGCTCGCGTCAGGGCCTCCGACCATGCGGTTGGAGATCAGGTGGGTGTACTCGTGGCCGAACACGGAGGTGTCGTAGTCGCCGTCCACGCACGGCGTGTAGAAGGCGGCCGGGATCGGCTGGAACAGGTACTGGTTGGTGACCGGCGGGATGCCGTCCTGGAGCGTGATCTGGTTTGCGTTGTCGCGGCCCACGTAGCTGGGGGCGCCGCCGTTGATCGCTCCGGCCTGGACGTCACCGAACTCGGGGTCGTTGGCGCGGCTGGCCGCCGTCTTGCCGAAGTTGCTCTGCTGCGCGTTGGAGTTCCGCTCGGTGAAGCCGAGCTTGTAGGAGAAGTCGTGGAACCGGTTGTGCCCCACGAAGAGGTTGGTGACCGCGGCGTCAATGTCGTTGCCGCCCTGCACGAAGTTGCTTGGGTTGCAGCCACTGTTGTGCCAGACGTTCGTCCAGGTGTACGAGTAGCGGCGCTGGGCGGAGACGGGCGTTTGGCCCCCGCTCGGGAGCAGCGGGTTCGCCCAATCCTCGGCGGTGACTGCGTTGTTGCCATCGGTGGTGTGCGTCGAGAGGCGCGTTTGGGGGTTGACATCCCACGCGAGCGGCGAGGACGGGTTCTTGATCCCGAGGTCGCAGGTCGCGACGGCCGAGCGCCGCCAGCACTCGACCGCGCGGGTGTCGCCGTCCGAGTAGCTCAGCGGCGGATTGGCGAGGAACGCCTTCCACCTCGGCGTGTCCGCGAGCTCCTGCACGGCGTTCTGACGGAACAGGACCGCCCCCGTCCGCGCATCGACGAACTCCTTGTAGGCCAGCGGCCAGGTGCCGCTCTCATCGAGGACGACCGTCTCGTAGGCGGGGCGGACGCCCTGCTTCACGGTCGGGAATGCGGTCAGGCGGGACTGTTGCACCTGCGCGAGGCCGGCAACGTGGAGGCGAGTCAAGCCGCTCTTCCTGCTCGTCTTCGAGCCGGCGATGTCACTTGCGTCGACGTGCTCGCCGACGTTGGCGGCCGCCTTGAGCCAGGCGTCCTCGGGCGACAGCGTCGCCGGCGCGGGCGCGTTGCGGTCACCGACGGCCGAGGAGGAGACGTAGGCGACGTCACCGTGGACGACGCCCACGGTAATGAGGCCGTTTTGAGTCGACGGCAACGAGCCGAAGGTCTGCTGGAAGAGGACGGCGTGCGCGTCGCTGCCGGCGAGGGGCGCGTCGTTCAGGAGACGAAGACCGGCAAGTCCCCGGCTGGAGAGGCGGAACAGGCCGCGGTACCGCGAGACGAAGCTGCGAGCGGCGGCCACCGGATCGTTGCCGAGGCCGGTGGCCAGATACCCCCGGTCGTTGATCAGCGAGCCAGGCGTGCCGAAGCTGTTCCAGCTCACCGTCGCGCCCAGGTTTGAAGCGAGAGCTCGCTGCGCGGCCGTCGGCTGCACCTTGCCCGGAGGGCCGTCGATGTCGGGGAGGCCGTCCTGTGACGCCTGGATGCTCGCGAGCCCGAACGCGGAACCGGGTGCAAGCGCCGCGATACCGGCAATGGCGGCCAGCACCGCCGCGACGCGGATCCTCACCCCCATAGGGGAATCAGTATCAAAGCTCGGGGGCGACGCGGGTCAGGCGCCGTGGCACTTCTTGTACTTCTTGCCCGAGCCGCACCAGCACGGGTCATTGCGCCCGATCTTGTCGCGGTCCGACTTGACCACGGTCTCCGGGTTCTCGCTGGAGGCGCCGTTGCCGCCACCGGGCGCGGCGCCGACGGCAGCCGCGCCCGCGGCGGCGGCCGGAGCGGCGCCCTGGGCCATCGCGGCCTGAGCGGCCTCATCCAACGCCGAGGGCTGGTCGGCCCCGCCGCCCGCGTAGCTCAGCTCCTGCGCCGGAACCTCGGGCTCCGGCTCGAAGTCGGTGGGCTCGATGTTGACCTCGACGTGGAAGATGACCTGCGCGAACTCCTCCCAGATGGAGTTCAGGAGGTCGCGGAACATCGTGAAGCCCTCGTTCTTGTAGGCGACCAGCGGGTCGATCTGCGCGAAGCCGCGGAGGTGGATCCCCTCCCGCATGTAGTCCATCTCGAAGAGGTGCTCCCGCCACCGGTTGTCGATGATCTGGAGCAGGATCTGGCGCTCCAGGTAGCGCATCAGCTCGTCGCCGAGCTCCCCCTCGCGCTTCTCGTAGGAGGCGCGCGCGTCCTCGGTCAGCAGCTTCGTGATCTCGTCGCGATCACCGCTTGACGTGTCCACTTGGCGGAGGTCCACGGTGGTCGGCCACAGCTGGTTGGCCTGCGTCTGGAGGCCGCCAAGGTCCCACTCCTCGAAGATCTCGCTCTCGGTGTACTGCCCGACCATCCGCGCGACGACCTCGCTGATCTCCTGCTCGGCGACCTCGGACATGTCGCGGCCCTCGAGGATCTCGCGCCGGTACTTGTAGATCACGCGGCGCTGCTCGTTCATCACGTCGTCGTACTCGAGGACGCGCTTTCTGATCAGGAAGTTCTGCTGCTCGACCTTCTTTTGGGCGTTCTCCACCGTGCGGCTGAGCATCTTCGCCTCGAGCGGGTACTCCTCGCCGTGCTCGTCCACCGGGCCCAGCCGATCGAGGATCTTGTAGATCCGATCGCCGGCGAACAGCCTGATGAGCTCGTCCTCGGCCGAGAGGTAGAAGCGCGACTCGCCGGGGTCTCCCTGGCGGCCCGAACGGCCACGCAGCTGGTTGTCGATCCGGCGGGACTCGTGGCGCTCGGTGCCGGTGATGAACAGCCCGCCGGCCTCGCGGACCCGTTCCCCTTCGGCCTCACACTGCTCCTTGATGCGAGGCAGCAGCTGTGCCAGCTCCTCCTCGTAGCTCTCGTCGTCCGGCGAGACTCCGAGCTTGCGCAGCTCGGCTCGCGCGACCTGGTCGGGGTCGCCGCCGAGCTTGATGTCAACGCCGCGGCCGGCCATGTTGGTCGCGATCGTGACGGCGCCGGTCCGGCCCGCCTGGGCGATCGTCTCGCCCTCGCGCTCGGCGTACTCGGGCTTCGCGTTCAAGACGACGTGATCGATGCCCTGGCGCTTCAGCTCGTCCGAGAGCATCTCCGAGACCTCGACCGAGATCGTGCCCACCAGGATCGGCTGGCCCGCCTCGTGGCGCTGGGTGATTTCGTTGACGACCGCCTTCCACTTGCCGCCCTTGGTCTTGTAGATCTGGTCGTTGTGGTCGTCGCGGATCATCGGGACGTTGGTCGGGATCTCGACCACCGGTATCTCGTAGATCTTCATGAACTCCTGCGCCTCGGTCAGCGCCGTTCCGGTCATCCCGCTGAGCTTGTCGTAGAGGCGGAAGTAGTTCTGGAGCGTGATCGTCGCGAGCGTCTGGTTCTCCTCGCGGATCGGGACGCCCTCCTTGGCCTCGATCGCCTGATGGAGCCCCTCCGACCAGCGGCGGCCCTCCAGGATCCGGCCGGTGAACTCGTCGACGATCTTTACCTCGCCGTCGATGACCGCGTAGTCGTCGTCGCGGAGGAACAGCGACTCGGCCTTCAGTGACTGGACGAGGTGATTGACGAGGGTCCCGTGCTCGGAGACGTAGAGGTTGTCGACGCCGAGGAACTTCTCGGCCTTCTCGACCCCGGGCTCCGTCGGCGCCACGGTCTTGTGCTTCTCGTCGTACTCGTAGTCGTAGTCGACGTTGGTCGTGTCCTTGTCCTCGCCGAGCGACTTGAGCTTCTCCTTTGCGGGCACGCCCTTCATCTGCTTGGCGAGCCGGGCGAACGTGTAGTAGAGGTCGGCCGCGGCCTCGGGCGCGCCGGAGATGATCAGCGGGGTCCGCGCCTCGTCGATGAGGATGTTGTCGACCTCGTCGACGATCGCGTAGGAGTAATCGCGCTGGACGCAATGGTCGAGCGAGGCGGCCATGTTGTCGCGCAGGTAGTCGAAGCCGAACTCCGAGTTGGTCCCGTAGACGACGTCGCAGGAGTACTGCAACTTGCGGGTGGGCGGCTCGTGGCCGGCCTGGATCACCCCCACGCTCACGCCCAGGGCTTCGTAGATCGGGCTCATCCACTCGGCATCGCGGCGGGCCAGGTAGTCGTTGACGGTGACCACGTGGACCGGGTCGCCCGCGAGCGAGTTCAGGAACACGGCGAGTGTCGCGGTCAGCGTCTTGCCCTCGCCGGTCTTCATCTCGGCAATCGAGCCGTCGTTCAGGACCATGCCGCCGATCAGCTGGACGTCGAAGTGCCGCTGGCCAATCGTCCGCCGCGCCGCCTCGCGGCATAGCGCGAACGCCTCCGGGAGCAGGTCTTCAAGCGACTCCCCGCCCCTCGCGCGCTCGCGCAACTCGTCCGCCTCGGTTCGGATCTCGGACTCCTCGAGGAGCTCCATCTCCGGCTCGTAGCGGTTGATCGACGCCACACGGCGCTCGTATTCCTTGAACTGGCGCCCCTCGCCAAGGCGCAGAGCGCGATCTATGAGTCCCTTGGCCACGGGTTCTGAGGGTACCGACCGGCCGTGGGCTCTCGGCCTATGCCGTGCCCCGGCGCAGGCTCTCCGCGAACCGCCGCGTCTCGGGCCGCTTGCGGCGCTTCTCGCGATGCCGCTTGACCTGACGGCGAAGGTCCTCGGCCACCTCGTGGATCGAGTGCAGCAACTCGGGCGAAGCCTCCCGGGCGCGCAGCGTCACTCGCTTCAGGTGGAGCGTCGCCTCGACGACCTCGCTGTCCGCGATGCGGGGGTTCCTCTCCTCGGTCAGCTCGACCTCGAGGACCGCGTACTCGGAGACCTGCCGGCCAATCCGCTTGAAGCGCTTCTCAACGTGGCGGCGAAGCTCGTCCGTCACTTCCCTGTTTCGCCCCCTGACCTCGATCCGCACGCTCCCTCCTCTCGTTGGGTGGCAGGTGACCATCAATCCTACGCCGCTCGGGCCTTCGCGCCAAGGCGTTTTCGGGAGGGCATGGACGCCGCCAGGGTGACGGCCACCACCCGCAGCGAACCCGCGCCGCGAAGCGCCACGGAACAGGCGGCGAGGGTGGCGCCCGTGGTCATCACGTCGTCCACCAGCACCGTCCGCGTCGGGACCCGCGACACGGCCTGCACCGAGGGAGGGTCGGCGAGGCGCTCCGATCGCCGACGCCCGACTTGCCGCGCGCTCTGTGTGCGGGACAGACATGGCGCAAGCGCCAGCCCGGTCCGCTTCGCCAGCTCCGCCGCGATCGCCTCGGCGGCATCGAAGCCGCGCTGGCGACGGCGGCGCGGAGCCGGCGGAACGGGGACGATCGCGCCGGCGAGCAAGTCGCTGGGGACGCGCCCGGCGATCAGGGCGGCCGCGTCGTCGGCGAGGCCGACGCGGGCGCGGAACTTGAGCGCCCCCACGAGCTGCCGGGCGGCGCCGTCGTACGACGCCGCGGACCACGTCTCCTCGATGCCCGGCACCCTGGACCACACCGGCGCCTGGCCGCGAAGCGCGCGTTCGCAACGCCCGCACAGGCGTCGCCGAACCTCGCACCCGTCACCGCACACGGCACACGCCGGCGGCGCCACCAGGGCAAGCAGGTCCTCGAGCATGCCGTGATCCTGCCCGCCCAAGCGTCACGGGTGGCGCGTCAAGAGGAACAACTGGGCACCCAGGGCAGCGACCCTGGGTGCGGCCGTTTTTCAGTCGAAGACGAGGCGCTCGACCGCCGCCGCGTCGGGTTCGCAGCCGATCACGGCCGGCGCCTTGCCGAGCGCCGTGTCGGGGTCCTTGAGCCCGTGGCCGGTGAGCACGCAGACGACCGTCTTGGGCGGATCGCCGCCCTCGGGCGCCGGGAGCCCGTGCACGAGCAGGCCCGCCACCGATGCGGCCGAGGCCGGCTCGCAGAAGACGCCCTCGCGGGACGCAAGCAGATGGTACGCGTGGAGGATCGCCTCGTCGGAGACGGCCGCGATGCGCCCGCGCGAGCCGGTGACGGCGTCCATCGCCTCTTCCCAGCGCGCCGGGTTGCCGATCCGGATCGCCGAGGCGATCGTCTCCGGCTCGGCCACCGGCTCACCGTGCACCAGCGGCGCCGCTCCCTCGGCCTGGAAGCCGTAGAGGACGGGCGCCACCTCGTACTCCCGGAAGCCGCGCCACCAGGAGGTGATGTTCCCCGCGTTGCCAACTGGAATCGCAAGCGCATCCGGTGGCCCGCCGAGCTCGTCGCACACCTCGAAGGCGGCGGTCTTCTGGCCCTCGATCCGGTAGGGGTTGACCGAGTTGACGAGCTCGATCGGATGGCTCTGCGCGAGCTCGCGAACGATCGTCAGCGCCTGGTCGAAGTTGCCCCGGAGGGCGATGACCCGTGCGCCGTGCATCAGCGCCTGGGCGAGCTTGCCGATCGCGATCTTGCCCTCGGGCACGATGACGGCGCCCCGCATGCCGGCGCGCGCGGCGTACGCGGCAGCGCTGGCCGCCGTGTTGCCGGTCGAGGCGCAGATGACCGCCTCGGCCCCGGAGCCCTTGGCCCGGGAGACCGCTACCGTCATGCCGCGGTCCTTGAAGCTCCCCGTGGGATTTGCCCCCTCGAGCTTCAGGTAGACCGTCGCGCCCACGCGCTCGGAGATGACCGGCGCCTGGACCAGCGGGGTCGAGCCCTCGTGGAGAGTGACGACGGGGTCGCCGTCCTCCATTGGCAGGCGGTCTCGGTACCGCTCGATGAGCGGCACGGGACTCACGGGCTCACACCCACTCTTCTTCGATCACCCGGATCGCGCGGGGCTGCGCCCGGAGGAACTCGAGCGTCGCGATCTCCTCGAGCGCCGAGAAGAACCTCGACTCGGGGCCCTCGTGCATGACCATCACCAGGCGCGCGTCATTGCCGAGGCCCCGCTGGACCACGCTGCGAACGGAGACCTCGTTGCGGCCGAGCACGTCGGCGATGTTGGCGAGCACGCCGGGCCGGTCCGCGACCTCGAGGTGCAGGTAGAAGGCCGAGTTGATGTCGCGCACGATCTCGAAGCGCTGGTGCGCCGCGTGCACGGGCGCCCGGCCCGAGACGATCGAGACCACGTCGCCGAGCACGGCCGACGCCGTCTCGATCCCTCCGGCGCCCGGCCCGGACATCGTCACCTCGTTGATCGCGGGCGCCTCGACCATGACGGCGTTGAACGGCCCTTCGACCGGGGCCAGCGGGTGGTGCGCGTAGAGGAAGCAGGGGAAGACCCTGACGCTGATCCCGCCGTCGCGCCGCTCTGCGACTCCGAGCAGCTTGAGCGAGAGGCCGAGCTCCTTCGCGTAGGAGATGTCGTCCGGCTGGATCTCCGTGATCCCCTGGTACGCCACGTCGTCGAGCCCAACCGGGGCGCCGAAGGCTAGCCGCGCCAGGATCGCCATCTTCGCCGCGGCATCGGCACCGCCGACGTCGTCGCTCGGGTCGGCCTCCGCGTAGCCGAGCTCCTGCGCCCGGGCCAGCGCGTCCGCATAGGTCGCACCGGTGCTGGCCATCTCGGAGAGGATGAAGTTGGTCGTACCGTTGACGATCCCGAACACCTTCGTGATCTCGGTCGCCGCGAGGCTCTCCTGGATCACGCGGATCACGGGGACCACGCCGGCCACCGCCGCCTCGAACCGCAGCTGGACGCCCCCCCTTCGCGCCGCGTCGAACAGCTCGTCGCCGTACTGGGCGATCAGCTGCTTGTTCGCGGTGACGACGTGGCGGCCCGCCTCGAGCGCCCGCAGCACGTAGTCGCGCGCCGGATCGGTGCCGCCGATCAGCTCGACGACAACTTCCGAGGACTCGAGGATCCGGTCGAAGTCGCCCTCGGAGCGACGGAGCACACCAGCGATCTCCGGACGCCGGCCGGTGGTCTCCTCCACGGCGTCGGCGCGCTCGAGCAACAGGTCGTGGAAGGCCGCGCCAACCGTCCCCCTGCCGAGGAGCCCGATCCGGACAGCGTCGCTCATTTGACGTCCCGCGCGAGCAGGTCGTCCCACGTCTCGCGCCGCACGACCACGCGGGCGTCGCCGTCCTTGCAGAACACGACCGCGGGCCGCGGCGCCCCGTTGTAGTTGGAGGCCATCGAGTAGCCGTAGGCGCCCGTGGCAGGGGTGACGAGGATGTCGCCGGGCTCCGGAGAGGCCAGCATCGCGTCGGGGATCAGGATGTCGCCCGATTCGCAGTGCATGCCGGCGACGGTCGCCAGCGTGTCGGGGACCTCCGCAGCGCGATTCGCGACGATCGCCTCGTAGCGCGACCCGTAGAGCATCGGCCGCAGGTTGTCCGACATGCCCCCGTTGACCGACAGGTAGGTCCGGACGTTCGGGATCTCCTTGACGGTTCCGACCTCATACGCGGTCACGCCCGCGTTCCCCACCAGCGACCGCCCTGGCTCGATCAGGATCCGCGGCACGGGGTCGAAGACGCGCTCGACGCCCCGCACCTTCACGTCCACGTAGTCGGCGATCGCGGGCGGCTCGTCTGCCGAGGTATAGGCGATCCCAAGGCCCCCGCCGACGTTCAGGATCCGGCATTCCCAGTCGGGCCCGGTGAGTCCGCCGAGGGCCTCGATCGCCGCCACGTACGGCTCGAGCTCGAAGATCTGGGACCCGATGTGCGCGTGCAGGCCGACCAGCTCGAGGTTCCGGGAGGCCCGCGCCTCGGCAATCGCCCGCTCGGCCAGCCCGTCCTCGAGCCCGAAGCCGAACTTGGAGTCGAGCCCGCCGGTCTGCACATATGAGTGCGTGGTCGGCAGCACCCCCGGCGTCACGCGGATAAGGACGTCCTGGGGCCGGTCGAGCATGGCGTCGAGGCGCGCGATCTCGCCGAACGAGTCGAGGATCACGTGGCCGACCCCAGAGTCGATCGCGTAGCGGAGCTCGGCCTCGGTCTTGTTGTTCCCGTGCAGGTAGATGCGCGCCGGATCGAACCCCGCCCCGAGCGCCATGTGGAGCTCGCCGCCCGAGGCGACGTCCACCGACAGCCCCTCCTCCAGGCAGACCCGGTAGACGGCCGTGATCGGCGCCGCCTTGCTGGCGTAAAGGACCTCGAAGTCGTCGGTGCGGGCCCGGAACGCCTCCAGGTACGCACGGGCCCGGTGCCTGATGTCGTCCTCGGCGTAGATGTAGGAGGGGGTGCCGAGCTCAGCGGCTACCTCGACCACGTCGCAGCCGCCGATCTCCAGGTGGCCGCGCTCGTTCACGCGGCTGCCCACCGGGTAGACCGGCGACGCCTCGACGGCAGTTCGCTCGCTAGTCGGGCTCATGGGACCAGCCATTCTGACGGGGCTGGCAACATCGCCGCGCGTGGCGGAACCAGGGCGGCGGCTTCGCCGCCTGACTGCACCTGCGTCTGCGGTGACGAAGGTCGCCGCCTCGAATACCTTGCAAGCCCATGAACAGGAGCGTTTCGAGGCCGAGCGACATGGGCGTGCACGGGGGACGCCCGTACATGCTCTGGCTGCCGGAGTCCCCAGCGCCCTGGCGGGCGATGGTGATCCTCCACGGTGCCGGGTCGCGCAAGGAGAACCACGGCGACTTCGGGCGGGCCTGCGCCGCGAACGGCTGGGCGGCCGTCGCCTACGACCAGCGTGGACACGGGGAGGCGGAGGACCCGATGAGTTCCGAGGCGCTCTCCGATGTCGGCAGGATGGCCCGGTTCGTCGCCGAGATCGACGGCGTCGATGCAGGCAGCGTCTGCGTCCGTGGCTCGAGCATGGGCGGCTTCATGGCCATCCAGGCCGCCGCGACCTCGGAGGCCATTGCGGGGGCGATTGCGATCTGCCCTGCCGGCGCGCACCACCTGATGCGCGGGCTCCAGACGGACGAGCTCGAGATGCGGGTCGACCCGGACGGCGCGACGGCGCTGTCCGCATGGCTCGCCGAGCACGACCTGCGGCAGGCCGTGGAGCTGATGGGCTCGAAGCCGCTCCTCCTCATCCACGCGCGGGGCGACGACCAGATTCCCGCCGACTGGTCCGAGGAGCTCCACGTCCGGGCGGCCGAGCCGCGCAAGCTGATCCTGCTTCCCGGCGGCCACCACCGCTCGGCTCAGCACGACGCCGAGATCCACGGCATCGCACTGCGCTGGATGGATCGAAACCTGGCTTAGCGGACGGCCGCGGTCTACTTGCCGCCGCCGAGAACGCCGCCGCCGCCGACCGTCTTGTCGACCGTGCCGTTCACGGTGTTGTTGACCGTGTCGCCGAGCCCGGGCTTGCCGACCGTGCCGCCAGCGTTGTTGACGGTGCCAGTGACGGTCTTGTCAACTGTTCCTGCGACGTCCCCGGCCGGGCTGCCAGAGAGGTTCGTGCCGGCCGTGTTGTCCACCTGGTTCAGGGTGTTCGTGGCGATGCCGGGGGAGGAGCTGGGAGTTGGCGTGGGCGTCGGTCCGCCGCCAGGCCCGGGTCCGGGGCTGGGCCCGCCACCGGGACCGGGAGTCCCAACGGGTGGCGTCGACCCGCCGCCTGGGAGGTTCCCGCCGCCGCCGTTGAAGCCGCCCGCGCCGCCGCCGGAGCCGCCGCCCGGACCGGCATGGCCGCGCGCGAACGCGCCCGCCGCACCGGCCCCGATCGGAGCGCCGGGGACCGGCCTCGCGGCCACCGCGCCGGGCGCAGCCCGGAGCGCAGCGGCGGTCGATGCCGGCGTGCCGGCCGTCTGGACCCCCACGAAGCTGTCGCCGGGGGCGGTCCCGTTGCCGGCGAAGGGCATGCCGTTGACGGCGACGTAGGTCGCCAGCGAGACGAAGACGATCACGGCCGCGGCGATGAGCGCACCGGTGGCGCCGGTGCCCAGCAGATACGCGCGCAGATGGGTGGAACGCGGTGCTTGAGTCTGGGTCTCGGCGAGGGTCGTCATCGGGTCCCGAAGGATGGCACGCCACGCCCGGCCTGTGGGCGATTCACATAAGGAATCGGCAGCTGCCGTGAGAGCTTTAGGGCAGGTAGCCCATGGGGTCGACGACCTGCCCATTCACGCGCACCTCGAAGTGCAGGTGCGGGCCGAAACAGAGGCCGGTGCAGTCGCTGATCCCGATCACCTGACCCTGGCTGACCCGCTGGCCAACCGACACGGAGATCGACTCCTGGTGGGCGTAGCAGGTCGAGAGCCCGCCGCCGTGGTCGATGCAGGTGTAGTTGCCGTACCCGGACTCGGGGCCGGCGATCGCCACCGTGCCGGCGGCGGCCGCATGGATCGGCGTGCCGGTCGGGACTCCGATGTCGATCCCCGGGTGGCAGGCCTCCCACGGGCGCGGCTCGCAGAAGGGAGAAGTGATCGGGCCATTGACGGGCCAGATCATTCCCGAGGAGCTCTCGCCCTGGACCGGGCCCGTCGGCGCCGTCGCGCCCGTCGACGAGGACTGGGCCTGCGCCGCGGCCTGGGCCGCCTCCGCCTGCTGCTGGGCCTGGAGTTGGGACGCGATCTGGTCGGAGATGGAGCCGATGTCGCCCTCGAGGTGGTCCTGGGTGGCCTTGACCTGGCCCAGGAGCTGCTGGTCCTTCTGCTGGGCGGCCGCGAGGTCGCTCTGCTTGGCCTCGAGCGCCGCCTGCGACTGCTCGAGCTGGGCCTTCTTGTCGGCGATCGCGTTGCGGGCGGCGCGCACGCGGTCGACGGTCTCCTTCTCCTGGTTTCGCAGGTTCTTCACCCGGACGGCGATCGACGTGTCCTGGGACTGGATCCGCTGGAGGTAGTCGTAGCGGGTGAGCATGTCCCTCAGCCCGTGCGAGTTGAGGATCACCGTCATCGCGTCGGGTGAGTTCGACTCGTAGATCTCGACGAGTCGCCCGCGCAGGACCCGCAGCGACCGCTTGAGCTTCGCGCGGAGCTGCTCGAGGCGGACCTTCGCCTCCTTGAGCTCGGCCTCCTTCTTGTTCAGCTGCGTCTGGACGATCGAGATCTGGTTCCTCAGCGAGGCGACCTGGTTGCGCAGCTGGTCCAGCTGGTCCCCGTACTTCTGGATCGTCGTGGAGAGCACGCCCTCGCGGTCCTTGGCGTGCTGGAGCTGCGACTGCTTCTGGTCGAGCTGCGACCGCGAGTTGTTGAGCTTCTGCTGGATCTCCTGGAGGGACTGCGCGGGCGCACCGCTGGCCACGGTGAGCGCGGCGAGCAGGATCAGCGCACCCGCGAGTGCGAGCACGATGGATCGGCGTCTGGGTCCCGGTGGGTTGTTCGGCGTTCTCATGTCTCGCTCTGATGCCTACGGGGTTAGCTGACGGGCTAGCGCGGACGAGACGCGCTTGGCCAGCAGAGCCCTCTGGCTCGTCGACCATTCGCCCCAGGGATTTGGTTCCCCCGTTCCACCCGGCAGTGCCCGATGGACTCGGCACAAATGTCGGCGGCGACCCTAGCAGGCGCTGGACGCTTTGCTAGCAGTTCTTAACACCAATTATCCCTGCTGCAACGCATATTTCAGGATCCGGGAGGACCCCCGCGGCCACTCTGGAATCAAGTCGGTTTCGGGGTGCCGCGCGCGCGGATGGGCGCGGTTCGCGACAATCCAGGAGTCGATGCCTGTCGAACCGCGACGAGGAGAGCGCCGCGCCCGGGCTCGCCGGTGTGCATCGGCGGTCGTGGTGCTCGCGTTGAGTGCGGCCGCCCTGTACGGCTGCGGGGAGGCATCTGCCCCTGCCCCGCAGGGGCAGAGGATCGTCATCAGGACGGGGTCGCCGAGGGAGAAGCCGATCAGCGAGCAGAAACCGCCCCGCCCTCACCACCTGGACGTCGCCTCGCGCGCTCAGGAGCGCACGGCCAGGTCCGCGCCGAAGGTGAAGTTCGTCCGGGGCGACCCGTCCAAGATGCCGGCCGCCTCCGCCGGCACCAACGGCTCGTTCGCCCCTCCCACCGGCGGAGCGCGGAAGTCGATGAACGCCCACACGATGGCCGGCGTCGGGAACCTCCCCGCCAGCCGGAGCGCCATCCTCCTCCACGGGGTCGCCCTGGCGCCGCCGAGCGCCCCGGACGCGGTCAAGAGAGCGATCAGCGCCGCGAACCAGATCGTCGGCACCCCCTACGTCTGGGGCGGCGGGCACTCGTCCTGGCAGTCCCGCGGCTACGACTGCTCGGGCGCCGTCAGCTACGCCCTCGCGGGCGGCGGCTTCCTGTCCGCGCCCCTCGCCTCGACCCAGCTCGAGTCATGGGGCGCGCCCGGGCCGGGAAAGTGGGTGACGGTCTACGCGAACGCCGGTCACGCCTACGCCGTGATCGCCGGCCTGCGCTGGGACACGGTCGGCGACGCCCAGGGTTCGGGGCCACGCTGGCATCCTGCGCTTCCCTACCCGCACGGCTTCACCGTCCGGCACCCGCCGGGTTACTGACGGATATGTAGAAGCCGCTCGGGGCGATGCTCGACCTGCAGCGTCGAGTGGTGGATGTCGAACTGCTTCTCGAGCAGGTCCGCCAGCCGCAGGCGGGCGCGGTGGCAGTCGGCCTCTTGCTTGACCAGGACATGGGCCGAGAGAGCCGGGAACCCCGAGGACACCTCCCACACGTGGAGGTCGTGGACCTCCACGACGCCCGGAATCGCGAGCAGTGCCTCACCGATCTCGTTCGGATCGACATCCTCCGGCGCTGCCTCCATGAAGATGCGCCCCGAGGCACGGAGCAGGACGTACGCGGAGTAGAACATGAGCCCGGCCACGATGAGCGAGGCGATCGGGTCGGCGCGCTCGAACCCCGTGAGCAGGATCAGGGCCGCGGCGATCGCGGTCCCGATGAAGGCGTAGAGATCGGTGACGATGTGCCGGAACGATCCCTCGACGTTCAGGCTCTGGCGATTCGCTCGCGCGAGGGTCCAGGTGGCTGCCAGGTTCACCACGATGCCGGCGAGCGCCACCGCCAGCATCAGCCCGCCCTTGACCTCTGGGGGCGCGACAAGGCGCTGGATCGCTTCGAAGACGATCACCGCGGCGAGCACGAGGAGCGTGATGCCGTTCGCCTGCGCGGAGAGGATCTCGATCCGCCGGAAGCCGAAGGTCATGGACCCTTCCGCGGGCCGTCTGGCGAGGCGGATGGCGAAGATCGAGAGGCCGATCGCGGCCGCGTCCGTGAGCATGTGAGCGGCGTCGGAGAGCAGCGCCAGCGAGTGGGCGATGATTCCGGCCGCGACCTCGACGGCCATGAACCCGACGATGAGTGCGAGCGCGATCGCGAGTTTGGTGCGATCCGCGTCGGACGAAGCGCCGTGAGTGTGCGCCCCCGGTCCCGGTCCGTCAGCCGGGCGGTGCGCGTTCGTTGAGTCGGTTGCCACGCCTCAATGGTGTCATCGAAGCGAACCGCGAGGTGGCCGAAGCCGCCCCTTACCCCCCACGCGGCCAGAAGCCGCTTGGATCAGCCCTTCTTGGCCTGGCCCGGCGGAAGCCCGCCCGGCTTGACACCAATCCGGGGGGCGTCGCGCCCGAATTCGAGGCGAGCCCGGGAGGGGTCGCGCCCGGCTTCTTGGCCAAGCCTGGAGGAAGCCCCGCTGGCTTGCTCGCCAGACCCGGGGGCGTCGAGGGCGGGCCGTTCCCGTTCGACGGAGCCGTGTTCGTGGGGCCACCGCCGGACGTCGGCGAGGGGGTGCCTCCGGGCGACGAGGCGGGTTGCGGCGAAGGCGAAGGATTGGTGCCAGTGGGCGGCGGCGATCCGATGCCGCCGCCGGGGCTCGAGTGCCCACCGCTTCTGGCGCCCGGCGAGGACCCGGCCGGGTGCCGGTTGGCGGCGCCAGGCGCGGTCGGCGCCGCGTTGCCGCTGAGGGCGTGGCCGACCGATGCGAGCGGGCGGACCACCGGCGGCGAGGACGCCGTGGACTGGAGCGCCTCCGGAGCGGCCGCGATCAGCGCGGTGGAAGCCACTCCCCCGAAGAGGTACTGCCGCGAGCGATCCATCGCCCCCTATATCGGGCGAAGCGCTCGGAGACTTGACCGCCGGCGGTCAGGAAACTGCGGCGGCGCGGTCCACGGACGGGGCGGCGCCGTTCCCCGCGGCCGCGGGAGTGCCGTTGCCGGCGGCGCCGTTCTGCATCGCCTCCGCGGCGATGCCGGCGCCGTTCTGCAGACGCTCGCGGTACTCGGAAACCTGCATCCTCGAGACGACGAGGCGTTGGATCTCGGCGGTCCCCTCGAACAGCTGGTAGATCTTCGCGTCGCGGAACCACTTCTCGAGTGGCGTGTCCTTCGTCTGCGCGACGGGCCCGACCAGGTCCATACACGTCCGAGTCGCCCACATCGCGACGTCGCCGCCCTTGAGCTTGGACATCGAACCCTGGCCGCCGGTCATCGGAATGCCGTTCCGGCCCATCCACGACGCGCGCTGGATCAGGAGCCGGGCCGCCTCGATCTCGGTGGCCACGTCGGCGATCCGCTGCTGGTTGCCCTGGCGCTGGAGCGGCGGCTTGCCCGCCGTGGAGCTCTCGTCGAGCCACTCGGCGATCGGGTCCGCCGAAGCTCCGTTGTCGAGGTAGGCGATCGTCCACTCGTACGCCGCCTGCGCGATGCCGATCGCGGAGGCCCCCACGACCGGGCGCGTCAGTTCGAAGGTCGCGAGCGCGTTCGAAGCGCGGCCGCTGGACTCTCCGGACCGAGCCCGCTCCAGCTTGCGCTCGAGCTTCTCCATCCCGCCGAGGAGGTTGTCGAGCGGGATGCGGCAGTCCTCGAGGATCACCTCGGCCGTGTGCGAGGCACGAATTCCCAGCTTGGACTCCTTCTTGCCCTGCTTCAGCCCCGGCGTGCCCTTGGGGATGACGAACGAGGCCTGGCCGCGATGGGCGAGGGCCGGATCCACGGTGGCCACAACCACGTGGACGTCGGCGATCCCGCCGTTCGTGATGAAGACCTTGGTGCCGTTCAGGACCCACTCGTCGCCGTCGCGCTTGGCGGTCGTGCGCAGGCTCTTCACGTCGGAACCGGCCTGCGGCTCCGTCACCGCGTAGGCGCCGAGCTTGACCTCGTCGCCCGAGCCGAAGCACTCGGGGACCCAGCGGGCAATCTGCTCCGGAGTCCCGGAGGACGCCAGCCCGGCCGCCGCGAGCATGGAGCCCGAGATGGAGAGGGCGATGCCGGCGCAGCCCCAGTGGAGCTCCTCCGCGTAGATGACGTTGAACTGACCGTCGGGGTCGCCGGCGAGGCGCTGCAGGAGATCGATCCCGTTGAGGCCCCGCTCGCGAGCGGCCTTGAGGACCTCCCACGGCGTCGACTCCTCGGCGTCGTGCTTGGCGGCGACGGGCCGGATCACCTCGGTCGCGAACCTGCGGCAGAGGGCCTGGAACTCCCGTTGCTCGTCGCTCAGTCCGAAGTCCATCTAAACCTCCGTTGGTGGGCCCCTGCGCCGGCTCCGCGGCCGGGAACCCTGCCGATAGCCATATCGATTGACTGGTCAGTCAACCAGTCCAGTCTACCGTCATCACGCCCCGAATCCGCGGTCGGGCCGACGCCGTTGGACTACCGTTCCCGGATCGTGTGGATGATCTGGAAGCGCCGATTGGCGATTGGCGGGGCGGTGCTCGTCGCGCTGTGCGGCATCGGCGTGGGGGTCTACTTCCTCGTCGACGCCCTGAACAAGGAGCCGAAGCAGGCTGCGCCGCCGCCCGCGCCCAAGATCGTCGTCCACACGAAGAAGGCGCAGTCCAAGGCGGCCCAGGACCTCGGCTTCCCTGAGTTCGCGACCAAGAACACGACGCGCGTCGCCGGCGCCGACCCGGTGGCGAGCGCCGCGGGAGTCGCGCTCGCCGCCTTTCCCTCGACCGGCGGGGTCCCGGGCCCCGACGCGGTCTCGCTCGTCGACTCCAGTGACTGGCAGTCCGGGATCGCCGCCGCGAGCCTCACCGCGCAACCGGTGAGCGCGCCGATCCTGCTGTCCACCGGCAACAGCATCCCGACCCTCACGCAGGACGCGCTGACGGCGCTCGGCCCCGCGGGCTCGGCGGCGACCCAGGGCACGCAGGTCTTCCGCATCGGCGATGCTGCTTCGCCGTCGGGGGTCGACGTCCAGCACGTGACCGGCAAGGACCCGGCCGCGATCGCGGCCCAGATCGACGCCCTGCGGCAGAAGCTCACCGGCGCCAAGCCGGACGACGTCGTGCTCGTCAGCTCGTCCGAGCCCCAGTACGCGATGCCCGCCGCCTCGTGGGCCGCCCGATCCGGCGACCCAGTGCTCTTCGTGAACAAGGACTCGGTGCCGAAGCCCACGATCGAGGCCCTCAAGCGGGACAAGGGCGCGAACGTCTACGCGCTGGGTCCGCCCTCGGCGATCTCCGACAAGGCGCTGACGAACGCCGGCAGCGCCACGTCGAACGTGGTGCGGATCGGGGACACGGACCCGGTTGCGAACGCGATCGCCTTCGCGCGCTACTCCAACGGCAGCTTCGGGTGGAACATCACCGATCCCGGGCACGGTCTGGTGATCGCCTCCGACAAGGACCCGATGGACGCCGCGGCGGCGGCCCCGCTCTCCGCGAGCGGCACGTGGGGGCCGCTCCTCATCACCGACGATGCCGCGCAGGTCCCCGAGACGCTTCGCGGGTTCCTCCTCGACATCAAGCCGGGCTACGTGGACGACCCGACCCGGGCCGTCTACAACCACGTCTGGATCATCGGCGACCAGACGACGATCTCGGTGGGCTTCCAGGCGCAGGTCGACGATCTCGCGGAGGTCGCGCCGGTAAGGTCCGGCACTGGAGCCGGCGTGAAGCCGCCTCCCCAGCCGCCGAGTCAGACCAAGAACGGGAAGTCGAGCCAGTGAAAGCGCCGAGCCGATGAGCGAAGCGGAGCGACCGGATCGTCTCGCCGAGGGGCGGCGTGTGACCATCGACGACATTCGCGCCCTGGCGGGTCCGTCGACCCCCCATTTCGCGCTCCAGATCCGCAATCGCATCCGCCGCCTGATCGAGGGGCTGCCCGAGGGCGACCCGGTCCGGGTCGAGGGCGAGCGGCACATCGCGCGCCTCGAGGAGCTCGCCCAGCACTCGGGGGACCCGCGAGGCGTCGGCCCGGGAGCCCCGGCCGCCAGCTGATGGCCGAGCTCACGGCTCCGGAGCCATTGGGGCTCCGGAGAGCGCGGGAACTGCTCACTTCGGAGGCCGCCGCCGAGGCCGACCGGCCCGGAGCGACCGAGCACGGCTACCTGGACCTGCTTCCGGAGGAACTCGAGTCGACCGGCACGACGCAGGACCTGATGACGACGAGCTTCGTCCCCGCGATCTACGAGCGCTACTGGCGGCCTGCCCTGGCGCGCGTCGCGAAGGGCGTCACCGGCCCCGGCATGACCGAGGAGGTGCGCATCGCAAGGTTGCTACTCGGCCTC
The DNA here is from genome assembly GCA_963782795.1 of uncultured Actinomycetes bacterium. Classification (GTDB taxonomy): domain Bacteria; phylum Actinomycetota; class Thermoleophilia; order Solirubrobacterales; family 70-9; genus AC-56. The sequence goes on from CAWALB010000009.1 coordinate 45,246, forward strand.
GGCCCCGGCGAAACCGTCCTCGACGTCGCGTGCGGCCCGGGCAACTTCTCGCGCGAGTTCGCGAAGGCGGTCGGCGAGGACGGCCTCGTGATCGGCATCGACGCCTCGCGGACGATGCTCACCAGGGGTGTCGCAGACCTGCGCTCGTCGGGCCTGGCGAACCTGGCCCTGGTCCGCGGCGACGCCAACCGACTCTCGTTTCGGGACGCGACCTTCGACGGCGCCTGCTGCTTCGCGGCGCTCCACCTCTTCGCCGATCCGTTCGCCGGGCTGGACGAGATGACGCGGGTGCTGAGGCCCGGCGGTCGCATTGCCCTCATGACCTCCGTCCGCCGCAAGGTCACGCTGCCGCCCCTGAAGCCCGTGATGGAGCGGGCCAGCGGCATGCGGGTGTTCGAGTCGGACGAGATCGTCGACGCGCTGCAGAAGCGCGGCTTCCAGAACGTCCGCCAGCGGCTCGCCGGGATGGTGCAGTTCGTCGGCGGCCGACTCGCCGACAATCCCCCCCAAGCGAGCCGCTAGCCGGGCGCGAAGGACTCGATGATGCGCTGCTGGTAGGCGGCCAGCTCCTCCGGCGGGATGAAGTAGCTGGGCGGCGTCAGGAACACGCCGTCGCCGCGCTCACCGACCTCCTCGACACGGGCCCGCACCTTGTCCAACGGCCCGGCGGCGCAATACGCGTCGACCATCTCGTCCGGCACCAGCGCCGGCATCCCGGCGAGGTCGCCGGACCGGAACGCGTCGCCCACCTGCTGCCCGACCTCGCCGAAGCCGTGCATCTCCCACAGCGGCGCATAGGTCCGCACGGTCGCGTAGAAGCAGAGCGTACGACGGCACGCCTCGTACGCCGCCACCTCGTCGTCGGAGATCGCGCAGCAGACGGTGGGGATGAAGTCGAAGTCCGAGCGCGAGCGCCCGGAGCGCTGAAGCCCGGCCTCGAAGTTGGCCACCAGCACCTCGTCGAGCCAGCGGAGCGAGCACATCGGATGCCCGATCAGCCCGTCGGCCACATCGCCGGCCATCCGGGCCATCCCCTCGCGAACCGCCGCGGTGTAGATCGGCACCGACTCGCGAACGGGCGCATGCGGGCGGACCCAGCCCTTGATGTCGATGTCGTGGTAGGTGCCCTCGTAGCGGATCGGCTCGCCGGTTGGCGCCTTCTCCATGATCAGCCTCACCGCCTCCACCGTCTCGCGGAGGTGCGGCGCGGGCCGGCCGTAGTCGACTCCGTGCCAGGTCTCGTTCAGCCGCTTGACCCCCGCGCCCAGCCCCAGCCGGAAGCGCCCGCCCGACATCTCGTCGACGTCGAGCGCGGTGACCGCGAGGATGAAGGGGCTACGGGTGAACGCCCACGCGATCCCGGTCCCCACGCCGATCCGCTCCGTCGCCGCCGCTATCCAGGTCGCCTGGGTCACGGAGCTGCGAAAGAGCTCCGGCGTCCACACGCAGTCGATGCCGGACTCATCCGCCGCGCGGGCCTGGGCGGCGAGGTCACCCGCCGTGTCGGCGATCGCGGCGATCGAGATGCGGTCGAGTGCGGAACCGGGCATCGGCGGCGAGCCTATCCGTCCCTGAACGAGCGAAGGGCGCCGGCGGCGCCCTTCGCGTACGCGTTCGGTGCGAGCGTGCGATCAGCCGCTGCCGCTACCGCACTTGTCGAGGCCGTAGGCGTCCGCCAGCTTGTTCGCCTGAGCAAACGGATCGGCGCCATTGCCCTGATCGGTGAGCAGGCTCGGATCGGACTTGACCTTATCGAGCGCCGACTGCGCAGCGTCGGTGATCGCCTTGACCTGGCTCTCGTCCCCGGACGGGGGCGTGAGACCCTCAACGCCGTCGATCTGCTGCTGGACGTTCGGGATGATCGTGTCCGTCACGAACTTCTCCTGGGTGGCCTGGCTTGGCGCCTTGCTGCTGGTGAACACCTTCTTGCCGGCTGCCTGGATCTCCTGTCCGCCCTTCGCGCAGATCGCGTTGCCCTGGGCGAGGAACTCGCTCTTGGACAGCGCCTCCGCGGAGGTCGACGAGGATGAGGACGAGCCGCCGCATCCGGCAAGCATGAAGGTGGCGATCAGCCCTCCCAGGGCCACGATAAGTCGTGGTCGCATGCTTGATGTCTCCTTCGTTGATTGCATTCGCAGCCCGTTACCCGAACGGCGAGCTCGGAAAAGTCCTCTAGGTCGGCGCGTTGTCGAGCGAGCGCCACAGGTAGAGGCACCCGAGCGTGCGATGCGGGCGCCACGGCTCGGCGATCCGCTCGAGGTCGGTCGGGCCGGGGAGGTCGTCGAGGCCGTAAGCGATCTGCGCGGCGCGGCGGATTCCGAGGTCCCCGGTCGACAGGACATCCGGGCGCCCCAGATGGAACATCAGGAACATCTCCGCCGTCCATGGACCGACACCCTTGACCTCGGTCAGTGCCGCCACGATGTTCTCGTCGGGGAGATCAGCGAGCCGGCCGAGGTCCAGGCGTCCGTCGTCAATGCGCTCCGCGAGGTCCCGCAGGAAGCTCACCTTTGACCGCGAGAGACCCGCACTGCGAATCGTCTCGGGATCTGTGGACAAGATCTCCGCCGGCCTCGGGAGCTTCCCACCGAGTATGTCGACGAGCCGCTCCCAGATGGAGCGCGCCGCCTTGGTCGAGAGCTGCTGCCCGACGATCGCACGAGCGAGCGCCTCGTAGGGATCGGGGCGGCTGCCCCGCCGGTCGATCTCGGGGGCAATAGTGCCACCCTCGTCGATCAGCCGGCGCATGACCTGGTCGACCGAGCGCAGGTGCTCGTCCGCCTCGGTGAGGGTTGCAGTCATCCGAGACCGAAACGACCCGGCGTCCTATTTCGTGAAATCAGAAGCTCTTGCGGCGGCTTCGCCGCCTTACATGCCTCTGCCGCGACAAAGTCGCGGCCCCTCACACCCTCTGAATAAGGGTGCCGGTCCCGAGACCGCCGCCGCAGCACATCGTCACCAGGCCCGTCTCCTTGTCCGAGCGCTCGAGCTCGTGCAGGAGGGTGGTGATCAGGCGGGCGCCGGTCGAGCCGAGCGGGTGACCGAGGGCGATCGCGCCGCCGTTCACGTTCACGCGGTCCATGTCGGGCTCGAGCTCGCGACGCCATGCCGCGACGACCGAGGCGAAGGCCTCGTTGATCTCGATCAGGTCGATGTCGTCGATCTGCATGCCGTTGCGCTCCAGGAGCTTCTGGGTCGCCGGGATCGGGCCGGTGAGCATGATCACCGGGTCCACGCCGACCGTCGTCTGGTCGACGATCCTGGCCCGCGCCTTCAGGCCCAGCTCGTCGGCCTTCTCGCGCGTCATCACCAGCACGGCGGCAGCGCCGTCGGAGATCTGGGACGAGTTGCCGGCGGTGATCTTGCCGTCCTCCTTGAAGGCCGGCTTCAGCTGGGAGAGCTTCTCAAGCGAAGTGTCGGGACGGATCCCCTGGTCGGTGACGTAAGTGTCGCCGTTGACGGCAAACGGAATCGTCTCGCGCTCGAAGCGGCCCTCCTCGGTCGCCTTCGCGGCGAGCTGGTGGGACCGCAGGCCGATCTCGTCGAGCTCCGAGCGGGGGATCTCCCACTTGTCGGCGATCATCTCCGCCGAGATCCCCTGGGGGACCAGCTGGTACTGCTCCATCAGCTCGGGGGAGAAGGCGAAGCCGTGCTCCTGCTGTACGGACATGCTGTCCGCGAAGGAGATGTGTCCCATGTGCTCGACGCCGCCGCCGATGGCCGCGTCGTGGACGCCGGAGGCGACCAGCGCGGCCGCGAAGTTGACGGCCTGCTGGGCGGAGCCGCACTGGCGGTCGATGGTCGTGGCGGGGGTCTCGATCGGGAGCCCGGCCTCGAGCCAGGCGTTACGCCCGATGTTGAGCCCCTGCTCGCCGAACTGCTGGACGCAGCCGGTGACGACGTCCTCGACCACGGCGGGCTCGATGCCGGCGCGATCGATGACCTCCTTGAAGGTCCTCGCCAGGAGGGTCGAGGGATGGACATCCTTGTAGTAGCCCTTCTCCTCGTGACCGCGGCCGATCGGGGTACGGGCCGCTTCGACGATTACGACCTCGCGGCCCTGGAAATTCCCGTTACTACCCATCTGCGATCACCCTCCGTTTCTAGTTGGTTCGCGATGAAGATACTTGATGAGTTGACTGGCGAGTCAACCAGGGCGGGCCCGCTTTATCGAACCGGCTCGCGGGAGGGTTGATGAGCGTAGTGTGGCTGGAAGACCGACCGCGACGCGCGGTGTTGCGCGACGAAACGTGCCCGTTCGAAGGGCCGGCCTGAACTTCGATGTGGACCGGACCGGCCCAACCGGGCGCGAGACGGGTCACGCAGGAGGCCAAGAAATGTCGGGTAGCACTCCGTCAATGAGAGGCTTGGTGGTTACTCACCATATTCGCGTGGATCCTTCGCGCAGCATGAAGTCGGTCACGGGGGACGTCCAGTCCCTGCTGGGCGAGTACGGGGAGGGCTCGCGTCGCAGCTGTGCGCTGCTCGCGAGTGAGCTGATCGCACAGATCGTTGGCAGGGAGCCGAGCTGGGCGGGCGGGCCCGTTGGCCTGACCATTCAGCTGCGAAAGGACGCCATCCGCATGGAGGCGACGGCACCCACCCCGGCGTCGAGCCAGCAGAACGGGGTTGCCCCCGAGCCCCTTGCCGAGTGGGGCGAGTTCCTGCTCGACAAGCTCGCTGATCGCTGGGGCGTCCGGGAGGCCCCGCGGAGGGACATCTGGGCAGAGGTCTACGTCTGAGCGCTCACTGAGAGGGGATGGGCGAGCCGGCGGCGATGAAGAACCAAACCGCCATCGCCACGCCGGCGAGCAGCACCGAGGTGAGGATGACGGTCTCCAGCACCGATGGCCCGTACGGGCTGCCGCGCTCGTCGCTCAAGCTCTTCTTCCAGGCCGGCAGGTAGCGCTGGGGGAGCTGGGTGCTCCCGGTGATGCGCACGTAGACGCGGTTCAGGCGCGACAGGATCCACGCCATCGCCAAGATCGAGATGACGATGCCCGCGAACACGACCATGTAGGGGCCGCCGGAGGGCTGCTGGCTATGGGAGACCTTGGAGCCGATCCAGATCCACCCGAACGGGATCACGGTCCACATCGAGAACGCTCCCACCACCATCATCGCCACCACCAGCGCGGCCGCTGCCCCGAAGACCGGCCTCATTCTGTGCGCGCGCTCTTCCACTCCACCTTTCAGGGTAGGGCGCTCGGGACGCCCACAGAGGGGTTCTTGCGACGGTGCCGGGGCTCCCGCGCCACCTGTGCGTGATAGTAACCGGCGGGGGTGAGCGGCTCAGAGGGATACGAGCGGCCAGGGATCGCGGGCAGCGGCGCGATCGCGTGCGGCATCGCCGCGTGCGCCAGCGCGCTCGGCGAGGTGCGACTCTGGGCCCGCAGCGACGTCTCGGCCTGGCGGGCTGAGGAGCGAGCCGAGGCGGAGTGCGCCAAGGTCGACGGCGCCACGCCGCGCATGATCCGGGTGACGACGAAGATCGGCGATCTTGCCGAGTGCGACCTCATAGTCGAGTCGGTGAAGGAGGACCTGGACGTCAAGACGGAGCTCCTGGACACCCTCGGGGAGACCGGCGACGCGGACCTCGCCAGCACCACCTCCTCCCTCTCCGTGCGCGAGCTCGGGGAGCGCAGTGCGCACACGGACCGGGTCTTCGGCCTACACGTCTTCAACCCGGTCCCGCGCATGGAGCTGATCGAGCTCTGCCTGCCGGATGCGCTGCGCGACGGTGCCGCCGACCGCGCACGCGCATGGTGCGCCGCGCTCTCCAAGACCCCGGTGGAGGTCCCGGACCAGCCCGGCTTCGTGGTCAACCGGCTCCTGTTTCCCTACCTCTTCGACGCGGTGCGCGTCATGGAGCGAACTGGGATGTCCGCGGCGGACGTCGACGCCTGCGTGCAGCTGGGCGCCGGGCATCCAATGGGGCCGCTGCGGCTGCTCGACTTCGTCGGGCTCGACGTGGCGGCCGCCATCGGCCAGAGCCTGTTCGACGACACGGGCGAGGACCGCTACCGCGCGCCGGGGCTGATCGAGGAGCTGATCGGCGCGGGCAAGCTCGGTCGAAAAAGCGGCGCCGGCTTCTACACGTACTAGGGGCCGCGACTTTAGTCGCGGCAGCAGCATGTACGGCGGCGAAGCCGCCGCAAGAGATTCGGGCTTAGGCAGCGGTGCGCTTGCGCTTCTTGCCGGCGAGGTCCCAGATGACGTCGGCCTCGGAGATCCCCTGACGCCGAGCGATCTCGGCCACGTCGTCCCAGGGAAGGTGGGCGTCAGGGAGCTCGTCCCACCGCGCGAGATCCAGCGCTTCCAGCGCTCCGCGAAGAGCCGGCCCCAGATGCTCCTCGGCTCGCAGGACAGCTCGAAGAACCTCGAGTTGCTTATCGGTCAGCTTTACGACCCACATGGCTGCCCCTTCATTAGGTGAGCCGGACGATCGGAAGCTAAAGCCGCCCACGGACGGAAGCGCAGCCCCGGATTTCCGCTAATAGCGCCCTATGCTGAGGCTGGAGTCTCGCCCGCGGGCGAGGTGTCGGAGGGTCTGGTCCGATTGTGGACGCGGACGGCCACGATCCGGTTCTCGCGCACCGACTCGACCCGGACCTCGTAGCCGTTCGCGATAATCCGATCCCCCCGCTTGGGGAGCCGGCCGAGCTCCGAGAACACGTAGCCGCCGATCGAGTTGAAGGCGTCCGACGACACGGGCAGCCGGATGCCGACGTCCTCCAGGTCGCCGAGCGAGACGTGGCCGCGCACGTACCAGTCGCCGTCGGTGAGCTTGCGCACCGATGCCGCGCGGGGGTCGGTCTCATCCTCGATCTCGCCGACGACCTCCTCGAGGATGTCCTCGACCGTGACGATGCCGACCGTGCGCCCGTACTCGTCGGAGACCACGGCGATCGAGCTCCGCTGGCGCTGTAGCTCGGCAAGTAGGTCGTCGAGGGCCTTCGTCTCAGGGAAGATCGGGACCTCGCGGATCGCCGGCTCGATCGAGGTGTCCGGACCGGCGTTCATGTACAGGCGCACGAGGCTGTTGTTGTGCGCGACGCCCCGCACCCGATCGGGGTTGTCGTCCTCGATCACGATCAGGCGCGTGTGCCCCGAGGAGACGCACCGCTGTAGGGCGTCCTCGACCGACTCGTCGGCGTTCACGGTCACCACTGCCGGGATCGGCGTCATCACCTCGCGGGCCTCCTGCTCGTGCAGGTGGAAGACCCCGGCGAGATGTCCGGCCTCCTCTGGGTCGAGGCCGCCGCCCGTCGCGGACTGGCGGATGATGGCCTTGACGTCCTCCTCGGTGTGCTGCTCCTCCAGCCGTTCGGGACTCACGCCGAGCAGCCTCGAAATCGCGTTCGCGAGCTTTGTGAGGGCGGTGGTGAACGGGCCGCTGACCGCCCTGAAGACGTCAAGCGGCCTGGCCAGCGCCCGCAGGGTTTCCTCGGCGCGAGTAATCGCGAGCATCTTCGGGACCTGCTCGCCAACCGTGATGTGGATCGAGGTGACCAGCACGTAGGCGATCACGACCGAGATCGCCACCGCGACGCCGTGAGAGAGGCCGCCAAACGCCGGTTCCAGCAGGTGCGCGAGCGCAGGCTCGCCGAGGAAGCCGATCCCGATCGAGGCCATCGTGATCCCCACCTGGCACGCGGAGAGGTACTCGTCGAGGCTGTTGAGCTCGTTGATAGCGGGCTCAATGCCCCGCACGCCGTCTCGGGCCATCGCCTCGAGTCGCGATCTGCGAGCGCGCACGAGCGCGAACTCAGCGGCCACGAACAGGCCGTTGATGAGCACCAAGATCAGCAGCACAACGAGGAGGAGGGCGCTCATCGGCCGACCGTTGGGCCCACGGGGCAGCGGGTTGCCCTATGCGGCCGCGTACTCGGAGGTTGGTCGTCGTCGCTCATCAGCGCCCGGCGGAGCCTAGGCTAGCAAGGGCTCAAGTGGCTTCCCCGGAGGCGCGAAAACCCCGAAAGTCGGGGTGGTCAACCGCGAGTTGCCCTCCAGGTCAGCTTGCCGGTCGAGCAGTTCGTATGGCCCGGCGCGAGGTTCCCGTACACGTTGAGGATCCCGCTGGCCTCGCCCTGGAGGCCGAAGAGGCCGGTCACCTGCTGGATTACCCCGCCCCCCGTCGCGGTGATCGCGAACGCCCTGTTCTTGACCGCGAGGCCGACCGGGAGGGTGCTGCTGTAGCTGTAGGCGCCCTGGTCGCAGGTGATCGGGACGCTCTTCCAGCTGAAGCTCTTGACGCTGGCGATCTTGCCGTTCCTGTTCACCGTCTTGAAGCTGAGCGTGCCGCCCCCCTTCAGCGCCCCGGTGTAGGTGGCCCCGGACGCGAACGCCGGCAGGGCGAGTGCCGCGGCGGCCACCACCACGGCGATCGGGGCAAGGTGTCTGCGCTGCTTCCGGCTCCTCATGCGTTTCTTGCCTCCTCAGTCCTGCGCCACCGGCCGAGGCGGCACGCCGTGTGTTTCTCATCGGCCGATCGGGCCCGGAGGTTGAGCATTAGTGTCTGTTGGGATGTCCGGCGAGACGCTCGAATCGCAGCAGGGAAGCGGGCGGGAGGTCGCGATGGACCAATGGGAGGCGCCGTACCTCGACGCCATCGTCGCCTATGCCGAGCGCGACCCCGGGCGCTTCCACGTGCCCGGTCACAAGGGCGGCGAGGGAGCGGACCCCGAGCTCGTCACCGCCTTCAGCAAGGCGGCGTTCGTGCACGACATCCCGGCCGGGATCGAGGGGGTGGATATCGGGCCAGACTCGCCCTTCCAGCGGGCGCAGCGCCTCGCTGCCGAGGCCTGGGGCGCCAAGCGGAGCTGGTTCCTGATCAGCGGCGCCTCGCAGGGAAATCACGCGGCCTGCCTCGCACTTCGCCATGCCGGCCGCAGCGTGGTGGCGCAGCGCAACGTTCACTCGAGCACCGTCGACGGGATCGTCCTCGCGGGCCTGGAGCCTGCATTCGTCGCGCCGCAGCTCGACGCCGAGCTGGGCATCGCTCATTGCCTTACGCCGGAGTCGCTCGCCGAGGCGCTGGACCAGACGCCGGACGCGGTCGCCGCGCTCACCGTCTCCCCGACCTACTTCGGAGCCGTTGCGGACGTGCGGAGACTGGCGGAGGTGGCGCATGCCCGGGGCATCCCGCTGGTGGTCGACGAAGCGTGGGGTGCGCATCTGCGCTTCTCGCCCGAGCTGCCGGAGAGCGCCCTCGAGTGCGGCGCCGACCTGGTGCTCTCATCGGTCCACAAGCTCTTTGGCAGCCTCACGCAGTCCGCGATCCTGCACCTCGGCCGCGACGAGTACATCGATCCCGACGTCGTTGACCGCTGCGTCACGCTGACCGAGTCGACGAGCCCGAGCGCCCTGCTCACCGCCTCGCTCGACGCCGCCCGCCGGCAGGCGGCGGTGCGCGGGGCGGAGCTCCTCCAGGAGACCATCGCGGGGGTGAAGCGCGCGAGGGAGGAGATCCGCCAGATCCCGGGGCTCGACGTCCTCGACGAGCGCCTCATGGGGCGCCCCGGCGTCCACGCGTGGGACCCGCTGCGGCTCGCGGTGGACGTGCGCGGCACCGGCAGCACCGGGACCCGGATCGCCACGGTGATGCGCGAACAGGACGACGTGAACCTCGAGCTCGTGGCCGAGAACGTCATCGTGGCCGTCTTCGGGGTCGGCGAGGACGCAGGCGCGAGCGCGCAGCGCCTCGTCGCCGGACTCCGGCATGCGCTCGAGCTACTCGGCGCCGAGGAGGAGCAGCCGATGGAGCCGCTGACGCCGCCGCCTCCGTGGGGCGCACTGGCGATGCCGCCCCGCTCGGCCTTCTTCGGCCCGCAGGAGGTCGTCCCCTTCGCCGACGCCGTCGGCCGGATCGCAGCCGAGTCGCTGGCCGCCTATCCCCCCGGCATCCCAAACGTCCTGCCGGGCGAGCGGCTCACCCAGGAGACCGTCGACTACATCAACGAGGTCGTCGAGCACGGGGGCTGGGTGCGAGGCGCGGTCGACCGCTCGCTGAAGACGATGCGGGTGGTGGTGGAGTGAGCTCCGACTGGGGCGCCGACTCCGAGTACGGGCGGCTCACGGACATCCTCGTCTGTCCCCCGAGAACTACCGCTGGCACGCGACGAGTGTCATCTCCCGGGGCACGCTCGAGCGAGGCCACCGCTTCGATCCCGAAGCCGCTCGCGCACAGCACGCGGAGCTCGTCTCCGCGTACGAGCAGGCGGGCGTGACCGCGCACCTGCTGAAGCCCGATCCGGCGCTGCCGTACCAGGTGTTCGCCCGCGACTCGAGCGTCATGACCCCGTGGGGTGCCTACGTCACCCAGCCCAAGCAGTGGTGGCGGCGCGGGGAGTACGCGCCGGTGATCCGCTTCTACACCGGCCGCGACATCCCGATCTGGCGGATGGCGACGGCCGGCGCGATCGAGGGCGGCGACGTGATGATCGTCGAGCCCGGGAGCGTCGTGATCGGCAACGGCGAGGAGCGCACCGAGCACGCTGCGGCCCATCAGTTGGCCGAGTGGTTCCGGGCCGAGGGTTGGGAGGCGCGCGTCGAGCCCATCCCGGGCGTCTTTGTCCACATCGACGTGTTGATGGCCGTGCTGGCGCCGAAGCTCGCCGCCGTCTGCGTCGAGCTGGTCTCGACCGGCCTCGTCGCGTGGCTGCGGGACAAGGGCTTCGAGATCCTGGAGGTGCCCGGGGACGAGGCATTCAAGCTCGGCGTCAACGCGATCTCGCTGGGGGACGATCGTGTGCTCACCGGTGCAGGGGCGCGATCGCTGAACGACCAGATGAAGGCCCACGGGCTCGAGCTGTTCGCACCCGATCTGGAGATGTTCACCCTTGGCGGCGGTGGCGCCCACTGCCTGGGCCAGGCGCTCCACCGGGAGGCAATGAGCGCCGAGTGAGCGACGGGGCGGCAATCGACGCCGGCCGTGTGGTCGCGGACCTGCGCGAGCTCCACGCCCTCACCGGAACCGACGCGGGCGCCCAGCGGGTTTGCTGGACCGAGACCTGGCGGCAGGCGCAGTCGCTCCTCGCTGAGCGCCTCGGGGGGCTGGGCCTCGAGCCCGAGCGCGACGAGGCCGGGAACGTCTGGGCCTATCTCGAGGGCGACGACGAGCCGGCGCTCGGGGTCGGCTCGCACGTCGACTCGGTCCCCGACGGCGGCTGGCTCGACGGAGCGCTCGGCGTGATGGCCGCGCTCGGCGTGGTGCGGGCATGGGTCGAGAGCGGAGAGCGGCCACCTCGCGCACTGGCCTTCGTGGACTGGGCGGACGAGGAGGGCGCGCGCTTCGGTCGCAGCCTCTTCGGGAGCTCGGCGTTCTCCGGAACGCTGGTGCCGGACGAGGCGCGGGAGCTCCGCGATTCCGAGGGGGTTTCGATCGTCGACGCCCTCGCCGAGAATGGCGTGGAGCTCGACCGCGTCCTCGAAGCCGGCTCGCGCCGGAGCCGGCTAGGCGCCTACCTCGAGCTCCACATCGAACAGGGCCCGGTGCTCGAGGCGGAGGGCCTGCGATCAGCCGCGGTCGACGGCTGCGTCGGGATCGAGCGCCACCGCTTCGGCTTTCGGGGCCAGGCCTCCCACGCGGGGACGACTCCCATGGATCGCCGTCGCGACGCCGCGCTCGCCGCCGCCGACGCGGCGCTCCGCATCGAGCGGGTCGGGCGAAGCCACGGCGGCATGGCGACCACCGGCGCCCTGGCACTGCGGCCGGGAATCGCCACGGCGGTCGCCGGCGAGGCGGAGCTGCTGGTGGATCTCAGGCATCCCGGCGCCGGCGAACTGGCGGCGATGCTGGAGGAGGCGTGGGGCGCGGGGCAGGAGGCGGCCGCCGGCCGCGATTGCGAGTTCTCCTCCGAGCACGTCTGGTCGATCGAGCCGATCCCGTTCGACCCCGCTCTGGTGGACCAGGCCCTCGCAGCGAGCCGCGAGACCACCGGGTCCGAACGCGTGCTGACGAGTGGCGCGCTTCACGACGCTGCGGAGGCGGCTCGCGTGGTTCCCACCGCGATGCTGTTCTGCCCCTCGGTCGCCGGCATCAGCCATGCGAAGGAGGAGGACACGAACGAGGCGGACCTGATCGCCGCGATCGAGGCGTTCGGCCTCCTTGCGAACCGCGTGCTTGGCTCGGACCTCGCCTAGGCGCGTGCGAACTGGCCGTGGAAGCCGAACGGGATGTGGTGCGGGACCTCCGCCCTCGCCACCTCGTCGAGCGTTGCCGCGTCGAGCACCAGCAGGAACGAGTTGCCGCTGCGGCCGTCGAACACGACTGAGAGCAGGACGCCGGCGTCCTCGTCTCGCGCGTGAGGGTCGGCGACGAAGACCGGCTCGCCCGGGTAGCAGCCCTCTTCGTGCCACGCGGAGCCCTGGCGAGTTGTGACGTCGGCCTTCACAATCCGGTCGAGCCAGCTGTGGTCCGCGCTGCCGACGCCCCAAGCGTAACGATAGGGGCGCTCGTTGCAGCGGCCGTAATTGATGCGCGGCAACTCCATCTGCTCGGAGATCAGGCGCTCCGTGGCGACCGTGCCCGTCCCGGTGGAGATCGTGAACCGCTCGAGGTGCGGCTCCGCGAGGGGCTTGCCGTCGCGCAGACGCTCGAGGTAGAGGTCCTCGACGATCTCGGCGTCGTCGAACGTGCAGATGTCGACCACGACGTCGTCGCCGTCCTCGTACGCGTTGACGTGGTGAAAGCCGAAACGGGCATCGGTCTCGAACGGGCCAGTGCTCTCCCCCGTGGTGCGGTCGAACAGATGGAATCGCGTGCCGAGCTCGGGCCGCCAGCGGTAGTTCTCGATGTAGGGGCGGCCGCTGAACGCGAGCGACGGCGGGTTGACGACGTACGGGAACTCGGCGAGCACGAGCCAGCGCTCGGTGAGGCCGAACGAGTGCATGTAGGCGGGGCGTGAGACCGGCTTGGTCGCGATCACACGCGGCTTCGAGGCCTCGGGCGGAAGCAGGAAGAAGCGATAGCTCGACCGCGGCCCGAGCTTGGCGGCGTAGTTGAGCATCCCCTTGCTGGCACGGTCCAAGTGCGGGTGCGCGGTCGTGAGCTGGCCCGGCACGTCGTAGGCGACACCGGCTGCGCCGAGGGTGTCGGCATCGAACTGCACCGGGATCGGCGTCTCCGTCATCGCGATGAAGCGCTCCCCCAGCTTCACGAGGTTCACGTTGGCGTTGTCGGTCAGCTTCGGCGAGAACATCGCCGTGATCCGCTGGTAGAGGGATCGGCAGGGGTCGGTCGCGAACTCCGAATACGAGATCCGGCCGGTCTCCTTCGCCGCCCGATACGCCTTGGTCTCGAGGAACCTGTTCGCGTACGACACCCGGCCGTCCGCGAACGAGAAGCGGTGGAGCATCGCCAGGCCGTCGAACCAGTGCTCCATCGTTCGCTCTCCGACCTCCCACTTCGCCGGGCCCGTCCGGATCAGCGATCCCTGGAGCCACGGTGGCAGGGCACCCGTCACCGGGAGGCCCTCGATGTGCGTCTCGTCGGAGAGCGAATCGAAGCCGTGGCGGGGGCTGACGCGGGTTGGAGTCTCGGCGACGGTGGTCATAGTGCCTCCTGAATCGTTCGGATCGAACCGTTCGACTCGCACTGTATCATGGCCGGCGTGGCCGCGCCGCGCCTGACCGACACGTCCTACGCCGTCCTCGGCCTGCTCGATCAATGCGGGTCAGCGACGCCGTACCAGTTGAAGCAGGTCGCGCAGGTGAGCATCTTCCATTTCTGGTCGATCCCGCACACACAGATCTACACCGAGTGCGCCCGGCTCGCCGAGGCCGGGCTGCTCGAAGAGCGTCGCGAGGAGGGCGGGCGCAGGCGGCGCGTGTACTCGCTGTCGGCCATTGGACGGGACGCCCTCGGCGCGTGGCTCGCTGACCCCGACGCGGACATGTACGAGCTCCGGGACCCGGGCCTCCTGAAGCTGTTCTGCGGCGCCGACCCCGCGGCACTCGCCGAGAGGCAGCTCGCACGCCACGAGGTCCGCCTGGCCGAGTACGAGAAGCTGCTCGAAGGGGACGGTATGCCCGAGGGCGTGCACCTCGCGCTCGAGGGTGGCGTCGGGCCATCAGCGCGAATACGTGCGCTTCTGGACCCGCCTAGCCGGCTGAGCGAACCCGGCCCTCGACCAGCGTCTCGGCGACGAGCGGGACGCCGGGGCGGTAGACGAGATCGGCGTAGCTCGCGGCGTCGAGGATCACCGCGTCGGCGCGCGCGCCGGGCGCCAGCCGGCCCACGTCGTCGCGGCGTAGCGCCCGCGCGCCGCCCAGTGTCGCCGCCGACACCGCCTCCTCGACGGTCATCCGCAGATCGCGGACCGCCAGCGCGATGCAGAAGCTCATCGAGGTGGTGTTACTCGAGCCTGGGTTCGTGTTGGTCGCGATCGCGACCGATACGCCAGCGTCGATCGCGCGGCGGGCATCGGGATAGGGCTGCCGGGTCGAGAAGTCGGTGGCCGGCAGGAAGGTGGCGACGGCCCCGCTGCTCGCCAGCGCCTCGATGTCCGCGTCGTCGAGATACGTGCAGTGGTCCACCGAGGCAGCGCCGAGCTCGACTGCGAGCCGCGCGCCGGGGCCGGGGCCGAGCTGGTTGCCGTGCACCCGCATCCCGAGCCCGGCGTCGTGGCCCGCCTCGAGCACGGCGCGTGACTGCTCGACGTCGAACGCCCCGCGCTCGCAGAAGACATCTATCCACCGCACGTGGGGCGCGCACGCTGCGAGCATCTCGCCGCACACGAGCTCGACGTAGTCGTCGGCCCGGCCCTCGTATTCCGGCGGCACGACGTGGGCGCCGAGGAACGTGACGTCGTCCGTGAACTCGGCGGCGATCTCGCATAGGCGCTTCTCGTTCGGGGTGTCGAGCCCGTATCCGGACTTGATCTCGAGGTGGGTGATCCCGGCGCGCATGGCCTCGGCCCGACGGCGAGCCGTCAGCTCGCGCAGCTCGTCGTTGGTGGCGCGGCGCGTCGCCTCCGTCGTCACGCGGATCCCGCCGGCCTCGTAGGGCCTCCCCGACATACGGGCGGCGAACTCGTCAGCCCGATCGCCGGCGAACACCAGATGGGTATGGCTGTCGACGAAGCCGGGGATGACGCAGCGCCCGCCGGCGTCGATCCGCTCGTCACCGTCCGCGCCTGCGCGCTCGACGGCGACGACCTCGCCGTCCTCGATCACAAGGGCCGCGTCGCGGACGATCCCCAGCTCCCCCTCGCCCAGCTCGGGCGCGTTCGTCACCAGGAGGCCGATGTCGTCGACGACGAGCGCGCTCACGCCCACACCTCCCGGATCGCCATCTCCAGCTCGGCCGGGACATCGAGGTCCACGTGCCAGCCGTCGCGGACGATCTGTCGCCCGCCGACCACGACCCCGAGCACGTCGGCCGCTGTCGCCGCGAAGACGAGCGCGCCGACGGCGCTCTCCGCATCCGTCCCCGCCATCCGGGCCGTGTCGAGGCCCACGGTGACGAGGTCGGCGATCGCCCCCGGCTCGATCCGCCCGGCATCGGGCCACCCCAGGCACCGGTGACCCGCGTCGGTCGCCGCGTCCAGGAGCACGTTCGCGGGGTTCTTGCCACGTTGCCCGGATTCGAGCCTCTGGTCGAGCTCAACGGCACGAGCCTCCTCGAAGAGGTCGATCACGGCATGGGAGTCCGAGCCGAGCGAAAGGGGTATCGCCGCGCTTCGCAGCCGCTCCGCCTGGGCGATGCCGTCGGCGAGATCGCGCTCCGTCGTGGGACACAGGCAGCACGTCGCCCCCGCCTCAGCCAGTCGCTTCACGTCGTGCTCCTCGGGATGGGTCAAGTGGACCGCCGTGAAGCGCTCTGACAGCGCCCCCGCGCGGCCGAACACCCCGGTGGGGCTCCGGCCCCAGGCCACCTCGGCCTTCGAGTTCTCCTGCAACTGCTCAGAGACGTGCGCGTGGAGCGGCGCCTCGCGCTCGCCTGCCCAGGTCGCGACGGCCGCGGCGGAGTCGGGATCAACCGCCCGGACGCTGTGGATCGCCGCGCCGATCCTGGTGCCGGCGTCCCCGTCGAGCTCGCCTACCCGCGCGGCCCAGCGGTCGGCATCGCCGTCGCCGAAGCGCCGCTGGGCGCCGGAGAGCTCCTCGCCGATGCCGCCGTGCAGGTAGCAGGCGTCCAGCAGGGTGATGCGGATCCCGGCCTCGCGCGCAGCCTGGATCACTGCGCGGCCCATGGCGTTCGGGTCGTCGTAGGGCGTCCCGTCAGCACGATGGTGGAGGTAGTGGAACTCGCCGACGCACGTGATTCCGGCCAGCGCCATCTCGCCGTAGGTCGCGCGGGCCAGCGGGAGGTACAGATCCGAATCGAGCCGGGACGCCAGCTCGTACATCGCGTCGCGCCAGCTCCAGAAGTCCCCTCGGCCCGAATGGGTGCGGCCGCGAAGCGCCCGCTGGAAGGCGTGGGAGTGGGCATTGGCGAGGCCTGGGATGGTGAGCCCGTCGAGGCGAGTCGCGTCTCGCGCCGGGCCGGAGACTCCCGTGGCGACGTTCGCGATCCGCTCGCCCTCGACCTCCACCGTCACCCCCTCGGCGACCGACTCGCCGCCGAGCCAGGCCATCTCGCACCAGTAGTTCACGAGCCGTACCGCTCGACGATGGCCCGGGCGCGCGCCTCGAACTCGGCCCTCTGCTGCCGGCCGTAGTCCTCCCAGGTGGCGAACGTGCGGGGATCGGCACGATCGACGAAGAGAACGCCGTCCAGGTGGTCCACTTCGTGCTGAAAGGTCCCGGCGGTCAGGCCGCGCCGCACCTCGGTGTGCTCGACACCGTCGCGGTCCAGGTAGCGGACTCGAATCGTCGCACGACGCTCCAGGTACCCACGCAGATCGGGGACCGAAAGGCATCCCTCGTTGACCTCGAACGTCTCGTCGTCCACCGGCTCGATCACCGGGTTGACCATGACCGTCAGCGGGATCGGCGGCTTGTACGGGTAACGCGGGTTGATCCCGTCGACCTCCGCGACCGCAACCCGGAGCGTCTCACCGACCTGGTTCGCGGCGAGCCCGGCCCCGTTCGCGGCCCGCCTTGTCTCGATCAGGTCGTCGATCAGGCGCTGGACCTCGGGTGAGCGAATCTCCTCTGGCGTCACCTCCCGCGCGCGCTTACGGAGGACCGGGTCGCCGATGGTCACGATCTCGCGGACTGCCACCAACAACCCCGAAGCCGCTAGCCCTCGCGCATCGGGATCCGCACGCCACGGCGGGATGCGACGGCGACGGCCCGGTCGTAGCCCGCGTCCGCGTGGCGCATGACGCCCGTCCCCGGGTCTGTTGTGAGGACCCGCTCGAGCTTCTGGTCCGCGAGGTCGGTGCCGTCTGCAACGCAGACCATCCCCGCGTGGATCGAGCGGCCGATCCCCACCCCGCCGCCGTGGTGGATGCTCACCCAGGAGGCGCCGGAGGCCGTGTTGACCAGCGCGTTCAGCAGCGGCCAGTCGGCGATCGCGTCGGAGCCGTCCTCCATCCGCTCGGTCTCCCGATAGGGCGACGCCACCGATCCTGAGTCCAGGTGGTCGCGGCCGATCACGATCGGGCCCTTCAGCTCTCCGGAGCGGACCATCTCGTTGAAGCGCAGGCCGAGGCGCTGGCGCTCGCCGTAGCCGGCCCAGCAGATGCGCGCGGGCAGGCCCTGGAAGGCGATCCGCTCGCCCGCGAGCCGGATCCACCGGGCCAGCGCCGGGTCGTCCGGGATCTCCTCGACGACGGCCTGGTCCGTGGCGGCGATGTCGGCCGGGTCCCCGGACAGGGCCACCCACCGGAACGGCCCCTTGCCCTCGCAGAAGAGCGGGCGGATGTACGCGGGGACGAACCCGGGATAGGCGAAGGCGCGCTCGAAGCCGCCGAGCTCGGCCTCGGCACGCAGGCTGTTGCCGTAGTCGAAGACCTCGGCGCCGTTGTCGAGGAAGCCGACCATCGCGGCGCAGTGGGCGGCACAGGCGGCGCGCGCCCGGCGAACGTATTCGTTGGGGTTGGAGTGGCGGAGCTCGTTCGCCTCCTCGAGGCTCATGAGGTTCGGGACGTAGCCGTTGAGCGGGTCGTGGGCGCTCGTCTGGTCGGTGACGATGTCGACCTCGAAGCCGAGGCGCCGAAGCTCGGGCAGAACGTCGGCGGCGTTGGCGCAGAGCCCGACGCTCAACGGTCGCCGCTCGTCCTTGGCCGCCTGAGTTCGGCTCATCGCCTGCTCGAGGTCGTCGGCGCGCTCGTCGAGATAGCGCGTGTCGAGCCGGCGCTGAATCCTCTCCGGATCCACCTCGATGCATAGCGCCGCGCCCCCGTTCATCGTGATCGCCAGCGGCTGCGCGCCCCCCATCCCGCCGAGCCCGGCGGTGACGGTGAGCGTGCCGGCCAGGGTGCCCTCGAAGCGCCGCCGCGCGATCTCCGCGAAGCACTCGTACGTCCCCTGCAGGATCCCCTGGCTGCCGATGTAGATCCAGGAGCCGGCGGTCATCTGGCCGTACATCGTCAGCCCGAGATCCTCCAGCCGGCGGAACTCGTCCCAATTCGCCCAGTCCGGCACCAGGTTGGAGTTGGCGATGAGGACGCGCGGCGCCCACTCGTGGGTGCGGAACACCCCCACCGGCTTGCCCGACTGAACCAGCATGGTCTCGTCGTCGCCCAGCGACCGAAGCGTGCGCACGATGGCGTCGAACGCGTCCCAGGACCGCGCGGCCCGTCCCGTCCCCCCGTAGACCACGAGGTCGTCCGGCCGCTCCGCGACCTCCGGGTCGAGGTTGTTCATCAGCATGCGCATTGCCGCCTCCTGCTGCCAGCCGCGGCAGGAGAGCTCACCGCCACGCGGCGCGCGCACGGGCCGCGGACCGCTCAAAGCAAAGCTCCCGCAGTCGCCTCGACCGCCTCGAGAACCGAACCCGATTGGACCATGCGCTTGGCCGCCTCGAGCTCCGGTGAGAGCCAGCGGTCCGTCCCGAACCCCGGCACGTCCTCACGTACACAGGCCAGGGCCGCCGCGGTGGGCGTTGCCGGCTCGAGCGGTCGCCGCAGCTCCAGGCCCCGAGCCGCGGCCACGAGCTCGATCCCGAGGATTCCCGCGAGGTTGTCCAGCGAGGCGCGCAGCTTGCGGGCGGCTCCCCAGCCCATCGAGACATGGTCCTCCTGCATGGCGCTGGTTGGCATGGAGTCCACGCTGGCGGGCGCCGCCAGGCGGCGGTTCTCCGCGACCATGGCGGCCTGGGTGTACTGGGCGATCATGAGCCCGGACCCGACCCCGGGATCCTCAGCGAGGAACGCCGGCAATCCGTGTGAGCGCGAGGCGTCCAGAAGCCTGTCGGTCCGGCGCTCGGCGATGGCGCCGACCTCGGCCGCGGCGATCGCGAGAAAGTCGCACGCGAATGCGACGGGAGCGCCGTGGAAGTTGCCGCACGACTCCACCCGACCGTCGGGAAGGATCATCGGGTTGTCGATCGCGGCGGCGAGCTCAGCGTGGGCGGCCCGGCGCGCGTCCTCGAGCGCGTCGCGAGCGGCGCCGTTCACCTGTGGCGCGCAGCGCAGCGAGTAGGCGTCCTGGACCCGCGGGTCGTCGTGGCGATGCGATGCCACGATCGCCGACCCTGCCACCAGTCGGTACATGTTGGCGGCGCTCGACGCCTGGCCCGGATGCGGCCGCAGCGCGATCAGGTCGGGCGCGAAGGCACGGTCCGTCCCCATCAGCGCCTCGACGGACATGGCCGCCGTCAGGTCCGCGACCCGGAGCAGGCGCTCCAGGTCCTCGATCGCCAGGGCGAGCATGCCGAGGATCCCGTCGGTCCCGTTGATGAGGGCAAGGCCCTCCTTGGCCCGCAGCGTCACGGGCTCGAGGCCGGCGGCCTGGAGCGCCGCGGCCGCTGGGCCGCGGCCGCCGTGCGGCTCGAGCACCTCGCCCTCGCCCATCATCGCCAGCGCGCAGTGCGCCAGCGGGGCGAGGTCGCCGCTGGCCCCCAGCGAGCCGTGCTCCGGCACGACCGGGGTGATGCCGGCGTTCAGGAGCGCCACGATCGCACCGGCGACCTCGGGACGCACGCCCGAGTAGCCGAAGGCGAGGGAGCGGGCCCTCAGCACCATCATGGCCCGCACGACCTCCCGCTCCACGGGGGGTCCCACGCCGGCCGCGTGCGAGCGGATCAGGGATCGCTGCAGGTCGACCCGGCGGTCCGCGGGAATCGGAGTCGTCGCGAGCGAGCCGAAGCCCGTCGACACTCCGTACGCGGGCTCGTCGGAGTCGGCGAGCCTCTCCACGATCGCAGCGCTTGCCGCCATCGCGTCGATCGCCGCTTCGGCGAGCTTGACCTCGGCGTCCTCCCGGGCGACGGCGACGACGTCATGTACCCCCAGCCCGCGATTGGCGATCTCCACCATCGCCCTATTACATACCCCGAGCCCCACGCAGCGTCGGTTAGGGTCGGGTCAGGGCATGGAGAGCGAGAGCGTCGCAGCCGGAGACTCGCCGCCGGCCAACTCGAGCGACAAGGGCCTGAAGAAGGGCGCCATCGGCTTCATGGACGGCCTCGCGATCGGCCTGGACTCGACCGCCCCGGCCTACTCGCTGGCCGCCGTCATCGGCTCGATCGTGCTCGTCCTCGGAGTTCAGACCCCGGGCGTCCTGCTGCTCTCGTTCGTACCGATGTTCTTCATCGCCGCGGCCTTCTACTACATGAACAGGGCCGTCCAGGACTGCGGGACGAGCTTCGCCTGGGTGACGCGTGCCCTGGGGCCGTGGTGGGGCTGGCTCGGCGGCTGGGCCATCTGCACGACCGGGATCCTCGTGGTGGGATAGCTCGCCGACGTTGCCGCCTTCTACATGTTCGACTTGGTCGGCCTCGACGCGCTGCGCGACTCCCGGGTGGCGGTCGTGGTCCTGTCCGTCGTGCTGATCGCGGTGATGACGACCATCTGCGTCATCGGCACCGAGGTCTCCGCGCGGCTCCAGCGCGTGCTCGTCTACTTCCAGGTCGGGGCGCTGGTGCTGCTCGTCGCGGTCGCGTTCGCCGAGTTCATCCTCGGCATGTTGCCGGCCCGATCGATCGACCCGCAACTGTCCTGGCTCAACCCCTTCGCCAACACGGACTACCACGACCTGCTGTCGGGGATGCTCCTGGCGGTCTTCATCTACTGGGGGTGGGAGTCGGCTCTCAACATGAGCGAGGAGACCAAGGACTCGTCCAGCGCGCCCGGGGTCGCCGGCCTGACGAGCACCGTCATCCTCCTCGCGACCTACGTGCTCGTCGGGATCACGGTGATCGCGGTCGGCGGCGTCGACAGAGTCGACAACTTCGCCGACAACCCGGGCATCTTCGGCAACATCGCGAGCACGGTCCTCGGGCCGCTCGCGTTCATCGTCACGCTCTCGATCATCGTCTCGGGCCTCGCCTCGGCACAGACCACGATCATCCCCAGCTCGCGGACCTCACTGTCGATGGCCCACGCCGGCGCGCTTCCGAAGGCCTTCGCTCACGTTCACCCCAGGTTCAAGACCCCGGAGATCTCGACCATCGTCGTCGGAGTGATCGCCACCGCCTGGTACGTCGGCGGGAGCATCGCCTCCCAGAACTTCCTCTCGGACTCGCTGAACGCCCTGTCGCTCGCGATCGCCTTCTACTACGTGTTGACGGGGATCGCCTGCGTGGTCTACTGGCGCCACCACCTCACGGACTCGGTCAAGAACTTCCTGTTCATCGGGGTCGCGCCCCTCCTGGGCGCCGCCGGCCTCGGCTTTCTCCTGGTCCAATCGGCCATTCGGCTTGCCGACCCCGGCGACTCGAGCACGGGGAGCTCGGTGCTGGGCGTCGGGATGCCGCTCGTGATCGGCATTGGGTTCGCGCTCGTGGGAGTCGTGCTGATGTTCTCCTGGTGGGCCTTCGGCAACCGCGGGTTCTTCAAGCGACCCGGGTTCGAGGCCGTACCGCCCGAGATTGCCGACGGGAGCGGAACGACCGCCGAGCTGCCGCCGCTCTGAGAGCCGGCGCTCGAGCGGCGCGACTCAATAGCCTGCGTCCTCTGAGCGCCTACGACGACATCGCCAAGCTGCCGATCTCGGTCGAGTCCTACGAGCTCGAGAACAACGACCGCGACTACTCCCCGGAGTTCACCAGGGGGTCGACGATCATTCACATGAAGGGCGGCGGCGAGGAGGGCATCGGGGAGGACGTCGTCTACGACGTGCTCGACCACATCGCCCATCGCGACACCGGGCCTGTGCACGACCTGTCCGGCCCGTCGACGCTCGGCGAGCTATGTCAGGTCCTGGGCGAGCTCGACCTGTTCCCGGGGGCTCCCCCGGAACGCGATAGCTCGCGGCACTATCGCCGCTGGGCCTTCGAGAGCGCCGCCCTGGACCTCGCCCTCCGCCAGGCGGGCGAGCCGCTGTGGAAGGTGGTCGGGCGCGAGCTCTCGCCGCTCTACTTCGTGTGCTCGACCCGCCTGACCACGTTCGGGGAGGACGGCGGCTCCACCCCCGATCCCGTCGTCCGCCGCCTGGAGAAATACCCGACCCTCCGCTGGAAGCTGGACCCCGAGAACGACTGGGATGAGGATCTGATCGGGGAGCTCTCGGAGATCGCGAACGTGGACATCCTCGATCTCAAGGGGCTTTACCGCGGCACCCCGGTCGACGTCGAGACTGACCCCGTGCTCTACCGCAACGTCTCGTCGGCGTTCCCCGACGCCTACCTCGAGGATCCGGACCTAAACGACGAGACCCGCCGGGTGCTCGACATGGATCGGGTGACGTGGGACGCGCCGCTCGAGTCGCTGGCCGACGTGGAGCGGCTGGAGCACAAGCCACCCGCGATCAACTCCAAGCCGTCCCGGTTCGGCTCGCTCCAGGAGCTCATGTCGGTCTACGAGTACTGCGATCGTGAGGAGATCGCCGTCTACGGAGGCGGCCAGGGCGAGCTCGGCGTCGGGAGACAGCAGATCCAGTACCTGGCCTCGCTCTTCCACCCCGACACTCCGAACGACGTGGCGCCCTCGGGCTACAATGACCCGAGCGTCCCGGACGGCCTCGCCACGAGCCCGCTCGAGCCCAAGCCGGCCGACGCCGGCTTCCGCTGGGCCGACTAGGACGTCCTTCCTATACCTTCGACCGGACCCGTTCTCGACCAGGAGGCCCGATGGCAGAGCAGTCCTTCGCCGCAGCGCTGAACGAGCAGATCGCGAACGAGTTCGCCGCGCACCAGCAGTACATCGGCGCCGCCGTCTACTACGAGTCGGAGACCCTGCCGCGCCTGGCCGCGTTCTTCTACCGCCAGGCGGTCGAGGAGCGCAGCCACGCGATGATGATGGTCCAGTACCTGCTCGACGCGAGCGAGGAGGTGCGCATCCCCGACATCGAGTCCAAGCTGACCCGGTTCGACGACGTCGTCGCGCCGGTTCGGATGGCGCTCGACCAGGAGATGCGGGTCACGGACGAGATCAACGCGCTGTTCAAGCTCGCACGGGGCAACGACGACTTCCAGGCCGAGCAGTTCATGCAGTGGTTCGTCAAGGAGCAGGTCGAGGAGGTTGCGACGATGACCGACCTGCTGACCGTGATCGAGCGCTCGGCGGACAGCCCACTGCTGGTCGAGGAGTACCTCGCCCGCGAGGGGCTGGGCGAGGACGGCGCGGACCCGACCGCGCCGCCCGCGGCGGGCGGGGCGCTCTAGCTACCCCCACGCGTCGCGGATCTCCGCCACATGGCGGTGGTCCGTGCCGCAGCAGCCGCCGACGACGTTCAGCTCGACCCTAACGCAGGGCATCTTTACCCACCCATTGGCGTCGCTTTACGGCTCGTTTGCGGGGCGGCGCTTACCTTTGTGGGGATTCGTAACGGAGGACACGATGTCAACGAACACACTTGCCCCACGTACACCGATCACCGCCAAGGCCGACCGTTCGGACCCCGAGGTCCGGGTCCTCGAGGAGGCGATCATCATGCTTCGCGGCCAGTGGCCCGCGGCGGCGACGGGGATGTGCGTGAGCGTGAACAGCCTGTTCGGCTTCACGCTCACCGGAAGACGCGACCGCGAACGGATCCTCGACGAGAATGTGGCCGAGGCCCTGCGCCTGGTCGAGGCCCTCTACGGCAAGGCAGCCGTCGACGAAGTGCACCGGCGCGCCCGGGCCCTCTGAGCCACCGCCGCGCGCTGCCGCCGATCCGCCTCGTGTAGGTTGACTGCGCATGCTGATCCGGCATCGACTCGTCCTGGTGGTGCTCGCACTCGCGCTGCTGGCCCCGGCCGCGGCGCAGGCGCGCGCCGGCGATCTATACGTGGGCGACCCGGGTGCCCACGCGGTGATCCGCATCGACCAGAACACCGGCAAGCAGAAGATCGTCGCCTCGGCCGGCAAGCTGGTGTCCCCTGACAGCGGGGACTTCGCCGGCAAGAACAAGCTCTTCATCGGCGACTACGAGGCGTTCGGCGGCGGCGGTGCCGTTTTCCGAGTCAACACGAAGAAGGGCGGTGTTGCCACGGTCTCGAAGGATCCCCAGTTCAAGGGCCCGACGGACGTCGCGGTCGCCTCGAAGAACGAGGTCGACGCGGTTGATCCGTTCGCCGGCACCGACCTCCTGGGGGCGATCTTCGACGTGAACCCCAAGAACGGCAATACGTCCGTTCTGTCCGAGGACCAGCACTTCAACGGCGGCCCGCTTGGGATCGGCGCCCTGCCCAACAGCAAGCTCCTCGTCTCCGACCAGAATGCCGGGCCCGGCGACAGCGGCGCCCTGCTGAAGGTGAATCCCGGCAGCGGCAACCAGTCATTCGTCGCCAAGGGCGGGCATCTCGACGATCCCTATGGCATGACCGTCACGGACAACGGCAAGACGGCCTACCTCGCCGACTCGTCGGGGAATCGGATCGTGCGGGTGACGGTGAAGACCGGCAAGCAGAAGGTCGTCGCCCATGCCGGCAAGCTGGACGACCCGACGGGCGTGGCCTTGGGGCTCGACGGCAAGCTCTACGTGGTCAACGACGCCAAGAAGCCCACCGTGCTGAGGATCGACCCCAAGAACGGAAACCAGAAGGTCTTCGCCTCCGGCGGCAAGCTGAGCGCGCCCGAGGGCATCACGGTCCAGCCCGCCGGCTGACGCGGGGCAGGGCGAGCCGGAGCTATCTGCGGTGACGCCGCCCTACGCGGTCTTCTCGCGGTGCGGCAGCTTCCAGTCAGGGCGCACGAAGTGGCAGGTGTAGCCGTTCGGGATCCGCTGTAGGTAGTCCTGGTGCTCGGGCTCGGCTTCCCAGAATGGGCCGGCCTCGCTCACCTCGGTGACGACCTTGCCGGGCCACAGGCCCGAGGCGTCGACGTCGGCGATCGTCTCCTCGGCAACCTCGCGCTGGTCGTCGCTCGTGTAGAAGATCTCCGAGCGGTAGCTGGACCCGACGTCGTTCCCCTGCCGGTCCTTCGTGGTCGGGTCATGGATCTGAAAGAAGAACTCGAGGATGTCCCGATAGGAGATCCGCTCGGGGTCGAAGACGATCTCGACGGCCTCGGCGTGGCCCTCGTGGTTCTGGTAGGTGGCGTTGGGAACCTCCCCGCCCGAATATCCGACCCGGGTCGACATCACGCCGTCGCGCTTGCGCAACAGCTCCTGCGCTCCCCAGAAGCACCCTCCAGCCAGGATCGCCGTCTCGGTCTCTTCGGTCATAGCCCCGCTCCTTCGTTATGGGTCCGTTCCGAGCTTACCCTGGGATTTCAGACGGGAGCGACGGGACTTGGCACCATAGAGACCTACCGCTCGTAGTTCTCGACCGTGTCCGCGTCGGTTCTAGCCGTTGCCGTCGAAGATCACTTGCTCTTCCGTCAGGAACAGGGACGACCGCCTGAGGTCGATGAACCTCGCCTCGTCCTCCGCCAGTGCGGCGTTCGCGTCCTGCCCTTCCTCGCTGCCGAAAGCAGCGATCAAATCGTCGAGCGATTCCCACCACAGCTCGGCGACGCCGTCGAAAGCTTCACCCGTGCCACGCGCGGCGGCGAGCTGTGCGTTGAGATCGGTGTCGAGGGTGTGGGTCTGGACGTAGCGGCGCAGGTTCAGGGGCTCGAGCAGCCGGCAGGCCAGGGGGCCGTGCTCCTCGCGCCAGTAGCGGTGGAACTGCTCGGGCGCCACGTCGTCGCGACGTCGAAGTGCCATGACGACCTTAATCACTGGCGCTCACTCTATGGGTATTCGGCACACCACAGCGCGAATTAGTCCCGCAGCGAAAGTCGCAGAGCCAAGCGAAAAAGACGGGAGCGACGGGACTCGAACCCGCGGCCTCCGGCGTGACAGGCGGCTGGGAGCCAGCCCTGAGATCGGCTCAGGAGAGCGGGTTTCGGCGCCTCGAAGGCCGCCCGGCGGGGCCGGATCGCTAGCCGCGGATCCGCGCCGATAGGCGCCAATGAAGGCGCAAATCTGCATTTGCGCCTTTTGGCGGGGCGGGAGGAGGCGTATCGAGGGAACCCAGCCTGACGCACTCCTGAACGCTCACATCTCGATCGCCACCCCCGATACAGACCGGGACCCGCCGAAGCGGGTCCCGGTGTGAGTCCAGTCGGAGGGATTCCCCTACCGATTATTGCGCCATACCAACGTCACTACTCAGCGATCACCTTGACTGCCGAGCCCCAGACCGCGCAGTCCGCGCCCGTATTGCCGACGCTGGTGCCGTCCTCGGTCGCGTACTGGGCCGTCAGCTGCCGGGTCTCGGCCGCGTTCGCGAACTCGAACGTCCCGGAGACCTCGGTACCGGTCGTCGCCAACATCGTTCAGCGGCGCCTGGTCGTTGATGTTGAAGGTGTCATCCTGGAAGGCAAACGGATCGGGGTTGGTCGTGGTCCCCTCGTCGGTGATACAGGGTCTTGATGATCCCTCCCGGCGCGGTGCCAACCACGCCAACCGAGATGTCGCTGCCGGTGCTGCACTGGGCAACGGCGGCGGCTCCCGGGACACCCGTAAGGGTGGCCTGCGTGCCGGAGTTCATGAACGCCTTGAACGGCACCGTGCCGTTCTGCGCCGAGGCGCTGCTGGCCCCGATCGCGAGGACGCCGATGATACCCACGGCGAATGCCGCAATCAGGCTGCGGCGATATCTACTCATTCGATACTCCCTCCTGGTGGACCGATCGTTTGATCGGTCCGATTTCTGGAATCAGGCGGACCCTCTCACAGCCATCGGATGTTTGTCAAGCCCCGAATGTCTGGCAAGGTCCACGGGTTAGCCGCAGGCGAAAACCGCTTGCGCAACGCGAAGCTATCACGGTTTGCCGAACGTTGCGTTGCAAAGCTTTGTCATTTTGCGGACCACGGCGGCACGGTGAAACGAGGGTTCGTGACATGTCGAGCGGGCTATCCGGCGCGGCGGGACGCATTTGCCGGTGCCCGCCCGTTTGCCTTTCTTCGCCACTGACTCGCGGCATTCCGGAGCGCGGCCGCCGCCGGGCTCTTGGGCAAGCTAAGCTGCGGACGTGGACCGGATCGGCGGGGGTCGAGGCAAAGTGCAACATCGGCTGTGCGCTCGCGGAATAGCGGCACTGCTTCTGGCGGCGTTCGCCGCGGTCGTCGTCGGTTGCGGGGGATCGGGTGGAACCCAATCCACGTCCATCGCGCCACCGCCGGGCGTCGATTACGGGACGGCGAACAAGATCAACTCGGGAACGCCGCGGGCGGAGATGATCCGCGAGCTCGGCCAGCCGGTCCTCACATCAAAGCCTCAGAAGGGGTTGCCCGGAGGGTGCGTGTACTACCCGATGCAGGGGAAGTCGCTCCAAAACGTATGGTGGTTCTGCCTCGACGAACACAATAAGGTCGCCGCGGGAGCCACCCTCTACTCGATCGGCCTGCCCCCGCCACCGCATGACGCCTCCGTCGCGAGGCAGGTCTTGATCGGTCGCGGCGACGTGGACTGCAGCACCGGCGGACCGAAGAACAGCCCCGCCCGCGAAACTAGTTGATCAGATCAAGCAGGTGACGACGAAGTCTGCGTCCGGGGCCCGCCAAGCACTCGCCGCCCTGATGCGCAAGTTCAGTGACAGCGCGAGGAGTACCCGGGCACAGCTCGAGCTCTTCAACGCTCCGCCCGACGAGCTTTCGGAACTGCACGCCTACGAGGCCGCACTGGGCCGACAGGCCGCTGCGCTCGACCGCGCCGCGACGGCGCTCGCCGCCGGAAACGCAAATAGCTACAACGAACAACTGCAGCAGGCCAAGGACCTCGGCGACGAGGCCAACGCGCATGCGAGCCAGTACGGCTTTGCGGAGTGCGCTGGAATCAAGCTGTCCTGAAGGCCGGCGCGGCGAGAGCCGCCATATTGCAACATGGAGGTCCTCCCCTTTCCACGGGTCTCGCGGCGGCCTATAGTCCGATGAGACACCGGTCAAGAAACCGATCCCACCAGCGGCTGATGACCAAGCCGATGACCCCTCGCTAAGACCCCTCGGAAGACGGGGGCGAGCCGGGGCAAGGCGCGGCAAGGCCGAGAGGGGGACGGGCGACCAGGCTGATGACCAAGCTCGATGACCCCGACGGGGGCAAGGCGCGGCAAGACCCAGAACGCACTCAGACCGGCCACACATGAAAAACCGCTACCCGAAAGAGGGGTAGACCTGTGGCCAAAAACGCACGCAATCTCACGCGGCAAGCACTCAGCATGTTCGAGCAGGCCGATGCCGCCGGCCGCGAGCTCACAGCAAAGGAACGAATGGACGCGGCTGAGCTCCTCAACGAGGCCGAGGCGCAGAAGTCGGTCGAAGCTCAGATCGCCCAGCTAGACCACGGCAACCTGCCGTGGGATAGGGGCATTGATGGCACGGTCCAAGGCAAGGGCCCGGGCGACCAGTTCATCGCCTCAAAGCAATACCGCAGCATCCGCGACCCGGGCGCCAGGTCGGAAATCTGGAGCAGCGGCGGGGTGGAGCTGAGCACGAAGGGCACGCTCACCACCACGCCGGGCACGGCCCTGACGCCCGCGAGCTACATCCCGGGCGTCGTGGAGTCGCTCTTCCAGCGCCTCTACGTCTCGGACCTCATGCCCCAGCCGCCTGCGGCCGGAAACCCCGTGCGGTTCGTTTCCGAGACCACGGTGACCAACGCCGCGGCCCCGACCTCTGAGGGCGCGACCAAGCCCGAATCCTCGATCGTCTTCGGTGAGACGAGCGAGCCGGTCAGAAAGATCGCAACGCTGATTCCAGTGAGCGATGAGCTCCTAGAAGACGCGCCGCAGATCGGCGCGTATCTCAACCAGCGATTGCAGCTATTCGTCTCCACCGCCGAGGAGGCACAGGTGCTGCTCGGCAATGGCACGGCGCCCAATCTCGCGGGCTTCATCTCGCCCGGCAACCGAACCATCGGCACCTACGCCCGAGGCACCGCGGATGACAACGCCACGGCGATCTTCAAGGCCGCCAACGGCACGCGCGGCAGCTCGCAGCTCGATCCGGACACGGTCATCGTCAATCCCACGAATTGGCAGGCGATCAGGCTCGGGAAGGACAGCAGCGGCCAGTTCCTCGGAGGCGGCCCGTTCTATGGGCCGTACGGCGGACCGCAGGGCCCGGCCTCATCCTCGCAATTCTCCACGGCGGAGAACTTGTGGGGGCTGCGGGTAGTGGTGACCTCCAACATGACGGCGGGCTCGGCCCTGGTCGGCGCATTCAGCACCGGCGCGGCAATCCACCGGAGGGGCGCGCTGCGGGTCGAGGCGAGCAATAGCCACGGCTCGTACTTCGCTCAGAACCTGACGGCGATCCGGGCTGAGGAGCGGCTGGCGCTTTGCGTCTACAGGCCCACGGCGTTCACGGTAGTCACCGGGCTCGCCTGAGCACGATGGAGCTTGCTCGTGCATGAGCCGAGCAAGAGCGGAGGGCCGGCGGCTGCGCGGACCAGGCGCGGCCCGCCCTCCGGGGAATGCCTCCTGTTCCCGGGTGGCGCCGCTGGGGTGTGTCGCATCGCCTCGGCGGCGCCGCCGTGTCTCCGCGGCTGCGCCAACATTCAGGAGATGGCCCGAACCCCAAGCCAACTGATGCCGGATGAGCTGGCCACGCTGCGCGGCCTCTGGGATTTCTACCCCGACGGAGTGCTGATGAACGCCGGCAGGAACCATGCCAAGCTCGCGGCCCTCGTGGACGACGGCTACATCGAAGCCACGGAGTGCGCCCTCGGCATGATCTACCGCATCGCGCCCAAGCACGCCGACGGCCTCGCGCGGGTGGCGCGCTCAAATGCCCTCGCGGCAGAGAGGAACTGAGATGCCCACGCGGCCCCGGGGCCGCTTGCTGCTCGCTGAGCTCGCCGAGCGCCGTACTAGCAACCTCGCTTTCCCGCGCGCAGAATCCCCGCTCCACGGACCGGAACGTACGTGCCGGGGAAGGGGAGGTAAATCTACGGCAGGATTTCGTGGGGTTAGCCGCCGCATGGCGCGGTGTGTAAGGAATTCCTCCAATTGACCCCCAATGAACGACGACGACCTACAACGTGAACTCGAACGCCTAGCCCGATCCGACGCCACCTCTGGCCGTCGGGCGCTGGCGAAGGTCACGGCGATCCGAACGCTGCAACGCCTTCGCCAGCCCTCATCCGGGCCTTACCCCGTGGACGACGATGGCCGCTTCCATCCAGGCGGGCCGGAATTCTGGGAACTCGACCGCTGCGACTCCGACGAGGTTCGCGAGGCGTGGCGGCGGCGCCTTTCGCGTTGAGCCCCGCCGCTGTCGCTTCACGCGAAAGCAGAAGTCACGATCCGGCTTGGACTTGGACTACCAGTCGATGGCCGCAGCTCGCGAACGCGAATCGGGGGTTGACAGCCGCCGAATGACGTGAGAGGGTTGGCTCACTTGTGACAATCGGAGCGATCATCGATCGGTCCCGTTCCTTAGGAGGGAATAGATGAGACATCGCCACAGCCTGATCGGGCTGCTTGCGGCTGCCATCGTCGCCATCTTCGCGATCGCGGCCAGCAGCGCCTCGGCGCAGACGAGTGCCGTGCCGTTCAAGGCGTTCATGAACTCTGGCACGACTGCGACCCTTGTCGGTGTGCCGGGAGCGGCCGCCGGTGCCTCGTGCGAGCACCGGCAGCGACATCGCGGTTGGCGTCACCGGCACCGTGCCGGGCGGCATCATCAAGACGGACTTCCGCAACGAGGGCTCGACAGCCAACCCGCAAGAGTTCGCGTTCCAGGACGACACGTTCAACATCAACGACCAGGCGCCGCTGAACGACGTGGCCGGGACCGGTAGAGAGGTCTCCGGGACGTTCGAGTTCGCGAACGGGGCCGAGACCCGGCAGCTGACGGCCCAGTACGCGACCGAGGACGGCACCAGCGTCGGCAATACGGGCGCGGACTGCGCGGTCTGGGGCTCGGCAATCAAGGTGTTCTAGACCTCGGGTAAGGAGCAAAAGTTCGCCAGGAGTTACTCCCTCCTAGACGAACACGACTCGGGACCCGCTTCGGCGGGTCCCGGTCGTTACAGGACCGAGCATTCGTGATGGGCCCGTTCATCCCAAGGGCGAGCGGCAGACGGCACGCAGCGACTCTCATCGAAGCCGCCGGGCTGCGGGAGTTGGCGACGGTTCTGCTTTGCGCGAAAAGCAGAACTCCGCGCAGCCGCGCTGGTCGGCACGAACCGCACGCCCTGCTCCCTAGCCGAGAATCTCGTTCGTAGGGCCTAGAACGCCGCATACACCGTCACTGGGCGCTCGCCGTCGCCTCGGCCGGGACCCAGAACCGCGCTAACGTCCGCGGCGGGCCTGTTCTCCTGGCCCGCTTTTCATACTCGCTGCACGCCTCCACGACGGGGGCGTGCTGCGTCTGGGCCTCGGTCTACCGTGGGCGCTGATCCTCTCGCGGCGGGGATTCAGAACATCACTGAGCACATCGCTGCGCACAAGGAGGCGACAGGCGACCTCCGCCGTTCGAATTGCAATTCGATTGGGCGGGTCGCAGACGAAGGTGACCGCTCGCGTTGCCTCGGACACCGCTGAGAAGGCTCGAGGTCGGGTGCGAGCTGCCCTCGGCGGCGAGTCCTTCACGTTGGGTGTCGCCCACCTGGAGTGAGACTCGGCCGACTGCGAGGTGGTCTCCGAGACGCAATCCGGCCGCCCGACTGTCCTTCAACCCGCTACGACCGAATCGCTGGCGGCACCACCCAGCGGGGCGGTTGAACGGGCGCCTTGAACGCGCTAGAAGTTCCGACTGGATGAAGCAGCCGCCGTCCAAGTTCATCGCCTTCCATGCGCCGGTCCCGATGGCTGATCGGCTCTACGCGATGGCGGCCGAGCGCGAGCGCACCGTGAGCGCCGAGCTCCGGCTGATGCTCCGGCAGCACCTCGAAGACATCGAGAGCGCCCGAGGCCAATCAGGCGCCCTCGCAGCTCGCGTTGATGGAGAACCCGAGCATGAGCCAACTTAGCCGCTTTCGGGTCTACGTTCCGCGTCTCGGCGGCGAGGTTCGGTTTCGCCGCCTCCTGCCGGAGCTCATCCGCGCTCTTGAGTGCCGGGCCACGAGGCGGAACCAGCTGGACCTCAACAAGTTTCAGATGCTCAAGTTCCGGTACGCCGTGGCTGAGCCGCAGCTCACCGCGCCCGAGGTGGAGCGGATCTTCCACAACGACAACCTCGGCCCTTCCGTTGCGCTCGTCCTCGACCAGATCGACAGGGCCAGCGACTGCGAGCCCCGAGTTCATTTCGACGCTCGGATTCCACGCGGCCATCGCGCGGCGATTCGGGCTGCGGCCCTGATCGCGGACGTTCGCCGCCGCACTGCGCGCCCTCGTTGCGGCGCCCGGCTTCACCTCGGCCGCGAACGACGCCTTCGGAGGAATCACCGGCGGTATGGAAGCCGGCGCGCATCCGGCATCCGCACAGGACAGGACCCGGGCGAGGAGGGCGAGGCTGACCAGCCCCCGGGCACGACGCCGGCCCGGGGCGCGACGGAGGTTCAGGCGTCATGAGCGCCCCCGCCGCAGCCCAGCAGCTCGCGGGCGCATCCGCCGCTGAGCTTGCGGCCACCGCGAATCGGGAGCACGCCCTCGTCAAGCAGTTCCACCGCGGGATGCGGCTCCACGCCGAGAACGCTGGCGAGGCGTGCGAGGCCGCCAAGGCGCGGCTGGGCTACCGCGACTACGGCGCCTGGGTGCGCGAGGACTGCGACTTCTCGGAGCGCACGGCGCGGGTCTATCGGCAGATATGGCGAAACCGGCAGAGCTCTGCCGCTTCCGAGCACGAGAGCATTCAGGCAGCGCTGGGGGCCCTCGCATCGGACAGGCCCGAGACCGGCAGGCCGGGATCTCTGCGGGGGGAGTTCATAGAGCCGCCGTTCTCGGTGCTCGACCGCCGATCCGGTGACTGGCAGAAGCGTCGGCGGGCCTGGCTCGACCTCGGGATTCGTCCCGAGCGCGGAAGAGCGGAGAACCTGCTCGGCCTCTCGGACAGCATCCGCAACCGCTCCGGCGCCGACTCGGGCACCAGCGTCTTCGATCCGGTCCTATGCGAGCTCGCATACCGCTGGTGGTGTCCGCCCGGCGGCCGGATTCTCGATCCGTTCGCAGGCGGCAGCGTCCGGGGAATCGTCGCCGCCAAGCTCGGTTACAGCTACCTCGGCATCGACCTCCGCCCGGAGCAGATCGCCGCCAACCTCGAACAGGCCGAGGCGCTGCACCTCGGGCCCCGCTGGATCGTCGGCGACTCGGCGGACCTCGCGTTCCATCTCGCCGACGAGCCGCCGCCCGACCTGCTGTTCTCATCGCCGCCGTTCGGTGACTTGGAGGTCTACTCCGACGATCCGCGCGACCTCTCCGTGATGGCCGCGAGGGCCTGGCTGGACTTCTGCGCGGCGCTCGCGGATGTGATCGGGCAAGCAGTCGAGGCCCTGGCCGGCGATTCGTTCGCGGCGATCGTCATCGCAGACATCCGAGACCAGCGAGGGCATCTGCGGCGGCTGCCGGAGGTGGCGACCAACGCCTTCGTCGATGCCGGAGCGGCCCTCTACAACGACGCGTCGGTCATCGACCCGGCCGGCTCGGCGGCGATGCGAGCGTCGCGGAACTTCGCGCATCGAAAGCTGACGCCGGTCCACCAGAGACTCCTCGTATTCGTCAAGGGCGACGCGGAGCGGGCCGCCGACCGCTGCAAGGGGGCCGGATGAGCGCCGCCGTCCAGACGCGGCTCCCGGTTGCCGGCTACTCCCTGCCCGTCGAGGCCGCTCGGCTCACCGGGCTCTCCTGCTTCGAGCTCCGTCATCAACTGCGCGAGCTCGATCTTGACGACGAGCAGGTCGCCGCCGCCGAGCAGGCGGTCGAGATGGCGCGGCGCGGCCACTACCCCTCGGCGCCGACCCGGGAGGCGGCATGACCGAGCGGTGGGGCTCGCGGGGCGAGATTCCCTGCGACCGCTGCGGCGGGGACGCGGGCGGCGGCCTCAGCGACCCCGACGATGGCGCCCGCCTCTGCCCGGCCTGCTTCAACGGCGACGGGCCCGAGGCCCACGAACGCGCCGACCAGCGCATCGCGGAGGAGGAGGCCGGCGGCGATGGGGCCCGGCCGAATGAGGCGCCGGGTGAGGGCGCGTCCGACCGGGCCGAGCGGGACACCACCTGGGCGCCGCTCGACCTTGGTCCTGTGCTGTCGGGGGGCGGCGACCTTGAGCTTCCCCCGGCCTATCTCGCTCGCAGCGATGGCGAGCGGCTCCTCTATCCGCGCAAGGTCCACATTCTCTTCGGGGAGCCCGAGACGACCAAGGGCTGGCTCGCCTGCGCGGCCTGCCGGGAACGGATGCTCGCTGGCGAGCACGTCCTCTACATCGACTTTGACGACCAGGACCCGGCGGTGATCGTCAGCCGCCTGCGGGCGCTGGCGGTCCCGGATGAGCTCATCCGCGAGCGCTTCCACTATGTGGCTCCCGACGAGCCCCTGGACGACGCCGGCCGCGCCGAGATCCTGGCGCTGCTCGGTGAGCACGAGCCGACGCTGGCGGTGCTGGACGGGTTCACCGACGCGCTCACCCTCCACGGGGTCCAGGTCGGAGACAACACGGAGATCGCCAGGTGGATGCGCGGCCTGCCCAAGCTCCTGCGCGAGCGCGGCCCGGCGGTGGTGATCGTCGACCATGTGGTCAAGGACCGCGAGCGGCGGGGCGGCTACAGCCTCGGCGGCCAGCACAAGCGGGCCAAGGCCGACGTCAGCTACGAGATAGTGGTGGTCGAGCCATGGGGACGCGACCTGACCGGGCGCTCGCTGGTCAAGGTCTGGAAGGACCGGCCGGGCCACGTGAAGCGCC
Source organism: uncultured Actinomycetes bacterium (assembly GCA_963782795.1). Taxonomy (GTDB): domain Bacteria; phylum Actinomycetota; class Thermoleophilia; order Solirubrobacterales; family 70-9; genus AC-56. Next base: position 80,487 of record CAWALB010000009.1, read on the forward strand.
TCGGGCGCCTGGGCGGCGCCGCGGCCCAGGGCGGCGTCGTGGCCCAGTTCGTCGGCCAGTCGCTCCCCGGCGGCGGCCTGGACGTGGCGCTGGAGCAACCGCCCGAGAAGGCCGAGGGGCACAAGCGCCTGACCGGCTACATGGAGAAGGTGAGCCTGGTCCTTGAGGGCGCCCCCGAGGGACTGAACGTGGGGGAAATCAGGGCCGCCGTCGAAGGCAAGGCCGCTTACGTCGATAGGGCGCGACAGGACCTCATCAACGAGCGGTTCGTTCGGGCGGAGAAGCGGGGGACTGAGCACGTGCACATCTCGCTTCGCCGCTACCGAGAGGCCGCCGACAACGGCCCCGAGGAGGAGCCCGACGAGGGGGAATTTCCGTGGTAGGCAACGTGGCCCGGTACATGGCCCGAACGTGGCCCGAGGCCGGGGCGATTGCTCGCCAAGTGGCACATGGCCCCCTGGCCCCCCCTTACGGGGGCCGGGGCCAGGGCCAGGGCATATCGCCTTGCCACAGCATGCGGGGCCCGCACGTGGCCCGAGGCGCAAATCCGCCCCCTGCCCTACTTGCCCAGCTCGAACGAAACGAACCCGGCCCGCGAGGGCCGGAAAGGGGGGCGGCCATAGCTGACCCCTCGCACGACGCCCTCGCGGCCGTCGCCGCCGGCCAGGCCCGGCTCGAGCGGAAGCTGGACGCGCTGCTGGATTCGCTCAGCATCGCGAGCACCGTGATGCCGCAGGATTCGGATGGCTGGGTCGATGCCCGCTGGGTGGCCGAGCGCTATGGCGTGCGGCCCGAATGGGTCCGCCGCCACAAGGCCGAGCTCGGCTGCCGGCGCCTCAGCGAGGGCAAGCGGCCCCGGCTGCGCTTCAGCAGCGCCGAGGTCGAGCGGGCGATGCCGCAGTTGGTCCGGGCGGAGACCGCCCCGTCGGCCCCTCAGGCCGCGCCGCCGGAGAGGCGCGGGCCAGCGTCGAGTTGCTGCCGATTGGCAGGAAACCGTGAGTGGGCTAACGTCGCTACAAATTCAATGGGGCGGCACCGCAGGACCGGCCCGCCCCCGGAGCCAAGGAGGGTAAATCCATGCCGCCCAGCAACAGGCTAACCACGGCGGGCGCAGGGCGCAGGGGGAGATCATCGAGCGCGAGGGCAAGCGCGGCGTCTCGTTCGTGCTCCGCTTCCACGCCTACGGCAAGCGCCGCACGATGACCGCCGGCAACTCCGCCGATGGCTACTCCCGCGCCGATGCCGAGGAGGAGCTGGGGTTCGTGATGGCGCAGGTTCGGCGCGGCGCATGGCGCCCGCCCGAGCCGGCCCCCGATCCCGGCGTCGAGGCCGAGGGCGAGCCCAGCTTCCACGAGTTCGCCAGCGAGTGGTTTGCCCGCCACCGGATCGAATGGCGGCCTCGGACGGCCGAGGACTACGAATGGGTGCTATCGGCCCATCTGCTGCCGTTCTTCCGGCGCCATCGCCTCTCGCAGATAACGGCCCGGGAGATTGACCGCTATACGGCGGCGAAGGGCCGCGAGGGCCGGCTCTCGGCCGGCACCATCAACAAGACGCTGATCCGCCTCGGGCAGATTCTCGGAGAGGCCGCGGAGTACGGAATCATCGACCGCAGCCCGCTGGATGGCCGCGCCGGCCGGCGGCGCCGATTGAAGGCCGCTGCGCCGCGCCGCGTGAGCCTCGATGCGCACCAGGCCGCCGCGCTGCTGCGGGCATCCGGGCGCCATCGGCCGATGTTCGCCTGCGCCCTGATGGCGGGCGGCCTGCGGGTCTCGGAGGTCACCAACCTGCGCTGGCGCGACGTGCGGCTTGCCAGCGCCACGATGCGCGTGGCCGAGTCGAAAACCGATGCGGGGGTTCGGGAAGTCGATATCGCGCCCGATCTGCTGCACGAGCTTCGGGGGCTGAAGGCGCGGGGGCGCTGGAACAGCCCCAGCGATTTCGTCTTTCCCGGCAAGCATCGGCGGCGGCCCCGCGACCGCAGCGCCGTGGCGCGGCTGCTGCGTCGGGCCGTGGGGCGGGCGAACGAATTGCTCGCGGCCGAGGGCTGGGACCCGATTCCCGATGGCGTGAGCTTCCATTCGCTCCGCCGCACCTACGCCTCCCTGATGGCCGAGGCCGGGGCCGATCCGGCCTACACGATGCGGCAGATCGGCCACCGCAAATCGAGCTTCACGCTCGACGTCTACACCGATGTGAAGACCCGCCGCGATGCCGCCAACGCTCGCCTTGGGGCGCTACTGGTGGGGGCTGAAAAGGCGCAAAAAGGCGCAAACGGCGAAAGCGCGGCCCCCGCCGCTCCGGATGAGGCCGAGGGCGAGGGCGCGTTTTCCGCATGAACACGCGGGCGACGGGGACGGGAGCGACGGGACTCGAACCCGCGGCCTCCGGCGTGACAGGCCGGCGCTCTAACCAACTGAGCTACGCCCCCAGGGGATCGCGGGCGCCAGGCCCGCCGAAGTGATTCTACGGGCGAGATAGTCTCCGCCGCCATGAGGATCCTGACCTACCGCTCTGACCGGGGACCGCGGGCCGGCCTCCTGGTGGACGGCGCCGTGGTCGACGCGTGGGATGCCCTGGGCGGCGACGGCTCGAGTGTGCGCGAGCTGCTCGAGGGCGATCGCCTCGGTGAGCTGAGCGGGATCGACGCAGGCGGAGGGATCGCGCTCGACGAGGTCGAGCTGCTCCCTCCGGTGCCGGACCCGGAGAAGATCGTCTGCATCGGCCTGAACTACCGGGCCCACGCCGCCGAGGCGGGCATCGATCCGCCGGACGCCCCGGCGATCTTCGGCAAGTACCGCAACGCCCTGGTGCCGACCGGCGCCGCGGTGCGGCTCCCGACCGCCAGCGACAAGGTCGACTACGAGGCGGAGGTGGCGTTCGTCATCGGGCGGCGGTCCTCGGAGGTGGACGAGTCCGCCGCCGCGGACCACATCGCAGGCTACACGCTGCTCAACGACCTGTCCGCTCGCGACCTGCAGTTCGCGACCCCGCAGTGGATGCCGGGCAAGGTGTTCGACGGCTCGGCTCCCTGCGGCCCAGCGCTGGTGACCGCTGATGAGGCGCTCGAGGACGGCACGGTCTCGTTCTCGCTGACCGTGAACGGAGAGGTCATGCAGGACGCCTCGACCGACGACCTGATCTTCGGCATCCCACAGCTCGTCGCCCACCTGTCGCGGCTGATGACGCTCGAGCCCGGCGACATCGTGTCGACCGGGACGCCGTCGGGCGTCGGCTCGACCCGGGACCCCCGGGTGTGGCTCAAGCGCGGCGACGAGATCGCGATCAGCTCGCCGACGCTGGGGATGCTGGAGACGCGGATCGCGTAGCCGGCGTCCCAGCGTCCCCGCGCTGCGCCCAGAACATCGCCGCCAGCGCGAGCGGCAGGAACCACACGACGTAGAAGTAGAACCAGTGCGTCGCCCCGAGCTGGACGGCAATCGTCACTGCCGCCGCCAGCGCCGCGATCTGGGCCGGGGTCTTGCGACGCGGCCAGAAGGCGACGGCGATCGCCAGTAGCGCCGCGATCACCCGCTCGGCGGATTGCAGGAAGCGCAGCGACGGGGCCTGGCCCCAGACGCTGAACGGGGAGCTGCGGGACGCCTGGTAGCCGAGGGTGTGGTCGTAGAACTGGCGCAGGCCACCGGGCGGCAGGAACGGAATGACGAGGACCGCCGCGACGGCGAGGAACACGACGCTGAAGACGATCGCCTGCCGCCACCGCCGCTCCCCTGTCCCGGTCGCGAACAGCGGTGCCACGGCAGCCGGGCCGAACTTGGCCGCTGAGGCGAGGGCGACCGCGACGGCTCGCACCGGCGCCGAGGTCACCGCGAGCATGGCGCCGACGAGGAGCATCGCGACGAGCGAGTCGTTGGCGTTCGCGTTCATCGTGTAGAGCGTGAACGGGTACGCCAGCCACGCGAACGCGAGCCCGACCCCGAGCGCCCTCCCGTTTGGCCCGGGCCGCAGCCGCCGGCCGAGCGCCCACAGCCCGACCGCCGTCAGCAGATCGAACGTGATGGCGGCCGCATGCGCCGCGGGGACGCTCCCCCAATGGCCGTTCCACGGGAAGATCAGCTCGAAGGGGACGTAGGCGAGGTAGTTGAACGGCGCGTAGACGTCGCCGCGGATCGCCAGGCCCTGGGCGAAGTTCCCGGCGTAGAGGTCCTGCCCATGCGTGATGTGGTCGGCTCCCACCACCCCGGCGACGCCGATGTCGATCACGTGGGAGTCGACGATGTTGAGCGCGATCCGGGCGCACGCGAGCGCGATGGCCGCGATCGCGACCCACTTCAGCGGGATCACGGGGATCAGCGGCCCGTCGCGTTCCCGGGGCCAGATCCCGGACCACAACATGCGCGCGAACACGTAGATCAGCACCGGGTAGGTGAGCCCGACGGAGGCGGTGATCTCCGCACGGTTGTAGAGGAACAGCGAGACCCCCAGTCCCAGCAGCACCAACAGGTCGAGGTGGAGCAGCCGGAAGAGCCGGCGCGGGTCGACGAAGGGGACCAGGAACAGGAGGCAAAGCGGCAACCAGACGTAGGGCGCGTTGACCTTCTGGGCGATCGCGCCGCTGTAGCCGCGGGCGAGCGCGTCCGTGAGCTGGATGTCGTGCCAAGCCCCGAGCACCTGCCCGGTCCGCCCGTCGACGATCGCCTGGGCGACCTCCGTCCGGTCGGTATCCGGGCCGGTGAAGTAGCTCACCTGCCAGCTGTCACCGCGCTCGAACACGATCGGGTACATGCCGGGACTCTCGGCTCGCTCGGCCCGCACCGCGTCGGCCCGATTCGCCGCCGCGATCGCCTGCCTGCCGGTGAGGGTGAACCCGGCCGGCGGGCGCGACAGCGAAGGCGGACGCTCGAGCGGTGGTGGGAGCTGGCCGCCGAATGGCGGCTCGTTCGCGAAGTTCTCAGTTGCGGATGCCTGCGCCGGGGCCGCAAGGGCGAGCGCCAGCGCGCACAGGATCGCGATCAGCAAGTCAGATGGAGCGCAGCGGCGACGGCCGCGGGGTCGCGCGCCTCGAGCTCCTCGAAGCGCTCGACGGCCTGATCGGTCGGCAGCGGCTCCACCTTGACCCCGCGCTCGCGAAGCGCCTCGATGACGGAGCGCTCCGGCTGCAGCCGCTCGGCGTACCCGCATCCGAGGATCAGCCGCTGCGGAAGCTCCTCGAGCACGTCGCCCAGGTCCTCAATCACAAGCGAGTGGCCATCGCGCCGCCACCAGTCTCCGAGCACCCGGTCCGGAAGGACGATGACGTCGGTGTGATGCTCGACGCCGTCGACGACGATGCGCCCCGGGCTGTAGCTCTCAATCCGCGCCACGATCGACCTGTCGCTCGATCGTAGTCGTCTCGCCCGCCGGCGGGTTGCCTGCCTCTCCAGATGGCCCGCCGAGCAGGCCGACCCGGAACAGGAGGGCATCCGTGCCGGCGGCGTCGAGGGGCTCGGCGAGCAGATGCCCCTGGCCGAGCTCGCATCCGAGCTCGAGCAGCCGCTCGCGCTGCTCCGGGCGCTCGATCCCCTCGGCCACGACCCGCAGGCCGAAGATGTTCGCGAGGTCGATGATGGCGCGGAGCAGGTCGGGCTCCTCCCCGGGCCGGCCGATCCCGTCAACGAACGACTTCTCGATCTTCATCACGTCGAGAGGCAGGCGCCGGAGATAACGGAGCGACGAGTAGCCGGTGCCGAAATCGTCTATCGCGAGGTCCACCCCGAGCGCCTTCAGGGCATCGACTTCCTCGATCGCCTCGTCGAAGCTCTCCATGAGCGCCGTCTCGGTGATCTCGAGCGTCAAACCGGTCGCGTCCAGCTGCGACTCGGCCAGCGCGTCCGAGACCTCCCGAACCAAGCCGGGCTCGCGGAGCTGGGCGACGGAGATGTTCACCCCGATTCCGAGTCCCGGGTGGCCGGGGTACTTCGCCCGCCACAGGGCGCCCTGGTGGCAGGCCTTGCGGAGAACCCACCGGCCCAGCTCGCCGATCATGCCGCTCTCCTCCGCCAGCGGGATGAAGCTCTCCGGCATCACGATCCCCCGCGTGGGGTGGTGCCACCGGACGAGCGCCTCGACCCCGGTGACCGAGCCGCTCACCAGGCTGAAGATCGGCTGGTAGACGACCGCCAGCTCCTCGCGCTCGAGCGCCCGCTTCAGGTCGACCTCGAGCTCCAGGCGCTCGACGATCGCCGTGTGCATCCCGGGCTCGAACACCGCGTAGCGCCCCTTGCCGCGGCTCTTGGCCCTGTACATCGCCAGGTCGGCGTCCCGCAAGAGCGTCTCGGCGTCGTCCTTCCCGGCCGCGATCCCGATGCTCACGCTGACGTAGAACTCGCGGCCTCGCAACTCGAACGGGGCCTCCAGCGCGTCCAGGAGCCGCTGCGCCGCGCGGGCTGCGTCGCCGGGCTCTCGCAGCTCCTCCAGCAGGACGGCGAACTCGTCCCCACCCAGGCGGGCGATCGTGTCGCCCGGCTGGAGGCGCTCGGCGAGCCGCTCGGCGACCATCACCAGCAGCCTGTCGCCGGTCCGGTGACCGAGGCTGTCGTTCACGGTCTTGAAGCCGTCAAGGTCGCAGAAGAGAACTGCGACAGGCTCCGACTCGCGCTCGGCCCGGGCGAGGGCGTGGCGCATCCGGTCCAGAAACAGCGATCGGTTGGGCAGGCCCGTCAGCGAGTCGTGCAGCGCCTCATGGAGGGCCTCCTCCACGGCGCGGGCGTGGTTGAGCGCCAGGCCCGCGTGCTCGGCCAGCGAGATCAGGACCTGCTGGTCCCGGGCGCCGAAGAGCCGGCCGGGCTTGGTCGACGCCACTCCCAGACTGCCGACGACGTGGCTTCGCTCGTACACAGGGGTCGCCATGGCGGCCGTCGGCACGGTGATCGGAAAGTCCACCAAGTCGGCCAGCGAATCGTCGCCCGTCACGGCGTCGGCGACGACGAGCATCCGCTCGCGCATCGCGCGTCCGCCGAGCCCGGCGCCGGCGGGCTTGCGCCCGCGCTCCGCCATCAGCTCGTCGTCCTCCCCGACGGCGGCCACGGCCGCCGCATGGTCCGGATCGTCCGGGTCGGCGATCCAGAGGATGCCCACGCCGCAGTCCAGCAACTCGCACGCCCCCTCCACCACGGCCTCGAGGACCTCGTGGACGGGCAGCCGATCGACGATCCCCCGCTGCAGCTGCGCAAGCCGCTCGAGCAACACCTGGCGCTCGCGAAGCGAGTCGAGGAGCTCTGCGTTTTGCTCCGCCTGCTCCTCGGAGTCCGCTCGAAGGGCACGCTCGTTCTGGAGGACCGAGGAGATCAGCGCCAGGAACGCCGCGAGCTGCCTCGGATCCTCCTCCGCTGACATGGCCTAGTGCACGCCTTCGGTTGGCGGTATCTCGTACCGGACGGCGGGCAGCTTGGCCGAGCGGGGCTCAGTCTGGGCCGGCCTCAGCTTGCCGGAGTGGTGGTGCTGCTTGCTCGACCAATCGACCATGTCGGGCTTGACCTTCAGCAGGTAACGCCAGGTTTGCGGGCCGATCTTGCCGTCGACGTGCAGGTGGTGCTTGCGCTGGAAGCGCTTCACCGCGCGGAGCGTCTTCTTGCCGTAGCCGCCATCGACGGCCAGGTGCGCACCGGCGCCGCGCAGGTGCTCCTGCGCCCAGACGACCAGGTCGCCCTTGCTGCCCTTGGAGAGGTCCGGGTAGTTGTCGGAGCCGCGCCGGACTCCCTTGATGCCGTCGACGTGCCGGCCCAGCGCGCGCCACTGCTTCGTGCTCGTGTGCTGCCAGGACCACCAGCTGATGCCGTGGAAGCCGAACGAGATCGCGAGGCGACGGAACTTCTGGATCTGCTTCTTCGACGGACGGCCACCGGCGTCCTTGTAGGTCTGCCCGACCGGATAGATCCCGCGCTCGTAGACGCGGTTGTAACGGATCGTGTGGCGATCGGCCTGGCCGACGCCGACGCCGATCGCGTGCCAATAGACCTGCGGCAGGTTGAAGCGCGCGCCGCCCTTCCCCAAGAAGACGGAGTAGGGGAACGACGGGTGGTAGTCGACGTAGGGGAAGCTGGAGAGCGCGGTCGGGAGGTGGCGGCCGATCGCGTGGCGGAGCTTGTCGACGTAGGTATCAGCGGCCCCGTAGCGGCCCTCATACTCGGCCTCGGCGTCGATGACGAGGCAGTCGGCGCCATCGCGGACGGCCGCCGCCCCCTGCTTCGCCTCCCCCTTCGGATGGGCGCCGTAGACGTACTGCCAGGCGCACACTCGGAGGCCGTGGCGGTGGAAGTACTTCACCAGCCCGGGCGTGAACTGGCTCCATGCGCTCGTGCCGTCGGAGCTCTTGACGTAGAGCGTCCGGATGCCGTGGTTCTTCGCCTTGCGGGCGATCTTCGAGAGCTTGCCGCCGCTCGACTTGTTGACGTACCAGATCCACATCCCATCCCCGCGGAACGGGTTCTGGGACTTGCCGCCCTGCCCTCCGTGGGAGGTGCTGCCGGTGCCGCCGCCCGCGGCGGAACCGCTCGCTGGGAGGAGGAGCGCGGCCGCGACCAGGGCGGCGAGGATGAGCGCTGCCGGGGCGACGCGGGCACGCCGATGGTGCCGGCGCGAACGCGTCGGCACCATCGGCCGCCTGCCTGTCGGCCTCAGCTTGGTGCTCGGAGCGTGCATGTGAACTCCGACTGCGGCGCGGGTCGCATGCTCCCATGACCCGACCGCGTCGCCGGGGTAGTATCGCGAAACCGGCGACATCGGACGTCGCGCAGGAAAGGCAAGCAAGACAGCATGCGCAGGAATCTCGCCCTCTGGGCGGCAGGAGTTTTCGTCGTGACGGTGGCCGTGGCAGCCGGCCCGCGCGCGATTGCACGGGGGCATCGCGATCACGCCGATGCCTCGGGGCCGCTTGACCTGCTGCACGTGAGTGTCGACCAGGTCCGGCGCTCGATGCGGATCTCGGTCCACACCAGCGGCTCCTTCTATCTCGGCACGCTCAACCGGCATCCGGACACCAACAAGCCCCAGGACCGGTTCATCTGCCTGCAGATCCACAAGCCCAAGCACGACTTCATGCGCCAACTCTGCTTCGGCAAGGGCCCCAAGGGTGACGACAACACGCTCGGGTATGCGGTCCTCAATCCCGACAAGTCGGTGCGGAAGTGGGTCGGCATCGACGCGAGGGTGAAGCGGTCGAACGGCCACTCGGTGGTCGCGACGTTCAGGCCCGGAGCCGCGCATCTGCATCCGGGCCACTACCGATGGCGGGCCGTGAGCCAGTGGACCGGCAACAAGTGCCCCGCCCCGAACGGTTCCAACGGGAAGCGCGATCCGTGCTTCGATCGAGTTCCCAACGGACACGACGCCCTCTTCGTGCTGCACCACGTGCAGCCGATCGGCTGCAAGGACAGTGGCCCCTCGCCCGTGTACTCCGCCTCGCGGAACAGCAAGCGGATCGCCCTCACCTTCGACGACGGACCCAGTACCTACACGCCCCAGGTGATCTCGATCCTGAAGCAGCACCATGTGAAGGGGACGTTCTTCGAGATCGGCGAGCAGGTGTCGAGCACCTCACGAGGAGTGGTGAAGGCCGGGTACGAGATCGCCGACCACAGCTACCGCCACGAGACCGACCCGAGCCGCTCGTCGATGGCGGCGACGAACTCGGCCATCCGCAGGGTGACCGGCTTCGAGCCGTGCCTGTTCCGGCCGCCGGGCGGTGCGTTCAACTCACGAGTGGTCGGCGACGCCCGAGCGCTGGGCATGACGACGGTGATCTGGGACGTCGATCCGCGTGACTGGTCCACACCGGGGACCGACGCGATCTACAGCCGCGTCGTGAGCGCGACGCGGCCAGGTTCGATCATCCTGATGCACGACGGCGGAGGCAACCGCTCGGAGACGGTCGCCGCGCTGCCACGAATCATCAAGACGCTCCGCAGCCGTGGTTACAAGATGGTCACCGTCAGCAAGCTGCTCGGCCAGCGGACGATCTGGGGCGAGGCGCCGAAGACTGCGGCACCGTTGACCGCACGGTCGTTCCTGAACAGCCCGGCGGGTCAGGCGCCACCGACCGCGCACCCCGAGTAGCCGCAGCGTCTGCTGGAGGCCCAGTCAGCTAGCCGCCGAGCAGGTTTCCGAGCGCGCCGCCGACGCCGCCCTGGCTGCCGCTGCTGCCGCCGCCCGGACCGGCCCCCGCGACCTGTCCCTCGGAGGGCTGGATCAGGAGCCAGCCGTTGCCCGAGAAGCCGATCTGGATCGTCTCGCCCGACCCGCGACCGGTGAGCGTCTTGATGTTCACGTCGGTCTTGACCGACGTGCTCACACCGCTCGACCACGTGATCGCCGCCTGCGGGTCGGCGAAGGTCTGCTCGCCGTCGAGCTGGATCAGGAGCGGCGGCCCGTCCGAGACGAGCGCAACCCAGCCGGTGCCGGCTAGCTCAATGTTGAAGAGGCCGCCCGCGAGCGCGCTGGAGGCACCCTCCACCTTCTTGATGTCCCAGTCGATGCCATCCTCGAACGCGAGGATGTTGGAGCCGTTCGCGGTGATCTTGTCGTCGTCGAGCCTGATCAGGTGGACGTCTTCGGCCAGGTGAGCGAGGAAGACCTCACCGCTCCCGGAGACCTTCATCAGGCTGACGCCCTCGCTGGTCACGGTCTTCTTGAGCATCCGCTTCATGCCGCCGCTCCCGGCATGCTCGAACTTGACGTCGCCCTGGTAGGCGACCATCGACCCCAGCTTCGCCTGGATCGTCACGTCAGAGAGCTCCACCTTCAAGAGCTTCGAGTTCTGCTTGGAGAAGGCGTCCTGGGTCTCCGTCTCCTGAAATTCCGTTAGCGACTGCTCGACCGACATCCTGTGCTCCTTCCGTAACGACCTGCCATTGATGCGCTAGAGGCGGCAGCATAAGCCCGGCGTCAAGGCGCCTGTCAAGGGAAACCGATGGGCGGTGCCGGGTTCGAACCGACGACCTCCTCGGTGTAAACGAGGCGCTCTCCCAGCTGAGCTAACCGCCCGCAGTGATTATGGCCGCACTGCGTCCGCAAGGCGCTCGGCCAGCCACAGGTCGCAGAGCCAGTCGAAGCCGGAGGAGTCGCGACGGCGCTTGATGGCGATGCCGTCGCCGCCGGCCTTCAGCTCGATCCCCTTCCAGCGCTTAGAGCCGCTCAGCGAGCCGAGCGCGCGGCCGACCTGGGCAGGCGCACCGCGGGCGGCCCGCAGTCGGTCGCCGTCCGGCTTGACGGAGAACTCGGGGTAGCTGCCTCCCACGGAGACGGTCGTGGGGCCGTCGCTCTCGCGACGCATCGAGACGTGGCGGCCATGGCGCTCGCCCTCGAGCGCGAACGGGCCGACCATCTTGGCGCTGTACCCGGGCCGGTCGAAGCGGGGATTCAGGCCGACCCGAGGCTGCTGCGTCATGTCGAGCCCGAGCGGCGAGAGCATGTCGGCGCCGGCCCGGTACGCCTGGCTCACCGTCCCCGACGGGATCACGATCCTGATGACCAGGTAGAGCAGGTACAGACCGATTATCGGCAGCATCACGATGAGCGACCACTTCCACTGGAAGATGATCCAGGGCGCCATGGCGAAGAAGATCAGAGTGACCATGATCGCCCCGGAGTTCATCGAGTGGCGCGCGATCCCCCACGCGGCGTCCCCGCCGGCGAGCGCCTTCTCGTCGACGGGGCGGACGGCCATCGCGACGATCAGCGATCCCGGCGGGACAGTGGTCGGGTCGGAAACCGGCCCGGGATCCGCGATCGCCTCCCGCCTCGCCTTTCCGGACACCCGATCGAGGTCCCGGTGCTGGAGGAACATGAGGAGGGCCAGGAAGCCGAAGACGATCGCGACGATCGCGATCAGCGCCCCGGTGGGGTGGGCAGTTCCGCTGCCGAACTGAAGCGCGATCAGCGCGACGGCCACCATCACGACGATCACGCCGACGATGCCGAACGCGCTCGAACGACGGAAGCCGCCGCTCATGCGCGCGTCAGTGGGCGGGTGGCGTCGAGGGGTTCTCCACGTCCATCCCTAGACGTCGGTAGGCGGACACGGAATAGGCCCGGGCACGGGCATGCAGGATCGGATCGTCGGACAGCTCGATGCCGTCGGGCACCCGGGTCGGGTCGAACACCTCGATGTGCTCGGCGCCCTCCGGGTCGTCCACCAGCTCGGTGATCTCGAGGGTGCCGGCCGCGATGCGCTCGCGGTCGTCCGGCCAGACGGCCGTCGGGTCGTCGATCGGGTCGTCCTCGGTCGGGATCTGGAACCTCAACTCGAACGACACGGGCCCGCCGGCGAGGCGCTCGGCGAGCTCGGGGCGTAGGTAGTCGCTTCCGAGCGCCTTGGCGTCGTCGTCGCCGAGAGTGGCCTCACCCGCCTCGGGGCGCCAGCGGTAGCGGATCCAGGTCGGGGAGTCATCGGCGGCGCGCAGCCGGAATGTGTGGGGGGAGTGGTAGACGAGCGTCGCGAAGCTGGCGGGCGGCTCGGCGTTCAGGGTCGCCTGCACCGCTGTCTGCGACTCTGGGTGCTCGCCCAGGAAGGCGCCCAGCTTCTCCCAATCGGGCTGCCCGGTCTCGGGGTCCGGCTTCCGCAGCCGGATCAGCTCGAGGAAATCCTGGGGGTTGCGGCTGACGAATGCGGGGGTGGTGACGGCGAGGATGTCGGCCTCCTCCCCACCGGCGGGGCGGAGCCTGATGGCCATGCCGCGGGAGTCGCGCTGCCAGTCGTCCGACTCGGGATCGCCGCTGGCGTTCGAGAAGCGGATGAGCGCCGGGGCCGGCTCCCCCTGGAAGTGGGCTGCGCGGGTGAGCTCGGCCGCCTCGGGCGTCGCGGTGAAGGTGCCGGCGCACCAGGTCCCCTTCGCGTGGAGGGCGCGGCGGCCCTCATGGGAGCCGTAGAGGTCGTTGGCGGCGTCGACGATCTGCTCGTAGAGGTCACCCCCTGGCATCCCGCCCACCGTACCCCACCGATAGTTTCCGCGCATGGACCTGAAGATCGACGGGAAGACGGCGCTGGTGATGGGCGCAAGCCGGGGAATCGGGCGGGGGATCGCGGCGGCACTCGCGGGAGAAGGGGTCAGGGTGGCGATGGCGAGTCGCTCACGAGAGCGGGTCGCTGCGGCGGCCGAGGAGATCGAGGGAGACACCGCAGCGTTCGAGGCGGACACGGACGACCTCGACCGGCTCGCCGCGCTGCCGGACGAGGTGGCATCGAGGCTCGGGCCCGTCGACATCCTGGTGACGAACACCGGAGGCCCGCCACTCGGCGGCGCCCTCGACCACGAGCGAGAGGTGTGGGAGGAGGCGTACCGCTCGCTGGTGCTCGCCCCGCTCGTACTCGCTGACGCGGTGCTGCCGGGGATGCGCGAGCGGAAGTGGGGCCGGATCGTGAACGTGGGGTCGAGCTCGGTCCGGGAGCCGATTCCCCATTTGACGCTCTCCAACGCCAACCGGATGGCCGCGATCGGCCTGTTCAAGACGCTGGCGACCGAGGTCGCGTCGGACGGGATCACGGTCAACACGGTCGCCACCGGCCGCTTCGCAACCGACAGGCTCGCCGCGAACTGGGGGTCGTGGGAGGAGATGGAGAAGGGTGCGGTCGAGGGCGTTCCCGCCGGCCGCCTCGGGCAGCCCGAGGAGTTCGGCGACCTCGTCGCCTTCATCTGCTCGGAGCGCGCGGCGTATCTCACCGGCGCCGTGGTCCCGCTCGACGGCGGGATGCTGCGCTCGGTCTAGTTACGCAAGCTGCTTGCGTTAACCTCTCCGCCATCGCGCGGCCCAGCCACATCCGTCCCGCACTTACCGACCTGCTCGCCGAGGAGGCGCGTCACGACTGGACGATCGAGGAGCTCCGCGAGGCGCTCTCGGATCGAGGGATGACCGCGGACTTCTCCTCGGTGTTCCGAGCGCTGCGGCGGCTCGAGGACGAGGGTGCGGTCATCCGAATCGACCTTGGAGACGGAAAGGCCCGGTACGAGAGGACCGGAGCGCACCACGAGCACGTCCGCTGCGAGCGCTGCGGGGCGGTGGCGGCGGTCCCTGGCTGTCTTGTTGAGTCCTCGGCACCCGCGGTCGAGCGCCGGACGGGCTTCACGATCACCGGCCATCGCCTGCTGTTCGCCGGGATCTGCCCCGAGTGCCGTGAGCTGGGCGACGGATGACCTGGATCGCGATCCCGTTCGCCTGCCTCGCGGTCCTGACCACCTTCATCGGCGGCAGGATCGCGCTGCGTCTCTCGCACAACCTGCCGACCGTGATCGCATTCACAGGCGGGATCGTCGTTGCGGTGGCGCTGTTCGACGTGCTGCCGGAGGCGATCGACGCGATCGGCAACGCAACGACGACGGCGACCCTGGTGGGCGTCGGCTTCCTCGCTTTCTTCCTGGTCGAGCGTCTTTTGGTCCTGCACCACCGCGACGACCCGGAACAGGCCCGCGCGCATCATCAGGTGGGGGCCCTCGGCGCGGCCGGGCTCTCGATCCACAGCTTCATCGACGGACTTGGGATCGGCCTCGCGTTCGGGCTCGATACGGCGACTGGGATCCTGGTGTTCGTCGCGGTCGCCGCCCACGACTTCGCCGACGGGATGAACATGGTCAGCTTCGTCCTCATGCAGTCGGGCGATCGGCGGCGGGCTCGGCGGTGGCTAGCCGTCGACGCACTCGCCCCGCTGCTGGGCGCGACGGTGGGCGCCTCGGTGGCGATCTCCGAGTACGCCCTCGGCCACATCCTCGCGCTCTACGTGGGGTTCTTCATCTACCTCGGCGCGACCGATCTCATCCCCGAGGCACATCACGAGCACGCCTCGTGGCTGCGGGTCGCCCTGACCGTGGCGGGCTTCGCGCTGATCTACGCGGTGGTGCGGATCGCCGCCGTCTGAGTCTCAGGCGGCGGCGACTTCATCAGCTCGCCGCGTCTCGCCTTGACGACGAGCCAGACGCCGCCGACGATCATCATCCCGACGCTGATCAACTGCGGCTGCGTCAGGCCGAGGAACTCGGGCGTGTTGCGGCGGATGAACTCCACCAGCAGCCGCTCGGTGCCGGCCAGCACCAGGTAGATCGCGAAGAGGACCCCGGGCCGCACCCGATCCCGCAGGCGCCAGAGGAAGTAGGCGACGAGCCCCATCACAAGCGTCTCGTAGATGGGCGTCGGCTGCACCGGCGTGTCGATCGGCTTGGTGCCGTGCGGATAGGCCATCGCCCACGGGCCGTCCCACGCCTTGCCGTAGTCGCCGTCACCCGAGACCTGGCAGCCGATCCGCCCAAGCGCGTAGCCCACCGCCAGCGGCACGGCGCAGATGTCCAGCAGCGTCAGGTTCAGCATCTTGCGGCGCCACGCCCACAGCCCCACGGCGATGGCGCCACCGATCGCGCCGCCGAACCACACGAGGCCGGACCCCGAGAACAGGTTCCCGAGCAGGTCGCCCTTGACGGCGTCGTAGTTCTGGATGATGTAGTTGAGCCGCGCCCCGACAATGCCCCCGACGAGCGCGCAGATGACCAGCTCGTAGGCCCAGTCGGTG
The DNA here is from genome assembly GCA_963782795.1 of uncultured Actinomycetes bacterium. GTDB lineage: Bacteria > Actinomycetota > Thermoleophilia > Solirubrobacterales > 70-9 > AC-56. The sequence goes on from CAWALB010000009.1 coordinate 95,977, forward strand.
GGCTTGCCGATCTCCTTCAGCCGCCGGCCGAGCACCGCGCCCGCCGCGATGAAGGCGAGGGCGAACGCGATCCCGAAGCTCTGGAGGGTGATCGGGCCTAGATGGATCTCGGGCTGCATGTAGGTGGCCCCGGGGGGAGTCGAACCCCCGCTCCCAGGTTGAAAACCTGATGTCCTAACCGTTAGACGACGGGGCCTCAGCGCAAGTCTAGGTGGCCTACTCGACGAGCAACTCGAGCAGTGCCTTCTGCGCGTGCAGGCGGTTCTCCGCCTCGTCGAAGACGACAGAGCGATCGCCGTACAGCACGTCCTCGGTGATCTCCTCGCCCGGATGCGCAGGCAGGCAATGGAGCACGATGGCCCGGTCTGCAGCGTGGCTGAGCAGGTCCGCATCGACGCGGTACGTGGCCAGCTCCGCGCGGCGCCGCTCCGCCTCCGTCTCGTCCCCGATGCTCACCCAGACATCCGTGTAGACGGCGTCCGCGCCGTCGACCGCCTTGCGGGCATCGGTGGTCTCGAGGGCGGCGATGCCCGGCTCCAACTGGTAGCCCTCGGGTGACGCCACCCGCACCTCGACCCCCGCGATCCGGCCCATCAGCGCCAGGGAGCGCGCCATGTTGTTGCCGTCGCCCACGTACGCGAGCTTTAGGCCGTCGAGGTCGCCGAACCGCTCCCGCAGCGTGAGCAGGTCGGCCAGCACCTGACACGGGTGATGGTCGGGCGTAAGGCCGTTGATCACTGGCACGGACGCGCCGGCGGCGAGGCCCTCGACGATCTCGTGTGATCCCCACCGGACGACGATCCCGTGGACGTAGCGCGAGAGGACCCGCCCGGTGTCCCCCATCGACTCGCCGCGCGTCAGCTGCAGCTCGTCGCCGCGCAGAATCAGCGGCGTCCCGCCGAGCTCCGCCACGCCGACTTCGAAGGAGACCCGGGTGCGGGTGGAGGGCCGTTCGAAGACGAGCGCGATGCTGCGGCCCGCGAGGGCCTCGCGCCCAGCGCCTGCGGAACGTCCCGCCTTGAGCTCCGCCGCCCGGTCCAAGAGCGCGTTCAGCTCGTCCCGCGACAGCTCTTCTCCGGTGAGGAAGTGACGCACCATGGGAAGGCGGAGATGGTACGCGGCTGATCGCAGCGGCCGCTCTTCAATCATGGGATAGTCAATCCCGAGCGCCATCCGGCGCGGAGGTGCCGACGAGAATCTGTGAGAGGAGTCTTTATGGCGACTAAATCAGGTGGCTCACGTTCCGGCTCGAAGTCGAAGAGCTCGAGCGGCTCGCGTTCGAGCGCGAAGCGCTCCACCACCAAGCGGAGCACGAGCAGCTCGAGCGGTGCCGGCAGCGCCGCGAGCGCCGGTCGGGCCGACAAGAGCGTCGAGGCCTTCCGCGACGCACTCGAGCACAGCGTGACCCTCTCGCGCGAGCGACTTCAGGACGTCGTCGACGACGCCGTCAAGCGTGGTCGCATGACCCGCGACGACGCCAATGAGCTCGTCTCCAGCCTCCTCAACCGCAGCCGGCGCTACTCCGACGAGCTCGTCAAGCAGCTCGAGCGCCTGCTCGACCAGGCCCAGCGCGAAGTCGAGTCTCGCACCGCTCCGGCGCGACGCCGCGCGACCGCCGAGGCCCGCCGTGCCGCCCGGGCGGCGCGCGATGCGGCCGATGCCCCCCTCGCCCAGGCCGACCGGCTCCGGCGCCGCTCCGGCGTGACCGCCGGGGGGCCGATCACCGCCTACGACCAGCTCACCGCCACGCAGATCAAGGCGCGGCTGAGCGACCTGAGCCCAGCGGAGCTCCGCCAGGTGCGCACCCGCGAGCGTCGCGGCAAGGCCCGCAAGGGCCTCATCAGCGACATCGACCGGCGCCTCGAGAAGTAGCGCCGGCGGCCGGCGCCTAGTCGCGCGGCAGCTCGTCGACGTCTAGCGGCGCGGCGATGCCCTCCCACTCGGGGCGATGGCGCAGCTCGCGCGTGTCGCAATAGACCTCGACGCCGTTCCCGTCGGGGTCGCTGAAGTACACCGACTTCGAGATCCCGTGGTCCACCGCGGCGAACTCGATCTCGGCCGCCCTGAGCCGATCGACTGCGCTGCCCAGCTCCTCCTCGTCGTCGACCTCGACCGCGAAGTGGTAGAGCCCCAGCGCCTCCGGGTCTGCCGGCGGCGCGTCCGGGTGCCCCTGGAGCGCCAGATGGTGGTGCAAGGAGCCGAACGACATGAAGACGAAGCTCCCGCCGACTCGCTCGGTCACCTCGAGCCCGAGGGTGTCCCGGTAGAACTCCTCGGAGCGATCGAGGTTCGAGACCTTGAGGTGCACATGTCCGATGACGGGCATTTGTTCTAGTGAGGAGCTTTAGCTCCGAAACTGGCTGGTGCCGTTCATTTGTGTGAGCTTATCCAGGCACGAGCGCGCGCCGGGGGCGTCAGATGGACCGTGCCAGCCGTCTGAAATCGATCTCCTCGCCGAGCGTCTCAGCCAGCAGCTCGTCCGCGTTCAGCCGCTGCCCGTGGCTCCACACCCCTCGCAGCCACTCCCCGGCCTCCGGGCTCGAGAACCACCGCTCGCCGAACCGCTCCCGGAGCGCGGCCCGCCAGTGGGTCTCGAGCGCCCACGCCCGCAGGTAGCAGGCGGCGTAGAACCCGTCATCGACGTCGGCCATCCAACTCACCCGTGGCCATGCCACCCGCACCGCCCCACTGAGCAGCTCCGAATACCTCGCCGGCATCTTGCCGAGGTCCGCCGACGGGCCGTGCAGCTCGAGCTCGTAAGCGAGCTTCGCCGCATACCGCCGGATGATCACGAGGCGGAACGCCCGAGCGTGCTCGATCGCCGCCTCGGAATCCTCGATCCCGAGCCGCTCGGAGAGCCACAGAGGGTCGGAGCCCACGTTTTCGAGGAGGAACGCGAACGACTCGGTGACCGAGTTGTCCCCGAGCTGGCGAAACTCGAACGCGAGGTCCGCCGCGGTGTTCGCGTAGTGCTCGGTGTGGCCGCCCTCGTGGAAGAGCGAGCCGTAGTCGTCCCGCCCGCCGGTCGGCGCGATCACGAGGTAGATCTCGCCGGGAACCCGCGGCGTGCTGCAGAAGGCGCGCGGCGACTTGGTGGGCCGGGATTCGGTGTCGAGATGGACGTTCGGCTGCGCCCGCAGGTCGATCCCGAGCCCGGCGAGCGTCTCCTCGAACGAGGGGATCAGCCGCTCCGCACCGAACAGCTCGTCGAGCTCGGCGGCGCGGAAGAACCGCGGTAGGTCCGAACGGCGAAGGTCCCCGAGGCCGGGAAGGGTGGCGCGCTCGAGCTGGTCGTTCAGCACCGGCCCATACCGCTCCTCGGTCGCCTCGAGGAAACCGCCGGTCTGCTCGCGCAGCCGCTCCAGGTCGATCCCCCGCAGTTCGGCGCACGCGTCGGCGTAGCTCGGCCAGCCGAACTGCCCGCAGATCTCGTGCGCCCGCTGGAGCACCCTCCCGTAGATGGGATTGAGGCGCTCCTCCAGCACCGCGTTCCGCGCCACCTCCAGCGCCTCGCGCCGCTCGGCGTCCACCTCGTTCGCCTGCGCGATGACCACCGCCCGATACGGCATGGGGCCGTCGCCCGCATCCACCTCGAGCGACGCCTCCAGGCCGGCCAGCTCCGCCGCCTCGCCGCGGGTTTCCATCCCGACGAGCCCGTCGAAGGCGAAATGAAGCAGGTAGGAGAGGCGTCGCCCCTCGTCGCCTCCGTTCGCCGAATCGGCGAGGTCGCGAAGCGCCATGACCGAGTCGCGCGCGAACAGATCGCCGTAGGTGTCGTAGATCCCCTCGATCTCCAGCTCGGGCTTGTGGCCCGCGAGGTGCCGGTAGTACTCACGGGAGATCTCTTCGCCGAAGCGCTCGGCCCGTTCCCGGTAGGACTCGAGGTCGAAGGACAAGGTGCTGCAACGATAGGACGATGGCCACGGCCCAGACAGAGCGCGGCCCGCGCCCCCGCGCGGGCGACGAGTTGGTGCTGGAGATCGACTCGCTCGCTCAGGGCGGCCGCGGCGTCGCGCGCGCCGACGGCTATGTCGTATTCGTGTCGGGCGGCCTGCCAGGGGACCGCGTTCGTGCCCGGCTGACCAAGGCCAAGCGCGGGTTCGCGGAGGGGACCGCCGTCGAGCTCATCCAACCGAGCCCGGAGAGGGTCCCGGATCGCTGCACCCACGAGGGGGAGCCGTGCCCCGGTGCGCCGTGGCAGGGCCTGCCCTACGAGCGACAGCTGCAGGAGAAGGCGAGCCAGGTCGACGAGGCGCTGCGCCGGCTCGGCGGGCTCGACGGGTTCGAGCTCGAGCCGATCGTCCCGGCCGTCGAGCAGTGGCGGTACCGGAACAAGCTCGAGTACTCGTTCGGCGAGCACGATGGAAAGCTGGTCCTCGGCTTCCATCGCCGCGGTAGCTGGCGGGACGTGATCGACGCGGAGGACTGCCGGCTCGCGTCGGTCGCCAACAACGAAGCTCGCAACGAGATCCGCGACTGGGCACGCGGCGAGGGTCTTCCCGCCCACGACGGGCGGGACCAGAGCGGCGTCCTTCGCAACCTGGTGGTGAGGGAGGGGCGGCGGACCGGCCAGGTTCAGACCCGCCTGGTCACCTCCCCGGCCAGCTTCACCAAGCCGCCGGTGGACCTGCACACCGTCGTCGAGGGACCGAGCGGCGGCACCTCCGGCCCCACGGGCGTCCTGGGCCGGGAGTTCCTCACCGAAAAGCTCGGCGGCCACAGCTTCCGCATCTCCCCCGCCGCCTTCTTCCAGACCAACACCGAGATGGCGGAACGGCTGTGCGAGCTCGCGGGCGATGCGGCCGGCCTCCGCGGAACCGAGCGGGTCTTCGACCTCTACTGCGGCATCGGCACGATCGGCATCTCACTCGCCTCCCGCGCCGGCGAGGTGTGGGGCGTGGAGACCGTCCCCGAGGCGATCGCCGACGCCGAGCACAACGCACGAGCGAACGGGATCGCCAACGCGCGCTTCCTCGCCGAAAACGTGCGACTCGGCGTTCGCCCGCTGCTCGAGGAAGCCGGCAAGCCCGACGTGGTGATCGTCGACCCACCGCGCGCGGGCCTCTCGAAGAAGATCGTGCGCCGCGTGATCGAATGCGACGCGCCCCGGATCGTCTACATCTCCTGCAACCCGACAACACTGGCGCCGAACGCCGCTCAGCTCACCGAGGCCGGCTATAGGCTCCGCCGGGTGACACCGGTGGACATGTTTCCGCACACGCCGCACGTCGAGTGCGTCGCGGTCCTGGAGCGATGAGCACACGCGGGTTCGGAGTAGCGGCGGGGCTCGACCCGGAGGTCGCGACCCCGCTGGCGGCCCGCTGCGAGGAGCTCGGCTACTCCTCGATGTGGTCCAACGACCACCCGGGCGCCAACGGGCTCGAGACGCTGGCCGCGTTCGCGGAGGGCACGGACTCCCTCGACCTCGGAGTCGGTGTGATGGCTCTCGACCGCCACGACCCCGAAGAGATCAACGAGCGCATCGAGAGCCTCGGGCTCGACCGCGGCCGCCTGTGGATCGGCGTCGGCGCGGGATTCTCCGAGCGCCCGCTCACCACGATGCGCGAGGCGCTGCCGGCACTCCGCGAGGCGATCCCGGGCGTGCGGCTGGTGCTCGCGGCGATGGGGCCCAAGATGTCCGCCTTGGCCGGGTCGGGCTTCGACGGCGCCTTCCTCAACTGGATGACCCCCGAGTCGGCCGCCACGTCGCGGGAGAACGTCCACGCCGGCGCCGCGGAGGCCCGCCGCGAGGCGCCGCCGGTCCTTGGCTACGTGCGCACCGCCATCGGGGAGGACGCCGCCGACCGGCTCGCGAAGGAGGAATCGTTCTACCGCGACCTACACGACGGCTATCGCCGCCAGTTCGACCGGCTCGGTGCGCCGGAGGGGACGGTCGGGGTGGCAGCAGCGGGCCGGGACGGGGCGCAGGCGGAGCTGGAGACCTACGAGGCGCTCGACGTGATCGTGGTCCGCGGCCTCTCGAGCGCGACGCTCGAGGCCATGGGGGCGGTGGCGGCCGGAGCGGCGACCGAATGAGGCGCGCGGCGCTGGCGTCCGTCGCCGCCGCGTTCCTGGGAGTGACGGCCCAGGCGTTCGCCGGGGTCCCGGAGCAGCCGCTCGGCCACGAGGGCCGCTGGATCACCGACGACCACGGCCGCGTGGTCCTCATCCACGCCGTGAACATGGTCTACAAGCGGCCTCCGTACTACCCGAAGGCGATCGGGTTTGGAAAGGACGACGCGCAGTTCCTCCACCGCCACGGCTTCAACGGCGTGCGGCTCGGCGTGATCTATGCGGGCGTGGAGCCGAAGCCAGGGAAGTACGACAACACCTATCTCGACCAGATCGCCGCCACCGCGCGCATCCTCGACAAGAACGGCGTCTTCTCGCTGCTCGACTTCCATCAGGACCTCTACAACGAGAAGTTCCAGGGCGAGGGCTGGCCCGACTGGGCGGTCCAGGACAACGGCCTCCCCAACCCGCACAACGGCTTTCCCACCAACTACCTGACCAACCCGGCGCTGCAGCACGCCTTCGAGCACTTCTGGGCGAACGACCCGGGGCCGGGCGGCGTCGGCCTGGTGGACCGCTACGCGGCCGCGTGGCGGCACGTCGCCGGCCGGTTCCGCGACACCGCCGGCGTCCTCGGCTACGACCTCCTGAACGAGCCGTGGCCCGGCTCGAACTGGCAGCCGTGCATCAACCCGGCGGGGTGCCCGAGCTTCGACACCGGCCCGCTCGCTTCGATGATGCGCAAGACCACCGACGCGATCCGCAAGGTCGATCGCCGCCACCTCGTCTGGCAGGAGCCGAACGTCCTGTTCAACTTCGGGCCCCAGACCCACCTGCCGAAGATCGGGTCGAACTCGGGCTTCAGCTTCCACGACTACTGCCTGGACAACTCCGCCCCGAGCTGCCCGACGACGGAGGGCCTCACCTTCGACAACGCCGACCAGGAGGCGGTCAAGACCGACCGCGCCCTGATGCTCACCGAGTTCGGGGCCACCAACCAGCACCCACGGATCCAGCACATCGTCGACCTCGCCGACCAGCACATGGTCTCCTGGATGTGGTGGGCCTACTGCGGCTGCGACGACCCCACGACCAGCGGCCCCGGGGCCGTCCAGGCGATCGTGAAGAACCCGAGGAAGCCGCCGAAGGGCTCCAATGTCATTCGCAAGAAGCTCGCACTGCTGGAGCGGCCCTACCCGCAGGTCACCGCGGGCACGCCGACGTCGATCGCCTACGACACCGACAGCGGCGTCTTCAGCTTCACGTACTCGACGAAGACTCCGGACGGCAAGCTGCTACCTCGGCGCTCGAAGACCACCGTCTACGTCCCCAGGCGCCACTACCCCGACGGATACGACGCGCAGGCAAAGGGCGCTGCCGTGGTCTCGAAGCCCGATTCCCAGTACCTGGTGCTGAAGCGGCGGAACGGCGCCTCGAGCGTGAAGCTGACCGTCAGCCCGCCGGCTCAGTAGGGCGGCAGATCGGCGTACCAGTCGCCGAGCATGCGGAACGCCGACCAGAACTCGCGCTTCGACTCCTCTGAATCGAGCGATTCGTCGATGTCCGGCACATACAGCGCGTCGATCGTCGGGGTCAGCTCCTGGATCGTCCCGGTGTCCGCCTCGAGCTCGCGCGAGAGCGGGACGCCCACGTCGTTGAGCACCTCGAGCGCACGCTCGCCCATCACGACGACGATCTTGGGCTGGACGATCGCGATCTCCTCGACGATCCGCTCGATGCATTCCCCGCCGGCGAGCGACGGGTCGGAGACCGGGCACTTCACGCACAGCGTCCCGTAGACGACGAGCGGGTCGATGTTCAGCCGCCGGAAGCTCTTTCGCAGCGCGTTCCCGGCACGGCCGTAGAACGCGACCCCCTCCTCGATCTCAGCGGCGGTCGGTGCGAACTTCAGCAACATGATGTCCGCCTGCGGGTGACCCGAGCCGAGGACCGGCATCAGATTGCCGCGCGGGCAGTGCGAGCATTCCTGGAGCCGGTGCGTGAGCTCGTTCAGCTCGCGGATCGCCCGCTCTAGGTACTTCTCCTGGATCTCGTCGTCGGTGGCCGGCACGGTGACTCCGTCTCTGGCAGCGATGTGGGGGTTCTTTGACGGCCCCGACGCCGCTCCTCCCGCGTGCATCACCGCGTGCGCCGCGCGGGCCGCCTTGCACCCGCCCCGGATCGGCCGGTTGTCTGCAGCAGCTTGAGCGCCTGGACGTAGATGAGGTTCTTGTGCTTGCGGACGATGTCGGCGTCGCGCATCGCCTCCAGGAACTCCTCGGGCCCCTCGAAGTCGTGGACGCGGATCATCACGCTGCCGAGCCCCTGAGCGACGTGGCTATCCGAGCCGGCGCCCGGGACGATCCGGTACTTGGCGGCGAAACGCTCGGCCTCCTCGTTGAACGCCGTCAGCGCAACCCGCGGGTTGAACACCTCGAGGATGTCGATCTCCTCGACCATGTCCATCAGGTGCTCGTAGTCGGGGACCGAGTGGAGGCGGTCGAACGGATGCGGGACGTACACCAGCCCGCCCTGGCGGCGGATCTCGGCGATCGTCTCGGCCATCGTCATCCCTCGCGGGATCTTCTCCTCCAGGAATAGCCCGATCACCTCGCCCTGTTCCGCCGTCTTCACCTCCTCCGCCACGATCACCCTCACGTCGCCCCTCTCCTCCGCCAGCTCGCGCGCCGCCAGCGCACCGGAGACCTCGTTGTGGTCGGTGATCGCGATCGCCCCGAGCCCGCGCTCCTTCGCGGTGTCCAGGAGCACGTCAACAGGCGTCGCGCAGTCCGGCGAGTGGTCGGTGTGCATGTGGAGATCGACGTGGATCGACGACCGATTCGAGAGTCGACGCCTCACGGCCTGATTGCCGGCGGGGTCTTGGCGCCGCGCGCAGATGCGGCGGTACGTCTCCTCGACCTGGTCGACCACCGCGTCCCAGTCGCGAACGGCCCCCCTTGCGCCCTTCAGGAGATCCACGCCGAGGCCGGGCTCGGCGATCAGGCGCTGCATCTGACCCGCGAGCGTGAAGGCATCCCCGGCCGGGAACAGCAGGCCGCGCTCGCCGTCGGCGACCAGCTCTCTGTAGAGCGGGAGCTGCGAGGCCACGGGGACGGTTCGCGACGCGAGCGCCTTCCGCAGGAGGCTCGGCGCGGGGCGCGGCCCGCCCGAGGCCGCGCACAGGACGTCGGCGCCGGCGATCAGCTCCTCCGGCGTCGCCTGTCTCGGCCCCAGGACGTGGACCCGGTCGCGCAGCCGCCTCGCGAGCCGCACCTCGGTGGCGCCCGGGGTCCACACCGCCACCTCCCAGCTCATCTCGAGGGGCAGGCGCCGGAGCGCGCGGAGGAAGAGGCGAAGCGCCCCGCGCTCCTCCTCGAGGCAGAACGCGATCCGTACGGGCCCGTCGTACCCCGGTTCACCGTCGCCCGGCCAGAAGCCCTCGACCCGGGTGTCCGCACCGGGCTCCATCAACTCGTACGAGCCGGGGAAGAACCGCTCGATCAGCTCCGACGTGGCGCGGGAGGTGACCGTGCGGGCATCGAGCCGCCCGAAGAAGATCTCCACAAGCGGCCGGGCGACCTGCGTCGACAGGATTCGCTCCGTGGGCTCGTGGAACGTGCCGACGTTCAGCGAGCGCGAGTGGCGCAGGGCGACCGCTGTCGCGCTCGGCGCAAACGGATCATGGACGTGGACCACGTCGAAGTCCACGCCGCCGAGCAGGTCCTCGAGCGGCCGGCTGAGATCGATCGGCACCGGAGCCGCCCGCGGTCCGGGGCCGCGCGGCATCGAGATGCTGGAGCCGACCGCGAGGACGGGAGGGCCTCCATCGCCACCGGCGCGATCGCCCTTCCAGGCGCCGTTGAACAGGGCCGCCGGTCGCCGGCGCGCGCTGTCGATTGCCCGGCGGGACTCACGCACCGCCGCCCGCGACGCGGACGGCGCAGCGACTACAACCTGATGCCCTCGATCCGACAGTCCCGCCGACACGCGATCGACGAACTCGTTGATCTCGTGAGTGACGCCCCACGGCTGCGGGCTCACCTGGACGATCGACATCGACTCCCGGGCCACGTGTTCTAAGCCGGCGCCGTACGGCGCCGGCGGCAGCATGTGCCGTCCATTGCCGTCAGCATAGAAGCGGAGGCGCTGCTTGGGCTAGGGCTACTCGGTCGCGGCGGGCTCGGTTGCGAGCTCCTTCGCCCGCTGCCCCGGCGCCTTGCGGGCGTGCTCGGCGATGAACTCATCGGTGAGCTCCCGCGCCTCGTCGTCCGGACGCTGCGTGTGCGGCGACTTCATGAGGTAGCTCGACGGCCCGTCGAGCTGGCCGGCGACGCCGTCGTTCAGCGCGAGCTTCGCGATCCGGACGGCGTCGATCACGATGCCGGCGGAGTTGGGCGAGTCCCAGACCTCGAGCTTCAGCTCCGCGGTCAGCGGCACGTCCCCGAACGCCTTGCCCTCGAGCCTGATGTGCGCCCACTTGCGGTCCGTGAGCCAGGCGACGTAGTCGGAGGGGCCGACGTGGACGTCGTCCGCGGGCAGCTCGTGGCCCATGATCGACGTGACGGCGTTGGTCTTCGACTCCTTCTTCGAGGCGAGCCGCTCGCGCTCGAGCATGTTGTAGAAGTCCATATTGCCCCCGACGTTGAGCTGCGAGGTGCGCTCGAGCCGGACGCCGCGGTCGTGGAACAGCCGTGCGAGCTGGCGGTGGACGATGGTCGCGCCGACCTGCGACTTGATGTCGTCGCCGATGATCGGCAGCCCGTGCTCCTCGAAGCGGCGGTCCCAGTAGTCCTCACGGGCGATGAAGACGGGGAGGCAGTTGACGAACCCGACCCCGGCCTGGAGCGCCTGCTCGACGTACCACTTGGTCGCCAGCTCGGAGCCGACCGGCAGGTAACAGACCAGGACGTCAGCCCGGGTCTCCTTGAGGATCCCGACGACGTCGTCGGTGGGGCCCGGGGCCTTGGTGATCTTCTCCTTCAGGTACTTGCCGAGGCCGTCGTGGGTCATGCCGCGATGGACCGGCACCCCGAGCTCGGGGACGTCGGCGAACTTGATCGTGTCGTTCTGGCCCGACCAGATCGCCTCGCCGAGGTCCTTGCCGACCTTCTCGGAGTCGATGTCGAATGCGGCGACGAACTCGATGTCGCGCACGTGGTAGCCGCCGAGGTCCACGTGCATGAGGCCCGGGACCTCCTCGGAGGGGTCGGCGTCCTTGTAGTACGTGACGCCCTGGATAAGGGAGTTGGCGCAGTTGCCGACACCCACGATCGCAACGCGGACCTTGCCGTCGTCGATCAAGTGGCCGTTGCCGGCTGCGCCGTTGTGCGATCCGTTCTCGGTGCTCATTGCGTCGGAAGTCCTCCTCGCGGCGGGTCGGGGCCTTCTACTACGCCGCACTCGTGTGCCGGTTACACCTCGGGCTCGTCCAGCGCCCGCAGCTCACCGCGCACGTGCCAAACGCGTTGGACCACCGTGACCGCCGTGAGCGCCGTCATAGCGTAGATGGCCGGGGCCAAGAGCTCAACATCGAAAATCCCAGCACCCTTCGCGAATACGAGGCCGATCGAGAGGATGACTACCCGCACGGGTCGCGTGGCAATCCCGACCTTGCACTCGACGCCCAGGGCCTCCGCGCGCGCCCGCGTGTAGGAGACCATCAGCGAACCGAGCACCGTCAGCACGCAGGCCGCCGCCGGGATCGCGTGTCCGGTATCCGCGAAGTACCACGCGACGGCGGTGATCACGACGCCCTCCTCGATCCGGTCGAGGGTCGAGTCCAGGAACGCCCCGAACATCGTCCCCTTGCCCGACATCCGCGAGTAGCGGCCGTCGAGCGTGTCCATGACCGAGCCGATGATGAACGCGAACCCGCCGAGCACCCACAGGCGCTGCGTCACGAGCACGGCGGCGACGATGTTCAGCACGAAGCCCGTGAGCGAGATCGTGTTCGGCGTCAGCCGCGACTCGATCAGCCGCCCCCGCGCGTACGCCCGGAACTCCTGGCTCGTGCGCACATCGCGAAGCTGGCTACCCGGAACCTCCGCTGCCACGGGTCAGACGGTATAGGGAGATGTCAGTGAGGGGCTTTAGCCCCGAAACTGGCTGGTGCCGTTAGTGGTGTCTCGTCAGGCCGGGGCTTCGTCCACTGCCTGGTCGCGCCACGACCAGGCATCCGGGCGGAGCCGCGCGAGCTGGTGCGCTGTGACCGCGGCCAGGCAGGCGACCATCGCGCCGCAGGCAGCGTCGAACCAGAAGTGGTTCGCCGTCACGACGATGACAAAGAAGACCGACAGCGGATAGATCGACCAGAGGATCCGCGCCCACGCGCTTCGCACCAGGTTGATGGCCGCGACCGCGACCATCAACGAGAAGGCGATGTGCATGCTCGGCACCGCCGCGTACGGGTTGACCAGGAGGCTGGTGAACGACGAGTCCTGGTTCGTGCTGGTGAAGGCGGCGATCGTGTCTGTGAAGCCGTCCCCGGGGAACATCCGCGGAGGCGCCGTCGGGTACAGCACGTAACCGATCAGCGCCAGGCCCATCGCCACCAGGAACATGTTGCGGACGAAGTTGAAATGGTCGTTCCGGTAGAGGTAGAGCCACACCAGGAACGCGGTCGTGATCACGAAGTGGCTGTTGAAGTACGACCAGTTCGCCAGGTCGATGATCCACTGGTGGTTCAGGAACGCCTGCTGGAACGTGGGCTCGAAGAACGCGCCGAGCGACTGCTCCAAGTGGATGATGTGGGTGCCGTTCGCGAGCGCCGTCGAGGGGTGCGAATCGGCGATCCCGCGCACCACCTGGTAGCCCTGGTAGGCGGCCACGAACAGGACGATCTGGCGAAACAGATCGGTCCAACCGTTTGGCAGCCTTCTGCCTACGCTGTTGACGACTTGGGGCACGGGCGGATTCCGCGGAATTGTAACCGTGGTGCTTCGACCGGCTCAGCCCGGACCCTTCAATCGAGGTGAGGCGGCGGACCATATGCTCGGCCCGTGAGCGAGAGCGGTTGGAAGCGGCCTTCGAACCGCCGCGTACGAGCGATCCGAGACCGGTTGCGCGAGCTCTACGGGCGCCCGGTGAACGACCCGCACGGCCATCCGATTGCGGAGCTCGTCCGGACCGTCCTCTCCCAGAACACGAACGATAGGAACAGGGATGTCGCCTACGACCGGCTTCGGGAGCGGTTTCCCACCTGGGAGGAGGTGCGCGACGCGCCGACCGACGAGGTCATCGAGGCGATCCGCCCCGGCGGCCTCGCCAACACGAAGGGGCCGCGCATCCAGCAGATCCTCCGCGAGCTGCAGGATCACCCGGACCTCGACTGGATCGAGGAGGCTCCCCGCGACGAGGCGGTCGAGTTCCTGACGTCGCTACCCGGTGTCGGGCGCAAGACGGCCGCCTGCGTTCTTATCTTCGCCTTCGACCGGCCGGAGATCCCGGTAGACACGCACGTCTACAGGGTCGGCGGCCGGCTGGGGCTGTTCCGTGAGAGCGCCTCCTTCGAGGAGGCGCACGACGAGATGCTGCGGATCACAGAGCCAGAGGACGCCTATGAGTTCCACATGAACCTCATCCGCCACGGGCGCGAAGTCTGCCGCCCACGGCCGCACTGCGACGAGTGCGGGCTGCGGCGAATGTGCCCCTACTGGCGGCGCTTACGAGCAATCACCCCGCCCAAGTAACCCGCTCCGCCTAAAGGAATCCGGCCCGGCCGCCGATGGAATCCGTGGAGGTGCGTGCCCCAGCCTGCCTACGGAAGGGCTCGCCCGCACTGTTACCCCCTCAGAGGAGGCCAGTTGAAGACCAGCTTCATCCGTCGCGTCGATCGCCGGTCGTGGATCGCCGCCGGAACCGTCGGTCTGCTTACGATCCTGTTCGTCTCGATGCTCGCGGGGCCCGCCGAGGCCCGCGGCACCAAGGTGCCGAAGGTCAAGGTCATGAGCCGCAACCTGTATCTCGGCGCGGATCTGACCCCGGGCACCTCGGCATCGAGCATCCCGGAGCTCGTCGACGCGGCGGGCACGATCCTGAACCAGGTCGACGAGAACAAGTTCCAGGTCCGCGCCAAGGGGCTCGCCAGCGAGATCCTCAACAAGCAGCCCGACCTCGTCGGCCTGCAGGAGGCGGCCCTCTGGCGTGACGCCCCTTGCGACGTAAATCCAATCCCACCCTCGGCCACACACGTCCGCAAGGGTGGTGACTTCCTCGGCCTACTGCTCGACAACCTCAACAAGAACGGGAACAACTACCGCCTGGTAGTGGCGCAGCCCGAGTTCGACTTCCAGATCTGGGCGAACACGGACGGCAATTCCTCAACCGGCAGCCCGTTCGGCTGCGACACCGAGGGCAGGCTGACTATGCGCGACGCGATCCTCGCGCGAACCGGCTCCGACGTCCAGACGAAGAACCCGAAGGGCGCCCACTTCAACACCCTCCTGCAGGTGCGGCCCGGCGGCGTGCCGATCGACGTCACCCGAGGCTGGACCTCCGTCAACGCCAAGGTCGGCAACAGCCCGCGGTTCCGGTTCGTCAACACCCACCTCGAGTCGTTCGACAACCAGCCGAGCAATCACACCAACCAGGGCACCGACGTCGGCAACGGCAAGATCCGCAAGGCGCAGGCCCAGGAGCTGGTCGCGCAAGGTGGCCCGGCTCACGCGAACAAGCCGGTGATCCTCGTCGGCGACCTGAACTCGGACGTCAAGACCGCGATCAAGCCTGGTGACGGCGCCGCCGATTGGTGGCTGCTGAAGCACGGCATGACCGAGCGCAGCACCCGCGACCCGTTTGGCTGCTGCCTCAATGCCGACGTACTCAAGGTGGGAGACGGAGGCGACGTCTCCCAGTTCGACCACAAGGTCGACCACGTCATGACCAACGATCCCGGAGCCGTCAAGCGGGGGCGCCAGGCCGTTACCGGCCGCCAGCCCCACAACGGCTACTGGGACTCCGACCACGCGGGGCTTTTCAGCACGTTGCGATTCCCCTAGGACATGGACCGGTGCGGGTTGCGCGCCGAGAGCTGCTGAGGTTGATTGATTTGCCTCCTCCAGCCTCAGCGCCTCGGCGCGGAGCCCGGCCGGTCCGCCCGCGTGCCTTCCCAGGCGGCTGGTTAGTATCTCGGCGCCGACGCCTTCCGAAGGGGCGTCTCCCAAGCGAATGAAGCGGCCCATCGCCATGTTCATCGTCTTCGCGGCCATCTGCCTGGTCCTGATCCCGTTCTGGGCGCTCCAGTCAAAGGGCGGCGCGGACGCCTCGCCGGGATCGACCGTCCCGGCCGACAACCAGCAGGGGCTGCAGGTCTTCCAGATCAATTGCGGTGCCTGCCACACGCTCGCGGCGGCTGGCACCGACGGCCAGATCGGTCCCAACCTGGACCAGCTCCTCGGTACGGGCCAGAAGAGCGCAGACGTCGTTCAGGGCAATTACGATCGCGTCCTGGCAGCGGTCGAGGGCGGCATCGGCGGCCGGATGCCCAAGGAGCTCGTGCAGGGTGATCAGGCCAAGTTGGTCGCGCATTTCGTGGCCAACAACGTCTCCTACGTGCCGACTTCCGGGACCGCCACGACGCCGTCCTCCTCATCCTCGCCCTAGCGGGCGCCGAACCTCCCTCCGAGCCGGTTTTTGGCCTTGGCATGCCGTCTTCGGCGCCCGGTCGATCACGCATTGATCTGCTACGCTCACACTCAGATTTTTTAGGCGAGCAACTTAGAAGGAGAACGCAGTGGCAAAGACGATTGGAATCGACCTGGGCACCACGAACTCTTGCGTGGCCGTCCTCGAGGGCGGCGACCCAACGGTCTTGGAGAACGCCGAGGGTGGACGCACCACCCCGTCGGTCGTGGCTTTCACGGACTCCGACGATCGCCTCGTGGGCACGGTCGCGAAGCGCCAGGCAGTCATGAACCCCGAGAACACGATCTTCTCGATCAAGCGCTTCATGGGCCGCAAGGAGGCCGAGGTCAAGGAGGAGGAGACGATCGTCCCCTACAGGGTCGTCGCCGGCCCCAACGGCGACGTTCGCGTCGAGGTCCGCGGCAAGCAGTACTCGCCGCCGGAGATCTCCGCGATGATCCTCCAGAAGCTGAAGGCGGACGCCGAGGCCAAGCTTGGCGAGACCGTCGACTCCGCGGTGATCACGGTCCCCGCGTACTTCAACGACGACCAGCGCCAGGCCACCAAGGACGCCGGCAAGATCGCCGGCCTCGAGGTCAAGCGGATCATCAACGAGCCGACCGCCGCGTCGCTCGCCTACGGGCTTGACAAAGAGGCCGACCAGACGATCCTCGTGTTCGACCTCGGCGGCGGCACCTTCGACGTCTCCGTGCTGGAGATCGGCGACGGCGTGTTCGAGGTCAAGTCCACCTCCGGCGACAACCACCTGGGTGGCGACAACTGGGACAAGGCGATCGTCGAGTGGATGGTCGCCGAGTACAAGCGCGACCAGGGCATCGACCTGTCCGCTGACAAGAACTCGCTCCAGCGCCTCTACGAGGCCGCGGAGAAGGCAAAGATCGAGCTCTCCACCACCCAGGAGACGCAGATCAACCTGCCCTTCATCACCGCGGACGCCAGCGGGCCGAAGCACCTGGAGATGAAGCTGACGCGGGCGAAGCTGAACGAGCTCACGTCCGAGCTCCTCGACCGCGTCGTCGGCCCCGTGAAGCAGGCGCTGGCCGACGCCGGCACGAGCGTCGACCACGTCGTCCTCGTGGGCGGCATGACCCGCATGCCCGCGGTCCAGGAGAAGGTCAAGGACCTCACCGGCAAGGAGCCCCACAAGGGCGTCAACCCGGACGAGGTCGTGGCCATCGGAGCCGGCATCCAGGCGGGTGTCCTGGCCGGCGACGTCAAGGACGTGCTCCTGCTGGATGTCACCCCGCTCTCGCTCGGAATCGAGACCAAGGGCGGTGTGTCCACGAAGCTGATCGAGCGCAACACGACGATCCCGAGCCGCAAGTCGGAGATCTTCTCGACCGCCGACGACAACCAGCCGTCGGTCGAGGTCCACGTGATCCAGGGCGAGCGCGAGATGGCCGCCTACAACAAGTCGCTGGGCAAGTTCCAGCTGACCGGCATCCCGCCCGCGCCCCGCGGAATCCCGCAGATCGAGGTCACGTTCGACATCGATGCCGACGGCATCCTGAACGTCTCCGCGAAGGACCTCGGGACCGGCAAGGAGCAGAAGATCGAGATCAAGGGCGGATCGGGCCTCTCCGACGCCGAGGTGGAGCAGATGGTCTCCGACGCCGAGTCGCACGCCGACGAGGACCGGCGCCAGCGCGAGCTGGCCGAGGCCAGGAACGTGGCCGAGAACGCCGCCTACCAGGCCGAGAAGCAGCTCGACGAGATGGGCGACAAGGTCGACTCGCCCGCAAAGGAGGAGATCACCAAGGCGATCGCCGAAGTTCGCGAGTCGCTGACCTCCGAGAACCCAGACGAGATCAAGGCAAAGACCGACGCCCTCCAGCAGGCCTTCCACAAGGTCTCCGAGCAGATCTACCAGTCGGCCGCCGAGCAGCAGCAGGCGGCGGGCGGCGGCGCCCCTGGCGGCGCGAGCGCCAACGGCGGCGGCTCGGAGTCCGAGGAAGAGGTCGTGGACGCCGAGGTCGTCGACGAGGACCGCTCCTAGTCGATGGCGGACGAGAGACGGGACCAGCCGGCGGAGACCGCACGGGAGGCTGACGGCGCCATCGACAACGGTGGCGCCGAGGAGGTCGCCGATGACCTCGACGCGCTCCTGGCCGACGTCAAGCGCGAGCGCGACGAGTATCTGGCGCTCGCGCAGCGCGCTCGCGCGGACTTCGAGAACTTCCGCAAGCGCGCCGTCCGCGAGGCCGAGGAGGCCGCGCGGCGCGGCAAGGCGCAGATAGCCAAGGAGATGCTCCCCGCGCTGGACAACCTGGAGCGGGCGCTCAAGTCCACGGGCATCGACCCGACCGCCGGCGCGCCGGAGCCGACCTCCGAGGAGGAGGACGCGGAGGTCTACGACGCTCCCAGTGAGGAGGTGTCCGCGCAGGAGGCCCTCGCCCGGGGGGTCGCGCTCGTCTACGGCGAACTCCGCTCGGCGCTGGAGCGCGCCGGGGTCGAGACCTACGACCCGACCGGAGAGCGGTTCGACCCGAACACGTCCGAGGCGCTCGCGACCCGGCCCGCCGGGGACCGTGTGGGACCCGGGGTGGTGATCGAGACGCTCGAGCGCGGCTATCGCCTCGATGGCCAGGTGCTGAGAGCGGCGCGCGTGGTCGTCAGCGAGTAGGGGGGGCATGGCAGACCGCGACCTCTACTCCGTCCTCGGCGTCGGCAAGAAGGCGACCGCCGAGGAGATCAAGAAGGCGTACCGCAAGCTCGCGCGCCAGTACCACCCGGACCGCAACCCCGGCGACAAGGACGCCGAGGAGAAGTTCAAGGAGGTGCAGGCCGCCTACGACACGCTGTCCGATCCCGAGAAGCGGCGACAGTACGACGCCGGCGGCATGTTCTCGGGCTTCGGCGGCGGTGGCGGGTTCGCCGGCGCCCCCGGTGCCGGCGGGTTCACGTCGGACCTGGGCGACATCTTCTCCACCTTCTTCGGGCGCCGGGGCGGTCCCGAGCCGGTGCAGGCTCGCGGGCGTGATCTCGAAACCGAGGTCAACCTCTCGTTCGAACAGGCGGTGCACGGGGCCGAGATCCCCGTCGTCGTGCCGAAGCAGTCCACCTGCCAGACGTGTTACGGCTCCGGCGCCCAGCCCGGGACCGCGCCGGTCACCTGCCCCCGCTGCGGCGGAACCGGCATGGACTCCGAGAGCCAGGGCTTCTTCTCCATCAGCCGGCCGTGCCCGCAGTGTGGGGGCAGCGGCCAGATCATCGAGCACCCGTGCGAGACCTGCGGCGGGTCCGGGCTCACCCTCCAGCAGAAGCGCTACCGGGTGAAGATTCCGCCGGGGGTCAGGGACGGCAGCAGGATCCGGGTCGCCGGCAAGGGCGAGGACGGTCCCCGCGGCGGACCGCCGGGAGACCTGTACGTGGTCACGCGCGTGACGCCGTCGCCCGTCTTTGTCCAGCGCGACGACGGCAACCTCGAGGTCACGATCCCGATCACGATCTCCGAGGCGATCCAGGGCGCCACGGTCGAAGTCCCGACCCTCAACGCCACCAAGAAGATCCGCCTGCCCGCCGGGACGCAGCACGGAACCGTTCAGCGGTTGCGCGGCGAGGGGCCGCCCCGCCCGGGCGGCAAGGGGCGCGGCGATGTCCTGTACCGGCTCGAGATCGAGGTGCCCAAGGACCTCAGCTCGGAGCAGGAGCAGGCGCTCGGCGAGTTCGCGAAGGCGATGAACGACCACAACCCGCGCGAGCGGGTGCTGCGTGACGCGTCCGCCTCCTCGGGCAAGGTGAGGAGCTAGGCCGATGGCGAAGCGCTATACACGCGTCGAGGCCGCGATTGACAGCGAGCGCGGCGTGTTCATGATCTCGGTCGCCGCGGAGCTCGCCGAGATGCACCCCCAGACGCTGCGGATGTACGAGGCGCGCGGGCTGATCACGCCCAAGCGATCCCCCAAGCAGACCCGCCTGTACTCGCAGAGCGACGTCGAGCGGCTCCGCCGAATCCAGCGGATGACGAGCGAGGACGGGCTGAACCTCGCGGGCGTCGAGGCGGTGCTGAACATGGAGGACCAGGTCGCTCGCATGCGCGGGGAGCTCGAGCGTATGCGCAGGCGAACCAAGGAGCTGGAACGCGAGATGAACGAGGAGGTCGAGCGGGTGCGACGTTCGCTGAAGGCGGAGCTGGTCCCCTACGGCGCCTACGACGCCACCGACCTCGTCCCCGGGGGCCAGGCGCGGCCGATCAAGATCCCCGTCAAGCGCACCCGAAAGGGGGGCTGACGTGCAGCCGGACCGATTCACCGTCAAGTCCCAGGAGGCCGTCGCCACGGCGCAGCGCCTTGCCGCCGAGCGCCGTAACCCAGAGGTGACACCCGCCCACCTGCTCCTGGCGCTGCTCGACCAGGAGGACGGCCTCGTCGTGCCCATCCTGCAGAAGGTCGGCGCCGACGTCGCGACGATTCGCTCGCGAACGCTCGAGGCCGTCGCCGGGCTCCCGGAGCTCGGCGGGGACGCCGAGTCCGAGACGCGCCCCGCCCAGGCGTTCGTGCGCTCGATCCAGCGCGCCGAGCGCGAGGCGTCCGCGATGGGCGACTCCTACATCTCCTCCGAGCACCTGCTGCTCGCGCTGACTGACAAGTCCTCGCCGGTCGCGGACATCCTGCCCGACCGCTCGCAGCTGATCGAGGCGATCAGGGAGGTGCGCCCCAACCCGATCACGAGCCCGACGCCGGAGGACACCGTCCAGGCGCTCGAGAAGTTCGGCCGCGACCTCACCGCCGAGGCCGAGCAGGGCAAGCTCGACCCGGTCATCGGCCGCGACGAGGAGATCCGGCGGGTGATCCAGGTGCTGTCGCGCAGGACGAAGAACAACCCCGTCCTGATCGGCGACCCGGGCGTCGGCAAGACGGCGATCGTCGAGGGGCTGGCGCAGCGGATCGTCGCCGGCGACGTCCCCGAGAGCCTTCGCGACCGGCGCGTCATCGCGCTCGACATCGGCGCCCTGCTCGCAGGGTCCAAGTACCGCGGCGAGTTCGAGGAGCGCCTCAAGGCCGTGCTGACGGAGGTCCAGGCGGCCGAGGGGCAGATCGTCCTCTTCCTGGACGAGCTCCACACGATCGTCGGCGCCGGCGCCGCGGAGGGCGCGGTGGACGCCGCCAACCTCCTGAAGCCGATGCTCGCTCGCGGCGAGCTGCGCGCCGTCGGCGCGACGACGCTCGACGAGTACCGCAAGCACATCGAGAAGGACGCCGCGCTCGAGCGGCGCTTCCAGCCGGTGTTCGTCGACGAACCCGACGTCGCGGACACGATCGCGATCCTGCGCGGGCTGAAGGAGCGCTACGAGGTCCACCACGGCGTCCGCATCACCGACTCCGCGATCGTCGCCGCGGCAACCCTGTCCGCCCGCTACATCGCCGACCGCTTCCTTCCCGACAAGGCAATCGACCTGATCGATGAGGCCGCCTCTCGCCTCAAGATCGAGATCGACTCGATGCCGACCGAGATCGACGAGGTCGAACGGCGCATCCAGCAGCTCGAGATCGAGCGCGAGGCGCTGAAGAAGGAGAAGGACGACGCGTCGGTCGCAAGACGCGACGCCATCGAGGCCGAGCTCGCCGAGCTCCGCGAGCGCTCCAACGAGATGAAGGCGCGCTGGCAGAACGAGAAGGGCGCGATCGAGGCGATCAAGGAGGCCAAGGCGCGGCTCGACGAGGCCAGCCGCGAGGCCGAGCGGGCCGAGCGGGCCGCCGACCTCGAGCGCGCGGCGCAGCTTCGCTACGGCGAGATCCCCGAGCTCGAGAAGACCGTCGCCGAGCAGGAGGAGCGCCTCGGCGAGCTCCATCGCGAGGGCGGCACGATGCTGACCGAGGAGGTCACCGAGGAGGACGTGGCGCAGGTCGTCTCCAAGTGGACCGGCATCCCCGTCTCGCGCCTGATGGAGGGCGAGGTGGAGAAGCTCATCCACATGGAGGAGCGCCTGCACGAGCGCGTCGTCGGCCAGGACGAGGCGGTCGAGGCGGTCTCCAACGCGCTCCGTCGATCGCGTGCGGGGCTGTCCGACCCGAACCGCCCGATCGGCGTGTTCCTGTTCCTCGGCCCGACCGGCGTCGGCAAGACCGAGCTCGCCCGGGCGCTCGCCGAGTTCATGTTCGACTCCGAGCAGGCGATCGTTCGCCTCGACATGTCGGAGTACATGGAGAAGCACACCGTCGCTCGCCTGATCGGAGCGCCCCCCGGATACGTCGGCTATGACGAGGGCGGCCAGCTCACCGAGGCCGTTCGCCGCCGGCCGTACGCAGTGGTGCTGCTCGACGAGATCGAGAAGGCAAACCCAGACGTCTTCAACGTCCTGCTTCAGATCATGGACGAGGGCCGGCTCACCGACGGCCAGGGCCGCACGGTCAGCTTCACCAACACGATCCTGATCATGACCTCCAACGTTGGCAGCCAGGAGATCGCGGGCGAAGCGATCGACGAGCGCATCCGCGAGCGGATCGAGGAGGTCCTGGCGACGACCTTCAAGCCGGAGTTCCTCAACCGGATCGACGACACGGTGATCTTTCACCGGCTCGGCCGGGCGGACCTCGGCCGCATCGTCGACCTTCAGGTCGACCAGCTCGCGGGCCGCCTGAGCGAGAAGGGGATCGCGATCGAGCTCACCGACGAAGCGCGGACCCTGATCGGCAACCTGGGCTACGACCCGACCTACGGGGCGCGGCCGCTGAAGCGGGTGATCCAGAGGCAGCTGATCGACAAGCTCGCGCTGAGGCTCCTGGAGGGCGAGTTCTCCGAGGGCGACGCGGTCAAGGTAGACGCCGCCGACGGCGGGCTGGTCTTCGAGAAGGTCGCGGAGCCCGTAGCCGCGCCTGCCTAACCGGCCCGCTGAGGCTCTGCGGCCCGAGCGGGCACCTCGAGCACGCGGACCGGGCGGTCGAGCCGGCGCCGGACCTCCCCGACGTCGCCCTGCGCGCCGCGCCGAGTGACGAAGACCACCTCCTGCGCCGGGAAGCTGCGGAGCGTGTCCTCGACCGCCTGCACCGTGTTGGAGTCGCCGACCTGGCCGCGGGCCTCGACGTCCACCGTTGCAAGCGTGGCCAGCGACAGCGTCAGGCGCCGCTGGGCGTCGAAACGAGCCTTCCGAAGGTCGGACAGCCAGTGCGCGAACGTCGAGTTCGTCGCCGGCGCCAGGAGCAGGACCTCGGGCTTCTGCTCCGCCCCCGGCCGCGTCGATTTCGCCCCGGCGGCCGCGATCTCCCCGATCGCGCCGGCGAGGCCGGGATCCTCGAGCGGGGTGGTCACGACGACGAGCATCGTGAAGCGGTCCGCGGGGGCCGAGGCCACCTCGATCGGCTCGTCGAACGTGGCCCTGGCGGCCAGCACGATGATCGTGGCCGCGGCGAGCGCGCCGACGGCGAGCCCGCCGCCCGGGCCCGTGAACTCGAAGGCGGCGACGATTGGCAACGCGATCGCGAGCACGATCAGCGGCAAAAGCCAGGGTTTGAGCCGGACAGGCTCGAGTCTCCTCACCTAGGTCCCCTTACCTAACGGTGTTGGTTCAAACGAGGATAGGCTCAAGCCAACGCGCGAGGGCCGGACCAACCAGCACGAGGAGGAGAAATGGCCGTATTCATCATGCTCACCAAGCTGACCTCCAACGGGGTACGGACAATCAAGGACAACCCCGGACGCGTCCAGGAGGTGAACCGCGAGGTCGAGCAGCTGGGTGTCAAGGTCCTCCACCAGTGGGCGACGCTCGGGGAGTACGACTTCGTGAGCGTCGTCGAGGCGCCCGACGAGAAGACGATGGCCAAGGTGTCGGTTGAGCTCGGCTCGCGAGGCACAACCTCCAACGAGACCATGGCGGCCATTCTCGCCGAGGACTTCACCAAGTCCCTCTAGCGGCGCGAACGCGGAGAACCCGATGCGCGTCCTGGTCGTCGGCGGCGGCGGGCGCGAGCACGCGATCATCCGCGCTCTGGCGCGCTCGCAGGAGGGGATCGAGCTCCTCTGCGCGCCGGGGAACGCGGGCATCGAGGCTGATGCGCGCTGCCTCGAGGTCGGAGCCGAGGACGTCCCCGGAATCGTGGACGCCGCCGCAGCCGAGAGTGTCGACGTCGTGGTCGTCGGGCCCGAGGCGCCGCTGGTGGCCGGCGCGGTCGACGCGCTGGAGGCGCGAGGCGTCGCCGCCTTTGGCCCCCGCGCGGAGGCGGCGCGGATCGAGGGCTCGAAGATCCACGCCAAGGAGCTCATGGCCGCGGCCGGCGTGCCGACCGCCTCGCACACCGTCCTGCGGTCGAACGAGGAGGCGCGCGAGCACCTCTCCTGCGCGTCGTACCCGGCCGTCCTCAAGGCCGACGGGCTCGCTGCCGGGAAGGGCGTCATCATCGCCGCGACCGAGGCCGAGGCCCAAGAGGCAGTGGACGTCTTCTTCGTCGAGGAGCGCTTCGGAGCGACTGAGGTCGTGCTCGAGGAGCACCTCGAGGGGGAGGAGCTCTCCCTCCTGGCTCTCTGCGACGGCGAGAACGTGGTGCCGCTGGCCCCGGCGCAGGACTACAAGCGCATCTTCGACGGCGACGAGGGCCCCAACACCGGCGGCATGGGCAGCTACTCGCCGGTGCCCGGGTTCGACCGCGATCGCACCGAGGAGATCGCCGACTCCGTCCACCGGCCCGTCGTGGACCTCCTGCGCCGCCGGGGCACGCCCTTCGCCGGCGTGCTCTATGCGGGGCTGATGATCACCGAGGCCGGGCCCAAGGTCCTCGAGTTCAACTGCCGCTTCGGGGATCCGGAGACCCAGGCTGTGCTCCCTCGCCTGCGTACGAGCCTGCTCGACCTCTGCCTCGCGTCTCGCGAGCCCGGTGGCCTCGCGGGAGCGGTCGCCGAGTTCGACGAGCGCTGGGCGGTCACGGTCGTGCTCGCGTCGAAGGGCTACCCCGAGTCCTCGTCGAAGGGGGACGTGATCACGGGGCTCGAGGAGGCGGCGCGGGTGCCGGACGTCGAGATCACGCATGCCGGGACCGCGCGGCGGGACGGCGACATCGTCACCGCGGGCGGGCGAGTCCTCAACGTCACCGCCCTCGGCGCGTCGCCGGCGGAGGCAAGGGACCGCGCCTACGAGGCGGGCAACATGATTTCGTTCGACGGAATGCAGATGCGCACGGACATCGCCGAGCGGGCCGCCTCGAGCGTGGCCTCACCCTAGAGACCAGAAGGAGAGTCGATGGAGATCGCGGAGCCCGAGGGCACGCAGCGCAGAGAGGCGGAGACGGCCACGGCCGAGCCGATGCCCGACGTGGAGGCGGCGTTCGAGGAGATCGACGTCGACGCGCCGATCGTCGGGATCATTATGGGCTCGAAGAACGACAAGCCGAAGATGCAGCCCGCGGGCGAGGCGCTCCACCAGCACGGCATCCGCTACGAGGTCCGGGTGATGAGCGCCCACCGCGACCCGGAGAAGGTGCGCGAGTACTGCCAGGCGGCACGGATGCGCGGCCTCAAGGTGATCATCGCGGGGGCGGGGATGTCCGCGGCGCTTCCGGGTGTGGCCGCCGCACACACGGACCTCCCGGTGGTCGGCGTGCCCCTGTCCGGGAAGAACCTGGGTGGCCTGGATGCGCTGCTCTCGGCGGTCCAGATGCCGCCCGGCGTCCCCGTCGGCTCAGTCGCGATCGACGGGGCAAAGAACGCCGGACTCCTCGCCGTCCGCATAATCAACGCGTGATCCCCCGCTATACGCGACCGGAGATCGGCGCGGTCTGGACGGCCGAGCGGCGCATGCAGCGCTGGCTCGAGGTCGAGCTGGCGGCGACCGAAGCCCTGGCGGCGGAGGGGGTCGTCTCCGAGGAGGCGGCGCGAGCCTGCCGCGAGCGGGCCTCCTTCACAGTCGAGGCGGTTGAGGAGCGGGAGCGGACCACCGGCCACGACGTGGCCGCCTTCGTCGATGTGGTGGCCGGCTCGATCGGCGAGGAAGGAAGGTGGATCCACTACGGGCTCACCTCCTCGGACGTCCTCGACACGGCGCTCGCGCTGCAGCTGCACGACGCCGGTGAGATCGTCCTTCCCGGCGCGCGCGCGTACCGCGACGCGCTGATCGACCAGGCGCTCGAGTACCGCGAGACGCTGACAGTGGGGCGGACTCACGGCGTCCATGCCGAGCCGACCACCTTCGGGCTACGGCTCGCAGGCTTCGCCTTCGAGGCAGACCGCAACCTGCACCGGCTCGAGAGCGCCTTCGAGGACGTGCGGGTCGGGAAGCTCTCCGGGGCCGTCGGGACCTATGCCTCCTTGCCACCTGCCATCGAGGCCCGGGTGATGAAGGCGCTGGGCCTGCGGGCCGAGGACATCTCCACCCAGGTCGTCCCGCGCGATCGTCACGCGGAGCTCCTGGGGTCCGTCGCGCTCGCCGGCGCGGGGCTGGAGCGGTTCGCGACCGAGGTGCGAAACCTCCAGCGCACGGAGGTGCGCGAGGTCGAGGAGCCGTTCGGCGCCGGGCAGAAGGGCTCCTCCGCGATGCCGCACAAGCGCAACCCGATCCTCGCCGAGCGGCTGACCGGGCTCGCCCGCGTCCTCCGCGGGTACGCGCAGACCGGCTACGAGAACGTCGCCCTCTGGCATGAGCGCGACATCTCCCACTCCGGCGCCGAGCGGGTGGTTCTCCCCGACGCCACGATCCTCGTCGACTACATGCAGCACCTTGGGACCCGGCTTGCGTCCGGGATGACGGTCCACAGGGATCGGATGGAGGCGAACCTGGAGCTCACCCACGGCGCGCTCTACAGCCAGCGGGCGCTCACCGCGCTCGTCGCATCCGGCCGCGAGCGCGACGCGGCGTACCGGATCGTCCAGGAGACGGCCCAGAAGGCGTGGGATGAGCAGACGAGCTTCAGGGACCTGCTGGCGGAGCAGGCACCGGACCTGGATCTCGAGTCCGTCTTTGACCCAGGCGCGTATCTCGAACACCTGCCGACGCTGTTCGAGCGCCTCGAGGCGCTTCGTAAGGACTAGCGGCGGTCGGTCAGGATCGCTGGCGTCCCGCCGCGCGGCGAAAGCGTGACGTTGCGCCGAACCATCTTCTCGGGCCGCTGGCTCGCCGGTCGCAGCGTCGCCCGGCGGAGGATCCTCGACAGCACCACCCTCATCTCGAGCTCGGCGAACGCGGCGCCGATGCAGCGCCGGGTGCCGCCGCCGAAGGGGATCCAGCCGTAGGTCTCCGGGCCGTCCCCGAGGAACCGCTCGGGGCGGAACTCGTACGGGTCCGGGTAGACGTCGGGCCGGGTGTGAGCGAGGTAGATGGCCGGCATGACCACGGTGCCGGCGGGAAGCTCGTAGCCGCCGAGCTCCGCCTCCTCGCGCAGCTCGCGCCCGACGAACGGTACGACTGGACGAATGCGGAGCGTTTCCTTGATCACCCCGTCGAGGTACCCGTTGCCCCCGCCGTCGACGACCTCCTCGCGCAGCCGCTCGAGCTTGTCGGGGGCCCGGAACAGCAGGTCGAACGCCCACGCGAGCCCGGTCGCCGTGGTCTCGTGGCCCGCCATCAGGAGGGTCATCAGCTGGTCGCGAAGCTCAGCGTCTGACATCTCCGAGCCATCCTCGAACCGGGCCGCGACCAGCATCGAGAGGATGTCCTCGCGTGCCTCGAGATCGGGGTCGGAGCGGCGGTCCGCGATCTCCTCGAACAGGATCCGGTCCGCCTCCGCGAGCATCTCGGTGACCCGCCGGTACCGAGGCAGGCGGCGCATCCGGTCGATGCTCATGCCGATCGCCGCCGGCGACCTGGTCGTCGCGAGGATGCCGATCAGGTTCGTCCGCAGGGCATCCCGGCGCGTGCCCTCCTCGACGCCGAAGACGGCGCTGAGGATCACCTCGAGGGTGATCGCCTGCATGCTCGGATGGAGCTTGAACTCGCTGCCCACCGGCCAGGAGTCGATCTCCCGGTCGGTGGCCTGCGCCATCACCGACTCGTAGGCGCGCATGCGCTCGCCGTGGAAGGGAGGGAGCATCAGCTTGCGCCTGCGCAGGTGCTCGTCGCCCTCCTGGAGGAGCAGCGACTGGTCGCCCAGGATGGGCCGCAGGACGACGTTGCGGCCGGGGGCAATCGTGTTGCGCCGGTCAGCACCGAACAGGCGCTTCAGTGACGGCGGATCAGAGATGAAGACGAGCTCACCGGCGCGGAGCACGCGAAGGGTGAACGTCTCGCCGTACCGCCGCCGGCACCACTCGAAGAAGGGCACCGGCCGCGCGACGAGACCGAAGGTCTGGATCGGGGCGGGAAGTCGCGGCGATGGCGGGAGGCCAGGGCGCGCGGGAGCGGCGGCGCTCCGCTGGGCCGCCCTGGGCTCGGCCGTGGCGGTCCCGGCCACGTTAGCGCGTCCTGGCGAACCGCTCGACGGCGGCCATCAGCTCGTCCACCTTCTCGTCGGCCTCCGTACCGCCCTGAGCGACCGCCTCGCGGACGCAGTGGTCCGTGTGTTCGGAAAGCAGCTTGAGCGCCACGCCGTCGAGCGCCCGCTCGACGGCGGAGATCTGAGTGAGGACGTCGACGCAGTACGCCTCCTCATCGACCATCCGCCGCAGCCCGCGCACCTGTCCCTCGATCCGCGAGAGCCGCTTGGCGAGCGCGTCCTTGTCGTCGATGTAACCGGGAGCCTTTGCCTCGCTCATAGTTCAACTATACCCACCAGGGGTATAAGGGGAACCCCTTACTCCACGAACTCCAGCAGCGCCTCCCTGCCCCCGCTCGGCATCGGGTCGCCGTGGGCGCACATCAGTCCGTCGAAGTCGAGTGAGAGCAGGCGGCGGTAGGACTCGCGCAGGCCATCCTTGACCACCTCCGGGTCGTCGCCGATCAGGTTGTCCGCGACGAAGCCGAGCCCGTCGTAGTTGATGAGGCCGTCGGCGATCGCCAGGAAGCCGTCACCAAGCTCGATGTGGAGGGCCGCCTCGTCGGGGCAGATGGCATCGACCTCGTGCGCGGTGATGCCGTCGGTCAGCTGGTCGCCGAACGCGAAGCCCTCGACCTCCCGGCCGTCGGAGAACTCGTGCAACCCCGGTTCGCTGCAGAGCACCACACAGCCGAACTCGCGACGGAGCTCGTCGCTGTGCCGGTAGTGGTGCCGGTTGGTAAGGACGATCCGCTCCGGCAGTCGGCGAGAGCGGAACCACTCGATCCCCTCCGGCGGGAGCAGAGGATCGACGAGGGTCGCCGCCGGCTCGACGTAGTAGGAGCTCACCTCGACCCCGATGTTGGGGTGCAGGGCCTTCCAGTGATGTATGCCGGGGCCGATCTCCTTCATCGACGCCTCCTTTCCACGCCGCGGTACATGCCGGCGTGATTGTTAGCATCGCGCCCCGTGGCCCCCACCGCGCTCGCCGACCTCACACTCCACTCCAGCGGCAAGGTCCGCGAGATGTACGAGGTCGACGACGATCTGCTGATGGTCGCGTCCGATCGGATCTCCGCGTACGACGTGATCATGCCGACCTCCATACCCGACAAGGGCCGGGTGCTCACGCAGATGTCGCTGTTCTGGTTCGACTCGACGCGGGACATCTGCCCCAATCACTTCATCTCGGAGGACGTGCCGGACGAGGTCGCCGGCCGCGCGATCCGCGTCCGCCGGCTCGACATGTACCCCGTCGAGTGCGTGGTCCGCGGCTACCTGGCGGGCTCGGGCTGGAAGGAGTACCGGGAATCCGGGGCCGTCTGCGGGATCGCGCTGCCGCAGGGGCTCCAGGAGTCCGATCGCCTTCCGGAGCCGATCTTCACGCCGGCCACCAAGGCGGAGATCGGCGACCACGACGAGAACGTCGACTTCGAGCGCGCCGCCGAGATCATCGGCGATCGGCCGTTGATGGAGGAGCTGCGGCGGGTCTCGCTGGAGCTCTACTCGCACGCCGCCGCGCACGCGGAGGAGCGGGGCATCATCCTCGCCGACACCAAGTTCGAGTTCGGCGCCTCACCGGGGGCCGAGGTGGTGCTCGCGGACGAGGTGTTCACGCCGGACTCGTCGCGGTTCTGGCCCGCGGACGAGTACGGGCCCGGGCGGCCGCAGCGATCGTTCGACAAGCAATACCTGCGCGACTGGCTCGACGAGATCGGCTGGGACCACGCTCCGCCGGCGCCGGAACTTCCCGACGAGGTCGTCGAGAACACCCGCGCGAAGTACGTCGAGGCCTACGAGCGGATCACCGGCGAGACCCTTAGCTGACCCGTCGTTCAGTCCGGTACTTCGTACCCCAGCTTCTTCAGGAGGCCGCCCGCGACCTCCTCGAACGCCTTGCGGTTCTCCTCGGACATCTCGGTCTTCCAGCGACCGGCCCGGCTCGCGCTCGGCTTCTCGAGCACGAGCTGGTGCTGGCGGGTGCGCTCCTCGGCGGTGATGGTCCCGCCCCCCAGGGGCTTGAGCGTCCGCTCCATTTCCCCCCGCATGCGCTCCGCGGCGCGCTCCGGATAGTTCAGCATCTCGTCGCTCCAGGGCAGGGCGGCGAAATCGGCGACCTTCCGGAGCACGGGCTCCGGGTCGGTGACGAGGTCCTCGTAGTGGATCTCCATGTAGGTACCGCCCACCAGGTTCTTGGCCCGCTTGCGCGCCTTGCGCAGCTCCGAAGACCACTTCTCCGCCGCAACCGTGATGTCATCCGGGCCCCAGCTCACCTCGCCGAGCGACAGCGCCACGTCGCGGCCGTCGCGGATGATGTGAATGAACACCGCCTCCGGGAGCGCCTGCTGGATGCGGCCCGCCTTGTAGGTGTAGGGAGGCGACTTGTCGCCCCAGCGCGGCTTGCCCTCGAGGGCCGCGCATGCCTCGTAGAAGGACCGGATCGCGTCGCCGGCCGACAGCGGGTCGTGGCGCTCCATGCGCGCTCGCACGTCCGCTTCGTCGAGACGGAAGTCGCCCCAGCGGGGGTGGCCGGTCATGGTCTCCATCGCGCGCTCGCGAACCACCTCGGTGGGCTCGCCCTCCTCGATCGCCCGGTCGACCGCGTTGGCCACCATCGGGACGAAGTGGGTCTCGGCGGGAATCGTCAGATCCGGATGAGCGTCGAGCATCAGCCGCAGGAGCGTGGTGCCCGAGCGCGACACGCCCACGACGAACGGAGCCGGCTGGTGCTCGGCTGCCGCCCGACGGTGGGCAAGGGCGCGCTTTGGCGAAGGAAGTCTCACGGCGGCGCTTATTCTGGCAGCCCCGCGATCCACCCCGCCACACTGGACCCGATCGTCATCAGCCCGCCCACTACCCTGTGACCGCCTTGGTCAAGCCTGAAGACAAGCCGATGCGCAAGCCGTGGAACGCCCCTCTCATGGTCCCCGAGTGCCCGAGGGGCTGGGTCACCGGGACCCCCGACTACGTCGGCATCGGCGCCCAGCGCTGCGGCACCAGCTGGTGGTACGACTCGATGCGCCGCTACCCCGGCATCCAGCGCTCGCCGCTCGGCAAGGAGGTCCACTACTTCGACAAGTACTGGCAGGGCAACGCGCCTGAGGACATCGCGGCCGAATACGCGTCGCTCTTCCCGCACAAGCCGGGGACCATCGTCGGTGAGTGGACGCCGCGCTACCTGGCCGATCCCATGGCGATCCGCCAGCTCAGGGACGCCGCCCCCGAGGCGAAGCTCCTGGTCATGTTCCGCGACCCCGTCGCCCGTTACCGGTCGGCCATCGCCCGCCTGCAGCGGATGGCCGACGAGAGCGGGAATCGGGTGCTGCTGGCACAGATGAACGACGCGATCTGGCGCGGCTACTACTACGAGCAACTTCGCCACGTGTTCGACCTGTTCTCGCGCGAGCAGGTGCTCGTGCTCCAGTTCGAGCGCTGCGCCGCCGACCCGGTGGCGGAGATGTCGCGGACCCTGCGGTTCCTGGGCCTCGACGTGCCCGACGAGCCGCCGGAGCGCCTGATGCTCCACAAGCAGGCCGGCCGCAAGACGGCCGAGCTGGCGCCGATGGTCAGCGACGAGCTCGCCGAGCGTTACCGCGAGGACTCGAAGCGCCTCGCCGAGCTGTGCCCCGAGATCGACCTCTCGCTATGGCCGAGCGTCTCGGGCCCGAGCCGGCGCGCAGCCGGCGCCGTTCCCCAGGTGGCCACCCGCTAGGAGACCAATGCGGCTCGTCATGACCCTCAAGGTCCGTGACGAGGCGGACATCATCGAGGACAACCTGCGGTTTCACCGGGCCATGGGCGTCGACTTCTTCGTGGTGACGGACAACGGCTCCGTCGACGGGACGTCGGAGATCCTCGACGGCTACGTGTCCGCCGGCCTGGCGCACGTGATCCAGGAGCCGACCAGCGGCCTGCGCTCGAACGAGATGGACTGGACCACCCGCATGGCGCGCCTCGCGGCCAGCGAATACGGCGCGGACTGGGTCTTCAACAACGATGCCGACGAGTTCTGGTGGCCGATCACGGGGACGATCAAGGACGCGCTGGACCAGATCCCGGAGGAGTACGGCGGGGTGGTTTCCCCCCGCGCCGAGTACGTGGCGCGCCCCGACGCACCCGGCTCGTTCGCCGACCGCCTCGTCGTGCGCGAAGCCCATTCGAACCTCCAACCAAAGGTCGCCCACCGCGGCGATCCCGACGTGGTGGTGCTGAGCAACACGCACGAGGTGGCGTCCGCCGGAGGCGGAGACCTCTTCGAAGCGCTCCGCCCCCCGGGACGAGTGGTGCACCGCGGGGTTCGCGGCGCCGCCGAGGACGAGGAGGAGGGCGGCGGAGTCGGTGCCGAGGAGATGCGCCTCGTGTGGGCGCCCACCCACCCGCTTCGGATCTTCCACTTCCCGCTGCGCTCCTTCGAGCAGTTCGCGAAGCGCACGGAGATCTTCCTGAAGCACGGGGGCTTCCGCGACACGGGTCGCTTCCGCCGCCTGCGAGTGGCCTACGAGCAGGGGCGCCTGGACGAGATCTACAACGGGCTGGTCTGGGACGACCCGGCCGTCGAGGACGGGGTCCGAGAGGGCAAGCTCGTGCGCGACGACCGCTTGGCGAGGCTGCTTCCGCGCTGCCCGGACCCGCTTGCCGGCGCGCCGTCGGGGTCAGTGGGAGTCGAGCTCGATCCCGGCGCGCTCGAACGCGAGCGCGCCGAGGTCGAGTTGGACAGCCTCAGGCTCATGGCGCGCACTCAGCGGTTCCACATGGTCCAGCTGGAGCGCTCGCGGAGGCGGATCGACGAAATGCACGCTCAAAACAAGGAGCTCCGCTCCAAGCTCGGCCGGACCCTTGGCAGGCGGCTCCTGAAGTTCACCCGGCGCCGCCGGCGCGCCCCGAAGGAACTCGGGACCGCGGGCGCCGACGGCGCGCAGCCCACGAACGCCGAGTAGGCCTACTCCCCCGTGGAGGCGCTCAGGCGCCGCGCCTCGAGGTAGTCGCGAAGCCTCGTGTCCTCGAGCAGGTCCTTGCGGGCACCCTCGGCGACGACGCTCGCCTCGTAGTGGGCCGGCAGGCCGCCCTGCTCCCAGGTCTCGTAGAGGCGGCGCCACGTGCGGCCCGTCTTCTCGGGGAGCTCCTTGTTCCGCGCATAGGCCCGGCCGCCTTTGACGATCTTGTTCTCGAACTGCGCGTATGAGCGCATCGGGAAGTGCAGGATGTCGATCGAGCCGTCGTCCAGCTCGGACCCGACGTCCGGGCCCTTGATGCGGTGGTTCCCCTGCACCACGACGATCTCGGCGTGGGCGCGGTGCGCCAGCTTCGGCGGCAGCGGCTTGCCCACCGGGTTGAGGGACTCCCGCTCCCGGAGCGTCATGCGCTCCCAGTAGGGGCGGTCGTCCTCGGGGCGGGGAACGAAGTTGGTGCGGTGCCCGACTACGGCGCCGACGTCGTCGCCGAGGCCCTCGAAGAGCGTCCTGAGGGTGCCCTCGCGCGGCCACCAGAACTCGTCGGCGTCGTTGTTGATCACCCAGTCCGCCTTGTGCTCGGTGGCGGCCAGCCGCGCCATCCGGGTCACCCAGCGGCCCTGCGAGTAGTCGTCGGTGGGCTCCACGATGATGCGCACGAGGCCGCGCGCCTCATACGAGCGCAGGATCTCGAGCGTGCCGTCGACCGAGCCGTTGTCGGTGACGATCACCTCGTCGACCCCCTGCGCCAGGTGGAAGTCGAGGTTGTCGGCGACGATGTCCTCCTCGTCGCGCACCAGGAGCGTCATCACGAGCTTCATCCGCGCGATTCGTAGCAGACCGCGCCCGATACCCGGCCCTACACTTCCCGCCCTTGACCGACCGTGGGTCCACAGAGTCCGGAATGCGCGTCGTGATGGCGCTGAAGGTGAGAGACGAGGGCGACATCCTCGAGGCGAACCTGCGCTTTCACCACGCGCTCGGCGTCGACCACTTCGTGGTCACCGACAACGGCTCGACCGACGAGACGCCGGAGATCCTCGGACGCTACGAGAAGGCGGGGCTGGTGACGGTGATCAACGAGCCGGGGACCGACTACCGAGCCGCGGGCGCCGGGTGGCTGACGCAGATGGCCCGTCTCGCCGCCACCGAGCTCGACGCCGACTGGGTGGTCCACACGGACGCCGACGAGTTCTGGTGGCCGGTCTCGGGCTCGCTGACGCAGACGCTCGCGCGCATCCCCGCCAGGTACGGAGTGGTGGTGGCGCCCCGAGTCGAGTTCGTGGGCCGGCCCGACGGCCCGGGAACATTCGCCGAACGGCTCACCATTCGCGAGGCGAGCTCGCGTCTCACGCCCAAGGTGGCCCATCGCGCCGAAGCCGCCGTCGTCAGCATGGATCGGGGGGCGCACGACGTCGCCATCGAAGGGCCGAACGGCGTCATCGAGACCCTCCGCCCGCCCGGCCGTGCGGTGCACCGCACGGTCAGGGATACCGAGGGCACGGAGGAAGAGCCGTCCGAGGACGAGACCCGGCTGGTCTGGGCGCCGATGTGGCCGCTTCGAATCCTGCACTTCCCGGTGCGGTCGTCCGCACAGTTCAAGCGACGGACGGAGGTGGCGATCTTCGAGGGGCACTATCCGGACTGGGGCCGGTTCAAGCGCCTGCGGGAGATCTACGAAGAGGGCCGCCTCGGGGAGCTCTACGACGAGCTGGCGCTCGACGACGAGGACGTAGAGGAGGGGATCCGCGAGGGGGGGCTCGTCCGCGACGAGCGCTTCGCGCACCTTCTGAAGCTCTGCCCCGACCCGCTCGACGGCGGCAAGCCGGGCTCATTGGGAGTCGAGTCGAGTCCCCAGGAGGCGGAGGCCGAGCGGGCCGAGCTCGAGTTCGACGCCATGCAGCTCCTCGCCCGGACGTCGCGATGGACGACCCTCCAGCGAGAGCGTGGCCGCGAGCGCTCGGAGTCCCTGATGGCCGACGTCAACGCGACGGCCAAGGAGCGGGACGCCGCCCGACGGGTGATCAAACGCAGGGACCGCCGGATCGAGGCGAAGAACAAGCGCGTGGAGCGGGCCGAGAGCCGGCTCGAGCACAAGCGCAAGCGCGTGGAGAAGCTGCGCCGACGCCTGCGGGCCGAGCGCGCACGCCCGTGGAGCCGGATGCGGCGTCGGGTCAAGGGGCTGCGCCGGCGCCTGGGGCGTCGCGGGAAGCGCGCGAGCGCCTAAGGTAGCCGCGTGCCTCGGTACCTCGTCACCGGCTGCGCCGGCTTCATCGGCTCGACGCTCGCGGAGACCCTCCTCGACGCCGGCGCCGAGGTCGTGGGCGTCGACGCGTTCACCGACTACTACGCGCGGGATCGAAAGGAGGCGCAGGTCGCGCCCGCTCGCGAGCACGCGGCGTTTGAGCTCGCCGAGCGCGATCTGGGCGAGGGGCCCCTCCCGGAGCCCCTGCTCGAGGGCGTGGACGGCATCTTTCACCTCGCTGCCCGGCCCGGGGTCCGCGCGAGCTGGGGCGCCGGCTTCCCCGCCTATCTGAACGACAACCTGGCCGCCACCCATGCCGTCGTCGAGGCCGCCGCCGCGCGCGATCTCCCGGTCGTGTTCGCCTCTTCGTCCTCGATCTACGGCGACGCCCTCTCCTACCCCACTACCGAGGACACGGGCCCGGCGCCGATCTCGCCGTACGGAGTGACCAAGCTCGCCTGCGAGCACCTGATCGGCGCCTACATTCGGGACTTCGGCCTCCGGTGCACCGCGCTGCGCTACTTCACCGTCTACGGCCCGCGCCAGCGGCCAGACATGGCGTTCCAGCGCATCGTCGAGGCCCTGGTCGCCGGGAGCGAGTTCGAGGTCTACGGCGACGGGAGCCAGTCCCGCGACTTCACCTTCGTCGCCGACGCGGTGGCTGCGACGATCGCGGCGATGGACGCCGGCCCCGATGCGCGGACCTACAACGTGGGCGGCGGCAGCGAGGCCACCGTTCGGGAGGTCGTCGCCACGCTCGAGGAGCTCTCCGACCGCTCGCTCCGGATCCGGTACGGGGACCGCGCCGCCGGCGACGTCCGTCGCACCCTGGCCGACACCACGAGCATCCGGAAGGAGCTGGGATGGGAGCCACGCTTCGATCTCCGCGGCGGGCTCGCCGCCCAGCTCGAGGCGGCCGGCGCGCTCGCGTCGTCGGCGGGCTAGCAACCCCGCCGGAATAGGTTCTAACCTCGGGGTGCGTTGAAGGCGAAGGTCCTGATCCGGCCCAAGGACGGCATCCTCGACCCGCAGGGGAAGGCCGTTGAGCGGGCACTCCCGGCACTGGGCTTCGACCGCGTGTCCCACGTGCGGGTGGGGCGCCTTGTCGAGCTCGAGACCGACGACCCCGACGCCCTTGCCGAGCTGTGCGAGAAGCTGCTCGCGAACCCGCTGATCGAGGACTACGAGATCGAGCTGAACGGCGGCGCGGGCGGGTGAGGTTCGGGGTCCTCCAGTTCCCGGGCTCCTGTGACGATCGGGACGCCGTCGAGGCCTGCTCGCGGATCGGAGAGGCGCGGCTCGTGTGGCATGAGGAGCGCGACCTCGATGGGGTCGACGTGGTGGTGGTGCCCGGCGGGTTCTCCTACGGGGACTACCTGCGCGCCGGCGCGATCGCCCGGTTCGCGCCGGCGATGGAGGCCGTCGCGCGACACGCGGAGGCCGGCGGGGCGGTCCTCGGGATCTGCAACGGGTTTCAGGTCCTCTGCGAGTCCGGGCTCCTTCCGGGAGCGCTCCTGACGAACGAGTCGCTCCTCTTCGTCTGCCGCCAGGTCGACCTCGTCGTGGAGAGCGCGGACACCGCCTTCACCGGCGAATGCCGCGTCGGCGACAAGCTCTCGATCCCGGTCAAGCACCAGTCGGGCCGCTACTTCGCGCCGGACTCCGAGCTCGACGCGCTGGAAGAGCGCGGCGGCGTCGTCCTGCGCTACGCCCCCGGCCACAATCCCAACGGCTCGGTGCGCGACATCGCCGGCGTGGCGAACGAGCGGGGCAACGTCGTGGGGCTGATGCCCCATCCCGAGCACGCCGTCGACGCCCTCACCGGCTCCGAGGACGGCCTGCGGCTGTTCGAGTCCGCGGCCACGTTCGCGGCCGGCCGCGAGCCAACCGCCCTCAGCGCGTAGACGACGCCTCGGCCGTCTCGGAGTCCGGCAGGCCTGCCGTGATCCGCTCCAGCTCGCCGCCGGGCTCCGGGTCGATGAGCTGCCGGTAGAACTCATCGTCGCGCTTGATCAGCTCGAAGACCTGGTCGTTCACCTCCGCGAGCTGGTCCGCCAGCGCCTCGCGGTAGCGGTAGACGGGGTCGATCCGGCGACGGAGATACCCGAGCCTGCCCTTCCGCGGCAGCTTCGCCGCCAGGCGCCCACGCCACGTGGCCCGCAGCGCGCGCCGGTGCGGCATCCAGGAGATGCGGCCGCCCGCGGTGCGGCGGAAGCCGCCTCCGTGGTGATAGACGAGATCGCCGTAGACGCCGAACTGAAGCGGATGCGGATTCAGCTTGTTGCTGCGAAGGAGCGGATACCACTTGATGCGGCGCTCCTCGAGCAGTCCGAGGAGGTTCCCGCCCACGTCGGTGACCCTCTGGCCCTGCTCGTCCCGCCAGGTGTGGCCGCGCCGCCAGTCGCCCGGCAGCCCGAGCCACAGCGACGCGCGCATCGCGCAGAACAGCGGATGCGGCTGCGGATCCCCGTTGTTCTCGTCGCGGCGCACCGCGACCAGCGGGTACTGCTCGAGCTTTGAGTGCAGCAACCCGGCCATCGGGGCGATCGGGAATGCGTCGCCGTCGATGAAGACGATCATGTCGTCCGGGTCCGCGGCGTGCGCGACCAGGTCGCCCAGGACCGTCAGCTTGTACTCGTGCTCCTTGACCGGGACGTCGGTGCTGTAGAAGAACTTCCCGGCGTGCTCGCCCATGCCCTTGTCGAGCCAGGCGTAGACCCGAAAGGGCTCGTCGATGTTGCGCTCGAGGTAGCGGAGCTGGATGTCGATCCAGCGGTCGTGCGCCCAGTGGACTGTCGCGATGTGAATCATGGAAGGGCGGGAGCCTAGATCACTAGGCTCACCCGGTCAGGTATGCGGAATCGACGGGCGCAAGAGCCGCCTCTTCCCACGTTCCTGGGGATCGGCGCCCCGAGGACCGGTACGACGTGGCTGCACTCCAACCTCCGGCGTCATCCGGAGATCTGGATGACGCCCGTGAAGGAAGTCCACTACTTCGACAAGCGCAAGCTGCGTCGGCGCGACAACCAGTTCTACCGCAGCCACCTCCGCAAGCGGATGCGCAGATATCGGAAGCTCGACACCTACAGGAACGCGATTCGCCCGGGCGACTCGGGGTTCGCTCGGAACCTGAAATGGGACGCGCACTTCTTCCTGCCCAGGCGGGACAACGACTGGTACCGGGAGGTCTTCCGTCCCGCACCGGGGCAGATCGCCGGTGAGATCACGCCCGCGTACTCGACCATGAAGCCCCGCATCGTCAAGGAGATCCGCCGCATCAACCCGGACATGCGGATCATCTACCTGCTCCGTGACCCGATCGAGAGGAGCTGGTCCTCGGCCCTGATGTCGCTCTCGAAGCGGGCCGGCCGGCCGCCCGAGAGCATCACCGACGAGGAGCTGATGAGGCACTTCGAGGGCGCCAGTCACACGCTCAGGAGCGACTACCTGCGAACCCTGGACATCTGGGAGGGCGTGTTCGGGCGCGACCAGGTCTTCGTCGGCTTCCTCGACGAGATCCAGAACGACCCCAGGGACCTGCTGCTCCGCATCTACGGATTCCTTGGCGTGACTGCCGACGCGTCGCACATCCCGGCCGCCGTGTCGGCGAAGGTGAACACCTCCCCGCGGGCGAAGACCGCCATCCCGGAGCAGTTCCGCAGCCACCTCGCACGCATGTACCTGCCGCAGATCGAGGAGCTCTCCGAGCGGTTCGGCGAGCCCGTGACGGGCTGGCTGCTGCGGGCGGAGGAGAGCATCTCCTCGTCCTCCTCGGTCTGATGCTGGTCGCGATCCTCGGCATGCACCGCAGCGGAACCTCGGCCGTCGCCGGCATGCTCGCCGACCACGGGCTCGAGTTCGGGCGGGTCCGGGAGCGCAACCGGTTCAACCGGCGCGGGAACCGCGAGATCCCGGAGCTGAACGAGCTTCACGAGGCGATCCTGGAACGAGGCGGCGGCACGTGGTGGCGCCCGCCGGCCGAGGTCGCGGTGCGCGCGGACGACCTGCGTCGCCGCAACAAGATCCTCGGCGCCATTGAGGGTGACCCGATCGCCGTCAAGGATCCACGAATGCTCGTCTGCCGGGCCCTGTGGAGCGACCTCGAACTGTCACCGATCGGGGTGATCCGCAACCCGGTGGCCGTGCGGAACTCGCTGGCTCGACGAGCGGGCGAACGCCCGGAGAAGCACCCGCAGCTCTCGGCTCGCGAGTGGGAGCACGTGTGGGTGGTCTACAACCGGGCACTTCTCGAGTGGCACCGTCGCGGCCCGTTCCCGCTGATCGATTTCGACCGCCCCGACGAGCTTCAGACGAGCGTGGCGGCAGCGCTCGAGTTCTGGGGCTTCGAGCCGGCCGCGCGGTCCGGGTTCTTCGACCCCGACCTCGCGAGTGCCGGTGGCGACGGGGACTGGACCTCGGAGGTCGAGAGCCCCGAGGCCCTCGAGCTGTGGAGAGCGCTCGCCGAGATCGCGTCCGGGTGACGGCGCTCGGGCCGCCGATCGCCCGTGGCCGCCTATCCTTCCGCCGCATGTCACGTCCAGAAGGGAGGCGCATGCCTTGACCGGGCTGCTCCAGCGAACCGTCGAACGCCTCCGCGGACGCGGAGCGACGGACCTCGCGTACCCCCAGCCGGTGGTGATCTTCGGCACGGGGGGCTCGGGGACCCGTGTCCTGCAGGTGCTGACGGACCATTCCGGCTACTACCTCGGCACGAACCTGAACCGGGCCGGCGACGCCCTCGACATCGGGCACTTCATGCGGCGCTGGCTCGACCGCTACCTGGACAAGGCGGACTGGATCGCGACGGAGCTCCGCGGATCCGGGGAGCACGAATACGGCTACCCGCTCGCGATGGCGGAGGACTTCGCGCTGACACTCGAGGACCACCGCAACGCGCTTGACGACCCTGAGGCGATGTGGGGCTGGAAGGCGCCGCGCACGATCCTGATCCTCCCGTTCGTCCACGAGCTGTTCGCGGACATGCGGGCGATCCACCTCGTGCGCGACGGCCGGGACATGGCGTACTCCCGCAACCAGCAGCAGATGAGGCGCCACGCGCCGCTGCTGCTCGACGAAGACCACAACGAGGCATCGGAGCCGGCGCGATCGATCGCGTTCTGGGCCCACGTGAACCTCGCGGCCGCGCGCTATGGCGAGCGCGAGCTCGGCTCGAATTACCTGCGCATGCGGTACGAGGACGTCTGCAGCGACCCGTCGAGCGCCGTCGTGGAGCTGCTCGACTTCATCGACAGCCCGGCCTCGCGCGAGTCGATGCAGCGCGTCGCGGTGGAGAAGATCAGGCCATCGTCGTCCATCGGGCGCTGGCGCGAGCACGACCAGGCCGAGCTCGACACGCTCCACGAGATCGCCGGCGAGGCGCTTCGCAAGTTCGGCTACGAGTAGCGGCACCGCGCAACAAAGAGCGGGCCGGATCTGTTGAACTGTTGATGCAGGGCAGCGATCGAGCGCGAACTCCGGCGTCCAGGTGGAGATCCAACGCCGGTGGGAACGGGAGCGGCGCGTGACTCAAGGGGTGAGGAGTAGAACGGCGATGGTCGCGCTGGCGGGCGCTGCACTGATCGGCGCGGCGGCGCTCGCCGCGGAAACGCCGGGAACGGCGCAGGCGGGCAAGGGCCACGGGCAGAACAAACGCCCGAACATCGTCCTCGTGCAGACCGACGACCAGGCCCTCTCGCAGATGAGCCCCCAGTACATGCCCAATGTCTCGAAGCTGATCGGCGACCAGGGCACGCGGTTCGACCACGCCTATCTGACCACCCCCCTTTGCTGCCCCTCGCGGGCGGGCCTCGAGACGGGGCAGTACGGGCACAACAACGGCGTGCTTCGCAACGTCTACGAGCTTCTCAGGGACAAGAACAACGTGCTGCCCGTGTGGCTCAACAAGGCGGGGTACGTGACCGCGCACATCGGCAAGTTCATGAACCTGTACCGGCGCCACAAGCCCCACCCGCTGAAGCCGGCTCCCGGCTGGGACCAGTGGTACACGCTGTTTTGGAAGCAGGAGAGCGCCTACTACAACTACGACATGTCGAAAAACGGCAAGCGGGTGCATTACGGACAGAAGCCGAAGGACTACTCGACTCGCGTCTTCAACGGCATCGCCAAGCGCCTGATCGACAAGTACGTGCCCCGCAAGCACCCGCTGTATCTGGAGCTCGACGAGACCGCCCCCCATCCATCGGTCCACCGACACCACGTGTCGGCGTGCAACCCGGTCCCGGATCCTCGAGACGAGGGCCGCTTCAACAACGTTCCACTCCCGGACCCGCCGTCCTTCAACGAGCCTGACATGTCGGACAAGCCCTCGTTCATGCGCGTCATGCCCCGCCTCACGAACACCCAGATCGACCGGAT
Organism: uncultured Actinomycetes bacterium; assembly: GCA_963782795.1. Classification (GTDB taxonomy): domain Bacteria; phylum Actinomycetota; class Thermoleophilia; order Solirubrobacterales; family 70-9; genus AC-56. The sequence continues at coordinate 137,532 of CAWALB010000009.1, forward strand.
GACCAGGAACTACGACTGCGGCCTGGACGCGCTTGCCGGCGTCGACCGCAGCGTTGGCCAGATCTACAACAAGATCAAGCAGCTCCACGAGCTCGGCAGGACCATCTTCATCTACTACACGGACAACGGCGTCTTCAAGGGTGAGCACCGGATTTTCGGGGGCAAGCTCAACCCGTACGAGGAGGCCGACTCGACGCCGCTGATGATGCGCGTCCCCAGCCGGTACCTCAAGGGTCAGGCCCCGGCCGCCCATGTCACCGCCCCGGTGGCGAACATCGACCTCGCGCCGACGATGCTGAAGCTCGCCCACGGCAAGCCGTGCCCGGCCAGCGGGCCGTGCCGTGTGATGGACGGTCGCTCGATCCTCCCCCTCATCAAGGGCAAGACACCGGACTGGGCGCCCGACAGGCCACTCGGCATCGAGCTCGATCGGACCCGCGCCAAGGCGCGCCACTCCGTGTGCACCTACCGCGGCGTGCGGGCCGCCAACCAGGTCCTCATCCGTTATCTGACCGTCGCCAACGCCCCGAACTCGGACAAATGCGTGCCCGACAGGGAGTGGGAGCGCTACGACCTGAACAGCGACCCCTTCGAGCTCAACAACCTGTGCTTCGGGGGCGACGGCTCGAAGTGCCCGCAGGGCCCCGGCGAGGCGCGGTTGACGAGCCTCGTACCGCGGATCGCCACCTGCACCGGCGTGGCCGGGCGGGACCCGCACCCGCCGCCCGGGCGCCACTACTGCGACTAGGGCGCTACTCGCAGAACGGCCGCGAGGTGGGCGCGTCACGACCCTGGATTCCGGAGCAGTGGCGAAGGCGGCCCAGGCGGGCGGCAAGGCGCGACTGGATCCCGGCATAGGAGGGGGCACCGGCCCGGTTGCGCAACTCGTACGGGTCCTTGTTCAAGTCGTAGAGCTCGCGCTCCCCGGTTGCGAGCTCCGAGTACGTGAAGTTCGGGGTTCGAATCGCGTCGTAGTCGTGGTCGCCCGAGTTGATCTCGGCGAGGACACCCCGGCGCACCGGCCACACGCCCCCGCCACCGACGAGCGGCGCGAGCGTGCGGCCGTCCAGGCGGCGGCAATCGCCCGGCGACGCGCAGGTGTCGACGGGTGCTGCGTACCGGTTCGCGTAGTCGACAATGGTCGCGGCGATGTCCTGGTTCGAGACGACCGCGCCGCTGTGGTCCACTCGCGGCCCGCTGCGGTAGGCCCTCGGCATCTTCACCGCGTACGGCACGTTGAGCGACGGCTCGTACACGTCGGACTTTCCGTCCCTCCTTCGGTGCTCCCCGAAGAAGTTCCCGTTGTCAGAGACGTAGAAGACGATGGTGTTCTGCGCCTTGCCCTCGCTCCTCAGCTTGTCCATCACCCGGCCGACTCCCCTGTCGAGCTCGCGGACCGCCCCGAGGGTGCAGTGCCAATCGTTCTTGATTCGCTTGATGTCGTGGGCGTGGAGGCGCGGCAGGTGGCGGATCGCCGCGGGCTTGTCGGAGACGTTCCGCTCGTTGAATGACGGCGGCCTCGGCAGCGGGACGTCCTTGAACCGACGATACGCGGCCTTGATTGGAGGACTGGGTGAGCTCGCGCGCTGACAGGGATGAAACGGCCCTCTCCAGCCGTGCGGGGCCTCGTAGGCGAGCCAGAGGAAGAACGGCGAGCTCGATTCCCCGGTCTTCGCCAGGAACGCGGTCGCCTGACGGGTGAAGACGTTGGTGGAGTAGTCGCCGCGTTCGCTGCCGAAGTGGCGCGGCCTGCCGTTGTCGCTCACGTTGAAGCGGTAGTAGCCAGGAGAGCCGCGGAACGCGAACCACCTGTCGAAGCCGGGGGCCGGTGGCGAGCCCACGCCGCGGTGATAACCGTTCAGGAACTTGCCCACGAACCCCGTGTGGTACCCGGCCTGACTCAGCCAGACCGGAAGGGTGTCTCCCGGATCGCGCAGCGTCGGATACCCCGGATCGTTCGAGTAGACCCCGTGGTTGTGTGGGTACTGGCCGGTGAGGATCCCGGCGCGGTCCGGACAGCAGAGCGGCGGGGCCGCGACACCGTCGCGAAAGCGCGTGCCCTTGTCGACGACGTCGGCGAAGGTGTGCGGCATGTAGGCGCGTTTGAAGCTGTTCTGCGACTGGTCGTCCGCGAGCACGATCAGGAAGTTCGGCGCGGGGGCCACCGACTGGGTGGCGGCCGCGGCGTCGTCACTCGCTGCGAAGTGGGCGAAGACGCCGGCCGTGAGCGCGGCAGCGCAGACCAGCAGCGCGGCCACCCTGGCCCCCGTTCGCATGGCCCTGCCCACGTCTCGAAGCTAGCGCACGGAGCTGAATCGGCGCCGCGACCCTGTTAGCCTCGCCGGCCCGTGCGGCTCGGGATGGTCTATAAGGTCCGCGACGAGGCGGACATCATCGAGGACAACCTGCGCTTCCATCGCGCGCAGGGGGTCGACTTCTTCGTGATCGCCGACACCGGCTCGACGGACGGGACCCTCGAGATCCTCGAGCGCTACGAAGCGGCGGGGCTGGTCCACCTCGAGCGCATGGAGGGCGGCATCCACGACATGAAGGGGGAGGGCGGCGGTGAGGAGGGGATCACGCGGATCGCGTCGGAGATGGGCGCCGACTGGGTGATCCACAACGACGCGGACGAGTTCTGGTGGCCGGCGGAGGGAACCCTCAAGAAGACCTTCGCTTCCGTGCCCGAGCCGTACGGGATGATCTTCACGCCACGGACCGAGTTCGTCGCGCGCCCCGGCGACGGGCCCTTCGCCGACCGGATGACCGTCCGCGAGGCCCGCTTTCTGCGACCTCCCAAGTCGGCCCACCGGGCCAACCCGCGCGTCAACCTCCGCGGGCCGCACCCGATCGAGATCTGGGTTGGCGGCTCGCCCTACCGGGGGCTCGTCGGCAAGCCGGTGCTGCGCACGGAGGCCGAGTACCGGGAGGAGAAGCCGCTGGAGCTCCTGATCGCACCGGACTTCCCGGTCGGGGTCCTCCACTTCCCGATTCGATCCTTCGATCAGTACCGGCACCGGGTAGAGATCGCCCGCGACAACGGCCAACTCAAGCGAAATCCGAGGGGCCAGGCCGTGAACGACGCCCTGGAGCACGGGCACCTGGAGGACGTGTACGGGCGCCTCGTCCTCGGTGACGACGCGGTCGCCGACGGGACGAGGGAGGGCTGGCTCGTCGAGCAGACGAGCTTCCGCGAGTATCTCGCGAGCTCTCCCGACCCGCTCGCGGGGGGCGACCCCGTTGAGCTCCGGATCCCGGAGCGGGATGGCAATCCCACGGCCGACGCCCTGCGCAGCGACGCCATGTACGCGTTTAGCCGCTACCTCCAGACGCAGGCCTACCGAGCGCAGAAGCGGCGCGACGAGGGCGCCGAGGCCCGCAAGACGCAGAAGGAGCTCTGGCGGCGGACGCGCACCCTCCGGAGCCGGACGCTGAGGCTCCGCCGCATCGAGTCGAGCCTGTGGTGGAGGCTCAGGCCCCGAGTGCCGAAGGCGCTGCGGCGGCGCGGCCGGCGCAAGCGGCGTTGAGGTCGGCGCGCAGGCCCACGGCGCGGGAGAGTCGCGCCGCCCGGCTCGGGATACTGGACGCCTGATGAGCGTCTCGAGCGAGTCCAGGCATCGAGAGCTCGGGCTCACCGACTCCGAGTTCGATCGCATCCGCGGGCTCCTGGAACGCGACCCGAACGAGGTCGAGCTCGCGATGTTCTCGCTCCTGTGGTCGGAGCACTGCGCCTACAAGCACTCCCGCAAGCTCCTTCGCCGGCTTCCCACCGAGGGGCCGCGCGTGCTCATGGGGCCGGGCGAGAACGCCGGCGCGGTCGACGTCGGCGACGGAAACGCGGTCGCGTTCAAGGTCGAGTCGCACAACCACCCGAGCGCGGTCGAGCCGTTCCAGGGAGCGGCCACGGGAGTCGGTGGCATCCTCCGCGACGTCTTCGCGCTCGGCGCGCGGCCGATCGCGGTGCTCGACTCGCTGCGCTTCGGCGAGCTTGACTCGGAGCGCTCGCGCTACCTGTTCGAGCACGTCGTCGCGGGCATCGGCCACTACGGCAACTCGATCGGCGTCCCGACCGTTGGCGGCGAGATCTACTTCGAGGAGCCCTACGAGCAGAACTGCCTCGTGAACGCGATGTGCGTCGGCATCGCCAGGGCCGACCGGATGGTCCGGGCGGCCGCCAGCGGGGCCGGGAACTCCATCGTGCTCATGGGCGCCGCCACCGGGCGCGACGGCATCGGCGGCGCCTCGGTCCTCGCCTCTGCGGAGCTGGAGGAGGGCGCGGAAATGCGGCCGAGCGTGCAGATCGGCGACCCGTTCGAGGAGAAGAAGCTCATGGAGTGCTGCCTCGAGCTGCTGGACCGCGGGCTCCTGCTCTCGCTGCAGGACCTCGGCGCGGCCGGCCTCACGTCGTCCTCGGCCGAGATGGCGTCGGCGGGCGGGGTCGGGATGGACATCGACGTCGACCGCGTCCCGCTTCGAGAGGCCGACATGGAGCCGTTCGAGATCATGGTCTCCGAGTCGCAGGAGCGCATGCTCGGCGTCGTCGAGCCTCGCCTGGTCGACGACGTGCTCGCGGTCTGCGAGCGGTGGCAGACCGGCGCCTCGCGGATCGGCGAGGTGACGAACACCGGACGGATGCGCGTCCTGGCCGGCGGCGAGGTGGTCGGGGAGGTCTCCGTCGCCGCGCTCGTCGACGAATGCCCGCTGTACGACCTGGAGCCGGAGGAGCCGGCCGGGTGGCTCTACGGCAACCGCGAGTCGCTCGAGCCTCGGGCGGACGGCACCGAGGTGCTCCAGGCGCTGCTGGCATCGCCCAACGTGGCGTCGAAGCGGTGGGCGTTCGAGCAGTACGACTCAATCGTCCAGTCGCGGACCGTCCGGCGGCCGGAGGCGGCGGACGCGGCGGTACTCGCCCTTCCGGAGAGCGACCGGGCGATCGCCGTGGCCATTGACGGCAACGGGCGCCGCGTCGCGTGCGACCCGTACCGGGGCACGGTCGAGGCCGTGCTCGAGTGCGCCTCCAACCTCGCCTGCGTCGGCGCTGAGCCCCTCGGGGTGACCAACTGCCTCAACTTCGGCAACCCGGAGAAGCCGCACGTGGCCTGGCAGCTGGACCGCTCGGTGCAGGCGCTGGCGGATGCGTGCGCCGCTCTCGAGGTCCCCGTCGTCGGCGGCAACGTGTCCCTCTACAACGAAACCGAGCTCGGCCCGATCTATCCCACGCCCGTGATTGGCATGGTCGGCGAGATCCCCGACCCGGCCGGCGCGATCGGCATCGCGCCGGCCGCGGGCGACGCGATCACGATCGTTGGCCCGTTCGCGCCATCGATCGCGGGCAGCCAGATCGCCAAGCTCCGCGGCGACCTCGACCGCGGGCTGCCGGGGGTCGATGTCGCGGAGGTCCGGGCTGCGATCGAGCTGGTTCGGGACACCGTCCGCGCGGGAGGGATCTCCGCCGCCCATGACGTCAGCGACGGCGGGCTCGCATGCGCCCTCGCCGAGTGCGCGATCGCGGGTCACGTGGGCATCCGGGCCGACCTCGACCCGCTCGTCGAGCTCCGTGGTGGTTCCGGCGAAAGCGCGTTGTTCGGCGAGGGAGCCGGCGGCTTCGTCGTCACCGGCTCTGAGGCCGCCCTGGAAGAGCTGTCCGCCGAAGGGGAGCGCCGCGGCGTGACGGTACTGCCGGTCGGCGAGGCCACCGGTGAGACGGTGGACCTGGCCGCCGCCGAGACCGAGGTCTCGCTGGCGCTCGGCGAGGCGGAATCGGCGTGGCGCTCGCTCGGGCGCAACTGAACGGCCCGGTCTCCGCGCATCCATCTGCTATCAACTGACGACTGTCGGCCGTGGTCGCAGGGTCGCCCGGCCGAGACGTGGGGCAGCGCAGCCGCCTGATCGCGGCCTTGCCCTGTGCGCACCGGATCTCACCTGACCGATGCCCGCTCGAAGCCACAGAAGGATCGCGCTCGGCGCGCTCGTGCTCCTCGCGGCCACCGCGACGGCGCTGCCCTCCGCGCACGCCCAATCCGGGCCCTCGGCCGCCCATCGCGGTGACCTCAAGCCTCCGAACATCGTGGTGATCCAGGCCGACGACGAGACCTATGCCCAGCTGAACGACGAGGTAATGCCCAACACCGAGCGGCTGCTGGTCAAGAAGGGCACGACCTTCAGCAACTACATCGCGACCACCGCGCAGTGCTGCCCGTCGCGCGCCTCGTTCTTCACCGGCCAGTACGCCCACAACCACGGGGTCACGTCGAACCGCGTGGGTTACCCGGGCCTGATCGACAAGGGGAACGTGCTCCCCGTATGGCTCAAACGCGCCGGCTACAACACGATCCACCTGGGCAAGTTCATGAACAACTACGAGCGCTTCGCGAAACCCGAGTCGACCGTCGCGCCCGGCTGGAAGCAGTGGCACACGGTTCTCAGCGAAGCGCAGTACTACGACTACGACCTGTTCGTGAACGGCCGGACCGTGCACTACGGCCGCGCTCCGAAGGACAACCTGACCACCGTCCTGAACCACGACGCGGTGAGGATGGTCAACCGCTACGCGCCGAAGCCAAAACCCTTCTACCTTCAGCTCGACGAGCGCTCGCCGCACGTCACTCACCAATTCGACCCGCACGGCTCCTGCGGGCACGCAGCCATCCCCGAGCCGCAGGACGAGGGGCGCTTCAAGGACCCGCTGCCGAAGCCTCCCTCGTTCAACGAGAAGGACATGAGCGACAAGCCGTCCTTCCTGCGCTCGGCGCCACGGCTGGACGAGCAGCAGCGCAACAACCTCCACCGGCGCTGGAAGTGCTCCCTGGACGCGATCGCGGGGGTCGATCGCGGCGTGAAGAAGGTCTTCAACGCGGTGCAGGACTCGGGCGAGATCCGGCGCACCGTGTTCGTCTTCGTCTCGGACAACGGCTTCTTCTTCGGCGAGCACCGTCTCGCCGCGGGCAAGGTGTTCCCCTACGAGGAGGCACTCCACCTGCCGCTGGTCATCCGGGTGCCGCGACGCTATCGCGACGACGCGCAGCGCATCAGCCAGACCGCGGAGCCGACCGCGAACATCGACCTCGCTCCAACGCTCGTCCAGCTCGCGGGCGCGTCGCCGTGCAACCCGGACGTCGGCTGCCGCACGATGGACGGGCGCTCGCTCGTCCCCCTCCTCGATGGCACCGGCCGGTGGCCGAGGAACCGCGGCCTCCTGACCGAGTACCAGGAGCCCGGCCTGGCCCGCCACTCAACCTGCCAATTCGCCGGCATCCGACAGGACGCCCAGCTCTACGTCGAGCACTACCGGGTCGTGGAGCCTGGCGGCACCGGGTGCGTCGACGAGAATCCTCCGCTGGTCGAGCGATACGACCTGACAGCGGACCCCTACGAGCTCAACAACATGTGCTTCGGCGGCCTGATCGCGAATTGCCCGACGACGCCGCAGGAGCTGCTGCTCAAGCAGAGCCTCGCGAGGCTCAAGGACTGCGCCGGCATCAAGGGCCGCGACCACCCAGTCAACGGCCGGCCGTTCTGCGAGTAGGAAAAGGCCCGGAGAGGCGGTATCGGGTGTCCATCCCCACTTCTGCTTTCACGCGAAAGCAGAAGGATTGAGTTCGCATCGCACGTGATCCGGTCGCAGTCTTTGCGCTCGGCGAACGCCGGGTGTAGGTTGGCCTGGAGACGCGCAATCCCTGCGTGGCCGGACAAGGAAGGGCAAGGATGTCGGCCAAGCTTCGCCGTGCCGCCCCCGTTACGTGCATGTCGCTTGCGCTGATCGCGGTGGCGGCGATATCGACCTCGGCGCAGGCGAGGACTGCGGCTGACCCCAGCGGCGATGTGGCGGGGATCGATCCCGGCCAACAATTCACCGGGCTCGCGGCGTCGGTGCTCACGCGCCCGAGCGCCGTGCGCGGCACCGACGGGCGCTTCCACATCGCGTATGAGCTCGTGCTGACGGGCGCGACGCCGTTCGCGGTCGACGTCGAGCGAGTCGAGGTCCGCGATGCCAAGACCCACCGGGTACTGCTCTCGCTTGCCGGGCCTGAACTGTTCTCCAGGATGAATCCGGTCGGCGACACGCCGGCGGGAGTGCCGCCGGATGCCCGCCACCGCTTCCGTCGGCGACGCTGCTCGCCCCTTCCGGTTCGGCGGTCGTCTGGCTCGACGTCCGTGTGCAACGGAAAGCGGACCTGCCCGCCGTCCTGGAGCATCTCGTTGTGAGCTCCACCCGCCCTCCACCGGGCGAGGAATCCATCCGGTTTTCAAGCTTGGTCGGTCGCGTCGCGGTGCGGGCCCAAAAGCCGTTGGAGCTGGGCCCGCCCGTGGGCAGCGGCATCTGGGTGGCGGCCGAGGGCTGCTGCGACGACCGCCACACATCATCGCCGGGGCCTGCTCGTCGTGGACGGCAACGAGGTCGTCCCGCAACGCTTCGCCATTGATTGGATCAAGCTCGATGAGAGCCATCGTGCGTGGGTCGGCGACCCCGCCCAGCTGTCCAGCTACTTCAGCTACGGGGAGCCCCTGATCGCCGCGGCCGATGGAACGGTGGTCGTCGCCCGCGACGGCGTCCCGGACCCACCGCCGCCGGACGATCCACCACCGCCGCCGCTCGCGGAGCTCCCCGGCAATCACGTGATTCTGCGCATCGGACCGGGGATCTACCTGACTCTATGCACACATGAAGCCGGGCTCGGTCCGAGTCCGCGTCGGAGAGCGCGTTCGCCGTGGCCAGGTGCTGGGACAGCTCGGTAACAGCGGCAACTCGGCCACGCCACACCTCCACCTGCAGGTCCAGATCGGGCGCAGCTTCCTCAGCGACGGCCTGCCGTTCGTCTTCGACCGCTTCCAGCTCCTGGGCCAGATCACCGACCCGTTCTGGGACGGGGACCTCGGTCTGCGGCCCAACGGACAGCTGACCTTTGCCCCGAGCCCGTCGAGTCGGGTACACGCCGCCACGAGATGCCGCTGACTCACAATGTCGTGCGATTTCCGTGAAGATGACATGAGTAGGCGATCGGCGATTGTGATCGGCTACCACCATGCCGGGCGGGAGCATTAACAGCAGCAATTGCTGAGACGCCGCCGTGCGACACGGCGGTCGAATGAAGGCGCCTGGCGGCGAAGCCCAAGCCCTCGGAGCCGCTGGGCTGCGGGAGTAGCCCTCGCTTTCACGCAAACCGCTCGTTGGCGCGAAACCCGTCATGTGCATGAGAAAAGCGCCAACCGAGTAGAGACCCGGTCGAAAACGGAGTCAATGCGCGCCAAAGGCTCCGCAACTGGGCGTTTCGATCGCCGGCGTGATCCGGTCCCGTTGCTAGCCTTGCCAGGCAGGCGGTTTGCCTGCGATTCTTCTCTCACAGGCAACGCGGATGGACGCCAGCGATCGCCCTATCCCAGACCGCGACGGCCCGCATGATGAGTGCGGGGTGTTCGGCGTGTACGCGCCGGGCCACGACGTAGCGCGCCTCGCCTACTTCGCCCTGTACGCGCTCCAGCACCGCGGCCAGGAGTCCGCGGGCATCGCCACCTGCGAGGGGGGCCACATCACCACCCTTCGCGAGGCGGGCCTGGTCTCGCAGGTCTTCGACGAGGACAAGCTCCAGGCGCTCGAGGGCGACATGGCGATCGGCCATGTCCGCTACTCGACCACCGGCGGCGGGTCGTGGGAGAACAGCCAGCCCGTCTGGCGCGACGACGGCCGGGAGGTCGCGCTCGCCCACAACGGCAACCTCACGAACGCGGTCGAGCTCTACAACGAGCTGCGGGAGAAGGGCCTCAGGTTCCGCGGCACGTCTGACTCGGAGATCATGGCCGCCCTGCTCTCTGTGGAGGAGGCCCGCCCGATCGAAAACGCGGTCGAGGCCGTGATGCCGCGGCTCGCCGGCGCGTATTCCACCGTCGTCATGACCAAGCGGGCGGTGGTGGCGTTCCGTGACCCGCACGGCGTGCGGCCCCTGTCGCTCGGCAAGCTGGGCGATCGGTACGTGATCGCCTCCGAGAGCTGTGCGTTCGACATCATCGGCGCCGAGCTCCTGCGGGAGGTCAGTCCGGGCGAGCTCATCTCGCTCACCGAGAACGGCCTCGAGAGCCGCCAGGTCATCCGCGCCGAGACCACGTCGCACTGCGTCTTCGAGCACATCTACTTCTCCCGGCCTGACAGCCGGCTCGAGGGTCGGGTGGTCCAGCAGGCCCGCGGGCGCATGGGCGAGATCCTCTGGCGTGAGGCACCGGTGGAAGCGGACCTGGTGATCTCGGTCCCCGACTCGGGCAACCCGGCCGCCGGTGGCTTCGCCCGGGCGTCCGGGATCCCCCAGGACGACGGCCTGATCAAGAACCGCTACGTGGCACGGACCTTCATCCAGCCGGGGCAGGAGCTGCGCAAGCGAGGGCTGCGGATGAAGTTCAACCCGCTGCCCGAGATCGTCTCCGGCAAGCGACTGGTCGTCGTGGACGACTCGATCGTCCGGGGCAACACAACCCGCCAGATCGTCGCGATGCTGAAGGACGCCGGGGCCAAGGAGATCCACCTGCGGATCTCGGCGCCGCCCATTCGCCATCCCTGCCACTACGGGATCGACATGTCCACCCGCGAGGAGATGATCGCCCACGACCGCACGGTCGAGGAGATCGCCGCGGAGCTGGGGGCCGACTCGCTCGCCTACCTGTCGCTCGAGGGCGTATACGAGGCGATCGGCACGCCGGCGGAGAGCCACTGCGACGCCTGCTTCACCGGCAACTATCCGCTCGGCGACGACGGCGAGGGGAACGGCAAGTTCGCGCTGGAAGAGCTCCCAGCCGCCGGCGCTCCGGTGGCCAGTCGCTGACGAGCGCCACGCTTGTGTCGAGCAGCAACCTCGAGCTCGTCCGGCGGCACTACGAGGACTGGAACAGCGGCGAGATCGACGGCGTGATCGCCGCGTTCGCGCCGGACGTCGAGTGGCACGGGCATCCGCGGCTTCCCGAGCCCGGCCCATATGCCGGACGCGACCAGGTGGAGCGCTGGATGGACCAGTTTCGCGAGGCCTGGGGGCAGCTGGAGGCGCGGCCGGTCGAATTGCTCGACGCCGGGGACAGCGTGGTCGCGCTCGTCCACATGACGGGCCGGGGCCGGGGTAGCGGTGTCGAGGTGCAGGGCGGCGTGGACGTCCACGTCATGACGCTCGAGGCTGACGGCATCACCTACTTCCAGATCTTTCCGGGGGACATGGCGGCGGACCGAGCCGGGTTGAGCGAGCTCGAGATGGACACGCTCGTCCTGCGGGTCGCGTCGGAGCTGGCGCCGGCGGAGATCTCCGATCGGCTTGACCGGGATGAGATCGAGGTTCAGGAGATCCTGGCCGCCGCGTTCGAGAAGCTTCGCCGCCTTCCCGTGAAGGCAACGACCTGATGGGCACATTCCGCATCGCGGTCCTGGCGTCGGGCACTGGGACCAACCTCCAGGCGATCCTGGACGGCCTGCACGGCCGTGACGGCATCGAGGTCGTCTGCGTGGCCTCCAACAAGCCTGGAGCGCGGGCCCTTGAGCGCGCCGCGAACGCCGGGGTGGAGACGGGCGTGTTCCCCCGCGAGGACCACGGCGACCGGGTCGAGCGCGACGCCGCCATGGCCGATTGGCTCACCGCGAGGGAGGTGGAGCTCATCGTGCTCGCCGGCTACATGGAGCTGCTGTCGGCGGAGTTCGTGCGCCGCTTCCCGAATCGGATCGTGAACGTCCACCCGGCCCTGCTTCCGTCGTTCCCAGGGCCTCGACGCAGTCGGGCAGGCGCTCGATCACGGCGTCTCGGTCACCGGGGTCACCGTTCACTTCGTCGACGAGGGCGTCGACTCCGGGCCGATCATCCTGCAGCGTTCGGTCAACGTGCCTTACACTCGCGACCGCTCGCAACTGGAGAGGGAGATTCACGAGGTCGAGCATCAACTGCTTCCGGAGGCGATCCGCCTGATCGCCGCCGGTGCTGCCCGCGTCGACGATCGAAATCGGCGCATCGTCCACGTGGAGCAACCCGAGGCGGCCGGCAATGGCTGACCCGGCGACGCCCGCCGCCGGGGCCGAGGACGCCGCGCGCCCCGAGGACACCGTCACGGTCCGGCGGGCGCTGATCTCCGTCTCCGACAAGACGGGGATCGTCGACTTTGCGCGCGGCCTGGAGCGGCTGGGGGTCGAGATCGTGTCCACGGGCGGGACCGCATCGTCGCTGCGCGAGGCGGGGATCGAGGTTCGCGACGTCTCGGACCTCACCGGCTCGCCGGAGATCCTCAGCGGCCGCGTCGAAGACCCTTCATCCGCGGCTGCACGCGGCGCTCCTGGCCGTCCGCGACGACCCCGAGCACATGGAGACGCTCGAGGCCGAGAGGATCGACCCGATCGATCTCGTGTGCGTAAACCTGTACCCGTTCGAGCGCACGGTCGCGAGGCAGACGGTGAGCGAGGCCGACGCGATCGAGAACATCGATATCGGCGGCCCGACCATGATCAGGGCGGCGGCCAAGAACCACCGCTCCGTCGTCGTGGTGGTGCAGCCGGAGAGCTACGACGCGGTGCTGGCCGAGCTCGAGGAGTCGGGCGGCGGCGTCTCGGGCGCCACTCGCCACTGGCTCGCGAACGAGGCATTCGCCTTCACCGCCCGCTACGACGCGGCGATCAGCCGCTGGTTCGGCGTCCGGTACGAGGAATTCCCCGAGCACTGGGTGATGGCGCACGAGAAGTTCCTCGACCTGTCGTACGGCGAGAACCCGCACCAGAAGGCCGCGCTCTACGTGGAGGTCGGGGGCCGGACGCACGTCCTCTCACGGGTAGCGAAGCTCCACGGCCGCGCGCTCTCGTTCAACAACGTCCTGGACCTCGACGCCGGGAGGCGCCTGCTCGACGAGTTCGAGCCTGCGGCGTGCGTGATCGTCAAGCACAACAACCCCTGCGGCGTGGCCACCGCCGAGGGGCTCGGGATGGCCTACGAGAAGGCCCTCGCCTGCGACCCGATGTCCGCGTTCGGCGGTGTGATCGCGCTCAACCGGAATGTGGACGGGCCCCTCGCCGAGCGCCTGCACGAGCACTTCATCGAGGTCCTGATCGCGCCGAGCTACGACGACGACGCGCTCAACGTGCTGCGCCAGAAAGAGGCAATCCGCATCCTCCAGGCGACGGAGCAGCGCCGCTACGACCCGGGCGACCAGGACCTCAAGCGAGTCCGCGGGGGCCTGCTCGTCCAGGAGCCGGACCGGATCGACTCGGAGCGGGAGAAGATGCAGCTTGCAACCGAATCGCGCCCGAGCGGCGACCCAGTGGGACGACCTGTGGTTCGCGTGGAAGGTCTGCAAGCACGTACGCTCCAACGCGATCGTGATCGCCAAGGACAACGCGACGATCGGCGTCGGGGCGGGACAGATGAGCCGCGTGGACTCGGTGCGGATCGCGATCGAGAAGGCCCGCGACGCGCGGGGGATGACGCGGATGAGGTGCTCGCCGGCTCGGTCGTCGCCTCGGACGCGTTCTTTCCCTTCCCGGACGGCCCGCACCTCGCCATGGAGGCGGGCGTGACCGCGTTCGTCCAGCCCGGCGGCTCGGTGCGGGACGCCGAGGTGATCGCCGCATGCGACGAGCGTGGCGCGGCGATGGTCTTCACGGGCCGCAGGCACTTCCGCCACTAGCCACCGCGTCACATCGATGACCCGCCGGCGGATCCTGCGCGCCCGGGCTTCAGTACAACTGGACGCATGCCGGAGCTGCATGTACTGCGCGTGTTCCTGGGAGACGGCGGAACGGGCGGCAATCCGCTCGGTGTCTTCCTCGACGGGGCATCGGTGCCCGAGGGTCGCCGCCAGGACGTCGCCGCGGACCTCGGGTTCAGCGAGACAGTGTTCGTCGACGATGCGGCGCGCGGCGAGATCCGGATCTATACGCCGGCTGTGGAGATCCCGTTCGCCGGGCATCCGGTTGTCGGGACGGCCTGGCTGCTGGAGCGGGAGCGCGGCGGCGTGCCGGCTCTGCGACCGCCGGCCGGCGTGGTTCCGGTCCGCAGCGAGGGCGAGTGGACCTACGCTGCGGGCCGCCCCGAGTGGGCGCCGGAGTTCGAGTTCGTCGAGCTCGGCTCGCCCGCCGAGGTCGAGGCGCTTGACGGTTCACCAAGGAGCGATGCGGAGGTGGGCATGTGGGCGTGGATCGACGAGAACGAGGGAATCCTCCGGGAGCGGGTTTTCGCCGAGCCGTTCGGGATTCCGGAGGACGAGGCGACCGGCGCGGCTGCGGTGGCCCTGACCGCACGTCTGGGTCGGCCGCTCGACATCCGGCAGGGCAGGGGGTCGCGCATCGTGACCCGGCCGCTCGACGACGGGATGGTCGAGCTCGCCGGGAGGGTGGCGCTGGCGGAGGTCCGGGAATACTCGCGGTGAGGCGAGGCCGTCAGTCGCTCGTTCCGCGGCGAGTCTTCCGGCGATAGTGGTTTCTGGTGGGGATGTGAGAGAGGAGGCGCGGATGGACGTTGGGCACGGGCGTGGGATTCGATGGGTTTGGTCTTTTCTGATCGTCGGGGTCACGGCGCTCCTCGTCGCGGGCTGCGGCGGATCGTCCTCCTCTCGTACGACATCGCAGTCGACGACCGCGGCGGCTGCTTCGGGCGGGACGGGCCGCGAACAGGCTAGGCGCTCCCCGGAGGTACGAGTGCCCGAGGTGGTGGGGGAGCGGTACGGTCCGGCCGTTCGTGACCTCCACCAGGCCGGTCTGGTGCAACACGCGCCGGGCTTCACAGGAACGATCGGCAACCCGCGCTACAACGGGGACTGCAAGAAGATCATCACCCAGGCTCCTCCGGCGGGGGCCCGATTGCCGAAAGGCGGAACGGTGGCGATCGTCTACGGCGTCTGCCCGAGGGCCGTCGCCGCCGCCAACCCCGGTTGACCGCCGAGGTCACCCGCAAGTCCGCCCTTCTGTCCGGGACGAATGCGAACATGTGTTCGCTATGGCTCACCGAGAGGTTCACCGGCGCGCCACCGCCAGGCAGCTTCGCGCGGAAGGCTGGTCGCTGCGCCAGATCGCATCCGAGGTGGGCGCCGCGCTCTCCTCGGTCAGCGTCTGGGTGAGGGACATCTCGCCGCCCGCGTCGGTCCGCGAAGTCCTCTCGACCACCCCACACGTGCCCGGAGGGCAGCTCGAGCTGGGTCTCCGGCGCTGTGGGCGGTGCAAGCGCGATCTCCCGCTCACCGCCTTCAACCGACACGCCAAGGGGCGACAGTGGTGGTGCCGCCAGTGTTTCCGCACCCACTTCACGGCCCGGGGCCAGCTGCACCGTGACCAGACCCGCGAAGGGCAACTCGAGCGCCGCAACATGGCTTATATCCGGGACCTGTTGACAGCCTCAAGCTGCGTTGACTGCGGGGAGTCCAGGATCACGGTCTTGGAGTTCGACCACATCGGCACCAAGGAGGCAAACGTGACCGAGTTGGCCCGCCGAGGATGCGGCCTGGCCACGCTCCAACCGAGATCTCAAACTGCGTGATTCGTTGCGCCAACTGCCATCGCTGCCGCACCGTCCAGCGGCTCGAGCGCGAGGTCGCGATCATGAGGAGCGGTGGACGGAGTGAGTGCCCCCGGCGGGACTCCAACCCGCAACCATCGCCTTAAAAGGGCGCTGCTCTAAGCAATTGAGCTACGGGGGCTCGCCCATGGTAAAAGCCCCGCCTACCATGGGCTCGCCATGCCGGGCCGCAAGAAGCTCAGCGAGTACGAGAGGAAGCGCTCCTTCGACAAGACCCCCGAGCCGCGAGAGGCGAGGACCAGGAAGCGCAAGCCGGCCAAGCCCCGTAAGGGCAAGGCACCTCGCTTCGTCGTCCAGGAGCACCACGCTCGGCGGCTGCACTGGGACCTCCGCTTGGAGCACGACGGGACGCTCGTCTCGTTCGCCCTGCCAAAGGGCGTGCCGCAGGACCCGAAGCAAAACCGCCTCGCGGTCCACACCGAGGACCACCCGCTCGAGTACCTCGACTTCGAGGCGGACATCCCGAAGGGCGAGTACGGCGCCGGGAAGATGCGGATCTGGGACCGGGGAACCTTTGAAGCGGAGAAGTTCCGCGACGACGAGGTGATCGCGACGTTCCACGGCGAGCGCGTCAAGGGGAAGTACGCGCTCTTTCAGACCAACGGCAAGAACTGGATGATCCACCGGATGGATCCGCCCGCGGATCCGGATCGCGAGCCGATGCCGGAGGGGATCAAGCCGATGGCGGCCGTGCTCTCGACCGCCCTTCCCGCGACGACGAGAACTGGGCGTACGAGATCAAGTGGGACGGGGTCCGGGCCGTCGCCTATTGCGAGGCAGGCGTCATGCGCCTCGAGAGCCGCACGCTGCGCGACATCACGTCCACCTATCCCGAGCTGCGCGCGCTGGCCGCCGAGCTCGGCTCGACGGATGCGGTCCTCGACGGCGAGGTCGTCGCCTTCGACGAAGCCGGCAAACCGAGCTTCGAGCTCCTTCAGAGCCGTATGAACCTCGCATCGGAGTCGGCCGTCCGCCGCCGCATGGGCGACTGCCCGGTCACCTACATGGTCTTCGACATCCTCTACCTGGACGGCCGTAAGTTGTTGGACGTTCCGTACACCCAGCGCCGGGAGCGCCTGGAGGGCCTCGGCCTCGACGGCCCCAACTGGCAGACACCGAGCTACCACCGCGGCGACGGCAAGGGGCTGCTCGACCTCACCAGGCGGCGCGAGCTGGAGGGACTCGTCGCCAAGCGGCTCGACAGCCGCTACCTCCCGGGCCGGCGCACCCGCGCGTGGCTGAAGGTGAAGAACCTGATGGGCCAGGAGCTGGTGATCGGCGGCTGGCTCCCGGGACAGGGGCGGCGCGAGGACACCCTCGGCGCCCTCCTCCTCGGCTACTACGAGGACGAGGGCGGCGAGCGTCACCTCAAGTACGCGGGGCGCGTCGGCACGGGATTCACGGACGACGAGCTCGACCGTCTCGCCGGCCTGCTCGAGCCCCTCCGCACCAAGAAGAGCCCATTCACCGGCCGCCAGCCGCCGCGCCAGGCAGCCTTCGCCAAGCCGAAGCTGGTCGCCGAGGTCAAGTTCCGCGAGTGGACCGCGACGCGCACCCTTCGCGCCCCGGTCTACAAGGGGCTGCGCGACGACAAGCGGCCCGAGGACGTCGTCTTCGAGAAGCCGGAGCCGCCGCCCGCCTGATGCCGTAGCCGGGCTTTCGATTACGGTTCGCCCGTGCCGCTCCACCCCGCCGAGAACCGCGGCTACCGCGAGCTCTACGTGACGGGCCGCCAGGCCGCCAAGCGGCTGAGCCGCATGGCGCTCTCCTTCGACGGAACCGACGCCCGCGAGCAGCTTGACAAGGCCACCGAGTCGCTCGGGAAGCTGCTCGACGAGCTGGGTCCGATGACCGCCCGCCACGACCTCTACGGCGACGTCGCTGCCCAGGGAGGCGGAGCCAACCTCGGCGCGATCCGCGGCGCTGTGTTCGACCGCTTCCTGGAGCGAAACCAGGCTCTGCGCCTGGCGGTCGACGACCTGGAGCACGTCACCACGCTGCTCGCCTACCTGGCCACCGTCAGCGACGATCGCGGCGACACCACGCTCGCGGAGTTCTGTGGCTCCTGGGAGCGCCGGATGAGGCGCCAGGTGAGCGCGGTCCGCAAGGCAGCGGTGGCGCTCGGCACGACGCCGGATGCGGCGATCGAGCCGCTCGACCCGTCGGCGGTGGGGCGCGCCGCGCATCGCGCCGCATGGGCGTTCGGGACGGTCGGCGAGTGGACCGACCGGCAGGTCGCCCGGCACCGGCGCGGGTGACCGGCTGACTCAGCCGAGCTCGGGAATGCCCTCGTCCGGCGTCGACGCCTGCGCGTGGAACCGGCGAGCGATCCTGCCGGCGCGCCGCGCCACGTAGCCGGCCTCGACCGCCCCTCGCATGGCGACGGCCATCCGCTCGGGGTCCTTGGCCCGCGCCACCGAGCTCGAGAGCAGCACCCCGTCGCACCCGAGCTCCATCGCCAGGGCGGCGTCCGACGCTGTCCCGATCCCGGCGTCCAGGATCACGGGCGCCGACGCCTGCTCGACGATGATCTGGATGTTGGCGGGATTCGCGATCCCCCTCCCCGAGCCGATGGGTGAGCCGAGAGGCATCACCGCGGCGCACCCTGCGTCCTCGAGGCGGCGCGCCAGGATCGGGTCGTCGTTCGTGTAGGGGAGGACCGTAAAGCCCTCATCGACCAGGACCTCGGCCGCCTCGATCAGCTCGACCGCGTCCGGGAACAGCGTCCGGTCGTCGCCGATCACCTCCAGCTTGATCCACTGCGTCTCGAACGCCTCGCGCGCCAGGTGTGCGGTGCGCACCGCGTCGCGCGCCGTGTAGCAGCCGGCGGTGTTCGGCAGAGCGAACTTCCCCAGCCGGTCGATCAGCTCCAGGGCCGAACCCTTCGCTGTCGGGTCCACGCGGCGCAGCGCGACCGTGACGATTTCGGCCCCCGAGGACACCAGGGCCTGCTCCATCGACTCCAGCGACCGAAACCCGCCGGTGCCCACGATCAGCCGCGACCCCCAGGTGCGCCCGCCGAGTTCGAACCCCGCCCCCTCGGCGCCCACGGCCTCGCGTGCGACCCGCTGCTCAGCCACCCTGGACCGCCCTCACGACCTCGATGGCCTGGCGGTCGGCGAGCGGCGTCGTCATCCAGTCGGCCCGCCGGACCACCTCGCCGTCGACTGCGACGGCGACGCCCCGGGTCTCGCCGTTGACGCCCACGGCCTTCACGGCATCCGCCACGGTGGCGTCGTCGGGCAGCTGCTCCGTCTGCCCGTTCAGCTCGACGATCACGATGACGCCTCTTCCCCCTCGCGGGCGGCGGCCAATCGCGGTGCGCTCCCCTCGCCGAATCGGCCGGGATGCGCCGGCTGTGCCTCCGGCGGCACGGGATCGCCCGCGAGCATCGCGGCCACCGCCTCGGCGGTGAATGGGGTCAGCAGGATGCCGTTGCGATAGTGACCCGTTGCGAGCACCAGGCCGTCGAGTGCCCCGGGGCCGATGAGCGGCGCGTTGTCCGGCGTCCCCGGCCGGAGCCCGGCGAGCATCTCGACCAGCTCGAGCTCGGCGACGTCCGGGAGCGTTCGGTAGGCCTCGCGCAGCAGCTCATGCACGCCGCCGGCGGTGACCTGAAGGTCGAACCCTCGCTCTTCGACCGTGGCACCCACGATGAGGCGTCCGTCTGCGCGGGGAACCAGATAGACGCGCTCAGCGGTGACGATGCGCGTGGAGACCACCTGCTCAGGGCTCCCGCGCAGGACGAGGAGCTGCCCCTTGACAGGACGGACCGGCGGTCGGGCGCTCGGCGGCAGCCAGGACCCGGCTCCCGACCAGGCCCCGGTCGCGAGTACGACGCGGTCGGCGCGGTGCTCCCTGCCCTCCGACGTCACGACCCCGGCGAGCCGGCCATCCTCGAAGATCGAGTCGACCACCTCGGTCGGCGCGAGCACCTGGCCATCGGCCTCCTCCACAGCGGCGGCGAGGGCGGGCACCAGCAGGCGCGGATCCACCGCGGCCTCCCCGGGAAAGGTGAACTCCCGCGGTGCAGCTCGTCGAGAGCCCGGGCTCCAGCTCGCGGCACTCACGCGGGCGGAGCCACTCCACGCCAAGGTCCAGGGACGACATCAGGTCGAAACGCCTGCGCAGCTCCTCCGACTCGTCACGGTCGAGCGCCACATGCAGCGCCCCGCGGGCCTCGTACCCGGACTCCATCCCGCTGTCCCGCTGAAGCTCCGCGGCGAACTTCGGCCACTGGAGGGCCGACGCGGTCGACATGCTCACGATCGCGTCCTCGCCCCAGTTGGCCTCGCCCACGGGAGCGAGCATCCCGGCGGCGACGCTGGTCGCGCCCGCGCCGGGCTCGTCGCGCTCGAGGACCCGGACCCGGAGGCCACGGCGAGCGGCGCGCCAGGCACACGCGAGGCCGATCGTCCCCCCGCCCACGATTACCGCATCCAGGTGGTCCCGTCCGCCGTCGTGGGAGCGCAGGCGGCGCAGGGGAACCACGACGTCCCCGTCGCTACCGCTGGTGCCGCTGGGTTCCTGGCGCACGATGGCCTTTCCGCATCATTCGCCGGCCTGGAGGGCGATCCGCGCCACCATCCCTGCGCCGGCATTACCCGGATCAGGTTCAGACGGTCGGCGGCCGGATTGCCGCCCTCTCAGCCCGTCTATGGGGCTCCCGTTGTGAAGCCCATGGTACTCGCGCCCGGCTCGCGGGAATTCCCCATGGTGACGGGCGGCCTGCCCGGGTGCGAGACTCATGTGCATGGTCAGATCACGCCATGAGCGCCTTCGCCGGCTCGGGGATGCGCGCCTTTACTTCGTCTGCGAGGGCCTGCCGCATGGTCGGGACCCGACCCCGCTGCTCGAGGCGGCGCTTCGCGGCGGGGCAGACATCCTCCAGCTCCGCGAGAAGGCCCCGCGCTGCGCGGAGGAGCTGGTGTCCCTCTCCGAGCCGTTCCGGCGGGCGGCCGCCGCGCACGGCGCCCTGTTCGTGCTGAACGACCGTCCCGACCTGGTCGAGGCGTGCGGCGCCGACGGCGTCCACGTCGGCCAGGACGACGCACCGGTGTCCGAGGCGCGCGCGGTGGCCGGCCCCGACTCGATCGTTGGGCTGTCGACCCACTCGGAGAAGCAGCTGCTCGCGGCGCTCGGCGCCGAGGGCGCGCCGCGCCCGGACCAGGTGAGCGTCGGGCCGGTTTGGGCCACCCCGACGAAGGAGGGCCGGCCGGCCACCGGCATGGGCCTCGTGGAGTTGGCCGCACACGAGGCGACGATCCCGTGGTTCGCCATCGGAGGGATCGACACCGGAAACGTGGCCGAGGTCGCCGATGCCGGCGCCGAGCGAGTGGTGGTCGTGCGGGCGATTCGCGACGCGGAGGACCCGGAGGCGGCGGCGCGCGCCCTGCGGGCGGCCCTTCCCGAGCGCGTGGGCGTGTCCTGATGGCGGATCGCGAGCGCAAGCGAGCGGACCGCCACAAGCGCAAGTCCCGCGCGGTCGAGCGCCGCGAGCAGATGGCCGCGCGCTACGAGGAGAAGAACCAGGCGGCACGCGAGAAGCTCGAGCCGCTCGAGCCCGGTGAGCGGCCGCGGATCGTCATTATCGCCGCCGTCATCTCGGCGCTGATCGCCGCCGTCTTCTGGGTCTCTACGGTGTTGGCCGCGACCGGCCACGAAACCGTCCGCTCGCGGCGCGAGCCCGAGCCCCGTCGCGGTCGGCATCATCGCGCTTCTCGTGCACCGCGATGGCGTGGGGCCTGTGGAAGGCGCGCTACTGGGCGGTGCTCGGCTTCCAGCGTTCCTCG
This sequence comes from uncultured Actinomycetes bacterium, assembly GCA_963782795.1. Classification (GTDB taxonomy): domain Bacteria; phylum Actinomycetota; class Thermoleophilia; order Solirubrobacterales; family 70-9; genus AC-56. The sequence goes on from CAWALB010000009.1 coordinate 158,836, forward strand.
CCCTCGCGATGCTCTCCGCCACGCTCGGATTGATCCAGGTCGAGACCATTCTCGAGGCGATCGGGACCACCATCGTCCTCGCGGTCTCCGGCACGCTCTTTATCTTCATGATCCGGGGCATGGCGCGGATCCAGATGCCCGAGCGCGCCCCGGGGGACTAGGCTGCGACGGCATGAAGCGGCTCAACATCTTCGGCACCGAGTTCGAGCACGACGATGACGACCCCGAGGGCTACAGCTCCGGATACGTGAAGCTCGCTCCCGCCATCGGCGGGAAGACGATGGCCGGCACGATCTACGACCTTCCGCCGGGGAACAGCGAACTGCCCGTTCCACTACGAGTCCGACGAGGAGTGGCTGCTCGTCCTGGAGGGGGACGCTCACCGTGCGCCACGCGGAGGGGGAGGACGAGCTGGGCAGGGGCGACCTCGTCTGCTTCGCGGCCGGCCCCGACGGCGTCCACAAGCTCACGAACCGCGGGACCGAGAACGCGCGGATGCTGATCGTCTCCACCGCAAACGTGCCTGCGGTCGCCGTCTATCCCGACAGCGACAAGATCGGCGTCTTCACCGAGGGCAGGCTGGACAACGTGATGGTGCGGCGGTCCAGCGACGTCGACTACTGGGACGGGGAGTGAAAGCCAGGGTGATTCAGAGCGGCGACCTTGTCGCCGCAGCAGCAGGTGCTGTCAGGCGGCGCAGCCGCCGCCAAGGTGGGGCGTTCCTTTAGAGTCGCGGCCGTGCCTGATCCTACGACGTGATCGTGATCGGCGGCGGCCCGGGCGGTTACGTGGCCGCGATCCGCGCCGCGCAGCTGGGCAAGAAGACCGCCGTGGTGGAGATGGACAAGCCCGGTGGGCGGTGCCTGAACTACGCCTGCATCCCGGCGAAGACGATCCTCCACAGCGCGGAGCTGTACGACCACGCGAAGAACGGCGCCGAGCTCGGCATCACCGCCAAGGACGTCACCGTCGATTGGGATGCGCTCGAGAAGCGGCGCGCCGGGGTCTCCGAGACCCTCTCCAACGGCGTCCAGATGCTCTGGAAGAAGAACAAGATCGACATGATCGAGGGCGAGGGTTCGTTGACACCCGACGCGAACGTCGCCGTCGGCGATGCGACCTACGAGGCGGGGACGGTGGTTCTCGCGACCGGATCGGCCGCGCTCGCGATCCCGGGGTCGAATTCGGCGACCGGGTCGTCGACACGTGGGGCGCCTGGTCGCTGCCGGAGCAGCCGAAGTCGATCGCCGTCGTGGGCGCCGGCGCATCAGGCGCCGAGATCGCCTCCGCCTACGGGCGCCTCGGGAACAGAGGTCACCCTGATCGAGATGCTCGACCAGATCCTCCCTGCCGAGGACAAGGACATGGCGAGAGTCGTCGAGCGGACCTTCAAGAAGCAGGGGATCACGATTTCCACGGGCACGCCGGTTGAGTCGGTCGATTCCGGCAAGAAATCCGTGAAGGTCAAGTACGGCGACACCGAGATCGAGGTGGACTATCTGTGCATCGCCGGGGGGCGCGCCCCCGACACCGAGGCGCTCAACCTCGAGGCGGCCGGTGTCAAGACGACGGACGGCGGCAAGATCGAGGTCGACGATTACCAGCGGACCTCGAACCCGAAGGTCTACGCCATCGGCGACCTCGTGGGCCGCAAGGCCTTGGCGCACAAGGCGTCAGAGGAGGGAGTCGTCGCCGTGGAGCACGCGGCGGGCGTCGAGACCCACCCCGTGGACGAGAACCTGGTCGCCGGCGCCACCTTCTGTCAGCCGCAGGTCGCGAGCGTCGGCCTCACGGAGGCTCAGGCCAAGGAGGCCGGCCACGACGTCAAGATCGGGAAGCAGAAGCTCGGTGGGGTCGGCGCCGCGCCGATCTACGACGATCGCGACGGGCTGGTGAAGCTGGTCGTCGACTCCGAGTACGGCGAGATCCTCGGTGCCCACATAGTCGGCAACCGCGCCTGCGACATGATCCCGGAACTCGTCAACACGATGGCCCTCGAGGGCGGCTACCAGGAGCTCGCGAGGATCGTCCACCCGCACCCGACGATGTCAGAGGCCGTCCTCGACGCCGCCCGGGCCGTGGACGGCTGGGCGATCCACTCCTAGCGGCGAGCCGAACTCTCAGCCGCCGCTCTTGCTGCCGCTCTTGCTGGTGCTGTGCGCGCCGGTGATCTGCAGGTTCGCCTTGTCGCCGCTGACGCTCGTGACCTTGATGTCGAAGGTGCCCGTGTTGCCGTTGGTCAGCACCACGTCGCACGAAAAGGTCGTCCCTTCCTTCGCCTCGACGTCGCTCGGGCAGTCGACCGACTTGGCCTTGAGGTGCTGGCTTGAGAGCTGCTTGTTCACGAGATCGACCTC
>CAWALB010000010.1:0-112709 GCA_963782795.1 uncultured Actinomycetes bacterium
GCGAGCAGACCGACAAGTCGCCGGAGGCGGTCCAGGAGGCGCAGTCGGAGGCGGAGGCCAGTGGAGGCCCCAAGCCCGGCCAACGCGCGGAGGTCTCCAACCTCGACATCGTCCGCCACTACTTTGAGGTGGCCTGCGACCACCTCGGGCTCGCCGAGGACCTGCGCGTCGTCTTCTGGGGCCCCTACCGGGAGGTCACGGTCCAGATCCCGGTGCGTCTACCGGACGGCAAGGTCCACGTCTACTCCGGCTACCGCATCCAGCACAACGGCGCGCGCGGGCCCTACAAGGGCGGCATCCGCTTCCACCCCGAGGTGAACATCGACGAGGTCCGCGCGCTCGCCTCGCTGATGACCTGGAAGACCGCGGTCGCCGGCGTCCCCTTCGGCGGCGCCAAGGGCGGCGTCAACTGCCCCGCCGACCAGCTCGACCCCGCCGACGTGCAGAAGATCGCGCGCTCGTTCATGGACAAGGTCGAGAAGATCCTCGGCCCCACGCGGGACATCGCAGCCCCGGACGTGAACACCAACGCCCAGGTGATGGCCTGGATGATGGACGAGTACGGAAAGCTCCACGGCCACACGCCGGCGATCGTCACCGGCAAGCCGATCGCGCTGCGAGGGCTCCTACGGCCGCGAGGCGGCGACCGGCCGCGGCGGCGTCTACATGTTCCGCGAGGCCGCCCCGCACCTCGGGCTGAGCCCGGCCGACACGACCTTCGTCGTCCAGGGCTACGGCAACGTGGGGTCGTGGGCGGCCCGGATCATGCAGCAGCTCGGCGCCAAGATGGTGGGCGTCTCCGATGCGACCGGGGCGATCCGCAACGAGACGGGCATCAACGCGAACGCCCTGTACGAGCACATCCAACAGGGCGGCAAGCTCACCGAGTTCGAGGGCGGGGAGCCGATGGCGGCGGCCGACCTCGTCACGATCCCGTGCGACGTCTTCATCCCGGCGGCCCTCGGCGGCATGATCCACGAGGAGAACGCCGACGACATGCAGTGCAAGGTCATCCTCGAGGGCGCGAACAGCCCCACCACCCCGGCCGCCGACGAGATCCTCCGCGACAAGGACGTCTACATCATCCCCGACGTGATGGCCAACGCCGGCGGCGTGGTCGTCTCCTACTTCGAGTGGGTGCAGAACCTCCAGCACTTCCGCTGGGACGAGCGTGAGGTCAACGACAAGCTCGGCACGATCATGCGCCGCGCCTACCGCGAGGTTTCAGCCCGAGCCCGCGAGGAGGGCATCGATCTCCGCGAGGCCGCCTACCTGGTCGGCATCGAGCGCGTGGTCGAGTGCCGCCCGCACCCGCGGGTACGTCTAGCCCCCCAGCCGGGGTCACCTAGAAGTCGAAGTCCTTTGGTTCGCCCTGCTCGAACCAGAGCTCGTCGTCCTCGGGTGCATCCCTGAGGAACTCGGGGGTGTCGGCGAGGACGTCCTCGCCTGTCCTCCTCCTCGTCCTCCGCGGGGTGCTCCTCCTCGAGGGGCTCCTCCTCGAGGTGCTCCTCCGCCTGCTCCGGAGCGGGGGTCTCGATCGCGTACTCGTCGGAAGGTGAAGCCTCGTCGTGGGGCTCCTCCTCGTCGTCGACGATCTCCTCGTGGAAGGGGTGCTCGACCGTGTCGAGCGACTCAATCGGAGGCTCGAGCGGCCTCGACCCCTCCGGCGCGGCGACCGGATGCTCCTCGGAGGGCGACTCGGCGGGAGCCTTCTCCTCGTCGAGCTGGAGGTCGAGGTCGATGTCCGGCTCGACGCCTGACTGGTCGTAGAGCGTCGTCCCCTCCTCGGCGGGGGCCTCGGCCTCCTCGACCAGCTCCTCGTGAACCTCTGAAGGCGGCTCGTCCAGGATCTGGTGCTCCTCCGCGGCCGGCTCCTCGTGCTCGACCTCCGCGGCCGGCTCGTCCGCGTGGTCGATCAGCATCTCCTCGGACTCCTGATCCGCGGCGATATGGGCGCCCGTGGGCTCCTCCAGCCCGGTGCCGGCCTCGCCCGTGTCCGCGGCCTCCTCGCTCGCCTCGGACGAGGGCATGAGTGTGGTCGCGTCCTCGTGGGCCGCCGGGTCCTCGAGCTCGTGCTCCTCCTCGACCGCCGCCTCCGTCGCAGCGCCGTTGGCCGACGCAGCGGGTGCCTCCTCGGACTCCGGGAAATCCGCCTCGTCCGGGCGCGTGGGAGGACCGAAGGCCTCGTCCTCGAGGCGTTGCACCTCGGAATCGGCGGCGCCGTGCTGCCGAATGAGGTCTAGGTGCTCGCGAATCGCGTCGTCGAGGATGCCCATGGCCGTGGACCGAAAAGAGTAACGCGCCAACTCAGGCGGGCAAGCACGCTTTCCTGCGTGGTCGCCGGCGCCCAAGCCGTCGCTCCTTGGACCTACCTTCGCCGCCGAAAGGCCGGTCCCTTCGCGTTTCAGGGCTTGCCGGCGGTGCTCTTGGTAGGCGCGGTCGCGACGCGGTTCTTGCCGCTTCGCTTGGCCTCGTAGAGCGCGGCATCCGCGGCCGCGATGAGATCGCGGGCATCCGCGGCCGAAACCGGCATCGAGGCCGCCCCCACGCTCGCCGTCACGCGCAGGGCCGGCTGGCCGTCGACGCCCGCCACGCGCTCGGACTCGATCCGCGCCCGGATCCTCTCCGCCAGCTCGACGGCGCCCGACAGGCCGGTCTCCGGCAGCGCGACCGCGAACTCCTCTCCCCCGTAGCGCGCCGGCTCGTCAATACCGCGCGACTCGTGGCCCAGCACCCGGCCCACCATGCGCAGCACGTCGTCCCCTCTCAGATGGCCGTGGGTGTCGTTGACCTGCTTGAAGTCGTCGATGTCAAGGATGAGGAGCGAGAGGTCGTGGCCGAATCGATGCGCCCGCTCGTCCTCCTTGGCCATGAGCTCGCGGAAGCGGCGCTGGTTCGAAAGCCCGGTCAACTCGTCGGTCACCGCCTGGCGGCTGACCAGCTCGTGGAGGGCGATGTTCTCGATCGACGAGGCGACCTGACCGACGAGGTAGAGGAAAACGTCGCGCTCGCCGGAGGTGAACGCATCACCCTCCCGCGCCACCGTCATCGCTCCGACGTTCTCCGGATTCTCGCCGAGCCGCCGGAGCGGACTCGCGAGCGCATGGACCTTGCCCTGACGGCGTTCGACGAGGTCGTCCTCCTTCAGCGCGTCCCCCTCAGCGGTCACGACCAGGTCCTGGATCGCATCCGTCGGTTCCCCGGCGTCGGCCTCGCCGCCCTCCGTTCCGCGGAGCGCGATGGTCCCGTAGGCCGCTCCGCATGCCCCGAGGGCCGTCTCGACGACGACCTTGAGCAGCCCCTCGCGATCGAGGCCGGAGGCGAACGCCTGGCCGATGCGGCGCACCGATCGATCGATCTCGACCTTCTGCCGCTGGAGCTCCTCCATCTGTGTCCCGAGGCGGTCGCTCATCTTGTTGAACTCGCTCGCGAGGCCGGCCATCTCGTCGCGGCCCACGACCGGAACCTTCCGGCTGAAGTCGCCGTCACCGAGCCGGCGGGCGGCCTCGAGCATGGAGCGCACCTGCCCGCTCAGCATCCGGAGGAGCGTCAACACAAACAGGAAGGCGACGACGAAGAACAGGATCAGCGCGCCGATCACCAGCGGGCTCGACGAGAGGAAGCCCCCGGACTCCCGCGGCGCGAACAGCACCAGGCTCAGGTCGCCCGGTGGCGGGAGGTCGGTCGCGGCCGCGCGGAGGTCGGTGCCGTTCACGTCCGCGTCGCCCGAATGACCGCTCGCCGGCAAGTCTGACTCCGCCACGTGGACTGTCGACGAGACCACCTTCCCGGACTGCAGGAGCGTCCCATCTCGCCCCGTCAGGTGACGGACGTCCCCCAGGTACTCCGACGGGGTTATCGTCGAGACGGTGAGCGTCCCGAGCCGGCCCCCGGGGCCGTTCAGATTCAGCCGGTACGGCGCGACCATCACGCTGGCGCCCGCGGAGCCCCCCTCCCCCTTCGTGCTGTCGAGGGAGGCGGCTCGGATTCCGTGCTGACCGATGAGGCCCTGCGCCGCAGCATTCTCCTGAGGGCCGTTGCCGGAGGTGATCGCCGCGGTGACCTGTGGGTCCTGGGCGGCCTTCTTCCCCGCGTCGCGGGCCGACGTCGCCTCGTCCCGGTACACGGTGAGCCCGCTGTCCAGCCCCTCGGCCAGCCGGGCATCCGCCTTCCCGTTTGTGGAGTCCGTCGCGATCTGGGTCACGAGCACCGCGAGCACGATCATCGGCAGCACGACGATCAGCAGGAAGAAAAGCGTCAGGCGGCCGCGAAAGCTCATAGGTTCCCCACCTTAGATCGGCAAATCTACGGGTATCCTTGCCCCACGGTACGCACGCATCGTTGCGTTCCGCCCGGGGCTATAGCTCAGTTGGGAGAGCGCCTGGTTCGCAATCAGGAGGTCGGCGGTTCGAGCCCGCCTAGCTCCATCTCAGGAAGCCCCTGCACCAGCGGGGGTTTTCTTTTCCTAGGGCTCCTAGCATCGTCCGGGTGTCGCCGTCGGAACCGGCTTCTAGTGCCCAGCAGTGCCCAAAGCCTCAGTACTGCGTTGGCGCTACGCCGTTTCCTGCTGCTCCAGCGCCTTGTAGACGGGCGCCGTGTCGCCGAAGAGGGTCGCCTCGACGACCTTGCCACCCGAGTACCTCCAAACATGGCAAAAGCCGGTCTCACAGGGCTTGTAGGCCACGCTATCCAGCGAGCAGCGGAGCGGCAGGCGGCCCAGGACGTGCCACCGACTCTGCATTGGAACCTCGATCCCGTCCCATTGCTGGAGAAGGCGAATGTGGGCGTCGCGCGATCCGTCGGTCCGGCTAGCCCCGAGGTGATCGTCGTTCTGGGGGCGCGGCGATCGGGTGAGTCCAAGCGCGAACAGCGCTGTACGAGGGCTTGGGGCTGCCGTCGGTTCGTACCAGACCGTAGTGGGCAAAGAGGTCGGTTCCGCCTTTGTCGAACATCCGGTGGACGATGGCCACCTGTACGTTCCTAGTGTGGGCCAGTAGGTTCAGGGTCGCCCCGATCTCCATCGCCTGTTGCTGTTCGAAAGCGACGGTTGGGCTGGGATATCCGAACTCCGTGACCCAGATCGGCGAGTTCGGGCCGACAATGTTGCGAACGTTGCCGATGGTCGTACTGACCGCTCCGAGATAGGGGCCACTCAGGTATGAGGGATAGAGATGGATAGCCGCGGCATCGAAATAGCCCCTGGCCCCCCCGCTCAACGTGTTGTTCAGGAAGGTTCGGTAATCCATTTGGGTTGCGGTGGTAGTCGTCACCGCTGCGAGGGCGCCGGAGACGACCGGCATATGCGGATTAACGCTCTTGACCGCCGTATAGGCGGAACGGAGAACCTGTGCGTAGCGGCTCGGGCTGATCGGGGCGTCCCAGAAGGGCCGGAGGTTCGGCTCGTTCCAGACCTCAACCGCGGCAATGGTTTGGGGGTAGCGCTGAAGGACGGCTCGAATGTAGTCCTGCCACTCGGGTAGGTACTGCGGATCAGGGGGCACGGTGGCGGAGTTCGTGCATGGGACGCTGGGGTGGGCCCAGCAGGGCGAACCCTGAGGCTTGAAGATGACCCTCTCCCCGGCCAGCTGCGCCGCGTTCATGATGCGGTCCGTGGATCCCCAATTCCAGTCACCGGGCCCGTTGGGCTGGGTATCGGCCCACGACCACGGGAATCGGAGCCACTCAAGGCCGGCCTGGTTGGCCAGATTGAGGTCGCTGGCCTGGTAATGGCCGGCCGCCCAATCGTCATTGACCCCAATCTGAAGGGCATGGCAGTTCTCAGTCGTCGTTCCGCAGTTGATGACCTGGGCCTTGGCATGGTCAGCGTCGAAGCCCAGCATGGCGGGGATCACCAGGGCAACGACAAGCACAACCAAAGCGGACGCCGCAGTGCGACCAACGGCGAGGTTCAGAAGCGATCGCTCGCGCAACCGGTGAGGCGCCCCTGCGGGCGAGAACGGCTCGACTGTGTACCTCCGTGTGCTGGAAACGCGTCAGGCGGAGGCAAGCAGTTGGTCCAACGCGACTGATCAGCCGTCGAGCTCCCGTCCAACTATTCGACTAACCGAGCCTACCCCGTTTGCGATCAGCGGACGTGGAATACGTGGCCGCAGTGCTCGCAGACTTCGGATTCAAGGGCGGTCCGCTTGCCACAGCGAGAGCACTTCTTGTTGCGGCTGGGCACCCAGAAGAAACGCCCGACAATCACGACGACCACCAACACGACCACCACGATGATTGCGATCGTCATCCGATTCTCGCTTGTGTGGGGTTCACGCGAGGCACCGGACCGACGATAGCGGCGCGAGTCGACGCGCGGGTATGCAGCACGCCGATCCGGTCACTCCTCCGCTGGGCGGTAGGCCGCCCGGAGCGGGGCAGGGATCAGGGCTGCGCCGGCGATGACGAGACCGAACGCGATCATCCGGCCGGTGATCCCCACTGGCCCAGCCCCGATCGAGTCACGGAAGACGAGGATGCCGCCGAGGATCGCGGTGAGGTTGGCCGCGACCGCAGTGAGCGCGATGACCTCGACGCCCGGGCCGATCTGCAGGCCGCGGGCCGACGCATAAAAGGCGACCACCGAGGCGGCCACCGCGGCAAAAGTCCACGGGCTGACCAGCTCCAGCACACCGCCCCCAACGGCGTGGGTGAGGAACTTGAGCGCGATATCTGAAACGCCGAACAGTGCCCCGGATGCTGCGCCGAGGAACAGGCCCTGCCGTGCGCGCATGGCGGGTAGGCGACTGGACATCACGGCGAGCCCGGTGGCAAGGACGAAGACGGTGCATTCCACGACGATCAACGCGGCCAGCGCGTAGCCGGGAGTGTCGTCACCGCGGGGGCCGACCGTTAGCGCGATGATCGCAAGCCCGATCGCCGTGATGATCACGCCGATCCACTGGCGCCGTCCGAGGGCGAAGCCGAAGAAGCGCTCGGCGAGCACCGCGAGGAAAACCAGTCCAGCTGCGAGCACGGCCTGTACAACGGACAGCGGCGCGAGCGCGAGCGCACCGACGTGAAGCCCCCAGGCGCCGACCGCCACCACCCAGCCCAGCGCGAACCACCTGGAGCGGAAGAGGTCAGCGGCACTTCGCAGTGGTTGCCTGACGCGCACCGACGGCGCCATGACCGCTCCGCGCTGCTTGAGCAGGAAGGCGACGTTCGTCGCGAGGGCGGAGGCGAGGGCGAGCACGAGGGCAAGAGTCACCTCTGACCATTGTGCCGCCCCGCATCGCACCGGGAGGTCGGGGTTCGAGTCCTCCTAGCTCCATCTATCTCCGAGATCTCTGGAGATCCGCCGATCCGTGCTAGCTTCGCAGCGCATCGCTATCGGACTCGGATCGGGTTCGATCGTTCGCACCGAATCTCAGGGAGGAGAACTCGCGGATGCCAGCATCCGTCACCAGGTGGCGCCGGTTCCTAATTGCGACGTTGTCGCTGATCGCGATGGGCGCCGCGGCGCCACTCGCGGCGCGCGCAGCCCCACCGGGCGCCGCGAAAGGGACCGAGCCGAACAGGACAGGCTCGCCGGCTGACCTTTCCCGCGCGGCGCCCCGCGACTTCGCGCGCCGGGTCAAGATTCGCGGTGGGCGCAAGGTCTACCTCGAATGTCGCGGCAGGGGCCGTCCCACGGTCGTGCTCGAAGCGGGCACCGGCAACAACGCCCACGTCTGGCAGGCTCACGAGCCGGGCCGGCGGGCGATCCTTCCGGCCGTCGCGCGGTTCACCCACGTCTGCGTCTACGACCGCCCGGGGACCGTCTGGGATGGCTCGCTGGGCCAGCCGAAGAGCGTCAGCCGAAGCGATCCGGTCGCGATGCCCCGGACCGCGAGGGACATCGTCCTCGACCTGCACGCGCTGCTCCGCAAGGGCCGCACTCTGCGCGCCGCGCACCTCCGCGGGCCGTACGTGCTGGCCGGCCACTCGTTCGGCGGCATGATCGCCCGCCTTTACGCCACCACCTATCCGAAGCGGGTAGCGGGGCTCGTCTCGATCGACGCCCAGAGCGAGTGGCTCGCCGCCGCGTACAAGCGGCTCCTGACGCAGGAGCAATACACCGCCGCGTTCGGCAATCCACAGCCATTTCCCGGGTTTCCCGGCTACGCCGACTACGAGCAACTGGCTCTGGAGCCCAGCGGCGCAGAGATGCGACAGGCGCAGGCGGACACGCCACTTCGCCGGATGCCGCTGGTGGTCCTCTCCCACTCGCTCACCGACCCGAACCCGTTTGGATTTCCGCCGGACTGGCCGATCGCGGCGCTGAACCACGCCTTTGAAAAGTCGCAGGACAAGCTCGCCGAGCTCGTGCCGGGCGCCCGCCACGTGATTGCCGCTCGGAGCGGGCACTACATCCAGCTGGACCAGCCGGGCCTGGTAATCGATGCGATCCGGTCGGTGGTCAGAAAAGCTCGCAGGCACTGAGCACGAGCTGTTGTTGGGGGGTTCGAGTCCCGCGTAGGTTCAGCTGCTGAGCCGTCCTCACCCGAATCTAGGCTCAGCCAGGTCGATGGCCGATCAAGCCGCCGCGGGCGGGCACGCTGAGCAGCATCATCTCCCACCGCACCTGCGCCGTGAGCTCGGGCGCTTGAACCGGCGTGTGAAGAAGGGAGATCCCCTCTGGCCGGCACAGCTGGCCGTGGCCATGGCGATCGGGCTTCATTTGGCGCTGTCCGACAAGCTCGTCATCGGACCGAAGTGGCTGATCCCGGCCGTTGAGGGACTGCTGCTCGTAACGTTGGTCGTGATTGCACCGTCGCGGGCGTCGCGCGCGGGGTGGCGACACCAGCGCGGCCTGCTTTGGTCAATCCTCGGCCTGGTGACCCTGACCTACCTCACTTCGCTCGGGCTGCTCGTGCATTACCTGGTCACCGGCGGTCAGGTCGTCGGAAATGCGCTGATCGGCTCGGGGGTGGTGCTCTGGCTTACCAACGTCCTGCTGTTCTCGGTCGTGTACTGGGATCTCGACCGCGGCGGCCCGCTGAATCGCTACGAGAAGAAGGGGAAGGTGTGGCCCGATTTCCAGTTCCCCCAGATGGATAACCCCGGGCTCACGCCATTGCACAAGGGCTGGCAACCGGCGTTTCTCGACTACCTATACACGTCGTTGACCAACGCCACAGCGTTCAGTCCAACCGACACGATGCCGTTGACCCAAACCGCAAAGCTGCTCATGGGTATCCAGGGGACCGCGGCCATCGTCACTCTCGGGCTTGTCGTGGCTCGAGCGGTCAACATCCTGGGATGACCTGACCAGGTCGGCGCCATAGGGTTGGTGCGTGCCGACGTATGCCCTCGTCCCCGGCGCCTGGCACGGGGCATGGTGCTGGGAGCGGGTCGCGCCGTACTTGGAGGACGCCGGGCACCGGGTGGTCGCGATCGATCTGCCATGCGAAGACTCGTCGCTGGGATGCGCTGCCTACCGCGACATCGTGCTCCAGGCATTGGGGACGTCGGCGACGACCTCGTCGTCGTCGGCCATTCCGCCGGTGGGCTGACGGCCCCGCTCGTCGCTGAAGCTCGGGCGGTGCGCCGGATCGTGTTCGTGTCCGCCCTGCTGCCCCTGCCAGGGCGCCCCTTTACCGAGCCTCGTGAATTCGAAGTCCTATCCCGACCCTACCTCACCGTCCCCCAAATCAAGGCTTACCGCTGAACCGTCACCCTGAGGAAGGTCGCCGGGATCGACGTGCCGTCGTCGATCGTGTTCTGCTCGTTGAACAGCGCTTCCAGCTCAGCCTGGAGCTCGGCCTCGCGGCCATTGGCCGTAGCCGCGTCGAACGCGTTCATAGTCGGCCCGTAATAGGTCCGGAACTCGGCCACCAGGTCCGAAGGCGGACCGTCGAAGTCGAACACGTACGTATCCCTCTCGAACGTGATCCGCTCCGCGGGTATGCCGGCTGCGGCAAAGCGCTCGGTCACCTCGTCCTCCACACCCCAGAGCATCGGGCTGACGAAGCCCTCCGGCGGCGGGGGCGCGTAGGAGGCGCTGGTTTTGAGGATCTGGGCGACGAGGGTGGGGTCGTTGGGGATCCAGTTCCCCATCACGATCCGGCCACCGGGCTTGGTCACCCGGACCATCTCCTTGGCCACGTCGAGCGGCTTGGGCGCGAACATCGCTCCGAAGATGCTGACGACGAGGTCGAAGCTCTCGTCATCGAGCTCAGACAGATCTGTGGCATCGCCCTCCTGGAAGGAGAGGTTGTCCAGACCGAGGGACTCGGCGCGAGCGTTGCCGGCGGCGACCAAGTTGGCGGCGATGTCGACGCCCAGTACGTCCGCACCCCGCTGAGCCGCAGGCAACGCGGTGGTCCCATCGCCGGAGCCGAGATCCAACACCCGCAGGCCCTCGCCGACCTCCAGCTTCTCCACGAGCGCCTCTCCGCTCCCTCGCATGGTCGTCGCGATGCGGGTGAAGTCGCCCTTTTCCCAGAGTGCCTTGTTCGCGTTCATCTGCTCCTCCCAATCCGTAGGTCGAGTGCTCACGCCGATCCTATGCGCACGCCGGCTCAGGGCCCGGCGGGCGTGGATCTCACCTTGACGGGAACCACGGCGGGTGTAAGGTCGATCACAACGGAGACCCGCGACCCAGGAGGGGACGATGGAAGCAAACGGTCAGACACCGTGGCACCTCGCCGGTCGCCACGCCGGCTCGTGCAATTGCGATTGGGCATGTCCGTGCCAGTTCAACGCGTTGCCCAACCACGGGTACTGCGAGGCGCTTCTCGCCTGGGAGATCACCGACGGGAACTTCGGCGAGCTCTCGATGGACGGGGTTCGCTTCGGCTTCGCCGTTCATTGGCCGGGCGCGATCCACGAGGGCAACGGGGTCGCCCAGCCGGTGGTCGACGAGGGGGCGAGCGACGAGCAGCGTGGTGCGATCCTCGCGATCGCCAGCGGTCAGCAGGGCGGGGACTTCTTCGAGATCATCTCGTCGACCCTCTCGGAGGTGCGTGAGCCGGTCGTCGCCCCGATCGAGTTGGACGTCGACCGGGAGGCCCGGCGGGGCACCCTCAAGCTCGAGGGAGTCGGCACCAGCCGCATCGAGCCGATCGTCAACGCGGACATCCCCGACAGCGGCGAGCACCGCGTGCGGATCGATCTCCCTGACGGCTTCGAGTACAAGCAGGCCGAGATCGGGGACAGCGTCGACTGGAGGGTCGATTCCGGCGACCCGCTCTCGTTCGCGCACAACAACACGTACGCGCAGATGTACGAGTTCGAGTGGAGCAACACCTGAGCTGACCGGCGCTCAGCTCGTCGTTCCGAACCAGCGGTCGAGCCGCTCGCGGCTCATAACGACCGAGGGCTCGACCAGGCGGCTGAAGCAGTCGCGAAGGTCCTGACCGACCTCTGGGTCGGACGCCCACCCGCGAAAGATCGGCTCGTGCTCGGGTCGCGGGAATCGCCCCCAGGTGAACGACCACTCGTAGTGCTCGGCGGCGCGAGCGTCGCGCCAGGCCTCGTAGCCGCCGAGGCTCGCGGTTTCGCCTGCAAGCGCCTCGGCCACGTAGGTGCCCTGTTCGAGCGCGTCGCCTATCCCCTGTGCGGTGCCGGGGTGCTTGAAGTGGCAGGCGTCGCCGACCAGGGCCCACCCGGGGCCGTTCGGGCGCCGGAAGAAGCCGCGCATCAGCGGCTCGGGGGCGATCGCCACCTCGGTGACGAGCTCGGCGCGATCGAGGACGTCGGAGCTGACCGTCTCCGGAAAGCCGCGGACGAACTCCAGGTAGGCGGCTCGCCGCTCCTGCTGCGTTCCGTGAACCATCTCGGGCGGGCCGGCGGCGATGAGCATGTGCAGTCCGTCCTCGACGGGGACGCTGGTCAGCACTCGCCCCACCTCCATGTGAAAGCACCCGTAGCCGTCGTTGGGGATGCCGCGCCAGTAGCCGTACGCCATCGACATCTCACCCCGCAGCGGGCGCTCCTTCGGGAGGTTGAGCGAGCGCGCGACCGTCGAGCCACGCCCGTCGGCACCGAACACCCACCGTGCGCCTATCCGCCGGCCGTCGGCGAGGACCACCCCCCGAGCCGGGTCCTCGTCCGTTCCCGCTCCGATGAGGCCGGCGACCCTTGTCTCCGCCTCGACCTTCGCTCCGGCGGCAGTGGCGGCGTCGATGCCCGCCTGATCGAGCGCGATGCGGCGTGGCGCCAGCGCCCGGTCGAACCCCTCGACGGCGGTGAATCCTCCGCGTGTCTCGTGTCCGAGGCCGCGGATGACGCTCTCGTACATCGGCACGTCGTGCTCGGCGACAAGCCGGTCGAGGACGCCGAGCGCGTCCAGTCTCGCCACCCCGTTCGGCCAGATTCCGTGGGTCGAGATCGTCGTTGACGGAAATCGGTCGCGGTCCAGAACCAGCACGTCCCAACCGCGCCTCGCTAGCCCGATCGCCAGCGCGGAGCCCGCGCATCGCGCGCCGACGACGATCGCGTCGTGCTCTTCCATGGCTAGCGCTTCTTCGCCGGCAGGGAGCGCGCGTAGCCGACGCCCCGCTTCACCCACGGCTCGAGCTGGCGCTTGGTCCGCACGCCCCCGGGATCGACCCGCAGCCAACCCTGCATCGAGCGGCCGCGCATCACGAACGGTTCCGCGTGCGGCTTCGCCAGAAGCTCATCCGTGTCCTCAGGATCGACGCGAACGAGCAGGCCGCCCTGGCCGCTCGCGGCGACCGACATGTTCCCGCCGATCAGGAAGGCAAGCCCTCCGAACATCGCCTGCTCGGTGAGGTTCGGCTCGTCGCCGATCAGCTCGCGGATGAGGTTGGCCAGGTCCTCGTCGTACGGCACGACCGCATGATGACCCAACGAGGACGCTGCCTTCCTCCCGCCCGCTAGCCTCTCTGGACCCTTCGAGCCCAGAGCTGGAAGGGACGTCGCCGTCCGACCAAGCAAAGGAGCAGGGAGTGCAAACCATCGCCATCCAGCCGCGCCGCGCGCTGATCGCCGCCGTGGCAGTCCTCGGGGCCGCCGTCATCATGATCGCCACCGCTGGCCGCGCCGACGCCGCCGCAGCGAATACGAAGTGCCCGAACACGTTCCGGGTTATCCACGACGATCACGTCGGCAAGCTTTCGCTGAAGGCGGGCAGCTACTCGATCACCGTGGCGAACCAGGACAAGCTGAGCTGCCAGCGCGCCTCGGATCTGTTCACGAAGTTCCTCCAGGACTTCGACGGAAAGCTGTCGAACGGGTGGAAGGTCAACGTCAAGAAGTCCGGCTTCGAGAAGACCTCGCAGAAGGCCTTCTACGTCAAGCGGGTCGGCGGTGCCGGCAGCGGCGGCGGGAGCGGCGGCCGGAGTCCGGGGAAGGGCGAGATGATCTGCCCGGGGACGTTCCAGGTGCAGCACGACGACCACATCGGCGAGCTGAAGCTGCCGAAGGGCCCCTACACGATCACGGTGATCCACCAGAAGCGGATCACCTGCCAGAAGGCCACGAGCCTGTTCGCGAAGTTCCTGGGGCTGCCGGAGGGCAACCTGCCCAACGGCTGGAAGCTGAAGCCTCAGTCGGGAACGTTCCTCAAGAAGGACGGAAGCAAGGGCTTCCGGGTCAAGCAGGCCTAAGCTCGCGGCTGGCTCAGCTCGCGCCGGCGAATGCCGCGTCGGCCACTGCCTGCGCGGTCTCCCCGTACGGGGGCGCGAAGGTGTCGATCAGATCGCCTTCGCCGCGGACGAAGACTCCGCGCGAGGTTGGAGAACTCGCGGAACCCCTCGATGCCGTGATGTCGACCGGACCCGCTCTGGCCACTGCCGCCGAAGGGCAGCGACGGGAGCGCGCCGTGGACAGCAGCGGAGTTGACGCAGGCGCCGCCGGACGTCGTGCGGCGCAGGACGTCATCGGCAACGGCCTCGTCCTTTGCAAACACGTAGAGCGCCAGCGGGCGCTCGCCCGCGTTGACATGATCGATCGCCTCGTCGAGCGCGTCGTAAGCCTTGATCGGCAGGATCGGCCCGAAGATCTCCTCCTGCATCAGCGCTAGGTCGTCAGGCGGATCGACGACCAGGGACATCGGAAGCTGGCGGCCGTCCGGATCGACGTCCCCCGCCTCCTCGAGGGGCCGCACGTCGCAGCCGCGAGCCTGTGCGTCGTCGAGCAGGCCCTGGATTCGCTCCACATGGCGGCTGGAGATGATTCCGGTGCAGCTGTCCGACCTGCAGTAGCCGGGCATCGACTCGCGCGCGTACTCGGCAGCAAGCCCCGCGAATTCCTCCAGCTGTCCCGGTTGGCACTAGGCAGTAGTCGACCGAGATGCACATCTGCCCGTTCTTCACCGCCTTAGTCCCGAGGATCTGCTTGACCGACTCGGCGTCGATGCTGTCCTCCGTGAGGATCGCCGGGCACTTGCCGCCGAGCTCGAGCGTGACCGGCACGAGCTGCTCGGCGGCGGCCTTGGCGATCTCGCGCCCGATCGCGGGGCTGCCCGTGTAGAGCAGGTGATCCCACCGAACGCGGGTGAAGGCCTGCGCGAGCTCCAGCCCCCCGACCACCACGTCGACCCGGTCGCGGTCGAAGGTCGAGTGAACCATGTCGCGCAGGAGCTCCCCGCATGCGGGCGTGTACTCCGAGGGCTTGATCACGACCCGGTTGCCTGCGGCGAGCATCTCGATGAGCGGCCCGACTGAGAGGTCGAAGGGGAAGTTCCAGGGGACGATGTTGCCGACGACGCCCTTGGGCTGCGGCTGGACGAAGGCGCGCCCGGATCCGTAGAGCGCCGGATCCGCCTGCCGGGACTCGGGCGCCATCCACTCGGCCAGCTGCTCGGCGGCATAGACAGCGCGGCCTGCCGGTCCCAGGACCTCGATCAGGTCGGCCGCCAGCGCCGGGTGGACGCCGAAGTCGGAGCTCATCGCCTCCTGGATCTGCTTGCGGTGGCTCATCAGCATTACCGCGAGCGCCCCGAGCAAACCCTGGCGCTCCTCGAGCGAGGGGAAGGGGTCGGCGAGGAAGGCAGCTCGCTGGCGCTCGACGATCTCCTGAAGCTCGGCGATCGCGGCGGCGTCGTCGCTCGTGGTCGCGGTGCGGTTTTCGGTCGTCACCATGCTCGTCTCCTCCGGGTGGCTTGGGCTTCGCCCACACTACGCCCGTCAGGCGGGCAGCTGTAGTGACCCTGCTGGGGGACCGGTCAGGTGCCGCGCTGGACGCACCGGCTGGTGTAGTTGCTCCACTCCTGCTGGAGCAGGTACTGGTGCCCGTTGATGAGCTGGTTGTAATACCCGAAGCCGTTGAAGTGGCTCGCCCCGAAGTCGAAGCTGCACTCGTCGCCGTTCTCGTAGCCGCTCGAGTCGTACCACCCGCCGCCGGTCGGGTCGGTGATCGTCTCGTTGTGCTCGTGGCTGGTCACGTTGAGGACGGCGTCCGCCGCCGACCCGTGCGGCGTCGCGCCCGGGTCGCAACCGGGCGTCTGTGCGAACGGCATGCTCGCGTAGAGCGTCGCGCCCGGCCCGGCGCCGATCCACGAGTGGTAGGCGCAGTAGTCCCTGTCATAGCAGCCGTGCGCCAAGCCGACTACGTCGAAGCAGCTCCCCAGCTGCTGCGGCATGAAGACGAAGTACTCGGCGCCGAGGCCCCGCGGCAGCCCGCGTGAGGAGACCACCCGGTTGATCTCCGCGATCAGCTGGTTGTCGGTCACGCAGGCCTTGCTGAAGGTGCCGTCGGCGAGCCGGTAGTTCGGACAGCGACCGGTCACAGGCAGCGCGCTCGTGTCGGAGATCACGCCGCCATTCGTCACCTTGTAGGGGATGGGCCGCTTCGTCCCGCCCACGACGTCGTAGTACTGGGTGTCGCTGAAGTAGACGTTGGTGGTCTTGCCGCTGTCGGCCGCGACGTCGTCGAAGTACGTCTGGATCGCCGTGCTGTAGCCGGCCGGGAAGCTGTAGCCCGGGGGCTTCCAGAAGATCGAGTAGACCCTGCTCGAGTGCTGCACGGGGCCGTTGTGGTAGCGGAGGGGCGGGGTGCCCTGGGCCGAGAGCGGGCGCGCCCCGTGGTTGCCGGCGCTCGGCACGACGCCGAGGAACTTTCCCTGCGGGTTGTGCCGCATGCGGGGAAAGGAGGCCGATGCGCTGGCACTGGTCGCGCGTCGCCGCCATCAGGACGAACGCCATCGCGAACGCGACCCCGATCGCTCGCGGCTTTCTTGCCATGACGCCCCTGCGCGCCTCGGAGGCCCATCCCTGGCCCATCGGGGCGAGCCTACTGGACAGGCGCGATCTCTGATTCGAACATGGGTGGTAACGTCGGCGCGCGTCGCGAGGCGCGCCGAATGGAGTCGCGCGGGCCGATCACCGAGGGCAGGAGCTGACGATGCGGAGCACAATCGTGGTCACGCTGGTCGCGACAATCGCGCTCGCGATCGCCGGCCAGGCCGGCGCCGCCGTTCCGGCCGGCGCGGACCGCGTGACTGACCTCCCCACCCTCGGGCCCGTGACGCAACCGGAGTTCGCCGGCTACGCGTCCACGCAGACCAGCCCCTGTGCGGACCTCGCGTGCACCGACCGGCCGGGTCTCTTCTACTGGCTGACCGGGGGCGGCGCCGACTACCGGACGCAGCCCACCGTGCTGTGGACCAACGGCGGACCGGGGTCCTCGAGCTTTTATGGCTCTCTGTCGGAGAATGGCCCGTACACGGTCACGCCCGCCGGGGCGCTCACTCCGTACTCGGGCTCCTGGACCTCGGTTGCCAACTACCTCTTCTTCGACCAGCCCCTCGGGGTCGGCATGTCCTTCCCGTTCCAGGGTCAGATCGCCCAGAACCTCCGACAGGGGACGCGCCAGTGGGCCAATGCCGTGGCCCACGTCGTCCATCGCGACGGCCTTGAGCGCAGCCCGCTGTTCCTCACCGGCGAGTCGTACGGGGGCAGCTACGTCCCGCTCCTCGCCCGGCGCCTGCTCAAGGCCCACCCGGACGTTCGCGTTGGTGGGGTCGTGCTGGTCGCCGGTTGGGTGGACCCCGGCCTGCAAGTCGGAACAACGGCGCGGTACGCGCTGACGCACGGTCTGATCGACACCGCGCAGAAGCAGCGGCTGGACCGCGTCTACCAGCGCTGCCGCGCGGCGCTCCGGAAGAACGTCGACTCACTGCGTTCCGGGGCTGTCTGCCAGTCGATCCAGGACAAGATCGGCGCGTGGAGCGGCCGATACCTCGCCAACATCGCCCAGACCGGCGACATCGACTACGGGCCGATCGAGGACTACCTGAACCGGCCTGACGTCCGCAGGGCGATCCACGCCCGCCAGGGCCCGAAGTTCACGCTGTCCTCGGACCCCGTCTACAAGCAGTACGCGCGCGGCGTCATGCGCAACTACGCCCCGGTGGTGGCGAAGCTGCTCGATCGGGGCATTCCGGTGATGGTGATCAGCGGCCTGAATGACGGCAAGGACACGAACTTCCTGGGCGCCCGCAAGTGGATCTCCAAGATGAGCTGGCGGAAGGCCGGGCGCTACCGGCGGGCCCAGACCGAGCAGTGGAAGGTCGGCGGATCCGTTCTCGGCTACCGGCGCAGGGGCGGCGGCCTCACGAGCCTGAACGTCCTGAACGCCGGGCACCTCGCGCCCCGCGACCAGCCGCAGATTGCCGACGCGCTGCAGCAGTTCATGTCCGCCGCCGGGCACCGTTAGGGTTACGCCGCGTGAATCTGCGCCGCCCGAACACCAAGCTGATCGCCGCGGTCGCAGCCGTTGCGCTGCTCGCGATCGTCGCGACCACGGCCTGGGCGGCAACGACCAAGTACCCGACCATCTTCACCGAGTTCAAGCTCCAGGCGAGCTCGTCGGGGGGCAAGTTCAAGGGTCAGATCAACTCGACCCAGAGCAAGTGCGTGAACGGGCGCCAGGTCAAGCTGTTCCGCAAGCACAACGGCAGCAAGAAGAAGCTGGGCAGCGACAAGACCAACAGCAAGGGCAAGTTCTCGATCGGCACCTCGGGGAAGGTGAAGGACGGCTCGTACTACTCGAAGGTCTCGAAGAAGGACTTCGATAGCGGCAAGAAGGTCTGCGAGGACGTCACGTCGGGAAAGATCAAGATCTCGAGCTGAGGCCTGTGGCGACTGCCACCCCGCGGGGTGAGGCAGACCACCCCCGCGAGCGGCGCAACCCTCCCTAGGACCCCTGGTCTCAAGGGGCGATTGGCCCGATCCTCCTCCCATCGTCAATCAACACCCCGGGTGTCCGGGGGGAGGTCGAGAAATGAGAATCAAGATGCTGATCGCCGGCGCCGCCATCACCGTCAGCGGAGTGCTGGCCACCGGTGCCTCCGCGGCGAACCTGACGCCTACGACGGTCACGATCCAGGCCGAGTCCGGCGGCGACTTCTTCGGCTTCGTGAAGAGCTCCGACAAGCAGCAGTGCGCCGCCAATCGCAAGGTCACGCTCTACCGGCTCCTGGGCACCTCGCCCGACCCCGGCGCCGACCAGAAGATCGGCATGGATCTCGCGCAGGCCAACGGTGACGGCTACATGTGGTCGACCGGCAACACCGGCGAGCGCCACGGCAAGTTCTACGCCCGCGTGAAGAAGACCGACACCTGCGCCGGCGACATCAGCTCCGTCGTCAAGGCACAGAAGTAGCGCATCCCAACCCGCGAGGGCCGGCCTGCTCGTCGGGCCGGCCCTCGGCGTGTTCGACTGCTCGTCGGGCCGGCCCTCGGCGTGTTCGGGGCCCCGAATTCGCATAGGGTTGCCCTGAATGGTCCGTCCGTCGTGTGCAGGGAAACGGCTCGGGTTGCTGGCGCTGTCCGCGACCGCTGCCCTCGCCCTCGCCGCACCTGCCGCCGGGAACGCGGCGGCGAAGCGGGCCACGGTCAATTTCAAGACCGTCGTGGTCGGCTCACCCGGGAACCCCTCGGTGGGCATCGTTCCGTTCACCGACGCGATCTACCAGTCCTGCGACGGGGCGCCGTCCGGCTGCATCACCGTCGGCGGTGTCGACTACCCGTACCGGATTGGCCAGCTCGAGGTGACCGTCAAGCAGTGGGTCAAGTTCCTGAACACCGTCGACCCCGACGGAAACGCCAAGCGGGGCCTCTACAAGCAGACCGAGAGCTCGGCGGGCTGGCCCAAGTACGGCTCGATCAACCGCTCCTCGAGCGCTCCCAGCGGCAAGCACTATTCCGTCGCATACCCGGAATGGAACGACAAGCCCTACAGCTTCGCCGACTTCGTGCAGTCCGCCCGTTTCGCGAACTCACTTCAGAACGGGCGCATCCTCTCGAAGGAGAAGAGCAGCAAGAACGGCTTCGACTACGTCCGATACAAGGTGCGGCTGTCTCAGGACAACCGCACCGGGATGTACGACCTCAACCAACCCGACGCCACACGGAGCCACGCCTCGGGGTTCGTCGTCCCGAGCCAGGACGAGTGGATCAAGGCCGCGTACTACGACCCGACCGGCGGCGGGACGTACTCCTACTGGAAGTACCCGACGAACGCCGGCGTCTTCGGAGACGGGACCGCGACCGCGCCGAGCGCCACGAAGCTCAATCCCGGCACGGGCGACGTCACGAACCCGCAGACGCAGCCGCTCGCCAACTACCATCCGCAGGGCGGCGCCGCCCCCACTTGGTGCCCCGGGGAAGTGCAGCCCCGAAGCGACTGCTCCAGCGTGAACCCGTTCGGGATCGATCCGACCACCTACGCAGAGCTCTACGCGGGCAACGTGAGCACGGTCGGCCAGGCCCGCACCACCTCGCCGTGGGGAACCCTGGACCAAGGCGGCAACGCGGTGGAATGGACGGACACGATCACCGCGCCCCCGGCGGGGAGCGGCGGCGGCCGCGTCTGGCGGCGGGCGCACGGTGGCATCGCGAATGCGCCCGGCTACCAGCTGTGGCTCTCGGCGGTGGGCCTCCAGCCGCAGCGCAACCCGTTCTACGAGACGACTTATCCGTGGCTCGGGTTCCGGATCGGCACGATTGGCAAGTTGAAGGTGGACGGGTAACGTCCCAGGGCAATGGGGGCGGCCCGGTGAGCATCTTCTCCCGGATAGCGGAGGCAAAGATCCAGGACGCGATCGAGCGCGGCGACTTCGATGCGCTGCCCGGCCGCGGCAGGCCCCTCCAGTTCGAGGACATGTCGCACGTCCCGCCGCACCTGCGGCTCGGATACAAGGTGCTGCGCAACGCCGGCGTCGCGCCTCCGGAGGTCGAGCTGCGACGCGAGGTCTACCGGCTCGATCGCCAGATCGCCGAAACGCGCGACCCCGATGCGCTCGCCGAGCTGCGCCGGCGGCGTCGCGACAGCGACCTCAGCCTCGCGATCATGATGGAACGGCGGGCGGGGCTGGCGGGCCCGCGCGCCGTGCGAACGCTGCGCAGGCGGCGAGCGGCTTGAGGGCCGCCGGCTGAGGTCGGGCGAATGGCCCTCGCGCTGCTCACCGGGTATCCCGGCTTCATCGGCAAGCGGCTCGCCGCGAAGCTGCTGGCCGACCGGCCCGAGCTCGCGATCGCCGCGCTCGTCGAGCCGCGGATGATGGACGCCGCGTCCGAGGCGGCAGCCGGCGAGGAGCGGATCCAGCTGATCCCGGGCGACATCGCCGAGCCCCGGCTGGGGCTGGACGACAAGACCTATGGGCGGCTCACCTCCGAGTTGAGCCACGTCTTCCACCTCGCCGCGATCTACAACCTGGCGGTCCCGCTGCCGGTGGCCAGCAGGGTCAACGTGGGCGGCACGGGATTCGTTCTCGATCTCTGCCTTGCGGCCGACAATCTCGAGCGCCTGGCGTACGTGAGCACCGCCTACGTGGCGGGCACCCGCACCGGGATCGTCTACGAGCACGAGCTGGTGATGGGCCAGGGCTTCAAGAACAATTACGAGTCGACGAAGTTCCAGGCCGAGGTGTGGGTCCGCCAGCTCATGGACCGGGTGCCCACGACGATCCTGCGCCCGGCGATCGTGGTCGGCGACTCCAGCACCGGCGAGACCCAGAAGTTCGACGGCCCCTACTACATCCTCCGCACGATCTCCCGCATGGAGCGGTCCGGGCGTCCCGTACCGCAGTTCGGCCGGTCGGAGGCGCTGTTCAACGTGGTTCCGGTGGACTACATCGTCGCCGCGATCGCCGCGGCGGCCTTCGATCCGGCGACGGCAGGCGAGACGCTTCACCTCACGGACCCGGAGCCACTCTTGAGCCACGAGCTGTTCGAGGAGCTGTCGAGGGAGTACGCGGGGCGCGAGCCTCGTTTCCGGATCCCCCCGAAGCTGGTCGAGGCATCGCTGCGCTTCGAGCCTGTACGCGCGGCCTTCGGCGGCACCCCCCGGGAGTCGGTCGTGTACCTGAACCATCCGGTCGCGTTCGACGCCCGGCGGGCCATCGAGCTGCTGACCCCGCACGGCCTCAGGCCGCCGCACTTCCGCGGCTATGTAGGAGCGATGGTGGAGTTCTTCCGCGCGCACGAAGACGACCCGGCTCTGGTCCCCGCCATATGAGCTGGACCGCCGCGGACATCCCGGACCAGGACGGCCGCACGGCCGTCGTGACCGGGGCCAACGGGGGCCTCGGCCTCGAGACCGCCCGCGCGCTTGCCGCCGCGGGTGCCCATGTGGTGATGGCGGCGCGCAACCAGGACAAGGCCGCCGCTGCCGTCGATGACATCCGCGGCGAGGTTCCCGACGCGTCCCTCGAGATCGTGGCGCTGGACCTGTCCTCGCAAGCCTCGGTGCGGGACGCCGCCGAGCGGATCAACGGCGAGCACGACCGGATCGACATCCTGGTGAACAACGCGGGCGTCATGGGCATCCCCGAGCGCAAGACGGTCGACGGCTTCGAGATGCAGTTCGGTGTCGACCATCTCGGACACTGGACGCTCACGGCACTGGTCATGCCGGCGCTGCTGCGGGCGGACGGCGCCAGGATCGTCACCGTGACCAGCACCGCGCACCACATGGGCCGGGCCGTCGACCCCTCCAACCCGCACCTCGAGGGCAGGTACGGGCCATGGCGCGCCTACGGCCAGGCCAAGCTGGCCAACTTCCACTTCGGGCTCGGGCTCCACCGCCTGCTCAACGACGCCGGTGCGCCGGCCGCGAGCCTGATCGCGCATCCCGGTCTCTCGAACACAGAGCTCCAGGCGGTGAGCGTCGACGAGACCGGCGGCGGGATGAGCCAGCGCTTCTTCCACGTGCTGGCGACGAGAACCGGCATGGCCGCGCGTGACGGCGCGCGCTCCCAACTGCGGGCGGCAACCGATCCCCGGGCGGCGAGCGGGGAGTTCTACGGGCCGGCGTTCGTCAACAACGGCCCGCCGGTCCGCAAGCCGCTCGTGCGCCGGGCCGGCCTGACCAGCGGAATCTCCCGGTTGTGGGAGGCCTCCGAGC
This sequence comes from uncultured Actinomycetes bacterium, assembly GCA_963782795.1. Classification (GTDB taxonomy): domain Bacteria; phylum Actinomycetota; class Thermoleophilia; order Solirubrobacterales; family 70-9; genus AC-56. Next base: position 22,300 of record CAWALB010000010.1, read on the forward strand.
AGGAGACCGGCGTTTCGATCGAGATCGTCGCGGAGCCAGCCCGGACCGAGGCGGCCTCCTAGGCGGCCAGGGGCTCGGAGGCGGGCCGCGGTCGGACAGGCGGCGGGCCGATGACCTCGTAGCGCGCGATCGGCCGGCGCCCCCACTCGGCGGCCGTCGCGAAGGACAGAAGACGGTCGAAGTACGTCGCGAGCGGCGGGACCCCGATCCCGAGGGGCTCCAGCGCGTCGCGGGCCTCGCAGTTGTCGTACCGGGTCCGCATCGCGAAGTAGGGGAAATAGACCTCGCTCCGCCGAAGGGCCCGCCGCCGGGCCTCGCTCCCCTTCCTGACCAGCACGGGGTGGACCAGGCGGCGATAGAGCCGCGGCGGAATCACCCGCGGCCGCGGCTGCGAGGCCGCGGCACTACCCAACTCGATCAGCTCGCCCACGGTGCTGGCACGTTCGGACGCCGTGAGGTGGTGGGTGGTGCCAGGCCTCCCGGCGAGGGCGAGGATGGCGTCCGCCACGTAGTCGACCGGGACAACGTCGACCGGAGCGGACCTGCGAGCAGGGATCGCCGGATAGGCGCCGCGCGAGAACGCCTTCATCGGCCCGTACAGCACGTTGAACGCCGGCGTCCATCCGGTCGCGGAGTCGCCCACGACGATGCTGGGCCGCACGATCTGCGCCGGCAGGCCCCAGCCCCGCTCGTGGACGACGCGCTCGGCCTCGAACTTCGACTCCTCGTAGGCGTTGCGAAATCCCTGGCTGACGTCGAGGTCGCCCTCGGCGAAGGTTCCCGGATGCGTGCCGGCGACATAGGCCGTCGAGACGTGGACGAACGAGTCGATGCCGCCTCGGCGCCCGCAGAGCTGAGCGAGTTCGACGACTCGGCGGGTCCCGGTCACGTTGATCGCCCTGGACTCGTCGAGGCCGAGCGTGAAGGACACGGATGCCGCGCAATGGATGACTCGCGCCACGCGCTCGGCCAGCCAGTTGCGCCTGGCCGACCCCATGCCCAGCCAGGCCTGGGTGACATCGCCCCTGATGGCGATCGCCCGGCCGGACCAGCCCTCGCCCTCGCCGACCAGGGAGCTGACGAGGGTCCTGAGGCGGGCCTCGGCCCCCTCGTCGCTGGCGGCCCGAACCAGCACGTACACCGGGGCGTCCTCGCGCTCGAGCAGCCGGGCGAGCACCTCTCCGCCGAGGAATCCCGTGCCGCCCGTGAGCAGCGTCCCTGTGTCCCGCTCGCTCATCTCCACACTGATTAACGCCGTTGTCTCAACTCCCGGTAAGCGGGTGTAACGGTGCTGTGAAGCCGCCTACCCGTGAATGGGAAGATCACGCACGTCAAGCCCGCGAAATGCGAAGGAGGCCTCAACTTGAGCTACGAGACGGTGATCTGGGAGGAGAGCGACGGCGTCGGCCGGCTCACGCTGAACCGGCCGGAGACGCTGAACGCGTGGACGGCCCAATTCGGCGGCGAGCTGAAGCAGGTGGTGGAGGGCGAGGCCGCCGAGGATTCCGTCCGCGCGGTGCTGGTGACCGGGGCCGGACGGGGCTTCTCGTCGGGCGCCGACCTGAAGGCGGGGTTCGAGCCGGCGGAGGACGGCATGCCCGACATCCGCAAGGAGCTCCACGAGCTCTACCACCCGGTAATCGCGGGAATCCGCCGCCTGCCCAAGCCGGTGGTCGCGGCGGTCAACGGGCCGGCGGTCGGGATCGGCTGCTCGCTCGCGCTCGCGTGCGACCTCGTGATGGCCGCGGAGTCGTCGTTCCTCGGCCTCGCGTTCGTGAACATCGGGCTGATGCCCGACGGCGGCTCGACGGCCTTCGTCCCTCCCGCCGTCGGCAAGGCCCGCGCGTTCCAGATGGCGCTCCTCGGGGAGCGGATCCCCGCGCAGCAGGCACTCGAGTGGGGCCTCGTGAACTGGGTGTACCCGGACGACCGGCTGATGGGCGAGGCCAGCGCCCTCGTAGAGCGACTCGCCGCCGGTCCGACCCGTTCCTACGCGAGCTCGAAGCGGGCCCTGAACCAGGCGATCTACGGCGATCTGGACGGCCAACTCGACCTGGAGGCCGAGCTCCAGCATGCGCTCGGGCGCAGCAAGGACTTCCTCGAGGGGACCGCGGCGTTCGTGGAGAAGCGCGACCCGGCGTTCAGCGGCGCCTGATCAGGCGGCCTTCAGCCCCGGGCCGGCCTTCGGCTCCGCGTCGCGCGGGCCGACTTCCTCGCCGCACCGGTCGCACCGGAGGTGGATCCTGGGCTCGCCGCCGCAATCGCGGTGGCGCACGTTGATCGGCGGGCCGTCCTCCGCCATGTAGCGGTCGCCCCACTCACGCAGAGCCATCAGCACCGGATAGAGGTCGAGGCCCATCTCGGTCAGGCGATAGCGCTCCCGCGTGCGGATCGCGTCCTTGTAGGGCTCGCGGCGCAGGATCCCCGCGTCGACGAGCTTGCCCAGCCGTTCGGAGAGCAGGGAGCGCGAAATGCCGAGGCTCGTCTGGAAGTCCTCGTAGCGCTTGATCCCCGAGAAGGCCTGTCTCAGGATCACGAGCGTCCAGCGATCGCCGAGCAGCGATGCCGGGCGCGCGATCGAGCAGTTCTCCTCGGCCAGCTGAGCGGCGCGCATGGTCTGAGGTGAGGAGCTTTAGCTCCGAAACTGGCTGGTGGCGTTCATGGCCTCACAGGATAGCCCTCTTGCATTCGGATTCCGAACGCTATAGGGTTGCGTCCGAGTTCTGGACCTAATGTTTCGGCCTCAACCCAAGGAGACAACATGCCCAAGATCGACCTGACTCTTCCTGACGACGCCCTCACGCCGGAGGCGAGATCCAAGCTCCCCGGTGAGCTCGCGGCGGCGCTTCTGCGATGGGAGGGCGCTCCGGACTCCTCCTTCTTCCGCTCGATCTCGTGGACGCACCTGCACGAGCTTCCCGCCGATGCGATCCATACGGCTGACGGCCAGGCCACCGAGTCGCAGGCGATCGTCGAGGTCACCACGCCGCAGGGCGCCCTGAGCGAGCGCAGGCGGGCCGGCCTTGCCGAGGAGGTGACGAAGCTCGTCCTCGACGCCACCGGCTGGGGCGACGACGCCAAGCTCCGCGTCTGGGTCCTGTGCCGCGAGATCGACGAAGGCTCGTGGGCGGCGGCCGGCGAGATCGTGCACTTCGAGCAGCTCCGCGAGATGGCGGCGGCGGAGCGGGAGAAGCCGCAACGGCAACAGCACCAGCCAGTTTCGGGGGCTGACGCCCCCTCACTTGCACATTTGGAGCAGCCCGCTTGAGAGAGCTCTCCTTCATCGGGAAGGGCCACCTCGAGTGGCGCGAAGCCGACGACCCCCGACTCCAGGGGGACGGCGAGGCGCTCGTGCGACCGCTCTCGGTCGCGACGTGCGATCTCGACCGCCTCCTGGTGGCGGGGCTGGCTCCGGTCTCCGAGCCGTTCCCTTTCGGCCATGAGTGCGTCGCGGAGGTGACGGAGGTCGGTGACGCCGTCGAGAGCGTCGGGCCGGGCGACCTGGTCAGCGTCCCGTTCCAGATCTCGTGCGGCGAGTGCGAGAGCTGCCGGCGCGGATACACCGGGAACTGCGAGCGGGTTGAGCGCATGGCGATGTACGGGCTGCCGATGGGGACCAACTACGGGGGGTTCCTGAGCGACGCGGCCCGCGTGCCGTTTGCCGATGCGATGCTCGTGCCGGTTCCCGGCGACGTCGCGGCCGCCTCGGTCGCGAGCCTGTCGGACAACATCCCGGACGGATGGCGCACGGTCGGGCCGCATCTCGACGAGCGCCCGGGGTCGCCCGTCCTGATCGCGGCCAGCGGTGCCTCGATCGCTCTCTACGCCGTCTCCATCGCGCTGGCACTCGGAGCCGAGCGCGTGGACATGGTCGGCGGGAGCTCCTACCTGCGGGCCCGCGCCGACACACTCGGCGCGAACCTGCTCGACGAAGAGTTCCCGAAGCGCGTGGGGCACTATCCGATCGTGGTCGACGCCAGCGGCGACGTCGACGGCCTCGCATGCGCGCTGCGCTCGACCGAGCCCGAGGGGGTCTGCACGAGCATCGGCATCTACTTCGCCGACACGACGCCGGTGCCGCTGCTGGAGATGTACACGAAGGGGATCCGGTTCCACACCGGCCGGGTTCACGCGCGACCCGCGATGGAGCCGATCATGGACCTGGTTCGCGCCGGGAAGTTCAAGCCGGAGCTGGTGACCGGCGAGACCGCGTACTGGGAGGATGCTCCCGAGGCGGTCGCCGGCCACCGCTCCAAGCTCGTGATCAGCCGGTAGCGCCCGCGTACCTGAGCGAGCCCGGCGTCTCCAGGGTCTCGCCCGTCTCAAGCAGCGTCTTGAGGCCGGAGAGGATCATCGTCCAGCCGCCGTAGACCTCCGAGTTGGCGTCTGCCGGCAGCTGGTCATGTGTGACCGTGAGCCGGCACGACGTCCCGACCGGCTCGATCTCCCAGGTGACCCGGGAGGTTCCGACCGCCTTCACGTCGTCGCTCCAGAGCGCGCTCATCGACTGGACCAGCCGCCGAGGCGGGTCCACCTCGACGTTCTCTCCCTCGGCGATGTCGATGACGCCCGGCACCCCGGACACATACGGCGAACCCTCGGTCCAGTCCGATTCGGTCTGGACGCCGAAGCTGTACTTCGCCCTCATCTCCGGATCGGTGATGGCCTCCCACAGCCGCTCCGGGGTCGTCTTGATGTAGATCTCGAACACGGACATCGTGCCCGCGCCGTCAACGACCAGGTACCTGTCCATCATTCCTCCTCTTCGAGGTCGTGCTTCAGCTCGCTGAGCGCGGTGGCCCAGGGCTCCGCGTATTTGCTCACCCACCGGTCGTGGACGAGCCGAATCGGGACGGGGTTCAGAAAGTGGAGCTTCTCCCGGCCGCGGCGCCTCGTCGTTACGAGACTCGCCTCCTCGAGCACCCGCAGGTGCTTCATGACGCCGAACCGGGTCATCGGGAGCTCTGACTCGAGCTCCTTGAGGGTCTGCCCATCGCGCTCGTACAGCCGGTCCAGGAGACCCCTGCGGGTCGGATCGGCGAGCGCCCTGAACACCTCGTCCATGGACCACAGTATAGGTGACTAATTAGTCACATGTCGCCCGACCCCTCCCGTCAGCAGACTGTGCATCGCCTGTAAGCTATATAGCTGTTAAGCTATGCACATGGCACCGCCGTTCGAGGTACTCGCCGAGCCCAACCGGAGGCGCATCCTCGACCTGCTCCGGGTCGAGGAGCGGCCCGTCGGGGAGCTGGTCCGCGAGCTATCGGTGAGCCAGCCGGCGGTCTCGAAGCACCTGCGAGTGCTGCGGGAGGCGGGACTGGTCACGGTTCGACCCGAGGCGCAGCGACGCCTGTACCGGGTGGCACCGGAGCCGCTGAAGGAGATGGACGAGTGGCTCGCGCCCTATCGCCGGCTCTGGTCGAAGCGACTCGACCGGCTCGAGCGACACCTCGACGCGATGCCCGACGAGAAAACTTGATCGAAGGAGGCAACGGCATGCGAGACGGACGACTGGAGGAGACCGACGGGACCTGGCGGCTGCGCTTCGAGCGCACGCTCGCACATCCGCCGGAGAAGGTCTGGCGGGCTCTGACCGATCCGGATCACCTGGAGGGGTGGTTCCCGACGACGATCGACGGCGATCGGCGAGCCGGGGCGGAGCTCCGGTTCAGTCATCGCACGCGCGACCTTCCCACGATGAAGGGGGAGATGATCGCCTGCGATCCGCCCTCGCTGCTCGAGTTCCGCTGGGGGGAGGACACGCTGCGCTTCGTCCTCGAGCCCGATGGCGCCGGCACGGTCCTGACGCTGACCGACACGCTCGTCGAGCTCGGCAAGGCAGCCCGCGACGGCGCCGGGTGGCGCGTCTGCCTGGATCAGCTCGCCCTTCACCTGGACGGGTCGGAGCCGTCGTGGACCTCGGTCGAGCGCTGGACGGAGGTGCATCCGGCCTACGTCGAGGAATTCGGCCCCGAGGCTGCGGCGATTGGCCCGCCCGAGTAGCCCGAGGCCACCGGGACGCGGGCTAGCCGGCGAACGCCCGAAAAATCTTCGAGAAGGCCCAGTCCGGGGCCCCGAGGCCGCTGCAGTCGTTGGAGGCGTTAGGGGTTCCCGGGCACGGGTGATCGCGGTTCGCCGACCACATCGCGAGCCGGCCAATGTGCTTCTGCTTGGCGTAGGCCGTGAGCTGCTTGGCGTTCTGCGTCGTGAAGACCTCCTTGGGGTCGTCGTTGACGCCGAGCATCGGCGTGACCCCGACCATCCGCCAGACGGCGGCGGCGCTCAGGCTCGGGTAAAGCCTGGCGAGCTGCGTCTGGGTGGCGTGGGCCGCCTGGATCGCGTAGTCGCCCATCCGCCCGTTGTAGTTCAGGGAGGAGTCATAGAAGTCCATCGCCATGACGTTGACGACGCCGACGCGCACGCCGTTATTGATCGCCATGCGGACGACCCGGATGCCGTCGTGCGTCAGCCCGGTCCGCATGACCGGAAGCGTGAGGGACACCTGCACGGGCTTGCCGGCGGCACGCCCGGCGGCCTGGATTCGCTCGATCGCCTTGAAGCGGCGGGTCAGGGACGCCGTGTTCGCCTGATCGGCGCCCTCGATGTCGAAGTCGAGGTTGCGGATGCCGTAGCGGTTGATCACGGCCTGGTACTGGGCCCGCAAGGAGTCGACCGTGGTGCAGGTGTCTGCGAGCTCCTGGCCCGCCGCGCCGCCGAAGGACACGATCCCGTCTCCACCCGCCTGCTTGAGCTTGGCGATCCGCTGGTTCATGGCGGGGTCGTCGAGCCCGTAGTACCCACCCCAGGACGCCTTGCACGGCTGCCCGCTCACGATGAAGCCGAAGGTGAAGAGGCCGACGCCCGACTCGCTCTTCATCTTTGCCAAGGAGTCCGAGTTGAGCGCCATGTCCACGTAGGGCGCGAATCGAGGCGTCGCCCCCGCCGACGCCGGCAGCGCGAACCACGCCAGCAGGAGGGCTGCCGCGAGCGCGATCGCGGCCCTTCCGGCACCGCTTTTCCCCCTGCTCACATCACCTACATCGTCAAATGAGGCGAAAAGCTCCAATTGCCGCCTGCCTTCCACCGCAAATTGCGGAATCGCGACTGGCGCGACCGCGGCGGGTCATATAGCTTCGTTCTTGCGACTGGGAGAGAGAAGCCAGACGCCGAAGCCAGGCGAACAGCAACTCTCGACAGGCAACGAAGGAGCTTTGTCGTGCGAAGGCTACGCACGGGCAGGCAATATCGTTGCCCCCGGTCGTTTTTTGTTGTCTGAGATGTAAAGCGGGAAGGCCGCGACTTTGTCGCGGCACTGGCATGTAAGGCGGCGAAGCCGCCGCAATAGATGTGGGGTTGGGAGCGGGCGGGCTAGCCGCGGGCCGGTTCCCCGGGTTCGGCCTACAGCGCCCTGCTCCCGGTGCGCCCGGGTCGCGCGGCCGCGGCTGGCAGGCAATCCTCGGCCGACGGCACCGTCACCGCGAGGTGGACCCTAGGGGCGTCCCCGGACGACCCGGTTTCCCGGATGTTGCCGGCGGGCGCGCCGTCAGCCCTGGGCAGCGGCGAACGCGTCCGCCGCGGCCAGGTCGAAGTCGCCGTAGTCGCTTCCAAGGCCCTGGGCGACGAGGGCGGCCGCCGCGCAGCCGAGCACGGCCGCCTCACGACGGGACCGTCCCAGCGAAAGCCCCCGGAGGAATCCGGCCGAGAACGCATCGCCGCAGCCGGTGGTGTCGACCACGTCGATCTCGAAGGCCGGGACACCCTCGCTCCCGTCACCGTCGACGATCAGCGCCCCCTCGGCGCCCCTGGTGGCAACAACGGAGCCGACGCCTCGCTCCACCAGAGCGCGGCACCCGGCCTCGAGCTCATCCTCGCCGCTCAGTCCCAGGACCTGCTCGTCGTTCGGCAGCAGGTAGTCGAGCTCACGGAAGACCGGGGCGATCCAGTCGACGATGTCACGCGCCTGCTCGCCCGGCGCGAGGATGTCAGCAGAAGTGGTCACGCCCTTCTCGCGAGCGAAGGAAAGGATGCGGGCCGCCGCTTCACCGCCCATGAACTCGGGCCCGCCGAGGTGCAGGTGGGTGGATGCGGCGATCGCATCCCATGGAGCGTCGTCCGGTCCGTAGGTCGCATTGGCTCCTACGAGGTGAAGAGTGGGGCGGTCACCGTTCGGCCTGATGGGCAGGACGGTCGCCGAGGTCGGCACGTCGTCGCGGCGGACGAGATGCGACGTGTCGATCCCAGCCCGCTCCAGCAGCGCAGTCAGCATCTCCCCCACCGCGTCGGCGCCGATCGCGCCGGCGCTGTAAGTCCGCGCGCCGAGCTTCGACAGCGTCAGCGCAGTGCCGCCCGCGGACCCGGCGGCGGTGATCCGGATCTCCTCGACCCGGGTCGCACCCTGGCCCCCCGGGATCGCCTCGACCGGGCGAGCGAGGACGTCGAGGACGTGGACGCCCATCTCGATCGCGACCATCTCGTCGTTCATGCATCCCCCTTCGAGTCGGGGTCGACCGGCTTCGTGGATCCGTAGCCGCGCTCGAGGGCGGCGGTGACCACCGCAGCCCGCTGATCGTCGTCCAGCACCGTCGGGGAGGCGATCGCGGCGGCGCGCCAGTAGACGGTGCACGCCCACTCCAGGAGCAGCGAGAGCTCCACCGACGTGTGCGCGTCCGGTCCGTGGGTGATCGCGCCGTGGTTCGCCATCAGGGCCGCCGACCGGCCCTCGAGGGCGTCGAGGACGGCGCTCGCCAGCTCCGGCGTTCCGAAGGTCGCGTAGGGCGCCACCGGCACGGCTCCGCCGAGCAGAAGCATCTGGTAGTGCACGCATGGCAGCTCGTCGAGGACACACGAGAGCGCGGTCGCCATCGGAGCATGCGTGTGGACGACCGCGCCGGCGCCGTAGCGGCGGTAGACGCCGAGGTGGAGGTCGAGCTCCGAGGTCGGCTGAAGGTCGCCGGCGACGACCTCTCCCTGCATATCGACGACGGTGACCTGCTCAGGATCGAGCTCGGCGAGGACGGCGCCCGTGGGGCTGATCGCCACCTCGCTCTCGCCGGCCCGGACGCTCACGTTGCCGGCCGTGCCGATCACGAGGCCTTCCTCGGCCAGCCGCCGGCAGGCCTCCGCTACGTCGGTGCGCTCGCGCTCGAACATCGGCGCGTCATTTTGCATCAGGCGCGCCCTGGGCACGACGGTTAGCCTGCGCGCGATGGGAGAGCTGCTGCTTGCGCGCCACGGCGAGACCGAGTGGAGCCTGAACGGGCGCCACACCGGGAGGTCGGACATCCCGCTGACCGAGAACGGCCGCAGGCGGGCCCGCAACCTCGCGTCCCGCCTCGAGGGCCGCACCTTCGCCTTGGTGCTGACCAGCCCGATGCAGCGCGCCATCGACACGTGCAAGCTGGCCGGCCTCGGCGAGCAGGCGCAGGTCCGCGACGACCTCCACGAATGGGACTACGGCGACTACGAGGGCATCACGACCGCGCAGATCCACGAGACCAACCCGAGTTGGACCCTGTGGCGCGACGGCGGCCCGAACGGCGAGCAGGCGGCGGACGTGGGGGCGAGAGCCGACCGGCTGGTCGCCGAGGCACGCGCGGCGGGCGGCGACGTGATCTTCTTCGCGCATGGTCACGTGCTGCGGGTGGTCGGCGCGCGCTGGGTCGACCTGCCCCCCGAGGACGGTGGCCTTCTGGGCCTCGGCACGGGCGCGCTGTGCACCCTCGGCTACGAGCACGACCTTCCGATCCTCGTCCACTGGAACGAGCCGGGCGGCTGACGTCGTGGCGGCGCGGAGCATCGACGCCACGCTGGCCGAGCGCCGTTGCGGTCCGGAGGCTGTCCTCGATCACATCGAGCCCGGCGCAGACGTGGTGATCGGGGTGGGTAATGCGGAGCCCGTGACGGTCCTCGACGCGATCGAGCAGGGAGCCGAGCAGCTGCGGGACGTCCGCATTCATCGCATGCTGCCCCTGCGGGACCGGCGCTACATCGACGGCGAGCTGCCCAACGTGCGTCACGTCTCGTGGTTCCTCTCGCCTCACGACAAGGACGCGTTCCACGGCTGTCGCTGCGACCTGATCCCGAACAGCTTCAGCGACGTGCCCGGGCTGATGCGTCACCTCAGCGGCCCCAGGCTCGTTCTGGCATCGGTCTCCGCCCCCGACCGCCACGGCTATTTCTCGCTCGGCTGTCACGCCGAGTACGTCGCCGCGATGATCGGCGAGGCGCCGTTCTTCGTCGAGGTCAACCGCCGCATGCCGCGCACCTTCGGCGAGAACCAGCTCCACGTCAGCGACGTGATCGGGTGGTGCGAGGCCGATTACCCGCTGGTCGAGCTGCCGGAGCACTCAAAGCGCGAGGCGGACCGCAGGATCGCCGAGCTGGTCGCCGAGCGGATACCCGACGGCGCCACCCTCCAGGTCGGGATCGGGGCGATCCCGGACCACGTGCTCTCGCTGCTCGGAGATCACCATGACCTCGGCATCCACTCCGAGCTGGTCTCCGACGGCGTCGCCGACCTGGTGGAGGCCGGGGCCATCACGGGAACACGGAAGCGCACCCATCGGAACAAGATCGTCACGACGACGGCGCTCGGCACCCGGCGGATCTACGACTTCGTCGCCGACAACCCGGGGGTCGAGTTCTGGCCGGTCGACTACACCAACGATCCGCGCAACATCTCCCGCGAGGACCGCTTCACGGCGATCAACGCGACGATCGAGGTCGACTTCCTGGGACAGTGCGCGTCGGAGTCGCTCGGCAGCGACTACTGGTCCTCCTCAGGCGGCCAGCCCGACTTCGCCCGCGGCGCCATGCTGGCCGAGCACGGGCAGGCCTTCATCGTCCTGCACTCCACCGCCAAGGACGACTCCGTCTCGCGGATCGTGCCCCAGCTCCACCCCGGGGCCGCCGTCACTACGTTCAAGAACCTCGTCGATCGCGTGGTCACCGAGTACGGCGTCACGGAGCTGCGGGGGAGCTCCATCCGCGAGCGGACCGAGCGCCTGATCGCGATCGCCCACCCGAAGTTCCGCGACGAGCTGGACCGCGCGGGCCGGGAGCTCGGCTACGTGTAGCTCCGTGCGTTCTGACCACGCAATCGATCTGCCATTTCGACGCCTGGGGCGGGTGTAGGGTCGGTTTTGGCATGGAGGCGACGGAGCACCTCTCCGAGCGCCGCGCCGCGAGGAACGTCGTCCTCACGGCCGGGATCGCGGGGCTGGGCGGCCTTCTCTTCGGCTACGACACCGGCGTCATCGCCGGCGCCCTGCTGTTCATCAAGCCGGACTTCCACCTCGGAGCCTTCGAGGCCGGGCTGGTGGTCAGCGCCGTGCCCATCGGCGCGATCGTCGGCGCCGCTGTCGCAGGACCCCTTTCGGACGGGAAGGGCCGGCGAGGGGCGATCCTCCTGTCGGCGATCATCTTCGCCGTCGGCGCGCTCGGCAGCGCTGCCGCCCCCGACACGGCGGCGCTGGTCATCGCCCGCCTCGTCGTCGGAGCCGCCATCGGAGTGGCCTCGGCGACCGCGCCCGTCTACATCTCCGAGGTCGCTCCGCCCGACAAGCGCGGGTCCCTTGTGACCTTCTTCCAGCTCGCCGTGACGGTCGGCATCGTGGTCGCCTACCTGGTGGGCCTCGCGTTCAACTCGAGCGGGGACTGGCGGTGGATGCTCGGCCTCGGGGCGGTGCCCGCCGTGATCCTCGCTATCGGGATGCTGGAGATGCCGCAGAGCCCGCGCTGGCTCGTGATGGCGGGCAAGGACTACGTGGCCCGCGTGACGCTGTCGAAGATCCGCGAGGACGATCCCGCGGCCATCGACAAGGAGCTCGCGGAGATCAAGGAGAGCCTCGACGTCAAGGCCGGTGGATGGCGTGATCTGCTGCACCCGGTGGTGAGGGCGGCGCTGTTCGTCGGGGTGGGCCTGGCGGTCCTCCAGCAGGTCACGGGCATCAACACGGTCATCTACTACGCGCCCACCATCGTCCAGTACACCGGCGTCACCTCTTCCGCCTCGGCGATTCTGGCGGCCGTCGGCGTTGGCATCGTGAACGTCGGGATGACGGTCGTCGCCCTGCGCCTCCTTGACCGGGCGGGCCGGCGCACGCTGCTCTTGGGCGGCGTGAGCGCGATGGTCGTCTCTCTGTTCGCACTGGGCGCGGCCTTCATAGGCGGCGGTTCGAGCACCGGGGCGTCCATCATCGCCATCGGCAGCCTTATGCTCTACGTCGCGGCGTTCGCAATCAGCCTTGGCCCGATCTTCTGGCTGATGAACGCCGAGATCTACCCGCTCAACGTCCGGAGCAAGGCGGCGGCAGTCGGGACGATGGCCAACTGGACCTTCAACGCCATCGTGTCGCTGACCTTCCTGGTGCTGATCGATGCGCTGGGCCGCACCGGCGCGTTCTGGCTCTACGCGGGCATCGGCCTGTTCACCCTGTGGTTCTGCTGGCGCTTCGTGCCCGAGACCAAGGGCCTGCACCTGGAGGACATCGTGGAGATCTTCCGCGCGCGCGCAGCCAAGAAGGGGCCGACCCCCACGTCGAAGCCCCCGGCGCCCGAGCCACCGCCGACCGCAACTGCGTAGACCCCACCTCTCTACCATCCCGCACCATGCGCATCGACGAGATCCTCGGCGGCCCCGAGCCCATCTTCTCGATCGAGTTCTTCCCCCCGAAGACTCGCGAGAAGGTCGACGAGCTGTTCGAGACGCTGGAGGCCCTGAAGCCGCTCAACCCCGACTACGTCTCCGTGACCTACGGCGCGGGCGGGGCGACGCGCGACGGCACGGTCGAGATCGCCACTCGGATCAAGCAGGAGCACGGCCTCGAGGCCATGGCGCATCTGAGCTGCGTCGGCGAGACGCGTGAGGGCCTGACCGAGATCCTCGATCGATTCGAGGCCGCCGGGGTCGAGAACGTCCTCGCCCTGCGAGGCGACCCGCCCCGCGGAGAGGCCGCGTTCCAGGCGCCGGAGGGCGGGCTGTCCAGCGCAGCGGAGCTGGCCGAGTTCATCGCGGGTAGCTACGACTTCACGCTCGGCGGCGCCTGCTTCCCCGAGGTACACCCGGACGCGCCGAACCTGGATGCCGATCTCGCCTACCTGAAGACCAAGGTCGAGGCCGGGGCGAGCTTCCTGATCACCCAGCTCTTCTTCGACAACCGCCTCTACTTCGAGTTCGTCGACGCCGCGCGCTCCGCGGGCATCGACGTGCCGATCATCCCGGGGGTCATCCCGATCGCCACCTTCGGGCAGGTGGCCCGCATCTGCGACCTCTGTCAGGCGTCGATCCCGGCCGAGCTTTCCAGCGCGATGGAGGCGCTCGGCGGGGACGAGGAGGCGGAGGCCCTCCTCGGCGTCGCCTACGCCGCGCGGCAGTGCGACGAGCTGCTGGCGGGCGGGGCCCCGGGCATCCACTTCTATGCGCTCAACCGCGCCCCCGGGACGCGCGCCGTGCTCAGCGCCCTGCGGGCCTCGCGTCCTTGGGAGCGAGCGGCGGGGCCGCCCCCCTCCCCGGAGCTTGCCATCGACTAGGGACCGTCATCGGGTCCACTTCGTAGACTCGCCCAATGGCATTCACCGAAGGCTCCTTTCCGTACCACGGGTACCGCATCTCCTACGACGTCCACGGGACCGGAGACCGGGTCCTTGTGCTGGTTCACGGGCTGCTGATGAACCGGCGCATGTACGACACGCTCGCGCCCGAGATCGCCTCCCGGGGCAATCGGGTGGTGACCGTGGACCTGCTCGGCCACGGCAGGTCGGACCGCCCCGCGGACCGGCAGATCTACTCGATGACAGCCTTCGCCGACCAGGTCCTGGCGCTCCTCACCCACCTCGAGCTCGATGCTCCGGTCGTGGGCGGGACCTCGCTCGGCGCCAACGTCGGGCTGGAGTTCGCCGCTCATCACCCCGCCCGGGCCGGCGCTCTGTTCCTCGAGATGCCCGTGCTGGAGGACGCCCTGCTCGGCGCCGCGCTGATCTTCACGCCGGTCCTGCTCGGGCTGCGCTTCGGCAGTCCGCTCCTCAAGGGAGTCGCCGCTCTGACGCGGCAGATCCCGCGCACCAACTACCTCGTGGACATCGGCCTCGACTGGATCCGCCAGGACCCGGAGCCCTCGCGCGCGGTCCTCGAGGGAATCCTGTACGGCCGCACGGCGCCCACCGCGGAGGAGCGCCGCGAGCTCAACCACCCCGCGCTCGTCGTGGGGCATCCAAACGACCCGCTTCATCCCTTCTCCGACGCCGACATGCTCGTCGAGGACATGCCCAACGCCCGCCTGGTCGATGCCAACTCGATCGTCGAGTGGCGCCTGACGCCGGAGCGCCTGACCAACGAGCTCGCCGGCTTCGTCGACGATGTCTACGCCGAGGGCGACGCCCGAGGCGAGCGCCCGGCTCGCGCTGCGAGCGGCTAGCCGCGCGGCTGGCGATACAGCGGGAAGAAGCCCGAGTCCTCGCGACCCCCGCTCAGTGTCGCGTAGGCATCGGGGTCGCAGACGATCTCGTGCGTGTTGAACGGCAGCTCCGTGTTCGCGAACCCGCGCTTGAAGTCCTCCAGCCCGTCGCCGGGCTTGACGCCGCCGCCGAGGTTCAAACGGACGCCCAGCTCGTCCGCGAGGCTGATCGTGGACTCGATGATGTTCTTAAACGGCGACCGGGGGCGATGGACCTCGGCCGTGCCACCGAGGTAGTAGTGCAGCATCCCGTCGGACTGCACCACGATCGCGCCGGCCGCGGTCGCGCGCTCGGGGCTGCGGGCCAGGAACAGCCACGAGCGGTCGAAGCCGAGGATCGTCCTGAAGTACTCCTGCTCGAAGAAGTAGCGCTCAGCGGCCTCGACGCCGTGCATCGTCTCGGTGTAGACGTGGTGGAAGCTCACCCGCTGCTCGACCGAGGTGTCCGGGCCGTGCAGCGCCTCGACGTGGTAGCCGAGCCGGTCGTTCGCCCGGATCTGCTCCGCGAACCGTGAGCGGATCTGCGGCTCGCGCCCGGGGTCGTGGACCTGGACGGCCGAGCGCTTCGTGGCGCCCTGGAGGCAGGGCTCGTGGCCAATCCGGTCACGCACGAAGATGCTGACCAGGCCGGTCTCGGACCAGTCGAGGGCGGTGGGATCGGCCGGCGAGCCGCGGTCGTCCAGGATTGTCGCCCCGGGATACCCGTAGGGGGTGATCGCGTCTCGCTGGCCGGAGTCGTCGATCTCGTGGACCAGGAGTGGCAGCGCGATCTGGTCGTCCCCCTCTCCCCCCACGACGAGGGTGTGGCTCACTCCCTCGGCGTCGAAGAAGGGACGCGAGCGGAAGAAGTCGTCGCTCTCGGCCGCCCGTCCCTTGTCGGCGATGAGCTGCGCGACCCGGCTTGCCTCTCCGACTAGCTCCGCTCGGTCTGCCAACCCTTGAACTCCTCGGGCAAAAGCCCCCATACCTCGTTGTCGACTGTGTCGCCGTTGCGGCGAATCGCCTTGCGCATCACTCCCTCACGCTGGAACCCGAGGAAGGTCACGACCTTCTGGGCGGCCCGATTGGTGGCCGGGATCTCCGCGTGGATTCGGTGCGCGCCGTGGTCGTCGAAGGCGTGGATGCAGGCCTGACGCTCGGCCTCCCACGCGACCCCCTTCCCCCAGGCCTCGGGGTCGCCGACCAGGACGGCGAGCTCCGGGCCGGTCTCGCGCTCGAGCCCGAACAGCGCCACGAAGCCCACGGGCTCCGACCCGCCGTCCAGCAGGATCGCCCACTTCCGGTCACGGCTCGTGTCCATCGCCCGCTCCACCCAGCCGCGCGCGGCCTCGTCGGAGAAGCTGTTCCTGCTGCCGACGAGGTCGGCCGTCACCTCCGCGTTGTTGAACCAGCGGTGGACCGCCGGCGCGTCATCCGGCCGGAAGTCCCGCAGCTCGATCGTCGCCGCCATCGGGGCTAAAGCTACCTATCCGTAGAGCCCGTGTCCCGTGGCCAGCATGCGGAGCGTCCGCCCGAGGATTCGGAGGTCGAGGCGCGGGGACCTGTTGTCGACGTACCAGACGTCGAGCTCGATCCTCGCCTCCCACGGGATCCCGGCGCGCCCGTTCACCTGAGCCCATCCGGTGAGGCCCGGCTTCACCTCGAGCCGCCGGAGCTGGCGGGATGTGTAGAGCTCCACCTGCGCCGCGAGCGTCGGCCGGGGGCCCACGATCGCCATCTCGCCCCGCAACACGTTGACGAGGTTGGGGATCTCGTCGAGCGAGAGCCGGCGCAGGAAGCGACCGACTCGCGTCACGCGCGTATCGCCCTCCAGCACGGGCGTCCCCACTCCAACCGGATCGGCACCCATCCGCATCGTCCGGAGCTTGTAGACCTCGAACGCGCCGCCGTCCCTGCCGACGCGCTGCTGGCGGTAGAGCACCGGGCCCGGCGACGTGAGCTTGATCGCGACCGCGGCGACCGCGAGGATCGGCGCGCCGGCCAGGAGGCCGAGCGCGGCGAGCCCGAGGTCCGCGACCCGCGGGAGGCCCCGGCGCCTCATCGGGTGCCCTCGGCCTTGTCCCAGGTGACCGGGACGCCGTGGCGCAGGTACTCCCAGAGCCCCGCCGCGCTCGACGCGGTCACGGCCACGTAGTAGTGGGCGATTCGGAACGGCCGCCAGGGCCACAGCGCGCCGATGGCGGCCACCGCGAGCAGCGCCACCTGCGCCGCGAGGGTGACCACATAGATCGTCCCCTGGCCGGCGAGCGCGATGTTGGTGCCGAGGGCGACCACGTGCAGGAACGGCGATGCGTAGCGCAGCAGTCGATGCGAGGCGATCTCGAAGGCATACAGCGGCCCGTATCCCTTCGGGGACAGCAGGCCGTGACGGAGCATCGTGCTCCAGGCGCCCGCCATCATCCGCCGCTTGCGCCCGAACTCGTCGCCGACCGTCGCCGCGAGCCGTTCCCGGGCCACCGCCTCGGGCGCGTACACGGGACGCCAGCCGCGCTTGACCAGCTCGTAGGGGAACGAGATGTCCTGACCCCTGGTCGGATCGAGGAAGATGTACGCGTCGCGTCGCACGGCGTTGATCGCGCCGTTCCCGGCGGTCACGCCCGCGAGGCGAGACTCCCATTCCCGCACGGCCATCTCGTAGCGCCAGTAGAGGCCCTCCTCGCTGGCCGCGGCCGCGCCGTCGAATCGGACCTGGCCGCACACGTAGCCGACCTCCGGATCGCCGAAGCGCGCGACGAGGCGCATGAGGGCGTCCTCCTTCCAGAAGCTGTTCGCGTCCGAGAAGGCGAGGACCTCGCCGCTCGCCTTCTCGACCGCCGCGTTCAGCGCGGCCACCTTGCCCCCCCGCGGGAGGTCCAGCACCTGATCCGCTCCCGCCGCCCGCGCGAGCTCCACGGTGCGGTCCGTGGACCCGTCCGACGCGACGATCACCTCGAGCCGGCCGCGGGGATAGTCGAGCGCGAGCGCATCCCGGACCTTGCGCTCGATCACGTCCTCCTCGTCGTGGGCCGCGACGATGAGCGAGACGCGCGGGAGGGGCTCGTCGCCGGTGGCGGCGGGCCTGCCGTCGCGCGAGCGCGCGAGGGCCCATAGGAGCACCGGGTAGCCGAGGTGGGTGTAGACGAGCAGGGCCACGGAGACCCAGAAGACGACGGCGAGGATCGTCACGCGCCGAGCTCCGCGTAGAGCGCCATCGTCTGGGAGGCCACGAGCTCCCAGGAGTACGGCCCGGCTGCCGCGGCGGACGCGGCAGCGGCGAGCCTCTCTCGCTCCTCCGGGTGGGCGAGCAGGTCGGTCAGCCGCTCGGCCAGGGCATCGGCGTCCCCCGGCGGGACGAGGGAGCCGGCTCCGGTGCGCGCGACCTCGGCGAAGCCGCCCACGTCGCTCATCACGATCGGCTTGCCGAAGGCCAGCGCCGCATAGAGGACGCCGGACTGCTCGGCGTCGCGATGCGGCAGCACCACGATGTCCGCGCGGCGGAAGTACGCAGGGAGCTCCTGGTCGCTCACGAAGCGGGGGACGAAGCGCACGGTCCCCGGAGCGCGCGCGGCGAGCTCCTGAAGCGATTCCACCGACATGCCGAGCGGACGCCCGACGACCCAGAGCTCGGCGCCCTCGACCGCGCGGAATGCCTCCAGCAGCACGTCGACGCCCTTGTAGGAGCGGACCAGTCCGAAGAAGAGGATCACGGGATCGGTCACCGCCGCGAGCTCGTCCGGAAGCGGGACCTCGTCCGGCTGGCGAGTGAGGTAGTCGAAGGCGCCGTGGGGGATGACGTGTGCACGCTCAGGGTCGACCCCGCCGGCAACGAGCCGCTCCCTCCCGAACTCCGACAGAGCCACGACCGCGTCCATGGAGTCCAGCACCCGGCGCAGGCCCCGTTCGAGGCGGCGCTCGAAGCCCTCGGTCCGAAGGACGCCGTGGGCTGTGAGCACCCGCGGACGGGCCGGAGGAAGCAGATAGCCGTCTATCGCCGGCACCGGAAGCCACTGGTAATGGCGGACGTCCGCCGACCCCGCGTCCATGCGATGGCGGGCCATGTCCTTGACGTGCTCGGCCAGCTTCAGGGCGCGGCGCGCGGTGCTGTCGACCGCCTGCTTGGCGGACTGCCGGTAGAAGATCTCGCGCACCTCGTATCCCATCGGCGCCGGCACGGAACCGTGGACGAACCGGCTCGTGACCAGCTCCACCTCCGCCCCGGCACGGGCCAGGGCAGCGCATAGGGACCGGTCGTACGGTGGCGTGTAGGCGGGCGGATCGACGACTTGGACGCGCATTCGCCAGGATTCTGGCGATGGAACTGTCCTACTGCGTGGTCAACACTAATGGGCGGGAGCTCCTGCTCGAGTGCCTGCGATCGATCCGCGAGACCCATCCGGAGGGCGCCGAGCAAGAAATCCTGGTCCTGGACAACGCTTCCGACGACGGATCGGCGGAGGCGGTGAAGAACGGATTCCCCGAGGTTCGCGTGATCCGCCGTGACCGCCGAGCCGGGCTTGCCGAGAACAACTCGCTGATCATGGGCGAGGCGCGCGGCGAGTTCTGCCTGCTGCTGAACGAGGATTCCGAGCTTATGGACGGGGCCGTGCGGGAGCTCCTCGCCGCGCTTCGGGGTGACCGCGGAGCCGCGGTCGCCGGGGCGCAGCTCGTGGACCCGGACGGCGAGCCCATCCCCTGCGCCTGGCGGTTCCCGAGCCTGGAGACGGCGCTTGCGCAGGCGCTCCTCCTCCACCGGCGCCTCGTCACCCAGAGCCACGGCGACGACGGCCCGCCGCGGGAGGTGGGCTGGATCCAGTCGTGCACGATGTTGATTCGCCGCGAGGTCGCCGACAGCGTCGGCTATCTGGACACGGACTTCTTCGTCTACTCGGAGGAGGTGGACTTCCAGAAGCGCATGCACGACGCCGGCTGGCGAATCCTCCACGTGCCGCGCGCCCGCGCGATCCACCACGAGCAGCTCGCCACCGACCACTCCCCGGGCGGCCGCCGCCGGATCGTGCAGTTTCACCGCGGGCGCGACCTCTACATGCAGAAGCACCATTCGAAGGCCGTGGTGCTTCTGTCGCGCCTGCTGTGGTCGGCGTCGTACGTTCCGCGGGCGCTGGCGGCGATGTTCATACGAGGCCAGGACCCGGGCACCTACTGGCTCCATGCCCGCCAGGCGCTGCGGCCCGCAAGCGGCGAGGGCATGCGCGAGGCGGCCGACGCGTACAACACCGCCCACGCGGGGGGCGGTCAGGTCCCCGAGCGGTCCTCGTCGCGCGCCGCGACCTCGTAGACCTCGGGCCCGAAGTCGGCTCGCTCGTCGTCTTCCGCCCCGACGTCGGCCGTCGCCGCGCGAAGGCTCCTGG
The DNA here is from genome assembly GCA_963782795.1 of uncultured Actinomycetes bacterium. Classification (GTDB taxonomy): domain Bacteria; phylum Actinomycetota; class Thermoleophilia; order Solirubrobacterales; family 70-9; genus AC-56. The sequence continues at coordinate 42,104 of CAWALB010000010.1, forward strand.
CGCGCGCCGCGATCGCGGACGGGCGCAGGAGCTCGGCCAGGCCGGTGCGCTCCTCGTCGTGGAGGAAGCCGAAGAGGAAGAGCAGCGCGGGGTAGGCGAGCCACAGCACACCGCGGCTGAGCAGGCCAATCGCACCCGAGGTCGGCAGCAGCAGCTCGCCGGCGGCGACCACCGCGACGGCGGACAGCAGTACCAGGGCGAGGCGCCGCCACTCGTACGGGACCGGGAAGAGGCGCTGCGTGAACGCGTACATAAGGACGAGCACGATCACGTAGGACCCCACCAGGGCGAGCCCGGCGCCGACGATCCCGTGCGAGGGGACGAGGATGAGGTTCAGGATCACGTTCGTCACCACCGCCGCGATCGTCGCCGGGAAGCTGAACTCGGTGCGCCCGGTGCGCCCGAGGATCACCACCATTGCCAGATACAGGCCATAGAGGCCGATCCCGGTCGCCAGCAGCCCGACCGCCTGGTAGGAGGGAAAGAAGTCGGGCGCCGCCAGGAGCCGGACGATCCACCGTGACTCCAGCCACAGGCCGCTCGCCGCGAATGCGAGCACCGCCGCGAACCAGGTGAAGATCGCCGAGTACACGCGGCGGGCCTCGTCGTCGTCGCGGATCGAATAGGCGAGCGGCGGCCATGCGAGTTGCAGGCCACGCACGAGCACCTGCATCGCCTGTGCGAACTTGACGGCCAGCGCATACAGGCCGACCTCGCTCAACCCGACGGTGCGGGCGATGATGATGCGGTCGATGAAGTTGAGCGAGTAGAGCGAGAGCTCGGCCGGCATCGTCGGCAGGCCGAACCGGAACATGCGCCGCAGCAGCGGGCGGTCGGGAACCAGAGCGAGCCGTCGCCGCTCGCGCCAGAGCATCCAAACCGTGACCGCGGCTCCGGTCGCGTAGGTCCCGAGCAGGATGCCGCTGGCCTTCTCACCCTCGACCACGATCAGGAACACCGTGAACGGGATCGTGATCAGGACGTTGACGATCGTGATCCCGAAGTAGGCCTTCGCCCGCTCGTCCAGGCGAAGCAGGGTGAGCGCGTACTCGTACAGCGTCTGGGCCCACAGGCCGAGGATCGCGAGGCGCGCAAGGCCGGCGTCCTCGTGGCCCAATAGCGCCTGCGAGATCGGCCCGGCGATGGGAAGCAGGAGGAGGGAGACGATCGTCGCGCCCCAGAAGAGGGAGGCGAACCCGGTGGCCACCACCGCGGGCGAGCGCTCGTTCGGCAGGTAATAGAAGCGCAGGATCGCCTCGATGATCCCGAGCCTGACGACAATGCTCACCGCGATCACCGAGGCAAGCATCACCTCCGCCGCGCCGTAGTCGCTCGGCGAGAGGTAGTGCGTATAGATCGGCAGCAGGAAGACCGCGATCAGCTTCGAGAGGACGCTCGAGGCCGTGTAGGCGGCGCCGGTCGTCGCGAGGCGGCGCAGGTAATCGAACATCGCGCTGGGCTATGCGGCGGCCGGTCGCGGGTCCCGCGGCTGAGGTGCCGGCGCACCGCCGGCGACCGGCACCGCCGATCCCGCCACGCGTTTGCGCCGCAGCGCCACTCCCACCCCCAGGAGCGCCCAGGTCGCCGGGTCGACCGTGAAGTCCGCGTAGCCGAGGCTGTGCACGAAGATCGCCACGAAGCACGCGGCTACGGCCGCCGCGCCGGGCGAACCCCTGGCTCCGCCCAACAGGACGATGAGGGCGAGCACGACCAGCGCCACGTAGACGACGAGCCCGATGGCGCCCTGCTCGGCGCCGACCGTGAGCGGCTCGCTGTGGGAGGCCGTGGTCTTCGCGGTCGAGTCGATCCTGTCCTTGAACGCCGTCCCGAAGGACCCGGATCCAAATCCCCAGATCGGGCGGTCCCTGGTGAGGTGATAGCCGCCGCTGATCAGGCTCACCCGGCCGCTGGTGGCAACGTTGACCTTGTCCGACGAGCCGAGATCCTCACGCCCGACGCCGCTGGCCGCGAAGAAGATCGCCATCGCCGCCACGATCACAACCCCGGCCGCGAGGGCCCACCGGATCCCCCACCGGAGGGCCATCACGACCAGGAGGCCGGCGATCAACGCCGCGAAGCCGGTGATCGAGAAGCTGAGCGCCAGCGCGGTGAGCAGGATGCCGGCGACGACCGCGGCGGCGATTGCGAGCCCCGTGTTCCGGGCCCAGGCCAGGTAGGCGCCGAGGGCGACGAGCACGAGCGCCAGGGCCCTACCCAGGATGTTCGGATCGTAGAAGAGCGAGTTGACGCGGAAGTAGAGGTGGAGCTGGTTCGAGGCAAGCAGGTCCCCCCTGCTCAGCAGGAGATCACGAGCCGCGTACTCCCACAACGCGACCCCGGCGAAGACAAGCGCCACCGCGGAGACCGTGACCAGGACCCAGCCCAGCAGCCGATCGCTCCACCGGACCTCACCGAGCATCACGAACAGCAGCGCAAAGGGAACGAGGAAGAAGGAAGCGTTCTCGATCGCGTTCGAGACGTCGACCGAATACGCGCTCTGGATCGCGTAGAGCACCAGCGTGGCGGCCAGCACCCGGTCAAGCCAAACGACCGCGGTCGAGTCGCGAAGGCTTGGCGGATGCGCCTCCGCCGGACCATCGGTGCGATCGCTGCGGCCTCGCAGCGCCGCGTACCCGAAGCACAGCACGCCGCCGGCGATCACCACATAGAGCGGCACGAGGAGGTGCGAGGTCTGCCCGCCGACGTGAACCGGCACCCGCAGGGGGAGGACGGCGAAGGTCGCGAGGGGAAAGCTCCAGGGCCAGCGGCGGAAGACCGCGGCGACGGCCGCTGCCACGACCACCGCGGCGGCGACCACCACGGCGAGCTTCTCCGGGGGGTGGCGCAGCGCAACGAGCCGCGAGCTGTCCCACACGTCGCCCGCGATGAGCGCCGGCGCAGCGATCAGGGCCACCAGCGCGCAGCCGTAGCGCAGGCGGGCGTCGCGTGCGAGGAGCGCGCCCGCGGCCGCGCCGCAGGCGATCAGAATGCCGATGAACTGCGCTGCGGAGGCGTTCACGCCCCTCCCCCTCCGAGGAGCTGGATCTCCTGCGGATAGACCATGTCGCGGTCCTGAGCCGGGAGCACGACTCGCAGGCGGTATTTCTCGTTCGGGCTCGCGAGCTTCCCGGCGTCCGTGCGCCCGTTCCAGTGGTAGGTGACCGTCTCGTAGGCCGCCAGCGGACCCCGGTAGAGCGTGCGGACGCGCTGACGCTGGGGGCCGACGATCTGCACGACGGCGCGCGGATCCGTGTCGCGGACGAAGAACTCAATCCTTGCCGTGCGGGGGTGCTTGGTGTGCCCCGCGGGAGCGAACTTCGTCGTCAGGTGTTGGACCTCGAGCTCGAGCTTGGGGGTCCGGGCGTGGACCACGACGCCCGCAACGACCACGGCCGCGACGAGCAGCAGCGCGAACAGGGCCGACGCGATCCTGGTCAGCGCGTCCGGTCCCTTCCGGCGATGACCACCACGTCGGCGTTGCCCGCGGCGTCCTGCGTCGCGCGGTCGATCTTCTGAATCGGTTTCACGCCGAGGTCGTGCGCGACCTTCAGAGCGGCCTTCTTCTCGTTCGGCTCGTACATCACGACGGTCTGGTCGTACTCCTTGCGGCTGTTGCCCACGGTTCCGAGGGTGAAGTTGTTCGCCCTCACGTCATCGGCGACCTTCGCCCCGAGGCCCGGGAACGACGTCCCGTTCAGCACCGCGACGCTGACGTCGTGAGGCACGAGCGCGCCGGGCTTTCGCGCCTGCTCCGATCCAGTGTTGTCGTTCAGGAGGCGCTCCGAGCCGAAGATGCCGACCACGCCGAGGATCACCGCTCCCGCGGCAATCGCGGCGAGCACGCTTGGCTGGCTGACGCGCGACGCGAACCGCCGCCAGCGCGGATGTGGGAGGAGCGCCTCCCGTTCAGTCGTGATCTGCTCAAGGGCCGGCCGCTCACTGGTCGTGGTCTGGGAGCTCGGAGCGGCCGCCGCCTCTGTCGGTGGGGCCACCACGGTGTGCTCGGCGGTGGACTCGACCGGGGCCTCCACTCCCAGGATCTCCTCCAGCTCCGCCTCGGCCCGGTCGAGCAGCGCCTCGCTGCCCACCATGTCCTCGGCCGGGTGGTTGGGCGACGCCTCCATCCAGGCGTGGATCCGGACCAGGTCGCGGCGCTGCGAGAGGTAGAGCACGATCAGAAACAGACAGCCGACCACTGCCGCCAGCGAGACGTACGTGGGCATGCGATGGGCGGCGTCGTAGAGGACCTTGACAACGGTGGCGGCGAGAGGCATGGACCGGCCTTAACCCCCTCCCCCGAAACCGGCGTCGTCGAGGCCCAGCACGAGAGCGAGGTCGACCTTGCCCGCCGCGGCCTTGGTCTCGGGCGTCATGGGCTGGACGGGTGTGTCGCCCAGCTCCTTCTTGACGGCCGCCGCGAACTTCTGCGCGTCCGATCGCATCCCACTGGTGTACTCCACGACCGTCTGGTTCACGCTCGTGTTCGCATTGCCGACGGGCCCGGTCTTGTACCCCGACTTCTTCACGACCTTCTGCTCGACGGTCGCCGCGAGGCCGGGCACGGACGTTCCGTTGATCACTGCGACCGTGGCCGTCGGCTTGGCCTTGGACCCGTGCTTGCCACCCCCTCCTCCACCGCCGCCCACGAGCCCGAACCCGCTGGTGACGACACCGACCGCGATCACCGCGACCGCCAGCAGGACTAGGACATAGCGGCCGTCTATGGGGAGGCGGCGGTCGACTGCCGCGAAGCCGTCGCGAATACGCCACCAGAACCGCTGCAGCGCGCCTCGCAACCGGCCCACGGCGGGCTGCGCCGCCGCCTCGCCCTCGGCGGCCTCCTCTCCATCCTCCTCGCGTGAGGCCTCTGCCGCGGCCTGAACGGCCTCGGCAGCCTCGGCCGCGCGCTCAGGGGCGCGCCCCGCCCAGTCGCGGACACGACGGATCTCGCGCGCCTGCTGAAACAGGAGGAACGCCAAGACCGCCAGTCCAACGAAGGCGACGATGCCCAGAACGGGCCCGATGGACTCGATCGCGTGCATCGGTGACGGCGCATCTTATGGCGCGCCAAGCCCGTAACAACGCCACGAGCGGGCGGGCTGCGTTACGAGGGGCCGAGCGTGGACCCGGCGACGCGCTCGTCCACGACCTCGACCACACGGTCCGCCAGGCCCGCCTCGTCGCCCGACGCGACGAGGGACTCCAGGCGGTCCACCGAGCGTCCCACCCAGTCGGGGTCGAGCGGGCGCGATCGTACCGCTCGGACGATCCGCTCCGCGGTCGTCGGCCGTGCCTTCTCGTCGCTGTTGAAGAGCTCCTCGCGAAGCTTCTCGCCGGGGCGCGGCCCGATGAACTCGATCGCGACGTCGACGTCGGGCTCGTATCCGGCCAGGGTGATCATGTTGCGTGCGAGGTCGAGGATGCGGACGGGCTCCCCCATCTCGAGCACGAACACGTCCCCCGATCCGGCCCCGAGGTCACCCGCCTGGATCACCAGCTGCACGGCCTCATGGATGGTCATGAAGTAGCGGGCCATGTCCGGGTGGGTCACGGTGACGGGGCCACCCTTCTCGATCTGGCTGCGGAAGATCGGGACGGCGCTCCCCGAGGAGGCGAGCACGTTGCCGAAACGCACGCTGATGAAGCGCGTCGCCGCATGGCGCTGGCCTGCGGCCTCGACGATCCACTCAGCCATCGCCTTCGAGGCGCCCATGACCGTTCTCGGATCGACGGCCTTGTCGGTGGACACGAGGACGAACCGCTCGGTGCCGGCGGCCGCGGCGGTCTCCGCCGTCACGCGGGTGGCGATGGCGTTGTTGCGCACTGCCTCCAGGGGGTTTGCCTCCATCAGCGCCACGTGCTTGTAGGCGGCGGCATGGAAGACGACGTCGGGCTTGAAGCGCTGCATCACCTCCAGCATCCGCTCACCCTCCTTGCAGTCGGCGAGCACGGCCTCCACCCGAGTGAAGTGCCATTCCTCGAGCATCTCGCGGTCGATGCGGAAGAGGTTGTCCTCGGCGTGGTCGAGGAGCACCAGGAGCTTGGGGCGAACACGGGCGATCTGCCGGCTCAGCTCCGCCCCGATCGAGCCGCCGGCGCCGGTGACGAGGACGATCTTGTCCTCCAGGTAGGCGCCGACGCGGTCGAGCTCCATGACCACGGGCTCACGGCCCAGCACGTCCTCGACGCGCACCTCGCGCAGCTGGCGGGTGAGCTGCACGCCGCCGCGGAGGAGCTCGAAGACCGTGGGGAGGGTCCGCACGGGGATGTCCCGTTCCCGACAGGCGGCCACCACCTTGGCGCGCAGCACGCCCGGCGCCGAGGGGATCGCGATCACGACCTCGTCGGGGCCCTCGCGGTCGAGGATCTCGGCGATCTCCCCAGTTGAGCCGAGGACCTTCACGCCGGCGGCGGTCATGTCGCGCTTGCCGGGGTCGTCGTCGACGAAGCCGATCGCCCGGACCCCGAGGTCGGGGTTCAGCTTGAGCTCGCGAACGACCATCTGGCCGCCGGACCCCGCCCCGACGATGACGACGCCGCGCGTCTTGGCGCCGCGCGTGGCCTTGTCAGGACGCTCCGCGATCGTGCGCCGAACGAGGCGCGCGCCGCCCACCAGCAGGATCGTGAGCAGCAGGTCGAAGACGACGACGGAGCGAGGAAGGTTGTAGTCGTACGGCTTCGCCAGCGTGAAGACCGCAACGAGGATCATGCTCGCCACCACCGACGCCCGCACGACCGGCCACATGTCGGGGAGCTGGAAGTAGCGCCACCACTTGCGGTGGAGGCCCAGCACCTCGAACACGATCGCTTTGCCGATCGCAACGAAGACGATCGACCCGGCGAGCATCGTCACGTACCGATGCGGGATCCCAATCGGCACGTCCAGAAACCGCAGCACGAACGCGAGGCCGAACGCCGCCGCCGCGAGCACCGCGTCTGCCGCGAACTGCTGGGCGCGCCGCTTGTACACCGGATCCTGTAGGCGGTCCTTTAGGCGGGACACCGGCACGAGTGTAATGCTGCCCTGCCGTGCCAGCCGACATTTTGGACCCACTCGTCACCGCCGCGACCAACGTCATCGACGCGTTGGGGCTCGCCGGCGTGTTCGTCCTCATGACCCTCGAGAGCGCCTGCATTCCCATCCCCAGCGAGGCGATCATGCTGTTCGCGGGGTTCAACGTGTCGGAGGGGAACATGACCCTGTTCGGCGTCGTGGCCGCCGGAGTGCTGGGGAACCTCGTCGGCTCGCTGATCGCGTACGCCGCCGGCTACTACGGCCGGATCGAGCTGCTCGATCAGAACCGCTTCATCCACATCAACCGCAAGCACCTCGAGTGGGCCGACAACTGGTTTCAGAAGCACGGGTCGGCGACGGTGTTCTTCTCGCGGATGATCCCGATCGTCCGCACCTTCATCTCCCTTCCAGCGGGCTCCGCACGCATGCCGCTCGGCCGCTTCGTGCTCTTCACCACCGCTGGATGCATTCCATGGGTTCTCATGCTGGCGATCATCGGCCGTGAAGTCGGCTCCCGGTGGGAGGACTGGCGTGGGTACCTCCACTACGTCGACTACGTGGTGATCGCGGCCGTGGTGCTCGGGATCGTCTACCTCATCGTCAGGCGGCGCAGGGCGGGGGCCGGGGCGGAGTCGACCCCCTCGACTTGATCCCCAGACGGCTCCGGGCAAGGTCCCGGGGCGCCCTCACGTGGCGGAGAGCGCTGATCCTGGGGGGCGTGCAGGGACCGGCGGAGCTCCTGCCGGTGTCGAGCTCGGGCCACGTTTCCCTGATCCCATGGTTCGCCGGCTGGCGGATGGACGATCTGGACCCCGAGACCGGGAAGAGCTTCGAGGTCGCGCTTCACACGGGAACCGCCGTGGCGCTTCTGATCGCACAGCGCGGCGCGGTGGTGAGCGAGCTCCGGCGTCTCGACGCTCGCCGCGCGGCCGCGGTCGCGCTGTCGCTGCTCCCTCCGGCGATCGTCGGCTACGGGCTCGAACGCCACATCGAGCGGCGTCTCGGTGGTCCGCGCACGATCGCCGCGGGGCTGGTCGCGGGATCGGTCGCCATGCTGCTCGCCGACCGGGCGCCGCAGGAACGGACCGAGGACGACTTGGGGCCGGCCGATGGGCTCGCGCTCGGCGTCGGCCAGGCGGCGGCCCTGTTTCCCGGGGTGTCGCGCAACGGAGCTGCGGTTGCCGCCGCGCGCTGGCGCCACTACCGGAGAGCCGACGCCAACCTTCTCTCCCGGATCGTCGCCCTTCCCGTCATCCTCGGCGCCACCGGCCTCAAGGGCGGTCGGATGAGAAACCGCGGGCTCGACCGCTCAACGTCGACTGCAATCGCCTCGGGCGCTGCCGCGTCCTTCGTCTCGACGCTCGTCTCCGAGCGCCTCATGTCCCTGACAGATCGCGACCGCTCACCGTGGCCCTTCGCGGCCTACCGCCTCGCGCTGGCCGCTGCGATCGTGACCAGGCTGCGCCATGGTTGAATCCGCGACGTGAAGCCCGCTGACGGAGATGGAGCAGGAGCGGAGGCGTACGCGCGCGCAGGCGTGAGCCAATCGGCTGCGAGCACGGCCGTGGAGGCCCTAGTCCGGAGCCTGGAGCGAATCGACACGGGCAAGCCGTCTCGCGTAGTCCCGCTGCCCGGGCACTACGCCAGCGTGCTGCGGCTTGACGAGCGCACCGGGCTCGCGTTGTCCACGGACACAGTCGGCACCAAGATGGTTGTCGCCGAGCGCCTCGGGCGCTACGACACGATCGGGATCGACTGCGTGGCGATGAACGTCAACGACGTGATCTGCGTGGGCGCGGAGCCGATCGCGATGCTCGACTTCATCCTCACCGAGCGCGCGGACCCGGAGATCTGCGGCCAGCTCGGCGTGGGCCTGGCGCGCGGCGCGGAGCTCGCCGGGGTCGAGATCCCCGGCGGCGAGATCGCCCAGGTGGGCGACATCGTCTCCGGCCAGGAGCTGGGCGGCTCGTGCGTAGGGCTCGTGGCGCTCGACGCCATCGTCACCGGCGCGGACGTCGAGCCCGGCGACCCGGTGATCGGGCTCCCCTCGTCCGGCCTTCATTCGAACGGCTACACCCTCGCCCGCGCGGCCCTGGCGGACGTGCCCCTCGACGACGACCGGCTCGGCCGTCCACTGGGCGACGTGCTGCTCGAGCCCACCGAGATCTACGTGCGGCCGATCCTCGAGCTCCTGGGCTCCCAGGTCGATGTCCGTGGCCTCGCCCACATCACCGGGGAGGGCTTCGACAACCTGCTCCGGCTCGAGGCGGAGGTCGGCTACGAGATCGACGACCCGCTTCCGGTGCCCCCGATCTTCGGCCTGATCCAGGAGCTGGGCGAAGTATCCGACGCGGAGATGCGCGAGGTGTTCAACATGGGCTGCGGCTTCTGCTGCGTGGTGGCCGCCGGCGACGAGGCGGCTGCGCTGGAGCTCCTGCACCGTCACTATCCGGACGCGAAGCGAATCGGGCGGGCCACCGACCGTCCCGGGGAGGTATCCGTGTGAGTGCGCGAATCGCGATCCTGATCTTCGACGAGCTGACCGCCCTCGACGCGATCGGCCCCTACGAGGTGCTCTCGCGCATTCCGGGAGCCGAGCTTGGATTCGTCGCCAAGGAGCCGGGGGTCAAGCGCACCGACACCGGCGCGCTCGGGATGGAGGCCGATCTGGCGCTCGGGGAGCTGTCGGACCCGGACGTGGTGCTGGTTCCGGGCGGACAGGGGAACCGGCCGCTGCTGGAGGACGATGAGGTCCTCGACTGGCTGCGGGCCGTGCACGAGGGGACCACCTGGACGACGTCCGTGTGCACCGGGTCGCTGGTGCTCGCGGCCGCGGGCATCCTCGACGGCAAGCGCGCGACCACGCACTGGGCCTACTTGGAGCGGCTCGGACAGCTCGGTGCGGAGCCGGTGAACGAGCGCGTCGTGGAGGACGGCAAGATCATGACCGCAGCCGGAGTGTCCGCCGGCATCGACATGGCGCTCACGCTCGCCGCCCGCATCGCAGGAGACCAGGTGGCCCAGGCCATTCAGCTCGGCATCGAGTACGACCCGGACCCGCCGTTCGACACCGGCTCGCCGGAGAAGGCACCGAGCGAGCTGGTCGACCTCATCCGCTCGACCGAGCGCTAGGCGAGCTCCCAGAAGGTCCCGCCGAGCACGCCGGCTGGCCGGAGCCTCCAGTCGCGTGCGAGCGCCCACAGGTCCGCCTCGAGCAGCGAGCGCGGCCTACCGGTCAGCTCCTCGAGCTCTCGCGTCGCGCAGCGGCCGAACAGGCCGATCGCCTCCGCGGGGTCGGGCGGCTCGGTGCGCACCGGCTTCGCGCCCGCCACGAGGGCCGCGTCGCGGTAGGCCTCGTAGGCGTGTGGTCCGAAGACGCCGTAGTCGTCGCCGTCCTCGCCGCGGAAGACGGCCGAGGGGAAGCTGATCCGCTCGCGGCCCTCGGTCTCGGACACCCTGCCCTGCTCCCTTGCCTCGGCGGAGGGGGCGCGCACGTCGTCGAGGTCGGCAGCGAAGGCCTCGGTGATCGCATTCGACGCGAGGTCGATGCGAAATCGGTCGACGTTCAGGCCGGCGGGTCCCGCCTCGCCCACCAGTGCCTCCGTGTGATCGAGCTTCTTCCGCTCGGTCATGAGCCCCTCGCGCAGCCTGCGGAGGTAGCGGTAGGCCGCCTCCGGGCCCTGCTCCGCCGCGGCCTTGACCGCCTGGCACGCCGGATAGGTGGACGCGATCGGGTTCGCACTCCAGAGCCGCGCGTCCGCGGGCATCCCCGAATCCGCGGCCGTGCCCAGCCACTGTGCCATCAGGTCGGCATAGAGGCTCTTACTCGCGCCGACGCCGGACTCGGTGTCCCGGTAGTCAGGCCCGTAGGAGCGAGCCAGCCCGCCCATGACCCAGGAGAAGCGGAGCGCGTCACCGAACTCCCACATGAGGCGCCGGAGCTGGGGCTCGTTGCCCCACGAGAACGGGCAGGCGGGATCGGTGTAGTAGCGGACGGAAGCGGGCATTGGCGTGCAGGGAACGCCGCGATGGGCGGGGGCTTAGGGTGAGTGTCGAAAATACTTATCGAATGGCGGACGAAGCGACAACCGGGCTCGCGAGCAGCCTGATAGGCACCGTACTCTCGGGGCGCTACCGCCTCGAATCCAAGCTGGGCAGCGGCGGGATGTCCACGGTGTACCTCGCGCGCGACAGCACGCTCGAGCGCTGGGTCGCGGTGAAGGTCATGCATCGCGAGATGTCGGACCAGCCCGACCAGCTCGAGCGCTTCCGCCGCGAGGCTCGCGCGGTGGCACAGCTCTCCCACCCCAACGTCGTCGCCGTGATCGACGCCGGCGAGGACGGCGGCCACCCGTACATCGTCTTCGAGTACGTCGACGGCGAGACCCTGAAGCAGCGCATCGAGCGAGTGGGGCCGCTGCCGGTCGACGAGGCCACCGCCTACGCGATCGAGATAGGGCGCGGGCTGTCGGCCGCCCACGCGCGAAGGCTCGTTCACCGCGATGTTAAGCCGCAGAACGTGCTCATCGACTCCGAGGGCCGCGCCAAGGTGACGGACTTCGGCATTGCCCGCTCGCTCGAGGCGGATGGCCTGACGCAGACCGGCCGGGTGCTCGGGACCACGGACTACGTCTCGCCGGAGCAGGCGATGGGCCGTGGCGTCGACGCTCGCACGGACATCTACGCCCTCGGCGTTCTCCTCTACGAGATGCTCACCGGCGAGGTCCCGTTCACGGCGGAGACGGTCGTGGGCGTGGCGATGAAGCACGTGAACGAGCCGATGCCCGACGTGCAGAAGAAGCGCCCGGAGGTCTCCTCGGCGCTGGCCGCGGTCGTCGAGCGGGCCACCGCAAAGGATCCGAAGACGCGCTACCCGGACCTCGCCAGCTGCCTCGCGGACCTCGAGGCGGCGCTGGAGGTCGAGGTCGCGCGGGCGGGCGGCTCGCACGGGGAGGCGACCACCGTCCTCGACACGGTGCCGAAGAAGCGGCGCAAGATCCTCACGACGCGGCGGGTCTCGACAGCAGGCGTCTTCATCGTGCTCGCGGCGACCGCGGCGGCCCTGCTGATCACCGCGCTGACCGGCAAGAAGGAGAGCCCGGCGCCGGCGCCGGCTCCCACGGGCGCCCCGCTTGAGATCACCGGCACGCAGTCGTTCGACCCGCCGCCCGGCGACGGTCAGGAGAATGACGACCAGCTCAAGCTCGCGATCGACGGAAACCCCGGCACCGGCTGGACGACGGAGACCTACCAGGCGCCGACCACGCAGGCGGCCGTCGGCAAGCCGGGCGTCGGATTGATCGTGACCACGGCCCAGCCGGCCATCGCCCGCACCATGCGCGTCCGCTCCGAGGCCAAGGGCTGGAGCACGCAGATCTACGCCTCCGCCTCAGGACCGCCCACCACCCTCCAGGGTTGGGGCAAGCCGATCGGCGAGCAGCCGAACATGGGGACCGACTCGGAAATCGAGCTCTCACCCCGCACGGCCAAGTACTACCTGATCTGGATCACCAAGCTCGCGTCGACGCCCACGGGCTACAACGTCCAGATCAACGAGGTCGGGCTCAAGAGCTGAGGCCTAGAAGCGGAAGCTGCGCTGCGCCTCGTGGCGCTCCAGCGCGTACATCACGAGCAGGTCGCACAGCTCCGCGTAGGCGATGCCGTCCGCCTCGAAGAGCTTCGCGAAGACGCTCGTTGAGGTGAAGCCGGGAATCGTGTTGAGCTCGTTGACGAGGACCTCGCCGTCGTCGAGGACGAAGAAGTCACACCGCGCGAGGCCGCTGCCGTCGATCGCCTTGAACACGCGCACCGCCAGCTCGCGGACGCGGGCGTTGGCCTCGTCGCCGATCCGCGCCGGGACGACCAGGTCCATCCCGCCCTCCGAGTACTTGGCCTCGAAGTCGTACCAGTCGGCGTGGGCGACGATCTCGCCCGGTGGTGAGGTCCGCGGCTCCTCATTGCCGATCACCGAGCACTCCACCTCCCTGCCGCCGCCGTTGGCCTCGACGATCACCCGCGGGTCGTGGCGCCGCGCGAGCCCTACGGCCTCGTCCAGCGCGCGCTCGGGGCTGGTCACCTTGCTGATCCCGACGCTCGAGCCCAGGCGCGCGGGCTTGACCCAGACCGGGAGCCCCATCGCAGCGACGTGCTCCCGCCAGCCTTCCTCGCCGGCCTCGCAGAAGTCCACCTGCGGGATCCCGTGGAATGCCAGCAGGCGCTTGAAGGTCAGCTTGTCGATGGAGATCGCCGCCGCCAGCACGCCGGGGCCGGCGTAGGGGACGTCCAGGCATTCCAAGAGGCCCTGGACCGTCCCGTCCTCCCCGAACGGGCCGTGGAGGACCGGAAAGGCGACGTCCACGCCGAGCAGCCCGCCCCCGGCCCGCAGGTCCACCTCGCTCCCCTCGCGAGTCCAGCGCCCGTCTCGCTCGAGCAGCACCGGGACGACCTCGTGGCCCGCTTCCCGCAGCCCGGCGGCCACCGAGGCTCCCGACTCCAGCGAGATCTCGTGCTCGCTGGATCGCCCCCCGCTGAGGACCGCAACCCGCATCACGGCGTCGTACTGGTGGAGCTGGTGGTCGTGGTGGTGGTCGTGGTCGTGGTGGTCGGCGCCTTGAACTTGCCGACGTTGATCGTCACCGCCTCGCCGCGAGGGAGCTTGGTCCCCGCGGAGGGTGCCTGACTGATCACCTGATCGTCGGCGTTCGGGTCGCTGGTCGTCTGCTTGACCACCCGAGCGCTGAGGCCCGCCGCCCGCAGGTCGCTCGTGGCCTGGTCCCGGGACTCGCCCACCACGTTCGGGACGATGACCTTGCCGACCCCGCTCGACACCACCACGGTCACGGTCGTATTTCTCCGGACGTTCGTTCCCCCGCTCGGGCTCTGATCGATGACCTGGCCCTTGGGCTGGTTGGACTCCTGCTTCTGGAAATGCGGCTTCAGCCCGGCGTCGCGGATCTGGGTGTCGGCGGTGTCCTGGTCGAGACCAACCACGGATGGGACCTGAACCAGATTTGGCCCGCTCGAGACGTTGATCGTGACCGTCTGCTTGCGCTCGAGGTTCGTCCCGGCGGGCGGGTCAGTCCCGATGACGGTGTCCTTCTTGACCTTGTTCGAGTGCTCGTGAACGACGTCTATCAGGAAGCCCGCGTCCTTCAGCTGCTTCTGGGCGTCGGCGAGGCTCATCCCCTTGACGTCAGGGACGATCGCCTTGCCCAGCCCAATCGAATAGGTGATCGTGACAATCGAGCCATCCGGCGCCTTCGACCCCGCCGTCGGGTCCTGCTCGATGACCCGCCCGACCGGAGTGTCGGACCGCGGAATGCCCTTGGGGTTCACCTGGAACCCGGCATCGGTCAGGATCTTCGTCGCCTCGCCCTTCGACTTGTTGAGCACGGTGGGCACGAGCACTGCCGAGGTCCCTCCGCCCCGGAGCAGGAAGAACGCGATGGCCCCCGCGAGCAGCAGCAGGATGAGCGCCAGGAGCGCGATGCGCCACGGTGTGAAGAACCCCCGGTCCTCTTGCGGCTCCCCCGGCGGGGCCGGCGGCGCGGTCCCGGCCGCGGCAGCAACGGCCGCGTAGGAGGCCGTGTCGCCGAACGCGGCGCCAGAGGGGTCCTGCTCCGCGACGTCGAGGGCCTGTAGGAACTCCTCGGCCGACGCGAACCGGTTGGCCGGGTCCTTTGCCAGCGCGCGGAGGACCACTCCGTCGAGGGCGCGCGAGACCGCGGGGTTCAGCTCGCTCGGCGGGCGAGGTCGCTCGGAGACCTGCTTGAGGGCCACCGTCACCGGGGAGTCGGCGTCGAACGGCACTCGTCCCGTGAGCGCCTCGTAGAGCATCACGCCGACCGAGTAGATGTCGGATGCGGTCGTGACGGGCAGGCCCTGCGCCTGCTCCGGCGACAGGTACTGAGCGGTGCCGAGCACCGACCCGGTCTGGGTGATCTCCGAGGCGCCGGCGCGGGCGATCCCGAAGTCGGTCACGCGGGCCCGTCCCTCGGAGTCGACGAGCACGTTCTGCGGTTTCAGGTCGCGATGGACGATGCCGTGCTCGTGCGCGTACTTCACGCCCGCCAGCACCTGGCGGACGATCTCGACCGCCTCGGGCACCGACAGGCCGCGCTCGATCAGGTCCTTGAGCGAGGCTCCCTCCACGTACTCCATCGCGATGAAGTGGGCGCCGTCGAATGTCCCGCGGTCGAAGACGCCGACCACGTTCGGGTGCTGCAGCCCGGCGGCGCTCGACGCCTCGCGGCGAAAGCGCTCCACGAACTGCTCGTCCTGAGCGAAACGCGGGTGCAGGAACTTGAGCGCGACCCGCCGGTTGAGCAGCGAGTCCTCGGCGCACCACACGTCCGCCATCCCGCCGGAGCCGAGGCGCCCCAGCAGCCGGTAGCGGTCGGAGACGACGGTGTCCTGCGCGAGCTGCATCAGCCGCCGTTCAGGAGGCTGTCGATGACCTGTGTCGCGACCGGGCCGGCCACCTCGGCGCCGAAGCAGCCCTGGCAGCGCTCGATCGTCGCGGCGACCGCGACCTGCGGATTGGTTGCAGGTGCGAAGGCGATGAACCAGGGTTGGTTGATGCCGTTGGCCGGATCGCCGATCTCAGCCGTCCCCGTCTTGCCGGCAAACGTCACACCGCCGCTGACCGTGAGTCCAGCGGCGGTTCCCTCCTGAGTCACGTGGGTCATCATGTCCGTCAGCTCGGTCGCCGTCTGCGGGCTGATCACGGTCGACTGGACGTGCGGCGTGAGCTTTTGGGTCACGCGCCCATCGGAGTCGGTGACCTGCTGGACGAACGTCGGCTGCATCAGCCTGCCGCCGTTCGCGACCGTCGCGGCGACCTCGGCCATCTGCAATGGCGTGGCCAGGTCCTGGCCCTCGGCGCCGCCCTGGCCGATTGCGACGCGACCCACGTCGAAGCCAGATGTCACCAGGTCGCCGCTCGAGTTGTAGGGGCCGCTCGCGGCCATCTCGGTGGTCGGGTAGTCGAGCTCCGGGTCGCTGTAGAAGCCAAAGCGCTTCATGTACTCGACCATCGTCGACGTGCCGATCTGCTCGCCGACCTGGGCGAAGTAGGTGTTGACCGAATTCGTGAGTGCGGTGGTCATGTCGATGTCGCCGAACTGCTCGTTACCAGCGTTGAACAACGGAACGCCGCTGATGGTTTGCGGCGATTTCCCGCTGAGGACACTCGACGGCGTGAACTTGCCCGAGTCGAGGGCGGCGGCGGCGGTCACGACCTTCATCGTGGAGCCCGGTGGATAGGTGCTCTGGGTCGCCCGGTTCACGATGGGTGCCGACTTGTCATGCACCAACTGGTCGAAAGCCTGGGTGTCGTTGGCCTTGTTTGGGTCGTAGCCCGGCACTGAGGCCAGCGCCTCGACGGCGCCGGTCGACGGGTCAAGCGCCACGACGGCACCTCCCGATCCGCTTGCGCCGGGCGTCGAGGCGATCATGTTCTGCAGCGCCTGCGTCGCGACCTGTTGCGCGTGGGAGTTGATCGTGAGGGTGACGTTGTCACCCTCCTGGGGAATTCCCCGCAGCTGATCGAGGATCGACGTGAACTCATTGCGCTCGCCCGCGAGCACCGCGTTCTCCGACTTCTCGATCCCCACCTGCCCCGTGTTGACGAAGCTGTAGCCGACGGGATTCCCGTAGAGCGAGCCCTGCGGGTAGCTGCGCACGTACACGGGGTGGGCCCCGCCGCCAACCGGGTGGCTCTCAGCGACCGTGACGCCGTCGGACGTCTTGATGAACCCGCGCTTGACCTGCTGCTCCTCGATCAGCGGGCGGCGGTTCGCCGTCTCCCCCTTGAGGGTGGTGGAGTCGAATACCGCCCAGTAGGACGTGAAGCCGACGAGAGCAGCAAAGAGCAGCAGGATGAAGGCGTACAGGCGGGCGATCGGGGTGTTCATGCCGGTAGCCCCTCGTACTCGTCCTCACGTGGCGCCTCCGGCTTGCGCGCGTCGTTGGAGATCAACAGGAGCAGCGCGAGCAGGATCATGTTCGCGATCACCGAGCTGCCGCCGAAGCTGACGAAGGGCAGGGTCACACCGGTCAGCGGGATGAACTTGACCACCCCCCCGATGATCACCACGGCCTGCAGCGCGAACACCGCCGTCAGGCCCGTCGCCAGTAACTTCGAGAACCCGTCGCGCGCCATCACCGCGGTCTTGAAGCCGCGGGCGGCGATCAGCGCGTAGACGAGGATCACGCCCGCACCTCCGAACAGGCCGAGCTCGGAGACGATCAGCGCGAAGATCTCGTCCGTGTGCGGTGCCGGCAAGATGCTGCCGCAGTCCGGGAAGGGCTGCTCGCAGTGCGGCGCGAACGGCCCGGGAAGCTTGAGCAGGGACTCCCCGAGGCCCTGCCCGAATAAGCCACCGTCGGCCTGCGCGAACAGGGACTGCTGGATCTGGCCGAGCCCGCAGTCCTGTCCCTGGTTGATCTCCTGGTGGGTCAGGTGGCAGGGGTTGTTGTCAAAGGTGTGCGCCCAGATGTCTACGCGGTCCTGGACGTGGGCGATCTGCGAGGCGATCAGCGTCGCCCCGACGAAGAACAGGGCCAGGCCGGCAATGACGTACGAAAGGCGGGACGTTGCCACGTAGAGCAGCGCGAGGAACGCGCCAAAGAACATCAGCGAGCTTCCCAGGTCGCGGATGAAGACGAGCATGATCATCGTCGCGCCCCAGACCACGAGCACGGGTCCGAAGTGCTTGATCGGCGGGATCGTCACCCCCGCGATGCGGCGTGCCGCGACCGTAAGCAGCTCGCGTTTCTCGGCCAGGTAGCTGGCGAGGAAGACGACGATGCAGATCTTCGCGATCTCCGCGGGCTGGAACGACAGCGGGCCCAGGTTGATTCCCAGGTAGGCGCCGTTGACCTGCGACCCGACCCCAGGGAGCCGGGGTGCCATGAGGAGCAGGATGCCCGCGGTCGCGATCAGATAGCGGTAGCGCTGGAGGACGCGGTAGTCCCGCAAGAGCAGAATCGTCAGCGCGAGGAGCACGGCGCCGGCGACGAAGATCGACGCTTGCTTGAGAGCCAGCGAGTCGTTGATCCGGAACAGCATCACCAGCCCGATCGCAGCCAGGAGCGCGCACAGCGGGAACAGGTACGGGTCCGCGTACGGCAGCCGGATGCGGATGAAGATGTGGACGGCCACGCAGACGGCCAGGAAGTAGCCGCCGTAGATCAGCCCGATGTCGCTGATCTGGCTCGACTCGACGATGAGGACCGCGGCGAACCCGGCGGCGACCAGCAGGGCGACCGGGATCAGGGCGAGGAGCTCGCGGTTTCTGGCGCTCACCCGCTCCCGCCGCTCTTGTTGTTCGAACCGGCGCCCGAGCCGCCTGAGCCGCCGCCGCTTCCTCCGCTGCCGCTCCCGCCGCCTCCTGACGGCTGCTTCGCGCTGCTGCCTCCGGGCTTAGCTCCCCCTGCCCGCCGCCGGACGGCTGCTGCCCGCCGCCGGCCTGTCCCTTGTTCGCGGCGGCCTGCTGCCTGCCGGTGCGTCGCTCTGCCGCTGCCTGAAGGTCCTGGAGCAGCGAGGCGGCGTCGTCGTGGAAGCGCAGGGTGTGGTCGGTGGCGCTGTCGCGCCGGTTCGGCGGGATCGAGTTGACCTGCACCGGCGCGGTGTAGGCCTCGGAGTAGAGGTTGATGCCGAACGGGAGCGTGTAGGGCAGTCCGCGGTAGAGGGCCAGACGGCCGCCGGAATCAGTGCCGAGGAAGTAGATCTGGCGCGCGCCCCAAACAGCCGCCGCCGCGAGGCCGACGGTGACCAGGACCACGGCGAGGACCTTGGCGGTCCGCCGCGGCCAGTTGCGCCGCCGGGGAGCAGCGGCGCCGCCCCGCGTGGCCACCGCCGGTTCGCGCCCGCGCTTCGCCGGCTCCTGAGCGGCCGCTGCCTCGACGCCTGCGGCCGTGAGCCCGGCCTCCTCGGCCGCGGGCCCGACGAGGGTGTGTTGATCGTCCGCCCTGACCTGCGCCTCGGCGTCGTCGACCCGGAATGCGACAACCGTGATGTTGTCGCGGCCCCCTGCCTGGTTCGCCGCCGCGATCAGCCTGCTTGCCGCCTCATCGAGGGTGCGCGACTTCCGGAGGGTCTCGGCGATCTGATCGTCCTTAACCATCGTCGTCAGGCCGTCTGAGCACAGGAGGTAGACGTCACCCGGCTTGGCGCGGTAGGTCATCGTGTCCACCTCGACCTCGCGCTCGGGGCCCAGGGCCCGGGTGATGATCGAGCGCTGGGGGTGGTCCTCGGCCTGCTCGTCGGTGAGCCTGCCCTGGCGCCGTAGCTCCTCGACCAGCGAGTGGTCCGAGGTGAGCAGCTTCAGCTCCCCGTCGCGGAAGAGGTAGGCGCGGCTGTCGCCGACGTGGGCGAATCCGACCTCGTCGTCCTCAACGAGGGCGGCGGTGAGCGTGGTCCCCATGCCCGACCGGGACTTGTCGGACTGGGACACCCGGTGGATGCGGGCGTTCGCGGTCTTCGCGATCGCCCTCAGGTAGGCCTCCGGCGACTCGGTGCCGCGCTGCACGGTGTCGAACGACTCGGCCGCCAGGCGCGACGCGACCTCGCCGGCCTGTGCGCCCCCCATGCCGTCGGCGACGGCGAAGACGGGCGAGTCGGCAAAGTACGAGTCCTCGTTGGCGTCGCGCTGCCGCCCCGTGTCGGTCCGGAATGCCTGTTCGACAACCTTCAGCATGGATGCACGCTCGCGGTTACCCGCCGGGGACGTCGAGCTCGAAACGGAACTCCGTGTTCCCGATCCTGACCTCGTCGAGGTCGTTCAGCTTCGCCTCCCCGCGAAGCCGCCCGCCGTTCAGGAACGTCCCGTTGGTCGAGTTCATGTCCTCAACGTAGTAGTTGGCCCCCCGGGAATACACGCGCGCATGTACCCCGGAGGCGAACCGGTCCTCGATGCGCACGTCGGCGTCGGACGAGCGCCCGATGGAGATGCCGCCGAAGAGGTCGAAGCGCTCTCCAGGCTCGAGGTCGCCCCCCGTCACCGCGACGAGCCACGCGTCCGTGGCGGCGGAGCGGCCGCCCGGGCCAACCGTCGCGTGGATCCCGGTCGCCTCGGGCGCCGGCGCGCTGGTTCGCCGCAGCTCGCGGTAGGCACTCCTCGCCACCCAGAGCAGAAACAGGTAAAGGACGGCAAGGAAGCCGAACTTGAGCGCGACCGCGATCGGTTCGGTGTCCATCGACAGCTAGTGGCTACTGCTCGATGTCGAAGACGAACCTCGTTGTACCGAGCGTCACCTCGTCGCCCGGCGAGAGCCGGCTGCGGTCCACGCGCCGGTCATTCACCTTGATTCCATTCGTTGAGCCGAGGTCGATGATCTGCCAGTCACCGGTCGACCCGCGCCGAAGCTCGGCGTGCTCCCGCGAAACGTTGGGGTCCGCGAACACGCAATCCGCATCTCGAGACCGCCCCAGCACGGCGATTGGCCCTTCGAGCACATAGCGGCGATCGTCCATCGTCACGATCGCCTTCGTCTCGATCAGTCGCCCCTCGGGACGGCGGCGCTCCTTGCGCGTCTGCTTGGGAGGCACCGAGTAGACCATCGTGTGCCCGTGCTCTCCCTGCGAGGGCTCCTCGCCCTGCCGCGCCGGAGGCTTGACCAGGCGCGTCTGGATGCCGAACTCGCCCAGGCGAAGGCGGTCGTCGGTCTCCAGGTTGACCTCGGGGCGGGTCAGCAGCGCATAGTCGTGCCGGCGTGCGTGCTCGAGCAGGTGTCCGGACAGCTCCTGCTCGAGGGATCGCTCATAGCCCTCCAGGCGCTTGTGATCCTCCGCCGAGAGCCAGACCGTGTACTGGTTGGGGACGTAAGTCCTGGCGACCGAGGCCGTCCGGTGAGCGTCCATCTCCTTGGCGAGCTTGCGCGCGAGCTCAACGGGCTGCACCTGCGACGAGAAGGCACGGCTGAACGCCCCCTCCACGAGGTGCTCAATGCGCTGCTCAAGGTTTCTCAGGACGCTGATGGGTGCTCCCTTTCCGAGTCCGCAAGTTGCGCATGCACTGGCTCAGGGAACGCGTTGTTCCCTGTACGCGCGGTGACAATCCTAGTGGTGAGGCCAGGCGCGAGGTCCCCCTCACCGGGGCCCCACAGGGAGCTCAAGCGGACGCGGGGTCGCCTCCACTGATGCCCGGTACGGGTGCCGTGCGCCCGGTTGGGAGGGTTCCGCGGCGCCTGAACTCCAGGATGACGACCACGAGGGCCGCGGCGGCGACCAGGAGGGGCGTCCCGGCGAGCGCGCCGTCCGCGACCAGGCGCAACGCGGCCTCGAGGCCCGCTGCCCACAGCAGGGCGGCCAGCAGCGCGACCGCCACGTGGCCGGAGCGCAGCACCAGGCCCAGCAGGGCCGCAGCGACGCCGAAGGTTGCGGCTCCCAGGAGCGCCTCGGGGGCGAGCAGCGGACCCAGGAGCGCCTTTGCGGCCGCGCTCGTCGAGCGAGTCCAGCCGTGCGGCGGGTCGTCGACCAGGCCACCCGTCGATCCAAGCCCCAGGGTCGCCGCGCCGCACAGCATCCAGTACCAGCCGAGGGCTCCGAGCACGAGGCGCTCGCGGATCGTCCCGCGCGCTCCCGCCACGGCCGGATAGGCCGCCCCGGCCGAAGCGGCGCCAAGCAGGGGCGCGACCAGCGGAATCCCAGCCCAGGGAAGCCAGGAGGCGACCAGGATCGCGGGCGCGGTCAGCACGCCCAGGACCAGCGCCAGGCCGGGTCGGTTCGCGGCAACAGCTATCAGCGCGGTGCCGATCCCCCACGCGCACAGGGCGGCGAGCTGGGCGACCCGCAGCAGCGCCGGGTGCTCACGGGCGGGCCGGGGCTCCACCGCGTCCCCGCGGGCCGGAACCGCGCCGTTGCCGTCCAGCCTGGGGATCGAGGCGTCGAGGTGATGGTCGAGGTCGTCGAGGCCCGGGCGCAGCTCCGGATCCGGATCGAGGCACGCGTCCAGGCATTCCGCGAGATGCGCCGGGAGGTCGGGCCGGTACTCGAGGACGGACGGAATCGGATTGCCGATCTCCCGCGCGGTCTGTGCGGGAGTGTCGCGCGCGACCGGGTTGAAGCCCGTCCAACACTCGTAGAGCGTCAGGGCGAGGGAGTACACGTCCGCGGGCTCGGACGTGTCGAGCCCCTCGGCCTGCTCCGGCGCCATGTAGGCGAGCGTCCCGACGACCTCTCCGGTGGCGGTGAGTGTTGGCGCTCCTATGAGTGACGCGATGCCGAAGTCCATGAGCTTGGCGCGGCGGCCAGCACCGTCGTCGACCCGCACGATGACGTTCTGCGGCTTGACGTCGCGGTGGATGACGCCGCGTTCGTGGGCGTGGGCGAGCGCCTCGCAGACGTCGGCTCCGAACTCGGCGACCTCGCGGTCGGAGATGTCCCCGGCCCGTGCCAGCTCAGCGAGGGTCGCCCCCTCCACGAGCTCGCTCACGAGGAGGGCGCGCCCGTCCTCGTGACCCAGCTCGTACAGGGTCACGATGCCCGGGTGGTTCAGGCGGGCCGCCGCCTGCGCCTCGCGGGCCACGCGGCCGGCGTCGGAGCTGGCGATCTCCTTGACCGCCACGTGGCGCTGGAGGCGCTCGTCGAAGGCGCGGTAGACCGTTCCCATGCCGCCCGAGCCGACGCGCTCAAGGAGCCGGAAGCGATCCATCACCACCTCGCCCACCATTCCGGCTTAGGCTTCGCCGCCGGCGCACGCTAACCTGCCGCGCTTCGTAACCTCGCATGCGGCTGGATGCACCTCACCGGTGACCACCGGCGCAGGGCATACTCTCGGGTCTGCTCGTCGAGGAGCGTCAGCGACGAGTCAGACAGGTACGGCGGCGGAGCCGCCGAATTAGATTGAAGGCACACCCCTGAAGGGGCTGAGCTTTGGCATTCCTCGACGAGGAAGAACTGGCACCACCCACCGGCGGCGGACGGCCGCCCTCCCGGCGCGGCCCTGATCGCCAGCGGCAGCTCCTCCTGCGCCGAGCCCTTGGCATCGGCATCGTGGTGGTGATCCTGATCCTGGTCGTCCTGGGCATCAAGGGATGCCTGGACGCACGCAAGACCCGCAGCTTCGAGAACTACGTCTCGGACCTGAACGCGATCACGGCACAGACCAGTCAGCTGTCGGGTGACTTCTTCGGCAAGCTGAACGATCCGGGGACCGACAGCGCGGTCGAATTCAGGTCGGAGATCGCAGCCGACCGGGGAACTGCGGAGAACCTGTCGAGCCGCGTCGACGCACTCAGCACGCCCGGCGAGCTGAGCGATGCGCAGAGCCAGCTCGAGCTCGCCTATCAGCTCCGCGCCCAGGCTCTGACCGGAATCTCCAACCAGATGTCCAACGCGCTCGGGAACCCCGGGCCCACGCGCGACAAGGCGCTCGCGTCCATCTCGGACTACATGCAGTACTTCCTCGCCAGCGACGTTCTCTACCAACAGGCGCAGGCCCAAATCGACGCTGAGCTCAAGAGTCAGGGGATCGACGAGAAGGCCCCCGCCAGCGTGTTCATGACCGACACCACACGATGGCTCGACCCCCTCCAGGTCGCCACGGCGCTGTCGTCGATCTCGAGCAGCAGCCAGGTGTCGAAGGGGACGCACGGCCTCGCGATCGTCGCGACGACCGTCAAGCCGGGCGACGTCCAGCTGAGCCCCGACACCCCCGCGACGATCAGCGGGGGCACCAGCGGCGCGCAGCTCAACGTCCAGGTCTCCAACGGAGGCAGCGTCGACGAGAAGGGCGTCGGCGTGAACTTCAGCCTGACCGGCGGCCCGCAGACGATCCAGGGGACCGCCACCATCGGCTCGATCGCTGCTGCGTCGACCCAGACGGTCGCGCTGCCGATCAAGCCCGCACCGCCCAGGAACACCCCGCTGACGCTCGAGGTCACCGTGAATCCGGTTCCGGGGGAGCAGATCACCACCAACAACCGCTTCACCTACCAGCTCACGTTCCATTAGGCATTTGGGTGGTGAGGGCTTTAGCCCTGAAACTGGCTGGTGCTGTTGCTGGTGTGTCGGTGAGGGGCTTTAGCCCCGAAACTGGATGGTGCTGTTGGTGATGGTGGCCTTATTCTTGCGCGCCTGATGGCGCTGCGAATCGCCTTCCTCGGACCAGCCGGCACCTTCTCGGAGGACGCCCTCCTCGCCGCGGCCCGCAACGCCGATATCGAGCCGCAGCCCCGCCCCAGCGTCCATGCGGCGATCCGCGCGGTGGTCGAGGGCGAGGCCGATCGCGCGCTGGTCCCGTTCGAGAACTCGATCGAGGGTGCGGTGCGCTCGACGCTTGACACCCTGGCGTTCGAGGCCGCCGGGGTCGCGATCGCGGGCGAGCACGACCACGCAATCCGCCACAGCCTGATCGCACGTACCGAGCTGCCCTTGGAGGGCATCGAGGTCATCCTGTCCCATCCGCAGGCGAGCGCCCAGTGCGCGCGGTTCATTCGCGACGAGCTTCCGGGCGCCACGGTCCGCCCCGCGGCGAGCACCGCCGACGCGGTCCGCATGGTGGCCGCGTCCGACGAGCCGTGGGCCGCGCTCGGCGCCGCCTCCGCCGCGGGGATCTACGGCTGCGTGGTGCTGCGCGATGGCGTCGAGGACAACCCGGACAACGTCACCCGATTCGTGTGGATCGCCCCGGAGGGAACCGAGCCCACGGGTGAGGGCCCGTGGCGGACGACCCTGGTCTTCTCCGAGCTCGGCGCCGACCACCCGGGGGCCCTCGTCGAGGCGTTGACGGAGTTCTCCAGCCGTGATGTCAACCTCACCCGGATCGAGTCGCGGCCGCTGCGCCAGGGCCTCGGGCGCTACATGTTCTTCTGCGACCTCGAGGGCAGGGAGCGCGACGCCGCGGTTGCCGATGGGATCGAGGCGCTGCGCGGCAAGGCGGAGTCGGTTCGGATCCTGGGCAGCTACCCGATCGCAGCGAACGGCGTGCCGGGGACCTGAGCGCCCGCGGCGGCGGCACACAGGCCCCGGACGGGACTGGGCCTATGTCTACAATCGTGGCGCTATGGACAGGGCGGCGGACGACCCTCATGTAGGGCTTCGGAGTGCAAGGTCTCCGGAGCCCGGGGTCTTTACCCACGTCAACGGACACGCGCACCTGAACGGCCATAACGGGCACGCGGGAATCGGGAGCCGCGTCCTCGTGCTGAACGCGAGCTACGAGCCCATCAACGTCTGCAACGTCCGGCGCGCCACCGTGCTCGTGCTGAAGGACCGCGCGGAGATCCTCGAGCGCGGCGAGGGCGCCCTCCACTCGGAACGCCTCACCTTCGAGCGCCCCTGCGTGATCCGCCTGGTGCGCTACGTGCGCGTCCCGCGCGACGTGCACCGCCGCAAGATCACCCGCAAGGCCGTCCTGGCCCGCGACGCCTGGACGTGTCAGTACTGCGGGCGGCGGGCCGCCGCCGGGCTGACCGTGGACCACGTCATCCCCCGCAGCCGGGGCGGTCAATCGGTCTGGGAGAACATCGTCGCCTCGTGCGCCCCGTGCAACCGGAAGAAGGGCAACCTCACGCCGCGCGAGGCGCGCATGCACCCCCGCTCCAACCCGAGGCCTCCGGGACCGACCGTCTTCATCCAGCTGGCCAGCCCGCGGATCCCGGTGGCCTGGGAGCCGTACTTGGTCATAGCCTGACCGGCTGGTGAACGCGAAGGGCCGCCCGGAGGCGGCCCTTCGCTCAAAGGTGCGGGTGGAAACGAGAGAGGGATCTGATGGCGGGGCGGGACGTGACTCCTCGCCTCCCCCTCTCGCCGGTGCCCGGGGTAGATTCGCCGGGTGGCCCGCACTGATCAGGGCGGCGACCATGCCGCCCGATCTGCCTTAGCCGGTGGGATCACCGACTAGCCGCCACCTAACGGCCCTGCACCTCCAGCGTCCCGAAAAACAAGTCAGACAAGTTAGGACCACCTCCTTTCTCTGGTACGACGATTGAAGCAAATACAGAGGACGGCCGCTGGTATGTGGCGGGGCGGCTCTGTCGCCGCGGTGGCTAGTCGCCCGGCGAGGACTGCGCGGCGTCGTAGCGCTCGCGGGCCTTTCGCATCCGCTCCATGGATTCGCGGATCGGCCGCAACCGCCCAACCCGGGAGGCGGCGCCCGGTGCGATCGCGTTCAGGAGGATCAGCGGCTTGATCGGGCGCCGGTTGAGGACGATCTCGCCGACGTCCTCGCGGATGGCGTGCACGATCGCCTCACCCACCCGCTCCGGCGGGATGGTGCCCATCGGGACCGAGCCGCCCTCGATGTACGGCTCCAAGCGGCCGAACATCCCAACCCGGCCGACGAAGCCGGGACAGATCGCCGAGAAGCCGACCGGCTCGTCGGCGAACTCGCCACGCAGCGCGCCCATGAACCCGACCACGCCGTGCTTGGTCGCCCCGTATGACGCCAATTGCGGAGGGGGAAGCTTGCCGGCAAGCGAGGCCATGCTGACCACGTGACCACGGCGGCGCTCGAGCATGCCAGGCAGGAGCAGCCGCGTCAGATCCATCACCGCGAGCAGGTTCACCGCCACGGTGAGCTCGAGCTGCTCCGGGCTCGTGTCGAGGAAAGGGCCGCCGAACTCCACGCCTGCGTTGTTGACGAGGATGTCGATCGGACCTAGGGCGTCCGCCGCCCAGCTCGCGAGCCGCCGCCGCTCGTCGCGATCGGTCAGGTCCGCCGGCGCGTGCTCCACCTGGACGCCGCGGGTGCGCAGCTCAGCCGAAAGGCCGTCGACCGAGGAGCCCGGCAGGTCCGTGACGGCGAGGTTGACGCCCTCCGCGGCAAGCGCCCGCGCGATGTACGCACCGAGGCCGCCACCGGCGCCGGTGACGAGGGCGTTTCGACCGCGCAGCTGCTCCACCGCGCGGCAGCGTATCTAGGAGGCGTCGCCTTCCGAGTCCGCGCCGTTGTCGGAGCCGGCGTCTTTGGTCGCGATCACCGTCGGCTCGCCGCCCTCCTCGGCGGCGGACTCCTCGTCGGCGACGGTCGCGCCCGACTCGACGACGAGCGCGACGGCGCTCACCCGGTCGTCCTCGCGCATGTTCATCACCCGCACGCCCTGCGTCGCCCGACCCATCTGCGAGATCCCGCCGGCGTTCGTGCGCTGGACCATGCCGTTCTCGGAGATGAACAGCAGGTCCTGGTGCTCGCG
The DNA here is from genome assembly GCA_963782795.1 of uncultured Actinomycetes bacterium. Classification (GTDB taxonomy): domain Bacteria; phylum Actinomycetota; class Thermoleophilia; order Solirubrobacterales; family 70-9; genus AC-56. Next base: position 69,258 of record CAWALB010000010.1, read on the forward strand.
AACGATGAGAGCGCCTGCGAGGCCGCCCTTCTTGGTGGTGAGCTTCATGGTCAGGACGCCCTTCGTGCCTCGCCCCTTGACCGGGTACTCGGACACCAAGGTGCGCTTGCCGTAGCCGTTCTCGGTGACCACGAAGAGCTCCGCGTCGTCGCGCGCGACGTCCATGGTCAGGACCCGGTTCTGCGCTCCGTTCACCTTGGCGGCGACGTTCATGCCCTTGACGCCGGACGTGTCGCGACCCATGGGTCGCACGGCCTTCTCGTTGAACCGCGACGCGTGGCCGGACTTGGACACCATCAGCAGGTCGTCATTGCCTGACGTCAGGCGGACCTGGACCAGCTCATCGCCGTCGCGGATCTTGATGGCGATGATGCCGTCGGCGCGGATCGGCGTGTTGTAGGCGGGGAACTCGGTCTTCTTGACCATCCCCTTGGCGGTCGCGAAGGCCAGATACTTGCCCTCCGAGAAGTCGCGGGTCGGCTTCACGGCCATGACCCGCTCTCCCTCGCTGAGCGGCAGGACGTTCACGAGCGCCCTGCCCTTGGACGTGCGCGCTCCCTCGGGGAGCTCGTAGACCTTCAGGCGGTACACCTTCCCGCGGTTGGTGAAGAACAGCATCCAGTCGTGGGTCGAGCAGATGTGGAGGTGCTCGATGTAGTCCCCCTCCTTGAGGTTCATCCCCATGACGCCGATTCCGCCGCGGCGCTGCTGGCGGTAGGTCGCGAGCGGCAGCCGCTTGACGTAGCCGGAGTGGGTGATCGAGATCACCATCTGCTGGTCAGCGATCATGTCCTCGATGTCCACGTCGCCCTCGGCGAACGTGATCTCTGAGCGGCGCTCGTCGCCGTAGCGATCTGCGACTTCGGCGAGCTCGGACTTGATCAGGCCGTCGATGCGGGTCTCGTCGCCAAGGATCGCTCGCAGCTCGGCGATCGTCTTGACCAGCTCCGCATGCTCGGCACGGACCTTGTCCGACTCGAGCGCGGTCAGGCGCTGCAGGCGCATGTCGAGGATCGCCTGCGCCTGCTCCTCCGAGAGCTCGAACCGGTCGATCAGGCCCGAGCGAGCAGAGTCCGGGTCGTCGGAGCCGCGGATCAACGCGATCACCTCGTCGAGGTTGTCGAGCGCGATCAGGAGCCCCTCGAGGATGTGCGCCCGTGCCTCGGCCTGACGCAGCTGGTGCTGGGTCCGGCGGGTGATGACCTCGCGCTGGTGGACCACGTAGTGGTGGATGAGCTCGCGCAGCCCCAGCGTGCGGGGGACGTTGTCGACGAGCGCGACCATGTTGACGCCGAAGCTCGTCTGCATCTGCGTCCGCTTGTAGAGCTGGTTGAGGACGGCCTTCGAGACCTCGCCCCGCTTTACCTCGATCACGAGCCGCATCCCAGAGCGATCCGACTCGTCGCGCAGGTCGGAGATCCCCGTGATCTTCTTCTCGCGAACGAGGTCGGCGATCTTCTGGATCAGCCCGCCGTCGCCGCCCTTCTTGACCATGAACGGGAGCTCGGAGACGATGATCGCCTCCTTGCCGCCCTTGATCGGCTCGATGTGGGCCTTTGCGCGGACCTTGATCGAGCCGCGGCCGGACGCGTAGGCGTCGCGGATCCCCTCGCCGCGCATGATCAGCGCGCCGCCCGGGAAGTCCGGGCCCTTCACGTGCTCCATCAGCCCGGCCAGGTCGATGTCCGGGTTGTCGATGTAGGCCGTGACGGCCGCCGCAACCTCGGTCAGGTTGTGGGGCGGGATGTTGGTCGCCATGCCGACGGCGATCCCCGCCGACCCGTTGACGAGCAGGTTCGGGAATCGCGCCGGGAGCACCAGCGGCTCCTGCGCCTTCTCGTCGTAGTTGGGGCCGAAGTCGACGGTCTCGGCCTCGATGTCGCGAAGCATCTCCGTGGCGAGCCGGTCGAGGCGGGCCTCGGTGTAGCGCATGGCCGCGGCCGGGTCGTCGTCGATCGACCCGAAGTTGCCCTTGCCGCCCACCAACGGGTAGCGCAGGGAGAAGTCCTGCGCCATCCGCACCAGCGTGTCGTAGATCGCCTGGTCGCCGTGCGGGTGGTACTTACCCATCACCTCGCCGACGATGAAGGCGGACTTGCGGAACGGCCGGTTCGGCTGCAGGCCCAGGTCGTGCATCGCATAGAGGACGCGCCGATGCACGGGCTTCAGCCCGTCGCGGACGTCCGGCAGCGCGCGACCCACGATCACGCTCATCGCGTAATCGAGGTACGAGGAGCGCATCTCCTGCTCGAGCTGCCGGTCCTCTATGCGGCCCGTGAGGGCGTCGAGGGAGCCCTCCATGTCAGTGCCTCCGATCAGACATCGAGGAAACGGACCTCCTTCGCGTGGCGCTCGATGAACACCTTGCGCGGCTCGACGCTGTCACCCATCAGGTCGGTGAACAGGCGCTCGGCGGTCGCGGCGTCCTCGATCGTCACCCGTTGCAGCGTGCGGGACTCGGGGGCCATCGTGGTCGTGCGCAGCTCCTCGGCGTCCATCTCTCCGAGGCCCTTGAAGCGCTGGAGGCTCATGCCCTCCTTCGCGAGGTCGAGGGTCACCTGCCGCAGCTCCCCGAATGACAGCGCCTCGCGCTGTTTGGCGCCGAGCGTCACCTGGAAGGGCGGTCGCCCGACCTGCTTGACCAGCTTCGCGTGCACCTCGGCCAGCCGGCGGTACTCGGTCGACCGGAAGAGGTCGGCGGAGAGACGGTGCGTGCGGGCAAGCCCGCTCGCTCGATGGATCGCCTTGATGACGATCTCGGAATCGTCGGCCGTGACGACCGCCGTCTCGAACGGCTCCTCCTCGGGATCCGGCTGCTCGATGAGCTTGCGGACGCCCGCGATGCTCGCGGCGCCCTCGTCGAGGATCTGCGACTCCAGCAGGAAGCTGACGGCCTCGTGCCCGAAGGTCGCCTGCAGTGCCGCGGTCCAGCCGTCGTACTCCTTGAAGTCGCGTGTGAACCGCTGCCAGCGGGCCGCGGTCCACGTGCGCTTCTTGGACGAGCCGTTCGTGTAGGAGAACTTCTCGAGCTTGTCGCGAAGGAGGAGCTCCTCGAGCTCGGACTCCTTCTCGATGTAGACCTCGTGCTTGCCGTTCTTGACGCCGTAGAGGGGCGGCTTGGCGATGTAGACGTAACCCCCCTCGAACAGATCCGGCATCTGGCGGTAGAGAAAGGTGAGGATCAGCGTCCGGATGTGCGCCCCGTCGACGTCGGCGTCCGTCATCAACACGACCTTGTGGTACCGCAGGTCCTCGATGTTGAACTCGTCGTGGATCCCGGTGCCGATCGCGGTGATCAGCGCCTGGATCTCCTGGTTGCCAAGCACCTTGTCGATCCGGTTCTTCTCGGCGTTGATGATCTTGCCGCGGAGCGGGAGCACGGCCTGGGTGTTCCGGTCGCGCGCCTGCTTTGCCGAGCCACCCGCGGAATCGCCCTCCACGACGAACAGCTCAGCGTCGCGAGGGTCCTTGACCGAGCAGTCGGCAAGCTTTCCCGGCAGGGTCGAGTTCTCGAGCGCGGACTTGCGCCGCGTCAGGTCCCTGGCCTTCCGCGCGGCCTCGCGGGCGCGAGCGGCGTCGACGGCCTTCTGGAGGATCCGGCGACCCTCGCCCGGGTTCTCCTCTAGGAACTCGCCGAGCTTGCGGTTGACCGTCTCCTTGACGAGGCCCTCGACCGGCGGGTTCCCGAGCTTGGTCTTCGTCTGGCCCTCGAACTGCGGATCGCGAAGCTTCACCGAGATGACCGCGGTGAGGCCCTCGCGGACGTCCTCGCCGCTCAGATTGGCGTCCTTCTCCTTCAGGAGGCCCTTCTCGCGCGCGTAGGCGTTCAGCGTGCGGGTGAGCGCCGAGCGGAAGCCCGAGAGATGCGAGCCTCCCTCGTGGGTGTTGATGTTGTTCGCGAAGGTGAAGATGGACTCCTGGTAGGACGAGTTCCACTGCATCGCGACCTCGACCTGACCGTCGTCGGTGTCGTTGTCGAAGTAGACCGTCTTGCGGTGCAGCACGTCCTTGTTCTCGTTGAGGTGGGCCACGAAGTCGACGATGCCGCCCTCGTACTGGAAGGTCTCCCTCTGGCCCCCGCCGCGCTCGTCGACGAGCTCGATGCGCAGGTTCCGGGTCAGGAAGGCCGTCTCCCGGAGGCGCTCGACCAGCGTCTGGTAGTCGAGGACCACGTCCTCGAACACCTCGGCATCGGGGAGGAACGTGATCGTCGTCCCGGTGTCGTTGGTCGTGGAGCCGCGCTTGAGATCGCCCTGGGGCGCCCCGCGCACATAGTCCTGCTCCCAGACGTAGCCATCGCGCCGGACCTCGAGGTGAAGCCGCTCCGAGAGAGCGTTGACGACCGAGACTCCGACGCCGTGAAGTCCGCCCGAGACCTTGTAGCCACCGCCGTCGCCGAACTTGCCGCCGGCGTGCAGCGTCGTCATCACGACCTCGGCCGCCGGGCGCTTCTCCTTCTCGTGCTCCTCGACGGGGATGCCGCGCCCGTCATCCGCGACGGTGACGCTGTTGTCCGGATGCAGGGTGACGCTGACCTGGTCGCAGTAGCCGGCGATCGCCTCGTCAACCGAGTTGTCGACCACCTCGTATACGAGGTGGTGCAGCCCTCGTGGGCCGGTCGACCCGATGTACATCCCGGGACGCAGGCGGACGGCCTCGAGCCCCTCGAGGACGGTGATGTCCTTGGCGCTGTACCCGTCGCTCGCAGCGCGCCCGCGCGTGCCGGGCTTGGCGGTCGGGGCCTCGTTCATTCGCTGCGTCTCTTTGGCGGCTGGCTTAGACGTGCCGCCGGTTCCGGCTTGACTTGCCACTCAGTCCTCTCGGTTCGATGGCCTGGCTGAAATCCCTGGAGGCAAGAGAAACCCCGACCGTCCAGTCCGCCGCCAGGAGGGCACGCCGAGCGGTTCGGGGTGTACTTCCAAGTTCACATAAGGATACCAGGAGAGGCCGCCGGAAAGCCCGCGCACGATGCTCGAAAGGCCTGCAAACTGTGCATAAAAGGCGCCGAACGGATCAACTTTCGTGGCGTGCGGCGTCAGCGGTGAAACGAAGGCCCGTGATCCGCGGCTTTTCGCCCCACTCGTCCCACTCCGCCAGCGCTCCGTTGAGACGCTCAAGAAGCTCTGACTGAAGGAGGTCGAGCTCCTGGGCCCAGGTCGCGGAACGGCAGTCGACCGTGATCACTCCGTCGCGCTCCGCGACGGCCGCAGACTCGGTGGCGATCGCCTCCCCGGCGATGTCGGGCCACGCCTCCTGGACGGCCGCGAGCAGCGTCTTCGGGCGCGCTCGGCCGCGTGCCGGGCGCAGCGCCGACCCCAGCCGGCGCGGCGCTCGCCGGTGTCTCATGCCGCGAACGCCCGGGACGCCGGGTCCGCTGCAACGACCTCGCGCGCGGCGGCGCCCGATCGCATCGCGATCTCGGTGCGCTCCGCCGTCGCGGGCAGGTGCGCTGCCTCCGTGGCGGTGATGAGGGTCTGGCCCGGGCCCTCGGCGAGCCGCGCCGACAGAAGCTCCCTGCGATCCGGATCGAGCTCGCTCATCACGTCGTCGAGCAGGAGAAGCGGCGGCTTGCGCCGAGCTTCGAGGAGCGCGCGGCGCTCGGCGAAGAGGAGGGAGAGGAGGGCGGCTCGCTGTTCGCCCTGGGAGCCGTAGCGCCGGATCGATCGCCCGTCGACCACGATCTCGAGCTCGTCCAGGTGGGGGCCGTGCTGCGAGTAGCCGCGCTCCACGTCAGCGCTCCGCCGCTCGGCGAGCTCGCCGGCCAGCGCGTCGCGGGTGCTCGCGTCGGAGCGTGGCCGGTACCGCAACGAGCCCTCGCCGGGGAGGCCCAGGTCATTGGCCGCGCTGGCGAACTCGGGAGCCAGCAATTCGACGGCGTCACGGCGCGCCTCCATGAGGTCGATGCCGGCGGCGGCGAGCTCGAGGTCCCACGCCTCGAGCGAGTCCTCGGTCGCGATCCGGGCTCGGATGCGACCGAGCAGCGCGTTTCGCTGGGCGAGCGCCCGGCCATACCGCCGCCTCGCCTCCGCGCGCGCCGGCCACAGCGCGGTGAGCAGGCCGTCCACGTGCGCTCGGCGGTCCGCGGGCGGCCCCTTGACCAGGCTGAGGCGATCGGGGAGGAACACGGCGACCGGCGGGCGGCGATGGGCGAGCTCCGGGCCCATCGGGGCCCCGTCGAGCAGGTGGCGGCGGTCGCCTCCGCGGGCGAGCGACCACAGGAAGGTGGAGGTCTCACCTGCGTCGTCGAGCTCGACCTCAACTCGAGCCATAGGCTCCCGAAAGGCGATCGTCTCACGCTCGGTGCGGGTCCGGCACGACCGGCCGGCCAGAGCCATGTAGAGCGCCTCGAGAAGGTTGGTTTTGCCGGACCCGTTGGCGCCCCAGAGCAGTGAGATCCGCGGCCCGAGCTCGACCTCCTGGCCGCGGAGATTGCGAAAGCCGAGGACGCGAATCCGCGTCACCAGCATGGTTCGCTCCTAGACGTTGAGCCGGATCGGCATCACGAGGTAGCTGAAGTCCTCGCTGTCGATCGGCTCGAGCAGGCCCGGGCGAAGCGGCGAGCTGAGCTTCATCACCAACTCCTCGCCGTCCACGCTCTCGATGCCCTCGATCACGAATTGCGGGTTGAAGGCGATCTCGAGCGGCTCGCCCGAGTAGGGCGCCGGGATCGCCTCCCTCGCGTCGCCCACTTCCGGGGTCTCCGCGGCAATGGTGAGCTCACCCTCGGCGAAGGCGAAGCGCAGGGGAGCGTTGCGCTGCGCAAGCTGGCTGATCCGCCGCGAAACCTCGAGCAGCTCGGTGCGCGGGAGGCGCACCTCGTGCTCGAACGACTCGGGAATCAGCTGACGCCAGCTCGGGAACTGGCCCTCGATCAGCCTCGAGGACAGCACCACGTCGCCTGAGCGGAACACCGCCTGGTTGCGAGCCAGCGACAGAGCGACCTCCTCGCCGCCGTCCTGGCCGATGATCCGGGCGAGCTCCCGCAGCGCGCGGGCCGGGACGTTCGCCTCGATGCCGGCGCTGAGCGGGGTCTCGAGCTCGGTGTGCTTGACGCTCAGGCGATAGGAGTCGGTCGCGACCATGGTCAGCTTCGATTCGTCGGCCTGGAAGAGGACGCCGGTCAGGATCGGGCGCACCTCGTCACGAGAGGCGGCGCGGGCCACACGGTCGATCGTCGCCGCCAGTGGGCCGGAGGGCAGGGTCGCGGCGTCTTCGGCGAGCTCCGGGAGGCGGGGGAAGTCCTCCGCGGACAGCGTGCGCAGGTGGAAACGCGCCGCGGAGGCGATCAGCTCCACGTCGCGCTGGTCCGGGCGGAGCGCCAGAGTCACGTCGCCGGGGGGAAGGCTGCGGACGACGTCACCGAGTAGACGACCCGGGAGCAGGACCATTCCCTCGCTTTCGACCTGCACCTCCGAAAGCACCATCGTCAGCCCGAGCTCATTGTCGGTGGCGCGCAACGTGAGGCTTGAGCCCGCGGCATCGAGCTGGATACCGCCAAGTGACGGCAGCGTGGAGCGCGTAGAAACGGCCCTGCTCACGACCTGGAGGCCGGTGAGGAGTTTTTCGCGTGAAAGTGAGAGTTTCATCGACACATCTTGCATCTTCCTATCTGATTCAGATGTAGTGAGTGTGGTGGATGGCTGTGGAGAACCGACGGTCATGGCTTCACCTGCGGGGTTTCGTCTGTGGACGGGATGGGTGGACGGTTGGTGGGACGTTGAGGAGGCGGCAGTGGTGCTGGCTCGTGTGCACCGAGGAGCTCTCGTGCACGGTGGATGGTGTCAGCCACCTCGGCGTCGCCCGCGGAGCGGGCTGAGACGACGCGGACGGCGTGAAGAATCGTCGTGTGGTCGCGGTCGAACTGCCGCGCGATCTCTGCGAGCGACAGGTCGGTCAGCTCGCGTGAGAGGTACATGGCGATCTGCCTTGCGCGGGAGACCTCAGACGCACGGGAGGGAGAGAGCATCGCCTGCTGTGAGATCCCGAGGATCGAGCAGACGGCGCCCTGGATAGCCGGGACCGACGGCGACCCCGGCTCCGGGTCGCGGGGGCCGCCGGAGGCGCCATCGCCGGCCACGCGGTCGTCGAGAGCCTTGCGGATGAGAGCCCGGTTCACGGGTTCGCCGAGGACGGATGAGAGCGCGGCGATCCGGGTCAGGGCTCCCTCGAGCCGCCGGACGTTGCCCGCAGCGATCCCGGCGATGTCGTGCAGCACGGCCGGCTCGGTGATCTCGATCGGAACCGCGTCGCTCATGAGCCAGAGCAGGGCGGTCCGGGTGCGAAGGTCGGGTGGGCCGATCGCGACGCGGAGCCCCCATTCGAACCGGTCGCGAAGGCGCTCCGCGAGGCGGCTGATCGCCTCGGGCGGCCGGTCGCTGGTGAGGACGATCTGCTTGCCGGTGCTGTGAAGGGCGTTGAAGGTGTGGACGAACTCCTCCTGGGTGTGCTCCTTGCCCTCGAGGGCCTGGACGTCGTCGATGAGCAGCGCGTCGAGCTTGCGGTAGCGGAGCTTGAAGAGCTCGGGCCCGTCCTTTCGCAGCGAGGTCACGAACTCGGTCGTGAACCGTTCGGCGGTGGTGTAGTGGACCGTGAGCTCCGGTCGCCGGCGGCGCAGGTAGTCGGCGATCGCGCCGAGGAGATGGGTCTTCCCCAGCCCCGGAGGCCCGTGGATGAAGAGGGGGTTGTAGGCCTCGCCGGGGAGCTCCGCCACCGCGAGCGCGGCCGCGTGGGCCAGGCGGTTGCCGGAGCCGATCACGAAGCGCTCGAACGTGTGCCTCGGGTCGAGGTCGAGGGATTCGACGGCCTCCATCCCCTGAGTGGACCCTGGGGTGGCCGATTCCGCCCCCTCCTCCACGATTAGGATGTGCTCGAGGCCGCATTCCTGTGCCCGGAGGGCCGTCTCGAGGGCGCCGCGATACCGGCGGTCGACCCAGGCGCGAATCGAGCGCGGGGCGGCGAGGCGAAGGCCCGTGCCCTCCGCCGACACCGGACGCAAGGGCGCCAGCCAAAGGTCGTAAGTCGAGGCGGGAAGGCTCGCTCGAAGGTCCTCCGTGACGTGTACCCAGATCGAACCGAGATCGTCGTGGAGGGTGTTTTCGGGCATCGGCGAGCGATCATAGAACCGCGTTTGCGGGCCTCGGCGCCGGCTCCGAAGGCGAGCCCGCATCCTGCGCGAAAAAGGCGAGACCCCTATCCAGCCGCACGCCCGGGGACCGACGAAGCACCGCCTATACTGCCTCGCCGGTCGTGAAGCGGACGTATCAACCCAAGAAGCGAAAGCGCGCCCGCACTCACGGGTTCCGCGCCCGCATGCGTACTCGCGGCGGCCGAGCAGTTCTCAAGCGCAGGCGCCGCAAGGGTCGCAAGCGGCTCACGCCGTGAGCGCCGGCTCGTCGGGCGGACGGCGCAAGCGCGGGCGCCTGTCACGCAGCGGCGACTTCGATCGCGTCTATCGTGAGGGCCGGTCGCACGCCAACCGGTTCCTCGTGCTCTACACCTTCCCGCGCGGGACGGCTGAATCCGGGGAGGAGGACACCCGGCTCGGGATCTCCGTGAGCCGTAAGGTCGGCGGCGCCGTAGAGAGAAATGCCGTGAAGCGCGCCCTCAAAGATGCTTTCTGGTCGATGACCCCTGAGGTCCAGGGGAGCCATGACTTCGTGTTGGTCGCGCGACCCGACGTGGCGGGCCTGCTCGATCGCGAGGGCGCCAAGGGCGTCGCGGAGGCGCTTGGCGGCCTGATGTCCGAGGCCGGCCTCGCGGGCGGGAGCGTTTGACGTGAAACGCTTCCTCGCGGGCGTCATCCTGGCGCCGATCAGGGCGTACCAGCGGTTCATCTCACCCGCCATGCCACGCCGCTGCAAGTACCACCCGACCTGCTCGACTTACGCCGTAGACGCCGTGCGTGAGTTCGGCGTGCTGCGCGGCCTCGTACTGGCCGGCTGGCGGCTCCTACGGTGCAACCCGTTCAGCCACGGTGGCTACGACCCGGTGGAGGACCAGACGCTGTTCAAGCGCCACCGGGGGGAGGCCCCAGCGTGATCCTGCCGCTCGCGAACATCCTGCAGCCGCTGATCAACGTCGCCGACTCGGTGATCACGTTCTTCCACAACAACGTCGGCCTCAGTTGGGGCGGCGCGATCATCGCGCTCACCTTCACCGTGCGGATTGCGGTCCTGCCGCTCTCCCTGCGCGGCATCCGCTCCATGCGGCGCATGCAGCTCGTCGCGCCGAAGATCCAGGCGCTCAAGGAGAAGTACAAGGACGACCCGCAGCGCTTCCAGCGGGAGACGATGGAGCTCTACAAGAAGGAGGGCGTCAACCCCTTCTCCTCGTGCCTCCCGTTCATCCTCCAGATCCCGTTCTTCATCGCGATCTACCAGCTGCTGCGCGGTTCCACGTTCCAGGCCGACGTGATGGCCAGCCCACCACCCGGCTTCCTGTTCGTGAAGTCGGTGATCGCGGCGCCGCAGGGCGCCGAGCTGATCGTCCTGATCGTCCTGTTTGTGACCACGACAGCCGCGAGCGTGCTGCTGACCACGGCGACGAGCCCCACGGCCAGCCCCGCGCAGCGCTATCTGATGCTGCTCTTCCCTCTGATCATCGTCCCGTTCATCATCAACGCGCCGGCGGGGCTAGCCGTCTACTGGATCACGACCAACCTCTTCAGCCTCGGCCAACAGTGGATCGTCAACCGGGTCATGCCAGCGCCGGCCCCGGCGACTGCGGAGGCGATCAAGGAAACCAAGGCTCCTCCGCCCCCGCCGCGCAAGAAGAAGCGCAAGCGCCGATAGCGCCGCCTCACGCCTGCGTAAGCGATCGACGGTTCCCTGCCCGCTGAGCGGGTAAGCGGAGTTATCCGTAATACAGACGCAAGCGAGAAAGGTGAAACCAATGGCTACGCGGACCGAAACCGAGAGGCGGGTCGCCGCCCAGAAGGCAGCGGCCACGCGGAAGCAGAACGAGGCGAAGCGACGCCGGTCAGCCCAGAAGGCCGCCGAGACCCGCGCCCGTGCGCAGCAGAGCCGCCTGAAGGTGGTCGCGCTCGAGGCGGAGCGTGTCGCGGACACGGCCGTCGGTGCCGTCGTTTCGGGCAGCGAGAAGGTCGCGGGCACCCTCAAGCCTCTCCGCAGTCAGACGGAGGCGCGCCGCGAGGCGCAGAGGATCCAGCGCCGCGCCACGACGAACCTGCGGAGGTTCGAGCGGCGCGGTGCGACCGCCCGCAAGCAGGCGGAGCGGACCATCAAGCGCCAGCGCGCTCAGGCGTTGCGGGCGTTTCGGCGTAACCGCCGTGACGCCGAGCGCCAGGTGAAGACGGCACGCCGCGACGTCGAGCGCCGCTTCGAGGACGTGCAGGAGAGCGCGGAGGACCTGTTCCGCCGCGCGACGCCGCAGGCAACGACCTCCGGTCGATAGCCCCACCTGCATCTGTCAGTACGTGAGAGCCGGGCGAGTTCGCCCGGCTCTTTCACGTGGGGCATCTCACCGCCACCGGGAGCGGCTCGCGACTAGACTCGCGCCATGGCCGCCGAGGAAGACCAGGGCCTCGCCGACGAGCCCGTCGAGCGCGTGCGCGCGGTTCTCGAGCGGATCGTGGGCGAGCTCGACGTCGACGGCAGCGTCGAGGTGTCCGAGGACGAGGACGAGATCATCGGCCGGGTCGACGGGGAGGACCTGGGCCTTCTCATCGGTCGCCGCGGCCAGACGATCGACGCGGTGCAGCTCCTCTGCTATCGAGCGGCCTTCCAGGGCCGCCCGGACCGCAAGCGGGTGACGGTGGACGCAGCCGGATATCGCGAGCGCCGCCGCGATGCGATCGAGCGACAGGCCGATCGCGCCGCCGATCGCGCGGTCAAGACGGGTAATGAAATAGAGCTCGAGCCGATGACCGCGAGCGAGCGCCGCGTAGTGCACCAGCACCTGAAGGAACGCGCCGGGATCGAGACCTTCAGCGAGGGCGACGAGCCCGAGCGCTGCGTCGTGGTCGCGCCGCTGCTGAGCGATTGACCAGCCCCATCGCGGGCCCCGACGACCTCGACCCCTCGGCGCGCGCCGCCCTCGAGGCAATCGTCGAGCAGGTCTCGGGCGATCCCTCGGCGCCGAGCACCGTCCGCGACCCCGAGGACGCGTGGCGCGTCCACATCGCCGATTCCCTGAGCGGCCTCGAGGTTGAGGCACTGCGGGGGGCTGGTTCGATCGCCGACGTGGGGGCGGGGGCCGGGTTTCCCGGACTGCCGCTCGCGGCCGCGCTGCCGACCGCGCGGATCGACCTGATCGAGGCCACCGCCCGCAAGTGCGAGTTCATCCAGCGCGCCATCGAGGCCGCCGCGCTGAGCAATGCCAGGGTCGTGTGCCGGCGGGCCGAGGAGTGGGCCGGTCCCGAGCCTCCCGCCGGCGGACGCGGGGCGTACGACGCGGTGACGGCCCGCGCCGTCGGGCGCCTCGCGACCCTTGCCGAGTTGGCGGCGCCGCTCCTCGTCGAGGGGGGCGTCCTGGTCGCCTGGAAGGGCAGGCGTGATCCTGACGAGGAGGCGGAGATGGACCGCGTCGCCGAGCGCATCGGGATGAGCCGTGCGGACGTCAGGTGGGTCGGCCCCTACGCCGGCTCGCGCAACCGGCACATCCACGTCCTACGGAAGACCGGCGCCACGCCGCCCGAACTGCCGCGGAGGCCCGGGATGGCGAAGAAGCGGCCTCTCGGCACGTAGGTTTGCGCGCTGGGCCACTCGGTAAGGTCGTGCGCCGATGGGATCGGTTTACGCAGTGGCGAACCAGAAGGGCGGCGTCGGCAAGACGACGACGGCCGTCAACATCGCCGCCTGCGCCGCCCAGGCGGGCAACCAGGTGCTCGTCTGCGACCTCGATGCGCAGTGCAACGCGACCGTGGCCCTCGGCCTGGGGCGTGATCTGAGTCCCTCCAGCTACGAGTGCCTGATGGGGGAGCGCTCCGTCGCCGAGGCGGCGCGACCCGCCGGCCCGGACAACCTCTGGATCGTCCCGGCCAATCGCGACCTGGCCGGCGCGTCGATCGAGCTGCCCCGCATCGAGGGGTCCGAACGCACCCTTCGCGAAACGCTCGGCCCCGTCCGTGAGCGCTTCGCCCTCACGCTGCTCGACTGCCCGCCCGCGCTCGGCCCTGTCACCGTCAACGCCCTGGTCGCCGCCGACCGGGTCGTGGTGCCGGTGCAGGCCGAGTACCTGGCCCTCGAGGGCCTCGTCCAGTTCCTGGAAACCCTCGACCTGATTCGGCGCGAGATGAATCCTGGGCTCGTTCTGACCGGCATGGTCATCACCATGCACGACGATCGCACCAGGCTTGCGCAGGACGTCGAGCGCGAGCTCCGCGGACACTTCTCAGACCTTGTTCTTCGCACCGTGATCCCACGCAACATCCGAGTGGCCGAGGCGCCGAGCTTTGGCATTCCCGTTGTGGAGCACGCGCCGAGTTCCCGGGGGTCGGTGGCGTACCGGGAGCTGGCGGCCGAGCTCGCGGAGCGCGAGCGAGCGGACCTGGTCTCGGTGGAACGACGCCCGGCCGATGAGTCTCAAGTGGAGGTCGAGGGTTGACCAGGAGAGGGATCGGGCGGGGTCTCGCCGCGATCATCCCGGAGACGTCGGTGGAGGGGCCCGAGCTCAGGGACCTCCCGCTCGAGCTGATCCGGCCGAACCCAGAGCAGCCGCGGACCCGGTTCGACCCGGCCTCGATCACGAGCCTCGCGGCCTCGATCGCCGACGCGGGGATCGTCCAGCCCCTGATCGTGCGACCGCTACCCGACGGCCGCTACGAGCTCATCGCAGGCGAGCGCCGCTGGCGCGCCGCCCGCGAGGCCGGCGTGCAGACCGTGCCGGCGATCGTCCGCGACGAGGCGGAGGCGCAGCGGCTCCAGACCGCGCTGATCGAGAACGTCGCCCGCGAGGACCTCAACCCGATCGACGAGGCACGCGCGTGTGCCGCGCTGGTCGAGGACCTGGGCCTCTCGAAGGAGGAGCTGGCCCGCCGCCTCGGCCGCAGCCGCTCGGCGATCTCCAACCTCATCCGCCTGCTCGACCTGCCCGACGAGGTGCTCGATCTCCTCGCCTCGGGCGAGCTCAGCGAGGGCCACGGCCGCGCGATCCTCCAGGCGCAGGGGAACGACGCTCGTCGCAGCCTGGCGCGAGAGGCGGCAACCCGCGGTTGGTCGGTCCGCGAGACCGAGCGTCACGCGAAGGGCTCCGCGAGACCGGCCCCGAAGCTCGTGCCCCACCCGGACCAGGAGGCAGCGCTCTCCCGCGCGGAGGAGACGCTCGAGCAGGCGCTGGGCACAGGCGTCCGCGTTCGGGCCGCCCGCCGCGGGATTCGCGTCGAGATGCGGTTCGACGACCTGGACGAGCTGCACGCGTTCGTACGCGCGACTCACCGCGACTAGGCGCGCGTCAGGGCGCCAGCCGCTGGATCTCCCACCCCTCCGCCGCGCGGGCGTAGACGAAGCGATCGTGCAGGCGGGCGGCCTGGCCCTGCCAGAACTCGATCCGCTCGGGCCGCACCAGGAATCCGCCCCAGAATTCGGGCCGGGGGATCTCCTCGCCGGTGAATCCGTCGCCCGCCTCTGTGACGAGCGCGTCGAGCGTCTCGCGATCGGCGATCGGCTGGCTCTGGGGCGATGCCCACGCGCCGATCCGCGCCTCCCGCGCCCGGGTTGAGAAGTACGCGTCGTCGTCGGACGCCGGCAGCTTCTCGACGCCGCCCCGGATCCTCACCTGCCGGTCGAGCTCCCGCCAGTAGAGGATGAGCGCCGCCCTCGGCGTCGCCTCGAGTTGGCGCGCCTTCGCCGATCCGAGGTTCGTGAAGAAGCGGAAGCCGTCCGGGCCGAAGCCCTTGAGCAGCACCATCCGCGCGTCCGGTGCCCCGTCGGCGTCCACCGTGGCCAGCGCCATCGCGTCGGCGAGCAGAACTTCTGCGGCCGCCTGCTCGTACCACGAGGCGAACTGCTCGATCGGGTCGCCGGCCAGCGACGACCGGTGTAGCGGCGGCATGTCGGGACGGCGAGGCATGCGCCTGGCCAGGCTACCCGCGCTCTTTCTAGAATGAGCGGCGCGGGGCGATTAGCTCAGTCGGTCAGAGCGCCTCTCTGATAAGGAGGAGGTCCCTGGTTCGAGTCCAGGATCGCCCATCATCCGCATCCAGCGACGGTCGATTCTGGACTCTCACGTCGCTCGCCCTCCGGGCTCGCTGGAGTCCAGGGATCGCCCATCCGTCTGGCGGCGGCCGATTCCCGCCAGGATCGCCTTCGGCTGGGCTAGGGTGGGGCAGAGCTACTTCGATCAGGGAGGAACCCATGCGCCGCTTCGGCCGGCACCTGACCTACGCCAACGTGATGGCGACGCTCGCCGTCTTCCTCGTGCTGGGCGGCGGCACGGCGATGGCTGCCTATGTCGTCTCCTCAAACAGCCAGGTCGGCCCCGCCACGATCTCGGGCCACAAGCCACCGACGGGCAAGCATGCCAACATCATCGCCGGCTCCGTCAACCCCACTGACCTCGCCAACTCGGTGGTGACGACGGGCGGCATCACGCAGACGAGCGCCGCAACAATCGTGGACACCACCCTGATCAAGGAGCTCACTGCGGACTGCCCACCCGGTACCAAGGTGACCGGAGGCGGCTACGTGTTGGGCGGTGTCTCGCAGGACGAGAACGTTGTCGCTGTCCGAAACTATGCGGTGGATGCCGACACCTGGCTAGTGCGTGCCGAGGCGCCGGGGATCGGGGTTCTCGACACGGCGCCCGACTGGAGCCTGACCGTGGTTGTGGACTGCGCCGGCTGACGTACTGGCCCATCCCCGCCGCGATGACGGTCAAGGCGAACCGGCGCGCTCCGCTGGACCAGGGGCACCGCCGGATCCGCCACAGCCGGCCCCTACCACGGCGAGGGAGACGCCGATTGCCGCAGCTGCAAGCGTTCGCGTGCGCTTCATTGCCCTCTGACAAGGCTACGTCCGTCCGGCGCGCCTGTCACATGGGGAGCGGCGATCGCGCGACCGTCACTCGGCGGGCGGCGCAGGAACGCGCTCGGACGCCACGCGCTGCATCGCGTCGAGGGACTCCTCGAGCCAGTTGCGGAAGAAGCGGCGGCCGACGGTCCAGTCGAACACGCGGTACTGGAGCTTGAAGGGCTCCATGCCGAAGGTGGCGTCGACGAAGGTGCCGTCCTGGGCCTCGGCGAGGGTCCAGCGGACGAAGGTGCCGGTGTTGACGCAGCGGATCACGAGGTTCCTGCAGTCGTCCATGGAGTCGACGTGGAGGTTCATCTCGTCCTTGCCCATCGGGGTCTGGGTGACCTGCCGGTAGTTGCAGCCCGGCTCCAGTCCCTCGCATTCGACTGAGAGGACGCGGGGCCACCATTCGGGGTGGCGGTCGACGTCGGCGATGAGGTCCCAGACGATCTCGACGGGGGCCTCGATGTAGGCCTGCTGACGCGCTTCGGACATCCGCCCACGATTATCGTCCTTCGGCGCCGCTACGCCAAATTCGGCCGGGATGGCGACCCCAGACCCGCACCTATAATCCCGGCAGGCCAGCGAGGGCTCGGAGAATCGACTTGCAACAGATGCAGATCTACGGCGTGAGCTTCGACATGGTCGGCAAGCAGCCGATCGTGCTGCTGAAGACCGTCGACGGCAACCGGTTCCTCCCGATCTGGATCGGGCATCCGGAGGCGGCGGCCATCCTGATGAAGCTCCAGGGCGCGTCCACTCCCCGCCCGATGACGCACGACCTGCTGTCGGACCTCCTCGAGCAGCTCGACGCGAAATGCGAGCGGGTCTCCGTGACCGAGCTCCGCGACAACACCTTTTACGCGTCGATCACGGTTTCCGTAAACGGCTCCGAGCTCGAGATCGACTCGCGGCCCTCGGACGCCATCGCCCTCGCGGTCCGAACCTCGGCGCCGATCTTTGCGGCTGACGACGTCATCGACGAGTCGTCGATCGAGTTCGAGCACGAGGTCGAGGACACCGAGGAGGTGGTCGAGAAGTTCAAGGACTTCCTCGACCAGGTCACGCCCGAGGACTTCGCCAAGGGCGAGGACTCCTAGCCTCCCCGGCGCCCCTTCCGCTTCTAGGCGGCCGTCATCTCCAGCATCGGGTGCCAGAGCCCGTACTTCGCGCAGATCTCGGGAACCGTCTCCGGCTTCATCTCGAGCCCGTAGCGCTCGTTTAGCGCCATGAGCGCGTCCTGATCCGGGGGACCCTCCACGCCGACTATGTCTCCGAGCTCGTCGAAGTAGTGCTCGAAGCCGCCCGGGGCGATGATCTCGAGGATGTGGCAGGGATCGTCCCCGTCGTTCCAGAACGTGTGCCACTGATCGCGCGGCTTGAAGACGAAGTCGCCCGCCTCGGCGTAAACGACGTCGTCACCGAGAATGGCGCCCATGCGTCCCTTGACCACGTAGCTGTACTCGTCCTCGCGCGAGTGCTTGTGCAGCCCGACGGCCAGATGCTTCGGGGGCATCGGGTGTTCGACGAGCGAGAAGCCACCGCCGGTCTCCTCGGTCCAGGCCATCATCCTCGCGCCGATCGAGCCGAGGTCGACTAGCCGGCCGTCAGTCGGCCCCACGTTGCGCGGGCCCTGTGAGGCGTCGAACCGGGTCAGCGTCTGTCGGTCGATGGTCATCCTTGAGTCTCCCTTCATTTCGTTGAACACAACTGTACGGCGAACCTAGCACACATCAACCCGATCTGTCAATATTGGTTGAACACCGATGTCCACCGAAGCCAATACAGCCGAGACGCGCCGCTACCGCAAGGGCCTTCGCGCCGAGCAGGAGCAGCAGACGCGGCAGGCGATCACCGAGGCGGCCGTGAAGCTGCACGGGACGCTAGGGCCCGCCCGAACGACGGTCAGCGCGATCGCCGAGGAGGCGGGGGTGCAGCGCGCAACCGTCTATCGCCACTTCCCCGACGAGCCGAGCCTGTTCCAGGCGTGCTCGGGCCACTACATGTCCCTGCACCCGCCGCCGGATCCGTCGCCATGGGTGGAGATCGCCGATCCCGCCGCCCGGCTTCGCGAGGCGCTGGCGGCCCTCTACCGCTGGTGGGACGAGACGGAGGACATGATGTCGCTCGTCATCCGCGACTCGCCGCTGGTCGAGGGCCTGTCCGCGCAGACTCAGGCGCGGCTGGCGCTCTTCGACCAGATCGCCGGGATCCTGGTGCGCGGTCGCGGGTTGCGGGGCAAGCGAAGGGCTCGCGTCGAGGCGGCAATCCGTCACGCGCTCGCGCTCTCCACCTGGCAGTCGCTGGTCCGCGAGCAGGGCCTGACGAACGAGGAGGCCGTCGAGTTGATGGCCGGGATGGTGGAGCGGGCCTAGGCGCCCCGGGGCTGGGCGAGCCGGCCATCGCCCTCGAGGGCGAGCTCGATGATCCGCGCGATGAGGTCCTCGAACTCGAGGCCGGCGGAGTGGGCGGCCATCGGCAGGAGGCTCGTGTCCGTGAGGCCCGGAATCGCGTTCGCCTCGAGCACCTCCGGGCGCCCGTCCTCGCCGAGCATGAGGTCGACGCGCGCGAACCCGGTGCAGCCGAGCGTCTCGTAGGCCAGTGAAGCGACCTCGCGGACGCTCGCTGCCACCTCCTCCGGCAGGTCGGCCGGGCAGATGTACTCGGTCCGCCCGATCTCGTAGCGCGCCTCGTAGTTGAAGCGGTCCTCCTCCTTCGCTCGGACCTCGACGATCGGAAGCGCCTCACCGTCGAGCAGGGAGACGGCCAGCTCCCGCCCGGGAACGTGGCGCTCGAGCAGGACCCGATCGTCATAGCTGAACGCGGCGACCAGGGCCTCCGGGACGTCGTCACGCGACGCTGCGAACCGGACTCCGAGGGCGGAGCCCTGGGCCGCGGGCTTGACGACGAGCGGAAATCCGAGGCGACCCTCGATCTGCTCGAGCGCGTCGGCAGCGCCGAGCTCGCGGAACGCGGTCGAGTTGAAGGCGACCCAGTCGGGGGTCGGGATCCCGGCCGCGCGTAGGAGGTGCTTGGAAAGGACCTTGTCCATGCAGCGGATGCACGAGGCGACGCCCGGGCCGGTGTACGGGATGCCGAGGATCTCGAGCAGCTCCTGCGGCGTCCCGTCCTCGCCGCCGGGCCCGTGCAGGGCGATGAAGGCAACGTCGGGCCGCTCGTCCTTGAGCGAGTGGACGAGGTCAGCGTCGGCGTCGATGGGCACCACCTCGTGGCCGAGCGAGGCAAGCGCGTCCTCGACCCGCGCTCCCGAGCGCAGCGACACCTGACGCTCAAGCGAGCTGCCTCCCTTCAGCACGGCGACCTTCATGCCGCGATCAGGTCTCCCGGCGGGGCCGGCGAAGCGGGACCACGTCGCCTGGCTCGGAGGGCTGTGGCGCCGGCGGGATCCGGTGCTCGGCGGTGATCGTCTCGTAGAGCCCGACCTGCTCGCCGACGACGGCGCCGATTCGCCGGATGCCCTCGCGGATCTCGTCGGCGTCGGACCCGGAGAAGTTCAGCCGCATGGAGTTGCTCCCCTGCTGCCCGTCGACATAGGCCGCGGCCCCGGGCACGAAGGCCACGTTCTCGCGCAGGGCCTTCGCCAGCAGGTCGGACGTGTCGATGTAGTCCGGGAGCGTCACCCAGACGAAGAGACCGCCGCCCGGCCGGGTCCACGTCGCCTGGGGAGGGAAGTGGCGCTCGAGCGCCTCGAGCATCGCGTCGCGTCGGGCGCGGTAGATGTCGCAGAGGCTGTCGACGTAAGCCCGCCAGCGAGCCTCCGCGAAGTACTCGACCGCGAAGTACTGGGTGAGGGTCGAGGTGCAGAGGTCGGTCGCCTGCTTGCCGAGGACGATCTTCTCCATCACCGGGGGCGGCGCGACGGCCCATCCGAGGCGGATGCCGGGGGAGAGGATCTTCGAGAACGTGCCGACGTAGATCACGTAGTCGCCGCCGTCGAGCTGGTACAGCGGCGGCTGTGGGTCGCCCTCGAAACGCAGCAGGCCGTATGGGTTGTCCTCGACCACGAGGACCTCCCGGCGCCGGGCGAGCTCGACCAACCGGCGCCGGCGCTCCAGCGAGAGCGTCACGCCGGCCGGGTTCTGGAAGCTCGGCACCGAGTAGATGAACTTGGGCTTTCGACCCTCCGAGTCGAGGCGGTCGATCAGCGCCTCGAGCTCGTCGACCCGCATGCCGTCGTCGTCCACCGGAATCTGGTGCGTCTCGGCCTCGTATGAGCAGAAGACCGGCACGGCGCCCGGGTACGTGGGCGCCTCGCAGATCACCACGTCGCCCGGGTCCACCAGCGTCTTGGCGATCAGGTCGAGAGCCTGCTGGCCCCCGGTGGTGACGATGATGTCGTCGGGGTCGGGGGACATCCCCTCGGCCGCCATCACCCGCCCGATCGCCGCCTTGGTCCCGGCGAAGCCCTCGGTCGGCCCGTACTGGAGCGCCTCGGCCGAGGACTCCTGCGCGATCTTCGTCATCTGCGCAGCGAACGTCTCCGGCGGGAAGGTCGACGTGTCGGGCAGTCCGCCGGCGAGGGAGATCACCTCCGGGCGGGCCGTGATCGCCATCAGGTCGCGCATCGCCGACGATCGCATCACGCGGGTGCGCTGGGCGAACAGGCCCGCGTAGCGCTCAAGGTCGCGCGCCGTCTGGTGCGCGCGCCGGTGGGCTGGAGGCGGTGCGCCGGCTTGCTCCGAGGGTCGGTCCTGCGGTTCGGGCATCCGTGAAGTGTGCCGGAAGGACGCCGACAACCGGCGCATGGCGGACGCTTCGCGACTAGATTCGGGCACCGTGAGGGCTCGGGTAGGGGTCGTCGTTGTGCTGATCGGTGCCGCCGCCCTGGCGCCGAGCGCCGCGTGGGCGGGAAAGCGCTCGCTGTACCGCGGCCCCGGGCCGCGTCCAGGCCCGTCGATGCTCTACCGCAAGCCGGCGAAGGCGCCCCAGCTCCAGAACCGAGGCGTCTGGCACGCCAAGCCGATCCTGATCTCCGGCGCGAGCGCGTATCGGCGCGGCGAGTTCCTCTATCAGGACTACCTCTACGACGACAACGGGGCGAAGGCGCCCACCCCCGACCCGACCGACCCGCGGACGAGCGGGAACTCCTTCTCCGCGCCGAATGGCACCTACACGTACCCCACGGACGCGGGCTACGCCGGCAACGCCGCCGACCTCGTCGAGTTCAGGGTCAAGCCGCTGTCCCATGCCACTGCCTTCCGAATCACGCTGAACACGATGAAGAAGCCGTCCCTGGCCGCGACGACGATCGCCATCGGCAACTCGAAGCAGCTGCACGAGGTGCCGGACGGGGCGAACGTGAGCGAGCCCGCGCAGCTCTTTCTGACCGTGCACGGCCGTCACGCCGAGCTGGTCCGCGGGGCAAGCGGCAAGCGCGCCAAGGGCCCCGCGCCAAAGGTCTCGATCAGCAAGCCCCGGCGCCAGATCCAGGTGAAGGTGTCGCACCGGGCCTGGAACCCCGGAAAGCGGACCGTCCGCATGGCGGCAGGCGTGGGGCTATGGGACTCCAAGTCGCACGGCTACCTGATTCCGGGCGCCGCGGCGACCGCGACCAAGCCGGGAGGCGCCGGAGGGCTCGCGAAGCCCCCCGCGTTCTTCAACGTCGCCTTCCGGTTCTCCGAACCATGGCAGCACCCCTTCCCGCCCGGCTCGGTCTTCACCGATCCCGCGTGGTGGCGGGACCACGATCAGGGCAACGACCTGGCGAAGGGAAACCTGGCGCCGTTCCACGCCGAGGTCGACTTCGGAAAGCTCGACCGGGGCGTGACGGACGACATGCGGGGCAAGCCGACCGGTGTGCCCACCAGCGGCCCGATGGACAGGATCCTCGTGAGCCACTTCGAATCCGAGCAGGGGACCGATTACTCCAAGACCTGCGGCTCCGCGACGAACTGCCTGGGAGAGATCCGGGGCAGGCTGCAGCCCTACGCGATCTACGTGCCGCGCAAGCCGGCGCCCTCGGACGGTTACGGGCTGACCCTCCTCCTGCACTCACTCGGCGCCAACTACAACCAGTTCGGCGACACGCGCAACCAGTCCCAGATCGGGGACCGCGCCCCGGGCTCGATCGTGATCACGCCGGAGGGACGCGGCCCCGACGGCTGGTACTACGGCCAGGCCGGGGCGGACACCTTCGAGGTCTGGGCCGACGTCGCGAAGCACTACCGGCTCGACCCGTCGTGGACGTCGATCTCGGGGTACTCGATGGGCGGCTACGGCACCTACAAGTTCGCGACGCAATATCCGGACCTCTTCGCCCGGGCCAACCCGGTCGTCGGCCCGCCCGGGCTGGGGATCTGGGTGCCACCCGCGGACCCGGAGCCCGGAGGCGCCGGGAGCAACACGAACCGGATGCTCGCGTCGGTCCGCAACGTCCCGTTCATGATCTGGGACGGCACCGAGGACGAACTGGTGCCGGTGGCCGGCGCGGTCCGGCAGGCGAACACGTTCGACCAACTGGGGTACCGCTACATCTTCGACCTGTTCACCGGCGCCGACCATTTCGCCCTCGCCGTCAACGACGAGTATGCGCCGGTGGCGAAGTTCCTCGGCGAGCACACGGTGAAGCGCAACCCGGCTCACGTCACCTACGTGGTCAACCCGACCATGGACTTCCGCAAGGACGGGACCGTGGCCAATCACGCCTACTGGCTCTCCGGGCTGAAGCTCCGGAACTCCGGCGGGGCGGCTCCGCTCGGAACCGTCGACGCTCGCTCCGAGGGTTTCGGAGTGGGCGACCCGAAGGCCGGCCCGACGAGCCACACCGTGGGCGTGCTGACCGGCGGCAACGAGCAGGCGATGCCCTACGTGGAGCAGTCCAAGTCCTGGGGGAAGGCGCCGCGGACGAAGCGAGCGGACCTCCTGCACCTGGATGCGGAGAACCTCTCGCGCGTAGTCGTGCATCCGAAGCGGGCCAAGCTCGGGTGCGACGCGAAGCTCCAGGTCACCACCGACGGGCCACTCCAGGTCAGGCTCGCGGGCTGTGACCGCAGCGCCAGCTTCGGCTGATCCGGAAGGGCCCAGCTGCCATGGGCCACCGGGGCGAGGCGCTAGCCTCTCTGCGCCCATGAGCCTCTTCCTCGCCATCTGCCAGGGCGTCGGGCTCTCGATCGCGGTCGGGACCTTCGCGGGCGCCTCCGGGCGCCGCGACGCGATCGGCGTCGCGCTCGCGATCGCCGCCGCCATCGCCGGCGCGGTGCTGTTCGCGATCTCGATGTCGAACCGGGACCACCCGGCCATCGTCGGCGTCCCGCTCGGCGCGATCCTCGCGGTCGTGTCCTACGGGGTTGTGAGCGCAGTGGTGGCGGGCGCGCAGGCGCGCGTGAAGGGCGCTTCGTCCATCGGGCTGATCGTCGCCGCGACGGCTCTCGTGC
Source organism: uncultured Actinomycetes bacterium (assembly GCA_963782795.1). GTDB lineage: Bacteria > Actinomycetota > Thermoleophilia > Solirubrobacterales > 70-9 > AC-56. The sequence goes on from CAWALB010000010.1 coordinate 92,620, forward strand.
TGGCGGTGATCACGGCGTTCGTCTGGGAGCCGTTCGGGCTGCTCCTCTTGGTTCTGCTGCTCTGGCTCGCCTCGGCCCGGCAGCGCCGCGCCCAGCGCAAGCACGAGGGGCTGCGCTCGCTTCGGTGAGCCCGCCCTGCCCGGCCGTCACACTCCACCCATGCCCTCGTCGCGAAAGCTCTGCCTGATCGTCGTCGACTCGCTCCGCACGGACATGCTCCTGCGGGCGTGCGCCGAGGACCTGGCGCCCAACTTTGCGGCCCTGCTGGACCGCGGGACCCTGATCGGCGACTGCGTCTCGGCATTCCCGTCGGTGACCCCGGTGGCGTGCTCGGAGATCGCGACCGGCTCCGGCCCGCAGCACCACCACATCAGTGGCATGAACTGGTACCACCGCGCCGAGCGGCGCTACGTGGAGTACGGGTCCTCATGGGAGGCGACGCGGGCCTTCGGTCTCTTTCGGACCCTCTACGACACCGTCTACAACATGAACATGGCCCACCTCTCGCACGAGGTTGAGACGATCTTCGAGCGGCTCGGCGACGCGCGCGCGCGGACGGCCTGCACGCCGTTCCTCATCTACCGCGGGCGGCGCCGTCACGAGCTGGGCCTCGAGGGCCTGATGCGCCGGGTCGCGGTGGCGGCGGACTTCCGGCACGCGGTGTGGGGGCCGGACGAGCTCTTCTACGGCGAGCTGTACGCGTCGCGGAAGGTGCCGTGCAAGCCGACGCTGCGCCCGGGCACCCGCGACGCGTACACCGCGTGCGTCGGCCGGGAGCTGATCGCCGACGACGGCTACGACTTTCTCCTCTTCTCGCTCCCCGACAACGACCACCACACTCACACTCACGGGGTGGGGGCGATGGGCAACTCGATCGCCCACGCGGACCACAGCTTCGGTGAGCTCGTGGACGCGGGCGGGGGTATGGACGCGTTCCTCGAGTCTCACGCCGTGATCCTGATGGCCGACCACGCGCAGACGGACGTCGACCATGAGCTACCCGTTGCGGCAGCGCTCGGCGCCGACTGGCCGGTGCTGGCGCCGAACGCGGAGCGCCCGGAGCTCGCCGAGCTGGCCGTCAGCCCGACCGCCCGCGCGGCGGCCGTGTACGCACTGGCCGAGTCACCCAGGCGCGAGCTGGTCCTCGCCGGCGTCCGCGACCGGCTGCGGGAGCTCGAGGGGGTCGACCTCATCACGCGCCTCGACGCGGCGAACGGGCCGGCCCCCGAGGCGATCGTCGAGCGCGACGGCGCTGAGCTTCGATTCCAGCCGGGGACCCAGGAGACCGACCTCCGCGGGGACGGATGGGACCTGGAGGGCGACCTCGCCGTGCTGGGGCTCGGGCCTCGCGACGGCCGGATCGCGAGCGCCGACTACCCGGACGGGCTCGCCCGGCTGTGGTCGACGCTGAACGCGCCGAACGCGGGCGACGTGGTCGTCTCGCTCGGGACCGGCTACGAGTGCGTCGACTGGGGCGGCACGAGCCACGTCGGCGGCGGGAGCCACGGCGCGCTCCTCGCCGGGGACTCGCTCGGCCCGCTTCTTCTCTGTGGGCTTGAGCCCGGAGTAGGCGACACCCGCGAGCAGTGGACGCTTCGGGACGTGGCCGGGCTGGTCTGCGATCACTTCGGCATCGGTGACGGCCCCGAGGTCCGCGTGGCCGACGTGGCGGGAGCCGCGCGATGACCCCGGAGGGCCAGGGCGGCCAGGCTGTGGAGCCCGCTCCCGCGCGCCGGGGCGGACGGGCCCGCGACGCGAGCTCCCGGGCTGCCGACTGGACGTGGGGCATCTTCCGCCGGATCCATCTGGGGACCAGGAAGCCCGAGAACTGGGTGCAGGTGTTCAAGTTCGGCGTCGTCGGCGGGAGCGGGTACGTCATCAACCTCATCGTCTTCGCCGTGCTGACGGAGGCCCTCGGGATCCATCACATAGCCGCCGCCGTGCTCTCGTTCTGCGTCGCGGTTTCCAACAACTTTCTGCTCAACCGGCACTGGACCTTCCAGGCCACCGAGGGCCACGCCGGCTTCCAGGCGGCGCGGTTCTTCACGGTCAGCGTGCTGGCACTGGGCGTCAACCTCGTTTTCCTGTACCTGCTCGTTGACGTCGCGTCGGTGCCCGAGCTGCCCGCCCAGGCGGTCGCGGTCGCCGGGGCGATGCCCTTCAACTTCCTCGGCAACAAGCTGTGGACCTTCGGGGTGGACGAGCGCTGACCCCGTTCCCTTGGCGGGGGCTCGTGGCCGCGGCGCTGGTGGTCGCCGCGTTCCTCGTCGGCCTGCCGGGCGCCGCCCGGGCGCAGGGAACCTCGGCCGCCGGATCGACCCCGGCCGCCAAGGCGACGTCGACGGGGAGCGCGACGACGACGACCTCGGACGAGTCCGATCATCGCCTCTCCCAGGCACGGGCGATCGCGATCGCCCGCACTGACCCGCAGGTCGCCGCCGAGCAAGAGCGCTGGGGCCACCTGGACGCGACCCCCACGCCCAAGCCGGGGACGTGGCAGGTGGACTTCTACGCGGGCGGGACCGAGCGGGTGCAGGTCATCGTCGACGACGCCACAGGGCGGATCACCGAGACCTGGACCGGCTACCAGATCGCATGGCAGATGGCGCGCGGGTACCCGGACCAGTTCGGCCACAAGCTGAATGCCCCGTACGTCTGGATCCCGCTGGCGGCGATCTTCTTCTTCGCCCTGCTCGACTTCCGCCGCAAGTGGCGGATGGTGCACGTGGACCTGCTCGTCCTGCTGTCGTTCGGAATCTCCGAGATCTACTTCAACCAGGGCAACATCGGGGTGAGCGTCCCGCTCACCTACCCGCCGCTTCTCTACCTCCTCGGGCGAATGATCTGGGTCGGCTTCCGGGGCGCCGGGGAGGGCCTGCGGCCGTCGACGCCCACGGCCTGGCTCGCGATCGGCGGCGCGTTTCTGGTCGGCTTTCGCATCGCCCTCAACATCGTCGATTCCGGGGTAATCGACGTCGGCTACGCCGGCGTGATCGGCGCCGACCACCTGGTCCACGGGCAGGCGATCTGGAACAACTTCCCCTCCGACAATGTCTTCGGCGACACCTACGGGCCGTTCAACTACTACGCCTACGTCCCGTTCGAGCTCGTGCTTCCCTGGAGCGGCCACTGGGACAACCTGCCGGCCGCGCATGCCGCCGCGATCGCCTTCGACCTGGCGACGGTGGGCGGGCTGATCGCGGTCGGGAGGCGCCTGCGCCCGGGGCCGGACGGCACGCGCCTCGGGGTCATCCTGGGATTCGCCTGGGCCGCGTACCCGTTCACCGACTACGCGCTGCAGTCCAACTCCAACGACGCGCTGGTGGCGGCACTCCTGGTCTGGGCACTCGTCGTCTTCGCGTCGCCGGTGAAGCGGGCCGCGCTCATCGGCCTCTCGATCGCCACCAAGTTCGCGCCGCTTCCCCTGGTGCCGCTGTTCGCCGCCGGGGACCGCGGCCTGCTGACCAAGGGAGACGGGTCGAAGTCACTGCTCCGCCGGTGGCGGCCGGTGGGGATCTTCTGTCTCAGCCTGGTCGTCGTCATCGGCGCGATGCTGGCCCTGCCGGCGATCGATCCGGGGCTCGGGACCTTCTACGACCGGACGGTGAAGAGCCAGCTCGACCGCACCTCGCCCTTCAGTGTCTGGGGGCAGGACCACTCCCTCGAATGGCTCCAGACCGCCTTCAAGGCCTTCGCGGTCGCCCTCGCCCTCGGGGTCGCGTTCCTACCGCGCCGGCGGTCCCTGCCCCAGGTCGCGGCCCTGGCCGCGGCGGTGATGATCGCGGTCGAGATCACCGCGGAGCACTGGTTCTACCTCTACATTCCCTGGTTCTTCGGGCTGCTGCTCGTCGGGCTGACCGCGGCGACCAGGGCGTCGAGCTCACCGACGGTGACCGCGAGCTCGGTCGCGAGCGCGCCCGGGGTGAGCCGCGAGAAGATCGCGGCGAGCGCGCGGTAGTACTCGAGCACCTGGTCGCGGTCGGCGTTGAAGCGCTCCCAGAGCGCCTCGCCAACGTCGCGGTAGTCGACAACGATGGTCCTCGCGTTGTGGAGCTTGTCGGCGAGCGAGACCTTGAGCGCCGACTCGCTGGCCTCCTCGAGGTGCTCGAGGTAGGCGCGCTTCCGCTCCCGCCACGGCGGCTTCGGGTCACCGAGGCTGTCGCCGCAGGACTCGACGATCTCGGCCACCTCGTCGCCGAACTCCGAGCCGATGCGGGCGAGCGTCTCGCGCCCGCCCTGGTCCTCGGCGGCGTCGTGGAGCAGCGCGGCGATCGCCTCGTCCTCCGAGGAGCCCGTTTCGATGACGATCGAGGTCACCCCGAGCAGGTGCCCGAAGTAGGGGACGCCCGAGCCCTTGCGCGTCTGGCCGGCGTGGAGCTCGTAGGCGAGCTCGAGGGCTCTCGTGAAGCGGGGGCCGAGCGATGGGGTCGATGCATCGCTCACGGCGCGCGATGCTATTCGGCGGCCGGCTGCGGCGGCTCGACGTCGGACAGCCGGACTCCGGTGGCCATCTCCGCATAGCGAACGAGGACCGCTTCCGCCGCGGCACTGTCGATCGCCGGGTGGCCGATCACCACCTGAAGCCCGATGCCGTCCTCGAGCGCCACCAGACCGCGCGCGATGGTCAGCGCCGCGGTCGCGAGCTCGAACTCGCCCGCTGCGGCACCCGCCGCGAGGACCGACTCATAGAGGAGCACCTGGCGGTCGAAGTACGACGCGGTGAGGATCCCGAAGGCGGGGCTCGAGCCGGTGAAGGCGTCCAGCTCATACAGCAGGCGGCTCTCCGTGTCGTCGGGGCCGGATGGCACTCCAAGGTGGATCGCCAGCCGGAGCTGGTCCGTATGACCGGCCACCCGGCGCACCGCCGCGGCGCGGCGCTCGGCGAAACGCTCGATCGCACCGCGCGAGACCTCGATCAGGAGCTCGTCGAGGCTCGGGTAGTAGTAGAGGACGGAGCTGGGGGCGAGACCCGCCCGCTCGGCGACGTCCTTCACCCGCACGCCGACCGCGCCCCGCTCGAGTAGCACCTGCCGCGTCGCCACCTCGAGCTGGCGCCGTCGCTCAGCCTGGTCCTTTCGCCGCATGTTCGAATTCTATTCGGCGCTACGGCCGTCCCAGGCAGGGTTGCGCGGCGGAGCTCAGGGAGTTATTCTTCGAACTAGATTCAAAGAATGAGCCGGGGGAAGACAGGTACGGCTGACGACGTGCGTGCGCTCTCGCTCGCGGCGCTCCAGACCGCACCCGTCCCCGGTGATCCCGAGGCAACTCTCGGCCTCCTCTCGCGCCGCCTCCGCTCCCTGAGGGGGACGGTGCGGCACGTCCAGCTCGCCGTGCTGCCGGAGCTCCACCTTTCAGCGCCGCCGTCGACCCTCGAGGAGCACTCCGGCTACGCAAGGGATGTGGCCGTCGAGGTCCCCGGCCCGCTGACCGAAGCGCTCGGGCGGATCGCCGCCGAGTCGGAAATCTGGCTGGTCCCGGGGACGGTCTACGAGCTGGCCTCCGACGGCCGGGTCCACAACACCGCCCTGGTCTTTGGGCCGGACGGGGAGCTCGTCGCGAGTTATCGAAAGGTCTTCCCCTGGCAACCCCACGAGACCTGCGCGCCGGGCGAGGAGTTCGTGACCTTCGACATTCCGGAGGTCGGGCGCGTGGGCATTGCGATCTGTTACGACGGGAGCTTCCCCGAGACGTTCCGCCAGCTCGCGTGGATGGGCGCTGAGCTCATCTTGCAGGTCAACCTCACCACCACGAGCGACCGCGAGCAGGAGCTGGTGATGGCACGCGCGAACGCGATCTTCAACCAGCTCTACGTGGTCTCGCTGAATGCCGCGTCGCCGGCGGGAGTCGGCCGCAGCCTGATCGCCGACCCCGAGGGGCTGGTGCGGGTGGCCTCCGGCGCCGGCGAGGAGATGCTCACGGACGTTCTGGATCTGGAGGCAGTGGAACGGGTCCGGCGGTTCGGCACGGCGGGGGTCTCCCGCATGTGGGAGCAGATGATGCGCGAGGGGCCTGGGATCGAGCTGCCGATGTACGGCGGCCCCATGCGCGAGCCGGCCACCTAGGCGGCCGGGACCAGTACCTGCTCGATCGAGTTCGCGAGCCCGTCCTCGCGGACGTCCACGACCACGCCGTTGACCCAGACGTCCTCGTCGGCGGTGTCGAACTTCACCGGCATCTGGGTCCGGAAGGACTCGAGCGCCTGCTCCCGCCGGACCCCGATCACCCCGGCACGAGACCCGGTCATCCCGACGTCGGTGATGAACGCCGTGCCGCCCGGCAGCACCCGGGCGTCAGCGGTCGGGACGTGGGTGTGGGTGCCGAGGACCGCGGCGACTCGCCCGTCCAGGTGCCAGCCCATCGCGATCTTCTCGCTGGTCACCTCGGCGTGGAAGTCCACGATGAGGGCATCCGCCTCGCCAGCGAGGCGCGCGACGATCGTGTCGGCCTCCGGGAACGGGGATCGAGCGACCTTGAGCTGGACCGACCCGCTCAGGTTCACGACGCCGACCCGACGATCCCCGACGCTCACGATGGTGGAGCCGCGGCCGGGGTTGCCGGTCATGTAGTTCGCCGGCCGGATCACCCGGTCGCTGCGGTCGAGGAACTCGTACGCGCCTCGGTGGCGGTAGACGTGGTTGCCGGTCGTGATCACGTCGACCCCGGCCGCGAACAGATCGTTCGCCGTCTTCTCCGTGATGCCCAGCCCGCCCGCGGAGTTCTCGCCGTTGGCGATGACGAGGTCGGGGACGTGGCGCTCGCGGATCTCCGGCATCACGTGGGCGAGCCCGGCCCGCCCGGGGCTGCCGACGATGTCGCCGATGAAGAGGACGCGCACGCGCGCAGCCTAAGCGCTGAGTGGCGGGCCGGTGGCGTCGATCGATGTTCCGGGCGTCAGACCGCGCGCGACCGGTGACCGGACGCGACCTCGAGCTCGCGCCGCATGAGATCGGCGAGGTCGTGGGCGGTGGCGCAGCCGCTGTCGGGCCAGCTCGACGCCACGGCCATGTGCAACCGGTCCGGGTCGCCGGAGTCGCAGTCGGCGCCGAGGGCGTCGCTGGACCCGCGGAAGAGCCGCGACGGCAGCCAGGCGCTCAGCAGCCAGCCGTCGCCGACCAGGAGTTGCACCGGCTTAAGGACCGATGCGACCGGGCCGCCGGCGTCCGCGTCGGGCACGTCCAATTGGAGGTGGCGCACCAGGAATGCAGCCGTCATTCGGATCGAGGTGGACCCGTACGTTCCGGCGGCGGGGAAGCGGCGAGGCGTCGCCAGATCGCGCGCCATCCGTTGGGTCAGCGCACCGTCGCAGACCCGGTTCAGGGTCCCCAGCGACCGGGCGCTACGAAGCGCCTCGTGGTGGATGTCTACCCAGCTGACCCCCTCGGCGTGCTCCAGATCCGAGAGCGACATCTCTCGGGGTCTGTCGCTCGGCGCCCAAGCACTTGCCCGCCGAATGAGCCCCGACTCCGATTGAGCGAAGGGGTGCTTTGTGCGCCTGCCTCGGGTTCCTGCTGAGATCACTGATGCCTTTCCTGACCTTCGCCCAATTAAACCCTGTGGGGCATGCATAGTTGTGTCGGTCTAAGCGGTGAAATTCCCGCCGCCCGATGTACGAAGTGGCGCACGCCCATAGCTGCCGCAGCGCGGGTCCGAAGGGGCGAGAGATCACGTCCACTAGCTTTTCCGGCGTGACCGGGCAGGAGGCAGGCGGCGACGCCGTCATCGAGACGCGCGGGCTCGCCAAGGCCTTCGGCGACCGCGAAGCCCTGCGGGGCGTGAGCTTCGCCGCCCACCGGGGGGAGCTCCTCGCCGTAATCGGCCCGAACGGCGCCGGGAAGACGACTCTCCTGTCGATCCTCGCCGGAATTCGGCGTCCCGACGCCGGATCGGTGAGCAGGCCACCGGGTGAGATCGGCTGGGTTCCCCAGCAGGCGGCGCTCTACCGGCGGCTCACCGTCGCCGAGAACCTTCGCCTGTTCGCGCGGCTCGAGAAGGTGGCCGATCCGGACGCGTCGGTCGAGGAGATGCTGGCGCAGACGGCCCTCGAGGACCGCCGCGACGACCAGGCGGGGACCCTTTCCGGGGGCAACCAGCAGCGGATCAACATCGCGATTGGGCTCCTGGCCCGCCCGGCGGTGCTCCTCCTGGACGAGCCCAGCGCCGGGTTGGACCCACGCCAGCGGGAGCGGCTCTGGGAGTTCGTCCTCGGCCTGGCCGGCGCCGGGACGACGGTCATCTTCTCCACCCACGACCTCGCCGAGGCCGAGCGCTACGGCCGGCGCCTGCTGGTTCTCGCCGACGGCGAGAACCTCTTCGATGGCACGCCGCCCGAGCTCCACGCCGCCGTGCCGGAGTCCGGCGCGCGGGACTTCGAGGGGGCCTTCGTCGCCTTCCTGCGCGAGCGAGGCCACTGATGGGCCGGGGCGGCTGAGCGATGCGCTGGCTCTTCATCAAAGACCTCCAGATCCTGCGGCGCTCGCCGCTGCTGACGGTCCTACTGATCGCCTATCCGATCGCGATCGCCGTGCTGATCGGGTTCGCGCTCTCGCGCGGCCCGCAGACGCCACGGGTCGCGTTCCTGAACGAGATTCCCGCGGGGACGCCGCTGGTGATCAACGGGCAGCAGCTGGACGTCACCAGCGCCCGCGGGGAGCTCTGCTCGCGGATCGACTGCATCGACGTCTCGAGCGAGGAGCAGGCGCGCCAGATGGTGCAGTCTGGCGACGTCCTCGCGGCTCTCATCCTGCCGAAGGACTTCATCGGCGACCTCGAGTCGCTGGCCTCGCTGAACCCCTCTCAGCCCACCGTGAAGGTGCTGGTCAACGAGGAGGACCCGGTCAAGGCGAGCCTGGTCAACGACCGCATCGACACGCTCATCAACCAGGCGAACCTGAAGCTCTCGAAGAAGGTCACCCGCCTCTCCGCGACCTATCTCACCCTCCTGCTCCGCGGCGGGCACCTCAGCCTCCTCGGTCAGACGCTCGACATCCTCGGGCTCGAGAACACGCAGAAGATCCTCCAGTCGATCCAGCCGGAGCTGCCGAAGAACAGCCCGTCAACCGCGGAGCTTGCGCGAGTGATCAACTTCGCGCGCCTTGCCCGGCAGAACCTCAACCTCGCCACCCCGCTTCTGTCCTCAATCGCCCACCCGATCAACGTGGACAAGGAGGTCGTCTCGGGATCCCCGCCGAGCCTCGATGCCTTCGCGATCTCGGTGGCCGCGACGGTGACGCTGATGTTCGTGACGGTCCTCCTGGTGGCGGGATCGCTGGCTCTCGAGCGTGAGGAGAACGCGTTCGCGCGCCTGACCGGGGGACTGGTGAGCAAGTGGGCTCTTCTCGGCGAGAAGGTCACGCTGGGAGTGGTCCTCTCGATCCTGGTGACCCTCGTCATGCTCGGCGGCCTGTCGCTGTTCGTGCACATCGACTGGAGCCGATTCGGCCTGATCCTCCTGGCGATCGCGGCGGGCGGCCTCGGGTTCGCGACGTTCGGCGCCGCGATCGGCGCGGCCGCGCGGGAGGTCCGGGCGAGCTCCCTGCTTGCGTTCATGATCTCGCTGCCGATCGCCTTCATATCGCTTGTCGAGTCCGGCACCGTGAGCCCGGCGCTCTTCGATGTGATCAAGGTCGTGCGGGCGCTGTTCCCGTTCGACGCTGCCCTCGACGCGATGTCGGGAGCGCTCGACGCCTCGGGCCCGGCCCTCGGAGGCCCGATCCTGCACCTGGCGATCCTGGGCGCCGCATACGCGGTGTTGGCGCGGATCGCGCTGCGCCGATTCGCCTAGGCGCGAGACGAAAACCCGCAGGTGGGGAGGCGGGGTCGGCAACGTGGAGGCCGGGTCTTTGCAATCCGCGCCCGGTTTCCGGGCATAGATTGCGTCGACCCGGCATGTACGCCGCGGACCGCTGTCCTACCCAGCCCAGAACACGATTGCGCCACGGAGCGGGCGGGACCGACCCACGCCGTTCGGGCCACCCACCCGCGCTCGCACTCACCGGCTCCTAGAATCAGCCGTATGAGCTTTCCCGCCATCCGCATGCGGCGCATGCGGCGCACGAAGGCACTGCGCGACCTGGTGCGAGAGACCGATCTCTCCGCTCAGCACCTCGTGCAGCCGCTCTTCGTCGTCGCCGGTGAGGGCGTGCGCGAGGCGGTGCCCTCGATGCCGGGCGTTGAGCGGTTGTCGATCACCGAGCTCGTCGCCGAGGCGACGGAGATCCAGTCCGCCGGCGTCGGCGCGGTGATCCTGTTCGGCATCCCGACCGAGAAAGACGAGGCCGGCTCGGGCGCCTACGACCCCGAGGGGGTCGTGCAGCTTGCCGTTCGCGCGTTGAAGGAGGCCCACCCCGAGCTTCTCGTGATCACCGACGTGTGCATGTGCGAGTACACGTCGCACGGGCACTGCGGCATCGTCCGCCACGGCGAGGTGGACAACGACGTCACGCTGGAGCTGCTCGCGAAGACCGCGATCTCCCACGCGGATGCCGGCGCGGACGTGGTCGCCCCCAGCGACATGATGGACGGCCGCGTGGGAGTCATCCGCTCCCAGCTCGACGAGGAGGGCCACTCCGACGTTGCGATCATGGCCTACAGCGCCAAGTACGCCTCCGCCTACTACGGGCCCTTCCGCGAGGCCGCCGGGTCCACGCCCGAGTTCGGCGACAGGCGCGGGTACCAGATGGACCCGGCCAACGCCCTCGAGGGAGTTCGGGAGGCTGAGCTGGACCTGGCCGAGGGCGCGGACGTGGTCATGGTCAAGCCGGCGACGCCATACCTGGACGTGATCCGCCGGGTCAAGGACGCCACCGGCGCCCCGGTGGCGGCGTTCCACGTGTCCGGCGAGTACTCGGCCCTCAAGGCCGCCGCACAGAACGGCTGGATCGACGAGGAGCGCGCCGTGCTCGAGACGCTGACCTCGATCCGCCGGGCCGGAGCGGACCTCGTCCTCACCTACTACGCGAAGGACGCCGCGGCTTGGCTGTGACCCCGACAGACGCAGCCCGCTCCGAGCCGCGCCCGAAGGTTCGCTCGCGCAAGGGCGGCGCCGCCGTCCCGCTGGACGACGTCGACAAGCAGCTGATGAACCTGCTGCAGTCGAGCTTCGCGCTCGATCCCGAGCCTTTCGCTCGGCTCGCGAGCGACGCCGGCATGCCGCTGGACGAGGTCAAGGAGCGGACGCAGCGGCTCCTCGACGAGCGGATCATCCGCGAGATCACCCCGATCTTCGACACGCGGGCGTTGGGCTATGAATCGATGCTGGTGGCCGCCAAGGTGGACTCCGAGAACCCCCATCGCGCCGCCAAGATCATCAACTCCCATCCGGGGGTCTCCCACAACTACCTCCGCACGCACGAGTTCAACCTCTGGTTCACGATCGCGACGCCCCCGGATTCCGCGCTCGGCCTGGAAGGCACGCTCGAGGTCCTGCAGGCCGAGACCGGCGCGGAGTCGATCCGCCAGCTGCCGACACTCACCCTCTTCAAGATAAACATGAACCTCGAGATGGAGCAGGGCACCGACGCGCTCGCGGCGTCGATCGACGCCGCTCCGCCCCGCGAGCTCGAGCGCCAGCCCTACGACGAGACCGACGTGGCCGTCATCCGCGCCCTTCAGGGGCCTATGTCCGTGGTGAACAGGCCCTACGACGACGCCGCTCGTGAGGTCGGGATGAGCGTCGAGGACTTCCTGGGCCACCTCGAGGGGATGGTCGACCGGAAGCTGCTCCGCCGGGTCGCCGCGATCCTGTTCCACAGGCGGGCGGGCTTCTCGGCCAACGGGATGGGGGTATGGCGGGTGCCGGAGGCAAGGATCCTCGAGGTCGGCGGCCAGATGGCGGCCGTTCGCGGGATCTCCCACTGCTACCAGCGGCCCACCTACGCGGACTGGCCGTATTCCGTGTTCACGATGGCGCACGGTCGCTCCAAGGAGGAGTGCGACGCGGTCCTCGATCACATCGCCGACGAGCACGAGCTCCACGGCGAGGACCGCGCGGTCCTCTACTCGTCGACGGAGTTCAAGAAGATCCGCCTGCACTACTTCACCGACGACTACGCCGCGTGGGAACGTGAACACGCAAGTGTCTGAGGTGAGGGGCTTTAGCCCCGAAACTGGCTGGTGCCGTTCAGGTATGTCTAAGCGTCTCGGCTGAGCCGTTGGCAGGCGGCGAAGACCGCTCAGCGGAGCTCTATCGTCGGGCACTGGAGCTAATGCCCGGCGGCGTCAACTCGCCGGTGCGCGCCATGCGCTCCATCGGCCGGGACCACCCGATCTTCGTCGACCGGGGCGAGGGTGCGGAGCTGGTGGATGTTGACGGCAACCGGTACGTCGACTGGGTGTGCTCGTGGGGCCCGCTGATCCTGGGTCACGCTCACCCGAGTGTCGTCGCGGCCGTCACCGAGGCCGCGGAGCGGGGCACGAGCTACGGCGCCCCGACCGAGGGCGAGCTCGAGCTCGCCGACGAGGTGGTGGACCGCTTCGGCTCGGTGGAGATGCTGCGGATGGTCAGCTCCGGGACCGAGGCGTCGATGAGCGCGATCCGCCTCGCGAGGGCCGTGACCGGCCGCGCCACCATCGTCAAGTTCGCCGGTGCCTACCACGGCCACGTGGACGGACTGCTCGCCCAGGCCGGCTCCGGTCTCGCCACGCAGGGGATCCCGGCCAGCCCCGGGGTGACCCGGGCGCAGGCCGCCGACACGGTGGTCGTGCCGTGGAACGATCCGGAGGCGGTGGCCGCCGCCGTTGCCGAGCACGCCCCCGCCGCCGTCATCGCCGAGCCGGTGCCAGCGAACATGGGGGTCGTTCCCCCTGAGGACGGGTTCCTGGAGTCGCTGCGCGAGTCCGCCCACGGGGCGGGGGCCCTCCTGATCCTGGACGAGGTGATCAGCGGCTTCCGCGTCGCCCGGGGCGGCGCCCAGGAGGCGCTCGGGGTCGAGGCCGACCTGACGATCATGGGGAAGGTGCTGGGCGGCGGGCTTCCGGCGGCAGCCTACGGGGGTCGCCGCGACCTGATGGAGCGCGTGGCGCCGGCGGGCGACGTCTACCAGGCCGGCACGCTCTCGGGAAACCCGCTCGCGGTCGCTGCGGGGCTCGCCACGCTGCGCGAGCTCGACGCGGGCGCCTACAAGCGGCTCGGTGCCCTCACCGAGCGGCTCGCGAGCGGCCTGCGGGACGCCGCCGGGCACCGCCCGATCCAGGTCGTCTCGGTGTGCGGCCTTGTGACCCCGTTCTTCAGCTCCTGGCCGGTGCGGGACTTCGAGGGCGCGTCGGCCTGCGACCTGGATGCCTACGGTCGCTTCTGCCGCGCCCTGCTCGACCGCGGTGTCTACCCGCCCGCGTCGCAGTTCGAGGCGTGGTTCGTCTCGCTCGCCCACGACGAGGCGGCCATCGACCAGACCCTCGAGGCGGCGGCCGAGGCTTTCGAGGCGGCGTTCACGTGAGTGAGGATCCGGCCGCCCCGCTCACCGAGCTGGTGCCTCCGCCGGCCCGCGGCCGCGTGTTCGAGCGCGAGGTCGGTCCCGGGCTCGCGGACGCCACGAGGTCGGGCCGCGTCCGCCTCGACGCGATTGCGCGCTGGCTCCAGGACATCGCATTCGGCGACGTCGTGGACGCCGGGCTCGCCGACCGCGGCGCCTGGGTCGTGCGCCGGGCCCGGATGAAGGTGGAGGCCTTCCCGCGCTTCGGCGAGCCGATCTCGGTGCGGACGTTCTGCAGCGCGACCGGGCGCCTGGCGGCGGAGCGGCGCACCAGCGTCTCGGGCGGCGGCGGCGCGGTGGAGGCGGTCGCCATGTGGATCCACGTGGACCCCGAGACGCTGCGGCCGCTGAGGCTGGGCGAAGAGTTCCAGGCCGTCTACGGCGAGAGCGCCGGCCCGCGTAAGGCGAACTTCCGGCTCGGCCACCCGGACCCGCCCGCCGCCCCGACGGCTGCACCCTGGCGGTTCCGAGCGAGCGACACGGACATGGCCGGCCACGTCAACAATGCCGCCTACTGGGAGCCGGTGGAGGAGCTGTTCGCGCAGACCGGCGAGCCGGAGTCGGTGGACCTCGAGATCGAGTTCCGCGAACCCGCACAGCCGGGCGACGCGCAGATCCTCCGGGCCGGACCGATGATGTGGGTCACCCGGACCGACGGCGCGGTGCACGCGTCGGTTGCAGGACTGCGCGGCTGAACCCCCTCGTCGCCGTCCTCGGATCGGCCGCCGGCCAGTAATCTCGCGCCGTGGCGGATCCTGGTGAGGCCCTCAACGAGCTCGCGATCCAGCTCCGCGGCGAGGGGTCCGTGATCTCGCCGCACGTCCGCGACCCGGATGGCGAGGTTCCGGGGCTGGGGATGCTGGTCGCCGGTGGGCCGCGGGCGGCGGAGGCGCCCACCGAGTACGCGATCCTCTTCGAGTCGATCCGCGAGGGCTACCTGCTGCACTACGCCGACGCTCGGGTGGTCAACGGCGCCGACGACGACCTGGCCCTGCTCGCGGGCGACTACCTGTACGCCCGGGGCCTGGAGCGGCTCGCCGGGCTCGGCGACCTGGAGGCCGTCAGGGAGCTCTCCGACCTGATCTCGCTGGCCGCGCAGCTTCACGCCGCCAACCACGGGTCGCCTGACCCCGAGGACGAGTCCGGGGCCCTGTGGCTGGCCTCGGCGATCACGGTCGCGACCGGTCCTCCGCCCGGGCACGACGATGCCAAGCGGGCCCTCCGCAACGGGGATCCTGGCGCCTCGCAGGCCCTTTGGGCGGGCGCCGCCTCGGTTGCCGAAGAGGCCGGGCTCGTCGAGCGACTGGGTGGGGCCGCCGAGTCGATAGGCTTCCGGCCCCATTAAAAGGGGACGGTGCGCGCAAGGCGCGCGAGCACTCATCTAAGCCTGAATTTGGCCGACGCCGCCGACAAGACCAACGGGCCAGCGGGCGACGGTTCTCAGCCGAAGCCGCACCCCGCCGGCTACTTCGAGGGCGAGTCCATGAGCCGCCGTCGTGCGTTTACCGTCGCCGGGCAGGCGGTGGGCGGGATTGCCGGGGCGATCATCGTGCTTCCGGCCGTGGGCTTCGCGCTCGCACCGATCTTCGAGAAGCCGAAGGAGATCTGGGAAAGCGTCGGGCCCACCAGCCGCTTCACGGACACGACCTATAAGCCGGTGGTCTTCACGATCGTGGAGGGGATCGGCGAGGCCGGTAAGACGACGGCCTTCGTGCGACGGGGATCCGAGAAGTACGACGAGAGCCCGAACAGCTTCGTCGCGATATCCACCCGCTGCGCCCACCTGGGCTGCCCGGTGAACTACGTCTCCGCGGCACAGAGCTTCGTCTGTCCGTGCCACGGCGGCGTCTACGACTTCCAGGGCAAGGTGATCGGCGGGCCCCCGGTCCGGCCGCTCGACCGCTTCCAGACTCGGGTGGAGAGGGGCCAGGTGCAGGTCGGCCCCCGCTACAGCGTCACCTCGCAGCTCCAGCCCGTGCGGGCCAGGGACCCCGGCGAGTTCACCGGCGGGGTCTGGAACTACATCTATCCGCCGCGCCCGGACACGGCGCCGGCGCCGTAGGCGGATCGCGATGAAGTTCCCCGACGTCCTCATCCCGCCCCCGCTGAAGAAGCCGCAGAAGTCGGGCACGAACGGCACCAACGGCGCGAACGGCGGCACCCCCACCGACCGCGCCAAGGAGGCGCCGGCTGACCTCGTCGGCTGGCTCGACGAGCGCACGGGGGCCACGAGCTTCCTCACCGGGATGCTCTACCGGAAGGTTCCGAAGGGGACCAACTGGTTCTACACGCTCGGCTCGGCCACCCTCTTCGCGTTCGTCGTGCAGGCGGTGACCGGCGTCTTCCTGGCGATGTACTACGACCCGTCGCCGACCCAGGCCTACGGCTCGGTGACCCACCTCACGAACGACGTCTTTCTCGGCGAGTTCGTCCGCGGGATGCACAAGTGGGGCGCCAGCGTGATGATCATCCTGATCTACCTCCACATGGCGCGGACCTTCGTCTTCGGCGCCTACAAGTACCCGCGGGAGCTGAACTGGATCATCGGCGTGACCCTCCTGATCCTCACGATGCTCATGGGCTTCACGGGCTACCTCCTGCCGTTCGACCAGCGGTCCTTCTGGGCCACGGTCGTGGGGGTGAACATCAACGGCACCGGGCCGTTCATCGGGCCGTACCTCAGTGACTTCTTACGCGCCGGCGCTGACTTCAACGCCGTGACCCTGTCGCGGTTCTACGCGATCCACATGCTGCTAGTTCCGGGGCTGATCATCGCCCTGATCGGCGCGCACCTGTATCTCGTCGTCAAACTCGGGACGACCGCTCCGCCGTGGATGCACCCCAAGCGCAATCGCGCGATCGCGAAGGAGGAGCGGGTTTGAACCGCGGTGAGAAGGAGCAGTACCTCCGCGAGTACGAGCAGCTGAAGAAGCAGGGCAAGCCCTTCTTCCCGTATGCGGTGATGAAGGACTCCACGATGGCGCTGATCGTGGTGCTCGTGATCGTCCTGCTCTCGCTCGTGCTCGGCGCCGAGCAGGGCCCGAAGGCTGACCCGACGACCACCACCTACACCCCGCGACCGGACTGGTACTTCTTCTTCCTCTTCGAGGTGCTGCGGGTCCTGAAGCCCCCGTACCTGGTGCCCCTGGCGACGATCGGCATCCCGACGATCGCCATGATCCTGCTGTTCCTGCTGCCGTTCTACGACCGCAACTCGGAACGCAGACCGGAACGCAGACCGGTCGCCATGACCGCGATGAGCCTCACGATCGTTGTCATGGCCTACCTGACCTATAAGGGCGCCAACGCGGGGCCGCCGACAACGGTCGATTTGAAAGTCCCACCCCAATACGAGGCGGGCAAGCTCGTGGTCGCGCAGTCGGCCTGCCTGGCTTGCCACAAGATCGGCGACAGCGGCAACGGCACGCTGGCGCCCGATCTGACGCACATCGGGTCACGCATCCCGCGGGCGGCGATCCTGCGCTCGCTGGTGGCGGGGCCGAGCATCATGCCCTCCTTCAAGAGCCTCGGCCCGAAGAAGCTCAACGAGGTCGCCGATTTCCTCTCCTATCTGAAGTAGCCAGGCTGCTGCACGCGCCCAGCGCGGTCATGGCCACCACCTCCACGCCACTTCCCAATCGCGAGTCCGGCGAGTTCGCCGGCGAGGTGCGGACGATGTTCGACCGCATCGCGGGCGTGTACGACCTGATGAACACCGCGATGACCGCGGGCATGCACCACCGCTGGCGCCGGCGAGCCGCGGAGCTCGCCGAGCTCGAGCCCGGCGGCGCGGCGCTCGACGTCTGCTGCGGCACCGGGGACCTGGCACTCGAGCTGAGCCATCGGGTCGGCCCGGAGGGGACCGTCGTCGGCTGCGACTTCTCCGAGCGCATGCTCGAGGCGGCCACCAGCAAGGCGGCCGAGCGGGGCGCCGCGAACGTGCGCTTCGAATGGGCGGACGCGCTCGAGCTTCCGTACGAGGACGGCTCCTTCGACGCCGCCACGATCGGCTTCGGGGCCCGCAACCTAGAGGACCTTGACCGTGGGCTCCGCGAGCTCGCCCGGGTCCTGCGCCCGGGCGGCCGCCTGGTGATCCTGGAGATCACCCAGCCGCAGCGGCCGCCGCTGTCGGCCTTCTTCTCGCTGTGGTTCGACCGCCTCGTCCCGATGCTCGGGACGCTCGCCGGGGACCGAAGCGCGTATGCGTACCTGCCGGAATCCGTGAAGCGCTTCCCGTCGCCGCTTGGGCTCGCGGGGCGGATGGACGCGGCGGGCTTCGGCCGAATCCGCTACTTCGTGCTCGCGGGCGGCATCATCACTATCCACGCAGGCGCCGTGAGCGCCTGATACCCCACCGCCTGGGAGGGACCGAAGCGATGGATCACAAGGGAGGCTCGAGTTGAACCGCACGGCGGTCCCACCGCCGGTGACGATGGTGCTCGACGCCGCCGACGCCTGGCTGCCGATGCGCATGGAGGCGGTCGAGGGGCGCCTGCGCCTCCTGGTGGAGGGACACGGCGATGACCTGGCGGCGGACGCTGGCGCGACCCTCGCGGCCGGAGGCAAGCGCCTGCGCCCGATGCTCGTGCTGCTCTGCGCCGGCCCGGGAGCCGGCGAGCCCGCGATCCGCGCGGCCGCCGCGATCGAGCTGGTCCACATGGCGACCCTGGTGCACGACGACGTCCTCGATGCCGCTCCGCTGCGGCGCGGCCGGCCCACGGTCGTCGCCCAGTCCGGCCGGGACCGCGCGCTCGCGGTCGGCGACCTACTCTTCTCCCGGGCCTTCGCCGAGCTCGGCCACGACGGCAGCGAGCGGCAGGTGGAGCTCCTCTCCGGTGCCTCCGTGGCGCTCGCCCTCGGCGAGCTGGCCCAGCGGCGGGACGCCTTCGACATCTCGATCTCGGCCGAGCGCTATCTGGACCGGTGCGGGCTGAAGACGGCGCGGCTCTTCGAGTGCGCCTGCCAGATCGGCCGCGCCGGCAAGGGCGGTGAGCTGGCCGCGAACTCCGCCGAGCCGGACCTGTCGCTGGAGCGGGCGCTGCAGACCTTCGGCCGCGAGATCGGCCTGGCCTTCCAGTTCCTCGACGACGTGCTCGACGTCACCGGCCCGCCGGAGCGCACCGGCAAGGCGCGCGGCACAGACCTCCTCGACGGCACCGTCACGCTGCCGCTGATCCTGGCCAGGGAAGAGGACTCCTCACTGGCGAAGATCAACCTGCGGGAGTTGGACGCGGACGGCGCCGTGGACGTCTGCGACCGGGTTGCGGCGACCGGCGCGCTCGAGCGCGTCCGGGCGGACGCCCGGGGAAGGGTCCAGACGGCCAAGCACGCCCTGGTCACCTCCGGGCTCCGCGCCGAGCAGCGCCAGCTCCTCAACCTCGTCGCCGACGGCGTGGTCGAGCGCTACTCGTAGGCCGGGGTCTAAAAATCCTCGGGAAGAATTTGGTCGCCGTTCAGGGCGGCGACGAAGCGGTCGATCTGGTCCTCCATGTTGGCCCGGACCAGGATGTTGAGATCGTCGAGGACCGCCTCGGTGCCGTGGTCGAGCTCCTCGTCGAGCCGATCGACGACGTCCTGGCTGTAGCGGCCGCCGCCGTTCCACTCACACTCGGGGCACCGTAGGGCAACCTGCCAGTGCCGGTCGCTCGCCGGCGCCCAGTCAGTGGGATAAACGAGGTCGGACCCGCACTCGGGGCAGATGTGGAGATCGCCGCGGCGTCGCCGCTGGCCGGGGGAGACATGAGTCTCGAAGACGCTCGGCTCAAGCCCTCGGTCGAGGTCACTTCCCTTGGCTGTCTCCCGGTCTCCCATTCGAAAGGTCTATCGGCTGGACCACTCAGATGCTTTAGGTAGTACACCCCACCAACATGCGGGATTCCCGCTAGTTGCGGTGTCGATCGGGATGAACGTCCCGACCTGAACTACGCGGGCCGGGCGCAGGCGGTTCACAAAGACGCTGGGGCTATTCGTCCTGGCGGAAGTTCAGGTAGTAGCGCGACGGTGTCGGGCCGCGCTGGCCCTGGTATTTCGACCGTGTGGCATCGCTTCCGTAGGGGTGCTCGGCGGCTGTGCTCATCCGCAGAAACGAGATCTGCCCGATCTTCATGCCCGGGTAGATCGCGATGGGCAGGTTCGCGACGTTCGAGAGCTCGAGGGTGAGATGCCCGTCAAAGCCGGCGTCGACAAATCCCGCCGTGCTGTGGATCAGCAGCCCGAGGCGGCCGAGCGAGCTCTTTCCCTCCAGCCTCGCGACCAGGTCGTCTCCCAGCGCGACCCGCTCGCGCGTGGACCCGAGGACGAACTCCCCGGGGTGGAGGATGAACGCCTTCCCGTCGTCGACCTCGACGAACTCGGTCAGGTCGTCCTGTGGCTCCTTCGGGTCGATGTACGGCGTCGTGTCGTTGCGGAAGACCCGGAAGTAGCGGTCGACGTGGAGATCGACCGACGACGGCTGAATCGCGTCGCCCGCGAGCGGCTCGATCACGATCCCGCCGCCCTCGAGCTCTTCGCGGATCGTCCTGTCCGACAGGATCATGCGCGGCAGCGTATATCTGGCCGAGGCAGACCTGCCTGACAGGGAGCATGCCGCGCGTTTGGCTTTAGGTGCCGGGGCCCGTACGT
>CAWALB010000011.1:0-179270 GCA_963782795.1 uncultured Actinomycetes bacterium
TTCGATTCTCCCCGGCTCCATAATTTCGGTGGGTGCCGCGGCTAGCTGGCGGGGCCCCAGACCATGAGCGACTGGGGGTCGTCAGGGTCGACCTTGACGACCACGTCGCCGCCCTGCGCGATGCCTTGGAGCGTCGCGTCGTGCAGCGACTGCGAGGTGGTGACCTGGTAGTCCGCGCTGCCGTCGGCCGGGTGCACTGTGAGCTGGAAGTCGATCTGGTGGCCGCCGCCGAGCTGCGTCCCGGTCTCCTGCATCGAGTCGACCGTGGCACGCGCCTCGACCCCGGACTGGTTGATCTTCATGATCTTGTCCCGCTCGGCCATCTGACCGCCGGGGCTCATCGCCTGCTTGGCGGTGCCCTTCATCTTGTCCATGAAGCCCATCTTGTTCTCCTTCCGTGGGGGACCCGATCAGACCACATCGGGTGCGCCCGCGCAAGGCGCGCGAGAGCTAGGGCGAGAGGACGTGGCCGACCGCTGGATCCGTATGGCCGTCGAGGAGCTCCAGGTAGGCGGCCTGGACGGCCTCGGGGCCCTGCCCGCGCTCGATCTTGAGCCAGCCGGTCGCCCACTCGACAAAGGGCAGCCAGGCATCGGCGACACGGCGATCGAGCTCCTCGCGTCCCCAGTCGGAGATGCGCCTGCGCATGTGGTCAGGCGCGAAGAAGAACGCCGGCTGTGGGCCGGGCAGTGGGTCGCCGCTTTCGTCCGCAGAAGCGTCCCAGTGCGTCGCCCCGACCACGGCGCTGTGACGCAGCTCGTCGCCGAAGTGGCCGTGGACCGCGCTCCGTACGCCAGCGTTGCCCGCGATGTCCACGTAGACCGCCGGCGCGGCCGGCAGCGACGAGACGTCTGGGTAGGCGACGACGCGGTCATAGGTGCCGAGCCCCTCGACGAACTCCACTCGCCCCGGCGACGTGAGGCCGACGACCTCGACCCCGTCGCGGCGGGCGAGGAGGAACGCAGCGGCAAGCGCCGTCTTGCTGGACGCGCTCGACACAATTGCCGTCCCGGCGCCGAAGAGGTCCTCGCCGCCGAGGAAGTCGTCGATGAGGAACGACGTGAAGAAGAGCGGCCACAGGAGCATCTGCTGCTCCTCGAACCGCTTCTCGTACAGCGGCAGCCCTTCGACGAGCGCGTAGGTGTTGTAGGCGGAGGGCAGGCTCGCCCGGTGGGGCGATGCGTCCACGAACCCACGGGCGTCGATCCGCTCCGGGACGACGACGAGCGCGCTCGACGGCGGGAAGTAGCCGAAGATCCGGCTCCCCTCGCTCAACTCCGTGTCCCCGACCGCCGCGACGTTCGCGAAGCCCCAGACCGGGACGCGCCCCCATCCTTCCTCGGCCGGAAAGAAGTTCCAGTACGACATCGCCTCTCCGAACACCGCGTAGGTGATGTTGTTCGTGGTCAGGCCGAACGAGTCGATCTCGAGCAGGGCCTGGCCGGGATCGAGCGCCGGATCGTCGCCAGCCACCACTCGGCACGCATGCAGGTCGTCGCGCCTCACCTGGAAGTCCATCCCGTGCAGCCTAACCGGGCGCGGCGCTGGTGGTTCGCGGGCTTACCGTGCGGCAAATCCGCTCGTTTCGTCGGGGGGCCGTGGGGTAGTCTCGGCGCCATCCGGACATCTACGGCAACAGGAGGATCTTGATGCGACGTCGCTTCCTCGGACTCGGTGTCGGACTTGGCGCGCTGCTGGCGTTCCCGGCGACGGGCATGGCCCGCACCATCGAGGTCTTCCCCGGGGACTCGATACAGCACGCGGTCCACGAGGCCCGCTCGGGTGACGTGATCAAGGTCCATCAGGGCACCTACCACGGGAGCGTCGAGATCAGGAAGAACGGCCTGACGCTGAAGGGCTCCGGCATCGATCGCAACAAGGGGAGCCTGATCAAGCCCGGCCACACCAAGCGGTGTGGGCATGGCGCCGCCGGGATCTGCATCGGGCCCCACAAGCAGGGCAGCCGCAAGGTCCGCACCAAGGACACCGTCATCAAGGGCTTTCAGATCCGGGGATTCAAGGACTTCGGCGCGGTCGCCTTCGACGCGAAGCGCACCACCTTCGACCACAACAAGTTCGTCGCCAACGCGGAGTACGGCACCGCGGCGTTCGGCTCGATCCGCACCAAGTTCCTTCACAACCTGTCTGTGGGCGGCGGCGAGGCGGGCTTCTACGTCGGCGACTCGCCCAAGTCCCGGGCGATTCTGCGCGGCAACCGCGCGCGCGACAACGGCCAGTTCGGGTTCTTCCTCAGGGACTCATCACACGGCCGTGCGATGCGCAACGAGGCGGTGCATAACTGCCTCGGCATCGGGCTCATCAACACCGGCGCACCGGGTGGTGTCCTCAACTGGCGGATCCGGAACAACGAGGCCGACTCGAACAACCACTTCTGCAAGGGAGGGGGCGGCGGGCCGCCGATTTCCGGCACGGGCATCGGCGTCCTCGGCGCAAAGAAGTCCGTCGTCAAGAACAACTCGGTGCTGAGCAACCGGCCGTCGCAGCCCGGCGCGCCGTTTGCGGGCGGAATCGTCGTCGCCTCGACGAAGCCGCTCGGCGGGAGCGTTGCCTCCAAGAACCGGATCCTGGAGAACCACGTTCTGAAGAACAAGCCGGCAGACATCGTGTGGGACGGCCAGGGCAACGGCAACAAGTTCAGAAAGAACCGGTGTAACACTTCGCAGCCGAATGGTCTCTGCGGGTAGGCGCCTCGCCGCTTCCCGCCGCGAGCCTCGGGCCCGGGCGTGACCCCGGACCGTGAGGACTGGCCACACCAGTTCCGGCAAGCCGGCGGAGCGCCCGACGGCGCTCTGATCCTCCTCCACGGGCGCGGCACCGACGAGTTCGATCTGGTCCCCTTGCTGGAGGCGCTCGATCCCGAGCATCGCTTCGTCGGTCTCACTCCGCGTGCGCCCCTGTCGCTCCCCCCGGGCGGCGCCCACTGGTACATCGTCAGGCAAGTCGGCTACCCGGACCCCGAGACCTTCTTCGAGAGCCTCGCCGGCGTGTCGCAGTGGCTCGACCTCCTACCCGAGGAGCTCGGGATCCCCTGGGAGAGGATCGTGCTCGGCGGGTTCTCGATGGGAGCTGTGATGTCGTACGCGACCGGCCTGGGTCCCGGCCGGCCCACCCCCGCGGGCATCGTGGCCCTGAGTGGCTTCATCCCCACCGTCGAGGGATTCGAGCTCGAGCTGGAGAGGGCGCGAGGCCTACCCGTGGCGATCGCTCACGGAAGCGCCGACGAGGTGATCTCGGTGGAGTTCGGGCGCGACGCCCGGGATCGGCTCGAGGCCGCCGGCGCCGACATGCTCTACCGAGAGTCGCCGGTGCCGCACACCATCGATCCGGCGATCATCCCCGACCTCAGGGAGTGGTTGGCGAAGATGGTGCCCCCGGGCGGGGCGGCCTGACGCTCGTTACGGAGTGCCGGCCGAGCCGGCCGCGAGCTTGGGAAGGGCCACCCTCAACTTCGACACCTTGACCGTGAACGGCCGGGTGCCGCCCTGGTAGTAGGGCGCGTCCTTTCCGAGTAGCTGGAGCTCGGCGACGTCGCCCTCTGCGAACCGCCAGCCGTTGCCGTGGAGCTGGAAGGCGATCCGCCCGGACTGGTTGTTCTTCAGGCTGTAGACGCCACGGCTGATGAGTCGCTGCTGCCCACCGCTGACGTCCCACAGGCGGGCGTCGATCTGCCCGAACTTGCCGGTCGTGTTGATGTTGGCCCGCACGGTGGGGAGCCCGATCATGTTCATCGGCGAGGTGAACTTGTGCTGGTAGGTCGCCGTGTTGGGCTCCTTGGTCTCCGCGATCGTCTTGCAGGAGTCCGAGGTGCCGGCGATCGGGTCGAAGGCGCTGGCCACGGACGGATCTCCGCCCACCGACGTGAACGTCTTCGAAGCCTTGGATCCGAACGTCACTCCAGGCCGATGGAGCGCCGCCCACGTCCGCGCCTTGTAGGGGCCACCGTCAGGTGCCGTTTTGGGGCAGGTCTGGCTGAACGCCGTTACCGATCCCGGAGCCGGCCCCTTAGCGTAGTGCGCCAGGTGGGCCGCGAAGAATCTGTATCCCTGGTTGTTCAGGTACTTGTTGGTGCGCGCCTTGTTTGCCCCTCGGCTGTGTCCCAGGTCGCCGAACTGGAGGCTGACGGGGAACCCTTGGTAGGCGTTGCGGAGGTAGTTGTACGCGCGCAGTGCGTGCTCCGGCGGGAAGAGGTCGTCGGTCCAGCCGTTCTCGATCAGCAGCGGCGCGGGCTTCGCATGGCCCTTCACGAACCGCAGGGCGTATGCGTCGTGGAACTCATACGTGCGCTTGAGCTCGGCCTTCGCGTCGGCGCTCAACGGTTGCCCGGCCTCAATCTCGGCGAAGCTCATCGGCAGGTTCGCGTCGCGGTTCGTGCACGGCGTGGAGGCCGGGGCGGTGCCGCAGTAGTAGCCGGCCGCCTTCCCGAGCCCGAACAGGCCAGCGAGGTAACTCTGAATCGGGGTCCCGACCGGGTTCAGGCTCTGTCCCTCCGGGGCGGCGCCGGTGTCCATGAAGCGGCCGTTGGGAAGCAGGGCGTCGACCAGGTCTGACCAAGGCCAGCGCGGCCAGGCGGCGGCGATGTGCAGCGGCGTGCCCTTCGGGCTCTTCCAGCCCACGAGCTTGCCGTCGGGCTTGCGGATCTTGTTGTTCAGGAACGCGAGCTCCATGCTCTGGCCGCCGCCGTAGGAGATCCCGGTGACGCCGATCGCGTTCGGCTGCGTGACCCCCTCGTCGGCGAGCCTGCCCAGCAGGTACTGGGTGTCCCGAGTCTCGAAGCGAGTGTCCGCGAGCCGGATGTAGCCCTGCGCGCAGGCACCTGAGGGAGTGCCGCTGGCAGCGCCGCAGGAGTTGCCGAAGCCGCGCGCCGTGTAGTTGAGGACGGCGTAGCCGAGCTTGGCGTAGTAGTTGTTGTTGTAGTCGAAGGTGGTGGAGCCGTCGCCCTGGGGCGTGCTCGACTCGAAGTCGGTCTTGCTGCCGCCCCAGCCATGGAGCATCACGATCGTCGGGAACGGGCCGCTGCCCTGAGCGGGCAGGGTCACGTCCGCGTCGAGTGGGACGCCGTCCCAGGTCGGGACGCGCTGGGCGGAGTTCTGCGTCGGGCAGAAGCGAACGCCATTCTGCGCCTTGCAGGCGTGCCCGAACGGCTTCGGTGCCGCCGCGGTTGCGGTGGCCGCGAGCGCGGCCATGAGCACGATGGCAACCAGCGAACCGGTCGTCGCGGCGAGCGAACGATGCTTTACGAGATCCATCTCAGTCCTGCCCCTCAGTGGAATGTATCCGCCTCGGTAGATTTGGCAAGCGAGGCGCATGATCGACCTGGATGCCTGGCTGCCGGATCCACAGGTGCGCGGCCGCCATCGGCGCGCCGCTCGCGCCGACCCGGACGAGCTCTGGCAGGCGGCCGCCGCGGTGACGATCGCCGAGGCGCCGAGGCTCGGACGCGCCGTTCGCTGGCGGATCCCCGGGACCCCGGCCGACATTTCGTTTCGAGAGCTACTGCGCTCCTATCCGTTCACGGTCCTCGCGGAGGGCGAGCGCTGGTCGGTGTCCGGTCTCTGCGGCCGGCTGTGGACGTTGCGGCGCGACTACCCCCGACTCGAGACGCCCGAAGACTTCCTCGAGTGGGACGAGCCGGGAACGGTTCGCGTGCTGCTCGCAGACTGGGTCGAGCCTGAGGGCCACGGCCAGGCGGCGGTCTGCAACGAGTCGCGGATCAGTCCGGTCGACCGAGGCGCGGCGCTCCGCCTCCGGGCGCTCTGGGCGATCGTAGGCGGGCTAGAGCGACTGGTGGGCGGGGAGGCGCTGAGCGCGGCGACACGCCGCGCCGCGCCGAGTTGATCGGGCCGTCTCGGCGCAGAAATTCGCGGGATCAAGTGGGCCTTGCCGGGCTTTTCAACAGCAGGCCGTTGCCCGACGGATCGTGCGTCAGGAGGCCCTCCGGCCGCCGCTCGATCGGAGTGCCCGCGTCTCCGAGCCGCTGCTCGAGCTCGGCGAGCCGGCGCTCATCGTCGACGGCGAGCTCGAACCAGTCGAGGCCGCGCGACCCTGCCGGCGGGGCGGGCGCGCCGGGGCCGGCCCAGGTGTTCACGCCCACGTGGTGGTGGTATCCGCCGGTGGAGAAGAACAGAGCGCCCGGATAGCCGCGCACCGTGACGTCGAACCCGAGGACGCCGGAGTAGAAGCGCTCCGCGTCGTCGAGGTCGGCCACGTTCAGGTGGACGTGGCCGAGACGCATGCCCGCCGCCATCCCGTCTGCCTGGGTCCCGTCCTCACGCACCTCCGCGAGAAGCCCGTCGACGTCCAGGGGGAGCGTCGACATCTGGATCTCCCCGCCGTCGCGCCCCCACTCGGCGCGGGGACGGTCGCGGTACAGCTCGATGCCGTTTCCCTCGGGGTCGTTGAGGTACAGCGCCTCGCTGACGAGATGGTCCGACGCGCCGCTCAGCCGCGACCCCGCCTGGACGACGCGAGCCAGGGCGGAGGCGAGCGCCGCGCGGTCAGGAACCAGGATCGCCATGTGGAACAGCCCGGTCGTCCGGGGCGGCCGCGGCGGGGCGCCTGGGCTCGGGTCGAGTTCCACCACCGATGTGCCGTCGGAACCGAGGCGAATGACGTCGTCGGCGGAGTCGATGGGGCGAAGCCCGATCGCCCGTTCATAGAAATCGCGCTGGCCGTCGAGGTCGGCGACGCGAAGCCTGATCGCTTCCGGCTCCAAGACCGCCCCTAGAGTGGCGTCGCGCGCATGCCGCGGAGCGTGAAGCCCACGACGATCTCGAGCGTTCCGCGCACCAGGAGCCCGATGCCCACGAGGAGCGCGAGAGTCGTCAGGCCGATGTCGGGATTGGCGAGGATGATCACCCCGGCGACGACTGAGACCGCCCCGAGCAACGCGATCCACCCGCGGTTGTCCGTGCTCTCCATCGCGCGTACGAGGTCGCCGATCCCGACCAGGATGAACCAGAACGAGAAGGCGATCAGCAGCGCGAGCTCGCTGGCACCGGGCCTGACGAGGCAGACGAGCCCGGCCATGATGCCGATAAACCCGACCAGGACCCTCACGACGCTGAGGGACGCGGAGATCCCCGGAGCGAACCCCGCTGCGAGCGTGAAGATGCCCCAGATCAGGAGGTAGGCCCCGATGATGATCCCCAACGCCCGGAGCGTGATGTCCGGGTAGGCGAGCGCCAGCACTCCGGCCACGACTGCGATGCCTCCTACCAGCACGAACAGCCACCACCTCGCCGCGATCCACTCTCCAAGGGTCGTCTGACTCCGCATGACCGCTCTCTCCTTCCGTCGCCTGGATGCGGATTCTCCTCTTGGCGCAGGACGGTGCGAGACGCCTCGTGCGTGGGGCCGAGCAACCGGCCAGTCCCGGCCTCGGACTTTGGCCATTTCGGCGGGTTTGAGGCACGGCGAGGCGGGAACGGGCCCTACGAGATGGATCTCAGGACCGCAAGCGAGGAGGACGACTCAACCGGCGGGTCCGTACTTGCCGGGGCCCACGGCCCCGGCAGCCCGATCGAGAACCCGGCGATCGACCGGGTCCCCGACGACCCGCTCCTGCTTCCACACCCCGGTGAGCCGGGCGTGATGCCAGACGGCACGGCCGCTCCGCTGGAGAATCCCGACGACAGCGTGTCCGCGGACCCGCTGATCGGGAACGCGTAGCGCTACGCCGCGGTCACCGAGTGGACCGAGAGATCGCGCGGCGCGCCGCTCTCCCTGAGCCGCCGGGGGCGGCCGAACCGGAAGCCGTCCTCGTCCATCGCCGCCCGTGCCGGATCGGAGACCAGGACCTCGCCCGCCTTCGCGCACTCACCCACGCGTGACGCGATGTTGACGTCCACGCCGAGATAGTCGCTCCCCACCCGGCGCGGGCGGCCAACGTGCACGCCCGCCCGGATCGTCGGGGTATGGCCCTCGACGTCCACATCGCGCACGCCCTCCTGTGTCTGAAGGGCAGCCCGCACCGCCTCGTCGGCGCTTCCGAACACGGACATCGCGCCGTCACCGAGCCGCTTGACCAGGCTCCCGCCGTGGTCGGAGATCGCCTCGTCCTCGACCGTGGCCACCTGGCGCAGGAGCTCGAGAGCAGCTTCGTCGCCCGCCTCGAGCGCCCATGGAGAGAACTTCACGATGTCGGTGAACATGATCGCGACGTCCACGCTCCCTCGCCCGCGGCCCTGTGCCTCGGCGAGCGCCTGCCACGCCTGCAGGGCACCCAGCCCGAGCTCGCGGACGGCGCTCGGGCGCTCGGGCTCGACGCCCGAGACCAGGCGGCCGATGCGCTCGGGCATCTGCGGGCCGCTGGTTGACAGCGCGTCGCCGTAGCGATCGTCCCCGGGGAGGAGGCGGCGGATGAACTTGGCGGTCGCCACGAGCTGCGGGCGCGAGTCCGTGCGCCGAGCGCTCTCGCGCAGCTTCTTTCCCCGTTTGCCGTCGTCCGGCCGGTCCAGCTCCTGACGTTCACCGTCGCTCACGGCAGGTGATGGTCGCGGATTGCCGGCTCGCGCGCTCCATCGCCTCCGCGTTAGCCTGGCTGCGGTGATCGACGTCAACGAGGTGCTCGGCCGCGTAGGGCTCCCGGAGCCCGTGTCGGCGCTCGCGGCGCGCGACTGGGATGCGATCGTCGTCGGCGGCGGCCACAACGGCCTGACCGCGGCGGCCTATCTGGCCAGGGCGGGCCGGCGGACGCTGCTGCTCGAGCGGCGAGAGCAGCTCGGCGGCGCCTGCACGCTCGAGCAGCCCTTCGACGATCCCGGGTACGTGATCAGCCCCTGCGCGTACGTGGTCGGGCTGCTGGACGAGGTCGTCATCCGGGAGCTCGAGCTCGAGCGGCGCGGGTATCGCGTATTCGTCTGCGACCCCAACCTCTGGTGCCCGCTCCCCGACGGGCGCTCCCTCGCGGTCTTCTGCGACAGCGACCGGACCGCCGAGCACATGCGGGCGAGTGGGTTCGACGAGGCCGACGTGAGCGGCATGGTCGCCTACGAGGAGATGTTCGGCCGCCTTCGGCGGCTGCTCCGCCGTGGGCCGCGCGGCGACACCTGGAGCGGGTCCTCGCCGAGCCGCGAGGAGCTCGAGGAGGCGCTGGGCCACGACGAGGAGCTGATCTCGGTGGTGTTCTCCGAGTCGATCGCCGAGACACTCGACCGCTACATCGCCGACGACGGCATCAAGCACGCGCTCTTCGGCCAGGGCGTGATCGGTGCGTTCGCCGGGCCCCGCGATCCGGGGACCGCGTCGGTGAAGCTGATGCATCACCAGGGCGACCTGCTGGGCCGCGGGGCGGTCTGGGGCTACGTCGAGGGCGGCATGGGCCGCGTCTCGTTCGCCATCGCGCAGGCCGCCATGGACGCGGGCGCCGTCATCGTGGCGGGAGTCCCCGTTGCCAGGATCGTCCCGGGGGAGGGTGTAGAGGTGGAGAGCGGGGAGCTGATCCGCGCGCCCACGGTGATCTCGAACGCCGACCCGAAGCGAACGATGCGGATGCTGGACGGGCAGGCGGTTCCGGGCCAGTTCGCGCAGCGGATCGAGGAGTGGCGAATCGAGTCCCCGGTGGTCAAGGTCAACGCGGCGCTGAGCCGGCTGCCCTCCTTCACCGCCGCCTCCGACGTCCCGCCGCACCGCGCGATGGTGTCCGTCACGCCGGGGATGGACGCGGCCCAGGATGCCTGCGAAGCGTGCCGGAACGGCGAGCCCCGAATCGGCTTCGCCGAGCTCTACTTCCAGACCGCCTACGACCCGACGGTGGCGCCGCCCGGCCGGCACACGGTGAGCGTGTTCGCCCAATACGCGCCCTACGAGCTCGCCGAGGGCACGTGGGATGAGCGGCGAGACGAGATCGGCGAGCAGGTCCTGAACGTGATCGCCGCCTACGCCCCCGACATCCACGAGTGCATCGAGCAGATGGAGGTTCTCGGGCCACCGGACATCGAGCGCCGGATCGGGCTGACCGGCGGTCACATCTTCCAGGGCGAGGCGCTCCCCGACCAGATGTGGGATCGGAGGCTAGATCACCGCACGCCCGTCGAGGGGCTCTACATGTGCGGCGCCGCGACTCACCCCGCCGGATCGGTCATCGCCCTGAACGGGCGCAACGCCGCGATGGCCATCCTCGAGGACCTGCCAAAGGCTGGCTGACCAGCTGATTGGCGACTCGCTGAGTTGGCCGGATCCGGCTCAAGTCGGCGGCTGAACTGCCGATGGCGAACGTGAATTCAGCGACGCCCGAGAGAGGCAATGGTGGCGCGCCTTCGAGCGAAACCGGAGTCGATAGCGGCGGTCGCCACCCCCAGGGAGGCGCGACGCGAGACGAACGGGATCACTTCCCGGCTCGTCCTGCTCTACGTCGAGCAGGTGGGAGGCGAGGACGCGGTCCAGCGCGTGCTCGCCCGGTGTGGGTGAGCGACCGCCGCGAGCAGCTCCTCGACGAGAACTACTGGTTCTCCTACGAGAACAAGATCGCCCTCTTCGAAGCCGCCTCCGAGGCCGCTCTCCGATCGGAGCCCGTAGATGCACGCGGGGCCGCCCCGGCAGCCGCAGACCTGGTGCTCGACGTGCGCGGGCCCGAGCCCGAAGAGCTCGGGGACGCACGCCAGCATGCCGCGGTTGTACTGGCAGTCGAGCTCGTGGTACACGAGCCTGCCGCTCGGGGCCGTCTCGGTGCTGGAGTCCTGGGCACAGGGCGCGGCCCCCGTCGAGGCGCCGGTGACGATCGACGACGTCCTGGGCTCGCCGGACCTGTCGCGGCTGGCGACCGACGCCGAGCGCACCTTCGGGTCGATCTGCGCGGCGCCTCTCTCCTTCCGCGGCCGGCACCTCGGCCTCCTGGTTGCCCTCGCCACCCAGCCGCGGACGTTCCTGCCGCGCGACGTCGACCTGATCCAGTCCTACGCCGCCCAGGCGGCGGTCGCCCTCGCCAACGCGCGCATGGATCAGGAGCTCGAGGAGCTGGCGAGCCGGGACCACCTGACCGGGCTGCTCAACCTGCGGGGGTTCCACGAGTCCCTGGCCCGGGAGCTCGAGCGGAGCAAGCGGTACGGCGGGCGCTTCAGCGTCGTGCTGTTCGACCTCAACGGCTTCAAGGTGGTGAACGACTCGCTCGGCCACGCCGAGGGGGACCGGGTGCTTCGGGATACCGGCGAGGCCATCGCCCGAACGTGCCGCTCGTCCGATCTCGCGTTCCGCGTGGGCGGCGACGAGTTCGCCTACATCCTTCCCGAGAGCGGGGCGGAGGCGGCCGTCGCCGCTGCCGGCCGCGTGCGCGCGGAGCTGGCGTCGATGCCCGAGCGGCTCGACTGCTCGTACGGGATCACGGTCTGGCCCGAGGACGGGCCCGAGCGCGCACGCCTTCTCGAGGCCGGGGACACCCGCCTGTACGAGATGAAGCGGGGGGGCGAGCAGGACGTTCCCGAGACGGGCCTTTAGAGCCCTCCGAGCGCCGCGATCCTCCGATCGGAGGATCGTTTCCCCACCGATCGCAGGGTGTCCGGTTCATCCGCAAAAACGTCCGACCGGAGGATTGCGCCCGGGGGCGGGTCTGGCGAGGATGGGCGCAGCCATCCTCCGCACTGGTTGATCGCTGGAGCTGGATGAGCGAGCTGCCAGCCACGCGATTGACCCGGGAGCGCCGTGCCAGTCCATCCCTAGGCACGGCGCTCCCACTTCTTTCAGGGGCGTCCCCTTTTCCGGGGCGTTGGGTTAGCCTGAGGCGAGCATGAGGACGACGCGATGGTGTCCGTGGCCGGCGTGATCCAGGAGGGGGCTTGAGCGCTAGGAGGTCGGATCGGGTGCGGGTGTTCGTCGCCGAGGACCACCCGGTCTACCGCGACGGGATGGTGCGGGCCATCAGCGAGCGCCCCGACCTCGAGCTGGTCGGCGAGGCCAGCAACGGCCGCGACGCCCTCGAGGAGATCGCCAACCTGAAGCCCGACGTGGCACTGCTGGACATCCGGATGCCGGGCCTCGACGGCCTCGAGGTGCTGGGCGCCGTGCGGCGGGACAGCGAGGACACCGAGGTCCTCCTGCTATCGGCCCACCTCGACAGCGACCTCGCCTACCGGGCGGTCGCCGCGGGCGCCAAGGGCTATCTCTCGAAGCAGGCGGCTCGCCAGGAGATCTGCGACGGCATCGCGGCCGTAGCCGGCGGGGGCACCGCCTTCGCCCCGGAGGTCCAGACGGGCCTGGCGAGCGAGCTGCACGAGCGTGAGCGCCGTCAGCAGGGCCCCGTCCTCACGGCGCGCGAGCGGGAGGTCCTCAAGCTGGTCGCCGCCGGGCACTCGGCGCCCGAGATCGCGGAGCGCATCCACCTCAGCCCGGCCACCGTCAAATCGCATCTCCAGGCCATCTACGACAAGCTCGGTGTAGCCGAGCGGGCGGCAGCCGTCGCGGAGGGGATGCGGAGAGGGTTCCTCGAGTAGAGGGTATGAGGTGCTTTAGCACCGAAACTGGCATGTCAGGCGGCGAAGCCGCCGCAGGAGATGTGGCGGCCCTATGAGCGTCCAGTCCCGACGCGAGGAATCTGAACCACTCAAGGCGGCCCTCCTCGACGGGGCGCTGGACTGCGTCGTCGCGATCGACGACCGCGGGCGGGTGCTCGAGTTCAACCGGGCGGCGGAGGCCACGTTCGGCTACACGGCCGACGAGGCGGTCGGCTCGGAGCTCGCGGACCTCATCGCGCCGCCCGACCTCCGGGACGAATACCGCTGGGAGCTCGACCCACGGCCGACGGACGATGGGGCGCCGGATCGGCGCGTGGAGTTGACCGCGATGCGCAAGGACGGGTCGACGCTCCCCGTTGAGGTGGCGGTCCGGCGCGTGCCGGGGGTGGAGCCGACGATCTACGCCGGCTACATCACGGACGTGACCGACGTCAAGCGCACCGAGGAGCGGGCGCTGAAGCAGAGCCGCGCGATCGCCGACCTCGCGCAGGCCCGTGGCGAGCTGGTCTCGCAGCTCATGCTCGCGGAGGAGCGGACGCGCCAGCGCATCGCGCAGGTCCTCCACGACGACGCGCTCCAGCTGCTCCTCGCCGCTCACCAGGACCTGCTGGAGGCGGCGCCTGGAAGGGAGGGCCTCACCCGCGCCCAGCACGCGCTGGAGGGGACCATCGACCGGCTTCGCGAGGCGGTGGCGGCGCTCCATCCCGTGACCCACCAGCAGGGCGACCTGCAGACGGCGATCGGCGCCATCGTTCGCGAGAGCGCCACTCGCGGCGGCTTTCGGTACACGGTCCGTGTCGAGCCGGACGCGGGCGGGATCGAGGACGAGCTCGTCCTCTCCGCATGCCGGGAGCTGGTCGCGAACGTCGCCAAGCACGCGAACGCGTCGCGCTGCGCGGTGAGCGTCGACCGCGACGGGGACATGGTCAGGCTGGAGGTGGCGGACGACGGGGTGGGGATCCCGGCCGGGCGCCAGGAGGCAGCGCTCCGGGAGGGGCACATCGGGCTTGCGTCGACGATCCAGCGCATGCAGGCGATTGGGGGGGACGGCGAGGTTTCGAGCTCGGACGGCAAAGGGACGGTGGTCCGGGCCTCGATTCCGATCGGCTCCGGTTAGGCGCGGGGGCCCGACCCGACCCTCCAATCGTCTACCGGCGCATCCCCCGATTGGTGGGGCCGCCATCAACCGCACAAACGTCCGAATGGACTATGTTCAGAGCCCGGGTCTAGGTTCAGTATCGGTGGGCCGAACGCAGCGGTAAGGGAGACCGAAATTGAAGAGGAAGGAACCCCAAGTAATCGGGCAGGAGGTGTCAGCGAACGGGTCGCACGCGGAGACGCTCGGCCCCGATGAGGCGAGGCTGACCCTGTCGGTTCCGGCGGGCCCAACCTCGGTGACCCATGTCCGCGACGCGCTCGGCGACCTGATCGCCGAGGGCGACCCCGTCGTGCTCGAGCAGGTGGCCGTGCTCGTGGGGGCGTTGACGAGCGGGACCGACCGGCCGGGAGCGGCGCCGTCGGCTCCGTTCGAGATCGAGCTGCGCGCCGACCGCTCCAAGGTCGTCGTCGAGCTGTACGACCGCGACTTCACCACTCACCGGTCGGAGGGCGGGCTCGTGGAGCTCGAGCGCAGCATGCTCACGCCCTGGCGGGTGAAGCTCGTCGAGCGGCTGGCGGACCGCTGGTCCGTGACCCACGACGAGCTGTTCGTCATGCGCTTCGAGTTCGACTCGGAGCAGGGCATGACGCTCCGGGACACCTCCCAGGAGTCCTGAGCCTCACTCACGCTCACCCGATCGGCTGAGGCGACATCAGCCGATCGGCTGGTGTTGCATCCCCCGATCGGCCAGGAGAGGTCTAGACGCAGAATCCTTCGATCGAAGGATGGTGCGGCCCCTCGGCAGCCGCGACAATCCCCGCCGCGTGGGCAGGGAAGCCCGCGTTGTGCCAGTACCAGTTCAGAGTGCCAGTAACTGAGAGGGCTCCCGGATCGCGGCTTAGTCCCGACGCGGCCGGGGGCCCTTCTCATGTCCGCTAGGCGTCGAGGAAGGTGCCCGCGGGTCCCAGGTTGACCACCTCCGTCGGGCCGATCTCCGACCGCTCGCCCCAGGACTCGTGGATGTGCCCGCACAGCGCCAGGCGCGGCTCCTTCGCGACGATCGCGTCGAGCACCGCGACGCTCCCCAGGTGCTCGCCCGCGCTGCTCGTGTCCACGTGCCCCCGGGGCGGCGAGTGGACGGCGAGCACACAGCGCTCCGGGCATGCGGCGAGCTTCTCCTCGGCCTCCTCCTCGGTGAGGTCGAAGCTCCAGCCCCACGGGGTGACGGGGACGCCGGCGCCGAAGCCGAAGAACTCGACCCCGTCGATCGCGGTGGACTCGCCGTGGAGCACCACGGCGTTCTCCCAGCCGTCGCACGCGTCGCGCAGGGCGTCCTCGGTCTCGTTGTTCCCGGGGACGAGGACGGCCGGCTTGGTGATTCGCCGCAGCACGGCGATGGTCTCCTCGAGGCCCGAGTGAACTGACGCGAAGTCGCCGACGCCAACGACCACGTCGGCGTCCTCGCTGGCGGCGACGAGCCTCTCGGCCTGGCCGGTGTGGACGTGGAGGTCGCTGAAGGCGAGCAGTCTCATTCGACCGAGTGGTCGGACTCTAGGCGGTCGGCCAGGGCGAGGGTCTCAGTCTCGACGGGCATCTCACGCAGCTCATAGAGCTCGCCCAACCGCGCGAAGATCGAGTCCTCCACGCCCTGCACCGTGATTCCCGTGACCTCGTCTTCGACCCCGCCCGCGGTGGCCGGGTCCCAGCCGAGGCCCAGGGCCTCATAGACCGGGATCAGCGCATCGCGGACCCCGGCGCTATCGGAGACGACGATCACCGCACCGCGGTGGGCAGCGCCGGCGATGAGGCGCTGGCCCGTCCCGACCAGCTTCGTCGCGCCGCGCGCGTTCACGCTCCAAGCGCCCGGGCAGTACTCGCCCGGGACCTCGCCGACTCGAGCATCGACTCCCAGCTCGCGGATGGAGTCGGCGAGCAGGCCCGCCAGCTCCCTGAAGCGCTCCTCCGTGCGAGCCGAGGGGCGCCGGTCGGGCACGGCCCAGGACAGCGCCAGCGTCCCCTCGTGGTAGACGGCCGCGCGGCCACCGGCCAGGCGGATGACCGGCTCGAAGCCGGCGGTGCGCGCCGCCTGGATGGCGCCCCGGAAGCCGGGGCTGGCAGCGTCCTGTTTCGAGAACGCCAGGATCCTCGGCGGGCGGTGCAGCCGGAGCGTGGCCGGCAGGTCGCCGGCGGCCACCCTCATCAGCGTCGCCCGCGCCACGGCTGTGCCCCGAGCGGCGGATTCGGGGAATCCCTGCCGGGAGATGACGAGTTGATCGCCTGGCTCAGTCATGGTCGTGTTAGCTCTGTGACCGGAGTCACACACAAACGCGCGTTCGCCTGCCACCCTCCACCGCCGTTACGGAACACCCCTAGGGCAGGCGCCTGACAAGGCGCCGTCACCAAGCACCGCCCAGGGGCAGCGAACGCCCGGCAGGCCGGAGCGACATGCGAGGCACCGCACCAGCGGTTGCCTGCGTGCTGCGCGGCTCCGCGATGAGCGCGGCCGGTGCATCCAATTGGAGGTGGTTCATCCATGTCCGTGGCTATCAGAGGGTTGGCGGCCGCCGGAGCGGTCGCGCTGACCTTCGGCATCGTCACACAGCCGAGCGGATCCGCCGCCCAGACTTCCGGGCACGAGCGGGCCGACGGCAACCACTCGCACCAGCGGGTGGCAGTGCTGGTGAGGCCGGCCAAGCACTTCAACGAGCTGATGCGCCAGGCGCACCAGCGGATCAAGCACCAGCAGGCAGTGCGCGAGGCGAAGGCTGCCAAGGACAGCGGCTCGGCCGCCGGCGCTGCGGCCTCCACCGACGGCGGCTTCCCGTCGCCGGAGTCGGTTGGCGTCTCGAGCTCCACGCTCCAGGCGATCGCCGCCTGCGAGTCCGGTGGCGACCCCACTGCGGTCTCCGCCGACGGGACCTACCACGGTCTCTACCAGTTCGACTACGGGACCTGGGCCTCCGTTGGAGGCTCCGGCGACCCGGGCGCGGCCTCGGCGGCCGAGCAGACGTACCGGGCGGCGCTGCTTTATTCCCGCAGCGGCTCCAGCCCGTGGCCGATCTGCGGCTCGTAGCCGACTGCAGCACCGAGTGAGTGATTGGGGGTGCATATCGCCCCCGGTCACTCACTCATCCGTTCGCTCTTACGCCGCCGCGCCTTTCCGCTCGGGCTCTTCCTCCGTGGGGCCCATCAGCGCGCGCCGGAAGACCCGCTGCTCGTCCTCGAACAGGAAGCCCCAGAGGTGGCGACGCTCGAGCAGCGTCCTTCGCTTCGTCTCGAGGATCGCCTTGCGGGGCAGTCCCGCGACCCGCCCGGCGAGCTCCAATGCTCGTTCCATGAGATCGCCGCGGACGACCTCGCGGACGATCCCCAGTTTCTGCGCCTCCTCGGCCTTGACCAGGCGGCCCGTCAGGCAGAGGTCCTGCGCCACGGTTGCCGGCAGCACGGCGCGCGCGGCTGCGTAGCTCGGCGGGATCCCGCGAGGCAGCTCCGGGTACCCGAAGACTGCGTCGGTCGACGCGATCCGCAGATCGCAGAGGAGAGCGAGCGCGAAGCCCCCGGCGATCGCCGGTCCGTTGACCGCGGCGACGATCGGGCGGCGGCACTCCCCGATCGCCTCAAAGGCGAGGGTGCTCGTCTCGACCAGCTGCCTGCGGTTCTCGAGGTCGCCGCCGAACTGGCTCGTGTCCATGCCGGCGCAGAAGGCGGCGCCCGCCCCGGTGAGCACGACGCAGCCCACGTGGTCGTCGGCCGACAGTCGCCCGAAGGCGTCCGAGATCTCCTCGCGCAGCTCGATCGACAGCGCGTTTCGCTTCTCCGGCCTGCGCAGGGTCACGACGGCGACCTCGTCGCGACGCTCGATCGACAGCAGCCCGCTTCCCTTCGGCACGGGGGCACTGTAACCGGGCCGTCAAGCCTGCGTGGGCTGTGAGGCGTGTGTCAGGCGGCGCGGCGCTGGTCCTGCCGGCGCTGTTCGAGCCGCGCGCTGCGCGTGATGCGGATCTCGGCGTCGGCGCCGTTCGGGCGGTGGCGACGCATCTGTGCCTCGAGGCAGACGCTGCAGGAGCATTCGGGGATCGTCAGTCGGGTGTGGGGGCAGATCGCCATGCTCGGCCTTTCCATGGGCACGATCGCGCGCAAATGTAAACGCACGGCAGGCGGCAAAAGTTGCGCTGCCACGCCTGAGACACTGCCTGTGTGAGCGCGAAGGAGGCCCCAAGCACCGCCGCCGGGCCAGACGAGCGCGGAGGAGCGCCCGCCGACGCCATCGAGGGCGCCAGGGTGCGAGTGCCCACCCGCGGCAATCGCCGCCTGGAGGCGCTGCTCGACGGCGTCAACGCGGACGCCGAGCTCCGCGCCTGGTGGCACATGGCCCAGGTGACCTCGGAGCGGCTCGGCATGTCCGACCACTCCTGGGTCCATGTCCAGATCGTGCTCAACATCGCGCTTCGGATCCTCCGCCTGCTCGTGAGGGCCGGCATCGAGCCGGCGATGGTCGTCGACCACAAGATGGGGAGGCGCGATGCGGAGGTCGTCGTGGCTTCGGGCGCCCTGCTTCACGACGTGGGCATGTCGATCCACCGCGCCGACCACGAGGCCTACAGCCTCTTCCTCGCCGAGCGCAAGCTGCGCGAGCTGCTGGGCGATCTCTACGACGAGCCCGAGCGGACGGTGGTCGCGTCGGAGGCGCTGCACACGATCATCGGGCACCGCCGCCGCGGGGAGCCGTACACGGTCGAGGCGGGCGTCGTGCGCGTCGCGGACGCGCTAGACATGGCCCAGGGGCGCTCGCGGGTGCCGGTCGAAGCCGGCCGCATGGGAATCCACGCGCTGTCGGCGGCGGCCATCGACGAGGTCATCATCGAGGCGGGGGAGGACCGGCCCGTGCGGCTAGAGATCCACATGAACAACTCGGCGGGGATCTTCCAGGTCGACGACCTGCTGGCCACCAAGCTGCGAGGGACGCCGCTCGAGAGCCAGGTGGAGGTGGTCGCCGCCGTCGAGGGCGAGACCGAGAAGCGCCTGCTGGGCGAGTTTCGCCTGCCCGAGGCCTAGGGGCTAGACGCCCGCGCCCTGCGCGCCGCGGCCCTCGCCCGCGGCGAAGCGGGTCGCCCCGCGGATACCGGTCTCGATCGACGCGCGCCCGATCTCCGCCTCCAGGGCGAGGCCGTCCTCCAGAGACAGCCCCGCGCCCTCGATCGCCGCCCGGCGGTCCGAGAGCATCGTGGTCTGCGGGAAGTGGGCGAGTCCCTCGGCGATCTCGAGCGCTCGGTCCAGGTGGGCCCCCTCGGCCACCACCTCGTTGAGGAGGCCCCAGTCGACGGCCTCGCCGGCGTGGAGGACCCGGCCCGTCAGGATCATCTCGAGCGCCCTTCCCATGCCGACGATCAGCGGCAGGCGCTGGGTCCCGCCGTCGATCAGCGGCACGCCGAAGCGGCGCTCGGTGAATCCGAGCCGGGCGGTCTCCGTGGCGATTCGGAGGTCACACCACACCGCCAGTTCGAGGCCGCCCGCCAGGCACCAGCCGGAGATCGCCGCGATGGTCGGCTTGGACGGGGTGAGCCTGGTGAACCCCATCGGGCCCTCGGACCGCGATGCCACCGACTCGATGACCTCCGTGGGGACGTCGGGCCCCGCCTCCGCGAGGGCCTTCAGGTCGGCGCCCGCGCAGAAGGCCTCGGGCCCCTCGCCGGTGAGCACGAGGGCGCGGGCTCCCTCGTCGGCATCGAATTCCCGGTAGCCGTCGAGCAGCAGGCTTGCCGTCTCGGCGTCGACCGCGTTGCGGCGCTCACGCCGGTCGATCGTCAGGACCGCGGCGGCGCCGATGCGCTCGTAGCGGACCTTGGTCACGGACTGTCTGCGGTCAGTCCGCCGCCGGAGGGCGCAGGCGCTCGAGCTCCTGCCGCCTGCGCTCCTTGCGGTTGTCCAGGCGGCCCTGGATCAGCGACAGCACCGTGACCAGGACCGTGAAGAAGAGCAGGACGCCGAAGCCCCAGTAGGTGACGACCTTGTCGTTGGTCGGACCCCAGAGGCCGTCGCCGTCGGCCGCGAGCGCGGAGGGAGCGAACGCCGCCAGGATCGCGAGTGATGTGGCGGCGACGGCGATCAGGCGTGCGGCTCGGGCGCGGCTCACGCGCGTAACTTTACTTCAGCCGCTTGCCGTAGAGGAGTCAGCGCTTCCCTTTAGGCTGAATAAAGGCGACCTCCCTACGGTCCGCGCGCCCGGTGCCACCCCGGGGTCCCCTGCACACCCATGCTCTCCTACCTACAGGCAATCGTCATCGCCCTGATCCAGGGCGTGACCGAGCTGTTCCCGGTCTCCAGCCTCGGCCACTCGGTGCTCGTTCCCGCCTGGATCGGCGGCAGCTGGCAGACGCTCGTCACGCAGTCGTCCGAGGCGCACAGCGAGTCCTCGTTCTACCTCGCGTTCCTCGTTGCGCTGCACGTCGCCACCGCGCTGGCGCTGCTGTGGTTCTTCCGAGCGGATTGGATCCGCATCGTCACCGGGTTCTTCCGCAGCGTGGGGAGAAGCGTTTCCGAGCGCCGCTTCACCGCCAGCGGCCAGGACGAGCGCCTGGCGTGGCTGATCGTGATCGCGACGATTCCGGTGGGCATCACCGGCGTCGCCCTGGAGCACGTGTTCAGGACGGCCCTGGCCAAGCCGGTGGCGGCGAGCGCGTTCCTGTTCATAAACGGCCTGATCCTGCTGGCCGGCGACCGCTTCGCTCGCATGCATCGTGCCGCCGCGCGGGCGACCCGCAGGCAGCGCGTCGCCGATGGGGCGCCCCCGTCCACCGTTGAGGAGCACGCCCCTCCGGCCCAGGAGTTCAGCGCCAGCGGGGCGCGGTCGGCGTCCGACCTTGCCGAGGCGTACGCCTCCGACGCGCGGATATCCGGGCTGCCGTACGCGGACGGCCTGCGCGTCGGCATCCTGCAGATCTTTGCCCTCTTCGCGGGCATCAGCCGTTCCGGGATCACGATGGTCGGGGGTCTGTGGCGGGGGCTGGGCTACGAGGACTCCGCCCGGTTCGCGTTCCTCCTGGCGACGCCGGTGATCCTCGCCGCGGGAGTCCTGAAGCTGCCGAGCCTCTTCGGCAAAGCCGGCGATCACATCCACGGACAGGTGATCGTGGGGATGCTCGTCTGCGGCGTCGCCGCGTACCTGTCGGTGCGCTACCTGGTCAAGTACTTCGAGACCCGCACCCTGTTGCCGTTTGCGATCTATTGCCTGGTGGCCGGAGCCGTCAGCTTCATCCGCTTCGCGGCCTTCTGAGCCCCGCCTCTAGGATGCGCGCGTCTTGTCCGCGCTCGAGGCTCTACTCCTCGGGGTCGTCCAGGGGCTGACCGAATTCCTGCCGATCTCCTCGTCGGGGCACCTGATCCTGGTGCCCTGGGCCCAGCAGTACCACTTCCTCGAGCACCACGAGTCCTTCAACAAGACGTTCGACGTCGCCCTCCACGCGGGCACGCTGGTCGCGGTGGTCACCTACTTCCGCGCGGAGATCGCGCGGCTCCTCGCAGCGCTCCGGCGCTCCCTTCGGACCCGGGCCATCTCGGATTCCGACGAGCGCGTCGCGTGGGCGATCGTGGTGGCCACCATCCCGGCCGTGATCGCGGGCGGGCTGGGGCAGAGCTTCATCGAGGACCATCTCGGCGAGCCGTGGCAGATCGCGATTCTCCTGATCGTGTTCGGGCTGCTGCTCGGGTACGCCGACCGGCGCCCGCAGCGGGAGCGGCTCGAGGAGGTCGGGACGCGACAGGGCCTGTACGTCGGGTTGGCGCAGGTGCTGGCGCTCGCGCCCGGCGTGTCGCGATCGGGGATCACGATCACGGCCGGGAGGTTCCTCGGCCTGGATCGCGACTCGGCGGCGCGGTTCTCGTTCCTCCTGCTGGCGCCGGTGACCGCGGGCGCCGTCGCCTTCAAGGGTTACGAGGCCGTATCGAAGGGCCTCCCGGACGGCGTCGCGGTTCCGATGATCGTCGGCACGGTGGCCGCGGCGGTCTCCGGATACCTGGCGATCGCGGGTCTCCTGGCGCTCGTTCGCCGGCACAGCTACGACGTCTTCGTCGCCTACCGGGTGCTCCTCGGGATCACGATCCTGGCCCTGATCGGATCGGACACCCTGCCCGCGACCTTCTGACGCCGGCTAGAGGACGTCCCTGGGCTGCGAGTTCCTGGCGACCATCCCGACGAGCATGTCCATCAGCGATCGCGTGCGGTCGATTGCGTCCTCCAAGCCCTGAAAGACGTCCTTCCAGCGCAGGATCACCATCGGGTCGATTCCGTGGTCGAACAGGGAGGCGATCGCCTCGCGATAGATCCGGTCGCCCTCGTGCTCCAGCTCGCGCATCTCGCGAGCCTGCGGCTGCACGTCCGGGAGATCGCCGAGCCGCTCGAGCACCGGCCGGACCACACGTCCTGAGTCCCTGACGACGGTGGCGAGCTGCTGCGCCTGCTCGACCGGGGCTTCGATGCCGTAGAGGGCCATCTCCTCCGAGACCTCCTCGATCTCGTCGACGACATCGTCGATGGCCTCGGCCAGGGCGTAGATGTCCCTGCGATCGAGAGGAGCGATCCGGCTCTGGTGGAGGCGCTGGATGATCTGCCGGGTGATCCGGTCGCCCTCCTGCTCGCACCGGGTGATCTGGGCGCGAAGGT
This sequence comes from uncultured Actinomycetes bacterium, assembly GCA_963782795.1. GTDB lineage: Bacteria > Actinomycetota > Thermoleophilia > Solirubrobacterales > 70-9 > AC-56. The sequence continues at coordinate 22,223 of CAWALB010000011.1, forward strand.
CGCGGCTCTCGGGCCAGGACATCATGAGCTCGTGTACGTGCTCGGCCGTCATCTGCAGGTTGACGCCGGCGCGGGCGAAGAGCTTGAACATCTCGCTGCCCCGCGAGTGAGAGCCGAGTGCTCCGCGGGTTCGCCTGGATCCTCGGGTGCTCGAGCGAATGCCCATGGCGCTATCCGACCCCCGCTGGCCCTGGCTGCTTCCTCACGGTTCCCCCAGTGTCGCGTCGTTGAGCGCGACGCTGTGAAAAGGATGTGAATTGCCGGAGATTCCGGGAACTTCGACCTGGTCCGGCAGGCTCGACGCGGAGGCCGATATCTGTTAGGACTTACCAGGTTGAACCGTCGTGATGGAGAGATGGCCGTTCCCAGCAAAGGCGGAATTGACGCACCTCCCCCTCCTCCGGTCTGGATCACCGAGTCGCAGCTGCTGGAGAGGGCGTACGCGCTGGCCGCGTCCGCGCATCGATCCCAGACTCGGCCGACCGACGGCCGGCCGTTCCTGGACCACGCGGTCGAGGTCGCGACGTTCCTCCACGAGGCCGCCTTCGACGACGAGCTGGTCGCGGTCGGGTTGCTGCACGACGCGGTCGAGCGCGGCAGCCTCACCGAGGAGGAGCTGGAGGCAGAAATGGGCGATGGGATCGGCTCGCTCGTCATGACCCTCAGCGAGGACCCCACGATCGACTCCTTCGAGGACCGCAAGGCCGCCCTCCGGGACCAGGTGCGAGCCGGCGGAGGGCTGGCGATAACCGTCTTCGCCGCCGACAAGCTCTCGGACATCGTCGGGCTGCGCCGCGGCCTGCAGCGCTACGGCGACGTCATCGAGGACCGGATGGGCACCACGCTCGCCGGAATGGTCGGGCACTACCGCGAGTCGGTCGAGCTGATCGAGTCCGTCAGGCCCGGGTCCGCCTTCCTGCCCGCGCTCCGGGTCCAGATAGATCGCCTGGCCGACGAGGCGCCGACTCCGTAGGGCGGACCAGGCGCGAGCTGCCGCGCCCGGGCGCGCCTCGCGGTGCGCCCGGGTCGCGGAAAACGAAGGCGCGCGACCCGGGGCAGGGAGTGAGGTCGCGCGCCGCACGAGAGGACTTCTCGCTGCGGGGCAGTCTTGCGGGAGGCGTTGCGGGCCCGGTGAAGATTCCGAGAATCGACTTGTGAAACTTCTGTGAAGAACCGCATCCCAGGCGGTAAATGGCCCGAAGTGGGCACGAAGTGGTCACGGGCGGGCTTTGGCGGCGTACGCAAAATTTCACTGTCCCGCCGCTAAACGTGAGAGGATGCGCGCGATTTCAGCAACCGCCCACGGCCGGGGTACCGACTGTCGGCGGACGACCCGAACGGAGAGGTAGATGACCGAAACGCCTGGAGCACCCGAGGCGCCCACCGGCCCGCCCGGTGGAGCCCAGCCGCCCGCAACGCCGCCTCCAGCCGCGCCGCCGACTGCAGTCGGACCTGCTGCGGACTACCCGGTACACCTGGACATTGACCGCCAGGGGGACTACAGCCGCTTCATGCCTCTGGTCAAGTGGCTGCTGGCAATCCCGCACTACATCGCGCTGATCGTGCTGGCAATCGGGGCCTACATCGTCGCGATCATCGCCTTCTTCGCGGTGCTGTTCACGGGCCGCTACCCGGAGGGGATGTACAACTACATGGTCGGCGTGTTCCGCTGGTCATTGAGAGTTACGGGGTACGTCTTCTTGATGGTCGATCCGTATCCGCCGTTCACGCTCGACGACGACCCGAGCTACCCGGTGCGCTTCGACATCGACTATCCGGAGCACGTCGAGCGCTGGCGGCCTCTGCTCACCTGGCTGCTCGTGATCCCGTATGCGTTCGTCGCCGCTCTCGTCCTCGTCCTGGCGGAGATCATGGCCTTCTTCGCCTTCTTCACGATCCTGTTCACGAGGCAGTTTCCGGAGGGATTGTTCAACATCGCCCGGATCGGGCTCCGGTGGCAAGCGCGGGCGAGTGCCTACATGTACTGGATGGTGACGAGGTACCCGCCATTCGTCTGGGACTGAGCGCGCAACGCCGCCTTTTGCCGCCAGACGCCGAGGGGCAAGTGCTTTAGAGCTGCGCGCTAAGGTGTCTTATTGCCTTCCGTTCGGGTAGGCAAATGCTGGATTTCGACGATTCGCCCCCAGGCCCTCAGGGCCCTGGGGGCTTCGTCGTTCCGGGCCTCGGCCTCGCCGTTGTACTCGGGTTACCGTCTCAGGCGCGTTTCTCGGCGAGCGCCACCGCCACCCGCTCGGCCGCTGTCTCGTCGCCGTGCTCGATCAGGTGGCTGTAGGTCCGTAGTACCACGGCCGGGTCATCGCCCAACCTTCCCGCGACGACGTGGATGCTGACGCCGGCGAGCAACATCAAGGTCGCCGCGGTGTGGCGCAATGTGTGCAAGCTCCCACTCGGGATACCGGCGGCTTCGCGGTGGCGGCGAAACCACTTGCTGGCCAACTCGGGATAGATCGGGACGCCGAGCTCGTTGGCGAAGACGAGGTCGTGATCCTCATAGGCGCCGGCGGCGACGCGCGCGTTCGAGTAGCTGCGTCATCGCGGTGGCGGCGCAGGGTCTCGACCGTCTCCTCGTCCAGGCTGATCGTCCGCCGACCTCGCGCCGACTTCGGCTCGGCGAAGGTGCGGTCCGGGAGTAGCTGCTGATCGACTGCGAGCTTGCCGTTTTCCAGGTCGAGCGCCCGCCAGGTGGTGCCGAGCAGCTCGCCTCTTCGCATCCCGGACACGGCCGCCAGCCGCCACAGCGCGAATAGGCGATCGTCGCTGACGTGCTCGAGGAAACGCTGGACCTCAGCCGCCGTCCACGCGGTGGCGCGGGTGGGCGCTCGTCGCGGCGGGCGCGCCAGCTTTGCAACGTTGCGGTTCACCTTGCCTTCGCGGACGGCGTCGCTGAGCGCGCGGCTGATGACCGCGTGGACGTTGCGGATCGTCCCCGCGGCGAGTCCCTCGCGGGCAAGCTCGCCGTAAAGGGCGGTCAGGTGCGCCCCAGCGAGCGCTGAGAGGCGCACAGAGCCGACTTGAGGGCTCAGGTGGCACCGGACCACGGTCTCGTACTTCTTGCCCGTCTGTGGCTTCACGGTCGTCTGAACCGCCGGGAGCCACTGCTCGAGCCATTGGCCGACCGTGAGCTTGCTCGGGGCGACGTAGCTGCCATCACCGACTCGCGCGAGCGTGTCGGTGAGAAAGGCCTGCGCCTCGCGCCGGGTCGCAAAGCCGCCGCGGCGACGCTGACGGCGCCCGTCCGCGCCGGGCTCGTCATAGCGGACGGTCCAGGTCGAGCCTCTCTTTTCGACGGCGCCGCGCATCAGCTCGCCTCGCCGGCGCGGCCGCGCATCGACGGGCCGAGGAATCCACGCTCGCGCGCCTTTCCGACCCAGCGTGCCGCCGTCGACCGCGCGACATGCATCGCCTCGGCAACCATTTGGGTCGGCGGGTCGCCACGCTTGATCGCCGCCCGATAGAGCTCGGCCACCTGGCGCAAGTTCTCATCGGTGAGCAGCGAGCCCCGGCGTGGCGCCCTCGCGCCCTTCGCGTAGTCCCGGTAGAACTCCATCCTCTCGGTCGAGGGCATGTCGCGCACCCAGGGTTCATCCGGGTCAGGTTCGCCTTCGCGCTTCGGCTCGAGCTTCCGTGCTGCGGCGGTCACCGCCATCCGTAGGAGTCGCGCAACCGGAATACGTCGGAGCATCTCGCCGCCCACCGAACCGTCCTCAGTGCGAACTTCAAGGCGCCGGCATTGCGGCGTGCCACGGTCATCAATCACGACATCGAACTCGACCTCCGCGCCCTCGTGCTGCGTCTTCGCGAAGAGATGAGTCGGAGCGACGAGGTCCGGCCCCACAGAGGCGAGCGGGACCTGGATGACAGGTCCGCCCGACCGCGTCTGCGTCGGCCAGGCGTGTTCAACGGTGACTTCGTACTCAGCCATGCACACTGGATGGTACAGCATTGGCACGAGCGCTGTCTCACCCGCGGTTAATCGATACGGTGAATAAGCTAGCTTGCCGTCAAGACGCTGTACGATCCTGGCATGAGCAAGTCAGACCTAGCCCTACTGATCGAAGGACGGCTCGCCGCTGGCTCGGGGCGAGGAAAACGACTCCGCGAGGCCGCAGGCCTCAACCAATCCGACCTGGCGCGGTTGGCCAGCGTCAGCCCCGCCGCCGTGAATCGCTGGGAGGCGGGCGAGCGAGTCCCGACTGGACCTTCGGCTATCGCCTACGCGAAGGCGCTGCGTGCGATCGCGCAGGAGATGGCGGTTCATGTCTGAGCGGCGGACCTACACGGTGCGCGAATGCGCTCGCATCTTGGGCGTGTCGGACGGTGTGGCCTACTCAGCCGTGCGAGAGGGACGCATCCCCGCGGTCCGGGTCGGCGCCCGGCGGTGGGTCATCCCGCGGGACCGATTTGAGCGCGAGCTCCTTGGCGGCGAGGTCGCCGAGAACGGAGGCGGGCCGAACGGCGCCGCCTAAAACGAGACGACCCCCGGATCGCCACCGAGGGCCGTCGAAATCACAAGGAGAAGGAAGTTGAATCCTTCAAGTAACACCCCGATAGTACCTGAACCACCGGCTGAGCCGGACCCGTTCCAGCAAAACGACTGGCGGGGCGAACACCGTGGCGACACAGTCGCCGGGGTCGTCACCGAGCGGGAGCAGTTCACGTCGGAGAAATACGGCAAGACGTTCGACGTCTTGACGATCCGTAACGGCGACGGCGAGGCGAAGCGGGTCAGCTGCGCTCGGGCGCACCTGTCCCAGCTCGTCGCCGAGCATGACCCACAACCCGGCGACGGGGTCGCGATCACCTTCTTCGGCCAGGAGCCGGAAGGACTCACGTACCTGTACGCGAATGCGGGTCCAGAAGAACGAAGGGATTAACGATGAGGTTCCCTTCTAACTCCAAGAGCGGAGGCTCGTCTTCGGGCGGGCCTCCCACCGGCGCTACGGAGCCCGAACTCAGCGCGTGGCTTCGCGAGACGCTCGACCCGAGCTTCTACCTGACTCCCGAGGTGTGGCTTCGCAACCCGCTTTCCGACGCCAACCTGAGAATCGACTTCCTCGCGGCTCCGAAGCGCGACGACTTTCCCTTCGACCTGTTCGGGATCGAGATCAAGCGCCACGGCTGCGAGGGAAGCGATTACGTCTCGGCCCTCGCCCAATGCGAGGACTACCGCCGTTGCGTCGTCGCGGACTTCAACCACAAGAACGTCTGCGGATTACAACTCGGCGCCGTGTTCCTGTTCCGCGGCCAGTGGCAGCTCGGCGTCGGTCGCTACGACGACGAGAACGCAATCCGCTGCGGCGCGATCCGGGCCTTCGGCAAGCGAAACGTCGGCGAGATTGTGCTGCACCGCTACCAGGCGGTGCGGTTTGAGATTTGCGATCAGCCGATCTGGACGCTGAGCAAAGGGGCGACCGGGTCCGGCGTGGTGTGGCCGAAGCTGCGGCGGATCGGCAACTCGGCTCGCCGGGAGGCAGCATGATCCCCGCCGAACTCACGCGCGCCCTCAGTGGGTGACCTGGCGCTACGAGACCCGCGACAACAAGCCGACCAAGGTTCCCTATCGGCCCAGCGGACAACGTGCCAGCTCCACTGACCCGAAATCGTGGACGAGTTTCGAGCAGGCGAACGCCGCCGCTGAGCGCTTCGACGGCATCGGCTTCGTGTTCGCCAAGGACGATCCCTACACCGGCGTCGACTTTGACGGCGTGATCGACCCCGACACCGGCGAGATACACGAAGCCGCCGCCGAGATGGTGAAGGTGTTGGACAGCTACACCGAGCTTTCGCCGTCGCGGACCGGCGCCCACGTCCTCGTGGAGGCGACCAAGAACGGCTTTCCCCACAGCAGCACGTCGAAGACGCCGTGGAAAAAGAAGTTCGAGGTCTACGACCGGGGAAGGTTCTTCACCGTCACCGGGAAGCGGTTGAACGAGCGCGGGGTCGAGCCCCGTCAGCAGGAACTCGACCGGGTGCTGAGGCGAATCTGGCCCGAGCCCGCTCCGCAGCAAGATGCCTCGCCGGCGCCGAAGCGAGAGCCTGCGCCGAAGCCCGACCCCGAACTCCTGAAACGCTGGCGCAAGCGTTCACAGTTCGCCGACTTGCTCTCGCGCCCGGTGGACGACCAGTCCGAGCGCGACTTCGCAATTGCCTGTTTCGCCTTCGAGCATGGCGCCGACCGCGAGGAGGTCGTGAAGGGCTCGTCCAGGCGTCTCGGCACGCCACGGTCGGCGATGCGAAGGCGACGCGAGGCGACTACTTCGCGCGCACGATCGCCCGCGCGCGGGACAAGGTGCGCGACAAGGGCAGCGACAAGCTGCTGAAGGAACTGAGCAAGCGGCTGGGCCTCGGGGAACGGCGAGTCGTCGCGGTCGACCTCTACGGACGCGGCTCAAACGCGGTCGCCTATATCCACCTGGGCGACGGCGACCGGATCGTCTTCGACACCGTGGGCAAGGTCACCACAGTCGGCAAGATGACCGCCGAGCTCGCGCTGCAGGTGGGCGCACAGCCGAAGCTCAGCGCCACCGCGGTGACCAGGGTGCTGGTGCTGCTACACGACCTCGCCCGCCACCACGACGAGCACGAGGCAGAGGACCGGGCCGAAGAACTCGGCATGGACTTCCTCCGCAACGTCGAGGAGATCGCGGTGAAGATGGACGAGCAGGCCGACCGCTGGCGCGCCTTCGCCGAGCTGGACGCGGCGATCGCGTACGTGGACGGACACTTCACCCCGCAGGGTGCATGGGTGCTTCGGGACACGTCCACCCGGACCCGCTACGTGCGCACGGGATGGTTTGCCTCCTACGTTCGCCAGCGGGCCGGGCCCGGCGAGGCGGCGGTCGCGATGCGGGCGATGCTGCGGATCGGTTGGACCAAGCCGAACACCGAGGGACGGATCAAGGCGACGGCACCGGAGCGAGCGGCGACGCGCTCGTTCAAGTTCTTTCAAGTACCCGACATGTGGGAGGAACGGTGAGCGTCAGGTTCCCAGGTTCCCGCAGGTTCATACGTATCCCACGCGCGCGCTCGCGCGTACGCGTAGAGGCGGGAACCTGCGGGAACTTAGGCACGAAATCCCGGTTCTTCGTTTCGTTTATTTCACCCCTTTCGTGCGTGGAGATACCCGCATGACTAACACCGAAGGAGGCGCACCATGAGCGAGCCACTGATGTTCAGACCGGAACTGGATGAGGCGCGGTGCCAGGTCCCTGGCTGTACCGACTGCTCGCACGTGATCGGGCTGAGTCCCGAGTGCCATCCGAAGCGCCCGCTTTGGGTGATCTACACCGAGGGCAGCGGCGAGCTAGAACTCCTGTGCTCGGTATGTGAGGAACCCGTCTGCAGGATCGCGGTGGCCGGCTAAATGGTTGGCCTCATCTGCCCCCGTGGCCTGCACGGCGCGGTCGAGCCGCGACCCGTGGGCTGCTGGCCCCGGTGTCCCGAATGCGCGAAGGAGTACAAGAAGCGAGAGCGCACCCGCCGACTCAAAGGCTGGGCGTGGGAAGAGATCAGGACGAAAGTGCTGACCGCTTACGGCCACCAGTGTGCGTTCGTCGACGCGGACGGCGAGCGCTGCCACGTCTTCGGGTCGCTTCAGGTTCATCATCTCGACAACGATCCGAGCAACAACAGCCTCGCGAACCTCCGGCCGGTCTGCCCTCCTCACCACCACGAGGTTCAGGGCGACGACGATGCGACCTTCGCTTCGCCGCTGACGCCACTGATCGGATGAACCATCGCGCCGGCGCGACATTCTCGACCTGGACCCGGGGGATGGGGTCGCATCGCGGATCGGTTAGGCGACGTGGGGAGTTCCTAGCAGCGTGCGAGAAAAACCGCGAAATGGCTTGCTTAAGCCAAAACACAGCGAAGAAAGTTCCATGTGCGACCACGAACCGAAGCTCCGCTCGACGAGCGGGTGCTGGCGGGACTGTTGCTTTCACGCGAAAAGCAGAAGCGCCGCTACTGCTTCGGGCCGCACGTGCACTTCGAGGTTCGCGTCAACGGCGAGCCCGTCGATCCGATGGGATATCTGCCCTAGAGGATCAACCTTCGCACGTTCATCCGAGCCGAGACTCGGGCCGCGTCAGTGCCCTCCGCGCCCGACGTACGTGACGTGCCACCACTCCCCCGGCACTGTGACCTTGGCCCAGCCGAAGGCCGGGCCGATCGAGTCCACGATCGACCGCATCTGCGGGGTGGCCAGGTCGAGCGCGATCCCCAGGTTGTGCTCCGAGGTTCCCGGTGGGGCCGCGAGTGCCCCGGTGCCGTTGAGGTACTGGCGATAGAGCTCCGCCTGCTGGTCGTAGGTGCGGAAGGCCCCGAGCGGACCCTCCGGGTAGAGATCGACGCCGTACTTGTTTAGCGACTCCTGCCGCATCGCGTTCCAGGCCGAGGCCGCGTCGCTTCGCAGGTACATAGTGCCGAAGGGGGATGGGATCGCGCCGAGCGAGATTCCGGAGGCCGCGGCGGTGTTCGTAGCGGACGAGTTGGGAATCCTGATCCTGTCGCCGATGAGGAGAGAGGCGTTTGGAGAAAGTCCGTTGAAGCTCGCGAGGGCGCTTTCCGAGATCCCGTTCGCCTGCGCGATCGACGAGAGGCTCTCCCCTGGGGTCACCGTATGAGTGATCCCCGAGGGGCTGGTCGCCCCCGACGCCGCCGAGGAGCTCGAACCGTCAGGCGCCGAGGCAAGCGCAGCGGCGCCCTCCGCCTCGGTCGGGATCTGAATCGTCTCGCCCGCCTCTACCTGGGCGTCCTCGGGAAGCGCGTTGTAGGCGGCGACCGTGCGGGTGGTGAAGTTGTTTGCCGCGGCGATCGACCACAGGGTCTCGCCAGGCTGCACGGTGTGGGGGACGGCGGCACCTGCCGGCGAGGCGAGCAGCGCCAACACCGCGGTGGCGCCGATCAGCAGGTTGGCCACGCTCGGGCGACGGACCTCGTGCTCCTCTCCTCGCATGCGGATGCGTCCTTTTACGGCCGCCGGTTCTTCCCTGCCTGCCGTCGTTCTTATGTCTCCTGCACCTGAGCGTTCAGCGAAAGGGCACTCTGGTGCGCGCACTCAGGCTTAACCAGCGCGGCGCCGATCGTCGGCGCAGGTTGCACAAATCCCATGGAAGAGCAGATCGTGGCCAGTCACCGCAAAGCCCGTTAGGCGCTCGACCTCGGGAATTGCTTCAGACACGGCGCAGCCCGAGACCCCTGCGATCGCCCCGCAGCGCTCGCAGCGAATGTGCTCGTGATGCTCCGTGGCGGCCTCGAACCGCGAGCCGGCGGTTCCTAGCTCGACTCGGCGCAGGGATCCGTCGCGAACGAGTGCCTCCACCGCGCGGTAAACCGATGAGAAGTCGGCCTTGACGCCCCTGGCCGCCAGCTCGACACTGATTTCCTCGATCGACCAGTCGTGACGAGCGCTCTCACGAAGGAGGGCGGCGGCTGCGTCGCGGACGCGAGGAGGCCTCGCCACACGTCGACCCTATCGCATGATGAGATCGAGTCTCATTATCGTGATAGCCTCGTGGCCGCCCGCGCTCAGCGCGTGGCCTGGAACCCAGCGACGAAATCCTGCGACTGCCACGCTCACTGACACTCCCACTTCCTGTTGCGGCTGCGCTGGCGCTTGCTGCGGCTATTAGCGGTTGCGGCCAGGGAGCGCCGGCAAACACGTCCGGGAAGCTTCAAGTCGTCGCGGCCGAGAACTTCTGGGGCAGCATCGCCGCCCAACTCGGCGGCGATCGGGTCGAGGTGACGAGCATCATCACCAACCCGGCGACCGATCCTCACGACTACGAGCCAACCAGCGAGGACGCTCGCATAATGGCGGGCGCCCAGATGGCGATCGTCAACGGAATCGGATACGACACCTGGGCCTCAAAGCTCCTCGACGCAAATCCCTCCTCGGGCCGAGTGGTACTGAACGTCGGCGACCTGCTCGGGCTGAAGACCGGTGACAACCCCCACCAGTGGTACTCGCCGCACTCGGTCAGTCGCGTAATCGCCCAGATCACCGCCGACTACCAGCAGGCTGACCCCGGGGACCGCGCCTACTTCGAGCGCCGGCGCGAAGCCGTCGAAACCAAAGCGCTTGCAGGCTACAACCGGTTGATTCACGAGATCAAGGATCGCTATTCGGGGACGGCGGTGGGTGCGTCGGAGAGCATTTTCGCCCCGTTTGCTCCGGCGCTCGGCCTAAGGCTTGTGACCCCGCCGGGATTCCTCGACGCGATCTCGGAAGGCACCGAGCCAACACCGGCTGAGAAGGCGACGACGGACCAGCAGATCACTGGCCACCGGGTCAAGCTCTGGGTCTACAACAGCCAGAACGCCACCCCCGACGTTCAGCGTCTGAATGACGAGGCAAAGGCTGCTGGGATCCCGATCACGACCGTCACCGAGACGCTGGTGCCCGCAGGAACCACCTTCGAGGCCTGGCAGGTGCACGAGCTCGAGAGCCTGCGTGCCGCGCTCGCCAAGGCGACCGGGCGATGACCCAAGGGCCCGCCGCCGGCGCTACCCCGCAGACCGCCGAGCCCTCGCGCGAGGCCCGGCGCAACGGCGGCCATGCTCTCGCCCTTACCGGCGCAGAGGCAAGGCGAGGAGGACGCGTCGTCTGGAGCGAGGTCGACCTTCGGGTCGGGCGCGGGGAGTTCGTCGCCGTCCTGGGCCCGAACGGTGCCGGGAAATCGACCCTCCTCGATGTCATCCTCGGACTTCAGCCGCTGAGTGTCGGCTCGGTGAGCGTCCTCGGGCACCGGGCGGGTCAGCTTCGCTCGGCGATCGGCTATCTGCCCCAGCGCCGCAGCTTCGACTCCTCGACCCGGGTCCGCGGTCGCGACGTCGTGCGGCTGGGTCTCGATGGCACCCGCTGGGGGCTTCCGATGCCGCGCTGGCTGAGCCGTTCAGCAGCCATGGCGCAAAGGCGCCTCGACGAGGTGATCGACCTGGTGGGCGCTACTCCGTACGCCGATCGTCCAATCGGTGAGCTCTCCGGCGGTGAGCAGCAACGCCTCTTGATCGCTCAGGCCCTTGTCCTCGGCCCGCAGATGTTGCTGCTGGATGAGCCCCTCGACAGCCTCGACCTGCCGAACCAGAGGGTGGTGGCGGCGCTCGTCGAGCGGATCTGCCGCGCCGAGGGGGTGACGGTGCTCTTGGTGGCTCACGACGTTAACCCGATCCTGGGCTATCTCGATCGCGTCGTCTACCTCGCGGGCGGACGCGGCGTCGCGGGCCCACCCCGCGAGGTGATCACGAGCGAGACCCTGAGCCGTCTGTATGGGACTCCGATCGAGGTCCTCGAGACCTCCGATGGGCGGCTCGTGGTCGTCGGCACACCCGAGCCTCCGGCCATCCACACCTCCCGCCACCAGCACTGAGATGGCCGCGCTATCGCTCGACCCGATTTCCGACTGGAACCAGCTGACCACCTATCCGTTCATGGTCCAGGCGCTCGAAGCCGGCACCATCGTCGCGGTGATGGCGGGCGCGATCGGGTGGTTCATGGTCCTTCGCCACCAGACCTTCGCCGGTCACACACTGGCGGTCGTGGCGTTTCCAGGCGCCGCCGCGGCAGCCCTCGCCGGGCTCTCGGTCGCGATCGGCTACTACGGGTTCTGCGCCCTCGGAGCATTGGTGCTTGCGGCCGCCTCGGCGTCAGGGGTGCGCGGGCAGAGCAGCGAGTCGGCGGCGATCGGCACCTTGCAGGCGTTCGGCCTCGCCCTTGGCTTCCTGTTCGTCAGTCTCTACCAAGGTCAGTTGAGTGATCTCGAGACGCTTCTGTTCGGCACCTTCCTCGGGATCACCGCGGCTCAGGTCCAGACTCTGCTCTGGATCGCGATCGCAGCGGTCGCGATCCTGGTGCTCAGCGCCCGACCGCTCTTGTTTGCCTCGATCGACGGCGCCGTCGCCCGAGCTCGGGGCGTTCCCACCGGTGCGGTTGACCTGGGGTTTCTGCTCCTCCTGGGACTGGCGGTCGCCTCCACTGCACAGATCACCGGCGCCCTGCTTGTCTTCGCGCTCCTGGTCACCCCGGCGGCTACCGCGCAACAGCTGACGGCGCGCCCGGCCCTCGGACTAGCCCTCTCAGTGCTGGTCGCGTTGCTGGTCACCTGGATCGGACTTGCCATCGCCTACTTCTCCCCCTATCCCGTCGGCTTCTGGGTGACCTCGATCTCCTTTGGGCTCTACGTGGTCGTGCGCGTCGCAATCGGCGTTCTCGGCAACCCGACCCGGAGCGCCACGGCCTGATGCTGGCTCACGAGTTCATGCGAAACGCGTTTATCGCGGGTACGGCGATCGCGCTCGCCTGCGGCCTGGTCGGCTATTTCGTGGTTCTGCGGAGCCAGGTGTTCGCCGGTGATGCATTCAGTCACGTCGCCTTCACCGGTGCCCTTGCGGCCGCGGCCGCGGGCGTCGACGTCCGTCTCGGACTGTTCGCGGCGACGATCCTGGTGGCGGTTGGGCTCGGCCTCCTCGGCGAGCGCTCACGCGCGGACGACGTCGTCATCGGCTCGGTCTTCGCCTGGATTCTCGGCCTCGGCGTTCTCTTCCTCTCGATCTTCACCACCACCGCGAGTGGATCGAACGGCACCGTGGCGGTGCGAGTCCTGTTCGGCTCGATCTTCGGCCTTGCCGCGTCTGATGCCCGGATCGCCGCGGCGATCGCGGTGGTCGCGTCGCTCGTCTTGGTGGCGATCGCGCGCCCACTTCTCTTCTCCTCCATCGACCCCGGGGTCGCACGCGGCCGCGGGGTCGCGGTCCGAGTCCTCGGGATTGCCTTCCTGGTCCTGCTTGCCGTTGTCGCCGCCGAGGCGACCCAGGCTGTCGGTGCGCTTCTACTCCTCGGGCTCCTCGCAGCGCCCGCGGGGGCCGCGAGGTTGCTCACGAGCCAACCCTGGAGGGGACTGGCGCTATCGGCGGGCCTGGCGGTTGGAGCGATGTGGGGCGGCCTGACGCTGAGCTACAACGTCACCTCCTTGCCACCGAGCACGGCGGTGATCGCCGTCGCCACCGCGCCTTACCTTGTGGCCGTGATCGCGCGCAGGCTCATCGACAGGGGCGCCGTCGGCATCCGAGCGTTCGCGCGGCCGGCTGCAGCGAGTGCCGGTGGTCGTGATGGCTGACCGCGGGGCGAAGACCAGGCGCCGGCCGCGACGGCGGGAGTGGGTCGACCATGCTCTGGCCGGCCTGGCTGAAGCGGGCTACCAGAAGGGCACGGCCAGGCGGGCGGTGATCGAGTGCTTGGGGCGCCAGGACTGCGCACTGAGCGCCCAAGCGATCGAGGAGGAACTTCGAGGCGCCGGCGACGGGGTCGGGCGGGCCAGCATCTACCGCACCCTGGAGCAGCTCGACGAGCTCGGGCTCGTGCGCCGGCTCGACCTCGGCACCGGAATCGCGACCTATGAGCCCGCGGAGCCAAGCGGAGAGCATCACCACCACCTGCTCTGCGATCGCTGCGGGCGCGTCGTGCCTTTTCACGACACCGATCTCGAGCGGGCGATCGCCAAGATCACGCGGCAAAGCAACTTTGATGTCTCAGCCCACGACGTCACCCTTCACGGGCTCTGCCCGCGCTGTTCTTAGTCGGGGCTAGCTGCCGGCGGGTGAACTCGAGCGGCCTTGAGAGCTGGGGCGAGCGGGGGCATGGAGACTAGATCACCGTCTACGCCAACCCTGGCCCAGGCCTACGCGATGATCGCCGGGCTCCGCTGGGATACCGCCGGCGACAGCAAGGGAACTGGTCGCGCTGGCACACCGACAAGGTGTCGGGCTCCGGATGCGTCAAGCGCCACCTGCGCGGCTACTGACACCAGCCACGGCGAGCTCGGATTTGTAACGCGCTCCGTTGCCGTCAGCGACGCGGCAAGCCGATCAGCCAGCTGCGGATCGCAGCGCCCGCGGTCATGTCTCCCGGCGGCCAGGCGCCGATCTCAAAGCCTCCCGGCGTGGTCGAGTTTCCCCAGGTCCCAGTGTGGGCGGTCGCGAGCGGCTGTCCGATGGAGACCTTCGCTCCGTCGGCGACCGTAGGCACGCAGTGGCCGTAGTAGAAGTCACCGAAGGAAGTGTGGATGATCGGATAGGAGTCGCCGAATCCGGCGGGGTCGTGTCCGATCGTGACCGTTCCGGATCCCATCGCAAGCAGCTGCGACCCCGGCGTGGTCGTGCCGTCGATTCCCTGATCGGTTCTCCCCCAGGTGATCGGCGAGGAGGCCGGGAACGGCGAAATCGCCTGACCGGGCGGCACCGGACCGAGCGGGGACGACGCCGGCGGAGTAGTGGGCACGGTAAGAGCTGAGGGGGAAGTCGTCCCCGTTGGAGCCGCCTGCGCCTGTTGGGCAGCCTGCGCCGCCGCCTGTCGTGCCGCGGCCCGTCGTGCCGCCGCTGCCTGCGCGATCCGGTCCTGAATGTCACTGATCTCGCCTTGAAGCTGGCGGCTGTTGGCCTGCGCCTCAGAGAGGGCAGCCTGCTTTTGATTGCGCGCGCTCGTCAGCGCACTCTGGCGGGCCTGCAGCTGGGTCTCGGTTCGCGCTAGCTCGGCGCGCTTGGCCGCGAGGCGGTCGCGGGCCGAGTGGATGCGGTCGACGGCGTCGCGGACGTCGTTTCGAAGCCTGCGGACGCTGGCCACGATCGAGGCATCCTGGTGCTCGATCGATTGCAGGTACGCGTATCGCGAGTTCAGCTGGTTGAAGCCGTGGGAGCTGAGGATCACGTTCAAGACGTCGGGCTGATTGGACTCATAGGTCGCGACCAGGCGCTGCCGGAGGACCTTCAGGGACTTGTGGAGGTGGACGCGGACCCGGGCGAGCCTCGCCTTGGCATCGCGGAGCTGGGCCTCCTTGGCGTCGAGCTGCCCTTGGACCGTCGCCTCGCGGTCGCGGAGCGCTGCCACCTGACCGGAGAGCTGGTCGATCTGGCTGGAGTAATGCTCGAGCGTGCTGCTGAGCGCCGTTTGCTGGGCCTGATCAGCCTGGAGTTGGTCTCGCTTCGCTGACAGCTGTCCCTGCAGGTCGCCTGCAGCGGCCCCGCTCGCCCCGCATAGCGCGAGCACGATCGCGACGACGGCCACGCTTGCAGGCGCGGTCACACGAGGAAGAGCAAATGAAGTTGTCGGCTTCGTCATCGCGGGTCGCCGACGGGGTTAGCTGACGGGCTCGCGCGTGCGAACTAGCGCTTGGCCATGGACGCTGGATCTGCCAGCTGGCCGTTCGCCCCAACTGCTTGGGTTCCCCGCTCCGCTCGATTGCAGCGAGCGGATTAGGCGTAGTCGTCGCCGGCCAAGCTACTCCCAGCCGACCATTTCCGCTTTCCGCCAACCCCTAATGAGAGGACTGCAAGGGCGGTTGCAGCAGACGACTGTGGGCTCGCGCCTCCAGGAGGGTCTCTTGGTTGGCGCTTGCGCCTGTGACGCGCGATCAGGTCGATCGACCGAAGCGTCGGAACGGGCCGACTGACCGCAGCCACAGATGAGGACCGCCGCCCCGGCTGCCAGCATCATGGTCCCGCGCCGCTGCCACAATCGGCGGACCCGGATGCGTTGCGTCCGAGCAAACCACGCCAGACCGGCGAGGCACAGAACGGTGGCGACATAGAAGTTCAGGCGCAGCCCGAACAGGTGCTGGGCCGGGTCGACGCGAAGGAGCTCCTCGAAGATGCGAAAGCCCGAGTAGCCGGCGACGTAGAGGGCGAACAGCCCCCCAGGCCGGATCCGGCGATGGTGCCCGAGCCAGACGAGCGCCCCGGCCAGGCCGAGGTTCCAGATCAGCTCGTAGAGGAACGTGGGCTGGAAGGTGGCATATTGCTCATAGCCCGGCGGACGGTGGGCCGGATCGATCTGAAGCGCCCACGGGAGGCTTGTGGGACCGCCGAAGAGCTCCTGGTTGAAGTAGTTGCCGATCCGCCCGATTGCCTGGGCGACGAGAAGCGCCGGAGCCGCGGCATCGAGGAATCGCGGGATGTCGGCGCCGCGGCGGCGAAGCACCCAGAGCCCGGCGAGGGTCCCGGCGGCGATCCCGCCCCAGATACCCAGGCCACCGTCCCAGACAGCGAACGGACCCCACCAGTGCGGTGGCACCTCGTTCCAGCTCGTCGCCAGGAAGTAGAGGCGCCCGCCGATTAAGCCCGCCGGAACGCCCCAGAGGGCGACCTCCTGCACGAGGCCACGATCACCGCCCGCTCGCTCCCAACGGCGCGAGGCGATCAGCACCGCGGCGAGGATGGCGACGACGTAGGCGAGGCCGTAGGCGTGGACGAAGAAGGGTCCGACGTGGACGCCATTGGCCGCCGGGCTCGGGATCGACGCCGTCACCTAGCGGAGGATGGCAGGACGGGTGTGTGGAGCCGGGCGGGTGGCGCTCCGCGTCGCTTCTGCTTTCGCGTGAAAGCAGAAGTCGTCTAGGGGCACAAGGCACTGCGAGATGACGTCAACCTTGGACCGCGCAAGGTCGCCGTCGTCGCCGTCGCAACCACTCGCTCGTAGCACCCACCCGGCGGGCGGGTCACACCGCTCGCCGGGCTTCCTCCGGCCCGGTTACCTGGACTGACTACCGTCCAGTAAAGGGCGCGTGTGTGGGGGACCAGCCCCTCCGATCGCGTGTGGCCGTGCGTGGCGTGTGTGCTGTCGATCACCCAATGAGCCAACTGTGGGGACGCGCACAGACACGGGGCGTGGGGACCGGGAAGCTAGCCGGAGAAAGGGGGCTGCGACGGAAGAGCGGCCCGGCCCACCAGGAGAGGAGCTTCAGATGACTGATCTCGCGACCAAGACGAAGACCCGGGCTGCGGGTGGCCCCACCCGTCTGCGCCTCGCGATGCTCCTGGTGGCGGCACTGACGGCGATGGCGGTGCTGGTGCCGACCGCTTCTGCCCGCCCCGCAGGCGTAGCGGCCGGCGCCGCGATAGCGCATCCAGGTTCGGCAACCGGCAGCACCTCGAGCGGCTCACCCGCCTCCGCGAGTAGCTCGGGCAACTGGGGCGCGGCCGTCGGCGTCGGTGCCGGGCTCGCCGTCTTCTCGCTGGCCGGCCTGACGCTCGGCGTCCGCAGGCGCGCGCCGGTGTCGCCGCGATCAGCGGCGAGCGGGTGCTAGTCCCCGGAGCTCGCCCAGGCGAAGAAGGAGGGAGGCTCGCGCCTGAGGGCCGGGCTTCTCCAGCCCCGCCCACACCCCGATTGAGCCTCGGCGGGCGGCGTAGGGCGCCGCCCAGGGTTGGGCTGGCACCGGGGGGCACCGGATTGGCAGGAAGCCCGCCTACAGGCGCGCACCTATCGCAAAACCCGTTTCGCGCAGGATTCGGGCCTAGCCCTAGATGCGGACCTCACTGCTGCTTTTCGCGCGAAGCAGGAGTCTGGGCTGTTCCCGCAGTCCGGCGGCTCTCCAGCCCCGACGATCGGGACTTCAGCTCAGCAGCTCCACGGCTCCCTTGAGCGCGAAGGCGACGCCGACGACGGCGAACACCACCGTGGCGAGCTGGCGCTCGTGGCGACGAGCCCAGGCGCTGCCCCGGTCGAGCGCCACTCTCGCGGCCGCCGGGCGACGCAGCGCAACGGCGAGCGCCGCGATCGGGATCGCGAACCAGATCGCGTCGAAGATCAGAACGTTGACCGTGCCCAGAGCCAACCCTGGACCGGCGTTCCGAGATCGCGTTCAGCCCCAGCAGGTAGAGGAGGCCGGGCAGATGGGTCGCAATGCCCGCGCCCGCAGCGACCGCAAGGGTGGGGTCGCGAAGCGCTCGGGACACCCTGGACTGTCCCGTTGAGCGCCCGGGGGAGGGGGTTTCAATCCTCCCCGTGGCGATGCCTGCCGCGAACCCGGCGGCGGCGGCCCCCAAGCCCAGGCTCACCACCGAATTCGCAGTCGAGGATCCGGTCTCGACCTTGACTCCCTTGAGCGCCACGACGACGAGGATTCCCACCGCGAAGCTCCAAGCGAATCCGACGGCGATGTACGCGACCAGAAGCCGCCGCGGCCTTGGGGTGGACAGCAACGCGTAGACGGCGGCGACGCCGGTCGGGCGCAGCGCGTTCACGATTGCCAGCAGGATCGACTCGGGACTCACCGGGCGCCGTGGGCGGCCGTGCCACGGGTGCGGCTGAGGCCCATCGCGAAGATTCGATCCTGGAACTCCACGTTCTCCTGCGACATCCCCTACGCAGTATCTCGCGCCCCGGCCCCACGCTCAGCCAGACTGCGCGCAGCTGGTTTCAAGCGGGTGACCGCACCCGCAGATGGGGCAGGGCGGCGGCTCGGCGGCTTCGGGCACCGCCAGCATCTCCACGAACTCACGTGCTTCCTGATCGGTCATCTCATTAGGTCCTACGCGCGGGTTAGTAAGCGCCGCCGGCGCCACCGCCGCCCGAGGCGACCAGACCTATCACGACGATCGCCGCGACCACCATGAAAACTCCGATTGCGATCCACACGTTTCGGGTGAGAGTCATTGGCTTTCTCCTTTCGTAAAAGGTCGTTCATAGATAAGGACGCCGCGGAGCTTGATTTCTTCCCGCGCGCGGCGCCAGGACTCAGTTGCCGATGCCGGCTCCGGCGCCGTCGCCTGGCCTAGTCCGGGTTCTGCGCCAGCGGGTCCCGCATCGCACGAGCAAGCTCACGGCTGCCGCCCGGTTGGATCACGATGCAGCCGATGTAGCCCTCACGTACCACTCCCGGGAGGTGGAGTGATACGACCGCACCGCCCAGTAACGGAGCCGGGCAAACGGCACGGCTCTGGACGCTGAGCTGTCGATCGAAAACGGGTCTGCGTCAAGATTTCGTGCCTGACCGTGCCTGGAGACCTCCGGCGAGACGCGCCAACGGTGCCGGGGAGTGATGCGACGCCGTTATCCGATGGTGGAGACGGATTCGGCGCGCGCAGACCTACTTCATCCCTCGGGTAGGCACGCCAACCGCCAATCACGCATGGAATAGCCCGCTGGGGGCCGCTGGGGACCGTTGGAAACTGGTGCTCGCTGGCGCACTACTGGCGCGCGAGTGACCGTGTTGCACGGACCTAGCCCGCTTCTGCTTTCACGCGAAAGCAGAAGCGCCGGTCCTACGGTCGGGTCAGAGCGGAGATACTGCGTAGGCGATGTCGCAAGGAGAACGTGGAGTGTATGCGCAAGTCGTTGGACGCTTTCGACCGCCGGGACCGGAGTACCTGGCTCGCGCTCCGTGATCCCGACTCTGAGGTCGTCCCCTCATGACACCCGGCCCCAAGCCGGCGTGATACGCGGCCCCGAGGCTGCCTGCGACTTCTACGTCGAGACTACGGCGCCGTTCGAGCAGCGGCCCCTTCGCGACGTTGACATCGTGGATGCCAGGACAAAGTGTGAGGACGAGGCCGCTCGAGCTCGAAAGCCGCCGTCAGAACCAGCCGCGGCGGCGAAAGAAAACGAGCATGCCTGTGACGAAGGCGGCCATCGCCGCGATGATGATCCAGAAGATGGTCGTCGACGACGTTGCCGGCTCGCCGCCACCTGGTAGCCCCACGTTCATGCCCCAGATGCTGGCGATCAACGTCGCAGGCAGGAACACGATGCTGAACACGGTCAGGATGCGCAGAACGTCGTTGAACCGATGGGCGAGCACTGACTCGTTCGTCTCCTCGAGCGCCTCGACGATCTCCTTAAAGTTCTCGAGCAGGTCCCAGATCCGCTCGGAGGCGTCGACGATGTCGTCGAAGTAGATCTCGAGGTCCTTGGCAAGGTAGCGCTGTTTGGTGCGCTCCAAGTCGCGCAGTACGGCGCGCTGCGGGCGGATGATCTTGCGGAAGTTGATGATCTCCTGCTTCGAGTTGGAGATGTCGCGCACGACCTCCTCGGATCGGCCCTCGAAGATGTCCTCCTCGAGGCGCTCGAGCTTGTTCCCGATCTTGCGAAGCATCGGGAAGCAGTAGTCGAAGCAGTCGTCGACGATCCTGTACAGGAGATATCCCGAGCCGCTCGACATCAACGCGGCGCGCTTCTCCTCGGAGGAGCGGCACCTCTCGAACAGATACTCCACCGGCGGCAGCGCGGTGTTCGGCAGCGTGATCAGGAAGTCGGGCCCGACGAAGACGTCGAGCTCTGTGGCGTTCAGGCGCCCGACCGCCTTGTCGAAGACCGGGAAATAGAGGACGATGAATAGGTAATCCTCGTACTCGTCGATCTTCGGCCGCTGGTTATGCGAGAGGACGTCCTCATAGTCCAGCGAGTGGAAATCGAACTGCTCTTCGAGCCAGGCGCGGTCCATCGCCCCAGGGCGCTCGATGTTGAACCACCGCAGCCCAGGCAGCCTGGCCGCGCCGGTCGCGGGGACGGGACCCTCGCGGGTGACTACCTCGACATTCGGCTCAGTGCTGGGCGGAGCCTCAGCCTCGACCGCTGCGCGCCCGGAACCCCAGAGATATCGTCTCGGCAGCCTCGGCATTGCGTCTGAGAGGGTCGTCGGTCACGGGCATCGTTCATCCGATTCTATCCGCCATGCCCGGTTCCTGCGGACGACGGCTTCCAGGTCGGCGAGATCTGCTGACGCCTGAGCCGCCAGTTCACACTAGAAGGGTCGGACCGAAGTCCGGCCCTCCAGTTCGCCGACGGCTCCCCTTCCAAGAGCGAGCCGATGCCGCGCACTCTGTGTCCGCGGCTCGATCTACGGTTCGGCCGATGCGTGTGCTCGAGAGCATCGACGCCGCGGCGATTCGGGAACTGCTCGCCCGCGATGAGTTCTTCTGGCTCGATCTCAGAGATCCCAGCAAGAGCGACGTCGCCGAGCTCGGTGAGCTCTTCAGCTTCCATCCGCTCGCGCTCGAGGACGCGGTTCGTGGCGGTCAACGAGCGAAGCTCGACGACTACGAGGCGCACATGTTCCTCGTGTACTACGGGGCACGCTGGCGCGAGCCCTGGGGCGTCGACTGGGTTGAGGTCCATGCTTTTCTGAGCGGCGGCTACCTAGTCACCACCCGCAAGGAACCCTCGCCGGAGCTTGACGCAATCCGCGAGCGCCTCTCGAGGCAAGAGCCTCGTAGCGAGCAGTTCGTCATCTATCGCTTCCTCGACGCTCTGACCGACACGTTCTTCCCGGTCTTGGCGGGACTGGACGAACGAATCGATCAGCTCGATACGGCGATCCTCGCAAGAGTCGATGAAGAGCAGCTTGAAGAGATTGGAGCGCTCCGGCGGACATTGATTGACATGCGTCGGGTGGTTACGCCGCAGCGAGACCTACTGGCCCGAAACGTGGATCAGATCCTTGAGCTGCCTGGCCTCGAGAGGGACTCCCGCAACTACTTTCGCGACGTCTACGACCACCTGATCCGGATTTCGGATCTGATCGATGCCTATCGGGATCTGTTGGCCGGATCTCGTGACGCCTATCTGTCGATGGTGTCGAACCGTCTCAACCAGATCACCAAGCAGCTCGCACTGGTCGCGACGATTTTCCTACCGCTCGCCTTCGTCACGGGCATTTTCGGTCAGAACTTCAAGTGGATGACCGACCACATTCAGTCAGCCGCAGCCTTCTTTGGCCTCGGCATCGGCATCATGCTTGTGTCGCTTGTCGCTCTCCTGGCCTGGTTTCGGCGAGGCGGCTTTCTCTAGCGCCGCTCAATGCGCGCGCGGCTTGGCTCGAACGGTCCGCCACGAGTCCCAGGTGATCTTGAGGATCACCGCGGTGATGCCGAGGCCGATTAACGGGTCGGCGATCGGCAGGCCGAGAGCCACGACGACGGCGCTGGCAACCACGGCGAGGCTGACGTAGGCGTCGGCGCGGGCGTGGTTGCCGTCGGCGATCAGCGCCGGGCTGTCGAGGGTTTTACCGGCGCGGGTGCGGATCAGGGCGGCGACGTGGTTGCCCGCGTAGCCGATCACACCGGCCGCCGCCAGCACCGCGAGATGCTCTGGCGCCGAGGGATGGACGAGGCGACGGACCGCCTCGACCCCGGCGACGCAGGCGCTGATGAAGATCGTCGCGACCACGAACAATCCGGCGCCGCGCTCGGCTCGCGGTGAGCGCAGTGCGAAGGCGATCCCGAGCGGAACCGCGGTGAGGGCGTCGCCGAGGTTGTGGATCAGGTCGGCGAGCAGCGATCATTCAGGACGTGGCTACAGACGAGGGAGCTTTGGCGGGTCCGGAAGCCCGGCCCCGAACCTCGGCATTGAGCAAGTCATGGCGGGCGGCGGTCGAGCACAGGGCGCTGATCCTGGCCGGCTTTGCCATCGTGGCGCTGGCAGCCGGGGGACTGCTGCACCTGGCCGGCGAGGGCGTTGCGGGCGACAACGTCTGGCGCGTAGCGGTGGCCCTGCTCGCGCTCGAGCTCGCCTACGAGGTCGGGCGCACGATCGCGATCGAGCGCAACATGGGCGTCGACACGATTGCCCTGGTCGCGATGGTCGGCTCGCTCGCCCTGGGGCAGGAGCTCGCCGGACTGATCGTTGGTCTCATGTTCTCGGGGGGCTCCGCGCTTGAGGACTTAGCCTCGACGCGGGCACGACGCGAGCTGACCGCCCTGGTCGAACGTGCGCCGAAGGTCACCCAGCGGCGGACTGAGGACCGGATGGAGGAGGTGCCGGTTGCGGAGGTGGTGGTGGGGGACGTCGTGGTGGTGCGCACCGGCGAGGTGGTCCCGGTGGACGGAACGGTGCAGAGCGAAGAGGCCGTCGTCGACACGAGCACGCTAAGCGGAGAGCCGCTCCCGCTGACGCTGGCCCGCGGCCAGCCGGTGCTGAGCGGCAGCGCCAACGCCGGCGCGCCCTTCGATGTTCGCGCCGAGCGGCCTGCGGCCGAAAGCGCCTACGCGGCACTGGTGCGACTCGTTGAGCAGGCGCAATCGCAGCGTGCCCCATTTGTCCGCATGGCGGATCGCTATGCCGGGTTCTTCCTGCCGGCGACCCTGCTCCTGGCTGGCGCAGCCTGGGCGCTGAGTGGCGACGCGGTCCGCGCCTTGGCGGTGGTCGTGGTCGCAACGCCATGCCCTTTGATCCTCGCGGCGCCGATCGCTCTTGTCTCGGGCCTTTCCCGTGCGGCCCGCGTTGGCGTCATCGTCAAGGGTGCAACGGCGATCGAGACCCTAGGTGAAGCGCGAACGGTCCTCTTCGACAAGACCGGCACGCTGACCATTGGAACTCCTGAGCTGCGCGAGATCGTCACCCGCGATGGCTTTCAGGCCGCGGAGCTGCTGCGGCTGGCCGCCTCGGTTGATCGGATGTCGGCCCACGTCCTCGGTGAGGCCCTCGGGCGCGCTGCTGAGGACGCCGAGCTGAAGCTCAGCGTTCCCACGGATGTCCACGAGGACCCTGGTCAGGGCATCCAGGCCAAGGTAGAGGGCCACCTCGTCGCGGTCGGAAGCGGGGCCTTCCTGCGGGCCAGCGGGGTACCGGCAGACGAGCTCGCCTCGGCGGCCGTTCTCACGGGCCGCGGCTCAGGGGAAGCGCACGTCCTCGTCGGCGTCGATGGCCACGTCGCGGGGGTGATCGTGATGGCCGACGAGCTGCGGCCGCACTCCGATCGCATCGTCGAGCGGCTGCGCGCCGAGGGGGTGCGCCACGTTGCGATGGTGTCCGGCGACCGTCGCTCGGTCGCCGAGCGGGTCGGGCGCGAGCTCGGAGTCGACCGCGTTTACGCCGAGCAGACCCCCGAGCAGAAGCTCGAGGTCGTCCGCACTCTTCGCGCCGATCCAGGCTTGTCTCCGGTCGTCATGGTCGGAGACGGCATCAATGACGCGCCGGCACTCGCGATCGCAGACATGGGCATCGCGATGGGGGCGGCCGGCGCAACCATCTCCTCCGAGACGGCGGATGCCGTGATCACGGTCGACCGGGTGGACCGCGTCGCCGACGCTGTGCATTGTGGGCGCCGTGCGCTCTACATCGCCCGCCAGAGCGTCATCGTAGGCATGGGCCTTAGCCTGGCGGCGATGGGAGTCGCGGCAGCGGGCTACCTGCCGCCCGTGGCGGGCGCCCTGCTGCAGGAGGTGATCGATGTGGCCGTGATCCTCAATGCGTTGCGTGCGCTGCGCGGGTGACGCTTGGTGACCCGCCCAGAAGTTTGGGGCCCCTTCTTTAAGGCAAGCCTCAACAGGCGCCCGTGGTACCACTTTGGTACCGACTGCTATGTCCTATGCGTCCAGATCGTCCGACCGCGGGGACGGTGGGGACGCGGGGGACGCTCAGGGACGCGTCGAGCATCTCCCGGGCGTTTCCGCGGTTCTGAGAATCGCCTGGGCTATCTGAGTATTCGGGGATATCGAGGAATCCAAGGGAAGCGCTCCCGTGGCCTCGGAGATGTATTCGCTACGGCCGAGGTCAGTCGCCGGGCTCGGGCGGCAGCGGCACCAGCCGGTAGCGATACACGTCGCCGCCGCCGTCGACATGCTCGAACCAGCCGTCGTGGTGGGCGATGCAGCGGATCAACACCGGCGAGGCGTCGGCGCCGCAGATGTAGCTGCCGTCGGGCTTGCGCTCGAAGAGAGCCGAGGATAGGCCCCCCAGTCCATCCACTCCCCGTCGTCGGTCTGAAACTCGAGGATGAAGCGCCTCGGCATCTCGACCTCGAGGTAGGTCCCGGGTAGGTCTGTCGTGGATTGAGGGAGGTCGGAGTGGTATCGCCTGAGTTCACTCGACCTCCCTCGACACGAGCGGAACTACTCCGAACCATGTCGGAACTGCGGACGGGCCGTCCAGAACCCGGTTCCTGCTCCCACGGAGCCGCACCGTCTGGGCATGGTCGCGACTGGCGGGGCGGGTGTCGCTGGCGGCTGCCTTGGTAGTCGGAGGAGGTCAGCGACGAGGAGCATCAACCCAAGAAAATCACGCGTGGATATGTCCCGTCAAGCGCAGCGTGTCCTCCGCTGGTCCTAGCTGCCCTGCCCGACGGCGTTGGGGACGATGGGGACGCGGGGGACGATGCGCGGAGTGCCTTGAGCGCAGCGGCCCGGGCGAGGGCTAGGAGACGGCTCGTGCCACGTCCCAGCCTTCAGTGAAGGCGCTTCTGCTTTCACGCGAAAGCAGAAGAGCGGCCCATAGCGCTCTCCGTTTTGGCGCCTTCTTGTCGTTATGCGACAGGGACTCGCCAAATCTCGATTGGCGAGCTATTGACCGCATCGGTTCATAAAGCGCCAAAACCCGTTCCTGCTTTGCACGCGAGAAGCAGGGCTGTCCCATCCATTGCGAGCGCGGGATCCACCTTTAGGAGGCGGAAGGGGTCAGCCAGATCATCCAGGGATGTCGATGCGAGAGAGGGTGTGCGCCGGTATGTGGCTGAGCCTGAGCAGCATCTGGGTGAAGGCGATCGCTTCGCGGCGCATGCGCTTGAAGTCGATCTTGTCGATCGTCGTCATGCCGCCGTTGAGAAGGTAGGTCGGCCCGGTGATGTAGTTGGCGTCCGGGAAGCCACCGCTCTGGTCGCTCCACCGCCACAGGTATGAGCCCTCCCCAGGCCAGGCGGCGTCGTTATCTGCTCCGTGTGGGTGCCGGTTGAGCGGCGGGATCATGAACGCGGGGTCGGCTCTGGCCTGCCTGACCGCGGCCTTGGCGGCGTCAAGCAGGGCCCGGTTGGGCGCCCCGAAGACGGCCCCGAACTCGGGGTTGCCGGTGGGCTTGAGTTCGCCGGCGGCGTTCGGGAGCCACTCCTGCGCGCCGAGGTGCTCGATCGTCACACCGGCAGCGATCCGGGGCACGAGGTCGTGGCGGTGGCGATGGATGAACTGGCGGGCGCCGATGCCGCCGGCGAAGTGGCCCGTGGTCAGCAGGACCAGGATCGTGCGCGGCAGCTGATGGCGCGGGAGCCGGGCCAGATACTCCGCGATCGCGACGATCGCGATCGGCCCGTTGTCCTCGAGGCCGTTGGTCCCGTCGGTGTGACAGTTGATCGCGATCAGCTCCTTGCTGGCGCCTGGGATCACGCCGAGAACATTGCGGCTCTTGACGTTGGCCACGTCGGCCTCGAGCTCGACCCGGACCCTGCCGCCAGCGGCCGCGACCTGCCGCAGCGTAGACCCGACGTCGCGATCGACGTAGATCCCCGGGATCGCCAGGATCCGCCCGTTGTAGGGGAAGTAGGAGCCTCTGGTCGCGTCGCGTCCGAGGTCGAGGATCCCGATCGCGGCTGCCGCCTTGGCGGCTTGGAGGTTCGCCTGCGCCTGCGGGAGGTTGTTGTACCAGTCGCGCACATAGGGGGCGCTCGGCGGCGCGAGGTGGTGCGGGTCATAGCCCTTGTAGGCGAGGGCCGAGAACAGCCCGACCTTGGCGTTGAGCACCGGCACGTCGAACAGCGCGACCTTGCCGGCCAGCGACCCGGCTGCAAGCGGCTGGGTCGGGTCGACGGCGACCAGCGGCGCGGTGACGCCGCCAGGGGCGAGCGACCCGGAGTAGGGCATGTATGCGGGGACGGCCTTGCGGCCGGTGTGCGGGCCGCTGACCACCTCAAGCGACCACTTCCTCGCGCTCCAGCGCCGGAACGGCACGGAGTCGAAGTGCAGCTGCTTGACCCCGGCCCGCTCCAAGCGGCTCACGAGCGCCTCGACGTAGCGGCGCTCCTTCGCCGAGCCCGTCGGCCGCAGCCCAAGCTCGTCAAGCTCGACATTCCAGGCGCGCAATCGCCTGGCGGACAGGAATTGCGTGGGGTCTACCTGTCGCGCTTGCGCCGCGTCGAGCCCCTTACCCGGCCAGCGAGCCGTGGTGGCCTCGGCGGGAGCGATCGCGGCGAGGTCGATCAGCGGCACCGCCAGCGCCCCCCCAACGCCCAACTCCAGAAGCCGGCGCCGTGTGAGGCCGTGGGCGGTACTCGGGTCAGTCATGTCGCTTCCCCATTCCTGTCGCTTCCCCATAACTCTCCGTGTGCAGCATCCCCTCCTGGCCCGCCCCGGTCATCCGTACTTCGCGGCGGATTTCGTCGGTACTTTCCACCCACCGGGACGGCTCGCTCACCCCCGTCGAATGCTTCGCCGGCCGAGACCAGGCCCTCGAAGTCGCCGGACTGCGGGAGTGGCGCCACTTCTGCTTTGCGCGAAAAGCAGAAGCGAGCGGATGGTCAGGCTGGGGGAGGACCCCCAGGTGGCGCTAAGGACCGCCGAGGTGGTTGACGGCGAAAAAAACAATGTCGGCGTCGGGGGCGAGACGTAACAAGCGTGGCGACTCGGCGCCACGAGCAGGTCTCCAAGAAGGCGGCCACCGTCAATCTGGGCCCGGTGAGTCGTCAGGGGACCTGACCGTGCAGCGATTCTGCTCGCCCTCGCGTGCACGGGTCCGGTAGGTCCCGGCGTCGGCTGTTCTACAGGGTCGACGCCGGGGCTAACGGATTCCGACCCAGGGCTGCACGATGGATGCCGAGCCTATTCTCCGCAAAATGCGGGATTCTTCCGTGTGGGCCGCAGATCGGTGGTGTACCGTCGCCGTGCGACCGGGAGAGAGAAGCAAATCGCCGAAGCCAGGCGAGGAGCGACTTTCGACAGGCAGCGAAACTAGCTTTTCGTGCGCAGGCTACGCACGGGCAGGCAAAGTCGCCGCCCCTGGTCGTTTCTTCACGCAGGTGGGGGAAGGGTTCGCGACCTTCGGCACTGCCCTTCGGCACTGCCGCCACCGTGCCGCCCCACGCGCTGCCGCCGGCGGCGTGACTGAGGTGCCGCCGGCGGCGTGACTGAGGGAGTAAAGGCGGAAGCGCTCTAACAGCGCCTCGCGAGCGCCCCCGCCTTCGTATAACAGCCCGCGCCGCCCAGAGTTGCGCCACGAGCTGCCGTCGGCGGCGCGACTAGGGAGGTAAGACGGGGGCGCTTCAACAGCGCCGGCTAGGTGTTTAAGCGCGTCGAGAGCGCCCCGTCTCGTAAACAGTCGCGCGCCGCCCAGAGTTGCGCCACGAGCTGCCGCCGACCCCGCGTGAGTGGACACGGAATGGTCACGGGAATTTTCGCCACGCACAGGCATAACGGCGCGTGGAATGTCCCGCCGGCGGGACGTTTCCCCTGCAAAGACGGACGAAGGCGACGCTAGGCGATTGCCGCCGTCACCCGCTCTCGACTTGTGAAACTTCTGTGAACGCACGCCCACCGGCGCCCAGCGTCATTACCATGGTGGCGGCTCAGATGAGCGAAGGGGCGGTGGAGTCCGTCCCGTGTTGCGCCCACACCCCATGAGCGCCAAGACCGCCACACTGCGCGTAGCCGTCCTCGACGACGACTCGGGCTTCGTCCACGTGCTGATCAAGCGCCTCGAGGGCGCCGGATGCCAGTACCGCGTCCTCTCGGGGCCGGTCCCCGCGGAGGAGCTCGCCGCGATGAAGCTGAACGCGCTCGTCGTCGAGCCCGCGCTCCTCGGCCCGCTCGCCTGGGATTTCCTCGAGCGGGTGTGCGGGATGCTCCCGGACCTCGGCGTGATCGTCTGCACTCAGGGAGCCACGCTCGCCCAGCGGGTCCGCGGGCTGCGCCTCGGCGCCGACGACTGGGTCAGCAAGCCCTGCCATCCGGAGGAGGTCATGGCGCGCATCGAGGCCGTCGTCCGCCGCCACCGTCGTGGACGGGCCCGCGAGGACGCCGGGCCGCTGATCGCGGGCGACATCGAGATCCGGGCGGACCGCTTCCAGGTCTACGTGGCCGGTGAGAGCCTGGACCTGACCCGCCGCGAGTTCGAGCTCCTCCAAGTGCTGGCCGACCACGCCGGCAAGGTCCTCGAGCGCGACGAGATCTACCGCCGGGTCTGGGGCTACGCGATGATCCACGGCGACCGGTCGGTCGACGTGTTCGTGCGGAAGCTGCGCTCCAAGCTCCAGCGGCGCTCGCCCGGCTGGGACTACATACACACGCACTTCGGGATCGGATACCGGTTCGACCCGCAGCCGCTCGGGGCGGCGGAGGACGAGGCCGCCGTTGAGAACGTCGCCAGGCCGGCCGCGGAGCCCGAGCCAGCGCCCGAGACGCGGACCGCGCCAGCCGCCCGGCGCTGACGCCGCCTCCGTCCAGGCCCCGGGCGCATACCGGGCAGGCGGTGGGCGGAATCGCCCTTTCGCCTCTCTACGCAGGCTTTCACCACCTGTTAACAGGTCGGCCACCCCGCGGTAACAGGGTTCCCCCGGTGCGCTGGAACGCTCCCGCCGACAACCGACCAAGGAGATCTAGCCAAGTGATTTCTCGCAAGTCGATACTTGTCGTTGCGTGTTGCGGAGTGCTTGCGCTCGGCGTTGCCGCATGCGGCTCGAGCAGCAGCAGCAGCAGCAGTACCAGCGGTGGATCGTCGGGTACAGCCAGCACGCCTCTGACCGGCGCGGGCAGCACCCTGATTGCCCCGCTCATGTCCAAGTGGCAGTCCGACTACTCCTCCCGGACCGGGAACACCGTCACCTACGGTGCGATCGGGTCGGGCGGAGGCATCGAGCAGATCACCGCCGGGACGGTCGACTTCGGCGCCAGCGACGCGCCGTTGACGCCCGACCAGCAGAAGGCTGCGGCGGACGTGCTCATGATCCCGTGGGCCCTGTCGTCCACGGATCCCGTCTACAACATCAACGGCGTCTCTGACGGCCTGCGTCTGGACGGCCCGACGCTCGCGAACATCTTCCTGGGCAACATCACAGCCTGGAACGATCCCGCGATCGCGAAGCTGAACCCGGGCGTGAACCTGCCGTCCACGAAGATCACCCCGGTGTACCGGAGTGACGGCAGCGGAGACACCTACATCCTCACGGACTATCTCTCCAAGGTGAGCTCCGAGTGGAAGTCGAAGGTCGGTGTCGGCACCGAGGTGAAGTTCCCGACCGGTGTCGGCGGCAAGGGCAACGACGGAGTGTCCGCCGTGCTCTCGAAGACCGACGGCGCAATCGCCTATGTCGGCGCCGCCTACGCGGCCTCGAACGGGTTCAACCAGGTGGCGGTGGAGAATGCCGCAGGCAAGTTCCTGCAGCCGTCGCTCAGCACGATCAGCGCCGCAGCCGCCGCCGTCAAGACGATTCCGTCCAACAACGCGGTTTCGTTGACGGATCCGCCGAAGTCGGCGACCAACGCGTACCCGCTGGCCAGCTACACGTACGTCCTCGCCCCGTCCACCTCCGACAAGGCGGACTCGCTGAAGGAGTTCATCACCTACGCGATCGGTCCCGGCCAGTCGTTGGGCCTCGACCTCCTGTTCGCGAAGCTCCCGTCGCAGATCATCTCGGCGGACAAGGCGACGATCAACAAGATCGGCGGCTAGGCGCAAGCCGGCCGGCACGGATGCGGCAGGGATTCGACACCCGGGATCGCCAAGCGCGATCCCGGGTGTCTTGCCGTCTTCGCCAGTAGGGGAACTCGATGACCACCGACGCGGCCACAACCCAGCTCAGTCCTCTCCTCGCCGGGAAGAACCGGGGATTCATCGACCGGTTCGGCGATCGCGCGCTCTACATCATCACGCTGCTCGCCGCGCTCCTGTCCGTGGCGATCGTCCTGGGCCTCGCCTACAAGATCGTCGACGAGGCGTCGTCCGCCCTGTCGCTCGGCTTCCTCACGACGAGCAACTTCGATCCGGTCCACGGCGAGTTCGGTGCCGCGCAGTTCATCTACGGCACCGCGGTGAGCTCATTCGGCGCCCTTTTGCTGGCGACACCGATCTCGGTCGCGATCGCGCTGTTCCTGACCGAGTTGGCGCCCCGGAGCTCGCGCACCGCGATCGGGACGCTCGTCGAGCTGCTGGCCGGCATCCCCAGCGTGATCCTCGGGCTGTGGGGAATCATCGTCCTCGGCCCGGTCCTGAACGACACGATCGAGCCTGCGCTGCACTCCGTGCTCGGCTGGATCCCGCTGTTCGGAGGCACGTACTCGCTCGTTGGTCTGTTTCCCGCGATCCTGATCCTGACGATCATGACCGTGCCGATCGTCTCCAGCCTGACGCGGGAGATCTTCGCCACGGTCCCCCCAACCGACAAGGAGGGCGCGCTCGCCCTCGGCGCGACCCGCTGGGAGATGGTCAAGACGGTCGTCCTCCCCTACTCGCGGCCGGGGATCGTCGGCGCGGTCATCCTCGGCTTGGGCCGGGCGGTCGGTGAGGCGATCGCCGTGACTCAGGTGATCGGCAACACCGCCGGCATCCACGCCAACATCTTCCTGCCCGCCGACACGCTGGCGAGCAAGATCGCGAATACGTATCAGGGCGCTGATCCGTCCACCACCATCTCGGCGCTCGCCTACTTCGCGGTGATCCTGTTCGTGATCTCGTTGATCTTCAACTCCGTCGCGCGACTCCTGGTGCGCCGCGTCCAGAACCGCGCAGGGAGGGCAGGGTAGGCATGGAGTCGAGCGCGACACCCCCGAATCCGCTCCTCGCCGCTCGCACGGCAACCTGCGCCGGCGCCGTGCGCCAACCGCACTATGGAGATCAGCGCCTGGATCGCGGCCGTGCTCGCAGTCGCCGTCCTCGTCCTCGTGATCGCCAGCGTTGCCATCAAGGGGCTGAGCTCGATCAGCCTCGACTTCCTCACGCAGAACGCCGATCCCAACTCAATCGAGGCGAGCGGCGGGATCGCCAACGCGCTCGTGGGCACCGCGATCCTGGTCGGGCTCGCCACCCTGATGGCGGTTCCCAGTCGGGATCCTGGTCGGCCATCTACACGAACGAGTTCGCCGGTTCGACGGAGCGCGTCCATCGATCCGATACTTCCTCGACGTCCTGAACGGCGTCCCAACGATCGTCACCGGCATCTTCATCTTCGGCCTCATCGTGACGGCTCAGGGCCATCAGAGCGGCTGGGCTGGGGCGATCGCGCTGGCGATCGTGATGCTGCCGCTGGTTGCCCGCTCGTGCCAGGAGGTGCTCGCCCTCGTTCCCGGCTCGGTCAAGGAGGCAGGCCTGGCCCTCGGCGCGAGCCGGTGGCGGACGACGGTCTCGGTCGTCGTCCCTACGGCCCTGAGCGGGATGATCACCGGCGCGCTGCTTGCGGTTGCGCGCGCCCTGGGGGAGACGGCACCGCTCCTGTTCGTGACCTCGATCTTCGCGCCGACCCTGTCGACCAACCCGTCGCAGGCGCTGCCGAGCGTGCCCGTCATCATCTTCCAGTACTCCGAATCGCCCACGCCCGCCAAACACGATCAGGCCTGGGCGGCCGCGCTGGTGCTGATCGCCGTCGTCCTCTTGATCAGCATGGTCGCGAGGATCCTCTCGGCCCGGATCGAGGCGTCGACTGGGGGCGGCACGCTGATAATGGAAAATGGATCGAAAGGGAGCGCTTCCCATGAACTATCAACCGAGTGACGGCCTGAAAGTGGTCGATCCCGAGGAGAGGACCATGCCCCGGATTCCGGGCCAAGCAGAATCCCCCCCACCAGCGACACCGTCGGCGTCGCCGGGGCCTGCTGCCGGGCTCGACGAGATGCAGGCAACCCGCCACGTGCGGATCGAAGACCTGCACGCCTATTACGGCTCGGTCCATGCCGTCAAGGGGGTGAACCTCGCGTTCGAGCCGGGCCACGTGACGGCGATCATCGGCCCCTCCGGGTGCGGCAAGTCAACGATGGTCCGCTGCGTCAACCGGATGCACGAGGAGATCCCGGGCGCCCGCTCGGAGGGCAAGGTGCTGCTCGACGACGTCGACCTCCATGCGGGGAACGTGGACGTCGTGACCGTTCGCAGGCTGGTGGGAATGGTCTTCCAAAAGCCGAATCCCTTCCCAACGATGTCGATCTTCGACAACGTCGCTTCCGGTCTCAAGTTCACGGGCACGGCTCGCGACGAGGTCAAGGACCGAGTGAACGCGGCCCTCGAGGGGGCCGGGCTCTGGAACGAGGTGCACGACAGGCTGTCCAGCCCCGGAATGAGCCTCTCCGGCGGCCAGCAGCAGCGCCTCTGCATCGCGAGAGCGCTCGCCGTCGAGCCGGACGTCCTCTTGATGGATGAGCCGTGCTCGGCGCTGGACCCGGTGGCGACGCTCAAGATCGAGGAATTGATCGGCTCAACTCAAGGAGAAGGTCACTATCGCGGTCGTCACCCACAACATGCAGCAGGCGGGCCGCGTGGCCGACACGACGGCCTTCATGCTGAGCGGCGAGCTGGTCGAGATCGGCCCGACGGAGAAGATGTTCACCAACCCCGACGACTCCCGCACCGAGGAGTACGTGACCGGGAAGTTCGGCTGATGGAGCTCGAGGCGAGACACGCGTACCGAGAGGAGCTCGCGAAGCTCGAGGAGCGGGCCCTCGAGGGGCTCGACATCGTCGTGGCGTCGCTCGACCGGACCATCGAGGCCGTTCAGCACCAGGACATCGAGCTCGCCGAGCTGGTGGTCGCCGACGACGACATCATCGACGGCCGCTACCTGGAGATCCACCAGTCGATCCTGACTCTGTTCGCGACCCAGGCTCCTGTGGCGACGGACCTGCGCCTGATCGCGGCGCTGCTTCACGTGATGAAGAACATCGAGCGGATGGGCGACCAGTGCGTGAATATCGCGAAGCTGATCCCGATTGCCGGGCACGAGCCGCCCGCCGACGAGCGGCTGGTCAAGAACATCGTGACGATGGGCAATGCGACTCGGGCCGAGATCCGCCAGGCCAAGCGGGCATTTGCGGAGCGCAACGTCGACATGGCGCGCGACCTCGTTCGCCAGGACGACGTTGTCGACAACCTCAACAAGGAGTGCTTCAAGCTCGCCCTGGAGATCGGCGACGACGCCGACCGCCGGGAGTGGGCGATGATGATGCTGCTGGTCGCGCGCGCGATCGAGCGGATCGGGGACAACGCCGTCGACGTCGGCGAGCAGGTTGCGTTCGTGGTGACCGGGCTGTTCCGGGAGTTCGAGGACGCCTCGCACCCCGAGGCCGAGTTCATCGAGCCCCAGCCGTCCCCGTAAAGTGCAGCATTGATCTCGGTGCCGGGCGGGACAATCCGGGGCCTCATCCGTACGGTCTGAGAAGATCGAGCAGATTCCTTGGTAATGCTGTGCGCGGCGATTGACATTGGCTCCAACACGACCCGCGTACTCGTCGCCGAACCGCAGGACGGGCAGCTCCGCAAGGTCATGGAGCAGCGTGCCTACACGCGGATCGGCAAGGCCTCGCAGCACGACGGCGCGATAGATCGCGAGAAGATCGACGAGGTCGCCGAGGTGGTCGCGACCCAGGTCCGCCTCGCGCAGGAGATCGGCGCCCAGGCGATCCGGACCGTCGCCACGGCGGCGATTCGCGAGGCGGCCAACCGGGACGAGATCGTGTCCGAGATCAACCGCGTGGCCGGCGTCGACGTCGAGATCCTCAGCGAGCACGAGGAGGGGCGTCTGGCGTTCATCGGCGCCACCAAGACTCTGGGGCATCCGGTGGAGGGGGAGATCGCGGTGGTCGACGTCGGCGGCGGCTCGTCCGAGGTCGTGCTGGGAAGCGTGACCGATGGCCTCTCAGCAGTGCGGTCGTTCAAGATCGGCTCGGGGTCGCTCGCCGAGGACCTGCTCACTCAGGATCCACCGTCGACGGCCGAGATCCGCCGCGTGCGCGACGCGATCGCCGATTTCTTCGAGGATGTCGAGTTCGAGCGCCCCGACCAGGCCGTCGCCGTCGGGGGCAGCGCGACCTCGCTCCGGGCGCTCGTGGGCACGGTGCTGGAGTACGAGACGCTCGAGCGGGCGGTCCGGGTGTTGACCGGCGACCCGATCGATGACGTTGCCAAGCGCTTCGAGCTCGATCCCAGGCGGGTGCAGATCCTGCCCACGGGTGTTCTGCTCCTGGAGAAGCTCTCGGAGCTCCTCGGCCAGCCCCTTCAGATCGGCAAGGGCGGCCTGCGCGAGGGCGTGATCCTGACGCTCTTGAACGGCGCCAGCAACGGCGCGCCCAAGGCCCTGGCGGCCTAAGCCGGCGCCGCGGCGCGACCTCGCACCAGCTGGTAGGCGAGCGCACCGGCGGCCGCGCCGAGCACCGGGCCGCCGACGTAGACCCAGAAGTCCGTCCAGGTGCCGGTGACGAGCGCCGGGGCGAGGGACCGAGCGGGATTCATCGACGCACCCGTGACCGGGCCGCCGAAGAGGGCATCGAGGCCGATGGTGCCGCCGATGGCGATCGCCGCGGCGGCGCCGACCGCGCGGGTGTCGGTCGCCACGGCCATGATCACGAACATCAGAAACGCCGTGAGGATCGCCTCGTAGACGAGCGCGCTGCCCACACCAACGCTCGGGACGGTGGCCCCGAGCTCCGCCGGCTGACTCGGCCACACCGCGAGCAGGACGAGTGCAGCCGAGATCGCGCCGAGGCACTGAGCGGCGATGTACGCGAGCGCCTCGCGGGCGGGAAAGTGGCGCGTCAGCGTGAACGCGATTGTCACCGCTGGATTGATGTGAGCTCCCGACAGATGGCCGGTCGCATAGACCATGACCATGATCACCAGGCCGAAGACCAGGGCGATCCCCACCGTTCCCAGGGTGCCGTCGTATTCGGCATTTGCCACGATCGCGCCGCAGCCCGCGAAGACGAGAGCGAAGGCGGCGAGGGCCTCGGCGCAGGCCCGGCGACCAAGGTCAGGCCGAGTCAACTTCCGCCCCGTCGTCAATGAGCTCGGCGAGCAGGGCACGGACTCGCTGGGCGATCTCGTCGCGGATGCGTCGCACGGTCACGAGGTCCTTGCCCGCCGGATCCTCGAGCTCCCAGTCCTCGTAGCGCTTCCCCGGATAGATGGGGCACGCGTCCCCACAACCCATTGTGATGACGGCGTCCGCGGCCCTGACCGCATCGTCCGTCAGCGGCTTGGGGAACTCCTTCGAGAGATCCACGCCGACTTCGGCCATGGCCTCGACGGCTATGGGGTTGATCTCGTCAGCGGGCTCCGACCCGGCGGTCCGGACGCGGACGCGACTCCGGGCGAGCTGGTCGAGGAGCCCGGCCGCCATCTGGCTGCGCCCGGCGTTGTGGACGCAGACGAAGAGGACCTCGGGCACCTCTGCAGTCATGGCCTCAGAATATTCGATTGACATGTATCAGTTCAATTGATATATGTAAATAGATGACTGTCGATCTGGAGCTGGCGCCGAAGCACAAGCGACCTGCAGGCCAGCCGTGCTGCGAGCCGGTGGTCTACCCGGACGTCGAGCGGCGCGAGGCCGAGCGAATGGCCGGGGTGGCCAAGGCGCTCGGCGATCCGATCCGGCTCCAGCTCGTCGACGTACTGCGAAAGCACGCCGGCAAGGTGTGCGTCTGCGAGCTGGTCCCGCTCTTCGATCTGTCGCAGCCCACCGTCTCGCACCACCTCAAGGTCCTTCGCGAGGCCGGCATCGTCGGATCCGAGCGCAAGGGGCTATGGGCCTACTACTACGTCAATCCGGAGGCACTGGAGGAATTGAGCACATGGCTGAGCTAGAGGAGATCCGCGATGTGGTCCGTGAGCGCTACGCCGGGGCGGCCCGGTCGGCGGGGGACGGAAAGCCCGGATGTTGCGGGCCCTCAGAGTCGTCGTGCGGCTGCGGAACCGACGTCCCGGACGCCTGCGGAGACGCCGGCTTCGGCACGGGCCTCTACTCCTCCGAGGAGCGAGACGCCCTGCCGGATGCTGCGGAGCTTGCGTCGCTGGGGTGCGGCAACCCGACTGCAGTGGCGGAGCTCCACGAGGGCGAGAGGGTGCTCGACCTCGGCTCGGGCGGCGGCATCGACGTGCTGCTCTCGGCCCGTCGTGTCGGCCCGGCCGGCAAGGCATACGGCCTCGACATGACCGACGAGATGCTCGAGCTCGCTCGGCGAAACCAGCAGGAGGCCGGCGTTCCCAACGCCGAGTTTCTCAGGGGCACGATTGAGGATGTGCCGCTGCCAGACGACTCGGTGGACGTGATCATCTCCAACTGCGTGATCAACCTCTCGGGCGACAAGCCGGCCGTTTTTCGCGAGGCTGTCCGCGTCCTGCGACCGGGAGGCCGGTTTGCCGTGAGCGACGTGGTCGCGGACGACGACATGGACGAGGCCACGCGCCGCGACATGGAGCAGTGGACGGGCTGCATCGCAGGCGCCCTCACCCGCGACGACTTCAAGCGCGAGCTCGTGGCGGCGGGATTCGAGGACGTCGAGGTCACCGAGACGCACCGCGTGCACGATCAGGCCGCGTCGGCGATCATCCGAGCCCGGCTGCCCAGATGACCACCGCGGAGATCCAGCTCAACGACCCCCAGACCCTCTACCGGCGCTGGGAGGAGCAGCAGTGGAGCCCGTTCGAGATCGAACTATCGGCGGACCGCGAGCAGTGGCCGCAGATGAGCGACTCCGACCAGGGCCTCATCTACTGGGCGCTCTGCTCGCTGATGGTCGCCGAGGAGCGGATCACCACCAAGTTCTCAGGCCTCGTCTCCGCTTACGGAACCGAGGAGGAGGCGACCTTTCTCGCCACGCAGCAGGTGGACGAAGCGCGCCACATGCAGTTCTACGCGCGATTTCGCGACGAGGTGATCGACTCGCCGGCGGTAATCGCCGCTCACGTGGCGACCGCGCGTGAGCAGGTGTCGTCCGCGTTCCGCAAGATCTTCGACGAGGCGCTGGTCGAGGCGCACGAGGCGCTCGTCGCCGCGCCCGGGGACGTCACGGCGAAGGTCCGGTTCGTGACGATCTACCACCTGATCCTGGAGAGCACGCTCGGCCTCACGTCGTTTCGCTTCATCACGCGGTATCTCGAGCGGGAGGGACTGCTGCCCGGGTTCGTCGAGGGCTACTCGAAGATCCACCACGACGAGACCCGGCACATCGGCTACGGCGTCTGGTTCCTGCGCGAGGCGGTCAGGGAGGACGACGAGGCCGCGGACACGATCCGCGCCACCCTCGGGGAGCTGCTGCCGTTGGTGGCCGAGTCCCTGACTCCGTCCGATCGCGATACGGATACCGACTGGGACGCCCTCGGGGCGGGCTCGGACGAGATCCGGGAGTTCGCGCTGGGCGGTCTCACTCGCCGGCTCGAGGTGATCGGAGCTCCGCTCTAGACCCCGGGCTCCTAGCCGCCTGCCTACCCCGGCGCTAAGGTGGCGTGGTGGCGAAGGCGCGGCGGATCGAAGGGCTACGGGCGGAAGACCCGTACGCCGCCGCGGCGGCGAAGGTGGTCGCCGTCCGGGCCCGCGAGCTCGCAGATCACTCGCGGAACGTTCTCGACATCGACGACATCGAGCGGGTGCACGACATGCGCGTGGCCAGCCGACGCCTCCGCGCCGCTCTCGAGATCTTCGAGCCGTGCTTTCCCGAGGCTCAGCACGATGAGGCGCTGAACGAGGTCAAGGCCGTCGCCGACGCGCTCGGGGCGCGCCGCGACGCGGACGTAACGATCGCGGTGCTGGAGCGGTTCACGGAGAACCTTGCCGCCCCCGACCGCCGGGGCGTCGCCAGCCTCGTAGCGGAGGTCCGCGCCGAGCAGGCCGAGGCGAACGACCGGCTCGAGGCGTTCGTCCAGCCGCTCCGCCTCGCGGCGCTCAGCGAGCGGCTCTCGGAGCTCGCGGTGGAGGCCGAGGGGCTCGCCGCTGAGGAGCCGGCGTGAAGGCCCGGCGGGTCAAGAAGCTGGAGCCGCGTGAATCGCTGGCGGAGAACGCCGCGCGCATCGTCGTGGTTCGCCTGGACGAGATGCGCTCACTTGCGCCGAAGGCCCTGAAGCCGGAGGGTGTCAAGCAACAGCACGACATGCGCATCGCCGCCAAGCGGCTGCGCTACGTGCTCGAAGCAACGGAGTTCTGCTTCGGCCGCACCGGCGAGGTGGCCCGCCGCCGGGCTCGCGACCTGCAGGGGATCCTCGGAGAGCTCCACGACTGCGACGTCATGCTTCCCCGCGTCGAGCGCCATCTCGGGGACCTGCGCGACGCCGACGCGGACGCGGTCCGCGGGCGAGCGGGCGAGGCCGACGACCTCGACCCCGCGCTTGCCGCGAGGGCGCCGCATCGGACGTCCTACCGCGGCCTGGAGATCCTCCTGGTCTATCTCGAGGCTCGCCGCCGGCTGCTCTTCGACCGGTTCCGGGAGTTTTGGACTGAGCAGGAGCGCGGCGGAAGCTGGGTTCGGCTCGAACGGTCCGCACAACGGCGCCTCGAGGAGGCGCGTGAGCGCCGCCGCGCTGCCAAGCGGGCCGAGCGAGCGCGGCGGGAGCTCGAGGAGGCGGAGCGCGCGGAACGCCAGGCCGCCCTGCGCGCCGCGGCGGCAGCCGAGGAGCTCAGGCGGGCCAGAAGGACCGCTGGGCCCGCGACCACGCCGCCCCCGCAGCGCCAGCCCGCACCGCCGCCACAGCGCCAGCCCACCGCACCACCGCAGCGTTCTGCCATGCCGCCGCCCGCGCGTCCGCCGGCAGGCGTCGAGGCGCGCGAGGGAGAGCGGTCAAACGGGGGCGAGGTCCCTCGGGGGGACGGCGGTTGAGGGTTTGCGCCGGCTGCTGATAGTTCTGGCGGGCGGGGTTGTGGCGACGGCGCTCTTGACCGGCACCGCGTCCGGTCACGTCAAGTTCGTCAAGGGCTCGGAGGGGCTCGGCGACCCGTACTTCCCGAAGGCGGGCAACGGCGGTTACGACGTCCGGCACTACGGGATTCAGTTCAGCTACAAGCCGAAGTCGAGCTTCATCAGGGCGCGGACCAAGATCCTCGCGACCGCGACCGAGAACCTCTCCCGCTTCGATCTCGACTTCAGGCACCTGGGGATCACCAGCCTCCGCGTCAACGGGAAGAAGGCCTCGTTCAAGCGCAACGGCCAGGAGCTCAAGATCACGCCGCACCAGGGCCTGCGCAAGGGCAAGCGGTTCACCGTGCAGGTGCGGTACCGGGGCCACCCGCGCCCGGTGATCGACCCCGATGGCGCCAGTGACGGCTGGATCCCCACCGACGACGGCGCGTTCGTGGCGAGCGAGCCGCAGGGAGCCCCGAGCTGGTTCCCCTGCAACGACTATCCCACCGACAAAGCCACGTACGCGATTGAGGCAACGGTGCCGAAGGGCAAGACCGTGGTCTCCAACGGGGCGCTGGTCAGTCGCGCCACCCACGGCAAGCACACGACCTTCAAGTGGCGCGAGGGGTCGCCGATGGCGACATATCTGGCGACGGCGACGTCCGGCAAGTTCGACGTGACCCGGTCGAGGGCGAACGGGATCCCGTCCTACGACGCCGTCGATCCCCGCGAGGCGCAGGCGTCCGTGGAGCCGCTGGCGCAGATCCCGGCGATCCTCCGCCTGTTCGGCCCGCGGTTCGGCGCGTACCCGTTCGGCAGCACCGGCGCCACGGTCGACCACGCACCGGGCGTCGGCTACGCGCTGGAGACGCAGACCAGGCCGCTGTACGAGACGGCGCCCAATGCGCTCACCGTCGCGCACGAGATCGCGCACCAGTGGTTCGGCGACTCGGTCTCGCTGAAGCGCTGGCGCCAGATCTGGCTCAACGAGGGCTTCGCCACGTGGGCGGAGTGGATGTGGCAGGAGCACGAGGGCGGGAAGAAGCTGAGCAAGCGGTTCGCCGAGCTGTACTCGAGGCCGGCCAGCGACAAGACGTTCTGGAACCCGCCGCCCGGCAACCCCGGGGGCGCAAAGAACCTATTCGACGGCACCGTCTACGTCCGCGGCGGCATGACCCTCGAGGCCCTTCGGGAGGAGGTCGGGACGCAGACGTTCTTCCGGATCCTGCGCGACTCGGTGCGCGACCACGCCTACGGGAACGCCGGAACCCAGGGGTTCATCAACCTGGCGGAGGCCGACAGCGGCATGGACCTCGGCCACTTCTTCGACGAGTGGCTGTTCAAGAAGGGCAAGCCGAGGAACTGGGGCAGCTCATCGCTCCGCCACGATCACGTCGCGGCCCGCGGGGCTGGCGCTCCAGCTTCCACAGCGCCATCGCACCTCGGTGCCATCGGCCAGCTTCGCCTGAGCCCGCCCGCCCGGCGGGCTGCCCCATAGGGTCGCCTCCAGCGGACGATCGGCCTCGGTCTCGTACCCGAGTCCGCCGGCGACGTGCTCGGCCGGGTATGTGACCACCATCGCGCCGCGCCGCACCCAGAAGGGGATCCGATCGACGGGCGCCGAGACCAGCACGTCGCGGCCGCCGGCGTGCGTCGCGCCCGTCCGCGGCTCGATCCACTCGCCCGGGGGCAGGTAGGCCCGGCGCTGCGTTGCTCCCCGGACGATCGGGTTCACGGGCGCCGAGGCTTATCGCCGCCTGATGAATCACTTGCGGGCTGCTTTCGCAGCCTTACATGCTGCTGCGGCGACGAAGTCGCCGCCCATCACTACCGGCGGTAGCATGATCGCTACCTGCCGATGGAGCCTTCCGACGTACAGTCAACCGCTGCTGAGCCCGTCGAATCGGTAACCCCGCAGCCCGCTCCGGCCGCCCCCGACTTCGAGGACTCGTCCCTCTACTTCAATCGCGAGCTCTCCTGGCTCGACTTCAACGACCGGGTGCTGCAGCTTGCCGAGGACCCATCGGTTCCGCTCATGGAGCGCGCCAAGTTCTGCGCGATCTGGGAGTCGAACCTCGACGAGTTCTACATGGTCCGGGTCGCGAATCTTCACGACCAGCTCGAGGCTGGCATGGATGTTCGGGGCGCCGACGGTATGGGCCCATCCGAGCAGATCGACTCGATCCGCCAGCTCGTCATCGGCCAGCGAGACCGGCTGACACGCTGTTTCGAGCAGGATCTGCGTCCGGCGCTGGCCGAGCACGGGATCAGGGTCATCTCCCCCCAGCGCGCCGATGCAGAGGAGCGCGCCGAGCTCGACCGGGTCTTCGAGCGCAGCATCTTCCCGGCACTGACCCCGCTGGCGATCGGGCTCGGCCGGCCGTTTCCCTACATCTCGAACCTCTCCCTGAGCCTCGCCGTGATCCTCCGTGACCCCGATCAGGGGACCGAGGTCATCGCCCGCGTCAAGGTGCCGAAGGAGCTGCTCGGGCGCTTTGTCGCATTGGGCGACGGTGGACGCACGCTCGTCCCCCTGGAGGACGTGATCGCCGCTCATCTGCCGTCCCTGTTCCCGGGGATGGAGGTCACCGACTACGCCTTGTTCCGGGTCACTCGCGACACCGACTACGACATCTCGGACGAGGCCGACGACATGCTCCAGGCGGTGGAGGAGGAGCTTCGCCGCCGTCGCTTCGGGGAGGTCGTTCGCCTCGAGGTCGAGAGCACGATGAGCGCCCGGCTCCGCGAGCAGCTGAAGACGGCGCTGAAGATCGAGGAGCGCCAGCTGTACGAGTCAGGTGGCCTGCTCGACATGTCGGACCTGTGGGACGTTTACGGGATCGCGGGATTCGGTGAGCTTCGCGACCCGCCATTCACCCCGGTCACCAAGCCCCGCCTCCGCGGCGAGGACGAGCAGGACGCCGATCTCTTCGCGGTCCTGCGCGAAGGAGATGTCCTGGTGCATCACCCCTATGACTCGTTCGTCACCTCGGTGGAGCGATTCGTGAAGCAGGCGGTTCGGGACCCGGACGTCCTCGCGATCAAGCAGACCGTCTACCGGACGAGCGCCGACTCGCCGCTGGTCCCCTCGCTGATCGAGGCGGCCGAGGCCGGCAAGCAGGCGGTGTGCATGGTGGAGCTCAAGGCGCGCTTCGACGAGCGGGCGAACATACGCTGGGCGAAGAAGCTGGAGCAGGCGGGCGTCCACG
Organism: uncultured Actinomycetes bacterium; assembly: GCA_963782795.1. Taxonomy (GTDB): domain Bacteria; phylum Actinomycetota; class Thermoleophilia; order Solirubrobacterales; family 70-9; genus AC-56. Next base: position 64,723 of record CAWALB010000011.1, read on the forward strand.
TCGTCTACGGGCTGCCCGCGCTGAAGAGCCACGCCAAGTGCATCCTGGTCGTTCGGCGCGAGGGCACGGGAGTCCGCTACTACGCCCACATCGGCACCGGCAACTACAACCCCAAGACGGCGAAGCTCTACACCGATTTCGGGCTGTTCACGGCCGACGCGGAGGTCGGCAACGACCTCGCCGAGATGTTCAACTACATGACCGGCTACTCGCGGCCCCGGGACTACCGCAAGGTCCTCGTGGCGCCGTTCAACCTCTTCGAGGGAATCATCGGTGAGATCGAGCGGACCATCGAGTCTCACTCCGCGGACCACCCGGCCCGCATCCGTCTGAAGATGAACTCCCTGCTGGACGCGGCCAGCATCCAGGCCCTTTACCGCGCCTCCCAGGCGGGCGTCGATGTGCAGCTCAACGTTCGCGGCATCTGCGCCCTCCGGCCGGGCGTGCCCGGGGTCTCGGACAACATCCAGGTCGTCTCGGTGGTGGGCCGCTTCCTGGAGCACTCGCGGATCTATTCCTTCGAACGCGCCGGGGAGGAGCCGCGCGTGTTCATGGGCTCGGCTGACCTGATGCCCCGCAACCTCTACAACCGCGTGGAGCTCGTCACCCCGGTTCAGGACCCCCGCATCCGGGCCCAGATGCTGGACGTCATCGAGCGCTGCCTCGAGGACAACACCAACGCGTGGGTCCTCGGTTCGGACGCCGTGTGGCGCCGCCGCCATCCGAACGGCGAGCCGCGCAACGTCCAGCGCGAGATGATGGAGCTGGCCGAGACGCGAGGGTCAGAGCCGGCTCTCTAGGCGGGCGGCGGCCGGGCACTCGCCCGGGAAGACGCTTCACGTCCATGCTCGCACTGTCCTCGCAATCCCTGCTGCGGAGTCTTCCCGGACCAGCGCCCGGCCCCCGCCTTCGGGGGCGCGTCACACTCCGAGCTATGGCGGAACGGCACACCGCTTATGGCTGGTGGCTCGAGGAAGTCGGGATGCCCGAGCCGCAGCCGGCGCTCGGCGGGGATGTCGATGCCGATGTTGTCGTCGTCGGGAGTGGATACACCGGGATGTGGACCGCCTGGTTCGTCTCCGAGCTCGAGCCGGAGGCGCGGGTTGTCGTTCTCGAGGCTGATCGGTGCGGGACCGGGCCCAGCGGGCGCAACGGCGGCTTCGCCAACTCGATGTGGCCCAGCCTCGACTCGCTCCGTGATCGCTTCGGGGCAGCCGCGGCGCTCGAGCTCGCTCGCGCCAGCGACGCCGCCGTCGATGGGATCGGCGCCTGGTGCGAGGAGGAGGGGGTGGACGCCTGGTACCGCCACGGGGGATACCTGCAGGTCTCGACCACCCCGCTACACGACGGGGCCTGGCGCGCGGGATGCGAGGCGTGCGCCGAGCTCGGCGAGCCCGGCGCCTGCGTCCCTCAGAGCTCGCCCGAGGTGCGCGAGCGCTGCGCCTCGCCGGTGTTCCGCTCTGGCGCCTTCTACCCCTCGGCTGCCACCGTCCAGCCCGCGCGCCTCGCGCTCGGCCTGAGGAGCAAGCTGGTCGAGCGCGGCGTCGACGTGTTCGAGCGCTCGCGGGCTCGGCGCCTGCGTTCGGCGCCCGGCGCGGCGATCGTCGAGACCGACGGCGGGCGGGTGCGCGCTCGCGCGGCCGTTCTCGCCGCCGGGGGCCGCCTCGCCGCGCACCGGCCGCTTCGCCGCCGCCTGACCGTCACCTCGAGCCACATGGTGATCACCGAGCCGGTCCCCGACGTGCTCGATGCGATCGGCTGGACCGGCGGCGAGTGCATTACGGACTCGCGGGCCATGGTCCAGTACTTCCGCACCACCCCGGACGGCCGGATCGCGTTCGGCTGGGGCGGTGGCCGGGTCGTGGCCGGGGGGCGGGTCAACGGCCGCGCCGAGGTCGACGCTCGCGTCGCCCGGGAGGTCGAAAGCCGAATCGTGCGCCTGTTCCCGGCGCTGCGCGGCCGCCGCATCGAGCACGCGTGGGGCGGCCCGATAGACGTCTCGCCGACCCATCTCCCCGTGATCGGCAGCCTCGGCAACGGGGCCGTCCACTACGCGTTCGGATACACGGGCAACGGCGTCGCGCCCTCCCGCCTCGCGGGGCGCGCCCTCGCGGCGATCGCGCTCGACCGGCGCGACCCCCACACGCGCCTCGCGCTGGTCGAGCCGGAGCCGGTCCGCGTCCCTCCCGAGCCGTTTCGCTATGCGGGCGGGACGATCATCCGGGCCGCGCTTCTCCGCCGCGAGCGCCTGGAGGAGGAGGGCCGGAGGCCGGACCCGCTCACCCGGTTCGTCGCCGGAGTCCCCGCCCGGATCGGGATCCACATCGGCCGCTGATCCGCTCAGCCGGTCGGCCGAAGGTGCTGCGAGTACCACTCCGCGGCCGCATCGGCCGCGCGCTCGAACTGGTCCGTGTAGGCGGAGAAGTGGCCGCCTGGGTAGAGCTCGAGCCGCTTCGGCTCACCGGCACGGTTGAACGCTGCCAGGGCCATGTCGGTCGGGCAGACGACGTCGCGGTCGCCGACGATCATCAGCAACGGCGTGGGCGCGATCCGCTCGATGTAGGACCCCGGCTCGTATTCCGAGTAGAGCTCGAGCGAACGCAGCGTCACCTCGTTGCGCCATTTCTCGAACCGCCACTGATCCGCTGCCGGCGCGCTCGATCCGGTGAAGAACTCCCAGGCGTCGGCGCTCGCGTGGGACGCCGCGCCGCCCTCGGAGGGGTCGACCACCATCGGCACGCTCTTGGGCGCGCCGCCCCCGAAGCGCTCGCGGCGGTCGGCGTCAAAGGCCTCCCGCTGAGCGGGGAGCGCGGGCGGCGCGACGCGGCGCAGCGTCGTCTGCCAGCCGCTGATCGTCGGCACCTGAGAGACCACGCACCGGACACGCCGGTCGATTGCGCTCACGACCAGGACGTGACCGCCCGCGTAGCTCGACCCCCAGACGCCGACTCGGGCGCCGTCGACCCCGTCGAGGCTCTGCGCGTAGGTGATCGCGTGACGGTAGTCGCGAACCTGGACCCACGGATCGAGCTCCTGGCGTGGCTCCCCGTCGCTGTCCCCGAAGTTCCGGTGGTCGTATGCGAGCACCACGCATCCCGTGCCGGCGATTCGCGCCGCGTATCGGTCCAGATAGAGCTCCTTGAGACAGTTATAGCCGTGCGCCATGACCACGACCGGCGCATCTGCCTCCTGGGATCGGGGGCGATAGAGCCACCCTCGAAGCGTCGTCCCCTCGGCGTCGAACTCGAGGTCGGAAACGCTCGCGTCGCCCTGCTCGATCACGGTGCGATTCTGTCACGTCGCCAGTCCGTCGTGGGAACGGAGATGCGGCCTCGCGCTACTCGCCCAGCGCCCGAACCAGCTCCCGGATCGCGCCCGGGTAGCGGCCGGGGGGCGGGTCAACGGCCGCGCGGACGTCGACGCCCGCACGAGACGGCTCCTGCGTCGCGCGACCCAGGAGGCCGGTGTCGTAGGGTCGCTGAGTGGCACAGGTCCTGGTCAGCTCAGTGATCGACGCTCCGATCAGCGAGACGTGGGAGGCGATCCGCCGCTTCGATGCCGTTGCGGAGATCCTGCCATTCGTTGAGTCAAGTCCGATCGAGGAGAACCGCGAGCCCACAGCCGTGGGCGCAATCCGCGTAGTCACCCAGACCGATGGCGCGGTCTTCCGTGAGGTCTTGGTCGCACACTCAGACGCCGAGTACTTCTACTCCTACACCTTCGTCGACTCCCCGATTCCTGTTCGTAATCACAGCACGACGCTGCGTCTGCGACCGATCACCGATCGAGACAGCACGCTGAGTGAGTGGTCCTCTCAGTTCGAAATCGCACCGGACCGTGAGGCCGATCTCGTCGGCCTGATGGAGGAGAACTTCCTTGCCGGCCTGCGGGCGCTCGATTCACGCCTAGGGCGCGGCTCGGCGTCCGGTGGGTGAGCGAGCCATACATGCGGAGTGCCTCAGCAGCTCGACGTAAGGAGTAGTGCCGCGCGCTTCTGCTTTCACGCGAACCGCCTGCTCTACAAGGCCGGCCTTTAGTCGTTCATCGCGACGACCAACTCCCGGATCGCGCCCGGGTAGCGGTAGGTGAGGCCGCCGTGCTTGCCATCGAAGAGCTCGAGGGTGTACTCCGCACCGATCGCCTCCAGCTCGCGGGCGAACGCCGTGGCCCCGAGATCGAGGAAGTACTCGTCGCCCTTGCCGGCGTCGAGGTAGATGCGCCGCAGGCCCTTCAGCGTGTCGGCATTCTGCGGGGCCATCCGGACCGGGTCGAGCGCGAGCCATTGCTCCCAGACGTCGTCGATCAACCCCCCGGTCCCCAGGTCGAAGGGAAGTAGGGCCTTGCCGGGGTTCTCAGGGTCCGGCGAGTACGCGGCCGCGTACCCGTATGCCTCGATCGGGGGGCCGAACTCGTCGAAGTCGAATCGCTCGGCGCGGGGGAGGCGCTCGAAGAAGACGTCGTATGAGCCGTCGAACTTGTCCCGCAGGATCCGGGCGACGTCAGGGAACATCTTGATGTAGCAGCACTCGAACAGCGCATCGCCCGCGTGCGAGGCGAGGGCGCCGAAGACGTCCGGTCGCATCATGGGCACGACCATCGCGCCGTACCCGCCGGAGGACTTGCCCGTGATGCCGCGGCGCTCCCGCTCGGCGGCAGTGGGGTAGCGGTCGTCGACGAAGGCAACGACCTCGTCGCACAGGTAGTCCTGGTACGGGCCGGTCGCGCTGGAGTTGAGGAACTGCGAGCCGCCGAAGGACGTCCAGCAGTCGACGAAGACCACGATCGCGTCGGGGCAGCCGCCCTCGGCGAACATGGCATCAATGCGCTCGAACATCGTCGGCTCGAAGATGGTCCGGTTCGCCCACATGTCGATCTGCCCCGTATAGCCCTGGATCACGTACACGCTGGGCAGCGGGCGCGGGTGGTCCAGGTCCACCCCCGGGGGGCGGTAGACGTAGAGCGGCCGCTGCTGCGGATCGCCCAGCGGGTTTCCGGCCAGCAGCTCGGACTCGACGACGAGGCGGTCGAGGGTGCCGGCCAGCGGCCTCTCCCAGGGGGCGCCCGGAGAGCCCTCGATCTCGGTCAGCGCCATCTCGAGGTGACGACCTTCTTGCGCGTGTAGAACTCGACCGCGTCGCGCCCGTTGGCGTGGAGGTCGCCCTCCATCGAGTCCTTCCACCCGGAGAACGGGAACCAGGCGATCGGCGCCGCGACCCCTATGTTGACGCCGATCATCCCCGCCTCGGCGCCGTAGCGATACTCGCGGGCCGCGTCGCCCGACGTGGTGAAGATCGAGCCCGCGTTGCCGTACCGGGAGCCGTTGACGAACTCCAGTGCTCCGTCGAGGTCGGGCACCCTCACGAGCGTGAGGAGAGGCCCGAAGAGCTCCTCGCGCGCGAGCTCGGACTCGGGGTCCGCGCCGTCAACGATGCGTGGGCCCGAGCATCGTCCCGGCCGGGCCGGGGTCGGACTCGCGTCCGTCGAGGAGGACCTCGGCGCCCTCCGCCGCGGCTCGCTCCAGGGCCCCGGTGACGCGCTCGCGGGCGTCGGGGCCCACCAGGGCGCATACGTCGGTGGCGTCATCGGCGCCCGGCCCGACGCGGAGCTCGGATGCAGCGGCCACGAGCGCGTCGCGAACCTCGTCCTGCCGCGCCTCGTCGCCCACCAAGACGGCCACCGATCCTGCGAGGCATCGCTGGCCGGCGGCGCCGAAGGCGGATCCCATCACGCCCGCAAGCGTCAGCTCGAGGTCGGCGTCGGGCATCACGACGAGCGAGTTCTTGGCGCCGCCGAGCGCCTGGCAGCGCTTGCCGGTGGCGGCTGAGCGCTCGGAGACGTACCGCGCGGTCGACGCCTGGCCCACGAACGAGATCGCGTCGATCCCGGGGTGGTCGAGCAACCCGTTGACGGCATCCCGGGCGCCGTGGATGAGGTTGCAGATGCCCGCGGGGATCTCGTCGATGCCGTCGATGACCTCGCAGATCAGCTCGGACGGGCGCGGGTCGCGCTCCGAGGGCTTGAGGATGAATCCGTTGCCGCACGCCAGCGCGAAGGGCAGGAACCAGAGCGGGATCATCGCGGGGAAGTTGAACGGAGTGATCGCGGCCACGACGCCCACCGGCTGGCGGATCTGCTCGACGTCCACGCCTCTCGCGATTCCCTCGAGGTTCTCGCCCTTCAGCAGGTGGGGGATCGCGGTTGCCGCCTCGACCGACTCGATCCCGCGACCGACCTCGCCGCGCGCGTCGTCGATGGTCTTGCCCATGTCGTCGGTCACGAGGCGGGCGAGCTCCTCCTGACGGGAGACCAGCTCCTGGCGCAGGCGCATGACCGCCCGCGCGCGCCGCTGCGGGGCCAGATCGCGCCAGGCGGGCTGGGCCTCGCGAGCCGCTCGCACTGCCGCGTCCACGTCAGCCGCTCCGGAGAGCGGGACGACCGCCGACACCTCGCCGCTCACCGGGTCTCGATCCTCGAGGACCTCGGTCGCCGAGGCCGAGTGCCACTCCCCGCCGACGTAGTTGCGCAGAGTGCGCGGCTCCGCGGCGCCGGCCCGCGACTCGGCTTGCGACTCGGTCGTGACGGGCTTCATGACTCCGATGCTAACGGGACCGCCGGGGCTCGCAGAGTCGGGCCGTGAAAGACTCTGGACATGGCCGAAGAGTGGCGCGTAGAGGTGCATCTGGAGGACGAGGGCCACGGGCTCACGCTCGGCGATCGCCTGAAGTCCCTCGATCTGGACGACGAGGCGCGCGAGCGCCTGGGCGAGCGCGTGGTCGTCACTCGCGACGGCGCGCGGATGTTCCTCTACACGGAGAGCGAGGTGTCGGCGCACGAGGCGGAGAAGGTCGTTCGCGAGCTGGCGGCGGCCGACGAGCTCGAGGCGAAGATGGGGATCTCTCGCTGGGATGCGGACGCCGACGAGTGGGTGGACCCGGCTACGCCGAAGCCCCAGAGCGAGGCGGAGCGCGTCGCGGAGCACCGAGCGCACGAGAAGCGTGAGGAGCGCGAGGCGGCGGCGACCGGCAAGTACGAGTGGGAGCTCCGTGTGGACCTGGATTCCCTGGGCGAGACGAGCGAGCTCTCAAAACGGCTCGACGAGAAGGACATCAAGCACCACCGCCGCTGGAAGCACGTGCTGATTCCGGCCGCGACCGAGGAACAGGCGGCCGAGCTCGCTGACCGGGTGCGCGAGCTGGCCCCAGGCCAGACCGAGATCCACGTCGAGCCGGCCCCGGGCAGCATCCCGCACCCGGCCTTCGTCGTCATTGGCGGCCACACCCCGGGCATCGGGCGCGACCTCGGGCTCTGAGCGCTAGTCGGGCTTCCGGCGCACGACCAGCACCGGGCGTTCGGCGATCTGAATCAAGCGATGGGCGGTCGAGCCGAGGATCGCGCCCTTGAGGGGAGACTCGCCGTGCGTGCCGACGACGATCATCCGGGCGCCGTGCTGGTTCGCGAGATCGCTCAATGCGTCGGCGCCGTGCTCATTCGGCATCTCGACCGCGTGGTCGACGCCTGAGTCGGCGACCCGCGCCGCCGCCTCGGCCGTGACTCGCTCGCCGAGCTCGTGCACCGCGTCCCGCTGCGCCTTCACCTCACCGCCGCCGGGGCCGTGCGGCGCGAAGCCGAAGACGATCAGAACCGAATCGCCCAGTTCCTTGGCGAGGGCGACGGCCTCGTCGAGCGCCGCCTTGGCGCTCTCGCTGCCGTCGTAGCCGACGACGATCTCGGACATCTAGAGCCCGCTCCTCATTCGTCGGGCGTGACCGTGTCGACGGCCGGCCCTCTGCCTCGCTCCAGGAAGTGCGGCGGCGCCGTCTCCAGCTTGCGCTTGAAGAAACGCGGATAGACGAAGTTCGCGAACACCATGAGCACCACCCCAACCAGCAGGAGCCCTACGCCGATCGCGTCCGCGGCCCCCAGGCCGAACACCCCGCCGGAATACGCGGAGTCCACCGGGGCGTTGTCGATGAACGCCTTGACGAATATGTAGGTGAGCATGGCGCCGCCCAGGAACGGGACCACCCCCGCCATGAAGAAGTTGCGTGCGCTCCGAAACAGCTCCCGGCGGTAGTAGATCGCGCACGCGAACCCGGTGAGCCCGTAGTAGAAGGCGATCTGGAAGCCCAGCCCGGTGAGCGAGTCGCCGAGGACGTTCTGGCTGACGTTGATGATGAAGAGCGTCCAGACGAGCGAGACGCCGCCCATGACCAGCGTCGAGACGCTCGGCGTCAGGTACCGCGGATGGATCTTTCCGAACGCGCTCGGAATGGACCCGAAGCGGGCCATCGACAGGGTGGTGCGCGCCGTGGGCAGGATCGTCGTCTGGGTCGATGCCGACGCCGACGTGAGCACCGTGATGATCAGGAGCTTGTCCAGCGGCGAGCCCAGCACCGGGCCGCCCAGCGAGGCGAGGACGTCGTTCTTGTGGTGCGTGAGGCCCTCGGTGCCGGCGAAGGCCTGGGCGGAGGCGGCGACCACGACGTAGATCAGGACCAGCAGGATCGTGCTCAGCACCGCCGCCTTGCCCGGGCCGTTGGCGGAGTCCTTCGATTCCTCGTTGACGCACACCCCCGAGTCCCACCCCCAGTAGATGAAGACCCCGAGCAGCAGGCCGTCGATCAGGGCGCTCGAGCCGCCCGGGAGGCCGAACGGCGAGAACCAGTCGAGGCCGATGTGCATCGACCCGGCGGGTGCCCCGCCCGTGTAGACCTTTACCAGCGCCACGATCGCAAAAAGCGCCAGCGTGATGATCTCGATCGACAGCAGGATCCGCTGCGTGGCCGCCGAGAGCTCGATCCCGACGTAACAGATCCAGGTCATCACGGCGATCCAGATCGCGGCGACGATGCTCACGGCGAGGAGGGACTGGGCGGCGCTGTGCCAGTTGAACAGGAGGAAGGTGTACTTGCCGGCAATGTATGCCAGCGTCGCCATGACGACGACGTCCGCGACGACGATCGCCCAGCCGGTGATCCATCCGGATCGCGGCCCCATCGCGCGCGTCACCCAGGTGAAGCTCGTGCCGCAGTCCGGGTCGGCCCGGTTCATGTAGTTGTAGGCCGACGCGATCAGCAGCATCGGGACGAAGGAGACGATCATCACCGCGGGCGCGTGCACGCCCATGCCGTCGATCGCGACGATGAAGCCCAGCGTGGCGGCGAGGCTGTAGGCCGGCGCCACCGAGGCGATCGAGATGACGAGGTTCGTCAGGTAACCGATCGCGTTGGCCTTAAGGCCCTTGCCACCGGGCTCGGCTCCTGCGGGTACGGCTGCCGATGCACTCTCCATATCTACCCCTTGCCGTGTTCTTGGCGCCTGCCGACCCTATCCGACGGCGAGCGCCGGCTACTCCCCTTCCTGCTGCGGGCGCATCGCCGACATCCGCTCGGCGCGGCGCTGTTGGACGACCGTGATGCCCATGACGATGAGGGTCGCGGTGAAGAGGATCGTCGCGACCGCGTTCACCTCGACCGGGATGCCGCGCTGGGCGGCGCCGAAGATGTAGAGCGGGAACGTGACCGTCGTCCCGGAGTTGAAGTTCGAGACCACGAAGTCGTCGATCGACAGCGCGAACGCGAGCAGGGCGCCGGCGATGACACCGGGGAGGATCAGCGGGAACGTCACCCGCCAGAACGTCTGAAGGGGACTCGCTCCGAGGTCCTGGGCCGCCTCCTCGAGGCTGCGGTCGAAACCGATCAGGCGCGAACGGACCACGACCACGACGAAGCTGATGCAGAACATGATGTGGGCGATCATCAGGGTCGTGGTCCCGAGCGCGGGGGTGCCGAGGATGAGGAAGAACGACAGGAGCGAGGCTCCCATGACGATCTCCGGCGTCGCCATGGGGACCACGATGAGGAAGTTCGTCGTGCGCCGGCCGAAGAACTGGTAGCGCACGAGGGCGAGCGCCATCAACGTCCCGATGATCGTGGCGACGATCGTCGCGACGAGCGCGATCTCGAGGCTCTTGACAAGGGCGCTGTTGAGGTCCGGGAGGCTGAAGACGTCAGCCCAGTGCTTGAGCGTGAACCCCTCCCAGGTGAAGTTGTACTTCCCCGCCGGGTTGTTGAAGGAGAACGCGATGATGACCGCGATCGGGATCAGCAGATATGCGATCGCAAAGCCCGCGTAGATGTTGAGCGCGCGCTTCTTGAGCCACGCCCACGCCCGTCGCGGCGCCGATTCGCGGCGCACGTACGTGGGGGCCGCTGCAGCTCGGGCTTCCATCAGACTGGTGTCGCCTCCTCGCCCATGAGTGCCTCCGAGCCGGCGAAGCGGATGTAGACGAAGACGATGACCATGATCACCGCCATCAGCACGAACGACAGGGCAGCGGCGGCCGGATAGTCACGCGTGTTCAGGTAAAGCCCCTGGATCGTGTTCCCGAGCATCGTGTTGTTCGGGCCGCCGAGGAAGAACGCATTCACGTAGTCCCCGGACGCGGGAATGAAGGTCAGGAGCGTTCCGGCGACGACTCCGGGCGCCGACAGCGGCAGCGTGACCTTGATGAACGCCGCGCGCGACGAGGCGTAGAGGTCCTTCGCCGCCTCTATCAACCTCGGGTCGACCCGCTCGAGGCTGGCGTAGATCGGCAGCACCATGAAGGGCAGGAAGTTGTAGGTGATGCCGGCGATCACGGCTCCCGCCGTGGCCAGGACGTGACCGCCGGGCGCCAGCCCGATCGTGTTGAGGAATTTTGTAACCGGGCTCTGGTCGGCGAGGATCGTCTGCCAGGCGTAGGTGCGAATGAGGTAGGTGGTGAAGAAGGGCGCGACGACCGCGACCAGCATCGCGTTCTTCCACCTGCCGCCCTTGAACGCGATCGCGTAGGCGAGCGGATAGCCGATCAGGAGCGCGATGATCGTCGCCGCGCCCGCGTACTCGAAGGCCCGGATGAACGGGTCCTTGTAGAGGGTGAGTGCGTCGTGGTAATTCGACCACTGCCAGGTGAACTCGAAGCCCTTCTCGATCGATCCTGAGTCGAGCGAGAGCCGTGCCATGTAGTACATGGGCACGACGAAGAAGACGACGAGCCAGAAGACCCCCGGGAACAGGAGCAGGTACGGCGTGAGTCGGCGGCGGCTGGTCGCCATCTCCCTAATCTCCAGCCACCGCCTCGCTCAGCTCAGCCGTTGACCACAGCGTTGAACGCGGCGGTCACCTTCGTTTCCTCCGCGCCACTCAGCGGGGGCGCAGCGTCGCACTTGGCGGTGAATTGCTTGCTGGGGAAGATCAGGTCGCTCTTCGCCGCCGTCGGATCGGTCTTCTGGAGGATCGGCTTGACCCCACTGACCGGGCTCACGTAGTAGTTGTAGTCCGTGATCTGCGCCTGGTTCTTCGGGTCGTAGACGTAGTTCATCCACGCCTCCGCCGCGGTCGGGTTCGGCGCTCCGACCGGGATCACCATGTTGTCCGACCACAGCATGCAGCCCTCCTTGGGCATCACGAACTGGATGTCCGGGTTGTCGGCCTGGAGCTGGATCGCGTCCCCGGACCAGCCGATCACCGCGTCGACGTCGCCGCTCGAGAGGTCCTTTGCGTAGTCGTTTCCGGTGAAGCGCCGGATCTGCCCGCTGTCGGCCGCCGCCTTGATCTTGTCGATCGCGTTCAGCCAGTCCTGCTCGGTCGCCTTGGCGAGGTCGACTCCCTGGCACTTCATGACCAGGGGCACCGTGTCGCGCATCTCGGTGAGCATGTCGACCTTCCCCTTGTACTTGGGGTTGAACAGGTCGCAGATCGACTTGATCTGAGGCGCGAGGTCGGTCCGGACGATTAGACCCGTCATGCCGCTCTGCCACGGCACCGCGTACTGATCCTTCGGGTCGATGGGCCGGTGCCGCAGGTTCGGGACGATGTTCTTCTCGACGTTCGGGATCGCGGCCTTGTCGAGGTTCTGCAGGTAGCCGAGGTCGTACATCTTCTTCGCCATCCAGTCGGTGACGACGAAGATCGAGCGGCCGCCGGACTCGCCCTTGGCCAGGAGCGGCTGCAGCTTGCCGAAGAACTCCTGGTTGTCGTTGACGTCCTCGATGTACTTGACCGAGACGCCGGTCGCCTTCTCGAAGTCGGGGACCGTGTTCTTGTCGATGTACAGAGGCCAGTTGGAGATCGTGAGCTGACCGCTCGGCTTGCCCGAGACCTTCACTGTCTCGACCTTGGAGTTACTGGAGCTGCCGCCCTCGATTCCACCGCCACCGCAGGCGGCGATCGCGAGGCTCGCGGCAAGCGCCAGCACGGCGACGGCCATCAGCTTCAGCCCACGGCCACCACCCGCGTGCCCACCCTTGCCCTGGGTCCTTACTCGTTCGTTCAGCATCTGCCCCTCCACGCCTCTTCGGCTGTTGGTGCGGTTTGTTCCATCTCAAGTTCGTTCAAGCGAGCACCGTCTCCTCGACGTCCGCGGGGCGAGCCTTCGACTCGCGGACGACGTGCATGTGGTCGGGCTCCCAGCTCAGTCGCACCGGTGCGCCCCCACCGGGAAGCCGCGCCCGCTCGGCCTCGCTGGCGTTCGGCACGAGCACGGTCATCGAGACGTCGCCGGGGAGGGCGACGATGATCTGGGTGGAGGTGCCGAGGTAGACGGAGCTCTGCACGATGCCGTCGACGCCGGGGAGTGCGCCGGGGGTCACAGAGCCCGGATCCGTGATGCGAAGCTTTTCCGGCCTGACGACGGCGTGGCAGCGTTCGCCGGTCGCCAGCCCGTCGACCCGCGATTCCACCTCGAGCCCGGTGTCGAGCCTGATCATCCCGCGGCCGCCGGTGGCCGACATGACTGTGCCCGGCATCAGGTTCGAGACCCCGATGAAACCGGCGACGAAGGTCGTGGCCGGCCGCTCGTACACGTTCTCGGGCGTATCCACCTGCTCGACGACTCCGTTCGACATGACCGCGATCCGGTCGGACATCGTCAGCGCCTCCTCCTGGTCGTGCGTCACGTAGACGAACGTGATGCCGACATCGCGCTGGATCCCCTTGAGCTCGAGCTGTAGTTCCTTCCGGAGCTTCAGGTCGAGGGCGCCGAGCGGCTCGTCGAGGAGCAGGACCTTGGGGAGGTTGACGAGGGCGCGCGCCAGCGCCACGCGCTGCTGCTGACCACCGGAGAGCTGGTTGGGCCGGCGGTTGATCTCGGCGGCGAGGCCGACCCGCTCGAGCTCCGCCTCCACCCGCTGGGTGATCTCGCCCTTGGCGACCTTCTTGCGACGGAGGCCGAAGGCGACGTTGTCGCGGACGCTCAGGTGCGGAAACAGCGCGTAGCTCTGGAAGACGGTGTTCGTCGGCCGCTTGTAGGAGGGGAGGCCGGCGACATCGCTGCCCTCGATCAGCACCCGACCGGCGGTGGGCTGCTCGAAGCCGGCCACCATCCGCAGCGTCGTGGTCTTGCCGCAGCCGCTCGGGCCGAGCATCGTGAAGAACTCGCCCCGGCCGATGTCGAGGTCGAGCTCCTTGACCGCGACGAGCTCTCCGAAGTGCTTGCTGACGCGCTCGAGGCGCACCGTGGGATCTCCGGCAGCGGCAGGGTCCGCAGGCTGCGCCGGGTCGTTACCGGTGCCCGGCTCCAAAGTGGCCATCCTCTCCGTTCCCCTCGGGTGGTAGCGCCGCCCTGTACTGACGGCAGGTCGAAACCTAACCGCTCCGTCCAAGGAGACTATGCACGGATAGGCACGCCCGCAAGGTTCGGAATCCCCAAAACGTCCAAAAGACGTTGTGCGGTTCGTATAAAAGGGGGATAGGATCTTTGAACCTAATCCCGGTTGTGCGGTTAGGCCGGGCCAGATACGGTTATACGGAACGTCGATAGCGGGTGGACACCAAGTCGCAGCCGGGAGGAGGAAGCAGATGGCAACCACTAGCGCAACGGTGACCGCGACGGATTCCGGTCTTCAGGACCTCGCCAAGCGCCATCTCTGGATGCACTTCACGCGCCACGGCGCGTACGACGACGGCGACGTCCCGATCGTGGTCCGCGGTGAGGGCCCCTACGTCTGGGACGACAAGGGCAACCGCTATCTGGACGGGCTCTCCGCCCTCTTCTGCGTCAATGCCGGCCATGGGCGCACCGAGCTGGGCGATGCGGCCGCCAAGCAGGTTTCGGAGCTCGACTTCTACACCCTGTGGAGCTACGCGCATCCACGCGCGATCGAGCTCGCTGCGCGGATTGCCGCACTGGCTCCCGCCGACCTCAACCGCGTCTTCTTCACCAACAGCGGATCCGAGGCCGTGGAGTCGGCGATCAAGCTCGCGCGCGCCTATCACCAGCGCACCGGCTCCCCACGGAAGACCAAGTTCATCTCCCGTGACGTCGCCTACCACGGCACCACTCTCGGCGCCCTGGCCGCGACGGGAATCTCAGCGTTGCGCCATGAGTTCGAGCCGCTTGTGCCCGGCGGCCACCAGGTGCCGAACACCAACAGCTACCACTGGCCCGAGGGCCGCGATCCCCTGTGGGCCGCGGACCAGATCGAGGAGACGATCCTCTACGAGCACCCCGACACGGTCGCTGCGGTCATCCTCGAGCCGCTCCAGAACGCGGGCGGATGCATCCCGCCGCAGGACGGCTACTTTCAGCGCGTCCGGGAGATCTGCGACCGGCACAACGTGTTGCTGGTCTCCGACGAGGTGATCTGCGCCTGGGGCCGCCTCGGCCACTGGTTCGGCTGCCAGCGGTACGGCTTCGTCCCGGACATCATGACCGTGGCCAAGGCGATCACGTCCGCGTACGTGCCGATGGGGGGCATGATCGTCTCCGACGCGGTCGCCGAGCCGTTCATGAGCGGCAAGGAGATGTTCTCCCACGGCTCGACCTTCGCCGGCCATCCGGTGGCCGCGGCGGTCGCGATGGCCAACCTCGACGTGTTCGAGCGCGAGGACATCAACGGGCACGTGCTCCGCAAGCAGGGCGAGCTCCGGGGCATGCTCGACGGCCTCAAGGACATCCCGATCGTCGGCGACGTGCGCGGCGACGGCTACTTCCACGCGATCGAGCTGGTGAAGGACCAGGAGACCAAGGAGGGCTTCTCGGACGACGAGTCGGAGTGGCTGCTCCGCGGATACCTCTCCGGCGAGCTGTTCCGCCGCGGGCTTATCTGCCGGGCGGACGACCGGGGAGACCCCGTGATCCAGCTCGCGCCGCCGCTCATCTGCGACACGGAGCAGTTCCAGGAGATCGAGGAAGTGCTGCGCCCAGTGCTCACCGAGGCCTGGGAGCGCCTCAACAAGTAGTCGTCGTAGCCATGCTCACAGTCGGCAGCCTCGTTTCCGATTGCGGCCTCGCGCTGATCGCCGGGGACGATTCGGCCGAGCGGCCGATTCGGTGGGTGCACATCTCGGAGCTGGAGGACCCGACGCCATGGCTCTCCGGCGGGGAGCTCCTGCTCACGACGGGGATTCAGCTGAACAGCCCCGCTCGCCAGCGCCGCTTCTGCGACCGGCTCGCGGACCGCGAGGTGGCCGGCCTCGGCCTCGGCACCGGGTTCGAGCACAAGCACGTGCCGAAGGCGCTCGTGGACCAAGCCGCCAAGCGCGGCATCCCGCTGTTCGAGGTGCCCTACGAGATGCCGTTCATCGCGATCACCGAGCGCGCGTTTGCGCGGCTCGTGAACGAGCAGTACGCCGTGCTCGAGCGCGGGGGGCGCGTGCACGAGAAGCTCGAGCGCCTCGTGATCGAGGGCCGCGGGCTCGATGCCGTCCTCAGCTCGCTCGCCGGCGCCGTCGGAGGCACGGCGATCGTCCAGGACGCGGGCGGTCGTGAGCTCGCCCGGCAGCCCGCCAAGGGCGGCCCGCGCGCGGCGGCGATGAAGGCGCTCGGAGCGGAGATCGCGGCCCGGCAGGCGTCCGGCGCGATCACGGCATTCGAGCCGCGCCAGGGGTCGCTCGCCGAGCGCGCCCTGGCGGTGCCCGTCTCCGGCCGCCGTGGCGGTGCACCGGTGGCCTGGCTCGTGGTCATCAGCCAGCAGGGCCCACTCGGGGAGTTCGAGCAGCTGACCGCCCGTCAGGGAGCGATCGTCGTCGGCCTCGAGCTCATGCGCGAGCGGGTCGTGCGGGAGACCGAGCGGCGGCTCGCCGGCGACATCCTGGCGGAGGCGCTGAGCGGCCGGCTCGACGCCGATGAGCTCCGTGGCCGACTGCGACCGTTCGGGATCGGCGCCGAGGCTGCGGTGGTCATCTTCGACCTCGAGGACACCGACGGGGGAGAGGAGGCACTCGAGCGGGAGCTCGTCGATGCCGGCATCGCGGCACTCGTCGCGACGACATCCGCAGGCGGGCGCCCCCTGCTCTGCGCGATGATCGACGGGCGGGCCGGCGACCCCGTGGACGTCGCCGCCACGCTCCGGTCGGCGCTGCTCGCCGCCCACGCACCGGTCCGGGTCGCGGCCAGCCGCCGCACTCCGGTCGGGTCGCTTCGCCGCGCCTTCCATGAGGCGCGCTGCGCGCTCGAGGCGACGTCGCTCGCGGACGGCGACGCCCCCGAGGTCGCGAGCTACGAGGACCTCGGCGCGTTCACGCTCCTGCTCTCGCTTCAGGACGACGACGCGTTGCGGCTCTACAGCGACGGATTGCTGGAGCCAATCGAGCGGACCGAGGGCGAGTACGGCGGGGAGCTCCTGCGCTCACTCGAGGCCTACATCGAGCACAACGGGAACTGGGAGCGCGCGGCGCGCGAGCTGTACTGCCACCGGCACACGCTTCGCTACCGCATCCGGAAGATCGAGGAGCTCACCGGCCGCGACCTTTCTCGCGCGACCGACCGCATCGAGCTCTGGCTGGCCCTGCGCGCGAGGGAGCTGGTCACATGAGGGTCGCCATTCTGGGTGCCGGCGGCACGATCGCCCCCGCGATCGTCCGCGATCTCGCCGAGTCGAACGAGGCCGAGGAGCTCCTGCTGCTCGACATCGACGAGGCGCGCGCGCAGGCGGTGGCGGACCGCCACGGCGGGCCCAAGGCGCGCGCCGCCCGGGTCGACGCGCGCGCCGAGCACGGCGCCGAGGGCTCGCTCGCCTCCGCCATCCAGAACTCGGACGTGCTCGTCAACTCTGCGAGCTACCGCGTGAACCTCGACGCGATGGCCGCCTGCCTCCGGGCCGGGTCCCACTACATCGACCTCGGCGGCCTCTACTGGATGACCGAGCTGCAACTGGAGCTCGACGACCAGTTCCGCCGCGAGGGCCTGCTGGCGCTCCTGGGCATGGGCTCGGCTCCGGGCAAGACCAACCTGATGGGCCGGATGGCGAGCGACGAGCTCGGCGGGAACGTCGACTCCATGGCGGTATCGGCGGGGGGGCGGGATCTCGACCCGCCCGACGGGTTCAGCATCCCGTACGCCCTCCAGACGCTCCTCGACGAGCTGACGATGAAGCCAGTGGTGCTCCGCGACGGATCGCCGGTCGAGATCGAGCCGATGTCCGATGGCGGTACGGTGGACTTCGGGGAGCCGATCGGGGAGGCTGAGACGATCCACACGATCCACTCGGAGATGCGCACCTTCGGACCCAGCTTCGGCTGCCGCGAGGCGAGCTTTAAGCTGGGCCTCAAGCCCGAGCTGCTGGAGACCCTCCGCGATCTGACCAAGGCGCCGGCGGACGAGGTCCAGCGCAAGGCGAAGGAGGCCCTGCCGCCGTCGGCCTCGACAGTCTCGGTGCACCTGGTCGACGCGAGCGCCGACGGGCGCGCGGTGCGGGTCCGGGCGGTGACTGAGCCGATGGAGGAGTGGGGGATCGGCGGCGGCATCGTCTCGACGGCGACCCCGGTGTCAGCGGCGGTGAGGCTGCTCGCCCGCGGCGAGATCACCGAGCGCGGCGTGCTGCCGCCCGAGAGCTGTGTCGACCCCGCGGCGCTGTTCGCGGAACTCGAGCCGCGAGGCTGTCGCGTCGAGGTCGAGGAGGAGGCGAGGGCTTGAAGGTAGGCGTCCCCACCGAGATCAAGTCCGACGAGTACCGGGTCGCGCTGACGCCGGTCGGCGCTCGGGAGCTGAACGAGCACGGCCACGAGGTGCTGATCGAGAAGGGCGCCGGCGAGGGGAGCGCCATCCGCGATGCCGACTACGAGGCGCAGGGCTCCAGGATCGTCCCGGTCGAGGACGTATGGGGCGAGGCCGACCTGATCCTCGGGGTGAAGGAGCCCCAGCCGCAGGAGGTCGAGCTCCTGCGGCCGGAGGCGACTCTATTCACCTACCTCCATCTGGCTCCCGCGCCGGAGCTCACCAAGGGCCTGTGCGAGTCGGGCGCGACCTGCGTCGCTTACGAGACCGTGGAGGACCCGAACGGCCGCCTGCCGCTCCTCGCTCCGATGAGCGAGATCGCGGGCAAGATCGCGACCCAGGCGGGAGCGTTCATGCTCGAGAAGCCGCTGGGCGGCCGGGGCATCCTGCTCGGCGGCGTGCCGGGCGTGCCGCCCGCAAACGTGATGATCATCGGCGGCGGAGCGGTCGGGATGCATGCGGCCTTCATCGCGATCGGTATGGAGGCTGACGTGTTCGTCTACGACAAGAGCCTCGATCGGCTGCGAGAGCTCGACGTCGCCTTCGGCGGCCGCGCGTCGACGGTCTTCTCATCGGTCCTCTCGATCGAGGAGCGGCTCCCGCGGATGGACCTCGTGATCGGGGCAGTGCTGCTCCATGGCGCCAAGGCGCCCCACGTGATCAAGCGCTCCCAGCTCGCGCTGATGAAGGAGCGCTCCGTGCTCGTCGACGTGGCCATCGACCAGGGCGGCTGCTTCGAGACCTCCCACCCCACGACTCACCAGGATCCGACCTTCGAGGTCGACGGCGTCATCCACTACTGCGTGGCCAACATGCCGGGAGCGGTCCCGATCTCATCGACCTACGCCCTCACCAACGCGACGATGCCCTATGTGGTTGCGCTCGCCGACCACGGGATCGCCGAGGCCGCGCGACGCGACCCCGGGCTGCGCCTCGGCATCAACGTCGCCGGGGGGAAGGTGACGCACCCCGCGGTAGCGGAAGGTGTGGGGATGGAGTACGTGCCCCCCGAGGAGGCGCTGGGCGTCGGAGCTGGACAGTCACGAACTGAAAGCGCGAGCAGACAAGGAGTGGATCAAGTTGAGCATGTACGCAGTCGTTAACCCGGCCACCGGCGAGAAGCTCGAGGAATACCCCGAGATCTCCAACGACGAGCTCGACGCCGCCATCGGCAGGGCTTGGGAGGCGCGCCAAGCGCTCGCCTCGCTTTCGGTGGCCGAGGGCGCCGAGAAGATCAAGCGCGTTGGCGAGCTCCACCTCGAGCGACGTGAGACGCTTGCCGCAATCGCCGTCAAGGAGATGGGCAAGCCGATGGAGCAGGCGCTCGGCGAGGTCGACTTCTGCGGCGACATCTACTCGTACTACGCCGACCGCGCGGCGGACTTCCTCAAGGACGAGCCGCTCGAGCTGCTTGCGGGCGAGGGCACGGCGGTGATCCGCCGCTTGGCGATGGGGCCGCTGCTCGGGATCATGCCCTGGAACTTCCCCTACTACCAGGTGGCCCGCTTCGCAGGACCGAACCTGATCGTCGGCAACCCGATCCTGCTGAAGCCGGCGCCCCAGTGCCCGGAGTCGGCCGACGCGATCGAGGCGATGTACGACGAGGCCGGCTTCGGGGAGGGGGCCTACCAGACGATCCTCGCGACAAACGAGCAGATCGCCGAGATGGTGATCCCCGACCCGCGCGTGCGCGGGGTGTCGGTCACCGGCTCGGAGCGGGCCGGCGCCGCCGTCGCCGAGGTCGCCGGGCGCAACCTGAAGAAGGTCGTGCTCGAGATGGGCGGCTCCGACCCGTTCATCGTGCTCGCGACCGAGAACCTCGACGAGGTCGTCGATACCGCGGTCGAGGCCCGCCTCGACAACACGGGCCAGTCGTGTAACGCCGCAAAGCGGTTCATCGTCGTCGACGAGCTCTACGACGACTTCCTCGCGAAGCTCACGGAGAAGATGAAGGCGGTCGAGCCCGGGGATCCGACCGAGGACGCGGCGATGGGACCCCTCTCCTCGTCGACCGCGGCGGATCGCCTTCAGGACCAGCTCGACCGGGCGAAGGCCCAGGGCGCCGAGGTGGTGCTCGAAGGCGAGCGCAAGGACAACTTCTTCGGCGCCACGGTGCTCGCCGGGATCAGTCCCGACAGCGACGCCTACCGGGAGGAGTTCTTCGGCCCCGTCGCGAGCGTCTACAGGGTCGGCTCGGAGGAGGAGGCGGTCAAGGTCGCCAACGACACGCCGTTCGGCCTCGGCTCGTACGTCTTCACGACCGATCCCGAGCAGGGCGACCGTGTCGCCAACGACATCGACGCCGGCATGGTGTTCGTGAATGGCGCCCTCCTTGACGGCGCCGAGTTGCCGTTCGGGGGCGTCAAGCGTTCCGGCTTTGGACGCGAGCTCGGCCCGTACGGGATGGACGAGTTCGTCAACAAGAAGCTGATCCGGGTCGCGAAGTAGCGCGCGTCGGTCGGTGGCACCCCGCTAGGCCCGCGGGTGACTCCCCGCGAAATCATGCCCGCGTGGGCGTAGGCTTTCGCTATGCGAGAGCAGAGATCCAGGCGTGTGCGATTGCTCCTGTCGGTCGCCGCCACGCTCCCGGCTCTCGGCGTGGGTGCCTGTGGGGGAGGGGGCAGCTCCGCGTCGGCATCGGTCGGCGATTGCGTCGACGCCTCGAACCAGGTGGTCGACTGCAACTCGTCCAGCGCCGCGAAGAAGCTGGTCAGCGATCAGAGCAAGCCGAACGCGATCGCCTGCGTCCAGATCGGATCCAATCCGCAGACCGAGGTGAAGGTAGGCGGCGGTACCTTCTGCGCGGAGAACATCAAGTAGCCGTTTTCGGGGGACGGCCTCAAGGACAGGAGGAGCTCCATGAAGACGACTGCAGCGATTGTGACCGCGGCCCTGGCGCTCGCCCTGGCCGGCGCCGCCATCGCGGGCACGCCGAGCGGCTACCGCAACGCGACCCAACATCAAAAGCATCAGCTGAACCGCGCGGTGGACCAGGCCTCGAGCTCGTTCCAGCTCAACAAGCGGTTCGCCTGGTTGATCCAGAAGTCCGACGAGCGGTTCGGCGTGGTCTGCGGCCACCACCACGGCGTGAGCGGCGACTACCTCAAGCGACGCCACGGCCACGGCTGGCACGTGCTGACCAACAGCGGCGCAGTTCAGCTCGCCTTCTCGGTGTGCAAGAAGGCGCACCACTGACCCAGGCCCTCCGCTAGCGGAAGCCGCCCTCGAGCAGCTGGCTCGCCGCCCGCTCGCCGCTTCGAAGCGCTCCCTCCATCAGCCCGTGCCAGTCGCCCGCGGTGTGCTCCCCGGCGAAGAAGAGCGGGCCGAGCGGGGTCGAGAGCTCGGCGTCGCGGAGGGGCGAGGAGACGCTCCGCGCCGAGTAGGAGCCACGCACCCAGGGATCGTCGTGCCAGGTGGAGAGGAGCGCCACCTCGGGGTCGAGCTCCAGGTCGGGACGGAGCGCTGTGACCTCCTCGATCCAACTGCCGAGCCTGTCGGGATCGGCGAGCGCCTGGACGGCATCGGCGGTTCCGGCATAGGCGGTGACGAAGGCGGCCGGCTCACCGCGTGGATCGAGCTGGGTGTAGGACCAGAAGCGGCGGCGCACAGACATGATCGCGCTCGGCGGGCTCGGAGCTCGAAGGCGGACGAAGAGCTTGGCGTTCTGGCCGTAGCGCACGGAGCCGAGTGCCTCGGCGGTCGGCCCATTCAGCGCGGGCTCGAACTCGATGTCAGCGAGCGGGGCCGTGGGTATTGCGATCACCGCCGCGCGGGCCGTGAGCTCGTCGCCGTCGGTCAAGACGTTGACCCCCTCCTCGGTCCACCGCAGGCTGCGAACGGGGGAGGACAGGTGGATCCGCCCCGCGAGTTCGGCGGCCAGGCCTCGCGCGAGCTCGGCGTTGCCGCCCGCCACGGTGTAGCTCTCGAAGTCACCGAAGGTGGCCGCGCCCTCGCCGAGCACGTCCGATCGAAGGTCGTCCGCCGGATGGCCCATGGAGACCTCCAGGCGAGCGCGGATCAGCGCCGCCAACCGCGGCTCGAGCTCGAGGCGCTCGATCGCATCGGCCAGCGTGTTCGCCCCCGGCGGCGGCGCGTACCCGGCGGCGATCCGGTCGAAGACCGCCTCCAAGTCGGCCGGGGGGACGGCCTCCGCCCCGCGTGGCTCCCGGCGGCCGTATGGAGTGCCTTTGGGCGCCAGGCGCAGCCCGAAGCGCGCGGCCAGCGCCTCGATTGCGGTATTGCACGGGAGGACGAACTCGGCGCCGCGCTCCACGATGCCACCCGCGAAGGGCACGGACCAGACCCTGCCGCCGACCCGGTCGCGGGCCTCGAGCACGGTCACGTCGACGCCCGCGGTGAGCAACCCATCCGCCGCAGCAAGTCCCGCCAACCCCGCACCCACGACGACGACCCCGGGCATTGGGTTTCGGCTCGTCAGACGGCGGCTCGGCGCCGCCACGGCAGGCGCGAGCGGCGCCGGTCGCGGAGGATTCGCTTGGCGGCGTTGTGGCCGGCCGCCGCCATGACGCCGCCGCCGGGATGGGTGCCCGCCCCGCAGAGGTAGAGGCCGTCCACCGGGGTGGCGTACTGCGCGAGCAGCGGTGAGGGGCGCATGAACGCCATCTGGTCGAGGCCCTGCTCGCCCTGGAAGATCGAGCCGTCCACCAAACCGAAGATCTCCTCGAGGTCGGGCGGCGCCAGCACCTCGCGCTCGAGGATCGCACCGGGGACGTTGGGGGCGTAGCGGGCCAGGTGCTCGACGCAGGCGTCCGCGTAGCGATCGCGGGCATCGCCGGCCCAGGCCTCGGAGTCCGGAGGGCCGTATTGGGTGAACATGGTCATCACCCATCGGCCGTCGTCGGTGAGGCTCGAGTCGATGGCCGACGGCAGCTCGGCCTCCACGTAGGGCTCGGCTGCGGGACGCCCCGCCAGCGCGTCCTGCCAGGCGCGCTCCAGGTAGTCGATCGAGGGGCAGAGGTTGACCCCGGTCCGCTCGAGCATGTGCTGCTCGTCGGCCGTCACGCGCTCGTAGCGGGGCGGCTCCGAAAGCACCATGTTGATCTTCACCGAGCCGCCGCGCGTTCGGTAGCGGCGCATGTCCCGCGCCACGTCCTCGGGGAAGTGCTCGCCGCCAGCGAGGTCGAGGATGGTCGTCTTTGGGTGTGCGCCCGAGGCGACGATGGGCGCTCGCAGCTCCGACCCGTCGGCCAGCGTGACCCCGACGACCCGCCCGTCGCGGACGTCGATCGACGAGACCTCGGCATCGGTCCGGATCACGGCTCCCGCGTCCTCGGCCGAGCGCGCGATGGCCGTGCTGATGGCGCCCATTCCGCCGATCACCTGGCCCCAGCCGCCGGGGATGCCGTCGATCTCGCCGAGCGCGTGGTGGAGGAGGTTGTAAGCGGTGCCTGGCGTGCGGGGACCGGCCCAGACACCCACCACGCCGGTCGAGGCGATCGACCCCTTGAGCCCGTCGTGCTCGAACCAGTCGTCGAGAAGATCGGCCACCGACATGGTGAAGATGCGGACCAGGTCATGGACGTCGCGCCGGGTAAGGCCGGCGGCCCGCGCACCCTCGCGCAGCAGTGACAGAAGGTCGGCCGGCTGGCGCGAGCCGAGCGCCGGCGGCTCGCGGAGCATCGTCGGGCGCAGGAACGAGGCGGTTCGCTCGAGCAGGTCCTCGAAGCCCTCATACACCCGCCCGTCTTGCTCCGAGAACCTCCCGACCGAGGCCGCCGTGAGCTTCGGGTCGTTGTGGAAGAAGATCGGGCCGTCCGTGGTCAGTGCGGCATACGCCGGATCGAGCGGAACCGCGCGATAGCCGAACTCGCGAAGATGCAGGTCCGACACCACCTTCGGCTGCAGCATCGAGACGACATAGGAGGCCCTGGAAACCCGGGCACCCGGCCAGACCTCCTCGGTCACGCAGGCGCCGCCGAGGATCGGCCGGCGCTCCAGCACGATGGTGCGCAGCCCGGCGCGCGCGAGGTAGGCCGCCGCGGTCAGCCCGTTGTGGCCACCGCCGACGATGATCGCGTCGAACGAGCTCGGCCCCGTGGCCGCGACGCGGGGCTTTGGGGGAGCGGTTGGCGTGGTGGCCTCGATACTCGCCAGCCTACCATCTTCGTACGATTGACTACAAGGTCAATGAGGAGCGGTGTGCGTCAAGGGTGACCCGGCGCTGCGGGCCGGCGGGCGACGGCGTCAAGTGCGATGCAGCCCTCTTCGTAGACGGCGACCGGATTGAGCTCGATCAGGTCGAGCCCCGATTCGATCAGCAACCTCCCGACGCCGGCGGCGAGCGCCGCCGCGGCATCCAGGTCGACCGCCGGCCACCCGCGCCCGCCCGCGAGCACCGCAGCTCCCCGGAGCGAGCGGATCGCCTTGGCCACGCGGTCGACGTGGGCGGGCAGCGGGACGATGGCCACGTCGTCGAGGGCCTCCGCCCAGATCCCGCCGAGACCGATCACCAGCGCCGGGACGACTGCGTCGGCCCGGGCGGCGACGAGCAGTTCGACCCCGGGGGGTGCCATGCGCTCCACGAGGACTCGCCCCGCGTCGCCGGCCGCGCCCGACAGCTCTCGGTACGCGGACCGCGCGGCCTCCTCGGTCTCGACGCCGAGGCGAAGCGCGTTCGCGTCGCTCTTGTGGAGCAGGCCCGGGCTCGAGACCTTGACGGCGACCCGGCCACCGAACTCGCGTGTGGCGAGCGCCGCCTCGTCCGCGCTCGCGACCGCCCGGCCCTCCGGCACCGCGAGCCCGGCGGTCCGCAGGAGCTCCTTGGCGTCGATCTCGTCAACCCACCCGTCGCCTCCCTCGGCGGCGCTCCGATGAGTCGAGCTGGCGGCGGCCGCGATCTCCCGCAGGCGGCCCGCATTCCCCGGCGGGATCCGGAGCGCCCGCGCACAGACGAGCGCCGTGCGCAGGCCGGCCACCGCCGGAACCCCGCGCTCGGCGAGCTCGCTGCTCGCCTCGTCGTCGATCAGGTCCGGGAGCGTCGAGGCGACCAGCGTCGCGGCCTCGGTCTCGGCCGCGCCGGCGACGATCCCCGCACGGACGGCCGCCCACTCCGCCGCGGCCTCGGGCGCGAGCCCCTGGGGGTGGTCGTAGAGGATCAGGAGCTGGTCGATCGCGGGGTCGTCCCCGACCGCGACCGTGATCCGCCGCAGCAGATCGGTGTCGCCCCAGATCATCGCCGTGTAATCGAGGGGGTTGCCTACGGTCGCCGCCGCGGGCAGCAGCTCGGTGAGCCGGTCCGCCGTCTCGGGGGCGAGGGCGGGCAGCTCCGCCCCGAGGCGGCCCGCCTCGTCCGCGGCGATGCTCGAATCGCCACCCGAGCAGGTGAGGATCGCAAGCCCGCCGTCCCCGCGCGGCCGCGCGCGCGGCGCGGCCAGCACCCGCGCGAGCTCCAGCAGCTCGTGGAAGTCGCGCGCCCAGGCGCCGCCGGCCTCCTCGATGAGGGCGCGGAAGACCCGCTGCTCGCCCGCGACGGCTCCCGTGTGGGCGGACGCGGCGCGGAGCCCGGCCTCCGTCGAGCCCGCCTTCAGCACGGCGACGCGGACGCCGCGATCGGCGCACAGCGCAAGTGCCTCCGCCAGCCGCTCGCCGTCGCCGTCGGATTCCAGGAACATCGCCACTGAGCGCACTGCGTCTCGCTCGCACAGGGCGGCGAGCCAGTCGCTCGCGTCGAGCGTTGCCTGATTGCCGGTGGAGAGGACCGTGTGGAACCGGATTCCCCGGCGGGAGCCGAGCGCGTTGACGGCGACGTTCCCGCTTTGGGAGATCATCGCGACGCCGCCGGGCTCGAGCGGGGCCACCGAGTCGCCCCACATCGGCGCCCGCGACCCGACCACCACGATGCCGTTGCCGTTCGGGCCGCAGAGGGGGAGCCCGCCCGCGGTGGCCGCCTCGCGCAGCTGCCGCTCGAGCTCCCGGCCCTCCTCGATCTCGCCGAATCCCGCCGAGAGCACCACCGCGCCGCCGCACCCCGCGGCCGCCGCCTCGGCGATCACGCCCGGGACCGATGCCGCGGGTATCGCGACGACGACCGCGTCGACGGGATGAGGCAGGTCCGCCACGCTCGGAACGCAGGGGCGTCCGTGCACCTCCTCGCGCCGCGGGTTGACGCCCCAGACCTCGCCCTCGAAGCCGGCGCGCTCGAGGTTGCGCAGCACGATGTCGGCGTACGAGCCGGGGCGATCGGTCGCTCCGACGACGGCGATCGAACGGGGCTCGAGGAGAGGAGTCGGGTCCGGGGTTGGTGCGGCGCCGCTCAACTAGTGAAGCATCCGCTCGACGCCGCGGCGCTCGAGGCCCCGGGCGACGATCAGCCGTTGGATCTCGCTCGTCCCCTCCCAGATCCGATCCACGCGCAGCTCGCGGAGCAGGCGCTCAGCGACGTTGGAGCGCCGGTAGCCGCGCCCGCCGAAAGCCTGGACGCAGCGGTCGGCGCAGCGCCACGCCGCCTCGCTCGTAAACAGCTTCGCCATCGAGGCCTTGTGGTGGACGATCTTCGGGTCCGCCCCCTCGTCTGCGAGTCGGGCGACGGTCAGCGTGAGGAGGCGGCCTGCGGCGGCGTCCGTGGCCGAGTCGGCGAGCGGGAACGACACACCCTGATGGTCGTAGATGCGAGAGCCGCCCTGCTCGCGGCCCACGGCCCAGTCGACGGTTTCGTCCAACAGGCGCCACATTGCGCCGCCGCACCGGGCGGCGATCCCGAGGCGCTCCTCCGTGAACCACGAGCGCTGAAGCTCGTCGCCGCCGCCGATTCCCCCGATCACGTCGTCCTCGGAGAGCTCCACGTCGCGGAACACGATCGTCGGATGGCCCTCCGGGTAGTTGTGCGTGTAGGCGGGGTCGTCGGCGATCTCGACCCCCGGCCGGTCGCGGTCGACCACGAAGAGCGTCGGCAGCCGGTCGCTGCCGTCGGTCACGTTCGCCATCACCACGTAGACGGAGGCGACGTCCCCTGCGGTGACGAACCACTTCTCGGCGTTCAGGAGGAAGCCGGATGTCGTCGGCACCGCAGCGGCGGTGATCGCGCTCGGATCGGAGCCGGCGTCGCGCTCGGTGACCGCGTAGGCGTCCTTCAGCTCGCCGCGCAGCACCGGGCGCAGGTACCGGTCGATCTGGTCGGGGCTGGCGTGGGCCCAGACGTTGTACGCGTTGGGGACATGCCAGTGGAGGGCGTTGGTGGTGCGCCCGTACTGCTCCTCGACCAGCGCCCACTGGAGCCTGGTCCATCCCTGCCCGCCGTGCTCGACCGCGTGCATGCCCCCGTGGAGGCGCGCCTCGATGGCCCGCTGCTTGAGGTCGCCGACGACGTCCTCCGGCAGCCGCCCACCGCGACGCTCTGCCTCTTCCTCCAGGGGCATGAGGACCTCCTCGGCGAATCGCCGGGCGCGCTCGGACACCTCAAGCGCCTCCTCGTCCAGGTCGAGGGGCGGGGCGCCCGCGGCGGCCGGGGGCGGAGGCGTCGACTTGACCTCCATCGGTTGGGCAGACTAACATGCGATTGACTACAAGGTCAACGCACAATCGGGTCCCGAAGGAGGCCGAGCTTGGCACCCAACGCGCAGTCCGCGCTCAATCTTGATCTCCGCGACGTGGAGGCGACCCTCGAGCCGCTGGAGCGGGCGACGATGCTCCCGCCGCAAGCGTTCGTCGATCAGGGCGTCTTCGAGTGGGAGCTCGACCGGCTCTTCCGCGGCTGGGTCTGCGTCGGACACGCCTCGAGCGTTGCCGAGCCCGGCACCTACGTCATGCGCGAGATCGGCGACGACAGCGTGGTGGTCATGGGCGGGACCGACGGCCGCCCGCACGCGTTCCTCAACGTCTGCCGCCATCGCGGCGCGAGGCTGATCAGCGACGCCGAGGGGAGCGTGCGGGCGCGCATCACCTGCCCCTACCACGCGTGGTCGTACGGTTTCGATGGCGAGCTCAAGGGGGCTCGTCACATGGACGGGGTGGAGGACTTCGAGCCCTCGTGCTGGGGCCTCATCCCGGTGCGGGTCGCGACGGTGGGGGGCCTCGTCCTCGTGGACCTGAGCGGGGAGGCGCCGGACCTCGCGGCTCACCTCGGCGACCTGGCCGGGCACCTGGACCACTACCGCGTCGACGGGCTCGCCCGCGGCGGGCACACCACCTACGAGGTCGAGGCCAATTGGAAGTCGATCGCCGAGAACTACAGCGAGTGCCTGCATTGTCCCGGCGTGCATCCCGAGCTGAACGCCCTCAGCCACTACATGAGCGGCGAGGTCATGGAGGGAGCCGGCGCCTGGTGCGGCGGATCGATGACGCTGCGCGACGGCGCGGCGACGATGGCGCGCGAAGGGGGGACCGAGCATGGCCGGCCGCCCATCGAGGGCCTCTCCGGCGACGACCTCGGGTCGGTCCTCTACTTCGTGCTGTTCCCCAACTCGCTCGTGTCGCTCCATCCCGACTACGTGATGCTCCACACCCTGTGGCCGCAGGCGCCGGACCGGACGGGCGTGATCTGCGAGTGGTTCTTCGAACCGGCCACGATGGCCGCCGACGGGTTCGACCCCACCGACGCGATCGACTTCTGGGACCAGGTGAACCGCGAGGACTGGAACGTGTGCGAGCTGACCCAGAAGGGCGTACGCACGCGCGGCTACGTCGCCGGCCGCTACTCGGCCGAGGAGGTCGACGTACACGCCTTCGACCGCATGGTCGCCGAGCGCTACATGGAGGCGCTGCGCGAGGGCCAGGCGGTGCCCGCATGAGCGCCAACGGCGCGATGGCGGCGAACGAGATCGCGGCGAGCCTGGGCGAGGTCGGCCTGCCCGAGCCGGTGGCGAAGCTCGCCGGGCAGCGCTGGGACGCAGTCGTCGTCGGGGGCGGCCACAACGGCCTCACCACGGCGGCGTACCTGGCCCGCGCGGGCCGCAGCGTCCTCGTGCTCGAACGGCGGGAACGGCTCGGCGGCGCCTGCACGCTCGAACGGCCGTTCAGCGACCAGGGCTACGTGATCAGCCCGTGCGCCTACGTCGTCGGGCTGCTCGACGACAGGGTCATCCGCGAGCTCGAGCTGGAGCGGCGTGGCCTGCGCTACTGGATGGCCGACCCGAACCTGTGGGTCCCGTTCGAGGACGGCACATCGTTCGGGCAGTGGATCGACGACTCGCGCACCCAGGCGAACCTCGAGGAGCTCGGCGTGTCGGCACGCGACATCGACGGCTACTGGGCGTACGAGGAGCTGTTCGACGCGGCGCGCCGCCGCCTGCGCAAGGGCGAGCGCGACACCTGGGTCGGCGACTCGCCCACCCGCGAGGAGATCGAGGAGCTCGTCGGCGGCGATCAGACGATGATCGATCTCCTGTTCGAGGCCTCGATCGCGGACGTGCTCGACGACCACATCTCCGACGAGCGCATGAAGACAGCCCTGTTCGGGCAGGGGATCATCGGCACCTGGGGCGGGCCGCGTGAGCCGGGGACGGCGTCGATCAAGCTCATGCACTACCAGGGGGACATGACCGGCGAGGGTCCCCTCTGGGGTTACGTCGAGGGCGGGATGGGGATGGTCAGCTTCGCGATCGCCGACGCCGCGCGGGAGGCGGGCGCGGTCCTCGCCTGCGGTCTGCCGGTGGCGGAGATCGTCCCGGGAGAGGGAGTGACGCTCGAGGACGGGACCTTCATCGAGGCCGCGACCGTGATCTGCAACGCGGACCCGAAGCGGATGCTGTCGATGCTCGACGGCCACGAGGTCGACGAGGCCTACCGGGCCCGGCTCGAGCGCTGGAAGATCCGCAGCCCGGTCGTCAAGTTCAACGCGGCGCTCGAGCGGCTGCCGGACTGGACGGCGGCTCCGGGCGAGGATTGGCCCGCCCGGGCGACGATCGACCTCACCGGCACCATGGACGACGCGCAGCGCGCGTTCGAGGCGTGCGACCGCGGCGAGCCCGCGGTCGCGTTCGGCGAGATCTACATCCAGACCGGCTACGACCCCAGCCCGGCGCCGGAGGACAGGCACCTGCTGAGCGTGTTCGGGCAGTACGCGCCGTACGAGATCTCGGAAGGCGACTGGGACTCGCGCCGCGACGACGTCGCCAGGCAGTTCATCGACCTGATCGACCGCTTCGCGCCGGGCTTCGAGGGCCGGCTCGTCGACTACGAGGTCCTCGGCCCTCCCGACATCGAGTCGCGGATCGGCCTCACCGGCGGCAACATCTTCCAGGGAGAGGTGACCCCCGACCAGATGTGGGAGGGCCGCCTGTCCGCCCGGACGCCGGTGCCGGGCCTCTACATGTGCGGCGCCGCCACCCACCCCGCCGGCAGCGTGATCGCGCTCAACGGGCGCAACGCGGCCGCCGCCGCGCTCGCCGACGCCGGAGTCGCGCTCGCGGCCGCATAGGTTTGTGTGGCCGATGGCCGCCGACATTGAAGCGACGACGCAGAGCGCCCCCGAGCGCATCCTCGAGGCCGCCTGCGACCTGATCGCCGCAGAGGGAATCGACGAGGTCCGCATCGCCAGGGTCGCCCAGCGAGCCGGGGCGTCGACGGCGCTCGTGCACCACTACTTCTCCACCCGCGAGGAGCTGCTCGAGCAGGCGCTCATCCACTCGTTCGAGGAGGCGGGGGACGACCGCTTCCGGCAGGCCCCCGACGCCGAGGAGACCGCGACCGAGGCGCTCGCCCGCGGCCTCGCCGAATCGCTGCCGTTTGCGGGCTCCCAGGAGCGCGAGTGGGTGCTGTGGGTCGAGCTCTGGCTGCGCGCAGTCCGCGAGCCCGCGCTGCGCCCTGTGGCCGCCCGCCTCTACGGCCGTTACCGGGATTGGGTGGCAGGGCTGATCCGAGCCGGGGTCGAGAGCGGCGAGTTCCGCTCGGACGCGGACCCGGAGGCGCTCGCGGACCTCGCGATGGCCCTTCTGGACGGGACCGGGGTGCGGGCGCTGATCCAGGACCCCGCGATGGAGGTCGAATCGGCGCGGACCCTGGTCGCGCGGCAGCTGGCGGCGCAGCTTGGGCTCGAGTCGGACGCGCTCCTATAAGCCCGGATCGCCCCCGCCCCAAGGCCGAGCGGTTGGCCCTTGCCATGGCGGCGGATTAGGTGTAACTTGAACGGCCGTTCAGCTTTGAGAGGAGCGTTCGTGCCGGGGGTTCGGGAGTGCTGAGTTCCGAGGATCTGTTCGAGCGGTGACCCCACGCCCGCAGATCGATCACGTCCGCCGGCCGCAGCTGCTCGAGGCCGCGGCGGCGGTGATCGCGGAGCGGGGCATCGCGGCGACGCGGATCGCGGACATCGCCGAGCGCGCGGGCACGAGCCCGCCGGCGGTCCTCTACTGGTTCAAGTCAAAGGACGAGCTGCTCGCCGAGGCGCTGACGGTCCAGGAGGAGCGCTTCTACGGGCAGCTGACCGACCGGATGGCCGCGCTCTCCAGCCCGCGGGACAAGCTGCGGCTGATTCTGGAGACCTCGGCGGACGAGTACGACTGGACCCTCTGGATGGAGCTCTGGACTCGGGCCCTCCGCGACTCGTCGTCGAGGGCGGCCCGGAGCCGGCTGGACGAGCGCTGGAGGTCCCAGATCGCGGCGGTGATACGCGAGGGCCAGCGGGCCGGCGAGTTCGGCGAGGCCGACCCGGACGACGTCGCCCTCGTGCTCTCGTCGCTGATCGATGGTCTCGCCGTTCAGGTCACGCTCGGCGACCCGTCGGTGACCAAGGAGCGCATGCTCGAGCGCGCGCTCGAGATCGCCGAATCGCTCCTCGACTGTGAGTTGGGGGCAGCGGCCAACGAGACCACCGCGGGGGATGGATCGGGGGCTGCAAGATACGCCGCCCGTGAGACCGTGCCCCACCTCGCGGACACCGAACCCAGGAGGGAAATCGAATGACGCACCACCCGAAGGAACGTCCGTACTCCCTGAGCAGGCGTGGTCTCCTGGTACGAGGCGCAGGTGCCGCCGCGGCCTTCTACGGTGCCGGCGGCCTGCTCGCCGCCTGCGGCAACACGACGAGCGTCCCCGGGGACACCGGCGCGGGCGGCGGACTCGCCGGGCCGGGAGGACTACCGCTCGCGAGGCCTGACAAGCGCGTGACCCTGCCGCGTTGGGAGGATCCCATCAAGTCGGGGCTCAAGCCTGAGACAGGGGGGACGTTCACCGTCTTCAACTATCCCTCCTACTTGTATAAGAAGGTCCTCACGGATTTCGGGGCCAAGTACGGCGTCGGAGTCGAGTACACGTCGTTCGACAACATCAACTCCGGACTCGCGCGGCTTGCCTCCGGAGCGGTCAACCCCGACGTGATGGAGATCACGCCCGACACGCTCGATATCGGCGTTGCCGGCAAGCTGATCAAGCCGCTCAACCTCGACTACATCCCGAACCTCAAGAAGAACATCTGGCCGCAGCTCGTTGACCCGTTCTACGACGGCGAGTCGCGCTACACCGTTCCCTACACCGTCTACGCCACCGGCATCGCATGGCGGACGGACGAGGTCAAAGAGGACATCGCTGGCATGAACCAGCCGTGGGACATCTTCTGGGAGTCTCAGGCGTACAAGGGCAAGGTGGCGCTCCTCTCCGAGAACCGGGAGACCATCGGCATGGCGCTCCTGCGCAAGGGGATCACGGACATCAACACCGAGGATCCCGCGCTCGTGAACCAGGCAGTGTCCGACCTCAAGGAGCTCTACGGCATCTGCAACATCAAGGTGGACGACATCCAGTACCAGACGGTCCCGGAGGGGTCGAGTTGGCTCCACCAGGCGTGGTCGGGGGACATGATCGCGGGCTACATCTACTACCTCCCGAAGGGAACGCCAGCGAGCGCCCTCGCCTTCTGGAAGGCGGCCCACGGCAAGTTTCCGGTCCAGAACGACTGCTTCGCGATTTGCTCGACCACGAAGAAGCCGGTGCTCTCGCATCTCTTCCTCAACTACCTCCTCGACAACGGCGTCGCCTATGAGAACTTCGTCGACTTCAACGGGTATCAGCCCCCGCTCAACGAGATCGACCCGAGCACCCTGGTGCAGAAGGGAGTCGTGCCCGAGAACCTGACGAACAGCGTTCTGACGAACAATGATCTCGGGCCCGACTCGCTGCAGTACGGGACGCTCACCTCGAAGGGACAGCAGCTGTGGGAAGACGGCTACTCGAACTTCCTCGCCGGAGGAGGGAGTTGACGGGCCCGGGGCGCGAGCGTTAGGGCGTCGTGTACCGGCGCTGGTTGTGGCCCGCTCTTGCGCTTCCGGGCGTTCTCTGGCTAGTTCTCCTCTTCGTCGTTCCGTTCTATGCGGTCCTTGGGGTCGCGTTTGGAAAGGTCGACCCGATCCTCTTCCAGCCGGTTCCCATCTGGAACCCGCTCGAATGGAACGTGGGTTGGCTCAGCGAGGTCCTCAGTCGGCTCGTGCCGGGAGGAATCTGGTTCGACGTCGGGGTCAGGACGATCGTCTACGTCCTCATCTCCCTGGTCCTCTGCCTGCTGATCGGGTATCCGGTCGCCTACTACACGGCCCGGCACGCGGGGCGGTGGAAAGGCCTCGTTCTCATCCTGATCATCCTCCCCCTCTGGATCAGCTACATGATGCGAATGCTCGCCTGGGTGAATCTCCTGCAGCTGAACGGCTGGGTGAACAGCTTCCTGACGTTCACCCACGTGCTCAGCCAGCCGCGGGACTGGCTCGGCGGGAGCGCCTCGACCGTCATCTTCGCCCTCGTCTACGGCTACATCCCGTACCTGATCCTGCCACTCTTCGCCGCGCTCGATCGCATCGATACCAGCCACCTGGAAGCGGCACGTGACCTCGGTGCGAGCCGTTGGTCCGCGTTTCGCACGGTCACCCTCCCGCTCTCGAAGACCGGCATCCTGGGGGGCGCCGTCCTCATCACGCTACCGATGTTCGGCGACTACTTCACGCCGAACATCGTCTCGGGCTCGCCGAAGACGACGATGATCGGCAACCAGATCGACCTCTACTTCCACGGCGGCCCGCAGCCGACGATCGGCGCCGCGCTCACGGTCGTGCTCGCCGCCTTCCTGCTGATCCTCATGCTCTATTACATGTGGAGCATCCATCGCGCCCAACGCGAGGCCGGGACGGTGGGGGCGCTGTGACGGGCGTTGCCGAGCCGCCACCGAGGCCGCAGCCCTCGACACTGACCCGTTTGCGCGGCTGGTTCCGCAACCCATGGGGAAAGCCGCGCTTCCTGCGCGTCGTCACCTGGGCCTACATCGTGTGGTCGATCGTGCCGGTGCTGATCGCGGTGCAGTTCTCCTTCAATGCGACGCGCTCGCGCACGGTCTGGGACTCCTTCTCGACACGCTGGTACTGGGGGGATCCAGTGGACTCGGTCTGGCACGACCCGACCCTTCGGCATGCTCTTGTTCAGAGCTTCAAGCTGGCGGGAGCGGACGTTCTCATCGCTGTCCCGCTCGGGGTTTTGCTCGCCCTCGGTCTCGCCCGCTGGCGTGGTCGCGGCTCCGGCACCTCCAACTTCATCATGCTTTTTCCGTTGGTCACGCCCGAGATCGTCATGGGCGTGTCGCTCCTCCTCGTCTTCAGCCACATCTTCACATTCGTTCACACGGGAACGGTCGCCCAGATCCTCGGCCACGTGACGTTCTCGATCTCCTTCGTGGTCGTGATCGTGCGCGGTCGGCTGTTCTCGATCGGCAGGCAGTACGAGGAGGCCGCCGCCGACCTCGGGGCCTCGCCGTTCGTCGCGTTGAGGAGCATCCTCCTGCCCTTGCTCGCCCCGGCGATCGTCGCCTCGGCCGCCGTGGTGTTCGCCATCTCGGCCGACGACTTCGTCATCAGCCAGTGGCTGTCAAGCGGCGGACCCACGGACACCGTCCCGATCCAGATCTACGCAGCGACGCGCGCCGCGCCGTTACCGTCGGTGAACGCGATCGCAACGATCATGATGGTGTCAACCCTCCTCATTGTCACGGCCGGCTTCCTCACCTGGCGCTTCTTCACCCGCGGAGAGCGTCAGGCGGGCAAAGCGGCGGAGGACTTCGGCGGCGCCTTCAACATCACCTAGTTTCGGGAGACCAATGGCACGCGGCGAAATCGAATTGAGCAAGCTGACCAAGCGGTTCGACGAGCTGACCGCGGTGGACGGCATCGATCTCCACATCCCGGGTGGTGAGTTCTTCTCGCTCCTCGGGCCTTCCGGCTGCGGGAAGACGACCACTCTGCGAATGATCGCCGGCTTCGAGCAACCGACTTCCGGTGAGATTCTCCTGGACGGCACAGACGTTGCCTACACGCCGCCTCACCAGCGCAACGTCAACACCGTGTTCCAGAACTACGCGCTCTTCCCGCACCTGAACGTCTACAACAACATCGCCTACGGGCTGAAGCGGGCGAAGCGGCCGAAAGCCGAGATCCGCGAGCGCGTCGGCAAGGCGCTCGAGCTCGTCCAGCTTCCGGGCTACGAGGGGCGCCAGCCATCCCAGCTCTCGGGCGGGCAGCAGCAGCGCGTTGCCTTGGCGCGCGCCCTCGTCCTCAACCCGACCGTGCTCCTTCTGGACGAGCCGCTCGGCGCCCTCGATGCGAAGCTCCGCAAGGCCCTCCAGATCGAGCTCAAGTCGCTCCAGCAGGAGGTTGGCATCACGTTCCTCTACGTCACCCACGACCAGGAGGAGGCGCTCACGATGAGCGACCGCCTCGCGGTCATGAACGCCGGGCACATCGAGCAGGTCGGGGCGCCTCAGGACGTCTACGAGGACCCCGAGACGCTCTACGTCGCCGACTTCCTCGGCGTGTCGAACCTCATGCAGGCCACCATCGTCAGTGCCGGCACGAGTGCCTGCC
The DNA here is from genome assembly GCA_963782795.1 of uncultured Actinomycetes bacterium. Lineage (GTDB taxonomy): Bacteria > Actinomycetota > Thermoleophilia > Solirubrobacterales > 70-9 > AC-56. The sequence continues at coordinate 100,483 of CAWALB010000011.1, forward strand.
GCGTCGCGCTGGACGGCTACGAGCTCGAGACGCGCGGAACGGACCGCGACGTCACGGGGGAGGCGAAGATCGTCATCCGACCGGAGCGCATCGAGCTCGAAGCGCACGGGTCTCCGTCGGGGCCGAACCGCATCCCGGGCATGGTGGAGCGCGTCGTCTACGTGGGCTCGGCGATCCAGGTGATCGTCCGGGGCGCCACCGGCGAAGCGCTCCAGGCGCTCGTTCAGAACACCGGCGGCGGGATCCCCTACGAGCAGGGCACCCCGGTGCAGCTCCACCTACCCGTGGACGCGCTGCGCGTCCTCCCTTCGGGCATCGGTGATGCGCCTTCCCTCAAGGGTGAGGAGCCGGATCCGGAGACTGTCGCCGCCGGCTGAGCTCAGCCTTGCTGGTTTAAGGCGTTGCGGTGGCTTCGGTGACGATGGAGCCGCCGCGCCCTGAGACGCCCTCGTCCTCACGGGTGAGGCGGTGCGCCAGATACACCGGAATGATCGAGAGCAGCACGACGATCACCGCCACCACGTTGACGATCGGGATCTGGTTCGGGCGGAACAGGTTCTCGAAGATCCAGATCGGCAGGGTCTGCTCGCCGGGACCGATGGTGAACAGGGTCACGATGATCTCGTCGAAGGACAATGCGAACGCCAGGAGCGCACCGGCCGCGAGCGCGGTGCTCATGGTCGGCAGGGTCACGTACCGGAACGTCTGCCACGGATCCGCGCCCAAGTCAGCGGATGCCTCGTCGATCGACATGGAGCTGCGGCGCAGCCTGGCGACGACGTTGTTGTAGACAACGACGATGCAGAACGTCGCGTGAGCGATGATCACCGTGAGCAGGCTCAAGGGAACCCCGAGGACCTGAGTGAAGGTGTCGCTCAGCGCGACGCCGGTGACGATGCCGGGCAGGGCAATCGGCAGGATCACCAGGAACGAGACGGTCTCGCGGCCGAAGAACCGATGCCTCGCGACCGCGAGCGACGCCAGCGTGCCGAGAAAGAGGGCGACGATGGTCGCCGCTGCGCCCACCTTCAGCGACGTGACGAACGCGTCCCTGGCATCGGTGTTCTTCACCGCCTCCGGGAACCAGTGCAGAGTCAGGCCGGGAGGCGGCCACTCGAGGAGGTTGGAGGAGTTGAACGCGTAGATGAAGATCACGATCAGCGGGATGTAGATGAACGCGAGCACGATCGCGACCACGATCCGCAGCGATATTCGGGAGCTTCGGGAAAGCCGCATCGCTACAGGTGCTCGAACGCCCCGAGCCGGCGGGCGATCAGCAGGTAGATGACCATCACGACGATCGGCACCACGGCGAACGCCGACGCGAGCGGGAGGTTGTTGGTGATGTTGTTGGAGACGACGGTGCCGATGAACTGCGTGTTCGAGACCAGCTGGGGCGTGATGTAGTCGCCCAGCGTCAGCGCGAAGGTGAAGATCGATCCGGCAACCACGGCCGGAAACGCCAGCGGCAGAATCACGCGGCGAAACGTCGTAAAGGGCGACGCTCCCAGGTCCTCCGAGGCGCTCAAGAGCGAATTGGGGATCCGCTCGAGCCCGGCGAAGATCGGCAGGATCATGTACGGGAGCCAGAGGTAGCTCATCACGAGCCAGACAGCGGTGGTGCCGTAACCAGGCCCGTGGATATGGAGGGGCCCCAGTGCCCAGTTGATGATGCCGTCCGTGGAGAGCATCGTCCGCCAGGCGTAGACCTTCACGAGGTAGAAGGACCAGAGCGGCATCAGGACGGCGACGACCATCGCCGCTCGCACGCGACGCGAGGCGACCTTGGCCATGTAGAACGCGATGGGGAACGCGAGCAGGGCGTCCGTGATCGTCACCAGGCCGGCGATCCGGACCGTCCGCCAGGCGATGACGCGGTAGACGGGGTCGTCGACGAGGGTCTTGAAGTTGTCGAGGCTGAACGTCTGGGAGACCTCGCCCGTGAGGGCGCTGACGCTCCAGAACGCCGCCGCGAGGAGTACGGCGAGCGAACCCAGATAGCCGATTACCAGCCAGGCGAGCGGGCCGCTCAGGAGCCCCGTGACCTGGAGCCATGGCCGGCCGTGGAAGAGGTCGGCGAGCCTGCGGCCCACCGACCTCTTCGGCGCCGGCGCTAGAGCGTCAGCGGCTTCCATCGGCCTCCAGTTGGGTCACGGACGACTCGCCGTCACCCCTTGATGTCCGTCCAGGCGTTGACCCAGTCGTTGTAGTCCATACAGTCGGTGCTGCCGTTGCCGCAATCGGCGAGCGGCGTCTGCCAGTAGTACACCCTCTTCCAGAACGACGGGATCGGCCGCGTGGTACTGGTCGCAGAACTTCGGGTTCGCCGGAAGTCCCTCGGCCTTGGCGGCTGCGGTCAACGTGGACGGAACGCACGCCTTGCTCTGGGCGGGTGCCTCGCCGAAGTACTGCGCGACCTCGGCGTTCGCCTTTGGCGAGACGATGAAATTCATCCACTTGTACATGCAGTTCGGATGCGCAGCCTGCGAGCTGATCATCCAGGTATCGGACCACCCGGTCGCGCCCTCCTTGGGCACGAACCCCTGGCTCGCGGGGCTCGAGGCCATCGGCTGGCCCTTGCCCTTCAGCGCGAAGTACTGGTACTGCCAGGTTGTGCCGACCACGTCATCGCCGCCCGAGAAGGCGGAGATCTGCTTCAGCGCGTCGGACCAGTACTCGCCGACGTTCGGCTGCTGCTCCTTGAGCAGGTTGACCGCGGCGTCGAACTGCGTCTTATTCAGCTCGTACGGGTTGTCGATCCCGAGGTCCGGCTGGTGAGCCTTCAGGTAGACGGCGGCATCGGCGATGTAGATCGGGTCGTCGTAGACCGAGATCTTGCCCTTGTACTGCGGCGGCCTTCTTCGGGTCGAGCATCACGTCCCACGACGTCGGCGCCGGCTTGACGTCGTTCTTGTTCCACATCAGGAGGTTCGCCCCACGGCCGTGCGGGATCCCGTAATGGGTGCCGTCGAACGTGTTGTACGGCTGGTCCTTCAGATCCGGGTAGATCGACTGGTAGTTCGGCACGAGGCCGACGTTCACCGGCGAGACGTCACCGGCATCGACGAGGCGCGCGGTTGCGTTCCCCGATGCGGAGACGCCGTCGTACCCGCCCTGGCGCATCAGCTGCACCATCTGGTCGGACGTGCCGGCCACCTTGACGTTGACCTGGCAACCGGTCGCCTTCTCGAAGTCCGATTTCCATGGGTTCGAGACGTAGCCGGCCCAGGCGACGAGGTTCAGCTCGCCCTCGCCCTTGCCCACGCTCTGGGCCATGTCGGTGTTGCGGCTGGAGCTCGACGACGAGCTCCCACATCCGGTCGCGAACAGCATCGCGACCAATCCGGCGGCGATCAACCAGGCCGTCCTCATCGGGCGACCGGCGGTTTGTCCTCTCATTGCGGGTGCTCCCTTCGTGTTTGCTCCGTGACGGCCACCGAGTGCTCGGGTCGCCATCCGACGGTTACCTTCCGCCCGCGTTGCTCGAGTGCCTCCGAGGAGGACGTCTCGAGGTTCTGACGGACGACTTGAAGTTCCCCACCGGCATCGAGCTCGATCAGGTAACGGGTCACCATTCCCGCGTACGCCACGTCGCGGATCACGCCGCTCTCGGTCTGCAGGCCCGAGTGATCATCCTGCTCGTCGAGCAGCCTGATCTTCTCGGGCCGGACCGTGAAGCGCGATCCGTCGCGCTCGATGAAGTTGGAAGCGCCGACGAACCCGGTGACGAAGGTGTTCGCCGGTTGCTCATAGATCTCCGCGGGCTTGCCCACCTGCTCGATCCGCCCGGCGTTGAAGACCGCGATCCTGTCGGACATCGTCAGCGCCTCGTCCTGGTCATGGGTCACGTAGATGAAGGTGATCCGGACCTCGCCCTGGATCCCCTTCAACTCGACCTGCATCTGCTCGCGAAGCTTGAGGTCCAGCGCGCCGAGCGGCTCGTCGAGGAGCAGGACCCGGGGCCGGTTGACGATCGCGCGGGCCAGGGCCACCCGCTGGCGCTGGCCGCCCGAGAGCTCGCTGGGCTTGCGGCCCTCGTATCCCGAGAGCCGGACCATGTCGAGGGCCTCCTTCGACCGCTTGCGGCGCTCGTCCTTTGAGACTCTCCGAACCCGCATGCCGTACTCGACGTTGTCGCCCACGGTCATATGGGGGAACAGGGCGTAGTCCTGGAAGACCGTGTTGACCTGGCGGTCGTAGGCAGGGATCCCCGTCACGTCGCGGCCGGCGAGCTCGACCTTGCCCTGGTCGGGCTCCTCGAAGCCGGCGATCATGCGCAGCGTCGTCGTCTTCCCCGACCCCGAGGGGCCGAGCAGGGTGAAGAATTCCCCGCGGGCGATCTCGAGGTCGACGCCGCCGACGGCGACGACCTCGCCGTACGTCTTGCGCAGGCCGCTCAGCAGTACGTCCGGAGGCTCATCGCCCGGAGAGCGCTCGCTCGGCGACGCGGCGGGCTCCTGCCCGCCGTCGCCCACTGTCATGGCTGCGGTTTCCTCCACTCGGATGGCCACGGCTGCCCCGCGGTCGTGAAGACGCTACCCCAACCACCTGCCGCCTTGTAGGAATCGCATGGACAAATTTCCGCACCCTCCATGGACTAAGTGGAGCGCGGCATGCGTGCCGGGCCGCTCCCCGGAGCGGCCCGGTTTGGACGATTCGTCCATGAGCGGCCCAAGTACTGGGCCGCTCCAAACGGCCTAGTACTTGCCCTTGTTGCGGGCCTTGAAGTCCTTCAGGTTCTCCGCGTGTACCTGCGCGCTCCACCCTGGTCCGTCGCCGGTGGTCATCGACGTATCGAACCGCAGCCCCGCGACCACGAGGAACGCGTGGCCTGGATTCGCGTACACGGTGAACCAGTCGCCCTTGCCGTGCTTCGCCCAGCGCATGAACCCGGACGAGTCCATGGGCGTGTCGACGAAGTGCCCGCCGTGGAGGGCCTTGCTCACGGAGCCCGAGCAGTCGTAGCAACTCGACTTGAAGCTCGAGTGCCCACCGCCGTAGCAGTAGCTCGTGCCCACGATGTGGTTGGCCGCTTTGATGACCTTCTGGATCCGCGTGGGGGCGCAGCTGGGGACGGTCGCGCGGTGGTGGCGGATCTTCGCGTGGCAGTGGGACGGATTCCCCGTCCCGCCGCCGTCGGATCCCGTCACTGAGGTTCCACCTCCGCTGGCCAGTCGCCGCGGCCGTCGGTAGCGCGACCAAGGCCGCTGCGGACGCAAGCAGTGCGCCGGCGAGCCTGATTCGCGTGCTGGGCTTCCCTCGCCTGGAAAGGTCCTGCCTTGGGGTATGCAAAATCGCCAGTCTCCTTCGTCGGCCTACGGGGTTAGCTGTCGGGCTGGCGCTAAAGGAGCTGCGCCCCCACTGAAGTGGGTTCGCCCCAAACGTCTGGTTCCCCCGCTCCCCGTCCGAAGTCAGACGGGGATTCGGCGTTTACCGGTTATCGATGGCGCGGGACCTTACACCATCCGGCCGGTACTTTCCTCACATAACGCTCACAATTTCGCCGCGAAAGGCGAAATCCCTGCAAATCGGACCTAAATCGCGTCGGAGCTCGAAGCGGCGCCTGCGCGGTGCGCCGGGTTGGCTTCCGCCCACTCGACGATGCGCTTGGAGTCCGAGACCACCTCGCCGTCGTCGGTGACCAGCACCGGCACGGCCCGCTGCCCGCTCAGCTCCTCGACCTCGCGCCGGCCATCGGTCACCCAGTGAATGAAGCTCGGGCCGATCCCGAGGCCGCGCACCTTGATGACCTCGGGGTCGTAGCCCGCGAGGCGAAGGGCGGCGTCGGCGTTGTGGCAGGGGTGCCCGCCGGGGCGGGGCGTCTGGATGGTCGTCCAGCAGACGTAGAGCTTCATCGGCCGCAGCCTACCGATTGGTAGGTTGCCTACGTGGACCTCGATGGCAAGACGGTGCTGCTCACGGGAGCAACAGGCGGCATCGGGCGAGCGATCGCGGAAGTCCTTACAGGACGGGGCGCAAGCCTGGTCCTGAGCGCCCGGAATGTCGACGCGCTGAATGAGCTCGCGGGCTCGCTGCCGGGTGAGCACCGTGTCGTCACCGCCGATCTGGGCGAGGACGGGGCCGCCGAGCGGCTCGCCGCCGATGCGGGCCAGGTGGATTGCCTCGTGGCCAACGCGGGGCTTCCGGGGACCGGCAAGCTCGAGAGCTTCTCGACCGACGAGATCCAGCGCGCGCTGCGCGTGAACCTGGAGGCGCCGATGCTTCTCGCCCGGGCCCTCGAGCCCGGGATGCGTGAGCGCGGCGACGGCCATCTCGTCTTCGTCTCCTCGCTGTCGGGGAAGGCACCGAGCCCGCGGTCGGCGGTCTATGCGTCCACCAAGTTCGGGCTGCGCGGCTTCGCCCTGTGCCTGCGGGCCGACCTCGCCGGCACCGGCGTGGGCGTCTCGCTCGTCGTCCCAGGCTTCATCCGCGACGCGGGCATGTTCGCCGACTCCGGCGCCAAGCCGCCACCCGGCATGGGGACGTCCACCCCCGAGGAGGTGGCCGCCGGCGTCGTGAAGGCCATCGAGCGCAACAAGGTGGAGGTCGCCGTCGCCCCGGTGCAGACCCGCGCGCTCGCCCACCTCGGCCTTGCCAGTCCCCGCATCGCCATGCGCGCGGTTTCGGGAGGGACGGCCAGCAGGACGGCCGATCGGGTAGCCGAGGGGCAGGGCGACAAGCGCTAAATGACTGGCGTGAGCACCGACAGCTTCAACGCCCGCGACACGCTGAAGGTCTCCGGCACCGAGTACGAGATCCACCGGCTCGATGCCCTGCAGTCGTCGTACGACGTGGCCCGGCTGCCCTACTCGATCAAGGTCCTCCTAGAGAACTCGCTTCGGCTCGAGGACGGCGAGTCGGTCACGAAGGACCACGTCGAGAGCATCGCCAGGTGGGATGCCAAGGCCGAGCCGAGCGAGGAGATTCCCTTCCAGCCGGCTCGCGTCCTGATGCAGGACTTCACCGGGGTGCCGGCGCTCGTGGACCTGGCCGCGATGCGCGACGCGATGGAGGAGCTCGGGGGCAGCCCGGACCGCATCGATCCGCTCGTGCCGGTGGACCTGGTCATCGACCACTCGGTCCAGGTGGACGCATTCGGCAACGCGCGCGCCTTCGACATCAACGCAGACCGCGACTACGAGCGAAACGGCGAGCGCTACGGCTTCCTGCGGTGGGGCCAGCAGGCGTTCGACAACCTCCGCGTCGTCCCGCCCGCGACCGGCATCTGCCACCAGGTGAACCTGGAGTACCTGGGCCAGGTGGTCTTCAGGCGCGAGCGGGACGGCACGACCCAGGCATACCCGGACACGCTCGTCGGGACCGACTCGCACACGACGATGATCAACGGCCTCGGCGTGCTCGGGTGGGGAGTCGGCGGGATCGAGGCCGAGGCCGCGATGCTGGGCCAGCCGATCTCGATGCTCCTGCCGCAGGTGGTGGGGTTCAGGCTGACCGGAGAGCTGCGGGAGGGGGCGACGGCCACGGACCTCGTGCTCACCGTCACCGAGATGCTGCGCAACCGCGGCGTGGTCGGCAAGTTCGTCGAGTTCTTCGGTCCGGGCCTGCACACCCTCGGTCTCGCCGACCGGGCCACGATCGGGAACATGTCGCCTGAGTTCGGGTCCACGTGCGCGATCTTCCCGGTCGACTCCGAGACTCTCCGCTACCTGGAGTTCACCGGCCGGCCGACCGACCAGATCGAGCTGGTCGACGCATACGCCCGCGAGCAGGGCATGTTCCACACCCCCGATTCCGAGGACCCCACCTTCTCCGAGACCCTCGAGCTCGACCTGGGCGACGTGGAGCCGAGCATCGCCGGACCGAAGCGCCCTCAGGACCGGATCGCGCTCTCGGAGGCGAAGCCGGCGTTCCTGGAGTCGCTGAAGGAGTTCGACCCTGAGGCCGCCGAGAGCCTGGGCAACGGCTACGACAAGGCGGTCGAGGAGAGCTTCCCGGCCTCGGACCCCCCGGGTGAGGACCACGAGGACGACCGTGGCAAGCCCCGCCGCATGGGGGGGACCGCGGTCGAGGAGCGCAAGGCCAACCCGGTGGCGGTCACGCTCGAGAACGGGACCGAGACCGAGCTCGACCACGGGCGGGTGGTGATCGCGGCGATCACGAGCTGCACGAACACCTCGAATCCCACGGTGATGGTGGCGGCCGGCCTGCTCGCGAAGAAGGCCGTCGAGCGGGGCCTCGCGAGCAAGCCTTGGGTGAAGACCTCGCTGGCGCCGGGCTCGACCGTCGTCACCGACTACCTCGACCAAGCCGGCCTTACCACGTATCTCGACACCCTGGGCTTCAACCTCGTCGGCTACGGCTGCACGACGTGCATCGGGAACTCGGGCCCACTGCCGGAGGAGATCTCCAAGGTCGTCAACGACAACGACCTCGTGGTCTGCTCGGTCCTGTCGGGCAACCGGAACTTCGAGGGCAGGATCAACCAGGACGTTCGGAACAACTATCTGGCGTCGCCGCCGCTGTGCGTCGCCTACGCCCTGGCCGGCCGCATGGACTTCGACATTATGGAGGAGCCGCTGGGCGAGGACTCCGACGGCGAGCCGGTGTACCTGCGCGACCTCTGGCCGTCGAGCGAGGAGATCAAGCAGACTGTCGCGAGCGCGGTTCGCTCCGACATGTTCACGAAGAGCTACGAGGACGTCTTCACGGGCGACGACCGCTGGCGCGGGCTCGACATCCCCGCGGGGGACCGCTACGAGTGGACCGACTCCACCTACGTTCGCCAGCCGCCTTACTTCGAGGACATGGATCCCGAGCCGGAGGACCCGAAGCCCATCGAGGGCGCGCGGGTGCTCGCGGTGCTGGGGGACAGCGTCACCACCGACCACATCTCCCCGGCTGGAGCGATCAAGAAGGCCAGCCCCGCCGGTCAGTGGCTGATGGACCAGGGCGTGGACGTCCGCGACTTCAACTCCTACGGCTCGCGCCGCGGCAACCACGAGGTGATGATCCGCGGCACCTTCGCCAACATCAGGCTGCGAAACCAGCTGGTGGATCGCGAAGGCGGCTACACGCGCCACTTTCCCGACGGCGACGAGACCACGATCTACGAGGCCGCGATGCGATACGCCGACGCGGGCGTGCCGCTTGTCGTTCTCGCCGGCAAGGAGTACGGCTCCGGGTCCTCACGCGACTGGGCCGCCAAGGGGACGGCGCTCCTCGGCGTGCGGGCGGTGCTGGCGCAGAGCTACGAGCGCATCCATCGCTCCAACCTGATCGGGATGGGCGTGCTCCCGCTCCAGCTTCCCGATGGCGAGAGCGCGGAGTCGCTGGGGCTCACCGGTGAGGAGGTCATCGCGGTCGAAGGACTGGAGCAGGCCGTGGCGCCCGACACCCAGGGCACGCGTACGGTGAAGGTGAGGGCCGAGCGGGAGGGCGCCGACCCGGTCGAGGTGGAGGCGCGGGTGCGCCTCGACACGCCGAACGAGGTGGCGTACTACCGCAACGGCGGAATACTCCACCGCGTGCTGCGCGACCTGCGATAGGGTTTCCCTACCACCGCATGTCGGTGGATCCGGGTTCTAAGCGGGACTACAGGGAAACAGGTATTGACTTTCCCGCCCCGGATGTATCAAAATGGCTCAGAACCCACGGATAAGGGAGATTTCCAAACTCGTCCCCGGCCAGTCCCGCCTCCGGGGACGATCGCGTCGGCATCCCTCCCTGGCTACCGACGCGCAGGCGTGGGCGCGGGCTGTGTGGACCCCCTGCCTCCCACAGCCCCGCCCCGCCATCTCTTCTTCCGTTTGAGCGAGTAGACGGTCCGCTGAGGCGGCGCTAGGGGCCGCCGAGATAGCGGACCACCGCGAACTCGCCACGAGGGTAGGAGTTGTAAACGAAGCCGCCGCCTACGATCCGGCCCTGCGGGTCGATCGTAGGCGCTAGGGGCCGCCGAGATAGCGGACCACCGCGAACTCGCCACGAGGGTAGGAGTTGTAAACGAAGCCGCCGCCTACGATCCGGCCCTGCGGGTCGATCGTCACTGCGTCAAGCAGGTTGGAGTTCTCGAAGGCGGTCTCAACCAGGCCGCTGTGGCCGAATGATCCGTCGAGAGCTCCGGATGGCGTGTACCGGGCGAGGGCAAATGATGAGCTGCCGCTCGAGTCCGCCGTGCTATAGCCGCCCACCACGATGCGGCCCTCCGGATCGATCGCGACCCCGCGCACAGGCCCATAGCCACCCGCGCCCAGGGCCTTGGTCACCACCTCGCCGTCCTGGGAGAAAGAGGGATCGAGCGAGCCGTCGTTCCGATAGCGGACGACGGTGAAGTATTTCTGGACGCCCCCAAATTCAGCATCTCCAGCGACGACGACGCGATCTCGATCGTCGATGGCGATCGAACCGACATGGTCATCCGATCCGATCAGCGTGGTCTGGCGACCGTCACCCGAGAACTGGGGATCGAGACTTCCGTTCGGCCGCAATCGCGCGACCGCGAATTGGCCGGTCTGAAACGACTCACCGCCGACGACGATCCGTTGACGAGAGTCGATGGCCACCGAATGCCCGTACTCAAAACCACCGAAGTCGATCGTGGCGCGCCCGCCCGAGCCGAAGGACCTGTCCAAGGTGCCGTTGGGATTGAGCCTCGTCACGCCGAAATCGCCACCCGCGGTGCCGGCCACGACGATCCGTCCCTGGTCGTCGATGGCAATGTCCTCGAGGTAGGAAGACTCCCCGTCGACGACCTTTACCCAACCGTCGCCGGAGAACGAGGGATCCGGATGTCCGTTTGGCAGGAAACGCGCGACCAAGTTGTAGCTGGCGACCACGATCCGTCCCTGCGAATCGATCGCGACGGCGGTGGCATAGTCGCGGAAGGGCCACCCCGTCCGGAGCTTTCCGTCGCCTGAGAAGGACGGGTCGGGTGACCCGTCCGGCAGCATGCGTGCGAGAGCGATGTCCCCGCGAGTCGTTCTGTGCGGCGCATAGCCCGCAGCCACGATCCGTCCCTGTGAATCGATCGCAACGTCACTGACACTGGCGCCCTCGCCGCCGAACTGAGGTGTTGCCAGTCCGTCGCCGGAGAACGTTGTGTCGAGGTCGCCGGGTGCCGCGAGCGCTGCGGTCGGCACTACGAGCGCAGCGCCCACCACTAGGGCCGCAGCCAGTATCCGTGCGCGGCGCTTCATACGCTCCTTCCCTTCCCTTCTCGCCAGGTCATGCTCACTCCCCTCATCGGAACGAACACGCGCGGACGTGAGAGTTTCGAATCGAGGCTGCCGGGTTCAGTGGGCGAGGCGGTCCAGGAGCAGCTCGGCCAGCAGGTCGGGCCGCTCCAGCGAGGGCAGGTGGGCCGCCCACTCGAGCTCAAGGTGCTCCCCTCCCGGAATGCGATCCGCGAGCGCCGCGGCGATCTGACGAAAGCGGGGGAAGTCGAGTGCGCCCGAGACCATCAGGGCCTGGGCTCGGACGGCGCCCGGGTCCACGTCCCGCTCCTCGTCGGCTATGTCGTCGCCGGCCTCGAGCTGGACCTCGAACGCGCGCCGCTGCATGCGCTCGACCAGGGACCGGCTCGCCTCGGACGCGTCCGGGCCGAGCCACGTGCGGACGTTGAGCTCGACCGCGCCGTCAATGTCGTCCTCCTCGAGCAACCGGTTCTCCTCCGCGGCGAACGACGCGAGCGCCGGATCGGGATCCACGCCCTCCCAGGCTCCGCACAGGAGGACGAGCCTCTCCACGCGCTCCGGCCAGGTGCATGCGAGCTCGAGCGCCACCCGCCCGCCGAACGACGAGCCCACGACACTCGCGCGCTCGATGCCGAGCGCGTCAAGGAGCCGCAGCACGTCGTCGGCGTTGTAGAAGCTTTCGGGCGGGAGGGGCGAGTCGCCGAACCCGCGCAGGTCGCAGCGAACGGTCCTGAAGCGCTCCGTCAGCGCAGTCCATTGCGGCTCCCACATACGGCGGTCGCACACGCCGGCGTGGATCAGGACGAGCGGCGGTCCGTCACCCTCCGCGTCATGCGCGAGCTCGACCGGGCTCAACGGGGGCGCCGGTCCTCAGCTCCGGCGCTTGCGCTCGATGACCTCGATCCCGATCACGCTGCCGAGCGGCCCGACGGGCGTGAGCGTGGCGGCCAGCAGCGTGTACGGGGCCTCGCGGCGCAGGATCGCGATCCAGATGAACACGCAGAGAGCGATGAAGCCGAGGCCATGTGCCCAGCCGAAGATCATCGCCTCGTGGTCGTAGCCCGGAGCGAGCCAGAAGAAGCAGAGCGCGGCGAAGATGGCGAGCTCGACCCAGCTCGCGCGCTTGACCCAGGGCCACAGTGCGCCCGGCTCCGTCTTGCGGAGCGGCTCGGCCGCGGGCGTGGCGGCGCTCGAGTCTGTCGGCTCAGAGGAAGCGATCTCCACGGGCCGAGATTAGCGCTGCGACCGTTCGCGGTCGCTAGAACTGGCGGTCGGCGCCCTGCCCCCGCAGCCAGGGCACGATGTACCAGAGGAGGGCGAAGACCATCGCGGACGGGATCGTGACGGCGATCGAGGTCGCCTCGCCGAAGATGATGTGCGAGATCAGGAAGATCGCGCTGGTCATCGCCAGGGCGAGGACGCCGAGGCCCGCCATCGCCGAGCGGTTCGCGAAGGTCAGGATTTGCGGCTTGTATCCCTTACGGAAGAGGACGCGGTGGTAGGCCGTCGGCGCCATCAGGAGCGCTGAGGCGAGCGCGGTCTCAAGGAGAACGACCAGATAGAGATCCCGCTCGAACTGGGTCAGTGAAGTGAAGCCCTGCGCGAACGGCACGGTCAGGAGGAACGCGAACAGGACCTGCACGCCCGGAAGCGCGATGCGCAGCTCCCCGAGGAGCTCGTTGAAGTTGCGGTCGACGCGCTCCGCCTCTGTCTCGTTGCGCTCGGACTCGAGCGATTCGCGGGATCCGACGGACATGTCAGCCCCATTACCCCAGCGGGAACGGATGGAACCCGAGAACCTTAGCCGTCGAGGGCCGTGAGGACGATCCGCTCCTGCTCCTTGCGGTGCGCCGCCGGGTAGCCCTCGCTCGGACTCGCCCGCTGCGGGCGCCCCACGTAGCCGAGCTCGACGCCCTCGGGCAGGATCTCCGGCAGGCGCCGCCACATGACGCTCCACGCGCCCATGTTCTTCGGCTCCTCCTGAGCCCAGACGACCTGCTTCAGGTTCGGGTAGCTCTCGATCAGGGTGGCCAGTTGGTCGCGCGCGAACGGATAGAGCAGCTCGGCGCGCGCGATCGCGACCGACTCGGCCTTCTCCCGTCGCTCGTGGCCGTCGATGTCGTAGTAGAGCTTGCCGCTGCAGAGCACCAGCCGCTCGACGCGGTCCTTACGGTCGGCGGCGCGCGGGTCGTCGAGCACGAACTGGAAGGTCCCCGACGTCAGGTCCTCGAGCCGCGAGGAGGCGCCGGCCAGCCGCAGGAGCCCCTTCGGCGTGAAGACCACCAGCGGCCGCGGCTTGGCAATGCGCGCCTGGCGCCGCAGCAGGTGGAAGTACTGCGCGGCCGTGCTGGGGTTCGCGAGGCGGATGTTGCCCTCGGCGGCGAGCTGTAGGAAGCGTTCGATGCGGGCGTTCGAGTGCTCCGGCCCGGCGCCCTCGTACCCGTGTGGAAGGAGCAACGTCAGCCGTGTTGGCTGCCCCCACTTCGACTCGCCGGAGACGATGAAGCTGTCGATGATCACCTGGGCGGCGTTGGCGAAGTCGCCGAACTGTGCCTCCCAGAGGATCAGGCTCTCCGGCGAGGCCGCCGAGTACCCGTACTCGAAGCCGACGCAGGCGATCTCCGAGAGCGGGCTGTTGTAGAGCTCGAATGGGGCCAGCGCGCCGCTCAGGTGCTGGATCGGGACGTATTTGAGCCCCGTCTTCTCGTCGAAGTAGGCGAGGTGGCGGTGCGAGAACGTGCCGCGCGCCGTGTCCTGTCCGGTCAGGCGGATGTGGCTGCCCTCGGTGAGCAGCGAGGCGAACGCGAGGGCCTCCGCGTGTCCGAAGTCGATGCCGCCCTCCTCACCGAACGCGTCGATGCGGCGGCCGAGCGGCTTGCGGAGCTTGCGATGGACCGTGAAGCTCTCCGGGACCCGAAGGAGCTCCTCGTTCAGGGTCTCGAGGCGCTGGGCCGAGACCGCGGTGTCGACGTCCGGGCTCTTGGTGCGGTCGAGTTCCGCCGTGCCGACCTGCGTGGCGGTCTCCGACTCGTAGTCCCCGGACTCCATCTTCGCCTTGAGCTCCTTGTGGATCGCCGAGAACTCCTCCGTGTCCGCGGTGCTCTCCGTCTCGACGTCCTCGGGAGTGATCACTCCCTCCTTGACGAGCGTGCCGGCGTAGATCTCCGAGACCGGCGGGTGCGCTTTGATCTGGGCGGCCATCTTCGGCTGCGTGTAGGCGGGCTCGTCGGTCTCGTTGTGCCCGTAGCGGCGGTAGCCGATCAGGTCGATGACCATGTCGCGGCTCCAGCGCTCGCGGTACGCCATCGCGAGGCGGATCGCGGAGATGCACGCCTCCACGTCGTCGGCATTCACGTGGATGATCGGGACGTTGAAGCCCTTCGCCATGTCGGAGGCGTAGGGCGTCGAGCGCCCCTCCTCGGGATCGGTGGTGAAGCCCACCTGGTTGTCGGTGATGATGTGGATCGTGCCGCCGGTCGAGTAGCCCTCGAGCGACTGCAGGTTGAGCGTCTCGGCCACAACGCCCTGGCCCGGGAAGGCGGCGTCGCCGTGCAGCAGCAGCGGGACGGCGCGCTCCGGGTTGTGATGGAGGATCGGGCCGGAGTGGGAGGTCTGGGCGGCACGCGTGCCGCCGGTCACGACCGGATCGACGAACTCGAGGTGGCTCGGATTCGGATAGAGGCGGATCTTGATCGTCTCGCCGTCGGGGGTGGTGAACAGGCCCTCGGCGCCGTGGTGGTACTTGACGTCTCCGGTGCCGCCGTGCGGGATGGCCGCCATCCGCTTCACGCGCTCGAGCGCCTGAGCGCCTTCGAACTCGGCCATGATCGACTCGGCCGAACGGCCGAGGTTGTGGGTGAGGACGTCCAGGCGGCCGCGGTGCGCCATGCCGATCACGACCTCCTCGGCGCCACCGCGGCTGGCGATGGTCACGAGCTCGTCGATCATCGGCACCACCGCGTCGAGGCCCTCGATCGAGAACATCTTCTGGCCCAGATACGCGCGCTGCAGGAAGCGCTCGAACTGGAAGACGTGGATCAGCCGCTTGAGCAGTGCCCGCTTATCGTCGGCGGCCAGCGGCTCGCGGTGGGCGCCCGTCTCGATCATCTCCCGCAGCCAGACCCGCTGCTGGTGCGAGGCGAGGTGCTCGATCTGGTAGGCGATCGTCCCGCAGTAGGCCTCGCGCATCCGCGGCAGAGCCTCCAGCAGCGTCTCGCCCTCGACGCCGATCCGGAGGATCGACGCCGGGATCTGCGTCATCAGCTCGGGCGTGAGGTTGAGGTTCTCCGGCACGAGCGCCGGGTCACCGTCTCCCTCGGAGCCCAGCGGGTTGATGCGCGCCGCCAGGTGGCCGTGGGTGCGATACGCCTTCAGCAGTGAGGTCGCGGCCTGCACGGCCTGGAGCAGCTCGGTGTCGGGCGGCGAGGGGACGGAGGGAGCGGTGGCAGGCGCCGCCGAGATCGGGGGTGCGGACGCGGATGCGGGATAGGCGTTGGACACCACGTTGGTGGGGACCCCGAGCGACTCCGCGACGGACTCGTAGAACTCGTCCTCTCCCTGCAGCAACTGGTCGATCCGGCGCAGAAACGAGCCCGACTCCGCGCCCTGGATGATGCGGTGGTCATAGGTCGAGGTCATGGTCATGACCTTCGAGATCCCGAGCGCCTTGATCTTGTCGGCGGGCGCGTGGGCCCACTCGACCGGGTAGGCGATCGAGCCGGTGGCGACGATCGTCCCCTGGCCCGTCAGCAGGCGCGGGACGGAGGCCACGGTGCCGAGGCCCCCGGGGTTGGTGAGCGTGATGTTGGTGCTCTGGAAGTCGTCGGCTGTGAGCTTGTTCTCGCGAGTTTTGGTGATCAGCTCCTCGTAGTAGGAGTGGAAGCCCGTGAAGTCGAGGGCGTCAGACCCCTTGATGCACGGGACCATCAGGCTCCTCGAGCCGTCCTTTCGCTCCACGTCGACGGCGATTCCGAGGTTGACGGAGCCCGCCTCGATCACCTGCGGCTTGCCGCCCTCCTCCGCATAGGAGCGGCCCATGACCGGCCAATCCTGCGCCGCCTTCACGATCGCCCACGCCACGAGATGGGTGAACGAGACCTTCATGCCGCGCTCCTTGAGCACACCGTTCAGCGCCCGGCGCTTCGCGTCGAGGACGTCGACCGGGAGGGTGCGGAACGAGGTGGCCGTCGGCACCGAGCGGCTCTCGTTCATCGCCTGGGCGAGCATCGCGGCGGGACCGCGGAGAGGCTTGGTCTCGCCGGCGGTCACCACCCCCTTTGGCGCGGTCGCGGCCGCGGCGCCGTCGACGCCGTTGGCCGCCGCCAGGACGTCGGCCTTGGTCACCTTGCCGCCGGGCCCCGAGC
Source organism: uncultured Actinomycetes bacterium (assembly GCA_963782795.1). Classification (GTDB taxonomy): domain Bacteria; phylum Actinomycetota; class Thermoleophilia; order Solirubrobacterales; family 70-9; genus AC-56. The sequence goes on from CAWALB010000011.1 coordinate 116,996, forward strand.
CTTGGACGGCGCCCAGATCGATTCCGTTCGCCGCAGCTGCCCGGCGCGCCACGGGGGATGCTCGCCTGCCGTCCCCGCCGTCGGCCGGCGGAGCGACCGGAGCGGCGGCGGGCGCCTCGGCCGGTCCTGCCCCTCCGTTGCCCGAGGGGGCGGCGCCGGCGGTGTCGAGCTCGGCGAGCGCCTGGCCGATCTGGACGGTGTCGTCGGGCGACACCAGGAGCTTCGTGATCACGCCGCTCGCCGGGGCGGGAACCTCGGCATCGACCTTGTCAGTGGAGACCTCGACGACGGTGTCGCCCTCGCTGACTGCCTGCCCCTCGGTCACGTGCCAGTCCAGGACGGTCCCCTCGGTGACGGACTCACCCATTTCGGGCATCGAGATTTGAACGACGGCGCCCTCTGACTCAGCAGGAGTGACGGTCGCAGTCACACCCGGCTGGGGCGCGTTGGTCGGGGCGTTCTCGTCGCCCAGGTCCGCGTCGCCTTCGCCAGTGGGCCCGGAGGCGAGCCCGGGCCCCTGCTCGCGACCGCCGTCGGTCGAGGAGGCGCCGTCGCCGTTTCCGGACGGCTCGGCGCTCGTCATCTCGGCGAGCGCCTGGCCGATCTGGACGGTGTCGTCGGGGGAGACGAGAAGCTTGGTGATGACGCCGCTGGCCGGCGCCGGGACCTCAGCGTCGATCTTGTCGGTCGAGACCTCGACGACGGTCTCGCCCTCGGCAACGTATTCGCCCTCCTGCTTGTGCCACTCGAGGACCGTTCCCTCGGTCACCGATTCCCCCATCTGGGGCATCTCAATCTGGACGGTCTCAGGCATCCACGATCAGTCTATGCACTCGCCCGCGCAAGATATGACGGTCCGGATGCGGCTTGAGAGAGCCTTTAGGGCCGCCTGGATCAGGCCACGCGCGCGACGAGGTAGACCTCGTTCGAAACGGTGTCGTAGACATCCTCGGCGAGGAACGCGCGTGCGGGACCGGTGTGCTCGCAGTAGCCGCAGACGAGGTGCGCTCCGACCGGAATTGGTGCCGTCGCGGCGAGCGGAATGTCGCAGCTCGGGCACAGGAGCGCGCCGTGCGCAAGGACCTGGGCCCCGTCTCGCAGGAGGCGACGGTGAGCGCCGGCCACGGAGCCGTCGACGCGCCCGGTGCGGACGTCGGGTTGGCCGGGGTCGCCCGGATCCGCTGGCAGCTCAAAGCCCATGTGGATGAGTGTAGGCTCGTTTCGTCATCTGGGAAGTGAGGAAATGAGCTACTTCGTCACCGGCGCAACCGGCTTCATCGGGCGCAACCTGGTGGAGCTCCTGCTCGAGCGGGAGGGCACGATCTACGTGCTGGTCCGCGAGGGGTCGAAGGGCAGGCTCGCGGAGCTTCGCAACCGCTGGGGAGTCGACCCCGACCGCGTCGTTGGCATCGTCGGCGACCTCTCGCAGCCCGGTCTCGGCATCTCGGACGAGGACGTCGAGCGACTGCGGGGCGAGATCGACCATCTCTTCCACCTCGCGGCGATCTACGACATGACCGCCGACGCGGCGAGCCAGAACGTCGCCAACGTCGAGGGGACCCGGCACATGGTCCAGTTCGCGGAGGACGTGGAGGCCGGGCGCGTGCACATGGTCAGCTCGATTGCCGCCGCCGGGCTGTACAAGGGCGTCTGGCGGGAGGACATGTTCGAGGAGGCCGAGGACCTCGACAACAATCCCTACTTCCGGACCAAGCACGACTCCGAGGGCATCGTGCGTACGGAGTGCACGCGGCCCTGGCGCGTCTACCGGCCCGGCATCGTCGTCGGCAACTCCGAGACCGGCGAGATGGACAAGATCGACGGCCCCTATTACTTCTTCAAGCTGATCCGCCGGCTGCGCGGCACCGTGCCCGAGTGGGTGCCGATGCCCGGCATCGAGGGGCGGGAGATCAACCTGGTCCCGGTCGACTTCGTCGCCCGGGCGATGGACCACATCGCCCACGTTGAGGGGCTCGACGGGCGGGCGTTCCACCTGACCGACCCCAATCCCAAGACCGCCGGCGAGGTGATCGACATCTTCGCCCAGGCCGGACACGCCCCGCAGTCCTCGGTCCGGCTGCCTGCCGCCGTCGTCGATCTCGCGGCGCCCTTCGTGAAGGCGGTCGCGTCGGTGCCGCCGGGCGACATCGTCACCGATCGCGTCCTGAGCGACTTCGGGATCCCGCGCTCGGTGCTCACCTACATCAACTACCCGACACAGTTCGATTCGCGCCAGGCCCAGGCCGCACTCGCCGGCACCAACATCCGCGTGCCGCCGCTGGACGCGTATGCCGACAAGCTCTGGGACTACTGGGAGCGCCACCTCGACCCGGATCTTTACGAGGACCGCACCCTCGTGGGGGCCGTGCGGGGCAGGCGGGGACTCGTCAGCGGCACGGCCCAGATCGCCGAGCAGCAGGTACCCGACGAGCTCCTGCGGCTCGTCCGGAGGGTTCGGGGCCGGGCCTCGCTGGAGGCGGCCGTGCGCGGGCGGGTCGTCATGGTCACCGGCGCATCGTCGGGCATTGGCAAGGCGGCGTCCATGAAGATCGCCGACGCGGGCGGGATTGTCCTGCTCGTCGCCCGCACGGCCGAGAAGCTCGAGGAGATCAAGGCGACGATCGAGGCCCGGGGCGGCAGGGCCTACGTGCATGCGGCGGACCTGTCGGACATGGACGACATCGACCGCATGGCCGACGAGGCCCTGGCCCAGCACGGGCACGTGGACGTCCTCATCAACAACGCGGGACGGTCGATCCGCCGCTCGATCGCTCTCTCCTACGACCGCTTCCACGACTTCGAGCGGACGATGCAGCTGAACTACTTCGGCGCCGTGAAGCTGATCCTCAAGCTGCTTCCGGTCATGCGCGAGCGGCGCTCCGGCCAGATCGTCAACGTCAGCTCGATCGGCGTGCAGACCAACACTCCCCGGTTCTCCTCCTACGTGGCGTCCAAGGCCGCGCTCGACGCGTTCTCGCGCTGCATCGCGTCGGAGATCATCGACGACGGGGTGTACGTCTCGACGATCTACATGCCGTTGGTGCGAACGCCGATGATCAAGCCGACGAAGATGTACGACCGCTTCCCGACGATCACGCCCGACAAGGCAGCGGACATGATCACTGAGGCGATCGTCCACCGGCCGAAGCGGATCGCGACGCCGCTCGGCACCCTCGGCCAGATCCTCTACGCGATCAACCCGAGGTCGATCGACTACATCCTGAACAGCGCCTACAAGCTCTTCCCCGACTCGAGCGCGGCGAAGGGCGAGAAGCCGCGCGAGCGCACGGCCTCAGCCCCACCGGTGGCCGCGCCCGACGAGGAGGCGTCCAGGGAGCAGGTCGTGTTCGCCTCGCTGATGCGCGGCATCCATTGGTAGCGCCAATCCGGCCGTAGGGGGGCGACTTCGAAGCTTTTGTCGCCTCAGGTACGTGATGGCGTACCTGGAGCTACAAAACCGTTTGGCCGGCGGGGAGTAGCGTTGCGTCGTGGCCATCGCCGCGCGTCCGAGAAAGCACTGGGGTTGGGGATTCGCCGACCGGCAGCCGGATCGCGCCGGGCTCGAGACGGCGGCCGCCGGGATCCGCGAGCAACTCGGGTTCGGCGGCGAGGAGGTCTCCGAGCCGGTGCCGCTCGAGTCGATCGAGCTCCCGGCGCCGCGGGTCAAGCCGCCGGCCTCGCTCGAGCACCTCTTCGCCGCGGACCACCACGAGCGCGTCTCCCACGCCCTCGGCAAGGCCTACCGGGACGTGGTCCGCGGCTTTCGCGGGCAGATGGACAACGCCCCGGACCTGGTCGCGCGGCCCCGCGAGGAGGCCGAGGTCGAGCAGGTCCTCGCGTGGTGCGCCGACCAGGGGGTGGCCGCGATCCCCTTCGGAGGCGGCACCAGCGTCGTCGGCGGTGTGGAGCCCAGAGTGGGAGATGGATACAACGGTGCGGTGACGATCGACCTCGGAGCTCTCGACCGGGTGCTCGATGTCGATCCCGTCAGCCGGGCGGCGCGGATCCAGGCCGGCGCCACCGGCCCGGGTCTCGAGGACCAGCTCCGCGAGCACGGGTACACGCTGCGGCACTTCCCCCAGTCGTTCGAGTTCTCCACGCTCGGCGGGTGGATCGCAACCAGGGCCGGCGGGCACTTCGCGACCCTCTACACGCACATCGACGACCTGGTCGAGTCGGTGCGGGCGGTGACCCCTGGCGGCCTCTGGGAGTCGAGGCGGCTTCCCGGCTCTGGAGCGGGGCCGAGCCCCGATCGCATGCTGCTCGGCTCCGAGGGAATCCTGGCGGTCATCACCGAGGCCTGGGTGAGGGTGCAGGAGCGGCCGCGGTTCAAGCTCTCGTGCGGGGTGGCATTCGATTCCTTCTCGAGTGGCGCCAAGGCGGTCCGCGAGCTGGCGCAGTCCGGGCTCAACCCGGCTAATTGCCGCCTCCTCGACGAGGCGGAGTCGGCCCTCACGCACGCGGGCCCGCACGGTAAGGCCCTGCTGGTCCTCGGCTTCGAATCGGCGCACCATCCGGTCGACGCCCCGATGGATGTCGCGCTCGAGGCGGCCCGGGCCCACGGCGGCGAGCCGGGGGAGGTGCGCGGGAGGCGGGAGGCGCGAGAGAGCGACCGGCCTGGGCCCGGCGCGCTGCGGGCCAACCCTCCGCCAAAGGCCGACGGGGAGGACCCGGTGGGAGCATGGCGCCACGCCTTCCTCGCCGCCCCGTACCTGCGGGACACGTTCGTCGCCTGCGGAGTGCTGAGCGACACGTTCGAAACCGCGATCACCTGGGATCGGTTCGAGGCCTTCCACGGCGAAGTGATGGAGACCGCCCGGCGGGCGATCGCCGACTCCTGCGGCGCAGCGCCCGACGGTCCGGGGTCGCCGCGGCTGTCGTGTCGCTTCACCCACGTCTATCCGGACGGGCCGGCTCCCTACTTCACGATCCTGTGCCCGGCCCACCGCGGCGGCGAGGTCGAGCAGTGGGACGAGATCAAGGCAGCCGTCTCGGAGACGGTGATCGACGCGGGCGGGACGATCACCCATCACCACGCCGTCGGGCGTGACCACCGGCCCTGGTACGACCGCCAGCGACCGGATCGATTCGCGGATGCGCTCCGCGGCGCAAAGCTGGCGGTCGACCCGAGCGGGGTCCTGAACCCCGGCGTGCTCATCGATGCCTGATTTCGCGTCCGTCGTGCGGCCGTCCCTCGAGGGCGCCCTCGAATCCGGGGAGACGCTCGAAGGGATCTGCGCAGCGGCGCAGCAGCAGAGCGCCTTCAAGGGCCGCTCGCCCGCCTTGGGGATCACTGACCGCCGGCTGCTCCTCGCCCCCCAGGACCGGCGCGGGCGGCCGACGGGCGAGGTGATCTCGATATCCCCGGAGGAGATCACCGACGCCAAGGCTCGCGGCGCCGGAGGAGGCTGGGCCGCCATCGGCCCCGCGATCATGGACTCCGCCGCGATCACGCTCGAGCTCCGGACGGCGGAGGGCGAGAAGTGCAAGCTGAACCTGATGCGAGGCACTGGGGCGCTCGGCAAGCTCGGTGGAGGGGACGCCCAGCGGGAGGGCATCGAGGCGCTCGCCGGATGGTTCCAGCGTTTCGCGCGCCAGCGATAGCCCGTCGCGTCCTCCCGGGCGCCCTAACCTTTCGGGCGATGGAGACGCTCACAGAGGAGCAGCGTCGCGCCGTCCCGGACGACGCTGAGCCGCCCCCGACGGGCGCCCGTGGGCGCTCGCAGAGCATCGCGCTCCTGGTGGCCATGCGGCCGCCGGAGTGGATCAAGAACCTGCTCGTCTTCGCAGGTCTCCTGTTCTCGCAGAAGCTGAAGCAGGGCCCGCAGGTAGTCGACGCCCTGATCACCTTCGTGGCGTTCTGCGCGATCTCGAGCGCCGGCTACCTGGTCAACGACCTGCGCGACGCGCCCCTGGACCGCCGCCACCCCGAGAAGCGCCACCGGCCGATCGCCAACCGGGAGCTGTCGGAGAGCGTGGCAGCGGCAGCGGCAGCGGTGCTCACGGTCCTCGCAATCGCGATCTCGTTCGTGGGCGTCTCGGCCGGCGTCGCCGGGCTGGTCGCGCTCTACGGGGTCACCACCGTCGCCTACTCGTTGATCCTCAAGCGCCTTGTGATCATCGACGTGATGACGATCGCCTCGCTCTTCATCCTCCGGGTGGTCGCGGGCGCGGTCGCGGTCGAGGCGCACGCGTCTGAGTGGCTCCTGCTCTGCACGGCGATGCTGGCGCTGTTCCTCGGCTTCACCAAGCGCCGCCAGGAGGCGATGGACGAGATGGAACAAGAGCCCGACGCCTCCTCCGCTTCGCGTCCGGGGGCATCGGGGTTCCCGACGACACGCCCGGTCTTGGAGCACTACTCGCTGCCGTTCCTCGACCAGATGGTCGCGATGGTCACCGCCGGCGCGATCATCAGCTACGCCATCTACGCCGTCAACAGCCCGCTGATCGGCAGCAAGATGCTGGCGACGGGTCCATCCGTTCTCTACGGGGTCTTCCGCTACCTGTACCTGATCTACGACCGCAACGACACCCGGTCGACGGCGGCGATCCTCACCGAGGACCCCGGCATGATCTTCGCGGGGGTCTCCTGGGTCGGGATCGCGCTCCTCATGCTCTACGTCGTCGACTAGGCGACGCGATATAGAGTCCTCGGTCGTGGATCTGACGCTGACTCAGGGAGAGGAAGCCTTTCGCGACGAGGTTCGCAGTTGGCTGGGGGACCACAACCCCGGCCCTGAGCCGGAGGGCGAGGAGGCGAAGTTCCTCTTCCGGCGCGACTGGCAGCTGCAGATGCACGAGGCAGGCTGGGCCGGCATCTCGTGGCCCAAGGAGTACGGCGGCCGCGGAGCGTCGCTCATCGAGCAGGCCATCTTCAGCGAGGAGATGGCGCGCCAGAAGGCGCCCGCCCCCGCGAACGTCCTCGGGCTGGTCATGGGCGGCCCGGTGGTCATCGCTCACGGGACGGAGGACCAGAAGGAGCGCTTCCTCGAGCCGATCCTCTCGGCGGCGGAGATCTGGTGCCAGGGATTCTCCGAGCCGGAGTCCGGCTCTGACCTCGCATCGCTGAAGACCAAGGCCGTCCGCGAGAACGGCGGCTGGCGGGTCAGCGGGCAGAAGGTCTGGACCACCTACGCGCACGAGGCCAAGTGGTGCATGCTGCTCGCTCGCACGGACACCGATGCCCCAAAGCACAAGGGCCTGACCTACTTCATCTGCGACATGGAGCAGGACGGGGTGGAGGTTCGCCCGTTGCGCCAGATCACCGGCGAGGCGGAGTTCAACGAGATCTTCTTCGAGGGTGCCCATGTGGACGAGGAGAACCTCGTCGGCGGCGAGGGCAACGGCTGGATGGTCGCGATCACCACGCTGATGCACGAGCGCGCGGGCCTCGGCGCCGCGTCGGCGATCTCCGTCCGGCGCGACCTCGACGAGCTGATCGCGCTCATCAACGAGCGCGGCCTCGGCGACGACCCGGTGATCCGCCAGCGGATCGCCGAGCTCAAGATCGGGGTTGAGGCGCTCCGGCTCGGCTCGCTGCGGGCGCTCACCCAGCAGATGAAGGTCGGCATCCCCGGCCCCGAGGGCTCGATCGCGAAGTGGGAGTGGGCGATGCTCAACCAGAAGCTCACCGACCTGGCCGCGGACATACTCGGCCCCGAGGCGCTGCGGCCCGGCGCGGAGTGGTCCTACCGCCTGCTTCGCTCCCGCGCCAACTCGATCGAGGGCGGCACGACCGACGTGATGAAGAACATCGTCGCCGAGCGCGTGCTCGGTCTTCCAAGGCTCCGCTAGCCCCACATGGACTTCGGCTTCAACGACGAGCAGGGGGCGATCAAGGAGACGGCCCGCGAGATGCTGGCCAAGCGCTCACCGCTGTCGAAGGTCCGGGAGGCGTCGGAGTCGCATAAGTACGACGACGCGCTGTGGAAGGAGATCTGCGACTTGGGCTGGCCCGGCATCGCGATCGCCGAGGAGTACGGCGGCCAGGGGCTGGGGATGGTCGAGCTCACGATCCTGTGCGAGGAGCTGGGCTACGCCTGTGCCGCCTCGCCGTTCCTCTCCAATGCCTCCGCCGGGCTGTTCATCCAGTACGCCGGCGATGACGAGCAGCGCGAGCGCTGGCTTCCGGGAATCGCGTCCGGCGAGGGCCGGGGCGCGGCCGCATTCGAGCCGCGCAGCAACGACCTGGTGCCGGACGCCGAGGGCGCAGCCGTGCTGGTGCTGAACGACGGCGATCAGGCGGTGCTGGTCGAGGGCGGCGAGGCCGAGATCGAGCCGGTCGAGCTGATCGACGCCACCCGTTCCTACGCGAAGGTCTCCGCCTCGGGCGGGGATGCGCTCAGCGGCGACGTCGAGGCCGCCGCCGATCGCTCGGTGGTCGCGCTCGCCGCCGAGCTCACCGGGATCGCGCAGCGGGCGATGGAGCTCGCCGTTGAGTACGCCAAGGAGCGCCAGCAGTTCGACCGGCCGATCGGCGCCTATCAGGCGGTCTCGCACCGCTGTGCGGGCATGCTCTACGACACCGAGGAGGCGCGCTCCCTCACCTACTACGCGGCCTGGTGCGCAGACGCTGAGCCCGAGTCGCTGCCGCTCGCCGCGTCGATGGCGAAGGCCCGCGCGTCCGACGCCGCCTGGCAGGTCACCAACAACGCCCTCCAGGTCCTCGGCGGGATCGGCTTCACCTGGGAGCACGACCTCCACTTCCTTCTGAAGCGCGCGAAGGTCGGCTCGGAGCTCCTCGGCGACGCACGCATGCACCGCGAGCGCGTCGCGTCACTCGCCGGTCTCGCCGCTCATTAGATGCGGCGACTTTGTCGCCGCAGCAGCAGGTGTCGTTAGGCGGCGACACCGGCCGTATTTGATTCGCTAGTCGCGGACCTCCACGTCCGAGGCCAGCTTGACCTGGCCGCCGGAGCGGTACTCGATGTCCACCGTCTCGTGTTTGCGATAGCTCCCGACGACGCCGATCAGCATCGAGAGCCATCGAATCGCACCCAGCTTGCCCTCCTTCACGATCGGGTGCGCGAAGACGATGTCGGCGCCCTCGATCCTGTAGTCGTCACCCTCGGTCTGCGCCACGCCGTTCACGTAGACCGTGATCGGCTGCTCGGCGCGCGCGGGTAGGCGCACTCGGCGGCCCGCGGCCACGCTGCCTTCGGGGACCTCGAACTCGTCGCGGCCGCTCACGCCAGCGCCGCCCTGACGGCGTCGAAGGGCGATTCTCCGTCGGGCAGCTCGAGCGGCTCCTTGCGAATGACCCCGACGAAAGGGACGAGCGTCCCGTCGCCCATGAGGTCCATCCCGGCCTCGCGGCGCCGGAAGAGGCCGCCGGACCTCAGCTCCAGGCGCGCGTGTACGCGCTGCCCGGGCCCGTACTCGCGGATCACGTTGATCTCCTCCAGCGGCCCCTCCTGGCGAATTACCTGGGTCTGGCGCTTCATGGCGGTTATAGCCTCGTCCAGGGCGTCGAACGTCTCATGCGCGACCCGTGGGCCGTGGCGGACTGTCAGGTGATAGCGGGCCACGGCCTCATATTGGCGGTTTGATGCCACAGTGTTGTCCAGGGCCATCTGAGGAGGAACCATGGGTGTGAGCTTTCCAGGGAGTCGGCCGAGTACCGGGCGGCGCGCGATCGCCTGCTCGAGATGGAGATCGACCTGCGGCGGAGGACCGAAGCGGTAGCGGCCGCCAGGCGTGAGCTGCCACCCGGAGGGCCGGTGCCCAAGGATTACGTGTTCGCCGGCGCGGGTCAAGACGGCGAGCCGACCGATGTGCGGCTCTCGGAGCTGTTCGCCGCCGGTCGTGACTCGCTGGCCATCTACAGCTTCATGTTTCCCCGCGATCCGGAGGACGAGCGCCCTGGCCCCGCGGCAGAGCACGAGACCGCTCGCCTTCCGCTCGCCGAGGGCCCGTGCCCGTCGTGCGTCGCCCTTCTCGACCAGCTCGACGGCGCGATCGAACATGCGGGTCAACACGTGAACTTTGCGGTGGTCGCGAAGGCCCCACTGCCGCGGGTCCGGACGTTCGCGAACGAACGAGGCTGGCGACGCCTTCGCGTGCTCTCCTCGGCCGGCAACTCGTACAACCGTGACTACCACGCCGAGACCCCGGACGGGGCGCAGCGTCCGATGCTCAACGTGTTTCACCGCGACGGTCTAGGGATCCGCCACTTCTGGGGATCGGAGCTCTTCTACGCGCCCTGGGACCCGGGCCAGGATCCCCGGCACGTTGGGACTCTCGAGCCGGTCTGGAACCTGTTCGACCTGACCCCCGAGGGAAGGCCCGACTGGGACGAGCAGCTCAGCTACGTGTCAGGCTAGGCCCCGCGGCGCTGGCGCTTTGGCCGGCGCGCGGGCGGGCCTGTGATCTTCTCCGGGCCGTCGCGGTCGTCCATTGACACGTAGTCCCGGTCTCGGTACCCCGTGTAGATCTGGCGCGGCCGCGCGATCTTCTGCTCCGGGTCGTCGTTGTTCTCCATCCACTGCGCGACCCATCCCGACGTCCGCGGGATCGCGAAGATCACCGTGAACATGTCGGTCGGGATCTGGAGCGCCTCGTAGATGATCCCCGAGTAGAAGTCGACGTTGGGGTAGAGCTTGCGATCCGTGAAGTACTCGTCGTCGAGTGCCCGCTTCTCCAGCTCCCGGGCGATCTCGACCAGCGGGTTGTACTCGGTGGCCTCGAACACCTCGTCCATGTGCTGCTGGATGATCCGGGCACGCGGGTCGTAGTTCTTGTACACCCGGTGGCCGAAGCCCATCAGGCGCTCCTCCCGGTTCTTCACTCCCTCGAGGAAGTCGGGGACGTTCTCCGCGGTCTCGATCCGCCGCAGCATCCGCAGGACCTGCTCGTTGGCGCCGCCGTGGAGCGGCCCGTACAGCGCCGCCACCCCGGCGGCGACGGCGGAGTAGGGATCGACCTGGGACGACCCGACGGAGCGCACGGCCGCGGTGGAGCAGTTCTGCTCGTGGTCCGCGTGCAGGATGAAGAGGATGTCGAGGGCCTTGGTCAGGCGCGGGTCGGCCTCGTACCGAATCTCGGTCTTCTTGAACAGCATCGACAGGAAGTTGCCTGCGTAGTCGAGCTCGTTGTCCGGATACACATAGGGCAGGCCGAGGCTGTGGCGGTAGGCGAAGGCGGCGAGCGTCGGGACCTTGGCGATCATGCGGATCGCGGCCATGTAGCGCTCCTCGGGGTCGTCGATGTGCTTGGCCTCCGGGTAGAAGGTGGAGAGGGCGCCGACCCCGGAGAGGAGCATCCCCATCGGGTGAGCGTCGTAGCGGAAGGTCTCGAAGAGGTTCTTGAGGTCCTCGTGAACGAACGTGTGGTGGACCACATCGAAGGTCCAGCGCTCCAGCTGCTGCCTGGTGGGCAGCTCGCCGAAGGTCAGGAGGTAGGCGACCTCGAGATAGGTCGACTTCTCGCATAGCTGCTCGATGGGATAGCCGCGGTGTTGCAGGATCCCGGCCTCGCCGTCGATGTAGGTGATCGCCGAGCGACACGACGCCGTGTTCGTGTACGCGGGGTCGTAGGACATCAAACCGAAGTCGTCCTCGGAGACCTTGATCCCGCGCAGGTCCATGCCGCGAATCGTCCCGTCGGTGATCTCGAGGTCGTAGCTCTCGCCAGTGCGGTTGTCGGTGACGGAAAGCGTGTTCGGGCCGGCGGTCGCTACCGCGCCGTCGCCCTGCTGCTCGGTCTTCTCCTCGGTGGCCATCGCCTCTCCTCTTTCACGAAGCTTTGTCGCTCCAAGCATTCTCGCAGGGGGAACCCCCCAGTGCCGTTTTCTGGAAGGCTTGACCGGAATTGGCCACCGAAGGCGTTGCCTCTGAGCGCAAGCGCGGCGCGCTGACGTTGTTCGCGGGACTCGACCGCCGCTACGACCTGCTCTCGGCGGCGCTCAGCTTCGGGCAGGACCCGCGCTGGCGGCGCGAGATGATCGCGTCGATCGACGCCGGCGCAGGCGATCGCGTTCTGGACGTCGCCACCGGCACCGGCCTCGTCGCGCGCGGCCTCGTTACGCGCTACGGCTGCACCGTCGTCGGCCTCGACCAGAGCCGCGACATGCTCGCGGGCGCCCGGCGCGCGCTCGCGGCCGCGCCCCAACTCGCGGCGCGGATCGACCTCGTTCAGGGCGAGGCGGAGCGGCTGCCGTTCGAGAACGGCGAGTTCGACCACCTGACCTTCACCTACCTCCTTCGCTACGTCGACAACCCCGCGGCGACCCTGGCGGAGCTCGCTCGGGTGGTGAAGCCCGGGGGGCGCATCGCCTGCCTCGAGTTCGGCCTGCCCGACCCGCCCCTGTGGCGGCCTCTGTGGCGCCTGTACACCCGCCTCGCGCTGCCGGCGGCCGGGCGCGCGTTCGGAACCGAGTGGTATGAGGTCGGCCGCTTCCTCGGCCCGAACATCGAGGAGCTCTACGCGAAGCTGCCGCTCGAGCGCCAGGTTGAGCTGTGGCGCTCAGCCGGGATCTCGGGCGTCCGGGTGCGGCGGATGAGCCTCGGCGGTGGCGTCGTCTTCTCGGGGGTGCGCGACGGCTGAGGTGGAGCAGCGCGCGGCGTTCTACGCCCTGAGCCCGGGCGGATGGCGGGACCTCCTCACGATCCTCCATCCCCCATACACGGCGTGGCACCTGAGCTACGTCGCGCTGGGCGCGGCCGTGGCGCCGGCGTTCCACGCGGTTCGCCTGTGGGCGGCTCTCGGCGCGTTCTTCCTGGGAGTGGGGGTCGCCGCGCACGCGCTCGACGAGCTCCACGGCCACCCGCTCGGCACGCGGCTCTCGGATCGAACGCTGACCGTGCTCGCGGGGGTCGCACTCGCCGGCGCGGTCGGGATCGGGATCGCCGGGCTCTTCGTCGTCTCGTTCACACTTTTGCCCTTCGTCCTGGCGGGCGCGTTCGGCGTCCTCGCCTACAACCTGGAGCTCTTCGGCGGTCGATTCCACACGGACTTCTGGTTCGCCGCGGCGTGGGGTGCCTTTCCGGCGCTCACCGGCTTCTGGGTCATGGCCCTGGGAATCCACTCGCTCGGCGAGGCGGTCGCCGGAGCCGGCGTCACCGCCGCCTGCTTCGGGCTGAGCGTGGCGCAGCGGCGGTTGTCCACGCCTGTGCGGGAGCTGCGGCGAAAGACGGTCTCCGTGACGGGAACGCAGGTGCTGGCGGATGGCACCGAGAGGGAGCTCACCGCCGCCCAGCTGAGCGCGCCGCTCGACGGCGCGCTGCGGATCCTGTCAGCGTCGGTCGTGCTGCTCGCGGTGGCGGCGGTCGCGATCCGGCTCTGAGGGTCAGTCAGACAACTCGAAGTGGGTCATCGCGCGTAGGGCGTCGTAGCGCTCCGAGACCTCATCCTCCGTCAGCCGCGCGACCCGCTCGGTGCCGAATTCCTCCACGTTGAACGAGGCGAGCACCGTCCCGTACGCCATCGCCTGGCGGAGGGCGTGCTCGCTCGGCACGTCGGTCCCCTGCATGTCGAGGTAGCCGAGGAAGCCGCCGGCGAAGCTGTCGCCGGCCCCCGTGGGGTCGCGGACGTCCTCGAGCAGGAAGCCGGGGAGGGCGAAGAAGCCCTCGGGGGTGAAGAGGACCGCCCCGTACTCGCCGCGCTTGGCGACGACGAACCGCGGGCCCATGTCCATCACCGTGCGCGCGGCGCGAGCCAGGTTGGGCTCTTCGGTCAGCATCCTGATCTCGGAGTCGTTGAAGAGCAGGCAGTCGACCTCGCTGATCGCGGCCACGAGCGAGTCTCGGGTGGTCTCAATCCACAGGTTCATCGAGTCGAGCGCGGTCAGGCGGGAGCCGTTCGCCTGCGCCCGAACCCGGCGCTGGAGGTCCGGCTGGATGTTGCCCAGAAAAAGCACGTCGGCGGACCGCGAGGCCTCCGACAGCTTCGGATCGAAGTCGGCGAACACCCCGAGCTGGGTGTCGTCGGTGTGGGCGAGGTTCATGTCCGCCTCGTAGTGGCCGGCCCAGAGGAACGTCTTGCCGCCCTCCACGCGCTCCACGTCCGAGACGTCGATGCCACGCTCGCTGAGCAGCTCGAGATACTCCTCGTCGAAGTCGTCGCCGACCGAACCGACGATCCGCGCCTCGGTGAAGAACCGGGCCGCGAGCGCGAAGTGGACGGCCGAGCCGCCCAGCATGCGATCGCGCTCCCCGAAAGGAGTGCGCACGGAGTCGAACGCGATCGAGCCAACCACCGTCAGAGCCACGGGCGTGCATCCTAGGGATCGACGCCGGAGATGAGCGCAGGAGATGGTGGCGATACCTTTCAACACCCTTATGAACGACACATGCCAGTCGCCGAGCCCTACGGCTCGGCGTTAACACGCATGGCAACCGCTGCCAAGGCGCGCCGAAGCCGTGGCAGGGCTGCCGCGCCGGACTTTCATCCCATCGGGGACTACGGCTTCCTGTCCGACTGCCACACCGGCGCGCTGGTCGCGTCGGACGGCACGGTCGAGTGGATGTGCATGCCCCGTTTCGACTCGCCCAGCATGTTCGGGGCGCTGCTGGACCGGGGCGCGGGCGCCTACCGCCTGGGGCCTCGAAATCTGCGGGCGCCCGTCTCGCGGCGGTACGTCCCCGGCACGAACGTGCTGGAGACGAGCTGGATGACCAACACCGGCTGGCTTCTCGTACACGACGCCCTGGCCCTCACTCCCGGCGCCGACGAGGATCCGGAGGACGTCCGCGGACGGGCCCTCGGGTCGCGCGACGCCGAGCACCTGCTGGTGCGGACCGTGGAGTGCGTCCACGGCGAGGTGGAGATGGAGGTGGTCTGCGAGCCGGCCTTCGACTACGCGTTGGAGGAGCACGAGTGGCGGCTGGTCGATGACGAGGGGCTGGCCGCCGACGCGACCGGGGGCGGCGAGACCGTGCGCCTCCTCGGCGACGTACCGCTCGAGATCGACGGCTCCGCAGCGATCGGCACACGGACGCTCAAGGCGGGGGAGCGGGCCTACTCGTGTCTGTCGTGGCGTGAGGAGCTGGGCGGACCGGAGACAGCCGAGGACGCCATCCACATGATCAAGGCCACTCAGCACCTGTGGCGGCGCTGGCTGGAGCGCGGGATCTTTCCCGACCATCCGTGGCGCTGGTGTCTGCAGCGCTCCGCGCTGGCGCTCAAGGGGCTGACATATGAGGCGACGGGCGCGACGGTCGCCGCTCTCACGACCTCGCTGCCCGAGACGCCTGGCGGTGAGCGCAACTGGGACTACCGGTACACCTGGATCCGCGACGCCACGTTCACGCTTTGGAGCCTCCACGTGATCGGGTTCGACGAGGAGGCGAGGGAGTTCATGGAGTTCGTGACGCACCTCTGTCACGGCCGGGGGCCGCTGAGCCAGATCATGTTCGGAATCGGTGGCGAGTCCGACCTCACCGAGAGGACGCTCGACCACCTCTCCGGCTACGGCGGGTCACGCCCTGTCAGGGTCGGAAACGGCGCCTACAACCAGCGCCAGAACGACGTCTACGGCGCCCTTCTCGACTCGATCTACATCCACTCGAAGACCCGCGAGGGCGTTCCCGAGCAAATGGCCCCGATCGTCTTCGAGCAGGCCGAGGCCGCGGCCACCGCCTGGCACGTGCCGGACCAGGGCATCTGGGAGTCCCGCGGTGAGCCGAAGCACTACGTGTCCTCGAAGCTCATGGGCTGGGTGGCGCTCGACCGTGCGGCACGGCTCTCCCGGAGCTACGGCCGCGAGGATCTCGCCGAGAACTGGGCGCGCGAGGCCGAGACCGTGAAGGCCGACATCCTCGATCGCGGCGTCTCGGACCGCGGCACGTTCCGCCAGCATTACGAGACCGACGCGCTCGACGCGTCGCTGCTCCTGATCCCGCTGATCCGCTTCCTGCGCTGCGAGGACGAGCGCGTCCAGGCGACGGTGCTAGCGATCGCGGATGAGCTCACCGAGCACGGTCTCGTCCTCCGCTACAAGGTGGACGAGACCGACGACGGACTCAGTGGGAGGGAGGGGACGTTCACGATCTGCTCCTTCTGGCTGGTCTCCGCCCTCTCCGAGATCGGAGAGCGGGAGCGGGCGCGCAAGCTCTGCGAGCGGCTGGTCTCGAACGGGACCGCATTGGGCCTCTACGCGGAGGAGATCGAGCCCAATAGCGGGGCGCAGCTCGGGAACTTCCCCCAGGCGTTCAGCCACCTGGCCCTGATCAACGCGGTGACCCATGTGATCGCCGACGACCAACACGGCGAGCGCGACGAGCCGACCGCGGTGTTCACCGAGATGCGCGCCGTCGGGGCGGCGGGGTAGCGCCGCGATGACCTCGTTCCGCGATCTCGGCCTGTCCGAGGCCCTCATCCAGACGCTCGACGAGCTCGGCTACGAGGACCCGACCGCGATTCAGGAGCAGGCGATCCCCGAGCTCCTGGCCGGCCATGACGTGATCGGCCAGGCCCAGACCGGGACCGGCAAGACGGCGGCGTTCGGGCTGCCGCTGCTCGAGTACCTCGATCCGGAGAGCCGGAACACGCAGGCGCTCGTCCTCACGCCCACCCGCGAGCTCTGCATCCAGGTGACTCAGGCCCTGCGGGCCTACGCCGAGCACCTGCCCATCGAGGTCATCGCGGTGTTCGGCGGCCAGGCCGTCGCTACTCAGCAGTCCCGCCTGCAGCAAGCGGCCCAGGTCGTGGTCGCGACGGTCGGCAGGACGCTCGACCTGGTCAACCGCGGCTCGCTGGACCTGAGTTCGGCCCGCTACGTCGTCTTGGACGAGGCCGACGAGATGCTCGATCTAGGCTTCATCGACGACGTCGAGCGCATCCTGCGCATGTCCCCCTCGGGGCGACAGACGTCGCTGTTCTCGGCGACGATCCCGCCGCCGATCGAGCGGCTCGCCGATCGCTATATGTACGACCCGGTGACCATCAGGGTCACGCCGAAGCAGCTCACCGTCGACGCGATCGAGCAGGCGTACGTGGAGGTCCCGGCGCGCGAGAAGGTCGACCGGCTGGTCGAGGTGCTCCGGGCGGAGGAGCCCGAGCAGGCGATCATCTTCTGCCGGACCAAGATCGGCACGGCGAAGCTCGACGAGACGCTGCGCGCCCGCGGGCTCGGCGTCAAGGCCCTGCACGGCGACATGAGCCAGGGCCAGCGAGACGGGGTGATGCTCTCGTTCAAGGACCACCGCCTGCGCCTCCTCGCGGCCACCGACGTCGCCGCCCGCGGCCTCGACATCGAACACGTCACGCACGTCATCAACTACGACGTCCCCGACGTAAGCGAGACCTACGTCCACCGCATCGGCCGGACCGGCCGCGTTGGCCGAACCGGCCGTGCGATCACGTTCGTCACTCCCGCCCAGCGCCCCGAGATCGATCGGATCGAGCGCGAGGTCAAGACCAGCATCGGCGAGTGGGAACCGCCGGAGGAGCGCCTGGAGCATGCCCCCCGCCCGCGGCGACACCAGCACGGGAAGCCCGCCGAGCCGAAGAAGAGGCGCCGGGAACGCCTTCCCGAGAAGGCAGGCGAGGATGAAGCGGAGCAACAGGAACCCCGTCCCGAAAGGACCGCCGGGCGCGACGCGGAGAATCAGGAACCTCGACCCGAGGAGACCGGCGGGCGGGACGATGGCGCTACCGACAGCGCGGTCGACCAGGTACCGCCCGCCGTAAAGTTGTTCATCAACAGGGGCAAGCGCAGCGGCATCGACGAAGAGGACGTCCGCTGGGCACTGACCGAGGGGGCCGTGATCCCGGAGCACGCGATCGGGCCGGTCCGCGTCCTCGAGCGGTTCTCGTTCGTGGAGCTCGATGCGGCGCACGCGGAGCAGGCGCTCGAGCGGCTCGAGGGGACGAAGCTCAAGGGCAAGCAGATCCGCGTTGAGTACGCACGCGGCTAGCCGCGTCCGCCTCTCCAGCGGGGTGGTCGCGGCGGCGGTTCTCGCCGTCGTCTACCTCATCCTCGAGCCGTCCACGGTCGACCTCGCGGCGCAGACGTTCCGCGCCGACCTCTTCGACGCGAATGGGTTCCTGCTTTGGAACAACTACTGGTACGCGGGCCACTACCTGCTGACCTACAGCGTCCTCTTCCCGCCCCTCGGCGCCTGGCTCGGGCCACGCCTGGTCGGCGCGCTCGCGGTCGTCGCCTGCGCGGCCCTGTTCGCGGCGATCGCATACCGGCGCTACGAGGACCGCGCGTGGCTCGGGATCCTGTGGTTCGGGGCCGCGACGGCGACGATGCTGATGGCGAACCGCCTGACCTTCGCCCTCGGGACCGCCATCGGCCTCGGCGCCCTCCTCGCCGCCCAGCGGGGCCGCACCGCGCTCGCGACCGCGCTCGCCGCGCTGTCCGGGCTCGGGAGCCCGGTGGCGGCGGTCTTCGTGGCCATCGCCGGCGGCGCGCTGGCCGTGACCGGGCGCCGTCGCCTCGGGGCGCTCCTGGCCGTCGGCGCACTCGCGCCGATAGCGCTGCTCGGGCTCGCGTTCCCGACCGGCGGCTACTTCCCGTTCGTCTTCACTGCGTTTCTGCCGGTGCCGCTGTTCGCCGCCGCCGCGCTCTTCCTGCTGCCGCCGGAGGAGCGCGTGCTGCGCGCCGGCATCCTGATCTACGCAGGCGTCTGCGTCGTCCTCTTCATCGTCCACACCCAGGTCGGAGCCAACGCCGCCCGGCTCGGCTCGCTGTTCGGAGGCCCCGTGCTGGCGCTGGGCCTCGCGGGCCGGCGCCCGGTCGCGCTTGCGATCCTCGCGCTTCCCCTCCTCTGGTGGCAGTGGGTGGCGCCGGTGCGGGACTTTGCGGCCGGGCAGGACGATCCGTCGGTGACCGCCGCCTATTACCAGCCGCTCATCACCGAGCTCGACCAGGTCACGCGTGGCAGGCCCGCCCGGATCGAGATCCCGCCCACCCGCAACCGCTACGAGGCGAACTACGTCGCTCCGCATTTCCCACTCGCCCGCGGGTGGCTGCGGCAATCCGAGTCCGGGGACTTCGACCTCTTCACGGGGGACAACCTGACGCCGGCCTCTTACCTCGCGTGGCTCCGGGAGCGGGGGGTGAGCTACGTCGCCGTGGCGGACGCCGACCCGGACTATCTCGCGGAGGACGAGGGCTCCCTGATCCGCGCCGGCCTCCCGTACCTGCGCCCGGTGTGGTCGAACGAGCACTGGCACCTGTACCGGGTGCGGGGTGCCGTTGGGCTGGTGTCGACGACCGGCGAGCCCTCGAAGCCCGCTGCCGGAGCCGACCGTCTCACCTCGATCGGGGCCGCGGACTTCGGCTTCTCCGCACGGGACACCGGCACGTACCTCGTGCGTATCCACTACACGCCCTACTGGACCGTGACCTCCGGTAACGCGTGCGTCCAGCGGGACGGCGACTGGACCCGGCTCGACGTGAGGTCCCCGGGGACGGTGGACGTGGCGGCGCGATTCAGCCTCGCCGGGCTCTTCCGCCGCGATTCCGAATGCTCGGGATAGTTCTCGCGCTCGGGTCGAGCGTCGCCTGGGGTACGTCCGACTTCCTGGGCGGCCTCCGTGCTCGCCGGATGTCGGCGTTGACCGTGCTGCTCGTGAGCCAGCCAGTGGGCCTCGTGCTGGCGGTGATCGTTGCTCTGATCGTCGGGGGGGACTCCCTGAGCACGCGGGACACGCTCATCGCCGCCGCCGCCGGGGCGACCGTCGTCATGGCCCTGGGGGCCTTCTACAAGGCCATGGCCCTGGGCTCGGTGACCGTGGTTGCGACGATCGGCGCGCTCGGGGTGCTGGTGCCCGTGGCCGGAGGCCTGGTGCAGGGCGACCGCCCGGGCGCGATCCAGGCCGTGGGCGCCGTGGCCGGGATCGTGGGCGTCGTGCTGGTCTCGCGGGAACCCGATCCCGAGTGGCGCGCGGCGGGGCGCCTGTCGATCGGCCTGGCCGGGCTCGCGGCGCTCGGCTTCGGCACCTTCTTCCTGGGGCTCGATCTCTCCTCGGGGCCCAGCCCGGCGTGGACGATCGTGGCCGCGCGGACAGGGGGGGTCGTGACCCTTCTGGTCGCGGCCGCGATCGTGCGGCCATCGATGCACATCGAGCGCGAACTCCTGCCCTCCCTGGTCGCGATCGGCTGCTTCGACGTCACGGCGAACTCCCTGTTCGCCATCGCGACCAATCACGGCCTGCTTTCCCTGGTGGCCGTGGCCGGCTCGCTCTATTCAGCGGTCACGGTGGTGCTCGCGAGGTTCGTGCTGGGCGAACGGTTGGCGGCCCCGCAGCGCGCGGGCGTGGTCGTCGCGCTCACCGGCGTGGCGCTGATCGCCGCGGGCGCCTAGCCCTGCGATTGTCGATCCTGAGGCTGTCGACAGGGTCGGCCCGCGCCGCGTCCCTACCCCTTGACTGCCAGGACGGCGTCCTTTTTCCCGAAGCCAACGCCTGGCGTGTCGCGACCCGGCCAAGCTCCGTATCGGATCTCTTCGATCCGCAGCCCTGCGGCTCGATGGGCCTCGCGAATGAACTCCTCTTCGACCGCGATCCAAGCCTCCGGGCGCTCGCGGTCCTTCACTCGCGCAACCCCGTCCAGCTCGTAGGGAAGTACATGTGTCGGGTCCTCGCGAGCGAGTAGCCGTCGGGCCTCATCGTTCAACAGGAAGATCGTGTTAAAGCTCCGCCCACGGGGCTTGAGCACCCGTCCGATCTCGCCTACGTAGTGCCTGGTGTCGGCTGGCAGGAGATGGGTAAACAGCGAGTTCGAGAAGACGAAGTCGAATGACTCATCCTCGAATGGAAAGCGATACTCGGACGCGAGCGTAGTCGCTTGGTCGCTGTACCTCTGGTTAACGACCTCCGCCCAGACGAAGTCGAAGCGGGGAAGCTTCGATCCGATGAAGCGGTTGCAGATATCGATCGCCTCCCGAGAGGCATCCAGACCGACGTAGCTTCCCTGCTCGTTCAGGTAGCGGGACAGGGCGACGGCAAAGCGACCCGGCCCGCAGCCCACGTCCAGGACGCGATCGTCGGGTTGCAGGCCGAAATCCTTGGCGGCCGTGCGGAATCTCCGGCCTGCCCGCTTGAAATTGCGCTTGCTCGCAAACGACCTGAGGACCTTCAGGTCGGCCGCCGGAGGGACCAGCTCGTCGACGCTCGGCACCGGCGGGACTCTAAGGGCCGACTCTAAGCGCAAGGTCACGCCGAGGCTCACTGGGCCGCGCGGTATCGGGTGAGTCCGTGGAATGGCTCACTTCCCCTCCCGTCGACATCGGCTCGCAACTTCCATTCGTCGCGCGCTTCCTCCGACGGACGCTGAGCTATGCCGCGGACCGAGGCCGACCTGCGGCGCCTCAAGCAGCTCCTCGAAGCTTGAGCCTCACCCGCAGGGCGTCGGAAGGGGCTTGACGCTGGGCCTGGTGGGGCTTGAGGGGACCGAGACCGCCGCGTGCGTGTAGTACTCGGCGCCCTTGCAGACCCGAAGTTTGGTGAGCTTCAGCGTGCTCCGGAAATGGACCCGGTTGCTGCTCGAGAACCTGCGCTCAGAGAAGAGGCCTTCGGCGGTGGCCGCCGGCTCGCCCCAGTTCGTCCAATGCAGGTGATCGCCGACCACGGCGCCCTCGACGTTGAAAGTGAACTCGCTCGGTTCCACGAGCCGCTGGCCGCCCGAATTCATCACGAACACATGGGTCGGCACGCCGATCGTGGACGACGTGGTGGTCGATGCATCGGTGGTCACGGCCTTGCTGACGGTCGTGGCGCTCCCGCCGCCACAGCCGCTCGCGGCGAGCGCAGCAACCGCCCCGGCCACTGCGATGCCACCGCGGACGAGAACCGGCACGGCCGGCGACCCTACCGGAACCATGGCCGCGCGCTTCGGCCTAGGGGGCGAACTTGATCCCGAAGAGCTCCTCGATGCGCTGGATGCTCTCCGCGGGGTCGCGGTGGAGGATCGCCGTCATGCCCACCGCCTCGGCGCCCGCGCAGTTCTCGCGCAGGTCGTCGACGAACACGCACTCCTCCGGAGGCACCACGAGGCGCTCGGCGGCGAGCCTGTAGATCTCCGGCTGGGGCTTGTGGAGCCCGACCTCGGCGGAGATCACGGCGGTGTCGAACAGCTCCTCGAGCATGTCCTTGTCGTAGTGGGAGGTGCTCCACGAGTTGGAGACCAGTCCCGTCTTCACGCCGCGCTCGCCGGCTGCCCGCACGGCGTCGATCATCGGCTCGCACGGGAGCATGCCGCGGAACATGCTGTCGATCAGGTTCGCCGGCTCGTCGAGGCCGAGGAGCTCGGCGAACCGCTCCTCGAACTCGTCCTCCTCGATCTTTCCGGTCTCGAGGCCCCGAAGGTAGGCCATGGCATCCGGGTCTTCGCGGAACAGTCGCTTGACGGTGTCCTCGTCCAGGTCGGTCTCCCGGCAGAAGTCGGCGAAGCTGTCCCAGACTGAGGTGGTCAGCACACCGCCGAAGTCGACGAGGAGAGTGGTATGGCCGTCCGCTTCCCGCATAGGATCTGCCGCCATGGCGGACGAGGCTATCGACCAGGCGAATCTGGAGGCCTGGTTTGCGCGCGAGATCGACGGCGCCCAGCCCCCGCTCGAGTTCGAGCGGATCTCGGGCGGGCGCTCGAACCTGACCTACGGCGTGACGGATTCCGCGGGCAGGCGGTGGGCGCTGCGGCGACCGCCGCTCGGCAAGCGGCTGGCGTCCGCCCACGACATGGGCCGCGAGCACCGGATCATCGCCGCGCTCGCCGGGACGGACGTCCCGGTGGCGCCGGCGGTCGCGCTGTGCGAGGACGAGTCGGTGAACGGTGCGCCCTTCTACGTCATGGACTTCGTCGAGGGCCCGATCCTGCGCACCAAGGCGGAGGCGGAGGAGAGCTTCGGCGAGGCGGACCGGAGGGCCATCGGCGAGCGGGTGGTCGACACGCTGGTCGCAATCCACGCGGTCGACCCAGATGAGGTCGGCGTCGGAGACCTGGGCCGCAAGGAGGACTACGTCGCACGCCAGCTCCGTCGCTGGCACGGGCAGTGGGAGAAGTCGAAGACCCGTGAGCTCGAGGTGATCGACGACGTCCACAGGCGGCTATCGGAGCGCATTCCCGAGCAGGGCCCGGCGACGATCGTCCACGGCGACTACCGCCTCGACAATCTGATCCTGTCGGCGGACGGCGAGATCGCGGCGGTGGTGGACTGGGAGCTCTGCACCCTCGGCGACCCGCTGGCAGACGTCGGCATGCTGCTCGTCTACTGGTCCCAGCCGGGGGACGAGCTGATGCCGCTCTTCGATCCACCGACGACGGCAGCCGGCTTCCCGCTGCGGGCAGACGTCAGGGAGCGGTACGCCGAGCTCTCCGGGCGGGACCTCGCCGAGATCGACTACTACGTCGCGCTCGCGTTCTGGAAGCTAGCGATCATCCTCGAGGGAGTCTTCGCCCGCTACGCGGCGGGCCAGTACGGCAAGGACGAGGAGGGCTACCAGCAGTTCGCCAAGGTCGTCGAGCGGCTGGCCGAGGGCGCGGACCAGGCCGAGCGACGCCTGCATTGACGGCCGAGCAGGCCGCCGCGGGCGCCTAGGCCTTCGCCGTAGCCGCGTCCCGGGCCGACTCGGTAGACCCGGCGCCGTCGGAGGCGCCCTCGTCCTCCTTCGCCCAGTGATTGAGCTCGCGGCGGGCGATGACCATCTTGTGGACCTCGTCGGGGCCGTCGGCGACCTTCAGCATGCGGGAGAAGCGCCACATGCCGGCGAGCGGCGTGTCGTCGGACATGCCGAGGGAGCCGTGGACCTGGATCGCGCGGTCGAGCACGTCCATGACGACGTTCGCCGCCACGACCTTGATCATCGAGATCTCGCGCCGGGCCTCGCGCTTGCCCTGGGTGTCCATCTTCCAGGCCGCCATCAGGGTCAGCAGGCGGGCCTGCTCGACCTCCATCCGCGACTTGGCGATGAAGTCCTGAATGAACTGCTTGTCGGCGAGCTTGCCGCCGAACGCCTCGCGCGTGTTGGCGCGGCGGCACATCATCTCGATCGCTCGCTCGCAGGTGCCGATCGCGCGCATGCAGTGGTGGATGCGCCCGGGTCCGAGCCGGTCCTGGGCGATCACGAAGCCGGCCTGGCGGGGGCCGAGGAGGCTCGTCTCGGGCACCCGGCAGTCCTCGTAGCGGATCTCGCAGTGCCCCGGGCCGCCGTCGTGGCCCATGACGGGGACGGCGCGGATCAGGTTGAACCCAGGGTTGTCGATGGGGACGAGGATCATCGACGCCCGCGCGTACTGGTGGGCGTCGGGATCGGTGACGCACATGACGATCGCCACCGAGGCGCCCACCGCGCCCGACGTGAACCACTTGTGGCCGTTGATCACCCACTCGCCGTCGACTAGCTCGGCGCGCGTGCGCAGCGTGGTCGGGTCGGAGCCAGCGACCTCGGGCTCGGTCATCGAGAAGCAGGAGCGAATGTCTCCCTCGAGGAGCGGGTCGAGCCATTGGGCGCGCTGCTCCTCGGTGCCGTGCTCGGCGAGGATCTCCATGTTGCCCGTGTCCGGCGCTGAGCAGTTGAAGGCCATCGGGGCGATCGCGGGGCTGCGGCCGGTCTCCTCGCAGATGATCCCGTACTCCCAGTTGGTGAGGCCGGCGCCGTAGCGCTCGTCCGGCATGAAGAGGTTCCAGAGCCCGGCCTCGCGGGCCTTGGCGCGGATGTCGACGATGATCTCCGGATACGGCGTGCCGGGGCGCACCTCGTCATCGAGGGCGCGAAGCGCCTCGAGCTCGACCGGGAGGACGTGCTCCTCCATGAACGCCCGCACGCGGTCGCGCAGATCAGAGACGCGCGGGCTCAGCTCGAAGTCCACACGGGCAGCGTACCCCTCGGGGGCGCCTGCCGGGCGCCTGGGTCAGCCGGCAGCTTTGGCTGCCGCGGCGAGCGCCTTGGCCTCGTCCTGCCGCATGCGCTGGCGGTGCAGTCCGATCTGGAAGGTGAAGAGAGCCACGATCACGAGCGCGGCGACGCTGAGCGACGGGATGAGCACGGTGGGGGGAACCTTCTCCTTGACGAGCAACACGATGGCCGAGGCGATCATCACCACGCCCAGGGCGTTGCGCAGCAACCCGGTGGGGACCTTGACCGCGAGCTGGCTACCGATCAGGACCCCGGGGATCGAGCCGACGAGGATGTTTGCGGCGAGCCCGAGGTCGACGTTCCCGCCGACCCAGTGCGCGAGGCCCGCCGCCCACAGGAGGATCGCCGCGTGGACGACGTCGGTGCCGACCACACGCTGCGGCGTCAGCCGGAACACGGCGATCAGCACGATCGCGATCAGGGTGCCGCTGCCCGCCGAGGTCAGGCCGATCACGAAGCCCGTGATCGCGCCGGTGATCACCGCGGCGATGATGTGCCGGCGGTAGAGGTGCAACGCGTAGCGCTCAGGGATCACGTCGCGCAGGAACAGGGCACGGATCAGGGTCGCGATGCCGACCACGAGCAGCGCCGCGCCCACCGCCCCGAGCACGACCTGGTTGACCGTGTCCTCGCCGTACTTGCTCTGCAGGATCTCGATCAGCCAAACGCCGGCGATCGCCATCGGAACGCTTCCCACCGCGAGCCAGAAGACGAGGGCGCGATGGACGGTGTGGTGCTTGAGGTGGCGCCAGGCGCCGGCGGTCTTGGTGACGGCGCCGTAGAAGATGTCGGTGCCCACCGCGGTCACCGGCTGGATCCCGAACAGCAGGATCAGGAGGGGGGTCATCAGCGACCCGCCGCCCATCCCCGTCATGCCGATGAGCAGGCCGATCCCGAAACCGAAGATGACGATTACCGGATCCATGATTCGTTCAGTCGTCCGCCGGGGGCCTTTCCAACCTTTTAGGGCTTTCCAATCAGGTTGGTGAAGAGACCCTCGAGCGGGCAGGGTAGCAGCAGATTTCGCCTGCTATTTCCCCACTTGAGGTGGGAAATACCGCTTGCGAATGCGGTTTAGGTCGTCTAGCGCTTCATCCAGGCGTCCGGATCCTTGACCAGGCGGCCGATCGGCTCCGGCAGCCGGTCCTCACAGACGTCCGCCAGGGTCACCTGTTCGAGGACGGCGCGCAGGTTGGCGCGGACCGCGATCCACACGTCCCGCAGGCGCTCCGCGGGGCCCGGGTACTCGGTGTCCTCCGGGGCCCAGTCCTGGACGTTGGCCAGCGGGCCCTCGACCGCCCGGATCACGTCGGCGACCGTGATGTCGTCTGCGGGTCGCGCGAGCCAGTACCCGCCGCGCGCGCCGCGCTTGGCGCGGACCAGCCGGGCGTGCTTCAGCTCGAGCAGGATGTGCTCCAGGAACTGCAGCGGGATCTGCTGCGATTCGGCCAGGTGCTCGCCCTTCACGGGCTCACCGTCGGGCGCAGCGGCGAGCTCCAGTGCCGCGCGCACCGCGTAGTCGGCCTTTGCCGTGATCCTCATTTCGTAAGAATGCTGCGCTTCATGATTGATCTACAAGCTCACTCGACGGTATCGGATGGCCAATTGCCCGCGCGGGAGGTCGCAACCGCGGCGGCGGAGGCGGGCGTGACAGTGATGTCGCTGACCGACCACGACGCCGTCGCGGGCGTTCCCGACGCGGTGGCGGCCGCTGAGGAGGCCGGCATCGAATGCGTGCCGGCCGTCGAGATGTCCTGCGTTCACAAGTACTCGGACGACCTTCACATGCTCGGCTACTGGGTGGACCTCGACGAGATCGCCCCCGCTTGCGAACGCGCCCAGCAGGAGCGCGTCAACCGCGCTCGCGAGATCATTGAGCGCCTGAACGCTCACGGAGTCGAGGTGACCTTCGAGGATGCGGTGGCCCAGGCCGGCGCGGCGGATTCCATCGGCAGGCCTCACATCGCCCGCGCCGCGGGCGCCGGCCCTGACCTCGGCCCGTTCTTCGAGGAGTACCTGGTCCCGGGGGCGAAGGCCTTCGTCGCCCGGCGCTGGCCGAGCGCCGAGGAGGCCGTTGACCTGATCCACGCGGCGGGCGGCAAGGCCGTCGTGGCGCACCCCTACTGGGACGTCGCCGAGCCCGAGCAGGTCCGCGACCTGGTGGAGAGCCTCGTGAGCGATGTCGGCCTCGAGGGCATCGAGACCTTCTATCCGCCGCACACGAAGGCACAGACGCAGCACTGCCTGGACCTGTGCGAGGAGTTCGGCCTCACCCCGACCGGCTCGTCGGACTTCCACGGCCCCACGCACAAGACGTTCTCGCGGTTCGGCGCGTACGACACGTACGGGCTGGGCGAGCCGCAGGTTCCCCCGAGGGCCTAAACGACACGAGCCCCGGCCGGGGCTCGTGTCACATGCTCTGTTCGCAGTGCGACTAGCTGGTCGCTGCCAGCTCGGCCGACGGGATCAGGTCGCGGCCCTCGAGGTAGTCGAGGATCTGCTGCGCTGACTCCTCGGACGACTGCTTGTCGGTCTCGATCAGGATCTCGGGGTTCTCCGGCGGCTCGTACGGATCCGAGATGCCCGTGAACTCCTTGATCTCGCCGGAGCGCGCCTTGGCGTAGAGGCCCTTGACGTCGCGCTCCTCGCAGACCTCGAGCGGCGCCTGCGCGTAGATCTCGATGAACCGGTCTCCCATCTTCTTGCGCGCCTCGTCGCGGATCTCGCGGTAGGGCGAAATGGCCGCGGTGATCACGGGCACGTCGTTGCGGGAGAGCAGGTCGGCGACGAATGCGATCCGGCGAATGTTGGTGTCCCGGTCCTCCTTAGAGAAGCCGAGGCCCTTGGAGAGGTTCTCGCGGACGATGTCGCCGTCGAGCACCTCGAGCTTTGATCCGCGCCGGCGGAACTCCTTGACCAGGTGGGTCGTGATGGTCGTCTTCCCCGAGCCTGAGAGGCCGGTGAACCAGAGGCAGAACCCTTGCTCGGAAGCCATTTAGTCGTTCTCCTTTCGATATGCGTCGATGAGAATTTGGGCAACCTCGTCCCGGCTGAACTCGGGTGGCGGCTTTTCGCCGTTCTCCAGCATCTCCCTGACCTTCGTGCCGGACAGGAAGAGATGCGACTCCTGCGGGTGCGGGCACGTCTTCGCCGAGCCCATGCACTCGCACTCGTTGCACCAGAAGGTGTGCTCGAAGAACAGGGGGGTGATGCCCAGCTTGTCGATGTCGATGTCGTCGAAGATGCGCTGGGCGTCGTAGGTGCCGTAGTAGTCGCCGACCCCCGCGTGGTCGCGGCCGACGATGAAGTGGGTGCAGCCGTAGTTGCGGCGGATGATCGCGTGGAGCACCGCCTCACGGGGCCCGGCGTAGTGCATCTTCCCGGGGTTCACGCCGAGCATGACGTGCTCCGGGTGGTAGTAGTTCTCCATCAGGACCTCGTAGCAGCGCATCCGCACGTCCGCGGGGATGTCGCCCTTCTTGGTCTCGCCGATCAGCGGATGGATGTAGAGGCCGTCGCAGATCTCGAGGGCGGCCTTGGTCAGGTACTCGTGCGCCCGGTGGATCGGGTTGCGGGTCTGGAAGGCGACGATGCGCTTCCAGCCGCGATCCGCGAACGCCTTGCGCGACTCCTCAGTGGTCTGGTAGCGGCGCATGAAGGCCTCGTCGTGATCGGGCAGGGCGTCCGCCTCGATCGTGCCGGCGATCGAGCGCGTGCCCTCCTGCCGGATGGCGGCGACGCCCGGGTGCCCGTCGTCGGTCGTCAGGTAGACCTTCTCGGCCTCCAGATCGACGTCGCGCTCCCAGACCTCCTCGACCGTCAGGCGCCCGAGCTTCTTCTCGTTGGGGGCGGAGAGCTCGACGACGTCGCCCTCGCTCACGTCGAGGTCGGACTGCAGCGTGATCGGGATCGACCAGATATCCCCCGAGGTGAGGCGCATGTCCTCGACCACGGATCGCCAGTCGTCCGAGCCCATGAAGCCGGTCAGCGGCGCGAAGCCGCCGTTGGCGAGCAACTCGAAGTCTGAGGCCTGGCGGGCGGTGAGCGTCAGCGCCAGAGCCGTTGAAGGATCAGCGGCCATCGGGAGCGCGAGAGGTTAGCGGGTCGAGATCAGCACTTACCCGTTGAGCCCGCACTCAGTGCGGTCGGTGCCGGCCCAGCGGCCCGCGCGCGGGTCCCCGTCCGCGCCCGGCCTCGTGGTGCACGGCATGCAGCCGATCGAGGGGTAGCCCTGGTCGTGCAGCGGGTTGTACGGAACGTGATGGTCCTTGATGTAGCCCCAGACCGCCCGGTCGTCCCAGTCGACGAGCGGGTTCAGCTTCCAGCGGTCGAAGCGGGGATCCCAGCCGAACCGGGAGGCCTCGGCGCGCGTCGCCGAGTCGACCCGGCGGACGCCCGAGACCCAGGAGTCAGTCCCCTCGAGTGCCCTCCGCATCGCCTCGACCTTGCGCGTCGCGCAGCAGTCGTCATCCTCGCCCCACTCGCCTGCCTCCCAGCGCTCGCGAAGCCGGGCCGGATTGTTCTGGACGAAGCGCTGGAACTCGATCCCGTAACGGCCGGCGAGTGCGTCCCGGGTCTCGTATGTCTCCGGGAAGAGCAGCTCGGTGTCGAGGTAGAAGCAGCGAACGCTCGGATCGATCCGATGGGCCATGTCGATGATCACCGAGCTGGTCTTCTGGAATGACACGGCGAAGCCAAGACTCGATCCGAAGTTCTCGATCGCCCAGGCGATCGCGTCCTCGGCCCCCATCTCCTCGACCTCGGCCGAGATCTCGCTCGGATCCACCACGCGGCCGCTGATGGTAGGGAGGCGCTTCGGGCGCCCGTTGCCGTTGGCGCCGTTGTCGGTCGCGCCTGGCACGTCGCCATCTTCGGCGTGAAGTGGCCGAGGCCTCGTCTCGAGTGCTATCTGACGGGCGCTCATACGGCGCACTCGCCCTCGCCGCGCTCGACCTTGTAGGGCTCGGAGCGGCTCCAGTCGATGAAGTGGTCCATGTTGGAGAGGTTGAACTCGACGGGCATCGAGAGGTCCCTGACCTCCTCCTCGAAGCGGTCGGTGCCGACGCGTTCCACGAAGGCGTTGAACTCCTCACCATCGTCGTGCTCCGACTCGTACAGGCGCACCCACCGCTCGACCGCCTCCGGCACCCGCTTGGCGGGCAGCCGCGACTTGAGGCGATGGCCGTAGATGACCTCGCCGCCCTCGTAGTTACCCGCCAAGTGGGCGATGTAGGCCGGGACGGTTCGTTCGCCGACCTTGAGCGAGGCACCGTAGAAGCCGATGTTGGCGATGTGGTGCTGGCTGCAGCCGTTCGGGCAGCCGGACATCTTTACGTGGATGCGCTTCGACAGCGGATCGGTGATCTGCATCGAGGCAAGGCGCTCCTGTACCGCCTGGTTCAGCCCCATCGAGCTAGTGATGCCGAGCTTGCAGCTGTCGGTGCCGGGGCAGCTGACGACGTCCGTGATGTCGTTGGCGCCGGAGTCGCCCAGGTCGAGCTCGTTGAGCCGCTCCCAGACCTCGTAGACCGACTCGTCGCGCACCCAGCGCAGGACGAAGTTCTGCTGCACCGTGGTGCGCGCGTAGCCGCCCGTGTGATCGCGCATGATGGCCGCAAGCCCCCGGAGCTGCTCGGGGGTGAGGTCGCCGCGGCGCACCTTCACCTCGACGGCGCTGAAGCCCTCTTGGCGCTGCGGCTTCACGTTCGCCTCGCGGAAGTGGTCGAACTCCGATCGGTCGCCGTTGGGGCTCGCGTAGGCGGCCGGTGGCGCCGGCGCGTTCGCCTCCTCGTCGTCCATCAGCTTCAGCCGCTCGACGTCGAAGTCACGCTCGTCGACCCAATCGCCCTGGAGCTCCTCCTCCACCATCTCCCGGAAGGCGTCGATCCCGACCTTGTCGATCAGGACCTTGATCCGGGCGCGGGCGCGGTTCACCCGCAGCCAGTCCTGGCGGTCGAAGATCCGCCAGCACGCCTCGGCGACCTTCAGGTAGTCGCCGTTGTCCAGCTCGGTGAACTCGTACAGCGTCGGCGCGACTCGCGGCATGATCGAGGTGCCGCCGCCGACCCTGATCTCGACGCCGCGCACACCGTCGCGCAGGCGCGGGATGAATCCGATGTCGTGGATCCCGGTGATGGCAACGTCCTCGTCGGTGGCGGTGAACGCCGTCTTCACCTTCCGCGGCATGAGCTGCGTCACCGGGTGGCGCACGAAGTAGCGGACGTAGGCCATCGCGTATGGCGTGATGTCAAAGAGCTCGCCCTCCGTGATCCCGGCCCAGGGGTCGCCGGTGACGTTCCGGATCGTGTTCCCGCAGCCCTCGCGGGAGGAGAGGCCGGAGTCGCTGATAAGGCGGATGAACTCCGCTGCGTCCGGGAGGGGGATGTGGTGGATCTGGATGTTCTCGCGCGTCGTGATGTGTCCCTTGCCCAGCGGAGCCCAGCGCTCGATCGCTTCCGCAAACGCCTCCACCTGCTCCGGCGTGATGCCTCCGAGCGGGAGCTTGACGCGGATCATCTGGACGTCGGGCTGGCGTTGGCCGTAGACACCCTGCTTGAGGCGGAAGCCGATGAACTGGTCCTCGGGCGTGTCGCCGCGCATGAACCTGGCGGACTCAGTGTCGAAGTCGTCGAACTCCCGCTCGAGGATCGGGATCACGTGCCCCGGGACGTTGTCGTAGACCTCGGGGTTCTCCAGCGAGCCGACCTTGCCCTTGCCGGGCTGGTCGCTCCGGGTGACCTCGAGCTTGTTCTCCTCGGCGACGCGGTCCGCCACAGACCGCTGCTCTACAGCCGTCGGTTCCATCGGGGGGAGTATTACACAAATCCCGACCGACTTTAGGGCATTTAACCCACGCTTAGCCCGCAGCGCGGGGTGCGGCCCGACGGGGCGCCCCTGTGGCGGCGCCCCGTCGGCACAACCTATGGATCAGTCCTACGCGTCAGTCGACGTCGGTGCCCTCGATCAGGAAGGCGACGCGCACGTGGGCGCGATACTCGTCCAGGTTCTCGCCGCGGATCCCGGTGCTGACAATGTCGATGGCGCGAATGTTCCGCAACGAGCTCTGCGCCTGAGTCAGCGCCTGCTTCGCTGCGTCGTCGGTGGACGTCTTCGAGCTGCCGACCAGCTCGATGATCTTGACAACCGCCACTCTCTCCTCCTGTTCGTCGGGAACGGAACGACGCTTTCGAAGAGTTCTATCCGGTATCGGAGCCCCAGGCAAGGAGTTGTGCCCGGGTCACGCCCTCCAACAGAGCGGCGCGCTGCCAGCGGTTCTGCGTCGCAGCGCCCGGCGCGGGGGCGGGCGCGGTGTCGGCGAGGAACTGCTCGACGGCGGCGACGACCGCTGCCGCCTCGCTGTCGGAGCCGGTCTCGGTGAGCAGCGTGATGCGGGGCCTGGGCGGGTGACGCTCGCCGTTCTGAGACATCCGGACGGACTCTAGGGCCTTAACCTCGGCGGCGTGATGGAGGTCCCGGTTCTGGACGGCGACGCTGTGACGGCGGCGGTGGACTCGTCCATGGCCATCGCGCGGGTGCGGACGGCGTTCGAGCGGCACGCGACGGGCGATTGGGCGATGCCCTCGAAGGTCTATCTCGACGCGCCGCCCAACGGGGACTTCCGCGCGATTCCGGCCCGCGGCGAGGGGTTCGCGAGCCTCAAGTGGGTGACATCGTTCCCCGGCAACTCCTGGCGCGGGCTGCCGGTGGTCACGGGTGCCCTGCTCCTCTCGGATGCCGAGACGGGAGAGCTCAGGGCGATCGTCGACTGCGCCTCGATCACCGCCCTGCGGACCGGAGGGGCAGCGGCTTTGTCGGCGCAGCTGTTGGGCGCCGGCGACGCCAAGTCGGTGGGCATCATCGGCTGCGGCGTGAACGGAGCGTCAGCCGCTCGCTGCCTGGCTGCGGCCGGCTACGGCCCCGGCGTCTGCACGGACGTCCGCGCGGACGTGGCGGATGCGCTCGCGGCCGAGCTCGGATGGCGGTCGGGGGATCGCGCTGAGGCCGCCACCGAGGACGTGGTGGTCACGGTGACGCCGGGCACCTCGCCGGTTGTCCACGTCTCCGACCTGCGGCCCGGCCAGCACATCGCCGCCCTGGGAGCCGACGCCAAGGGCAAGGCCGAGCTCGAGCATGCGGCACTCGAGCGCTGCCGGCTCTTCTGCGACGACTGGGCGCAGGCCTCGGCGGGCGGCGAGCTGTCCGGCGCAGTCGCCGCCGGCCACCTCGACCGCGACGGCGTGACGCAGATCGGCGACGTCATCCTCGGCCGGGCGGAGGGCCGAGGCGCGCCGGAGGAGATCACGCTCTTCGATTCGACCGGCCTCGCGATCCAGGATCTGGCGATCGCAATCGCCGTGTACGAGGCCTGGCGGGAGGGTCGCGTCGACGCAGGCTTGGCGCGGCTCTAGGCGGGCCGCCGCCCGTTACTTCTCCGCTTCCTTGCACGCCTTGAGCTGTTCGTCGAGTTGGTGCTTCCGGGCATCGAACTGCTCGTGGGCCTGTTGCTTTGCTTCGGGGTTGTCCTTCAGCCGCTCCTCTGCCGACTTCTGCTGCTCATCGAGCTGCTGTCGTTGAGCCTCGATCGCGGCACAGGACGAGCCCGGGGATGCAACGGGTGTCGAGGGCGGCCCGGCGGCCGGAGCAGGCGCTGTGGTCGTCGTGGAGGCAGTGGTCGTGTCCGTTGCGGTCCTGGTAGCGGTGGTGGTCGTCGTGTGCGCCTGCCGCGCCTGGGTGTCACGCGCGCCGGCGGCCGGCGTCCCATCGGACCCGCCTCCGGCGAGGGCAACGGCCACGATTCCGGCCACGATCGCCATCGCAACCAGAGCGGCCAGCGCCCGGCGTGCGCTCACCTCGATCACTCGGGGCTGCTTTCCCGTGGTGGCGCCGATGGGCACGGTCGCCGTCGTCGCCCGGGTCTCGTATGTGTCGAGGAGCGTCGTGGCCTGGGGGGCCGAGACGGGGCGCTCGTGCGGGTCGGTCGCGGTGAGCCGGTCGATGAGGGCCTCGAGTTGAGGCATCTCGGCTCCGGCGAGGGCCTCGCCGAGGACGACGCCCAGCGCGTACAGATCGGAGCGCTGCGTGGCCGCCTGGCCCGCGAGAACCTCGGGCGCCATGTACTTGAGCGTCCCGATCACCTCGCCCGTCGCCGTGAGCTGGGTGGCGTCCTCGGGCTGAGCGATACCGAAGTCGGTCAGGCGGGCGTGGCCGTCGGGGTCGAGCAGGATGTTGGACGGCTTGACGTCCCGGTGGACCACGCCGGCGGTGTGGATCGCGGCAAGCGCGCTCAGGAGCTGGCGCGCGAGGCGCTCCGCATCGACCTCGCCGGCCTCGCCGGGGGCGATCCGGTCGGCAAGGGTCCCGCCCGCCACGTACTGCATGACGATGTACGGGCGCTCGGTCCCGCCGGAGTAGTCGAGCATGCCGACGAGATTCGGGTTCGACAGTCCCGCCGCGACCCGGGCCTCCCGCCGGAACCGCGCGACGTAGTCCGGCTTCTCGGCCAGCACGTCGGATAGGAGCTTCACCGCGACGTCGCGGTCGAGCTCCTCGTCGTGGGCAAGCCAGACCGTCGCCATCCCGCCCGACGCGATTCTGCGCTCGAGCCGATAGCGACCGCCGAGGACCGCCCCCGGCCCGAATCCGGTGATTCCTTCGGGCATCCGCCACCTCCTACCCGGATCGCTATCGGTTACGACCTTGAGGCTGGGAACGCAGGAGCGGCTGCGCGCCGGTCCACGCGCCGCCGGTCGCCGTGGCCTACAGCGGGATGTTGCCGTGCTTGCGCTTCGGCTGCTCGACGCGCTTGGTCTGCAGGGTCCGCAGGGCGCGGATCAGCTTCGGGCGGGTCTCGTGCGGGACGATCACGTCGTCGATATAGCCGCGCTCGGCAGCCGAGTATGGGTTCGCGAAGCGGGCCTTGTAGTCCGTGATCAGCTTCTCGCGGCGCTCCTCGGGCGTCGGCGACGTCTGGATGTCGCGCCGGAAGATGATGTTGACCGCGCCCTCCGGGCCCATCACGGCCACCTCGGAGGTCGGCCAGGCGAAGTTGAAGTCGGCCAGCATGTGCTTGGAGGCCATGACGTCGTAGGCGCCGCCGTAGGCCTTGCGGGTGACGACGGTGAGCTTGGGCACCGTCGCCTCGGTGAACGCGTACAGCAGCTTCGCCCCGTGGCGGATGATCCCGCCCCACTCCTGCGACGTGCCGGGGAGGAAGCCGGGGACGTCGGTGAAGGTGATCAGCGGGATGTTGAACGCGTCGCAGAAGCGGACGAACCGCGCCGCCTTCACCGAGGAGTCGATGTCGAGCACCCCGGCCAAGTGCCGCGGCTGGTTGCCGACGATGCCCACGGGATAGCCGTCGAGCCGCGAGAGCCCGATGACGATGTTCTGCGCGTAGTGCTGGTGGACCTCGAAGAACTCTCCGTCGTCGACGATCAGCGAGATCACTTCGCGCATGTCGTACGGCTTCGAGGGGTCGTCCGGGACCACCGTGTCGAGCGCCTCCTCCATCCGATCCGGGTCGTCGTAGGGCTCGACCCGCGGCGGCATCTCCAGGTTGTTGAGCGGAAGGAAGGACATGAGGTAGCGCACGTCCTCGAGGCACTGCTCCTCGTTCTCCTCGGCGAAGTGCGCCACTCCCGACTTGGTGTTGTGCGACATGGCGCCGCCGAGCTCCTCCATCCCGACCTCCTCACCCGTGACCGTCTTGATCACGTCGGGGCCGGTGATGAACATGTGCGAGGTCTCCTTGACCATGAAGATGAAGTCGGTCATGGCGGGGGAGTAGACGGCGCCGCCGGCGCAGGGGCCCATGATCACGCTGAGCTGCGGAATGACTCCGGAGCACTTCACGTTCCGAACGAAGACGTCCCCGTAGGCGCCCAGGGAGACCACGCCCTCCTGGATGCGCGCGCCGCCCGAGTCGTTGAGGCCGATGACCGGGCAGCCGATCTTGGCCGCCAGGTCCATGACCTTGCACATCTTCTCGCCCATGACCTCGCCGAGCGAGCCGCCGAAGACCGTGAAGTCCTGCGAGAAGACCGCCACGGGACGACCGTCGATCGTGCCCCACCCGGTCACGACCGCGTCGCCGTACGGGCGGCGCTTCTGCATGTCGAACTCGTACGTCCGGTGCCGGACGAAGGTGTCGAGCTCCTCGAAGGAGCCGGGGTCGAGCAGCTTCTCGACCCGCTCGCGCGCGGTGAGCTTCCCCTTGTCGTGCTGCTTGGCGACGGCCTCCTCGGAGGCCGAATGCACCGCCTGCTCACGGAGCTCCCGCAGGTAGGCGAGCTTCTCCTCGTGTGTCTCAGGGAACTTCTCGCGCACGGCGGCGCGATTCTATGGCGCACCGTTAAGAAGCGGCCCTACCTCGTGTACGCGACCTGCACGTCGAACGGCTCGACGACCGCGCAGTTGACCAGCTCGAGGTAGTAGTAGAAGCGCGTGTTGTCGACCTGGGCGCCGGTGACCGTCTTGTCGCTGAACTTCCGCATCGTGTTCAGAACGGCGCCGTTGCTCTGGGTCGTGGCCATGACCGCGTAGCCGTTGAACTGCGGGCTGAGGCCGGCCTCGATCTGCTTGCGGACCAGGAACACATGCGTGCCGTCGTCGCCGTCATTGTCGTTGACGAACAGGGTGAGCTGCTTGACCGTCGCGCCCTGAGGCAGCGCGACGTTCTCGAGGAAGCTCCCCTTCATCGCGTTCAGGTCGCCCTTGTTCTCGGATCCCTGTTGCGAGGGGACGAACGCCGCACAGGTGGAGCTCCCGTTGTTGTTGTGGGTCGATTCCGCGACCGGGGTGAACGTGGCAGCCGCGTAGTTCTGCACATGGACGACGACGGTGCCCGCTGCCGTGCCGCGCGAGATCACCGCCCAGCCGAGAACGCCGGCGGACACCAGTCCGGCGGCGAGCAACAGAGTCGCGCGCCTCCCGGTAAGTGCCAGTCCCCTCCAGCGCACCACGAGCCGATCATAGACCTGAAGTCGCCGATTTCAAGTGGTGTCAGCGGCGGGTGACGCGGTCCAGCATGCCGGCGAGAGCCTCGACCACGCGCGGGTCGAGCTCCCGGCCCGCCGCGGCCCGCAGGACCTCAAACGCGGCCCCGCGATGCTCGGTTGGGCTCGCGCCCGCCTGGGGAGTGGTCAGCGCCCAATCGCAGGCGCAGGCCACGCGGACGATCCGCGCCTCGATCGGAACCCGCTCGCCGGCGAGGCCCCCAGGGCCCCGTCCGTCGAATCGCTCAGCGGTGGCGCGGATCCAGTCGCAGATCAGCGGTGGGACGCCGGCGCCGAGAGCGAGCTCCGCTCCGTATCCCGGGTGAGCGTCGATCAGCGCCCTTCCCTCGGCGCTCCGCTGCTCGGGCGCGGCCGCGAGGACCTCGGTGGGCACGTAGATCATCCCCACCTCGTGGAGGCGGGCCGTCTCGCGCACGGCGTCGGCGTGCTCGCGCTCGAAGCCGAGCTCGACGGCCGTCGCGAAGGCGTAGGAGGCCGTCGCCTCCGCGTGTTCGCGCGAGCCGGGACGGTGGTCCTCGAGAGCGTCGAGCAGGGTCGCGCCGTTCGCCCGGGCGAGCTCCGCCGGATCCGCCTGAGCGCCGCCGCCTGCCGGGTCAGCTGCGCTCGAAGGGGCGCCGCTCTGGGGATCCCAGCTCATCGAGGAGCTGCTCCAACGCAGCGTCCGCGCCGCCCGGGTCCTGCCGCGAGTGCTCGGCGGTGATCGAGACCGAGGTGCCGAAGCCCTTCTCGGCCAGCTCGAGCGCGATCTGCCCGCCGCCGGAGCCGTTGCCCGGCGTGGACCACGCCAGTGCCCGCTCCGGCTCCCGGTCGGTGACCTGGACGGAAACCGGCTCCGCCGTGCCCATGAGGCCCGCCATCCAGGCCTCCATGCGTGCCACGTCGTCCGCCAGCTCCCACAGTTCGGGCGGGGACTTCACGAGCGTTCGCCTTGCTTTCGATTCCATCGCGGCGGGGTTCGGCCATCCGGTGGCGACTCCTCCCCGCGATCAAGGCGTTGCAGCTAGAAGAAATGTGAGTCCTGCCAGGTCGTCGCATCGCCGGGCTGGAGGGAATCGGCAAGCGCCCTGCGCCGGTCGGACCCCAAGCGCCGCAAGGCCCTCCGGGCCAGGCGAGTCAGGGCATTTGGCCTGCTCAGGGCGAGATTCTCAAGCTCTGCTCGCTCGCTCGCCGAGAGGCCGTCGAGCCCCGATTCGGGCGCGCGGAGGAGCTCGAGCGCGAGGTCCAGCTGGCGGTACGCCGTGAGGATCAGCACGAGCTTCAGCGCCATCGCCTCGGACAGCCCGGCGTCGAGAAGCGGGGCGTTGAAATAGAGGGCGTCGGCCTGCGTGAGCTGACCCCCGTAGCCGGTGCCCCTCGCATCCAGTCCGGCGTTGCGGCGCCAGTGGACGCGCCGAAGCCCGAGAAGGGACCAGCCACGCCGCCGCAGGTACGTGTCGACGTCCGCGAACAGCGGCTGGCCGGCCCGCAGGGG
This sequence comes from uncultured Actinomycetes bacterium, assembly GCA_963782795.1. Lineage (GTDB taxonomy): Bacteria > Actinomycetota > Thermoleophilia > Solirubrobacterales > 70-9 > AC-56. The sequence continues at coordinate 155,285 of CAWALB010000011.1, forward strand.
GGCGAACTCGACCTCGACGTCCAGCACCAGGGTGTTCCGTGTCGCCTGCTCCCCTCCCTCGAGCACCTGCAGCTCGGCCCCCTCGACGTCGAGCTTCAGGTAGTCGGGCCAGACATCCTCGTTCCGGCAGGCCTGATCGAGCGAGATGGCCTGGATCCGCCGCTCGCCCTTGACCCCCAGGAGCTGGGACGCGAAGGGGAAGGGCCGCAGGAAGTCGTCGTTCGGCGGGTAGATGCTCGACGCGGGCAGCCAGTTGGCCTCGTAGAAGGTGACCTCCTCCTCGCTCCCCACCAGCGCGTAAGGCAGGAACCGCACCGGCGGGTCCTGCGAGGCCGCCTCGCGGTTCAAGAGCTCGCACTCGGCGGGGTCCGGCTCGAACCCGACCGCGTCGATGTAGGCGCGGAAGGGAGCCCACCGAGGGTCGAGCCCGCCGCGGGCCCCGACGTCGAACAGGCGCAGCCGGTCCGCAGCGAGTTGCTTGTCGAAGGCGCTGACCCCGATGGCCTGACGTTACAGTCAGGGCGATGGAGGAGACCGAACAGCCGACGCTCCGGCAGCCCAGCGAGCGCGAGATCGAGGAGCGGATCGCGACCGCTGTCGAGGAGTGGACATCGACCTCTCGACGGTCGACCCCAGCCTCCCCGAGCACCCGCGGGTGACGCTGATCGAGGGCAGCTCAGGCCTCGTAGCCGAGCTCGGTGAGCTTCGGCCCCATGATCTCCTGCGCGAGCTCACGCTCCTCCGGCGTCAGCGACTCCCGCCACTGACCGGGCGAGGCGGCGCGCCGCCGCTTGCCGGGCCCCCGGCGCTTCTCCGGCACCTCGGTGAACGAGTGACGATCCACGATCTCCCGGATCCGGGCGTCGTCATCGGGTAGCCCGAGCCACTGCGCCAGGTCGCCGACCATCGCCGGTGTGTCGGTGAGCAGCTCCTCGTACCGGATCCGCCTGCGGAGGGCCGGATCGTGGGCGTCGTAGGCGCGCGAGCAGACGTTCATCCGCGCCGCCCAGTTGCGGCAGGTGTCGCGAACGAAATCGAGCCGCTCCTCTGGGGTCTCGAACCCGCCCTTGCCCAGGCCGGTGCGGGTCAGCCAGCCCTTCGGGCTGTTCGCGTCGAGCAGGGAGTCCAGGATGTCGCGGCCGTCCCGCAGCATGAAGATCATCCGCGACCGCGGAAAGAGCGACATCACCAGGTCAGCCGCGTGGGATCCGTTGACCTCCTTGATCACGACCACCGGCAGCTCCGGCGTCACCTCGAGCCCCGCCCGACGGGCCCGCTCGATCACGGCGTATAGCCGCACCAGGGTCAGCCGCCGGGCCTCGGGCTGCCAGACGTCGGCGAACTCCTCGGAGAAGGCGTAGCTCGAGCGGCGCTGGAACAGCCCGTTGAGCGTTGCCGGAAACGGCGTGTCGAAGATGTCGATGACCCCTCCCTGGTGCGGCGCGAGGTGCGAGGAGATCAGGAACTCGTCGGCGGCGAGGGCGGGAACCTGCCCCTCCCAGCCGTCCGGCCACGAGAACCCGAGCGGCTCGTCACGCTTGGCCTCGAGCGGGTAGCAGAGCATCTCCAGGAGCCAGGTGCTGCCCGTCCGGGGGGAGCCGAAGATCCAGACGAGCTTCGACTCGAGCTCCTCGTCGTTGAACGGGAGGCCGGCGGTGGCGGAGTAGGTCGTGGCGGGCTCGCTCATCGCTCGTATCCGAGCTCGACCAGGGTCTCGCCCATGACCTCGTTCGCCGCTTCCTGCTCGGCGGGGGTCAGCCCCTCGCGCCAGCCGCCGGGAGTCGCGGACCGCCGCAGCTTTCCCGGGCCGCGCCCGCGCTCGGGCACCGCCTCGAAGGCGTGCTGCGAGGCAATCGACTCCATCCGCTTGGGCCCGGACGGAAGCGCGAGCCAGCGCTCGAGCTCGCCGAGGCGGGCGGGCGTGTCGGCGAGCAGGTCCTCGTAGCGGAGGCGCATGCGGAGCTCCGGGTCGTGCTCCTCGTAGGCGCGCGAGCACGCGTTCATCCGCGCCGTCCAGTTGTGCGCGTTGTCGCGCACGAAGTCGAAGCGCTGTTCGTCGGTCTCGAAGCCGGCCCGGCCCCACTGCCGCTTGCCCGTCCAGCCGCCGGGCCGGTTCGCGGCGACCATCGAGTCCAGGACGTCACGGCCGTCCCGCACCAGGAAGATCATCTTCGAGCCCGGAAACAGCGGCATCACGAGGTCGGCGCCGTGCGAGCCGTTCACCTCCTTGATGGCCAGGAGCGGCAGCTCCGCCGGGATGTTCAGGCCCGCGTCGCGCGCCCGCTCGATCACCGCGTATAGGCGCACCAGCGTCATCCGCCTCGCCTCCGGCCGCCAGACGTCCGCGTATGCCTCCGAGAACGCGTAGCTCGCGAAATACCCGGTTACCCGGTTGAGCGTTCGCGGCAGCACCGTGCCGCCGTCGTCGGCGACCGTTGCCTCATTCGAGTCGCCGTAGATCCCGGGCGCGAGGTGGGCGGCGATCTGGAACTCGTTGACCGGGAGGGCGGTCACCTCTCCGTTCCAGCCGTCCCGCCACTTGAACCCGACCTGCGAATGGGGCTCCATCTGGAATGGGTGGCAAAGCATCTCGAGCAGCCACGTGCTGCCGGAGCGCGGCGATCCCCAGATCCAGACCAGCTTCGACTCGAGCGCCTCGTCGTCGAACGGGAGGCCGGCGGTCGGCGAGTAGGAGGAGGACGCCTCCGGCGTCACTGCTCGTATCCGAGCTCCACCAGGCGGTCGCCCATGATCTCCTCGGCGACCTCCTGGTCCTCGGGAGTCAGGCCCTCGCGCCACGCTCCGGGCGTCGCCGACCGGCGAACCTTGCCAGGGCCCTTGCGCTTCTCCGGGACCGCCTCGAACGAGTGGCTCTTGGCGATGTTCTGGATCCGCTTCGGCCCGCCAGGGAGATCGAGCCACGTTGCGAGATCGCCGAGCACGCCCGGGGTGTCCGCGAGCAGGTCCTCGTACTTGATGCGGCGCCGCAGCTCCGGGTCGTGGTCCTCGTAGGCGCGCATGCAGATCGTCATCCGGCCGGCCCAGTTGAGGCAGTTGTCGCGCACGAACTCCCGCCGCTCGTCATCGGTCTCGTAGGCGCCCCTGCCGCCGCCGCGCTTGGTGAGCCAGCCGCCCGCCTTGTTCGCATCGAGCAGCGAGTCGAGGACATCGCGGCCGTCCCGAACGAGGAAGATCATCTTCGAGCGCGGGAAGAGCGACATGACGACGTCGGCGCCGTGGGAGCCGTTGACCTCCTTGATCACCATCAGCGGTGGGTCGCTGGCCAGCTTCAGTCCCGCCTCCTGCGCCCGCTTGACCACCGCGTACAGGCGGATCAGCGTTAGACGCCGCACCTCCGGGCGCCACACGTCCTCGTAGGCGGACGAGAACGCGTAGCTCGAGAACTGGCCCGAGAACCGGTTCAGGGTCTTCGGCAGGACGACGCCGTTCTCCATCTGCGCGACGCCGTTGCCGGGCACGATGTGGGACGAGATCAGGAACTCGTTCACCGGGAGCGCGGGCGCTGCGCCCTCCCAGCCCTCGCGCCACTTGAAGCCGATGTCGGAGGCCGGGTCCACCTTGAACGGGTGGCACAGCATCTCCAGAAGCCAAGTGCTGCCCGTCCGCGGGGAGCCGAAGATCCAGACGAGCTTCGACTCGAGCTCGGAGTCGTCGAACGAGAAGTCCTCGTTCGTTCTCAGAAGAACGCACCCCCTCTGTACTCGCCGAACACTTCCCGCATCGCCCCGCAGACCTCGCCGATCGACGCCCCGTCACGCAGGGCGTCCTTGATCGGGTAGAGCAGGTTACCGTCGCCCGTCGCGACCCCCTTGAGGTCGCCGAGGCGTGACTCGACCGCCGCCGCGTCGCGGTTCGCCTTGAACCGCTTCAGGCGCTCGAGCTGGCGCCGCTCGGACTCCGGGTCGACTCGCAGGATCTCGACGTCGTCGATCTCGTCGGTCACGAACTTGTTGACGCCGACCACGATGTCCTGGCCGGAGCGATACCGCTCGTGGTAAGACGCGGCTGATTCCTCGATCTCGCGCTGGATGAACTCCAGTGCCTGAACGGAGCCGCCGAGCTGCTCCACCTTGTCGATCAGCTCCCAAGCCCGCTTCTCGATCTCGTCGGTCAGCGACTCGATGAAATAGGAGCCGGCGAACGGGTCCACCGTGTCGGCGGCGCCGGACTCGTAGGCCAGGACCTGCTGGGTGCGAAGCGCGATGCGCGCCGAGCGCTCGGTCGGCAGCGCGAGGGCCTCGTCGAAGCCGTTGGTGTGCAGCGACTGCGTCCCGCCGGTGACCGCCGCGAAGCCCTGCAGCGCGACCCGGATGATGTTCACCTCCGGCTGCTGCGCCTGGAGCGTCACGCCGCCGGTCTGCGTGTGGAACCGGATCGTCTGCGACTGCGGGTCGTCCGAGCCGAACCGCTCGTTCATGATCTTCGCCCACATCCGGCGGGCTGCCCGGAACTTCGCGATCTCCTGGAAGACGTTGTTGTGGCAGTTGAAGAAGAAGGCGAGGCGCGGCGCGAAGTCGTCGATCGCGAGGCCGCGGTCCAGGGCGGCGCCCACGTAGGCGATCGCGTTGGCCATCGTGAAAGCGACCTCCTGGACGGCCGAGCAGCCCTTCTCGCGGATGTGGTAGCCGGAGATGGAGATCGTGTTCCACTTCGGCACGTGTTTGCGGCAATACTCGAAGATGTCCGTCGTCAGGCGCATCGTGGCCTCGGGCGGATAGATGTAGTTGCCGCGCGCCACGTACTCCTTGAGCACGTCGTTCTGGACGGTGCCCCGTAGCTTCTCCGCCTCGACTCCCTGCTCCTCTCCGACCAGCTCGTACAGCAGCAACAGGATGGCCGCGGGGGCGTTGATCGTCATCGAGGTCGAGACCTCGTCGAGCGGGATCGCCTCGAAGCAGATTCGCATGTCCTCGATCGTGTCGATGGGGACGCCGGTGCGCCCAACCTCCCCCTGGCACAGCGGGTCGTCCGAGTCGCGGCCAAGCTGGGTGGGCAGGTCGAAGGCCATCGACAGCCCGGTCGAGCCGTGGTCGATCAGGTAGCGGTAGCGCTCGTTCGTGTCCTCGGGGCTCGCGAAGCCCGCGTACTGGCGCATCGTCCAGAGGCGGTCGCGGTACATGCCCGGGTGAATGCCGCGCGTGAAGGGGTACTCGCCCGGCTCGCCGAGGCGCTCCTCGAGGCCCGGCGCGACGTCGTCGGCGTCGTAGAGCCGGTCCACCTCGATGCCTGAGTCCGTGAAGCGCCGCTCGTCGTCCGGGCCCACGACCGGGTCGATGTAGCGGTGCAGGTCGTCTGCTACGGCCTCGGCCTGCTGCTCCTGATCGGGCTCGGACTGCTTCGGCTTCTCGGTCGGGCGGGTCGCCATGGGGACAGGATAGGTCGGGACTACGGCTCGAGGCCGTAGGCGTACCGGGTGAGGGTCTCCGTGCCCGCGTCGGTCACCAGCACGAGGTCCTCGAGCCGAACGCCGCCGATGTCCGGCCGGTAGAGGCCCGGCTCCACGGCGAGAACGTCGCCCGCGACAAGCTCCTCGCCGCGGGTGCGCCCCAGGCTCGGCGCCTCGTGGACCTCGAGGCCGACGCCGTGACCGAGCGAATGGCTGAAGCCCTCCTCGAGGGTCTCGCCGGCCGCCTTGGTCAGCTGCGTCGGCTGACCGTGCTCCCCGAAGTAGTCGCAGACCACCTCGAAGACCTCCCTGCCCGTGATTCCGGGACGGATGGCCGCTACGGCGCGGTCGAGCGCCTCGCGGCACAGGGCATGCCACCCGCGGATCTCGGCGGGCGGCTCGCCCACCACGAAGGTGCGGGTCATGTCCGCAAAGCAAGCGCTCTCGCGGTCCTGCGGCCAGAGGTCGATCACGACGGCCACGCCGGGCGCGACCGGACCGGATCCGCGATCGTGCCCGATGGCCGCCTGCGGGCCGCACGCGACGATCGGCTCCTCGCAGGTGACCGGGTGGGCCCTCAGCGCATCGTCGATCGCGACCTTGAGTCGCTCGCTCGTCACCGGCTCCCCGCGCGCGAGGACCTGTCCCTCGGCCGGCTCCGCGTCGCGCAGAAGCGCGGCGGCGGCGCCCATGGCCGCCTCGGCGGCCCGCTGAGCGCGGGCGATGCCGGCGAGCTCGTCCGCGTTCTTGGCGCGGCGGCGAGCCTCGAACAGTCGGTGATCCGCCGTCAGCTCGAGGCCCGCCTCCCGGAGGCGGTCCCCCAGCTCCAGCGGGAAGGTGCCCGGCGCGACGGCTTCCGTGATGCCCATGCGCCTGCACGCCCTCACGACCAGCTCCTGGCTGGCCTCCTCCCAGTCGGGGTGGCGTTCAACGAGCTCGTCCCAGCCGAGCTGCTCGGGCAGGATCACCTCGATGTCCGGCGCCTTCTCGTTGACCGCCTGTACCTCGAGCTGGCTGACGACCGCGTAGCGGTGGCCGTCCACCTCCGCGTACAGGAAGGGATCCATAATCTCGGCCGGCACCTCGTGGCGCATCTCTGGCGAGCGGATCGTGTCGGCGCAGATGAGGACGGAGGGCATGGCCCGAGTGTTACAGAGGTCGGGCGATCGCTCCCTGCGCCACCGCCGCCATCCGCTCGGCGACCGTGGGATACGAGTAGCGCTCGCGCGCCTCCGGGTCGGGCGGCCGCACGTCACCGGCCAGGAGGCGCAGCAGCGCCCCGACGATCGCCACCGGGTCGTCCGCCGGGACGGCCTCGCCCCCCGCCTCGGCGACGATCCGACCGGCCTCGGTGCCCGCGGCCAGGGCGAGGATCGGGCGGGCCGCCGCCAGGTACTCGAAGACCTTGAAGTTGAGCAGCTGGGTGCGGCGGGACGAGGCGAGGAGGAGCAGCGCGTCGGCGGCGCGCTGCAGCGCCAGCGCGTCGGTTCGGTCGAGGGTGCCGGCGACCACGATTCGTGCCGGCGAGACGTCGGTCCGCATGAGCGCGACCTCGTCCTCGGTGAGCGGCCCGGCGATCACGAGCTCGAGCCTGGCCGCCGCGTCGGGGTGCTCCCTCGCCAGCCTGCGCATCGCCTCGATCAGCCCGGCCGGATCGCGGCCATAGCTGCCGAAGCGGCCCGTGTAGACGAGCGAGGTCCGCTCGGGGTCGAGCAGCCGATCCGCCACGTCGGAAGGAGCGGCGTCGACGGACAGGTCGGGGTCCCATCCGTTCGGGATCAGCTCGGGGTCCAGTCCGAGCCGGTCGCGGAGATCGTCGGCGGCGGGGCGGCTGACGGCGACGACTGCGTCCGCATCGCCGAGCCAGTGGCGCTCCAGCCGCTCGTCGTAGCGTCGCTGGAGGCGGGTCGGGAAGCCGGGGCGAATCGGCTCGAAGGTCCACCCGTCGCGGAGGTCGGCCACCCACGGAACGCCGCGGCGGCGGAGCGCCCGGCCGACGAAGTGCACGGATTCCGGGGGCGAGCTGGTGATCACGCAGTCGAACCGGTCACGCGCGTTGAGCTGGAGCGCTGCCCGGTAGGCGAATGGGGCCCAGGCCACCATGAGGGGCTCGGGGACCACGACCTTGCTCAGGAAGTGGGGATGCCCCGAGTAGGTGTCGGAGTCGAACAGCGCGTCGACGCGGTCGCGGCCGTGTAGTCGGGCGCGCAGCCGCTGGAGGTCGTTGGTCCGTACCACGCCCTGGTCCTCGTCCGTGTCCAGCTGGCCGTAAGCGGACGTCGTCACTACCGTCACCCGGTGGCCCAGCCGTCGGAGCCACTTGGCCATCGCGGCGGGACGGTGGGCCCCGGTGTCGCGGCACGGCGGATAGAAGTAGGCGACGAGGAGGAGGTTCACGCGGTTCTCCTGCGCCTGGAGGCGATCGCCTCGGCGTAGGCGGCGTCCATGCGGTCGAGCAGCCGGGGCCAGCTCCAGAGGCGCTCGGCCTTCTCCCGCCCCGCGGCACCCATGGTGGCCCGTCCGGACGGCCCCGCCTTCACGAGGCGGCGGATCGCCCCGGCGACAGCGTCGGCGTCGCCGGCCGGAACCAGTAGCCCCGTCTCGCCCTCGTCGACGACCGCCCTCACGCCCGGGTACTCGGTGGCGATCGTCGGAAGGCCCGCGGCCATTGCCTCGATCAGGACGATGCCGAAGGACTCCGGGGGCTCGGTGGTGAGCAGCAGCAGGTCCGCGGCGCGCAGGACCGCCGGAAGGCGGGAGTGGGGGACGGCGCCGAGGAAATGCACGCGCTCGGCGATGCCGAGCCGCGTCGCCTGCGCCCGAAAATCGTCCAGGAGCTCGCCTCCGCCCGCCACCAGCACGTGGACACGCTCGTCGCCGAGACCAGTGATCGAATCGAGCGCGACGTCGAGCCGCTTGAAGTGGTGGGCGCGATCGAGGGTGGCGACGAACGCAGCGACCACCGCGTCGTCCGGGATCCCCTCCGCGGCCCTCACTCCCTCGTCGTCCGGGCCGGGAGCGAAGAGCGCGGCGTCGACGCCATTCGGCATCTCGATCAGCTTGGATGGATCCCGCTCGGCGATTCGCCGCAGGTACGGCACCGATCGGGCGTGATCTCCGGAGAGGACGCAGATGCGGTCAGCGGCGCGCACCAAGAGCGGCGCGACGGTGTGCTCGTAGGCCTCGAACGGGACCTGGCGGGCCCCCTTGGCGACCAGGCGGTTCTTGTAGTGGATGAGGAGGGCCTGCCGCCGGCGGCGCCGCGCGAGACGGCCCGTGAGCGTCAGCTCGGAGCCGAAGATGAACGGGTAGTGCACATGCACCACGTCGAACCCTTCGATCCCCGCGAGGCTCGGGATCAGCGGAGCGTTCCCGATTGCGAAGACCGGCTTGATCCGGTGCACCAGGGCTTCACCGGGGTCCGGGGCCTCGCCCTCGGCCGGTGCGGTGAAGACCTCGACGTGGTGGCCCCGCTCGGCCTGACCCTTCGCGAAGCGGTAGGCGGTGTTGCCGGCGCCGCCCGGGTACGGTGGGAAGGTGGCCGTCAGGTGCGCGATCCGCAGCCGCGCCGCGGGCTCAGCGCTCAATCCGTGGCGCCGACGAGCCGCTCGACGCCGGCCTGCTCGATCGTCCGCTGGAGGCCGTCGCGGAGCTCGACCTCCGGCTCCCAGCCGAGCAGCTGCTTCGCCCGCGTGATGTCCGGCTGGCGCACCTGGGGATCGTCGACCGGCAGGGCCTCGTAGACGATCTCCGAACGCGAGCCGGTCGTGTCGATGACGGCCTCCGCGAGCTCGAGCAGCGTCATCTCCTTCGGGTTGCCGAGGTTCACGGGAAGGTGGACGTCGGACTCGGCCAGGAGGACGAAGCCGCGGATCAGGTCGTCGACGTAGCAGAAGCTCCGCGTCTGGCTTCCTTCGCCGAAGACCGTGACGGGCTTGTCCTGGAGCGCCTGGCGGAGGAAGGTCGGGATCGCGCGGCCGTCGTGCGGCCGCATCCGGGCCCCGAAGGTGTTGAAGACTCGCGCGATGCAGGTGTTCACGCCCTGCTGGCGGTGGTAGGCCATGGTCAGCGCCTCGGCGTAGCGCTTCGCCTCGTCGTACACGCCGCGCGGTCCGATGGGGTTGACGTGCCCCCAGTAGTGCTCCGGCTGGGGGTGGACCTGCGGGTCGCCGTAGACCTCCGACGTCGACGTCAGCAGGAAGCGCGCCCGCTTGACCTTTGCGAGCCCGAGCATGTGATGCGTCCCGTAGGAGCCGACCTTCAGCGTGTGCAGCGGGAGACGCGCGTAGTCGATCGGGCTCGCGGGCGAGGCGAGGTGGAAGACGAAGTCGACTTCGCCCTCGAGATGGACAGGCTCGGTCAGATCCTGGTTCATGAACGTGAACCGTTTGTCGCTGATGTGCTCGATGTTCTGCAGCGACCCGGTGTCGAGGTTGTCGATGCAGATCACGCTGTGGCCGTTGGCCAGCAGCCGATCGCTGAGATGGGAGCCGAGGAATCCCGCTCCCCCCGTGACGACGCAGGTGCTCATCTCAATCCGGCAGGGTACGCGACCGCTCGCAGAGAAGGCGCCGGATGGCGCCCGGGCGGGCGCCGTGCTTCAGGCGTGGACCGGCGGGGAGGGCGTTGCAACTGCGCGAGGGGTTGACCCGTGTGTGGCGCCGCAGAAGACCCAGCTGTGCGGGGGACGCCGCGAACGGGCGCTGGCCGTGCTCGCGGTGGCCGAGCCGGAGTTCCGGCGCACGGCGCGCCGCGTGTCGCTCTGCACCGACGACGCCGAGGACGCGTTCCAGCGAGCGGTCGAGATCCTGCTGACGAAGGCACCGGAGCGGCCGCCGAACGCGCTCATCGCGTGGATGCAGGTGGTCACCCGCAGGGAGGCGCTCGCTGTGCGCCGTGCCCGCGAGCGAATCCTCGCCGCATGGCGCGACGACGGGAACGGGCTATTCGACGGCCTGCTGTGCGAGCGCCCCGGCCCGATGGAGCGTGCGGAGCGCCGCGATGGCGTCGCCGCCGCGGCTCGAGCCCTGGCCGAGCTCAAGCCCGACGAGCGCCTCGCGATCGTCCTCCAGGCCCAGGGCTACTCGTACGCGGAGATCGGCGAGCTGTGCAGCTGGACGTACACCAAGGTCAACCGGAGCCTGGCAGAGGGCCGGGCGAGGCTTCGCGAGATCACTGGCGCTTCTCGACGCCCTTGAGCGCCTGGCGCAGCATGAACGCGAAGCCGCGAGTGCCGAAGATGCGATTCAGGGCGTAGCCCACGCGTCCCCAGCCCGTCGGACGAAACGTTCGGTCGAGGACCATCTCGACCGTGCTCCCGCCCTGGTGTGGGCTTGCCCGCAGCTCGAAGGTCGTGCCCGGCAGGAACGCGTTGGAGTCGGTCACCGTCGCGCGCACGACGCCGGGCTCGGACCACTCATAGCGCGAGCGCTCCCAGAGGAACCGGGCGGGTCCGGTCCCATACTCGGTGACGTCGACGTAGGTCGGTCCCCGGTCGTGCACCGTCAGGCCGGACTTGCGCACGTTCGGCCAGATCTCCGCCCGGCGTGGGGAGAAGTCCGTGCCGGCGGCCTCGATCACCTGCTCGGGCGAGGCCTTCGTCTCGGCCTCGACTTCGAACCTCAGCGACTTCGGGTCGGGAATTGCCATCGGGTTCTTCTCCTGTGTCTTTGCCGAGGCCATGCCGTTACAGCCGCGTGTCTCAGGCCAGACCTTGACAGCGTCCGGCCGGGGTGGGAGCTTTCGCGCCGGCGGCGTCCCACTACAGCGAGGTTTGAGATGAAGGGAATCATCGTCGGCGTTGCGGTTGTCGGCGCCATCGCCTTTGCCGTCGTCCTCGGCGGCTGTTCCGAGTCGTTCTGCGCCGGCAGCGGTTGCTCGATCAGCGGCGCCACGGTCGCCAAGAAGGCCGACACGGCATTTGCCAACAAGCCGGGCTTGCCGCCGCCGCCCCCGGTCACGTGCCCTGACAGCCTGGACAACAAGGTGGGCGCGACGACTCACTGCTTCGCGAAGGGCAAGTTCAACGGGAAGACGAAGACCCTCGGCATCACGGCCAAGATGACGAGCAAGCACGGCAGCAGCTACCACCTCGACTTCCAGACGACGGGCTTTGAGTAAGCGTCCCCGCGCGGCTGGTGCCTACGCCTCGAACCAGACGTAGGTGTTGCCGTTCTCGCGGCCGGCGCCCCAGCGGGTCGCCAGAGTCTGAACGAGGTACACGCCCCATCCCGGCTCGGCCGGTTGGGGCTTCGTGGCCGGAAGGCGGAGGCTCAGGTTGTCGAACCTGACCCTCACGTGAGTCAAACCGCCCGATACCTCGGCCTCCATCGCGATGGCGCCGTCCGCGGGCCGCGGGTCCGTCGCGAGGGCGTCGCAGACCAGCTCGCTCACGAGCAGGCGAACGTCGTCGAAGGCCGAGACGTCCGCGTCGGCGCCGAGTGGGGCGATCGCGGAGCGGGCGCGCTGGGCGCTCTCCGGCTCCAGCGGCAGCTCGATCTCCACCCGTTCCGTCCCATCCATGGTCTGCGCCATCTCCACGGCGCCAACCTCCCGCGCGCGGGGATGAATGAGCGGTGAGGCGGGTTTGAATTTCGGATGAGAGCCGCTTACGACGCGCGTCGCTCGAGAATCACAAGCGGGATCTCGCGGCCCGTGCGGCGCTGGTATTCGTCGTAGTTCGCGTAGGCGTCCACGATCCGGGGCCACAGCCGCGCGCGCTCCTCGGCGGTCGCCACGCGGGCATGGACCGGGCGCCGCTCGGAACCGACCTGGACCGTGGTGTCCGGATTCGCGCGGAGGTTGTGGAACCAGGCTGGGTTCTTCGGATAGCCGCCCTTCGAGGCGACGATGACCAGGTCGTCGCCATCGGGGATGTAGAGCAGCGGGCTGGTGCGCTTGACGCCGCTCTTCGCGCCGACGTGGTCCAGGAGCAGCATCGGGGCGCTGACACCGGGAATGTGGTGGCCGACGATGCCGTGCGTGGCCCGGTACAGGAGGGTGTGCACTCCCATCAGCCGGCGGAGCACCGGCCAGGTGCGATCGGCCAGATCCAGGTAATCCGTCAAGGGGCCAGGACGAGCTTGCCCGTCGTGCGCCGCGCGCGGATGTCCTCGTGGGCGCGCCGCGCCTCCTCCAGCGGATAGGTCTCGCCGACGATCACCTCGAGCTCGCCGGCGCGGATCGCCGCGAACATGTCCTCCAGAGCCTCCCCGAGGCGGTCGGGCTCGCTGATGAGGTGCATCAGCCAGAAGCCGATCACGCCCTTGCTCGTGGCCATGAGCTTGCCGGGACTGACCTTCGGCGCGCCCTGGCGCGCCGATTGGCCGAAGTGAACCAGGCGCCCGAAGTGGGCCAGGGCGCTGAGGCTCTGCTCGAACGTCTCACCGCCCACCATCTCCAGGATCACGTCCACGTGGCGACCCCCGTTCGCCTCGATCAGTGCTTCCTTGAGGTTGTCGTCGTTGGAGTCGACTGTCGCGTCCGCCCCGAGCCGCTCGGCGAGCTCGCGCTTCTCCGGGCTCGAAGCAAGCCCGATCACCCTCCCGGCGCCAAAGCGCTTGGCCAGCTGGACCGCGATGGTCCCGACGCCACCGGCGGCGGCGAAGACGGCGACGCTCTCGCCCTCGCGGAGTTGGGCGCTCGTGCGTAGCAGGTGCCAGGCGCTGGCTCCTTGGAGGACGACCGCCAGGGCCTGCGCGTCGCTCACCCCGTCGGGGACCTCCCACATGAGCGACGGATGGGCGATGGAGCGCTCCGCGTACCCGCCGCCGTTGAGGAGGGCGACGACGCGCTTTCCCTCCGGCGTCGTGCCCACGACCTCCCCGCCCGGCACCAGCGGGAGCTCGGCAGCCGCCAGATAGCTGTTCTCCGCCTGATGCGTGTCAGCCCAGTTGACGCCGACCGCCAGTACGTCGAGGACGACGAAGCCCTCGGGAGGCTCCGGATCGTCGAGCTCCCTGAGCACGAGCACCTCCGGACCACCGAACTCGGTGATCTGGATCGCGCGCATCGGAGGCCTGGCTAGAGGCCCTGCGGCCAGTTGAACTTGGGATTCTTCGGGAAGGAGCCGGGCTTGCCGTAGCCGATGTCGATGACGTCGTGCTCCTGCATCACGGTGTTGACTGGGTCCTTCGCCAGCTTTCCGTTCACATAGACCTGTAGCTGCTCGTCGCCCTTCGACTTCAGCGACCCGATCTGGCTGTCGGAGAACTTGACCCCCCAGACGTTCATGAACTGACCGATCGTGAAGTCGTACTGCTGGTCGGCCTCCATGTGGATCGTCCCCGCGGGATTGTCCGGAGCCGTCGGGTGGGTGTGGAGCGGGGAGAGGAACCCGGTGGCCTGGTCGAGGCCGATGTTGGCCGGGATCGGCTCCTGCTTGCCGTCAACGAAGATCTCCAGGTGCGAGTGAATGTGGGAGATGGTGTCGCTCAGCCCAGGCAGCCCCATCGCTTGGACCCGCTGCTGCAACTGCTTGTAGTTGGGCTTCCACGGAGGCGGCGTGTCCAGGAGCGCCAGCTGGGAGTCCGCCGGCACCGAGTCCTTGCGGAGGGTCAGGCCGCCGGAGGCGGTGGTGTCGCTGCTGCTGTTGCCACCGCTGGCGATGATGATCACCGCAACGACTATGCCCACGATCGCGAGGAGCCCCGCCCCGGCGGCGAGTTGCATGCGCGTTCGGCGCGAGCTCTCGCGGCGCGCGGCCTCCTCTTTCGCGAGCCGCTCGGCGCGGGCCTGCTCCTTCTGTTCCTTTCGACTGGCCACTCGGTCGCAAGAGACTAGTGGGGGGCGGAGCTTGCCGCACCTGCTGCCCCTCTGCCGCGATACTGCGGGCATGGAGATCCGTCCCGCGGTCGAGAGCGACGTCCCTGCGCTGATGCCGCTGATGCGCGGCTACTGCGACTTCTACAAGGTCAACCCGCCCGACGCCGGGCTCGAAGAGATGGCCCGGGCGCTGATCGCGACCGAGGACGACCAGGGAATGCTCCTCGTGGCCGACGAGGGCGGTGAGGCCATCGGCTTCGCGGCGGTGGGCTGGAAGTGGTCGAGCCTTCGCGGCGCCAGGATCGCGGTGCTCGAGGACCTGTTCGTCGCGCCGGAGGCCCGCGGGAAGAGGGCCGCGGACGCGCTGATCGAGGCCGTCGCCGAGCGGGCGCGAAGGCACGGCGCCCCGGTCGTGACCTGGCTCACCGCACCGGACAACCACCGTGCCCAGGCGGTCTACAACCGCGTCGGCGGCACGTCCGACACCTTCCTCGAGTACGAGCTGGAGCTGGGCGGCTAGCCCAGCAGCTTCGCCTTCTGCGAGTTGAACTCGTCGTCGGTGAGCAGGCCCTGCTGATGTAGGTCGGCGAGCTGCTTCAGCTGCTCCACCGTGTCCTGGACCTGGGGTTGGCCCGCGGCCGCGGCCGGGGCGTCCGGAGCGCTCATGCCGACGAAGGTGCTGGACACATCGCCGAAGAGCTGCCGCATCGTCTCGCGCCCGGACTCGTCGGCGATCGTCGCGTACATCCACGAGCTCGTGTCCTGCGGGTCGTACCAGACGGGGTAGCGGTCTCCCTGCCGGGGGATCTGGACTCGGGAGACGGTCGTCGTCTTCGTTGTGTCGAACGCCGGGCTGCCGTCGAGAGGCTCAACCCGGAACGTCATCTTGATCCGAGGGTTGTCGTTGACCGTCATCCCGGTGTCCTGCACCATCACCACGGTGCCGGCTCCCCTGGATCCGGTCGCCATCAACTCCTCCGCCTTCTTGCGCTTGCTCTTGAAAATTCCCATGGCGGCGACACTAACCGCAATCGATGGCCGTGGCAACGAATCTGACCGGAGGCGGAGGGGGAGGGATTCGAACCCCCGGACCGGCGGAACCGGTCAGCGACTTTCAAGGCCGCCGCATTCAGCCACTCTGCCACCCCTCCAGGTGCTCTGGCCCGGGAGGGTAGTCCTCCGATACGACCCCGCCTAGAATCGACAGCCGGCGGCCCAGCCGCCGACACGTCCCAGGAGAGGTGGCCGAGTGGCTGAAGGCACTCGCCTGCTAAGCGAGTAGGGGGCGCAAGCTCTCTCGAGGGTTCGAATCCCTCCCTCTCCGCTGGATAGTTGCTTGCCCGCGGTAAGGGCGACGGCGAACGAGTCGCGCTTTTCGCGCGGAGGTGTAGAGGCCCGCCCGCGTCGCCGCCCCGTTTCTAGGAATCCTGCGCCTCTGAAGGGACGAGGCCGGGGAAGTAGGACGCGGCGATGCCTCTGACGAAGTCGACGAGCTGTTCCGGGGTGGGCGGGTGATCGGGATCGGTCAACTCGGCGGGCAACGTATGCCCGGACCGCCGTGCATGCTCAATCAAGCCGGGGCCGATGGCCTTGCCCAGGGTGCTGATCGCCTGGCCGTACGCGACCTTGGTCAGCTGCCAGTCCGGCAGCGGCGTTGGGTGCATCTCCGGCCAGGTTGCCGGGTCTCTCGGGAAGCACATGCTCGAAGGAGCGGGCGGCTGCGTCACGGTC
This sequence comes from uncultured Actinomycetes bacterium, assembly GCA_963782795.1. Lineage (GTDB taxonomy): Bacteria > Actinomycetota > Thermoleophilia > Solirubrobacterales > 70-9 > AC-56. The sequence goes on from CAWALB010000011.1 coordinate 171,186, forward strand.
GGTGAACGGATCGCCGATGTCCCAGACCTTGCGAAGCGTGGCGAGTAACGAGGTGTGTCGGTACTCCTCGCTGATCACGATGCCCTCGTCGACCCACGGCGAGACGATGACCCCAGGCACGCGATAGCCCGAGCGGTCGAACCTGAAGTCGCACTGCCCCTTGGAAGTGCCTGAGTCCGGCGGCGCGGCTCGCCCGGGCGGCACATGGTCGTAGGTGCCACCGGGCTCGTCCCAGCCGATGAAAAACGTCGTGTTATAGGCGTTTGAGCCCTCGGCGCTATCAGCTGCCTTGATCGCCTGGTAGAGGCGCGCCAGGAAGTTCTCGCCGGCCACAATCGACGACGGCGGATCGACCGCCACGTCCACGTCGCCGCCGATGAAGGAGCGCCCGCACGCCGGGTGGTAGTCGCCGTGTCCGGCGATCAGGTTGGGCTCGATCAGGCTGAAGTCCGGCAGCGTTCCGTTGGCCGCGTCGCGCTCGAACTCCGAGAAGGGCACGAAGTGCGTAGCCAGCCGGTCCTTTAGCTGCGGCATGTGAATCCAGCCCGTGAACGAGACCTGCATCGGCTCGGCCACGTACACCTTCCAAGAGCGCCCGTGGGCCTCGAGGCGGTTGAAGAGCGTCTCGGCGGTGTTCTCCGTCGTCCACTTCTTCGCCGGCGTGTTCGTCACGAACCCCGATGAGGTTCCGGCGGTCCAAAAAGAGCGGTTCATAAACGTCTGCGAGGGCACCTCGCTGAACCAGTGGTCGAACACCCCAAAGGCCCTGGCGAGCCCGTTCAGCACCGGCACCTGCTCGGGCGTGTAGCCGGTCATGATCTGCGCGTACTCCTCGTAGGTGGGCTGGCGTCCCACCTCCGCAGTGAAGGTGCTGATGTAGTCAGTGACGAACCCTTCCATCGTCGGCTCGCTCCCGGGGGGCGGCGCGTTCCAGGGGGCGGTCACCGCCTCGCCGATCTTGAAGCGGTTGTGCTCGTCGAGGGTGTTAAAGAGCTGGGTGTTGGTGTGGTAGTACTCCTCGCCGGAGTCCGCGTTCGGGGCATCCATGTCGGTCGCCACCGTGTAGGGCACCGTCTTGCGCTCAGCGCCGTGCTCGGCCCACTCGGGGATCGGGTTGCTGAGGTTCTTGCCGATCACCCCCTCGAAGGTCTTGCCGTCCTCAGGGCCGTAGAGCTGGCCCAGCAGGTTGTCGAGCGACCGGTTCTCGAACAGCACGAGGGCGACATGGTCGAGCGCGTGGGAGCGGTCGCTCTCAGCGGCGTCGTTCACCGGCGGCACCCGACCGCCACGCTGACCTCAGCAAGGACGAGGATGCAGCCCTCAGAAGTTTCGCTTTGGACGATCACCAGCGGTCTGGAGGGTTCGAATCCCTCCCTCTCCGCTCAGCGCGCCAACTGCTCGGTGAGCGCGGACTCGAGGTCGGCAGCGACCTCGTCGATGTCCGCGAACAGGCTGCGGTCGGCCGTGATGCCGAAGAAGACACCGCCGTCGTAGCTCACGACTCCGATCGAGAGCGCGTGCTGTTGAGGGGAGAGGGGTACGACCGGGTAGACCTCGACCATGCGGCGGCCCAGCAGATAGAAGGGCATCTGGGGCCCGGGCACGTTCGAGACGACCAGGTTCCAGTTGAGCTGGCGGGAGATGACGTCCGCGAGCACCCGGTTGATCGTGGGCGGGGTCCATCCGGTGGCCTCGATGACCAGCGATGCCGCTCGCGCCTGCTCGGACTCCTTCACCCGAGTGGTCTCCGCATGCACCAGGCGGAGGCGCTCCGCCGGGTGCGGCTCCGAGAGCGGCAGCGCGACCATCAGAGTCGCGAGCCGGTTGCCCAGCTCCAGGTGCTCGTCGCTTCGCCGGATGCTCATGGGGACCAGGGCGACAAGCTGGTCGGGCACCGCCTCGCCGCGGCGCTCGAACAGGCGGCGTAGGCCACCGGCCGCCACCGCGAGAATCACGTCGTTGACCGTCGCCCCCGTTTCGCCGCGGGCCCGCTTCAGGGCATCGAGCTCTGTCCGTACGAACGCGACCCGGCGGTCACGCCCGATCTCCTCGTTCAGGAAGGTGCGCGGCGCGGTGGGACCGCCGGCGGCGAGGCCGGCGAACGACTCGGCGGTGCGCATGACGCGGCCGGCGGTCTCCCGCGGCATGCTGAGCGCGCCCAACGCCGCCTTGCTCGCGGCTCTCATAGGCGTCCGGATGCGGTCGGTGGCCGCGCGCACGAACAGCAGCTCGGGGCTCGGGACGTCCGGGTCCCACCGCTCCTCTCCGATCGGCATCTCGGTCCCCTCGGGGTTCGGGTCGAGCATGATCGTGCCGACGTCCACTGCCGAGACACCGTCCACGAGCGCGTGGTGCGTCTTGGAGATGTATGCGTGCCGCTCGTTCTCGAGGCCCTCCACCAGGTAGAGCTGCCACAGCGGCCGCTCGAGGTCCAGAGGCGTCGACATGACCCTTCCGACCAGCTCGCGGAGCTGGTCCGTGGAGCCGGGTCGAGGCAGCGCCACGTGCCGCACGTGCCACTCGAGGTCGAACCGCGAGTCGTCGGCCCAGACGGGGTTGGTGATCTGAAGCGGGGTCGCCTGCACGCGCTGGCGAAAGCGCGGCACCAGCGCGAGCCGGGACTCGACGTGGGTTAGGAGCTCGTCGAGCGTCGGCGGATCGCCCTCCAGGATCAGCGCCGCGCCGACGTTGACGTGGATCGGCCCACGCTCCGCGAGGAGCGAGGACATGTCGGAAGCGGACAGACGCTCCGTTCGCTCGCTCACCCGGCGAGCCTATCCCCGATCAGCGCGACTTCGAGTCGCAGCTCGCCGTGGTGTAGCAGGCCAGGGGCGGCTCGCGCACGACCCTCGGCGACGTCGCGGTCACCTTGCCGATGTACGCGAGCTCGCTTGCGTAGTCGGTGGCGAAGCTCGACGCGCGGACTCCCGGCATCAGCGGGTGATCGCAGGTGGACGCCGCCACGCGCTCCGGGTTCGCGGGACCGCGGTGGGTGAGCGCGTCGATCGCGAGGGCGTACGCCGTGTTGTCGTAGGTCCCGATGGCCAGGTGCTCGGACGTGTCGGCCGGGCAGACGTCCTGGATCGCGACGTTGGTGATCTGGTCTCCGCCTCCGTGAAGCGCCGAGGAGGCGTCCGGCCCGAGGTTGGGGACGACCACCTCGTCCGTGCGCGTGTAGACGCTGGTGAACATCGGGGTTTGCACCGGGCTGCGGCTGCCGCCGCTGGAGGTGCCGATCCCGAGCTGACCCGTCACTTCTGCTTTCACGCGAAAGCAGAAGTGGCGCCGACGGGAATGGCACCAAACAAATAATGCGTCGTCAAGCCGGCGCAGTCATCCTTGTCGCGCGGGGGAGGAGTGGTGGCCTCAGGGATCAGCGCGGCCCTGCGCCGATGTGGCCAAAGCGCATCCGGCATGCGACGAGTCGCTCGGCCTCGCGGTCCGCGAGGCCGGCCACAGCGCCCAGCGTCTGGGCGTTGACATAGATGGCGGCCCCGCGCCGGCCGTTGCCGGTGGCGACCCCGAGCGAGTGATAGCCCTGGAAGTCTCCGCCGTGCCCCCAGGTCCCGCAGGCGTGCGACCAGGTGTAGTGGAAGAGGCCGAGCCCGTAGGTCCCCAACCCAAGCGGCTGGGATGGGGGCGCCCCCCGGAGCGACCCCGGGGTTGGGGCCTTCATCTGCGAAAGGAGGTCCGGTGGCAAAAGGCGACCGCCGAGCAAGGCGCGCTCGAATCTCTCGATGTCTCCCGGCCTCGAGACGATCGCGCCGGCGCCCCAGGCGACCGTCGGGCTGGTCCGGGTGACATCGGGGGGCCAGCTTCCAGCCCCCAGCACGTCATAGCCGTGAGTGAAGGGCTTCGGGATTGACAACCTGGTCGGTGCGAACTGGGTGTCCTTGAGCCCGAGTGGGCGGAAGATTCGGTGCCTGAGCTCGGCGCCGAGGGAGTTTCCGGTGGCGTGCTCGACGATCATTTGAAGCAGCACGTAGTTGGTGTTCGTATACGCCCAGCCCTCGCCGGGAGGGAAGGTCCGTGGCGCGTTGACGCCGATATCGACGAGCTGCCGCGGGGTCCAGCGGCGAGACATGTCGGCGGGCGGAGGGTCGCACAGGGTGCTGGTCTCGGGGACGCTGCAGTAGTTCGCCAGGCCGCTGGTCATGTTGAGGAGCTCGCGAACCGTGATCCGATCGCCGCCGGGGACGACGCCCGGCAGCCACTTGGCGACCGAGTCCTGAAGCCCGATGCGGTCTTCGGCCACGAGCTGCAGCACGACCGTGGCGGTGAACTGCTTGGTGATGCTGCCGACGCGCTGGTGGTTTCGCGGAGCGATCGCGGTGCCGCGACGAACGTCGGCGAGGCCCGCGGAATAGCGCTCGCGCCCGTGGGGGCCGGTGATCACCGCGACCGCCCCGGGAGCGCCCGCGGCGACGGTTCGATCAAGCGCCCGCTGAACCTGGGCTCGGGTCGGGGCCTGGACGGCGAGGGCCGAGCTCGTGAGCAGCGACAGGCCCGCCAATGCGGTGGCGGCGACGAGGAGGAGGCTGCGGGAGCGGCGGTGCGCGAGGGTACTCGGGCGGCGTCCTGCGGTCATCTGCGGTCCTTTCGTGGACTTCGTGTCGGTGCGGAGGACTGAAGCGCACCTGCGAAGTCCGGGACAGTGACCGCAGCCCGACAGTACCACGACATAGGCCGATCCCCAGGGAATCTGGCGAGCCCTCCGCTCCGGGCTCAATTCCTACTCGGCAAGGACCGCTCCTCGTCGCGAAGAGCGGAGCACCCCCGGGGCCGTGGCGGCGTCCTAGCTGGCTAAGTCGGCGCCTCCCGCCGGGCGGATTCTGCCGCTCGCGAGAAAGCCCAGCTGCCGTCCCGACCTAGTCGTTCCGGCCGAGTGGGATCGCGTCAAACAAATAGTGCAAACGGCAAGCCGGCGTACTGCTCCTCATCACTTCTGCTTTCACGCGAAAGCAGAAGTGCAACCTTCCTTGCCCGATCCAACTACCTGACCCGAGCCGGGAGGGCACGGCCGTCCCGGGCGATCCCCGGGACGGCAGCCTTGTCCAAAATCAGTCGCTCGGTTAGGTGTGGGCGTGGAAGTTCCGGGGGCCTCCGTGGCAGTTCTCGGGTCCCTGGCCGTTCCCGAAATCAATTCCGGTGAGCGTGACCTCCAGGGTGCCGTCGACCTTGTTCTTGTTGCCCTTCCGGAACTCGCCCTTGAAGCTCGTGGTCCCGTTGTCAAAGTGCCACTTCCTCTGCCGGACCGCGGCATTGATGGCGATCGGCTGCGGGGTCCGGATCTCCGTGTTTCCGGTCTTGGTGCAGTTGACGTTGAAATGGCCGACCGAAAGGTCCAGGACTTCCTTGTTCTTCCCGTTCACGCGCTTGACGTGAAAGCCGATCGTGGCGTTCGAATCGTTGGGGAACGTTCCGGTGAAATCGTTGGCGCCGAACGCGACGGCCGGCACCGCCAGCGCGACGATCAGCCCTGTCGCGATGAGGAGTCGCTTCCTCACGATGGATCCCTCCCTTACTCGACGAGTGATACGACAGGTCGATGCTATGCGCAACTTTCCCCGTGTCAATGGTTTGGTCAATGGCCCAGATTGGCCACGGGCTCCGCTCGTGACCCCGCCATTGCTCGTGGCTGCCTGACGCCGCGAAATGGCATGAAGCGCGGCGCTTCTGCTCTCACGCGAAAGCAGAAGCGAGCCTTGACCCCAACGCGGCCCACTAACCGGCTGCTCGCCTCGCTTGACGGGGATACCAGGGCCGGGATAGGGTCGGCGCGAGGGGAGAACAACCGGGGCTTTGAGGAACGGAGATATTGATGAAACGCCTCCTGATCGCCGTCGGCATCATTGCCGCGCTAGTCGTGTCAGCTTCCGCCTATGCCGCGGCCAACCAGTTCCTCGGCGTCGTCAAGAAGGGTGGGTCGACGAGCTTCACGATCGGCACCCGCAACAAGGTCGTCCGCGACTTTCACTGGAACGACGTGCCGGTGACCTGTGAGGGCCTGCCAACCCACAAAACCTCGACCTACACCTTCAGTCACACGATGAAGGTCCGCCACGCCCATTTCCACGGTCTCGACCTGGCCCCGCAGGGAGGCAGGTTGCGTGTGACCGGTGCCCTTTCCAACCACGGGCGCCGCGCGAGCGGGACCCTGAAAATCAACGGCGACATTTCCGAGGGCAACGCTTGCAAGAGCGGCAAGCTCCAATGGCACGCGCACCGCGTTCCGGGTCATTAGGCTCCGGCCCTACCTGAGTTCTAGAAGGCTCTACGCTGCGGAGTAGCCGACGCTTCTGCTTTGCGCGAAAAGCGAAGCGCTCTAGGAGCCCGTTGGGGCAGTCCGCCGCATTCGCGAGGCGAGATCCCTCCTCGCAAAGCGGGCCTGACAGCGCCCACAGCCGTTACTCGCCTGACTAGCCGGCTCCACGACCCGGCTTCTGAGCTGGCGGACTACGCCGCGCGTTGCGACAGCGCCTCCAAATCGATGACCGTGACCTTGCGGCGCTCGGTTCGGATCCAGCCGAGCTCTCTCATCGTCCGCATCGCGGCTGCCACACCCGCGCGCGAGGAGGCGGTCCATCCGCCGAGGTCGCCCTGGGTAATCGGAAGTTCGATCCGGGTTCCGTCGTCGCTCCGAGTCCCATAGCGCTCGCACAGCTCGATCAGGCGAGCGGCGATCCGACCGATCGTGTCGGAGGCGCCGAACTGAATCCGTTTGCGGTCGGCGTCGCGGAAGCGTTCGCTGAGAACGTCGATCAGCGCAAATGCTGCAGTCGGTCGCTGCCGTAGATACGCACGGAACTCCGACGCAGCGAGCGCTCGCGCCTCGGCGGGCTCGATCGCGATCACGTTGCTGGACCTGGGCTCCGTGCGGGCGAAGGAAAGCTCGCCGAGCACATCCCCCGGGCCAACGAACTGCAGGACCATCTCGTGCCCTTGGTCATCGACAAAGGTTGCTTTGGCGTGCCCCCGGAGCAGGATCAGGACCCGGTCCCCGGGCTCGCCTTGGTGCATCAGGTGCTCGCCGCGGGCGAACCTGCGCAGGCCTCCGAGCGTCAGAAGGTCGGCGCGATCGGTATCGGAGAGCCGCTCGACGAATGTGCCACTCTCAGTCGGCGGCGCACGGCCGCTCGGCTCGCTCATTGCGGCCATTGGGGAATAGCGGCCCCCAGACGGCCACATCCTGTACAGCGCTTGCGCTCTCCCATAAGAGACTTCGCAGTGTTGAGGATAAGCGCTCCCTCGACCCCTAGCTCTGCCCTTGTGCGATTGACGGATTTCCTCGCTCGAGCGGAGCGGAATCCGACATCCAGAATTGGACCCTGCCACGGTCCAGAGTTGAGTTGTTGGCGCCTGCCTAAGCGAGGACACTCGTCGCCATGACCTGGAGCAGCGCGCCAAGCGACCGCAGCCGCACTCGCTCGTGGCTGATCGGGCCTCGGAGCCCGGCCTCGGTTGGCGCTCTCACTGCTCGCGCCAACGGCAGGCGCATGGTCGATCGAGGGATCACCAAGGCCTCAACCAAGGAGGAGTCATGAGCATCCACAACAGCCGGCCCAACCGCCTCATCGGCGCTTTGATCGGCGCCGTGGTCGCGATCTCGGTCGCGCTCCCCGCAACGGCAGGTGCGTCGCCCGCAACCGAGCCGGCACAGTTCAGCGCCTCGTCGGTGGCGCACGCACAGCCCGCTTCGTCGAACACCCCGGTGCTGCACCGTGACGGCTCCAAGGCCGTGCCCTTCGTCGCCGACGTCGGCCCGAAGGCGCCGGGCACACCCGGCGGCTTTGACTGGGGCGACGGGGCGATCGGCGCGGGCGCGATCACCGGGGTCATCGCGCTCGGCCTGGGTGGCGTCCTCGGTACCCGCAGGCTCAAGGCGAGCCCGCACCGTCACCGGATGCCGGCCGCCACCAGCAGCTGAGCCATCGAACCGGTTGGCGGTCCAATAAAGCCCCGGTCTCGCCCAGTGCGGGATCGGGGCTTCTCGCAACCCGACCAAAGAATGAATGGAACCACCAATACCGGGCTGCCGGGGACCGCACGGGATCGTGACTGCTGCTTTCGCGTGAAAGCAGAAGC